>NZ_VHQI01000023.1 GCF_006517625.1 Mixta tenebrionis | reverse complement strand
TGAGAACGCCAGCGGCGCGATGGTGGGCTTTAACGTCCATTTTCATCGCCTCGCCAGCGCCTCCATTACCGTGCTGTACAGCTAACCATCGACGCGGGGCGCTACGGCGCTCCGCCTGCCGCCAGACGCGCAAACTCCGCCTTCGCTTTTTCCATCTGCTGGTTAAATTCCGCACTGGCATGCAGCCTGGCGACCACCGCCGCGGCCATGGTGCGCGCCGCATCAATATCGCTTTGCCAGTGATAGCCGCAAATCACCCGGCTTTCGCCAATCTCCAGCCCGCGCCGCAGAATGTCCTGCTGACGCGCCGGGTTAATTTCCGCCAGCACCAGCGCTAACGCCCAGCCGATGGTGGTGTGCCCTGACGGATAGGAGCCTTCGCCCGCCAGGGTGCTTTCATCTTCCTGACGACAGGTCGGTACGCCGTAGAAAGAGAAAGGCCGAATACGCTGATAGTGCTTTTTCGCGCTGGCGGTAGCCCAGGTGCCGGCATCCTCTTTCATGGTGATCATCAGGCGATAAATTTCCGGCGCCTGCTGCTGCGTCAGCGAGTAGCCAAACGCCGTGCTGAACAGCAAAGGAATATTCTCCGCCTTGACGTTGGCGTCCTGCCAGGCCAGCTTGCCGCGTGCCGTTTTACGCTGCGCCACGCCCCAGTCGTAAAACGCTTTATCGCGCAGAAACTCAACGCTGTCGAAAGCCGGAGGCGGCGGAAGAATCGCAAAACTGTCCGGCGCCTCTGCAGCGGTGAGAAAATGTGGAACCGTCTCCGCCAGCGCGCCGCCAGAAAACAGCAGGCCGGCAGCAAACAGCGGGGAGCAGAATTTTTTTAATAACGGCATTATTGCCTCCTTGTTGTTTTAAACTCGTGGTTAAGACAACGCGGCGGCAGGAAAAAAAAGCGGAAAGCGCAATTGTTTGATCTGAATAGGGTTAACCCGCCGCTCCACGGTAAAAACTGCGAAGCGGCTCAATATTTACAGCGCGTGGATCACTACCCACATCGGCCCCTGGCCAACCGCATAGCGCGCCAGCGGCGTGAGTAAACCGCGTTCGGCGCCGATGCGATAGACTGCGATATGGTGCGATTTCTGCCCGGCGGCAACCAGATATTCGCCGCGGCGATCGATGTTAAAGCCGCGCGGCTGCGTTTCGGTTGGCTGATGGCCTTCCACCTTCAGCAGGGCGCCATCTTCGCTGACGCTGAAAATCGTCAACGTGCTGGAGGTGCGATCGCAGGCGTAAAGATGGCGGCCATCCGGCGTCAGATGAATATCCGCCGCCCAGCGGGTGCCGCTAAAATCGGCGGGCTGCATATCCAGGCTCTGAACGCGCTCAATCTGGCCATGGGCATTATTCAGCTGCCAGACGTCAACGGTGCTGTTCAGTTCATTAACGCAGTAGGCGTATTGCCGGTTGGGATGGAAAACCATATGACGCGGACCTGCGCCCTCAACGGTCGTCAGCTGGCTCTGCTGATGCGGCGTCAGCTTGCCGGCAGCATCGAGGTCGAACAGGCAGATGCGATCCTGCTTAAGCGCAGGCACAAACAGCGTCTGGTTATCGCCGGCGATATTCGCCGAGTGGCAGCCTTCCAGACCGTTCACTACCTGGCCTGGCGCCAGCGGCACGCCGTCGGCGCCGATCGGACTGATGCTGACGCAGGCGTCGTTATAGGAGCCGCAAAACAGAAAGCTGCCGTGCAGATCGGTAGAGATATGGGTCGGACTGCCCGGCAACGGGGCCTGGCCCGCCTCGCTCAGGGTGCCGTCATCCGCAATGCGGTAAGCGATAACGCGAAACTGCGGGCGCACGCCGACATATAAGAAAGGCTGGGAGGGATTCACCACCATCGGCTGTACCTGTCCGGCCACGTCCACCACCTGCAACAGCGTCAGCGCGCCATCGTCGTGCATTTGCCAGACGTGGATCTGCTGGCTTTCCGGGCTGGCGGTATAAACAACTTGCTTCATGAATTCTCCTTATCTCATTACCTGTAATCGTTAACCTGTGGCAAAGGGTAGCGCGTTTTATCTTTGTCCGTCGGATTGTTTATGCTGCGGCGAGCGGTGTAACATCGCTGCTTTGCGAATAATGACTGGCGAAACGACCTATGAGCTATCGCGTAATTGCCCTTGACCTTGACGGCACGCTGCTTACGCCGCGTAAAACCATTCTTCCTGAATCGCTGGCCGCCCTTGCCGAAGCGCAACGCGCCGGAGTAAAGGTGCTGATTGTCACCGGACGCCACCACTGCGCTATCCATCCTTTTTATCAGGCGCTGGCGCTGGATACACCTGCAATCTGCTGTAACGGCGCCTATTTGTATGATTATCAGGCGAAAAAAGCGCTCTGCTCCGATCCGCTGGCGCAGCCGCAGGCGCTGAAAGTGATTGAAATGCTTGAACGCCAGGCAATTCACGGCCTGCTCTACGTCGATGACGCCATGCTCTACCAGACGCCGACCGGTCACGTCGAGCGCTCTCTGCTGTGGGCTGAATCGCTGCCTGAGCATCAGCGCCCGCTGTTTTTGCAGGTGCCGGACCTTGCCGCCGCGGCCCGCGAGGCGCAGGCCATCTGGAAATTCGCGCTCTCTCATCCCGATACGCGCGCCCTGCAGCAGTTTGCCGCCGGGGTTGAGCAACAGCTGGGGCTGGCCTGCGAATGGTCGTGGCACGATCAGGTGGATATCGCGCAGGCGGGCAACAGCAAAGGCAAACGCCTGGCGCAATGGGTGGAATCGCAGGGGCTGGAGATGAAAGAGGTGCTGGCGTTTGGCGATAACTATAACGATCTCAGCATGCTGGAAAACGTCGGCCTGGGCGTGGCGATGGGCAATGCCGATGAGGCGATCAAAGCGCGCGCCGCGCGGGTAATCGGCACTAACCTGGAACCGGGCATAGCCGAAACCATCCGTCGCGAGGTGCTGTAGCCGGCCGTCTGGGCGCTAAAGCTGCCGCCCCGCCCTGCCGGCTACGGCGGCGGTTTTTCCGCCCTGCCGGCTGTCGCACCGCCGGGGCGGATAAGCTGTCACGGCGGCCCCGACGCCCCGGCTTTCTCAGGCAGTGATAGAAACGCTTTTTATCTGCGCGAACAGCCACATGCCTGGTTTAATCGCCAGCTCGTCACGCGCCCAGGGCGTAATACGCGCCCACAGCTCGCTGGCGCCGATACGCAATTTCACTTCTACCTGCTGATTATCCACCTCAATCAGTTCGCTAACCTGCGCCGGCAGTACGTTGCGAATGGTGCTGTTCTGCGGCGGCTGTAACGACAGGGAAACGTCAGAAGACTGGATACGGATGCGCAGCGGCGATTTTATCGGCGCCTCTACGCGGCTGACCCAGATATGCTGATCGCCCAGCGATAGCGCGGTCATCGCATAGTCGGGATGCTGTTCCAGCACCTGCACCCGCAGCACCGTACTCTGCTCGCTGCGCGGCAGCCAGGGACGCAGCGCGCTGCTGCTCCACACCTGCTCCAGCGTGCCCGTCGCCTTTACCTGGCCTTTATCCAGCAGCAATACCCGATCGGCCAGCTGCAGAATCTCATCCAGGCTGTGCGATACGTAAAGAACCGGGATATCCACCTGCTGCGCCAGCTTTTGCAGCCAGGGAAGCAGCTCGCGCTTGCGCGGGATATCAAGCGATGCCAGCGGCTCATCCATCAGCAGGATATCGGGCGCCGTCAGCAGCGCGCGGCCAATCGCTACCCGCTGCTTTTCCCCGCCGGAGAGCGTCCAGGGAAAACGATCCAGCAGATCGTTCAGCCCCAGTAAATTCACCAGCGCATCGAACTGCGCCTGACGGCTTTTCGCCATGCCGTAACGCAAATTGCCGCGCACCCGGTAATGAGGAAAGAGGCGCGCCTCCTGAAAGACATAGCCGACGCCGCGCTTCTCCGGCGGCAGCCAGAGATTTTCTTCCGCATCGCTGAGGGTGCGTCCGTTCAGGCGAATCGATCCCTGCTGCGGCTGCGCCAGCCCGGCGATAGCGTTAATCAATGAGGTTTTTCCGGCGCCGGAGACGCCGAAAACGGCGGTAATGCCTTTGGTCGGCAGCTCGGCGTTCACCTGCAGCAGGCTCTCGCCCTGCCGTAATGTAAAATTAAGCTCCAGCATCAGCCCCCCAGACGCTTACGGCCCCAGCGGGCCAGCCATTCCGACAGCAGCAGCGAAATCAACGCCAGCGCAATAGCGATCAGGCAGAGCCTGGCGGCATTGCTTTCCGCGCCGGGCGTTTCCAGCAGGGTGAACATCGCCAGAGGAATAGTGCGCGTTTCGCCAGGAATATTGGAAACAAAGGTGATGGTGGCGCCGAACTCGCCCAGCGAACGGGCGAATGCCAGCACCGTGCCGGCGATCAGGCCGGGCAGCGTCAGCGGCAGGGTAATGGTGAAAAAAACGCGCCAGCGCCCGGCGCCCAGCGTGCGCGCCGCCTGCTCCAGCTTCGGATCGACCGCCTCCAGCGCCAGCCTGATGGCGCGCACCATCAGCGGCAGCGCCACCACCGCGGCCGCCAGCGCCGCGCCGCGCCAGCTAAAGGCAAAGCTGAAGCCAAACCAGTCATACAGCCAGGCGCCGATCCAGCCGCGCCGCCCCAGCGACAGCAACAGTAAATAGCCCACCACCACCGGCGGCAGCACCAGCGGCAGATGAATCAGGCTATCAAGCAGCGCTTTGCCGCGAAACTGACAGCGGGCCAGCAGCCAGGCGAGAAAAATACCAAAGGGTAAGCTGGCCGCCACTGCCACGGCAGAAACTTTCAGGCTGAGTTCAACAGCCTGCCATTCCACGTCACTCAAGATCATTAGTTAGGGGTAAATCCATATTTTTTAAATATTGCCGCCGCCTCAGGTCCTTTGAGATAGTCGTAAAACGCGCTGACCGCAGGCTGTTGGCGATCCTTGACAATAGCGATCGGGTACTGCACCGGTTTATGGCTGTTTTCCGGAAAATGCCCGACCACCTGTACGTTATGGCTGGCAACGGCGTCGGAGCCGTAGACGATGCCGTAAGGCGTTTCATTACGCTCCACCAGCGCCAGCGCCGCGCGCACGTTGTTGGCGCGCGCCATAACCGGCGACAGCGTATCCCAGGCGCCCAGATTTTGTAAGGCCTCTTTCGCATAAATACCGGCAGGAACATGATCGGGATCGCCTGTTGCGATGCGTTGTCCTTTTAATAAGCTTTTCCAGTCGGTATTTTTGTCAATCCGCACCGGCTGGCTGTGCGCGTCGCTGGGGGCGATCAGCACCAGATCGTTGCCCAGCAGCGTATAGCGTGAAGTGTTTTCAATGCTTTTTTTGTTTGCCGCGTAATCCATCCACTGCTGATCGGCGGAGATAAACAGATCGGCAGGAGCGCCCTGCTCAATCTGACGCGCCAGAGTAGAGGAAGAGGCGTAAGAGGTAACGATTTTAATATCCTGTTCGTTTTTCTCATAGCTGTTGACGATATCCTGCAGCGCGTTGGTCAACGAAGCCGCGGCGAATACGGTCACTTTTTCAGCGGCGCCGGCCGGTCCGCACAGCGACAGCCCGATCGCCAGCGCCATTATGCAATTATTCTTATTAATAGCTGACATACAGTTTCTCCTGGTTACGTTATATAGTGCATACTATAACGAGACGTTGAACGCTGTCATTGGTTTGATCAAATGAAAAAGCGGAAAAAACAAACGGCGGTGAAAAAACAACAGGGCCGATATCAGATCGGCCCTGTTAAAAGGAAGATTAGACGCGCTACGCTTAGTGACGCTGCTTTGCCGCCTGGTCGTTACGGTGACCAAACTTAGAGATCACGTTGAAAACTTCGCCCATGCCATAAATCAGGCCAAGAATGATAGCCATAACGACAGGCACCATAATTACGGCGACGGCAAGGCTTTTTAACAGATCCAGCATAGTTGCCTCATTGATTGCGATAAAAAAACCATTGTATCCGGCATGATAAAAAAGGCACTGTTCTTTTGTGCGCTTTACCTTTCCTGACGCGCTGACTTAACGCCGTGACACCCTGCGCCGCCTCTTTTACAATCGCAGCAAAACAATTTGTGGAGTTAACCATGCAGGCTGATATCTCTCTTATTATTCGACTGCAGCAGCAACTGTTTGCCGATCCGCGGCGGATTAGGCTGCTGCAACAGATTAAAAACACCGGCTCTATCAGCCAGGGCGCGAAACTGGCGGGCATCAGTTATAAAAGCGCGTGGGACGCCATTAATGATATGAATCAGCTGGCGGAGCGCACGCTGGTGGAGCGCGCCACGGGCGGCAAAGGCGGCGGCGGCGCGCAGCTCACCCGCTACGGCGAACGGCTGATTGAGCTGTTTCGGCTGCTGGAGCAGATTCAACAGAAGGCGTTTGATGTATTGCAGGACGATCGTCTGCCGCTTGACAGCCTGCTGGCGGCCATCGCCCGCTTTTCCCTGCAAACCAGCGCGCGCAATCAGCTGTTCGGTACGCTGATACATCGCGATACGGAGCGGGTACAGCAGCAGGTCGAGGTGCTGCTGGCCGATGGCGAGACGCGGCTGAAGGTGGCGCTGACCGAGCAAAGCGCCGATCGTCTGCAGCTCACCGCCGGTAAAGAGGTGCTGCTGCTGATCAAGGCGCCGTGGATTGACGTCAGCCGGGCCTCCTCCGGGGCGGATAACCAGCTCGCCTGCACCATCAGCGCGATTGAACATGGCGAACAGCAGAGCGAGGTGCTGATGACGCTGGCCAGCGGGGAGACGCTGTGCGCCACCCTGAGTAATCAGCGGGTGGAGCAGCAAAATCTCCAGCCGGGCGCCGGGGTAATAGCACATTTTAACGCCGATCGGGTGATTATCGCGACGCTGCTCTGAATCGGCGGCCAGCGTTTGACATCACGGCAGCCAGCCATTAAAACCAGTTTTCACGCTGCAAAAAATGGAATAAAAAATGGCTACGTTGCAAATTTCGCAAGGCACGTTTCGTCTTAGCGATACCAAAGTATTAACGCTTAACCATCTGAACCTGCGCAGCGGCGAAAGCTGGGCCTTTGTCGGCGCCAACGGCAGCGGAAAGTCCGCGCTGGCGCGGGTGCTGGCCGGCGATCTGGCGCCGCTGCAGGGCGTTTTTCACAGCGATTTTACGCGCCCCTCGCTGCTTTCGCTGGAGAAGCTGCAACAGCTGGTTGCCGAAGAGTGGCAGCGTAACAATACCGATCTGCTGAGCGAAGGCGAAGAAGATACCGGCCGGACGGCGGCGCAGATCGTTCAGGATGAGGTTAAAGATGAGGCGCGCTGCCGACAGCTGGCGCAGCAGTTTGGCATTGAAGCCCTGCTGGATCGCCGCTTCAAATACCTTTCTACCGGTGAAACGCGCAAAACGCTGCTGTGCCGGGCGCTAATGGCGCAGCCCGATCTGCTGGTGCTGGATGAACCCTTTGACGGACTCGACGTCGACTCGCGCGCCAGCCTCGCCGCGCTGCTGGCTGCGCTGCATCAGCAGGGCTTTACCCTGGCGCTGGTGCTGAACCGTTTTGACGATATTCCTGCGTTTGTCGATCGCGTGGGCATCCTCGCCGAATGTCATCTGACGCACGTCGGCAGGCGTGATGAGGTGCTGGCGGAGGCGCTGGTCGCCCAGCTGGCCCACAGCGAACAGCTGGCAGGCATGGCGCTGCCGGAGGCGGATAACCCAGGCCAGCAGCCGCGGCTGGCGCCTGATGCGCCGTGCATTCAGCTGAACAACGGCGTGGTGAGCTATAACGACAGGCCGGTACTGCACGGACTGAGCTGGACGGTGCTGCCCGGCCAGCACTGGCAAATTACCGGCCCCAACGGTGCGGGTAAATCGACGCTGCTCAGCCTGGTTACCGGCGATCATCCGCAGGGCTACAGCAATGATTTAACGCTGTTCGGCCGCCGACGCGGCAGCGGCGAAACCATCTGGGAAATCAAGCAGCATATCGGCTACGTCAGCAGCAGCCTGCATCTCGACTATCGCGTGGCGATTAGCGTGCGTAACGTCATTCTTTCCGGCTACTTTGACTCTATTGGGCTTTACCAGGCCGTATCCGATCGCCAGCGCACGCTGGCAAACGGCTGGCTGGCGCTGTTGGGTATGCAACAACTGGCCGATGCGCCGTTTCACAGTCTTTCCTGGGGCCAGCAGCGGCTGGTGCTGATTGCGCGCGCGCTGGTAAAACACCCCGCCCTGCTGATTCTTGATGAGCCGTTACAGGGTCTCGATCCAATTAATCGCCAGCTGGTGCGCCGGTTTGTTGATGTGCTGATCGCGCAAGGAGAGACGCAGCTGCTGTTTGTTTCTCACCATGCGGAAGATGCGCCACAGTGCATTACCCACCGCCTGAGTTTTCTTCCCCAGGGCGAACGCTACGATTATCTTATCGAGACGCTGAGTTAATCTTCCCGGCTCCTGCGCGCGGGGGACTGTTCTCCCGTCCGGCTGCTTTTTATCGCTGCGCTTGCCCCGGCGGCTGCACAAAGCGGCCTGTTCTCCCGCCGGGCTGATTTTATCGCTGCGCTTGCCCGGCCTCTGCACGAGCGGCCTTTTCTTTCCTCGGTGTGGCGTCGCGCTGCGCCGGCTGAGAAACTTTTGTGTAACCGTTACCAAATTAAACGTACAACATTGCCATCCTTTAGCTACCGGTTGCCATTATTGCTGGCAAATAAGATTTTTCAGCTTGTGTAAACGATTCCATTTATCCAGACTGGATCACGCTTTAGCGTTTTACCCTGTGCTATTTTTATTCTGCGATTACCGCTTTAGTCAGCTATCAGGACACACTATGGAAAAATTCAATCCGGTCGATCATCCGCATCGCCGTTACAATCCGCTGACCGATCAGTGGGTACTGGTTTCTCCGCACCGAGCCAAACGCCCCTGGCAGGGCGCGCAGGAGTCGCCTGCCGTACAGCAACTTCCCCAACACGATCCGGATTGTTTTCTTTGTCCAGGCAACACGCGCGTGACCGGCGACAAAAACCCCGATTACACCGGCACCTACGTATTTACCAATGACTTTGCCGCCTTGATGAGCGATACGCCGGAAGCGCCGCACAGCGATGATATGCTGATGCGCTGTGAAAGCGCGCGCGGCACCAGCCGGGTAATCTGCTTTTCGCCGGATCACAGCAAAACGCTGCCGGAGCTGAGCCTGCCGGCGCTGGAGGAAGTTGTGCGCACCTGGCAGGAGCAGACCGCCGATCTGGGACAGCACTATCCCTGGGTGCAGGTATTTGAAAACAAGGGCGCCGCGATGGGCTGCTCGAATCCGCATCCGCACGGCCAGATCTGGGCCAACAGCTTCCTGCCGAATGAGGTTCAGCGCGAAGATATCAACCAGCGCGCTTACTATGACCAGCACGGTTCGCCGCTGTTGCTGGACTATCTGGCGCGCGAGTTGAACGACGGCAGCCGCACGGTAGTGGAAACCGAACGCTGGCTGGCGGTGGTGCCCTGGTGGGCGGTCTGGCCGTTTGAAACGCTGCTGCTGCCGAAAACGCCGGTCAGGCGTCTGGTGGATTTAAACGACGCGCAGCGTAGCGATCTGGCGCTGGCGCTGAAAAAACTGACCAGCCGCTACGATAACCTGTTTCAGTGCTCTTTCCCCTACTCGATGGGCTGGCACGGCGCGCCGTTCAACGGCGAAGAAAACAGCCACTGGCAACTGCACGCCCACTTCTATCCGCCGCTGCTGCGTTCAGCGACGGTGCGCAAATTTATGGTGGGCTATGAAATGCTGGCGGAAACCCAGCGTGATTTAACCGCGGAACAGGCGGCAGAGCGTTTGCGTTCTGTCAGCGACAACCATTTCCGCCAGACGGGAGCTTCAGAATGAATTTAAAAGCGACAACCCAGCAGATTTTCCAGCAGCAGTTTGGCTATCAGCCGACGCATACCGTCCAGGCGCCGGGGCGCGTTAACCTGATTGGCGAACACACCGACTATAACGACGGTTTCGTGCTGCCCTGCGCCATCGATTATCAAACGGTAATCAGCTGCGCGAAGCGTGACGATCGCCAGGTGCGCGTGATCGCCGTCGACTATGACAACCAGCAGGATATTTTCTCGCTCGACCAGCCGATTATGCGTGTGGAAGAGCCGATGTGGGCCAACTATGTGCGCGGCGTGGTAAAACATCTGCAGCAGCGCAGCGACGATTTCAACGGCGTGGATATGGTCATCAGCGGCAATGTGCCGCAGGGCGCCGGGCTTAGCTCCTCCGCCTCGCTGGAAGTCGCAATCGGCACCGTATTTCAGCAGCTTTGGCATCTGCCGCTGGACGGCGCCGACATCGCCGTTAACGGCCAGGAAGCGGAAAACCAGTTTGTCGGCTGCAACTGCGGCATCATGGATCAGCTGATCTCCGCGCTGGGTAAAAAAGATCACGCCATGTTGCTCGACTGCCGCACGCTGGGTACGCGCGCGGTGCCGATGCCGAAAGAGGTGGCGGTGGTGATTATCAACTCTAACTTCCGCCGTAATCTGGTCGGCAGCGAATACAACACCCGCCGCGAACAGTGCGAAACCGGCGCGCGTTTCTTCAGCCAGCCCGCGCTGCGCGATGTGGATATTGAACAGTTCCGCGCCGTTGAACACCAGCTGGACCCACAGGTAGCGAAACGCGTGCGCCATGTGCTGACCGAGAATGCGCGCACGCTCGAAGCCGCCGAGGCGCTGAGCAAAGGCGACCTGAAACGCATGGGCGAGCTGATGGCTGAATCGCACGCCTCGATGCGCGACGATTTTGAAATTACCGTGCCGCCCATCGATCGTCTGGTTGAGATCGTTAAGGCGACCATCGGCGATAAGGGCGGCGTGCGCATGACCGGCGGCGGCTTCGGCGGCTGCGTGGTAGCGTTAATGCCGCAGGATCTGGTGGAGCCGGTAAAAGCAGCAGTAGCCAGCCAGTATGAGGCCGCCACCGGCATCAAGGAGACCTTCTACGTCTGCACGGCATCGGAAGGAGCGGGACAATGCTAAACGAGGCAACCTCGCTGGCGCCCGACGGACAGCCGTGGCGCATCAGCGTGCTGCGCAACCGTCACGGCATGGTGGCTACCTTTATGGACTGGGGCGCGACCTGGCTATCGGCGCGCGTGCCGATGAAGGATGGCAGCGTGCGCGAAGCGCTGCTGGGCTGCGCCACGCCGGCAGACTATCTGAAACAGACGGCTTACCTTGGCGCCGCCGTAGGGCGCTACGCCAACCGCATCGCTAACGCGCGGCTGCAGGAAGCCGGCATTGCGCTGACGCCGAACCAGGGGCCGCACCAGCTGCACGGCGGGCCGGAAGGATTCGATCGTCGCCGCTGGCAGATCGTCAGTCAGAGCGACGAACGCGTTATCTACCGCCTCGATTCTGCCGATGGCGATCAGGGCTATCCCGGTAATCTTATCGCCCAGGTCGAATACCACCTGGATGATAATAACTGCCTCGCCATCCGCTGGGAGGCGCAGGTCGATCGCGCCTGTCCGGTTAATCTGACCAGCCACGCCTATTTCAATCTCGATGCGCATCATGGCGATGCGCGTCAGCATCGCTTGCAGCTTAACGCCGATCGCTATTTGCCGGTCGACAGCGAAGGTATTCCGCGCGCGCCGCTGCAGGAGGTGGAAAACAGCGGTTTCGACTTCCGCACGGCGAAAAGCATCGGACGCGACTTTTTACAGGATGAGGATCAGCGCCTGGTGCAGGGCTACGATCACGCCTTTTTGCTCAATAGTTCCGGGACGGATCGCCCCGCCGCCCAGCTCTGGTCAGCAGACAGCAAGCTGAAGCTGACGGTAGCAACCTCCGCCCCGGCGCTGCAGTTTTACAGCGGCAATTACCTTGACGGTACGCCCGCGCGCGATAGCGGCAGCTATACTGCATTTCAGGGCATCGCGCTGGAAAGCGAGTTTCTTCCCGACTCGCCCAACCATCCTGAGTGGCCGCAGCCCAGCTGTTGGTTACAACCCGGCAAAACCTGGCAAAGTGTTACTCGCTATACGTTAACGGCGGAATAACATCAGGTTGAAAAACGCGCACTGCGCAGGCGCAACACTTACGCCGTGCGCAGAATTCCGCTATGTTAGGGCACTATCGTTTGCCGTACCGCGCGCGGCGGCAATATAATGGTTTCATTATCATACGAGCGTTAAGGAGTTAAGCTATGGCTGTAACTAAGCTGGTTCTGGTGCGCCACGGCGAAAGCCAGTGGAACAACGAAAACCGCTTCACCGGATGGTACGATGTCGACCTGTCCGATAAAGGGCGCGGAGAAGCGAAAGCAGCAGGTCAGCTGCTGAAAAAAGAAGGTTTCACCTTCGATTTCGCCTACACCTCTGTACTGAAGCGCGCTATCCACACCCTGTGGAATATTCTCGACGAGCTGGATCAAGCCTGGCTGCCGGTAGAAAAATCCTGGCGTCTGAACGAGCGTCACTACGGTGCGCTGCAGGGTCTGAACAAAGCGGAAACCGCTGAAAAATATGGCGACGAGCAGGTGAAACAGTGGCGCCGCGGCTTTGCCGTCACGCCGCCGGAACTGGATCGCAGCGATGAACGTTTTCCAGGTCACGATCCGCGCTATGCGCAGCTGACCGCGGAACAGCTGCCGACCACCGAAAGCCTGGCGCTGACCATCGAACGCGTTATCCCTTACTGGAATGAATCTATTCTGCCGCGCCTGAAAAGCGGTGAGAAAGTGATTATCGCCGCTCACGGCAACTCCCTGCGCGCGCTGGTAAAATACCTGGATAACATGAGCGAAGAAGAGATCCTCGAACTGAACATCCCAACCGGCGTACCGCTGGTGTATGAGTTCGATGAAAACTTCAAGCCGATCAAACACTACTATCTGGGCGACGCTGAAGAAATCGCAGCGAAAGCCGCAGCGGTAGCGAATCAGGGCAAAGCGAAGTAATTCGCGCTGCAGAAAAAACCCGCCGGCCGGCGGGTTTTTTTATGGGCGCCGCTTAGCGCCCGCTGAGGCGGTTCGCCATTAGCCGCGACGCGCTTTCACCGCCGCCGCCAGCTGACGCAGCACTTTTTCCGTATCTTCCCAGCCGATGCAGGCGTCGGTAATACTTTTGCCATACACCAGCGGCTCGCCGCTTTCGAGGCTCTGGTTGCCTTCCACCAGATGGCTTTCAATCATTACGCCCATAATGGCCTGCTCGCCGCCGCCGATCTGCTGCGCAACGTCGTCAGCCACCACCATCTGCCGCTGGAACTGTTTGCTGCTGTTGGCGTGGCTGAAATCGATCATCACCTGAGCAGGCAGGCCCGCTTTCTCCAGGCCGCTTTTCACTTCAGCGACGTGGTGCGCGCTGTAGTTCGGCTCTTTGCCGCCGCGCAGGATAATATGGCAGTCGCCGTTGCCGCTGGTTTCCACAATCGCGGAATGACCATATTTGGTGACGGAGAGGAAGCAGTGCGGCGAACCGGCGGCGTTAATGGCGTCAATCGCCACCTTGATGGTGCCGTCAGTGCCGTTTTTAAAGCCGACCGGGCAGGAAAGCCCTGAGGCCAGTTCACGATGCACCTGAGATTCCGTAGTACGCGCGCCGATTGCGCCCCAGCTCATCAGATCGGCCAGGTACTGCGGGGTGATCATATCCAGAAACTCGCCCGCCGTCGGCAGGCCGCTGTCGTTAATTTCCAGCAGCAGCTGACGCGCGATGCGCAGGCCGTCGTTAATCTGGAAACTGCCGTCCATCAGCGGATCGTTAATCAGCCCTTTCCAGCCCACGGTAGTGCGCGGTTTTTCAAAATAGACGCGCATCACGATTTCCAGCTCGCCGCTCAGCGCGTCGCGCATCGCCAGCAAACGCGCAGCATATTCTTTCGCCGCCGCCACATCGTGAATCGAACAGGGCCCGATAATCACCAGCAGCCGGTCATCTTTATTTTTCAGAATTTTGTGGATCGCCTGACGCGAAGCGGCAACGGTGGCGGCCGCTTTTTCCGTCGCCGGGAATTTCTCCAGCAGCGCAACCGGGGGTAAAAGTTCTTTTATCTCTTTGATTCTTAAATCATCATTCTGGTAATTCATAAGCTATCCGTTTAATTTTTTTTTCGGGCGCAGCGGGCACCGTCTGTCCAATTTATCCCTTCAATACCGCGCTGTAAATCGACTTTCCGTCGCCGCCGCGCGCCGGTGATTTGCGTTTCTTTGGTTCCTTACTACACTTTTAATCGTTAGTTCTTGAAAATTTATTATTTACACAACAAGTTTTCGCCGGAAGTTGATCTGGCGGGATATTATCTTGCCGCAAGAAAAGAACAGCTTCTAAAGCCCTGGTGAATATCATCAGTAACTGGCAGTAATTAACGGGAGTATCATGATGAATAAGATTGCAATTGCAGTCCTGACAGCAGCAATGACACTCGGCAGCGGCGCGGCGCTGGCGGCGCAGGGCAATAACGGCACCGCTAACCAGGCGGCGGACGCAGGCGCGGTAGCGCCGGGGGCGAAAGAGAATCTGCCGCCGAATAATGTTGATAATAATGATATTAATACCGGCTCCAGCAATATTAGCGGCAGCGGCACCAGTACGCCAACCGCGGGCAGCAACGGTATGAGCGCCGATCAAATGGATAAAAACGCGCAGTGCAAGGATGGCAAATGCCCAAACATTAATGAAAAAGTACAGACCCAGCAGGGCGGCGGCGATGTCGATCGTAAAACCGACGGCACCACGCAATAATTAATAGCGCAGCGCATTCATCTGCAAAATAACAAGAGGGCCGCGGCTCTCTTTTATTTTATTTCCCCGTTATGCTTTACCCGCTTATATTAATCTGTAGGCGGCCTTGCCGCCCGCCGTTGGGCCGATGATTACTTCACCTCATTTTTCCGCTATTCTGCAATCCCTGAAATAACAAAGCAAAACTATGGCTCATCTGTTACTGATTGACGATCACCCGCTGGTACAGGTTGCGCTGGAGGCGGCGCTGGCGAAGGCGCCGATTCCACTCAGCCTGAGCGCCGTAGAGAATGAACAGGCGGCCTGCCAGCTGCTGCAACAGCGCTGCGTGCAGCTGGTTATCCTCGATATCAGCCTGCCGGAGAGCGATGGGCTGGAGCTGCTCAAGCTGCTGAAGCGCCGCTTTCCCGCGCTGCCTGTTCTGATCTACTCCGCGCAGAGCGAGCGCCTCTATATGCAGCTGGCGCAGGCCGCGGGCGCGGCGGGCTACGTAATAAAAAGTCAGAGCATGCCGCAGCTGTTAAGCGCCATTCTTGCGGTGCTGGGCGGTCAGACGGTTTTTCCGGCGGAGCTGGCCGCGGCCGCAAGCGGCGGCCTGCCGCTGACCAGCAAAGAACAACAGGTACTCTCTCTGCTGGTGCGCGGTTTTTCCAATCTGCAAATTGCGCAGCAGCTGCATATCAGCAATAAAACCGTCAGTACCCATAAGAAAAATATTCTGGTGAAAACCGGCGCCAGCTCCGTAGTGGATCTCGCCGCGCTATGGAAAGCCCAGCATTGATGCGCCTGCTGCTACTGCTGCTGGCGCTGCTGTTCAGCCTTCCCGGACACGCCGACTGGCGCGCGGTCAGCAGTATGCCGCTGCCGCAGGAGCTAATGATGCCGGGCGGCGAATCGCTGCCGCTGCAGGGCAAAACGCTACGGGTCGGCGTGCTGCAGACCAGCAGCGCGCCGTGGAATATGTTTGTCGGCCAGGATCTGTACGGCATCAACGCCGATTATCTGGTAGCGCTCGCTAATCTCACCGGCGCACGCTTTATTATCGCCCGCTATCCCGACGCCGCCGCGCTGCTGAGCGCGCTGCGCGCGGGCAAGGCTGACGTCGCCTTTGGCGTATCGCAGCCGCCGTCAGCTGCCGATCTCTACGCCACCCGCGCCTGGTACACCACGCCGCTGCGCATCTACCGCAGCCGCCAGAACCGACGCCCAGTGATGTTCAATTCCCAGGATGCGCGCATCGCCGTCAGCGCCGCCACGCTACAGCAGGTAACGCCTGAATTTGTGCGCCGCCATCGCTGGGAGAGCTACAGCAGCGATCTGCAGGCGCTTTACACGCTGCTTAATCAGCAAAATGACTATGTGGTGGCGGATGAAACCAGCGCGGGCTTTTTGCTTAGTCAGCTACAGCAGGGGCAGATTTATCAAATCGCTTCGCCGCTCGATCCCGGCGAGCTGAGCCTGTATGCCGTGACTGCGCAGGCTGCGCTGCGCGATGCGCTCAACCTGGCGATTCGCCAGCTTCCGGTAGAAGTGGTAAACGGCATCCAGGGGCGCTGGAGCACCCAGCTGCCGCGCTATCTTGATACCAATACGCTGCACCTGACCGCAATGGAGAAAGCGTGGCTACACCAGCATCCTCAGGTGATCTACAGCGCGCTGGCGGATAACTACCCCTGGAGCTACCGCAGCGCCGGCGGCGAAGCGCGCGGCTACAGCGTCGACCTGCTGAACGCCATCGGGCAAAGCACCGGCCTGCGCTTTAAACCGCTGTGGGCCAACAATCCGCAGCAGGCGCAGCAGCAGGTCGCCGCCGGGCTGGCGCAGATTGAACTGGTGCAGCCGATTTCCGGCAACGGCGACGCGGAAAACAGCACCCTGCCGGTCTGGCGGGCGCTGTGGGGCGTTTATCTGCGCGGACCGACTTCCGGCATCACGCGCTGGCAGGATTTGCAGGGGCTGCGCATCGGCATCCGCCGCGGCGATCTGGCGCAGCAGCTGATTCCGCCAGAGCTGAAGGCGCAGCCGTTTAACGACAGCCAGACGCTTTACGCGGCGCTGGCGAACGGACAGATCGATGCGCTGGTGGATAACGTACTTTCGGCGCGCTGGATGATTCAGAGCCGCTACAGCGAGGCCATCCATTTCGCCTTCGCCGCCAGCGATACCGCCTGGCCGATCGCCATCGGCGTCAGCGCGCAGCAGCCGCTGCTGCGCGCCATTCTCGATAAAGGGCTTCAGCAAATCCCGCCCGATACGCAGCAGCGTATGCGCGACGCCTGGAGTAATGAGAATCAGCCGGACAACGGCGCTGGCGGGCCGGCAACGCCGCTGCTGTTCACCCTGGCGGCCATTGCGCTGGCGGCGATTGCACTGCTGCTGGCGCTGCTAATCCGCCGCTGGCGTCAGCAGCGTCAGGAAGCGCGGCAGCGACGGCGGCTTGAACAGGAACGCGAGGCGGCGCAGCGCGCCAACCGTATGAAAAGCCAGTTTCTTGCCAGCGTCAGCCACGAACTCAGGACGCCGATGCAGGCGATTCTCGGTCTGCTGGAGCTGGAGCTGGCGCGTCGCCCGCAGCTGGAGAGCCTCGCCCTGATCCACAGCAGCGCCACCGCGCTGATGACGCTGCTGAACGATCTGCAGGATCACTCGCGCATTGAAAACCAGACTTTCAGCCTGCAGCCAGCGCCGCTGGATCTGGCGCAGTGGCTGCACGACGTTGAGCGTTTCTGGACGCCGCTAATGCGCCCGGATGGCCCGAGCTTTAGCGTGGAGGCGCTGACTCCCCTGCCGCGCGCGGTTCTGCTGGACGGCGGACGTTTACAGCAGATCGCCACTAACCTTATCAGCAACGCGGTGAAATTTACCGCTCAGGGCGCCATTACCCTGACGCTGGCCGCCAGCGACGATAGCCTTACGCTGCGCGTTACCGACAGCGGCAGCGGCATCCCGCCAGAGGAACAGGCACGGCTGTTTGAGCCATGGTATCAGACGCCATCCGGACGCGCCCGCTCCGTGCAGGGCAGCGGCCTGGGTCTCTCGATCTGCCGGGAGATCGCGTTGCGCATGGGCGGCGATATTCAACTACGCTCGGCGCCGGGTAAAGGCACTGTGGTAACGCTGACGCTGCCGCTGCGCCTGGCCGCGGAGAGGCCGCCCGCCAGCGCGCAGGCCGATATGCCTCCGCTGCCCTCACGCCTGCGCGTGGCGGTTGTCGACGATCATCCTACCAACCTGTTAGTAATAGAGCAGCAGCTGAGCTGGCTTGGCGTAAAGGCGCAGACATTCGCTGACGGACGTGCGCTGTTGCAGGCGGCGGCGGCGACGCATTTCGATATCATTTTCATCGATTACAATATGCCGCATCCCGATGGCCCGACGGTGGCGCGCATATTGCGCCGCCGTGAGCGACACGCCGCCCGGCGCGCCCGGCTGATCTACTGTAGCGCCGATGCTCAGCTGCCACAGCAGACGCAGGCGTGGCGCGATGCGGATGAGGTAATGATTAAACCGGTCGGGCTGCACGCCCTGCGCGCTGCGCTGGCGACGTCTGCGGCGCCCGATACGCTGACGGATTTGGATCGACAGCTGTGGCAGCTCGCCAGCCGGGAAGCGACGTTTTTACCGGCGGTTATCGCCACGTTGCGCAAAACTCTGCAGGAGGATAGCCGCGCGATTCAGCAGGCGCTGGCGCAGCAGCAGTGGCAGGCGCTGGCGAAGCGAGCGCACCGCATGAAAGGCAGCTGGCTGCTGCTGGGCATCGACGAAGGCGAGCAGCTTTGTCAGCGGCTGGGCGAACAGGCGCAGGCGCACGATGTCTGTAATGATACCGTTAATTTACTGTTATTATTAACCGGAAATTTATTAGCCAGGCTGGAAAATTATGACGCATCAACATTCGCACCCTGAACATGACGGCAACCGCGCCCGGCTGCGCGCCGCCTTTATCGTCACCGCCCTGTTTATGCTGGCGGAAGTGGCAGGCGGCCTGCTTTCCGGCTCGCTGGCGCTGCTGGCGGACGCGGGACATATGCTGACCGATGCGGCGGCGCTGCTGATGGCGCTGCTGGCGGTACAGTTTGCGCAACGCAAGCCTAACGCCAGTCACACCTTCGGCTGGCTGCGCCTGACCACGCTGGCGGCGTTTGTTAACGCCATCGCCCTGCTGGTGATTACCGTATTAATTGTCTGGGAGGCGGTACGCCGCTTTTACCAGCCGCAGCCGGTAGCAAGCGGTCTGATGCTGGTCATCGCCGTCGCCGGGCTGCTGGCGAACCTGCTTTCTTTCTGGCTGCTGCATCGCGGCAGCGGTGAAAGCAACCTTAACGTACGCGCCGCCGCGCTGCATGTGCTGGGCGATCTGCTGGGTTCGGTTGGCGCCATAGCCGCCGCGCTGATTATCATGTTTACCGGCTGGACGCCCATCGATCCGATTCTGTCGATGCTGGTTTCCGCGCTGGTGCTGCGCAGCGCCTGGGCGCTGATGAAAGAGAGCCTGCACGAGCTACTGGAAGGGGCGCCGGCGGCGATTGATTGTGAAAAGCTGCAGCGCGATCTGACGTTGAATATTCCTGAGGTACGCAACGTGCATCATGTACATCTGTGGCAGGTGGGCGAAAAGCCAGTCGTCACCCTGCACGTTCATGTCGTGCCGCCCTACGATCATGACGCGCTGTTGCAGCGTATCCATCACTATTTACACCAGCATTATCAGATCGATCACGCTACGGTACAGATGGAGTACCAGCGCTGCGCAGGAGAAGATTGTGGGCTGACGCTGGGCGCGCCACAGCACGCCCACCATCATCACCATCATTGATCGATCAGGCGCGCGCCTTCTGCCGGCGCGCGCTGTTAATCCATAGCCAGCTGCCGTTCACGGCAATCAGCGTCAGCAGCAGATATTCCAGCGCCATGGCATATACGCCCTGACGGGCAAAAATCCAGACGCTGATAACATCAATCACCACCCACAGCAGCCAGTTTTCCACATACTTGCGCGTCATCAGGATCATCGCCACAATCGACAGTACCATCATGGTCGAATCCCAGAACGGAAAAGCATCGGGCTGCAGCTGCGGCATCGTTACCTGCAGGCCAACCGCCTGCATCAGCACCACCGCCAGTCGGGTGAGAAAGGCAAAAACCGGATCGATCCAGAAGGTCATCAGCGCAATCGCCAGCAGGCTGCCCGCGCCCCAGGCGATCGCCTTACGGCGCGGCAGCCAGCGTATCTGCAATGCCGCCTGATTATCGTTGCTCTGACGGCTCCAGGCATACCAGCCGTAAAGGTTGGCGCCAAAAAAGAACAGCTGCAGCAGCAGGCTGGCATAGAGCTGGATCTGAAAAAAAATCATCGCAAACAGCGTGACGTTAATTAATCCAAACAGATAGTTAATGATTTTTTCTTTACTGGCCAGCCAGATGCAAAGCAGGCCAGCCAGCGTGCCTACGGCCTCAATCCATGAGAGATCGTAGCCGCCCGTACCCAGCGGGATATGAACCAGGATATTTTGCGTGCTGAAAAATTCCATATTAGCGCCCTGGAGTAAGCCCTCAGGCATTACCCTTTACGTTGAGTTTGAGATCCGCAGCAAAAGAGAGCATGCGATTCAGCGGCGTCAGCGCGCGCTGGCGCAGTTCGTCAGCGACATCAACCTCATGCGCCTCCCCGCCCTGCTGCAGGCTCTGTGCAATCGCCTGCAGGCCGTTCATCGCCATCCATGGACAGTGCGCGCAGCTGCGGCAGGTTGCCCCTTCACCAGCGGTGGGCGCCTCAAGCAAGATTTTTTCCGGCACCGCCTGCTGCATTTTATAAAAAATGCCGCGATCGGTGGCGACAATCATGTGCGAATGCGGCAAAGTTTTCGCCGCCTGGATCAGCTGGCTGGTAGAACCAACCGCATCGGCTAAATCCACTACCGCCTGCGGCGATTCAGGGTGTACCAGCACCGCCGCCTGCGGGTAAAGCGCTTTCATTTGCCGCAGCGCCTGGGTTTTAAATTCATCGTGAACGATGCAGGCGCCCTGCCAGCAAAGCACGTCCGCTCCGGTTTGCTGCTGCACGTAGCGTCCCAGATGACGATCCGGCGCCCAGAGAATTTTTTCTCCCAGGCTATCAAGATGCTCAATCAGCTCAACGGCAATGCTGGAGGTCACCACCCAGTCGGCGCGCGCCTTTACCGCGGCGGAAGTGTTAGCATAGACCACCACGGTACGATCGGGATGGCTGGCGCAGAAGGCGTCAAAAGCCTCAATCGGGCAGCCGAGATCGAGCGAGCACTCCGCCTGCAGCGTCGGCATCAGAATGGTTTTTTCCGGACTGAGGATTTTCGCCGTTTCCCCCATAAAGCGCACGCCTGCGACCAGCAGCGTCGAGGCGGAATGGGCGCTGCCAAAACGCGCCATCTCCAGCGAGTCGGCGACGCAGCCGCCCGTCTCCTCCGCCAGCGCCTGAATTTCCGGATCGGTATAGTAATGCGCCACCATAACCGCATCGCGTTCGCGCAGCAGCCGCCGGATATTATCACGGTAAGCCTGTTTTTCATCTGCCGTCAGGCGGGCAGGCTTGGGCGGAAAAGGATAAAAATTATCGGTATCGGGCAACAGGCTCATTAAGGCGTTCTCGTTTTATTAACTTAACTTATTCGGCTATTTTAGCGCTAATTAGCGCGATGAAAGCAACATCAGTTTTGTATGCTAAACAAGATAATGGAAAACGCGTGCGCTGTCGCTAATTTTACGCCGCGCGTGCGCCTCACCGCCGCACGCTACGGTTTTTTACAGGCTCAGCAGATCGGACTTCTCAATAGCCAGCAGAAAGGCTTTTGCTTCCAGGCCGCCAGCAAAGCCGGTGAGCTTGCCGTTGGTGCCGATAACGCGATGGCAGGGAGCAATGATGGAAATCGGATTGCGCCCGTTAGCGGCGCCTACCGCTCTGACCGCAGCAGGATGGCCGATCGCGCGCGCAATATCGGCGTAGCTGCGCGTTTCGCCATAGGGAATCGCGACCAGCGCCTGCCACACTTTTTTCTGAAACTCGGTGCCGACAAAATCGAGCGGCAGGGTAAACTGCTTAAGCTCACCGGCAAAATAGGCGTTTAGCTGGCGCTCCGTTTCCAGCAGCAGCGGGTGCTGCGGATCTTCAGTAATCGGCGCCAGCCTGATGCGTGCCATTTCCTTTTGCCACAGCACTGCCGCCAGGCCGCGATCGCTGGCCAACAGCGTAAGCTCGCCTACCGGCGAAGCCATTTTTTTGCTGTAGTAGCTCATTTTCTCCTCCTGTTTTATCTCATCGACTTGCGCATTATCGCGCATTTTACGCCGGTTACCGGCTGTTTTCGGTCAGCAGAATAAAAAAACCGGCCGTCCGAAAACGGCGAGTTTTATACTCAAAGCGGGCGTAGAGTGAAACAGAATCCCCAGCTGCGGAGCGGAAAAGTATGATTAACGGCGATATCGCCTGGCAGGCGTTAACTTCAAGGGATGCGCGTTTTGACGGCGTATTTTTCGTCGGCGTAACCTCAACCGGCATTTACTGTCGCCCGGTCTGTCCGGTCAGGGCGCCACGCCGCGAAAACTGCCGTTTTTTCACCAGCGCGGAAGCGGCGGAAAAAGCCGCTTTTCGCCCCTGCCTGCGCTGCCGCCCGGAGCTGGCCCCCGGCAACGCGCCGGTGGACAGCGCGCACCGCATTACTGATTTGCTGCTGCGACGCATCGATGAGGGCCAGCTTGACGCCACCGACAGCCTGGAAGAGGTAGCCGCCTGGTTTCACCTCAGCCTGCGTCAGCTAAGACGCATCGTGCAGCAGGAGCTGGGCGTATCGCCGTTGGAGCTGAAACAGACGCGACGTCTGCTGCTGGCTAAACAGCTGCTTACCGAAACGCGCCTGCCGGTCACTGAAGTTGCCTTCGCCAGCGGCTTCAGCAGCCTGCGACGCTTCAACGATCTTTTTAGCCAGCGCTACCGGATGCCGCCCAGCCGCCTGCGCAAGCTGGCAAGCGGCGAAACCGCTGCCGATCTCAGCGGTTCGTCCACGCTGCTGCTCAGCTACCGTCCCCCCTACGACTGGCAGGCGATGCTTGATTTCCTGCGCCTGCGCGCGCTGAAAAATGTGGAATCGGTTGATGAGGAGGGCTATATGCGCACCGTGCAGCTGGGGCGCTACCGCGGCTGGATTCGCGTTACCCACGCCGCAGACAAACCGGCGCTGCAGGTGGAATTTTCCCACACGCTTAACGGCGCCCTGCCCGCACTGCTGCGCCGCTTGCGCAACCTGTTCGATCTGGATGCGCATCCCCAATGTATTGACGATCGTCTGCGTGAGGATCCGTTACTGATGGAGAGCTTCAAGCGTAACCCTGGCCTGCGCGTGCCCGGCGCCTTTGATGGTTTTGAGATGACGGTGCGCGCGGTGCTCGGCCAGCAGATCACCGTCAAAGCGGCGACGACGCTGGGCGGACGCTTTGCCAGCGCCTTTGGCGAGGAGGCGGAAACGCCCTTTGCCGAACTGACCCGTCTGGCTCCTCAGCCGTCACGCGTAGCCAGCGCGACGGTTGACGAGATCGCCAGCCTGGGGATTGTGAGCGCCCGCGCTCGCTCTATTCTGGCGCTGGCCGCCGCCTGCAACGAGGGCGAGCTACAGCTGGAGGCCAGCGCCAATCCTGAAGAGATGATGCAGCGCCTGCGTCAGCTGCCAGGCATTGGTGAATGGACCGCCTCTTATATCGCCATGCGCGCGCTGCGCTGGCCGGATGCCTTTCCCGCCGGGGATATCGCGATCAGGAATAATCTGGGCGGCATCAGCGCCAGGCAGGCGGAAGCGCGCTCTGCGCAGTGGCGTCCCTGGCGCAGCTATGCGGTGATGCATATCTGGAAAAATTTAAATATGAAGAAATAGTATGCCGATTCGGCATAGCAAAAAGGCGCCTTTAGGGCGCCTTTCTACACTGGTGGGTCGTGCAGGATGACTCGGCTCACGCCTCGCCCTGCGGGCCGCTGCCAGAGGCAACGTTGTCTCGCCTGCGCTCGACCCGAACCTGCTGCAGGTTCTCATCCTGCCGATTCGGCATAGCAAAAAGGCGCCTTTAGGGCGCCTTTCTACACTGGTGGGTCGTGCAGGATTCGAACCTGCGACCAATTGATTAAAAGTCAACTGCTCTACCAACTGAGCTAACGACCCGATGGTGGGTGATGACGGGCTCGAACCGCCGCCCCCCTCCTTGTAAGGGAGGTGCTCTACCAACTGAGCTAATCACCCGCAATGCGGTACTGTTTTCGGTTTACACCGGATACTGCTTTAAATGGTGGGTCGTGCAGGATTCGAACCTGCGACCAATTGATTAAAAGTCAACTGCTCTACCAACTGAGCTAACGACCCGCAATGCGGTACTGCTTACTACGTCTGACGCCGGATACGGCTTTAAACTGGCGGGGCGTGC
>NZ_VHQI01000022.1 GCF_006517625.1 Mixta tenebrionis | reverse complement strand
TCGATGGAGGCGCATTATAGGGATCCGAATTCGTAGCACAAGCCTTTTTTCGATCTTTTTTTGCAGTTGCTTTCTTTTCGCGCTTTTCGCTGCGTTCTTATGCGATCGGTTGAAATTTCCCGCACAATATCAAGGTACGCTCAGACCGGTATCCGCTACGCTGCCTGCAACCTGTTAAGGAGAAAAAGTATGTCCGCAGTTTTCCGTCCGTTTAAGGAAACTTTTCCACGTCTCGGCGATCGCGTTATGGTGGATGCCACCAGCGTAGTTATTGGCGACGTTACGCTGGATGATGACGTCAGCATCTGGCCGCTGGTCGCGATACGTGGAGACGTCAATAAAGTTGTAATTGGCAAACGCAGCAATATTCAGGATGGCAGCGTTTTGCATGTCACCCACAAATCCGCCAGCCAGCCGGAAGGTTTTCCGTTAATCATTGGCGAGGAGGTTACCGTAGGCCATAAGGCTATGCTGCACGGCTGCACTATTGGTAATCGCGTACTGGTTGGAATGGGCTCGATAGTGCTGGATGGCGCGATAGTAGAAGATGAGGTAATGATCGGCGCCGGCAGCCTGGTTCCGCCGGGAAAACGGCTGGAAAAGGGTTATCTCTATCTGGGCAGTCCGGTAAAACAGATCCGCCCGCTAAATGACAAAGAGCTCGAAGGATTACGCTATTCCGCCAGCAACTATGTCCGCTGGAAAGATGAATATCTGGCTCAGGAGAGCCAAACCCAGCCCTGACTATCTTCCTGCTGGGCCTCGATCAGAGCTTGCGCCTGATCTTCCAGATCCCAGCGGTGCTGCCGAAAAATTGCCAGCGGTTCACTATTTCCTCCGAACCGCTGCAGCAAAACCTCAGCAGAGATAGCGCAGTTCAGCTGAAACCCGTTAACCATGGCAGGAAAGCAAACGGCCTGCCGCTGCTCGTCCCAGCTTTCGCGATCGGGGAACTGTATCGCCTGATTCATACTGACAGCTCCGCCTGCAGGCGCTGAATAACCGGTTCAACATCGGGCATAACCTGATGCCAGAGCAGGAAAGCATGCGCCGCCTGCCCCACCAGCATACCTAATCCATCCGCCATCGCCGCCGCGCCCGTCTGCCGGCACCATTGCAGAAAAGGCGTAGGCCCTCGCTGATAAAACAGATCATAACAGCGCGTATCCGGCTGGATTAGCGTTGCGGGCAGCTGGGGAATATCGCCGTTTACCCCGCTTGAAGTGGCATTGATAATCAAGTCAAAATGCCTGCCGGACAATTCAGCCAGCGTCAACGCATCAATTTCACCGGTATGGGCAAAAACGTCGGCCAGTTCGCTGGCTCGCGCTGCGGTGCGATTAGTCAGGGTCAGCGAACAGCCGAAAGAGAGCAAAGGCAGAATGACGCCGCGCGCCGCGCCGCCTGCGCCAATCAGCAGAACTTTATCATCGGGCTTTATCAGCGCCAGCCTTTGCAGATCGCTAAGCAGGCCAATGCCATCGGTATTGTCGCCGAGCAGCCGTCCATCTTCACGTTGATGGAGAGTGTTAACCGCACCCGCCAGCGCCGCTCGCTCGGTAAGCGCATCCGCCAGTTCGTATGCCTGCTGTTTAAACGGCAGCGTTACGTTAGCGCCCTTCCCGCCCTGTTGCAGAAAGCGTTGAACCGTTTGGCTAAAACTATCAAGCGGCGACAGCAGGCTGCCGTAGCGATGCTCGATGCCTGTCTGCTGTGCAAAACAGCGATGGATCAACGGTGATTTGCTGTGTGAAATCGGATTGCCAATGACAACGAAATTATCCATATCTATCCCTGACGAATAATATCGCCGCTAATAACGTCGCGAATTTCTGATGGATTAAGCCTTCCGCCGGTCTCGCCATGCAGTACCGGGAAATGCTCGCCAAACTGCTGCAGCACTTCTTCCACATTACGGCAGGGCGGTTGACCGCTCAGGTTGGCGCTGGTAGAAACCAGCGGTTTGCCGAATGACCGACAAAGTTCCTGCACCGCTGGATGAGCGCTGACGCGCACGGCTAACGTATCAAAACGTCCCGTCAGCCAGCGTGGCGTTTGCGACAGAGCCGGCAGCACCCAGGTTACCGGCCCCGGCCAGGTAGCAAACATTTTTTCTCGCTGCGCAACCGATAGTTCACGATCTGAAACGTAAGGTTCAAGCTGCTGATAATCCGCCGCGATCAGGATCAACCCTTTTTCTACCGGGCGTTGTTTGAACGCCAACAGCTCCATCACTGACGTTTCACTGTCCGGATCGCAGCCGAGGCCAAACACCGCTTCAGTGGGATAAGCGATAACCGCCTGCTGCCGCAGCTGCTGCACGCACCATGCAAGGGTTCCGGGAAGAAATTGTTTATTCACTGCTGTTTCCTGCGCTAACGGGCTTGCCGCAGGCTTTACTGGCGCAAAAGCGCTTCAGGCCCTGAGCGGTTTTTTTCTCAATTAATAAGGGGAAGTGACAGAAAGCACAAGATCCTTCTTTTGGCGTAAAATTCACCGCAAACTGACAATCAGGATAGCGATCGCAGGCGTGAAACGTTTTACCGAAGCGCGAGCGGCGCTGTACAAGATGGCCTTGCTGACACTGCGGACAGACAATACTGGTTTCATCCGGACGATCGATCGTTTCCGTATGTTCGCATTCCGGATAGCGGCTACAGCCAATAAACATGCCGTAGCGGCCCTGCCGTAATACCAGATCGGCCTGACAGAGCGGACAAAGCTGCCCCTCCAGAACCTTAACGATATGTCCGTCCGCCTGAGTTTTCAGCGGACGAATATATTCGCAATCAGGATAATGCGAGCATCCAAGAAAAGGCCCGTGCTTTCCGGAGCGAATAACGAGCTCTGCCCCGCAAACGGGGCAGGGTTCATGTTTTCGCACTGTAAAAAGTGCTGGTTTATTCATGCTGTTGTGCCACTGATAAATAGCTCAGTGCATCATTCCTTCATTAACGTCAAAAAGCAGTTCTTCCATTTGCTGGTAGGCATTTTCACATCCGGGGATGTTAAACAGCACCATCAGCACCACCCATTTCAGATCTTCCAGATCGAACTCAAGCGTATCCAGGGCCATTATACGTTCGATAACCATTTCGCGCGTTTCCAGATTCAAAACCTGAATCTGTTCAAGAAACAGAATGAAACCACGACAGCTGGCGTCAAGACGCTGGCATTCCTGCTCGGTATAGATACGCATTGAGAGCGGATCGGTGGTCAGCAGTATCGGCGCAACAAGCCCTTCCTGATAATCTGCTAATTTTTCCAGCCAGTTCAACGCATTATAAATATCATCACGATGAAAGCCGGCATCGGCCAGATCGTCCGTCAGTTTATCCTGATCAACGCGCATTTCTGCTTCGCTGTGGATATAAGTTTCAAACAAGTACATTAGTACGTCGAACATGGCCTGCCCTCCTTAATCGGACATAGCCGCCGGGTACAGCTGCGATCCATCCTGCTAACTCCAGCTCAAGCAGTTTAGCTATGATGGCTGGCACAGGTTGGCCGGCACGTTCAGCGACGACGTCAACAGGTGTAACCTCATCTCCTACGTTAGCCAACACCTCGGCAAATGGCAATGGACCATCAGCGTTGTCTGAAGAATTAATTCTATTCTGTGCGGGAAGCGGTAGCCAGTGAAGCGAGCTGTTCAGCTGTTCGATGATGTTATTAGGATGCGCTACCAGAAAAGCGCCCTGCTGAATAAGCCAGTGGCTGCCTTCGCTGGCCGGACTGCCTAGCGGACCCGGCAAGGCGTAAACTTCGCGGTTCTGTTCCAGCGCATAGCGTGCTGTCACCAGCGAACCGCTTTTAAGCGTGGCCTCAACCACCAGCACACCGAGACTCAGCCCGCTGATAATACGATTACGACGCGGGAAATTATGCGCGTAAGGCAAGGTACAAAGGGGAAACTCGGAAACCAGCGCACCACCTGCGGCAATAATTTCTTCCGCTAAGCCCTGATGAGTGGTGGGATAGATCTGCTCCAGCCCGCTTCCCAGCACCGCGACGGTTTTGCCATGTACGGCCAGCGCCGCCCGATGCGCGACTGCATCGATGCCGCGCGCTAAACCGCTGGTAATGGTCAGCCCGCTTAACGCCAATCCCTGAGTAAAATAATCTCCCCATTGCCTGCCGTAATGCGAGGCATTGCGGCTGCCGACAATTGCCAGCTGCGGCGCCGACAGCAGCAGCGGATCGCCGCGTACCAGCATCGCTGCCGGGTAGCGCGCAATATTCTTCAACTGCGGCGGGTAACCTATATCATCGGCGGTAATCAAATGATGTTCCGCCCGTTCCAGCCAGCGCAGCGTATGTTCAATATAGCTTTCCGGCACTGATGCAAAGGCCTGCGCCTGTTCGCGACTAAGACCGGCGGCGGCATAAAGGCTGGGATCGCCATATCCGTTTTCGCTCAATAGCGTCGCCGCCTGCAGCATTTTTTCGCCGCATATTCCTTTTACGCCCATCAGACGCAGCCATACCTCGGTCGATGACATCCAGCTTTCCCTCCAGGCGCGCGTTAGCCCTTTTCTCCCTTAGCCGCAATGCTGTCAATCAAGGTGCGAAATGTCTACAATAAGAGACAACGATGGTTTCTTCTCTGAATACAAATCTGGAAAGTTATGTCAGTCTTGCATGTATTACATTATCCCGACGAGCGCCTTCGCATCGTCGCGCAGCCGGTAGCGGAAGTGAATGCAGAAATTCAGCGTATCGTCGATGATATGTTCGAGACGATGTATGCTGAAGAAGGTATTGGCCTGGCGGCTACGCAGGTAGATATCCACCAGCGCATTATTGTTATCGACGTATCGGAAAAACGTGATGAACGCCTGGTGCTGATTAACCCTGAGCTGCTGGAGAAAAGTGGCGAAACGGGAATTGAAGAAGGCTGCCTCTCTATTCCTGAACAGCGGGCGCTGGTGCCGCGTGCCGAACGCGTTAAAATTCGGGCGCTGGATCGCGAGGGTAAATCCTTTGAGCTGGAAACGGATGGCTTATTGGCTATTTGTATTCAACATGAAATGGATCACCTGGTAGGTAAATTATTTATCGATTATTTATCGCCGCTTAAACGCCAGCGTATTCGTCAAAAACTGGAAAAATTAGCTCGCCTTAATGCGCGTGCTTCCTGATAGTTAAGGGATAACGTGTCTGAATCGCTAAAAATTATATTTGCCGGTACTCCCGATTTTGCAGCGCGTCATCTCGACGCGCTGTTAACGTCTGGCCATCAGATAGTGGGTGTTTTTACCCAACCCGATCGCCCTGCCGGGCGCGGTAATAAATTAACTCCCAGTCCGGTCAAGCAGCTGGCATTACAGCATCAGCTGCCGCTGTTCCAGCCGAAATCGCTGCGTCCGACGGAAAGCCAGCAGCTGGTTTCCGATCTGCAGGCTGATGTAATGGTTGTGGTCGCCTATGGTCTGATTCTGCCGCAGGCGGTTCTGGATATGCCTCGTCTGGGCTGTATTAATGTGCACGGCTCCCTGCTTCCGCGCTGGCGCGGCGCGGCGCCCATCCAGCGTTCGCTTTGGGCGGGCGATAGCGAGACCGGTATTACCATCATGCAGATGGATGCGGGCCTGGATACCGGTGCGATGCTGTTGAAGCTGGCCTGCCCGATCGGCGCCGAAGATACCAGCGCAACGCTTTATGACAAGCTGGCGGCACTGGGGCCGCAGGGTCTGCTGGAAACGCTGGCAGGGCTAAGCGCGGGCAGCATCCAGCCGCAGGCGCAGGATGATGCGCACGCTACCTATGCTGAAAAGCTAAGCAAAGAGGAAGCGCGCCTTGACTGGACGCTGCCAGCAGCTCAGCTTGAGCGCTGCGTTCGCGCGTTCAATCCCTGGCCCGTTAGCTACTTTATTATTGAAGGGCAGCCGGTTAAGGTTTGGCAGGCAGGGGTTCTGCCTGCGCAGGGCCAATACCAGCCGGGCGAGATCGTCGCGGCGGATAAAAATGGTATTCAGGTTGCGACTGCTGAAGGCTTACTGAACATGCAAACCCTGCAGCCTGCAGGTAAAAAGGCGATGTCAGCCCAGGATATTTTGAACTCACGCCGCGAGTGGTTTACACCCGGCACCCGCCTCGCCTGATTTAAGGCCCGGCCATCCAACCGGGCCTGATTTATTGATGATTCAATTATGAAAAAAATAATCAACCTCCGCAGCCTGGCGGCACAGACGCTTGAGCGCGTGGTGGAACAGGGCCAGTCGTTAAGCAACCTGTTGCCCGCCGCGCAGAAAAACCTTTCGGATAAAGACAGCGCCCTGCTACAGGAGCTCTGCTTTGGCGTGCTGCGTAGCTTACCGCTGCTGGAGGCGGCCATTCAGCAGCTTATGTCGCGCCCCCTGACCGGCAAACAGCGCCCGCTGCACTTTCTGATTATGGTCGGCTTGTATCAGCTGCTGTATACGCGCATCCCGCCTCATGCGGCGCTGGCGGAAACGGTCGAAGGCGCCGCCGTTTTGCAACGCCCTCAGCTGAAAGGGTTGATTAACGGCGTGTTACGCCAGTTTCAGCGCCAGCAGGAAACATTAATGCCGCAGCTTGAACAGGGAGCGCAACGTTTTCTGCACCCGGCATGGCTGTTAAAACGTTTGCAGCAGGCATGGCCGGAGCAGTGGCGGCAAATCGTTGAGGCGAATAATCAGCGCCCGCCGATGTGGCTGCGCGTAAACCGCCGCCATCACACGCGCGAAGGCTGGCTGTCCCTGCTGCAGAGCAGCGGTCACAATGCAATGCCGCACTCCGTTTATCCTGACGCCCTGATGCTGGAGCAGCCTATGGCGGTCGCGCTGATGCCGGGCTTCGATCGCGGTTGGGTGAGCGTACAGGATGCCTCTGCCCAGGGCTGCGTTACTTACCTGGATCCACAAAACGGCGAAGCTATCCTCGATCTGTGCGCCGCGCCGGGCGGTAAAACAACCCATATTCTGGAAGCCGCGCCTGAAGCTCGCGTAATGGCGGTGGATGTGGATGCACAACGTTTAAAACGCGTTCATGAAAATTTGCAGCGTCTTAATATGCAGGCGGAAGTCAAACAGGGCGACGGGCGTTTTCCGCAGCAGTGGTGCAGCAACCTGCAGTTCGATCGTATTTTGCTTGATGCCCCCTGCTCCGCCACCGGCGTTATTCGTCGCCATCCGGACATAAAATGGTTAAGGCGCGATCGTGATATCGCAGAGCTTGCGGCGCTACAGCGTGAGATTCTGGAAGCTATCTGGCCTTATCTGAAAACTGGCGGCACCCTGCTATATGCCACCTGTTCCGTTTTACCCGAAGAAAATCATTTGCAGATTGAGCGTTTCCTTACTCAGCATGCGGATGCGGAAGAAATCCCGCTGGCTGACGGACCGCACGCCGGGTTACAAAACTTCCCGCATCCACAGGGCGGCGACGGATTCTTTTACGCTAAGCTAATAAAAAAATAACGTAGCGCGCGCTGCGGCAACCCATAAAGTTGAAACAACGATGAAGATAATCATTCTCGGAGCAGGTCAGGTAGGCGGCACGCTGGCTGAAAACCTGGTGGGCGAAAATAACGATATCACCGTAGTGGATACGGATGCGCTGCGCCTGCGTCAGCTACAGGATAAATTCGATTTACGCGTAGTGCAGGGGCACGGTTCCCATCCTCGTATTCTGCGTGAGGCAGGCGCGCAGGATGCCGATATGCTGGTAGCCGTTACCAGCTCTGATGAAACCAATATGATCGCCTGCCAGGTTGCTTATACCCTTTTCAATACGCCTAATCGCATTGCGCGTATTCGCGCGGCCGATTATATCCGCGACGCAGACAAGCTGTTTATCCCTGAAGCCGTGCCTATCGATCACCTGATCTCACCGGAGCAGCTGGTTATCGATAATCTTTATCGGCTGATCGAATACCCCGGCGCGCTACAGGTAGTCAACTTTGCGGAAGGCAAAGTAAGCCTGGCGGTAGTCAAGGCCTACTACGGCGGCCCGTTGATCGGCAACGCGCTCTCTATCATGCGGGAGCATATGCCGCATATTGATACGCGTGTTGCCGCCATTTTCCGCCAGGATCGGCCGATTCGTCCGCAGGGTTCAACTATCGTTGAAGCAGGTGATGAAGTCTTCTTTATCGCCGCCAGCCAGCATATTCGCGCGGTTATGAGCGAAATGCAGCGGCTGGAAAAACCCTACAAGCGCATCATGCTGGTTGGCGGCGGAAATATCGGGTACGGTCTCGCGCTGCGGCTGGAAAAAAACTATAGCGTAAAACTGATTGAGCGTAATCAGCAGCGCGCCGCGGAGCTGGCTGAACTGTTGCAGGACACCATTGTTTTTTATGGCGACGCATCGGATCAGGAGCTACTGGCTGAAGAACACATCGATCAGGTAGATCTTTTTATTGCCGTCACCAACGATGATGAAGCCAATATTATGTCTGCGATGCTGGCGAAAAAAATGGGCGCCAAGAAAGTTATGGTGCTGATCCAGCGGCGCGCCTATGTCGATCTGGTACAGGGCAGCGTGATCGATATTGCGATCTCTCCGCAGCAGGCGACCATCTCTGCGCTGCTGGGCCACGTGCGTAAGGCGGATATCGTTAGCGTTTCTTCGCTAAGACGCGGCGTTGCTGAGGCTATTGAAGCGATCGCCCACGGCGATGAAACAACCTCACGCGTTGTCGGACGCCTGATTGAGGATATTAAGCTACCGCCAGGCACAATTATTGGCGCCGTAGTACGGGGTGATGATGTCATGATCGCCAATGATAATCTGCGTATTGAGCAGGGCGACCACGTGATTATGTTCCTGACCGATAAAAAATTCGTACCGGACGTAGAGCGGCTTTTCCAGCCCAGCCCCTTCTTTTTATAACGCCTGCGACAGCAGGCCCGACTGCTGTCCACAGTATTTCATTTTGTGATAATTCAGTTGTTTAATATTCGGTCATGGCAAACCGTGATTCGTTTGTTAGACTTTAAACTTTGGCAATGGAAAGGAGCTGTTTATGAGTTTTTTCAAAGAATTCCGTGAGTTTGCGATGCGCGGTAATGTTGTCGATCTCGCAGTCGGCGTAATTATCGGCGCGGCTTTCGGCAAAATTGTTTCATCGCTGGTGGCGAATATTATCATGCCGCCGCTGGGCCTGCTGATTGGCGGCGTGGATTTCAAACAATTCACCTGGGTATTGAAAGCGGCACAGGGAGATACGCCTGCGGTCGTCATGGAGTATGGCATCTTTTTGCAGAACATCTTTGACTTCGTCATCATCGCCTTCGCCATCTTTGTCGCGATTAAGCTGATGAATAAGCTTCACACCAAAAAAGAAGTAGAGAAACCGGCGCCGAAGCCCAGTGCAGAAGAAACGCTGTTGGCCGAAATCCGTGATTTGCTGAAGCAGCAGAACAATAAAGTTTGATGTCAGTAAGCTGATGCGAAAAGGGCAACGCTTTTACCCGCCGTTTTTATCGCCTCGCTACTCAACAGAAAGCCAGTGGTAAAGTCTGCTTTACCACTGGCCTCCCAGCCCGCCTTTTTGCAATGTTTATCTTTGCGTCGATAGCTACCTTTACCTTTGACATTAACCTCAACGCGCGTCTTAAAAAGCGAATCGTGTAACAGCGCCTCAAGCGCATTGTCTTTAATCTTACCTTTTTTGTGTTGGTAACCTGACATGGTATCTCCTCATATAGCGTCGGTTATCTGTACTGCACCTCTTTGCCTGTTAGCCAGCGTCAGGGTTCAGATGACGTCCGGCGCTGCCAGCGCGCCTAAACGGTAACCGTAAAAGTCTACTCTTTCTCCAGCTTTTGACCAATAGCTTCACGATAGCCCCCTGCAAGGAAATGAGTACTCATTCCAGCCTGACGAAGCTTTATTTCCAGCAGGCGTAGCTTTTTCAGGCAAACCGCATGGGTGCGATCCGCAGGATCCAGAGCCTTAATCAAATCATTAAGCTCCAGCGCTTCACGCCGCATTTCCAGTTCAGGCGGCAGGTAACCGGCATTTTTCAGCAGGCGATAGCCAGCGCGTAATTCAGGCGGAACCTGACTATCATCATCCAGCTCCAGCGGCGCGCCTTCTCCCGGCAAACCAGACAGTTCGCCTTTCTTCTGGGCATCAAGGATATGTTGTTCAGCCAGTTGATCAAGCAGCCACATAGTCAGCTCCGAAAAATAACGGGATAGCACAACAAGAATAAGTATACACGCCCGAAAACAGGCATAAAAAAACCGGGCACCAGGGCCCGGTCTTTTTATTATACAGCAGATTACTCTGCTGCAGCTTCTGCTTGAGCTTCTGGACGATCAACCAGCTCGATGTAAGCCATCGGAGCGTTGTCACCAGCACGGAAGCCACACTTCAGAATACGAGTGTAACCACCGGCACGGCTCGCGAAACGCGGGCCCAGCTCGTTAAACAGTTTTGCCACGATCTCGTTATCACGAGTACGGGCGAATGCCAGACGACGATTAGCTACGCTGTCGGTCTTGGCAAGAGTAATCAGCGGCTCAACTACGCGACGCAGCTCTTTCGCTTTCGGCAGGGTCGTCTTGATGATCTCATGACGAACCAAAGAGCCGGCCATGTTGCGGAACATAGCCTGACGATGGCTGCTGTTGCGGTTCAGTTGACGACCACTCTTACGATGGCGCATGACCTTATCCTTCTCAGTAAAACCTTAACCTGCGATCCGGTTATTCATCAGCAATGCTTGCCGGCGGCCAGTTTTCCAGGCGCATGCCCAGAGACAGACCACGTGAGGCCAGCACGTCTTTAATCTCGGTAAGAGATTTTTTACCCAGGTTAGGCGTTTTAAGCAGCTCAACCTCGGTACGCTGTACCAGATCACCGATGTAGTGGATAGCTTCTGCCTTGAGGCAGTTAGCAGAGCGGACAGTCAATTCCAGATCGTCAACAGGGCGCAGCAGGATCGGATCGAATTCTGGTTTCTCTTCTTTAACTTCCGGCTGACGTACATCACGCAGGTCAACAAAAGCTTCGAGTTGTTCAGCCAGAATGGTCGCCGCACGACGAATCGCCTCTTCAGGATCGATTGTGCCGTTGGTTTCCATTTCGATGACCAGCTTGTCCAGGTCGGTACGCTGTTCTACACGCGCAGCTTCAACATTGTAGGCGATACGGTCTACAGGGCTGTAGCAGGCGTCGACTAACAGACGGCCGATCGGGCGCTCATCTTCTTCCGAATGAATTCGGGCAGAAGCCGGCACATAACCACGGCCACGCTGAACTTTGATCCGCATATTAATAGATGCGTTTTCATCAGTCAGATGGCAGATCACGTGCTGCGGCTTGACGATTTCGACATCACCATCATGGGTGATGTCGGCTGCAGTCACAGGGCCAATGCCAGATTTATTCAGAGTAATGATGACTTCATCTTTACCCTGAACTCTTACCGCCAGCCCTTTCAGGTTAAGCAGGATTTCCAGGATATCTTCCTGTACGCCCTCTTTGGTGCTGTACTCATGAAGTACACCATCAATCTCAACCTCGGTCACCGCGCAACCCGGCATGGATGACAGCAGAATACGGCGCAGTGCGTTACCAAGAGTATGGCCAAAGCCACGCTCTAAAGGCTCAAGGGTCACCTTGGCGTGCGTCGAACTCAATTGCTCGATATCTACCAGGCGCGGTTTTAGAAACTCTGTCACAGAACCCTGCATTGTGTCCTCTCTTTGGTACTAAGCTTTACTTGGAGTAAAGCTCGACGATCAGGTGTTCGTTAATGTCCGCAGACAGATCGGTACGTTCAGGAATACGCTTGAACACACCTTCCATCTTAGTTGCATCAACTTCCAGCCAGGTTGGCTTTTCACGCTGCTCAGCCAGCTCCAGAGCGGCTTTCACGCGAGACTGCTTTTTGGCTTTCTCGCGGATGCTGACTACGTCATTCGGAGATACCTGATAAGAAGCGATGTTAACAACGCGACCGTTTACCATAACGGATTTATGGCTAACCAGCTGACGTGCTTCTGCACGAGTGGCGCCGAAGCCCATACGGTAAACAACGTTATCCAGACGACCTTCCAGCAGAGCCAACAGGTTTTCACCGGTGTTGCCTTTCAGACGTGCTGCTTCTTTGTAATAGTTACGGAACTGACGCTCCAGCACGCCGTAGATACGACGAACTTTTTGCTTTTCACGTAACTGACCGCCGTAGTCAGACAGACGCGGTTTACGCGCACCGTGCTGGCCAGGGGCTTGTTCAATTTTACACTTGGAATCAATCGCGCGAACGCCAGACTTCAGGAACAGGTCTGTGCCCTCACGACGGCTCAGCTTGAGCTTAGGACCCAAATATCTTGCCATTTTCTTTCTCCAACTATCCTAAAAACGGGCGTTATACGCGACGTTTTTTCGGCGGACGACAACCGTTGTGAGGGATCGGAGTCACATCAGTAATATTAGTGATGCGGAAACCTGCGGCGTTCAGAGCACGAATAGTAGATTCGCGACCCGGACCCGGACCCTTAACCATAACTTCCAGGTTCTTAATACCGTAATCTTTCACGGCCTCTGCGCAGCGCTCAGCAGCAACCTGTGCAGCGAACGGCGTAGATTTACGAGAACCACGGAAGCCGGAACCACCGGCAGTTGCCCAACCCAGTGCGTTACCCTGACGGTCAGTAATGGTAACGATGGTGTTGTTAAAAGAAGCATGGACATGAGCCACGCCATCTGAGACTTGTTTTCTTACACGTTTACGTGCACGAACTGGTGCCTTTGCCATTATTCAATCACCCCGATTATTTCTTGATCGGTTTGCGCGGACCCTTACGGGTACGGGCGTTGGTCTTAGTACGCTGACCGCGCACTGGCAGACCACGACGATGACGCAAACCGCGATAGCAACCAAGGTCCATCAGACGTTTGATGCTCATGCTAACTTCACGGCGCAGATCACCTTCAACGACAAATTTGGCAACTTCGTCACGCAGCGTGTCGATTTGTTCTTCAGACAGCTCACTGATCTTAACATCTTCAGCGATACCCGCAGCAGCACAGATGGCCTTGGAGCGAGTCTTGCCGACACCGTAGATCGAAGTTAACGCGATTACGGTATGTTTCTGATCAGGAATGTTAATGCCTGCTATACGGGCCACTATGCACTCCTATAAATTATATATGCGCACCATACTGAAAAGCCCGTTTTCAGGATACTCAAATGGAAACGCACAGACATACAAAAGATTGGCTGGCTAATCTAGCCAGCTCAACCTGACTTTGCAAGAAAAATATGCGAGAAAATCAGCCCTGGCGCTGTTTGTGCTTAGGCTCGGCACTGCAAATCACACGCACAACGCCGTCGCGACGAATGATTTTGCAGTTACGACATAATTTCTTGACGGAAGCACGAACTTTCATTTTTACTCTCCGTAACTTCTCAAGCGCCTGAATTAACGGCTATAGCCTTTCAGGTTTGCTTTCTTCAATGCAGACTCGTACTGACTGGACATCATCAGAGTTTGCACTTGAGCCATAAAGTCCATGATGACAACAACGACGATAAGCAGTGAGGTTCCACCGAAGTAGAACGGTACTTTCATCGCATCACGCATGAACTCCGGGATCAGGCAGATGAAAGTAATGTAGAGCGCACCGACCAGCGTCAGACGCGTCATCACTTTATCGATGTACTTCGCCGTTTGCTCTCCCGGACGAATTCCTGGTACAAATGCACCAGACTTCTTCAGGTTATCTGCTGTTTCACGCGGATTGAAGACCAACGCCGTATAGAAGAAACAGAAGAAGATGATTGCAGTCGCATAGAGTAGCACATAAAGCGGCTGTCCTGGCTGTAAATACATCGAAATAGTTGTCAGCCAGTTCCATCCTGTACCGCCACCGAACCATGAGGCAATGGTAGCCGGGAACAGAATAATGCTGGAGGCGAAGATTGCCGGGATAACCCCTGCCATATTCACTTTCAGCGGTAAATGTGTACTCTGCGCAGCATAGACACGACGGCCTTGCTGACGTTTCGCATAGTTCACCACAATGCGGCGTTGACCACGCTCAACGAAAACAACGAAGAAGGTCACTGCAAATACGAGAACTGCAACCAACAGCAACAGAAGGAAGTGCAGGTCGCCTTGCCGCGCTTGCTCGATGGTATGGCCAATGGCCGGCGGGAGACCCGCAACGATACCAGCAAAGATTATGATGGAAATACCGTTGCCGATACCCCGCTCAGTAATCTGTTCACCCAGCCACATCAGGAACATAGTTCCCGTCACCAGGCTGACAACAGCGGTAAAATAGAAGGCAAAGCCCGGATTAATCACCAGGCCCTGCATCCCAGGCATATTCGGCAGACCGGTAGCAATACCGATCGACTGAAAGATTGCCAATACCAGAGTTCCGTAACGGGTATACTGGCTAATCTTACGACGACCAGCCTCCCCTTCTTTCTTTATTTCTGCCAGGGCGGGATGAACCACCGTCAGCAGCTGGATAATAATCGATGCCGAAATATACGGCATGATACCCAGAGCAAAGATAGAAGCACGGCTTAAAGCACCACCAGAGAACATGTTGAACATTTCAATGATGGTGCCGCGCTGTTGCTCAAGCAGTTTGGCAAGTACAGTGGCATCGATACCAGGGATCGGAATAAAAGAGCCAATGCGGAAAACAATCAGCGCACCGATGACAAACAAAAGTCTGCGTTTCAGTTCGCCGAAACCGCCCTTGGCACTTTGAAAATCTAATCCTGGTTGCTTAGCCATCTGCTACTTATTCCTCAATTGTACCGCCAGCAGCTTCGATTGCAGCACGAGCGCCTTTAGTGACGCGCAGACCGCGAACCGTTACCGGTGCAGAAACTTCGCCAGACAGAATCACTTTCGCAAATTCAATCTGAGTACCGATGATGTTCGCTGCTTTCAGCGTATTCAGGTCAACGATACCGCCTTCCACTTTCGCCAGCTCGGACAGACGGATTTCCGCCGTGACCATCGCTTTACGAGACGTGAAGCCGAATTTCGGCAGACGACGGTACAGCGGCATCTGACCGCCTTCGAAACCACGACGTACGCCACCGCCAGAACGAGACTTCTGACCTTTGTGACCGCGGCCGCCGGTTTTACCGAGACCAGAACCGATACCACGACCCAGGCGTTTACCCGCCTGTTTTGAGCCTTCGGCCGGAGACAGAGTATTCAAACGCATCTGTTACTCCTCCACTTTAACCATGTAGGAAACCGCGTTAACCATACCGCGAACAGCAGGCGTGTCTTCACGCTCAACGGTATGGCCAATGCGACGCAGACCCAGGCCAAGCAGCGTTGCCTTATGCTTAGGCAGACGGCCGATTGCACTGCGGGTTTGAGTAATTTTGATCGTCTTTGCCATGGTCAATTACCCCAGAATTTCTTCAACGGATTTACCACGCTTGGCAGCGACCATTTCCGGAGATTTCATATTTTCCAGGCCGTCGATAGTTGCACGAACCACGTTAATCGGGTTGGTGGAACCATAGGCTTTAGCCAGAACGTTATGAACTCCAGCGACTTCCAGAACGGCGCGCATTGCACCGCCGGCGATGATACCGGTACCTTCAGAAGCCGGCTGCATGAACACACGGGAACCTGTGTGCGCACCTTTAACAGGGTGCTGCAGGGTGCCGTTAGTCAGCGCGACGTTAATCATGTTGCGACGGGCTTTTTCCATCGCTTTCTGGATCGCTGCCGGTACTTCACGCGCTTTACCGTAACCAAAACCAACGCGACCGTTACCATCACCCACTACAGTCAGTGCGGTGAAGGAGAAAATACGGCCACCTTTCACAGTTTTAGATACGCGGTTTACCGCGATCAGTTTTTCCTGCAGTTCGCCAGCTTGTTTCTCGATGTGTGCCATCTTAGACCTCTACCTTAGAACTGAAGGCCAGCTTCACGGGCAGCTTCTGCCAGTGCCTGGACGCGACCATGATATTGGAAACCGGAACGGTCGAAAGCAACATCTTTGATGCCTTTTTCCAGCGCGCGCTCAGCGATAGCTTTACCTACAGCAGACGCAGCGTCTTTGTTGCCGGTGTACTTCAGTTGTTCAGAGATAGCTTTTTCTACAGTAGAAGCAGCAACCAGAACTTCAGAGCCATTCGGGGCGATGACCTGTGCGTAAATGTGACGCGGGGTACGATGTACCACCAGGCGAGTAGCACCCAGCTCTTTGATCTTGCGACGTGCGCGGGTCGCACGACGGATACGAGCAGATTTCTTATCCATAGTGTTACCTTACTTCTTCTTAGCCTCTTTGGTACGCACGACTTCGTCGGCGTAACGAACACCCTTGCCTTTATAAGGCTCAGGACGACGGTAGGCGCGCAGGTCAGCCGCAACCTGGCCGATCAGCTGTTTATCAGCACCTTTCAGTACGATTTCAGTCTGAGTCGGACATTCTGCAGTGATGCCCGCAGGCAGTACGTGATCTACCGGGTGAGAAAAGCCCAGAGACAGATTCACGACATTGCCTTTAACGGCTGCACGATAACCTACACCAACCAGCTGCAGCTTCTTAGTGAAGCCTTCGGTAACACCGATAACCATTGCGTTCAGCAGCGCACGGGTAGTACCCGCCTGCGCCCAGCCGTCAACGAAACCTTCGCGCGGAGCGAAAGTCAGCGTGTTGTCAGCCTGCTTAACTTCAACAGCATTATTGATAGTACGAGTCAGCTCGCCGTTTTTACCTTTAATCGAAATTACCTGACCGTTGAGTTTTACCTCTACGCCGGCAGGAACAACGACAGGTGCTTTAGCAACACGAGACATTTTTTCCTCCGATTAAGCTACGTAGCAGATAATTTCGCCACCAAGACCAGCCTGGCGCGCTGCACGATCAGTCATAACACCTTTAGAGGTAGAAACAACAGCAATACCCAGTCCAGCCATTACCTTCGGCAGCTCATCTTTTTTCTTATAGATGCGCAGGCCCGGACGGCTAACACGTTGAATGCTTTCTACCACAGCTTTACCCTGGAAATACTTAAGAGTCAGTTCCAGTTCCGGCTTGATGTCGCCTTCGATTTTGAAATCTTCAATATAACCTTCTTCCTTCAGCACGTTGGCGATTGCCACTTTCAGCTTGGAGGAAGGCATGGTGACCGCAACTTTGTTCGCGGCCTGACCGTTACGGATACGGGTCAGCATATCCGCGATCGGATCTTGCATGCTCATCTGTCTTTACTCCCGTGATTCAATTGGTGACAATTACCAGCTAGCCTTTTTCAGACCCGGAATTTCACCGCGCATGGCGGCTTCACGGACCTTGATACGGCTCAACCCGAACTTCCGCAGGAAACCATGCGGACGACCTGTTTGACGGCAGCGGTTACGCTGACGAGACGGGCTGGAATCACGCGGCAGACTCTGCAGCTTGAGAACAGCGTTCCAACGATCTTCGTCGGAGGCGTTCACATCAGAAATGATCGCTTTCAGTTCAGCGCGTTTCGCGAAGAATTTGTCTGCTAATTTCTCACGCTTGACTTCGCGTGCTTTCATTGATTGCTTAGCCATTAAGTAACCCCACCTTACTTGCGGAACGGGAAGTCAAAGGCAGCCAGCAGAGCACGGCCTTCATCATCAGATTTCGCAGTAGTGGTAATGGTGATATCCAAACCACGAACGCGATCGACTTTGTCGTAGTCGATTTCTGGGAAGATGATCTGCTCACGGACGCCCATGCTGTAGTTACCACGACCATCGAAAGACTTAGCGGACAGGCCGCGGAAGTCGCGAATACGCGGTACAGCAATAGTGACCAGACGCTCAAAGAACTCCCACATGCGTTCGCCACGCAGGGTTACTTTACAGCCGATCGGATAGCCCTGACGGATTTTGAAGCCTGCAACTGATTTGCGTGCTTTGGTGACCAGCGGTTTTTGACCGGAGATTGCTGCCAGGTCTGCTACTGCGTTATCCAGCAGCTTTTTGTCAGCGATCGCTTCACCAACACCCATATTCAGGGTGATCTTCTCGACCCGAGGGACTTGCATGACAGAATTGTAGCCAAACTCAGTCATGAGTTTTTTAACTACTTCGTCTTTGTAGTAATCATGCAGTTTCGCCATCGTACTACTCCAAATTACTTGATAGTTTCGCTGTTAGACTTGAAGAAGCGGACTTTTTTGCCGTCTTCGAATCTAAAGCCTACACGGTCAGCCTTACCGGTAGCCGCATTGAAGATTGCAACGTTAGAAACCTGAATTGCAGCTTCTTTTTCAACGATGCCGCCTGGTTGATTCAGAGCCGGAACCGGCTTCTGATGTTTTTTCACCAAGTTGATACCTTCAACAATGACCTTGCCAGAAGACAGGACATTTTTTACTTTACCGCGCTTACCTTTATCTTTACCGGTCAGCACGATAACTTCGTCATTACGACGGATTTTCGCTGCCATTCTTCGCTCCTTAGAGTACTTCTGGTGCCAGGGAGATAATTTTCATGAACTTTTCATTACGAAGTTCACGAGTTACCGGCCCAAAAATACGCGTTCCGATTGGCTGCTCGCTGTTATTGTTCAGAATAACGCATGCATTACCATCGAAGCGAATGACAGAACCGTCAGGGCGACGAACACCCTTCCTGGTGCGCACCACTACCGCCTTAAGCACATCACCTTTTTTCACTTTACCACGCGGAATTGCTTCCTTGATGGTAACTTTGATGATGTCGCCTACGCCTGCGTAGCGACGGTGCGAGCCACCCAGAACCTTGATACACATTACGCGACGTGCACCGGAGTTGTCGGCGACGTTCAGCATAGTCTGTTCTTGGATCATTTTAGTGCTCCGCTAATGTCAACTACTACTTCGGGACCCAAACTGCAGGTCGTTAGAAAGCCCCATAATTGAGGGCGCGGCATTATAACACCGGTTCTCTCAGATGGGTAGAAAAAATAAACGGCTCTTGCGAGCCGTTTATCTTATTTTTTAAGAAAGGAGATTCTATTACAGAACCGCTTTCTCTACAACGCGAACCAGCGTCCAGGACTTAGTCTTGGAGAGCGGGCGGCATTCGCGGATTTCCACCACGTCGCCGATACCGCATTCGTTGTTCTCGTCATGGATGTGCAGCTTAGTCGTACGCTTAATGAATTTACCGTAGATCGGGTGCTTCACGAAACGCTCGATAGCAACAACTGCAGATTTCTGCATTTTGTCACTAACAACACGACCTTGCAGAGTACGAATTTTATCGGTCATTACGCACCCGCCTTCTCAGTCAGTAAAGTTTTAACGCGTGCAACATCACGGCGCACATTCTTCAGCAGATGAGTCTGCTGCAGCTGGCCAGATGCTGCCTGCATGCGCAGGTTAAACTGTTCACGCAGCAGGTTCAGCAGCTCAGTGTTCAGCTCTTCAATGCTTTTTTCACGCAGCTCTTTTGCTTTCATTACATCACCGTCTTAGTAACAAAGGTGGTTTTGATAGGCAGTTTTGCTGCTGCCAGCTTGAATGCTTCACGGGCCAGCTCCTCCGGTACGCCGTCCATTTCATACAGGACTTTACCCGGCTGGATTAAGGCAACCCAATACTCCACGTTACCTTTACCTTTACCCATACGCACTTCCAGCGGCTTCTCGGTGATCGGTTTGTCCGGGAATACACGGATCCAGATCTTACCTTGACGCTTAACTGCACGGGTCATAGCACGACGTGCTGCTTCGATCTGACGAGCAGTCAGACGACCACGGCCAACAGCTTTCAGACCGAAAGTACCGAAGCTCACATCCGTACCGGCAGCCAGACCACGGTTGCGGCCTTTGTGCACTTTACGGAATTTTGTACGCTTTGGTTGTAACATCAGCGACTCTCCTTACTTACGGCCTTTACGCTGCTGCTTTTTCGGTTGAGCAGCCGGTTTTTCCGGTTGTTCAACAGCAGCCATACCACCCAGGATCTCACCTTTGAAGATCCATACCTTAACGCCGATTACACCATAAGTGGTGTGCGCTTCTGAGGTGTTGTAGTCAATGTCAGCACGCAGCGTGTGCAACGGCACGCGACCTTCGCGGTACCATTCGGTACGTGCGATTTCCGCGCCGCCCAGACGGCCGCTAACTTCAACTTTGATACCTTTCGCGCCCAGACGCATTGCGTTCTGTACAGCACGCTTCATCGCACGACGGAACATCACGCGACGCTCCAGCTGAGAAGTGATGCTGTCAGCAACCAATTTCGCGTCCAGTTCCGGTTTACGGACTTCGGCGATATTGATCTGTGCCGGTACGCCAGCGATATTCGCTACGACCGTACGCAGTTTTTCTACGTCTTCGCCTTTCTTACCGATAACGATACCAGGACGAGCGGTGTGAATAGTCACACGGATGCTTTTCGCCGGACGTTCGATAACGATGCGCGATACAGACGCTTTAGCCAGTTCTTTAGTCAGGAACTGACGCACTTTAAAATCGCTGTCCAGGTTGTCAGCGAATTCTTTGGTATTAGCGAACCAGGTAGAGTTCCAGGGTTTAACAATACCCAGTCGAATACCATTAGGATGTACTTTCTGACCCATTGCTAGTCTCCAGAGTCTCAGCGATCGGACACAACCACAGTAATGTGGCTGGTGCGCTTCAGGATGCGATCTGCACGACCTTTCGCACGCGGCATAATGCGCTTCATGCTTGGGCCTTCGTCGACGAAGATTTTCGCGACTTTCAGATCGTCGATGTCAGCGCCATCGTTGTGTTCGGCGTTAGCAATGGCAGATTCCAGGACCTTCTTGACCAGTACAGCAGCTTTTTTGTTGGTGTAGGTCAGGATGTCCAGAGCCTGCGACACTTTCTTACCGCGAATCAGGTCAGCCACCAGGCGAACCTTTTGAGCAGAAGAACGAGCGTGGCGATGTTGAGCAATAGTTTCCATCTCTTCCTCCTGCCTTAGCGTTTCTTGGCTTTTTTATCAGCCGCGTGACCGCGATAAGTACGAGTCGGCGCGAATTCACCCAGCTTGTGTCCAACCATTTCGTCGGAAACAAAGACAGGTACGTGCTGACGACCATTATGGACAGCGATGGTCAAACCGATCATATTTGGAAAGATCGTTGAACGACGGGACCAAGTGCGCAGGGGCTTCTTGTCACCGCTTTCCACCGCTTTCTCTACCTTCTTCAGCAAGTGCAGGTCAATAAAAGGACCTTTCTTGAGAGAACGTGGCATGGCTTATCCTCTAATATTATTTGCTACGGCGACGTACGATAAATTTATCGGTACGCTTGTTGCTACGGGTCTTCTTACCTTTGGTCTGTACGCCCCACGGAGTTACCGGGTGCTTACCAAAGTTACGACCTTCACCACCACCGTGCGGGTGATCTACTGGGTTCATCGCAGTACCGCGAACGGTCGGACGAACACCACGCCAGCGGGCAGCACCTGCTTTACCCAGAACGCGCAGCATATGCTCAGCGTTACCGACTTCGCCCAGGGTTGCGCGGCAGTCAGCTTCGACTTTACGCATTTCGCCTGAACGCAGACGCAGGGTTACGTAGGAACCTTCACGCGCAACGATCTGCACGTAAGCACCAGCGGAGCGAGCAATCTGACCGCCTTTGCCTGGTTTCATTTCTACGTTATGCACGGTGGAACCAACCGGGATGTTACGCATCGGCAGGGTGTTGCCTGCTTTGATCGCAGCATCAACGCCAGACTGAATCTGGTCGCCGGCTTTCAGGCCTTTCGGGGCCAGGATATAACGGCGCTCGCCGTCTTTGTACAGAACCAGCGCGATATTCGCGGAACGGTTCGGATCGTACTCAAGACGTTCAACAACAGCCGGGATACCATCTTTGTTGCGTTTAAAGTCAACCAGACGGTAAGCCTGCTTGTGACCACCACCGATGTGACGGGTAGTGATGCGGCCATTGTTGTTACGGCCACCGGATTTGCTGTTTTTTTCCAGCAGCGGAGCAAATGGTTTGCCCTTGTGCAGCTCTGGGTTCACCACTTTAACTACGTGGCGACGACCCGGAGATGTCGGTTTACATTTAACAATTGCCATTGTTCTTCTCCTCCGACTTACTCTGCGCCGCCGACGAAGTCCAGATTCTGGCCTTCTTTCAGGGTGACGTAAGCTTTCTTCCAGTCGCTACGACGACCAATACGCTGTCCATGACGCTTAACTTTACCCTTCACGATCAGGGTGTTTACGACTTCGACTTCAACTTCGAAAAGTTTCTGCACAGCGGCTTTGATTTCTGCTTTGGACGCGTCTTTCGCAACTTTGAGAACGATGGTATTGGTTTTTTCCATCGCAGTAGACGCTTTTTCAGAAACGTGCGGCGCGCGCAGCACTTTCAGCAGACGTTCTTCACGGATCATGCCAGCATCTCCTCAACTTGCTTAACTGCGTCAGCAGTCATAACGACTTTGTCGAAGGCGATCAGGCTAACCGGATCGATACCCGCTGCATCACGCACGTCAACCTTGTACAGGTTGCGAGCGGCCAGGAACAGATTTTCATCCAGTTCGCCGGTGATGATCAGCACGTCTTCCAGCGCCATATCTTTCAGTTTCTGTACCAGCAGCTTGGTTTTCGGCGCTTCTACAGAGAACTTCTCGACAACGATCAGACGTTCTTGACGTACCAGTTCGGACAGAATGCTTTTCAGCGCGCCGCGGTACATCTTTTTGTTAACTTTTTGACTGTGGTCCTGCGGCTTAGCAGCGAAGGTCACGCCGCCTGAACGCCAGATCGGGCTCTTAACAGAACCTGAACGCGCACGGCCGGTGCCTTTCTGGCGCCACGGTTTTTTACCGGAACCAGTTACTTCAGCACGAGTCTTCTGAGCACGAGTGCCCTGACGAGCACCAGCTGCATAAGCAACAACAACCTGATGTACCAGCGCTTCGTTGAAATCACGACCGAAGGTAGTTTCGGAAACAGTCAGCGCGCTTTGCGCGTCTTTCATTACTAATTCCATTCCTCGCCCCCTCACGCCTTAACAGCTGGTTTAACGATCAGGTCGCTACCGGTAGCACCCGGGACAGCACCTTTCACCAGCAGCAGGTTGCGCTCAGCGTCAACACGTACTACGTCCAGGCTCTGAACGGTTACGCGCTCATTACCCAGCTGACCTGCCATTTTTTTGCCTTTGAACACTTTGCCCGGAGTCTGGTTCTGACCGATAGAACCCGGAACGCGGTGAGACAAGGAGTTACCGTGAGTAGCATCCTGGGTACGGAAGTTCCAGCGCTTAACAGTACCGGCAAAACCTTTACCTTTAGACGTACCAGTCACGTCAACTTTCTTAACGTCAGCGAAAATTTCAACGCTGATGTCCTGGCCAACGGTATATTCTTCACCTTCAGCGGTGCGGAATTCCCACAGACCACGGCCAGCTTCTACGCCAGCTTTAGCAAAATGACCTGCTTCAGGTTTGGTCACGCGGTTCGCTTTTTTCGTACCGGTGGTCACCTGGATTGCGCGGTAGCCGTCGCTGTCCAGACCTTTAACCTGAGTAACACGGTTTGCTTCAACTTCGATTACGGTTACAGGGATAGATACGCCGTCTTCAGTGAAGATGCGGGTCATACCCACTTTTTTACCGACTAAACCAATCATTGTTTCAACCTCTCAATCGCTCGATGACCTGATTAACCCAGGCTGATCTGCACGTCTACACCGGCAGCCAGATCCAGACGCATCAGAGCATCAACGGTTTTTTCAGTTGGCTCAACGATGTCAACCAGACGCTTGTGAGTGCGGATTTCGTACTGATCGCGCGCGTCTTTGTTAACGTGCGGAGAAATCAGAACGGTAAAGCGCTCTTTGCGGGTCGGCAGCGGGATGGGACCACGCACCTGCGCGCCAGTGCGCTTGGCGGTCTCAACGATTTCCGCGGTTGATTGATCGATCAGGCGATGATCAAACGCTTTAAGACGGATACGGATTCTTTGGTTCTGCATGAGACCAGAGCTCCAATTATTTTATAAACGAAAAGAATTACTCCTCACACCCATTACGATTGATGGGGGAGTGTAATCGTTCAGCATATAACTCCCCAATCGGGAGTATTGTCAGGCCGGGCGATGTCCGACCAGCCTGCGATTCTGCTCGAATCGCACCCGCAATATCAGCAGGCCCGCGCATTATACGGGAATTTGCTCAGATAGCAACCCATCCGGCGGCGGCGCGGCGAAAAAGTGGAAGCAAGCGCAAGCCCTGACAGGCGATTGCATAATTCACGAAATAATTTTACGGCCTCTCTTCCTGTTAACGCCAACGATAAAAGACAGCATTGACGCCCCGCTTTAGGATGGAATTTTCCGCTAATGGTCAGAGAGCATTCTTATGACAATTTTGTTTGCCGCGCTGGCAGGTTTAGCCCTGGGCAGTTTCCTCTGCCTGGCTGCCGATCGTTATCATCCAGGCCTGAGCGGGCGCCGCTGGTTAATACGCCTGTTTGCTCCGCCTTCCCGCTGCAGCCGTTGTCGGCGGCGGCTTAAGCCAGGCGATCTTATCCCTTTTTATAGCTGGTTACGCTTGCGGGGGCGCTGTCGCTACTGTGATTGCAGAATCCCGCGTCGCTTATTTATCGTCGAGACGCTGTCCTGCGCGCTCTTTAGCCTGCTGGCTATCAACGCCCCTTCCCCGCATGCGCTATCTTTTGCGCTGCTGTTTACCGCGCTGCTCATCTTGCTGAGCCTTATCGATTGGCGCTGTTTATTGCTGCCAGATGCACTTACTCTTCCTTTGCTCTGGCTGGGCCTGCTTTATCATTTATTATTCAGTCAGGAAAGATTGCCTGCGGCCGTTATCGGCGCGATCGGCGGCTGGCTTGCCCTGTGGCTGCTCTACTGGTTTTTTTTCATCGTCGCCCGGCGTGAAGGTCTGGGTTATGGAGATTTAAAGCTGTTTGCGGCGCTGGGCGCCTGGTGCGGCTGGCAGCTGCTGCCCGTTATCGCCACGGTAGCAGCCTTAAGCGGCCTGCTGCTTTTTCTGGGCGGCAGAGTGTGGAAAAGAGGCGCCGGCGTTGTTCACCAGCAGCCTTTCGGGCCCTGCTTATCTTTGGGCGGTTGGGTTACCTTTTTCGCCTTATGGCAGAAAGAAAATGTTATTTTTCCTCTCTGATCTGCGCCTGCAGATAGTTCTGGATACCCATTTTTTGGATCAGATCCAGCTCCGTTTCCAGCCAGTCAATGTGTTGCTCTTCATCCGCCAGGATTTCAATCATCATATCGCGACTTACGTAGTCGTGAATTTGATCGGCCCAGGCGATAGCCTCGCGCAGATCTTTTGCGCCCTCCAGCTCCAGCGCCAGATCGGAACGCAGCATCTCTTCCACATCCTCACCGATACGCAGACGGCCGACATTCTGCAAATTAGGTATGCCTTCAAGAAAAAGTATGCGCTCTATATATTTATCCGCATGCTTCATCTCATCTATCGACTCATGATACTCAACATCATTCAGGCGCATCAGTCCCCAGTTTTTGAACATCCGCGCATGGAGAAAGTACTGGTTTATCGCAACCAGCTCATTTCCCAGTAGTTTATTCAGGTAGCTTATAATTTTAGCATCGCCTTTCATCTTTCTTTCCTCCGCTTCCAGTTAAATAGAGCGTAGATGTGGTTAGAAAGAAGTCAAAAAGGCAGCGGTAAAAATATGCCCTCAGGCGATCTCCTGATACTGCGGCAGGTTCTGCAGCTCATCATTCATAATCTCACGCACCGCGCGGATACATTTCCCGCACTGGTTGCCTACCGGTAAAAAGTGACGCAGCTGTTGAAAAGAGGCGGGTTGATAACGGCGAACGGCTTCACGCACGGTTTTATCGTTGATGGCATTACATAAACAGACGTACATTTACCTGCTCCAGTATAAATAATGAGCGCATTCTAAATGAGAATGGTTTTTATTTCAAACCTGGATTTTGTATGGTTTTAGCTGTGGGCAGGCATAAAAAAGGGCGCCGAAGCGCCCTCTTAAACAAGCGAATGCCGAAGCATTCGCTTTTGTTGTCGCTAATTAAGCGATAACGCGTGCAACAACGCCCGCGCCAACGGT
>NZ_VHQI01000021.1 GCF_006517625.1 Mixta tenebrionis | reverse complement strand
TCTCGCCGCGCTGCAACCGCTAAATTGCAATAAAATGACTGTTTGCTGCAATCCTCAGCAAAAGCCGGGTTTATACCCAGTTATCCACAGAATTACCCACATTGCGCCCGTGATTTAATTTAGACGAGCATCGCGCAAACGTTTTCGCTACAATGCCAGCCGACGTTAGCAATGCCCCTGCCGGGGCGTTACCTGAAGCTTACGGCTGAGTTTATCCTTAAGCTTGATGTAACGCTCTTTACTTGCGAACCAAAGCCAAGGGATAAAACCACCATGCAACAACGTCGCCCTGTACGCCGCGCTCTGCTCAGCGTGTCTGATAAAGCCGGTATCGTCGAATTCGCTCAGGCTCTTTCCAGCCGGGGCGTTGAGCTGCTCTCCACTGGCGGCACCGCTCGCCTGCTGGCGGACGCAGGACTGCCGGTAACAGAGGTTTCCGATTACACCGGTTTCCCGGAGATGATGGATGGCCGTGTTAAGACGCTGCATCCAAAAGTACACGGCGGCATTCTGGGACGTCGCGGCCAGGATGACGCCATCATGGCGGAGCACCATATTGCGCCAATCGATATGGTCGTCGTTAATCTTTATCCTTTTGCTCAGACCGTAGCGCGTGAAGGCTGCACGCTGGAAGACGCGGTAGAGAACATCGATATCGGCGGGCCGACCATGGTGCGCTCGGCGGCTAAGAACCATAAAGATGTCGCCATCGTGGTGAAAAGCAGCGACTACCAGGCAATCATTGCCGAGCTGGATGCCAATGAGAATGCGCTAACGCTGGAAACCCGTTTCGATCTGGCGATTAAGGCATTTGAACACACCGCCGCTTACGACAGCATGATTGCCAACTATTTCGGCAGCCTGGTGCCCGCCTATCATGGCGAAACAAAGGCGCCAGCCGGACGCTTCCCTCGCACCCTGAACCTGAACTTTATCAAAAAGCAGGATATGCGCTACGGTGAAAACAGCCACCAGCAGGCGGCATTCTATATAGAAGAGGAAGTCAAAGAGGCGTCCGTCGCCACCGCGCAGCAGCTGCAGGGCAAAGCGCTCTCCTATAACAATATTGCCGATACCGATGCCGCGCTGGAATGCGTTAAAGCCTTTAATGAACCCGCCTGCGTTATCGTAAAGCACGCTAACCCATGCGGCGTGGCGACAGGCGGCTCTCTGCTTGACGCTTACGATCGCGCTTATAAAACCGATCCTACCTCTGCTTTCGGCGGCATTATCGCCTTTAACCGTGAACTGGATGCAGCTACCGCAGAAGCGATTATCAGCCGTCAGTTTGTTGAAGTGATTATCGCCCCTTCCGCCAGCGAAGCGGCGTTAAAGGTAACGGCAGCGAAACAGAATGTGCGCGTACTGACCTGCGGCGTCTGGCAGCAGCGCGTTCCCGGTCTGGACTTTAAGCGCGTCAACGGCGGCCTGTTAGTGCAGGATCGCGATCTGGGAATGGTGGAAAGCCACCAGCTGCGCGTGGTCAGCAAGCGCCAGCCCACAGAGCAGGAACTGCGCGACGCGCTCTTCTGCTGGAAGGTGGCGAAGTTTGTGAAATCCAACGCCATTGTTTATGCGCGCGACAATATGACTATCGGCATCGGCGCAGGTCAGATGAGCCGCGTCTATTCCGCTAAAATCGCCGGGATTAAGGCGGGCGATGAGGGACTGGAAGTGAAAGGCTGCGCGATGGCGTCAGATGCCTTCTTCCCGTTCCGTGACGGTATCGATGCCGCCGCCGCCGTCGGCGTAAGCTGCGTTATCCAGCCCGGCGGTTCAATTCGCGATGAAGAAGTGATCGCCGCCGCTGACGAACACGGCATCGCCATGATCTTTACCGATATGCGTCATTTCCGCCATTAATCGCTTCCGGAGAAACAGATGAATATTCTAATTATCGGCAACGGCGGACGCGAACATGCGCTGGCCTGGAAAGCGGCTCAGTCTCCGCTGGCGGATCGCGTTTTCGTTGCGCCGGGCAATGCCGGCACCGCGCTGGAACCAGCGCTGCAAAACGTTGATATCGCCGCTACCGATATCCCGGCGCTGCTGGCCTTTGCCCAAAAAGAGAACATCGGCCTGACTATCGTCGGCCCGGAAGCGCCGCTGGTAAAAGGCGTGGTGGATGCGTTTCGCCAGGCAGGAATGAAAATTTTCGGCCCCACGAAAGCCGCCGCGCAGCTGGAAGGCTCCAAAGCCTTCACCAAGGATTTTCTGGCGCGTCATCAGATTCCGACGGCTGAATACCAGAATTTTACCGATGTAGAGCTGGCGCTGCAGTATGTACGCGCCAAAGGCGCGCCGATTGTGATTAAGGCGGATGGTCTGGCGGCGGGCAAAGGCGTTATCGTGGCGATGACGCTGGAAGAGGCGGAGGCCGCCGTGCGCGATATGCTGGCGGGTAACGCCTTCGGCGATGCCGGACACCGGATTGTGGTGGAAGAGTTTCTTGATGGCGAAGAGGCAAGCTTCATTGTGATGGTCGATGGCGAGCACGTGCTGCCGATGGCCACCAGCCAGGATCACAAACGCGTCGGCGATGGCGACAGCGGCCCGAATACCGGCGGCATGGGCGCTTACTCGCCGGCGCCGGTAGTAACGGCGGACATCCACCAGCGCGTAATGGATGAGGTGATCTGGCCTACGGTGCGCGGTATGGCGGCGGAAGGCAATATCTATACCGGTTTCCTGTACGCCGGGCTGATGATCGGCAAAGATGGCCAGCCAAAAGTGATTGAATTTAACTGCCGCTTCGGCGATCCGGAAACCCAGCCGATTATGCTGCGCCTGCAGTCAGATTTGGTTGAGCTTTGCCTGGCGGCGTGCGACGGTACGTTAGATAAACAGGACTCACGCTGGGACGATCGCCCGGCGCTGGGCGTGGTGCTGGCAGCGGGCGGCTATCCGGGCGACTACCGCACCGGCGACGTTATTCACGGTCTGCCGCTGGAAGCCTTACCGGATGGCAAAGTATTTCACGCCGGCACCCGGCTGGAAAACGATCGTGCGCTGACCAACGGCGGACGCGTCCTGTGCGTTACGGCATTAGGGAAAGATATTGCTGAAGCGCAACGTCGCGCCTATGAACTGGCGTCATCCATCTCGTGGGAAGGCAGCTTCTGCCGCCGTGATATCGGCTATCGCGCCATTAACCGCAAATAATCGGCCGGCGGCGCTGCTCCGTGCGGGCGGAGCCGCTGCAAGGCCGTAGGCGCAGGCGTGGCGATTAAGCGGTTCTGCTTCGTATGGGCGGAGCCGCTCTCTTCTCTGGCTGGCGTCAAAAATCCGCTTCCTGCGGCTCCCATGAACATTCATCCTCCGCCGATACCTGCAGCAGCTGGGTGCCCGCCGGCGCTTCCAGCCAGGCGACGCTCAGCGCCGCGCCCGCCGCATGGCGATACTGACGGATAAACTGCCACTCATGCTCATCCAGTGCAGGCTTTAACGGCTCGCCCTGACAGCTACGCAGGATTTCATCTCCCTGCCAGCGCCCCTGCTTTAACAGCACCCGCCCTGCCAGCAGCGCATCACTGATCCGCAGCATCCGCTGCGCCTCGAATTTATACAGCTCAACGTTTTGTTCGCTGACCGATTCGCGTCGTCCGGCAAGCTGCCGCTGCATAAAGCTCAGGCTGCCGTCGCGATCGAAACGCAGGGTAACCTCATCCGGCTGCGCGCCGCTAAGGTGACGTTCCATGCTGGCCAGGTTATCGTCCTGCCAGCTGTAACGCGTGAAAATGGACGCCCCGCCCTGAAACGGCGTGAATGCCGTCATCATCTGAACGTGATGCTGCTGGTTTTTACGCCAGATACGTACCGCGCCGCGATCGGCCAGATAGCCGCTGGCGGTGAAATCGGGCAGCGTCGGCTGCGAGCTGCATCCTGCCAGCAATAACGTCAGAAGTGCCATTAGCCGCTTCATGTTGCTCCGTTACGTTAACCGACGACACAAAAACAAAAGGGCGACAAATAGTTGCCGCCCTCGTTAAACCTTCACTGCAACGCGATTACTTAACAGCGTCTTTCAGTGCTTTACCAGAAACGAATGCCGGTACGTTTGCAGCAGCAATTTTGATTTCTTTGCCAGTCTGCGGGTTGCGGCCAGTGCGCTCAGCACGGTGGTTAACTTTAAAAGTACCAAAACCAACCAGTTGTACAGCATCACCATCTTTCAGAGACTCGGTAATTGCAGTCAGGGTGGATTCCAGCGCAGCTTTAGCCTGGGACTTGGAGAGATCCGCTTTCTCTGCAATTACATCAATCAGTTGAGTCTTGTTCATAAGTTATCCTTACAGTGTATTTATCGCTTGCTAAGCATCGAGTGCGAGGGAATAGCCAGATTCTGACACTCTTCAGCCTGCACGCACCGATAGCCACATTTTTCAGCCCCCCAAATGTAGACCAGACAGGGGGCGGATGTGAAGCCTTTAGGCGCGACAATTGAGGCGTGAAGTCACGTTTTCTCGCGTTATTGCTCTATTTTTATACCGATGTTACTTATCGCGGCTTCCCGCAGGTCAGAACGTAATCCTTTTATCAGTTCCAGGTCGCGCTCTTCACAGGCCGCCAGCAGGCGGAAAATCTCCCACTGGATGTCCCATTCTTCTTCAATCGCCGGTAAATTCCCCAGCTCCTCATCGCTCATTTCCCGTCCGGCCTGGGTCATTTCCAGCATCGCCACGGTGGTGATCGACGCTTTGCTGACCTCAATTGCATGCTCCAGCGTTTCCCCACTCAGACGTGAATGCAGTAGTTCGCTTAACGCGACGCAGGCATCGATCGCCGGATAAACGCCGTAGACGTCAAAATCGTCCGCCAGCGGGATCGCTTCTTCCAGCTTTTCCAGCTGCGAATCAAAATTGATTTTTGCCTCTTTTACCGTCAGGGATTCCCAGATGAGATCGAGAATGCGGCGGTAGCGCTGCGCGTCGGTAAAGCCGGTTTGCCGGCAAAACGCCCAATAGTTGGGATAGAGCCGCTCGCAAAGGCAGGCCATAAAGGTCACATGCTGCCAGCTTTCCAGCTTTTCGAGGCGCAAATGGATGGGGTTACGTAACATGACAGGGTCTCTTCAACATCATTCTGGCGGCAGTGTAACGCAAAAGATCTCTTCCGGCACGGCTAACCCTTCTGCCAGCGCAGAAAGGCGCTACGCTCCGACGCCACCGCATCCGCCCAGCGCGTCGGTTCCGGCAGGCGGTAGCCTGCCATGCAGTTCTGTACCCACTGCAGGGCGGTATCGATGCTGACGCGATGGCCAGTGGAAACAAACAGCGGATTGCAGCGTTTTTTGCTGCGCCAGACCCAGCCAATCTTCTCGCCTTTATCCATCAGCGGCTGCTGCGAACCCGGCTCATCGTCCAGCGGCTCGAAACGCCCGCACAGGCGACGCTTCGCCACGCCGATAGTCGGCACATCCACCAGCATACCAAAATGGCTGGCGACGCCGAGCCGCCGCGGGTGGGAAATCCCGTGGCCATCGACAAACAGCAGATCGGGTTTCCGCTCCAGCAGCTCCCAGGCCGCCAGCAGCGCCGGATATTCGCGAAAGGAAAGAAAACCAGGAATGTAAGGCATGATGGTGGCGATGCGCGCCACCTTATATTCGATCAGCTTTAGCGAAGGATATTCCAGAATCACCATGGCGGCGCGGGTAACGTCGCCGCCCTGCTCAAATCCGACATCCGCGCCGCCAATCAGGCGCGGCGGCATCACATCGAAATCATCATGGCGCACCACTTCCGCAGCGCGCTGTAGCTGTTCGGCTCGTAATGCCTGTATATCCATCTCTACTCCTTGTGATAAGGACCTGACAGCCGATGCACCGCTTCGACAAAGGCGCCTGCGTGTTCAGGCGGCACATCCTGATGAATGCCATGTCCTAAATTAAATACGTGTCCGCTGCCCTGGCCGAAACCAGCCAGAATGCTTGCCACTTCCTGCTCAATACGCGCAGGCGATGCATACAGCATAGACGGATCCATATTGCCCTGCAGGGCAACTTTATCTCCTACGCGACGACGCGCATCGGCAATATCGGTGGTCCAGTCAAGGCCCAGCGCATCGCAGCCGGTCGCCGCCATCGCCTCCAGCCACTGGCCGCCGCCCTTGGTAAACAGCGTCACCGGCACGCGGCGCCCATCATTTTCCCGCAGCAGTCCATCAACGATTTTATGCATGTAGTGCAGCGAAAACTGGAGATAGTCACGCCCGGTCAGTACGCCGCCCCAGGTATCGAAAATCATCACCGACTGGGCGCCGGCACGAATTTGCGCGTTAAGATACAGCGTAACGCTGTCAGCCAGCTTATCCAGCATGGCATGCAGCGTTTCCGGCTCGGCATACATCATTTTTTTAATTTTGGTGAAAGCCTTGCTGCTGCCGCCTTCCACCATATAGGTGCCAAGCGTCCACGGGCTGCCGGAAAAGCCGATCAGCGGCACCGCGCCCCGCAGGTTGTTACGGATGGTGCGCACCGCGTTCATTACATAGCCCAGCTCCTGTTCGGGATCGGGGATCGGCAGCTTCTCAACGTCGGCGCGACAGCTAATCGGGGAGGCGAAGCGCGGGCCTTCTCCGGCCTCGAACCACAGCCCCAGCCCCATTGCGTCGGGAATAGTTAAAATATCAGAGAAGAGGATGGCCGCATCCAGCGGATAACGACGCAGCGGCTGCAGCGTGACTTCACAGGCCAGCTCGGCGTTTTTGCACAGCGACATAAAATCGCCCGCCTGCGCGCGCGTGGCTTTATATTCCGGCAGATAGCGTCCGGCCTGACGCATCATCCATACCGGCGTAATATCTACCGGCTGGCGCAGCAGGGCTCGCAGGTAACGATCGTTTTTCAATTCGCTTATCATAAGGCTCTCTCAAATACAGGCGCCTGGTGGCAACCGTTATGGCCGACAGTTAAACAAGTTTGCTGCCCTGTCGCAACCGTTACGGCTGTTCATCCGCCGCGCGACAGAGCGCCACCGTATCTTCAATCAGGCGGCGCGCCACGGTGCCGGGCGGCGGCAGCGACGGCAATGCGTCATAGCGGAACCAGCCGGCATCAATCAGCTCTTTACGATCGATTTGCAGCTCGCCTGCGTCATATTCCGCCATAAAGGCCATCATCAGCGAGTGGGGGAAAGGCCAGGGCTGGGAGGTAACATAGCGCAGATTTTTTATCCGCACGTTGCTCTCCTCCATTACTTCGCGCGCTACCGCCTGCTCCAGCGTTTCGCCCACTTCAACAAACCCCGCCAGCACGGTGTAGATACTGTTACGATGACGGGCGTGCTGCGCCAGCAGGATCTGGTCATCACGACGGATCGCCACAATGATGCAGGGCGCGATTTGCGGATAGTAGCGCTGACGACAGTGCGCGCACAGGCAGGCGTTTTCACTGTTGCTGAGGTGCATTTCGTGGCCGCAGTAGCCGCAGTAGCGGTGCGAACGCACAAATTCCGCCAGCTGGACGCCGCGCCCCGCCAGCTGAAACAGACCGCTGTCAAGATCGATAATTTGCCGTATCGATCCCATGCTCTCGCTGCGATTCTCGCGGATCAGCCAGACGCTATCGCCCTGCCACTCCCCGATCGCGGCGGCGCGCGATCCGACCAGCCCCCACTGCTCCGCGGAACCGAACGGTAATTCACCCTGTGGCAACCATATTTTCTGTTCATGGCTGACAACCCACCAGCCAGCGTCTACGCTTGTTAGTTCTCGTTCCATAGAAAAACACCCTTTGCTTCAGCACGCTTTTTGTGACTGGCACCGTAAATATTCTTAAAACAGGAGCGGATACGGGACACGGCCTCTGTACTGATGGTAATTATAAGTAGCGGTAAGACTATAACTCACGGAGACAAACATGCTTAACCAGTTAAACGTTCTGACCGAGCGCGTAGGTGGCAGTAATGAACTGGTGGATTTTTGGCTGAATGCGCGCAGGCAACTGCTGGTTGCTTATTATCAGGTAGTCGGCATTAAGCCGAATAAAGAGTCTCTCACCGCCCTGGATGAACAGGCGCTTGATAATTTTTGTCAGAACCTGGTGGACTATCTTTCCACCGGTCACTTCAACGTTTATGAACGCATTATTGAAGAGATGAGCGGCGACAGCCCGCTGCTGGCGGCGGCGCAGATCTACCCTGCCCTGCAGGCCAATACCGATACCATTATGCGGCTGTATGACTCTCATCTGGAAACGGCTATCGATCACGACAACTGCCTGGAATTTCAGCAGGCGCTGTCTGAAGTGGGCGAGGCGCTGGAAGCGCGCTTTACGCTGGAGGATAAGCTAATCCAGCTGGCCTACGATAATCATCTGGCCTCTCTGCAACCGGCTAACGATCAGGTGATTGCGCGTCCAGCCTGATGGCGACGCAGGCTAATCGCCCCTTGTAGTTTCTTAAGCGCCCCTTTATGCTGAAGGGGCTTTTTATCACCAGAGGCTGCGTAACGCGCCGATGGTCAGGGCTGTCGCCCGTTTTTCATCTTGTCGGAGTGCCTTTTAGGCTGAGACCGTTTATTCGGGATCCGCGGAACCTGATCAGGTTAGTACCTGCGAAGGGAACAAGAGTACAGAACTTTTCACGTCGTCAGCGCCTGCTGATGCTGTGCCGTTACTCCTTCCGAGCTCCGGACAAGCAACGTTCCTTTATCTGGAGATTGCTATGTCTGCTAAACCTACCCGTCGTGAACAGCGCGCTCAGGCGCAACAGTTTATCTCTTCTCTACAGGGAAGCGCCTTCCCCAATTCAAAACGCATCTGGATTAGCGGCAGCCGCCCCGATATTCGCGTGCCGATGCGTGAAATCCAGCTTAGCCCCACCCTTGTCGGCGGCGATAAAAGCGAGCCGCGTTACGAACCTAACGAAGCGGTGCCGGTTTACGATACCGCCGGGCCCTATGGCGATGCTGAAGCGGTCATTGATGTTCATCGGGGCCTGCCGCGCCTGCGCAGCGGCTGGATCGCCCAGCGCGGCGATAGTGAACCAACCCAGCTTAACTCCAGCTATAGCCAGCAGCGCCTGCAAGATGAAGGCCTCGATCATTTGCGTTTCGATAACCTGCCGCATCCGCGCCGGGCGCTGCCGGGCCGGCGGGTCACGCAGCTGCACTATGCGCGTCAGGGAACAGTGACGCCGGAAATGGAATTTATCGCCCTGCGGGAAAATATGGGCCGCGAGCGCATTCGCAGCGAAGTACTGCGCCAGCAACATCCGGGGCACGATTTCGGCGCGCGTCTGCCGGAAAATATTACTCCGGAGTTTGTGCGTCAGGAGGTGGCCGCCGGGCGGGCGATTATTCCAGCCAATATCAACCATCCGGAAGCGGAACCGATGATTATTGGCCGCAACTTCCTGGTGAAGGTGAATGCCAATATTGGTAACTCCTCCGTCAGCTCTTCTATCGAAGAGGAAGTGGAGAAGCTGGTCTGGGCGACGCGCTGGGGCGCCGATACCGTAATGGATCTCTCCACCGGGCGCTATATCCATGAAACGCGCGAATGGATTCTGCGTAACAGCCCGGTTCCGATTGGCACCGTTCCCATCTATCAGGCGCTGGAAAAGGTTAACGGCATCGCTGAAAACCTGACCTGGACGCTGTTCCGCGATACGCTGCTGGAACAGGCGGAACAGGGCGTGGACTATTTCACCATTCACGCTGGCGTGCTGCTGCGCTATGTGCCGATGACGGCGAAGCGCCTTACCGGCATCGTTTCCCGCGGCGGATCGATCATGGCGAAGTGGTGCCTGTCCCATCATCAGGAAAACTTCCTTTACCAGCACTTCCGCGAAATTTGTGAAATCTGCGCCGCCTATGATGTGGCGCTGTCGCTGGGCGACGGCCTGCGCCCCGGTTCGATCCAGGACGCCAATGATGAAGCGCAGTTTGCCGAGCTCTATACGCTGGGCGAGCTGACCAAAATCGCCTGGGAATATGATGTGCAGGTGATGATCGAAGGACCAGGGCATGTGCCGATGCATATGATCCGCCGCAATATAACCGAACAGCTGGAGCACTGTCACGAAGCGCCTTTCTATACGCTTGGCCCGCTCACCACCGATATCGCGCCTGGCTACGATCATTTCACCTCCGGTATTGGCGCAGCAATGATCGGCTGGTTCGGCTGCGCCATGCTCTGCTATGTCACGCCGAAAGAACATTTAGGCCTGCCGAACAAGGAGGATGTTAAACAAGGGCTGATCGCCTACAAGATCGCCGCCCACGCCGCCGATCTGGCTAAAGGCCATCCCGGCGCGCAGATCCGTGATAACGCCATGTCGAAGGCGCGCTTTGAATTCCGCTGGGAAGATCAGTTTAACCTTGCGCTCGATCCCGATACCGCCCGCGCCTGGCACGACGAAACGCTGCCGCAGGAGTCGGGAAAAGTCGCTCATTTCTGCTCAATGTGCGGGCCGAAATTCTGCTCCATGAAGATTACCCAGGAAGTTCGTGAATACGCCGCAAAACAGGAAGCGGAGGCGCAGCCCGTCGAGGTGGGTATGGCGCAAATGTCGCTGGCTTTTCGTCAGCGCGGCGCAGAACTTTATCACCCCGCCGAGAGATTACTACCGGAGGAAAAAGCATGAGCCACTCTTTCCCTTCCTGTCCTGGCCGGCTTGGCCTCTATCCCGTCGTCGACAGCCTTGAATGGATTGCGCGCCTGCTTGACGCAGGGGTGCGCACGATACAGCTACGCATCAAAGACCGCCCTGCCGCTGAGGTAGAACCAGTGATTGAGCAGGCTATCGCGCTGGGGCGCCAATATCAGGCGCGTCTGTTTATCAATGATTACTGGCAGCTGGCGATTAAGCATGGCGCCTGGGGCGTGCATTTGGGCCAGGAAGATCTGGACGTTGCCGATCTCGACGCGATACGCCGTGCCGGTTTACGCCTGGGCCTTTCTACCCATGACGACAGCGAGATCGATCGGGCGCTGGCCGCTCAACCTTCTTATATCGCACTGGGTCACGTTTTTCCAACGCAAACCAAAGAGATGCCTTCCGCGCCGCAGGGCCTGGAACAACTAAAGAAACATGTCGCCCGGCTGGGCAGCATGCCAACCGTCGCCATCGGCGGGATCAGCCTTGAACGCGCGCCGGCGGTGCTGGCCTGCGGCGTCGGCAGCATCGCGGTAGTCAGCGCCATCACCCAGGCCGACGACTGGCGTGCGGCAACGGCGGCGCTGCTGGCGCTGGCCGGTACGGGAGACGAGGCCGATGCTTAACGACCAGGATTTTTTACGCTACAGCCGCCAGCTGCTGCTGGAGGAGTTTGGCGTAAAAGGGCAACAGAAGCTGCAACACTCCAGGGTGTTGATCGTCGGGCTGGGCGGGCTGGGCGCGCCCGCAGCGCTCTGGCTGGCGGCGGCCGGCGTCGGCAGGCTGCTGCTGGCCGATGATGACAAATTGCATATCAGCAACCTGCAACGCCAGATTCTCTACCGTAGCGCTGACTGCGGGAAAGCCAAAGCGTCGCTGGCGCAGCGGCAGCTACAGGCGCTGAATCCACAGACAGAAACCATCGCGCTGCAGGCAAGAATGGATGAGGCGCAGCTGCGTGAATTAGCGCCGCAGGTCGATCTGGTGCTGGACTGTAGCGACAACATGACGACGCGCCAGGCGATTAACGCCGCCTGCGTCGCCAGCGGCACGCCGTTAATCAGCGGCAGCGCCGTCGGCTTTGGCGGCCAGCTGTTAGTTATTTCGCCGCCGTGGCAAAAAGGCTGTTACCGCTGCCTGTGGCCAGATAGCAGCGAGCCGGAACGCAACTGCCGCACCGCTGGCGTGCTGGGGCCGGTAGTCGGCACTATCGGCACCTTGCAGGCGCTGGAGGCGCTAAAGATGTTGGCTGGCCAGCATTCCGCGCTTGACGGTCAGCTACGCCTGTTTGACGGGCGCCAGCAGACGTGGCGCACGCTGAGCCTGACGCGCGATCCGCACTGCCCGGTATGCGAAGGCGATAAATGAACATTGTGGTTAACGATGAGAGACTCACTCTGGAAGCGCCGCTGTCGCTGGAGATGCTGCTGGAAAGGCTGGACTGCCGCCAGCCAGGCACTGCGCTGGCGGTCAATCAACAGATCGTTCCCCGCGCCAGCTGGGCGCGACACGCATTGCGGGAAGGCGATGAGGTAGTTATTTTTCAGGCGATTGCCGGAGGTTAAGATGTTAAAGATTGCAGACAGATCATTCACTTCCCGACTCTTTACCGGTACCGGCAAGTTCGCTACGCCTGCGCTGATGCTCGACGCGCTGCGTGCCTCCGGCTCGCAGCTGGTTACGATGGCGATGAAACGGCTGGATTTCCGCGGCGGCGATGATGGCATTCTGGCGCCGTTGCAGGCGCTGGACGTCCAGCTGCTGCCGAATACCTCCGGCGCGAAAACCGCTGAGGAGGCGATCTTCGCCGCACGCCTGGCGCGTGAAGCCTTAGGCACCCGCTGGCTGAAGCTGGAGATCCATCCTGATGCGCGCTATTTGCTGCCCGATCCGATCGAAACATTAAAGGCGGCGGCGCAGCTGGTGGAAGAAGGCTTTGTCGTGCTGCCCTACTGCGGCGCCGATCCGGTATTATGCAAGCGCCTGGAAGAAGCAGGCTGCGCCGCCGTCATGCCCTTAGGCGCGCCTATCGGCAGCAATCAGGGGTTAAAAACCCGCGATCTGCTACGTATTATTATTGAACAGGCAAAGGTGCCAGTGGTGGTGGATGCCGGAATCGGCGCGCCCAGCCACGCCAGCGAAGCGCTGGAGATGGGCGCCGATGCGGTGCTGGTCAATACGGCAATTGCCGTAGCGCGCGATCCGCTAGAGATGGCGCGCGCCTTCCGCCTTGCCGTTGAAGCAGGACGTATCGCCTGGCGCAGCGGGTTGGGAGCCAGCCAGTTTCAGGCCACGGCCTCCAGCCCGCTTACCGATTTCCTCAGTCAGTCGGAGCGCGCATAATGAAAGACTTTATCGACCGCTGGCGCCGGCTGGAGTGGGATGATATACGGCTGCGTATCCACAGTAAAAGCGCAGCGGACGTGCAGCGCGCGCTCAACGCGCCGCGTCCGGATCGCGACGATCTGATGGCGCTGCTCTCCCCGGCCGCCGCCGCATTTCTGGAGCCGCTGGCGCAGAAAGCCCAGCTTCTGACGCGCCAGCGCTTTGGCAATACCGTCAGTTTTTATGTGCCGCTCTATCTTTCCAACCTGTGCGCCAACGACTGCACCTATTGCGGTTTCTCGATGAGCAACCGCATCAAGCGCAAGACCCTGAATGCCAAAGAGATCGCGCGCGAATGTCAGGCGATCCGCGCTATGGGTTTCGATCATCTGCTGCTGGTTGCCGGCGAGCATCAGACGAAAGTTGGGATCGACTATTTCCACCAGCATATCCCGCTGATCCGGCCGCACTTCAGTTCGCTGATGATGGAGGTGCAGCCACTCTCGCAGCAGGAGTATCTGGAGCTGAGAAAGATCGGGCTGGATGGCGTAATGGTTTATCAGGAAACCTACCATCCGAAGATCTATCAGCAGCACCATCTGAAAGGGAATAAGCAGGACTTTTTCTTCCGGCTGGAAACGCCGGATCGTCTGGGACGCGCCGGGATCGATAAAATCGGCCTCGGCGCGCTGATTGGCCTTTCCGACTGCTGGCGTACCGACTGCTTTATGCTGGCGGAACATCTGCTGTGGCTTCAGCAAACTTACTGGCAGAGCCGCTATTCCATCTCTTTCCCGCGGCTGCGGCCCTGTACCGGCGGTATTGAACCCGCATCGCTAATGAGTGAAGCGCAGCTGGTGCAAACTATTTGCGCCTTCCGCCTGTTTGCGCCGGAGGTAGAGCTTTCTTTATCGACGCGCGAATCGCCGCGCTTTCGCGATCGGGTGGTGCCGCTGGCGATTAACAGCGTCAGCGCCTTTTCCAAAACGCAGCCCGGCGGCTATGCCGATCCGCGCCCGGAGCTGGAGCAGTTTTCGCCGGACGATCATCGTCCGCCGCAGGAGGTGGCCGCCGCGCTTACGCAGGCCGGTTTACAGCCGGTCTGGAAGGACTGGGATAGCTGGCTGGGACGCGCGCCGCAATAATCCGTCAGCTATAGGCTGTTGCACAAACTCTTTGGAAATCGGCACAGAAAACGGTTGAAGAATGCTGTGCTTTACCGGCGGAGAACTGTAGCCTTAATTCGCCGGGCAAGCCGGCACTGAGCAGGGCCGATAGCTATATCGCAGGCAGCCCGGCTGTTTCCGCCAGCTCACAGCATTTGCTCCGGGGCGTTACCAGCTTGCCGCATTATCTGCATATCCCGGCGTCGCCCAGACCGAGGGCCAGTCGCCCGGCTCGCCGCCGTCGCAGCTGGGTTGGCGGTTATAGCTGACTAACCGAAAATTTTCGCCATCGTAGCGCCAGGCAGCGCTTTCCCCGCAGTCGGCAATGCCGCGCCCGCGTGCCGCATGGAAAAGCTGAGCGCTGTGCGGATCGTAACCGGTATTGGTAAACCAGCTGACGCTGTTCGGTTGGCCCTCTTCATCTTTCAAAGGCAGCGGTAAGATCAGCTGCTTTGCCTGCTCAGGCGCACGGCGAGGCGTGATAAACAGCACGCTGGAAGATTGATAAGCCCCCATGCCGCAGTTCACCATGACCAGAGCGCGCTGCGCATCCAGCGGCTGCGCTTCACTGCGGGCGATATCCTCAGCTGAAGGTTCGCACTCTTCCTGCTTCAGTACCGCCTGCTGGCTGTTAATCACGGCTTTAATCAGCGCTGGCGCATTATTTAACGGCGGCGCCGACGGCACCGGGATTGGCGATACGGCAGAGGGGCGCGGCGGTACGTTAACAGCAGGAATATCACCGGTTTTCAGTAATGCCGTTTGGTTGTTCAGGCGGCCCTGACGATCGTCAACAAACAGCAGAGCGGCATTTAGCCCGCTGAGCGATGCCGTGACCTCATTGTCGGACGCAAGGGAGAGTGTCATCGCATTTTTAGCCGCCGCAATAAGCGCCTGGATATCATCCAGAGTGTTACTGTGCGCGCTGGCGTAATCATTGTTTTCATCAGCGTCGGAGAGCGCGATAGCATGTTGCCAGCGTTTTCCATCCAGCCAGATTCCCTGCGCTTTATCCGCGTCAAAACTCATAATATCTAACGTCGCCTCGCCGTTCGGCCCCGCCTGATGCCGAATCACGATGCGCATATTTTCATCTGCGTTACGAACATCGCAGTCGTTAAGGTTATTACAGGTTACCTGCCATTCGCGAAACATACGCTGCACCGGCTGGTTTGGCGGCGGGGCGGCACCCGTTACGCTTAACCAACCGAACAATGTTATAAACAGCAGCCCCTTGCCAGCGCCCTTCATGCTTATCCTCCCTCTGTATGCAATCAACGTATACGAACGCGCTACTAGCGTCTCTGTGCCCGCTTTGGCAAAGTTTAACCGTTAACCTTTGTCAGCTTTGCTGCCACGATAATATCCCGCCGTAGCTGCCCTCTTTATAACAATTCTTACCGTGGCGCCGGGTAGCTATCCAGCGCTGTTATTTCTTTTTATTTCTTCCGCCGCTCCACGCCACGCTCATTCCTGGCGCACCGAGGGCGTTACAGTGAACAAGAGAGACGTTAGCAGGAGTCACGAAGGCTTCGCCCATAAAAAAACCCTGCCGAGGCAGGGTTTTTAATATTACGGCATAGCGCCTGACGATTATTCGTCGTCGCTGCCGCCGAGGCCCGCATTAAGCAGCTCTGCCAGGCTGGCAGTGGCTTCTTCCGCGCTAACCTGCGGCGTAACCGGGGTTTCGCCCGCCTGACGGCGACGCATACGATCCTGATGGTAAGCGTAACCGGTACCGGCTGGGATCAGACGACCCACGATAACGTTCTCTTTCAGGCCGCGCAGTTCGTCGCGCTTGCCCGCTACCGCTGCTTCGGTCAGGACACGCGTTGTTTCCTGGAACGATGCGGCAGAGATGAACGATTCGGTTGCCAGCGATGCTTTGGTGATACCCAACAGGTCGCGAGCGTAAGTTGCGCCCACTTTGCCGTTGTTTTCCAGATCGCGGTTGGCAATCTTCACGCGTGAGTATTCTACCTGCTCGCCTTCCAGGAACTCGGAGCTGCCCGCGCTGGCGATGGTTGCTTTACGCAGCATCTGACGCACGATAACTTCGATGTGCTTATCGTTAATCTTAACGCCCTGCAGACGATAAACGTCCTGCACCTCGTTAACGATATAACGGGTCACAGCCTGAACGCCACGCAGACGCAGAATGTCATGCGGAGATTCCGGACCATCGGAGATTACGTCGCCACGTTCCACGCGCTCACCTTCGAATACGTTAAGCTGACGCCACTTCGGAATCATCTCTTCGTACGGATCGCTGCCGTCAACCGGCGTAATTACCAGACGACGTTTACCTTTGGTCTCTTTACCGAAGGAGACGATACCGCTGATTTCAGCCAGGATCGCAGGTTCTTTCGGACGACGCGCTTCGAACAGGTCAGCAACGCGCGGCAAACCACCGGTAATATCCTTGGTACCGCCAGATTCCTGCGGTACACGCGCCAGGGTATCACCAGAGCTGATTTTCACGCCATCTTCCAGCTGCACAATCGCTTTGCCCGGCAGGAAGTACTGTGCCGGCATGTCGGTGCCCGGAATCAGAACATCATCGCCGTTAGCGTCAACGATTTTCAGCGCCGGACGCAGGTCTTTACCACCAGAGGTACGCTCTGCGGTATCGAGCACCACGAGTGAAGACAGACCGGTCAGCTCATCTGTCTGACGGGTAATGGTCTGGCCGTCGATCATGTCGGTGAAACGGATGAAACCGCTCACTTCGGTGATAACCGGCATGGTGTGCGGATCCCAGTTCGCTACCGTTTCACCGGCGTTGACCTGCTCACCATCACCTTTCGCCATGGTTGCGCCGTAAGGCACTTTATAGCTTTCTTTGGTGCGCCCGAATTCGTCGATCATTTTCAGTTCAACGTTACGGGAAGTAATCACCAGCTTACCAGCGGAGTTGGTTACCGACTTAGCGTTGGTCAGCTTGATGGTACCTTTGTTTTTCACCTGAATGCTGGATTCAGCAGCCGCACGCGATGCCGCACCACCGATGTGGAAGGTACGCATCGTCAGCTGAGTACCCGGCTCACCGATGGACTGTGCCGCGATAACGCCGATGGCCTCACCTTTGTTGATGATATGGCCACGCGCCAGGTCACGACCGTAGCAGTGCGCACAAACGCCGAAGTCGGTTTCACAGGCAACAACAGAGCGAACTTTTACGCTATCGACAGAGTTCTGTTCCAGCACGTCACACCAGTGCTCATCGAGCAGGGTGTTACGGGAAACCAGAATATCCGCCGTGCCCGGTTTCAGCACGTCTTCCGCCGTAACACGGCCCAGTACGCGCTCACGCAGCGGCTCTTTCACGTCGCCGCCTTCGATAACCGGCGTCATGGTGATGCCTTCGAGGGTGCCGCAGTCATCTTCGGTTACTACCAGATCCTGCGCTACGTCAACCAGACGACGCGTCAGATAACCGGAGTTCGCCGTTTTCAGCGCGGTATCCGCCAGACCTTTACGCGCACCGTGCGTGGAGATGAAGTACTGGAGTACGTTCAGACCTTCACGGAAGTTCGCGGTGATCGGCGTTTCAATGATGGAGCCATCCGGTTTCGCCATCAGGCCACGCATACCCGCCAGCTGACGAATCTGAGCGGCGGAACCACGCGCACCGGAGTCGGCCATCATAAAGATACTGTTGAAGGAAACCTGTTTCTCTTCTTCGCCGTCACGGTTGATCACCGTTTCGGTAGAGAGGTTTTCCATCATCGCTTTAGCAACGCGTTCGTTCGCCGCGGCCCAGATATCGATAACTTTGTTATAGCGTTCGCCAGCGGTTACCAGACCAGACTGGAACTGTTCCTGGATCTCAGCCACTTCCGCTTCCGCTTCGGTGATGATTTCCACTTTCTTCGCCGGGATCACCATATCATCGATACCTACGGAGGCGCCTGAACGGGCTGCGTAGGCAAAACCGGTGTACATGGTCTGGTCAGCAAAGATAACGGTCGGTTTCAGGCCCAGAATGCGGTAACAGGTGTTCAGCATTTTGGAGATCGCCTTTTTACCCAGCGCCTGGTTGACGATGGAGAAAGGCAGACCTTTAGGTACGATCATCCACAAAATAGCGCGACCGATAGTGGTATCGATCAGGCTGGTTTTCGGCGTGAAATCGCCCTGCTCATTTTTTTCAAACTCAGTGATACGCACTTTAACGCGCGCATGCAGCTCGGCCAGGCCAGCGCGATAGACACGCTCAGCTTCTTTCGGACCGGTCAGCACCATGCCTTCGCCTTTGGCGTTCACTTTGTCGCGGGTCATATAGTAGAGACCCAAAACAACGTCCTGAGAAGGAACGATGATCGGTTCGCCGTTCGCCGGAGACAGAATGTTGTTGGTAGACATCATCAGCGCACGCGCTTCCAGCTGGGCTTCCAGCGTCAGCGGTACGTGAACAGCCATCTGGTCACCATCGAAGTCGGCGTTGTATGCCGCACAAACCAGCGGGTGCAGCTGGATAGCTTTACCTTCGATCAGAACCGGTTCAAACGCCTGGATACCGAGACGGTGCAGCGTAGGCGCACGGTTCAGCAGTACCGGGTGTTCGCGGATAACTTCGTCGAGGATGTCCCAAACGACAGCTTCTTCGCGCTCAACCATTTTCTTGGCGGCTTTGATGGTGGTAGCAAGACCACGCAGTTCCAGCTTACCGTAGATGAACGGTTTGAACAGTTCCAGCGCCATTTTCTTCGGCAGGCCGCACTGATGCAGACGCAGGTACGGACCTACGGTAATAACGGAACGACCGGAGTAGTCGACACGTTTACCCAGCAGGTTCTGACGGAAACGACCCTGCTTACCTTTGATCATGTCAGCCAGCGATTTCAACGGACGCTTGTTGGAGCCAGTGATGGCGCGGCCGCGACGGCCGTTGTCCAGCAGGGCGTCTACCGCTTCCTGCAGCATACGTTTTTCGTTGCGTACGATGATATCCGGCGCAGCCAGATCCAGCAGACGTTTCAGACGGTTGTTGCGGTTAATGACGCGACGATAGAGATCGTTCAGGTCAGAAGTCGCAAAACGCCCGCCGTCCAGCGGAACCAGCGGACGCAGATCCGGCGGCAGCACCGGCAGCACGGTCAGGATCATCCACTCCGGCTTGTTGCCAGACTGTACGAACGCTTCCAGCAGCTTGATGCGCTTGGTCAGCTTTTTACGTTTGGTCTCGGAGTTGGTTTCGTTCAGCTCTTCGCGCAGCTGTTCGCACTCCTGCTCCAGATCCATATTTTTCAGCAGCGCCTGGATCGCTTCCGCGCCCATTTTCGCATCGAATTCGTCGCCAAACTCTTCCAGCGCGTCCAGATACTGCTCTTCAGTCAGGATCTGACGCTTTTCGAGGTTGGTCATGCCGCCTTCAACCACGACATAAGATTCGAAGTACAGCACGCGTTCGATATCGCGCAGCGGCATATCCAGCAGCAGACCGATACGGGACGGCAGTGATTTCAGGAACCAAATGTGCGCGGTTGGTGAAGCCAGCTCGATGTGGCCCATACGCTCACGGCGCACTTTAGTCTGGGTCACTTCAACGCCGCACTTCTCACAGATCACGCCGCGGTGTTTCAGGCGTTTGTACTTACCGCACAGGCATTCGTAGTCTTTTACCGGCCCGAAAATACGGGCGCAGAAAAGACCGTCGCGCTCAGGCTTGAACGTACGGTAGTTAATGGTTTCCGGCTTTTTCACTTCACCGAAAGACCAGGAACGGATCATGTCTGGCGAGGCCAGCGCAATCTTGATCGCATCAAACTCTTCGGTTTTAGTTTGCGCTTTCAGAAACTTAAGTAAGTCTTTCACGGATTAGCTCCCGTCGGAGTGAGACTTCTCAAGGGAATCCGGGACAGGCCCGGATTCCCTTGTAACCAGTACAGATGCGAGTGTAATTACTCGTCTTCCAGCTCGATGTTGATACCCAGCGAGCGGATCTCTTTCAACAGTACGTTGAAGGATTCCGGCATGCCCGGTTCCATCTGATGGTTGCCGTCCACGATGTTTTTATACATCTTGGTACGACCGTTCACGTCATCAGACTTAACGGTGAGCATTTCCTGCAGGGTATAGGCTGCGCCGTATGCTTCCAGCGCCCACACTTCCATCTCACCGAAGCGCTGACCACCGAACTGCGCCTTACCACCCAGCGGCTGCTGAGTAACCAGGCTGTAAGAGCCGGTAGAACGTGCGTGCATCTTGTCATCAACCAGGTGGTTGAGTTTCAGCATGTACATATAACCGACGGTAACCGGACGTTCGAACTGCTCGCCGGTACGACCGTCAAACAGCGTGATCTGACCGGAAGTCGGCAGATCGCCCAGCTGCAGCAGCTCTTTGATTTCGCTTTCTTTCGCGCCATCGAACACCGGCGTAGCGATCGGCATACCTTTTTTCAGGTTTTCAGCCAGACGCAGCACTTCATCATCAGAGAAGGTGTTCAGATCGACACGCTGACGAACGTCGGCGCCCAGATCGTATGCACGCTGGATGAACTCACGCAGCTTCGCCACTTCCTGCTGCTGCTTCAGCATGGCGTTGATCTTCTCGCCGATACCTTTAGCAGCCATACCCAGGTGAGTTTCCAGAATCTGACCGATGTTCATACGGGACGGTACGCCCAGCGGGTTCAACACGATATCGACCGGCGTACCGTTAGCATCGTGCGGCATATCTTCGATCGGGTTGATCTTGGAGATAACACCTTTGTTCCCGTGACGACCTGCCATTTTATCACCCGGCTGAATCTGACGTTTAACGGCCAGATACACCTTGACGATTTTCAGCACGCCCGGTGCCAGATCGTCGCCCTGGGTGATTTTGCGGCGCTTCGCTTCGAGTTTTTTCTCGAACTCGTGCTTCAGCTCGTCATACTGCTCGGCCAGCTGTTCCAGCTGATTCTGTTTCGCTTCGTCGGTCAGGCCCAGTTCCAGCCAGCGCTCACGCGGCAGCTTGTCCAGTTTTTCCGCTTCCACGCCGCCGGAAACCAGCACCGCATGGATACGTGCGAACAGGCCAGCTTCGAGGATCTGCAGTTCTTCGGTCAGGTCTTTCTTCGCCTGCTTCAGCTGCATCTCTTCGATTTCCAGCGCGCGCTTGTCTTTTTCCACGCCATCGCGGGTAAAGACCTGCACGTCGATAACGGTGCCGGAAACGCCGTTCGGTACACGCAGAGAAGAGTCTTTTACGTCAGACGCTTTCTCACCGAAGATAGCGCGCAGCAGTTTCTCTTCCGGCGTCAGCTGGGTTTCACCTTTCGGCGTTACCTTACCAACCAGAATGTCGCCGCCGGTCACTTCCGCACCGATATAAACGATGCCGGATTCATCCAGTTTGGAGAGCGCAGCTTCACCCACGTTCGGGATGTCAGCAGTGATCTCTTCCGGCCCCAGCTTGGTGTCGCGAGAGACGCACGCCAGTTCCTGAATATGGATGGTTGTGAAGCGATCTTCCTGTACGACACGCTCGGAGACTAAAATGGAGTCTTCGAAGTTGTAGCCGTTCCACGGCATGAAGGCTACGCGCATGTTCTGGCCCAGCGCCAGCTCGCCGAGGTCGGTTGAAGGACCGTCAGCCAGCACGTCGCCGCGCTCTACCGGTTCGCCCAGTGACACGCACGGCATCTGGTTGATGCAGGTGTTCTGGTTAGAACGGGTATATTTTGTCAGGTTGTAGATGTCGATGCCGGCTTCGCCCGGATACATCTCGTCTTCGTTAACTTTGATAACGATACGGGAAGCATCAACATACTGTACGGTACCGCCGCGTTTGGCTACGGCAGTTACGCCGGAGTCAACCGCTACCGCACGTTCCATACCGGTACCAACCAGCGGCTTATCAGCACGCAGAGTCGGAACCGCCTGACGTTGCATGTTCGCACCCATCAGGGCGCGGTTAGCATCATCGTGTTCCAGGAACGGGATCAGGCTTGCCCCGACGGAAACCACCTGCTGGGTGGATACGTCCATGTAGTCAACCTGATCGCGGCTGAACAGGCTCGATTCGCCTTTGCTACGGCAGGTGACCAGATCGTCAACAAAGCCGCCGTTTTCATCAAGCTGGGCGTTCGCCTGCGCGATAACGTAGTTACCCTCTTCAATAGCAGAGAGGTAATGAATTTCATCACTCACCACGCCGTCAATAACGCGACGGTACGGCGTTTCCAGGAAGCCGTATTCGTTAGTCTGCGCATAAACGGAAAGCGAGTTGATCAGACCGATGTTCGGACCTTCCGGCGTTTCGATTGGACATACGCGACCGTAGTGAGTCGGGTGTACGTCTCGAACCTCAAAGCCCGCGCGTTCACGAGTCAGACCGCCTGGGCCTAACGCGGAGATACGACGTTTGTGCGTAATCTCAGACAGCGGGTTGTTCTGGTCCATAAACTGCGACAGCTGGCTGGAACCAAAGAACTCTTTCACCGCGGCGGAAATCGGCTTGGCGTTGATCATGTCCTGCGGCATCAGGGTATCGAGGTCGCCCAGAGAGAGACGCTCTTTCACCGCGCGTTCTACACGCACCAGGCCCACACGGAACTGGTTTTCCGCCATTTCACCTACGGAGCGAATACGACGGTTGCCGAGGTGGTCGATATCATCCACTTCGCCTTTACCGTTACGGATACCGATGAGCTTTTTCATCACCTCGATGATGTCTTCTTTGCTCAGGATACCGGAGCCTTCGATCTCATCGCGGCCCAGAGAACGGTTGAACTTCATGCGGCCTACCGCAGAAAGATCGTAGCGGTCTTCAGAGAAGAACAGGTTCTCGAACAGATTTTCCGCAGCTTCGCGTGTCGGCGGCTCGCCAGGACGCATCATGCGGTAGATCTCAACCAGCGCGCTCAGGCGATCGTTGGTTGGGTCGACGCGCAGCGTTTCGGAGATGTAAGGACCGTGGTCGAGATCGTTGGTAAACAGCGTTTCAATACGCTTGTGTCCGGACTGGCTCAGTTTCGCCAGCAGGTCCAGAGAGAGCTCCATGTTCGCGCTGACGATCAGCTCGCCGGTGCCTTCATCCACGTAATCTTTAGCAACTACTTTGCCCGCGATATATTCCACCGGTACTTCGATGTGCTGAATGCCATCTTTTTCCAGCTGGCGGATATGACGCGCGGTAATGCGGCGGCCTTTCTCAACGTAAACCGTGCCGTTCGATTCGATATCGAAGGAAGCGGTTTCGCCACGCAGACGCTCAGGCACCAGCTCCATCTGCAGCTTGTTGTCGCGAATTTCAAACACCACTTTTTCGAAGAACAGATCGAGAATCTGTTCCGTGGTGTAGTTCAGCGCGCGCAGAATGATACTGGCCGGCAGTTTACGACGGCGGTCAATACGGACGAACAGGTTGTCTTTCGGGTCAAACTCGAAGTCGAGCCATGAGCCACGGTAAGGGATGATGCGTGCGTTATAGAGCACTTTACCCGAAGAGTGGGTTTTACCCTTATCGCTGTCAAAGAATACGCCAGGACTACGGTGCAGCTGAGAAACGATAACCCTTTCAGTACCGTTGATAACAAAGGTACCGTTTTCGGTCATGAGCGGGATCTCGCCCATGTAAACTTCTTGCTCTTTGATGTCTTTAACGGTGCCTTCCGGCGCTTCGCGCTCGTAGATCACCAGACGCAGCTTAACGCGCAGCGGAGCAGAATAGGTCACGCCGCGGATCTGACATTCTTTAACATCAAAGACAGGTTCGCCTAAGCGGTAGCTGACGTACTGCAGCTCAGAGTTGCCGCTATAGCTCTGGATTGGGAATACGGAACGGAATGCAGCTTCCAGACCATATTGGCCTTCCGGATCTTGCTCGATAAACTTCTGGAACGAGTCAAGCTGGATAGAAAGGAGATAGGGTACGTCCAGAACCTGTGGACGTTTGCCAAAATCCTTACGAATGCGTTTTTTCTCGGTATAGGAGTAAACCATAGGGTTCCTCAGCTAGCTGACAAGTCGACCCATCTGTCCGTCCTGAAGGACAGTTCATGCAACACTATTTTGTTTCTCGGAACGTGCGGGAACACCCTCCGCAATACGTCTTTCTATCACTCTTAAATCATTTCATTGCTGTTGCATGGGCAGGGAACCCTGCAGGGAAGCAGTATATTAAGGCGTCGATAGAAAAAGATATTGAAGACGCTCAATGGACAAACAGTGCGAAACCCCATTGAGGCCCTGTAGCGCAAAAAGGCTGGTGACCAAAAAGTCACCAGCCATCAGCCTAAAAGTCAGGCTGCAACCCGGAAGGTTGGTTTATTTAACTTCAACTTCAGCGCCAGCTTCTTCCAGAGATTTTTTCAGAGCTTCAGCGTCGTCTTTGCTGATGCCTTCTTTCAGCGCAGCCGGTGCAGATTCAACCAGGTCTTTCGCTTCTTTCAGGCCCAGGCCAGTTGCGCCGCGTACTGCTTTGATAACAGCAACTTTGTTAGCGCCAACAGCTTTCAGCACAACGTCGAACTCGGTTTTTTCTTCAGCAGCTTCAGCCGGGCCAGCAGCAACAGCTACAGCGGCAGCAGCAGAAACGCCGAATTTTTCTTCCATAGCGGAAACCAGCTCAACTACTTCCATTACGGACATAGCGGCTACTGCTTCCAGAATTTGATCTTTAGTGATAGACATGACAATTGTTCCTAAGAATCAGAAAATAGTGTGTACGTAAAAGTGCGCTGTAAAGGAAGGCCTTAAGCGGCTTCTTTCGCATCGCGTACGGCTGCCAGAGTACGAACCAGTTTGCCTGCAGCGGCTTCTTTCATGGTCGACATCAGACGTGCCAGTGCTTCTTCGTAAGTCGGCAGCGTTGCCAGACGGTCAATTTGCGCCGCCGGGATCAGCTCACCTTCAAAGGCTGCAGCTTTGACCTCGAATTTTGCATTCGCTTTCGCGAACTCTTTGAACAGACGAGCAGCAGCGCCCGGGTGTTCCATAGAGTATGCAATCAGGGTCGGACCAACAAACGTGTCTTTCAGGCACTCAAACTGAGTACCTTCTACGACGCGGCGCAGCAGGGTGTTGCGAACAACACGCATGTAAACGCCAGCTTCACGACCTGCTTTACGCAGTTCAGTCATTTTATCTACGGTAACGCCACGAGAATCCGCAACTACCGCAGACAGCGCGCCTTTGGCTACTTCGCTGACTTCAGCAACAATCGCTTGTTTGTCTTGAAGATTTAATGCCATTAGCTTTTGCTCCTGGATTTTAGCCGGAGGACAAATTCCCCCGGAACTCACTTCACTTACCGACCGATATAGAAGGTAAGCGCTAAAACACGGTGAGCAGAATCCAGAAAAATATTCTTCGGGCTCTGTCACCGTCTACGCAGGACGATTAAGCTTCTTGCGAAACACCTGCGGTCTTGGACGGAGGCCTGGATAAGGCCAGGCTCCAACCGAAAATCTTTCCGCTCCCCCTACTCTGGCGCGGCAAAGCCGATATTCGCTTCGGGGTAAAGACGGATGTTCTGCTTAACAGAACAACGGGCGTAAGATTCTAGATGAAACTTTCGCCCGCGTAAAGCGATTATTAATTCGCCACTGCGGTCAGGCCAGCCTGGTCGATGGCAACGCCAGCGCCCATGGTGGTAGACAGGCTAACTTTCTTGATGTACACGCCTTTCGCCTGAGACGGTTTTGCTTTTTTCAGCGCAACCAGCAGAGCTTCCAGGTTTTCTTTCAGTTTGTCAGCGTCGAAATCAACCTTACCGATAGTGGTATGGATGATGCCGTTTTTGTCATTGCGGTAGCGAATCTGGCCGGCTTTAGCGTTTTTAACCGCTTCAGCGACGTTCGGCGTTACCGTACCCACTTTCGGGTTCGGCATCAGGCCGCGCGGACCCAGAACCTGGCCCAGCTGGCCAACAACGCGCATAGCATCCGGAGATGCGATAACAACGTCAAAGTTCATTTCGCCTTTTTTGATCTGTTCTGCCAGATCTTCCATACCTACCAGCTCAGCGCCAGCCGCTTTAGCAGCTTCAGCGTTCGCGCCCTGAGTAAACACAGCAACGCGTACAGAACGGCCAGTACCGTGCGGCAGTACAGTCGCGCCACGAACGTTCTGGTCAGATTTACGTGCGTCGATGCCGAGGTTAACGGCAACGTCAACGCTTTCTACAAACTTAGCGGTAGCCAGTTCTTTCAGCAGAGCAACAGCTTCGTTGATGTCGTACTGTTTGGTAGAATCAACTTTGTCACGGATCACGCGCATGCGCTTGGTCAGCTTAGCCATTTCTTAATCCTCCACTACCAGGCCCATGGAACGAGCAGTACCTTCGATAGAGCGAGTCATCGCTTCTACGTCAGCACCAGTCATGTCCGCAGCTTTGGTTTCTGCGATTTCACGTACCTGAGCACGGGTTACTTTACCGACTTTGTCTTTGTTCGGCTTGCCGGAACCAGACTTGATACCCGCCGCTTTTTTCAGCAGAACAGCTGCCGGAGGCGTTTTGGTAACGAAGGTGAAAGAACGGTCAGAATAAACGGTAATAACAACAGGAATCGGCAGACCTTTTTCCAGGCTGTCTGTTTTCGCGTTGAACGCTTTACAGAATTCCATGATGTTAACGCCCTGCTGGCCCAGAGCCGGACCTACTGGCGGACTCGGGTTAGCCATACCGGCTGCAACCTGCAGCTTGACATAGGCTTGTACTTTCTTAGCCATGATATTTCCTCTGTTGGGTATAACGCCTGATTAAGGCTCCCCGTGATTAAACTTTCACGCGCCGTAGCGGCGCATAAAAACAAAAGGCGCGAAATTGTAGGGCAATTTCACGCCTTCTGCAACCCTTAATCGAAAGTTCCGATCGGGTGATTTAGCCTTTTTCAACCTGACCGAAGTCAAGCTCAACCGGTGTGGCGCGGCCGAAGATAGAGACAGAAACCTTCAGGCGGCTCTTCTCATAATCAACCTCTTCCACCACGCCGTTAAAGTCGGCAAAGGGACCGTCATTAACGCGAACCATTTCGCCCGGTTCAAACAGCGTTTTCGGACGCGGTTTGTCGCCTACCTGCTGCAGGCGGTTCATGATCGCATCGACTTCTTTATCGCTAATCGGTGCCGGACGATCGGATGTTCCGCCAATGAATCCCATTACGCGCGGTACGCTGCGCACCAGGTGCCAGCTCGCGTCGTTCATAACCATCTGCACCAGCACGTATCCGGGGAAGAATTTGCGCTCGCTTTTACGACGCTGGCCGCCGCGGATTTCCACTACCTCTTCAGTAGGGACCATCACGTCGCCAAACAACTCTTCCATATTGTGCAATTTGATATGCTCGCGCAGCGACTGTGCTACGCGCGCCTCAAAACCGGAAAACGCCTGAACGACGTACCAGCGCTTTTTTGGAGCTTCAGACATCTCAGAACCTCAGGCCAGTGATAAACGATACCAGACGGACCAGAATACCATCCAGCCCCCACAAAATCAGCGACATCACGGCGGTTACCGCGGCTACGATTAACGTGGTATGCAGCGTTTCCTGACGCGTAGGCCAAATGACTTTGCGCACTTCGGTTCTGGCTTCGCGCGCGAAAGCCATCGTTGCTTTACCTTTCGTCGTCAGCAGCGCGATGCCGCCTGCCGCCGCGATCAGAATGACAACAGCCAATGCGCGCAGCGGTAACGTTACTTCGCGATAATAGAAGTTACCCACAATTGCCACGATCAGCAAAATGGCGACGACTACCCACTTTATCGCTTCCAGGCCGCGCCCGCTTCCTTGAGCTTCGGTATTAGCACTCATAAACCAACCTGCCACATAAATCAGAAACAATTTTGCCCCGCGCATGCGAGGCAGCCAAACCGAATGCAGCTGTTGAGGCGTAACTCGGTCAATTACGCCGTGCTACAGAGCCTGTCTCAGCAATGATTATGAGTAAAAAATCACTGATGAGCCAGGTTCTATGTTACAGCGTATAAAAAGGGCATCAAATGATGCCCTCTTCTTGTACGTTGCGTCAAATATTATTGGCGATTAGCCAAGAACTTTAGCAACAACGCCCGCGCCAACGGT
>NZ_VHQI01000020.1 GCF_006517625.1 Mixta tenebrionis | reverse complement strand
CATTACCCGGTGCTGATCACCGATACCGGATTGTCCCGACAGGTACAGCCGTGATGAGCGCACTGCAACTGAGTGCTGCGCTGATGGTCAACCCATTGCCAGCCCTGCTTCTGGCGGCGCTGTTTATCGTGGTGATGCTGCGTCTGAGCTTTCGCCAGCGGGAGAAAGCCAGCGTTCGTCGCCACCGTCGCTATCAGGCTGCGGCGGCACGGGTGCTGGAAAAACTGGGCACTCTGCCGGGGGACGGCCAGCGTATGCGGTACCTGCGCAAAATTAACCCTTATGTATTTGAGGAATTGCTGTTGCTGGCGCTGGAGCATCAGGGGCTGAGGGTTGTGCGTAATACCTCTTACAGCGGCGATGGTGGTATCGACGGGCAGGTCATTATCGATAACCAGTACTGGCTGATTCAGGCCAAACGTTACCGCTACGCCATCAACCCAGCCCATGTCCGGGATTTTGATACATCGCTGCAGCGCCGGGCGTCCCCGGGATTATTTATTCATACCGGCCGTACCGGCCCTAAAAGTCGTGCTTTCTGCTCAACGTCACCCTGTATGCACATTGTCAGCGGCCAGCGATTGCTGGATCTGCTGGCGTGCAAACCGGAGTGGTGTGCAGGCCTGCGCGGCATTCCTTCCGTTCTGATTAAGGAGTCTGTGTGATGCGATTTTTTTCATTATGGACACTGAGTGTGTGGGTCATTCGCCTGCTCCGGGAGATTTTTATCTGGCCGTCCCTTCTTTTGGGCGCAGTGATACTAGCAGCCCTGCTCCACCAGTATGTGGTTTACGAGGATATCCCGGAGATTCGTGTACTGTTGACGCTTCTCCTGCCATCTGGCCTGGTACAGCGTAACCCGGGCCGCTGCCCGTACCGAAAGCGGAGAAAGTCGCAGTGCTATTACACGCTGGCCGGAGGATACGCCGGGCGGAAAGGAGGAGCCTCATGAGTAACCGCTATGTCATTGAAGCGCTGCTGCGGCCTGCTGTTGAACTGAATACTGCTGTCGTTGCGGGCGTCGCTGCGTTTGTCTGCATCAGGGCACCGTGGGCTGTAGCATTGGCCCCTTCCGTCAGCTATGTCACTGCGGCCGGATTTGGTGTTCTGGCCGCAGCCCGGCTCCGTCAGGGTACGCAGATCATCCGCTACCGGCGCAACCTGACCCGTCTGCCCCGCTATGTTATGAGGACAAAACAGATCCCGGTCAGCCGGCACCGTCTGTTTCTGGGACGGGGATTTCGCTGGACACAGAAGCACACCCAGCGGCTGCAGGACACGCTGCGCCCTGAGGTGGCGAAGTACCTGCAGCCCGGGCGGCTTTATCGGGCCGCCCGGTGGCTGGAGTTGAAAACGGACCAGACGGTGCCCGGGGTGCGAAAACTGCTCAGCCGGGATTCCCCACTGAACCCCGTCAGGCCACTGCCACCGGTGGGGGGCAATCCAGTACTGCATGGCGTGGAGCCTGACGAAGTGGATGTCAGTCTGGCGCTGGGTGAGCGTGTTGGCCATACAATCGTGTATGGCACCACCCGCGTGGGAAAGACCCGCCTGGCGGAGCTGTTGATCACTCAGGATATCCGCCGCGGTGAGGTGACCATCATATTCGATCCCAAAGGCGATGCTGATTTGATGAAGCGGGTCTGGGCGGAGGCACACCGTGCCGGCCGCGGTGATGAACTGTATATTTTTCACCTGGGCTGGCCGGAGATTTCCGCTCGCTATAACGCCGTTGGCCGTTTTGGCCGTGTGTCAGAGGTGGCATCGCGTGTGGCCGGCCAGCTGTCAGGGGAAGGAAACAGCGCCGCATTCCGGGAATTTGCCTGGCGTTTTATCAATATCATCGCCCGGGCCCTGGTGGCGCTGGGCGAACGCCCGGATTACACCCTTATTATGCGCTATGTAAATAATATCGCTGATCTGTATATCCGCTACGCAGAGAAGATTATACATGAGCAGTTGCCGTCGCTGCAGACACAGATTGAGAACAATGCGCAGGTGCTCGGGGAAGACGATGTTCCGCGTAATATGCAGGGGCAGCCTGACGCAGTACGAATCTGGTCCATTGAGGTGGCGCTGAGTTCAGAGGAAGGGAAGCAGCTGTATGATCCTATTCTCGACGGACTGCGTAGCGCGGTTCGCTATGACCGCACCTACTTTGACAAAATCGTGGCATCGCTGCTGCCACTGCTGGAGAAACTGACCACGGGCAAGACCGCTGAACTGCTGGCGCCGGACTATCTGGATATGGAGGATATGCGCCCAATATTCGACTGGGAGCAGGTGATCCGTAAAAAAGCCGTGGTGTATATCGGCCTGGATGCGCTCAGCGACAGTGAAGTGGCCAGTGCGGTGGGGAACTCCATGTTCGCCGATCTGGTGAGTGTCGCCGGTCACATTTACAAACACGGTATCACCGCCGGTCTGCCGGGCGCCAGGGAGGAGAAAATACCGGTAAACCTGCACTGTGACGAGTTTAATGAGCTGATGGGGGATGAGTTTATTCCGCTCATCAACAAAGGGGGCGGTGCCGGTATGCAGGTTACCGCCTATACCCAGACATCGTCGGATATTGAGGCCCGTATCGGCAATGCGGCCAAAACGGCGCAGGTTCAGGGTAACTTCAATAACCTGATTATGCTGCGCGTCAGGGAAAACCGAACCGCCGAGCTGCTGACCACGCAGCTGCCCCAGGTGGAGATCTACACCAAAACCCTGGTGTCCGGTCATCAGGACACCGCCGATGTCAGTGCCGGACAGGACTTTACATCGAGTACTCAGGACCGCGTGGGAACGGTTAAGGTGCCGCTGCTGGAGCCGGCCGATATCGTCACCCTGCCGAAAGGCCAGGCATTTGCGCTAATAGAAGGCGGTCAGTTATGGAAAATACGGATGCCGCTGCCGGCGGGTGATGTCGATGATGTTCACATGCCGGAAAACATCGAAAAGATAGCGGAGGTGATGCGGCGCAACTATCACAGTGGAGAAGGGTGGTGGAATGACACGTCGGTGAACGTCCGGGCCGGGGCCGGAGGTGAACATGGCTGAACCTTCGCGTAACAGCCAGGCGCAACCCCGACAGGAGAGAGAAAAAGCGCATGGCCTGCTGTATAACCTGCTCTGGGGCTGGCCATGGGCGCTGTTCGGTATGCTGCTGGGGTCACTGATGCTGAGCCTGCTGATGGAATATATCGGGATCGCCTTTTTCTGGCCGGAAGCTGGCGCGGCACATAGCGAGGCGGTGATGAACACTGAACTGGGCTGGCTGTCCACGGAGTTCACCCGCAGCCTGCTGATGTCAGAGCCATCGCTCACAGTCGTCAACTGGGTGACGGCCGCATACCAGTGGTTGTTTGTGGACAGTGGTTTTACGGGCTGGATACAGCAGCAGTATGCGCTGCAGATGGGCAGCGATAATGAACTGACCCGCCAGCTGAGCGGCTGGGGTGAATGGCTCGCCGGGTATCTGCATGAATATCTGATGGCCACGGTGTGGGTAACGATAATTACCCTGATCCGGGTGACGATTCTGGTGCTGTCATTGCCGCTGTTTGTCATGGTAGTGATGGTTGCGCTGGTCGAGGGGCTGGGGCGGCGTGACCTGCGGCGCTATGGTGCCGGCTATGAGAGTTCGTTTGTCTATCATCATGCCAAAAAGATGGTGAAGCCGGCGGTGGTGGTGCCGGTGATGCTGTATCTCTCCTGGCCAGCGGCAGTGTATCCCAACCTGTTGCTGTTACCGGCTGCGATTCTGCTGGGAACGGCGATTACGGTGACTACAGCATCGTTTAAAAAGTACCTGTAAGTATAAGCTGGACGGAGGCGTACAAAACTTGCTTTTGTGTGCCTCCGTCAGCAGACAAGCCCTGTAACAACGGTTACTGGCGCGTCAGTCGCTTTCAAATTTCTTCAGAGACAAACTCACTTTTAATTTTCATCATCGCAAAAAGAGTTTATCGCTGACCGTTCTTCCTGTCCTGCGCATTCTGTACGCACCTTTTAACCCTTGTGGAGGTGTGTATGAACCCATCCTGTCCGGTCCGGAGCCCAGGTGCCCGCATTCCGGGCATCACCGGCCTGCTGCTGCTGGCCGCTTTATCTGTATCAACGTCAACCCGGGCTGCCGAGAAAGATGAACTGGCCTCGGTCCTGCGTCAGCTGGACCAGGTGCAGGCAGCGCTGGAACGGGCCCGCGTCGCTGCCGCTCAGGCCGATCCGGCAGCGCGTGGGCGCTTTTTCTTTGACTACCGCCAGGCGACATCAGACCTGAACACGATTCGGGGCGGTGTTGAGCGCTATCTGGAACCCTCCCGGGCGCAGCCCCGGTCATTGCATATCGGCGGTGATTACCGCCGGGAGCGTCCCTGATGAATGCTAATCAGTCCGCAGCATTTAAAGCCGGCTCAGGAAACATCGACATCAGCATTCTGCACCTGTCCTGTATCGGTGCACTGCTGGCATTTTTGTTCCTTTGGGCTGCATGGGCACTGGTGGATGTCTGGACTGGCTGGAGTCATGAAAGGGTCCGTTCTGCTGCGCTGGGACGTTTTGCTATTCGCTCTGTGTTGCTACTTGTTGTCAGCATCTGGATGTTTGCCAGCTGAAAAATCAAAACAGTTTATTAATCTTTAGGAGAAAAAATGAAACCTTTTCATTGTGTTATTGCTCACCTGAATCACGGTATCAGGTGTATTACGGCCCGGATCATGTCCCTGGCTCTGCTTGCCTGGCTGACCTGTCAGCCAGCGCTGGCCGATTTGCCAACCGTTGAGCCTCCCGAGTCCGGTGGTGGTAGTGGACTGACAGGCCAGATCAAAGGATATCTTCAGGATGGAGTTTTAATCGGTGGCCTGGTTATTGCTGCAATCGCGTTTACGATGGTAGCTGTTTCAGCCGTTCACACGTTTACCGAGGTGCGGAATGAAAAAGCCACCTGGACTAAATTCGGCTCGATTGTAGTTGTCGGAGCGGTACTTCTTGTCGTGGTGATTTGGCTGCTGGGCAAAGCTGCCGGCATTATTCTCTGAGGCCACCTTATGCAGCAGACCATTCGCTTTCTGCCCGATCGACTTAACAGCGAGCCCGTAGTGTTTCGCGGGTTTACCACCCCGGAGCTGGGCCTGGCTGCACTGACCGGTGCAGTAGCCGGTCTGCTCCTCTCGTTACCTTTTATTCCTGTCGCCGGCTGGGTCATTGTACCCACCGGCATATTGCTGACACCGCTGCCGCTCATCGCGTTTGGCGGACAATGGCTTAGCCGTATCAAGCGAGGTAAGCCGGAAGCATGGATTTGGCAGCGACTGGAGGTATTCAAACGACGCCATGGCCTGGGCAACCTTTCCCTGATAGTAGATGCCCGGGGATGGTCCCTGAAACGTACCGGGAGACAAAAATGAGCCGTTTTCGTCATGCGGTTAAAAACCGGGACCAGCACATCCTGACGCTGCGCATTGCCTGCGGCGTGCTGATTCTTTTTATCCTAATAACAAGCGCGGGCTGGATGCTGGCCCCCCGCAGCCTGACCATTCATAACCCGCCGGATTTACGCAGCGGTAGCACCCGCCCCTGGTGGGAAGTGCCGGCACCGTCCGTTTACAGCTTCGCGTTCTATATCTTCCAGCAGCTCAATGCCTGGCCGAAGAACGGCGATGTGGACTATCCGGCAAAAATTAATGCGCTGTCTCCATACCTCACACCAACCTGTCGAAGCTTTCTGGAAGCTGATGTGAAAAAGCGTGGCAGTGAGCTGCTGAATCGCGTGCGTGTGGTGTATGAAATTCCTGGGCGGGGTTACAAGACGAAAAGTGTGAGTGTAATTGACCGTGATCATTGGGTGGTACGTCTCGATCTGGTGGCTGATGAATATTTCAATGCTGAACCAGTCAAGCGTGCTCTGGTTCGCTATCCGCTGAAGGTAGTGAGATGGGATGGTGATGCTGAGCGTAACCCGTTCGGACTGGCGCTCGACTGTTATGACGGTATTCCTCAACGCCTGGAAGCGGCGCCGCCGGCCCCGGCCTCGAAAAAATCAGGAGTATTCCAGTGATGATGACCCGAAATGATGCCCGCGCCGGGCTGATGGCGCTGTCTCTGTCACTGATGCCAGCGGCTGCGCTGGTTTCACCGGCTCAGGCCGACGAACTGATGAAATGGGAGCGTATTCCACTACAAATACCGCTGAAGGTGGGACAGGAGCGGGTGGTGTTCGTGGACAAAAATGTGCGGGTGGGTTTTCCGCCGGCACTGAACGGAAAATTGCGGGTGCAGAGCACCGGGGGCGCCGTGTATCTGAAGGCCGACGGTAACTTTCCGCAGACCCGGCTTCAGCTGCAGGATGTGGAGAGTGGCGAGGTGATTCTGCTCGATGTCACCGCCGGCGAAAAGGGGCCGGCCGAGCCTGTCCGTCTGGTTTACAGCGGCGATGTGACAACGCTCAACAGTGCTAACAGTGCAGACGCGACCGGTCAGCCGAAGCATACAGCGCCCGGCAGAGATGATGGCACGCAGGCAAAGCGCAAAAAGGTGCAATACAGTGCACCTGTCCCAGTATTGCTCACCCGCTATGCGGCACAGAGCCTGTATGCGCCGCTGCGTACCATTGAAGCCGTCCCCGGGATTCGTCCGGTAAACCCACATCTGCCGGCACGCATCACCACCCTGTATCCTTCTGAGCCGGTGCGGGCAACACCGCTGTCCGCATGGGGAGTGGCGAACCGGGCCGTGGTGGCCATTCGCCTGCAGAACACCGCCAGCCGCAAAATCACTCTCGATCCCCGTGTCCTGCAGGGGCAGTTTACCGCCGCGACCTTCCAGCATCGCTGGCTGGGGCCCGCTGGTACGCCGGAAGACACCACCACGGTTTATATCGTGACGGGGCCCCGACCAGAGCAGGCGTTTATCGCGGAACCGTCTGCCGTTCGTAAGGCTGTCCGTACGGTTAAGAAGGAGGCGGGCCATGCAGATTAAATCCAATACCGTGGTGAAGTTTATTGTTCCGGCAGTGATAGTCGCCGGACTGGTGGTGGGCCTGAAAAGCTGTAAGGAGGAAAAGCCGAAGGAGAGCGCGCCGGCCGATGTGACCACCGCGCTGAAAAATCTGTCGCCGGATGAGCTGAAGGCTCTTGGCGTGGAAGGCGACACGCCGGAAGACACCCTGCGTACGCTGATTGGCCGACTGAACGACGTTCGCGATCGTCAGAAAATACTGGATAAGCAGAATGCCGACTTACTGAAAGAGAATGAGCAGTTGCGTAAACACGGCACTAACATATCCGGTCAGGTTGACCAGGCAGTACAGGGGTTGCGTAGCGACTATGACAAACGTCAGCAGCAACTACAGGATGAACAGACCAGCCTGCTGGCAAAAGTACAGGCGCTGTCTGAGCAACTGAAAACCACCGGTTCAGCGGGTGGAAAACAGGGCTCCGACAGCGATATCCCGCTTGGGCTGGGGCTAGATGGTCTCGGGGGGAACCCCGGCAGCAGCGCCACCCGGGGCAATGACGGTCTGATGTGGGTCACGCCGACCGATCAGAAAGAGCCCGATCCGCGTGATGCGGCCCAGGGTAAGGCACCGACGTTTCCGACGTCATTCCTGGATGACAATCCTCTGACCCGGCAGAAAGCTGCTTATGAACAGCAGGTCAAGGGTTACACGAATGAGAAAGGTGCGCAGGACAGCGCTGAACCTGCCTATACCCTGCCGGAAAACTCCACGTTGGTGGGCAGCCGGGCGATGACAGCGTTGTTGGGGCGAATCCCAATCAATGGCACTGTGACCGATCCATATCCGTTCAAGGTTTTGATAGGTAAGGATAATCTTACAGCTAATGGTATCGAGCTGCCTGACGTTGAGGGCGCGATTGTATCCGGCAGCGCCACTGGCGACTGGACACTATCCTGTGTGCGGGGCCAGGTTAACAGCATTACCTTTGTTTTTGCAGATGGCACTGTCCGTACCGTTCCCCAACCTGCCAGCGGGAAAAATACCGGTAACGGCAATACACAGAATAAAACCGGTACCGATGGCGGCATCGGCTGGATTTCCGATAATGCCGGTATTCCCTGTATCAGCGGTGAGCGCAAATCCAATGCATCCACCTATTTGCCCACTTTGTTCGGCCTGTCCGCCGCCAGTGCGGCAGGCGATGCCCTGAGCGAGGGACAGTACACCACGCAGAATAACGTTAACGGCATTTCCTCCACGCTGACCGGCAGCGCCGGCCAGGCAGCGCTGGGTAAAGCCCTGTCCGGTGGCATGGGGGAAACCGCTGACTGGGTGAAACAGCGTTACGGACAGACATTTGACGCCATCTACGTCCCACCGGGCATGACACTGGCCGTACACATTACCCGCCAGCTGGCAATAGATTACGAAGACAAGGGCCGTAAGGTTCGCTACGACTTCACCCTGCCGGGTGGCGTCAGCGATAACGGCGGTCTGGACTGAAGAGGAAACAAATGAATCTGAAACCGATCATTATGGTATTCACAGGAGCGCTGCTGGTCAGCGGTTGTTCGACGACGAAAGAAGAGATGCTGCCCGCCGGAGACCATTCCATGCTGGAGCTGTGGAACGGTGCTGACGGCGGAGGAAGTACCGCCCGTCAGGCGGCTGCACGGGAATCCCTGCACCGGCCGTTGACCGATAGTGAACATCAGGCGGCTGCACAGGACGATCGCAGTTACAGTCGCACTCAGGAGACAGAAATCACGCAGCAGTTCCCGCGTCTGCCGAACCCCGATATGGTGATGTACCTGTATCCTCACCTGGCCGGCGGCAACACGCCGGTTCCAGGATACAGCACGGTGTTTCCGTTTTACAGTCAGACGCAGTATGCGATGCCTGGTGAACGTACGGAGGCCCTGTAATGTTTTCGCTGTTTAAAAAAACGTCTTTGCCCCGGGCTGAAGCCACTGCCGGTGAATCCGAATCCAGGCTCGCCATCAATGGCCGTGAGCCGCTGACGCGCCCGGGGTGCATGACCCACCAGGATGAAACCCGGGTTTATCATGCCAACCCCTCCATCATTGATTTTCTGCCCTGGGTGGAGTTTCTGGACGAGGAGCAGTGTCTGCTGCTCGATGATGGCGTCTCCGTGGGCGCCGTCTACGATGTCACGCCGGTGGCCACCGAAGGGCGTACCGATGAACGCCTGGAACAGATACGCGATACGGTGGAGGATGCGCTGCAGGACAGCTTTGACGAATATGACGAAAATCCCTGGGTGGTGCAATTTTTCTGCCAGGACGAGGAGGATGCGGATGCGTATCTCGATCATCTGCGCAGCTATGTGAAGCCGCATGCGCAGCGCACCGCCTTTACGGAGGCCTGGCTGGGCGAGATGGAACGGCATATCCGCAGTATCTCACAGCCACAGGGGCTGTTTACCGACGCGATAGTCACCGGTCAGCCGTGGCGGGGGCAACAGCGCCGCACCCGAATGGTTGTGTACCGCTGGCTCGGAAAATCCGCTGCCCGTGACCCGATGCCGCCGGTGGCCATGCTCAATCAGGCCTGTGAGCGGGTGGTCAGTGCGCTGGGCGGTACCGGTATCCGCTGCTCCCGCCAGAACGGCCTGCAGGTGCACAGCTGGCTGCTGCGCCTGTTTAATCCGGCACCGGACTGGGTTGATAAAACCACCCTGTATCGTCAGGCGGCCTATGTGGTCCCCGGGGATGCACCGGACGGGGAAATGCCGGTGCGTAATGATTTTGCGGAAACGCTGTGGTTCACGCCGCCGGTTTCCGACCCGGAGAATGGTGTGTGGTGGATCGATAACAAACCCCACTGTGCGGTGCCGGTTGAGCGGCTGCGCACGCCGCCGGTACCGGGAGCGATCACAGGGGAAATGCCGCGGGGTGAGAAGAAAATCAACGCCCTGATGGATATGTTCCCGGCAGGGACGATGATGTGCATGACCGTTGTTGTTCAGCCCCAGGACCGTCTGGAAGAGACGTTTAACCGGCTGGCCAAAAACGCGATAGGGGAAAATACTGAATCCGGCCGCGTTCGTCAGGACGTGAATACGGTGAAGGAGTACCTGGGGAATCGTCACAAGCTGTACCGGGCCGGCATCACGTTTCTGCTGCGTGGCGATGATCCGGAGAGCCTGAAACGTAAGCGGCTTGATTTGACCACCGTGCTGCTGGGCGCCGGCTTGCAGCCGGTTCGCCCGGAGTTCGAGGTGGGGCCGCTTAATGCGTGGCTGCGTGCATTACCGATGTGCTTCGATCCGGATACCGACAAAAAACACTGGTACACCCGCCTGACCTGGGTACAGCACATTGCCGGCCTGCTGCCGGTGACCGGCCGTGAAACCGGCACCGGCAATCCGGGGCTGAGCTTCTTCAACCGTGGCGGGGATATCCTGACCTTTGACCCGCTCAACCGGCAGGACCGGACACAGAACGCACACCTGCTGCTGTTCGGCCCGACCGGCGCCGGCAAATCCGCCACGCTGTGCACCATGTTTTCGCAGGTAATGGCGGTTCACCGCCCGCGCCTGTTTATCGCCGAAGCCGGCAACTCCTTTGGCCTGCAGGCTGACTATTTTGAAAGTCTGGGCCTGACGGTTAATAAAATCAGTATCAAACCCGGCAGCGGCGTCAGTCTGCCGCCGTTCGCGGATGCGCACCGGCTGGTTGAGGAAGGGATTGCGGTTGCCGTGGATGAAGCGGACCTGCCGGACATTGATGACGATACTGGCGAGGAAAATGAAGACAAGCGGGATATCCTGGGCGAGATGGAAATCTCGGCCCGTATGATGATCACCGGCGGCGATCCGAAAGAAGAGGCTGACCTGAAACGCGCCGATCGCGCGATGATCCGTGAAGCACTGCTGATGGCCGCACACACATCTTACAACGAAAACCGGCAGATGCTGCCCTCTGATTTACAGGCGGCACTGAACGCCATTGCGGCCAGTGAAGGCGAGGAGGGAGGTACCGTTCGTAATGCGCAGCGCCGGGCGAAGGCCGCGGAGATGGCGGAGGCGCTGGGCATGTTCACCCAGCCCGGCAGCTTTGAGGCGGAGCTGTTTAACCGTGAAGGCGAGCTGTGGCCGGAAGCGGATGTGACGCTGATTGACCTGGGGCACCTGGCCCGTGAGGGTTACGAAGCGCAGATGGCGCTGACCATGGTCTCGATGACCAACATGATTAATAACATCGCGGAGCGTGACCAGTATCTCGGCCGCGATATCGTGTTTGCTGTTGATGAGGCACACATCGTGACCGTCAACCCGTTGCTGTCGCCGTACATGACAAAAGTGGTCAAGATGTGGCGTAAGCTGGGTGCCTGGTTGTGGCTGGCCACCCAGAACCTGAAGGACTACCCGGATATTGCCGAGAAAATGCTGAATATGGCGGAGTGGTGGATTTGCCTCACTATGCCACCAGAAGAGGTGAAAGATATCAGCAGATTCCGTGCACTTACACCTGAACAGGAGGCGGTGCTGCTGTCGGCCCGTAAACTATCCGGCTGCTATACGGAAGGGGTGGTGCTGGCCAAACGCATTGAGGCGCTATTCCGGGCGGTGCCGCCGAGCCTTTACCTTGCCTTGGGTATGACAGAGAAAGACGAGAAGGCAGAACGCCGGAAGCTGATGCGGGAGCATAATTGCAGTGAGCTGGAAGCGGCTAAATGGGTGGCGCGCAAGCTTGACCGGTTGCGCGGTCTCGATTGCGGTGGTGCAGAAAGGAGCGCAGCATGTTAACTCTCAGATATCCGACTCCACAGGCGTTCATTTTTACAGAGGATCAGCCGCATAACGTTTTTACACTGCCATTACAGAGTGAACCACGCATATCGGCAGAAACACAGGCGAACCTTCGTAAATTAAATAGGTATATTCGGCAAAGGCTTGCAGATCCGGTAACGGTTATCTGCCATCCCCATCGGGTCGGGTTAAGCAGCTGCGTGGCCGTAACAGTTGAAGGAAGGCTGCGCAGGACGGTAAATATCCTTATCAACGTCAGCGGCCAGGAAAGCTGGCCAACGGATGAGGAATATGAGCATCCCCGCTGGTATATCACCGTGACGGATACGGCCGATATGCTCTATCTGGTGCTGTGGTTGAATGGTGTGGTAGTGCATTAAGAGAGGGCGGCGTAAGAGAACTGAGCCGAAATCTGCTTCAGCTTTTGAACTGATAATGGAAACGTAACTAAGGCCGGAGAGGTACCACTTTCCGGCCTTTAACATAACAGATGAAAGAAGCCGATCTGCTGTTTGACTCGTTTTATCAGTCTTTTTGAATAATCAATTGTGCGTAAGTTCTGGCAGGATTTGACATGTCTGCTTGATCGGTTTGCTGTACGATCTTCCAGCCTTTGCTGGCCAGTTCTGGAATCGTGCCGGAAAGATTTTCGCCACAGTTGAATACCGTTTTATCTGTCAAAGCAGCGTTGGCTGCTGTGTTTGTAACTGGCTGGGAGTGGCATACATGGGCCTGTCCCGCCAGTGATGGTCCTGCAATAAGCAGGCAACCCATTGCAAACAGATATTTTTTTAACTTCATTAAAATGTCCTCTTGTCGTGTTATCAGACCACGTTGTTGTACGTTTTTTCTTGTTATCTCTCTGTTAAACAACTCGTTAGAGTTAATACCCGTATTTACTAGATGGGTATTGGGACGATATCAACTTTAACAGCGTTAATGAATTAACTTTTATCCACGGATTTTTAGTTTATTGCAGCTTTCCTGAAAGCCGGGGAGCACGCTGTCAGGCGATTTGGTCTGATGGAGTCTCTCAATGAAATTACGTCATTTTATCTTTCTGTCGGCGCTTCTGCCGACGACGGTGCTGGCGGGCACGGTGCTTTATACCGACAGCCAGCATTTACCTGAAAATCTTTCCCCGGATGTCGTAGTTGTTTTGCTGGATGAGCCTGAGCGCCTGCAGTTGAAAATGTTTGGTCAGCTTTCGGCTGACCCGGAGCTGGCAACATTGCAGGCAAAACAGGTGATGTCCTCCCCCCAGTGGCAACAAAAACAGCAGCAGTTGGTCACGGCATATCGCCAGGTAGTGCATGCACGGGAACTCGGCATCCGCAAGGTGCCCGCTGTCGTTTTTAACGATCGGGATGTAGTTTACGGCACTACCGATGTGGTACGGGCTACAGAGCTGCGTCAGCAGGCAGGAGGTGGACAGTGAATCACCCCCCTTCCCGGCTCAGGAAAACGCTTTGCTCTGCCGCTGTCGCCGCCGTTCTGGTCACTGCATCAATACCTGCAGCATTTGCCGCGTTAAATACAGCACAGATAGTGGCCAGTGCCGTTTCTCAGGACTGTATTAGTTGGCGGGTGAGCGGTATCTGCTACTGGCTGTTCTGTACGCCGTTTGGTTGTACCGTCAAAACGTCCGTAAAAGTTACCCACTATATCCCTGAAGCAGTAGTGTCCACCTATGTGGCTCCGGGTGGTAATCCCTGGGCTGAAATGGCTTTTGTCAGCCAGGCATCCGGAGGGCTGGAGAATGCCATCACCAGCGGCCTGTCCGGAGTCTCTGCCGGCGGTGCGAATCCGGCGGATATGAAGAACCCGGGGCAGCGCCATTCCAGCATCCGTTTCAAGTACGCAGACGCCATCGGACATCCCTCTACCTCCATTATCGGTGGCAGCATTTCCGGTTACTCCTGCGACAGCGCCGCCACTCCCTTGATGCCGTATTTCCTCAGCACACTGGATTCTGTTGCCTGGAGAACAGGCGTGCCTGAATCGCTGTATCCCGAGGCACTGGTTCCTGGCCTGAGGGAAATAGGCAACCAGGTTGCCGGCAATATGTGGGGCAACGTCTATCCGCGCTCAGGGTTTGTCAGCCAGACCGATGATGATAAAGCCTCTGCACTGGTCGCCCAACGGGTGGCTGACATTATCACCCGCGCCGGTCAGCCCCATGTCTATCAGGTGCTGCAGGGCCATAAGCAGGATGGTTACTGGCCGCCGGACCCGGTAACAGAAAATACCGGCACAAAAAACCATAAGTGGCAGCGACTGGTGCCGCAGCTGAGCCAGAGCTGTGCGGTATTTCCTGATGGCAGCCATACCGCCGCCAGCGACAACAATGCGGCCTTTGCTCTGTGGCAGCCGTACAGCTGCTGTAAGCGCCAGGGCCAGAAATTCCTGAGCAGTACTGATATTTGATAAGAAGAGGTTAAGGTAATGAACATCGATAAATTAATTAATACTTTATTTACTATTCTGACTGGGATTGCTCTTGCATGCCTGCCTGCTTTGATAATGATGCTGATCTCAGCGATATCCCCTGCTCAGGCAATTTCTCTGCCGCAGGTGAATGACAGTGCGTTTGGCTATGGCAAATCTGTGGACGGCGCGGTATCCGACAAGCTGTTTTATACCCTGGGCGGTGGGTCGGTGATATCGCAGCCGGCGACGCGCAGCAATATGAAAAAACTGGGGCTGGATGTGGGGTGGAGCAGTGACCTGATGTGCGGCAACTTTGACCTCAAAACCACCATTGGCAACCAGTTAAACGGCGTAACCGATGGCTTTAAAAACCTGATGGGCGACGTTATTCAGGGGGCTACTGGCGCGGTGGCCAGCCTGCCGGCGATGCTGATCCAGCGGGCGAACCCGGGGCTGTATGACATGCTGACCAACGGTGTCCTGCAGGCGAACGTGTCATTCGATAAAGCGCAACTGAACTGTCAGAACATGGCGAAGAAAATGATGGATTTCAGTGATACCAGCAAGTGGAGCCAGGCAGCTATCGCTGAAGAGTATAAATCGCTCGTCAATAGCGGAGAAACGGACGCAATACGTGCAGACCAAAAATATCAGAATGCAGATGGAACCGCTGGCAAAAAATGGATTGGTGGTCAGATAAGAGGAGGAAAAGGGCAGAAGGCTATCCGGCCGACCTATGATTTGGCATCTGCAGGTTACAACATGATGAATAGCCTCAACGTATTAAGTTCAGAAACCGTTAGTGGCACCAGTTGTAACGGTGGTGCCTGCAGTAAGTTCAGTAATGCTGAAGAAGCTGCACAAGCTGTGGTGAAAGTTCTTGGTGATCGCTCAATGCGCACCTGCAGCAATGCGTCGCAGTGCACCAGTGGAGATACCGACGATCAGCCTGGTATTTCCGTTGCTGGTACAGGATTTTCTCCGATGCTGGAAGACGCCACAAAGAACAATATAGAGCAACTGGTGAAACTGGTTAATGGTACCGTAAAACCCACGGCTACTGAACTGGCGAAGTTGAAAACGGGTGGGCTGCCGGTAACGGCCAACGTTATTAAGGCGTTGCAACGTGACCCGGATAATACTGCACTGACAGTTCGTCTCGCCAGTGAGCTGGCCATGTCTGATACGGTAGAAACCGCTCTGTTGATGCGCCGGATGCTGACAACAGGTATGAGTGAACCAAATGCTCAGGATCAACCTATCGCACTGGAAGAAGGTGCTCGCCGAATTGATGCACTCGATCGCGAAATCATGGCGTTGAAGAATGAAATGGACCTGAAGCGAGAGTTGGCGAGGAACTCGGTACTGACCATCATCGAGCGGGACAATCAACGTATCGGTACAAACCCAATGATTCAGCAGACGGATAATGCTGACAGCCGCTTCCAGAAACTCGAAACCCCTGATACGAAATAAGGGAGGCGATTGCATGAATAATAATCATCGCAGCCTGCTGCGCAAAACAGGCAGGAGCCTGAAAGTCGGAGGACTCTTCCTGCTGGCCCTGCTGATGGCCCTGGAGGGCGGTCTCTGGCTGGCCGATCTGGGTCCTGAAGGCATGGCCACGGTTAAGAACTGGATGCATGAGACTCGCTATGGCTGGCTGGCATGGCGTCTGATGCTTTACTGCGCTGTCGGATGGGGGCTGTGGAAAATCTGGCATGCACCGGGTTTTCGTCCGGAATATCGTCGGCCACTGCTGCGCATTGCCAGCGTCAGTATATTGTTCTTTCTTGTCTGCGAGTACTCCATTTTTTCCGGCATGGGGGCTCTATGACAACGAACAGCTATCTGGAGTATTTCCTGACCCTACTGGGCTGGCTGGTTAATAACGGTCTCTGGGATGTTCTTATCAGTACTGGACTGTTTGCGTTACCTCTGGCCTTTAAAATTGTAGGTATCTGGTTGAAGGTTCGCGAAGAAGGAGAGGATGAAGGTAACAAAGGCATGCTGTCACTGCCCCGCATCGAGAATGCGCTTTATGGGGCTTTCTTTGTAATTATCGCCTGCTGTGTACCACTGATTCAGGTAAGCCTGACCACGCTGGAATTTGATAGAACCCGGGCAAAAATCTGTGGTACCTGGACACCAAAAGCACCGGGTGAAAGTGGTTACAGCAATATTATTTCCAGTATGAACAACGAGTTCGCTGCTGCACCGGTTTGGTGGGTGTTAGTTCACAAAATTTCCAAAGGGGTGACCCAGGCGGCAGTGGCCAGCATTCCGTGTCGGCCGGATCTAAGGCAATTGCGTTTTGAGGTTCAACGGACGTTCATTGAGAACCGCGCGCTGGCCGACGAGCTGCAGGATTTCACCAACGACTGCTATTCATTAGCACTTTATCAGTGGAAACGGCGTGACCAAGGGCAGACAAAGGATAAAGCGGTTCTGTCAGATCTCAGTTGGATAGGCAGTAATACCTTTCTGAAGGGAGACTATACCACGCTGCAGTCGAAATTGCCGCGGGGGATGTTCTCCTGGAATGATGCCCGTGACAGCGGCCGGCCGAATACCGGTAATGGGGGATACCCCTACTGTTCTGAGTGGTGGTCTGCAGCAGACACTGGCCTGAAGGCCAGGGTGATGAAGCAGGTTGATGATAGCTACTGGCTACGATTATCTGCCGCAATGAAAATGATTGGCAGCAGCCAGATAAATTATCAGGAGGAAGTTATACGCCGGCTGGTCAGCCCGGCGAACCTGACGGTATCACATGGCGGTGAGGTTTATAACGGCTATGGTGGTAATGCGGATTTGACGGAGCAGAACGTGCTCACTCGTATTGCCGGCACAGCAGGCGCTTCTGTCGCCTCGCTGGGCGCTTTTCCGGCTCTGGACGCGATGCGTCAGGCATTACCGATGGTGCAAGCCGTTCTGCTGATGGCTATTTATATTATGGTACCATTGATCCTTGCCTTTGCAGCTTATGAATTCAAGACGGCGATCACCCTGACGTTTGTCATTTTTGCTATCAACTTCCTGACATTCTGGTGGGAATTAGCCCGTTGGCTCGATAGCTGGATGTTGACGGCTCTCTATAGCTCTAATACACATACTCGCTTCAATATGATGGGATTTCAGAATACGTCAGATGATCTGATTATGAATCTGGTTATGGGGTCAATGTTTACTGTATTACCTGCCGTGTGGGTTGGCGCGCTATCGTGGGCCGGAGTGAATATTGGTATCGCAATTACGGGATCATTGAAAGATGGAACCAGTAAAGCTAGTCAATCCGCAGAAAACGCGGGAAATCTTGCAAAAATGGGAGGTGCGAGTTTCTCAAAAGGTTTTAGTAAGGGTCTGGATAGTTAGACTAACAACGGCGCTAACTGTCGCCGTTTAAATTCTTAACACTAAATAAACAATCCCGCCACGAACAGCGGGATTGTTTATTCATGGTCTGAGTGCCAATGCCAGTTTTCAGAACTATATAAGGCGAATGGACTCTCGTCATCGGATTCTGTTGAGGTTTCGATTAAAAAAGGTGTTTCGTTCTCATCTTGCTTACTTGGGCAAGGATCAGGAAGTACCGCATTCAACAGCTTTTTCAAGAACATATTCATATCTGAGCCTTCTCCTGTTTGACCTGATGCTGTTTTTTTGTTCGAGTTTTCTCTGTATCATAAGGAGTATTGAAGAGAGGCGCAACCTTGCCTTAGCCTTTACGCTATCAGTTTAATTTTTATCATTCGGAACATTATGTTAAGGAGGAAAGGATGTTCAGAAAGAAAGTATTGATTGTTAGTATTGTCTCTGTGTTTACAACAGCTTGTTCCATGGGTGAATTGACTTCCGTCAATAAAAAAATCAGCGATTTTGGCTTTTCAATAACAGGAAAACAATCAGCCCAAGGTGAGTCTGGTATGCCAAAATTGGCACCCAAAATTGATGCTGCTCAGGATTCTATGTCGAGCGATTTATCAGTTTCTATTGATGTTGATACTGCCGCAGCTCGTTTGCGTCGTTATTATAAATTTATGACCTCAGACGAGTTAAATAGTATCAAAAATAGAGAAAGCACTTCTGCTCGCCTGACTGCTGCAGCAATTGAGGAGCAAAGGCCTGAATGGGCTGCGTCGCCAGGGAGCTACTATAAAATGGGTCGGAACTGGGGGGGGGGCGATCATATTACATTGGAAGTTGAAAAGAATGGTATCGGGAGTCGTGTTTATATTCAATTTTTTTCTTCAAACCCTCAGCATTTAACAGAAGCCTATTTGGGAAATCTATTTGCACAGGTGAAAGGTGTTGCAGAGGGTAAGGTTAGATAATAGATGAAAGAAATAAGAAGAGTGACTGCCTTCTTATTTCTTTATTTTTATACCAATAGCTGTTTTATTATAAATAATAATGGAATGGTTGTGCGTGTGTTGGTTTATTGAAAGGGATGTGAAATGGGGAATTTGGAAGATTGGTTTTATTCTGCCTGTTATAATTCATTTAAAGTTAAGAGCAAGAGGCAAGTGATTTTAGCAGTGGAACGTTGGCACAGATGTTCTGAACGGGTTATGGATGAAGTTAAAAAAGAAAAAGGTTTAAATTGTGTATGTCAAAAAGGATGCTCGCGTTGCTGCTCTTTACACGTTTCACTAATTACGCCTGACGTGTTTTTTATTGCTGAAAATTTAAAAAATAATTTTAGTGAATCAAAGTTGTTTTTTATAAAGAAAAGACTAAAACTCCGAGCTGATAAGGTTAATGAATACACTGATGATAAATATAGAATAGAGTGTGTTTTTCTCGGGAAAAGTTCTGGGCAGTGTGTTATCTATAATTATCGCCCGGAAGCATGCAGACGTTTTTTTACTAATGATAAAAAAGATTGCATTGAAAGTAATGGTTCACCACTTCAGAATGGCGCAGTATTTTATTCAACTGGGATTCTCTCTACTTATATGGCTCTGGCAGCACATAAAAATAATCTATTTATAGATAGTCATGAAATGAGTAAGTCTTTACATATTGCTTTGGATAGCCCCTTGCTTTTTAAAAAATGGCTGAGAGGAGAACCTAATGTCTTTCCAGGCGTTACGTGGGAGAGATACCAACAAGGCATTAGAAAGTTAGGTGCTGAAATGAAAGTTAAAATAAAGTAAATCCCCTCAGCCATTAATATACTGGCATGTGAATATTGACGAAAACCTGCTTCTATTGATAGTCTTCAAGTGTTGTATGTCGTCAATGGCGACCACCAATGTTCCGGTAGCCTGTGAGGAGCGCCTTCGGGTGGCTACTGTCGCTAACGCGACCACCAATTCTCCCGCAGCCTGAAAGGGAGAGCATATCGATGTGGTACATCTGCGCACCTTTGGAAGCAGATATCGTCAATACAAGCGCACTATGACGTGACGATGAGGGTTTCTTTCTCTTTGCTCAGCTGCATACCGGTTCGGGTGTTGCACAACGGGCTGGCAACTTCCAGTCAGACGAATGTCGTCTGTGGAAGTCGCATCAACATTTCGTTTCTTCAGTGATACGTCCTGAGTTTCGTACGACTTTTGCATCGACCGGATAGGCCATTTGGTACATTTGGCCGCTTACGGCGTTGCATTACGAGCACGAAACTGCGCGGCGTCACTTGCGTGCAAGCGAAGCGAACACCAAGTGACGCGCGCAGCGCATACTATTCAAACGCACGCACGGCGTGGTTTTCATCGTTTTCGTACCATCTGACACACACGTAGTACGTGTCATTCATGGAGAAAACATCTTCACATCAACGTTTGTACGACGGAGTACCCGTCTGAACGTCCCAACGTAATAAGGAGAAAATCGGCTCGATATCGATGGCGACACTACAGAAGTAGTGTTGGAGGCAGCTTGACGAATGTCAGCTCTGCATCAGCAGCAAACAGGTCAGAGACCTGAGGTGCCTCGCAAGAACTCAACAATTCAATTCGCCGCCCCGATGCACAGATATCAGTCGAGACGCAGGAAGCGCAAAGTTAACCGTGTCGTCGGGGTTAAATTTTTGGGGTACAGATCCGTCAGTTTTATAAAAAGCAGAAGGCTGTGTATGTCATATGGAGGTAGTGTGTCCAGATTCAGTAAGCAACTTGAAAAACAACTTGTCACACTGGCACGTCAGGGGCGGGGTAGCTTTAAAACCGTAGCAGATCGTTCCAGAATTGCAGAACGGTTCTCTGAACGTCTTGCACAGTTAAATATTCAAATTCGGGATGTAAAACACATAAAAACGGTGCATATCCAAAAATATATTCATAGCCGACAGGATGAAAATATATCAAGCCGTACGCTGCAAAATGAAATGGCGGCAGTGCGTACAATCATGTCTGTCGCCGGGAGGAATAAACTGGCTGATCCGCAGCATGAAATGTTGAGTAACAAAGCGCTGGGGATTTCTGCCGCCAGCAGAGATGGTACTAAAAGACCAATATCTGATGAATTACTCCAGAAAGTCGTTAATTATTCCATCAGTAAAGATGAAGGCGTGGCTCTTGCCGTGCAACTGGCACGGTATATTGGTCTGAGAACAGAAGAAACCGTTCAGTCAGCAAAATCATTAAGAACGTGGCGACAGTCGCTTTTAAAAGGTGATGAACGTGTTTGCGTGGTATTTGGTACGAAAGGAGGACGCCCTCGTGAGACCACAGTTTTTGACAGGGATAAAGTTCTGGGGATTTTAAATAAGGCCATCGCATACTGCGATAAAAATAATGGAAAGTTAATTGATAAGCCAACATTACATACTGCGATAGAGCGATACCGTAATATTATTCGTGACGCCGGTATGACAGGAGAAAACGCACCTCATTCGTTGCGGTATGCATATGCAAAAGACGCTGTGAATTTTCATCTTAAAAATGGAATGAGTCGGGATGAGGCTAATGCATTAGTCTCAATGGATTTAGGGCACGGAGATGGCCGGGGGCGGTATATAAGACAGGTTTATTTTAAAAAGGAACTGGATGAATGACCGTTAGTTATGCATATCTGTCAGTAACTTACCGGGCAGATTGAAGATGTTTGACGCAGTCGCACACGATAGCGACTGCGTCTTGAAGTTTCCCGCAGTTTGTGGTTATTATTTGGACGTTAACCTGTCGCTAACGCGACCACCAATGTTCCGGTAGCCTGTGAGGAGCGCCTTCGGGTGGCTACATAAACTCTCCCGTACCCTGAGAAGGGAGAGCACAGAGAATTCTGTGGGGAAATCTGCGCACCTTTGAGAGCAGATATCGCCAAACTCACGCGCANTCTGTGGGGAAATCTGCGCACCTTTGAGAGCAGATATCGCCAAACTCACGCGCACTATGACGCGGCGATGAAGGTCATTTCATTCAACTTACCGTCAGCCAGAAAGGACATCTTTCTGACTCCCCAATGGGAAACACTTTCCCGTTGGGTTGGTGTTTCCTTTTTTTGTTTAAAGGATGACACCATCATGAAATTTTACTTTACCTGCCTGATTTTTCTGACCGATTTTATTCTGGCAGTGTTGCCGAGAAAACCGGCTCTGTCACATCTGTATGCTCAATTGCTGATTTTTAGTCGCGATTTGGAAATACTGAACTCGGCGCTGATGAGCATTCGTCTTGCAACGCACGCAGAGACTCTGCGGAAAAAAAATGCCCACTGGGCTGCGTTTAGATACCATTGCCGTCTGGAAACGCATGTGCAGGCTCTGCGACAGGAAGTTCTGTACGGGGCTGCGTTTGAAATTAGTTTGCATATGAGACCACATAAGCTGCTTGATTTTTGTGTGTTCCATATCTCACGCCAGGGCGAAATTTTACTACCTGTAGCCTGGATGAACGGCTGGCGTGACGGAAATGAAGAAGCCAGTAGACAGGCGCAGGCAGCCCAGGAAGTTGAGTGGGAAAACAGTGAATATCTGTAGCTGCTGAGACTGTAATTCACCCGGACGGGGATTTATTCCCCGTCCGGGAATAAATCCCCTTTTTTATTAACTATTAAAGAGGATTTAACTATGGCTAAACGTTTTTTACCTGCTGGTCGTCCCGTTATTTACACCATTGAGCAGTGCAGTACCGTTCCGTTTGATATCTGGAATCAGTTTATCTCGACGGTTATCGATCTGTATTATTGTCTGCCGTTTTGTATGCGCCCTGTTAATCCGCGTAGCAATTATCTACAAACCGGAGCTTATCAACTCTTCAGACCCGACAGCAGATACGAAGCTGATGAGCTGGTTTTCAGCGGTAGAACTGATGAGGGCTTCACTCAGCGTATTATCTCCATTTCGCGTGAGCGTACCCGGAATGTACTCAGTGTGGACGAAATTGAGGCTGAGCATCAAATGTCGGTAGATTTATTTACCCGCATGGTGATGTTGGCCCTTCACAATGTCTGTGGTGAACATTTTCTGGTTCATTCTACGGCTGGAGTTTGTTCCTGGGCGCTGCCGCTGGCCATCATGAACCGGGCCCGTGACGGACGGTTCTCAGCCTGGGCTGCCCCGGATGCGTCGCAGTATGCACTACCATTTGCCTGGCTGACTGAACAGGTAATAGCTGACAGCCTGATCTTGAGCTCGGCAATAGAGTTATCCCGTGAACAATGGGAGGGGATTGCAGCACTGGAATTCAGGCTGTACGAACCTCTTGAAATGGGTTCGGATACGGAGAGCATTCCTCCGCTGGAGATCGTTCTGGGCTCAAGCGCAGGTCCCCGTAAACAGGTAATGTTAAGCGGTCTGGATGCGCTGCTTTACTGGATCAGTGTCAATATGCCGGACTATGAGTGTGGCATACCTGATCAGGAACCAGTATTTCTCTCACGCAACCATCTCGCATTGCTGCGCGATGATATCCACAACGGCTGGTTCTCGGCGTACGACAACGATCCGGATTACGGAGAAAAGTTTTGTACGGAGCTTCAGCTGATAGCTTTATGGGCCGATTACTGTATCCATACGCTGGACATGGAGCGGGAAAGTGTTTTCCTGTTTGCAGTCTGGTAGGGACAGATTTGTTTTAACTCCTGAGCGGTGTCGCTATACCGCTTAAAAATATTAACCCGGCAGGGATCTTCCTGCTGGAAGCCCTGCCTTTTCTTTGAGTAAGGAGCATGATTATGCTGCGTTTTCACGGAAAAGACCTGAAGGCTGTTCTTACTGAGACCATCAGCCGTAACAGGCCTGTGGTTCTGACCTGTAATGCCACCGTCTCACTGTCCGTTCAGGATGGCGAACGCTTCCATCCGGCCCCCGGGCATGAGGGCCAGTTACGTCATCAGGCGTTTGCTGATGGCTGCCATCCCGATCGTGATTCAGGGTGGACAACGTTTGCCCGTATGTTGACCGGCAACACCGTTTTTACTAAGCCTCTTGACCTGACTGAAGGGCGTGTCTGGGATATTTTAAACAAAAATCATCAGCTTACGCTGATGCTTTCAGCAAACAATATCGATATATACAACGGTGAACGGCACTATGTGCCGGTAGCCTGTTACCGAGACCTGACGGACAGGATGCATGTGGCTGCAGTCTGGCATTTCAACGCCTGCAATGCTCTCAGCGAGTTAAAATTTTGGCGAATGACAGTAATCCGACTGCTTCAGGACATGCGTCCCATAGCCTGCCGTCATGCCAGACCGGTCGATCATCACAATTTTCTGCTGGCTGCGCATAACCTGCAACGCCGGACTGAATGTGTTTCACCCAGTGGCGCGCTGCTTCTGAGCGTCTGATTTACTGAATTATTTTCCACCCGCCTGTGGCGTGTCTCACGCCCGCAGGGAAGGGGCACGCCTGTCTTTCTTAAGGAGTGTTCCATGACAACTGGTAACCATCCCACCGCCACGGTCCGTAAAAAGCCGGCGGCAAGCAAATCCTCCTCCGTCAAACGTCGCCGGACAGGTACGACCGCGACGCCTACTGGCGGTGGCGATATTTACCGTCTGATCACTGACCGGATAATTGTCGCGCTGGAAAACGGTATACCACCCTGGCGACGTCCGTGGCGAAATGCGCAGCAGGGGATAAACACCCTGATGCCGGTCAACGCGCTTACCGGCCGGGACTACAGCGGCGTGAATGTTCTGCTGCTGTGGCTGGCGGCCGAAGAGCGCGGTTTTACCAGCGATCGCTGGCTGACATACAACCAGGCACAGGAGGCCGGAGGTCAGGTCCGCAGGGGCGAAACCGCCACGCTTGCGGTGATATACCGCGACTGGACAAAGCAGGCTGAAGACAGCAGTGGCAAGCTGTTTGATGCTGACGGGAAGCCGCAGATGGAAACGGTGCCGATGTTGCGCCAGTTTCCGCTGTTCAACGCTGAACAATGTGATGGTCTTCCCGACCAGGTACGTGGCACAGCCACCGTCACCCGGCCGCAGGAGGATTTCGCTGGCGTCAGTCCGGCACAGCTGCAGAAGGTCCTGTCGGTGGTCAACGCCACTGGCGTGCAGTTTTCACCCAGGCCGCAGAACCGGGCGTATTATCGCGCCTCCACCGACCAGATAGTGCTGCCCCTGACGTCACAGTTTGACGCTGAAGGTGACTACTGGTCCACCGTGCTTCATGAGCTGGTGCATGCCAGCGGTCATGCGAAGCGACTGAATCGTGAAGGGATAACGCGGACGACAAAGAAATTCGGCGACCCGGTGTATGCCTTTGAGGAACTGATAGCTGAAATCGGCAGCGCTTTTTTGTGCGCACATCTCGGGATAACCGGTGATTTGCAGCATGAAAGTTATGTTGATGGCTGGCTGTCAAAATTAAAGTCCGACAAAAAGGCGCTGTTCAGTGCCTGCCGGCAGGCCCGGGAAGCGTCGGAATATTTACTCGCGCCACTCAGCCGTCAGGCTGATACGGCGTAATTAATCCACCGGGTGGCGGCAGTAATATAACCGCTACTCTCCCGTGAGGGCATCGCTCCTCACGGGACGGTGCCCTCTTTTTTACTGAAAGAGGAGTATCAACTTATGTCTGAATGGTGCCAGAACCGTTTTGAAATTACCGGTAAATCTGTCTGTATAGATGTGTTGTTGCAGTGGATAACCGGCACAGACACGCCACGTTATCGCCACGCCATACTGCAGAGCATTCAGCTGTTTCTGGCGGGATGCGCAGGAATACTGAAGCCGGTTCGTACTGCATCGTTCCCGCCCTGTCAGGGGCTGGTTCGGCAGGGTACAGGGCAGTCCGTTCCTGAAAATCTGGCTTATGAACAATGGCTGGAACTGTTGCAGAAAGATGTGGTGCTGGAGACAGAGACAATACGCCGGGTTGATCAGCTGTATCACCAGTCCGGAGTGGGGGCGCTGAAGTGGGAAAATATTCCTCAGGCACAACGCGACATCATGGCATCGCTGATGAAAAGACAGTATGCGGACTGGTTTGGTCTGTCCAGCCTGAAAGATGAACCTGACGCTGCGGTTTGCTGGGAGCGCCTGCGGGAATATCCGGAGCGATCTCAACCCTGCGATATGCTGATGATCATTCCGACACGGCTGGCGACTGAGTTGAATGCCACCGGTGGCCTGCTGTCTGGGGTCTCTACCACAAGTAGTTTCTATAGCCGAATATACGGTATGGAATGGCCGGCCGGGCATAATGTGAACTGGCACCGCCCTGCCACGAACGGGTTAACGCTGTGTCTGGATTCGCCCTGGTATCCACCGTCAGGTGAGGTAGTAGCCGGTATCTCCAGCCTCTTTGAGTGCGAGGTGCGACACACCTACAGTGAACCGGTGAGCGGCCTCAGTGGTTATGACTGTTATGACCTTGGGGCGCATGTTGATGGTTATCAGGGGGTGCCGGCGGAAACGCAACCCATCTCACCGACACTGTATTTGGTCAGCAGTGAGCAGCCTTCGCCTGAACTAGGGGTAACTGGATATAAAGAGATCCGGGGATAACCGGTATGACCGCGCTGCAGCCTTCACCGGGCTGCAGCTTTTTACCCTAAGGGGAACACTGTTCTCCTGCCGGGATACGTGTTCCTCTTTTTATGGAGAATGCGTATGGCCAGTTTTATTGACTATGAGAAAGCGTTTATTTCACTTTTTAACCAGACAGCCCAATACCATAAACGACATCGGGTCTTTGAGGACTTTGTCAGTTGTAGCGTTATTGCACTGGAGAACCGGTTAAATTTTAACGAGGCGCGTGAAAAAAAATATCTGAATATTGTCAGTGGATACCAGAAATCGGATGTTATTCGCATGGCGGAGTTGCTGGGCCATGTGGTTAACGGGCTGCAGAATGGCTTCTGTGATTTCCTGGGAAACGTATTTATGCAGTTGGAGCTGGGCGATAAGTATCGCGGTCAGTTCTTTACCCCCTGGGATGTGGCCAGAATGATGGCGCAGCTACAGCTGGGGGATGTGAAGGCTATGTTTGATGAAAAGCCTTTCATCACTCTCAGCGAGCCTGCCTGTGGTGCCGGCTGTATGGCGTTGGCTTTTGCCGATGTTCTTAATCAGGCAGGCTATGCGTCACACCGCTATCTGTGGGTTTCAGCGACGGATATCGATCCGCTGGCAGCCGGCATGGCTTATATCCAGCTGTCATTATGTGGCGTGGCCGGGGAGGTCGTGATCGGCAACTCGCTGTTTGGCGAGCGGCGGCGTGTTTTACTGACGCCGGGACACTATCTGGGAAACTGGTCTTCCAGACTGCCAAAGCATTATTCGGTAGCGTAACTAACTTCCGCCCCTTTATCCTGAGGGGCTTTTTTATTATGTCCGGTCTTTATTTTTGAAGACGATGAATCTGCCTGTATTTATTTTTAATATGTGAGTTTGACTTTTCCCTCGAAATTATTCGTCGTTTTTTCCATTTTGTATGCCCTGATTATCTGTCTGGAGGCATATATGTCCTGGAGTACAACCCGTGAACAGGATGCGATCATTCACTGGAAAGGAAGCCGTCTTGTTGTTAATGCGTTTGCAGGCACCGGCAAAACGTCCACACTGGTCCGGTTTGCGCTGACGAACCCGGATAGCCGGATGCTGTATCTGGCCTATAACCGGGCTATTCGCGACGAGGCGGAGCAGAAATTTCCATTCAATGTTGAATGTAAAACCTCTCATCAGCTGGCCTGGTCCCGTTTTGGCCGGCATTTCCGTCACCGGCTGGTCGCAAATCTGCGGATTACAGATGCGGCCAAGATGCTGAATACCCGGCACTGGCCACTTGTCCGCCAGGCGATTGCGGCCCTTAATGCCTTTCTCTGCAGCGCAGAGTCAGAGCCTGGAGTGATGCATCTGCTGTCGGAAGATGACCGTAACGGCCTTTCCGGCCTTTCGGCCGATAAAATTCTGGGCGCAACGCAAATACTCTGGCATCAGATGAGCAGTACCGATTCAACATTTCCGGTCACTCATGATGTCTATCTGAAACTGTTTCAGTTGTCCAACCCGGATCTTGCCCGCCGCTGGGATACCATCCTTTTCGATGAGGCGCAGGATGCCAACCCAGTGACCAGCGCGTTTGTACTCAGCCAGCCATGTCGGGTCATCCTTGTGGGCGATCGCTATCAGCAAATTTATCGATTTCGGGGAGCAGATAACGCTCTTAGTGCACCACTGCTGGAGAGCGCAGACCGGCTGTGGCTGACAAATAGTTTCAGGTTCGGACCAGAAGTGGCCCGTATGGCGAATATTCTGTTGACCCGGGCCGGGGAAACCATGCAGGTAACGGGAAGCGGTGGTGAGGATCAAGTGACTGAACGGCTGCCTGCCGATGTCCCCCATTTTACAGTACTCAGCAGGACGGTTGCTGGCGTGATTGGCGCAGCGTTGGTAGCCAGTCTGCATAATAAAAAGGTTTTCTGGGTCGGAGGGATTGCAGGCTACAAAACGGAAGAGCTGGAAGATCTCTACTGGTTTTCTGTTGATATGCCGGAGCGTATGCAGTCACCAAATCGTTTGACTCGGGATTATCGGGATTTTGAGGAGTATTGTTCGATTGCCAAAGCCACTCGGGATGCGGAAATGAACCAGGCCATCCGGCTGCTGGATGAGTTTTTCCCGTTGCCGGAAAAGCTGGCCATCATGCGCGGCCAGGCAGTGACGGATAAGGCGGCTGCTCAGGTGACGGTATCCACTGCACATCGCAGTAAGGGGCTGGAATGGGACGTTGTTGTACTGAACGAGGACTTCAGCGATATCACCGATCCGTTGCTTTCCACCGAAGAGCGTCAGGACGAAACAAATCTGTTGTATGTCGCCACTACACGGGCCCGGCGGGTTCTGGTACTGAATGAACTGATGACAGTGCTCAGGGATAATGAGGCCCGGGAGGATGAGGCTGCAACTGAAGGGGCTGGGGAAAGCGGGCAAAAAAAAATCTCTCATGAGGTGTAACTGGTTTTTCGTGGAAAGACCGGAGGGGCAGGATAACACTCCTCTGGTTTTTTATAAGGAGAAGTCATGTTCGCAAAATTCAAAACGTTTTTATCCCGCGCCGGGGATACTGTTGTACCTTCTCCCGTTCGTGTTGCAGCGCCGGTCGGATATTTTTTACCGGAAAAAGCGGTGACTCTGCTCAATACTCCCCGGCGCAGGGAGTGTCTGAAGAAAATCCAGGAAAGTTCGTCGCTGCCAGCGGATGTGTGGCAGCAGCTTTACCTGGCGCCTGTTAACACCCTGCTTGAGCGGGTGCAAAATGTACCCGCTACAGAAGAGGGAATATGGGCCGGCGCTGGCGGATTTGGTGATTTAACGCTGCAGTTTACGTCATATGCCGTCAGGCTGGCCAAAGGATACATGTTCCCGCCAGGCGCTGCGCCAGAGGAGCAGGCCGCGCAGGGCGTGGCATGGCAGGCGGTGATTTTCTGGGAGGCTCTGTTCTGGCATCTGCCGTTGCTGGCAGATATTGAGGGGGAACTGGAGAGTGGCGTGACCTGGTGTCCGGGAATTTCCGTACCGGACAGGGCTTACCGGTTCCGGTTTGCTAAAGTGCCTTCAGACAACTATGCACAGGCTTTGTCTTCACTGATTGCCAGCCAGCTGCTTCCTGCCGGTGCAGCGCCCTGGATTTGTTGTCTTCCCGGAGGGATGGAAAACCTGTCAGTGGCACTCTGGAATAAACAGACCGTTATGCCCGTTATCGGGGAAATATTGCAACGGGCTGCCGGACTGGCTAAATCTCCTGGTATATTTGCGGTTAATAAAGGCGGTGATTTGGTATCTGTTTCGGACTTGTCGCCAGGAACAGATATTTCACTCGTGTCTGAAAAAGATGAAACTGTGATTTTACCAGAATTATCTTATGAATCGGATAAATCTATTTGCTCAGGATGTGACAGTGCAGAAATGTCTCCTGATATACTTCCGTCAGCTTTTAATCTGGCTTCAGATGATAATTTTACCGATGTTGTTGATCAGCAGAAAGAAGCGTTTAGTGATAATGGGGATGACTCTGAAGAAACGGAAACACTCCTTGCCCTCTTCGGAGATATATTACCCTCTGCTTCGGATGAAAAGAATGATGAAACTGAAATAATGACTGATATGGAAGTTAACTCCGGGGTTAATCAGTGTGAGCAGTATGTTGATTTCGTGGAGGTAAAAAATAATGAAATACTAAATAACCGTCACTCTGATGAGCCTGCCGAAAAAACGCTTTCTCCGGGTGAGGAATTTATATCGTGGCTTACAAATGGACTTGTTGAAGAAAAAATCAGCATCAATAAGAATGATTCCCGCATTCATATTGTTGCCGGTTTCGCTTTTCTCTGCGTACCGGGTGTCTTCTGGCTCTTTCTCCGTGAAACGGGGAAAGATTACAGCAGGGAGATTCTTCAGGCATCGTTCGAAAAACTACGGCTGCATCGTGTCCGGCGGGGAGAACGCTTCACGAAGGCACGCCTTTATGGAACGGAAGAACGAACCGGGAAATACCAGCGAATTAATGGCTACCTTGTCAAAGTGGTACATATCTTTAAAGGCGTCACGCCCCCGGAAAGCGGTCTGCTATTTTTCCCGAACTGAGGACGTGAAAATAATTACCTCATTGATGAGGTATGAACTATCAGCAACAGGAGTGCAATATGAACGTGGATGCTAAGGAAAATTGGAGCTGGGATGAATTACTGGATGAGTATTTTTTCTCTAAAAATCTCAGACCGGCCACGGAGGAAAGCTACCGTAAAGTTGTGAATGTACTACGTCAGTTTTGCAGGGGAAAAACGCCTGAAGATATTACTCATAAAGATGTGTTATTGTGGAGACGTGAATTACTGAAAGAAAAACAGCGCTCAGCTCAGACATGGAATAATAAGGTCGCACATATGCGGGCTCTATATAATTTTTGGATTTCGCAGGGATATATTTCTATGGATAAAAATCCGTTTAATAATAGTACTGTTCAGCGCGAAACAAAAAAGAAAAAAACGCTTTCCCGGATACAATTAACACGAGTTTATCTGGTTATGCAGCAACTAAGTGAAGATGAGAGAAAATACTGCATTCGGTACACTTGGAACAATGCAATGTCACCAGCCTGGTACTGGCTCGTTGTACTGGATACGCTCAGATATACCGGAATGCGGCTGAACCAGCTGTTGCACGTTCGTCTGAGGGATATCAACCTGGATGAAGGATATATCAACCTGATGCTGGAAGGCAGTAAGACACATCGGGAATGGCGGGTTCCCGCTGTTAATCAACTGCGCCAGGGGCTGGCTTATCTGCTGGAACAGGCGGAAAAACGAGGAATCAAACCGTCAGAAAAGCTTTTTGATGTCAGCCGGTATGTTGAAGTTGCCGAACGCTCAAAAAATGAAAGCAGCTCCAAAAAGAGACAACAAAAGGTGCGATCTTTTTTTCGGCGCCTTTCCCGTGAATGCGGATTTACTGTTTCTCCTCACCGATTCCGCCATACGCTGGCGACGGAGCTAATGAAAGCCCCTGAACGTAATCTGCAGCTGGTGAAAGATCTGCTGGGTCACAGGAGTGTGAATACAACGATGGAATATGTCGAACTGCAGATGGATATCGTGGGCAAAACGCTGGAGCAGGAATTGTCATTACACACTGACAAAAGCACCGTACGGGAGTGTGGGTATTGACATCAGGCTGATTGACTGGAATTATTCAGGGTGATCGAGAGCAGGGAGTCTGTTTGCGGCAGACTCCCTGACTTGAGGGAACAAGTCGAATCATCAACCAGTGTACAGGTTCAGATAACACCGGAGGAGATTTCGTATGACCGGCCCCTGCATTTACCGCCCGTCAGGGCTCTCAATTCCTGACCAGCGTGCTTTGATGCAAATTTGTTAAAGTGGTGCCCGGACCCGGAATCGAACCAGGGACACGGGGATTTTCAATCCCTTTAAAAGAGGCCAAACGATCCATCAGCACTAACATTTTTTTACTGGTTTACCTTGAGAGAAATATTTAAGTTTGGTTCTACATGACTTAAGTAATGCTTAAATACGGCGTTTCGAAGCTACCAGAATCCTACCATTATGAGCCTATCCCCATCGTAGAGAAATTATTTCCCGTTCTCGCGATTCAATGACTAAAAATCAGACGGTGCAGGCTTTTATATACTGATATTATATCTTTTGGGTGAAGTATTAATCTCTGTTGAGATAGACTCTTAACCTTAAAACAGCCTAGCAGCAAACGCCAAAACACCAATACTGACATTACCATTAACTGTCGCGATGGTTCTGAGTCGGTCGTCTTTAAGTGTTTTACCATCAAAAGTTGCGATGGTGCGGAGTCGATCGTCTTTCAAGGTCTTCCCATCAAATGTTGCGATGGTGCGGAGTCGGTCGTCTTTCAGGGTTTTACCGTCAAAGGTAGCGATGGTGCGGAGTCGGTCGTCTTTCAGGGTTTTACCGTCAAAGGTAGCGATGGTGCGGAGTCGGTCGTCTTTCAGGGCTTTACCATCAAACGTCGCGATGGTCCTCAGTCGATCATCTTTCAAGGTCTTGCCATCAAAGGTCGCGATAGTCCTGAGTCGATCGTCTTTTATAGTTACGCTCATAAGTATTCTCCTGAGATACATCCATTCAGCACTTTGCCATCCAAAATCAAGCGCTGGTTTCTGTAAGTTCTGGACGCTAATTGTCTGAATGTGCGTTAAAAATTCATCCAGTTAGCATTAACATTAACCAGCGCTTCATCGATCATAACAGGTCTGACGCAGTTTAAAGGATACAATCTTACCTATAAATTGCGGTGGCGCATTGTTCTTTTATCTGGCAACTAGAGGTGTCCTCCAACCCCTTTAAATTTTTCGATAAACGCCCCAATTTTCTGGAATACAGTCTGCTTTTTCGTTTTGTACTG
>NZ_VHQI01000002.1 GCF_006517625.1 Mixta tenebrionis | reverse complement strand
TCTCGCCGCGCTGCAACCGCTAATTTCAACTTTTTTGCTGTTCGCCGAAATTTCGCGCAAAACGGCTGATTTTAGCCCTGCTTTATCCGCGCGGGCAGCTCTGCCAGGCTATCAATTACCCAATCCGCCGCTTTTTCACCCTCTTCCGTTACCGGTTTGCCGCTGCGCACCAGAACGGTTGTGCCTACGCCGGCCGCCTTGCCTGCCAGCACATCATCAATTTTGTCGCCAACCATATAAGAAGCGGCCATATCGATATTAAGATGCTTCATGGCGCTCAGCAGCATCCCCGGCTGCGGCTTGCGGCAATCACATTCCTGACGCAGCGCCTCTACCGCCGCATCTGGATGATGAGGACAATAATAGATGCCGTCGAGATCAACGCCCCGGTCGGCCAGCGACCAGTCCATCCACTCGGTTAGCTGCATAAACTGATCTTCACTGAAGATGCCGCGAGCGATACCGGACTGGTTCGTGACCAGCACCAGCGCATAGCCCATCGTCTTCAGCGTCTGCATCGCCTCGATAACGCCATCAATAAACTGGAAATCATCAATTTCATGGACATAACCATGGTCCACATTCAAGGTGCCATCGCGATCGAGAAAAATCGCCGGTACTTTAGCCGTCACGTAGAAACTCCTGCTGCCGAATATAGCGGTCAGTATCGCATGATTGTAATAAAAGAGAGAATGGCGGATTGAATATCCTGCATTGATTTAGACGTCTGGATGCCTTAACATCCATTTCAAATTTTGTTGGCCCGTTCGAACTAAACAGAGCTACACCACGGACAATTTCATCGCGACAGATAACCAATAATTCAATGATAAAACTTAATAATATTACTAAAGTCTTTCAGCAGGGCGCGCGTACCATTACTGCGCTGTCTGACGTTACTTTGCATGTGCCTGCCGGACAGATCTACGGCGTTATCGGCTCATCAGGCGCCGGCAAAAGTACCTTGATTCGCTGCGTTAATCTGCTGGAGCGGCCAACATCCGGCAGCGTTCTGGTCGATGGGCAGGATTTAACCGCCCTTTCCGAAAGTCAGTTAACGCTGGCGCGTCGTCAGATCGGCATGATTTTCCAGCACTTTAACCTGCTTAATTCCCGCACCGTTTTTGGCAACGTGGCGCTGCCGCTTGAGCTGGACAACACGCCGCGCGAAACCATCAAAGCGCGCGTTACCGAGCTGCTGGATCTGGTCGGCCTGGGCGACAAGCATGACGCCTGGCCAGCAAATCTTTCCGGCGGTCAGAAGCAGCGCGTTGCCATTGCCCGCGCGCTGGCAAGCAGCCCGAAGGTTCTGTTGTGCGACGAAGCCACCAGCGCCCTCGATCCGGCCACCACCAGAGCTATCCTTGAGCTGCTGAAAGATATTAACCGTCGTCTCGGCATTACTATTTTGCTGATTACCCATGAGATGGACGTGGTGAAACGCATCTGCGATCAGGTTGCGGTGATCAGCGACGGACAGCTGATTGAGAAAGACAGCGTGAGCGAAGTCTTTTCTCATCCGAAAACGCCGCTGGCGCAGCAGTTTATTCAGTCAACGCTGCATCTTGATATCCCTGAAGATTATCAGCAGCGGTTGGCGTCTCAGCCATCGGCGGAGAGCGTTCCCCTGCTGCGCCTGGAGTTTACCGGTCAGTCAGTCGACGCGCCGCTGCTGTCGGAAACCGCCCGCCGCTTTAACGTAAACAACAATATTATCAGCGCCCAGATGGATTACGCCGGCGGCGTGAAGTTCGGCATCATGCTGGCTGAGATGCACGGCAGCGAACAGGAAACAACGGGCGCGATCGCCTATTTACAGCAGCACCATGTGAAAGTAGAGGTATTAGGGTATGTCTGAAGCAATGATGTGGTTGTTGGCCCGCGGCATCTGGGAAACGCTGATGATGACCTTTGTATCCGGCTTTTTCGGTTTTGTGCTCGGCCTGCCGGTTGGCGTTTTGCTTTATATTACCCGTCCCGGCCAGATTATGGCGAACAACAAGCTTTACCGGGTGCTTTCCGCGCTGGTTAATATTTTTCGCTCGATTCCTTTTATTATCCTGCTGGTGTGGATGATTCCCTTTACCCGCGCCATCGTCGGCACCTCTATCGGCCTGCAGGCGGCGATCGTTCCGCTGACCGTCGGCGCCGCGCCTTTTATCGCGCGCATGGTAGAGAACGCCCTGCTGGAGCTGCCGGGCGGGCTGATTGAAGCCTCGCGCGCGATGGGCGCCACGCCGATGCAGATCATTCGTAAAATCCTGCTGCCGGAGGCCTTGCCGGGGCTGGTAAATGCGGCCACTATTACCCTGATTACACTGGTCGGCTACTCCGCTATGGGCGGCGCGGTTGGCGCAGGCGGTCTGGGACAGATCGGCTATCAGTACGGCTATATCGGCTACAATGCCACGGTGATGAATACCGTACTGGTCCTGCTGGTTGTGCTGGTTTATCTCATCCAGTTCTGTGGCGATCGCATTGTTCGCGCGGTTACTCATAAATAAGCAAACATCAATTCTTACGATTAAGGAAGGGATATGTCTTTTACGTTTAAAAAAATCGCCGCCGCAGGCGCGCTGCTGGGTGCGCTGGCGCTGGCCGGCTGCGGACAGGAAGAGAAAGATCCGAACCACATTAAAGTGGGCGTGATTGTCGGCGCCGAGCAGCAGGTTGCTGAAGTCGCGCAGAAGGTAGCGAAAGATAAATATGGTCTGGACGTTGAGCTGGTTACTTTTAACGATTACGTCCTGCCTAACGAAGCGCTGAGCAAGGGCGATATCGACGTGAACGCTTTCCAGCACAAGCCCTATCTGGACGCCCAGATTAAAGATCGCGGCTATAAGCTGGTGCCGGCAGGCAATACCTTCGTTTACCCCATCGCGGGCTATTCGAAAAAAATTAAATCACTGGACGAGCTGCAGGACGGCGCGCAGGTTGCCATCCCTAACGATCCAACCAACCTCGGCCGCTCGCTGCTGCTGCTGGAAAAGGTCAATCTGATCAAGCTGAAACCGGGAGTGGGCCTGCTGCCAACCTCGCTTGATATCGTGGAAAACCCGAAAAAGCTGAAAATTGTCGAACTGGAAGCGCCGCAGCTGCCGCGCTCGCTGGATGATAATCAAATTGCTCTGGCGGTCATTAATACCACCTATGCCAGCCAGATCAACTTAACCCCTGAGAAAGATGGCATTTTCGTTGAAGACAAAGACTCTCCGTACGTCAACCTGATCGTGGCGCGCGAAGATAACAAGGATGCCGAAAACGTGAAGAAATTTGTGCAGGCCTATCAGTCTGACGAAGTGGCTGAAGCAGCAAACAAAGTTTTCAACGGCGGCGCGGTTAAAGGCTGGTAATAAGGGTAAAACAGAGCGGCTTTTAAGCCTCTCTGGCGACGATTATTTGGCTTAACGCTCTTCTCCAGGCGGCCCGCAGATTTAACGGTAACAGGCGTCTCACGCTTACCGTTGGATCGCGCGGGCCGCTTTTTTGCCGTCGGCTATAAGCGATCGCAACTTGTCATTTAGTGGATTGCTTGCTTCAATAACGCCAATTTTTAGAAATGAGGATAGATTGATGCGCGCGTTACCGCTCTGTTTGTTGGCGCTCTCGCTGACGGGATGCTCTTTACTGCATAAGCCCTATAAGCCTATTCCCGCGCCAGAGCCTAAACCGACGCCCGTTGAGTCGCATCCCCGCCCAACGGCCCGTCCGGTGCCGGTTAAGCTCTATACCGACATGAATGAGCTGGTAAGCAATCCTTTCCGTGATTTAGGCGAGGTATCCGGCGAAGATTGTCAGGTCAGCCGTCAGGATTCGCCGGCCAATATCAATACCGCCCGCAAGCGTATGCAGATCCGCGCTTCCTATATGAAAGCTAACGCGGTGCTGCTGCATAAATGCGAAGTGCTGAGCGAAAGCCAGGGTTGCTATCGTCACGCGGTTTGTCAGGGCACGGCGCTGAAAGTCTCCGGTAAATGAGCGAGTTCGCCTTTACGCAAATCGGCGTGATTAAATCGCCGTGGAAAGAGAAATTCGCCGTTCCACGCCAGCCCGGATTAATTGAGGATGGCGGCGGCGAACTGCATCTGCTTGCGCCCTATAATCAGCAGGAGGCGGTGCGCGGGCTGGAGTCCTTTAGCCATTTATGGCTGCTGTTTGTGTTTCATCAAACGATGAAAGGCGGCTGGCGTCCTACCGTACGTCCTCCGCGCCTCGGCGGCAATGCGCGTATGGGCGTTTTCGCCACGCGTTCTACTTTTCGCCCTAACCCCATCGGTATGTCGCTGGTTGAGCTGAAAGCGATTCGCCGTGCTCAGGGAGAGGTCATTCTGGAGCTAGGCAGTCTGGATCTGGTGGATGGCACGCCGATAGTGGATATCAAACCTTATCTGCCTTTTGCCGAGGCGCTGCCCCAGGCGCGCGCGGGTTTCGCGCAGCACGCGCCAGAGGCGGCGATGCCGGTACGGTTTTCACCGCAGGCGCAGCAACAGCTGGCACGCCATCAGTCACGCTATCCGCAGCTGACGCGTTTTATAACCCAGGTGCTGGCGCAGGATCCGCGCCCGGCCTATCGTAAAGGCGAAGAGCCGGAACGCGAATATGCCGCCTGGCTGCTCGATTTTAACGTGCGCTGGCGCGTCACGGCAGAAGGCACCGAGGTACTGGCGCTCGATCCGCGCTAATTTATTCTCCCCTCTCTTTTGAGGTGCATCGCTCGCTGTTACACTACCGGCACTATTTTCAGGTCATCCTTTGACTATTTTCCGCCCAAACTGGAATCTTACAGATGCGTACTACTCAATATCTGCTCTCCACCCTTAAGGAGACGCCGTCCGATGCCGAAGTGATCAGCCACCAGCTGATGCTGCGCGCCGGTATGATCCGCAAACTGGCCTCCGGCCTTTATACCTGGCTGCCGACAGGCTTACGCGTACTGAAAAAAGTTGAAAATATCGTGCGCGAAGAGATGTGCAACGCCGGTGCGATTGAAATCTGCATGCCGGTCGTGCAGCCGGCCGATCTGTGGCAGGAGAGCGGGCGCTGGGAGCAGTACGGCCCTGAACTGTTACGCCTGGTTGACCGCGGCGATCGTCCGTTTGTGCTTGGCCCGACGCACGAAGAGGTGATTACCGATCTGATTCGTAACGAGCTGAGCTCTTATAAGCAGCTGCCGCTGAACCTGTTCCAAATCCAGACCAAATTCCGCGATGAAGTGCGTCCGCGCTTCGGCGTGATGCGTTCGCGCGAGTTTATTATGAAGGATGCCTACTCCTTCCATACCACCCAGCAATCGCTGCAGGAAACTTACGACGCGATGTACCGCGCCTACAGCGCCATCTTCAGCCGCATGGGGCTGGATTTCCGCGCGGTACAGGCGGATACCGGTTCTATCGGCGGCAGCGCATCGCACGAATTCCAGGTGCTGGCGCAGAGCGGCGAAGATGATATCGTCTTCTCTACCGAATCTGATTACGCGGCTAATATCGAGCTGGCCGAGGCGGTTGCGCCGGCAGGCGAACGTCCGGCGCCGTCGCAGCCGTTGGCGCAGATCGATACGCCGAATGCCAAAACCATCGCCGATCTGGTAGCGCAGTTTAATCTGCCGATCGACAAGACGGTAAAAACGCTGATCGTGAAGGCCAGCGCAGAAAGCGGCCATCAGCTGGTGGCGCTACTGGTACGCGGCGATCATGAGCTGAACGAAATCAAAGCGGAAAAAGTGGATATCGTCGCCGCGCCGCTGGAATTTGCTACCGAAGAGGAGATTCGGGCGGCGGTTGGCGCAGGCCCTGGCTCACTCGGTCCGGTTGGTTTGACGCTGCCGGTAATTGCCGATCGTACCGTAGCGAAGATGAGCGATTTCAGCGCGGGCGCCAATGTTGACGGTAAACACTATACCGGCATTAACTGGGGCCGCGATCTGGCCGAGCCGTTACAGGTTGCCGATCTGCGCAACGTGGTGGAAGGCGACGTCAGCCCGGACGGCAAAGGTACGCTGCTGATTAAGCGCGGCATCGAAGTCGGCCACATTTTCCAGCTGGGCACCAAATATTCTGAAGCGATGAAGGCGGCGGTTCAGGGCGAAGATGGCCGTAACCAGACGCTAACCATGGGCTGCTACGGCATCGGCGTTACGCGCGTGGTAGCGGCGGCGATTGAACAGAACCATGACGATCGCGGTATTATCTGGCCTGCGGCGCTGGCGCCGTTCCAGGTAGCGATTCTGCCGATGAATATGCACAAATCCTTCCGCGTAAAAGAGCTGGCGGAAGAGCTGTATGCCACGCTGCGCGCCAAAGGCATCGAGGTACTGCTGGACGATCGTAAGGAGCGTCCGGGCGTAATGTTCGCCGATATGGAACTGATCGGCATTCCGCATACCATCGTGCTGGGCGATCGCAATCTCGATAATGATGAGATCGAATATAAAGCGCGCCGCGCCGGCGAGAAACAGATGATCAAACGCGATCGGATCGTGGATTTCCTGGTGGAGGCGATCCAGGGATAAAGCCCTGCGCTAACCGCTAACGAAAAAGCCCCTGAGCCTGTTTCAAAAGGCTCAGGGGCTTTTTTTATCGCGCCGCCGTTATGTTTTTCTCAGGCCGCCGCTTCTGCCTCGCTTCCGGTCAATCATGCGGGCGCTCGCCGTTTGATCAACCTAACGCACCTTTGCGCGCAATGCTTTGGTGGCGCTACGCTGCGTTTTTGCCTCCAGCCGCCGCCGCTTAGAGGCCAGCGTCGGGCGCGTGGCGCGGCGCGTTTTCTCTTCCGCCGTCAGCTCGCGAATCAGGTTTTCCAGCCGCTTCAGCGCCGCCTCACGATTCATCTCCTGGCTGCGATACTCCTGCGCTTTAATAATTACCACGCCTTCAGCGGTGATCAGATTGTGGCTGGCAGACAGCAGCCGTGCTTTGTAAAACTCCGGCAGCGACGAGGCGCGAATATCAAACCGCAGATGAATGGCGGTGGCGCTTTTATTCACATGTTGCCCTCCGGCGCCCTGGGCGCGAATAGCGCTAATCTCCAGCTCGTCGTCGCTGATAGCGGCATGACGTGACAGTACAATCATAATTTTTACCCAACTGGCGGCGGCGAACGGCGCGCGCCGCTAAAAATGTTCCCGTTACAGTGTGACTTGCGCCAGTGAAACGTCAATGATTTTGCTCCTGCTCTGCTGCCCGGTGGTTGCAATTACGCTGCCCCGCCGCCATATCAGCCTGCCCGGCCTGGCGCACGCGCTCTGGCGGCAGCGCAAATAAATACGCTGCTCTCCAGGCTGATTTCCCGCTGGCGGCTATGTTATAGTCGCTGGAGGCAGAGGCTTATGCTCTGAAAGGAGGTGCATGTGCAGAAATATTGTGATTTGGTTCGTCAGAAGTATGCCGAAATCGGCGGCGGCGAACTGGGATACGTGCCCGACGCCATAGGTTGCGCGTTAAAAACACTGAATGAGATAGCGGCCAACAGCGCGCTGGACTCTTCCGTCAGGGAACAGGCGGCCTACGCCGCTGCAAACTTAATGGTGAGCGACTATGTTGACGAATGAAGCCTATAAACCGATCAATTGTGACGACTACGATAGCCTGGAGCTCGCCTGTCAGAAAAACTGGCCGTTAACGCTCGCGCTAAAAAACGGCGAACAGCTGGCGGTCAAAGCGAAAGATATCTTTACCCGTAAAAATGTCGAGTATCTGGCGGCGGAGCTTAACGGCGAGGCGCGTGAACTGCGGCTGGATCATATCGCCAGCTTCAGCCATCCAGAGCTGGGTACGGTGGTGGTCAGCGAATCAGATTAACCGGCGGGCGGGCTTGCCCGCCCTGCACTTTTACGGCTTGAGCGAGTGATAATAAGCCGCTAAATCCGCCATATCCGCTTCACTTAACCCGCTGACAAACGCCTTCATCACCTCCGCCTGTCCCCCGCTACGCTCCCCTTGCTTATAGGCCTGCAACGCACGTTGCAAATAATCGGCGTTCTGCCCGGCCAGATGAGGATAGAGTGAAACCGACGCTTTTCCCTCGGCGCCGTGACAGCTGCTACAGGCCGCCGCCTTCTCCTGCCCGACGGCAGCGTCGCCCGCCGCCAGCACAGGCGTGGTAACCAGTGCCAGCATCAGGATTAACAGGCTTTTCATACAGATTCTCCATAAGATAGTTTTTGCCAGGCGATCTGCCAGCCGGCGCCCGCTACAGCGCTGCCTTCACGGCAAACGAAGGTGTCCAGCGCGGCGATCAGCGTATCGTTATAGTAGATCAGCGGCGTCGCTTCACGCTGCCAGGGCGGCACGCCGCACTCCTGCCACAGTTTTTTAATCGGACGATGGCCGCCGCGCCCGACAATAGCGAAACTGCCCTGCGCCTGGAAACGTACGGTAATCTTCTCATCAACGCGGGCCGGGCGGATTTCAGTGCCCGACTGCGCCAGACGCAACCTACCAAGGCCGTGCGGCAACGCAAGCGGCGTTCGCACATCCGGCCAGAGCAGAACCTCATCACGCAGCGACGGGCGCAGCGGCAGCCAGTACAGCGCCTGGCGATAGCGACGCACCTCATAATCGCCCAGCCGTAGCCGGGGCGCCGCATCTTCACGGGCGCAGATGACCTCCAGCCACAGACGCTGCATCGCGTCACGCGACGGCATTTTCCCGCCGCACAGCGCGATCCAGCGGCGCAGCAGCGCGGCGCGGCGCGCTTCGCTCAGCGTATGAAAATCTGCGATTTGCAGCGCGCCATCCGGCTGCATCCGCTGCTGCAGCGATTCCGCCAGCAGCTCATCCAGCAGCTGCTCCTGCTCGCCGCACAGCGCCGCGCTGCGCGCCGCCGCCTCGGCAAAATGCGGCCAGCGCGCATTCAGCAGCGGCATAATCCGCTGGCGCAGGAAGTTGCGGTCGTAGCGGGTATCCTGATTGCTTTCATCCTCTACCCAGCACAGCTGATGCTGATGCGCCCACTGCTCCAGTTCGGCACGGCGACAGCGCAGCAGCGGGCGCAGCAGACGATGTTCACCCAGCGCCAGGCTGGAAGGCATCGCCGCCAGCCCCGCCGGTCCGCTGCCGCGCTTCAGCGCCAGCAGCAGCGTTTCGCACTGATCGTCAAGGTGCTGCGCGGTTACCAGCGCCTCGCCCGGCAGCAGATGGCGGCGAAACGCCTGGTAGCGCCCCTCTCTTGCCGCCGCCTCAATACCCTTATCGCGCCCATCCACCGTAATGCGTTCCACCAGAAAGGGGACATTCCACTGCCGGCAAAGGGCGTGACAGCGATCTGCCCAGCTGTCGGCATTGGCGCTAAGTCCGTGATGAATATGGATGGCGCGCAGCTCCAGATCCGGCAGCCGCTGACGTAACAGCGCAAGCTGATGCAGCAGCACGGTCGAATCCAGCCCGCCGCTAAAGGCCACCAGCAGCTTTCGCTCATCGTTCAGCCGTTGTTCAAGTTCTGCAAGCTGCGTCATGGAAAATCCGTTGCGGAAAAACGGCCATCGCCGGATGACCGTAAAGCGGCTATTTTACGCCTGGTAAAGTTCCAGCGGCAAATTATCCGGGTCATGGAAAAACGTGAAGCGCCTGCCGGTCAGCGGATCGACGCGCACCGGCTCGCAGGCGACGCCCTGCTGCTGTAAGTGACGGCAGGCGGCATCTACATCCTCAACGGCAAAGGCCAGATGCCGCAGCCCGCACGCCTCTGGATGACTTATCCTGACGGGAGGCGCGGGAAAGGAGAACAGTTCGATAATATACTGGCCGTTCAGCGCCAGATCGCCTTTCCATGAGTCGCGCGCCTCGCGATAGCTTTCCTGTTGCAGGGTGAAACCAAGAATATCGCAGTAAAAGGCCTTACTGCGCGCATAGTCGCTGGCGATAATCGCAATATGGTGAATCTGTTTAATGCCCAGCATAGCTGCTCCCATTATTATTTATCGCTGCACCCTACCCGCTCCTTTTGCTGGAGGCAAGGCGGCAAACTCTGCAAAATCAACCTTCGCCGACCGGAATTGCCGGTTCATCCTGCTTTAACACCCGCACCAGGTAGCTGCCCTCTTCCGTCAGTCTGGCGCCGTGAATATCGGTTTCGAAACCGGGATAGTGGCGGCCGACGGCGCACAGCATCAGCAGGAAATCGAGCACCGGGCGGCTCGCCTCGGTAATCATCTCGCCGGGCATCACCAGCGGCACGCCGGGCGGATAGGGCAGGATCATATTGGCGGAGACGCGGCCAATAAGCTGGTCAATCTCTACGGTTTCCACCTCGCCTTTTACCTGCAGCTGAAATGCCTGATGCGGCGTCATTTTCATCTCCGGCAGGACATCAAACGCCTTCAGCATCAGGCGCGGCAGATCGTGCTGGCGGATCAGCCGATGAATGCCCTGCGCCAGCGTCTGGATGCGCATATTGCGATAGAAGTCGGGATCTTCCGCATAGAGATCCGGCAGGATATTTTTGACGCGCAGGTTCAGATCGTAAGCGCGCTTAAAGTCCAGCAGGCCGCGCAGCAGCCCCATCGCTCTGGTTTTATCAATACCGATGCTGAACAGAAACAGCAGATTATAAGGCCCGGTTTTTTCCACCACGATACCGCGTTCATCAAGGAATTTTGCCACCAGCGCCGCCGGGATCCCCTCTTCCGCCATTTCGCCCTGCTCGCTCATGCCCGGCGTCAGAATGGTGACCTTGATCGGATCGAGGTACATATGATCGCGATCGGCATCAACAAAGCCGTGCCAGTCCTCTTCGCCCGGCTGGATCGGCCAGCACTCCGCCTCGTCGATGCCGTCCGGCTGCCAGATATCAAAAAACCAGCTGTCAGACTCTTCCCGCAACCGCTGGATCTCACGCCGGAAATGGAGCGCCCGCTCCACCGAGCGGTTAATCAGCCGACGTCCGGGATTGCCACGCAGCATCGCCGCCGCGGTTTCGATCGAGGCAACAATCGAATAATTGGGCGAGGTGGTGGTATGCATCATATAGGCTTCGTTAAAGGTCTGTTCGTCGTAGTCGCCTTTAATATGAATCAGCGAGGCCTGAGAAAAGGCGGCCAGCAGCTTATGGGGCGACTGGGTTTCATAGATAACTTTGCCGGGCGTGCGTTCGCCGCTCATGCCGCTTTTACCGGCATAGATGGGATGAAAATTGGTGTAGGGCACCCAGGCGGAATCAAAATGGATAGAGGGCACCTCCAGCGTCTCTTTGATATAGCGCGTGTTGTAGAGCAGGCCATCATAGGTGGAGTTAGTGATGACGGCGTGAACCGGCCAGGCGGCATGTTCGGTCTGCGCCACTTTCAGCGCGATGCTTTCGCGGGTAAATTCACGTTTTGGAATGCCGCCGAGAATCCCCAACGCGTTACGCGTCGGCTTCAGCCAGATCGGTACGATATCGCTCATCATCAACAGATGAGTTAAGGATTTATGGCAGTTGCGGTCGACCAGCATGGTGCTGCCCGCCGGAACCGCGTACATGCCGACGATTTTATTTGAGGTGGAGGTGCCGTTAGTCACCATATAGCTCTGCTCGGCGCCGAAGGTGCGGGCGATATACTCTTCCGCCTCCAGGTGCGGCCCGGTGTGATCGAGCAGCGATCCCAGCTCGGTTACGGAAATCGAGGTATCCGCCTTCAGCGTATTCGGGCCGTAGAAATCATAAAACAGCGTGCCGACCGGGCTTTTCTGGAAGGCGGTCCCGGCCATATGTCCTGGCGTACAGAAGGTATATTTGCCCTCTTTCACGTAGGTGAACAGCGCGCGGGTCAGCGGCGGCGTAATATTCTCGATATATTCGTCGGTATACTGGCGGATGCGCTGGGCAATATCCTCCGCCACGCCGAGGGCGTATTCAAAGAACCACAGCGCCATACGCATCTCATTGATGCTGATATCCATCGTTGAGTGAGTATTAATAAAAGCGTAGAGCGGCAGGTACTCATTCAGCTGGTTGATCTCGCTGCAAAGATCGAGACTGTATTCATCCCAGTCGAAGATCACGCCGCAGATGCGCGGATTATGCTCAATCAGCTTGACCAGATCGTTGGCGTCTTTCGGGTAGATAGGCTCAAAGCCCTCGGCGATCAGCGCCTGATGCAGCTGGCGCATCGGCTCATCTTTATAAAAGGCGTTATGCGGTCCCATTATCGCAATAATATTCAATTCGCACCTCCTGGTGATGAGCGATAAAGAATAAGCATAGCGAAGTGTGGGCAAGACGTTAAACGGACCTGCCGAACGGCAGGTCAAAGGAAGTGCGGCGAGAGGCTTAGCTGCGATCGTGAACGGTGTCGGTTGTCGCGTTCGCCCTTACGGAAGCGATGCCTTTTTGCGCAGCCTGTTTGCTGCTGTACATCTCGCTGACCGCGATAATTTCATGATTGCCGGCGCGCAGCACAAAATACCAGGGCTGCGAAGTGTTTTTGTCAGATTTAAGTATTTCGTAATATCCCATATAACCTCCTGTTATTGATGGGGATGACTGAAGCGCCCAATTTAACCGCCGACGTAATAAAAACAACCGCTTATCCAGCTTTTATTGCCGCAAATTAAGCTGTCCTGAAAGTAAAAAGGCGGCCCGCAGGCCGCCTCGTTGCCAGGGCTATAGCTTATGCGTAGCCGTAATTCATCAGGCGATGATAGCGGCGATTCAGCAGCTCTTCGGTGCTCAGCCCGTCCAGATCGGCCAGATCGGCCAGCAGCTGCGCCTTCAGCGATTCCGCGATCGCCAGCGGATCGCGATGCGCGCCGCCCAGCGGTTCAGGGATAATCGAATCGATCAGATCCAGCTCTTTCAGGCGCGGGGCGATAATCCCCATCGCTTCCGCCGCCAGCGGCGCTTTATCTGCGCTCTTCCACAGGATAGAAGCGCAGCCTTCCGGGGAAATAACGGAATAGGTGCTGTACTGCAACATGTTCACTTTGTCGCCCACGCCGATCGCCAGCGCGCCGCCGGAACCGCCTTCGCCGATAACGGTACAGATAACCGGCACTTTCAAACCGGACATCTCACGCAGGTTGCGCGCGATCGCTTCTGACTGACCGCGCTCTTCCGCGCCGACGCCCGGATAGGCGCCCGGCGTATCGATAAAGGTGACGATCGGCATCTTAAAGCGTTCGGCCATCTCCATCAGGCGCAGCGCCTTGCGGTAGCCTTCCGGCGCCGGCATACCGAAGTTGCGACGGATTTTTTCTTTGGTTTCACGGCCTTTCTGGTGGCCGATGATCATAACCGGACGCCCTTCCAGGCGCGCGATGCCGCCGACAATCGCCTTATCATCAGCGTAAGCGCGATCGCCTGCCAGCTCATCAAAGTCAGTAAACACGTTACGGACGTAGTCCAGCGTGTAAGGGCGCAGCGGGTGACGCGCCAGCTGTGCGATCTGCCATGCGCCCAAATCGGCGAAAATTTTCCGCGTCAGCTCTACGCTTTTTTCACGCAGACGCTGAATCTCTTCATCCAGATTAATATCGTGTTTTTCATCCTGACGGCCAACCGACTTAAGGGAGTCGATTTTCGCCTCCAGTTCCGCGATTGGCTGTTCAAAATCCAGGTAATTAAGACTCATAATGTTCCTGTTTTAGTCAAACTCCAGTTCCACCTGCTCCGATCCTATCAGCGATCGCAGGTCATTCAGCAAACGATCGCAGGGAGATACGCGCCACGCCGCGCCAAAACGCAGCCTGGCCCGCGCATCCGCTCTCTGATAGTAGAGATGTACCGGAATTGTCCCCGAACGATGGGGTTCCAGAGACTGACGGAGACGGTTTAAAAGCTGGTCATCAATTTGCCTGTCCGTCAGCGAGATAGCAAGTCCGCGCGCGTATTTTTCACGAGCTTCATCAATATCCATCACTTCACGGGCGGTCATTTTAAGGCCGCCGCTAAAGTCATCAAAGCTGACCTGTCCGCTAACGATCAGGATACGGTCTTTTTCCAGCAGCTGCTGGTATTTATCAAGCGCATCTGTGAACAACATCACTTCCAGCCGACCGGAACGATCGTCCAGCGTGCAGATGCCAATACGGTTGCCGCGTTTAGTGACCATCACGCGGGCCGCCACCACCAAACCGGCCGCGGTGGTTATCTTGCCGCGCTCGGTTGGGTGTATGTCTTTCAGACGTACGCCGCCGACGTAACGTTCAATTTCTTTCAGGTACTGGTTAATCGGATGGCCGGTGAGATACAGCCCCAGCGTTTCCCGCTCGCCGTCCAGCTGTACCTGCTCCGGCCACGGCGTAATACTGGCGTAGGATTGCTCCACCTGCTCCGGCTCTTCCGCCAGCACGCCAAACATATCCGCCTGGCCAATCGCCTCCGCTTTGGCATGCTGATCCGCCGCCTTCAGCGCATCGCCCAGCGCGCTCATCAACGCCGCGCGGTGCGGCCCCAGACGATCGAAGGCGCCGGACATAATCAGCTTTTCCATCACCCGGCGGTTGATCTTTTTCGGATCGGTGCGCGCGCAGAGATCGAACAGCTCGCGGAAATAGCCGTCTTTATTGCGCGCCTCGATAATCGCTTCGATCGGCCCTTCGCCAACCCCTTTAATCGCGCCGATGCCGTAAACGATTTCACCGTCGTCGTTAACGTGGAACTGATAGAGGCCGGAGTTAATATCGGGCGGCAATACCTTCAGCCCCATGCGCCAGCACTCATCCACCAGCCCCACAACTTTTTCGGTGTTATCCATATCGGCGGTCATCACCGCCGCCATAAACTCGGCCGGATAGTGCGCCTTCAGCCACAGCGTCTGATAAGAGACCAGCGCATAGGCGGCGGAGTGCGATTTATTGAAGCCGTAACCGGCGAATTTTTCTACCAGGTCGAAGATTTTCATCGACAGCTCGCCGTCGATGCCCATTTTTTCCGCGCCCTCTTTAAATACCGAGCGCTGCTTCGCCATCTCCTCCGGCTTTTTCTTACCCATCGCGCGGCGCAGCATATCCGCGCCGCCGAGCGTATAGCCCGCCAGCACCTGGGCGATCTGCATCACCTGTTCCTGGTAGAGGATGATGCCGTAGGTCGGCTCCAGTACCGGCTTCAGCGTCTCGTGCTGCCACTCAATATCAGGATAGGAGATGGCTTCACGCCCGTGCTTACGGTCGATAAAGTTATCCACCATCCCTGACTGCAGCGGCCCCGGACGGAACAGCGCCACCAGCGCGATCATATCTTCAAAGCAGTCCGGCTTCAGGCGCTTGATCAGGTCTTTCATGCCGCGCGATTCCAGCTGGAAAACCGCGGTGGTTTCCGCGCGCTGCAGCATATCAAAACTCTTCTTATCTTCCAGTGGGATGGCGGCGATATCGATCGGCGGCTCGCCCTGCTTCGCCCGGCGCGCGTTAATCATATCCAGCGCCCAGTTGATAATCGTCAGGGTGCGCAGGCCAAGGAAGTCAAACTTCACCAGCCCGGCATATTCCACATCGTTTTTATCGAACTGGGTGACCGGATGGTTGCCATGCTCATCGCAGTAGAGCGGCGCAAAATCGGTAATTTTGGTCGGCGCGATAACCACGCCCCCGGCATGTTTACCGGCGTTACGCGTCACCCCTTCCAGCTTGCGCGCCATATCGATCAGCGCTTTAACTTCCTCATCCGCCTCATAAATTTCCGGCAGCTGCGGCTCAGCGGCAAAGGCTTTCTCCAGCGTCATGCCTGGATCGGGCGGTACCAGCTTGGAGATACGATCGACAAAGCCGTAAGGATGGCCCAGCACGCGGCCCACGTCGCGGATAACCGCTTTCGCCGCCATGGTGCCGAAGGTGATAATCTGCGAAACGGCGTCGCGCCCGTACATATCGGCGACGTGATCGATCACCCGATCGCGCTTTTCCATGCAGAAATCGACGTCAAAGTCGGGCATGGAGACACGCTCCGGGTTGAGGAAACGTTCGAACAGCAGATCGAACTCCAGCGGATCGAGATCGGTGATTTTCAGCGCGTAGGCCACCAGCGAACCGGCGCCCGAACCACGTCCCGGCCCTACCGGAATGCCGTTATCCTTCGACCACTGGATAAACTCCATTACGATCAGGAAGTAGCCGGGGAAACCCATCTGGTTGATAACGTTAAGCTCAATCTCCAGACGCTCATCATATTCCGGGCGCTTCTGCGCGCGCACTTCCGGGTCAGGAAACAGGAATTCCAGGCGTTCCTCCAGCCCTTCGCGCGCGCGCTTCACCAGATAATCTTCGGTGGTCATATCGCCGGTGGGAAACTGCGGCAGGAAATATTCGCCGAGGCGCACCGTCACGTTGCAGCGCCGGGCGATCTCTACGCTGTTCTCCAGCGCTTCCGGGATATCGGAAAACAGCTCGCACATCTCTTCCGCGCTGCGCAGGTACTGCTGCGGGCTGTAGTTGCGCGGACGTTTGGGATCGTCGAGCGTGTAGCCGTCATGTATCGCCACGCGGATTTCATGAGCGTCGAAGTCCTCCTCATTAAGGAAGCAGACTTCGTTGGTGGCGACGACCGGAATTCCCTCGGCAATCGCCAGCTCGACGGCGGCGTGCAGGTAACTCTCTTCATCGGGACGCCCGGTGCGCATCAGCTCCAGATAGTAGCGATCGGGAAAATGTTGCTGCCAGAAGGAGAGGCACTGCGCTACCAGCGCCTGGTTGCCGCGCAGCAGGCTGCGGCCCACGTCGCCGCGGCGTCCGCCGGAGAGCAAAATCAGCCCTTCCTGATGCTCCGCCAGCCAGTCGCGCTCGATGGTGGGTCCGTTGACGCCGTAGCCGCGCTGGTAGGCGCGTGAAATCAGCAGCGTCAGATTCTGGTAGCCGGCATTGTTCATCGCCAGCACGGTAATCTGGCTGAGCTCATCGCCCATCAGTTCGCTGGCGACCAGGAAATCAGCGCCGATAATCGGCTTGATGCCCGCGCCGTGCGCCGCGCCGTAAAACTTTACCAGCCCGCACAGGTTGGTAAAGTCAGTGATCGCCATCGCCGGCATACCGAGCGCGGCCGCTTTTTTCACCAGCGGGCCGGTCTTCGCCAGTCCATCGACCATCGAATAATCGCTGTGGATACGCAGATGAATAAAACGTGGTTCGGCCATCTTTCTTTCCGGTTAACTGCAAAAAGCGCTATTGCGCCGTTTCAGCGGTGAGCTGCCTGACTTCCGCATCCAGCAGCGCGTTGCGCACCGGAGCGAAACTACGTCGATGGTGCGGCGTGGCGCCATGCGTTGTCAACATCGCCAGATGTTGCGCGGTAGGATAACCTTTATGCTGCGCAAAGCCATACTGCGGGAAAATCGCGTCCAGCTCGGCCATTTCGCGATCGCGTGATACTTTCGCCAGAATCGACGCCGCGCTGATTTCCGCCACCAGGCTATCGCCTTTTACCACCGCCATTGACGGCATCGGCAACGCCGGGCAGCGGTTGCCGTCGATCAGCACATAATCGGGCGTCAGCGGCAGGCCCGCAACCGCACGCTGCATCGCCAGCATGGTAGCGTGCAGAATATTAAGCCGGTCGATCTCTTCAGGTTCGGCCCGCCCCAGGCTCCAGGCGAGCGCTTTTTCTTTAATTTCATCAAACAGCGCCAGGCGGCGCTTCTCGCTGAGTTTTTTCGAATCCGCCAGTCCGACGATGGGACGCGCCGGATCGAGGATCACCGCCGCGGTGACCACGGCGCCAACCAGCGGACCGCGCCCTACTTCATCAACGCCGGCGATCAGCCGCGCGTCGGGATAGATAAATTCAGCCATTAGCCAACTCCAGTACGGCCTGCGCCGCTTGTTCATCGGCATTCCAGCGGATCTGCTGGTGTAGCTCGGTAAAGGTTGCCAGCAGACGATCGCGCGTTTCGCCTGCGCCCAGCAGCGGCGCAAGCGCGGCGGCCAGCCGATCGGGCTGACACTCATCCTGCAGCAGCTCCGGCACTAGTTCACGTCCGGCCAGCAGATTGGGCAGCGAAACGTAATCGGTTTTCACCAGCCGCTGCGCCAGCCAGAAGGTTGCCGGCTTCATACGGTAGCCCACCACCATCGGACATTTCGCCAGCATGCACTCCAGCGCCGCGGTGCCGGAGGCGAGCAGCGCCGCATCGCTGGCGACCATCGCTTCGCGTCCGTGGCCGTCCAGCAGATGCACCGGCAGATCGGGCGCAACCGTCGCCTTAATTTGTTCAAACTGTTCGCGCCGCTGCGCATTAACCAGCGGCACGACGATCTCCAGCTGCGGCCATTTCTCCCGCAGCAGCATCGCCGTTTTCAGAAAGTCGGCGCTGAGCATCTCTACTTCCGCGCGACGCGAACCCGGCAGCAGCGCCAGGCAGAGCGCCTCTTCGGCAATGCCGAGCGTGCGCCGCGCCGCCGCCTTATCGGGCTGCAGCGGCATCGCATCCGCCATGGTGTGGCCGATAAAACGGCAGGGCACATCATAGCGATCGTAAAAGGCTTTTTCGAACGGCAGGAAGGCCAGCACCAGATCGGTCGCGCGGCCGATTTTAAACACCCGCTTCTGCCGCCATGCCCAGACCGAAGGGCTGACGTAGTGGATAGTGCGGATGCCGCGCTGTTTCAGCCTTCCTTCAAGGGTAATATTGAAATCGGGCGCGTCGATGCCGACAAAGACGTCGGGCTTTAAGGCGCTGAAGCGGCGGGTCAGATCGCGGCGGATTTTCAACAGGCGCGAAAGGCGTCCCAGCACCTCAACGATACCCATTACCGCCAGCTCTTCCATGTCATACCAGCTTTCGCAGCCTTCCGCCTGCATGCGCGGGCCCGCCACGCCGACAAAGCGGGCATCGGGATGTTTTGCTTTCAGCGCGCGAATTAAGCCGGCACCTAGAATATCGCCGGAGGTTTCTCCGGCGACAAGGGCAATGGTTAAGGGACGAACAGCCATGGCTTAACGAATCAAACCTCGCGTTGAGCGGGCAAAGAAGTCATAAAAAGGCTTTACCTCAGCATGCTCTTGCGCCAGCGCTTCAATCTCCGGCTTCACCTCATCCAGCGTTTTACCGCTGCGGTAGAGCAGCTTATAGGCGTTACGAATTGCGTGCAGCCCCTCTTTGCTAAAGCCGCGGCGCTTCAACCCTTCAATATTGATACCGAAAGGCGTTGCGTGGTTGCCCTGCGCAATTACATATGGCGGGACATCCTGCGCCACGCCTGAACAGCCGCCAACCATTACGTGGGCGCCGATAACACAGAACTGATGCACCGCCGTCATGCCGCCAATGATGGCGAAATCATCCACCGTAACGTGCCCGCCAAGCGTCGCGTTATTGGCGAAGATGCAGCGGCTGCCGATAATGCAGTCGTGCGCGATATGCGCGTTTACCATCAGCAAATTATCGTTGCCGATACGGGTAACGCCGCCGCCCTGCACCGTACCGCGGTGAATGGTGACGCTTTCACGGATGCTGTTGCGATCGCCAATTTCAACGCGCGTCGGTTCGCCCGCATATTTCAGATCCTGGTTAACCTCACCGATCGAGGCAAACTGGGTAATAATATTTTCTTTACCAATGCGGGTATGACCGTTCACCACCACGTGGGATTTAAGAACGGTCCCCTCACCGATTTCGACATGCGCCCCGATGTAGCAAAAAGGACCAATATGCACACGAGCGCCGATCACGGCGCCCTCTTCGATAATCGAACTTGGATGAATTACGGCGGTTGCATCAATCACGTATTACGCCTCCCGGCTACGGGCACACATCATGGTCGCTTCACAGACAATCTTACCGTCTACGGTCGCCACGCCTTTGAAACGCGTCAGACCGCGGCGGGTTTTCTCAAAGGTGACTTCCATTACCATCTGATCGCCTGGCACTACCGGACGCTTAAAGCGCGCCTCATCGATGCCGGCAAAGTAGTAAAGTTCGCCCGGTTCCAGCTTGCCAACGCTTTTAAACGCCAGAATGCCGGTTGCCTGCGCCATCGCTTCAAGGATCAATACGCCGGGAAAAATCGGTTTACCAGGGAAATGCCCTTGGAAAAACGGTTCGTTAACGGAGACATTCTTCACCGCACGCAGATATTTATGCTCTTCGAACTCCAGGACACGATCGACCAGTAAAAACGGGTAACGGTGCGGTAGCAGTTCTAAAATCTCTTCAATATTCAGAGTATGAGTTTCAGTAGTCAAAATACTCTTCCTGTCCTAAAAAATTCTGATGGCAACAATAACACGGCCTGCACCGATCCGGACGATCATCGGCAGGCCGCAAATGAGTTTATGTAACGTCTGGCTTCCCTGCTGTGCAGGTTTTATTTATGCAGGCCGCGCAGACGCATGATGCGCGCTTAGTCGCCCTTCCCAACCTTACGCTCGATGGCTTTTAAGCGCTTGCTTATCTCATCGATATTCATCACCAGCGCTGCGGTTTTACGCCAGGTTTTATTAGGCTGCAGCGGAATGCCCGAAGAGTATACCCCAGGTTCTGTGATGGGGCGCATCACCATTCCCATACCGGTTACGGTCACTTTATCGCAAATTTCCATGTGGCCGTTGATCACGCTGGCCCCGCCGATCATACAGTAACGTCCGATTTTCAGGCTGCCGGCCATAATAACGCCGCCGGCAACGGCGGTATTGTCGCCAATCACCACGTTATGTGCAATCTGGCACTGGTTGTCAATGATAACACCATTACCGATCTGAGTGTTATCCAACGCGCCGCGATCGATGGTGGTGCAGGCGCCGATTTCAACGCGATCGCCAATCACCACCGAACCAAGCTGGGGAATTTTCACCCAGTTGCCGCGATCGTTCGCATAACCGAAGCCGTCGGCGCCGATTACCGTCCCTGACTGAATCAGGCACTGTTGACCGATACGAATTTCATGATAGATCGTCACATTGGCCCACAAACGGGTGCCCGCGCCGATATGGGTATTCTTACCTACGAAACAGCCGGCGCCGATCGCCACGTTATCGCCAAGCACGACGCCCGATTCGATCACCGCGTTAGCGCCGACGGAGACGTTATGACCAAGGGTAGCGCTGGCATCGATCACCGCGCTGGGCGCGATATCGCTTGCCGGCTGCGGCGTGGTATCAAGCAGCTGCGCCATACGCGCATAGGTCAGATAGGGGTTTTTAACCACCAGCGCGGCGCTATGGCACCACGGCAGATCCGCTTCGGTCAGCACCACGGCGGAAGCCTGACATTCGGCGAGCTGCTCACGGTAGCGGCTGTTGGCGAGAAAAGTGATTTGACCGTTTTGTGCGGAGTGCATAGAAGCAATGCCGGAGATGGCGAGGTCGCCATCTCCGTGCAATTCTGCATCCAACTGCTGGGCTAAATCAGCCAGTCGAATTGAAGACATTGATTATTTAACCTGTTTCAGTACGTCAGCCGTGATGTCTTTCGCATTAGCAGCGTAGGCTACCGCGTTAGCGTCGATGACAACGTCATAACCTTTGCTGTCAGCTACCTTTTTCACTGCATCCTGAATACGGCTCAGCAGCTTGTTACGCTCTTCCATCTGGCGACGGCGATTATCCTGCTCAAAAGCCTGGGCTTTGGTAGAGAAGGTTTCACGCTGCGACATGATATCTTTTTCCAGACGGCTGCGTTCGCTGGCCTTCATGGTAGAGCCATCACGCTGCAGGCGCTGCATTTTGGCCTGAAGATCGCGTTCCTGGCTTTGTAGTTCGGTAGCGCGGCCTTTAAATTCGCTTTCCAGCTGTTTCGCAACATTGGCACGCTGCGGTAACTGTTGGAAAATGCTGGACACGTTTACCACGGCAATTTTATCAGCAGCCTGAGCGCCTGCGGAAACCGCTAAAGCGAGACCCAGACCTGCGGCACACAACAACTTTTTCACTATTAACTCCTTACCATCAACGTTTGTGTCAAAGACACACTTTTTGCCTGAAACGTCGGGCCGCTGATGAAACCGCGGCCCGATGTCCAGTGCGATACTTAACCGCTATGCTTCCCTGAAGCGTGCGTTACCAGGTTTTACCAATGTTAAACTGGAACTGCTCCGCTTTATCTCCATCATATTTCTTGAACGGCTGGGCGTAAGAGAACACCAGCGGGCCGAGCGGCGACATCCACTGCAGCGCAATACCGGCTGACATACGGATATTACCCGGATCGCTGTAGTCCGGAATACCGGCCAGGCGGCTTGCGGTGGTGTTTTCCCAGTTAGTATCCCAAACCGTACCTGCATCGACGAACAGCGAAGTGCGCACTGAGTTCGCATATTTCTCGCTGATAAACGGCGTCGGCGTAATCAGCTCAAGGCTGGCCACCGCCATGGCGTTGCCGCCCACCGCATCATCCGACCGACAAAGCGTATTGTTGCCGGAGCAGGTAGAAGAATTATCGTTGATGTAGGCGGCTTTCGGACCAATGTTATTGGAGCGGAAACCGCGCACGGTGCTGGAACCACCGGCGTAGAAGTTTTCATAGTACGGCAGCTCTTTGCTACCGATACCGTCGCCATAACCGATGCGTCCGCGTCCCAGCAGAACCCAGCTATGGTCATCATCGATCGGCATATACTGCTGCGTATCCAGCGTAACTTTGTAGAAGTTGTTATCCGAGCCTGGAATAGTCACTTTACCGTTCAGGTTGGTACGGTTGCCGGAGGTGGGGAAGAAACCACGGTCCAGGTTGTTGTACGTCCAGCCATAGTTGAAGGTAAAGTCGTCGGCGGAATACTCCGCGTCTCCCGTCAGCGATGGGCTCTGCCCTACCGATTGCAGATAGCGCCACATGGCCACCTGCGGCTGCATATTGGAGAGATCGTTATGCACATAGCCGAGGCCGACGCGCAGCGTATTGTTCTCATTGACCGGGAAGCCCAGCGTGCCGTCTACGCCATAACTTTTGTTGGTATAGTCGGAAAGATCGGCGTCGTCCGCTTTAAAGTCATTATAGAAGATACGCCCGCCCAGACTGACGCCATCTACCGTGAAGTAGGGATCGGTCAGGGAGAATTCCGCATAGGTTTGATAGTCGTTTTTGGTGCCGCTGATGCCAACGGTGTTGCCGGTACCCAGCCAGTTATCCTGGGTGACGCCCACCTGGAAGCTGACGCCGCTTTCGGTGCCGTAGCCGATACCGAAGTTAAAGGTACCGGTATTACGCTCTTTCACCTTATAGACGACGTCAACCTGATCCGGCGTGCCCGGCACGCGCTGCGTATCAACGTCAACGGTTTCAAAATAGCCGGTACGATTCAGACGCTCTTTACCCTGTTCAACCAGGTTGCTGCCGAGCCACGCGCCTTCCATCTGGCGCATTTCACGACGCAGCACCGAATCTTTCGAGGTATCGTTGCCTTCGAAACGCACCTTGCGCACGTAGTAGCGGTTACCGGAATCTACGTTAATATGCAGCTTAACGGTTTTATCCGCATCGTTAATTTCCGGCTGCGTCACCACGCGCGGATAGGCGTAACCATAGCGGCCCAGCAGCTGTTTAATGCCGTCTTCCATTTTGGTGACTTTGGTGCCGTTGTACAGCTCGCCCGGCTCAACCTTCGCAATGCTTTCGATTTCCGCAGAATGGCCCGCCATGCTGCCGTTCACCACCACGCCGGAAAGCTTATACTGATCGCCTTCGTTGATATTAATGGTGATGTAGATACCTTTTTTATCCGGCGTCAGGCTGACCTGGGTAGAATCGATATTGAAACGGGCGTAGCCGCGATCGAGGTAGAAGCTGCGCAGCGTTTCTAAGTCGCCCGCCAGTTTCTGCTTCTGATATTTACGATCCCCTACCAGGTTCCACCACGGCACTTCGTCGCGCAGCTGGAAGCGGGAGATCAGTTCATCAGAGCTGTAGGTTTTATTGCCCACCACGTTGATCTGCTGGATTTTCGCCGAAACGCCTTCGACAAACACCAGTTTCAGATCGACGCGGTTGCGCGGCAGCGGCGTAACTACCGCTTTAACGCTGGCGCTGTATTTACCCACGCTGTAGTAGAAATCTTCCAGCCCTTTCTCAATGCTGGAGATAGTGGTGCGATCCAGCGCCTCGCCGACGCGCACGCCGGAAGCTTCAAGATTCTGTTTGAGCATGTCATCCTTCACCGCCTTATTGCCGGAGAAAGTGATGCTGGCTATGGTGGGACGTTCCTTGACCTGAACGATCAGCGTGGTGCCGTCGCGCAGGACCTGAACATCTTCGAAGTTCCCGGTAGCAAACAGGGCGCGAATGGTATTACTGATATCTTCATCATCTACCGTATCACCAACACGCACCGGCATGCTGAGCAGAGCCGCACCAACAGCGACTCGCTGCAGTCCTTCGAAATGAATGTCCTTCACCACGAACCCGTCTGCACCGTAAACGGTGGCGCTGCTGAACAGCAGCGACGCTATGAGCAACTTTTTCATCGCCATCGTTGTTATGCGTTCTTCCTAACACGTCCCAGCCTGGACCACATTCCGATCATCACAGGCGAGAGAAATCATTGAATAGTGCAAGCCCCATTAACAACACCAGCAAAATCGAGCCAATGCGATAACTGAAGTCCTGAACTCGCTCGGACACCGGTTTCCCCTTGATTTTTTCAATCGCGAGGAAAAGCAAATGCCCACCATCTAATACCGGTAACGGGAAGAGATTGATAATACCGAGATTCACGCTGATAAGCGCAAGAAACATCAGGTAATAAATCATCCCATACTCTGCTGACATCCCTGCGCCCTGCGCGATAGAAATCGGCCCGCTCAGATTATTCAGCTTAACATCTCCGGAGATCAACTTGCCAAGCATGTCGACCGTCAGCCTCATCAGCTGCCAGGTTTTCTCTCCGGCCGCGCCGATAGCGGCAAACGGCCCATACTGACGCACCGTTTTATACTCATCCGGCAGCGGCAGCACTTTCGGCACGACGCCGGCAAACCCCGCCGCCTGCCCTTTGCCTTTAGCGGCTGGCGTTAGCGTCAGGTTCAGCGTCTCGCCCTGGCGCTCAACCACCAGCGCGATAACCTGTTCCGGACGCTCGCGCACCAGGTTGACAAAATCGAGCCATGCCGCCAGCGGCTGACCATCGACTTTAACGATCCTGTCGCCTGCTTGCAAACCCGCCGCGCTGGCGGGCGAATCAGCCAGCACTTCCGCCAGCACGGTTTCAACCTCCGGCCCGCGCGGCGCGATACCCAACGACACCACCGGATCCTGCTTGTCCGGCTCAAAATGCCAGCCGCGTAAGTCGACCCGTTTTTCAACCCGCTGCGCCGAACCGAAAGGCGACAGGGTCAGAGTAACTTCGTCATCGCCGATTTTACTCACCAGCGCCATACGCACAGCTTCCCAGTCAGGCGTTTCGATGCCGTCAACCGCTTTAAGTTCCATGCCGGGCGAAATTTGCGCCTCCGCCGCCACCGAACCGCTGATGATTTGCCCAACCACCGGACGCACGCCCGGCACGCCGTGAATAAATACCAGCCAGTAAGCGACAACGGCAAACAGGAAATTGGCGACAGGGCCGGCGGCGATCACCGCTGCGCGCTGCTGCACGGTTTTATTGTTAAAGGCGAAATGGCGCAGCTCAGGCGCCACGCTTTCCACGCGCTCGTCGAGCATTTTGACATAGCCGCCCAGCGGGATCAGCGCAATAACATATTCCGTGCCGAGACGATCGCGATAGCGCCACAGCGCTTTACCAAAGCCTACGGAAAATCGCTCAACTTTAATTCCGCAGCGGCGCGCCACCCAGAAGTGACCGAATTCGTGGACGGTAATCAGCACGCCCAGCGCAACGATGAAAGCGGCAAGACTCCAGATAAAGCTTAGCATAACGTCTTGTCCTTAAAGCGTTCTGAAAACCAGCAGCAGCAGACAGGCGAAAACCGGCACCGCTGCGGTCAGGCTATCGATACGGTCGAGAATCCCGCCATGGCCGGGTATCAGCTGCCCGCTATCCTTGATGCCGGCTTCGCGTTTAAACATGCTTTCGGTGAGATCGCCCAGCACTGAGGCCAGCGCGGCGATAAGGGAACAGATTAGCAAGGTGCCGGGCGCTACGCTCAGCGGCGCCCACAGGCCGAACAGCCAGGCGATAACCGCCGAGGTCAGCAGCCCGCCGAAAAAGCCTTCCCAGGTTTTTCCCGGCGACACTTTCGGCGCCAGCTTATGCTTGCCGAACAGGCGTCCAAACATATAGGCCCCGGAATCGGCGCCCCACACCAGCAGCATCACATAGAGCAGCCACCAGGCGCCGGCGAAACGATCGAGCTCATAGTGGTACTGACGCAGCGCCACCATGCCGAAAAAAAACGGCACGATAGTCAGCACGCCAAACACCAGCCGCAGCGCGCGCGAACCGCGCCAGAAACCGGCGGATGCGGGATAAAACAGCACCAGCAGCAGCGCGGCGATCCACCAGCCGAGCGCGGCCCAGAGCGAAGCGCCAATTTGCGGTTGCTGAACGGCATGTTGATAAGGAGGAAGCGTGAACAGCATCAGGGCAAGCAGCAGGCCGCAAAGTACGGCCAGCCAGATGCGTTGAAGGCGAGAGGTAAACCCGGCGAGCTGGCCCCATTCCCAGGCGGCCAGCATACACACCACCAGCGTGGCGATAGCAAATCCTGACGGCGGTAACCAGAAAAGCGCAGCGATCACCAATGGAATCAGGATGAACGCTGTAATCAGACGCGATTTCAGCAAAGGTTACCCCCAGGGCGCTCAGGCGCCGCCAGGTGCTGCGCCGCCAAACCGACGCTCACGGTGTGAGAAAGCATTCATTGCACCTTCAAAAACTTGTTCGTCAAAATCAGGCCAGAGAACATCGGTGAAGTAAAATTCCGCATAGGCGATCTGCCATAACAGAAAATTACTGATACGATGCTCTCCCCCGGTCCTTATAACCAGATCCACCGGTGCCAGGTCGTGCATACAGAGAAATCTGGACAGCGTAGTTTCCTCGATCTGGTCAGGACGGAGCAATCCTTCCTGCACCTGCTCGGCTATCTGTTTTACGCCGTGAATAATATCCCAACGGCCGCCATAATTCGCGGCTATGTTGAGAGTTAATCCATTATTTTGTTGAGTCAGTTCCTCAGCGCGACGAATGCGCTCCTGTAAGCGTGAATTAAAACGGCTGATATCGCCAATAATTCTTAACCGAACGTTGTGTTTATGCAGGCTTTTTACTTCGCTGTCGAGCGCCCAGACAAACAGCTCCATCAGCGCCACGACTTCCTGCGCCGGACGGGACCAGTTTTCGCTGCTGAAGGCATAAAGCGTGAGGGCTTCCAGTTTATTGCTGACGGCGAAGCTTACGGCGCGACGCACCGATTTCACTCCCGCTTTATGACCGGAGACACGAAGTTTACCCTGATTTTTTGCCCAGCGGCCGTTGCCATCCATGATGATGGCCACATGACGCGGGCGTATCCGCTGCTGGTCATCGGTTGTTATTTGAGTTTCGGACGACATAACGCGTATTCATTTCCTTTAATCATAAATACAACGGCTTCTGAATACATTCCCGTGCGGCTGCAAAAAAGCCGTGAAACCACGGCTCTGCCCACCGCTCTGACTGTGTGTAAATGCGAAACGGGAGCCAGGGACTATACCAGCTTCGCCCCCCGCTCACAAATAGCGCCCATGCAAATAGCGAATTAACCAATCGCGACCGGACGCGACAACAGCGCCTGCGCCGCCCGACGCGCCTGTGCATCGATCGCCAGCACCGCCTCCACGCTTTGCGGTTCAGCGAGCTGCAGCGATGACAGAACGGCGGTATTAAGCGCGGCGATGTCGGTAAAGCGAATCTGCGCGTTAAGGAACGCCGCGACCGCAATTTCGTTCGCCGCGTTCAGCGCGGTGGTCGCCGCCTGTCCCTGTTCACACGCCTCTATCGCCAGTTGCAGACAGGGATAGCGATTGAAATCAGGTTCGTCGAAGGTCAACGCCTTCATACGGGTAAAATCGAGCGGCGTTACGCCCGTTTCTACCCGCTGCGGCCAGGCCATGGTATGCGCGATCGGCGTACGCATATCCGGCGAACCCAGCTGCGCCAGTACGCTGCCGTCGCGGTAACGCACCATCGAATGGATTACCGACTGCGGATGCAGTATCACTTCCATCTGCGCATCGGTCGCATTAAACAGCCAGCGGGCTTCAATGTATTCCAGGCCTTTATTCATCATGGTGGCGGAATCAACGGAAATTTTACGTCCCATTGACCAGTTCGGATGCGCGCAGGCCTGCTCAGGCGTGACGGCAGTCAGCGCCGGAAGCGGCATGTCACGAAACGGTCCACCAGATCCCGTAAGGATAATCGACTCAATGCCGTTTTCCTGCAGGTTAGCGTATCCTAACTGTTGCTGGATGGTAGCGGGCAAACTCTGAAAAATGGCATTATGCTCGCTGTCGACCGGCAGCAGACGCGCGCCGCTGGCGCTGACCGCCTCCATAAATAAACGGCCGCACGTGACAAGGGATTCTTTATTCGCCAGCAGCACCGTTTTACCGGCGCGAATCGCGGCCAACGTAGGCAACAGGCCCGCCGCGCCGACAATCGCCGCCATCACCTGATCGACTTCATCCAGCGCCGCCAGCTGACAGGCGGCCTCTTCGCCGGACAACACCTCGGTGCGCACGCCCAGCTCGCGCAGCCGCTGGCGCAGCTGGCTGGCCGCGGCCTCATCCGCCATCGCGGCATAGTCGGGACGGAAGCGCAGACACTGCCCGGTCATCAGCTCAACGTTATAACCGGCGACCAGCGCCTTAACGGAAAATTGCTGTGGATTCGCCTCCACCACCGCCAGCGTATTAACGCCAATCGATCCGGTGGAGCCCAGAATGGTTAGTTGCTTCATGAGGCCGCTCTGTGTAGAAATTCGGACACGACGCGAGAGAAAGATGCGCCAGTGCGCCGGTAATGGGGAGACAAAGCAAAACGCCGTCAAACAGCGTAGGCTGAAGGCGGTACGCTGTGGACGGCGTTTTACGGGCGCGCGACGGAATTAGAAATCCATCAGCTCCGTTTCTTTTTCGGCCAGCGCGGCATCAATTTTCTTGATATACGCATCGGTCATTTTTTGAATTTCATCCTGCGCGCGGCGCTCTTCATCTTCGCCGATCGCTTTATCTTTCAGCTGCGCTTTTACTTTATCGTTGGCATCGCGGCGCACGTTACGCACCGATACGCGCCCCTGCTCAGCTTCGCCGCGCACGACTTTGATCAGATCTTTACGGCGTTCTTCCGTCAGCGGCGGCAGCGGTACGCGAATATCGGTGCCGGCGGAGCTCGGATTCAGGCCGAGATCGGACGCCATGATCGCTTTCTCAACGGCCGGACTCAGCGAGCGGTCAAATACGTTGATTTTCAGCGTGCGTGAGTCTTCGACGGTAACGTTGGCCAGCTGGCGCAGCGGTGTCGGCGTACCGTAATATTCTACTACGATCCCGTCGAGAAGCGCTGGTGATGCGCGGCCAGTGCGTACTTTGCCGATGTTATTTTTGAATGCCTCAACGCATTTTTCCATGCGCGTGTCGGCATCTTTCTTGATGTCGTTAATCACGTTGTAACCCTTGGATTCGGTTTAACCTGCCACGGCGACGTGTCAGGAAACGGTAAAATTCGTCGGTAATCCTGAACGGTACGCGGCGCGCCATCACGCCACGCCAACAGAATATACCCTATTTTACGCCGTGACGGATATTAATGCGTAATCAGGGTGCCTTCTTTTTCACCCATCACCACACGACGCAGCGCGCCCGGCTTATTCATGTTAAAGACGCGAATCGGCAGCTGATGGTCGCGCGCCAGGGTAAAGGCGGCCAGATCCATCACTTTCAGCTCACGCTCCAGCACATCCTGATAGGAGAGCTGATCGTACAGGGTGGCATCGGGATTTTTTACCGGATCGGCAGAGTAGACGCCGTCAACTTTAGTCGCTTTCAGCACCACGTCAGCTTCAATTTCGATACCGCGCAGGCAGGCGGCGGAGTCGGTGGTGAAGAAAGGATTGCCGGTGCCCGCGGAAAAGATCACTACGCGGTTGTTACGCAGCAGGCTGATCGCCTCCGCCCAGCTGTAGTTATCGCACACGCCGTTTAGCGGAATCGCCGACATCAGACGCGCGTTCACATAGGCGCGGTGCAGCGCATCACGCATTGCCAGCCCGTTCATTACGGTGGCCAGCATCCCCATGTGATCGCCGACAACGCGGTTCATCCCCGCCTGCGCCAGGCCTGCGCCGCGGAACAGGTTACCCCCACCAATCACGACGCCAACCTGAATACCCAGCTCTACCAGCTCTTTAATTTCCTGAGCCATGCGATCGAGTACGCTCGCGTCGATGCCGAAACCCTCGGCGCCCTGCAGCGCTTCGCCACTCAGTTTTAGCAGGATACGTTGATAAACAGGTTTTGCATTGGTAGCCATGGTCATTTTTTCCTGGAAGCTATCATGAAAATGAGGAGTTAAATCCGATCTATCATCCGCTTAGCCTGTAAATAAAGCTATTGGGATGAGACTGAAAAATGCTGCAGATCTCAGACAAAAAAGAACCGCCGGTTGGCGGTTCTTTCGGGACCATTAAGACTGTTTGGACATTGCTGCAACTTCCGCAGCGAAGTCGTTTTCTACTTTCTCAATGCCCTCACCCACTTCGAAGCGGATGAAGTTAATCACGTCAGCGCCTTTCTCTTTCAGCAGCTGACCAACGGTTTTGCTCGGATCCATTACGAAATGCTGGCCGGTCAGGGAAACTTCGCCGGTGAACTTGTTCATGCGGCCCTGAACCATTTTTTCTGCGATTTCACGCGGTTTGCCAGACTGCATGGCGATGTCCAGCTGGATCTGATGCTCACGCGCAACCACGTCAGCCGGTACGTCTTCCGGTTTAACATATTCCGGTTTGCTGGCCGCGATATGCATCGCGATGTGTTTCACCAGCTCTTCATCAGCGCCGGTTGCGGAAACCAGAACGCCGATGCGCGCGCCGTGCAGGTAAGAACCTACAACGTCGCCTTCGAGAATAGCAACGCGACGGATGTTGATGTTTTCACCGATTTTCGCTACCAGCGCGGTGCGCTGATCTTCGAATTTCGCCTTCAGCGCTTCGATATCAGCGATGCGCTCAGCGGTAGCGGCGGCGATAACTTCTTTACCGAACGCCAGGAAGCCGGCATCTTTAGCAACGAAGTCAGTTTCGCAGTTCAGCTCAACGATTACGCCGGTATTGCCTGCGATTTCAGTCAGGATTACGCCTTCAGCAGCAACGCGGCCAGATTTCTTCGCCGCTTTCGCCTGACCAGACTTACGCATGTTGTCAATCGCCAGCTCGATGTCGCCATTCGCTTCAACCAGCGCTTTTTTACATTCCATCATGCCCGCGCCAGTACGTTCACGCAGTTCTTTTACCAGAGCAGCGGTAATATCAGCCATTCTCTCTTCCTCAGTTGTCTGGGTTCATCCACGCCCGTTCATGGAGCGACCGCTGGCGTTGCCGCATCGGCCCGCTCCCGCTCGCAGGAGTGCTTCGCAGCCAGGCCAGGCGCCGCCCGGACGGGCTGCGGTTAAAAAAATAAAGGGGCCAAAAGCGGCCCCTTACAGATCATATCTGAATGATAAGGGCTCTGTAGCAGAGCAAACCTTATTAAGCCTCTAAAGAAGCTTCTTCTGCCTGCTCAGCCAGATCCTGAGAGCGGCCTTCGCGAATGGTGGTCGCAACAGCGGTCAGGTACAGGCTAACAGCACGGATCGCATCGTCGTTACCAGGGATAACGAAATCAACGCCATCCGGATCGGAGTTAGTATCAACGATAGCAAATACCGGGATACCCAGGTTGTTTGCTTCTTTGATTGCGATATGTTCGTGGTCGGCATCGATCACAAACAGCGCGTCCGGCAGACCGCCCATGTCTTTGATACCGCCCAGGCTGTTTTCCAGCTTGGCCAGCTCACGAGTGCGCATCAGCGCTTCTTTTTTGGTCAGCTTGTCGAACGTACCGTCCTGAGACTGAGTTTCCAGATCTTTCAGACGTTTAATGGACTGACGAACGGTTTTCCAGTTAGTCAGCATACCACCCAGCCAGCGGTGGTTGACGAAGAACTGGTCGCAGCTCAGCGCAGATTCTTTGATGGCTTCGCTGGCAGCGCGTTTAGTACCGACAAACAGGATTTTGCCTTTACGGGAAGCGATTTTGTTCAGTTCCGCCAGAGCGTCGTTGAACATCGGTACCGTTTTCTCAAGGTTGATGATGTGAACTTTGTTACGCGCACCGAAGATGAACGGCTTCATTTTCGGGTTCCAGTAACGGGTCTGGTGACCGAAGTGAACACCGGCCTTGAGCATGTCGCGCATGGAAACAGTTGCCATGATTACCTCTGTAATTAAGTTGGGGTTGGGCCTCCACATATCCCATGCAACCGACCCCGAAAGGCACCCCGGCGCATGTGCCGATATGTGTGTGTTGTTTACACATAATGAGATTTATACTCATCATAATCAGGCTATATGTTGGGTTGGCTTCCGCGCCTGCCGCTTACCGGAGTAGGTGAGCGCAAAACCGCCGGACGCCGCCTTCATGCAGGCTGAATTATGCAGAGCGATGGCGTTTCCAGCGCTGGCGTTTCGCCTTAACTGGAATCGTCGGCGCGCTTTATACCATAAAGCATGTTTTGACGCCAATATTTGTTAGCGCCGGCGGGCGGCAAATAACCGCGGCGCCGGCGCTTTTTTCCGCCGTCGGCCGTTGCCGTTGCCGGTCGGTTAACGCTCAGTGGCAGCACGCTGGCTGACCTGATAACATGACGCCACTTGCTCAATTATTGTCGAAAATGACGGCAACTGCGGATTAAATTAATGTCAATCTCAATTAAAACCCCAGAAGAAATCGAAAAAATGCGCGTCGCCGGCCGTCTCGCCGCCGAGGTGCTGGAGATGATCGAGCCTCACGTTAAACCAGGCGTCTCTACCGGCGAACTCGACCGCATCTGTCACGATCACATCGTTAACGCTCAGCAGGCGATCTCCGCCAGCCTCGGCTATCACGGCTTCCCGAAATCGGTCTGCATTTCCGTTAACGATGTGGTGTGCCACGGCATTCCCAGCGATGACAAGCTGCTGAAAGAGGGCGATATCGTCAATATCGACGTCACGGTCATTAAAGATGAGTACCACGGCGACACCTCGAAAATGTTTATCGTCGGCAAGCCGACCATTCAGGGCGAGCGTCTGTGCCGCGTGACGCAGGAGAGCCTCTATCTGGCGCTGCGCATGGTGAAGCCGGGCATTCGCCTGCGTACGCTGGGCCGCGAAATCCAGAAATATGTCGAGGCGCAGGACTTTTCCGTGGTACGCGAATATTGCGGGCACGGCATCGGCAAAGGCTTCCATGAAGAGCCGCAGGTGCTGCACTATGACGCCGATGACGGCGGCGTAGTGCTGCAGGCGGGCATGACCTTTACCGTCGAGCCGATGGTTAACGCCGGTGATTACCGCATCCGCACCATGAAAGATGGCTGGACGGTAAAAACCAAGGATCGCAGCTTGTCCGCGCAGTATGAGCATACTATTGTGGTGACGGAAAACGGCTGTGAAATTCTTACCCTGCGTAAAGACGATACCATTCCGGCGGTGCTGGTAAACGAATAACATCGTCGCCCGCGAAGAAGGGATAAAAGCCGGCCGCCCGCCGGCTTTTTTTATGGTGCAAGCGGAGCAAACTCTCAATGAGCAATAGCGTGAACGATGAAATAAACTATGGCCTGGCCGATTCCGCCGCCGGCTGGGACGACGCCCAGCTCACGCGCGAAGGGTTAAAACAGCGTCTCGATCGTTTTCAGCATGCGCTGGCCGCCGCCTTTGACGCCGGCGAGGATGTGGCGTCGCTGATCGAAGCCCGCACGCTGTTTATTGACGGCCTGCTGCGCCGCCTCTGGCGCTTTTACGGTTTCGATAGCATGGCTGACGTGGCGCTGGTGGCGGTGGGCGGCTACGGCCGCGGCGAACTGCATCCGCTTTCCGATATCGATCTGCTGATCCTCAGCCGCACGCCGCTAAGCGAACAGGCGGCGGCGCAGGCCGGCGAACTGCTGACGCTGCTGTGGGATCTTAAGCTCGAAGTCGGCCACAGCGTGCGCACGCTGGAAGAGTGCCTGCTGGAGGGGCTTTCCGACCTCACCATCGCCACCAATCTGATTGAATCGCGTATGTTGATCGGCGACGTGGCGCTGTTTCTGGAGCTGCAAAAGCATATCTTCAGCGATGGCTTTTGGCCCTCTTCACGTTTTTACGCCGCCAAAATCGACGAGCAGCAGCAGCGGCACCAGCGCTATCACGGCACCAGCTATAATCTTGAACCGGATATAAAAAGCAGCCCCGGCGGCCTGCGCGATATCCACACATTGCTGTGGGTGGCGCGGCGCCACTTCGGCGCCACCTCGCTGGATGAGATGGTCGGCTTCGGCTTTCTCACCGAGGCGGAGCGTAACGAGCTGAACGAGTGCCAGGCGTTCCTCTGGCGCATTCGCTTTGCGCTGCACCTTACCCTGCCCCGCTACGATAACCGCCTGCTGTTCGATCGCCAGCTAACCGTGGCGCAGCGCCTCAACTATCAGGGCGAAGGCAACGAGCCGGTAGAACGCATGATGAAAGATTTTTTCCGCGTCACGCGCCGCATCAGCGAGCTGAACCAGATGCTGCTGCAGCTGTTTGACGATGCGATTCTGGCGCTGGACGCCACCGATAAGCCGGTGCCGCTTGATGACGATTTCCAGCTGCGCGGCAGCCTGATCGACTTGCGCGACGACGCGCTGTTTAACCGCCAGCCGGCGGCTATTATGCGCATGTTTTGGGTAATGGTGCGCAATGAGAACATCAAAGGCATTTACTCCTCCACCCTGCGCCAGCTGCGCCACGCGCGCCGCAACCTGCAACAGTCGCTCTGTTATCTGCCGGAAGCGCGCCGTCACTTTCTGGCGATTCTCAGGCATCCCGGCGCGGTAAGCCGGGCGCTGGTGCCGATGCATCGCCACAGCGTGCTGTCGGCCTATCTGCCTCAGTGGAGTAAAGTAGTCGGCCAGATGCAGTTCGATCTGTTTCATGCCTATACGGTGGATGAACATACCGTGCGCGTACTGCAGAAGCTGGAAAGCTTCGCCAGCGAAGCGACGCGCTCGCGCCATCCGCTGTGCGTCGAACTGTGGCCGCGCCTGCCGCAGCCGGAGCTGCTGCTGCTGGCGGCGCTGTTTCACGATATCGCCAAAGGACGCAACGGCGATCACTCCATTCTCGGCGCGCAGGATGCGCTGGCGTTCGCCGAGCTGCACGGCCTGAACTCGCGCGAAACGCAGCTGCTCGCCTGGCTGGTGCGCCATCATCTGTTGATGTCGGTTACCGCCCAGCGCCGCGATATCCAGGATCCGGCGGTGATCCAGCAGTTTGCCGAAGTCATGCAGAATGAAAATCGCCTGCGCTATCTGGTCAGCCTGACCGTGGCGGATATCTGCGCTACCAACGAAACGCTGTGGAACAGCTGGAAGCAGAGCCTGCTGCGCGAGCTGTTCTTCGCCACCGAGAAACAGCTGCGGCGCGGCATGGAAAATTCGCCCGACCTGCGCGAACGCGTGCGTCATCACCGCCTGCAGGCGCTGGCGCTGCTGCGCATGGACAATATTAATGAGGAGGCGCTGCATCAGATCTGGAGCCGCTGCCGCGCCGACTATTTCCTGCGCCACACGCCCAACCAGCTCGCCTGGCACGCCCGCCATCTGATGAACCACGATCTCAGCCAGCCGCTGGTGCTGGTCAGCCCGCAGGCGACGCGCGGCGGTACCGAAATCTTTATCTGGAGCCCGGATCGCCCCTATCTGTTCGCCGCGGTGGCGGGCGAGCTGGATCGACGCAATCTCAGCGTGCATGATGCGCAGATTTTCACCAGCCGCGACGGCATGGCGCTGGACACCTTTATTGTGCTGGAGCCGGACGGCAGCCCGCTGGCGCCCGATCGCCACCAGATGATTATCCAGGCGCTGGAGCAGGCGATCGCCCAGACCAGCTGGACGCCGCCGCGCACCCGACGCCAGTCCGCCAGGCTGAAACATTTTAACGTCGATACCGAAGTGCGTTTTCTGCCGTCGTTTAACGATCGCCGCACCTGGCTGGAGCTGGTGGCGCTCGATCGCCCCGGCCTGCTGGCGCAGGTAGGCGAAGTTTTCGCCGATTTAGGCATTTCGCTGCACGGCGCGCGCATCAGCACCATCGGCGAACGGGTGGAGGATCTCTTTATTCTGGCCGACGACGAGCGCCGCGCGCTGAGCGCAAATTTGCGCCACAGGCTGCAACAACGGTTGACACAGGCCCTTAATCCAAACGATAAAGTGTGATCCAGATTGATTTTTTACTACCGTTGTTCATCAGCTATCGGGCCAGCGGCGGCGCCTCGCTCGTTCCTGACCGACGATGAATGAAATAACCAGGATGGAAAAGCAAATGCAACAGTTACAGAGTGTTATTGAGAGCGCGTTTGAGCGCCGTGCCGACATCACGCCCGCCAGCGTGGACGCCGCAACCCGCGATGCGATCAACCAGACCATCGCCCTGCTCGACAGCGGCGCGCTGCGCGTTGCCGAGAAGATCAACGGGCAGTGGATCACCCATCAGTGGCTGAAAAAAGCGGTGCTGCTCTCTTTCCGCATCAATGACAATCAGGTAATTGAAGGCGCGGAAAGCCGCTACTACGACAAAGTGCCGATGAAATTCGCCGCCTATGACGAAGCGCGTTTCAAACAAGAGGGTTTCCGCGTGGTGCCGCCGGCGGCGGTGCGTCAGGGCGCGTTTATCGCCCGCAACACCGTACTGATGCCCTCCTATGTCAATATCGGCGCTTACGTTGACGAAGGCACCATGGTAGATACCTGGGCGACCGTCGGCTCCTGCGCGCAGATCGGCAAAAACGTTCACCTCTCCGGCGGCGTCGGCATCGGCGGCGTACTGGAGCCGCTGCAGGCCAATCCGACCATCATCGAAGACAACTGCTTTATCGGCGCGCGCTCTGAAATTGTGGAAGGCGTTATCGTTGAAGAGGGAGCGGTGATTTCGATGGGCGTCTATATCGGACAGAGCACCAAAATCTACGATCGTGCAACCGGCGAAGTTCACTATGGCCGCGTACCGGCCGGTTCGGTGGTGGTTTCCGGCAACCTGCCGTCAAAAGATGGTTCTTACAGCCTCTACTGCGCGGTCATTGTGAAAAAGGTTGATGCGAAAACGCGCGGCAAAGTCGGCATTAATGAGCTGCTGCGCACCATTGATGAATAATGTTCGGCCTTCAGCCCCGCTTACGCAGCGGGGCTGAGGCTTCCCGGCGTCATACGCGCCTGCGTCACGCCGCGCGCCGTATCGTCCCGGCCGCACATTTCCCGCTTTCGCTTACGCTTCATGCTTGCTTCTCGCCGCCGGCGGCGGCAAAGTAAACACGCGTCTGTTTTTTATGCGGGCGATAATTCATCGCAGCACTTTCTGCGGCGCAATGTGCCGAAGTTCGTCGTTTATGTCTACAGTGTTCACAGGCCCTTTATCCTGCTTAGGCAGAGTGCCGTCCGGCCCGCCAGGCCGGCAAAGTGTAACGGAACCGTCGCGACGCCCCCTATTTCACGTTCACAGGAAGCATTGCCATGTATGACAATTTAAAAAGCCTGGGCATTTCTAATCCGGAAGATATCGATCGCTACAGCCTGCGTCAGGAAGCGAACAACGACATTCTGAAGATTTACTTCCGCAAAGATAAAGGCGAGTTTTTCGCCAAAAGCGTCAAGTTTAAATATCCGCGTCAGCGCAAAACCGTGGTCGCCGACGGTCTTGGTCAGGGCTACAAGGAAGTGCAGGAGATCAGCCCTAACCTGCGCTACGTTATCGACGAGCTGGATCAGATTTGCCAGCGCGATCAGATCGAGATCGATTTGAAACGGAAAATTCTTGACGATCTGCACCACCTGGAGAGCGTGGTATCGAATAAGATCGCGGAGATCGAATCCGATCTAGATAAGCTGACCCGCAGCAGCCGCTAACACAACGCGCCGCGCGCCGCCGCGGCGCTTCCTGCCTCAGGGCTGATCGTCCAGCTGCAGCGCTACATACAGCAATAAGCGATCGTCAAAATGGCTCAGGTTAAGCCCGGTCAGCTCAGAAATCCGGTTCAGCCGATATTCCAGCGTATTACGATGAATAAACAGCGCGCGCGCGGTGGCGGAAGGCTGCACGTTATTGCTGAACCAGGCGATCAGCGTGCGTCGCAGCAGGCCGTTATTATCCATCGCCTTCAGCTTCAGCAGCGGACGCGCCAGCTCATTGGCCTGCCAGCCGCCGCGCAGGCTGTCGAGCAGTACCGGCAGCACCAGATCCTGGTAAAAATAGCTGCGCTGATCCGGCATGCGCTGCTTGCCTACCATCATGGTGGTGCGCGCCGTGCGGTAAGAACGGGCGATGCTGCCCGCACCGGTAAAATAGTTGCCCAGCGCAATGCGGATACGCAGATGCCCGTTCTCTTTCATCCGCCCCAGCAGCTGCTCTACGCGGCGGCGATGTTCATCCTGATCGTAGCGCCCGTGCGCGTTCAGCGCCGGCTTCAGCACCACCATCTCCGTTAGCGACACAATAGCGATCAGGTTATCGCGCTCCGGCGTGATCAGCAGCGTTTGCAGCTGCTGCAGCTCCGCCATCGCGCTGTCCACGCCGAGCTGGCCGCTGTCCACCTCCACCACCGCCGCCACGCGCGGCTGATTAACATCGATGCCGAGCCGCTGCGCCCATTCCATCAGCGCCGGAGAGAGGCTTTCGCTGCGGATCAGGTTGAGCACCAGCTCCTCGCGCAGACGGCTGTCCTGCGCCAGCATATGCAGCAGCCGCGCCTGCTCCAGCATCATCTCCGCCGTCATGCAAACCAGCTCGCCATACTGCCGCAGCGAAACGGGATCGCCGGTCAGGCCGATAACGCCGACAATCTCTCCGGCAATGCGCAGCGGCAGGTTAACGCCGGGACGCACCCCGTGCAAATGACGCGCTACCGCATCGTCAATATCCACGATACGCGCCTGCGACAGCGCCAGCAGCGCGCCTTCGTGCAGTTCGCCAATGCGCTCCCGATCGCCGCTGCCGATAATCCGGCCGCGCGCATCCATAACGTTAACGTTGCTGTCGATAATCTTCATCGTACGCGCAACGATATCCTGGGCCAGACGAGCATCCAGGTGATAGTTAGCCATCATTTACTCCTGCAAAGCCGGGGAGCCACAGCATAGGTGGAGAGCCAGGCTGGCGCATTGTGCGAATGCACAAAACACCGTTTCGGTTGAAAAATTTGCGGCGAATATCACAAACGAGCCGGCGGCCGGCAACACTGCGCCCCAGGCAAGCAGAGGCGGCCGGCAGCTAAAAAAAAAGGCCCGCTTAGCGGGCCAGATAAAGGACAAAGAGCTATTGCAGAAAAATATTACTGCATCAGCAGATAGATATTGCTGTCGCCGCGTTTGATATTCAACGCCAGCACCGACGGTTTGGTATCCAGAATCTTACGCAGTTCACCAAGGTTGGTCACCCGCTGCTGGTTCACGCCAAGGATCATATCGTCTTTTTTCAGGCCGATACGCGCGGCGGCGCTGCCCGGCTTCACGCTGTCAACGCGCACGCCTTTCTGTTCATTAACCACCGCATTGCTCAGATCGGCGCCTTCAATGCCGGTATAGATGGTGGCGGAATCAACCTTATCCTGCGAGCTCTGCTGCAGTTCTACCGTGACCGTCAGCGGTTTGCCGTCACGCAGCAGGCCCAGCACCAGTTTGGTGCCGACCGGCAGCGAGCCGACTTCGGCGCGCAGCGCGGCGAAGCTGGAGATCTGTTTTTTGTTCAGCGAGATAATCACGTCGCCCGCCTGAATGCCCGCTTTCGCGGCGGAGGATTTCGGCATTACCTGGCTGACAAAGGCGCCGCGCTGGGCGTCAACCTTCATCGCCTTCGCCAGCTCAGAGTTAAGCTCGGTGCCCATGATGCCCAGTTCGCCGCGTTTCACCTGACCAAACTCCACCATCTGCGCGGTAAGGTTTTTCACCATATTGCTGGGAATAGCGAAGCCGATACCGATATTGCCGCCGTCCGGCGCCAGAATAGCGGTATTGATGCCGATCAGTTCGCCGTTCAGGTTAACCAGCGCGCCGCCGGAGTTGCCGCGGTTAATCGCCGCATCGGTCTGGATAAAGTTCTCATAGTTTTCCACGTTCAGGCCGCTGCGGCCCAGCGCGGAGACGATGCCGGAAGTCACGGTTTCGCCCAGCCCGTAAGGGTTGCCGATCGCCACGGTATAATCGCCGACGCGCAGCGTATCGGAGTCAGCGATCTTAATCGCGGTCAGGTTTTTAAATTCCTGCAGCTGGATCAGCGCGATATCGGAACGCGGATCCTTACCGATCACTTTCGCCTCATAGCGACGTCCGTCGCTGAGCTGCACCTGAATTTTGGTGGCGTTATCCACCACGTGGTTATTGGTTACCACATAGCCTTTTTCCGCATTAATCACCACGCCGGAACCCAGCGCGCGGAATTTTTGCTGCGGCGCATTGCCGCCGGGCGCCCCGCCCTGGCACATCGGCGAGCCCTGGAACGGCGAGCCCTCCTGACAGAAAGGCGAATTGTCGCCAAAAAACTGCTGGAACTGCTGCGGCAGGCGCGGCGTACGCACCGTCGTGCTGCCTTCAACGTTGATGCTGACCACCGAAGGCATTACCTTTTCCAGCATTGGCGCCAGGCTCGGCAGCTGTTGGGTAGAAGAAGCGGTTTCCGCGGCCATCACATACGCAGGGCTCATTGCCATTCCCAGGCTTAAGGCCAGCGCGCTTAATACAAGAGCTGTTTTTTTCATTCGTCTGTACTCGTATTGAATCCAATGAAGCTAACCATAACGATGGTAGTGTTGATGAGATTAATTTTTTCCCGCAAAGTTCATCGGTAACTGTCGGGCAAAAGTAAAAAAATATTCTTCATCTTTACAAAACTCCTTTTATTACTTCACTATCCAACCGCCATTAAACGCCGGTATTCATCCCAGGCATAAAGATCGGTCATACCGCTAATGTAATCCTGAATCAGACGCGCACGGTAATAACGCTCCCACAACAGCCGCTGATATTTGTGCTCAATCTTCACCGTACGCATATGCTGTTGATAAGCACGCCGATGCTTGCCGGAAAGCTTGTGGAACAGCCGGGTCTCAATGGGATGTCCGGCAAGGAAATCCTCCGTCATTAATGTGGTAAAAGATTCATAATTCAACCCCAGCAGGGGCTGATAAATATCCAGCAACCCCTTAATCACGCGGTAGCCCTGTAATTCCAGCTGTTCAACTTCGGAATGGTTAAATACGTGGCGCCGCGCGACGGTCTTAAATAACGCCAGCAGACGTCCCTCTTCTCCCTCATCTTCCAGCAGCGCATGATTAAAGTCGCCGTTAAATATCGCCGCCAGATTATTCACAAAGCGGTTTACCGCATGGCTCACCAGCACGTTTTGCACGCTGACCCGCAGCGACATGAAAAACTGATCGCTTCTGCCGCGAATTTTCTTAGCGTTCGCCTCGCGCCAGGCATAGCCCACGGTGCGGCTAAAAGCATCGCCGTTACGTACCGTTCCCCACTGCTGCTCCAGGTAGCCATACAGCGTATCGACGTTAAAGATCGCCTTCTCCACCGCATCATCCAGATCGGCGATACAGTAGGAAATGTCATCAGCGGCTTCCATGATCCAGGTTAACGGGAAGCGGTGGTGCTCCGGCAGCTGCGTCGCAGCGCGCAGATCGGCGATATAGTGGCGTTCCGAGAGATAAAAGCCGGGCTTCTTCATCAGCGTGGCGAACGCCGCCGGCTTCTCGCCCTGCCACCAGGCGGGCGCGGTATACTTCAGGATACAGGCCACCTGACAATAGGTCAGGTTCAGCTGCAGCAGCGTATGCACCAGGCGGATCGCCTGCGCATTGCCTTCAAAATGGCACAGATCCTGGCGAATCATGGCGTTAAGGCGGTTAAAGTCGGCGCGCTGCGCGGCGTCGTTTACTCCGGCAATCAGCGGGTCCACCAGTTCGGCAGGCAAATTCGCATCGAACCAGTCATTAATCGCCGCCTCGCCGAAGTGGCCGAACGGCGGATTGCCGACATCATGCAGCAGGCAGGCCATTTCCACCAGGCTCTCAAACGCGCCGCTCAGCTCCTGCAAACCATACTGCTCCAGCCCGCCGCGCGCCTTCAGCGTTTCAAGGATCTCTTTAGCGATATAGCGGCCGGTTTGCTGCACCTCCAGCGAATGGGTCAGACGCGATCGCACCGCGGCGTTGCGCTCCAGCGGAAAGACCTGGGTTTTTTGCTGCAGTCGGCGAATCGCGGCGGAGTTGATAATGCGCCCGCGATCGCTTTCAAAATGGCGGGTAATGGCGTGCTCGCCCTGCGGCGCTTCCCGGCTGTTCCACGGACGCTGAAAGCTGATGCGCTGGCGGAAGTTAATCTTGTCCATCGATTCCCCTTGTTGCGGCATGAAAACATCTCTCTGCGGGCATGTGATAGACTATGCAACACTTCAAACGCTGAATTCCACTTTAATTACTAGCGAGCAACTCTATGAAAGCAGGCATTATTGGTGCAATGGAGCAGGAAGTTACGCTGCTGCGCGATAAAATCGAAAACCGTCAAACTCTTTCCATCGCCGGATGCGAAATCTATACCGGCACCCTGAATGGCGTAGAGGTTGCGCTACTGAAGTCGGGTATCGGCAAAGTCTCTGCGGCGATGGGCACCGCGCTGCTGCTGGAACGCTGCCGTCCCGATGTGGTTATCAACACCGGTTCAGCAGGCGGCCTTGCCGCTTCGCTGCAGGTGGGCGATATCGTGGTATCAGATGAGGTGCGCTATCACGACGCCGACGTTACCGCTTTCGGCTATGAACCGGGCCAGATGGCGGGCTGCCCCGCCGCTTTCCCGGCCGACGATAAGCTGATCGCCGCGGCGGAAAGCTGCATCAAACAGCTGGATCTGCATGCGGTGCGCGGACTGGTGGTAAGCGGCGACGCCTTTATCAACGGTGCGGAGCCGCTGGCGCGTATTCGCGCTACCTTCCCGCAGGCGATCGCGGTTGAGATGGAGGCCACGGCGATCGGCCACGTCTGCCACCAGTTCGCCACGCCTTTTGTAGTGATCCGCGCTATCTCCGACGTGGCGGATCGGGAATCCCATCTCAGCTTTGAAGAGTTCCTCAGCGTGGCGGCGAAACAGTCTTCGCTGCTGGTGGAAAGGCTGCTGGGCCAGCTGGCGCGTGGCTAACAGGCTGCTGGCGCTGCTGGCGCTCTGGATCTGTTCCGGTCTGGCGCTGGCGGCGGGGGCGCCGCGCGTAATTACGCTGGCGCCTCACCTGACCGAACTGGCGTTTGCCGCCGGAATTACGCCCGTTGCGGTTAGCGCCTGGTCCGACTATCCGCCGGAAGCGCGGCAGATTGAGCAGGTGGCTAACTGGCAGGGCATTAAGGTAGAGCGGATTCTGGCGCTGAAGCCGGATCTGGTGCTGGCATGGCGCGGCGGTTCGCCGCAGCGGCAGATCGATCAGCTGCAGGCGCTGGGCATCAAGGTCGCGTGGCTCGATCCCGATTCCGTAGCCGGGCTTTCCGGCGCGCTGCGGCAGCTGGCGCCCTGGAGTCCGCAGCCTGCGCTGGCGCAACAGGCCGCCGATCGGCTGGCGGCGCGCTTTAACGCGCTGCGCGCCCGCTACGCCGATTCCGCGCCGCGCCGGGTATTTCTGCAGTTCGGCCTGCAGCCGCTGTTTACCGCCGCGCGCAATACGCTGCAAAACCAGCTGCTGACGCTGTGCGGCGGCGAAAATATCTTTGCCGACAGCGCGGCGCCCTGGCCGCAGGTGAGCCGTGAACAGGTGCTGACGCGTCATCCCGCTCTGATTATCGTCCCTGGCGATGAGCAGGCCGCCGCGCGCGCCTTGAACTTCTGGCAGCCGCAGCTCAAGGCGACAGTAGTCGCCATCCCGGAAGACTGGCTTAGCCGCGCCGGGCCGCGCAGCGTGCTGGCCGCCGAAAAACTCTGCCAGGCGCTGCACCCAGCGGCGATCTGACTAAAGTTTCCGCCGGTTTTACCGATAGCACTTTTACCGAGCGAAATACTATAAGTCGCCGGGTTGATATCTTTTAACACCAGGAAAAATTATGAAGGCCATTTACTTCGCCTGCGGGCTGTTAATGGCGGCGGGCGCACAGGCGGCGACCATTTCCGGCACCATAAATGTCCGGCTGACGATTACTAACCAGTGTCAGATCAACGGGCAAGCCATCACGCCGCAGGGTCAGCCCTCTGTTAACTGCGTGCCGCAGCCTTCCGCTCAACCGAAAGTAACGTTAAGTACGCTGGAACAGGAGGCGAATATCAAACAGGAAACGCGCCTGATTACCGTTGAATGGTAACGGCGCAAGAAAAACGGCGTGCGTTACCCGGCGGTAAAGCACGCCCGCCTGTCAGACGCTGAACGAAGAACCGCAGCCGCAGGTGCTTTTTGCATTAGGATTAGTGACGATAAAACGTGAGCCTTCCAGCCCTTCGGTATAGTCCACCGAGCCGCCCACCAGATATTGCAGGCTCATCGGATCAACAACCAGCGAGACGCCGGCTTTCTCAATGGTCATATCGCCATCGTTGATTTTATCGTCAAAGGTGAAACCGTACTGAAAGCCGCTGCAACCGCCGCCGGTAATATAGACACGCAGTTTCAGATCGGGGTTCTCTTCATCAGCGATCAGGGTCTTAACCTTGCTGGCTGCCGCATCGGTAAACTGCAGCGGCAAAGCTGCTACTTCATCACTCATTGAATTACTCCGCAATTAATCAGGCCGTAACCTGTCAGGCCAGAAATAGCCGTGCTTGTCAATATTATCTAATAGCCTGGTACAGCAATCAAGTATTCGCGCTCGCACTCTGTGCCTTTTCCGCCTCCTGCTGCTTCGCCAGGGTGCGCGCCAGCAGCGTGGAGTAGATCGGCTTGCCGCCGAGAAACTGCGCCACCAGCGTCGCGCCGAGGCAGGTAATAATCATCGGTAAAATCAGCTGATAGTTATCGGTCATCTCCAGCACCAGCACGATGCCGGTCAGCGGCGCGCGTACCGATGCGGCGAACAGCGCGCCCATACCGGCGATGGCGAAGGTGCCGGGATCGAGCGTCAGCGAGGGCAGCAGCGCCGCGCTGGCCATACCGAACGCGGTGCCCAATAGCGTGCCCAACGCCAGCATCGGCGCGAAAATGCCGCCCGGCGCGCCGGAGCCGAAACAAAGCAGCGTGGTCACCACCCTGGCGATAAAGATAAACAGCAGCGCGCCGACGCTGTAGTGCCCCGCCGTCGCCAGCGGAATCAGGTTAAATCCGCCGCCGGCCGCCTCCGGCTCGATAAGCGCGAGCACGCCGCAAACCCCGCCCAGCAGCGCGCCGATAATCAGCGCTTTTTTCATCACGCCGCCGTGCAGCCGCTGGAAAAAATCCTGGGTGCGGAAAAGCAGCTGGTTAAACAGCACGCCGACGGCGCCGAACAGCATCCCCAGCAGCAGATAGAGCCACAGCGTATTTACCGGCGCGCCGGCAAGCTTGCCGACGGCGATCACCGCCTGCTCGCCGTTAAAGTAGCGGAAAACGATGCTCGACATAATTACGCCGATAAAGACCGCCTTAATCGAAATCAGGCTGTAGCGAAACTGCAGGCGCATCTCTTCGATAATAAACAGGATGCCGGCCAGCGGCGCGTTAAACGCGGCAGAAAGCCCGGCGGCGGCGCCGGTCGCCAGCAGCGAGTGGCGCGCTTCAGCGCTGCGCATCCGGAACAGATCGAGCACCATGCGGCCTACGTTGCCGCCCAGCTGCACGGTCGGCCCCTCCCTGCCCAGCACCATGCCCGCGCCCAGCGTCCCCATGCCGCCGAGAAATTTGACCGGGATAACGCGCCACCAGCGCACCGGGCGCAGCTCCTCCAGCGCGCCTTCGATTTCCGGGATACCGGAACCGCCCGCCTCCGGCGCAAAGCGGCGCACCAGCCAGTAGCCGAACACCGCCAGCACGGCGGAAAGGATAAAGGCCAGCGGAAACGCCAGCCACAGATGATCGCCGGTTGTGGCTACCACGCCCATCCGCCAGAGCTGCACCGCAGTCACCGCTTTTTCAAAGGCGACGCCGACCAGCCCGGCCAGCGTACCGACCACGCCGGCGACCACCAGTATCGCCACCGGCGTCTTATCACGACGCAACAGCATTCGCAGAAAATCGGTACGGCGCAGAGGCACCACATGCAGTTGTTCTGTGGAAGTCGGAGTTTGTTTCATAATACTCGTATCGGAAAGGTAGAAAGATAAGCAAGCCCGCTATAATACGCCGCACCGCAAGCCTGGGCAAAAATTGCCGTTCTGAGCAACAATCTTAGCGCGTGCCTTTCAACGCGCGTATAAGTTCCCTTAGAATAAGCGAGTTTTTACCTAATTCAGGAGCCGATTGATGAGTAAGTCCGAACACCTGTATCACCAGGCGCAGCGTTCTATCCCCGGCGGCGTTAACTCGCCGGTGCGCGCCTTTAACGGCGTCGGCGGCGTCCCCTTGTTTATTGAGCGTGCCGACGGCGCCTGGATTTACGATGCCGACGGCAAAGCCTATATCGACTATGTCGGCTCCTGGGGGCCGATGGTGCTGGGCCATAACCATCCGGCTATCCGTAATGCGGTTATCGAGGCGGCGGAACGCGGCCTGAGCTTCGGCGCGCCAACCGAGATGGAAGTCAAAATGGCGGAGCTGGTTTGCGAACTGGTGCCGTCGATGGATATGGTGCGTATGGTCAACTCCGGCACCGAAGCCACCATGAGCGCTATCCGCCTGGCGCGCGGCTTCACCCACCGCGATAAGATTATTAAGTTCGAAGGCTGCTATCACGGCCACGCCGACAGCCTGCTGGTAAAAGCGGGTTCCGGCGCGCTGACGCTCGGCCAGCCCAATTCGCCGGGCGTACCGGAAGATTTCGCCAAACATACCCTGACCTGTACCTATAACGATCTTGCTTCAGTGCGCGCCGCTTTTGAGCAGTATCCGCACGAAATCGCCTGCATTATCGTCGAGCCGGTCGCCGGCAATATGAACTGTATCCCGCCGCTGCCCGAATTCCTGCCGGGCCTGCGCGCGCTGTGCGATGAGTTCGGCGCGCTGCTGATTATCGATGAGGTGATGACCGGTTTCCGCGTGGCGCTGGGCGGCGCGCAGGCGCACTACGGCGTCACGCCGGATCTGACCTGCCTCGGCAAAATTATCGGCGGCGGTATGCCGGTTGGCGCCTTCGGCGGGCGTCGCGATGTGATGACGGCGCTGGCGCCGACCGGCCCGGTTTATCAGGCCGGCACGCTCTCCGGCAACCCGATCGCCATGGCGGCGGGCTACGCCTGCCTGAATGAAATCGCCCAGCCCGGCGCCCACGCCACGCTGACGGCATTGACCACCCAGCTGGCGCAGGGGCTGCGCGAAGCGGCGCAGGCAGAAAATATCCCGCTGGTGGTTAACCACGTCGGCGGCATGTTCGGCCTGTTCTTTACCGATGCCGCGCAGGTAACCTGCTATGCCGACGTGACGCGCTGCGATACCGAACGCTTTAAGCGCTTCTTCCATCTGATGCTGGAAGAAGGCGTCTATCTGGCGCCCTCCGCCTTTGAAGCGGGCTTTATGTCGCTGGCGCACAGCGCGCAGGATATTCAGCGCACCGTAGAAGCCGCACGGCGTAGTTTTGCCCGCCTGGCATAAGTAACAAGGGCGCCCTGCGGCGCCCTTGTTATATCGTTTTACGCAACAGCCAGATAAAATAAGGCGCGCCGATAAAGGTCGCCAGCAGCCCGGCCGGGATCTGGTTTGGAAACGCCGCCATTCTGCCGCACCAGTCGGCAATCAGCATCAGCCCCCCGCCCAGCAGCGCGGCCACAACCAGCTGCGGCAGCGCGCGGCGAAAGCCGAGCATACGCGCCATATGCGGTGCCATCAGCCCGACAAAACTCAGCGGCCCGATAGTCAGCGTTGCGGCGGCGGTCAGCGCGGCGGCCAGCAGCAGCAGGCTCAGGCGTACCGGCGTCAGCGCGATACCGATGGCGCGCGCCGTCGCGCCGCCGAGCGGCAAAATCGTCAGCCAGCGGCTGGCCAACGGCGCAATCCCCACCAGCGCTACCGCCACCAGCGCGGTACGCGCTGCCTGCGGCGCATCGATACCGTAGGTTGAACCGGAAACCCAGCTCAGCAGCATCGCCATGCGCGGATCGCCGCTGGCCAGCAGCATCGCCAGCAGCGTGGTAAAAGCGGTGCCGATCGCCACCCCCGCCAACAGCATACGCTCCGGCGAAAAGCCGCCGCGCCCCGCTACCAGCATAATCAACAGCAGCGTTGCCGCCGCGCCGAGGCTGCCGGCAGGCAGCAGCCAGCCGAAGGCGTCGCCCGGCACCAAAAACAGCATTAATACCACGCCGCAGGCCGCGCCGGAGCTGATGCCCAGCACTTCCGGGCTGGCCATTGGGTTGCCGGTCAGCCGCTGAATCAGCGTGCCCGCCGCGCCGAGCATCACGCCCGCCGCCAGCGCCGCCGTCATGCGCGGCGCCCGCCACGGCTGCAGCTGATGCCAGAGTTCGCCGCTGGCCCACTGCCAGCCCTGCGCATCGCGTCCCAGCGCCAGCGCCGTCGCCGCCAGCAGCAGCAGTACGCCCAGCGCCGCCAGCGTCCAGAGCAGCACGTGCCGGCGCTCCAGCGGCAGCCGCTCAGCCGGGTTAAGCTGCGGCGGCACGGCGGCGCTACGCAGACGCGGCAGCAGCCACAGCAAAATCGGCGCGCCGGTCAGCGCGGTTAAGGTGCCGGTAGAGACTTCGCGCCAGTGATCGGCCAGCCAGATAACGCACTGATCCGCCAGCCAGAGCAGCAACGCGCCAGTCAGCGGCGCCAGCAGCATGCGGCTAAGCAGGCGCCGGGCGCCCAGCAGCTTCGCCAGCAGCGGCGAGAACAGCGCAATAAAGGCGACGATGCCGACGGCGTTGACCAGCATGGCGCTTAGTACAATCGCCAGCCCCAGCGTCGCCAGCCGCACCAGCGCAAGCGCCATGCCGAGATTTCGCGCTACGCCGTCATCCAGCCCCAGCAGCGTCAGCGGCCGACGCAGCAGCAGCGCCAGCAAAAAGCCCGCCAGCAGGCGCGGCAGCAGAAAGGTCACGTTGCTCCAGTCCTGCTGGCTCAGAGAGCCGGTGCTCCAGAGGAACAGGTTCTGCAGCTGATCGTGTTTGAAAATCGCGAAGATCTGGTTGACCGCGCCGCAGTAAAGGCTCATCACCAGCCCGGCGAGAATCAGCGTCACCGGCGACAGACGTTTTCCCCAGGCGATGCCGAACACCAGCAGGCCGATCAGCAGCGCGCCGATCAGCGCCGCCATATGCTGCGTCAATTGCCCGCCCGGCAGCGCCCAGAGCGTGGCCACCGTAATGCCCAGCTGGGCGCCGCTGGCGACGCCCAGCGTGGTTGGCTCCGCCAGCGGATTGCGCAGCGCCTGCTGGAACAGCACGCCCACCAGCCCCAGCCCGGCGCCGGCCAGCAGCGCGATCGCCAGCCGCGGCAGCAGGCTGAAGTGAAATACCATCTGATCGATATTATCGATATCCGGCTGCCATAGCGCCTCCAGCCACTGCGCCTGCGGCAGATGTTGGCTCAGATTGAAGCCGGTCAGCGCCAGGGCGCCGATAAACAGCGCGACCATCGGCGCGACGGAAAAGGTAAAACGTGCGCGCATTATGCCTCCAGTTCGTGGGCGAGAGTACGGCAAAACTCCATTGCCGAGAGCGTGGCGCCATAAAACCAGATGGTGGGTACGCGCCTGAAACGCTGCTGCCGGACAAAGGGCAGCGACTGCCACAGCTCGGTTGCGCCAACCTGCGCCATCAGCGCCGCATCGCCATGATCGAAACAGATCGCCTCGGCGTCGCGTACGCTGGCCAGCCGTTCAATGCCGACCACCGCGCTGCCCCAAAAGTTGGTTTCGCCCTGCCAGGCGCTTTGCAGCCCCAGTTCCTGTAGCGTTTCCAGAAACAGGCTGCCCTTGCCGAATACGATAACGTGGCGGCTGTCGATCAGCGACATCAGCAGCAGCGGCTTCGCGGCCCAGGGCGCCAGTCGGGCGCGCATCTCGCTGATAAAGCTGGCGAACTGCTGCAGGTGCGCCTGCGCCTGCGGCACTTTGCCGATGCGCTGCGCCAGCTGCATTAAAGAGTGGCGCGCCGAGGTAAGCGGCTTCCCCTCTCCGCTGTTAAAGGCGAATCCCAGGCAGGGCGCAATACGCGCCAGCCTGGCCGGCGAAGGGCCGTAGCCGCTGGAATAGAGAATCAATGAGGGGCGCAGCTGCGTCAGCAGCTCCATATTGGGTTCGGTACGCAAACCGACATCGATCACGCTGGCGGGCAGCTGCGGCTTGCCGACCCAGTCGCGATAGTTGAACAGCTCCGCTGCCGCCATCGGCACCACGCCCAGCGCCATCATCAGCTCTATCGGCAGCCATTCCAGCGCGACGATGCGCCGGTTATCGATCGTTTCCGCCCGCACGCCCTGCTGCCAGAGCAGCGGAGAGAGCGCCATTGCGGCAAGCAGTTGTCGACGGGTTATTGCTGGCATAAGCGCATCCTTGTCTCAGTAAACGAAGCTGACCGGCGCGCCGCCCTGCGGGTGCGGCAGAATGCCCATGGGAATGTTATAGATGCGCTCCAGCACCTCGCTGCGCATGATATCGCCCGGCGCCCCCTGAGCGATGCTCTCGCCCGCGCGCAGCGCAACCAGATAATCACAATAGCGCGCCGCCATATTGATATCGTGCAGCACGGCGATCACCGTCAGGCCGCGCTGCCGGCTGAGATTTTGAATCAGCGCCAGCACCTCAACCTGATGCGCGATATCCAGCGCCGAGGTCGGCTCATCCAGCAGCAGGCAGCGGCTGTTTTGCGCCACCAGCATCGCCAGCCAGGCGCGCTGCCGCTCGCCGCCGGAGAGGCTGTCCACCAGCCGCGCGGCGAACGGCTTCAGCCCCACCAGCGCGATCGCCTCCTCCACCCTGGCGCGATCCTCTTCGCCGTAGCGTCCCAGCGCGCCGTGCCAGGGATAGCGCCCTATCGCCACCAGCTCACGCACCGTCATTCCTTCCGCCGCCGGCAGCTGCTGCGGCAGGTAGGCGACTTCGCGCGCGAAAGCTTTGCTGCTCCACTCCGCCACCGGCTTATCGTTCAGCAGGATGCGGCCTTCGCTGGCGGTCTGGTGACGCCCCAGCATTTTCAGCAGCGTTGATTTGCCGGAACCGTTATGGCCGATCAGGCCGGTGACTTTCCCGGCGGGAAAAGTTAACGAGAGAGGATGCAGCAGCGTGCGCCCCGGCACGCGGAAACTGACGCGATCGAGTGAGAAAGTGGTGCCCTGCGGCGATGAATATGACATGGTTATCTTCAGCGGTAACGGGCGCGACAGAGGCCGCGCCCGGTTAAGTTGGTCAGAAACGGAACGTAGCGGTAGCGACGACCTGGCGTCCTGCGCCCCAGAAGCAGCCGTTGGTCTGGAAGCAGCTGGCAACATACTCACGATCCAGCAGATTATTAACGTTCAACGCAACGCTGGAGCCATACATGCCGAAGCGGCCGAGATCATATTTAACCACCGCATCCCAGACGGCCGCGCTGCCGACTTTAAAGGTATTGGCGGGGTCGCCATAGCTGGAGCCGATCAGGCGTCCGCCCGTGCCCAGCGTCAGGCCGCTTAACGCCCCGTTATTGAAGGTATAATCGCCCCACAGCGATGCCATCTGTTTCGGCACCTGTACCGGCGTATTGCCCTTCAGCGTGGTATCTTGCGTATATTCAGCATCGGTCCATGTATAAGACGCCGTCATATTGACACTCGGCGTGAGCGCGGCTTTTCCTTCCAGCTCCAGGCCGCGAACCCGTATTTCGCCAGCCGGAACCTGGGCATACGGGTTGCCCGGCGCTGTCGTCAGATTATTGGTTTTCGTCAGCTGATAAACCGCTGCGGTCAGCACCAGCGGACGATCTTTCGGCACATATTTTACCCCCGCTTCATACTGCTCGCCTTTTGAAGGCGCATAGGAGACGCGCGGATCGCCAAAGACATCAAAACCGTTGGGCTCAAAGGACTGGCTGTAGCTGAAGTAAGGAGAAATTCCGTTATCGAATAAATAGTTAATGCCGCCGCGCCAGGTAAACTGGCGGTCGGTACGGGCGATGCTGCCGTTGTCGCTGCGCACGGTGGTAGATTGCTGCGACCAGTCATAGCGGCCTCCCAGCGTTAACACCCAGCGATCCCACTCCATCTGATCCTGAACATAGAGCCCGGTCTGCTTCATTTTGTTGAGCTGATAAGGCTCAGCGGCATCAAAATCAAAATCTTCCCAACGCGGGTTATAGAGATCGAGCGCGGGCGCTGAACCAAATTTCGCGTAAATATCATTGCTCATGCGCTGAAAATCAACGCCGGTCAGCAGCGTATGCGCCACCTCGCCGGTAGCGAACTTACTTTGTAGCTGGGTATCTACCGTGAAGTTATGCAAACGCTCGCTATCCACCACGGTGCCGCGCGTTAAATAGTGGCCGACATCGCCGGGAGCGATATCTTTACAGCTTTCGACGGTGCAAATACCGGTACCGTAGACGCTTTTTTGCGCGCTTTTAATCTGGGTATAACGCAGATTCTGACGCAGCGTAAAGGTATCGTTAAACGCATGGTCAAAACTATAGCCAACCATACGCTGATAGCGTGAATAGCTGTTATTCGCCGCGCCTTCGTTAAAGTCGTTCGGCAAACGGCTGCCGTCGGGCAGCGTCTGCACGGTGCCCTCTTTCGGCAGCCAGCCATAATAGCCGGTAGCCGGATCGTTCTGAATATTCGACAAGAACGTAAAGCTGGTTTTTTCATCCGGACGCCAGCTAAAGGAAGGCGCGATGGCGTATCGTTTCTGTTTTGCGTGTTCCTGCTGGTCATCGTTAGCGCGCGCGACGCCGGTCAGGCGATAAGAAAAGGTTCCGTCATCGTCCAGCGCATCGCTAAAGTCGAATCCGGTCTGCATCAGGTTGTCGGAACCCATTTTGAACTGCACTTCGCGCAACGACTCGCTGGTGGGGCGTTTGCTGACCATGGCGACAATGCCGCCAGGGTTGCTGCGGCCATACAGCACTGAGGTTGGCCCGCGCATTAGTTCAACGCGTTCCAGCATATAGGGATCGACAACCGCTTCGTTGTAGAAATTACCCTGAAGTTTAAGACCGTCCAGGTAGTTATTCTGGTTCAGGCCGATGGCTGAGAAGCCGCGGATAATCACCATATCATAGGTGTTGGAAGAGCCGCGGCTGGCAACGGTTACGCCCGGCGTGTAGCCCAGCGCCTCTTTTACCGAAGCGGGCTGGCGCATATCCATTTCCTGACGCGTTACGACCGATACCGACTGCGGGTTCTTCTCAATCGGGGTATCGGTTTTGGTGCCGGTGGCGCTGTGTTTAGCAGCGATAGTCGGCGCCGGGCCCCATGCGCTCTCCTGCGGCACGCCGGCAGAAGCATCCACCACGAGGGTTTCCCCGGCGGCAAACGCCGTACCGCCGCCGGCCAGGGTCAGGGCCACCAGCAGCGCCAGCGGCCGTTTCAACATGCCCGCCGAGGCGGACGCTGCAAGAATAGTTTTATGCGCGTTGACCATTATCTTTTCTCTGATAAAAGGGGAAATATATTAAACAGAAATGTAAACGAGAATTATTCTTATGCTTATTATTGAGGGTGGATGATATGCGAAACAGAGCAACGACTGCAAGCGGTAATGGCCGCCCGCAGCCCAACGCTGGCGAGCTTTCAGGCAACCTCGCGGCTGCTATGTGATAAATCAAAAAGGGCGCCGCTAAGCGGGCGCCCGTAAAGCAAAAAGATAAATAAGGTAAAGGAGCAACCCGACGTCAGGCTGCGGTTCCGGCGCCCTTGTCATCGGTGCGGAACACGGCAACCGACTCACGCAGCGCCCTCGCCTGCTCCGCCATAGAAGCGGAGGCGACGGCAGATTGCTCTACCAGGGTAGCGTTCTGCTGAGTAGTCGTGTCCATCTGGCTAACGGCAATGTTGATCTGCGAAACGCCCGCGCTCTGCTCTTTGGACGAATCGGAGATTTCCTTAACCAGCTGCGTGGTTTGCTCAATGGCCGTTACGCTCTGATGCACCTTCTCCCTGGCATCCTGCACCATGCTGATCCCTTCCATCGAATGGTTAACGGATTTTTCAATCAATCTCTCTGGCCGCCGTTGCCGAGCGCTGCGCCAGCGCGCGCACCTCGCCTGCCACCACGGCAAACCCTTTACCATGCTCGCCCGCGCGCGCCGCTTCAACCGCGGCGTTCAGCGCGAGGATATTGGTCTGGAAGGAGATGCCGTCAATCACGCCGATAATTTCCTGAATCTGGCCGGAGCTGCTGTTGATCTGCTCCATCGACTTCAGCACCGACTCCATCGCTTCGCCGCCGCACAGCGCCGCCTCGGTCGCCGCCTGGGCGATTTCCGCAGCATGACGGGTGTTATCGGCATTTTGATTAATAATCGATGCCAGCTGCTCCATACTGGCGGCCGTTTCCGCCAGCGAGGCAGCCTGCTGTTCGGTTCGGGCGGAGAGATCCTGGTTGCCGTCGGCAATCTCCGCCGAAGAAGAGGCGATTTTGTCCGCGTTCTCTTTAATGGTGAACACCAGCGTGGACAACCTGGCGTTCATTTCCCCCAGCGAGCGCAGCAGCGAGGCGGTTTCGTTATTGCCTTCGGCGTGAATTCGGCTGGTTAAATCGCCTGCCGCTACGTTTTGTGCAATTATTGTGGCTTCATTTAGCGGCCTGGTGACCGTTTTCACAATGTAGACGGCGAAAACAACCGTCACCAGCATCAGCGCCAGTAGTAATCCCAGCAGCTCAAACTGCGCCCGGCGTTTGCTGCTCGCCTGATCGTTCAACAGTATTAATAACGAATCTGCCGCTTCATTACCTACCGTTTCAAATTTGTCCAGAATCCGGGTAAAATGCGAGGTATAGTCATTTACCGTCAGATCCGTCGCCTTATGCTGATTAAAAATATCATAGGCTATCTTTAAAGTATCCATCGCCTCCTGCCAGCTGGTTTCCACCGCGTCGCCAATCTGCGCTTTTAACGCGGGATTAAGGGCAAAGGCTTTGTCAAAGTTTTTATGAAACAGCGCCATGGTGGCTTTGGCCTGTTCGATATGGTAAGCGACGCGCATATAGTCCGTTTCTTTCTTGCCATATCTGTCGGCCAGAACTTCAGCGCCCTCGCTGCGGACGCGCGCCAGCTTATCAATCACGTTCGGGATTTCATTAAAGGTGCTCACAATCAGCTGATAGCTGATCAGATCGGCATCCAGCGATAGCTGATAGAAATCCAGCGAATCGGCGACGACGTCAAGCATCTCATCCAGTATCCGCTCGTGCTGAAGATTATTCTCCATAGCCGACAGCCGTTGCGCGGCAAGCGCGCGCTGCAACGCCTCCCAGCTCTTCGTCAGAACCTGCATTTTTTCCAGCGCCTGCCCGGCGCCGTCCTGCCTCAGCGCGTCAGTCAGCTGGGTATGCAGCCGCTCCGCCTCATTTTTCAGCGCCGCGCGCGCCGTTGCTTCCGGCTTCTCACCGGCAATGACCAGATAGCTTTCCTGCCAGTGGCGTTGATAAACCCCCAGCAGCCTGAGAAACTGTTTTTCTACCGGTACGCCGCCCACTTCCAGGTGCTTTACCGTAATAGCGTGGTTCCCTGTATTAATGAGTAAAGCAGTAGGCAGAATAAACAGAATCAGCGCCATTACGCCCAGTATCGCTAATTTAGCGGAGAGATTGATATTCCTTAATAAGCTTCCCACAGTAAACTCCGTTTTTATTTTATGAGGTAAAGTTAAAGAGAAAAATCGGAAGGCTTAAGACTTACCAGCTGAATATTAACCGCCTTTAAGCCGTCAATTTTGCCTGTTATTACGCGCCCAATTTGTAATTGCTTTATTAAGCGGCAATAGCGAGCGTAATTCTGAAGTAATTATCCTTTTGGTTAATTAAAAAATAACACACAGGAAATCATCAGGGCAAATAAAACAAAAACTTTAACCACAGACGCAACAACGAGAAGCGTTCATCAGGAGAAGAGAGAATAAAGGAAACAGGCTGTAAAGCCGAAAGGGAATTAAAAAATAACGGGCGCCTGGGCGCCCGTTAACTTCCATGCCGCGCGGCGCGATTAGTTGCCGCCGAACATATCTTTAATCCAGCCGGCAACGCTATCGCCGCTTTGCTGCTGCGGCGGCTGTTGTTGTTGCTGTTGCTGCTGTTCCATTTGCTGCTGCATCTGCTGCTGCCACTGCTGCATCTGCTGCTGGCAGAGCGCGTTGGCGTCGGTAGTCCAGACCGGCAGCGTGCGCCAGCCGCTGCTGCCGCTATCGCAGACGAAGTTGCCGGCGGAATCGACGGACATTGAGGCGATATCCTCCGGCGGCGTCAACAGCAGCGGCATCGGCGCCTGGTTTTCCAGATAGCGGCGATAGAGCTGCATCGCCCCGGAAGAACCATACAGCCTGGTAGGCTGGTTGTTATCACGACCTACCCAGGTAATAGCCACCTCTTTGCCGTCGATGCCGGCAAACCAGCTATCGATCTGGTTGTTGGTGGTGCCGGTTTTGCCCGCCAGATGTACGCCCGGATATTTCGCTCCCAGCGCGCGCGCGGTGCCGCGCGCGGCGACCTGCTGCATGGTATAGAGCGTCAGATAAGCCGCCTGGGCGGGCACGACGCGCTCCGCCTGCGGGAAGCTTTGGTTGAGCACGCTGCCATCTTCCGCAATCACCGAACGCACCGCGGAAAGCGGCGCGCGGTTGCCGCCGCTGGCAATGGACTGGAACGCCTGCGCTACCTCAATCGGCGTCAGGTTGAGCGCGCCAAGCAGCATCGCCGGAACCGGATGCAGCTGATCTTTCGGCAGCCCCAGCTTCGTCCAGGTATTGATCACGTTATCCAGCCCCAGCGTCATGCCGAGATTAACCGTCGGCACGTTCATTGAGTTGGTTAAGGCGTCCACCAGCATCACCTTGCCGCTAAAGCGTCGATCGTCGTTCTGCGGTTTCCAGACCTGACCGTTGGACATTTTCAGCGCGACAGGTTCATCGGCGATCCAGGTGTTAAGGCGATAGGTATCGGGCTGCGACAGCGCCGTCAGATAGGTAGCGGGTTTCGCCAGCGAGCCGATGGAACGACGCGCCTGCATTGCCCGGTTGTAGCCCGCAAACTGCGGATCCGCCCCGCCCACCATGGCGCGCACCTCGCCGCTGAAGCGATCGACAATCACCATTGCGGTTTCCAGATCGTGCAAACCGCGCTGTTTTTTCAGCGCCGGCACGCCCTCTTCCACCGCTTTTTCCGCCGCATCCTGCGAAACCGGATCGAGCGTGGTGAAGATCTTCACGCCAGAGAGATCTTTCACCTTGTCGCCCAGCTTCGCCTGCAGTTCGCCGCGCACCATCTGCATAAACGCGGGCTGCGGCGTAATCACGCCGCCCTTCGGCTGAACGCCGAGCGGACGCGCGCTGAGCATGTCATACAGCTCCTGATCGATAACTTTCTGCTGCTGCAACAGGCGCAGCACCAGATTACGCCGCTCCAGCGCCAGCTTCGGATTACGCCACGGATTATAGAGCGAGGCGCCCTTCACCATGCCTACCAGCAGCGCCTGCTGATCGAGGCTCAGCTCATCTACCGGACGCCCGAAGTAATAAAGGCTGGCCAGCGGAAATCCGCGAATCTGATCGCTGCCCGCCTGGCCGAGATAGACCTCGTTCAGATAGAGCTCCAGAATGCGATCCTTGCTGTAGCGCGCATCCATAATCAGCGCCATATAGGCTTCGTTGGCCTTACGCCACAGCGAACGTTTGTTGGTCAGGAACAGGTTTTTCACCAGCTGCTGCGTCAGGGTACTGCCGCCCTGCACCGCGCGCCCGGCGGTGATGTTCGCCAGAAAGGCGCGCCCGATAGAGTAGAAGCTGATGCCGTCATGCTCGTAGAAATGGCGATCTTCGGTAGCAATCAGCGTATCCACCAGCAGATCGGGGAAGCCGGCGCGCGGCACAAACAGCCGCTGCTCGCCGTTCGGCGACTGCAGCATGGTGATCAGCCGCGGATCGAGACGGAAGAAGCCGAAATCACGTCCGTTATCGAGGTTTTTAATCTGGCTGAGCTCACCGTTGCTGAAAGAGAGGCGAGCGCGAATCTGCCCCTCTTTGCTGTCGGGGAAATCAAACGGACGGCGGATCATTTCGATGCTGTTCGCCTGCACGGTGAACTCGCCCGGACGCGTCATGCGCGTGACCTGACGATACTGCGTGCCCTCCAGCAGCGCGATCATCTCTTTTTTGTTCCAGGACATGCCTGGCTCCAGATTGACCATACGGCCATAAACCGCCGCCGGCAGCTGCCAGACTTTGCCGTCGATGCGGCTGCGAATTTCCGAATCGAGCCAGACGCCATAGGCCGCCATCACCACAACCAGCACGATGAATAGCTTAATCAGCCATCCCAGCCATCTTCTTTTTTTGCTGCGCGGCGGCCGCCTTTTTCCTTTACGTGGCACCGGTCTTTCCTCCAGCTCGTCATCATTCTGTTGGTCGTTGTACTCTTCCCTGCGGCGCCCCTGGCCGCCGGCTTTACGCGGCGGCGGCGGCTGTTTTCCTTTGCGCCCGATTGGTTCGCGATCGTTCCCAGACATTGGTTCGTTTCTCCAGATATGGCCGGTTACTCTGTTCTTACTGCAGCGCTTCGGAAAGCGGAACCCTCCGAAAGCGGGCCGATGTCGCTACTGCGGCGCGGCATACTTTTTCGTGCGGCGCGTCGGCTGCGCGCTCGCCGGATCGTCGGGCCACGCATGTTTAGGGTAGCGCCCTTTCATCTCTTTCTGTACCTGCGGATAAGCGCCCTGCCAGAAAGCGGCGAGATCGCGGGTAATTTGCAGCGGGCGCTGCGCGGGCGATAGCAGCTCCAGCACCAGCGGCACGCGCCCTTCAGCAATCGCTGGATTCTGCGCTTCGCCAAACATCTCCTGCAGGCGCACCGCCAGCGCGGGCGGCTTTTCGCTATCGTAGCGAATCGGCAGGCGGCTGCCGGTGGGCACAGTGTAATGAGTTGGCAACGCACTATCCAGCCGCTGGCGCTGCGACCATGTGAGCAAATGTAATAGCGCCCCGACCAGGCTAATCTGGCGCAGCCCTTTGATATCGCGCACGCCGCTCATCTCCGGCAGCAGCCAGCGCTCAAGCGTGGCGAGCAGCGTCTCATCATCCATTGGCGGCCAGCTCTCTTCCGGCAGCCACTGCGCCGCGCAGTGCAATCGCAGCCGCAGCTGCTGCGCCTCTGGCGTCCAGTTAAGCACCGCCAGGCCTTTTTCGCGAATCCAGCGCAGCATCGCCGGGTGCAGCACCTCCGCGTCCGGCTTCGCCAGCGGCGCGGATTTCAGCGCCAGCACGCCGATCTTATCGCGCTGCCAGGCGCGCAGCGTGCCCTTTTCCTCATCCCATTCAATATCGGTTTCGCTACGCAGCAGGCGCGGGCAGTCGCGCTGCAGCGCGGCGATATCAACCGGCAGCGCCAGCAGAATGCGCGCCTCCGCCTGCGCATCGCTTTGCAGCAGCTGCGGCGCGATCAGCCACTCGTGGCGCGTCAGGGCATCGTCATGATCGAGCATCGCGCCTGGTCCGCCCGCCAGCTGATAGCGTCCGCTTTCGCCGCGTCGACGCGCCAGCCGATCGGGATACGCCTGCGCCAGCAGCGCCGGCGCCAGCGTAATATCCAGTTCGCCGCCTGTCGCGTTCAGCCGGCGCAGCAGCTGGCGCGCGCGCTGCTGCCAGCCGTGATGAGAGATAAACAGGTGATCGGCAAGATTACGGCTTCCCTGACGCGGCGGCTCCTCCAGCATCGCCGCCAGCCGGGCGGCGGTGGCCTGCGCATCGCTCCCGCGCGCCGCGATCAGCAGCGCCGCCAGGCGCGGCTCGCTGCCCAGCTTCGCCATCGCCCGTCCCTGCGCCGTCAGCTGCCCTGACTCATTAATCGCGCCGAGCTGCAACAGCAGTTTTTGCGCCGCCAGCAGCGCGGGCGCGGGCGGCTGGTCGATCCAGCAGAGCTGCCCGGCGTCATGACATCCCCACTGCAGCAGATCGAGCCACAGCGCGCTGAGATCGCTCTGTAAAATATCCGGCTCGCCCTGCGCGGCGGCGCGCTCCGCCTGCTCGCGGCTGATTAAATGCAGGCAGATGCCCGGCGATAAACGTCCGGCGCGTCCGGCGCGCTGCGTCATCGAAGCCTGGCTGATACGCTGAGTTTGCAGACGCGTAATACCGCTGCGCGCATCAAAGCGCGCCGTGCGCTCCAGCGCGCTGTCCACCACCAGCCGAATGCCGTCGATAGTTAAGCTGGTTTCGGCAATATTGGTCGCCAGCACCACTTTGCGCTTACCGGCGGGCGCCGGCAGAATCGCCTGCCGCTGCGCCGCCAGCGGCAGCGCGCCGTACAGCGGGCACAGTTGCGTATCTTTATCCACCCGCGAAGCCAGCTGATGTTTTACCCGTTCTATCTCCCCGACGCCGGGCAGGAACAGCAGCAGCGAACCCGGCTCCGTGCGCAGCAGCTGCGCCACCTCGCGCGCCACCGCCTCGTCAAACGGCAGCTGGGGCGCCAGACTGGCGTAGCGGCGCTCTACCGGGAAACTACGCCCTTCAGAAACAATCAGCGGCGCCGCGGGCAGGCGGGCGCTCAGGCGCGCATTATCCAGCGTCGCCGACATAATCAGCAGGCGTAAATCGTCGCGCAGCCCCTGCTGCACGTCCAGCAACAGCGCCAGCGCCAGATCGGCCTGCAAACTGCGTTCGTGAAACTCATCGAGAATCACCAGCGATACGCCTTCCAGCATCGGGTCCTGCTGCAGCATGCGCGTCAGAATGCCCTCGGTCACCACCTCCAGCCGGGTGTGCGGGCCGCTGCGGCTTTCAGCGCGCATCCGGTAGCCAACGGTAGCCCCCGGCTGTTCGCCGAGCTGCTCCGCCAAACTCTGCGCCACGTTGCGCGCCGCCAGACGGCGCGGCTCCAGCATAATAATGCGTCCGGCGAAGCCGCCCTGTTGCAACAGCTGCAGCGGCAGCCAGGTGGATTTCCCTGCGCCCGTCGGGGCCGCCAGCAGCACCTGCGGCGCCTGTTGTAGCGCGGCCAGCACTTCAGGCAGCACGGCGCTTACCGGTAACTCACTCAAACGAAACTCCGTCCAGCATTGGTCTTATGATGGTGCGCATTGTAGCATTCCTCTGTCTTGTTTACCGGAGAGTGTTATGAGCGCACGTCGCCTCTTTTTCGCCATCGGATTACCTGAGCCTCTACCAGAGCAGCTGGTGCGCTGGCGCGCGCAGCAGTTTCCTGAAGAGGCGGGGCGCCCTGTCGCCGCCGCCAACCTGCATCTAACGCTGGCCTTTCTTGGCGAAGTGAGCGACGAGAAGGCGCAGGGGCTGCAGCGGCTGGCGGGACGCATTCAACAGCGCGCCTTTACCCTCGATCTGGATGATGCGGGACACTGGCCGCGCCCCGGCGTGGTATGGCTTGGCTGTCGCCAGGCGCCGCGCGGACTGCTGCAGCTGGCGGAGATGCTGCGCGCGCAGGCGGCGCGCAGCGGCTGCCATCAAAGCCCGCAGCCGTTTCATCCTCATATCACGCTGCTGCGCAACGCCACCCGTCCGGTTGCCCTGCCGCCGCGCAACTTCCACTGGCAGTTCCGCGTCGATCATTTTTCCCTTTATCAGTCGCTTTTCAGCCAGGGACGCACCCGCTATCGCTGCCTGCAAAGCTGGCCGCTGCAGGAGATGCCATGATTTTTCAACCCGCGCTGCGTCCGGCGCGTCTGATTCAGCGTTATAAACGTTTTCTTGCCGATGTGATCACACCCGAAGGCGAAACCTTAACGCTACACTGCGCCAATACCGGTGCGATGACCGGCTGCGCCACGCCCGGCGATACCGTCTGGTTCTCCACGTCAGACAGCCTGACGCGGAAATATCCCAACAGCTGGGAACTGACTGAGACGCAGCAGGGTCATATGATTTGCGTCAATACTCTGCGCGCCAATCAGCTGGTACGTGAGGCGCTGACGGAGGGGCGTATTGCGGAATTATCGGACTACCCCCACCTGCGCGCCGAGGTGAAATACGGCGCAGAACGCAGCCGTATCGATTTTCTGCTTCAGGCACATAACAAACCGGAGTGCTATATTGAAGTGAAATCCGTGACGCTGTTGCAGCAGGGCAAGGGGTACTTCCCGGATGCGGTGACCGTGCGAGGCCAAAAACACCTGCGTGAGCTGGCCTTAATCGCCCAACGGGGCGAACGCGCGGTTATGTTATTTACTGTCCTGCACTCGGGGATTGAGGAGGTTTCCCCCGCGCGTCACATTGATGCGCGCTATGCAGAACAACTGGCGCAGGCGCAACAGAGCGGAGTGGAGATACTCTGCTACCGGGCTGAGATATCTCCGACGGGCATGTGGCTGAATCAGCGGCTAAAACTGACGCTGTGATATTTAATGCGGGCCTGCCGGACCATAAAAAGTCGTGCCGCGCTAAATACGCTGTTCCTCACAGGCTTGTCAAGGCGTGTTCAGGAATAATTGCCAACCTTAACCGCTTCTGTTATTTATAGCGGCCTGTTTTTTTCCCCACTGGGGATCGATAGTGCGTGTTATCCAGGAGAAACAACATGCAAGAAGGGCAAAACCGTAAAACATCGTCCCTGAGTATTCTCGCCATCGCTGGGGTGGAGCCGTACCAGGAGAAACCGGGCGAAGAGTATATGAACGAAGCCCAGCTGGCGCACTTCAGGAAGATACTTGAAGCGTGGCGCAATCAACTCAGGGATGAAGTCGATCGTACGGTATCACACATGCAGGACGAAGCTGCCAACTTCCCCGATCCGGTCGATCGCGCCGCTCAGGAAGAAGAGTTCAGCCTCGAACTGCGCAACCGCGACCGCGAACGTAAACTGATCAAAAAGATCGAAAAAACATTGAAAAAAGTGGAGGATGACGATTTCGGCTACTGTGAATCCTGTGGCGTTGAAATCGGTATTCGCCGTCTTGAAGCGCGTCCTACCGCCGATCTCTGTATCGACTGTAAAACGCTGGCAGAAATCCGCGAAAAACAGATGGCCGGTTAACGGCATGTGAATCATGCAGCGTGGGCGGGAAAGCATACTCCTCACGCTGCAGTTACATAACTATGGCAACGTCTACTCCCTGTATCGGTCGCTTTGCTCCCTCTCCTTCCGGTGAACTCCATTTTGGCTCGCTGATTGCCGCGCTTGGCAGCTGGCTGCACGCCCGCGCCCAGGGCGGACGCTGGCTGGTACGCATTGAAGATATCGATCCGCCGCGCGAGGCGCCCGGCGCCGCCTCAACTATTCTGCAGCAGCTGGAACACTACGGCCTGCACTGGGACGGCGAGGTGCTCTGGCAGTCGCAGCGGCACGAGGCCTACCGCGAGGCGCTGGCCTGGCTGCGTCAGCATCGCCAGAGCTACTACTGCACCTGCACACGCAGCCGTATTCAGCAGATCGGCGGTTTCTATGACGGCTACTGCCGCGATCGCCAACGGGGGCCGCAGCAGGCCGCGCTACGCCTGCGTCAGCATCAGCCGGTTTATCAGTTTCACGATCTGCTGCGCGGCGAGGTTCAGGTTGACGCCGCGCTGGCGGAAGAGGATTTTATTATTCATCGCCGTGATGGGCTGTTCGCCTATAATCTGGCGGTGGTGGTGGACGATCATTTTCAGGGCGTTACGGAAATCGTGCGCGGCGCCGATTTAATCGCGCCGACGGTACGGCAAATCGCCCTGTACCGGCAGCTTGGCTGGCAGGAGCCCACCTGGCTGCATCTGCCGCTGGCGCTTAACCACGACGGCAATAAACTGTCGAAACAGAATCGTGCGCCGCGGCTGCCCGTTGGCGATCCGCGTCCGGTGCTGATCGACGCGCTGCGTTTTCTGGGGCAGGATGTCCCGCAGGCGTGGCAGGATATCACTACCGCGCAGCTGCTTACGCAGGCCGTTGCCCGGTGGAATTTAGCGAAAATACCGCGCAATAACGCATTACCCGCCGTTGAAGCGACAACACCATTCTCAAACGGCGCGCAACAGGCTATGATTAGCCGCTGATTTTACCACCGAATTTTCGTCATTATCGAGGTGTCCCATTTTTACCCGAGTAGCTAATTTTTGCCGTAAGGTCCTGAGTCGTGAAGATGCGACGCCGGCAGAGGTAGAGGAAGACGAACCGCAGATGACCGTCGTCCCTCGTGAAAGTCATAACATCTCGCGCAAAGACATTAGCGAAAACGCCCTGAAAGTTCTTTATCGCCTGAACAAAGCGGGCTATGAAGCTTATCTGGTGGGCGGCGGTGTTCGTGACCTGCTGCTGGGTAAAGCGCCGAAAGATTTTGATGTGACCACCAACGCCACGCCGGAGCAGATGCGCAAGCTGTTCCGTAACTGCCGGCTGGTTGGGCGTCGTTTCCGCCTCGCCCACGTGATGTTTGGCCCGGAAGTGATTGAAGTCGCCACCTTCCGCGGGCACCACCAGGCGGAGGAAGATGATAACGCCCAGCGCGGCCAGAACGGCATGCTGCTGCGCGACAACATTTTCGGCACCATCGAAGATGACGCCCAGCGCCGCGATCTCACCATCAATAGCCTTTACTACAGCGTGGCCGATTTTACCGTGCGCGATTATGTGGGCGGCCTGCAGGATTTGCAGCAGGGCATTATTCGCCTGATTGGCGATCCGGAAACGCGCTACCGAGAGGATCCGGTCAGGATGCTGCGCGTGGTGCGCTTTGCCGCCAAGCTGGAAATGCGTATCGCGGAAACCACCGCCGAGCCGATCCCGCGCCTCGCCACCCTGCTGAACGATGTCCCGCCGGCGCGCCTGTTTGAGGAGGCGTTAAAGCTGCTGCAGGCGGGCTATGGTTTCCGCACCTACCAGCTGCTGCGCGAATATCAGCTGTTCCAGCCGCTGTTCCCGGTAATCAGCCGCGCCTTTACCGAACGCGGCGACAGTCTGATGGAGCGCATGATTGAGCAGGTATTGAAAAATACCGATACGCGCCTGCACAACCAGATGCGGGTTAATCCCGCCTTTCTGTTTGCCGCGATGTTCTGGTATCCGCAGCTGGAAACCGCGCAGCGCATCGCTCAGGAGAGCGGGCTGGTTTATTACGACGCCTTTGCGCTGGCGATGAATGACGTACTGGACGAAGCCTGTCGCTCGCTGGCGATTCCCAAGCGCATCACCACGCTGGTGCGCGATATCTGGCAGCTGCAGCTGCGCATGTCGCGTCGCCACGGCAAGCGGGCGCTTAAGCTGATGGAACATCCTAAATTCCGCGCCGCCTACGATCTGCTGGCGCTGCGTGCCGAAGTGGAGAATAACCCGGAGCTACAGCGTCTGGCGCACTGGTGGGGCGAATTTCAGGCCGCCGCGCCGCCGCAGCAGAACCATATGTTAAAAACCCTCGGCGACGATCCGGCGCCGCGCCGCCGTCCCCGTCGTCCGCGCAAGCGCCCTGCCGCGCCGCGCCGCGAGAACAGCAGCAACGCATGAGCGGGCTGGCAAACACCCGCACGAGCCGGGTTTACCTCGCCTTAGGCAGCAACCTGGCCGATCCGCTGCAGCAGGTGCGCAGCGCGCTTGATGCGCTCGCCGCCATTCCGCAAACGCGGCGGGCGGCGGTTTCCTCTTTTTACCGTACGCCGCCCTATGGCCCGCCCGATCAGCCAGACTATCTGAACGCCGCCGTGGCGCTGGATACCCGGCTGTCGCCGGAGGCGTTGCTCGATCATACCCAGCGCATTGAGCTGGAACAGGGTCGGGTGCGTAAAGCGGAGCGCTGGGGGCCGCGCACGCTCGATCTCGATATTATGCTGTTTGACGATCGCGAGCTGCGCACGCCGCGCCTGACGGTGCCCCACTACGATATGCTCAATCGCGCCTTTATGCTGGTGCCGCTGCTGGAAATCGCGCCGCAGGCGCGCCTGCCGGACGGACGCGCGCTGGCCGCTATCGCCCGCCAGCTGGACTGCACCGCCATTCTCCCCTGGTAGAGGTCTCGTCGCTTTCCGCCCCCGCCCTGCCGCTATAAGAGATTTCCTCTCTTGCTGCGATCCATTACACTGCGCCATCAACGTAGAGAGCGAGGTTGTCATGAAACCTACCACCCTTTCCCACCTGCGCCAGTGGAAACAGACGGGCAGAAAATTTGCCTCCATCACCGCCTATGATTTCAGCTTCGCCCGGCTGTTCGCCGATGAGGGCATCCAGGTAATGCTGGTAGGCGATTCGCTGGGTATGACGGTGCAGGGACACGACTCCACGCTGCCGGTGACGGTAGAAGATATCGCCTATCATACGGCGGCGGTACGCCGCGGCGCGCCGCACTGTCTGCTGCTCGCCGACCTGCCGTTTATGAGCTACGCCACGCCGCAACAGGCCTGCGAAAGCGCGGGCCGCCTGATGCGCGCCGGGGCCAATATGGTAAAGCTGGAGGGCGGCGCCTGGCTGGCGGAAAGCGTAGAGATGCTGACGGAGCGCGCGGTGCCGGTATGCGGGCATCTTGGCCTGACGCCGCAGTCGGTTAATATTTTCGGCGGTTATAAAGTCCAGGGGCGCGATGAAGAGGCGGCGGAACGCCTGCTGAGCGACGCGCTGGCGCTGGAGGCGGCGGGGGCGCAGCTGATGGTGCTGGAGTGCGTGCCGGTAGCGCTGGCGCAGCGCGTTACCGAAGCGCTGGCTATTCCGACCATCGGCATCGGCGCAGGCAACGTTACCGACGGCCAGATCCTGGTGATGCATGACGCCTTCGGCATTACCGGCGGACATATTCCTAAATTCGCCAAAAACTTCCTGGCCGAAGCGGGCGATATCCGCGCCGCGGTGCGCCAGTATGCGCAGGAAGTGGAAAACGCCAGCTATCCCGCGGCGGAACACAGTTTTCAGTAAACAGGAGAAACTTCGTGTTGATTATCGAAACGCTGCCGCTGCTGCGCCGGGAAATCCGACGCTGGCGGCAGGAAGGTAAACGTATCGCGCTGGTGCCAACCATGGGCAATCTGCATGAAGGCCATATGACGCTGGTGGATGAAGCGCGCGAGCGCGCCGATATCGTTGTCGTCAGCATCTTCGTCAACCCGATGCAGTTCGATCGCGCTGACGATCTGGCGCGCTATCCGCGCACGCTGCAGGAGGATTGCGAAAAGCTGAACCGTCGCGGCGTTGATATGGTGTTCGCGCCTGCCCCGGCTGATGTTTATCCCCAGGGGCTGGACAGCCAGACCTTTGTCGAAGTACCCGGCCTTTCCAGCCTGCTGGAGGGCGCCAGCCGTCCCGGCCACTTTCGCGGCGTCGCCACCATCGTCAGCAAGCTGTTTAACCTGGTGCAGCCCGATCTCGCCTGCTTTGGCGAAAAGGATTATCAGCAGCTGGCGCTGATCCGCAAAATGGTGGCGGATATGGGCTACGATATCGATATCATCGGCGTGCCGACGGTACGGGCGAAGGATGGCCTGGCGCTCAGCTCGCGTAACGGCTATCTCACCGCCGACGAACGCAAACTGGCCCCGGCGTTAAGCCAGGTAATGCGCGAGATGGCGCAAAAGCTGGCTAACGGCGAGCGCCACGTAGAGGAGATTATCGACAGCGCGGAACAGGCGCTGCGCGATAAGGGGCTACGTCCCGACGGCCTGGCGATCTGCGATGCGCAGACGCTGCTGCCGCTGAACGTAGAGAGCAAACGCGCGGTTATCCTGATGGCGGCCTGGCTGGGCAAGGCTCGTCTGATCGATAATCAGACGGTGGATTTAACGCAGTAACAAGCGACGGCGATAGCTATAGCGCCGTCCGTTTTTCAATTGGTTGCAGAACAAGGTAATAAAGATATGGTACGCACCATGCTGCAAGGCAAGCTGCACCGGGTGAAGGTTACTCAGGCTGACTTGCACTACGAAGGCTCCTGTGCCATCGATCAGGACTTTCTCGACGCCTCCGGAATTCTTCAGTACGAGGCGATCGATATCTATAACGTCACTAACGGCCAGCGCTTTTCCACCTACGCCATAGCGGCGGAGCGCGGGTCGAAAATTATTTCTGTGAACGGCGCCGCCGCCCGCTGCGCCTGCGCAGGCGATATTTTGATTATCTGCTCTTACGTAAAAATGCCTGACGAAGAGGCGCGCCAGTGGCAGCCGAAAGTCGCCTACTTTGAGGGCGACAACGAAATGAAACGTCTGGCGAAAGCCGTGCCGGTTCAGGTTGCCTGACTATCGCGGCGGGGTGTTTCATCCCGCCGTTTTTTTCTCTTCGCCCCGTCTGCCGCCGCCATCCCGGATCGCCTGGGCCGGAAATCATTGGTACAAATATCCTGCTGAAATGATGGGCCATTTGACGGATCCGCTGTGGATATCGCACGGATTAAAGCCAACCGGTATAGCTAACGCCCCCTTTGCTCATGCTGCCCGGCGGGCATGCACATCGTTTACGCTTCGCTGAGCTTACCGGCGCGCTGTACAGCCTGGCTCAGCACCTGGCTGAAACGGTTAATGGCGAAAAAAGAACATCTAATCCGCTGTCGAAAATAGCTACGCCATCAGGTAGTAAGCGACAGGCGGAAGTTAAGGAACAGCCGCTGGTTTTTAAACTCCGCCAGCAGCTAAACCGAAAAAGATGAAAAAGCCCCCCTGTTATAAAGGGGGCTTTTTTTATTAAAGCACAATAACGGATAATAATTTTACAAAGTAAATTTTGCAGAATTTAATTAAATCTCTAAATTAGCCTTACTGCTATAAAGGCACGGCTTCAGAAGGAAAATCCGGGAAGACGAAAATTGGCGGTACAGGCCTACAACAGCATGGCGGATAGGGAAATAGCCCAATCGGCGGTACAATAATGCCGCATGACGGCCATGTGAATCCCGGATCAATGTCAGCAACCACTGAAGAACCATCATCTATTATTCCTGGCAGAGTTGTAATAGTATTCCAGCCTGCATCCACATCCAAAGCTCCACCAGATACCAGTTGCTTATGTCTTTCGTTAAGTTCGTACATAATATCATCCTTAAATTATTACGTTTCTCTCCTGATTCGGAGGCCTGTAAGCAAGCAATAATTCGCCTGCGGCAATTAAAATATATAATTAAATTTAAACTTACCCATATAGTAAAAGTACGAATTTACGGCACCGGCCTGTTACCAAATACATTTACCGCCAGCGCCGCACGGTAATAAAACTACCTTCAGCAACTGTCTCTGTGGCTCAGCGAGCAATAAGCGCCAGCGGCAGGCACGGTAAATAAAACAGAATCCCCTGCTGAAAATCTGCCAGCTACTAAAAAAGTAAAGATGCATATTCAAAAACCGCGTTGAATATAAAAATACGGCCCGCAGCGCACCATTTGGTGTGATATATTAACGTCCTGCTTATAAAGGGGAAGTTATTCTTTTAGTACTCCAGCAATAATAAATAACGGGTTTATTCTGTTAATCTCGCAGGCTTTAACTAAAATTTACCTTAGCCAAATAGTTTAGCGCCACCTGAAAAATCCCCTGCCAGAAACAAGTCTGCGGAAACACCTGAACTGGCGGCACGGCTTTAACTGTTGGATTAAAAAAACCGAATTATTCCCGCCCTGTAAAAACTACCATCTGTTTCTATGGCATTATTCAGCACAACATTTACATCTAAAGAACTGCCAGATACCCGCTGCTGCTTATTGTTGATTACATACATAGCATCATCCCTAAAAATTTAATTCCCTTCCTGAAGCAGAGGCCAACATGCAGAAAACAATCATCCTGTAACCATTAAAGATATGTTTAACATTAAAATAACCTCTATCGTAAAACAGCGATTTTCCTGCGATCGGTCTGCGCCTGCTGTGGAAAAAATCCCTGTTTTTTGCTCTCTGGTGCGACAGGCCCGGCGCCGTTCTATTACTGCGTTGTACAAACGCCGCGGCGAATATGGCGCCGTAAAGTACGCCGCTGCGAATAAAGCATCACAATAAAAAACAGCGCGGCTGGTGGGTAAGGTGAAATGCTGACTGAACAGTAGCGGCAACAGACCAAAGGGGAAAAGAGGGATTAACCGTACAAATATCTGGCAACGCAAGCGCTGCCAGATAAGGATCTATCAAATTACGCCTGTTGCGACGGCTGCGGGAATAGTGAGGAGATAATGCCGCCAAAGACGCCCATCACCGCGCCCCATATCATTCCCGGAATCGCCAGAATAGGGAAAACGCCGGCAATAACGCTGCCGCCCCAGATAATGGTGACGTCCACACCGTTAATATTACCTTCATAACTGCCGGAGAAATCTGTTGATTCCCAGTTTCCCCAGCTGCCTGAGCCCGATACATGGGCCAGTTGTGCTTCAGTAAGTAAACGCATAGTGTTGACCTTATATTCAGGTTAATTAATTTATAACAGAAATGACAAAACAGGAGATATCCTTTCTCCTGCGCGGGGGAAAATATAAAAAGCGGGTTATACAGACCATCGTAAAAATCCTATTAACGGAATACTGCAATACAAATAGTCTTTGTCATTCCTGATGAAAGCCCCTGAAAATTAATTAATTTTTTCCTGCAAGATCTATTTTCACATCAATAGCAACGGGTAACTATTTTATAACAGAACCGGCGTTAACGTTTTGCGCTTAAAAATAATCACCCCGGTTCTGGCCGCAGCGCAGGATAACGCGGTTTATCGCGGTTAAATATGGCTCAGCGTTAAAAACAGCCGGTGATTCAGGCGGCGATACAGCAGAATAATTGAGGAAAGCCGCTGGCAACTCAGGCAGGAAGGCGATAAAGCAGCTGCTAACTCAAAAGCAATGAGTCATTAACTTAAAACAGAGAAATAAAAAGGAGCCGGTTTAGCCGCTGCGGTTAACAACGGGAATGATTAGCCCGGCAGGTTAAGGCTACCGGGCCGCAATGCCTGATTAAGGCTGAGGTTTTGCTACCGGAGGCGGAAACACTTTAGAGAAGAGATCTTCAGCGTAGTTCCAGAATGAATCCCAGATACCGTTAAAGAAATCCAGCACCGGCTGTACGGTGTAATCCCAAATGGTGCCAAACAAACCACGGTTAGCAGTGTCATCAGCAAAAGTAACGGGCTGTTGTCCACCCGATACCTGAGCCTGCTGTTCTTCATTAAGCAGAAACATAATAATAACCTTCTGATAAGATAAAAAATAACTTCAAGCGTTTAAATATGCAGGATAAACAAGGCGCATTTTCCCGCAATTAAAAGCATACTGGCTCAGGATATTCAGGCCATAGCAAAACTTCTAATGTTATTTTTCACCGGCGCGCAATAGTTTCCGATAATAGGTTTAGTAATAATCCGTTAATTAAATGACCGTGCTGATAAATAAACCAGTTATGAGACCAATCTCAGCGCTATTTTTTAAATGGTTAATACTTACTGCTGCCGCCGCGCTTCAATAAAATTTTTCCCAGCGGCGCTATGCGGATGATAAAAAAGGCGCCCTAACGGCGCCTTTCGCAAATGACCTGTCTATCTGGCCGGATATCAGGTACGCAGGCCGCGCCCGCGCTGAATCAGCGTCCAGGCCAGAAGGTAAAACACGACGATAAAGGCGATCAGTACCGACAGCGTAAACGCCAGCGGCACGTCATTAATGCCCAAAAAGCCGTAGCGGAATCCGCTGATCATATACACCACCGGGTTCAGCTTTGATACCGCCTGCCAGACCGGCGGCAGCAGCGTCAGCGAGTAGAACACCCCGCCTAAATAGGTCAGCGGCGTCAGCACAAAGGTGGGAATCAGGCTGATATCGTCAAAGGTACGGGCGAATACCGCATTCAACAACCCGGCCAGCGAAAACATAATCGCCGTCAGCAGCAGCGTAATCGCCACCATCGGCCAGGAGTGTACGTGAAACGGCACAAAGAACAGCGATACCGCCGTCACCAGAATCCCCACGCAGATACCGCGCGCCACGCCGCCGCCGACATAGCCGGCAATCACGATATGGGTTGGCACCGGCGCCACCAGCAGCTCTTCGATATTACGCTGAAACTTGGCGCTGAAGAAAGAAGAAGCGACGTTGGCATAGGCATTGGTGATCACCGCCATCATAATCAGCCCCGGTACGATAAACTGCATGTAGCTGAAGCCGTGCATATCGCCGATGCGTGAGCCAATCAGGTTGCCGAAAATAATAAAATAGAGCGTCATGGTGATCACCGGCGGCACCAGCGTCTGAATCCAGATGCGGGCGAAGCGGTTGATCTCCTTAGCCCAGATACTTTTTAGCGCGACCCAGTATAAATGCGTCATGCCTGACCTCCCGTTTTTCCCTGCACCAGACTGACAAACAGCTCTTCCAGACGATTCGCCTTGTTACGCATACTCAGCACCTGTACGCCCTGGGCGCTTAGCTGATTGAATACGCTGTTCAGCCCCTGCTCGCGCATGACTTCCACCTCCAGCGTGCTGGTATCCACCAGCCGATACTGGAACCCCTCCAGACGCGGCAGCGGGCTTTTCGCCGCCAGATCGAGGATAAAGGTTTCTGATTTCAGCTTCGCCAGCAGCCCCTTCATCGAGGTATTCTCCACCAGCTCGCCGCTCTGGATAATGCCGATATTGCGACACAGCATTTCCGCCTCTTCCAGATAGTGCGTGGTAAGAATAATGGTGGTGCCCTGCGCGTTAAGTTCCTTAAGAAAAACCCACATGGAGCGGCGTAGTTCAATATCCACCCCGGCGGTTGGTTCATCAAGGATCAGCAGCTTAGGCTGGTGCATCAACGCGCGCGCAATCATCAGGCGCCGTTTCATACCGCCGGAGAGCATACGCGCCCGCTCGCCGCGTTTGTTCCACAGATCGAGCTGGGTCAGATATTTTTCGGCGCGCTTCAGCGCTTCACGACGTTCAACGCCGTAGTAGCCCGCCTGATTCACCACGATCTGTAACACGGTTTCAAACGGGTTAAAGTTAAATTCCTGCGGCACCAGCCCCAGCTGGCGCTTGGCGTTAACCACATCTTTTTCCAGGTCATAGCCGAAGACGCGAACACGGCCGCCGCTTTTATTCACCAGCGAGCTGATAATGCCGATAGTGGTGGATTTACCCGCGCCGTTCGGTCCCAGCAGCGCATAGAAATCGCCCGCCTCAACCGCCAGATCGATCCCTTTCAGCGCCTGCACGCCGCCGGGATAGGTCTTGGTAAGTTTTTCAAGTTCCAGTGCATAAGTCATAGAGAAGTTGCTTACCCTGTTTTGTTTACCGTTATTTTTACCGTTTGAAATTGCCAGTTGTTGTCCTATAGTACGTCAACGCATATTTGCCTGTTACAGACCGATAACCAACATGAAAGATATTGATACACTCATCAGCAACAACCGCGAATGGTCCAAATTACTGGTTGAGGAAGATCCCGGCTTTTTCGAGCGCCTGGCTCTGGCGCAAAAACCCCGCTTTCTGTGGATTGGCTGCTCTGACAGCCGCGTTCCCGCCGAACGCTTAACCGGCCTTGAGCCTGGCGAGCTGTTTGTTCATCGCAACGTCGCAAACCTGGTGATCCATACCGACCTTAACTGCCTCTCCGTCGTGCAGTACGCCGTAGAGGTGCTGGAGGTGGAGCACATCATTATTTGTGGACACTATGGATGCGGCGGCGTACAGGCGGCGGTTGAAAACCCGGAGTTGGGGCTGATCAACAACTGGCTGCTGCATATCCGTGATTTGTGGTACAAGCATAGCTCGTTACTGGGCGAACTGCCGCCGGAGAAACGATTTGATAAGCTTTGCGAAATCAACGTCATGGAGCAGGTCTATAACCTGGGCCACTCGACTATTCTGCAATCGGCGTGGAAACGCGGGCAGAAAGTGACGATTCATGGCTGGGTTTACGGCATTCATGACGGCTGCCTGCGCGATCTGCAGGTTACCGCCACCAGCCGCGAGCTGCTTGAGCAACGTTACCGCCACGGCATTGCTAACCTGCTGAATCATCCTGCAAGCCATCGCTAATCAGCGAGCAGCATCATAGCCCGTCACGCAATGGCGATCTTTAATCGATTGTGCTGTCTGCAACAGCACAATCGCGCACCATTACTCTTCCAGCATCACCACTTTGCCGATATAAGGCAGATGGCGATAGCGCTGGGCGTAATCGATGCCGTAGCCGACCACGAACTCGTCCGGAATTGAGAAGCCGACATAGTCCACTTTCACCTCCACTTCGCGGCGTGAAGGCTTATCCAGCAGCGTACAGATCGCCAGCGATTTCGGTTCGCGCAGGCGCAGGATTTCGCTTACCCGGCTCAGCGTATTACCCGAATCGATAATATCTTCTACAATCAGCACATCCTTGCCGCGGATATCCTCATCAAGATCTTTCAGGATTTTCACGTCGCGCGTGCTGGACATGCCGCTGCCGTAGCTGGAAGCGGTCATAAAATCGACTTCATGAGAGACGTCGATGGTGCGGCACAGATCGGCCATAAACATAAAGGAGCCGCGTAGCAGGCCCACCAGCACCATATCGCTGCCGCTGTCGCGGTAATGTTCGGTAATCTGCTGGCCCAGTTCAGCGATACGATTGCGAATCTCCGCTTCGGAGATCATAACTTCAACGGTGTGTTTCATAGCTTCAGGCTTCGTCATCTGTCGAAAGCAGCGAAGTCTATCACATTTTTCCGCCAGCATACCGCAGTCAGCTCAGCGAACCACCCGGCAAAAAGCAGACATACAGACTGCTAAACGGCTAAAATACCCTATTTAATCATGCATTTGGTTTTAAAGTTAGAACGTTAAGTCATTTATCAGCGACTATTGCGCTGTGGTAGCGTAAAGGCACTTTATGTCGCCGGATCGCCAGGAGAAACCATGAGCGCCGCCCATAGCAAAAAAACCCATATTGGCAATCGCCCTCTACAGCCGGAAACCCAAATGCTGAATTACGGCTACGATCCCGCGCTGTCGGAAGGCGCGGTTAAGCCGCCGGTATTTCTGACCTCCACCTTTGTATTTAAAAGCGCGGAGGAGGGACGCGATTTCTTCGATTACGTTTCCGGACGCCGCGAGCCGCCCGCCGGCCTTTCCGGCGGCCTGGTCTACTCGCGCTTTAACCATCCCAACAGCGAGATCGTTGAGGATCGCCTGGCGATTTATGAACGCGCCGAGAGCAGCGTGCTGTTCTCTTCCGGCATGGCGGCTATTTCCACCACGCTGCTGGCCTTTGTGAAGCCGGGCGACGTGGTGCTGCACTCACAGCCGCTGTATGGCGGCACGGAAACGCTGCTAAGCAAAACCTTTCTTCGCCTCGGCGTGACGGCGGTCGGCTTCAGCGACGGGCTGCATGAAGAAAAGGTACAGGAAGCAGCCGATCGGGCGATGGCCGTCGGCCGCGTGGCGGTAATTCTGATCGAAACGCCCGCTAACCCGACCAACAGCCTGGTAGATATTGCCCTGATGCGCCGCGTGGCGGAGAACATCGGCGCGCGGCAGGGCCAGCGCCCGATTATCGCCTGCGACAATACCCTGTTAGGGCCGCTGTTCCAGCGCCCGCTGGAACACGGCGCGGATATTTCGCTCTACTCGCTTACCAAGTATGTCGGCGGCCACTCTGATTTAATCGCGGGCGCGGCGATGGGCAGTAAGGCGCTGATGACTCAGGTGCGCGCCCTGCGCAGCGCCATCGGCACCCAGCTCGATCCCCATTCCAGCTGGATGCTGGGCCGCTCGCTGGAAACGCTGGCGCTGCGTATGGAGAAGGCTAACCGCAATGCCGAAGCGATTGCTGATTTTTTACGCCAGCATGAAAAGGTGGAAAAGCTGCATTACCTGTCATTTCTGCACGCGGACTCCGCGGCGGGCAGAACTTTCCAGGCGCAGAGCAGCGCCGCCGGCTCGACGTTCTCGTTTGATATTCGCGGCGGCCAGGCGGCGTCGTTCCGTTTCCTTAATGCGCTTCAGCTGTTCAAGCTGGCGGTGAGCCTCGGAGGAACCGAATCGCTCGCCAGCCATCCGGGCAGCACCACCCACTCCGGCGTTCCCGCCGAGGTGCGCCAGCGCATCGGCATCAGCGAGGCGACGATTCGTTTATCTATCGGCATCGAGAACAGCGATGACTTAATTGAGGATTTGCGGCTGGCGCTGGAACAGGCGTAGCCAGACGGCTCCCGGCAGGCTGCGTTGACCACAAGGCAGCCTTTGCTTTCCGGCGCGCAGGAAGGACGGTGCTTTTACTTTGCTTTACCGGGCTTGCTTTACCGGGCGGCGCTATGACGCAGTACTATTTTCATCGGTTTTATCGCTGTCGCCCTTGTACCAGCGCCAGAAGCTATGCAGCATGCCGCAACTCATATAGATACCGGGGAAAATAAATAGCGCGGCGGAAAGATCGCTGAATATCTGGCAGGGCGCGGTAATGATAATCCGCTGGTAATCATGGCAGCCGGTTATTTTAACAAGGTTAAGCAACCTGCCATGAACGGCGCTGTGACGCGCAGCCTGAGTTTTTACTTAGCATAAAAAACCGCCAGATAAACCGTCACAGTTCAAACAAACAGACATTAAACGTTTATTACTCACTAACTGTAAAAGTCTTTTCCAGGTGAATGCATTTATCCGTTTTAAAAAAACATAATTCGCCACGGCTATTAAAAATAGCATAGCGGCTAACCGCACATAACAAGCACTGCTGACCTGCTAAACCAGCTGGCAATGGCGCTCAGCTTATCTGGCAGGCCAGCAATCATTAATGGCAACGGGCCGATGCTTAAATCAGCAATGCCGTTATGATGTTTTCATTCAGACAAAATCAACGTCGATAACCTGGTAGAAAGCATTACCGGTATCAGCGACTTCCCATACTGCCAGGATTACGTGGTAACCGCTGCGCTGCGGCAGCGTCATTTTATGTACCGTCGGCGACGGCGGCGTCAGCTCTTTATTGTGTTCCCAGAAGGGATGCGCGGTAAGCTCCTGTTGATAAAAAGGCGTTGCCTCAAACTGGGCGCGGCTTAAAGGCTGCTGCGGATCCCACTCTTTACGGGTAATAAAGTAGTTCCAGCGGCGAGTTAAATGTTTCGCGCTGTAGTCCCAGGAGACAGTCAGCTGCTGACCGGCGCGCACCTGATGTTTCTTCCAGTGCGTACCGGGTTCATCCAGGAACTGGCCGACGCTCTGGCCGGCGCTGGCAATTTTACCATCGGCCGGCGGCATATTATTCACTACATCATCGCTGGCCAGGCTGTCGCGTAATCCGGCTTTGGTGGCCGGGAAGAATTTTCCGGATTCACGCTGATTTAACGCGCCGTTATCCAGCTTGCCCTCTTCCCAGGCAAAATAGGCGCGGGATTTTGGTGAAAAAACATGGCCGTGCATCGGCATAATACCTTCAGCAGTTTTATTTTCCATTATTGAGATCCTTATTAAATAAATGGTTATTTTAATAACTTATCAGAGCGTAAATTAATTATTTCGCCGACAGGTAAATTCCCATATTTAATTTTGGATTTCAATTTCAATATTTATGGCGATAAATTCAGATCTTATTAATCTACAGCCAGACTAACCTGGTGCTGATTTTACCGATTAAAAACTATCGTTATGCCCTGAATGACGTGGCTGTAAACTATTTTTCTTTGCGGCGCGGCAAATAAAACCCATCGCCAACAATAAATTCTGTTTATCTGGCAATAAGCGTTAGCGGCTACGGCAAATAGCGTGGGCGGACAGGAGGTATTGCGCTGCGCTAACTCCCCGCGGCGGCGAGGAGTTAGCAGGCGGCGCTCCCGCATCAGGCAACGGTGAAGCCCAGCATCATGCCGGTATCCTCATGCTCCAGCAGATGGCAGTGCGCCATATAGGCCTGCTGCGCGCTGGCCGTATGGTTAAAGCGGATCAGCACTTCACTGCGCCAGCCCTCGACGTGCACCATATCTTTCCAGCCCTGACGGTGCGCGGCGGGCGGCTTGCCATCTTCCGTAAGGATACGGAACTGCGCGCCGTGAATATGGAACGGATGCAGCATCATGTCGCCTTCGCCGGATATCGTCCACTTCTCCAGCTGCCCTCGCGGCACGCTAAACGCGGGCTTCGCCATATCAAACGCGACGCCGTTGATCTTATTGCCGTTGCGGAAGTCATAGCCGGCCGCCTTAGCCGCAGGCATGGCATGATGCCCCATAGCCTGATGTGCCGGCTGCGCGCCAGCCGGCGTGGCCATCTCCTGCCCTGCCATAGCGTGCCCAGCCATCTGATGGCCCGCCATTGCCCGATCGCCGTAGCGCTGCTGGAGCGCCTGCATTCCCATCCGATCCAGCTGCGGGTCCATCGACAGCTGTAGCCAGCGCGTCGGCAGATCGTCGCTGGCGGGCAGCGGCGGCAGCGTAACCAGCCTGTCCGGCAGCGTGCCGCTGGCCATCACCCGCAGCGGCAAAATATGCAGCACCGGCAGCGGCGCATCAAAAGGCGCCAGCGTCATGCCCATCTGTTTAACCGGCAGCGTCAGTAAATCAAACGCCTTACCGTTGCTGGTATCCACCAGCACCTCAAAGCGTTCGCCCGGCAGCATCATCAGCGTCTCCACCCTGACCGGCTCGCTCAGCAGGCCGCCATCGCTGGCGATAACGTACAGCGGGCGCCGATCGCTGGCGGTCAGGTTCAGCGAGCGCGCATTACAGCCGTTCAGCAGGCGCAGGCGCAGCCAGCCGCGCGGCACCGCATGCTGTGGCGAAGGCACGCCGTTGGTCAGCATTAAATCGCCAAACCAGCCAACCGCCGCGCGCATAACGTCGAGCTGATAATCAATGGCGTCGCCGTCCGCCGTCAGCTGCTTATCCTGCAGAATGACCGGAATATCATCCACGCCCCAGCTTTTCGGCAGCAGCAGCTTTTCCGCCTCATCGTCGCGCAATATCACCAGCCCGGCCAGCCCTTGCGCAACCTGATGGCCGGTCTGCCCATGCTGATGCGGATGAAACCAGCAGGTCGCCGCTGGCTGATCGGGCGTAATCGTTACCCTGCGTTTTGCGCCGGGCGCGATAACCGCCTGCGGACCGCCGTCCACTTCGCCCGGCACCTCCAGCCCGTGCCAGTGCACCGTTGTCGCCTGCGGCAGGCGATTCTCTAAATCGACGCTCAGCGTTTTTCCGCGCGTCATTTCAATCGCCGGGCCGAGCAGCGCGCCGTTATAGCCCCAGCTGTTAACCGCTTTACCGCGCCAGCGGCTGACGCCGGGCTGCGCGATTAAACGCACTGCGCCATGAACATCAGGCTTCAGCAGATCGGGAATCGGCAGCGCGGGGCGGCTTTCCGCCGCTATCGCCCGGCCGTGCCAGAAAGGGAACGCTCCCGCCGCGCCCAGCGCGGCGGTGAGTTTAAGAAAGTCGCGGCGTTGCATGATGATATCCTTTTATCGCGTCAGGGATCGCTATGCTAAACCCTGCCCTAACGGCAAGGTCAAGTTAAAGGGAATGGCTTAGCCGGACAGAACACGTTGATTTTCGCCGGAAACGCGCATAAAGCGTAAAAATGGCCTGAAGAGCGCCCCTAACTGTGCTAACGTCAGATGTCTGCAATTTTAAGAGAATGATTATGAAGAAAGGCATCCAGGCCCTGTTGCTGTCGGGGCTTCTCGGCTTCTCCTCCACCAGCTTTGCGCTTAGCGAATCAGAAGCGGAAGATCTGGCGGATCTGACCGCCGTATTTGTCTATCTTAAAAACGACTGCGGCTATCAGGATCTGCCTGATGCCCAGATCCGTAAGGCGCTGGTCTTTTTCGCCCAGCAGAACCGCTGGGATCTGGCAAACTATGCCAGCTATAACATGAAGGCGCTGGGCGAAGATAGCTATCGCGATTTAAGCGGCATCGCGGTCTCTAACGACAAAAAATGTAAGTCGCTGGCGCGCGATTCGCTCAGCCTGTTAGCTTACGTTAAGTAATAGTTAAACTGAGACTCTCCTGATGTAAACTTGACCGTGCATCACCCGCCGGAGTTAGCTATGATGTGCCGCCCAATTTTCATGGCTGTTCTGAGGAGAGCCCCATCATGGCCCAAAATGAAATTTGGTATGAAACCCTTCATGCCGGCTTCGGACAATATTTCACGGTAGACAAGGTGCTTTACCGGGAAAAAACCGAGCATCAGGATCTTATCATCTTCGAAAATGCCGCCTTCGGACGCGTGATGGCGCTGGATGGCGTGGTGCAAACCACCGAGCGCGACGAATTCATCTACCACGAAATGCTGACCCACGTGCCGCTGCTGGCCCACGGCAACGCCAAAAAGGTGTTGATTATCGGCGGCGGCGACGGCGGTATGCTGCGTGAAGTCAGCCGGCACGCCGGGCTGCAGCAGATCACCATGGTTGAGATCGACGCCGGGGTGGTCGAGTTCTGCCGCCAGTACCTGCCGAACCACAGCGCCGGCGCCTACGACGATCCGCGCTTCCGCCTGGTGATCGATGACGGCGTTAACTTCGTCAGCCAGAGCGACGAAAAGTTTGACGTGATCATTTCCGACTGCACCGATCCGCAAGGTCCGGGCGAAAGTCTGTTTACCTCGGAATTTTACGCCGGCTGTAAACGCTGCCTGAACGAAAACGGGATTTTCGTGGCGCAGAATGGCGTCAGCTTCCTGCAGCAGGATGAAGCGATCGGCAGTCATCGCAAGCTGGGCCACTACTTTAACGATGTCAGCTTCTACCAGGCGGCCATCCCCACCTACTACGGCGGCATTATGACCTTCGCCTGGGCCAGCGATAATCCGGCGCTGCGCCAGATTGACAGCGCCACCCTGCAGGCGCGTTTCGCCGCAGCGAACTTAACCTGCCGCTACTACCATCCGGCCATCCACATCGGCAGCTTTGCTCTGCCGCAATATCTGTTAAATGCGCTGTCGACAGCGACCGGGCATTGATAAGGAGGTGAACTAAATTGCAAAAGCTGAAACTGCATGGCTTCAACAACCTGACAAAAAGCCTGAGTTTTTGTATCTACGACATCTGCTATGCGCACAGTGAGGCCGAACGCGACGGCTATATTGCCTATATCGACGAGCAATATAACGCCAACCGCCTGACTGAAATCCTGAGCGAAACCTGCTCGATTATCGGCGCTAACGTGCTGAACATCGCGCGACAGGATTATGAACCGCAGGGCGCCAGCGTCACTATTCTGGTCAGCGAAGAGCCGATCGATCCCAGAGATATCGATAATTCTGAGCACCCAGGCCCGCTGCCGGGTTCGGTGGTCGCCCATCTTGATAAAAGCCATATCTGCGTTCACACCTACCCGGAAAGCCATCCGCAAGGCGGACTTTGCACCTTCCGCGCCGATATCGAAGTCTCCACCTGCGGCGTGATCTCGCCGCTGAAGGCGCTGAACTACCTGATTCATCAGCTGGAATCGGATATCGTTACCGTCGACTATCGCGTGCGCGGCTTTACCCGCGACGTTAACGGCGTGAAGCACTTTATCGATCACGAAATTAATTCCATACAGAACTTTATGTCGGAGGATATGAAGGCGATGTATGACATGGTCGACGTAAACGTCTATCAGGAAAATATCTTTCACACCAAGATGTTACTGAAAGAATTCGATCTTAAACACTATCTGTTCAATACCCGGCCGGAAGCGTTAAGCCCGCAGGAACATCAGCGGATTACCAACCTGTTATGGAAAGAGATGCGTGAGATCTACTATGGCCGCAATATCCCCGCCATCGGCCTGAAAACGCAGTAAACGGCGTTAATTTTGGGGCGGCATCCCCGCCCCGCTCTCGCTACAGGGCGTCGGAGGCGGCCAGCGTCAGCTGAAACGGCTCTCTGCCCAGCAGCGTCCGCGCCTCTTCCGCCAGCCGCCGGTCGGTAATCACATCGGTTAACGTCTGCAGCGGCGTAGCGCAAAACAGCGACCAGGAACCATATTTACTGCTGTCCGCCAGCAGCACGCGCCGCTGGGCGTTAGCCAGCAGATCCTGCTTCAGCCCGGCTTTCTCTTCCGTCGGCGTGGTGATGCCCTTCTCCAGACTCCAGGAGTTGCAGCTGACAAAAGCGATATCGGGATGGATGGCGCGCAGCAGGCGGCGTCCATGTTCACCAATGCACGACTGGCTGGAATCATCGATGCGCCCGCCGATAATGGTCACCTCTATCTGGCGAAAACCGGAGAGAAACAGCGCGATATGCAGATCGGCGGTAATCACGCGCAGCGGCAGGTGCGTCAGCTGACGCGCCAGCTCCAGCATAGTGGTTCCCGCATCCAGCACCACCGCATCGCCCGCTTTTACCAGCGCGGCGGCGGCGCGCGCGATCGCCTGCTTCTCCGCCAGGTTGCGCTGAATTTTTTCCGAGGTGGTGGGCTGTTCAGGAATAAAGCGGTTCAGCGTTACGCCGCCGTGCGTCCGGCTGATGACGCCTTCGCGATCCAGCTTGATCAGATCGCGGCGGATGGTCGCCGGCGAGGCGCAAACAGCCGTTACCAGCTGATCAACGGTAACCAGATTATGGCCTTTTAAATAATCCATAATCTGGTCGAGGCGACTTTGTCCTTTCATCTTTCCCTATGCAAGTTGCATCGCAAGTTGAATCGAGGTCGCCATGCTCTCAGACTTCGCTTTACCTGTCCAGGCAATATCAAACGCGGTGCCGTGGTCCGCCGAGGTGCGGATAAAAGGCAGCCCGGCGGTAATATTGACGCCATCATAAAAGCCCAGCAGCTTCAGCGGAATGTGGCCCTGATCGTGATACATCGCCACTACCATATCGTACTGGCCTTCGTGACACTGCAGGTAGACGGTATCCGGCGGACAGGGGCCGGCGGCATCGATGCCTTTCGCCTTCATCGCTTCGATCGCCGGACCGACGATGCGGATCTCTTCATCGCCAAACAGCCCGTTTTCGCCCGCGTGCGGGTTAACGCCCGCCACCGCAATACGCGGATGACTGTAGCCGACGCGGCGCAGGAAGGTATCCGCCATGGCGATCACCGTTTCCACGCGCGCCTGGCTAAGGGTATCGAGAAACTTACGCAGCGCGATATGGGTGGAAACGTGGATCACCTTCATTCGATCGGTATAGAGCACCATTGCATAATCTTTGCTGCCGGTCAGCTGCGCCAGCAGCTCGGTATGACCGGGATAGAGATGCCCGGCGGCGTGCAGCGCTTCTTTGTTCAGCGGCGCGGTGGCGATCGCATGAACCTCGCCAGCCATCGCCAGTTCGGCGGCGCGGCGCACGCAGCGCCAGGCGAGATCGCCCGCCTGCGCCTGCACTTTACCGGCAACCAGCGACGCCGGCTCGGCCAGCGGCTCATTGAGTACGTTAATCACGCCCGGCGCAAATTGCGCCTCGGCAACGCGATTGATTTCGCGCAACTCGACCGGCGGCAGGCCGGCCTGCGCCATAATGCGTTGCAGCGTTTCCAGGCACCCCACCACCACCGCGGGCGCGCCGTTTAATTCCCCCTCAGAAAGCGCTTTGACAATAATTTCCGGGCCGATACCGGCGGGATCGCCCATGGTTACGGCAATTGTCTTAGTGGTCACAGTACATCTCCTCAATAAACGAGAGCGCGTCACAAAGCGTACTCTCTGAACCAAAACCGCCAGCCTTGGTAATCACCGGCAGGTCATCAAGCTCGCTGTTAATAAAGCGGCCGCATGGAATACAGGGCGCAACCTCCTGCTGGATGCGATAGCCCTCGGCGCCCAGCGCCTGCGCCACCGCAATCGCGATATCGCCGCCGGTCAGAAACAGGCCGCCGATGCGCGCCTGGCCGATAATCGCCAGCGTCAACTCGCCCAGCCGCTGGCTGAGCCGTTCGCCCAGCGCCGCGCGGCTGCACTGAAACTGCTGGCTCAGCGCATCTATTTGATGGCGATCCGCTGCGCTGCGGCTGGTGCGTAAAATACAGTGCTGTCCCTCAGCCAGCACGGCGCAGACCCGGCGCGCCAGCGCCTGAACCGCGCGCTCATCGGCCTGCAACAGCTGCGTCACCTCCAGCTCAACCGCCTGCGCGCGCTGGCTGTGCAGCGCCAGCTCAACCTGACGGCGGGTGGCTTCGCTCATCGAACCGGCTACCACCAGTACCGGCAAGGTCTGCTGCGCCGGGCGGTAGGCGTCGGGCGGCAGCGCGCCGGCCAGCCCGGCGGCGCCCACCAGCAGCGGCGTTTCCGGCAGCGCCAGCGCCGCTGCGGCAATCCGGGCTAAATCCTGCTCCGTCAACGCATCCACCACCGCGATAGCGGGCGTTTGCTGCTGACAGCGATGCAGCAGCGCCGGCAGTTCGCCATTGCGCAGCGCCGCCAGGGTAATTTCCCTTACCGGCAGCGCGCTTTGCTGCATCAGGATGGTTTTAATCCGTGAAGCAACAATGGGCGTGCGCGGATCGCTGGCAAACTCGGTTTGCGCCAGCGGCGTGCCGTTGACCAGGCATTCGCCGTTTAACGTAGTGCGGCCCGCGCCGGGAATAGCCGCCGCTACCAGCGCCAGCGATTTGCCGCTGGCAAGCAGCGCCGCCTCGATTTCCGCACCGACGTTGCCGCGAAAAGTGGAATCAATTTTTTTGTAGATCAGCAGTTCCGGGCGCAGCCAGTTAGTTAGCGCCGCCGTTACCGCCTGCGCCGCCGCTTCAGCGTCGCTGGCGCGGCTTTCGGTATTCACGACCAGCACATCGGCACGCGGCGAAGGTTTTTGCCGTAAAGAGAACACCACTTCGGTATGCGCCCCCTTTTTCGCCAGCTGAACCCCGGTATCGTTGGCGCCGGTAAAATCATCAGCAATGACCAGCAATTTCATCGCCTCTCCTTATTCACTAATTGCTGCTTCGTCAGCCGGGCATGGCGTCAGCATGGTGGTTGCCATCGATCTCTGTCTCCCCTGTTCAGGCCGGAAATGCTAATTCCAAACCGTGAATTGATTATATTCAATCATGATTGATTAAATGTGAGCAATCTCAAATTAATAAAAAGCGATATGCCCTATAAATTTGGGCAACCGTGCACCGGCCGCGTTTGAATCTGATGGAATGCAATCATTTACCCTGGCGGCCCCGGCTTTACGAGAGGAAAAGCAGATTTTATGAATATCAACAGCACCCTTATCAGCGGCTTCCAGGCGCTCAACGACATCAGCTATCTGATGCAGAACCGGCGCAACCTGCTGCTGGTAACGGATAAGAACATCATCGCGATTCCTGCGGTGGCGGAACTGATTGAACGGCTGCGCCGCCAGGCGACGACGCTCACTATCATTGACGCCGTGCCGCCCGAACCGAGCCAGCACGACGTGGCCGCGCTGCTGAGCGCGATTGAAGGCGCTCAGGTCGAGATGGTTATCGGCGTCGGCGGCGGCAGCGTTCTGGATGTGGCGAAGCTGCTGTCGGTACTGCGCGCGCCGGCAGCGCCGACGCTGGAGGCGTTGCTGAACGGCGTAAAACCCACCGTGCGCCTGCCTTCGCTATTGATCCCTACCACCGCTGGTACTGGTTCAGAAGCCACGCCGAACGCCATTCTGGCGATCCCGGAGCAGCAGACCAAAGTGGGCATTATCTCGCCGGTAATGCTGCCTGATTACGTGGCGCTGGCGCCGGAGCTGACCACCAGCATGCCGCCCCATATCGCCTCCTCCACCGGCATCGATGCGCTCTGCCACCTGATCGAATGCTTCACCGCCACGGTGGCGAATCCGGTCAGCGATAACTATGCGCTGATCGGCCTGAAAAAGCTGTTCGCCAGCCTGGAAACCAGCGTCGCCGAGCCGCATAACCTGCAGGCGCGGCTGGATATGCTCTGGGCCTCTTATTACGGCGGCGCGGCTATCGCTCACGCCGGTACGCATCTGGTACATGCCCTCTCCTACCCGCTGGGCGGCAAATATCATCTGCCGCACGGCGTGGCGAACGCCATTCTGCTGGCGCCCTGCATGCGCGCCGTACGCCCGGCGGCGGTGAGCAAATTCGCCCAGGCGTGGGATCTGCTGCCCAACGCCGATACCACCCTGAGTGAGGAAGAAAAATCCCACGCGCTGGTGGATTATTTCGCCGCGCTGGTACGCCGTCTGCAGCTGCCCGCCAGCCTTGAAGAGTTGGGGATCGGATCCGATCAGCTGCCCGCGCTGGTCACCTCGGCGCTGGAGGTACAGCGCCTGATCAAGAACGTTCCCACCGCGGTTAGCGCCGATATGGTACGGGACATCTACCTGACCCTGTTCCCGACATCCACGCAGAGGTAACTATGAAACAGAAAATCGCAGGCGTTCTCACCGCCATCGTCACCACTTTTGACGCGCAGGGCGCGTTTAACCCGGACGCCCAGCGCCGGCAGGTACGGCGCCAGCTCGACGCCGGCAACGGTATTTTCTGCGGCGGCACCAACGGCGAGTTTTTCGTGCTGAACGAGCGGGAAAAACTGCTGGTTACCGAAACCTGCGTTGATGAAACGTCGGGAAGCGCGCCGGTAGTGGCGCATATCGGCGAAATCTCCACGCGCGAGACGATTCGTCTGGGCAAACAGGTGGCGCGGCTGGGCGTAGATGCGGTTTCCGCCATTACGCCGTGGTTTGTGCCGCTGAAGCAGGAAGAACTGATCCGCCACTATCAGCAGGTAGCGGACGCGCTGGAGGTGCCGCTGTTCCTCTATAACATTCCGGCGCGCACCGGCAACACGCTCCAGCCGGAAACGGTGCGCACGCTGGCGGCGCATCCGAACATTATCGGCATTAAAGACAGCGCCGGCAGCTATGAAAGCCTGCGCGGATTTTTACAGGCGGCCGAAGGGCTGGACAACTTCAGCGTACTGAACGGCCCCGATTCCCTGATTCATCAGGGCTTCGTCGATGGCTGCTCCGCCTGTATCTCCGGGCTGGCGAACGTCGCGCCGCGCGAAATCAACGCCATCTGGCGCCACTTCCACGCGGGCGAACGCGATGCCTCCCGGCAGGCGCAGGAGAACGTCACCGGCCTGCGTACCGATCTCTACAGCGTCGCCTTCTCTCCCGCCGCGGTGAAAAAAGCGCTGGCGCTGCTGGGACACGATGTCGGCGAAAGCCGCTATGCGGTGCGGTTCAGCGCCGACGATGAGCAGCGCATTCGCCAGATCGTGAAGCAGTACCTGCAATAACAAAAATATAACCACTGCATAGTTACGTGAAAAAAGGGGCCGGCTCTCCGGCCTCAGGGTTCATTACGTCTGAGAGAGGCAATAATGAAAGAATTTACTGCAACAGATACGCTAATCATTATTGGCATTGTGATTGCGTATATCTTATTTACCACCTGGTTAACCTGGCGCCTGCGCAGTAAAAGCGCCGGCGATTTTATGGAAGGTTCACGCGCTATGCCGGCGTTTATCGTCGGTATTATGCTGATGTCCGAATATATCGGCGCCAAGTCGACTATCGGCACCGCGCAGGCGGCGTTTGAAAACGGCTTCGCCGCCTCCTGGTCAGTTATCGGCGCGGCGATCGGCTTTCCGCTGTTTGGTATGCTGCTGGTAAAACGTATTTATAATACCGGCAAAATTACCATCTCCGGCGCCATTGCGGAGAAGTACGGCACCTCCACCAAAAATATTATTTCCATCATTATGATTTATGCGCTGCTGCTGGTGAACGTCGGCAATTATGTCAGCGGCGCGGCGGCGATCTCCACGGTATTAAAAGTCAATCTGCCGGTAGCCGCCTTTATTACCGCCATCGTCAGTACCTTCTATTTCGCCTTTGGCGGGATGAAAGGGATGGCGTGGGTAACGCTGCTGCACAGCGCGATGAAATATTTCGGGATTCTGGTAATTCTCGGCGTGGCGCTACATATGACCGGCGGCGTTTCACCGATGGTGGAGCAGATGCCGAAATTCTACTGGACCTGGGACGGCAATATCGGCGCGGGCACCATTTTCGCCTGGCTTATCGGCACCATCGGCTCGATTTTCTGCACCCAGTTTGTCATCCAGGCCATCTCCTCCACTAAAAACGCCGCCTCGGCGAAGCGCGCTACCTGGATCGCCTTTATCTTCTGTCTGCCGATCGCTATCGCTATCGCCATTATCGGCGTAGCGGCAAAATATCTGCATCCCAATATCAACAGCCTCTACGCGCTGCCGGTCTTTCTTCAGGATATGAGTCCGTGGCTGGCTGGCCTGGTCACCACCTCGCTGGTCGCTTCCATTTTCGTGAGCGTCAGTACCGTTGCGCTGGCCATCGCCTCGCTGATTGTTAAAGACTTCTATGTACCGATGCGCAACCCGACGCCGGAACGTGAATTTAAAATGACGCGCTGGCTGTCGCTGGCGATCGGCTTCCTGCCGCTGCTGTTTGTACTCTTTGTCCCGGAAGTGCTGAAGCTCTCCTTCTTTACCCGCGCCATTCGCCTGTCGATTTCCGTGGTGGCGATGATGGCGTTCTATCTGCCGTTCTTTAAAAGCGCGCGCGGCGCTAACGCCGGGCTGATCGGCGCCTGCGTGGTGACCTCGGTATGGTATCTGCTGGGCGATCCGTTCGGTATTAACAATATGTATATCGCCCTGATTACTCCGGCGGTCATTATGGGGCTGGATCACCTTATTCCGCAGAAACAGCCGGTAGAAAAAAACAAACGTAATATGCAAAACAGTGGAGCCTGAAATGACGCAAGCAACCCCTACTCTCCCTTTTGACGGACAGCTTACCCAGGTTGAGGGCGATCCGCAGCGTCTGATGGCGATGCTGCCTTCCGCCTGTCCGCAGAATCACGCAGCGAACCTGCTGCCGCTGCCGAACGGCGACCTGCTGTGCGTCTGGTTTGGCGGCACCCAGGAAGGTATCGCCGATATTTCCATCTACTGTTCGCGTCTGAACAAGGGCGCCAGCCGCTGGAGCGAGGCGCGTAAGCTCTCTGACGATGCCAGCCGCTCTGAACAGAATCCGGTACTGTTCCTCGCGCCGGATAATGTGCTGTGGCTGCTGTGGACCGCACAGAAATCGGGCAATCAGGATACGGCGATCGTGCGCTATCGCCAGTCGCTGGATATGGGCTGCAGCTGGGGCGAAATCGGCACGCTGCTGGACAAGCCCGGCACCTTTATCCGCCAGCCGATCGTGGTGGTGCCGGACGGCGCCTGGCTGCTGCCGGTTTTCTACTGCCGCACGCGGCCGGGCGAAAAATGGGTCGGCAACGATGATGTCAGCGCGGTGAAAATTTCTCGCGATAACGGCCGTAGCTGGCAGGATGTGGCGGTGCCCGACAGCGTTGGCTGCGTCCATATGAACATCGTGCTGTTAAAAGATGGCTCGCTGCTGGCGCTCTATCGCAGCCGCTGGGCGGATCATATCTGGCAGAGCCGCTCCACCGACGGCGGTCAAAGCTGGAGCGCGCCGCAGCCAACCGAGCTGCCGAACAACAACTCCTCCATACAGGTTACCGCGCTGGCCAATGGCGATCTGGCGCTGGTGTTCAACGCCATGAGCGCGGCAGGCGCCAGCGAGCGACGTACCTCGCTCTACGATGAGATTGAGGATGAGGAAGACGACGCAACGGTCAGCGCCGTTCCGCCGGCAGCGCCCGCCGGACGCAGCGCGTTCTGGGGTGCGCCGCGTGCGCCGATGACGCTGGCGATCTCGAAAGACGGCGGTAAAAGCTGGCCGTGGCAGCGCAATCTGGAAGAAGGCGACGGCTACTGCATGACCAATAATTCGCAGCAGCGCCTGAACCGCGAGCTCTCCTATCCCAGCATCAAGCAGGGGCTGGACGGCAAGCTGCATATCGTCTGGACCTGGCATCGTCAGGCGATTAAATATACCTGCGTCGATGAGAGCTGGGTAACGGGCTGAACCACAGATAAAGGAGAAACCTATGATTACAGGCAACCTGAACGCGCTGGCGCTGGCAATGCTGCCGCAGGTGCTGCACGATCTGCTGGCGCGCCCGGAATGCTCGCTGGCGGCGCTCCAGGCGGCGCCGGACGGCCGGCTGCAGCCGGAAGGCGCCAGCTGGTTCTGCACTATCGGCGACAGCGAAACCTCGCCCGCTGCGCAGCGGCATACGGAATATCACCGGCGCTGGCTGGATATTCAGGTGCTGCTGGCGGGGGAAGAGATTATCCGCTATGACGTTGCCGACGTCAGCGCGGCGCCGGCGGAAGAGCGCAAACCCGACCTGTTTATTATCGCGCAGCCGACGCTGCGTCAGCAGCTGCACCTGCAACCGGGCGACTTTGCCGTTTTCGCGCCGGGCGAAGCGCACCAGGCGCTGTGCGCGCCAGATAAGCCAGCGCGGGTGCGTAAGGCGGTGTTTAAAGTGCCGGTTGAGATGCTGCGGAGCGCGCCATGATGCGCCATGCGCTGGTTACCGGCGCCAGCTCCGGTATTGGCCGCGCCATCGTTGAACGGCTGTTGCGCGAAGGCTGGCAGGTAACCGGACTGAGCCGCACGGCCAGCGGCGAGGCGCACCCCGCGCTGCGTAATATTGCTATCGATCTGCATGATGAGGCGGCTCTGGCGACGCTGCTGCCCACCCTGCCGTCGCCCGATGCTTTTATCCACGCCGCCGGGATGATGCAGGCTGCGACGCTGGGCGCGCTGGACGGCAGCATCAGCAGGCGGCTGTGGCATCTGCATGTTCAGGCGGCGGAGATCATCGCTAACGGCCTGATCGATCGGCTGCCCGACAGCGGGCGCATCGTGCTGATCGGCAGCCGCACTTCGCGCGGCGCGGCGGGACGCAGCCAGTATGTCGCCACCAAGGCGGCCATGGTGGGCATGGCGCGCAGCTGGGCGGCAGAGCTGGCGCCGCGCGGCGTGACCGTTAACGTCGTGGCGCCCGGCGCAACGGAAACGCCGATGCTGAAGCAGCCAGGACGCGCCGGTTCGCCGCCGCAGCGGCCGCCGATCGGGCGCTATATTCAGCCTGACGAAGTAGCGGCGCTGGTCAGCTTTTTACTCTCGCCGGCCGCGGCCGCCATCACCGGACAGGAGATCGCCATCTGCGGCGGCGCTTCGCTAAGCTAGCGACGCGCGGACGATCTCCGCCAGCCGGCCTACAGGGCGACGTTGGGCGCCCTGTCTGTTTTAGCGTCCCTGTAGAAAGGCGCGATATGCGGCGATTACCGCCAGAAAATCCTCCATACCGCAAAAAGAGAGGCTCTCTTCATCGTAGTAACTCATCCCCTCTTCCAGCTCATCGCTGTCAAAAGCCAGCTGGTTGGCGCGAATAATCACCTCTTCACCATCCAGCCACAGGCTGTATTCATGGCCCTGGCGCATCCACTGCCTTTCGCTGCCTTTAACATTCTGCGCGGCGGCCTCAACCTCATCCAGCAGCGCCATATCGCCTTTAACTTCTTCATTGAACCAGTGGCCGACCGCCTCATGGTCCATACTCATACGCACCTTCACCTGGCCGGCAACGTCACGTAAAAATTCGTATTCCATCTTTCTGCCCTCAACCTCAGCGCTGGCGGGCGCACCCGGCGCCCCGCAAGCAATTGCGCTCTGTGGCGCACATTATCGCAGCCCGCCGGCTAAAAAACAGCGCGCACAGGAGAAATATTGCGTCAGACGGCTAACAGCAGCAGAAGATATTCGCCAGAAAGCGGTTAACCAAAAAAGTCCGCCATCTGCATGGCTTAATATAAAAATATCCCCGTCAATCGATAATATATTAATTTTAATTATTTGCAGTCTATTAAATATCACCTTCCCCGCTCGCTCAGGCAATCCCTGAATAAACTGAAATTCTTCTTCACTATTTAAACCTTCTCTCCGCCCTGACGCCAAAAAAGACGATCTCAGGACAACTATTGATAAAAAATTCTTTTATTAATCGCCTCACCATCTTATTTTAATGACAGGAAATAACCATTTTCACATCCTGACAGCTACTGCTAATGATTATTAATGTTAATTATTTTACTCACAAGGATTTGGTAATGAAGCCTCTGTTACGCCGTCTCTGCTGGGGCAGCGCCTTTGTTTCGCTTACGGTTAACGCCGCTATCCTGCGCCACGATATCGATACGCAGGAATATCGTGACTTTGGGGAAAATTTAGGAAAATATCGTCCTGGCACCCAGTTCACGCCGGTATACCGTAAAGATAATACTTTGTCGGGCTATCTCGATTTTCCCATGCCCGATATGAGTATGGTAAATACCGCCGGGTACGCCACGCTGATTTCGCCCTCTTATATTGTGAGCGTCAGACATAATGGCGGCTATAAAAATGCAACCTGGGGCAATAACGCCAAATATGCGACAACCTACACGCTGATCAACCGTAATAACGATCTCTCCGCTGATTTTCACGTTCCGCGTCTGAATAAGGTAGTTACCGATGCGGCGCCGATTCCCTATATCGGCTACAGCGAACTCTCTAAAGAGAAAAATATGTCCCGCTTTCCCTGGGTGGTGCGCGTGGGAGCGGGCAAGCATGGGCAAATCAGCGACGACCAGAGCGAACTGCTGTCGCTGGCCGGCTCCTATCAATGGAAAGCGGGCGGCACTATCTCTTCCGCGGGAATCAAAGTTGATACCATGCTGCGCTGGGCCTTCTGGGCGCCCGACAGCAAGTTCAACTCCCCGCTTTCTCTCGGTACGCAGGGCGGCGACAGCGGCAGTCCGATATTTGCCTACGACAGCCAGGACAAACAGTGGAAGCTGGTGGGGATACACGTTTCGACTAACGGTAAAGGCCTGTACGGGCGCGCTTTTAACGCCGCGATGATAAAAGATTCATGGATTAACAGCGTTATCGCCGCCAACAGCGATCCCGACATAAAGGATCATGCTCAGGGCGGGGAGATCCGCTGGAACAGCGGCGCCATTACCCAGGGGAACAACGTCTGGCAGTGGCACGGTCTGGATGAAAACTATGCCGGCCGGGCGCCTGCGGCAGCCAGCAACGAGGAGCTGGACGCGACCAAAGATCTGCGTTTTAACGGCGACGGCGGCACCATTGTGCTCGATCGCGCCGTAAATATGGGCGCAGGCAAGCTGCAGTTCTCCGCCGATTATCTGCTGCGCAGCGCTGCCGGCGAGAATGCCACCTGGGTTGGCGGCGGCGTGGAGGTGGATAAAGATCGCACCGTACGCTGGCAGGTTAACGGCCTGAAAGACGATGCCCTGCATAAAATCGGCGCCGGTACGCTGCATATTAACGCCAGCGGGGTTAACGCCGGCGCATTAAACATCGGCGACGGCACGGTTATTCTCGATCAGCAGGCGGATGGCGCAGGCAACAAGCAGGCCTTTTCCACCGTTACGCTGGTCAGCGGGCGCGGCACCGTCGTGCTGAACAGCGCCGATCAGATCGGCAGCGATAAGATTCGCTTCGGCTACCGCGGCGGCACGCTCGATCTTAACGGCAATGCGCTGAGCTTCAGCGAGATCAAACACAACGATGACGGCGCGCGCATCGTTAACCATAACGCCAGCCAGGCGGCGCTGCTGACGCTAACCGGGCGCCAGCAGACCTTTCTTGGTCAGCTGGGCGCAAAGGAGAGCAGCGGCCAGCTCAACCTGCGCTATCAGCCGCAAAAGGCCAGCGACAGCCTGACGCTGGCAGGCGGCGCGGTGCTGAACGATCTTGCCGTCGACCGGGGCACGCTACAGCTTGGCGGTCAGCAGGTGCTGCATGCCGGCAAGGTTTACTACAGCAACGACTGGGATGATAAAGAGTATCAGACAGGTTCGCTGTCGGTGGCGACGGGCGCCGCTCTGACGGTGGGCGAGCATGGCCACCTGACCACCAGCGCCAGGCTGGAGCGCGACGCCACGCTGACACTACAAGGCCACGCTTCGCTGGCGGGCGAGGTCGAACTGGCTGACGAGAGCGCTGTGCTGCACGCCGATATCGCCCAGCGCGTCAGTACGCAGGGCGCAATGGCCTCGCGTATTGATGCCGCGGTTAACGGCAAGGGCCGCCTGAAAAAAACCGGCGACGGCCTGCTGATCCTTAACGGCGACGTCAACGCCGGGGGCGGCGTCGCGCTGGAAGCGGGCGAACTGGAAGTAAACGGGCGCATCGCGCCGACATTATGGATGGCCGACGGCACGCAGCTTTCCGGCAGCGGTCAGCTGAGCGCGCTGGTAACGGGCAAAGGGGCATGGCTGCTGCCAGGCAAGAGCGATACGCCTGAAGGGTGGTCCACGCTGCGCATCGATCGGCTGAGCGCCGGCTCCGACAACGGCCTGCAGCTCGACTCCGCTTTCAGCGCCACCGCCACCGATCGCCTGTTAATTAACGGCGATTTGCAGAGCGAACAGAACGCGCCCATTCTGGTCAGCGTGAACGCCAAAGCCGCGTGGACGAACAGCGACAGCAACGCCGACGGCATCGCCGGCAACCGGGAAGGCGTATCGGTGATTCAGGTCGGCGGCAAGGCCAGCGCCGACAGCTTTAAGCTGGCCGGAGACTACGTCGCCCGCGGCGCCTGGGCATGGGGTCTGTACGCCTTCGCCCCCGGCAAAGCGAGCGGCGACGAACGCCTGGTGGCGGGAAACGGCAATCAGTACTGGGATTATCGCCTGCAAAACATCATGCTGGCGGAGAACGACAACCGCACGCCATCGGCAGAGGAAGAGCCGCAGCCGGGCGATCGCCCCGCCGGAGAGGAGCAGCCGGCGCCGGGAGATAATAACAGGCCAGCGCCGCCCTCCTCCGGCGAACATATCCGCCCGGCGGTGATCCCGCAGGTGCCCGCCTACATCTCTATGCCCACGGCGTTTCTGCGCTATGCCGAAAATATACAGAGCCTGATGTCCTCCAGCGTGGCGTCCAGCGCCTCCGGCTTCTTCCTTTCCGGCTATAAGGGCAGCGATGACTATCATTCGCCGGGCAACTTCAGCAATTACGGATATGATTTTGACAGCCGCTATAACGGCTGGCTGATGGGCGCCAGCTGGCAGCTTGTCGATGATGCGCAGCAAAGCGCCGCCGTGAGCCTCGGCGTGGCGAAAGGCCAGCTGAAGCTAACGCCGCGCGCGCGTGACGGCAGCAGCCAGGGGCAGTTTGATACCCTGTCGGTAAACGGCCTGCTGAGCTGGAAAAATGAGGAGGGCTACAGCCTGTCGCTGCCGCTTGGCTATCACCGCTATCACGGCTCCGTCTCCACCACGCTGCGCGGCAAGACGGCTTCACCCAGGGCTAACGGCTGGCATCTTGGCCTGGAAGCGGGAAAAACCTGGCAGTCGGGGCCGCATCAGCTGACGCCGCTGGCGGGCATGCTCTATCAGCGTCTCTCTCTGAACAGCTTTACCGACAGCGATGAGGCGAAAGTGTCGTGGAAAATGCACAGCACGCCGCAGTTCTTTACCGGCATGAAATATCACTATCAGTTCGATTTCGCCCAGCGCGGTCAGCTGCGGCTGGGCAGCGATCTGCGCCTGATACACCGTCCTGGTCACGCCAGTGAAACCATTATCAGCGATGGCGTACAGCCCGCGGTCTTCGCTTCCGGCCAGGGCGGCGACAGCCTGCAGATCAGCACCGATATCGGCCTGCGTCTGAAAGAAAATCTGGAGGTTACCAGCAAGCTGCAGCATCAGCGCCGCCTGAGCCGGGAAGGCGTGGATGACTGGGGCATTATCGGCGGGGTAAATGTCACATTCTGAGGCTCGAACTGCTGAAAAAAAGGCGGAACCAAAGTTCCGCCTTGATCGCCATGATTAACCCAACGAGGCTTATACCGCCGTCTGGAAAATCACCTCTTTCGCTTTCTCGGTGTACTGAGCCAGCTGGTTGAAGTTCAGATAGCGATAGGTATCTACCGCGCTCTTATCCACCTGCGCCATAAACTGCTGATACTCGTCCGGCGTCGGCAGACGGCCCAGCAGCGCGGCTACCGCCGCCAGCTCCGCAGAAGCCAGATAGACGTTCGCGCCGGTGCCGAGGCGGTTCGGGAAGTTACGCGTCGAGGTAGAAACCACGGTAGCGCCATCGGCCACGCGCGCCTGGTTACCCATGCAGAGCGAGCAGCCGGGGATCTCAATACGCGCCCCGCTTTTACCGAATACGCTGTAATAACCCTCTTCGGTCAGCTGCGCCGCATCCATCTTGGTCGGCGGCGCTACCCACAGGCGCGTCGGCAGCTGGCCTTTATGGCTGTCCAGCAGCTTGCCCGCCGCGCGGAAGTGGCCGATGTTGGTCATACAGGAACCGATAAACACCTCATCGATCTTCTCGTTCTGTACCTCGGAGAGCAGACGCGCATCGTCCGGGTCGTTCGGCGCGCACAGAATCGGCTCGTTAATCTCAGCCAGATCGATTTCGATGACCGCGGCATACTCCGCATCGGCATCGCCTTCCAGCAGCTGCGGATCGGCCAGCCATTTTTCCATGCCCTGAATACGGCGCTCCAGCGTGCGGCGATCGCCGTAGCCTTCGGCAATCATCCATTTCAGCAGCACGATATTGGAGTTGAGATACTCAATAATCGGCGCCTTATCCAGCTTGATGGTACAACCGGCGGCTGAACGCTCCGCCGAGGCGTCAGAAAGTTCGAACGCCTGCTCAACTTTCAGCTCCGGCAGGCCTTCAATCTCCAGAATGCGGCCGGAGAAGATGTTTTTCTTTCCTTTCTTCTCGACGGTCAGCAGGCCCTGTTTGATGGCGTACAGCGGGATAGCGTGCACCAGATCGCGCAGGGTGATGCCCGGCTGCATTTTGCCTTTAAAGCGCACCAGCACCGATTCCGGCATATCCAGCGGCATAACGCCGGTGGCGGCGGCAAAGGCTACCAGGCCGGAACCCGCCGGGAACGAAATGCCGATCGGGAAACGGGTATGGGAATCGCCGCCGGTGCCGACGGTATCCGGCAGCAGCATACGGTTCAGCCAGCTGTGGATAATGCCGTCGCCCGGACGCAGCGAAACGCCGCCGCGGTTCATAATAAAGTCAGGCAGCGTGTGATGGGTCTGCACGTCAACCGGCTTCGGATAGGCCGCGGTATGGCAGAACGACTGCATCACCAGATCGGCGGAGAAGCCGAGGCAGGCCAGATCTTTCAGCTCATCACGCGTCATCGGCCCGGTAGTGTCCTGCGAGCCGACCGAGGTCATTTTCGGTTCGCAATACTGGCCCGGACGGATGCCGTCCACGCCACAGGCGCGGCCCACCATTTTCTGCGCCAGCGAGAAGCCGCGCGTGCTCTGCGCCACATCTTTCGCCTGACGGAATACCTCGCTGTGCGGCAGCCCCAGCGCCTCACGCGCTTTGGTGGTCAGGCCGCGCCCGATAATCAGCGGGATACGGCCGCCGGCGCGCACTTCATCCAGCAGCACGTCGGTTTTCAGCTCAAAGCTGGCCAGCAGTTCGCCGGTTGCGTGATTGCGCACTTCGCCTTTGTACGGGTAGATATCAATCACATCGCCCATATTCAGGTTATTAACATCCACCTCGATCGGCAGCGCGCCCGCATCTTCCATGGTGTTGAAGAAGATTGGCGCGATTTTGCCGCCCAGCACTACGCCGCCGCCTTTTTTATTCGGCACGTAAGGGATATCGTCGCCCATAAACCACAGCACCGAGTTGGTGGCGGATTTACGCGAAGAGCCGGTGCCCACGACGTCGCCGACGTAGGCCAGCGGATAGCCTTTCGCCTGCAGCGCTTCGATCTGTTTAATCGGACCAACGGCGCCCGGCTCATCCGGCACTATGCCTTCACGGGCGTTTTTCAGCATCGCCAGCGCGTGCAGCGGGATATCGGGACGCGACCAGGCGTCCGGCGCCGGAGAAAGATCGTCGGTGTTGGTTTCGCCGGTTACCTTGAACACGGTAACGGTGATCTTTTCCGCCAGTTCCGGGCGGTTCAGATACCATTCGGCATTCGCCCAGGAGTGCATTACCTGCTGCGCGTGCGGGTTGCCCGCTTTGGCTTTCTCTTCCACATCGTAGAAGTTATCGAACATCAGCAGCGTATTGGACAGCGCTTTGGCGGCGATGGGCGCCAGCTTTTCATCATCCAGCGCCTCAATCAGCGGATAGATGTTATAACCGCCCTGCATAGTGCCAAGCAGTTCAATCGCTTTTTCAGGGGTTACCAGAGGAGAGGTCGTTTCGCCTTTGGCGACAGCAGCCAGGAAACCGGCTTTGACATAGGCCGCTTCATCAACGCCTGGCGGCACGCGGTTAATTAACAGATCGGACAGAAATTCTTCTTCACCCGCAGGAGGGTTTTTCAGCAGTTCAACCAGCGCGGCCATTTGGGATGCATCTAAAGGTTTAGCAACGATCCCCTGGGCTGCACGCTCGGCAACGTGCTTACGGTATTCATCTAGCACGACGTTCTCCTCGCTCTCATTGTATAGGGCTTTCCGGCCACCTTTTTTTACGGCGATCTGTGGGATGCTTATGTAGGGTGGTGCACCGGTTTCGCGTCGGCCAGCATAGCAGGATTTACCGCACTTGTTAATCCGTTTACAAAAAAGCAACATTATTTGTTAAGGCCGGTTCCCTTACGCCAGGCCTGCTGCTGCATTTTTTTAATCTTATTAACGATAAAATTAATTTATGGCCAGTGCCGTTTTGTTAAGGAAAAAAAATGCGGCTTCTGTTGAAGTGCGGTTAAGGCTGTAAATTTACCGCGCCGGTAAATATTTTTATACTTAGCGCCGTTTAGTTGCTGGAGCCACTGGTGCTTACCTATTCGATCTAACAGACCAGCCCCGCGGTTTGCCGACCGGCAGACAGCGAGCTTTCGGTTCGTCTGTGTTTTGTCAGTGAGAGATGAACCCGATGCTAATCTATCGCCACGCCCTTTTCCCCCCAGGCCGTCAACGGCCCAGGTCACTATCGCGTTATTAACGCTACGCTCTGTGCCGCTTTTTTGCGGCGCCAAACCTGTTATCGCCTGCCGGCGGTTAAGGAGACGTCATGGACGAACCCCCTTGTATGCAACGTAAAACGCGTTGCACAGGAGCCGAGTAACCTCCTCCCTTTCTCTGCAACGCCAACTTATATTTTTGCCGCGATCTCATTTTGAGAGGGATCGGGGTGCGCATAATTTGGAGTAACTGAGATGACTCAGACCATCAAACTGGCAGCGCGTCAGCGCTCTGCTGCGGCCCAACGACGCCTGCCGATCGGCGATGAAGCCGGCGTTAGCGCAGAAACTACGCTGCTGCGCCTGCAGAGCGATGAAAACGGCTTAACCTGCCAGCAGGTTGCCGAACGCCAGGCGCGCTACGGCGCCAATCAGATCGCTACTGAGCGGGCGCCGCATCCGCTCCGCCAGCTGCTGCTGGCGTTTAATAATCCGTTTATTTATGTCCTGCTGGGGCTTTCCGCTATCAGCTTTTTTACCGACTACTGGCTGCCGCTGCGTCAGAATGCGGAAACCGATCTGACCGGTATCGCTATTATGCTGACCATGGTGCTGCTCAGCGCCCTGCTGCGTTTCTGGCAGGAGTTTCGCAATAACAAAGCGGCGGATACGCTGCGGGCGCTGGTAACCACCCGCGTCAGCGTGCGGCGGCGAACAAATAACCACGCCGTAGCGGAAGTAACGGAGGTGACCCAGCAGGAGCTGGTGCCGGGCGATATTATCCTGCTGGCGGCGGGCGATATCGTTCCGGCTGACAGCAAACTGATCGCCACGCGCGATCTGCTGATAAGTCAGTCCGCCCTTTCCGGCGAAGCGCTGCCGGTAGAAAAATCCCATCGCCTTACGGCAGCAGCAGAGACGCAGCCGTTTAACGAAAGCGCGCTGTTTAACGCAGCCTCGGTTTGCCTGATGGGCACGCACGTTGTCAGCGGCGCCGCCACCGCGGTGGTGGTCGCCACCGGCAATCGCACCTGGTTTGGTTCAATGGCGCGCCGCCTGGTCGGCGAACGCCCCGCCACCGCCTTCGATCGCGGCGTCAACAGCGTAAGCTGGCTGCTGATTAAATTTATGGCGCTGATGGTGCCTGTGGTGCTGGTGCTCAACGGCTTTAGCAAAGGCGACTGGCTTGACGCCACGCTCTTTGCGCTGGCGGTCGCGGTTGGGCTAACGCCGGAAATGCTGCCGATGATCGTTAGCACCAATCTGGCGAAAGGCGCTATAGCTATGGCGCGCCGCAAAGTGGTGGTGAAGCGTCTGGAAGCGATTCAGAATCTCGGCGCTATGGACCTGCTCTGCACCGATAAAACCGGGACGCTAACTGAAGATCGTATCGTGCTCGACCGCCATCTTGATTTACAGGGCAACAGCGACGATGCGGTGCTGGCGCTGGCCTGGCTGAACAGCAAGCATCAAAGCAGCCATAAAAACCTGATGGATCGCGCGGTACTGCGGTTTGCGCGGCGCTGCGAGGGGCTGCCGCAGCACTGGCGAAAAATCGATGAGCTGCCGTTTGATTTTGAACGCCGCCGTCTTTCGGTGTTGGTCGCCGATGAACGGGGCGAGCATCATTTAATCTGTAAAGGCGCGCTGGAAGAGATGCTGGCGGTTTCTACCCATCTCTGCATCAACGGCCAGCGTCTGCGGCTGGATGAAGAGTGGCGCAACAGGCTGCGCGCGCAGAGCGCGAGCTTAAACGAGGAAGGCTACCGCGTGCTGCTTATCGGCCAGCGGGAAACCCACGCTACCGGCTGGTATCAGCAGCTCACTCTCGCAGACGAACGCGAATTAACGCTGTATGGCATGTTAACCTTTCTCGATCCGGCGAAAGAGAGCGCGGCGGCGGCGATTAGGGCGCTACAGCAGAAGGGCGTGCAGATTAAGGTGCTGACCGGCGATAATCCAACTATCAGCCGCAAAATTTGCCGCGATGTCGGCCTGACGGCGGGCGAGCCTTTGCTGGGCGAAGAAATTGAACGGCTTGACGATACGCAGCTGGCGCAACGCGTGACGCAGCATACGCTGTTTGCCCGTCTGACGCCGACGCAAAAAGCGCGCATAGTTGGGCTGCTGCAGCAGCAAGGCCATACGGTTGGCTTCCTTGGCGACGGCGTTAACGATGCCGCCGCGCTGCGGGCCGCCGACGTTGGCATTTCCGTCGACGGCGCCAGTGATATGGCCCGGCAGGCCGCCGGTATTATTCTGCTGGAAAAAAGCCTGCTGGTGCTGGAACAGGGCGTAATCGCTGGCCGGCAGACCTTCGGTAATATCATTAAATATCTGAACATTACCGCCAGCTCAAACTTTGGCAATGTTTTCTCCGTGCTGGTCGCCAGCGCCTTTATTCCGTTCCTGCCGATGCTGGCTATCCAGTTACTGTTGCAGAACCTGATCTACGATGTAGCCCAGCTGGCTCTGCCCTGGGATCGGATGGATAAATCTTTTCTGCAGCAGCCGCGCAAATGGGATGCGCGCAATATCGGCCGCTTTATGCTGTGGATGGGTCCGCTGTCGTCAATTTTTGATATCACCACCTTTGCGCTGATGTGGTACGTCTTCGGCGCTAACGGCAGCGAGCATCAGGCGCTGTTCCAGTCCGGCTGGTTTGTTGAAGGTCTGCTTTCCCAGACGCTGGTAGTGCATATGTTGCGCACCCGCCATATTCCCTTTGTTCAGGCCTGCGCCAGCCTGCCGGTAATGCTGGCGACGCTGGCGGTGGTGATAATCGGCATTACGCTGCCCTTTTCACCGCTGGCGGCTACTTTTGGTCTGCAGGCGCTGCCGCTGAGCTACTTCCCGTGGCTGGTTATCACGCTGCTGGGCTACTGCCTGCTGAGCCAGGGCGTAAAAGCCCTCTATATTCGTCGCTATGGCGAATGGTTCTGAAAAGAGGAACAACCTTTAGCATCAGCAGAACATCCGCTGCGGTTTCTCCCCGCGCCATCGCGATGCGGCGCCAGGCGAAACGTTAAACAAGCGCGAAAATAAATCCGGCCGGTTAAAAACGGCCGGGTTTAGCAGCAGAGTTTTTACTGGCGGTGATAAAAGCGCCGCTTACATCCCGCCCGCCGCCTTTATCGCCGTGATTAGCCTGCGCCTGACTACGTCAGGCTAAGCTCAAAGCTCCGGTGGCGCTAATAAGCCAGTTAAAAGGGCCGGCCCGGCTGACGGGCTTTCTTATCGCCAGACCGCCCCTGTTTGCACCGGCGGCTCTCACGTAAAAACATCAAACTGAACGCCTGCCGGCTCAGAAGCCGCACGCGCTCACGCCTGTTTTAAATTTTCCGGGAAATTATCAGGCAGTTCGCTGGCCGGGCAGTTGATGACGCTGTCATCGTTTTCACCCACGTCGCGAATAAAAGTCAGCGTGGCGAATTCATCAATCACTTCGGTTGGATAGGCCGGACCAGCTTCACGATAGCTGGCCATTTCGTCCAGGTGCTCGTTCTGGAAGCAGATGGTTTTTTCCGGGTTATTCATGACCCAGCGCGGGAAGAAAATGGTGCCGTGGAATACTTTGTCGGCAAGGTTAACGCTCAGGCTGACATCCGTACCCGTTGGCTCGGTCCAGGAGATTTTGTAAACGTCGCTTGCCAGGCGCGCCAGATAAACGTGCTGATCTTTAACCCAGCGGTTGCCAACCAGGCCGCTATGAATACGGTAATCTAACGTCTGGCTGTTTTTGACGTAAATTTCATAGTTCCAGCCATTATCATAGGTATAGACCAGATGTTTACCGACTAAACCACTCAGATCGTGTTTATCGAAGCTCATAAAATTCACTCCTCTTAGTTAGGAAGCTAATTATAGCTCAACCGCTTCAGCACGGATCTGTAAACCTAACGACTATTGCCATATATCAAACATCCCGCCTGAAGAATGCAAAAGAAAAAACTTTGTTTGATAAATCCTGCGGATTAATATTTTTTATTAATTTGTCACAGCGATATCCAATCAAACGCTGTATCACGGACAGCGCCAGATATAAAACCTGTGCGGCTTTGCCTGGCAAAGGAATAAACATAACGCGCGGCGCAGGTTGCTTTACTATCGCCCGACGCGTTATCTGCGGCAGCGAGTTAATTAGAAATTAAATAATTAACATATCTAGCAAAAGGCGACGACAGGGCGCGGTTGATAGTTTACTGAACCGGGTGCTATACCCGCGACGTTGCCAGCATAACGGGCTTCGCCTCTCTCTGCCAGCAAGAGAACAACCCGGTCAGCGCTGTTTATCGCCTTCTGTAATTTAAATAAAGAAAGGCTAATATATTGGCTGCAACATAATAGCAAATATAATATCACTCTCTTTTTCTCTGCTATTTGGGCATTGCCAGGCTGTTTATCTTTGCTATTATGCCATGCAGTTTTACCGCAATGGATACTAATGAGACAGGGAAATCATGAGGAAATATATTTTTGCCTTTTGTTTTATGGCGCTTCCTGCGCTGGCGCAAACCGATACTTTTGAGGTAGCTCAACTGAGTATAAAAAATACGATGACGGAGCCTGCTAAAGTTCAGTTTAAAGCGCTCAGGCATATAAAAAACGGGCGTGGAGAAGATTATATTTGCGGCGAAGTTTTTTCGCCGGCCGATCACAGCAGCTATCGTCCGTTCGCCTATAAAGCGGGAAAATATGTTATTGATGGCAGCTATAAATTGCCGGAGGATATTAAATTTTTCACCCAGTCTGGCTGCGGTGGAAAGGAGCTGGAAACCATCGGCTTAACGCGTAAGCAGGCTTCTTACATGTGCGGCATGTCATGGGAAATGATTACGGATGTGGTAGTGTCTGGCTTAACCCTGGAAAAAGCGGCGGATAACGCGCTGGATAAAGTTAAATCTCTCGATCCCAGAATGCCCTCTTCGCAGAAAGATCAGGTGAAAGGTATCTTTATGGACACGCTAAAAGAGATCACCTCAGATAAAAACGTTGTGGATGACATAAAGCTTCACCCTGAGGCCTCTGAAGATGTTTTTATGACCTACTGCAAAGCGAAAATGAGTGAACTTTTCCCAGGAAAGTAAGCCAGAGCAATGCAAGGCTCCGCTGCGGCGGAGCTTTTATTTTTTCATGCGCCTGCATGTCACCAGCAAAAAACTGCCAGTTCTGATGAGCCTCGGCGAAAAATGATCTGCAAACAATCATGCGTTTTCATACGGCACAGGTTGCTTAATATTTCATTTTTGCTGACGGTATTGCGACGAAGAATTGCCGCTATTTGTACGGGTGATAAAGCTAACGTCCCGCTTCATATTGATTCTCAAAACCTTTTAATCACGAATATGCATTTTACGCAATATTGAGATTATTTATCGCTCTATACCAGGCAATCAATAACAAAAACCGAGCTAACTCCCCGCAAGGTTCATTGTTCAAGTCCATGAGCGGTAAAAAGCAATTTATCATCCACAATATTTCCTGATGTGATCACCTTACTCCCGCTCGCATGGAAACGCTTTTTAAAGAACATTAAATTATTGATTATTAACAGGCAGGAAGGAAACTAAACGCAGCCCATCAAGGTCTACCGGAATGCGTCTGTTTTCGCCCCAGGTCTGAAACTCAAAGCCCGACTCGGTGTTTGTTGCCCAGGCCATCACCACATTTCCGGTTTCTGCCAATACCGAGATCTGCTCCCATATCATGGCGCGCATACGCGCTGAGACATCGCCGACATAAACGCCAGCGCGTATCTCAAGTAGCCAAATCGCCAGCCTGCCGCGCAATCTTGGCGGAACATTTTCAGTTACCACAACCAACATACTCATTGTCAGCTACTCCGGTGACCAATGTCACCCAGGGATACGGGAAGCGGGATAGCTACAGGCTGTGCATCTTCAGGAGGCGGCGGCGGCTCAATCTCTCCCGCCGCCAGCACATCCTCAATTAAAGGGATCAGCTTTTCCAGCGTTTTACCGCTACGGAAAATATCCCGGCAGGCAAGGCGAACCTCACGATCTGGCTCCGCGGGCTGGCGGCGCGCCACTTCAAACGCCTTCGGCACTACGGTATCGAATTTGATGATGTCCGCAATGTCATAGACAAATGAGAGCGGCTTGCCGGTATGAATAAAACCGATGGCGGGCGCATAGCCTGCGGCCAGCACCGCCGCTTCTGTTATGCCATATAAACAGGAGGTCGCCGCGCTGATACACTGATTCACCGTATCGCCTTTTGCCCAATCCTTTGGGTCGTAACGCCGTCCGTGCCATTTAACGCCATACTGCTTTGCCAGCAGCGCATAGGTTGCACGAACGCGGCTGCCTTCTATACCACGTAGCTGTTCGACAGAGCGACGAGCCGGTGCAGGCTCGCCAAAACGCAGCTCATACATCCGGCGCACCACCTTCAGACGCAGATCCTGATCCAACGCCAGCTTCGCCTGATAAAGCAGCTTATCCGAACGCGCGCCGCCGGGCTGCCCGGCAGCATAAACCCGCACGCCCGCTTCCCCAACCCACACCAGTAACGTTCCAACCGTAGAGGCAAGCCGCACCGCCGCATGGGAAACTCGCGTTCCTGGCTCCAGCATAATGCAGGCCACTGAGCCTAACGGAATATGAGTACGCACGCCGTTTTTATCGATTAAGACAAATGCGCCGTCGATAACATCTATCTGCCCATATTGTAAAAAAATCATCGAGACGCGATTTTTCAACGGCACGGGGTTAAGAGGAAGCCAGCTCATCAGCGTTTTCTTTTTACCATTAACAGACCACAGCCCAGCGCCTTACTTTTGCCCACTCCATGAAATAGGGCCTGCTCAAATAACGCTGCATCAGTAATACAAAGCGTGCCTTCAAAATCTACGCTGCTGAAAGTAACGGGTTTCTCCTGCGCCTTACGGATAAATTGATGTTGCCGCCAGGCTGTTACGCAAGTACAACGCACGGATGTTTCATCTTCATCTTCACCGGCCCACAGCGAAAATTCATCGATTTCCGGCGCAATCAAACGAAAGCCATACTTTTCGCCCTGTTTTTCAAGCCAGCGCTGCGCCGCCTGCTGCTGCAATTCCGGCCACTGCTCCTGCGGTACGTTCTGCGCTTTCGCCTGATATTTAGCATCCATCATGACATCACTGCGCTTTTTATTACGCGTAACAACGGGGTTAGCGCGTAACTGAAAAGTCAGCGTCATACCTTTAACCAGCTGCGGATTAAAAGGTTTAGTTTCGATATTAAACAGCTCATGCTGCGTCAGCGGCGGAATAGTGGATAAAACGAAAAAACGACCGTGATGATCCTGACGAAACAGGAACGGGCGCGTCTCCTGCTGGGGAAAAAGTTGCCACAGCCATTGATGACTGGCATAAAGCGTCGCTGAATCCCATTTGCTCAGCATTTGCGGGGTCAGCCTGTTAAATAAAAGCTGAATACGAGACAAATACATTATTCCCTCCCCAACAGCTGTCCGTAGAAACGGGCATAGCGCCCAAACTGCCAGCGCCTGCGGCTTAACGGCTGACTGTTGCTGTGCTGTTTTTGCTGGCAATCGATGCTTTGCTCATCAGGATCGTCCCAGTAACAGGCCCCACCCGATGATATAAAACCGGTTAATTCCGCTGCCGAAAGCTCTTCAACGGCACGGATAAACACCTCTTTTAGCGAGCCGCTCATCAGACGCGGCGCCAGCGGCAACGCCAGCGGGCAAGATTTTCTCCCCAGATAGAGCGGAAAATGCGGCGAGAATAGTTTCTCGCACAGCTCGGCAAGCGAATATGGCGCGTCAGGCGTGGCGCTTACCGCCACGTGCCAGTAGCCGTCGCAGCGATATTCACGCTGGGAGATCAATGTCCCGACCTCTTCTGGCGCAAGGCAAAGCTCATCCCGCCGGGTGTAATAGTTGTATTTTTTATTTTCTCGTGGGGCGCTGACGGTATGATAATCACGCAGCCAGCGATCCTGAGTCGCAAGCGCGTGCACCGCCAGATGATAATGCTGATTAAAAACGTTCAGCCTCTGCTCTTCATCCCGGCAGATGCCTACTGCCGCCGCCAGTAATCCCAGCAGAGCGGAACGCCCCGGCACCGTGGCAGAGTGACGCACCTCGCCAGGCGCTTCTTCACCCCATGAAGCAAGCGGCGAATAGAGCTGGAAAACCAAGTATTCCTTCATTATTCATCCTCACTGGCTGACAAAGGCCAGTAATTCCGCCAGCGTTCCCTTACCTTCCGGCACGTTCAGTTCTGCCCAATCGTCAGCGCACTTGCCATAAACGCGATCAAAACTATCCCGCTGCTGTTTCAGGCGCTGGATAGCTGCCGGGATCTGATCGGCATCATATACTGGCTGGAAGAACGCCGCCGCCAGCGAACGCGGCTGCCGCTGTCCAACTTCCGCCAGCGCATAAGAGGCATAGGCGCGGGAGGCAAAGCTGTTTTGTTTGCCGATCGGCGATACGGTTAAGGCTGTTTCCGTCAGCGCGGCGATGGCGCGTTTCGCCAGCTCTTCATTGCCGCCGAGGTTTTTTATTAGCAGATCGCGGCTAATGCAGATATAGGTGTAAAAAAGCGCCGAGGCAAAACTCTGCTCGCCCATATGGCCGGAACCGGCATCTTTTTCTATATCCATATACTTCAGATCGTCAACGGCGGTGAAAAAATCATCCTCAACCGTCACGGCGCTAACCCCCAGCGCATGGGAAACCTGACAGGCGGCCTCGACATTGAAATCCGGCGAAGAGGCCAGCATACGACCAAACAGCGCCATATCAACGGTACGTTGCTCTTTACGCAGCAGCTTCACTTCTTCTTCATTAGGTTCACGCTTTTCGGCGATTAAGGTATCAACCAGCTGTTTGATCAGTTCAATTTCATGTTTACTGAGGTGGGCTATTTGCTCTATTTCAAGTTTTTGTTCAGACGTGGCATTTTTATCTTTTTTAAGTTTGCCAAATTGAGCGGCAATTTTTTCTGCGGCTGCCCTGGCGATTTTTTCCGCAACGCCTGCGTCGTTCATCGGCTTATAGACATATTCTATGCCCATGCGTCGCGTGCGCTTACCGATATTTCCTTTTACCGCCTCATCAAAAGTATCTGAACAGCGCCAGGCGCGCTTCAGGCTTTGCGACGATACGCGCAGGCGCTCAACGCCGCCCATATAAGCGGTTTTCGGACGTCCGGAATCATCACGGTTCAGATTGGCAGGCGCATAGGCAGTTAACAGATGAAGCTGAATAAAAGTCGTCATGGTTAAGTCCTTCTAAAAATAGTTATACGTCACGTGCAGTAAAAAGATATTCATTTGCCCAACGAATACGGTTTCTGGCAAAAGGATTACGATCTTCAGGCTGATGCGCTTCGCGCCGCTGCCACTCTTCCATCCATAAGAAAATGCTATCGGCCAGCGAGAGAATATTGACGCCATAATAATTGCGGAGCTTTACTGCTCTAATCAGTAACTGACAAAGGGTTTCTGGATCGCGCGCTTTTTGCAGACGTTCAAAACGCAGAGAAGACAGAATGGGTCTGGCGCTTTCAGCTTTTTCTCCAAGTTGAGCAGCGAAGCTTAATTTTTGATTCTCATATTTAATATGCACAGCAACGCTGACAAATAACGCCAGCGCCATGTCATCTATCGGACGCAGCGCCATATGTGCTACAAGTCGCTGACGAAGAACGCTATAACCTTCGCTCATCATTACGTCATAAGGAGGCTGCATGCGTTTAATCTTGGCGCGCCAGGCTCGTCCGTTACCCTCTTTGGCATAGCGTTCGGACAACATTGCGAACCAGTCGCGTATCGTCTGTTGCGCCTTTGGACTCGTAATTTTCCGCAACGCCGCGGTATCATTATTAAACACTTTTCGCCTCCTGTTCTTCTTTCGCTAATGCGATTAGATCCTCACGCATTTTTAGCTTGTAATAGCTGCCAATTAATATGCGGCGTGCTTTTATCTGGCGCAGCAGAATATCGTCCGGGCAATCAGGATCGGTTAACGCATCACGGTCAAAAACCTGCAATAGATAGTTAATTAACTCGCTTTCCCAGTTACGTAACGCCTGGCGCGTTGCGAAATCTTTGCGCTGCGGATCGGCCATCAGGGCTTTTAGTAACGTACGAAAGGCGGGTTCGGTTTCCTGCCAGAAAGCAATATCCACCATGCTGAAATCAAACTTAGCCTCTTTGGGATTTTCAAACATAGCGCTTTTTAATGCATATCTGAGCAGCGTTAATGATTCCGTTGCCAGCTGTAGCACCAGAGAAATAGCATCCTGAAAACGTCGGCGTTTGGGGCGAGAAACATTAAGCAGCGGAATACGATGTTGATACCAGCAGCGCGCCTTGGCATTATCCATATCCCAGGCAAAGCACCATAGCCCGGTATCTATTTTGTCCCTGTCGCTGGCATAGCGCACTACTTTTGCCGATTGGCATTTATTAAATTTATCACTATATTCCAGGCTTACGCCCAGCCAGTCTTTATAGCTTAGCCCTCCCGGCTGGCCCTTTAATGCCAGCCAGGGCGCGGAAGGATCTTTCAGCGCCTGACGATAAGGTGAGAGAGGATGCAGCCAGCCATCATACTGCACGCCATAATTTTTAGTGCGCATTTGCAGCAGCAGCTTTTCATGTGGCTCGCCGCATAAATCACAGACACCCGCCTGGGTATGTGAAAAATCCAGCTCAATACGCCGCGGCATGCCCCAGTACGCCTGAAGCGGATGGGCATTTTCCGGCGTGACAACGTTTCCGGCTTTTTCACTGGTTTTTGTCGGCGCTAACCAGGGAAAAACCAGCGGATACTGTTCAGGTTTTAAAGCCTGCTCCTGCGGTAAAATATTGAGCCATAGTTTTTTCCACAGCGGGAATTTTTCCTCCTGCAGCGGAACAACCAGCGTTGTTAGCGGCCCGCCGCCGCGCATTCCCACACGATAGCCCGCCCCACCCGCTGGTGAGTTGGTTTGTACCGCAAAGAGCGCCATAGCCGCACAGTGCGGACAAATTTGTTCAACGCTGCCGCGCTTGACGAAATGATCTTTATTTAGCTTGAGGGTGTTTCCGCCCGGCGCTTCAATCAGCAACCCGGATATTGAACTATTTTCACTATCCAGCGGCTCAAAGCTTTGCAGGAATGACGGTTTCTCTGCACCGAAACGTAAGGCAGGAGAAATGGAACTTAATGCCTGCGTCCATTTTTCGGCATCAATACCGTCATCCCAAACCTCATCCCAGCTATCTTCATCTTCTGGCGCAACGGTGCATTGCAGCACGCCAATCAGCATTTGCCACGCAGCGCCCTGGAAATCAGACCGGGGCCAGGCAACATCCATAATATTGTCATTTAACAGCTCAGACAGAGAGATTTTGGTTTTCTGCCCATCGTTCAGAATGACAGGCAGCCATTTCTCCTGGGTTAAATCCATATCGTTACTCCTGTAATGCTGGCCCAACCGGGCCAGCTGGACGAGTCAGCGCTTTAATCCAGTCAACAGAAATGCCATTAACAACAGCATTTCTCCCTGGGTTAGCACGGTGGTGATCACCATAATGCTCCCTCATTATTTGCTGATGACCGGGGCGTCCTGTTAGAATGAAGTTTCGATGCTTATCCAGACAGATGCCCCACCTCTGACGTGGGCTCTGTTCTGGAACCTCATTACCCATAGCGTCAATAAGGCTAATATACTTCGATTTTCTTTCGCTATCAACTCAATAATAAGAGAGAGGAACATTATGAAGAACATCAGACTAGCCTTGTCATTTTCGGTCTGCTAAGCTTTTCAACTCCCCATAGTTGTGGGGTTGAACCAAGAGACGAACACGTTGCTAGTTTTGTGCTTTATTGTTCCCCGCGTAAGCGGGGATAAACCAGCAGTACATATTTTGCACACTTCTGAATCCGCATCATTTGCCATACACCTCACCCAATATCTGTGTCAAAGCGCACGCCCTGCTTCGGGCTTTTCCAGGAAGAGTGGGCTGGTGTTGCATCAGCACCTGCAACAAATATCCTGGTTGCTTATTAATTATTTCCAATAAGCGTTGCGGTTTTTTCCTTTAAGGCATCAGGCTACGTACAACAACAACGTTGCTCTTATATAATCTGCGGCTCAGGTACGCCGAACACTTTCCGACGCAAAACGAAAAAGGTTTGCACAAAAATTATTAGCATCGAATATTTCTGTCATAACAGATAGCAGCGAAAATAGAAAATTATAAACCCTTATTGGTTGAAATAATAAAACCTACGCTACAAATTATTTATAGTGTGAGAGAAAACCATTTTTTTCGTAAGTCATCCAGCTTACTATTTTCTATAATTCTAATATAACATTTCAGGTAAAAACCATGACAGCATTAACACTCCCGGAATATTTACGCTATTGGGGAAAAACCAACAGATCCGCCAGTGATAAAAATTCTCCTTATCATCTTCTCGCTTATCACTGCCTTGATGTAGCAGCCTGTGGATTTTACTTCGTTAAAAATAACATTTTTAACATTAACGATATGCTGCGTAAATGTGGAATATCAGATAAAGATGGCGCAAACTGGATCGCCTGGCTCTTCGCCAGCCATGATATAGGTAAATTCGCCAGAGGTTTTCAAAAGTTCGCTTTATTTCCAGATACCCCGCTGGTTCGTCCGATTAGCGGCATTGCGGCTTTAGAACGCCATGATACGTTAGGTTTTTATTTATGGACTGAATTATTTAAAGAGTGGTGTAATAATGGTAATAAAATTATTGCAAATATAGAAAAAGAGCATCGGGATAAATTTAAAAGCTCATTAACGACGTGGTTATCCATTAGTACGGGACATCATGGCATCCCGCCGGATACGCAAAGTAGAAGTTCTCTCGCCTTTGATGATGAAGATATTGCTACGGCGGGCCGCTTTCTGGAAGCGTTGTCCCAGCTCTTCCCTTTCACCCTGCCGCAGGAATGGCAACAAAAAGAGAGTAAGAAAAATCTAAGGCAACAAAGCTGGTTTTTTGCCGGATTAATAACGCTGGCTGACTGGATGGGATCAAATGAAACCTTCTTCCCACTTATCAGCAGCCCGATGACTCTGGAAGAATATTGGCCTCTTGCCTGCGAAAAAGCCCAGCGGGCGCTATTGCACGTCCCCGAACCCTCAGCACTTAGAAGCTATAACGGACATCAGGCGCTTTTTCCTTTTATTGAAACGCTGACGCCCCTGCAGCAACGGGCGGCTACGCTGGATATCTCCGCTCCCGGACCACAGTTAATTATTATGGAAGATGTGACCGGCGCGGGTAAAACCGAAGCCGCACTGATTCTGACGCACCGCTTAATGTCAGCGCAGAAAGGTAATGGGCTCTATGTCGGCCTGCCAACAATGGCGACGGCCAACGCAATGTATACGCGGCTGGCAAAGGCTTATCGCGCGCTATTCAGTAATGAAGCCAGACCTTCACTGGTACTGGCTCATGGCGGACGGGAAATGTCCTCTTCCTTTAAAGAGTCTGTATGGCAGCCCGGCGAAGGATCAACGGAAAATTATGCGCAGGACGATGCCAGCGCCCTGGGCGAGTGTCATGCCTGGTTTGCTGACTCCCGTAAAAAAGCGCTGCTTGCTGAGGTGGGTGTTGGTACGTTGGATCAGCTGCTGATGGCAGTAATGCCTTTTCGCCATCAATCACTGCGACTGCTGGGCATGTCTAATAAGATTCTGCTGCTGGATGAAGTGCACGCCTATGATGGCTATATGGTGAAACTACTGGAAGGTCTGTTGCACTTTCACGCGGCACAGGGAGGCAGCGCGATTATTTTGAGCGCAACGCTGCCAGCCGGATTACGAGAGAAATTAGTTTGCGCCTTTAATGAAGGCGCAGCATTTCCTACTAAGGATATTAGCGAAGAGGCGGATTACCCCTGGCTAAGTCATCTTTCTTCTACGGGCCTTACAGAACAACCGCTGGCAACGCGCCCGGAAGTGCAGCGTACTGTCGCCATTAACTGGCTCTACGAGCGCAATAAGGCGTTGGAACTTATCTATCAGGTGGTGGAGTCTGGCGGATGCATCTGCTGGATCCGTAATACAGTTGATGAGGCACTGGAAGTATTTCAGCATTTATTGAATGACAAAAGAATCCCCGAAGAGGATTTGTTGTTATTCCACAGCCGTTTCGCCTTCGCGGATCGAATGACTATTGAAGGAAAAACGCTTAGCTGGTTTGGTAAAGACGCACCGCCTTCCGAACGGAGAGGAAAAGTTTTAATCGCCACTCAGGTGGTTGAACAAAGCCTGGATCTTGATTTTGACTGGATGATTTCTGATTTAGCGCCGATTGATTTGCTTATTCAGCGCGCCGGGCGCTTGCAGCGGCATACCCGCGATGCACAAGGAAATATTAAAAATAGTTTGCCCGATGAACGCCATGCACCGGTACTACATATTCTCGCCCCGGAATGGCAGCCACAAGCAAAACAGGGATGGCTGGGACAAGACTTACGCGGCACCGGCTTCGTATATCAGGATCATGCCTGTTTATGGCGTACGCAGGCATTGTTAAGGGAAACGGGAAAAATAGAGATGCCGGAAAATGCGCGTACATTAGTTGACGGCGTTTATGGGCAAAAAATTACCGCTCCTGCTGACCTGCAAACGCTTGCTGATTTGAATTTTGGCCAAATCCTAAGCAAGCGTTCGGTTGCTGCGCAAAACTTATTACTACGGGATAAGGGCTATGACATAAAATCCAGCGATTTTTTATGGGACAGGGATCGCGATTTTACTACCCGTCTCGGTGAAGAAAGCGTGGATATTTATCTTGCCTGGATGGATGAGGAGCATGTATTGCATCCCCTTGTTGAAGACGGCGAATACTCATGGGAAAAAAGCCGCTTATCCATACGGCTTTCCTTATGGAATGAACTTTACGCCAGTTTTTCAATACCTGACGAAGATCTTCTTGAGCGGTTCCGTAAAAAACAGTATCGCCCAGCCGCCCAGGTTGTATTGGTATCTCCAGAGGGAGAAGCACCTTATTACAGCAGGCGCTTTGGCCTGACAGGTAGAAAAAAGATATTTGACTCAAGCAGCTAACTTTACAGGCTGGGGGAAGATAGCGGGGAAATCTTTTTACTCCTGACAGATACCGGTTTATCCCCGCTGGCGCGGGGAACACACTGACCTGCCCCTCTGCCGGAACCGCCATTACGGTTTATCCCCGCTGGCGCGGGGAACACACTTTCTCGTTGAACAGCAGTTAGAGCCTTACCTTGATTTCATTAAAGGGCATCCTATTGATTGCAAAAGAGTACAGAATGAAATTTGTAAAATCGTTAATGTTCCACGCAATTGAGGGGGTCATTACCTTTCTGGCTGTGATTTTTGCGATGGGGTCTTTCTTCTGGTTTGAAAGCACATGGATAAAGTTTGCAGGGTGTATTGGGGCATTGATAGTTGGCTATGCGCTCTCATACGCAGCCGCCAAAATTAGAGGTGGTTGAGGTTAAAGCCACTCAATTGAGTGGCTTAATCATATGCCTTTAAAGCAAAATTTTGGTGGCCCATATTGGGCTTGAACTGGTGACCAGGCAATTACAGGAACCATTGCGGCTTCACGCCGAACCGTTCCGAAAGCGCCTTGATGTGTGAGATCGTCAGGGAGCGCTGACCGGAGAGGATCTGGCTCACCAGCGATTTAGAGCCGATCTCATTCTTCAGGTCGGAGTATGACAGCTGGTGCTGATCAATCAGCGTGCGCAGCAACGCGACGCCCACCGGCATTTCTGCGACTTCTTTGTTGAACTCCGCAAAACGTTCGCTGTTGTCTTCGTAGTCGGCAATTTTGGCCGCCAGGAAGTCGATCAGCGGGTTTTCGTCGTCGTGGTCAATCAGGTAGTCCACCAGCGCCAGCGCGTCACGGTAGTCTTTCTCTGAGGTGCTGCCCCCCAGCAGGGGGACGGCAGCTACCAGTAGTTTCGTTGCTTCGGTAGCTTTAGTGATGTCGGCGATCATTCTTTGTTCTCCCGATAGTAGCGAGTCAGCTTATCGTATTCAGTGTGGGTGGCGATGTGCTTCACGTAGAAGCGCTTATTCACGAAGTTGATGTAGGCGATCACTCGCAAATTGCTTCCCCCTACATCTAAAACCCACCATTTTTTACGGTACTTAAAATTGTCCAGGCTTGGCACGGCGGCGCGCAGTTCTTCGGGCGTTTTGAAGTCTGTTTCGCGTACCAGACGATACAGTGCCTTGATGGCCGTAGCATCGTTAGGAAATGACCGCGCCGCTTGCTCAAATGGCTCTTTTGAAATGACGTGCATTAAGTGATTCCGTTCAGGCGTTCACATTATGTAAACACCATAACGCACTATAGCCCTGGCTGCAACATGGATTACTATGCTGGTGTGAATGGAATTTCGCCCGCCGCAGCGGGCATGTTTTACAGATCGAAGAGAATGCTGGATTCGTCGCGGGGGCGCGGTTTATCCCCGCTGGCGCGGGGAACACTTCAATTATTTGTTTTTCATTGCAACCGCATTCGGTTTATCCCCGCTGGCGCGGGGAACACTAATATCGTATTCATTCAGGGAGTTAGCAACGCGGTTTATCCCCGCTGGCGCGGGGAACACCCAGGTACTCAACGGCTTCAGCGTCAAGTCATCGGTTTATCCCCGCTGGCGCGGGGAACACATGTGATCGATCTTCTGTCAGAGGAAACAGGGCGGTTTATCCCCGCTGGCGCGGGGAACACATAAATTGCTATCTGGTTGCGATCTGGAGTTACGGTTTATCCCCGCTGGCGCGGGGAACACTGAGGTATCAAATAATCAGTTGAGTCACCAGGCGGTTTATCCCCGCTGGCGCGGGGAACACCCTCTCGTATATTGTTGATATTTATCCAAAAGCGGTTTATCCCCGCTGGCGCGGGGAACACCGGATACGCTCCAGCCAGGTTTTGTTATCTGCCGGTTTATCCCCGCTGGCGCGGGGAACACTGGTGACGCTGCCGATGGCCGAGGAATTGAATCGGTTTATCCCCGCTGGCGCGGGGAACACAGGTTACGGTCGCCAGCCTGCACAATCTCCAGCGGTTTATCCCCGCTGGCGCGGGGAACACCAAACCTCAGTCGTGAAGCCCAACTGGCGGGCCGGTTTATCCCCGCTGGCGCGGGGAACACAGCGTGACGGCGGACACCACTATCCCGGCAGGCGGTTTATCCCCGCTGGCGCGGGGAACACCCATCCGTTGCAATGAATTTAGGCCAAGGATTCGGTTTATCCCCGCTGGCGCGGGGAACACGCGCCGAATGTGAGCGGGCAAACGCCAGCGCCGGTTTATCCCCGCTGGCGCGGGGAACACACGCGCGCCTACGGCATGATTGTCGATCCGGCCGGTTTATCCCCGCTGGCGCGGGGAACACATGGCAATAAACTCAACAACAGCGCAGCGAATCGGTTTATCCCCGCTGGCGCGGGGAACACCATACGTTTTTGGTAGCTACGTGTCTAAAATACGGTTTATCCCCGCTGGCGCGGGGAACACAAAAAAATCAGGTCAACAAGAGTGGTACCATGCGGTTTATCCCCGCTGGCGCGGGGAACACCGCTGCGCCGTGCGGGTGACCTCCGGCATAAACGGTTTATCCCCGCTGGCGCGGGGAACACAAAAATATCCCGGCGGACTTCCTGCTGTAATCCGGTTTATCCCCGCTGGCGCGGGGAACACGCGAATATCTGCATTGCGAATTCCGATTCACGCGGTTTATCCCCGCTGGCGCGGGGAACACCTAAAACACGCATCAAATGGTGCAGACAGCTACGGTTTATCCCCGCTGGCGCGGGGAACACGGTGAAAACGTGGTAGTTGACGAGACGCGTGGCGGTTTATCCCCGCTGGCGCGGGGAACACAGGTTGCTAATCAGAGTGAAGGTGGGCGCGAGCGGTTTATCCCCGCTGGCGCGGGGAACACGAAAATGAAAATGCCACACAAAGACCCCGGCTCGGTTTATCCCCGCTGGCGCGGGGAACACTGTTGATTCCCTGACCAAAGCCCAAAAAAGGGCGGTTTATCCCCGCTGGCGCGGGGAACACTGGGATTCGCTGGGGATTGGTTTCTTGCGGGACGGTTTATCCCCGCTGGCGCGGGGAACACTCTAAAATTATACGATTGATTTATAACAAAAAAAAAAGCACAAAAAATTCCACCAACTTTTTTCGATTTTTAAAGAGCTGTAACTCACTGAAATTAAAAAAATTTAAAACCAAGACAAATTATTTTTTAGCTTTTACCAAACTACTGGTGTTTAACCCCATGATGTTATGAAAAAAATCGCTCCATCTTTTTGATACAACCCACATTAATCCGCTGCTTTTTTCCACAAATCACCTGGCTCCTTAATGTCTGGCAATGTTGTCCATCACAAAGACATAACATCATCGCAGGGTTTTATTGACAGAACTCTTCCGCTACCAATAAATGTATATACAACACATGACAACTGGAAGATATCATTGTGCAACTGTTACCTACCGATATTATCTGGCGGAATATCAAAATAGCGACACTCGATCCTACTCGTCCCAAACCCTATGGCATGCTGGAAAACCACGATCTTGTCCTGCGCGACGATCGCATCCTTACCATCACGCCTTGCGGCGAAGTCTCCGGCGGCATCGTTCACGACGGCGGTGGACGATTGGTCACGCCAGGACTAATTGATTGCCATACCCACCTCGTTTTTGGCGGCAACCGCGCCGCTGAATGGGAGCAGCGCCTGAACGGCGCCTCCTATCAGGAGATCAGCGCCCGCGGCGGCGGCATCAACGCCACGGTCAAGGCAACCCGCGAAGCATCGGAAAATCAGCTGCTGGCGCTTGCCGCTGGCCGCCTGCAACGATTGCTGCGCGAGGGCGTAACCACCGTTGAAATTAAATCGGGCTATGGCCTTTCATTACAAAGCGAAGCAAAAATGTTGCGCGTAGCCGGTCAGCTGGCAGAACGGTATCCGGTAGAAATCAGCCGGACGCTGCTGGCCGCCCACGCCACGCCCGCAGAATATCGTGACGATCGGGACGGCTATATCACGTTGATTTGCGAAACGCTGCTGCCGCAGCTCTGGCAGGAGGGGCTGTTTGAAGCGGTGGATGTCTTTTGCGAAAGCGTCGGTTTCAGCCCGCAGCAGTGCGAACGGGTATTTACCGCGGCGCAACAGCACGGTATTCCGGTAAAAGGGCACGTGGAGCAGCTTTCTCTGCTCGGCGGCGCGCAGCTGGTAAGCCGCTATCAGGGGTTATCAGCCGATCATATTGAATACCTCGATGAAGAAGGCGTTAAGGCGATGAGCGCCAGCGGCACGGTAGCGGTACTGTTGCCCGGCGCGTTCTATTTTCTTCGTGAAAGCCGTCAGCCGCCGGTAACAGCGCTGCGTCAGCATAATGTGCCGATGGCGGTTGCGACCGATTACAACCCCGGCACCAGCCCCTTTGCCAGCCTGCATCTGGCGATGAATATGGCCTGCGTGCAGTTCGGGCTTACTCCGGAAGAGGCCTGGGCAGGCGTCACCCGCCACGCAGCACAGGCGCTGGGGCGGCAAAATACGCATGGTCAGCTTAAAGCCGGGTTCGTGGCGGATTTCTGTCTGTGGGATGCGGATCGGCCGGTAGAAATGGTGTATGAACCAGGACGCAGCCCGCTTCACGCCCGCATTTATCGCGGTCAGCTAACCCAGGAGAATTTTTTATGAAGCAGTGGCGCCCGGTTTCACCTGACGTCTGGCAGGGACGTGATGACACGCAGGAGGCGGCAAATGCGCTGCGCCTGTTCCAGACCACCACGCGCTATAGCGACTTTCATCCCGATCGGACAGACGAAGATATTGTGCTGTTAGGATTTGAGTGCGATGAAGGCGTAAAACGTAATCACGGGCGTCCCGGCGCCGCTCAGGCGCCTGACATTCTGCGGCGTTCGTTAGCCAATATGGCCAGCCATAAGGATCAACCCTCCCTGGCCGATCTGGGCAACATTTTTGTTTCAGCGGATGACCTGGAAGGCGCGCAGCAGACGCTGCGTGAAGCGGTGCTGGCCTGTCAGCGCGCAGATAAGCGCACCCTGGTATTAGGCGGCGGTCATGAAACCGCCTGCGGCCACGGGCTTGGCGTTCTGGATGCTTTTCCGCAAAAAAAGGTTGGCATCATTAATCTGGATGCGCACCTTGATTTACGCCATGCGCCGCACGCAACCTCTGGTACGCCTTTTCGCCAGCTGGCGCAATATTGTGAAGCGCAGCAGCGCGCATTTCGCTACGCCTGTTTCGGTTTAAGCATGGCGGCAAATACCCAGGCGCTGCTGGATGAAGCGGCAAAGCGTCAGGTAACTATTGTGGACGATTTGTGCTGCCTGAACGCGCCTGAAACGGCGCTCGCCACGCTGCATCAGTTTATCGCGCAGCTGGATATTATCTATCTGACGGTAGACCTCGATGTCCTGCCCGGCTGGCAGATGCCCGCCGTTTCCGCGCCTGCGCCGCTCGGTATTCCCGGCGCACAGCTGCTGCGGCTAATTGAGCCAATATGCTGCAGCGGTAAACTTCGGGCGGTGGATCTGGTGGAATTTAATCCCGCTTACGATCGTGATAAACAGGGCGCCAGCCTGGCGGCGCGCATCGCCTGGCAGATAGTCCGCTGGTGGGGATAAATAGCTGAATAATGACCTGAATTGGGTATACTTAGGCCTTCCCGTTCAGCCATCGTAAGGATTGCTCGCATGTTCTCGCCCCGCTCCCGATCAGCATCCGTTACTGCGCCCGTACCGTTTTACGAAAAGGTAAAACAGGCCATCAGCCAAAAGATCAGCGCAGGCGAGTGGCGTCCGCACGATCGCATCCCCTCCGAGGCGGAGCTGGTGGCGCAGTTTGGCTTCAGCCGCATGACGATCAACCGTGCGCTGCGGGAACTTACTGACGAAGGCTGGCTGGTGCGCTTACAGGGCGTGGGCACTTTTGTCGCAGAGCCTAAAGGCCAGTCGGCGCTGTTTGAAATTCGCAGTATTGCCGATGAAATTGCGGCCCGCCGCCATCGGCATCGCTGTCAGGTATTAAAGCTGGAGCAAACGGATGCCAGCTTTAATCTGGCGGCGGCGCTGAGCGTTGAGGAAGGCACGCCGGTATTCCACTCGCTGCTTATTCATTTCGAAAACGATATTCCGGTTCAGATAGAGGATCGCTGCGTTAATGCAGCGGCGGCGCCGGAATATCTACAGCAGGATTTTACCCGTACCACGCCGCACGCCTACCTTTCGCTGGTGGCGCCGCTGACCGAAGGCGAACATATCGTAGAGGCAGTTCAGGCCAGGCCCGAAGAGTGCGCTCTGTTGCAGATTGAGATAAGCGAACCCTGCCTGCTAATCCATCGCCGCACCTGGTCGACGCAGCATATCGTTTCCCACGCGCGCCTGCTTTTTCCCGGCTCCCGCTATCGCTTACAGGGACATTTTATGTCCTGAGTCTGTTAATTATGCCAAAGTAAACAGATTGTGAATGCGTGACAGCGAGCGCAAAATTGCGCAAAAGTCCTTTTCTCATTACCCTTTGATTTATTTATAAAAACTGTATTAAGTCATTTCCTGCTTTTTTCCACCCCTATTTTAATACACTGATATTATTGAATTTTATATGTGTCCTAATTGTTAAAGCAGCATTTGCGCGAATTTGTATAGACAAGTATATATGTTTGCAGCCGCGCCCTGCCTTGCCGGGCCGAAATATAAATGCAAACCCACAGGAGTGAACTGCGATGTCGCAAAGCAAATACCGCAACCAGGAGATCCGCGCCCCGCGTGGAACCACGCTGAATGCCAAAAGCTGGCTGACCGAAGCGCCGCTGCGCATGTTAATGAATAACCTGGACCCCGAAGTGGCGGAAAACCCACATGAGCTGGTGGTCTACGGCGGCATTGGCCGCGCGGCCCGCAACTGGGAATGCTTTGACGCCATTATCGCTACGCTGAAAGAACTGGAAAATGATGAAACCTTGCTGGTGCAATCCGGTAAGCCGGTCGGCGTATTTAAAACCCATGACAACGCGCCGCGCGTGCTGATTGCTAACTCCAATCTGGTACCGCACTGGGCCACCTGGGAACACTTTAACGAGCTGGACGCCAAAGGCCTGGCGATGTACGGACAGATGACCGCCGGCAGCTGGATCTATATCGGCAGCCAGGGAATTGTGCAGGGAACCTATGAAACCTTTGTTGAAGCGGGGCGTCAGCACTATGGCGGCGATCTGACCGGGCGCTGGGTACTGACCGCCGGGCTTGGCGGCATGGGTGGCGCGCAGCCGCTGGCGGCTACGCTGGCCGGCGCCTGCTCGCTGAATATTGAATGCCAGCAGAGCCGCATCGATTTTCGCCTGCGTACCCGCTACGTTGATGAGCAGGCCGCTTCTCTTGATGATGCGCTGGCGCGCATTAAAAAATATACCGCCGAAGGCAGAGCGGTATCCGTGGCGCTGTGCGGCAATGCGGCGGAGATCCTGCCGGAGCTGGTCAAACGCGGCGTGCGCCCCGATATGGTTACCGATCAAACCAGCGCGCACGATCCGCTGCACGGCTATCTGCCTGCCGGCTGGAGCTGGGAAGAATATCAGCGCCGTGCTGAAAGCGAACCGCAGCAGGTAATCATCGCAGCTAAACGCTCGATGGCGGAGCATGTACGGGCGATGCTGGCGTTTAAAGCGATGGGTATCCCTACCTTTGACTACGGCAATAATATCCGCCAGATGGCGCAAGAGATGGGCGTTGAAAACGCCTTCGATTTTCCCGGCTTCGTGCCCGCCTATATTCGTCCGCTTTTCTGTCGCGGCATCGGCCCCTTCCGCTGGGTGGCGCTTTCCGGCGATCCGCAGGATATCTATAAAACCGACGCCAAAGTAAAAGAACTCATCAAGGATGATAAGCATCTGCACCACTGGCTGGATATGGCGCGTGAACGCATTAGCTTCCAGGGATTGCCCGCCCGTATCTGCTGGGTTGGGCTGGAATGGCGCCAGAAGCTGGGGCTGGCGTTTAATGAAATGGTGCGCAGCGGCGAAGTTTCGGCGCCGATTGTAATTGGCCGCGATCATCTTGATTCCGGTTCGGTAGCAAGCCCTAACCGCGAAACCGAAGCGATGCGCGATGGTTCAGACGCGGTATCCGACTGGCCGCTGCTTAACGCGCTGCTCAATACCGCTGGCGGCGCTACCTGGGTTTCACTGCACCACGGCGGCGGCGTGGGGATGGGCTTTTCGCAGCATGCCGGTATGGTGATCGTCTGCGACGGCAGCGATGAGGCGGCAGCGCGCATCGCCCGCGTATTACACAACGATCCGGCAACCGGCGTTATGCGTCATGCCGATGCCGGTTATGAGATTGCCATTAACTGTGCGGCAGAGCAAAACCTGAACCTGCCGATGATCGCCGCAACCCAGGAGAAACGCTGATATGAATCTGACACTGACTCCCGGTACGCTCACGCTGGCGCAGCTGCGTGAGGTTTACAGCCAGCCGGTAACCCTGACGCTGGATGAAAGCGCTATTCCGGCGATTAACGCCAGCGTCGCCTGCGTAAACGCTATCCTTGCTGAAGGCCGCACCGCTTACGGCATCAACACCGGCTTCGGGCTGCTGGCGCAAACCCGCATCGCCGCAGAAGAGCTGGAAGATCTACAGCGCTCTCTGGTGCTGTCGCACGCGGCGGGTATCGGCGAACCGCTGGATGACAATCTGGTTCGCCTGATGATGGTACTGAAGATCAACAGCCTGGCGCGTGGGTTTTCGGGCATTCGCCTGAGCGTGATTCAGGCGCTGATGGCGCTGGTTAATGCCGGGGTTTACCCTTTTATTCCGGCCAAAGGTTCGGTGGGCGCCTCCGGCGATCTCGCTCCGCTGGCGCATATGTCGCTAACGCTGCTGGGCGAAGGCAAAGCGCGCTATCAGGGCGCATGGCTTCCCGCAGCGGAGGCGCTGAAAAAAGCCGGGCTGGAGCCGATTACGCTGGCAGCCAAAGAGGGGCTGGCGTTGCTTAACGGCACCCAGACCTCTACCGCTTTTGCGCTGCGCGGGCTGTTCGAAGCTGAAGATCTGTTTGCTTCGGCGGTAGTTTGCGGCGCGTTAACTACTGAAGCAGTGCTTGGCTCACGACGCCCCTTCGATGCGCGGATTCATACGGCGCGCGGCCAGCGGGGACAGATCGACGCGGCGGCGCTGTTCCGCCACCTGCTGACGGACAGCAGCGATATCGCCAGCTCGCATAAAAACTGCAGCAAGGTGCAGGATCCTTACTCGCTGCGTTGCCAGCCGCAGGTAATGGGCGCCTGCCTGACGCAGATTCGCCAGGCCGCCGAAGTGCTGCTGACTGAAGCCAACGCCGTTTCCGATAATCCGCTGGTCTTCGCCGAAGAGAACGACGTTATCTCCGGCGGCAACTTTCACGCCGAGCCGGTGGCGATGGCCGCAGATAATCTGGCGTTGGCGATTGCCGAGATTGGATCGCTTTCCGAGCGACGCATCGCCCTGATGATGGATAAACATATGTCGCAGCTACCGCCGTTCCTGGTTAAAAACGGCGGCGTAAATTCCGGTTTTATGATCGCCCAGGTCACCGCCGCCGCACTGGCGAGCGAAAACAAGGCGCTGGCGCATCCGCACAGCGTTGACAGCCTGCCAACTTCCGCCAACCAGGAGGATCACGTTTCGATGGCGCCCGCCGCCGGCAGACGACTGTGGGAGATGGCCGCCAATACGCGAGGCGTGGTAGCCGTCGAGTGGCTTGCTGCCTGTCAGGGCATCGATTTACGCGAAGGGCTTAAAACCAGCCCGCTGCTGGAGAAAGCGCGCCATATCCTGCGTGAGCGGGTCGCGTATTACAGCCGCGATCGCTTCTTCGCGCCCGATATTGAATCTGCTATTGAGCTTCTTTCCGCTCGCCATTTAACGGCGCTGCTGCCTGCCGAGCTGCCCAGTTATCGGTAACTGTTGTTTTCTGTACCCTGCCGGGGGCAACCCCGGCCTCTCGCATATTCGTAGTCATACAACTATTCTCAGGACCCTGATATGCAACAACAAAAACCACACCTGCTGCGCGGGCTTAGCGCTCGTCATATCCGCTTTATCGCTCTTGGTTCAGCCATAGGAACCGGGCTTTTTTATGGCTCTGCCGCCGCCATCCAGGCAGCAGGCCCCGCCGTGCTGCTTGCCTATCTGGTGGGCGGCGCTGCGGTATTTATCGTGATGCGCGCGCTGGGAGAAATGGCGGTACGCAATCCGATATCCGGCTCATTTGGCAGCTACGCCCGTCACTATCTCGGCCCGCTGGCGGGGTTTATCACCGGCTGGACCTACACGTTCGAGATGATCATCGTTTGTCTGGCGGACGTTACCGCCTTCGGCATCTATATGGGGCTCTGGTATCCCGACGTGCCGCGCTGGATCTGGGTATTAAGCATTATCTTTTTTATCGGTTCGCTAAATCTCTGCCACGTTCGGGTATTTGGCGAAATAGAGTTCTGGCTATCGCTGATCAAAGTGGCAGCGATTATCGCCATGATTGCCGCTGGCGTCGGCGTGATTATGTTTGGCTTCGGCCATAGCTTTCCGGCAACCGGCGTAGAAAATCTTTGGTCGCACGGCGGCTTTGCGCCGGAAGGCATTGGCGGAATTATCGCCTCGCTTGGAATTGTGATGTTTGCCTTTGGCGGCATCGAAATAATTGGTATTACGGCGGCGGAAGCGCGCGATCCGGAGAAAGTGATCCCGCAGGCGATCAATACCATTCCGCTGCGCGTTATTCTGTTTTATGTCTGTACGCTGTTTATTTTGATGGCGATCTTTCCCTGGAGCAGTATTGGTCAACAGGGCAGCCCCTTCGTCTTGATTTTTGACGGTTTAGGCATGCCGGGCGCGGCCAGCGTGCTGAATATTATTGTCATTAGCGCGACAATCTCAGCGATCAACAGCGATATTTTTGGTGCCGGGCGCATGATGTACGGCATGGCAAATGAAGGCATGGCGCCAAAAAGCTTTTTGCGTCTTGCCAGTAACGGCGTGCCCTGGATGACGGTGATTGTTATGGCAATAGCGCTGCTGGGCGCCGTGGTGCTTAATTACCTGATTCCGGAGCGCGTATTTGTACTTATCGCTTCGCTGGCGGCCTTCGCAACGCTTTGGGTATGGCTGATGATTCTGCTGTCTCATTTTGCCATGCGCCGCAGTTTGACAGCGCAGGAGCGCGAGAATATCCGCTTCCCGGTTCCGTGCTGGCCGATAGCGCCGGTGGTAACGCTGATTTTTATGGTGTTGGTCATTGGGGTATTAGGTGCAGTAGCAGAAACGCGTTTGGCGCTTATCGCCGGGCTGGTCTGGCTGGTAATGTTGACGATGATCTATTTCTGGCGGGTTAAAAAGCGCCCGGCTGGCATCGCGCTGGAACATTCGGAAAGCTAAGAAAACAGATATCAGGTTATCCCTGCTGGCGCGGGGAACACGTCCGCAGAGAGATGAACTCCGGATGCCAGACCGGTTTATCCCCGCTGGCGCGGGGAACACCAGAAATCAAAACCGGCGCCAGAATACGGCGGCGGTTTATCCCCGCTGGCGCGGGGAACACCGCTATATTGGTAGGGGGCGGAGTGAACACGGCGGTTTATCCCCGCTGGCGCGGGGAACACAACAGATCCGGTTATTCTCTCCACGGAAATATCGGTTTATCCCCGCTGGCGCGGGGAACACACCGCCACGGCAAAACGGGAACGGTTTATTGCCGGTTTATCCCCGCTGGCGCGGGGAACACCCCTACGTTGGCGGCGCGTTCTGCACCGATCGCGGTTTATCCCCGCTGGCGCGGGGAACACTTCGTTCTTCTGGAGAAGGTCTGGGAGACGAGCGGTTTATCCCCGCTGGCGCGGGGAACACATCAACACAACGAAAGGAAAGGAGGCGTTATGCGGTTTATCCCCGCTGGCGCGGGGAACACATTTCTATCGTTGATGGCGCAGCGTTATAGACCGGTTTATCCCCGCTGGCGCGGGGAACACACGGTCAGAGATACCGTGTTATCTGTGTTCGGCGGTTTATCCCCGCTGGCGCGGGGAACACCGTTGATTCGAATGACGGTGTCACGATGCAGACGGTTTATCCCCGCTGGCGCGGGGAACACTCTAAAATTATATTACTGATTTATAAATAAAAAAACAGCACCTAAAAATCTACCAACCTTTCCGCATTTTTAAAGAACGCTAAACAATTGAAATAAAATAACTTTTTAAAAACTGATTTTTGATTTTTCTGCTCTACCGAAAACCTTTTAAAAACAAAAGGTAAAGCGGGAATAAAAACCAAAATGACGCCAGATACGACAATATTACCATGCAGATTTCATACACTGACAAACCCATCTCTCAGATTAAAAAACAAAGGCTTTATGACAACTTTGTTTTGCTTTTACTTAATTAACTACACGTACGCTATAAATAAAAAACCAGAAAACAATAGTTATATTCTTTATTATTAATAAGTTAATCAATAAAAAATAAACCTGATATAGCTTCATTAAATGCATTTAGGTTATTTAATTTATTTTGAAAAGCTCTGTTCAAAAGATAGAATTTTCACAATAGAAATAATGAATTAGCTAAGCCGTTATTTATAAAAAGCATAAAAAAACGGCCCCTTGCGGAGCCGTTATCAAACGTATTGAAACCGAAAAAAGTTATTTTTTCTTCGCTTTCGGGTTTGGCAGATCGGTGATGCTGCCTTCGAAGATCTCTGCCGCCAGGCCAACCGACTCGTGCAGCGTCGGGTGTGCGTGGATAGTCAGCGCGATATCTTCTGCATCGCAGCCCATTTCGATCGCCAGGCCAATCTCACCCAGCAGCTCGCCGCCGTTAGTACCAACGATAGCACCGCCGATAATACGATGGGTTTCTTTATCGAAAATCAGCTTGGTCATGCCATCGGCGCAGTCGGAAGCGATTGCACGGCCTGATGCCGCCCACGGGAAGGTTGCCGTTTCATAGCTAATCCCCTTCTCTTTCGCTTCTTTCTCGGTCAGGCCAACCCATGCCACTTCCGGTTCGGTATAGGCGATAGACGGAATAACTTTTGGATCGAAGTAGTGTTTTTTACCGGCGATAACTTCTGCTGCCACGTGGCCTTCATGCACGCCTTTGTGCGCCAGCATCGGTTGTCCAACGATATCGCCGATAGCGTAGATATGCGGTACGTTGGTGCGCATTTGCTTATCAACACGGATAAAGCCGCGCTCGTCAACTTCCACGCCCGCTTTGCCAGCATCAAGGTTTTTACCGTTCGGTACACGACCAATCGCTACCAGCACTGCGTCATAACGCTGCGCTTCGGCTGGCGCTTTTTTACCTTCCATAGAAACGTAGATACCGTCTTCCTTCGCTTCCACGGCGGTAACTTTGGTTTCCAGCATCAGGTTGAATTTCTTGCTGATGCGTTTGGTAAAGACCTTAACCACATCTTTATCTGCAGCCGGGATCACCTGGTCGAACATCTCAACCACGTCGATTTCTGAACCCAGCGCGTGATAAACGGTCCCCATTTCCAGACCGATAATACCGCCGCCCATAACCAGCATACGCTTCGGTACTTCTTTCAGCTCCAGCGCCGCAGTGGAATCCCATACGCGCGGATCTTCATGCGGAATAAACGGCAGCTGAATCGGACGAGAACCTGCGGCGATAATTGCGTTATCAAAATTAATTGTGGTTGCGCCGTTTTCGCCTTCAACCACCAGCGTATTCGCGCCGGTAAATTTACCCAGACCGTTAACAACTTTCACCTTACGGCCTTTCGCCATACCGGACAGACCGCCGGTCAGCTGGTTGATAACTTTCTCTTTCCAGGTACGAATTTTATCAATGTCGGTTTTCGGCTCGCCGAAAACGATGCCGTGTTCCGCCAGCGCTTTAGCTTCTTCAATAACTTTAGCAACGTGCAGCAGCGCTTTAGAAGGGATACAGCCAACGTTAAGGCAAACACCGCCCAGGGTGCTGTAACGCTCTACCAGTACGGTCTCCAGACCTAAATCCGCACAACGAAAGGCTGCAGAGTAACCTGCAGGACCTGCCCCAAGCACCACTACCTGGGTTTTAATCTCTGTACTCATCATGACCTCTTAATTGACTTTCCGGCGGGTCAGACGTCACTTTCCTGCTTCACAGTACGCCCTTCATCCACCGGGACGCGTTCACCGCAAGAGTTTACAGAATTGTTAACAGACTGCAAACCGCTTCGGCTCCGTAAGATCCCATTTCCTTCATTCAGGCAGGTTGAGCGGAGATGACCTGACCTGTAAGAAGGCCGGCTTAAGCCGGCCTTTATCGTGTTACATCACCAGGCGGCGAATGTCGCTCAGGGTGTTGTTGATGATGGTAATGAAGCGCGCACCATCGGCGCCGTCAATTACGCGGTGGTCGAAGGAGAGAGAGATCGGCAGCATCAGGCGCGGCACAAACTCTTTACCATTCCAGACCGGCTCCATTGAGGATTTAGACACGCCCAGAATGGCCACTTCCGGCGCGTTGACAATCGGCGCAAAATGGGTAGTGCCCAGACCGCCGATACTGGAGATAGTAAAACAGCCGCCCTGCATTTCGCCAGCGGTTAATTTTCCATCACGCGCTTTTTTAGAGATAGTCATCAGTTCGCGGGAAAGCTCAACGATGCCTTTCTTGTTAACATCCCTGAATACCGGAACCACCAGGCCGTTAGGCGTATCTACCGCCACGCCGATGTTGATATATTTTTTCAGCGTCAGCTTCTGGCCATCTTCAGAAAGCGAGCTGTTGAAGCGCGGCATCTGCTCCAGCGCGGCAGCCACCGCTTTCATAATGAAGACCACCGGCGTGATTTTCACATCCAGCTTACGCTTCTCAGCTTCCGCATTCTGCTGTTTACGGAACGCTTCCAGATCGGTGATATCGGTTTTATCGAAGTGCGTAACGTGCGGGATCATCACCCAGTTACGGCTCAGGTTCGCGCCAGAAATTTTCTGAATGCGCCCCAGCTCAACTTCTTCCACCTCACCAAATTTGCTGAAATCGACTTTCGGCCACGGCAGCATGCCAGGCAGACCGCCGCCGCTTGCGGCGGCAGGCGCGGATTCGGCGCGTTTTACCGCCTCTTTCACATACGCCTGCACGTCTTCCTTGAGGATGCGGCCTTTACGCCCGGTGCCTTTAACTTTCGTCAGGTTAACGCCGAATTCACGGGCCAGACGGCGAATAACCGGCGTGGCGTGAACATAGGCGTCGTTCTCGGCAAACTCTTCTTTACCGGCAGCCTGCGGCGCAGCGGCAGCCGGGGACGCTTTCTCAGCCTGCGGCGCTGCCGTCGGCGCGGAAGCTTCCTGTTTTGCCGCCGGCGCGGCGCCCTCAACTTCAAACAGCATAATCAGAGAACCGGTGCTGACTTTATCGCCGGTGCTGACTTTATCGCCGGTGCTGACTTTATCGCCGGTGCTGACTTTATCGCCGGTACTGATTTTGATCTCTTTTACCGTACCGGCAAACGGCGCCGGGACTTCCATGGAGGCTTTGTCGCCCTCAACCACGATCAGTGACTGCTCAGCGGTGACTTTATCGCCCGCCTTAACCAGCACATCCGTAACTTCCACTTCGTCGCCGCCGATATCCGGCACGTTGACTTCTTTGGTTGCAGAACCGCCGGAGGCCGCTGGCGCGCTGGCCGCTTCCTCTTTCACCTGCGGTTTCGCCGCCGCGCCGCCGGAAGCTGCGGTTTCGAACACCATAATCAGCGAGCCGGTGCTGACTTTATCGCCGGTGCTGACTTTATCGCCGGTGCTGACTTTATCGCCGGTGCTGACTTTATCGCCGGTGCTGACTTTATCGCCGGTGCTGACTTTGATCTCTTTCACCGTGCCGGCGAACGGCGCCGGGACTTCCATCGAGGCTTTGTCGCCTTCAACCACGATCAGCGACTGTTCAGCTTCGATTTTATCGCCTGGTTTTACCAGCACTTCGGTTACTTCAACTTCGTCGCTGCCGATATCCGGTACGTTTACCTCTTTGCTTTCCGCCGCGGCCGCAGCAGGCTGCGCATCCGCTTGTTTCTCAGCGGCCGGCGCCGGCGCAGCTTCTGCTGCGCCTTCGGCTTCAAAAATCATAATCAGCTTGCCGGTTTCCACTTTGTCGCCGGTACTGACTTTGATCTCTTTCACCACGCCCGCCTGCGGCGAAGGCACTTCCATCGACGCTTTGTCACCTTCAACGGTGATCAGCGACTGTTCTGCTTCAACTTTGTCGCCGACCTTTACCAGGATTTCGGTGACTTCAACTTCATCCGCACCGATATCCGGTACCTTGATTTCGATAGCCATTAATCTTTACCTCTTATGCCAGACGCGGGTTGACTTTATCGGCGTCGATATTGAATTTGCTAATGGCTTCCGCCACCACTTTCTTATCGATTTCACCGCGTTTAGCCAGTTCACCCAGCGCTGCCACCACAACATAGGATGCGTCGACTTCAAAGTGGTGACGCAGATTCTCACGGCTGTCAGAACGACCGAAGCCGTCGGTGCCCAGTACGCGATAGTCGCTGGCCGGAATGTAGCTGCGTACCTGCTCGGCAAACAGTTTCATATAGTCGGTGGAGGCCACCGCCGGCGCATCGTTCATTACCTGAGCGATGTAAGGCACGCGCGCTTCTTCAGTCGGGTGCAGCATGTTCCAGCGTTCGCAGTCCTGACCGTCACGCGCCAGCTCGGTGAAGGAAGTCACGCTGTAGACGTCGGAACCGATACCGTAATCTTTCGCCAGGATTTCCGCCGCTTCGCGTACATGGCGCAGGATGGCGCCGGAGCCGAGCAGCTGCACTTTACCTTTGCTGCCTGCCAGCGTTTCCAGCTTGTAGATACCCTTACGGATACCCTCTTCCGCTCCCTGCGGCATCGCAGGCATGTGGTAGTTTTCGTTCAGCGTGGTGATGTAGTAATAGACGTTTTCCTGCGCGTCGCCATACATACGCGCCAGGCCATCCTGCATGATCACCGCCACTTCATAGGCGTAGGCCGGATCGTAAGAGATGCAGTTCGGAATGGTCAGCGCCTGGATGTGGCTGTGACCATCTTCGTGCTGCAGACCTTCGCCGTTCAATGTGGTGCGCCCTGAGGTGCCGCCGATCAGGAAGCCGCGCGCCTGCTGGTCGCCCGCCGCCCAGCAGAGATCGCCAATGCGCTGGAAGCCGAACATTGAGTAATAAATATAGAACGGGATCATCGGCAGGTTGTTGGTGCTGTAAGAGGTTGCCGCCGCCAGCCAGGAAGCGCCGGCGCCCAGTTCGTTGATCCCTTCCTGCAGAATCTGACCTTTTTCGTCTTCTTTGTAGTACGCCACCTGCTCACGGTCCTGCGGGGTGTACTGCTGGCCGTTCGGGCTGTAGATACCGATCTGACGGAACAAACCTTCCATACCGAAGGTACGCGCTTCATCCGCAATGATCGGCACCAGACGATCTTTGATCGACGGATTTTTCAGCATCACGTTCAGGGCGCGTACGAAAGCGATAGTGGTGGAGATCTCTTTATTCTGCTCTTCCAGCAGCGGACGGAAATCTTCCAGCGTCGGCATTTCCAGCTTCTCGGTGAAGTTAGGCTGACGGCTTGGCAGGTAGCCGCCCAGCTTCTGACGCTGACCGTGCAGATAGTTGTACTCTTCGGAACCTTTCTCGAAGGTCACGTACGGCAGTTTTTCCAGCGCTTCATCCGCTACCGGCACATTGAAGCGATCGCGCACATAGCGCACGCCTTCCATGTTCATTTTCTTAACCTGGTGCGCGATGTTTTTACCTTCCGCGGTATTGCCCATACCATAGCCTTTAATGGTATGCGCCAGAATAACCACCGGTTTGCCTTTGGTATCCTGCGCTTTTTTCAGCGCCGCGTAGATTTTCTTCGGATCGTGACCGCCGCGGTTCAGCGCGAAGATCTCTTCGTCAGACATATCTTTCACCAGCGCAGCGGTTTCCGGATATTTACCGAAGAAGTGCTCGCGCACGTAGGCGCCATCGCGGGATTTAAAGGTCTGATAGTCGCCGTCGACGGTTTCGTTCATCAGCTGGATCAGCTTGCCGCTGGTATCTTTACGCAGCAGCTCGTCCCAGCGGCTGCCCCAGATCACTTTGATCACTTCCCAGCCGGCGCCGCCGAAGATGCCTTCCAGCTCGTTAATGATTTTGCCGTTGCCGGTTACCGGGCCATCCAGACGCTGCAGGTTACAGTTGATAACGAAGACCAGGTTGTCCAGCTTCTCGCGGGTAGCGATAGTGATGGCGCCTTTAGATTCCGGCTCATCCATCTCGCCGTCGCCGAGGAAAGCGTAAACGGTCTGGGCGGAGGTATCTTTCAGGCCGCGATGCTCAAGGTATTTCAGGAACTTCGCCTGATAGATCGCCGACAGCGGGCCAAGGCCCATGGATACGGTCGGGAACTGCCAGAATTCCGGCAGCAGTTTCGGGTGCGGATAGGAAGGCAGACCGTTGCCGTGAACTTCCTGACGGAAATTGTTCATCTGCTCTTCGGTCAGGCGGCCTTCAAGGAAAGCGCGTGCGTAAACGCCGGGAGAAATATGGCCCTGGAAATAAACCAGATCGCCGCCGTCTTTATCGTTACGGGCGCGGAAGAAATGGTTAAAACAGACTTCATAAATGGTGGCAGAGGACTGGAAGGAGGAAAGATGTCCGCCCAGCTCCAGATCTTTTTTCGAGGCGCGCAGTACCGCCATGATGGCGTTCCAGCGAATTGCGGAACGAATACGGCGCTCCAGAGAGGCGTTGCCCGGATATTCCGGCTCATCTTCAACGGCGATAGAGTTGATATAGTTGCCAACGGCGCTGCCTGCAGCAACCTTTACACCGCCCTTACGCGCTTCGTTCAGTACCTGATCGATCAGGAACTGCGCACGCTCAACACCTTCTTCACGGATGACCGATTCGATCGCCTGTAGCCAGTCGCGGGTTTCGATCGGATCCACGTCATTATGTAAACGTTCTGACATGGGGGTATTCCTTATCTGTGTCTAATACGTTGAATTGTCTGGAGCCTGTCTCCCTGCATTCTGGTTCATTGCAAAATGCAAGGAGACAGGCCCGTCGCTAGTTGCCGCGTATCCCTTCATCTTTCACCTGTTGGCGTCAAGCCACTTGCCTGGAGCCCGTCGTCCAATGCTGCCGGACGCCGAAACCGCCGCTGATGACCCGCAAACCACCACGCAAAATCCCGGTTTTATAAGATTACGCGTTATTCCTTACGTTGCTGTAAACGACGCAGGGAGCGTTCACGACGCGTCTGCTCCCGACTTCTGTCCAGCAATATTTCCTCGATGAACGCCAGATGACGATGTGAAGCTTCGCGCGCCTTTTCCGGCTCGCGGGCGACAATCGCCTCAAAAATACTGGCGCGATGGTCGCTCACCTGCGCCAGCATTTCGCGGCGTGAGTAGAGCAATTCAAAATTCTGTCGCACATTTTTTTCCAGCATCGGCCCCATAGATCGTAGCAAATGCAGCAGCACCACATTATGCGCCGCTTCCGTGACGGCAATTTGATACTGCATGACCGCATCGGCTTCGGCATCAAGATCGCCGCTCTGCTGGGCGTGCTGGATAAGCAGGTGGCAGTCGCGAATGCGCTGTAAATCTTCTTCGGTGCCGCGCAGGGCGGCGTAGTAGGCGGCGATCCCTTCAAGCGCGTGGCGGGTTTCCAGCAGGTCAAACTGGGATTCAGGATGATCGGCAAGCAGGGCAACCAGCGGATCGCTCAGGCTCTGCCACAGATTCTTCTGGACGAAAGTGCCGCCGCCCTGACGACGCAGCAGCAGCCCCTTCGCTTCCAGGCGCTGTATCGCTTCCCGCAAAGAGGGGCGAGAAACGTCGAACTGCTTAGCAAGCTCACGCTCCGGAAGAAGCTTTTCGCCGGGGCGCAGCGTCCCCTCCATAATCAGGGATTCAAGCTGTTGCTCAATCGCATCGGAGAGCTTTGGTTGGCGAATCTTACTGTAGGCCATTGTCCCTTCTTCTGCCAGGCGCCGAAGTAAATTGGTAATACCAATTGAAAAAAAGTGACGCTAAAGTAACAAAGTATTCACCTTCTGTCTATACGGCATCAGCCAGAATCATGCGGAATACGATGTGGCGAAACGCCCGAAAACCGCGGCTAAAATACGTTATTTCCCGGCTATCCGCCGATGAAGCGGCAAAATATTCGCCTGTTTGCCCCTAAAATCAGACCGGAATCTTATTTTACGATAACCAGAAAAATTATTCGTGGTTATTCGCATTAATCGGCAAAGGCGGATAAAAAAGCGCCTCAGACGTGACCGAAAAAGCAGCTTTGACATTATTGCGGTCGCCTGCACAGAAAGCAGGTGCAATCTTTCGCGCCTACCATTATTCTTTCCCCCTGGGTAGACTTTTAGCCAAATTGTCCTGCCCTCTCTGTAAACTAATTAATACAAGAATCGTAATTATAAAATTACAAGACATATGCCTGCCCTCTGCGCCAGCGGGCGTCGCACGGCCAGGCACGAAATGACTTAAGGGGTTTTATGGAACAACAGCAGGGCGAGACGCTTAAGCGGGGATTAAAGAACCGCCATATTCAGCTGATTGCATTGGGCGGCGCCGTCGGCACCGGCCTGTTTCTGGGAATTGGACAAACGATACAGATGGCCGGGCCTTCAGTGCTGCTGGGCTACGCCATCGGCGGCTTTATCGCCTTTTTAATCATGCGCCAGCTGGGCGAAATGGTGGTAGAAGAGCCGGTTGCCGGTTCATTTAGCCACTTTGCCTATAAATACTGGGGCAACTTCGCCGGCTTCGCCTCCGGCTGGAACTACTGGGTGCTTTACGTGCTGGTGGCGATGGCGGAGCTGACGGCGGTCGGCAAATATATTCAGGTCTGGTGGCCCGATTTTCCCGCCTGGGCCACCGCCGCCGCCTTTTTCGTCTTAATCAATGTTATCAACCTGACCAACGTCAAGGTCTATGGCGAGCTGGAGTTCTGGTTCGCCATTATCAAGGTGGTGGCGGTGGTCGGCATGATCCTGTTCGGCGGCTGGCTGCTGCTGAGCGGCAACGGCGGCCCGGACGCCTCGGTCAGCAATATCTGGGCGCAGGGCGGCTTCTTTCCGCACGGCATCAGCGGGCTGGTGATGGCGATGGCGGTAATCATGTTCTCCTTCGGCGGGCTGGAGCTGGTGGGGATCACCGCCGCCGAAGCGGACGATCCGACCAAAAGCATCCCGCGCGCCACCAATCAGGTTATCTATCGCATTCTGATCTTCTATATCGGCTCGCTGGCGGTGCTGCTGTCGCTCTATCCCTGGGTTAAGGTCAACGGTGAAAGCAGCCCATTTGTGATGATTTTCCACGATCTGGGCGAAAATCTGGTAGCTAACGTATTAAACGTGGTGTTTCTGACGGCGGCGCTGTCGGTCTATAACAGCTGCGTTTACAGCAACAGCCGCATGCTGTACGGCCTGGCGAAACAGGGCAGCGGCCCGCAGGCGCTGCTGAAGGTCGATCGCCGCGGCGTGCCCTATGTGGCGCTGGGCGTTTCCGCACTGGCCACTGCGATCTGCGTGCTGATTAACTACCTGATGCCGGGCGAAGCCTTTGGTCTGCTGATGGCGCTGGTGGTTTCCGCGCTGGTAATTAACTGGGCGATGATCAGCCTGGCGCATCTGAAATTCCGCAAGGCGAAAGATCGTCAGGGCGTGCAGACGCGCTTCCGGGCGATTCTCTATCCGGCGGGCAACTGGCTCTGCCTGGCGTTTATGGCCGCGATTTTGGTAATTATGCTGATGACGCCGGGCATGGCGATCTCCGTCTGGCTGATTCCGGTCTGGCTGATGGTGCTGGCGGTTGGCTATGCGATAAAGAACAAAACGCAGCAAGCTTAACCTGTTTCCGGGCGCCCTGTGCGCCCGGTTGCATCGCGCCAGACGTTACCCTCCTCACATTTTTCCCGTCGCAGTGATTTTGTCCATCTTCATGACCAGCCTGTATTAGCCGCACAATCATTAAGCCGTAATAATCATTCCACTGTTCTGTGGGAGAAAAAAAGATGAACGGATCGGCGCTTTCCTTTAAAGAAAAGCTGGGTTACGGCATGGGCGATGCGGGCTGCAATATGATCGGCGGCGCTATTATGCTGTTCCTGAACTACTTCTATACCGATGTTTTCGGCCTGGCGCCCGCGCTGGTCGGGGTATTGCTGCTTTCGGTGCGCGTGCTGGATGCGGTTACCGATCCCATTATGGGCGCGATTGCCGATCGCACCCAGAGCCGCTGGGGACGCTTTCGCCCCTGGCTGCTGTGGATTTCGCTGCCCTACGTTCTGTTCAGCGTGCTAATGTTTACCACGCCGGACTGGAGCTACGAGTACAAAGTCATTTACGCCTTTGTCACCTATTTTCTGATGTCGCTGGCCTACACCGCCATCAACATTCCCTACTGCTCGCTGGGCGGCGTAATCACCAACGAGCCGCATGAGCGCGTCTCCTGTCAGTCTTACCGTTTTGTGATGGTCGGTATCGCCACGCTAATTCTTTCTCTGACGCTGCTGCCGATGACCGAATACTTCGGCGGCGGCGATAAAGCGCGCGGCTATCAAATGGCGATGGGCGTTATGGCGGCGATCGGGCTGCTGATGTTTCTCTACTGCTTCGCCACGGTACGCGAACGTATTCGTCCCGCCGTGCCCAGCAATGATGATTTGAAAAACGATCTACGCGACGTATGGAAAAACGATCAGTGGGTGCGCATTCTGCTGCTGACCTTCTGCAACGTCTGCCCCGGCTTCATCCGCATGGCCGCCACCATGTATTACGTCATCTGGGTGATGGGACAATCCACCCATTTCGCCACGCTGTTTATCAGCCTGGGCGTGGTGGGTATGATGATCGGCAGCACGCTGGCGAAGGTATTGACCGACCGCTGGTGCAAGCTAAAGGTTTTTTTCTGGACCAATATCGCGCTGGCTATTTTCTCCTGCGGCTTCTGGTTTCTCGATCCGCAGGCAACGCTGCTGGTAGCGGTAATGTATTTCCTGCTGAATATTTTGCACCAGATTCCCTCCCCGCTGCACTGGTCGCTGATGGCGGACGTGGATGATTACGGCGAGTGGAAAACCGGCAAACGTATTACCGGCATCAGCTTTTCCGGCAACCTGTTTTTCCTGAAGGTGGGCCTTGCGGTGGCTGGGGCGATGGTGGGCTTTCTGCTCTCGCTGTATGGCTATGATGCCGGGGCGAAACAGCAAAGCGCTACCGCGCTGGGTGGTATTACGCTGTTGTTTACCGTGATTCCCGGCATCGGCTATCTGATAACCGCCGGCGTTGTGCGTCTGTTAAAAGTCGATCGCCAGCTGATGGCGACTATTCAACAGGATCTGGCGAAACGCCGGGAAAACTACCGTGAGCTGAGCGCGCTGCGCGACGGCAACGCTTTTGCTATCAAACCAGAAGGAACGGCATCATGACGGCTCTGTGGCCCAATCCACTCATTGAACAGCGGGCGGACCCCTTTATTTTACGTTATCAGGATCGCTACTACTTTATCGCCTCGGTGCCGGAATACGATCGCCTTGAGCTGCGCTGCGCCGGCACCATTCTGGAGCTTGCCCAGGCGGAAGCGGTGGTGATCTGGCGCAAGCCCGACGTCGGCCCGCAGAGCGCCTTAATCTGGGCGCCGGAAATTCACTATATCAACGGTCAGTGGGTCATCTATTTTGCCGCCGCGCCGAGCCGCGAAATTAAAGCCGGTTTGTTTCAGCATCGCATGTATGCCCTGACCTGCGACGATGCCGATCCCCTTAGCGGCCGCTGGGAAGATCGTGGCCGTATCCAGACGCCGCTTGACAGCTTTTCGCTGGACGCCACCACTTTTCAACACCAGGACAAACAGTGGTATCTGTGGGCGCAGAAAGATCCGGCGATCCCCGGCAACTCTAATCTCTATCTGGCGGAACTGGAGAATCCCTGGACGCTGAAAGGCAAACCGGTCATGCTGAGCCGCCCGGAATATGAGTGGGAGTGCGCGGGGTTTAGCGTCAATGAGGGGCCGGCGGCGATCTTCCACGGGCAACGGCTGTTTATCAGCTATTCGGCCAGCGCCACCGATGAAAATTACTGCCTTGGCCTGCTGTGGATCGATATTAACGAAGATCCGCTACAGCCTGCGCGCTGGAACAAATCGGCGCGCCCGGTGTTTACCACCAGCTGGGAAAACCGCCAGTATGGACCGGGACACAACAGCTTTACCGTGGATGAGGCGGGCAACGATCTGCTGGTCTATCACGCGCGCAACTATACGGAAATTGAAGGCGATCCGCTCTGGGACCCGAACCGCCATACACGGATTAAAACTATTCGTTGGGATGCCGGCGGCATGCCTGACTTCGGCGTGCCGCCAGCCGATACCGCTGCGGAATTACACCAGCGTGCCGTAAATAGTGAGTAGCGCCACCACCACCACCAGCGCCAGCGAAACCTTCTTCGCCAGCGATACGGCAATACGCGGCGTTTCTACGCTGTCGCAACGCTCATCGCGCGCCAGCGAATACTGCGCCAGCTGGGTCAATACCTGATACTGCGGGCGGCGCACGTCGCCCAGGGCGGCAAACCAGGCGGGCAGCGCGCGCTCGCCGTGGCCCAGCAGCGCATAGGCAACGCCCGCCAGCCGCACCGGTAGCCAGTCAACCCAGTGCAACACCCGATCGACGCCGGAGTGCGCGCGCTCCAGCGGCGTGCGGTGCTTCGCCAGCCAGCTTTGCCAGGCGCGCAAAAACGCATAGCCGGTCAGTAATACCGGCCCGTAAGCGCCGCCGATAACAAACCAGAACAGCGGCGCCAGATAGAAGCGATAGTTAATCCACAGCAGCGCGTTTTGCAGCTCGCGCAGCGTCTCGCGCTGACCGCACCCGGCCGGCAGGCCGTGGATCAGCGTCAGCTCTTCCGCCATCGCGCCGCTGGCGTTCTCATCGCCGTGGCTGGCCGCCTTAAGATAAGCGTGATAGTGCAGGCGCATCGAACCGGCGCCGATACAGAGCAGGCCGATTAAAATCCAGAACAACAGCTGTACCGCGCCAAAAAATAATCCACGCAGCGAGAGGATAACAATCAGCACCAGCAGCATCGCCAGCAGCGTCATCGCCAGCGTGCGTCCCAGAGAAAAGCGGCGGCGCTGGCGAAAAACAGGCTCAAGACGATGATCGAGCTGCCAGTGTTCGCCCATTTTAAACAGGCGTTCCCAACCTAAAACTAATAATAAGGAAAAAAGCGTCATGCATTCCGCTCCGGTAAAGGTAAGCTGGCGGCCTCCGGCAGACCGCTCAGAAAGCGTGCCCAGTCAAACGCGGGGCCGGGATCGGTTTTGCGTTGCGGGGCGATATCACTGTGCCCGGCAATCCGCGCGGGCGTAATCGGGTAATAGCGCAACAGCAGGCGCGTTATCGCCTGCAGCGCCTGATACTGCGCATCGGTGTAGGGCAGCGTATCGGTGCCCTCCAGCTCGATGCCGATGGAGAAATCGTTGCAGTTCTCCCGGCCCTGCCAGCAGGAAAGCCCCGCGTGCCAGGCGCGCTTATCAAAGGGAACATACTGAACGATTTCGCCGTCGCGACGGATCAGACAGTGCGCAGCGACGCGCAGCTGAGCGATATCGGCAAAGTAAGGATGCGCCGTGGGATCGAGCGTGCCGGTAAACAGCGCATCGATCCACGGGCCGCCGAACTCGCCGGGCGGCAGGCTGATGTTATGCACCACCAGCAGGCTCGGCGTTTCTTCTTCCGGGCGCAGGTTAAAATGCGGCGAAGGTACATGGCGTACGCCCGTCAGCCAGCCCTCTTTTATCTCCATGGCAGGATCTCCCGTTGCTTTTTTTACACAGCCTACCATGAATTCAGCGCCCGCTTTATATTCCTTATGCCGCGTTTAAAAGCAGGTTTGCAGCACTTCACGAACCTTTAGCCGCGCGTCGACCAGACAGAAGCGGCGCCACTTATCGAAGGTCAGACAGGGGTGCGAGGCGCCGAAAGCGATAATATCGCCGGGCTGTAAATCGTGTTCTGCCGGGCCCTGTAAAAACAGGTGCTGATCCATCAACCTGACGACGCGCCACTCCTCGCCCATTGCCGCTGGCTGCGTTGCGCCCTGACGCCAGACGCGCAGCGCGACCGGCATATCGTCATGGGCAATATCCCGCTTGCCCAGCGCCACGATGACCCTGCCCGGCTCCGGCGCCGACTGTACGCAGGCGAACACCTCCATCGCCGGCAACAGAGCGTCCTGCAGCTGCGGCTGGCGCGCCAGCACCTGCTGCTGCGCCCGCTGATAAAGGCCGTGATCGTGCACCAGATAGCAGCCGGGACGCAGCACCGGCAGGAAAGCGTTTTGCGCCTCCTCACGGGAAAAGGCTGCGGCCACGCGATCGTACCAGGCGGAGCCGGAAGCGGTGATCAGCGGCTGCGGCACGCTGAAGGCGCCGGCGTTACGCAGTTTCAGCGCCACGGCCACCAGACGATCGATAAAAGCATCTACCTCCCGCTGCGGCTGAGCGCCGCCGATAACCCCCTCATAACCTTCAATGCCGCACAGCTGGAGCGCGGGCTGCGCCTGAATCGCCGCCGCCACCGCCAATGCCTGCTCATCGCTGCGGCAGCCGCAGCGCCCGTCGGCGACGCCCAGCTCCAGCAAAACGTTCAGGCGAAGCTGCCGTTCAGCAAAAAAAGCGCCCAGCTGGCGCACGTTCTCCACGCTATCCACCAGACAGTAAAAATCGCTGTCGGTCTGACGCACTATATCGGCCACAATCTGCATATTGGCGCGCCCGACCAGCTGGTTAGCCAGCAGGATGCGCCTGATGCCCGCCTGCGCCGCTACCGCGCACTGCACGGCGGTAGCCAGGGTAATGCCCCATGCGCCCGCCGCTATCTGTCGACGAAACAGCGCGGGCGCCATGGTGGTTTTGCCGTGCGGCGCCAGCACTGCGCCGTAGCGATCGGCCAGCGCCTGCATCCACTTCAGGTTATGCTCCAGCGCATCCTGATGTAGCACCAGCGCCGGCAGCGAGACATCGGTTAACAGCGAATCACCGGTTACCGGCAACCCTTTTTCCGGTTGAGTTAAAGTGAACATTGATGATTTCCTTATGATTGCGTTGCTTCATCATTACCTGTTTAGCGCCAAAAGCGCCAGCCTGCGCCATAAAAAGCGCCGCTTGTTTAGTTGGCTAAACTTTTCCTGCCATATCTGGTGCCTGGGGGCCGTTCAGGCTACAGTAAGCGCATCGTTTAAAACCGGACGGAAACCTTATGACACAGCGACGTTATAACCCTGAACATCGACGCACGGCCCTGCTTTCGCGCATTGCCGATGACATACCCGGCGCGGTAGAACAAGCATTAAAAGAAGATTTAGGCGGTGAAGCCAACGCGGATAACGATATTACCGCCAGCCTGCTGCCTGCCGCAACTCAGGCGCAGGCTACCGTCATTACCCGCGAGGCCGGTGTTTTCTGTGGTAAACGCTGGGTAGAGGAAGTGTTTATTCAGCTCGGCAATCAGGCGCAGCTGGAATGGTACGTGGCGGACGGCGACGCCATCCAGCCGGAGCAGAAGCTGTTTACTGTTTCAGGCCCGGCGCGCCTGCTGTTAACCGCTGAACGCACCGCGCTGAATTTTGTCCAGACGCTCTCCGGCGTCGCCAGCGAAGTCAGCCGCTACGTCAGCCTGCTGGAAGGTACGCAAACCCGCCTGCTCGATACGCGGAAAACGCTGCCGGGGCTGCGTACCGCGCTAAAATATGCGGTGCTTTGCGGCGGCGGCGAAAACCATCGCCTCGGCCTGGCGGATGCGTTTCTTATTAAAGAGAATCACATTATCGCCGCGGGATCGATTCGTCAGGCGGTGGAAAAAGCGCTCTGGCTGCACCCGGACGTGCCGGTTGAGGTTGAGGTTGAAACCCTGGACGAGCTGCGGCAGTCGCTGGCAGCCGGCGCGGATATCGTGATGCTGGATAATTTTACCCTGGAGCAGATGCGTGAAGCGGTGAAAATAACCCAGGGGCAAGCGCTGCTGGAGGTGTCCGGCAACGTTACCGCCCATACGCTGCGCAGCTTTGCGGAAACCGGCGTTGACTATATTTCCGTAGGCGCATTGACCAAGCATGTCCGCGCGCTCGATCTTTCGATGCGTTTTCACCAGGCGGCGCTTGCTCCCTCTTCCCTGTAATATCCGCTGATGGCGTGGCGCCCCGGTGCGCCACGCTGCTCTTCTGCCGGTGTAAATTGCGCGCCAGCTTCCAGCATTTTGTCGTTTCCCGCAATGAATGACGCATTATTACATGCCGCCTTCCAACCTGCCGCATCGCTTCTCGCTCCCTGCGGCAAACCCGGCTAACGTCTGTCCGGTTCCCCACAAGGAGAGGCGAATATGAAACAGCAAGGCTTTACGTTAATTGAATTAATGATCGTTATCGGTATTGTCGCCATTCTCAGCGCTATTGGCATTCCCGCCTACCAGAGCTATCTGCAGAAAGCCGCGCTGACCGATATGCTGCAAACGATGCTGCCTTACAAAACGGCGGTAGAACTGTGCGCGGTGGAGCATGGCGCTACATCCGGCTGTAGCGCGGGCAGCAACGGCGTACCCGCCGGGAAAGGTTCGCGCTACGTCGCCTCCGTTAGCATCGCGTCAGGCGTGATTACGCTAACCGGACGGGAAAGCCTGAGCGGCCTGACGGTTACGCTCAGCCCGCACTGGCAGAGCAATGAGGGCCAGATGGCGTGGCGGCGCAGCTGCGACAGTAAAAACAGCAGCCTGCAAAATAATTGCCGTAACGTTTTTCGCTTTGACGATCAGGCTACGGAAGAGAAAGTGTAATGGGCGCCATCAATTCACGGCTGGCTGAGATCTGCCGTCAGCATCAGGCTCTGCTGCTGCGGGAAGAGGAAGAAAGCATCACCGTTGCCGTTAGCGGCGCGCCCGCGCCGTTACTGCTGGAAGCGCTGCGCTTTGCCGATCAGCGTCAGATTATGCTGGAGGAGTGGCCGCAGGCGAGGCTTGAACAGCGGCGGGCCGTTACGCCACAGGCGGATGAACGCGCCGGCGCGCCCGCGGCCTCAGTCGCGACGCAAATCGATCGGATATTACTGCACGCTGTACAGCGCCGCGCATCCGATATCCATATCGAACCATGCGCCGAAGGAGTGCAGGTACGCCTGCGGATCGACGGCGTGCTGCAGCCGCTGCAAACCTTTAGTTCGGCGCAGCAGGCGCCGCTAATCGCCCGGCTGAAAATCCTTGCTAACCTCGATATCGCAGAGCGCCGTTTGCCGCAGGACGGTCAGTTCAGCCTGTCATTGCAGGGCGAAGCGACGGCGTTTCGCCTCGCCACGCTGCCGGTGCGACGCGGCGAAAAGGCGGTAATACGCCTGCTGCAAAGCGAATCGCAGGATTTGCGGCCGGAACAGCTCGGCATGTCGCCAGCGGCGCTGGCGCATTTTTACCGGGCGCTGGCGCAGCCGCAGGGGTTGATCCTGGTTACCGGCCCTACCGGCAGCGGCAAAACTTTTACGCTTTACAGCGGCCTGAGCCACCTCAACCAGCCGGAAAAAAACCTCTGTAGCGTGGAAGATCCGGTTGAAATTCCGCTGGAAGGCGTTAACCAAACGCAGATTAACCCACGCGCCGGGCTTGATTTCCAGCGTGTGCTGCGCGCCCTGCTACGTCAGGACCCCGACGTGATTATGCTGGGCGAGATACGCGATACCGAAAGCGCGGAGATTGCGCTCAAGGCGGCGCAAACTGGCCATCTGGTGCTTTCCACCCTGCACACCAACTCAACGACCGAAACGCTGACCCGTCTGAGGCAGATGGGGATTGCGGGCTATTTGCTGGCCTCGGCGCTGCGCCTGGTGATTGCGCAACGCCTGGCGCGGCGGCTGTGTCCGCACTGCCGCTTCCCCGCCGAAAAGGTCGAGGGCCTGCCCGCGCGCCTGTGGCCGGGTAGCCTGCAAAACTGGCAGGCTACCGGCTGCGATCACTGCTTCTCCGGCTACTATGGACGGCTGGCGCTGTTTGAACTGTTACCGATAAATACGGAGCTACAGGCGGCTATTGCTGCAGACGCCGACAGCGAAACCCTGATGGCGCTGGCCCAACGGCAGAATCTTCCCAGCCTGCTGGCATCGGGGCTTGATGCCGTTAACCGGGGCGAGACATCGCTGGCGGAAATTTATCGGGTTATAGGCCTGGAGCATGACTAGCTGTCGCCTCTGGCACTGGCAGGCGATAAACGAGCGCGGCGAGCTGATAACGGGCAGCTGGCTGTTAACCGACGATCGGCCAATTATGAAGCTAATGGCAGAACGGCAGTATCTGCCGTTAGCCTGCAAGCGGGGCAAATACTACCGCGCCCGCGACTGGGCGCCGCGGCAGAAAATTGCGCTGATGCAGCAGCTGGCTACCCTGCTTAAGGCAGGTCTGACGCTCTCTGCCGGGCTCTGTCTGTTAAGCGAGGGGGAAAAGCATGCCGGATGGCGCGCGCTGCTGCAGGCGTTACAGGAGGAGGTGGCGCAAGGCTCATCGTTTTCCAGCGCGCTGGCGCAGTGGCCGATGATATTCCCGCCGCTCTACGCCGCACTGATGCAGGTTGGCGAACTCACCGGCCAGCTCGATAGCTGCTGCTTACAGCTGGCGCATCAGCAGGAGCGGCAGCTAAGGCTGCAGAAGAAGGTGATGACCGCCCTGCGCTATCCGCTGTTTATTCTGCTGGTGGCGCTGGCGGTAGCCGTTGCCATGTTGCTGCTGGTACTGCCGGAATTTGTCGCCATCTACCAAACCTTTAACGCGCCACTGCCCGCTTTTACGGCAGCGGTGCTGGCCTTCTCGGCGGGGCTACAGCAGCGTTTTCTTCCTCTGCTGGGTATAGCCATTGTCGCTATCGCTTGCTGGCGCTACCAGCGTCGGCGCCGACCGGGATGGCAACGGAACGAACAACGCTGCCTGCTGCGCCTGCCGTTACTCAGCCAGCTTTGGCGCGGCAGCCTGCTCAGCCAGATATTTACCACCTTAACGCTAACGCAGCAGGCGGGCCTGCCGCTGCTGCATGGGCTGCAGGCAGTAGAACAGACGCTGACGCCGTTACTGTGGCGCGAAGCGATGCAGCAGCTGCAGCAGCGCGTCGCGCAGGGCATGCCGCTGCATCTGGCGATTGCCGACAGCACGCTGTTTACGCCGCTCTGCCGGCAGCTGATAAAAGTGGGTGAAGAGGCGGGCGCGCTGGATCATCTGCTGGCGCGCCTGGCGCAGTGGCATGAAAACCAGACGCATGAGCTGGCTGATTCGCTGGCGGCAACGCTGGAGCCGGTAATGATGGTCATCACCGGCGCCATTGTCGGCACGTTAGTCATCGCTATGTACCTGCCCATCTTTAACCTGGGCGCGGTGCTGAATTAGCGATTAAAAACGCGGTTTTCCTGCTCCGCCACGCGAATAAAGGTGGTGCGCTTGGTAAGCTCTTTCAGGCGCTCGGCGCCAACATAGGTACAGGCTGAACGCAGCCCGCCCAGGATATCGCGGGCGGTAGCATCTACCGGGCCGCGCAGCGGCAGCTTAACCGTTTTACCTTCGGCTGCGCGATACTCAGCTACGCCGCCGACGTGCCGCTTCATCGCAGATTCAGAGCTCATACCGTAAAACAGCATAAACTGCTCGCCGTTTTCTTCGATGATATGGCCTTCGCATTCATCATGCGCCGCCAGCATACCGCCCAGCATAACGAAATCCGCGCCGCCGCCGAAGGCTTTAGCTACGTCTCCCGGCACCGAGCAACCGCCGTCGCTGACAATCTGTCCGCCCAGGCCATGCGCGGCGTCAGCGCATTCGATAACCGCAGAAAGCTGCGGATAGCCGACGCCGGTTTTCACCCTGGTGGTACAAACTGAACCTGGGCCGATACCCACCTTAACGATATCCGCGCCGGAGAGGATTAGTTCCTCAACCATTTCACCGGTGACCACATTCCCGGCACAGATGGTTTTGTTCGGAAAAGCTTCACGCGCGCGCTGCAGGAAGGCGACAAAATGCTCGGAGTAACCGTTTGCCACATCGATACAGATAAAATTCAGCGTCGGCGAGAGCGCCAGCACCGCTTTCAGCTTATCGAAATCAGCGTCGGACGTACCGGTGGAAACCATAACGTGCTGCAGCACCTGCTCCGGCACGCGCTGGATAAAGAGGCGCCATTCATCAACGCTGTAGTGCTTATGGACTGCGGTAAGAATATCAAAGCCGGCCAGCGCTTCGGCCATGCTGAACGTGCCAACAGTATCCATATTGGCCGCAATAATCGGCACGCCAGACCAGGCGATGCCGGAATGCTTGAACGTGAACTGGCGGTTGAGCTCTACCTGTGAGCGGCTTTTTAACGTAGAGCGCTTGGGACGAATAAGCACATCTTTAAAGCCTAGTTTTAAATCTTCTTCAATACGCATGACATCATTCCTGGGTTTTTGGCGACGATCTGACGATCGGGTGCTGCAGCCAGCTCCAGTGACGTTATCATACGCGGTAAAAACGCGCATACAAGACTGCGAAAACACCTTTAAGTACGCTACAATCCCGTAAATTTACCTGAAGACAGGCGATGCGATCGCCATTGCAGAAATTACCGCGGGCGGTAAGCGTTAATCTCAGGCTAACCGGCTTTTACCGGCGAAACAGGATATCCAGAAGATGCCCTACACTGTTGCGCTGACCGGAGGTATTGGCAGTGGAAAAAGCACCGTTGCTCATGCTTTCGCGCATTATGGCGTAGATATTATTGATGCTGACGTGATCGCCCGGCAGGTTGTCACGCCGGGCCAGCCCGCGCTGGCGGCAATTACGGCTCGCTTTGGTTCGCCCATTCTTCATGCAGACGGCACGCTCAATCGCCCCGCGCTGCGTCAGAAAATATTCAGTTCCCCGGCAGAAAAGGCCTGGCTGGAGCGGCTGCTGCACCCGTTGATCCACGCCGAAACGCGCCGGCAGATCGCTGCGGCGCGCTCTCCATGGTGCCTGTGGGTAGTGCCGCTGCTGGTGGAAAACCGGCTGGAGAAGCAGGCCGATCGGGTGCTGGTAGTTGATGTCGATCCCGCAGTGCAAATTGAGCGTACCATGGCGCGGGACGGTATTACGCGCGCCCAGGCCGCCAAAATTATTGCCGCTCAGGCAACGCGCGCGGCGCGACTGGCCGTAGCGGACGACATTATTGAAAACAGCGGGCAGCCCGATGAAATACTGCCGCTGGTTGCCAAACTGCATCAACGCTATCTGGCGCTGGCTACGGCAACAAAACAGGATTAACAGCATGAGCAAAGTGGTACTTTTTGAACATCCGTTAAATGAAAAAATGCGCACCTGGCTGAGAATAGAATTTTTACTGCAGCAGCTGCAGGGCAGCGCCACGATCACCGATCACCTTAGCGCTCTGACTTTTTTCCGTAATATCAGCGAGCTGCTGGACGTTTTCGAACGCGGCGAGCTACGCACCGAGGTGCTTAAAGAGCTGGAGCGGCAGCAGCAAAAGCTGCTGGCGTGGTGCGATGTGCCCGGCGTCGATACCGAGCGCGTCGAAGCGCTGCGCAAGCAGTTAAAGAGCCGCGCCGGAGATTTAATGTCCGCGCCGCGCATCGGCCAGCAGCTGCGCGAAGATCGGTTAATTGCGCTGGTGCGCCAGCGTCTGAGCATCCCCGGCGGCTGTTGCAGTTTCGATCTGCCCGCGCTGCACGTCTGGCTGCATCTCGATCAGCCGCAGCGCGACGCGCAGGTGGCCTTCTGGATGGGAACGCTCGATCCGCTACGTCAGGCGCTGTTTATGATCCTTGAGCTGATCCGGCAGTCGGGGGTGTTCCGCCATCAAACCAGCCTGAACGGCTTTTATCAGGATAATGCCGACGGCGCTGACTTACTGCGCCTGCAGTTAACGCTGGAGGATAGCCTGTATCCGCAGGTATCGGGTCATAAAACCCGCTACGCTATTCGCTTTCTGCCGCTGGATAGCGAACGCGGCGATGTTCCGGCGCGTCTTGATTTCAATCTGGCCTGTTGTTAGAGGTATGCCATGAGTAATGATGTGACTAAAGTCGCCTGCCCTACCTGCGGCAAAGCGGTGGTCTGGGGAGAGCAAAGCCCGTTTCGCCCGTTCTGCAGCAAGCGCTGCCAGCTTATCGATTTGGGTGAATGGGCCGCCGAGGAGAAACGCATCCCCAGCAGCAATGATTTATCAGACAGCGATGGCTGGAGCGAAGAGGAGCCGCCTCAACACTGATTATCCGCGCCGCTTACGAACGCGCTTCGGCCAGCAGGCGCGCAACCAGCTGGTGATTCGCCGGCGGAAACTCGTCGGCAATCAGTTCGCGCTGGGGCACCCAACGCTGCGGCTGGCCTTCCCGCCCCCAGGGTTCCCCCTGCCATTGCTCGACAAGGAAAAAGTGCAGCGTAACGCGCACATCCTGGTAAGCGTGATCGGCATGAGCGAAAGCGGTGGCCGCCAGCACCACAATCCCGGTCTCCTCCAGCAGCTCACGCTTCAGCGCCTGTTCCGGCGTCTCGCCCGGCTCAATTTTCCCGCCGGGAAACTCCCACATATTCGCCATATGCGAGTCGGCCGGACGGCGCGTCAGGAAAATTTCCTGCTGCGCGTTGCGGATAATGCCAACAGCCACCTGAAGATGTTTCATTTTCGCATCCTTGATAACGGAATTAATAAAAAGGGAGCACGCGGCTCCCTTTTTGGTTTTAGCTTAGCGTAATCAGGCCAGGCGCCCGTGGCACTGTTTATATTTTTTACCTGAACCGCAGGGGCAAGGATCGTTACGTCCCACTTTGCGCTCGCCGGTTTCCGCTGCCAGCGCAACGGCAGCCTGCGTTTCATCATCAACGTGGCTCAGCTGCTGCTGTCGCGCCAGGCGTTCCGCCTCTTCACGACGCTGCGCTTCCATCGCCTCAACCTCTTCCGGCATACGCACCTGTACTTTGCTCAGCGTACTGATCACCTCATATTTCAGTGATTCCAGCATCGCCGCAAACATCGCAAAGGATTCACGCTTGTATTCCTGCTTCGGATCTTTCTGCGCATAGCCGCGCAGATGGATCCCCTGACGCAGATAGTCCATCGCCGCCAGGTGCTCTTTCCATAGCGAATCCAGCGTTTGCAGCATCACGCCTTTTTCAAAGTTGCGCATCATCTCAGCGCCGACCACTTCCTCTTTACGCTGGTAGACTTCCATCGCCTGGGTAAGGATGCGCTCGCGCAGCGTTTCCTCATGCAGCTCCGGCTCTTTATCCAGCCATTGCGTAATCGGCAGGTCGAGATCGAAATCGTTTTTCAGGCGCTCTTCCAGCCCGGCAACATCCCACATCTCTTCCAGCGACTGCGGCGGAATATAACTGTCGATGGTAGTTTTAAACACATCTTCGCGGATGCTGTTTATGGTTTCGCTAACGTCAGCAACGTCCAGCAGTTCATTACGCTGCGAGTAGATAGCGCGACGCTGGTCGTTAGCCACGTCGTCATATTCCAGCAGCTGCTTACGAATATCGAAGTTACGGCTTTCCACCTTGCGCTGGGCGTTGGCGATCGCTTTGGTCACCCACGGGTGCTCAATCGCTTCGCCCGGCTTCATACCCAGCTTACGCATCATATTCGATACGCGATCGGAAGCGAAAATACGCATCAGCGCATCTTCCATTGACAGGTAAAAACGGGAAGAACCCGGATCGCCCTGACGTCCGGAACGTCCACGCAGCTGATTATCGATACGGCGCGATTCGTGACGCTCGGTGCCGATAATGTGCAGACCGCCAGAGGCCAGCACCGCATCGTGACGCACTTTCCAGGCTTCTTTGATTGCCGCGATCTGCTCTTCGGTCGGGTTTTCCAGCGCGGCGACTTCAGCCTGCCAGCTGCCGCCCAGCATGATATCGGTACCGCGGCCCGCCATGTTGGTGGCGATGGTTACCGCGCCCGGCTGGCCCGCCTGCGCAACGATATCCGCCTCACGCGCGTGGAATTTTGCGTTCAGCACGTTGTGCTTGATGCCGGCGCGCGTCAGTTCGTTAGAAACCACCTCCGATTTTTCAATCGAGATAGTACCGACCAGAATCGGCTGACCGTTCGCCGTACGCTCGCGAATGTCTTCGATGATCGCATCGATCTTCTCTTTCTCGGTCATATAGACCAGATCGGGCAGATCCTTACGCACCATTGGGCGGTTAGTCGGCACCACGATGGTATCCAGCTTGTAGATCGAGCTGAACTCAAAGGCTTCGGTATCCGCCGTACCGGTCATACCGGCCAGCTTCTCATACAGACGGAAGTAGTTCTGGAAGGTAATGGAGGCCAGCGTCTGGTTTTCGTTCTGGATCTCAACGCCTTCTTTCGCTTCCACCGCCTGATGCAGGCCGTCTGACCAGCGACGTCCCTGCATGGTGCGGCCGGTATGCTCATCGACGATGATCACTTCGCCATCTTTTACGATGTAGTCAACGTCGCGGGTAAACAGCGCATGCGCGCGCAGCGCGGCGGTAACGTGATGCATCAGCATGATATTGTTCGGCGAGTAGAGCGATTCGCCCTCCGCCATAATGCCTTCCTGCACCAGCAGCTCTTCGATGGCCACCAGGCCGCGCTCGGTGAGATGCACCTGACGTGCTTTTTCATCTACCGAGAAGTGGCCTTCGCCCTGGAAAGTATCGGAATCCTCTTTCTCCTGGCGAATCAGATGCGGGATGATTTTGTTAACTTTGATATAGAGCTCAGAGCTGTCTTCGGCCGGGCCGGAGATAATCAGCGGCGTGCGCGCTTCATCGATCAGGATGGAGTCAACCTCATCCACCAGCGCATAGTGCAGCTTGCGCTGTACGCGCTCTTCCGGGCTGAAGGCCATGTTATCGCGCAGGTAGTCGAAGCCATACTCGTTGTTGGTGCCGTAGGTGATATCGGCGGCATAGGCTTCGCGCTTGGCGGGCGCCGGCATACCCGGCAGGTTAATCCCTACGGAAAGGCCGAGGAACTCAAACAGCGGACGGTTGTTTTCCGCATCGCGCTGCGCCAGATAGTCGTTGACGGTCACTACGTGTACGCCTTTGCCGCTCAGGGCATTCAGGTAGGCCGGCAGCGTCGCGGTCAACGTTTTACCTTCACCGGTACGCATCTCGGCGATACAGCGATCGTTCAGTACCATCCCGCCGAGCAGCTGTACATCGAAGTGGCGCATGCCGAATACGCGGCGGCTGGCCTCACGTACCGTAGCAAAAGCTTCCGGGATCAGGCTGTCCAGCGCTTCGCCTTTTTCCAGGCGGGCGCGAAACTCCTGGGTTTTCGCCTTCAGCTCGTCATCGCTGAGCTTTTCAAAATCGGGCTCCATCTTATTGATGACGTCTACCACCTTACGCATACGACGCAGCGTACGGTCATTACGGCTACCAAAAACTTTGGTTAATAAATTAATTAGCATAGTGAATACATTCTCATCTTCACCGCTCTCTCTGCGGTTCGTTTTTTATAGTGATATGGTTTTTAATAAGGGCTGGTTTAGCTAAGAATGTACGGACCCGCGCGGATCCCCTGCACCTGGGCCAGCCAGATGCCGACATGATAATCCGGCGTAACGGAAGCTGCGGGCTGCTGCGTATGGCGAATGATAACCGGCTGTCGCGGCTCACGGGTAAGCAGGGCGTTAAGCGTATCCAGCAGCGCCAGTTTCTGCACGGCCAGCGGCAGCGCCTCTTTCACATCGGGCAGATGCTGCGGCGTCAGCGCAAAAGAGAGATGGCGGATAACGGTGCGGATGGCATGCTGATGCCAGTAATCGACGGTAAAACTGGCGCGACGGGCGTTGGCCTGCAATAACGCAAGGTTATCAAACCGCGCGCCGCTGCCGGTGATCGATTTTTTCGCCGTGGCCTGCGGGCGATTATTTTGTTCCGCGCTCTGCGCATGGGCTACAGGCAGGCCAAGGCTTGCCGCCACCATGCCAAATAAGAGATGCGGCCAAAGATAACGCCTGCCTAATTGTCGCCAACGATGAAAAATAGCGATCACAACGTTTTCCGTCTGACAGGGTAGCCCCTGTCCATCTTCAATGAATAATTAACGGCTCCGTTCCCTCTGACGTAAAACGCCTGTTGCCGTCTTTAACGAGGGCAAATCTTACCATCATTGCGCGCTTTAAACATCAGATCGTCGCGGGAGGAGAAGAAAAGAGCGGTATTCTGTCCATAGCGGCGCAAATAATGTACGCCGGGCGCAGATACAAAAACGACTGGCTTTGCCGGTCGGAGAGAGTGAACCAGCGCTACCAGTCGTTTTACGCGGTTAAGGCCGTTACGCCAGAACCAGATTTGTTGCCCTGAATGCCACCGGCAGTTCAGCTTCGTCCTCAAAGGTCGCCCATTCCCAGGCTTCCTGCTTCGCCAGTACCGCCTGCAACAGCTTGTTGTTCAGCGCATGACCAGATTTGTAGGCGGAAAACGCGCCGACAATATTGTGGCCGCACATAAACAGGTCGCCAATCGCATCCAGCATTTTGTGACGAACAAATTCATCTTCGAAGCGTAAACCTTCTTCGTTCAGCACGCGGAAATCATCTAACCCGATCGCGCAATCTAAACTACCGCCCAGGCACAGGCCTTTCGACTGCAGATACTCGATTTCACGCATAAAGCCGAAGGTTCTGGCACGGCTGATTTGACGCATGAACGCTTCCGTAGAGAAATTCAGCTGGTAACGCTGCGAGCTGGAATCGATCGCCGGATGCTGGAAATCGATGGTGAAATCGAGCGAGAAACCGTTGTAGGGTTTGATCTCAGCCCATTTGTCGCCATCTTCAACGCGCACCGCCTGCTTAACGCGCACGAATTTCTTCGGCGTGTTCAGCTCTTCGACGCCCGCGTCAACCAGCAGGTAGACGAAAGGCGCGGCGCTGCCGTCCATAATCGGCACTTCCGGCGCGTCAACTTCGACAATGATGTTGTCGATGCCCAGACCCGCCAGCGCTGCGTTCAGGTGTTCTACGGTGGAAATACGTACGCCTTCATCATTCACCAGGCAGGTACTCAGCATGGTGTCGCGCACATATTTTGCATCAGCCGGAAAATCAACCGGTGGATTCAAGTCAGTGCGACGATAGATGACCCCGGTATTAGCCGGCGCAGGGCGTAACGTCAGGGAGACTTTTTTGCCGGTATGCAAACCGACGCCAGTCGCCTGAACAATACGTTTTAGTGTCCGTTGTTTGATCATCGTATTATCTCGCAAAATATCATCCGACCGTCAGTCTATATTACTGACGGGCGAAGATTTTAGCACAAAGAGCGGAGAATCCCAATTCTCGGCTTATTCCTAATCCGCCTGCTTGCGCAGAAAAGCAGGAATATCCAGGTAATCGGGCTCTTTGCCAGACTGCGAACTCTGATCGTTAACCACTTTCGCTGCAGGTTTCTGCGGCTCCTGCGGCAGCGGCGACATGCCGTGCTGCTGGTAACGATGATCCATAACCGGCTGGCTGGCCGCCTGTTTATTGGTCACCAGGGTGATTTCCGGACGTTTATCCATGCCGATGCCGGTCGCTACCACGGTCACGCGCAGTTCGTCGTTCATTTCCGGATCGAGAGAAGTACCGATCACCACGGTGGCGTTGTCGGAAGCGAAAGCGCGAATGGTGTTGCCCACGGTTTCGAACTCATCCAGACGCAGGTCGAAGCCAGCGGTGATGTTGACCAGCACGCCGCGCGCGCCGGAGAGATCGATATCTTCCAGCAGCGGGCTGGAAATCGCCATTTCAGCCGCTTCTTCCGCACGATCTTCGCCGCAGGCGACGCCGGAGCCCATCATGGCGTAGCCCATTTCGGACATTACGGTACGTACGTCAGCAAAGTCGACGTTCATCAGGCCCGGACGGGTAATCAGCTCGGCGATGCCCTGTACCGCGCCTTTCAGCACGTCATTGGCCGCACCAAAGGCGTCCAGCAGCGAGATGCCGCGGCCCAGCACTTTCAGCAGCTTGTCGTTCGGAATGGTGATCAATGAATCGACATGCTTGGAAAGTTCGGCGATGCCCTGCTCGGCAAACGCCATGCGCTTTTTGCCTTCGAAGTTAAACGGCTTGGTCACCACGGCAACGGTCAGGATGCCTAAGTCTTTCGCCACTTCCGCCACGACCGGCGCAGCGCCGGTGCCGGTGCCGCCGCCCATGCCGGCAGCGATAAATACCATGTCCGCGCCGTCTAATGCGGAACGCAGCGCTTCGCGATCTTCTTCAGCAGAAGTACGACCCACTTCAGGATTCGCGCCTGCACCCAGACCTTTAGTAATGTTGGTGCCGATTTGGATGGTCTGGCCGACTGCAGTCTTGCGCAATGCCTGTGCGTCCGTATTCACCGCGAAGAACTCAACGCCTTCGATGCGCTCGCGGACCATATGCTCTACGGCGTTACCGCCGCCCCCGCCGACGCCGATGACTTTAATCACCGCGTCGTTGGTTAATTCCATTGGTTCAAACATAATTTCTCTCCGTTATGTGCCTGTCGCCTGGAGATCATAAAATAGAGCTAGCATGATCCCCTTTTAGAAAAATTAAAACTCTTTTTTCAGCCAGCTGTTGATACGTTTAAACCAGTTGCCGACTGAAACGCGTTTTTCGACATCCGCCTCACCATTCAGGTGGGACTCTTTTCCATAGTGCAGAAGGCCTACCGCCGTTGAGTAGTAAGGCTCCTGCGCATAATCCGTTAGCCCAGTGATATTTAAAGGCTGCCCAATGCGCACCTGGGTATGAAAAACCCGCTGCGCGCAGGCCGCCAAACCTTCAATTTGCGCCGCGCCGCCGGTCAGGACGATGCCTGCCGCCAGATGATGCTTCACGCCCTGCTGACGCAGCTGTTCCTGCAGCTGCAGAATTTCATCATTCACCAGGTTGAGCAGCTCGGTATAACGCGGCTCAATCACCTCGGCTAAAGTCTGACGCTGTAGGCTGCGCGGCGGACGTCCGCCAACGCTGGGCACCTCAACGTTCTCATCTTTGCCGACGATCGAACCCAGCGCGCAGCCGTGGCGAACCTTGATGGCTTCCGCGTCGGTCGGCGGCGTGCCGAAGGCATAAGCGATATCGCTGGTCACCACGTTCCCTGCATAGGGGATAACCTTGGTGTGACGCAGCGCGCCGCCGGTATAGACCGCAATATCCATCGTGCCGCCGCCGATATCGACTACGCACACGCCCAGTTCGCGCTCATCTTCCGTCAGCACCGCAAAGCTGGATGCCAGACCGGCGAAAATGAGTTGGTCAACTTTCAGACCACAACGTTCAACGGCTTTAACAATGTTTTTCGCCATATCGTTGTGGCAGGTGATCAAATGCACCTTCGCCTGCATACGCACGCCCGACAGTCCGACCGGGTTTTTAATCCCTTCCTGATAGTCGATGGCGTACTCCTGCGGAATCACATGCAGAATGCGATGTTCATCGCGCACGCGCACCGATTTCGCGGTGTGTACTACGTTCTCGACATCTTCCTGAGTGACTTCCTCTTCAGAAATCGGAACCATCCCGATTTCGTTCTGACAGCTGATATGTTTGCCGGATAACGCCAGATAAACTGACGAAATCTGGCAGTCCGCCATCAGTTCCGCCTGGTCGATGGCGCGCTGCACGCACTTCACCACCGACTCCAGATCGTTTACGCCGCCTTTATCCATGCCGCGGGACGGGCAGCTGCCCACCCCAATAATGTTGACCATGCCATCGGGCAGAATTTCCCCTACTAAAGCGGCGACCTTGGCGGTGCCAATCTCAAGTCCTACTACCAGTTTTCTGTCCGTCGCCTTGATCATTGTTGTTTAGCCTGTGCCTGATTCTGTTGCTGATTACTGTCCTGTGGCTCAATAAATGCCGGAGCCCAGCCAACGGCAGCGCCGGAGTCATAGCGCAAATCGACATAACTGACGCGCTTATTATCTGCGGCGGCCTGCTGCTGTATCATCGGCCAGAGTTCGATAAATCGCTTAAGTCGCCTCATGTTATCGCTACGGCCCAGCTCAATACGTACATCATCGCTGGTGACCAGCTGCCATGAGTGGCGAGCGGTCATGGATGCTGCTTTAACGCGAAACTTACTGGCGGCCAAAACCGCGCTCATCTGCCGCCAGCCTTCCAGCACATCCTGCTCGTTGCCTTCAGGGCCATACAGCAACGGTAGCGTTTCTTTGCCGATATGGTTAGCTGGAACGCTAAAAGATTTACCTTCCGCATCAACCATATGTAAATCATTCCACCGCGCTACCGGCACATACTCAACCAGATGAATCTTTAATTCGTCCGGCCACTGCTTGCGCACGCTGACTTGTTTGATCCACGGCAAGCGTTCGATCTGCTGCTGCAGCACATTTACATCTTGTGACATAAAAGTGCCGGGCGCGCCCAGCGACAAAATGGCCTGGCGAATATCGTCGTTGGTGGTGTAATGGGTTTTTCCCGTCACCACCAGCCTTGAAAGCGGCAGTCGCGAGGCGTCATTCATCCATTTCAGCACCACCACGCCGCCCGCCAGCATGGTGCCGATCACCAGCAGCAGGAACAGAATGCCTGCCAGGCGCGAGCCATTGCTGCGTCCGGTGCGCGCTTTTTCCTGCGCCTCCCGACGTACGTTCAGAGCGGCCTGCGACATCTTAGTCGGCCAGCTCCAGAATACGCGCCACCAGCTGGGAGAAAGTCATCCCCGCCTGTTTCGCCGCCATCGGCACCAGACTGTGGCTGGTCATTCCCGGCGAGGTGTTCACTTCCAGCAGGCAGAAGCTGCCGTCGCCGTCCATCATCACATCTACCCGTCCCCAGCCGCTGCAGCCCAGCGCGCGCCACGCTTTCAGCACCAGCTCATTCAGCTCCGCCTCTTTTTCCGCGCTCAGGCCGCCTGGACAGAAGTATTGAGTATCGTCAGAAATGTATTTTGCTTGATAGTCATAAAAGTCGCTGGCTGGCTGAATGCGAATTGCAGGCAGAATCTGCTCGCCAACGATGCCGACGGTATACTCCGGGCCGCTGAGGAATTTCTCTACCAGCACGTCATCGTCATGGCGAAACGCCTCTTCCAGCGCCGCCGGCAGCTCGGAGGGCTGGTTAACGCGCGTAATGCCGACGCTGGAGCCTTCGCTGCTCGGCTTAACGAACAGCGGCATGCCCAGCTGGGCGATACGCTGCGCCAGCGCGTCGTTCAGCCCCGCTTCCATCTGCTGGCGATTGATCATCACATAAGGCGCTACCGGCAGCCCCATGCCCTGCCACAGCAGCTTGGAGCGCCATTTATCCATGGTAATCGCCGAGGCCATCACGCCGCTGCCGGTATAGGGGATGTCGAGAAAATCGAGCACGCCCTGCAGGGTACCGTCCTCCCCGCCGCGCCCGTGCAGCGCGATAAAGACCCTGGCAAACCCTTCTTCTTTTAACCGCATAACCGGAAAATCGCGCGTGTCGATGCCGTGCGCGTTAATGCCAGCTTCTTTCAGGCCCGCGAGCACTGCTTCGCCTGACATCAGTGAGACGTCGCGTTCGGCGGAGTTACCGCCCAGCAATACCGCTACTTTTTCAGCCATGGTGTTCCTCTTCATTGGTCTGCGGTTTCAGTTTCTGCTCGGCCAGTCGGCGCGCGATTTTACCTACGTTGCCCGCGCCCTGAACCAGAATTAAATCGTTGCCGCTCAGCGTCGGCGCCAGCATATCCAGAATCGCCTCATGATCCGGCACCAGGATCGGATCAACCTTGCCGCGCCCGCGAATGGTGCGGCAGAGCGAGCGGCTGTCCGCGCCGGGAATCGGCGGCTCGCCGGCGGCATAAACATCCAGCATCAGCAGCACGTCCACCTGCGACAGCACGTTGGCGAAATCATCATAGAGATCGCGCGTACGCGTGTAGCGATGCGGCTGGAAGATCATCACCAGCTTTTTATCCGGCCAGCCTGCGCGCGCCGCTTTGATGGTGGCGTCCACCTCGGTGGGATGATGACCGTAATCGTCTACCAGCATCGCGCTGCCTGCGGCGCCGTTCACCGCATTTAGCGGGAACTCGCCGAGAAAATCGAAACGGCGTCCGGTGCCCTGGAAACTCTCCAGCGCGCGGAGGATATCTTCATCTTCGATGCCCTCTTCCGTCGCTACCGCAACTGCCGCCGCCGCATTCAGGGCGTTGTGACGTCCCGGCGCATTCAGCGTAACGCGCATCAGCGGCTTATCCTGACGCACCAGAGTGAAATGCCCCTGCGCGCCGCGCTGCTGATAATGCTCAATACGCACGTCAGCGTCTTCGCTGAAGCCGTAGGTGGTAATCTGACGCCCGACGCGCGGCAGCAGATCGCGAATCACCGCATCGTCCACGCACAGCACCGCGCGTCCGTAAAACGGCAGGTTGTGCAGAAAATTAATAAACGTCTGCTTCAGATTTTCGAAGTCGCCCTGGTAGGTATCCATATGGTCGGCTTCGATATTGGTGACGATGGCGACCATCGGCTGCAAATGCAAAAACGAAGCGTCGCTCTCGTCCGCTTCGGCAATCAGATAACGGCTGCTGCCGAGGCGCGCGTGCGTACCGGCCGCCTTCACCAGGCCGCCGTTAACGAAAGTCGGATCGAGTCCGCCCTCGGCATAAATACTGGTGACCATCGCCGTAGTGGTGGTTTTACCGTGCGTCCCCGCAACCGCGATGCCGTGGCGGAATCGCATCAGCTCCGCCAGCATCTCCGCGCGACGGATTACCGGAATGCGCGCTTCGCGCGCGGCGATAATTTCCGGGTTATCCTGGGTTATCGCGCTGGAGACCACTACCACGCTGGCATCGCTAACGTTTTCCGGGCGATGATGAAAATAGATCGTCGCGCCCAGCCCGGTGAGGTGCTGCGTCACCGCGTTCGGCGCCAAATCGGAACCGCTAATCTGATATCCTTCGTTGGCCAACACTTCGGCGATACCGCCCATGCCGGCGCCACCGATGCCGACAAAGTGAATGTGCCGGACGCGACGCATCTCGGGCACGATAGAACGCAGTTTCGCCAGTTGTTGAGTATTCATCGTTTCTTTTGCCTGTCGGTATCGTTGATACCTTATCTTTTGCTGATGCCGTTAACGCGCTGCGGCGCTGACTTCCGCCGCGACACGTTCGGTGGCATCGGGAATCGCTACCTGACGCGCTTTCTGCGCCATCAGCAGCAGCGTAGGACGATCCCACTGCTGTAACGTTTCCGCCACCACGTCCGCAGTAAACTGCGGCTGTTCAAAAATTCGCGCGGCGCCCGCTTTTTCCAGCGGCAGCGCGTTCCAGTACTGCTGACGATCTTTATGCTGAAAAGGCACGAATATCGCCGGCAGTCCCGCCGCCGCCACTTCACTGACGGTCAGCGCGCCGGAGCGACACACCACTACGTCAGCCCAGTCATAGGCCGCCGCCATGTCATCAATAAACTCAGCAATTTTATGCTGCGTCTGCCCGACGTTTTCATAATCGGCCTCTACCTGGCGCTGATTACCTTTACCGGTCTGGTGCCAGATAGCGACGCTATCTCCCATACGCGCCGCCACCTGCGGCAGGGTCTGGTTAAGTACGCGCGCGCCCTGGCTGCCGCCAATCACCAGCACCCGAATCGGCCCTTCACGACCGGCCAGACGCTGTTCAGGACTGCTTAACGCCAGCACATCGGTACGTACCGGGTTGCCCACCACCTCGGCATGTGGGAAAGCGCCGGGAAACGCCTGCATCACTTTGGTCGCCAGCTTCGCCAGCCACTTGTTGGTCAATCCGGCAATACCGTTTTGTTCATGCAATACGACCGGAATACCGCAGCTCCACGCCGCCAGGCCGCCGGGGCCGGAAACATAGCCGCCCATACCCAGCACCACATCGGGTTTCCAGGCTTTCATAATGCGGCGCGCCTGACGCCAGGCGTTGAAAATCCTGAACGGCGCGGCCAGCAGCGCCTTAATGCCTTTCCCACGTAATCCGCTGATGCGGATAAAATCGATATCGATGCCGTGCTTCGGCACCAGATCGGCCTCCATACGGTCGGCCGTGCCCAGCCAGCGCACCTGCCAGCCCTGCGCCATCAGATGATGAGCGACGGCCAGGCCCGGAAAGACATGCCCACCGGTTCCGCCAGCCATCACCATCAACCGCTTTCCACTCATCGCGCACCTCGGGTAAACGCCTGCGCTTTACTCAGGCGCGTTTCATAATCTATGCGTAACAACAACACGATGGCCGTCGACATAATAATCAGACTGGAACCACCGTAACTGATTAACGGCAACGTCAGGCCTTTGGTCGGCAGCATACCCGCCGCCGCGCCGACGTTAACCAGCGCCTGGAAACTGAACCAGACGCCAATAGAGCAGGCGAGAAAACCGGAAAAACGCTGGTCGATTTCCAGCGCGCGTCGGCCAATGGACATCGCCCGAAAAGCGACGAAGAATACCATTAACAGCGCCAAAACCACACCGATATAACCGAGTTCTTCTCCGATAATGGAGAAAATGAAGTCGGTATGCGCTTCCGGTAAATACTCCAGTTTCTGTACCGAGTTGCCTAAACCCTGCCCCCAAAATTCGCCGCGTCCGAAGGCCATCAGCGACTGAGTAAGCTGGTAACCGCTGCCGAATGGATCCTCCCACGGATCCCAGAAGGAGGTAACGCGGCGCATACGATAGGGCTCAGCGATGATCAACAGGATCACCGCAAAAATCCCCGATCCGATAATCGCCAGGAACTGCCACAGCTTGGCGCCCGCCAGAAACAGCATCGCCAGCGTGGTGACGAACAGCACCACCACGGTGCCCAGATCGGGTTGCGCCAGCAGCAGCACCGCCAGCACCACCATTACCCCCATCGGCTTACAGAAGCCCCAGAAGTTGTTGCGCACCTCTTCTACCTTGCGCACCAGATAGCTGGCGAGATAGCAAAACAGCGACAGCTTGGAAAGCTCGGCGGGCTGAATACGCAGCGGCCCCAGCGCGATCCAGCGCGAGGCGCCGTTTACCGAGCTGCCTACTACCAGCACGATCAGCAGCATTACCACCGAGGCCAGCAGCATCACATTGCTGTAGCGTTGCCAGACCTCCATCGGCACGCGCAGCGTGACCAGCGCCAGCGCCAGAGCGAGCAGCAGATATAAGGCGTCACGCTTGGCGAAGAAAAACGGATCTTCTGACAGACGCTGCCCCACCGGCATCGAAGCGGAGGTCACCATCACGAAGCCGACGATCGCCAGCCCGAAGGTCAGCCACAGCAGGGTGCGATCGTACAGCACCATGGTGGCCGCATCGCCGCCGTCGCGCGCGCCCATTACCCATTCGCGCAGGCGCGTTACCACGCCGCCCGCCATCCCGGCGCCCGGAATACGCATCAGCCCAGCTCCCGCGCCAGCTGCGCGAAGGCGTCGCCGCGCTGCTCAAAGTTACGGAACTGATCGAGGCTGGCGCAGGCGGGCGACAGTAGTACGATATCGCCGGAACGTACCTGCGGCGCGATAGCGGCCATCGCTTGCGCCAGGGTGTCGGTCAGGGTAGAAATTTCAGGGCGCAGCGCCGCCAGCGCGGCGCCGTCGCGCCCATAGCAGTAAACGCGAATCGCGTCGCCCTGCAAATAGCGCTGCAGCGGGATGAAATCCGCTGATTTGCCATCGCCGCCCAGCAGCAGCCAGAGCGTGCCCTGCGCCTGCAAGCCGCTTAACGCCGCCTCGGTGCTGCCGACGTTGGTCGCCTTGGAATCATTAATCCAGCGTACGCCGTTGCGCTCGTGCACCAGCTGAAAACGATGCGCCAGCCCCTGAAAAGTGGTCAGCGCTTTCAGGCTGCTGGCGCGCGGAACGCCGGCCGCATCGGCCAGCGCCAGCGCCGCCAGCGCATTGGTATAGTTATGCAGCCCTACCAGCTTCATCTCGCTGGTGTTCAACACTTTTTCGCCGCGTACCCGCAGCCAGACGCTGCCCTGCTGCCGGTTGAGATGATAATCGCCGACGTCCACGCCGAAACTGATGCAGCGCTCATCCGCTCCGCGTACCGGCATCGTCAGCGCATCATCCGCATTGACCACGCAGGCCGCCGCGTTGTCATAGATGCGCAGCTTGGCGGCGCGATACTGCTGCAGCCCCAGCGGATAGCGATCCATATGATCTTCAGTGACGTTAAGAATGGTCGCCGCCGCCGCCTTCAGGCTGCATGTCGTTTCCAGCTGGAAGCTGGAGAGTTCCAGCACGTAAAGCTGGGCGGGCTGTTTTAACAGACTGAGCGCGGGCAGGCCGATATTGCCGCCAACGCCCACCGTCCAGCCGGCGGCTTTCGCCATCTCGCCCACCAGCGTGGTGACCGTGCTTTTGCCGTTAGAACCGGTAATGGCGACAATCGGCGCCTGCGCCTCGCGGCAGAACAGCTCAATATCGCCGACGATCTCTACGCCCGCGTCGGCGGCCTGCGCCAGCAGCGGATGCGAGAGCGTAATGCCCGGACTGGCGACGATTAGATCCGCCGCCAGCAGCCAGTCGCCGTTCAGCGATCCCAGATGACGCTCGACGCTGTCAGGCAGCTTTTCCAGGCCGGGAGGCGAGACTCGGGTATCCATCACGCGCGGCGTCACGCCCTGCGCTAAAAAGAAATCAACACAGGAGAGGCCGGTCAGCCCCAGCCCGATAATGACAACTTTTCTACCCTGATAGTCAGCCATAGTTAACGCACCTTAAGGGTTGCCAGGCCAATCAGCACCAGCATCAGCGAAATAATCCAGAAGCGCACGATAACGCGCGGTTCCGGCCAGCCTTTCAGTTCATAGTGATGATGAATCGGCGCCATGCGGAAAATACGCTGGCCGCGCAGCTTGAACGATCCCACCTGCAAAATAACGGAGAGCGTTTCCACCACAAACACGCCGCCCATAATCACCAGCAAAAACTCCTGCCGCAGCAGCACCGCGATAGTGCCCAGCGCGCCGCCCAGCGCCAGCGAGCCGACATCGCCCATAAATACCTGAGCGGGATAGGTATTGAACCACAGGAAGCCGAGCCCGGCCCCGACGATAGCGGTGCAGACAATTACCAGCTCACCGGCGTGACGCAGATAGGGGATATGCAGATAGCCGGCGAAATTCATGTTGCCGGTTGCCCAGGCAACCAGCGCAAAGCCCGCCGCCACGAAGACCGTCGGCATAATCGCCAGCCCGTCCAGGCCATCGGTCAGGTTGACCGCGTTGCTGGTGCCGACAATCACAAAGTAGGAGAGCAGAATATAGAGCAGCCCCAGCTGCGGCATTACATCTTTGAAAAAGGGCACCACCAGCTGCGTAGCCGGCGTATCTTTGCCGACGGCGTACATCGCGAAGGCTACCGCCAGCGCGATCAGCGACTGCCAGAAATATTTCCAGCGGGCGATCAGCCCTTTGGTGTCTTTACGCACCACTTTGCGGTAATCATCGACAAAACCGACGACGCCGTAGCCTACCAGCACCGTCAGCACGCACCAGACGTAGGGATTAGAGGGATAGGCCCACATCAGCACCGAAATAGTGATGGAGGCGAGGATCATAATGCCGCCCATGGTCGGCGTGCCGCGCTTGCTGAAGTGCGATTCCGGCCCTTCGCTGCGCACTACCTGACCAATCTGCAATTTTTGCAGCCAGGCGATCATTCGCGGCCCCATCCATAACGAGATAAACAGCGCGGTCAGCAGGCTGACGATGGCGCGAAACGTCAAATAGGAAAAGACGTTAAAGCCGGAATAAAAAGCGACCAGATGTTCGGCCAGCCAAACTAACATGTTTCTTTCTCCTGTAAGGCACGCACTACCTGCTCCATGGCGGCACTACGAGAACCTTTAACTAAAACGGTAATAGCCTGATGTTCGGCAAGCAGCGCCGACAGGCGGGCAATCAATGCGGCCTTATCAGCGCAATGCTCGCCGACGCCGCTGGCGTCGCTGATATGCTGGCTTAGCGTCCCTACGCTCAGCACCTTATCAAGGCCGGCGCGAGCGGCGGCCTCCCCTACTTCGCGATGGCACGCTGCCGCCTCGGCGCCCAGCTCCGCCATATCGCCGGTGACCATAACGCGATAGCCCGGCATCTCCGCCAGCACCTGAACGGCGGCGGTCATCGAGCCGACATTGGCGTTATAGCTATCGTCGAGCAGCAGTTTCTGCGGCGCCAGCGTGATGGGAAACAGGCGTCCCGGCACTGCCTGCAGCGACGCCAGCCCCTGCGCGATCGCTTCCAGCGGCGCGCCTGCCGACAGCGCCAGCGCGCTGGCCGCCAGCGCATTAGCGATGTTATGCCGCCCCGGCAACGGCAGCGTCACCGCCAGCGCGCCCTGCGGCGTATGCAGCGTAAAATCGGTGCCCTGCGGCTTCACCACCACATCGGTAGCGTAGAAATCCGCCGCTGCGCCTGCTGTGGCAGAGAAGCGCCAGACGCGCTGCTGGTCAAGCTGCCGTTGCCAGTTCGCCCAGTCGTTGCTGTCGACGTTGATAATTGCCGTGCCGTTTTCCGGCAGGCCAAGGAAGATCTCGCCTTTCGCTTTCGCTACGCCAGCCAGCGAGCCGAACCCCTCCAGATGAGCGGCGGCGAGGTTGTTAACCAGCGCGCTTTCCGGGCGCGTCAGGCTGGTAGTCCAGGCGATTTCGCCCTGATGGTTGGCGCCCAGCTCTATTACCGCATAGCGGTGTGCGCTGGTTAAACGCAGCAGGGTCAGCGGAACGCCGATGTCATTATTCAGATTGCCGGCGGTATAGAGCGTTTCGCCGCACTGACGCAGAATAGCGGCGGTCATCTCCTTCACCGACGTTTTGCCGGAGGAGCCGGTAAGCGCCACAACGTGAGCGCTTACCTGCTGACGAACCCAGGCCGCCAGCAGACCTAACGCGATACGCGTATCGCTGACCACTACCTGCGGCACATCAACCTGCAAGCGCTTACTTACCAGCAATGCCGCCGCGCCGCCGGCGATCGCCTCGTCCGCGAAATCGTGCGCGTCGAAACGTTCTCCCTGCAGCGCAATAAACAGCGAGCCTGAGGTAACTTTGCGGGTATCGGTAGTCACCTCGCCGATGGTTAACGCCTCACCAATCAGCGTTCCGTTAGTTACCTGCGCCAGGGTAGCGAGAGAGAGGCTAATCATGCGATTACCCCCAGCAAACGCGCCACGGTGACGCGATCGGAATAGTCGAGGCGGCGGTTGCCGATAATCTGGTAATCTTCATGCCCTTTACCCGCTACCAGCACGATATCCTGCGGCTGCGCCTGCATAATGGTATTGGTGACCGCCTGCGCGCGCCCTGCCATCACGCGGGCGCGGCCCGGATCGAGCAGGCCGCCAAGAATGTCATTAACGATCGCCGCCGGATCTTCGCTGCGCGGGTTATCATCGGTGATTACCACAACGTCCGCGCACTGTTCGGCAATCGCTCCCATAAGTGGGCGCTTACCTTTATCACGATCGCCGCCGCAGCCAAAGACGCACCACAGTCTGCCGCTACAGTGCAGACGCGCCGCTTCCAGCGCTTTTTCCAGCGCATCGGGCGTATGGGCGTAATCCACTACTACGGTAGGCTTATTGGGCGCGTTAAACACCTCCATGCGTCCACATACCGGCTGAAGCTGACGCGCGCTGGCAACCAGCTTCGCCAGCGGATAGCCCAGCGTCAGCAGCGTCGCCAGCGCCAGCAGCAGGTTACTAACGTTAAAGGCGCCCATCAGGCGGCTTTCAATTTCGCCGTCGCCCCAGCTGGAAGAGAACTTAACCGTCGCGCCGTTATCGTGGTAGCGAACTTCAGTCGCCTTCAGCCAGCGCCCGTGCCTGTCCGGCAGCAGGTTATTTTCCATCGTCACGGCGACCGCATCGGGCAATTTTTCCAGCCAGCGGCGGCCGACTTCATCGTCGGCATTAATAATCGCTTCGCCAACCTGATGTTCAGCAAACAGCAGCCACTTTGCTGACTCGTAGCGCGTCATATCGCCGTGATAATCAAGATGATCGCGGCTGAGGTTGGTAAACACGGCGGCGGCGAAAGGCAGCGCCGCCACGCGATGCTGCACCAGACCGTGCGAAGAAACTTCCATCGCCGCCAGGGTAGCGCCCTGCTCCACCAGGCTGTGCAGCATCTGCTGTACGTCCACCGCCGAACCGGTGGTGTTTTCCGTCGGCGCCAGCTGCCCGTAAAGCCCGTTGCCGACGGTGCCCATTACCGCGCCGGTTTCGCCCAGCAGGTTAGCCCACTGCGCCAGCAGCTGAGTGGTGGTGGTTTTGCCGTTGGTGCCGGTTACGCCAATTAAACGCAGCTGTTCGCCCGGCTGCTGATAAAAACGTCCGGCCAGCGCCGAAAGGCGCTGCGGCAGCTGTGCCAGATAAATCACCGGCACGCCGTGCATTTCCGTTATTTCGCCATCCGCCGCCTCGCCTTCGGCTTCGGCAATTACCGCCGATACGCCCTGCGCGATAGCCTGCGGAATAAAACGGCGCCCATCAACGTTATGGCCTGCGACGGCCACAAACAGATCGCCGGACGCCGCCACGCGGCTGTCCAGAGTCATTTCACGAAGCGGACGCTCCGGCGCGCCAGGCACCCACGGAGCCAGTAAGTCGCGCAAGTTACGATCTGTCACTTGAACCCTCTTTCTTGTTGTTAACCAACTCATTCTTTTCGCCGACCGGCAGCGCATCCGGCTCAACATTCATGGTGCGCAGCACGCCGCCCATGATGGCGCCGAATACCGGGGCCGACACCGCACCGCCGTAATATTTCCCCGCCTGCGGATCGTTAATCACCACCACCAGCGCAAAGCGCGGCTGGCTGGCTGGCGCGACGCCTGCGGTATAGGCGATATATTTGTTGACGTAGCGCCCATCAGGCCCGACTTTTTTCGCCGTACCGGTTTTAATGGCGATGCGATAGCCTTTAATGGCCGCTTTTACGCCGCCGCCGCCCGGCAGCGCCACGCTTTCCATCATATGAACCACGGTTTTCACCAGCGATTCAGGGAAGACGCGCTCGCCGGGTACCGGCGGATCGACTTTCGTGATCGAGAGCGGACGCGCGATGCCATAGCTGCCGATGGTGGCGTAAACGCGCGCCAGCTGGAGCGGCGTCACCATCAGCCCATAGCCGAATGAGAAGGTGGCCCTTTCAATATCGGACCACCTTTGTTTGTGGGGATACAGGCCACTGCTTTCCCCTACCAACCCCAAATTGGTTGGTTTGCCCAGCCCAAAGCGTGAATATGTTTCCACTAGCGCTGAGGAGGGCATCGCTAACGCCAGTTTTGACACCCCGACGTTACTCGATTTCTGCAAAATACCGGTAAGCGTAAGCTCGCTGTAGCGCGCCACGTCTTTGATTTCGTGCCCGTTTACCCGGTAAGGAATGGTGTTCAGCACGCTGTTTTCCCGCACCACGCCGCGCTGCAGCGCGGTCATCACCACCATCGGCTTCACCGTGGAGCCAGGTTCAAAAATGTCGGTAATCGCGCGGTTGCGCATCACATCCTTGGGCGTATTGCTGAGATTGTTCGGGTTGTAGGCCGGGCTGTTAGCCATCGCCAGCACTTCGCCGGTATTGACATCCACCAGCACGGCGGTGCCCGACTCCGCTTTGTTGAAGGCCACGGCGTTGTTCAGCTCGCGGTAGACCAGCGCCTGTAAACGCTCATCGATGCTGAGCGCCAGATTATGCGCCGCCTGACTATCCACCGAGGAGATATCTTCAATAACGCGCCCGTAGCGATCTTTACGCACCGTGCGCTCGCCAGGCTGACCGGTCAGCCAGCGATCGAAGCTTTTCTCCACTCCTTCGATGCCCTGCCCGTCAATATTGGTAAAGCCGATCAGATGCGAGGTGACCTGGCCGGCGGGATAGTAGCGGCGCGACTCTTCGCGCAGATGAATGCCCGGCAGCTTCAGTTTTTTAACGTAGTCGCCAATCGACGGATTGACCTGACGCGCCAGATAGACGAAGCGCCCTTTGGGATTGGCGTTAACGCGGCTGGCCAGCTGATCGAGCGGTACGGAAAGCGCATCGGCCAGCGCCTGCCAGCGGCTGTCGAGGGTAATGCCGCCATGCTCGTGCAGCTCTTTAGGATCGGCCCAGATGGCGTTAACCGGCACGCTCACCGCCAGCGGGCGTCCGGCACGATCGGTAATCATGCCGCGCGCGGTAGGAATCGCCTGCACGCGCAGAGAGCGCATGTCGCCCTCGCGCACCAGGCGTTCAGGATTGATGACCTGCAGCCAGGCAACGCGCAGCAGCAGCCCTACCAGCGCCACGAGGATACCGCCGCACAGCAACGCAAAACGCCAGCTTACGAAGCTGGCCTGATCGTCCTGTTTTTTCAACTTAGGCGCCCTGGTAGCGGATCTCATGGAGTCCGGGATTCCTTATTGCTGTACCACAATATTTTCCTGTGACGGGTCGACATGCTGCATCTGCAGTTTTTCCGTCGCCGTACGCTCAACGCGGCTGTGGTCGCCCAGCGCGTTCTCTTCCAAAATCAAATTACGCCACTCAATATCGAGCGCATCGCGTTCCAGCACCAGCTGCTCGCGCTGCGCCGTCAGCAGACGCGTTTTATGCGCCGTGGTCACCACCAGCACGGCGGAAACCAGCACCGCCGCCAGCAGCAGCAGCGGGATCTTGCCATGGCGCAGCAGATCGCCGCCGATAACCCCAGGCAGGCTGTGCCGCTCGTTGCCGATCATGATGCGGTTCTCTCCGCTATACGCAGCACCGAACTGCGCGCGCGCGGATTTTCAGCCACTTCCGCCTCGCCCGGCATCATCTTGCCGAGCGCTTTCAGCTGGCGTCCGCCCAGCTTTTGCAGCTGCGCTTCGGTCATCGGCAGGCCGGCCGGCACCTGCGGCCCGCGGCTCTGTTCGCGCATAAAACGTTTCACCAGCCGATCTTCCAGCGAATGGAAGCTGATAATCGACAGCCGCCCGCCGGGCGCCAGCGCGCTCAGCGAACCTTTCAGCGCCTGTTCGATCTCCTCCAGCTCGCTGTTGACCCAAATACGAATGGCCTGGAAACTGCGCGTTGCCGGATGCTTGAACTTGTCTTTAACCGGCGTCGCGGCGGCAATCACCTCCGCCAGCTCTTTGGTGCGCGTCATCGGCTGAAGCCGGTTGCGCTCAACGATGGCGCGCGCGATACGTTTCGCAAAGCGCTCCTCGCCGTAGGTTTTCAGCACAAAGGCGATATCGTTCTCTTCCGCCTGCAGCAGCCATTCAGCGGCGGAAAGGCCGCGTGTGGGATCCATGCGCATATCCAGCGGCCCGTCGCGCATAAAGGAGAAGCCGCGTTCAGCATCGTCCAGCTGCGGCGAAGAGACGCCCAAATCGAGTAGGATGCCATCCACTTTGCCGGTTAAGTCGCGCGCGTCTGCGTACTCCGCCAGCGCGGAAAAAGGGCCGTGGATAATCGTAAAGCGCGGATCGTTAATCGCGGCGGCGGCGGCGATAGCCTGCGGATCGCGGTCGATAGCGAACAGCCTGCCCTGCTCTCCCAGCCGGGAAAGGATCAGGCGTGAATGTCCACCCCGACCGAAAGTGCCATCGATATAAACGCCGTCGGCTTTAATGTTGAGCGCGTTGACGGCCTCATCTAACAGCACCGTGGTATGTATAAAGTTATCCTGCATAAGCTATAGCGACAAATCCTGCAACCGCTCTGACAGCGGTTCCTGAGCGGCTTGCTCAGCGTCAATATCTTCCCTGACTTGTTGATACCAGGTCTGTTCATCCCACAGTTCAAACTTATTGAACTGTCCAACCAGCATCACTTCTTTTGTCAGATGCGCATGCTGACGCAGCGTGCTGGCCAGCAGCAGCCGTCCGGCGCTATCCATCTGACACTCGCTGGCATGACCCAACAGCAGCCGCTGCACGCGGCGCTCGGCGGGATTCATGCTGGATAAGCGAGATAATTTTTGTTCAATAATTTCCCACTGGGGTAAGGTATAAAGCAGCAGGCAGGGCTGATGGAGGTCAATGGTGCAAACCATCTGGCCTTGCGCTTCCTCAATTAGCGTTTCGCGATAACGCGTTGGCACGGCCAGCCGCCCTTTGCTATCGAGGTTGACTAAGGTAGCGCCACGAAACATGTCAGCTGATGCCCTCAGTTACCCTTTTTTGCCACTTTATCCCACAATTTCCCACGAAAGGAGTTTACGGAGCGGAGGAAATCATTGTCAAGCTACGTGGGAAGCCTGAGGGAATTATTTCCTGCGATGAGAAAAGACAGAAAGAGAGAAATGAAGTTTTATTTATCGCACAGGGAAAAATAAACTAATGAATAGTGGTAAAAAATTCAAAGCAGCTATTAGGGTGAGCAAAAAGAAAACAGTTTTTGATGGCGGCCGCCGGGGGTTGTAGTTTGCGACAGCGGCGACATTTTAGGGTCTTTCTGATAAAAAAGCGCTGCAAAAGCGCGCAACGGCGCTACTGACCTGACTCTTTTCCTGTCGGCCAATAAACAGACCGTAAAGGAGTTAAAAACCATTCCGCCGATTTACTTTAATTTACTTAATACTCTATCGGCGTCATGGTAATTAGGTTTTTCTTTTATTAATGGCGAAATTAAAAGCGAAAATATTTAAAGATGTAAAAAAGGCGGCGCCTTACCGCCTGCGCCAGCGGCTAATTAAGACGTTTTACGACTTAATTTACCGCGCCGCACCAGATTACGACGGATGCGGGTCAAACCAGGCTTGGGCCGACGCGGCTCATCAAGGCTCGCCAGCACCAGCTCCAGCACCCTTTCCGCTACGTCGCGATGGCGCTGCGCCACTGCAAGAACCGGGCACTCAAGGAAATCAAGCAGCTCATGATCGCCGAAGGTGGCGATCGCCAGCTCGCCGGGCAGGCGCCCTTCACGCCGCAGCGTGGTATCCATCACCCCCTGCAGCAGGCCGAATGAGGTGGTAAACAGCGCATCGGGCATCGGATGCTCGTCAAGGTATTTGTCAAACAGCGCCGCCGCCGCCACGCGTTCAAAGCTGTTGGCATAGATAAACTCTATCGGCCGATCGTCATCCTGCCAGGCGGCGCGAAAGCCCATCTCGCGCAGGAAGCTGACCGAAAGCTCCGGCAACGCCCCCAGATAGAGCACGTTCTTCACCGGCAGCTGCCGCAGCTCCGCCGCCAGCGCCTGCGCATCTTCCTGGTCGGCGCCCACCACGCTGATAAAGTGCTCACGATCCAGCGCGCGATCCAGCGCGATAATCGGCAGCGAATGATTCACCCAGCGCTGATAGAAAGGATGCTCCGGCGGCAGCGAGGTGGAAACAATGATGGCGTCAACCTGACGCTGCAGCAGATGCTCAATGCAGCGCATTTCATTATCCGGCTGATCTTCCGAACAGGCGATTAACAGCTGATAGCCGCGCTGCCGCGCCTGACGCTCCAGATAGTTGGCGATGCGCGTGTAGCTGGTGTTTTCCAGATCGGGGATCACCAGGCCGATAGAGCGGGTTCTGCCCGCCCTGAGGCCGGCGGCGACCGCGTTTGGATGGTAGTTATGCTCACGCACCACGGCCATCACTTTTTCTACGGTTTTATCGCTGACACGATATTGCTTCGCCTTGCCGTTGATGACATAGCTGGCGGTAGTGCGCGACACGCCGGCAAGACGCGCTATTTCATCCAGTTTCACAATGACTCCAAATTATTAATGCCAGCCTACGCAACAATAGCCGCAGCATGGCTAAGGATAAGCTTTTTGTTACATCTAACCGCAGAAAGCGTCAGCGGGCAACCGCTTTTGATGGCAAAAATGAGGCATATCAGAAAAAGAAAAAACCCGGCAGAACGCCGGGTTAGCAATAAAATGAATAATTACGCTGGCGTATTAACGCATAATGCGCTCGCCGCGGGAAACGCCAACCACGCCGGATCGCGCCACCTCGACGATTTCAGCGACATCGCGCAGAGTGGCCAGGAAAGCGTCCAGCTTATCGCTGGTGCCGGCCAGCTGAACCGTATACAGCGTCGGCGTCACGTCTACGATCTGGCCGCGAAAAATTTCGGTAGTGCGCTTCACTTCCTCACGTCCATAGCCGCTGGCCTGGATTTTCACCAGCATTACCTCACGCTCAATATGCGAGCCCTGGCCCAGCTCGCTGACGCGCAGCACATCCACCAGCTTATGCAGCTGCTTTTCGATTTGCTCCAGCGCCTTATCATCGCCGACGGTTTGTATCGTCATGCGCGACAGCGTCGGATCTTCGGTGGGAGCTACCGTCAGGCTTTCAATGTTGTAGCCGCGCTGCGAAAAGAGACCAACCACGCGGGATAATGCGCCGGATTCGTTTTCCAGCAGAACCGATATAATACGCCGCATAATTATGTCCTCTCCGTTTTGCTTAACCACATTTCATCCATACTGCCGCCGCGGATCTGCATCGGATAGACATGCTCGCTGCCGTCCACGTTGACATCAACAAACACCAGCCGCCCTTCTGCTACCGTTTTCAGCGCCTGCGCCAGCTTCTCTTCCAGCTCCGCCGGATGGGAGATGGAAATGCCGACGTGCCCATAGGCTTCGGCGAGGCGCACAAAGTCGGGCAGCGATTCCATATAGGAGTGGGAGTGGCGGCCGGAATAGATCATATCCTGCCACTGCTTCACCATTCCCAGGTAGCGGTTATTGAGGTTCAACACCAGCAGCGGCAGGTTATATTGCAGAGCCGTCGACAGTTCCTGAATATTCATCTGGATGCTGCCGTCGCCGGTTACGCACACCACGGTTTCTTCAGGCAGCGCCAGCTTCACGCCAATCGCCGCCGGCAAACCAAAGCCCATGGTGCCCAGCCCGCCGGAGTTGATCCAGCGGCGCGGGTAATCGAAGGGATAGTAGAGCGCGGCAAACATCTGGTGCTGCCCCACGTCCGAGGTGACGTAGGCGTCGCCCTGCGTCAGGCGCCACAGGGTTTCAATCGCCGCCTGCGGCTTGATCTTATCGCTGTTGCGATCGAACGCCAGACATTTACGCGCGCGCCAGCCGTCGATGCTGCGCCACCAGTCGCGCAGGCTGTCAAAATCCTGCGTAGTCTGATCGGCAGGCAGCAGCTCCAGCATCTGCTGTAGCACCTGACGCGCATCGCCCACCACCGGAATATCCGCGGCCACCGTTTTGGAAATAGAGGCGGGATCGACATCGATATGCAGCACGGTAGCGTCCGGGCAATACTTCGCCAGATTATTGGTGGTGCGATCGTCAAAGCGTACGCCGACGGCGAAGATCACATCGGCATGATGCATCGTCATGTTCGCTTCATAGGTGCCGTGCATGCCCAGCATGCCCAGGTTCTGTCGATGGGTGCCGGGAAAAGCGCCCAGACCCATCAGCGAATTGGTTACCGGCAGGTTCAGCTTTTCGGCAAGGGTAAGCAGCTCCGCATGGCAGCCGGAGATAATCGCGCCGCCGCCGACGTACATTACCGGCCGTTTTGCCGCCAGCAGCGTCTGTATAGCACGCTTTATCTGGCCCTTATGGCCCTGCGTGGTGGGATTATAGGAGCGCATGCTGACGCTTTCCGGCCAGACGTAGGGCAGCTTATGCGCCGGATTAAGAATATCTTTCGGCAGATCGACCACTACCGGGCCGGGGCGACCGCTGGCGGCCAGCCAGAACGCCTTTCTCAATACGCCGGGGATCTCTTCCGTATGCCTGACCAGAAAGCTGTGCTTTACCACCGGACGCGATATGCCAACCATATCGCACTCCTGAAACGCATCGTAGCCGATAAGCGAGGAAGGCACCTGGCCGGAGAGCACCACCATCGGCACCGAATCCATATAAGCGGTAGCGATACCGGTAATCGCATTGGTAGCGCCCGGCCCGGAGGTCACCAGCACGACGCCCACCTCGCCGGTAGCGCGCGCATAGCCATCCGCCATATGCACCGCGCCCTGCTCGTGCCGCACCAGCACATGATCGATACCGCCCATGGTTTGCAGCGCGTCATAGATATCCAGCACCGCCCCGCCCGGATAACCAAAAACATGCTTTACGCCCTGATCGATTAACGATCGGACCACCATTTCAGCTCCTGACAACATCTCCATTTTTGCCTCCCGGCTTTCAGTTTGCTCTTTGCTCAGGCATCCGCCCGCCAGCGCCGCGCACGACGGCTCTGTGCAGAGATAAACGCAGTGTTAATGCTACAACCCAGAAATAGCTTTCAGGGTCAGGTACAGGGGGAATGAAGCCCTTGCAGATGTATTTATCCTCGCCTTGGTCAATTACCATAACCGCAGTTTTCTTGTCGGGTAAACCCCCAACCTGTCGGCGCCCCGGCGGATATTTTCTTTGTTACGCTAACAAGCGGCTTAATTAGCAGAAAAAACGCTAAAACCAGGGCGATTAATTAGCGGATTATTCTGTCTGTTCGGTTATTCATAGTAAAAACTTATCATTAGCACTTTTTTTTAACGCACGCGACCGGTAAAAATAATCAGCCAGTGCGGGACTAACTAAATATGCTGCTTTATCTGATTCATTTACTATTTTATCTGGCGTAAACCCCGACTCTACGCCACAAAAATGTCTGATATCGCCATTAATACGGCGCCGACACTGTGCCGCCAGTCAGGAAAAATTAACGTAACTCACTGATTTTTAAAAACTAACTGTAAAGCGCGCATGGTTAAATCACTTATTCTGCAGCAGAGTTTTCCGCTGGCATTTATCTCTTTTTATTTAACATTGCTGGCTCCGCTGCGCTTTCGCAATGAGGGTTGACATCGTTAACGCAATCAAGTACCAATAAAAACAGCACAGAATTTAATGGAGCCTGATTAAATGATTCATTCATTCCGCCTGGTTGAACTACTACTAAACGCATCTTACTTGCGCGGTAGTCGTGTGGGCGGAATCAATCACTGATTCAGGCTTGTAAAACGAAAAAACCCGCGCCAAGGCGCGGGTTTTTTTATGCTCGTGACGCAGGCGAACTGGTTAAAGCCAAACTGAAAAGGAAAAGACGATGAGCCAACAAGTCATTATTTTCGATACCACGCTGCGCGACGGCGAGCAGGCGTTGCAGGCCAGCCTGAGCGTTAAAGAAAAATTGCAAATCGCGCTGGCGCTGGAGCGCATGGGCGTCGACGTCATGGAAGTCGGCTTTCCCGTCTCTTCTCCCGGTGATTTTGAATCGGTGCAAACCATCGCCCGCACCATTAAAAACAGCCGCGTCTGCGCGTTAGCGCGCTGCGTTGAAAAAGATATCGATGCCGCTTATGAAGCGCTGCGCGTTGCAGAGGCGTTTCGCATCCACACCTTTATCGCCACCTCGCCGATGCATATCGCCACCAAGCTGCGCAGCACCCTGCCGGAGGTAATTGAACGCGCGGTTTACATGGTGAAGCGCGCCCGCAACTACACCAGCGACGTGGAATTCTCCTGCGAAGATGGCGGACGCACGCCGATTGACGATCTGTGCCGTGTGGTTGAGGCCGCGATTAATGCCGGCGCCACTACCATTAATATCCCCGATACCGTCGGCTACACCCTGCCGCACGAATATGCTCAAACCATCGCCTCGCTGCGCGAGCGCGTCCCCAATATCGACAAAGCGATTATTTCGGTACATACCCATGATGACCTGGGCATGGCGGTAGGCAACTCCATCGCGGCGGTGATGGCTGGCGCACGCCAGGTCGAAGGCACGCTGAACGGCCTCGGCGAACGCGCCGGCAACTGCGCGCTGGAAGAGGTGATCATGACCATCAAAACCCGCGCCGCGCTGATGAATGTCCATACCAACATTCAGCATCAGGAAATCTGGCGTACCTGCCAGACGGTAAGCCAAATCTGCAATATGCCGATCCCGGCTAATAAGGCGGTGATTGGCTCCAATGCCTTCGCCCACTCCTCAGGCATTCATCAGGACGGCGTGCTGAAGAACCGCGAAAACTACGAAATCATGACGCCGGAATCGATCGGCCTGAACCAGATTCAGCTGAACCTGACGTCACGCTCCGGCCGCGCTGCGGTTAAGCATCGCATGGAAGAGATGGGCTATCAGGAAAGCGACTATAACCTGGATACGCTGTATGACGCTTTCCTGAAGCTGGCGGATAAAAAAGGCCAGGTGTTCGATTACGATCTGGAAGCGCTGGCCTTTATCAACCGCCAGCACGAAGAGCCGGAATATTTCCAGCTGCAGGATTTCAACGTGCAGTCAGGTTCGGCGATTACCGCCACCGCCTCCGTCCACCTGAAATGCGGCGAAGCGGTACAGTCGGAAGCCGCAACCGGCAACGGCCCGGTGGATGCCGTTTACCAGGCGATTAACCGCATCACCGATTTCGATATTGAGCTGGTGAAATATCAGCTCAGCGCCAAAGGCCACGGCAAAAACGCGCTGGGCCAGGTTGATATCGTCGTCAACTATAACGATCGGAAATTCCACGGCGTCGGCCTGGCGACCGATATCGTTGAGTCCTCCGCTAAAGCGATGGTCAACGCGTTAAACAACATCTGGCGCGCCAAACAGGTTGAGCAGGAACTGCAACGCAAATTCAAAAAAGAACAGAAGGAAATGGTGTAAACATGACGCAAACTCATCATATCGCCGTCCTGGCAGGAGACGGCATCGGTCCTGAGGTTATGGCCCAGGCGATGAAAGTGCTGGAAGCCGTTCGTCAGCGTTTCGCGATGCGAATTACCACCAGCGAGTATGACGTCGGCGGGATTGCCATCGATCGTCACGGCGAGCCGCTGCCGGCGGCTACCGTACACGGCTGTGAACAGGCGCAGGCGATCCTGTTCGGCTCGGTCGGCGGCCCGAAATGGGAACACCTGCCGCCTACCCGCCAGCCGGAGCGCGGCGCCCTGCTCCCGCTGCGTAAGCACTTCAAGCTGTTCAGCAACCTGCGCCCCGCCAGCCTGTATAAGGGGCTGGAAGCCTTTTGTCCGCTGCGTAGCGATATCGCCGATCGCGGTTTCGATATTTTATGCGTGCGCGAGCTGACCGGCGGCATCTACTTCGGTCAGCCGAAAGGGCGCGAAGGCAGCGGCAAATATGAGAAAGCCTTTGATACCGAGGTGTATCACCGTTTTGAAATTGAGCGCATCGCCCGTATCGCCTTTGAATCGGCGCGCAAGCGTCGTAGCAAAGTGACCTCGATTGATAAGGCTAACGTGCTGCAAACCTCGGTGATGTGGCGCGAGATCGTGAATGAGGTGGCACAGGATTATCCCGATGTTCAGCTGAACCATATGTATATCGATAACGCCACCATGCAGCTGATTAAAGATCCGGCGCAGTTTGACGTGCTGCTTTGCTCCAACCTGTTCGGCGATATCCTCTCTGACGAGTGCGCGATGATCACCGGCTCGATGGGCATGCTGCCTTCAGCCAGCCTGAATGAGCAGGGCTTCGGCCTGTATGAACCAGCCGGCGGCTCGGCGCCGGATATCGCCGGAAAAAATATCGCCAACCCGATTGCGCAGATCCTGTCGCTGGCGCTGCTGCTGCGCTACAGCCTGGAGGCGGACGAGGCGGCTAACGCCATCGAAAACGCCATTAACCGTGCGCTGGAAGCGGGCTATCGCACCGCCGATTTGGCCGGCGACGGCCCCGCCGTAAGCACTGATGAAATGGGATCGATCGTCGCCCGCTTTATCGCTGAGGAAAAATAATAAAATGAAAACCTTATACCAGAAGCTGTTTGATGCCCATGTCGTGTATGAAGCGCCCAACGAGACGCCGCTGCTCTATATCGATCGCCACCTGGTGCATGAAGTCACCTCGCCGCAGGCGTTTGACGGCCTGCGCGCCCATGGCCGCAAAGTGCGTCAGCCAGCAAAAACCTTCGCCACTATGGATCATAACGTCTCAACCCAGACTAAAGATATCAACGCCTCCGGCGAGATGGCGCGCATCCAGATGCAGGAGCTGATCAAAAACTGCGCCGAGTTCGGCGTGCAGCTCTATGACCTGAATCATCCTTATCAGGGTATCGTGCACGTTATCGGGCCGGAACAGGGCATGACGCTGCCGGGCATGACCATCGTTTGCGGAGATTCGCATACCGCCACCCACGGCGCCTTCGGCGCGCTGGCCTTCGGCATCGGCACCTCAGAAGTGGAGCATGTGCTGGCGACGCAGACGCTGAAGCAGGGCCGCGCCAAAACGATGAAAATCGAAGTAAAAGGCGCAGCGGCGCCGGGCATCACGGCGAAAGATATCGTGCTGGCGATCATCGGCAAAATCGGCAGCGCAGGCGGCACCGGCTATGTGGTTGAGTTCTGCGGCCCGGCGATTGAGGCGCTGAGCATGGAAGGCCGTATGACGCTGTGCAATATGGCGATTGAGATGGGTGCGAAAGCGGGGCTGGTGGCGCCGGATGAGGTAACCTTCAACTATCTGCAAGGCCGCCAGTTTGCGCCGCAGGGCGAACAGTGGCAGCAGGCGGTCAACTACTGGCGTACCCTGAAATCGGACAGCGGCGCGCATTTCGATGCGGTTGTCGCCGTCGATGCCGCTGAGATTGCGCCGCAGGTAACCTGGGGCACCAACCCCGGCCAGGTGATCGCCGTGAATCAGCAGATCCCCGATCCCGCCTCTTTCCACGATCCGGTCGAGCGCGCCTCGGCGGAAAAAGCGCTGGCCTATATGAACCTGCAGCCAGGCATTAAGCTGACCGACGTCAGCATCGATAAAGTATTTATCGGCTCCTGCACCAATTCGCGCATTGAAGATTTACGCGCCGCCGCCGCCGTCGCCAAAGGACGCAAAGTGGCGCCGGGCGTGGTGGCGATGGTGGTGCCCGGCTCCGGCCCGGTCAAAGCGCAGGCGGAAGCGGAAGGCCTGGATAAAATTTTCCTCGACGCGGGCTTTGAGTGGCGCCTGCCGGGCTGCTCAATGTGCCTGGCGATGAACAACGATCGCCTGAATCCCGGCGAACGCTGCGCCTCTACCAGCAACCGTAACTTTGAAGGGCGTCAGGGACGCGGCGGACGCACGCACCTGCTCAGCCCGGCAATGGCCGCCGCCGCCGCAATCGCCGGCCGTTTTGCCGACATTCGCGAACTGAATTAAGGATACCATCATGGCGAACAAATTTACTCAGCATACCGGCATTGTGGCGCCGCTGGACGCCGCCAACGTCGATACCGATGCCATTATTCCCAAACAGTTTCTGCAAAAGGTAACGCGCAGCGGCTTTGGTCAGCATCTGTTTCACGACTGGCGCTTTGACGATGAGGCAGGCAAACAGCCCAACCCAAACTTTGTGCTGAACCAGCCGGCGTTTCAGGGAGCCAGCATCCTGCTGGCGCGGGAAAACTTCGGCTGCGGATCGTCGCGTGAACATGCGCCCTGGGCGCTGACCGATTTCGGTTTTCAGGTGGTTATCGCGCCGAGCTTCGCCGATATCTTTTACGGCAACAGCTTTAATAACCAGCTGCTGCCGGTACGGCTGAGCGAAGAGGAGGTGGATGAGCTGTTCCGCCAGGTCGCGGCGCAGCCGGGCATGACCTTTACGGTAGATTTAGTGAGTCAAACCGTAACCGCGGGCGATAAGCGCTATACCTTTGAGATCGACAGCTTCCGCCGTCACTGCATGATTAACGGACTGGACAGCATTGGCCTGACGCTGCAGCACGAGGCGGCGATTACCGCTTACGAGCAGCGGCAGCCCCTGTTCCTGCACTGATGCTTCAGCCCCTTCCCGCCCGGCTGCGGCGGGAAATTTTCCTGTTTTAATACGGGCTATACGTTGCGCACCTGCGTCGCCAGCGCAAAGGCCAGCAGCGCTATGCCCAGCGCCAGCCAGTAAACGGCGTAATGACCAAACGACTGCGCCAGCGTTCCCTGCAGCAGTCCCGCCAGAATAGTGCCGGTTGAAATACTGTTGGTAAACAGCGTGGTCGCCGCTCCTGGCCGCCCCGGCATCAGATCCTGAAACCACAGCATTCCGATTCCAGCGATAATGCCGATAAACATCGCGTTAAAGATTTGCAGCAGCATCAGGGCGGCGCGCGACTGAAACAGCACCAGTCCCAGATAAAACAGCACGCCGGCAGCGACCGCCAGCAGCATAATGCGCCGTTTGCCGGTACGTTTCACAAAATGGCCCGCCAGCAGCATGATCGGGATCTCCAGCCCGGCGGCGGTGCCCATCAACAGCCCTGCCAGACGCTCCGGCAGCCCCAGCACGCTGCTGATATAGAGCGGCATATCGATGATATACATGGTATTGCAGGTCCACATCATCATCGAAGCGACAAACAGCAGCCGTACATCCTTATCGCGCCAGGCGCTGATCTGCGTCAGCAGCACCGCCGGCGAGGGCTCTACGCGCGGCACCGAAGGCAGGGCGAAAGCCACCAGCGCCAGACAGACCAGAAACAGCAGCGCGGCGACGACAAACATCACGGTAAAACCGTAGTTAAGCGCCAGCGCAAAAGAGAGCGGCGGGCCGATCACCCAGGCCAGCGAGAGCTGGGCGCGCATCACCGAACTGAACATTACCACCTCGCGCGCGGAGCGATCGGCATACTCACGCGCCAGGGCGAAAATTTGCGGCATAGCCACGCTGGCCAGCGCGGAAAGCAGCACGCCCAGCGTAATCAGCGTCAGGTAGTGGCGGTTGAAGGCGAACAGCAGCGCGTTCGCCAGCGCCATCGCGCAGCAAAACAGGATCAGCCGGCGCCGGTCGCCGCGGTTATCGGAGCGTTTTGCTAACAGCAGGCTCACCGTAATTCCCGCCACGGCGTTTACCGTATAGAACAGCCCTACCCAGAATGGCCTGACGCCCACCTCATGGGAAAGGAACAGGCTCAGCGTCGGCGCCTGCAACGCGCCGGCAATGCCCACCATAAAAGAGACAGCCATAAACGCGATGTAGACCGGATTAAGTCGGCGGCGGCGCGTCAGCAGAAATTTCATAACGGTTCCTGTAGCTGGAAGAAAACGGCAAGCGTGGGTAAGAGGCGCCGCAAACCTGGCTGGGCAATGCTTAGCGCGATTATCGCTGTAGAAGAAAGCACAGGAGAAAGAAAAAAGCCAGCAGCATAAAGAGCTGCTGGCGGTGTAATTGCACCCTACTCAGAAATAAAAAATGGGGGCGACAGCGTCGAAATGACGCGGCGCTTCCGCATCGATGAAAATACGCCAGCCGGTCAGGCTGCCTCCCGCACTTTCATCTGTTGCTATTATGAGCATAATAAGGGGACGGAAAAACTGACGGATTATCTTACGGAGCTCCCCTTTTATGCCCTCTTCGCGCCTGCAGCAACATTTTATTCGTCTCTGGCAGCTCTGTGACGGACAGCCGCAGGAGACTACGCTGGCGCAGCTGGCGTCGCAAATGCACTGTTCACGCCGGCATATGCGTAATCTACTTAACGCGATGCAGGAGCAGGGCTGGCTGAGCTGGCAGGCGGAAGCGGGACGCGGCAAACGCTCACAGCTGAGCTTTTACTCCACCGGACTGGCGCTCAGGCGGCAGCAGGCCGAAGCGCTGCTGGAGCAGGACCGCATCGATCAGCTGGTGCAGCTGGTGGGAGATAAAAACCAGGCGCGGCAGATGATCGCCTCCCGGCTGGGACGTAGCTTTCGCCAGGGGAAACATATTCTGCGCATTCTTTACTATCGCCCGATGCTGAACCTGCTGCCCGGCTCGCCGCTACGGCGCTCGGAAACCCACCTGGCGCGCCAGATTTTTAACGGCCTGACGCATATAAATGAGGAAAACGGGGAACTGGAGCCAGATATCGCCCACCACTGGCAGGCGCTGTCGCCGCAGCACTGGCGTTTCTACCTGCGTCCGGCCATTCAGTTTCACCATGGGCGCGAGCTGGATATGGCGGACGTGATCGCCAGCCTGCGCCGTCTGACGTCTCAGCCGCTGTTTTCTCACCTGACGCGCATTGAATCACCCACGCCCTGGACGCTGGATATCCAGCTGAGCCAGCCCGATCTCTGGCTGCCCTGGCTGCTGGGCAGCGTCAGCGCCATGATTCTGCCGCGCGAGTGGCCGGATCTGCCCGACTACCATCGTCATCCGCTAGGCACCGGCCCCTACTCCGTGGAGCTTAACCAGCAATCCCAGCTAAAAATTCAGGCGTTCGATGACTATTTTGGCTATCGCGCGCTAATCGATGAGGTCAATATCTGGGTTCTGCCGGAAATCGGCGAAGATCTGGACTACGCCGGCGTAAAGGTTCAGGGCGCTAAAGCGGATCGGCAGGAGGAAACCTCGCAGGAGAGCCGCCTGGAAGAAGGCTGCTACTTTTTACTGTTCGATCGACGATCGGCAAAGGGTGGCGATGAACAGGTGCGCCGCTGGGTCAGCACGCTGTTAAACCCGATCGCCCTGCTTAGTCATGCCAGCCCCGGCTATCAGCGCTACTGGTTTCCGGCATGGGGTTTGCTGCCGCGCTGGCACCATCGCCAGAATACGCAGCAGGTCGCCAAACCGGCGGGCCTCAGCTCGCTGACGCTGACCAGCTACCGCGACCACAGTGAGCACCGCGCGCTGATTAAACTGCTGGCGCCGCTGCTGGCGGCGCATAATGTGCAGTTAAACGTACAGGAGATCGATTACGCTAACTGGCACCACGGCGCGGCGGAAAGCGATATCTGGCTCGGCAGCGCCAACTTTACGCTGCCGCTCGGCTTTTCCGTTTTCGCCCTGCTCTGTGAACTGCCGCTGCTGCATTACTGCATCGATATTGACTGGCAGGCCGATGCCGAACGCTGGCGCAGCCAGCAGCTGACGCTGGCCGACTGGTGTAAAAAGCTGGTAGAAAACCATTACCTGCACCCGCTGTTTCATCACTGGCTGGTGCTGGAAGGACAGCGCAGCATGCGCGGCATGCGCATGAACACGCTCGGCTGGTTTGATTTTAAATCCGCCTGGTTCGCGCCGCCTGAATCCTGACGCTTTCGTTAACCAGGCGAAAAGTCTACACTAAGCCGTTCTCAACGGGGTGTGAAGAGACGCAGGCGACAGCTGACGCGCCGCTTCACTGAGAGAGACCCGTCGAACCTGATCCGGTTAATACCGGCGTAGGGATTTGAGATGCGTTGTATCCTCAGATCATGCGCCCTGTTATTTATCCTCCTCAAGGAGCGCAACGTGTTGAAAAAAGTTTTGCCCGTTCTGCTGTTGCTGTCTGCCCCTGTTTTCGCCGCTAAGCCTACCCTGACCGTCTATACCTACGACTCCTTCGCCGCAGAATGGGGCCCCGGCCCGGCAGTGAAAAAAGCGTTCGAGCCGCAGTGCGGCTGCGAACTGAAATTCGTCGCGCTGGAAGATGGGGTTTCGCTGTTAAACCGCCTGCGTATGGAAGGTAAAAACAGTAAGGCCGATGTGGTATTGGGGCTGGATAATAATCTGGTGCAGGCGGCGGAACAGACCGGCCTGTTCGCTGCCTCTCAGGTAGATACCGCTAAACTGGCGCTGCCGGGCGGCTGGCATAACAGCACCTTCATCCCTTACGACTACGGCTATTTCGCCTTCGTCTATGATAAAAGCAAGCTGAAAAATCCGCCGAAAAGCCTGAAAGAGCTGGTAGAAAGCGACCAGCAATGGCGCGTGATTTATGAGGATCCGCGCACCAGCACGCCGGGGCTGGGGCTGCTGCTGTGGATGCAAAAGGTATACGGCGACGAAGCGCCGCAGGCGTGGCAGAAGCTGGCGCAAAAAACCGTCACCGTCACCAAAGGCTGGAGCGAAGCTTATGGGCTGTTCCTGAAAGGGGAAGGCGATTTGGTGCTGAGCTATACCACCTCGCCCGCTTACCATCTGATTGCCGAGAACAAAGATCGCTACGCGGCGGCTGATTTTGCCGAAGGCCACTATTTACAGGTTGAGGTGGCGGCGCAGTTGAAAAACAGCCCGCAGCCGCAGCTGGCGCAGCAGTTTATGCAGTTTATCGTCAGCGAGCCGTTCCAGCAGGCGATCCCCACCGGCAACTGGATGTACCCGGTAACCCATATCAGCCTGCCGTCAGGCTTTGATCGCCTGACCGTGCCGAAAACCGCGTTGCAGTACACGCCGCAGCAGGTGGCGCAACAGCGCGCCGCATGGATTAACGCATGGCAACGCGCCGTCAGCCGCTGATTCCCGGCTGGCTGTGGCCGGGGCTGCTGACCGCTACGCTGCTGATCGGCGTGGCGCTGCTGGCCTGCGGCGCGCTCTGGCTTAACGCGCCGGAGCGCGACTGGCGCGGCCTGCTGCAGGAGAGCTATCTGCAGCACGTCATCGCCTTTTCCTTCTGGCAGGCGCTGCTTTCCGCCCTGCTGTCGGTAATACCGGCGATTGCGCTGGCGCGCGCGCTCTGGCGACGGCGCTTTCCGGGGCGACGGCTGCTGCTGCGTCTCTGCGCGATGACGCTGGTGCTGCCGGTGCTGGTAGCGGTATTCGGCCTGCTGAGCGTCTACGGCCGCGAAGGCTGGCTGGCGCAGCTCTGCGCCCTGGCCGGCATCGAATATCATTTCTCGCCCTACGGGCTGCAGGGCATTTTGCTGGCGCATGTCTTTTTTAACCTGCCGCTGGCGACGCGTCTGCTGATGCAGGCGCTGGAGAATATTCCCGGCGAGCAGCGCCAGCTGGCCGCCCAGCTGGGCATCGAGGGCTGGCATTTTTTCCGTCTGGTGGAGTGGCCGTGGCTGCGCCGCCAGATCCTGCCCGCAGCGGCGCTGATTTTTATGCTCTGCTTCGCCAGCTTCGCCACCGTGCTGTCGCTCGGCGGCGGCCCGCGGGCCACCACCATTGAGCTGGCGATTTTTCAGGCGCTGAGCTACGACTACGATCCGGGCCGCGCCGCTCTGCTGGCGCTGTTGCAGATGGTATGCTGCCTGGGGCTGGTTATGCTCAGCCAGCGGCTCAGCAAAGCGCTGCCGACCGGCGACGTTTCGCTCAGCGGATGGCGCGCCGCCAACCGCGGCGCTGGCCGCCTGGCGCGTGACGCGCTAATCATCGCGCTGGCTCTGCTTTTGCTGCTGCCGCCGTTGCTGGCGGTGATCGTTGACGGCGCCCGCCAGGGCGTCAGCGGGCTGCTGCAACAGTCTGCGCTGCGGCAGGCGGCCTGGACTTCGCTGCGTATTGCGCTGGCTGCCGGTCTGCTGTCGGTAGTGCTGACGATGCTGCTGCTCTGGAGCAGCCGTGAACTACGCCTGCGCCAGCGGCTGCTGGCGGGCCAGGCTCTGGAAATGAGCGGAATGCTGATTCTCGCCATGCCGGGTATCGTACTGGCGACCGGCTTCTTTTTGCTGTTCAACAGTACGCTGGGGCTGCCGCAGCGGGCGGACGGCATCGTTATTTTTACCAATGCGCTGATGGCGATTCCTTATGCGATGAAGGTGCTGGAAAATCCAATGCGCGATATCGCCGAACGCTACGATCGTCTTTGCCTGTCGCTGGATATTCACGGCTGGCGGCGCGTGCGGATAGTGGAGCTCAGAGCGCTGCAGCGGCCGCTGGCGCAGGCGTTAGCCTTTGCCTGCGTGCTCTCCGTTGGCGATTTTGGCGTAGTGGCCTTATTTGGCAATGCTGATTTCCGCACGCTGCCGTTCTACCTCTATCAGCAAATCGGCGCCTACCGCAGCGCCGACGGCGCGGCTACCGCCCTGCTGCTGCTGCTGCTCTGCTTTTTGCTGTTTACGCTAATTGAGAAACTGCCGGGACGCCATGCTAACGCTGAATAATCTCACCTGGATGTATCAACATCTGCCGATGCGTTTCTCCCTGTCGTTGCAGGCGGGCGAGCGCGCCGCGCTGTTAGGGCCGAGCGGCGCCGGTAAAAGCACGCTGCTTAGCCTGATCGCCGGTTTTCTCCCGGCCCACGGCGGCAATATCGTACTAAACGGCGCCGATCATACTCACAGCACGCCCGCCCAGCGTCCGGTTTCGATGCTGTTTCAGGAAAATAACCTCTTCGCCCACCTTACCGTGGCGCAAAATATCGGGCTTGGCCTGCATCCGGGTCTGAAGCTGAATGCGGCGCAGCAGCAGCAGGTGGCCGCCATTGCCGGGCGCGTCGGTCTGGAAACCTCGCTGACGCGTCTGCCCGCTCAGCTTTCCGGCGGACAGCGGCAGCGGGCGGCGCTGGCTCGCTGCCTGATACGCGCGCAGCCAATTCTGCTACTGGATGAGCCTTTTTCGGCGCTGGATCCGGCGCTGCGCAAGGAGATGCTGGCGCTGGTAGACGAGGTTTGTCGTGAACAACGGCTAACGCTGCTGATGGTATCGCACAGCCTTGAGGATGCCGCCCAGATTGCCGCGCGCAGCCTGCTGGTGGTTGATGGACGTATCTACTGGGATGGCGCAACGGCAACGCTACTGCAGGGCGAAACGGAGGCGGCGGAAGTGTTAGGCATCCGTCATCGCCCTGACGCCCGCTAATGGCTTAACCAATAAAAACCCCGATCAGCAGCTGGCGGAAAACCGGCATCATCGGATGAAACTGAATAGCGGCCAGGCTGCCGATGCCGACAATCAGACCAAGCGGCGCCAGCCAGCGCAGCCGCTGCGGCGGCAGATAAGGCGTCGCCCAGTCCTGCTGCCTGCCGGCGCGCCACCAGCGCCAGCCGAGCCAGGCGCCCAGCCAGACCAGCACCACCACCGCCAGCAGCAGCCATTTAAAACTGCCGCTCTGCGCATCCTGCGGAACATCGATGGCCACGCCGGCCAGGATTCCCGGCAGCAGATAAAGCGGCGGCCAGAGGACGCAGCCGATGATATTCGGCGGCAGAAACTTACGCACCGGCAGCTCCAGCATACCTGCCGCCAGCGGCAGCAGCGGACGCGTCGGCCCTACAAAACGTCCCACCAGAATGGTAAACATGCTGTGCTGATGCAGCGCATGTTCCGTTTTATCCAGCATCTTTTTATGCTTTTGCAAATATTTCCAGCGGTGCAGCGGCCCCTGAAACTTCCAGCCGATGCCGTATGAGATCCAGTCGCCCAGCAGGCAGCCGACTATCCCCGCCGCCCAGGCGGGATAGAGGCCCAGCTGCCCGCTGCCCACCAGCGTTCCCAGGCTGGCCATCATTACCGTTCCCGGCAGCAGCAGCCCCACCAGCGCCAGCGATTCAAGGAAGGTAACTAACGCCACGGCAAACAGCGCCCATTCCAGCGATTGGGTAATCAGATGTTCCAGCCAGGCTTCCATACAAATCCTCAGAGTCGATTATCGCCTGGATTTTGCTGAGCGAAGCTCATAGCGTCAAGTGTTGATTTGTATGGGGATATTGACGTCCGTTGACGGGCGTTTACCTGCTGACGAGAAGCGATAAGCTAATTTCATTGTTTCAATCAAGACGCGGGAAAATAATCTTTTCAATCAAGACCCTTGCTGAATTTAACTATCATTCACTCCTCATATCCCCTGAAGAACTGTATAAATAACCATGTTATACTAAGCGCCGATTTCACTAACAAGGGCACCGGGTGAGCAACACACGCGCAGGCTTTTTGCTGACGCGCCACTGGCGCGATACGCCTCATGGCACCGAAATCGTTTTCTGGCTGGCGACCGACGAAGGGCCGCAGCGGCTGGTGCTGCCGCCGCAGGAATCGGTGGCTTTTGTGCCTGCGGCCTGGCGGCAACAGGTGCAAGCGCTGCTGGCCGACGAACGCCACTGGCGGCTGGCGCCGCTCGGCCTGAAAGATTTTCGCCAGCGCCCGGTGCTGGGCCTCTATTGTCAACAGTATCGTCAGCTCCAGCGGCTGGAAAAACGGCTGCGCGAGCATAATATCCCGCTATATGAAGCGGACATCCGCCCGCCCGAACGTTTTTTAATGGAGCGTTTTATTACCGCGCCGGTCTGGTTTAGCGGTCAGCCTGCGGGCGACAGCCTGATTAACGCACGCCTGAAGCCGCATCCCGACTACCGCCCACGGCTAAAATGGGCCTCGCTGGATATCGAAACTACCCAGCATGGCGAGCTTTACTGCATCGGCATTGAGGGCTGCGGCGATCGCGTCGTCTGGATGCTGGGCCCGGAAAACGGCGATGCCAGCCAGCTCGATTTCGAGCTGCACTACGTTAACAGCCGTCCGCAGCTGCTGGAAAAACTGAACGCCTGGTTCGCCGCCAACGATCCTGATGTGCTGATTGGCTGGAACCTGGTGCAGTTCGATCTGCGCGTGCTGCAAAAACATGCCGATCGCTACGCGATTCCGCTGCGCCTGGGGCGTAATCAGATGCCGCTGGAGTGGCGCGAGCACGGCTTTAAGCCCGGCGTTTTTTTTGCCCAGGCGCAGGGCCGTCTGATTATCGACGGTATCGAAGCGCTAAAATCCGCCTTCTGGAATTTCGACTCGTTCAGCCTGGAAGCGGTCTCGCAGCAGCTGCTGGGTGAAGGCAAAGCGATCGATAATCCCTGGCAGCGTATGGAGGAGATCAACCAGCGTTTTGCCAATGATAAGCCCGCGCTGGCGCGCTACAACCTGAAGGACTGCGAGCTGGTCACGCGCATTTTTCAGAAAACCGCGCTGATGCCGTTTCTGCTGGAACGCGCCAGCGTTAACGGGCTGGCGGCGGATCGACACGGCGGCTCAGTGGCGGCGTTCAGCCACCTTTACTTTCCACGCATGCATCGCGCCGGCTTTGTCGCGCCGAATCTCGGCGACGTCGCGCCGGAAGCCAGTCCCGGCGGCTATGTCATGGATTCACGTCCAGGGCTGTACGATTCGGTGCTGGTGCTGGATTATAAAAGCCTCTATCCCTCGATTATCCGCACGTTTTTGATCGATCCGGTTGGCCTGGTTGAAGGACTGGCGCATCCCGACGATCGGGACTCGGTGCCGGGCTTTCGTCAGGCGCGTTTTTCACGTCATACTCACTGCCTGCCAGCGATCGTCAGCCAGATCTGGCAGGGGCGCGAGGAGGCGAAGCGTCAGGGCAATCAGCCGCTGTCGCAGGCGTTGAAAATCATTATGAACGCCTTCTACGGCGTGCTCGGCACCAGCGCCTGTCGCTTTTTCGATCCGCGTCTCGCTTCTTCCATTACCATGCGCGGGCACGAGATTATGCAGCAAACGCGCCAGCTGATTGAAGCGCAGGGTTATCAGGTGATCTACGGCGATACCGATTCCACCTTCGTCTGGCTGAAGGCGCCCCATGACGAGGCCAGCGCCGATGCAATCGGGCATCAGCTGGTCAGCTATGTCAATCAGTGGTGGCGCCAGCATCTGCGTTCCCTCTACCAGCTGGAAAGCGCGCTGGAGCTGGAATATGAGACTCATTTTGTGCGCTTTTTGATGCCGACTATCCGCGGCGCCGAACAGGGCAGCAAAAAACGCTACGCCGGCCTGATCCGCAGGGCGGGCGAGGAACGTATGGTGTTTAAAGGGCTGGAAACGGTGCGCACCGACTGGACGCCGCTGGCGCAACAGTTTCAGCAGGCGCTCTACGGGCGCATTTTTCGCCACCAGCCGTGGCAGGACTACGTGCGCGAAACGGTGCGCCAGCTGCTGGACGGCGAGCTGGACGCCCTGCTGGTCTATAAAAAACGCCTGCGCCGTCCGCTGCATGAATATGAGCGCAACGTGCCGCCGCACGTGCGCGCCGCCCGTCTTGCCGACGAACAGAATAAGAAGCTGGGGCGCCCGCTGCAGTATCAAAAAGGCGGCGCCATTCGCTACGTTATCACTACCGCAGGCCCGGAACCGCTGGAGGCGCGCCGCGCGCCGCTGGACTACGATCACTATCTGACCAGACAGCTGCAGCCCGTTGCCGATGGGATATTGCCTTTTATACAGGATGACTTTGCTACACTGATTACCGGACAGCTGGGCCTTTTTTGACAGGTGACGAATGCGTTACCTTCCAGTACCATAGCGCCCTTCCTGAATTCACCGCTCCTGGGCCTCAGCCAGACAAGTTTATTGTCGGGCCGCAACGCTATTGTCCGGGCGGGAGCATGACATCTGTTATTACGAGAATCGCGAGCTAAACACCTATGCCTTTTACACTTGGTCAACGCTGGATCAGCGACACGGAAAGCGAACTGGGACTGGGAACCGTAGTTGCCCTGGATACCCGTATGGTTACCCTGCTTTTTCCTGCTACCGGTGAAAACCGACTCTATGCCCGAAATGATTCTCCCATTACCCGTGTGATCTTCAACCCCGGCGATACCGTCACCAGCCATGAAGGCTGGCAGCTGGAGGTGGCTGAAGTACGCAATGATAATGGCCTGGTAACCTATATCGGTAGCCGTCAGGATACGCAGGAGCCAGCGGAACTGCGCGAAGTCCTGCTCGACAGCAAGCTGACGTTCAACAAACCGCAGGATCGTCTGTTCGCCGGGCAGCTGGATCGTATGGATCGCTTTGCCCTGCGCTTTCGCGCGCGCCGCTACCAGAGCGAGCAGTATCGTCTCTCCGTCAGCGGCCTGCGCGGTATGCGCACCAATCTGATCCCTCATCAGCTGCATATCGCTCACGACGTGGGACGTCGCCACGCGCCGCGCGTGCTGCTGGCGGATGAGGTTGGTCTGGGCAAAACCATCGAGGCGGGGATGATTATTCATCAGCAGCTGCTGGCCGGCCGCGCCGATCGCGTGCTGATCGTGGTGCCGGAAACCCTGCAGCATCAGTGGCTGGTGGAGATGCTGCGCCGCTTTAATCTGCGCTTCTCATTGTTTGACGATGCGCGCTACGCTGAAGCGCTGCACGACAGCGATAACCCATTCGATACCGAGCAGCTGGTGATCTGTTCGCTCGATTTTGTACGCCGCAACAAGCAGCGTCTGCAACAGCTGGCGGAAGCGGAGTGGGATCTGCTGGTAGTAGATGAAGCGCACCACCTCGCCTGGAGCGAAGGCGAGCCGAGCCGTGAGTATCAGGTGATTGAGCAGCTGGCGGAGCAGATCCCCGGCGTGCTGCTGTTGACGGCAACGCCGGAACAGCTGGGCATGGAGAGTCATTTCGCCCGTTTGCGCCTGCTCGATCCGGATCGCTTCCACGATTTTGAACAGTTTGTCGCCGAGCAGCGCAACTATCGTCCGGTTGCCGATGCGGTCGCCATGCTGCTGGAAGATAAAACTATCGGCAACAATGAACTGAATCTGCTGAGCGATCTCATTGGCGAGCAGGATATTGAACCGCTGTTGCAGACCGCTAACGGTCAGGGCGAAGGCAAGCTGGCGGCGCGTGAGGAGTTAATCCGCATGCTGATGGATCGCCACGGCACCAGCCGCGTGCTGTTCCGTAATACCCGCAACGGCGTGAAAGGCTTCCCACACCGCGAGCTGCATCAGATTCGTCTGCCGCTGCCGACGCAGTATCAGACCGCGATTAAGGTTTCCGGCATTATGGCGGCGCGCAAATCTGCGGAAGAACGCGCGCACGATATGCTCTATCCGGAACAGATTTATCAGGAGTTTGAGGGCGACAGCGGCACCTGGTGGAATTTCGATCCGCGCGTTGAGTGGCTGATGGGCTACCTGACCAGCAACCGCAGCGAGAAGGTGCTGGTGATCTGCGCCAAAGCCGCTACCGCGCTGCAGCTGGAGCAGGTACTGCGCGAGCGCGAAGGTATCCGCGCCGCCGTATTTCATGAAGGGCTGTCGATTATCGATCGCGACCGCGCCGCCGCCTGGTTCGCCTCGGAAGAGGATGGCGCGCAGGTGCTGCTCTGCTCGGAGATCGGCTCCGAAGGCCGCAACTTCCAGTTCGCCAACCGCCTGGTGATGTTCGATCTGCCGTTTAACCCCGATCTGCTGGAGCAGCGCATCGGGCGTCTCGATCGTATCGGCCAGACGCGCGATATCCAGATTATGGTGCCTTATCTGGAGAAAACCGCGCAGTCGGTGCTGGTGCGCTGGTATCACGAAGGGCTGGATGCCTTTGAGCATACCTGCCCTACCGGACGCGCGGTATACGATAGCGTACACGATACGCTGATCGGCTACCTGGCCGCGCCGGAGAACAGCGAAGGGCTGGATGAATTTATCGTCGCGTGCCGTAAGCAGCATGATGCGCTGCGCGCGCAGCTGGAACAGGGGCGCGACCGTTTACTGGAACGGCATTCCAACGGCGGCGAGAAAGCGCAGGCGCTGGCGGAAGAGATTAGCCGTCAGGATAATAATATCGAGCTGGTGAATTTCGCCCTGAACCTGTTCGATATTATCGGTATTAATCAGGAGGATCGCAGCGATAATCTGATCGTGCTGACGCCTTCCGATCATATGCTGGTGCCCGATTTTCCCGGCCTGCCGGAAGAAGGCTGCACTATTACCTTCGATCGCGCTCAGGCGCTGGCGCGTGAAGATGCGCAGTATATTACCTGGGAGCACCCGATTATTCGCAACGGGCTTGATTTGATTCTTTCCGGCGATACCGGCAGCTGCGCCCTGTCGCTGCTGAAGAATAAGGCGCTGCCGGTGGGTACGCTGCTGATTGAGCTGATTTACGTGGTGGAAGCGCAGGCGCCGAAGCATCTGCAGCTGACTCGTTTCCTGCCGCCGACGCCGGTGCGTCTGCTGGTGGATCGCAAAGGCACCAACCTGGCCGATAAGGTAGAGTTTGAGAGCTTTAACCGTCAGCTGAATGCGGTGAATCGTCATAACGGCAGTAAGCTGGTGAATGCGGTGCAGCAGGATGTGCATGCGATTCTGCAGCTGGCGGAGCCGCAGGCGGCGGAAGCGGCGCGCAAGCTGATTGATGCCGCGCGCGCCGAAGCGGATGAAAAGCTGAGCGCGGAACTGGAGCGTCTGGAGGCGCTGAAGGCGGTGAACCCCAATATCCGTGATGATGAGCTTGCCGCGCTGGAAAGTAACCGCAGCGAAGTGTTAGCCAGCCTGAACGATGCCGGATGGCGTCTGGATGCGCTGCGCCTGATCGTTGTATCTCATCAGTAAGCACGCCGGAGACGCAAGCTATGGAACCTTATAACCCGCCGCTGGAGCCCTGGCTGCACGTGTTGTATCAGGATGCGCACATTATGGTGGTCAATAAACCAAGCGGGTTGTTATCCGTACCGGGACGTCTTGAGGAGCATAAGGATAGCGTGATGACCCGTATTCAGCGCGATTATCCGCAGGCTGAATCGGTGCATCGGCTGGATATGGCCACCAGCGGCGTGCTGGTGGTGGCGCTGACCAAGGCGGCCGAACGCGAGCTGAAGCGTCAGTTTCGCGATCGCGAGCCGGAGAAGAGTTACGTAGCGCGCGTCTGGGGTCATCCTGAGAAAGATGAAGGGCTGGTGGATTTACCGCTGATCTGCGACTGGCCGAACCGTCCGATGCAGAAGGTCTGTTTTGAGACGGGCAAGTCGGCGCAGACGGAGTATCAGGTGCTGGCGCGGGCGGCGGATAATAGCGCCCGCGTTCAGCTAAAGCCGATTACCGGACGTTCGCATCAGCTGCGCGTGCATATGCAGGCGCTGGGGCATCCGATTTTAGGCGACAGGTTTTATGCACATGACGCCGCACGGGCGATGGCGCCTCGTTTGTTGTTGCATGCGGAATCATTGGCGATTACCCACCCTTCGTTTGGTAACAGGATGACGTTTCGTCAGCCGGCAGATTTTTGAGGTCACGGCATTAGGGCGGGTTTGGTGATATCGCAGCGGACTGGCGCCGGAGTTGGTTTAGGGGTGTCGTAACGGGCTGGCGCCCGGGGCTGATCCGGGAGTGTCGTAACGGGCTGGCGCCGGAGCTGGTCCGGGAGTGTCGCGGCGGAATAAGCGCGGCTGGTGCCAGCTTAGTGAACGTCAGCCACGGGCAGGCCGTTCCGTAAAGACGTCGTCAATCCATCCCTGGAGACTCCGCCGCGTCATCCCTGACGCGGAGGCTTTACTCCACGGCCTGCCCGTCGCTTCCCATACCATTGTGCCCGTCTGCCCGCCGCTTTATCAAAGCTGTGCTATCCAGACCGCCCTTTTTTTGGCCTGGATGAGAGCTGACTGCTGTTGCTTAGCTTTCGACGCTGCCTACCATTTTTCGCTTCTTTTCATCTGTTAATATCGCCCGCCCCTTCTGAACGTCACTTTCCTGTTTGACTACCAGCTTTTTTGCCTGGTCTGACTCCTGCCTTTTGTTGAACTGGAGTTACAGCCTTCTCCTGGCAGGCAAATAACGTGCTGGAACCGGTGAGAAGCGACAATTGGCGGGATAGCCAGGTTACGGAGTGAGGCGTCAGGGGAAGATGAGGAGCTGGCTGGCAAGACGGGCCNGAACCGGTGAGAAGCGACAATTGGCGGGATAGCCAGGTTACGGAGTGAGGCGTCAGGGGAAGATGAGGAGCTGGCTGGCAAGACGGGCCTCCCGCGCCAGGGAGGGCGCGGGCGGAGGCCCAGGGACGGGTTTATGACATCCCGCCGGACAGACAGCCCCTCTTCTGACCGGCACTACTGAAAAACAGGCACATAGCCAGACAGCAACAACTCGCCGCAACCGCCAGATCGACGTCTATCCAGCGTACCAGTGAATACATCTCCAGCCGGCACAGTCATTACGGTTGGATAGCAAGGTTACGGAGTGAGGTATCAGGGGAAGAAAAGGGGCTGGCTGGCAAGGCGGGCCTCCCGTGCCAGGGAGGGCGCGGGCGGAGGCCCCAGGGACGGGTTTATGCCGTCCCGCCGGACAGACAGCCCCTCTTCTGACCGGCACCACTGAAAACAGGCACATAGCCAGGCAGCAACAAACTTGCCGCAACCGCCAGATCGACGTCTATCCAGCGTACCAGTGAATACATCTCCAGCCGGCACAGTCATTACGGTTGGATAGCAAGGTTACGGAGTGAGGTATCAGGGGAAGAAAAGGGGCTGGCTGGCAAGGCGGGCCTCCCGTGCCAGGGAGGGCGCGGGCGGAGGCCCCAGGGACGGGTTTATGCCGTCCCGCCGGACAGACAGCCCCTCTTCTGACCGGCACCACTGAAAACAGGCACATAGCCAGGCAGCAACAAACTTGCCGCAACCGCCAGATCGACGTCTATCCAGCGTACCAGTGAATACATCTCCAGCCGGCACAGTCATTACGGTTGGATAGCAAGGTTACGGAGTGAGGTATCAGGGGAAGAAAAGGGGCTGGCTGGCAAGGCGGGCCTCCCGTGCCAGGGAGGGCGCGGGCGGAGGCCCCAGGGACGGGTTTATGCCGTCCCGCCGGACAGACAGCCCCTCTTCTGACCGGCACCACTGAAAACAGGCACGTAGCCAGACAGCAACAACTCGCCGCTGACCGGCACCGCCATTAAATAAATATTTAACCGGCGCGACGGTAACTACATAGTTAATCAGCGCGACATACTACTTAAAGTTGCGTTCCCGACGAATCAAATCCCAGGCGGCCTGAATCTCTTGCGCCTTCTGCTTCGCCATCTCCATCATCTCCGGCGGCAAACCTTTTGCCACCAGCTTATCGGGATGATGCTCCGACATCAGCTTGCGCCAGGCGCGCTTAATCGTCATATAATCATCGTCAGGCTTCACGCCCAGCACCTTACAGGCGGCTTCCAGCGTCGGCCCCTGCTGCGGGCCGTAATAGCGCCCGCCGTGCGAGGCGCCGCCCCATGACTGACCGCGGCCAAATTGCTGACCACCTTCCATCATGCGTAAAAATTGCTCAAACTGAATGCGCGAAATGCCCAGTTCTTCCGCAATCACATACAGCACCTGACGCTCCTTCGGATGAAGCGAACCGTCAGCAAACGCCGCCTGAATCTGAATCTCCAGAAACATCCGCAGCAGATCGAAACGTCCAAAACATGCGCTGCGTAAATCGCGCAGCCTGGGGCGCAGCGGATAATCGCTCTGCTTACCCTCACGAAACGCCTGCTGCGCCTGAACGCGCGCCACGCCGTGCAACTGCATCCGATCCATCTGCAAAGACGCAATCTGGATATCCGCCTCGGTCACCCGTCCTTTAGATTTGGACAAATGGCCCATCACCTGGAACGTGGTGCGAAAAAAAATTGTCTGCCGGGTCTGATTATTTGCGAAATAAGCCCTTCCCTGCGTTTCGCGGATTTTATCTACCAGATGGCCGAGCAACAGCCCGATCAGCAGCCCCCAAAAGCCCGCGCCGGAAATCAAACCCAGCAGCAGACCAATTACTTTTCCCCAATAGCGCATATACTCCTCAATTCGCCATGCCGAAGGCTAAAAATTGCATTATCATACCTGTCATTTACCTCACTGCCTAACGGCAACGCGGACAGGCACGGATTAACACTGGCACAACGCAGTACAGTACGTTAGTCTCTGACCGTTTTGTCGGCATGATGCCAGTTAACGGAATTATCGATACCGCGTATGAAAAAACGTATACCTACACTGCTGGCCACGATGATTGGCGCAGCGCTTTACAGTCAGTACACCCTTGCCGACGATCTGATGTCGCAGTGTATGCTGGGCGTACCAAGCTATAATCGTCCTCTGGTTCAGGGTGATGCGAATCAACTGCCGGTAACGATACATTCTGATAATGTCAGGGGAAACTACCCTGACGATGCCGTATTCACCGGTAAAGTGGATATCCAGCAGGGCAACAGCCGCCTGCAGTCCGATGAAGTTCAGCTGCATCAGCGCCAGCTGCCCGGCCAGACCGATCCGGTTCGCACCGTCGATGCGCTGGGTAATGTGCATTATGATGATAATCAGGTCATCCTGAAAGGTCCGAAAGCCTGGTCAAATTTAAACACCAAAGATACCAACGTCTGGAACGGCAACTACCAGATGGTAGGACGCCAGGGGCGCGGCGATGCCGACCAGATGAAACTGCGCGGCAACAACCGCTACACCATCCTGGAAAAAGGCTCCTTTACCTCCTGCCTGCCCGGCAGCAATAGCTGGAGCGTGGTGGGTTCGCAGATCATCCAGGACCGCGAAGAACAGGTGGCGGAAATCTGGAACGCGCGCGTTAAAATCGGCGCCGTCCCGGTCTTTTACAGCCCTTACCTGCAGCTGCCCATCGGCGACCGCCGCCGATCCGGCTTCCTGATCCCCAATGCGAAATACAGCAATAATGATGGCCTGCAGTTCGCGCTGCCTTATTACTGGAACATCGCGCCGCAGATGGATGCCACCATCACGCCGAACTACCTGAGCAAGCGCGGCCTGCAGTGGCAGAACGAATTCCGCTACCTTTCGCAGGCGGGATCCGGGCTGATTGAATTTGATTACCTGCCGAGCGACGACGAGTACAAACACGACGCGGCAGCGCGTAACTCCAGCGACGGCGACAGTAACCGCTGGCTGTTCTACTGGCGCCACTCCGGCGTTTATCAGCAGCACTGGCGTTTTAACGCCGACTATACCAAAGTCAGCGATCCCTGGTACTTCCAGGATCTCGATTCCAGGTACTACTCCACGACCGACGGCTACGCCTCGCAGAAATTCAGCGTCGGCTATGCGGACACCAACTGGGATGCCACCCTCTCCAGTAAAGACTTCCAGGTATTCGATACCAACCGGACGCGCAATGTTTATCGCGCGCAGCCGCAGTTCGACTTCAACTATTATAAAAATGATGTCGGCCCGTTCGATACCCATCTTTACGCCCAGGCGGTACAGTTCACCAACGTCAACGACGATCTGCCGGACGCGGTGCGTCTGCACCTGGAACCTACCATCAACCTGCCGCTCTCCAACGACTGGGGCAGCATCAACACCGAAGCAAAACTGCTGGCGACCCACTACCAGCAGAGCGACGTCGAATATTACAACGCCCAGACGCGCAATGCGGATAATCAGCTAAAAGAAGATGTTAACCGCGTCATGCCGCAGTTTAAGGTAGATGGACGCATGGTATTCGATCGCAATATGAACTGGGCGGAAGGCTACACCCAGACGCTGGAGCCGCGTCTGCAATATCTGTATATCCCGTACCGCGATCAAAGCCATATCCAGGCCTATGACTCCACGCTGCTGCAAACTGACTATACCGGCCTGTTCCGCGATCGTACCTACAGCGGACTCGATCGTATCGCCTCGGCTAACCAGGTCGCCAGCGGCCTGACCACGCGTATTTATGATAACGATCTGGTTGAACGTTTTAACCTTTCCATAGGTCAAATCTACTCGTTTACTCCGTCGCGCACCGGATTGAACGCCACCAGCGAGCAGGATGATACCGGCAGCCTGATTTGGGCCGGCGACTCCTACTGGCGCGTCAGCGATCGCTGGGGCGTTCGCGGCGGTCTGCAGTACGATACGCGTCTGGATAATGTTGCGCAGGGCAACGCGGTGCTGGAATATCGCCGTGACGCCGACCGCATGGTGCAGCTGAACTACCGCTACAGCAGCCCGGAATATGTGGCCAGCGCGCTGAACCGCAACATTAGCAACAACCCGATTTACGAGAACGGTATCTCGCAGGTCGGCATGACCGCCAGCTGGCCAATTGCTGACGCCTGGTCAATCGTGGGAGCTTACTACTACGATACCAAGGAAAAACAGGCAGCTGAACAACTGGTGGGTCTGCAGTACAGCTCGTGCTGCTACGCCATCCGCGTGGGTTACCAGCGCAAAATCAACGGCTGGGAAAACGACAACAGCAAGTATGAAAACCAAATCTCATTCAACATTGAGTTGCGTGGCCTGAGTTCGAACTATGGGCTCGGCAGCAACCAAATGCTACGTGAGGGCATTATGCCTTACCAGCGCGCTTTCTGATGTTGTAATGTTTGACAAGCAAACCCGCAGTGCGGAAAGAAAAATGGAAAACGTATGAAGAACTGGAGAATGCTGATACTGGGTGTGGCGCTGGCCGCCAACACCGCGATCGCAGCCCCGCAGGTAGTTGATAAAGTCGCCGCCGTGGTCAACAACGGCGTCGTGCTGGAAAGTGACGTTGACGGCATGATGCGCTCGGTAAAAGCGCAGGCGCAGCAGGCCGGACAGCAGCTGCCCGACGATCGTACACTGCGTCATCAGATTGTCGAACGTCTGGTAATGGACAACATTATTCTGCAAATGGGCAAGCAGATGGGCGTGCAGATCACCGATCAGCAGCTGGATCAGGCGATCGGCAACATCGCCGCGCAGAACCGCATGACGATGGATCAAATGCGCAGCCGTCTGGCGTACGATGGCGTAAACTACAACGCCTATCGTGAGCAGATCCGCAAAGAGATGCAGATAGCGGAAGTGCGTAACAATGAAGTGCGCCGTCGCGTCACCATCCTGCCGCAGGAAGTCGATACGCTGGCCACGCAGATGGGCGCGCAAAACTCGCAGGGCACCGAACTGAATATCAGCCATATTCTGCTGGCGCTGCCGGAAAACCCATCGCAGCAGCAGGTTGACGAGCAGGAAAAACTGGCGAAACAGCTGGTTGGCGAGCTGCGCGGCGGCGCGGACTTCGGCAAGCTGGCGGTCACCTATTCCGCCGATCCGCAGGCGCTGCAGGGCGGTAATATGGGCTGGGGTAAAATCGAAGAGCTGCCGACGCTGTTCGCCCAGGCGCTCAGCACCGCTAAAAAAGGCGATATCGTCGGCCCGGTTCGCTCCGGCGTCGGCTTTCATATCCTGAAAGTGAATGACCTGCGCGGCGAAAGCCAGAATATCTCCGTTACCGAGGTTCATGCGCGTCATATCCTGCTGAAACCATCGCCGATTCTGACCGATGCCCAGGCTCGTCAGAAAATGATGCAGATCGCCAGCGATATTAAAAGCGGCAAACTCAGCTTCGCCGCCGCGGCGAAACAGTTCTCCGACGATCCCGGCTCGGCCAACCAGGGCGGCGATCTGGGCTGGAACTCGCCGGAAATCTACGATCCGGCTTTCCGCGATGCGCTGCTGCGCCTGAATAAAGGCGAAACCAGCCAGCCGGTACACTCCTCCTTCGGTTGGCACCTGATCCAGCTGCTGGATACGCGTAAAGTTGATAAAACCGACGCGGCGCAGAAAGAGCGCGCTTATCGTCTGTTGTTCAATCGCAAGTTTGCGGAAGAAGCGCAAACCTGGATGCAGGAACAGCGCGCCAGCGCCTACGTTAAGATTCTGGATGCCAATGCTCAGTAATACCCGCGTAGTTATCACTCCCGGCGAACCCGCCGGGATTGGTCCTGATGTGGCAATACAGCTGGCGCAGCGTGACTGGCCGGTTGAACTGGTGGTCTGCGCTTCGCCCCGGCTGCTCGCTGAACGCGCGCAGCGCCTCGGCCTGCCTCTCTCTCTCGATGAATATCAGCCAGATGCGCCGGCCCGGCCGCAGCGAGCGGGCACGCTTACCATTCTGCCGGTAGCGCTGGCGGCGCCGGTTGCCGCAGGCGAGCTTGCGGTAGCCAACAGCCGCTATGTGCTGGATACGCTTACCCGCGCCTGCGACGGCTGCCTGAGCGGAGAGTTCGCCGCGCTGATTACCGGCCCGGTGCATAAAGGCGTTATTAACGACGCCGGCATCTCCTTCAGCGGCCACACCGAGTTTTTCGCCGAGCGCGCCGCCTGCGAGCGCGTAGTAATGATGCTGGCGACCGAAACGTTGCGCGTGGCGCTGGCGACTACGCATCTGCCGTTAAAAGCGGTATCAGACGCTATTACCGAAGCAAGCCTGCATGAGGTAATCACCATTCTGCATCAGGATTTGCAGCGTAAGTTCGGCATCGCCCGGCCGCATATTCTGGTGTGCGGGCTGAACCCGCACGCGGGCGAAGGCGGACATATGGGCCGCGAAGAGATTGATACCATCATTCCGGCGCTGGATAAGCTACGCCAGCAGGGAATGCGGCTGACCGGCCCGCTGCCGGCGGATACGCTGTTCCAGCCGAAATATCTGCAGCAGGCCGATGCGGTGCTGGCGATGTATCATGATCAGGGCCTGCCGGTGCTAAAATACCAGGGCTTTGGCCGCGCGGTAAATATTACCCTTGGCCTGCCTTTTATCCGTACCTCCGTTGACCACGGCACCGCGCTGGAACTGGCCGGTCAGGGCAACGCCGATGCGGGAAGCTTTATTACGGCGCTTAATCTCGCCATTACTATGATCAAAGAAGTCAATGAATAATCGCGTCCACCAGGGGCACTTCGCCCGCAAACGTTTCGGACAAAACTTCCTTAACGACACCTACATTATCGACAGCATCGTTGCGGCTATCCATCCCCAGCCCGGCGAGGCGATGGTGGAAATCGGCCCCGGCCTCGGCGCCCTGACCGAACCCGTGGGCGAACGTCTCGATGCGCTGACCGTTATTGAGCTGGATCGCGATCTGGCCGCGCGTTTGCAAACGCATCCGTTTCTTGGGCCAAAGCTGACTATCTACCAGCAGGATGCCATGACTTTCGATTTCTCCCGTCTCGCCGCGGAGAAAGGCCAGCCGCTGCGCGTCTTCGGCAACCTGCCCTACAATATCTCTACGCCGTTGATGTTCCACCTTTTCAGCTATACTGATGCGATCAAAGATATGCACTTTATGCTGCAAAAAGAGGTGGTCAACCGCCTGGTGGCCGGGCCAAACAGTAAAGCCTACGGGCGTCTGAGCGTAATGGCGCAATATTATTGCCAGGTCATCCCGGTACTGGAAGTTCCGCCGGAATCCTTTACGCCAGCGCCGAAAGTTGATTCCGCCGTAGTCCGTCTGGTGCCGCATGCTACGCAGCCAAATCCGGTAGCCGATGTGCGCGCGCTGAGCCGCATCACGATGGAAGCCTTCGGTAAACGGCGGAAAACGCTGCGCAACAGCCTCGGCCATCTGTTCAGCGCCGAAGTAATGGAAAGCCTGGGCGTTGATGGCAGCCTGCGGGCGGAAAACGTCACCGTCGCGCAATATTGTCAGTTAGCAAACTGGTTAACTGCGCATCCTGAGACGCAGGAGAGTTAACAGATGAATGAATCGTCCCGAGTGTGTGTTCAGGTACAAAGTTTTTACGTCGAATCGCAATCTGCCCCGGATGAAGATCGCTACGTGTTCGCTTATACCATTACTATCCGCAATCTGGGGCGAGACAACGTGCAGCTGCTAAGCCGCTACTGGTTAATCACCAACGGCAACGGACGCGAGACGGAAGTTCAGGGAGATGGCGTGATCGGCGAGCAGCCGCATATCGCGCCGGGGGATGAGTATCAGTACACCAGCGGCGCGGTGCTGGAAACCCCGATGGGCACCATGCAGGGTCATTACGTGATGATTGACGATCGGGGCGAGCAGTTTTACGTTGATATACCGGTTTTCCGCCTCGCGGTTCCCTCGCGCATTCATTGATGAACAACCCGGCTGCGGCCGGGTTTGCCGTTTCTTATCCGGGTAACGAATTCATGAGTACATATCTGATTGGCGACATCCACGGCTGCTACGATGAAATGCAGTCTCTGTTGCAGCAGGTCGCCTTTGACGCTGAAAAAGATACGCTGTGGCTCACCGGCGATCTGGTGGCGCGCGGCCCCGGCTCGCTGGAGGTGCTGCGCTATGTGCGTTCACTGGGCGGGGCGGCGCGTATCGTGCTGGGCAATCATGACCTGCATCTGTTAGCGGTATACGCCGGCATCAGCCGCAATAAGCCGAAGGATCGTATTACGCCGCTGCTGGAAGCGCCCGACGTTGATGAGCTGATTAACTGGCTGCGTCGACAGCCGCTGCTGCAGGTGGATGAAGAGAAAAAGCTGGTGATGGCGCATGCGGGCATTACGCCGCAGTGGGATATCGCCACCGCGCAGATGTGCGCGCGCGAGGTGGAATCAGTATTGGCAAGCGACAGCTATCCCTTGTTCCTCAACGCGATGTATGGCGATATGCCTAACAACTGGACGCCGGAGCTGACCGGGCTGGCGCGCCTGCGTTTCAGCACCAACGCGCTGACGCGTATGCGCTACTGCTTTCCCAACGGGCAGCTGGATATGATCTGTAAAGAGGCGCCCGGCTCTGCCCCACCGCCGCTCAAGCCCTGGTTCGATATTGCCGGCCCGGTAGCGCGCGACTATACCATCATCTTCGGCCACTGGGCTTCGCTGGAAGGGAAAGGAACGCCGGAAGGGGTTATCGCGCTGGATACCGGCTGCTGCTGGGGCGGCACGCTCACCATGCTGCGCTGGGAGGATCGCCAGCTGTTTATTCAGCCGTCCAACCGCCTGCAGAGCGTCAGCGACGGAGAAATCTCGTCCACCGCCGTACGCTCATAGCCGCTACGGCGGCAGTCAACGAAACTATCCCGCCGCGCTTTTCTGCGCTGGCTTACGGGCAAATCGGTTCAAAAACTGACCTTGCTGCTTATCGCGCCGGCGGCGCAGAAAAAGGCGGGAAGATAAATAAACAGCCCTGCTGAACAGGGCCGCGAAAAGGGTCTTCAGCACGCCATTAGCGACGGCGCTCAAGGATTTCAAAACAGTAGCTGTGGGAGTTCTTGTTATCGGCGTCGTGGAATTCGCTAAATACCGACTGCCACTCATCCGGCTCATAGTCAGGGAAATGGGTATCCCCTTCCACTTCCGCATCAATATGCGTCAGGTAAAGCCGATCGGCGCGATCGAGCATCTGCTCGTAAATGCGTCCGCCGCCGATCACCATAATCTCTTCCGCATCGCCCGCCGCCGTCAGCGCCTGCTCCAGCGAACCTACCCAGGTTACGCCTGCCGTTTTCGGGTCTGGCTGGCTGCTGACCACGATATTGTGGCGTCCCGGCAGCGGACGTCCGATTGACTCCCAGGTCAGGCGTCCCATCACTACCGGTTTGTTTAACGTGTTGCGCTTAAACCACGCCAGATCCGCAGGCAGGTCCCACGGCATGGCGTTTTCCATCCCAATAACGCGATCGGCTGCTAAAGCCGCTATCAGGCTTATCATCATAGGTTACTCTACAGGGTGTAAAACTGGCGCCATCATACGGAAAGGTGAAACTTTCGTCGATAGGCTGATGAAGGGATTTACGTAAAGGTTGTTAAAGCACGCCGCCAGGCCTGGGGGCCGTCTTTGCCGGCAGCAGGCGAGACGATATAACGGCGCAGTATGAAACGGGAAAGCGATAGCAAAAGTCGCAGTTCTGTCGGTAACCCCCCCGGAAGATACCGCTATAGCAGTAAAACTGCGCGCTTCTTCTGCGCACCGCAAGAAAATGCCCTGCCCGCCCGGCGTTAAATTACGTACAAGGCAGGCGTTATATCGCCGGTTAATATCAATTATCCCATAAATTAATATCCGCCAATTAATTTATGCTGATATATAACCTCTGAAGATAACTTTTATATAACATTAGCGCTGGTTATTCCGCAGTAAAAAGAGAAAACCCGGCTTGATTCCTGAGACGAAATAACGATAATTTTACGGGCTGAGCCTTTGATCATTCCACGGTTCCCTTTATACAGGAACGCCCTCTCGCTGCTGGAAAAACGTTTAGCGCAAAACTGGTCAGGGATAAGAATCAACCTATTATTTGCGGGAGGTATCTTTTACTAATTAAGAACAAATTATTAAACATATCGGATCGAAAACGCAATACCTCTGAAATATAAACAGCCCTGCTTTTTCAAGCTGATGCTACTGAAGAAAATATTATCTATCCACACAGATGTGGAAACCGATCCGGGTTATTCACTCCTTTTTACACAGCATATGGAGCCCTGGTAAAGCCAAGATGGACAGGCAATACGTTTTTTTTAATACTGGACTTTGCTTCTGGTTCCTGGGATTGATAACCAGTTTCTATTCTTCCACATGGACAGTGATTTTAGGTCTGCTGGCAGCAGGTTCATTTTTACTTTATGTATTACAACGGAAGGTTTTTCGCATGTTCAGAAAACAAAACAAACCAGCAGAAGTTGCCACGGAGAAGGAAATCGCCCCGCTTACGATGCCGGTTGAAAAGGTTGATTTCGATGCGCCTCAGCCGCAGGAAAAAATAAGCAATACCGTGGTCGCCCGCGATGTCTGCTTCGAAGGGAACATTACGGCAGTGGGTCAGGTATATGTTTACGGTGAGGTGCAGGGTAATATCACCGTTAAAGACGGGCTGGTAAAAGTGATGAGAAACGGCCTGGTGAACGGCAATATTACCTGTCTTGAATTGATTATTAACGGCAACGTACAGGGCGAATGTAAGGCGCAATCAATTGATATTGATGAACACGCCAACATACATGGCACGCTGAATTATGAAGCGCTGTCGGTGAAAAAAGGCGGTATATTTGTCGGCAGCGCGGATACCTCTCGTAAAAGCGCCATCAAAACCAACGTTATCGGCCTGACCGCTTCCTCTGCCGCCAGCGAATCGTCGCTAACGTCGGAAGAGAAGAAAGAGAGCAAGCTGGCGAAAAAATAACGCGCCCGCGCCATGACGCCCCGACGCGCCGGCCTACCGAAAATTATCGGCCTGAAGGCATACGCTGCCTTCAGGCCGTATCTTTCACTTAGCCGCGCGCCGTTATCAGAAATCGTAACGCAGGCGAACCAGATTCATATCGCCGAGGTCGTCGCTGCTGGAAGTAAAGACGTGCTCGTAGTCGATACGGAAGCCGTAATCCAGCTGTAACGTTACGCCCACGCCGTTATCAATACGCTGGTAATCACGCCCGCTGGTATATTCCAGACGATCGCCCATCACATAAGGCTGCACCGATTTCAGCGCGTAGCGCTGGACCGGAATGCTGTAGCCGAGGTAATACTCTACGCCCCAGGCTTCGCTGGCAAAATAGTGATCAACGCTGCGCTTTTTGCTGGGCGAAAAGTTCTGATACCAGCCGCCGCCGACGGCCAGCGTCCAGTTATCCGGCTTCCAGCTCAGCGCCGTGCCGATAATATTCTGGTCGTAGCCTTTGCTGTCGCCGCTGCCCGGATTGCGCATTTCAGCACGGGTATAGTTCCACGCCGTGCCCCAGGTAACATTCGGCGTCAGATGGTAATCCACGCCCAGCGATCCGCCGCCCTGACGCTTATAGCGCAGGCCGTTGCCCGGCAGGTATTCAGTATCTTCCAGCAGCCAGGCGGCATAAATATCGGCGTCGCCAAAGCTGTTTTTATATTTCAGCTGCTTACGCGCGCGGTAGCTGCCGTCATAATCGCCGTTAATGCCGATGCCGGACGCCTGGGCCAGCATATCGTAATCCCAGATATCGGTTTTAGCGCCCACCACATCATAATAAACGCTGTTCTGCTGCCCAAACGTCAGCTGGCCCCAGCGCTGGCTTTTGAAACCGGTATAGAGCTGACGGCGCGAGGTATCGCGCGCGCCTTCGGCGTAGTGATTATCCCAGTTAAACAGCGCCGGAATATTAACGCCCAGCTCGTAGTAGCCCAGCCAGCTGATATCCTGCGTCAGATAATATTCAGCGCCAAAGCGGAAACGCGTGCCGCCATCAAAGCCGTTACGTTTATAAGAGCCGCGATCGCTGTCGCCGGTAACGTTATTAAACTGCGGACGGATGCTGCCGCCGACGGCAAACTTCAGACGGCTTAACGCATCACCCGGCTCCGCGGCCGGTTTGATCAGGGTAATTTCTGCCTGACTGGCAAAAGGCAGCGCGGCCAGCAGGCCAACGCCAAAATAACGGGAAACAGCGCACATTGTTAGTTTCATTAATATTCTCAGAACGTTATGGATAGCTCAGCGCGATATTTTTGCGCCGTCGGGGAGCAGGCCAGGCCCCTGAAAGCGCCTGCCGACAGCCATAAAAAAACGGCTCCCTGAGGAGCCGTTATCGGTTGAAAAGAGAATATATTTAACGGTTTATTTTTGCATGCATTTCCTGCACGGAAATAACCTGTTCCGTGGGATCGGCATTCAGCGCCATCGCCGTAGCGAAACCGCCGTTCAGCGTGGTGTCGTAGTGTACTTTATACTGCAGCGCGCTGCGGCGGATCACGCGGGAATCTTCAATCGCCTGGCGTCCGGCGGTGGTATTGACGATATAGCTGTACTCACCGTTTTTCAGACGATCCTGGATATGCGGACGCCCTTCATGCACCTTATTCACCAGGCGCGGATTGATGCCCGCCTCGCCCAGCACCACCGCCGTGCCGTGGGTGGCATCCAGCTCGAAGCCATACTTCAGCAGCTTGGCGGCAAGATCAACCACCCGTTTTTTATCGCCTTCGCGTACCGACAGCAGTGCGCGCCCCTGCTTCTTCATATTGGACTGCGAACCGAGCATCGCCTTAGCAAACGCTTCGGCGAAGGTGCGACCAACGCCCATTACTTCACCGGTGGAGCGCATTTCCGGCCCCAGAATCGGGTCTACGCCAGGGAACTTATTGAACGGCAGCACCACCTCTTTCACGGAGTAATAAGGCGGAATCACCTCTTCGGTAACGCCCTGCTCCGCCAGCGATTTGCCCGCCATAACGCGCGCGGCCACTTTCGCCAGCGGCACGCCGGTCGCTTTCGAAACGAAAGGCACGGTACGCGCGGCGCGCGGGTTAACCTCAATCAGGTAAACCTCATTATCTTTCACCGCAAACTGTACGTTCATCAGGCCGCGCACGCAGAGCTCAAAGGCCAGTTTTTCTACCTGCTGACGCATCACGTTCTGGATATCGTTGTTCAGCGTATAGGCAGGCAGCGAACAGGCAGAGTCGCCGGAGTGAACGCCAGCCTGTTCGATATGCTCCATAATGCCGCCAATCAGCACGCGTTCGCCGTCGCAGATTGCATCGACATCCACTTCCACCGCATCATCAAGGAAGCGATCCAGCAGCACCGGCGCATCGTTGGAAACCGAAACCGCGGTCTGGAAGTAGCGCTTAAGATCCTGCTCGTCGTAGACGATTTCCATCGCCCGTCCGCCCAGCACGTAGGAAGGACGCACCACCAGCGGATAGCCGATTTCTACCGCACGCTGCACCGCCTGATCCAGCGCGGTCACCGTGGCGTTAGCCGGCTGCTTCAGGCCGAGGCGCTCAACCGCCTGCTGGAAGCGCTCACGGTCTTCCGCGCGGTCGATGGCGTCCGGGCTGGTGCCGATAACCGGTACGCCCGCCGCTTCCAGCGCACGCGCCAGCTTCAGCGGCGTCTGCCCGCCATACTGCACGATCACGCCTTTCGGCTGTTCGATACGCACGATTTCCAGCACATCTTCCAGCGTCACCGGTTCGAAGTAGAGACGGTCGGAGGTATCGTAGTCGGTAGAAACGGTTTCCGGGTTGCAGTTGACCATGATGGTTTCGTAACCATCTTCGCGCAATGCCAGCGCGGCGTGTACGCAGCAGTAGTCAAATTCGATACCCTGGCCGATACGGTTCGGCCCGCCGCCCAGCACCATAATCTTCTCGCGATCCTGGTTCGGGTTGGCTTCACACTCCTCCTCATAGGTGGAGTACATATAGGCGGTATCGGTAGCAAACTCTGCGGCGCAGGTATCCACGCGCTTGTAAACCGGATGCAGCTGGTACTGCTGACGCAACTTGCGGATTTCCACTTCGCTGACGCCGGCCAGCTGCGCCAGACGCGCATCGGCAAAGCCTTTGCGCTTCAGAGCGCGCAGGAAATCAGCGTTGAGGCCGTTGACGCCTTCCTGCGCCACGCGCTCTTCAAGGCGCACCAGCTCTTCAATCTGTACCAGGAACCAGCGATCGATATTGGTGAGGTTGAAAACGCCATCTACCGACAGACCGGCGCGAAACGCGTCGGCCACGTACCAGATACGCTCGGCGCCGGCGTCTTTCAGCTCGCGGCGAATGCGCGTCAGCGCGTCGGCATCGTCAAGATTAACTTTCGGATCGAAGCCGTTAGCGCCCACTTCCAGCCCGCGCAGCGCTTTCTGCATTGATTCCTGCAGCGTGCGGCCAATCGCCATCACTTCGCCTACCGATTTCATCTGGGTAGTCAGGCGATCGTTGGCGCCGGCAAATTTTTCGAAGTTAAAGCGCGGGATCTTGGTAACGACATAGTCGATAGAGGGCTCGAACGAGGCAGGCGTACGTCCACCGGTGATATCGTTCATCAGCTCATCAAGCGTATAGCCCACCGCCAGCTTCGCCGCCACCTTGGCTATCGGGAAGCCGGTCGCTTTTGAGGCCAGCGCAGAGGAGCGCGAGACGCGCGGGTTCATTTCGATAATGATCAGGCGGCCGTTTTTCGGATTTACCGCAAACTGCACGTTGGAGCCGCCGGTTTCCACGCCGATCTCACGCAGCACCGCCATCGAGGCGTTACGCATGATTTGATATTCTTTGTCCGTCAGCGTCTGCGCTGGCGCAACGGTGATCGAGTCGCCGGTATGAATGCCCATCGGATCGAAGTTTTCGATAGAGCAGACGATGATGCAGTTATCATTTTTATCGCGCACCACCTCCATCTCATACTCTTTCCAGCCGATCAGCGATTCATCAATCAGCAGCTCTTTAGTCGGAGAAAGATCGAGGCCGCGCTCGCAAATCTCTTCAAACTCTTCGCGGTTGTAAGCGATGCCGCCGCCGGAGCCGCCCATAGTAAAGGAAGGGCGAATGATACATGGGAAGCCGACATCTTCCGCCACCTTCAGCGCCTCTTCCATGGTATGCGCGATACCGGAGCGCGCCGTTTCCAGGCCGATCTTCTTCATCGCCTTATCGAAACGCTGGCGATCTTCCGCCTTATCGATAGCGTCGGCGGTGGCGCCAATCATGGTAACGCCGAACTCTTCCAGCACGCCCTGACGCTCCAGCTCCAGCGCGCAGTTCAGCGCGGTCTGGCCGCCCATGGTCGGCAGCACCGCATCCGGACGCTCTTTTTCAATGATTTTACGCACCACTTCCCAGTGGATTGGCTCTATATAGGTGGCGTCCGCCATTTCCGGATCGGTCATGATGGTCGCCGGATTGGAGTTGACCAGAATAACGCGGTAGCCCTCTTCGCGCAGCGCTTTACAGGCCTGGGCGCCGGAGTAGTCGAACTCACACGCCTGGCCGATAACGATCGGACCAGCGCCCAGAATCAGGATGGATTTTATATCGGTACGTTTTGGCATTTTCTCTGTTCCTTTCCTGAAAAGGGTTACTGTCCGGCGCGAGCCGCTTGAATCAGTTCGATAAAGTGGTCGAACAGGGGCGCTGCGTCATGCGGGCCGGGGCTGGCTTCAGGATGGCCCTGGAAGCTGAACGCCGGTTTGTCAGTGCGGTGAATGCCCTGTACCGTCTGGTCGAACAGGGAGATATGCGTCACGCGCAGGCTGTCAGGTAATGAACGTTCATCTACGGCGAAACCGTGGTTCTGCGCAGTGATCATCACGGTATTGTTATCGAGATCTTTCACCGGGTGGTTGCCGCCGTGATGGCCTAATTTCATTTTTACCGTTTTAGCGCCGCTGGCCAGCGCTAACAGCTGGTGTCCCAGGCAGATGCCGAAAACCGGGATGTCCGTTGTCAGAAAACGCTGGATGGCGCTGATGGCGTAGTCGCAAGGTTCCGGGTCGCCAGGGCCGTTTGATAAGAAGATGCCGTCCGGATTCATTTTCAGCACCTCTTCCGCCGGCGTCTGCGCGGGAACGACCGTCAGACGGCAGCCGCGATCCACCAGCATCCGCAGAATATTGCGCTTTACGCCGTAATCATAAGCGACCACATGGTAAGGCAGCTCGGCTTCTGTTTTCGGTGCCGGCAGCTCCCCTGCCAGCGTCCAGCTGCCCTGCAGCCAGCTGTAGCTTTCGCGCGTGCATACTTCTTTTGCCAGGTCCATGCCTTTCAGGCCGGGAAACGCCTGCGCTTTTTGCAGCGCCAGCTGCGCGTCTGCGCTATCGCCCGCGATAATGCAGCCGTTCTGAGCGCCCTTCTCGCGCAGCAGACGGGTTAATTTACGGGTATCGATATCGGCAATGGCCACGATGTTGTTGCGTTTCAGCCAGGAGGAGAGATCTTCTTCGTTGCGGTAGTTGCTGGCGATAAGCGGCAGATCGCGAATCACCAGGCCCTGAGCATGTACCTGAGAAGATTCTTCATCAGCGGCGTTGCTGCCGACATTACCAATATGGGGATAAGTGAGAGTGACGATCTGGCGGGAATAGGAAGGGTCTGTGAGGATTTCTTGATAACCGGTCATTGAAGTATTGAAAACTACCTCCCCCACTGCCGAACCTGTGGCCCCAATGGCCCGACCGTGGAATTGGGTTCCGTCTTCCAGAACCAAAATCGCTGACTTATTCAAAACGTCCTCCAGGGAATAAACAGTCATAATATTTGCATATTAATTCATAAAGCACGGATGAATCAATGCAAAAACCGCCTGACCGGTCGATTTTTGGCAAATTGCGCGCATTCTAATGACCGACCTGGTGCTTGTCTACCATAAAAAGCGATTTTTTTATCTTATTTTGGCGCACTGAGGGCGAAAGGGGAGTATTCACCACGAAAAAGACAATTCTGAGGCCATGAAAAACGGTTGCCTGGCAAAAACCAGTGAAAAAAGCGCAGGGAAGCCACAAAAAGTGGACCAGATGGTCAAATTTACCTTAAGCCGCGACGATAATTCGCAGATAAAATCAGATTATAAGGCTTTTAGCCTGCTTAAAAACCAAAATCCCAGTTAAAACAAATAAAATAAAAGGGCTTAATAAAGCCCTTTAAATACAATAAATTAAACAGATTAACTTTAACTGAAAGGCGAGAAATCCGTTTAATCCTGCAGGTTAAGCACGTCAGACATGCTAAATAACCCTGATTTATGAGCACCGCACCACCTGGCGGCGCGAATAGCGCCATTAGCGAAAGTCATGCGGCTGGAGGCCTTGTGCGTTAGCTCAATGCGCTCACCGATATCGGCAAACATCGCGGTATGTTCTCCTACAATATCTCCTGCCCTGACGGTAGCAAAACCAATGGTGTGCGGCTGCCGTTCGCCGGTATGCCCTTCACGGGCATAAACCGCGTGTTCATCAAGCTTCCAGTCCATGGCGCTGGCAATGGCTTCACCCATTGCCAGCGCCGTTCCGGAAGGCGCATCCACTTTGTGGCGATGGTGAGCTTCAATAATTTCTATATCTGCATACTCCCCCATCACCTGCGCGGTTTTTTCCAGCAGCTTCAGCAACAGGTTTACCCCGACGCTAAAATTGGCGGAAAACACAATAGCGATATCGGCTGCGGCTGCGCTGATGGCGCGCTTACCGGCCTCATCAAACCCGGTAGTGCCAATCACCATGCCTTTACCATGTTGTCGACAGAATGCGAGGTGCGCGAGCGTTCCCTCCGGACGCGTGAAATCGATAAAGATGTCAAAATCGTCTTTCACCGCCTGCGCATCGCTTTGCACCACAATGCCGGTTTTGCCTGCGCCCGCCAGTTCCCCGGCATCAACGCCCAGCAGCGACGATCCTTCCCGCTCCAGCGCGGCGCCCAGCGTTACGCCCTTCATCTGCAATGCCGCCTGAATTAACTGACGCCCCATCCGACCACCTGCGCCCGCAATAGCGACGCGAACTTCTGCCTCATGCATAATTATTCTCTTACGTTAAATAAATTCATCCGCTTCCAGAGTAACGGCCCGTGCTTAAAGCCGCCAGATGAAAACGCCGGTAATTAGAATTTAATGATAAACAGCGGCAGGCATCAGTAAAAGCCATAACGCCTGCGCCCGCGTCCCACGGTTATTAAACCGACAGGATAACGCCTTGCGTGCGGCGTGGCGGTTTAACGGCAAAGGGTTTGGTAAACAGGGAGAAATATAAAGCGGATAACGGCGGGATTGCGGCAGGCTCAGTTAGCCTGGTAAGGCTGGAACGCGCCGACAAAAGCTGCGGCGCATTCCAGTTAACAGCGGCAACGCGTAATTATTCTACGCTCGCCGCGGCTTCGTTGCGGCTGCTGCGTGCTTTATCAATAATGTTGGTCACCAGGCCAAAAATAGCCATTGCGCCTGAAAGCGCCGTACCGAAAATACCTACCGCCATAGCGCCGAAGCCCAGTCCCAGCGTCGGCACGCCGAGGATGGCGCCGCCAATAATAACCGGGATAGAAACGGCCAGACCAGCGAAGCCAAAGCCAAGCATTGCATCCCCGGACATAGCTTCTTCAGATCCACCGCTGATATGCTGCAGTTCGGCTACGTTTAACTCTCTCATTTTTAACTCCTTTTAACTTTATGATTAGAATTGAAAAGGGTGATGCAGCGTCAAACATTATCCAACAAGACAAAATATTCTGCCTAAAAGTCATGCACCACCCGAACCTGACTTTAAAATATATTTTCCTGTCGATCAGCTAACGAAACAGACAAAACAAAGTAACCATAAATAAATTATGGTTAAAAAAAGCGTGCCGAAAGAACAAACTAACGGGAAAACAGAACGGATTTAAGAACGGAAAAGTAATGGAGAAAAGATGCAGGGCGCGACGATAGCGAGCGATCAAATGGCGCTGGCGCGCGATAGAGGGGCAAGGTGAGCGATGGGAACGCCGGGATGAGCGTTAAAAACACAGCAGCGAGCGTTAAAACGGCAACAGTGAGCGCTAAGTCAACATTAATGAGCGATAAAGCAGGCGATAATCAGCGATAACAAAAAATGCTGGTAAGGCGGCTGGTAAGCTGCCCGACGCAAACGCGCCGGGCAAAGGGATTAGCTGATTTGGCGCGCTTCGAGACGCAGTTCCTTCGGCACTTCAAAAACGATGTTTTCTTCGCGTCCGCTCAGTTCGGTAACCTCTGTACCGCCTAATGCGCGCAGGCGTTCGACCACTTCCTGCACCAGAATATCGGGCGCGGAGGCGCCGGCCGTCACGCCGACGCAGCCGATGCCGGCTAGCCAGCTTTCCTGAATATCTTCGGCGGAATCAATCAGCTGCGCACGCTTGCCGGCGCGCTGCGCCAGCTCAGCCAGCCGGTTTGAATTGGATGAATTTTTCGAACCGACAACCAGCACGACGTCCGCCGCCGCCGCCAGGCTACGTACCGCTTCCTGACGATTGGTGGTGGCGTAGCAGATATCATCCTTTCGTGGCCCGATAATATGCGGGAAGCGCTGGCGCAGAGCATCAATCACCGCTGAAGTATCATCCACCGACAGCGTGGTCTGCGTCATAAAGCAGAGGTTATTTTCGTTCTTCACCTGCAGCTTAAAAACATCTTCCGGCGACTCAACCAGATACATGCCGCCCTGTGGGTTGCTGTACTGCCCCATCGTGCCCTCCACTTCCGGATGCCCGGCGTGGCCGATAAGAATAGCTTCGGTGCCTTTGCGGCTGGCGCGCGCTACTTCCATATGGACTTTCGTCACCAGCGGGCAGGTGGCATCAAACAGCATAGTCAGCTGACGCGCCTTCGCTTCGGCACGCACCGCCTGCGATACGCCGTGAGCGGAGAAGATCAGAATCGCGCCGTCCGGCACTTCAGCAATCTCTTCAATAAAGATCGCGCCGCGCTCGCGCAGGCTATTGACCACATAACGGTTATGCACCACTTCATGACGCACGTAGATTGGCGCGCCATACATCTCCAGCGCGCGTTCTACGATGCTGATGGCGCGATCGACGCCCGCGCAAAAACCGCGCGGGTTCGCCAGCAGGATTTTCATGCCTGATCCTCCAGCGCCGGATCGATTTCCAGCACTTCCACATCAAAGTGAACCGTGCGTCCTGCTAACGGATGGTTAAAATCAACGGTAATGGAATCGCCGGCAACCTCACGAATAACGCCCGGCATTTCACTGCCGTCCATACCGGTAAACAGCATAATCGCTCCCACCTCCGGCTCTCCCGTCTGCATAAAATCGCGCCGCGAGAAATACTGCACCAGATCGGGGCTGACGCTGCCGAATGCCGCCTCAGGCTCCAGCGTAAACGCTTTTTTATCACCGGCGCGCAGCCCCAGCAGCGCCGCTTCCAGCGCTGCAGAAAGACTGCCGTCGCCAAGGCGAAACAGCGCCGGCTTACCGTTGGCGCGCGTGGATTCCGCGGTGGAGCCATCGTCCAGCTTTAAGGTGAAATGCAGCAGCACCGCGCTATCGCGCTGAACCGAATCGCTCATGCCTTGCCCTTTTGCTTCGTCTGTTTACCGGAGGGCGTCAGAAAGCCCTCCAGCACGATTAGCGCGGCGCCGACGCAGATACCACAGTCGGCGATATTGAAGGTGGCGAAATGCCACCCGCCAATGTAGAAGTCGATAAAATCGACCACGAAGCCGTGCCAGGCGCGATCAAACAGGTTGCCCAACGCGCCGCCAATGATCAGCGCGTAGGCGATATTGTTAAGTTTCTGGCTGGCGGCGGTGCGATACATCATCACCAGCAGCGCGACCACGATAGCGACAGCAATACCGGCAAAGAACCAGCGCTGCCAGCCGCCCTTATCGGCGAGGAAGCTGAATGCCGCCCCGTAGTTATGGGCATAAAACAGATTAAAGAACGGCATGAGCGGCATCGTTTCGTGCAGCGCAAGGTTATTCATTACCCATTGCTTGCTGGCGAAATCGACGCCGATAACCACCAGCACCAGCCAGAGCCAGCGCAGTCCGGTTGCAGAAAAAGATTTACGCATCAGGCAAATTTACGCTCTTCGCCGTTACCGGCTACGTTAGTGACGCAGCGTCCGCAGATATCCGGGTGCGCGGCGTCCAGACCAATATCGGTAGTGTAGTGCCAGCAGCGCGGACATTTCTCGCCTTCCGCCTTGTGCAACGCAATTTTCAGACCTTTCAGCACTTCGCTCTGCTGCGCCTCTTCCGGCGCCAGCGCGTAGTCCGCTACCTGCGCGCCGGAGGTCAGCAGCACAAAGCGCAGCTCGTTGCCCAGCGCGGTCAGCTTCTCAGCCAGCGCCGCATCGGCATACAGCGTTACCGTCGCTTCCAGCGATCCGCCGATGCGCTTGTCGCTGCGCGCCTGCTCGATCACCTTGTTGACTTCGCCGCGTACTTTCAGCAGCTCAGCCCAGAAAGTATCGTTCAGCGCTTCGTTATCTGCCAGGCCGAACAGCCCATCAAACCACTCTTCGGTAAAGACATACTGCGCGCGTTTACCCGGCAGATAGCTCCAGATTTCATCGGCGGTAAAGGACATGATCGGCGCCATCCAACGCACCAGCGCCTCGGCGATATACCAGAGCGCGGTCTGGCAGCTGCGGCGCGCTACGCTGTCGCTTTTCGCGGTGTACTGGCGATCTTTGATGATATCGAGATAAAACGATCCCAGCTCTACCGAGCAGAACTGCATCAGACGCTGCACCACTTCGTGGAAATCATAGTTAGCGTAAGAGGCGATGATATCCGCCTGCGCCGCCTGCGCACGCCCCACCGCCCAGCGATCGAGCACCACCATCTCTTCCGGTTTCACCAGGTCGGTTTCGGGATTGAAGCCGTTCAGGTTAGCCAGCAGGAAGCGCGCGGTGTTGCGAATCCGGCGATAGGCGTCGGCGGAACGTTTCAGGATCTCATCGGAAACCGCCATTTCACCGGAATAGTCGGTGGAGGCCACCCACAGACGCAGGATATCCGCGCCCAGCTTATTCATCACGTCCTGCGGGCTGACGGTATTGCCCAACGATTTGGACATTTTGCGGCCCTGGCCGTCTACGGTAAAGCCGTGAGTCAGCACCTGACGGTATGGCGCTTTGCCTTTCATCGCCGTGGAGATCATCAGCGAAGACATAAACCAGCCGCGATGCTGATCCGAACCTTCCAGATAGATATCGGCGCTGTGACCGTGGAATTCCGGGCGTACATCAACCACGGATGCGTTGGTCGATCCGGAATCGAACCAGACGTCCAGCGTATCCGGCACTTTGCGGTAACGATCGGCATCATCGCCCAGCAGATCGCGCGGATCGAGATCCCACCATGCCTGGATGCCGTCCTGCTCAACGCGCTGCGCTACTTTTTCCATCAGCGCCAGCGTATCAGGATGCAGCTGTTCGGTTTCGTTATGTACGAACAGCGCCATCGGCACGCCCCAGGTGCGCTGACGAGAGATACACCAGTCAGGGCGGTTTTCTACCATTGATTCAATACGCGCCTGGCCCCAGTCAGGGATCCACTGCACGCCTTTAATCTCTTTCAGCGACTGCGCGCGCAGCCCTTTCTGATCCATACTGATAAACCACTGCGGCGTCGCCCGGAAGATGATCGGCGTTTTATGACGCCAGCAGTGCGGATAGCTGTGCTGCATTTTTTCCACATGCAGCAACGCGCCTTTGTCGCGCAGCAGCGTGACGATCATATCGTTCGCTTTGAACACGTTAACGCCGTCCAGCTCAGGCAAGGTTCCCGGCAGATAGCAGCCGTCCGGGCCAACCGGGTTAGCGGTTTCCAGGCCATATTTCTGGCCGATCACATAGTCGTCCGGACCGTGGCCGGGCGCCGTATGGACCGCGCCGGTACCGGCATCCAGGGTTACGTGCTCGCCCAGCACCACAGGCACGTCAAAGGCGAGGAACGGATGCTGGAAACGCATCAGCTCCAGCGTCGCGCCGGTAGCGGAGCCGAGCACCGTCCACTCGCTGATGCCAGCGCGCTGCATTACGCTTTCCACCAGATCTTTCGCCAGAATCAGCGCGCGGCCTTCAATCTGTACCAGCTGGTATTCAAATTCAGGATGCAGCGAAATAGCGCGGTTAGCCGGCATGGTCCACGGCGTAGTGGTCCAGATAACCAGCGCGATCGGCCCCTGCACGTCGCTGGCGCCGAACTTAGCGGCGACGGCGGCAACATCGGTAGCGTTAAACATCACGTCGATAGAAGGCGACGTTTTGTCATAATATTCCACTTCCGCTTCCGCCAGCGCGGAGCGGCAGTCGAGGCACCAGTGCACCGGCTTCGCGCCTTTGTGCAGATGACCGTTGCCGATGATTTTACCCAGCGCGCGAATGATGTTGGCTTCGGTCTGGAAATCCATCGTCAGATAGGGGCGTTCCCAGTCGCCCAGCACGCCCAGACGGATAAAGTCCGCTTTTTGTCCCGCCACCTGTTCTGCGGCATATTTTCGGCAGGCGGCACGGAATTCCGCAGCGCTGACTTTTTCGCCCGGCTTGCCGATCATCTGCTCAACTTTATGCTCAATCGGCAGACCGTGGCAGTCCCAGCCCGGCACGTAGGGCGAATCGAAGCCGGAGAGGCCCTTAGACTTAATAATAATGTCTTTCAGAATCTTATTGACTGAGTGACCAATGTGAATGCTGCCGTTCGCATAGGGAGGGCCATCGTGCAGAATAAAGGTTTTTTTCCCTTTTTTGGCTTCGCGGATGATGCCGTACAGATTATCGTCATACCAGCGTTGCAGCATACCCGGTTCGCGTTTGGCCAGATCGCCACGCATCGGGAACCCCGTTTCCGGCAAATTCAGGGTAGATTTATAGTCACTCATCAGATTCTCGATTCCGTGTTTCGGTTGTTACACCGGTGTTTTAAGCCCAAAGAATTCGCGGGCCGTCACCACATCTTTAGCAATTTGCTCTTTAAGCGCATCCAGCGAGGGAAAACGCTGCTCGTTACGTATTTTTTGGCGCAGCACCACCTCAATATGGCGGCCATACATATTCATCGTCACATCCAGCAGATGCACTTCCAGCTGCTGACGCAGCCCCGCTACCGTCGGGCGCGTGCCGATATTGGCCACGCCGGGCAGCGGCTGCGCGCTTAGCCCATGAACCTCAACGGCATACACGCCTTTTACCGGCGAGACGATACGCCGCAGCAGAATATTCGCCGTAGGAAAGCCGATAGTGCGGCCCAGCGCATCGCCGTGCACTACCCGGCCTGAAAAGGCAAACGGATGTCCCAGCAGCGTTTCGGCCAGCGCCAGATTATCTGCGGCCAGCGCCTGGCGAATCGCCGTACTGCTGATGCGTTTGCCGCCTTCACAGAAGGTTTCGGTGCTGATGACGTCAAAGCCATGCTCCACGCCCGCCTTCTGTAATAACAGGAAATCCCCTTCGCGACCAGCGCCGAAACGGAAATCATCGCCAACGGCGAGAAACTGTACGCCCAGCTTATCCACCAGCAGATCGTTAACGAAGCTTTGCGCGCTGACGGCGGCGAAGCGACGATCGAAGCGCACGCACAGCACGGCATCGACGCCCTCCTGCGCCAGGTATTTCAGTTTATCACGCAGGCGCGTCAGGCGCGCCGGCGCTTTATCGGTCGCAAACAGCTCAAGAGGCTGAGGCTCGAAAAGCATAACCATTACGGGCAGGCCGCGCCGCTGCCCTTCTTTGCGTAGCCGGGCTAACAGCGCCTTATGGCCGCGATGCACGCCATCGAAATTGCCGATAGTCAGCACACAGCCGCGATGCTGCGTCCGGAGATTGTGAATGCCGCGTATAAACTTCATGGCTGACTCAAGTTGGTGGAAATCCGCGGATTATACCTTGTACAACCGTCAAGGTTAACCCGTTACGGCGCCTTTCCCGTTTTCTGACAATGATTTCCTTGCAACTCTGACGTAGCGCCGCAGCAAACGCTTTTTTTCTTGCGAAATACTGTATTCAGCAGAGCGAAACTGGTAGAATCTTGCGCCATCAATTACGTAACCGGGCGTTGTTTGTAAAACGGCGCTTATTTGCACAAATCCATTGACAAAATAAGGCGTAAAAGGCATAGTCCTCGGCCTTTGATTTGTCCGTATAGAACATATTTGGGAGTTGGACCTTGGCTAATATCAAATCAGCTAAGAAACGCGCCGTAACATCTGAGAAACGTCGCAAGCATAACGCAAGCCGTCGTTCCATGATGCGTACTTTCATCAAGAAAGTATACGCAGCAGTTGAAGCTGGCGATAAAGAAGCTGCACAGAAAGCATTTAACGAAATGCAACCGATCGTGGACCGTCAGGCTGCTAAAGGTCTGATCCACAAAAACAAAGCTGCACGCCATAAAGCTAACCTGGCTGCGCAGATCGGTAAAATGGCTTAATCGCCTTTTGCTAATCAGCTTTGCAAGAACCGGCCACAGGCCGGTTTTTTTTTGTCCGCGCTTCAGGAATCCCAGATTGCGCCGTAAGCTGCAATGCCCTGCGCCTCGCAGCCTTCCACCACATAATCCGTTAGCGGACGATTAGCGATACAGATCACCGCCTCCGCATTAATCTCCCTGACTTTTTGACAGGCCAGCAGCAGCAGGTCCGGCTTGCCGTGCGCATCGGTATCCCAAATCAGCACGCCAGGGTGCGCCGCGATGATTTCATTGACAAAGGCCTCTCCATAGGTGACCAGCGGATTGCGCGTTGACCAGATAAGCTTGCAGGGACGCGGATTGTTCACCAGATGCGGCAGCAGTGGGCCGATGCCGCTACCGGTCGCCACATAGACTACCGAGTTAAAAATCTTATTCATACTGCCGACGCCCGGCGTTGGAATACCTTTAAACCAGACGTGCGACGGCGGATTATCGATAAAGCGCCCGGTCCAGTCGCCGGCGCGTGAAATCAGCATGCGGCAGCCGGGGCGGGAAACCAGCGGGATATTGGCAAAGGCGTGCCACTCCGTCAGCGGCGTCAGACTGATAGCCAGCGTTGAGCCGGGAAAAGGATCGTGCGGCAGGGCAAACTCAATAATCACCGCGTGAGCCGAAGGGCGCAGTACCTTTATCGGTACGCGCCGCAGGCGTAGCCACGGCAGCAGGATGCTGAAGCTAATGGTTGCCAGCCCCCAAAAGGCGAAGGCGTGGCTGATATGCTGCCAGCGCCATTCACCGTGATGGCTGTCGCGAATAAACCACAATACCTGCAGCCAGGAGAGCGCCAGCGAGCTCCAGCCCGCATAGCGATGCATATGCTCAAACAGATTATGATAACGCTGCCTGATCTGCGGCAGCGCGGTCAGGGCGATCAGGCTAAGTATCACTACCAGCAGCGTGTTTACGCTCAGCAGCTGCAGCGACAGGTTGCCCTGCGCCCGCTGCTGGCAAAAGGCGGCCAGCGTAAACAGCAGCAGCCAGACGCAGCTAAAAGTAGCGCAACCGGAATGCAGCCCGCCAAAGTGGTAAACCTTCGCCAGATGACGACGCAGCGCCAGCGGCCAGTGCGTCGGCGTGCGCCAGACCAGGCGAAACAGCGCGTTGATTAAATATTGCTGGCGAATAAGTACCGTAACGCAAAGATTGGCAATTACCATATTGCCGAAATGCGCTAACGAAATATGGCGATTATCCCACCAGCTGCCGCTGGTAAACGCCCAGCTCATTATGGTCAAGTTAATCATGCTGACCGTAATAAACAGCATCTGATAATAAGAAAGCGCAGGCAAAGCCAGCTGCCGTGTTAACCCCGAATGAGAAACCTCTAATACCGACGCCGTTTTATTTTTTTCGTGGTGCATACTTCGCTCCTGAAATGACCTTATTCCGTCCGTTGGATGGACGTCATAACACCACCGTCAGCGCGCCGGCGAGATATGGGGTCCTCAAGGTTGTGAGTTGACAGCACGTAGCGTAAAGAAAGGTAAAATGGCAGTAAATGGCTAAGGAAAAAATGAGAATTTTGCCTGGGCGTTGCGCGTCAGGATAAATAAAACCAAAGCCAAATTAATTAAGCAATGACTGGATCGAATAATAACAACAACTCCCTGTTCTGTCCGCCTGGGTCGGGCGTTAAAACGGAAAGCCGCGGCGGAAACAGCGCCGGATTAATCAGAATTTTGCCCGTGCTGAAATAACGCCGAAAAATCATGATTGCAAATACGCTGTACCGCCGGATGTTGAATCATGCGTTCGGCAAAGATGACATAATACTCTTCCTTTACCTCATCCAGCCGCCCAACCTCGCTGATAGCCTCATCGTTATAGATATCCTGGCCATACAGCGTAGGGGCGATAAAAATAGCATTATTCGCGGCGCCAAAGGCTTTCATCAACGCCGCATCGTCAAACTCGCCGAGAATCTCTACCTGTAGTTCCTGAGCGTTGATCCAGCGCTGTAGCTGCCGTCCCAGCATCGATCGCCGTCCGGGGATCAGCAGCTTGCGTTCCTGCAAACAGGCGGGAAAAGGCTGCTGCGGCAGCGGCGGCGTGCACCAGAAGCTGATGCCGCACTCGCCCAGCTTGACTGAAAATAAGCCCTCCTGCTGGGTGGAATCCACCGGACAGTCGGAGAGAATCATATCCAGCTTGTGCTGGCTAAGCTGCTCCAGCAGCATCTCATGGGTGGATTCAAAACAGCGCAGATGGATGCGCTCCTCATCCTGCACCGCCGTTTCCAGCACCTGGCTTACCAGCCGCTTCGACAGCGCATCCGCTACGCCGACGTCAAACAGCAGGTTCGACTCTTTGCGGTAGTTGACGATATCCATCATCTCCTGGCTGAGCGTAAACATGCGGTCGGCGTAGCGAAACACCAGCTGACCCAGCTCGGTGGGCACTACGCCCCGCCCCTGACGCCGGAACAGCTTGCCCTGCAGGCGCTCTTCCAACGACTTGATTTGACCAGTTACGGTTTGCGGCGTCAGAAACAGCTTCTCTGCCGCGCTGACGATCGATCCCTGCCGGCAAACCTGCCAAAAATAGTAGAGGTGGTTGTAGTTAATCTGTGACATAGCTTCCGGTTCCCTGCGCTTCGCCTCTGCGCCAGCGAAGCGCGACATCTTTTCGTTGCTTAATTTAACCGGCTGCGCAGCAGCAGATAACCGGCCACCGCCGACAGCAGCGAGCCGCACAGAATTCCCAGTTTGGCTAATACCATCAGGCCGGCGTCAAGCTCGCCATAGGCCAGCGAGGCGATAAAAATCGACATGGTGAAGCCTATGCCGCACAGTACGCCCGTGGCGGCGATATTTCCCAGGCTGCTGCCCTGCGGTAGTCTGGCGATGCCCAGCTTAATGCCCAGCCAGCAAAAAAGCGTAATGCCCAGCGGCTTACCAATAAACAGGCCAAGAATAATCCCCAGCGGCAGCAGGGAGAACAGATCGCCCGGCGCAACGCCGTCCAACGCCACGCCCGCATTGGCAAAGGCGAACAGCGGCAGTATCAGCCAGGTCACCCAGGGATGCAGGCCATGCTCCAGCGCTCTGGCGGGTGATTTCCCCTGCTTTTCCGCCAGCGGTACGAAAAAGCCGACGATAACGCCTGCCAGCGTAGCGTGCACGCCCGATTTTAACACCGCAATCCACAGTATGGCGCCAACCAGCATATACACCGAGGTGCGACGCACGTTAAAACGGTTTAACAGCGCCAGCACGATAATAGCGGCGGCGGCGATAATCAGCGACAGCAGCGAAAGGCCGTGGGTATAAAACAGCGCGATAATTACTATCGCACCGAGATCGTCAATAATCGCCAGCGCCATCAGAAAAATTTTCAGCGCCGGCGGCACCCGGCTGCCCAGCAGCGCCAGCACGCCGAGCGCAAAGGCGATATCCGTGGCGGTAGGCACCGCCCAGCCGCTGCGCACCGCCGCGTCGCTGCCGTTCAGCAGCAGAAAGATCAGCCCCGGCGCCAGCATGCCGCCGAGCGCGGCAATCAGGGGAAACATCGCCTTTTCGCGACTGGCTAACGCGCCGCTAACCATTTCACGTTTCACTTCCAGCCCGATCGCCAGAAAGAACACCGCCATCAAGGCATCGTTAATCCATAACAGCAAATTTTTGTTGATATGCAGTTCGCCAAAGCGAAACTCCACCGGCATCGCCAGCAGCGAACTATAAAGGTGCTGGGTTGACGCCAGGTTCGCCAGCAGCATGGCCATTGCCGCCGCCGCAATAAGCACCATGCCGCCGGATGCTTCACTAGTGAAGAAACGCTTAACCATTTTAGGCTCCTTTAACCTGAACAAATTACTTTTACCGCTAAGCATACGCGCTTTAATGATTCGGTAAAAACAGGTTATATAGCTTGCATCACTCGAAAAAAACGAACTGAAGACGCAGTTATCGCTGGGCGGTGGAGAGCAATCTGAGGTCGGGCGCCGGCAAAGCGATAACGCAGCTGGCGGCAGAAACGGCTTATGTATAAGAAAAAACGCCCCTGATGGGGCGTCTGTAAGGAAGGATGCAGCGCGCTTAGCGCGTCAGATCGTCGAAGAATTTTTTCACGCCGTCAAAGAAGCTTTTCGAGCGCGGGCTGTTTTTCTCGCCGCTGGGCCCGCCGAAGCTCTCTTCCAGTTCGCGCAGCAGCGATTTTTGTTTCTCGCTCAGGCTAACCGGCGTTTCCACCACGACGCGGCACAGCAGGTCGCCCTGGCTACCGCCGCGCACCGATTTCACTCCTTTGCCGCGCATGCGGAACAGCTTGCCGGTTTGGGTTTCCGCGGGCACTTTCAGCTTCACGCGGCCATCCAGCGTCGGAACTTCAATTTCGCCGCCCAGCGCCGCCATGGCAAAGTTAATCGGTACTTCGCAGTAAAGGTTATTATCTTCACGTTCGAAGATCGGGTGTTTCTTCACCGAAACCTGAACGTAAAGATCGCCCGCCGGCGCGCCATGATCGCCCGCTTCGCCTTCGCCGCTCAGACGAATACGATCGCCGGTATCCACGCCCGCCGGGATTTTCACCGACAGCGTTTTCGATTTCTCTACGCGACCGTGGCCGTGGCAGGCGTTGCAGGGATCTTTAATTATTGAGCCGCGTCCGTGACAGGTGGGGCACGCCTGCTGCACGGTGAAGAAGCCCTGGCGCATCTGCACCTGGCCCGCACCGTGACAGGTGGGACAGCTTTGCGGCTGGGTGCCCGCTTTGGCGCCGCTGCCGTGGCAAACCTCGCACTCCTGCAGCGTCGGGATACGGATCTCTTTGGTCACGCCGCGGACCGCTTCTTCCAGCGTCAGCTCCATGTTGTAGCGTAAATCGGCGCCACGGGCAGCGCGCTGCCGACGGCCGCCGCCAAAGATATCGCCAAAAACGTCGCCAAAGATATCGCTGAAGTCTGCGCCGCCGCCGAAGCCGCCGCCAAAACCACCGCCGCCCATACCGCCCTGTTCAAACGCGGCATGGCCGTACTGATCGTAGGCCGCACGCTTCTGCGCATCGGTAAGCACCTCATAGGCCTCTTTCACTTCCTTGAATTTGGCTTCTGCTTCCTGATCGCCCGGATTGCGGTCAGGATGGTACTTCATCGCCAGGCGTTTATAGGCCTTTTTGATTTCACGCTCTTCCGCAGACTTCGGAACGCCTAAAATCTCGTAATAGTCTGTTTTCGCCATTGTTATATTTCCTGCCCTTAACATGCGTGCACGGGCGTGGAGAAACTCCTACGCCCGTGCTGGTTACCAGCGGTTGTCAGGGCAACCGCCGCGCCCGGTCAGGGGCAATTATTTTTTGTCTTTAACTTCTTCGAATTCCGCATCGACAACGTCGTCGTCTTTCTTCGCAGAAGCATCAGCGCCGTCGGCCGGCTGTCCCTGCTGCTGAGCGAATTCCATCAGCTTGCCGGAAACCTGCATCAGCGCCTGGATTTTCGCTTCGATATCCGCTTTGTCTTCACCTTTCAACGCAGTGTTCAGCTCGTTCAACGCGCTTTCGATCGGCGCTTTGTCGTCAGCGGAGAGTTTATCGCCCGCTTCGTCCAGCTGTTTACGCGTGCTGTGGGCAATTTGATCGCCCTGGTTGCGCGCCTGCACCAGCTCTTCGAATTTACGGTCGGCTTCTGCATTCGCTTCCGCGTCGCGGACCATTTTCGCGATTTCATCTTCGTTCAGACCGGAAGACGCTTTAATGGTGATCTTCTGCTCTTTACCGGAGTTTTTATCTTTCGCAGACACGTGCAGAATACCGTCGGCGTCGATATCGAAAGTAACTTCGATCTGCGGCATACCGCGCGGCGCCGGCTGAATGCCGTCGAGGTTAAACTGGCCCAGCGATTTGTTATCCGCCGCACGTTTACGCTCGCCCTGCAGCACGTGAATAGTTACCGCAGACTGGTTGTCTTCCGCAGTAGAGAAGACCTGGCTGTGTTTGGTCGGGATAGTGGTGTTCTTGCTAATCAGCGAAGTCATCACGCCGCCCATGGTTTCGATCCCCAGCGACAGCGGGGTAACGTCCAGCAGCAGAACGTCTTTCACGTCGCCCGCCAGCACGCCGCCCTGTACCGCAGCGCCTACCGCGACCGCTTCATCAGGGTTAACGTCTTTACGCGGCTCTTTACCGAAGAACTCAGCCACTTTTGCCTGCACCATCGGCATACGCGTCTGACCACCGACCAGAATAACGTCATTGATATCAGAAACGGAGAGGCCGGCGTCCTGCAGCGCGACTTTCAGCGGCTCGATAGAGCGGGCTACCAGATCTTCTACCAGCGATTCCAGTTTGGCGCGCGTAACCTTGATGTTCAGGTGTTTCGGACCGGTTGCGTCCGCCGTGATATACGGCAGGTTAACGTCGGTCTGCTGCGCGGAGGAAAGTTCGATTTTCGCTTTTTCCGCCGCTTCTTTCAGACGCTGCATCGCCAGCGGATCGTTATGCAGATCGATACCCTGATCTTTCTTGAATTCCGCTACCAGGTAGTTAATCAGACGGCTGTCGAAGTCTTCGCCGCCAAGGTGGGTATCACCGTTGGTCGCCAGCACTTCAAAGGTTTTTTCGCCGTCAACTTCATCGATTTCGATGATGGAGATATCGAAAGTACCGCCGCCGAGGTCATACACCGCGATAGTGCGGTTGCCCTGGCCTTTATCCAGACCGTACGCCAGCGCGGCGGCGGTCGGTTCGTTAATAATACGTTTTACTTCCAGACCAGCGATACGGCCGGCGTCTTTGGTTGCCTGACGCTGCGCATCGTTGAAGTAAGCCGGTACGGTGATAACCGCTTCAGTTACCGGTTCGCCCAGATAATCTTCCGCCGTTTTCTTCATTTTTTTCAGCACTTCCGCAGAAATCTGCGGCGGCGCCATTTTCTGGCCTTTCACATCCAGCCAGGCATCGCCGTTGTCGGACTGGGTGATTTTGTACGGCATGATTTTCAGATCGCGCTGTACTTCTTCATCCTGGAAGCGACGACCGATCAGGCGCTTAATAGCAAACAGCGTGTTCTGCGGGTTGGTCACGGCCTGACGTTTAGCAGGCTGACCGACCAGCGTTTCACCATCCTGGGTGTAGGCAATAATTGACGGTGTGGTGCGATCGCCTTCGGCATTCTCCAGCACGCGCGCTTTAGCGCCATCCATAATGGCAACACATGAGTTGGTTGTACCGAGGTCAATACCAATAATCTTACCCATCTAAACGTCTCCCACTTAAATTCATTGCAAATCAGGTTATGCACACTTAATGCGGGCAATTTTCGCCGTTTCAACTCCCGGCGCCGCGCTTTTTTTCCGGGTGCATGCCTCTGGATGCCAAATAAGATGGGGACAACCCTGACGGCATCAAGGGGTAAGTTAAAAAAAATTCGGTTTTACCACCCTTCAGATCAACGTTTGCCAATCAGCCGATCATTATGATGCCGCGCACGCTCACGAAAGCGGCCATTTTTTACCCTTTACCTGTTCAACTCTTTCACTTTTTCTTTTACGCAGAGGACATATGCACAACCACAAGCTGGCAAATCCCGGCCCTCTTGGCCTGATGGGATTCGGGATGACCACCGTCCTGCTGAACCTGCATAATGCAGGCTTCTTCCCGCTTACCTCCGTCATTATCAGCATGGGCATCTTTTTTGGCGGCCTGGCGCAGATCCTGGCCGGGCTGCTGGAATATAAAAAAGGCAACACCTTCGGCCTGACCGCCTTTACCTCCTACGGCTGCTTCTGGCTGAGCCTGGTAGGTATTCTGCTGCTGCCGGGCATGGGGCTGGCAGAGCCGACCGACGCCGTCTTCCTCGGCGTTTATCTGGCGCTGTGGGGCGTGTTTACGCTGTTCATGTTCTTCGGAACCCTGCGGGCCAACCGGGCGCTGCAGTTTGTTTTCGCCAGCCTGACGCTGCTGTTCGCGCTGCTGGCGATCGGCAATATTAGCGGTAGTAAAGCGCTGCTGACCTTTGCCGGCTATGAAGGCATCCTCTGCGGCGCCAGCGCGATTTACCTGGCGATGGCGGAAGTGATTAATGAGCAGCTGGGCCGTCAGGCGCTGCCCATCGGCGAAGTTAAAGGCTGATTTAGCGCCCTGCCCTGAACGGCAGGGCTTTTTTTTAGCCGCAGATATCGGCGCGCGCGGCAGCCGGCGCGCTATTGCTGTCGCGCTTCAGCCAGAGACCCAGCAGCAATCCCATCAGGCAGAGCGCCAGTACATAGTAAGCGGGCGCCAGCGGCGTAAGCGCCATCAGCAGCGTGACGCATATCGGCGTCAGGCCGCCGAAAACGGCGTAGGCGATATTATAAGAAAAAGAGATGCCGCTAAAACGCACCGCAGGCGGAAAGGATCTCACCATAATACAGGGCACGATGCCCACCACGCCGACGCTGAAACCTGCCAGCCCATAGCCGAAAAACAGCGTTTCCGGGTGACTGCCGATCCGGTAGTAGAACAGCCAGCTGCACACGGCCAGCAGCAGGCTGCCGGTAATCAATGTCCGGCCGGCTCCCCAACGATCTGCCGCCTGTCCGGCGCAGATACAGCCGATTAGCAGCATAACGGTAGCGATGCTGTTGGCCTGCAGCGACAGCGCAGGCGCGATGCCGTACTGTTTTTGCAGCCAGGTCGGCGTCATCAGAATCACCACCACAATACCGGCGGAAAGCAGCCAGGTCAGCAGCATGGAAACCACCACCGCCCGCCGGTGATGCTGTAACACGTTACCCAGCGGCAGCGTTGCCGAGAGCGCCTTACGCGCCTGCATCTGCTGAAATACCGGCGTCTCTTCCAGCCAGCGTCGCAGGTACATCGCCAGCAGGCCGAAAGCGCCGCCCAGCAAAAAAGGAATGCGCCAGCCGACGGCGGCAACCGTCTCTGGCGATAGCAGGGAGTTGATCAGCGTGGCGATCAGCGAACCCAGCAGGATGCCAGCGGTCAGCCCGGCAGTAAGCGTGCCGCAGGCGATGCCGATGCGCTTTTCCGGCACGTGCTCGGCGACAAAAACCCAGGCTCCCGGCACCTCGCCGCCGATAGCCGCCCCCTGCAACATGCGCATCAGCAATAACAGCAGCGGCGCCGCAATGCCGATAGCGTGATAGTCGGGCAATAAACCTATCGCCAGCGTCGGCAGCGCCATCAGCAGAATACTCAGGCTGAACATCTTTTTACGCCCTACCCGATCGCCGAAATGGGCCATAATCACGCCGCCCAGCGGACGCGCCAGATAGCCCGCGGCAAAGATGCCGAAGGTTTGCAGCTGGCGCAGCCATTCAGGAATGTCGGCGGGAAAGAAGCGTTCGCCAATCAGCGCGGCAAAGAAAACAAAAATAATAAAGTCGTAGAATTCCAGCGCGCCGCCAAGCGCGGCCAGCGATAGCGTTTTGTAATCCTGCCGGTTAAGCCGGCGCGAGTGAGGGTGATCCAGCATAAGATGCGCTTCCTGAGAAAAAGTTAACGTTTCGCTGTAAAGCAACAGTTACTATAACGTAAACTTTTCTCTCCACACCAGTCAGGCTGGATCTTATACCTGATAAAGCCGATCTTCAGCCGTTTGTATCACGGCGAGCGCTTTTTGGACGAAAAGCTGCTACGACATGCGGGTGCGTTTCAACGTAGGGCCCTTCGAGCAGCTGAATGCAGTAAGGCACGCTGGCGAAAATGCCGTGCACCAACACTTTCCCCTGCTCATCTTTCAGCCCTTCCAGCGTCTCTTTAATCGATTTCGGCTGGCCCGGCAGGTTAAGAATCAGCGACTGCTTGCGGATAACGCCGGTCTGCCGCGATAGCAGCGCGGTCGGCACAAAGTGCAGGCTAATCTGGCGCATCTGCTCGCCATAGCCGGGCATCACCCGATCGGCTACCGCCAGCGTGGCGTCGGGCGTAACGTCGCGCCGCGCCGGGCCGGTTCCGCCGGTGGTCAGCACCAGATGGCAGAAACGCTCATCCACCAGCTCGCAAATCGCCTGTTCGATAAGCGGCTGCTCATCCGGCACCAGGCGGGTTTCAATGGTAAAAGGCGTCGCCAGCGCGGCGGCAAGCCAGCTTTCCAGCGCGGGAATGCCCTGATCCTGGTAAATGCCGTTGGCGGCGCGATCGGAAACGGAAATAAGACCAATGCGTAACGTATTCATATGATTATTCATAACGGGTAGTGCTGCGAAGCGAGCAGTCGGGTTGCAGGAATGGCGGCAAGGATACTACAGGGTGAGAAAGGATGCCTAACGCATCCTGCCGCAGCCGTGACCCGGCTGCGGCAAATCAAGCTTACAGCAGATCGGCAATCATTTTTTCCAGCTTGCCCTGGTCAACCGCAAAGTTGCGGATGCCCTGCGCCAGCTTATCAACCGCCATCGGATCCTGATTGTGCTGCCAGAGGAACTCAGCTTCGGTCATTTTCGCCGGACGCGCTTTCACTTCGCCGCTAAAGGAGAGTTTCCGCTCCACGCTGCCTTCGCTTTCCGCCAGCTCTTTCAGCAGGCCCGGAGAGATCGTCAGGCGATCGCAGCCGGCCAGCTCAAGGATTTCGCCAACGTTACGGAAGCTGGCGCCCATCACCACGGTTTCGTAACCGTGCTGTTTGTAGTATTGGTAGATTTCGCTGACGGAAACCACGCCCGGATCTTCATGCGGCGCATACTCTTTCTTGTCGGTATTGGCTTTATACCAGTCGAGGATACGGCCCACGAACGGCGAGATCAGATAGACGCCCGCTTCAGCGCAGGCGCGCGCCTGAGCGAAGGAGAACAGCAGCGTCAGGTTACAGTTGATACCCTCTTTTTCCAGCTGCTCGGCAGCACGAATCCCCTGCCAGGTGGAAGCCAGCTTGATCAGAATACGATCGTTGCTGATGCCTGCATCGTTGTAGAGTTTAATCAGGCTGCGCGCTTTCGCGATGCTCGCTTCAGTGTCGTAAGAGAGACGGGCGTCAACTTCAGTAGAGATACGTCCAGGGATCAGCTTGAGGATTTCCAGGCCGATATTCACCGCCAGCTTGTCGGAAGCGTACTGAATCTGCTCTTCTTTATTGCTGCTCTGCTGGCGCGCCCAGCTAACGGCCTCGTCAATCAGTTTACGGTATTCAGGAATCTGGGCGGCGTTAAGAATCAGAGAAGGGTTGGTGGTGGCATCCTGCGGCTGGTAAAGCTTCATTGCTGCGATATCACCGGTATCAGCAACAACGGTAGTGAGCTGACGTAAAGAAGTAAGTTTGTCCGTCATAGTTTGTTCTCTTGAAATGTCACTGTCGGGGGGAAAAGTCTGTTGCGATAATATCATGCACAATCCGGCGCGCAATGCGCTGATGGTGCGAATCCCGCAGGCCGCACCGATAGCAACGATTTGCCGCATCCGGCGCTTTTTTTGTTAAAATCCGCGCAAATAACTGGAAAAAGTTAACAGAACCTGCGGGTTACGCTAAGGAACTATCAATGTTAATGGTCATTTCCCCGGCCAAAACGCTGGACTACGCTACGCCGCCGGCGACAGATCGCTATACACAGCCCGCACTGTTGGAAAAATCACAGCAGCTGATTGAGGTAGCCCGCCAGCTTACGCCGGCAGCCATCGCCTCGCTGATGCATATCAGCGATAAGCTGGCGTTGTTAAATGCCGGACGCTTTAATGACTGGCACCCCGATTTCACCCCGCAGAATGCGCGCCAGGCGATTCTCGCCTTTAAGGGCGATGTCTACACCGGCCTGAGCGCAGAAGATTTTAGCGAGGCGGATTTCGACTTCGCCCAGCAGCACTTACGTATGCTGTCGGGCCTGTATGGCGTGCTGCGGCCGCTCGACCTGATGCAGCCCTACCGCCTGGAGATGGGGACGAAACTGCCCAATCCACGCGGCAACGATCTCTACAGCTTCTGGGGCGATACGCTGACGCAGGCGCTGAATCAGGCGCTGGCGGCCCAGGGAGACGAGCTGCTGATCAACCTCGCCTCGGATGAATATTTTAAGGCGGTGCAGCCGCGCAATATTCACGGACGCATCGTTAAGCCCGTGTTCCTCGATGAGAAAAACGGCAGGTTTAAGGTGATTAGCTTCTATGCCAAAAAGGCGCGCGGCCTGATGTGCCGCTATATCATCAAAAACCGCCTGACCGACGCGGCCCAGCTGACCGCTTTCGATCTGGACGGCTACTTTTTCGATGAAGCCGACAGCCGCGGCGATGAGCTGGTATTTAAGCGTTACCAGCAGCCGTAAACCGCAGCAGCTCACGGCCTGAAAGCGGCACGCTTAGCGCCGGGCGAAACGGGAAGCCGGGCGCCGTGCAGCGCGCCCGCTTTGCCAGACGTCGAACCTTCACAGCTGCGTTAAGAACGCGCGCAGTTGGGCAAAGTCAGGCTTCATCTGATGCGACAGCAGCGGCAGCTCGGCGCGCGCCGCCAGCTCGGCGGGCAGCGGCAGCGTCTGTTGCAGTATCTCTTCCACGCTCTCTTTAAACTTCGCCGGATGCGCGGTGCCGAGAAACAGACCGAACTCGCCCGGCTGTAGCTGGTCGCGCAGCATGCGCCAGGCGATGGCGGCGTGCGGCTCAGAGATGTAGCCCAGCTGCGCCAGCTCGCGCATCGCCGCGCGGGTGGTCTCATCATCCACCGCGCCGAAGCCCAGATCGCTCAGACGCCAGGTTTTACGGCGGAACAGCTCTTCCACACGCGGCCAGTTATTAGGCTGGCTGACATCCATCGCATTAGAGAGCGTGGCGACGGTAATATTCGGCTGCCAGGCGCCGCTGGCGAGAAAACGCGGCACGGTATCGTTACTGTTAGTCGCGGCGATAAAGCGTTTTACCGGCAGCCCCAGCGATTTCGCCAGCAGGCCCGCGGTGAGATCGCCGAAATTGCCGCTCGGCACCGAAACCACCAGCTGGTTGCGTTTTTCCTGCGGCAGCTGCGCCACCGCTTCAAAGTAGTAACAGATCTGCGCCAGCAGGCGGCTGATATTGATCGAGTTCGCCGAGTTCAGGCCGATCGCCTGCTTCAGCGCCTCATCGTCAAACGCCTGCTTCACCAGCGCCTGGCAGGCGTCGAAATCGCCCTCAATGGCGATGGTGTGGATATTGCCGCCCAGGGTGCAGAACAGCTTCTCCTGCAGCGGGCTGATTTTGCCCTGCGGATAGAGGATCACCACGCGCACGTTTTCCATGCCGTAAAACGCATGGGCTACCGCGGCGCCGGTATCGCCGGAGGTGGCGGTCAGGATGGTGATCTGCTCGTCGGCGCCGCTGATATAAGAGAGCATCTGCGCCATAAAGCGGCCGCCGAAATCTTTAAACGCCAGCGTCGGGCCGTGAAACAGCTCCAGGCAGGCGATATCGTCGGTCACCTGCGCCAGCGGCGCCGGAAAAGCGAAGGCCGCCTTAACGCGCTGCGCCAGCTGATGCGCGGCGATTTCATCGCCGATATAAGCGGAAAGAATTTTGCTGCTGCGGGTGACGAAATCCATCTCCAGCATGGCGTCGATTTCGGTCAGCTCGAACTCCGGCAGCTCCAGCGGGAAGAAGAGCCCCTGCTGCTTACCCAGCCCCTGCTTTACCGCCTGCGCAAAGCTTACCTGCTCGTTGTGATCCTTTAAATTATAGAGTTTCATGCGTTATCCCAGTTTTCGTGCGCCAGCCGTATCGGCACGGCAAATATGAACAAAGCCTTCCTCATTTTGCAGATAGTTCTGCTGCAGCCAGTGCGCCATGCGCTGCGCCGTCTCAGGGCGATCGCAAACGGCAAACAGCGTCGGGCCGGAGCCGGAAATGCCGCAGGCCAGCGCGCCGATCTCCTGCGCCGCCTGACGCGCCGCGGCAAAGCCCGGCAGCAGCTTAGCGCGGTAAGGCTCGGCAATTACGTCGCGCATCAGCTTTGCCGCCAGCTGCGGCTGCGCGGTATGGCAGGCGTGAATAAAGCCCGCCAGATAGCGCCCGTGCTTAATACAATCCTCTTTGCGATACTGCGCGGGCAAAATCGCCCTGGCTTCGGCGGTGGAAACCTTAATGCCGGGATAGGCCATCACCCACAGCCACTCATCAAAACCGGGCACCGCCTGGCTGATAATGCCGTTCTCTTCCAGCATCAGCTGCATGCCGCCAAGGAAACAGGGGGCTACGTTATCGTAATGGACGCTGCCGGAGATGCGCCCTTCCAGCTCGCCCATTAGCGTCAGCAGCTGCGTATCATCCAGCGGCCGATCGCAAAACTCATTCATCGCCATCAGGCCCGCCACCACCGAACAGGCGCTGGAGCCGAGGCCGGAACCGATCGGCATATTTTTTTCCAGCGTCATGCGTACCGGCACGGTTTTGCCGATAGCTTCGCAGAAGCGCGCCCAGCACTGGTAAACGATATTTTCCTGCGGATTAGCGGGCAGCTTGCTGACAAAGCGCCCCTGATTCACCAGGCTGAAAGAATCTGCCGCCTCAACGCTGACGCAGTCGCCCAGCAGCGAGCCATCTACCGGCGAAACCGCCGCGCCCAGCACGTCGAAGCCGACGCTGACGTTGCCGATTGAGGCGGGCGCATAAATTTTTACCATTTTCACACTCCTAACTTCCATGACAGCGTGCGTAACAGGTCGGCAAAGACCCCGGCGGCGGTTACATCGTTGCCCGCGCCGTAGCCGCGCAGCACCAGCGGAATCGGCTGATAGTAGCGGCTGTAAAACGCCAGCGCGTTTTCGCCATTTTTTACTTTATACAGCGGATCGTTGCCGTCTACCGCATCGATCTTCACGCGGCAGCGCCCGCCCTCTTCGATCGCGCCGACAAAGCGCAGCACCTTAGCGTCATCACGCGCCGCCGCCACGCGTTGGGCAAAGACGGCATCCAGCTCTGGCAGGCGTTGCATAAAGGTATCGACATCGGGAATAGCGGTAAATTCTTGCGGCAGCATCGCTTCGATTTCAATATCGCTCAGCTCCAGCTCATAGCCCGCCTCACGCGCCAGAATCAGCAGCTTGCGCGCCACATCCATACCGGAGAGATCGTCGCGCGGATCGGGTTCGGTAAAGCCCATTTCGCGCGCCAGTCGGGTCGCTTCCGAAAGCGACATGCCTTCATCCAGCTTGCCGAAAATAAACGAGAGCGAGCCGGAAAGTATGCCGGAGAAGCTGATCAGCTCATCGCCCGCGTTGAGCAGGTTTTGCAGGTTTTCAATCACCGGCAGCCCGGCGCCGACGTTGGTATCGTAGAGGAACTTACGGCGTGATTTCGCCGCCGCGCTGCGCAGCTGCTGATAATATTGCCAGCAGGAGGTGTTCGCCTTTTTATTCGGCGTTACCACATGGAAACCTTCAGCCAGGAAATCAACATAGCGATCGGCAACCGTCTGGCTGGAAGTACAGTCGACGATCACCGGGTTCAGCAGGTGATACTCCTTAACCAGCCGCGTCAGGCGGCTATGATCGAAAGGCTCATTGGCTTCCTGCAATGCGCTTTGCCAGCAGCTGAGATCGATGCCGTGCACGTTAGTCACCAGCGCCTTCGAGTTGGCAATACCGCAGACGCGCAGATCGATATGTTTGTTCTTCAGCCATACCTGCTGGCGATGCAGCTGCTCCAGCAGCGCGCCGCCGACGCCGCCGACGCCGACGACAAAGACTTCGATCACCTGGTCGGTATTGAACAGCATCTGATGCACGACGCGCACCGCGGTGGTCACCTCATCGTTATTCACCACCACCGAAATTGAGCGTTCGGAAGAGCCCTGGGCGATAGCGACGATATTGATATTGGCGCGCGCCAGCGCCGCAAAGAATTTGGCGGAGATGCCGCGCTGGGTGCGCATGTTATCGCCGACCACGGAAACGATCGCCAGCTGCTCCATAACGTCCAGCGGCTCCAGCAGGCCGTTTTTCAGCTCCAGACTGAACTCCTCCTCCAGCACCCGGCGCGCGCGCGCCTGCTCGATCTGCGGCACGCAGAAGCTGATGCTGTATTCGGAAGAGGATTGGGTAATCAGCACTACGGAGATGCCGGTACGCGACATCGCGGCAAAAACGCGCGCCGCCATGCCGATCATCCCCTTCATGCCCGGCCCGGAGACGTTGAACATCGCCATATTATTCAGGTTGGTGATGCCTTTTACCGGATTAGCGTCATCGTTACTGTTGCCGCCAATCAGCGTGCCGGGCGCCTGGGGATTGGCGGTATTTTTAATCAGGCAAGGGATCTGGAACTGGGCGATAGGGGCGATAGTGCGGGGATGCAGAACCTTAGCGCCGAAATAGGAAAGCTCCATCGCTTCCTGGTAGGACATCGATTTCAGCAGGCGCGCATCCGGCACCTGACGCGGATCGCAGGTATAAACGCCGTCAACGTCGGTCCAGATTTCGCAGCAGTCGGCGCGCAGGCAGGCCGCCAGCACCGCCGCCGAATAGTCGGAGCCGTTACGTCCCAGCACCACCAGCTCGCCGCGCTCGTTGCCGGCGGTAAAGCCCGCCATCAGAATGATATTTTGCGCCGGGATCTGGCTGGCGGCGATGCGGCGCGTAGACTCGGCGATATCTACGGTGGATTCCAGATAGTGGCCGTGCGCCAGCAGCATGCTGACCGGATCGATGACGCTGACGCGGTGCCCGCGCGCCTGCAGCAGCGCTTCCATTATGGCGATGGAGAGCTTTTCACCGCGGCAGATGATCGCGGCGTTGACGCTATCGGGGCACTGCCCCAGCAGAGCAATGCCGTGCAGCGTTTGCTTCAGCTGCGCGAACTCTTTATCCACCAGCGCCTGTAGCCGCTGCCAGGCGAAGCCCGGCTGCGCCGCCTGCAGCCCGCTCAGCAGAGCGGCGAAAATCTGTTCGGCGTCGCTGATATTCGGCGTGGCATCCTGTCCGCTGATGGTTTTCTCAATCATCGCAACCAGGTGGTTGGTAATTTTAGCGGGCGCGGACAGTACGGTCGCTACCTGTCCCTGCTGCGCATTGCTTTCCAGAATGTCGGCAACCCGCAGAAAACGTTCCGCATTCGCCACTGAGGTTCCGCCGAATTTCAGCACTCGCATCGTTAAAGATCTCCTGAATTTAAGCCGAAAAAAAAGCCCGCACCTGGTTGGGTGCGGGCTTTTTCTCTTTTTTCCTGTATGCGTCAGCCCGCACCGTTACCTGTGGTAATGGTGGTAGTAATAGTGGTGGTGTTCAGGCTGTTTGTACGCATGTGATTTTTGTCTGTCTGTTTTGTCTCTGTCTGCTTTTCAGAAGTAAAGCAATCGCCGGGTGAAGTCAATGGATTTATCGGCGGCGCGCGTCAAAGCCTGCGGCAATCCAGCGGCTAAACCCGCGCTTCCTTTAGTTAAAAATACCGGGATCACCCATAAAACCAGCTCTTCAAACCGATATTAACGCCAACAACAAATTATTACGCTAAAGTTTTTTTTCAATATCGTGTAATAGCCGATGCAACATCGCGTTATCGCGCTGTTGCAGCAGGCCGATACGCTGCTGAAGCCAGTCGGCAAGCTTTGCGTCATCAGCCACGTTTAGCCGGGCAAGCAGCGACATCAGGCGCTGGCGCAGCGCGCTCAGCTGCTGGCTATCCGCCTGCTCGCTCACCGTCGGCGCCACCTGCATAAGCGAGGATAGCTGGTAGCAGTAGACCATGACCGCCTGCCCCAGGTTAAGCGAGGGATAATCATTCGCCATAGGGATGCCGGTCAGCAAATCGACCTGCGCCAGCTCCTCGTTGGTCAGGCCGCTATCTTCGCGTCCGAATACCAGCGCCATGCTGCTCACCCACTGCTGCTTCTCGCGCAGGATATTCTCCACCTGCTGCGGCGTGGCGTAGTAGCGAAACTTAGCCCGGCTGCGGGCGGTAGTGGCGACCGAAAAATCGATATCCTCCAGCGCGGCGGCAAGAGACGGGTAATGCTGAATGTTATCAACAATCTCGCCGGCGCCATGCGCCACAACGCGCGTCGCCGGCAGCCGCCAGGCATCGCTTTGTACAATACGCAGTTCGCTAAACCCCATTGTTTTCATCGCTCGTGCCGCAGCGCCAATATTTTCCGCACGGGCAGGAGAGACAAGAATAAGTGGAAAACGCATAAAAACCCTGAATGTTATCTTAACCTGAGCGCACACTCTGACACGAGGGCATGTTAAATAACAGCATTACAAATTTAACAATTGCATAACCATGCGCTATGCGACAACAATTTTTGTATTTAACGCCTTTAAACTATTTAACCTGACAGAACATTAATAACATATAAATATCATAAATAAGCCCTTATAAATCAAAATTGTATTTTATTAATTAACTGAGTAAACTTTCGCGCAATAGCAGGAGGTCAAGTCCTGATAACTGTGAGCTAAGCTGGCATTCTGATGAGCATTTTTCACAAAAGTGTTAACGTGCTACACTTGATTTGATATAAGTCAACGAAGCGTTGTTTTAGTGCTTATCGGTTGTACTCTATGCTGTTATGTTGCTGTTAATACAGCTAGGATAGCGGCCATTTGGCACTGCCGGGGCATGCAGGATTCATCCTTATGGCTGAGCTGACAATGTTGTTGACGTTGATGGACGGTGCATCAAGAACATAATTCTGTACTCAGTTAACCCGCGATCATTTTCCGGCGTTAACGGCAGTACACCCTGTTTCCGATTTTGTTGGCAAATTTTAGGTAGCGAACTCATGCAGATCCCGCATATTCTTATCGTTGAAGATGAATTAGTCACGCGTAACACTCTGAAAAGCATTTTCGAAGCCGAAGGCTACGAAGTGTTTGAAGCGACGGATGGCGCAGAGATGCATCAGGTATTGACCGATAATGATATTAATCTGGTAATCATGGATATTAATCTACCGGGTAAAAATGGTCTGTTACTGGCGCGTGAACTACGTGAACAAGCGAACGTCGCACTGATGTTTTTGACCGGCCGCGATAATGAAGTTGATAAAATCCTTGGCCTGGAAATCGGCGCGGATGATTACATCACCAAGCCGTTTAACCCGCGTGAATTAACCATTCGCGCCCGCAATCTGCTTTCCCGTACCATGAACCTTTCCGCTACCAGCGAAGAGCGTAAACAGGTTGAGAGCTATAAATTTAACGGCTGGGAGCTGGATATCAACAGCCGCTCGCTGATTAGCCCCAACGGCGAACAGTATAAGCTGCCGCGTAGTGAATTCCGCGCCATGCTGCACTTCTGTGAAAACCCAGGCAAAATTCAAACCCGTGCCGATCTGCTGAAGAAAATGACCGGGCGCGAATTGAAGCCGCACGATCGTACAGTCGACGTAACTATCCGCCGTATCCGTAAGCACTTTGAGTCCACCCCGGACACGCCGGAAATCATCGCCACCATCCATGGCGAAGGCTACCGCTTCTGCGGCGATCTGCAGGAATAATGAGAAACAAACGGCGAGATTTCTCGCCGTTTTGCTGTCAGCGCTAGCGCTGCCACGGCATAATCGGCACGGCGCTCAGGGCGTTTTTCGGCGAGCCTTCCACCACTTTGTCTGAATAAGAAAGATAGATCAGCGCGTTGCGCTTCGCATCGAAAAAGCGAACCACCTGTAGCTTCTTAAACAGCAGCGAAGTACGCTGACGGAAAACCGTTTCCCCCTGCGCTTTACCTTTAGCAATACGTTCGCTTAGCGTTATCGGCCCTGTCTGCTGACAGGAGATGGCCGCGTCGGAGGTATCTTCCGCCAGCCCTAAGCCCCCTTTGATGCCCCCCGTTTTCGCCCGGCTGATATAGCAGGTGACATTTTTCACGTCCGGATCGTCAAAGGCTTCTACCACAATTTTATGATCGGGACCGAACATCTTAAACACCGTATCCACCGAACCGATCTCTTCCGCTGCAGCGCCCGCGCTAAAAAAAACCGCCGCCGTAATTATCAGTAATTTCTTAATTATCATATTATTACCATTAAATATTATTAGACTTGCTGGCGAAAACCGCACGCCAGAGATAAGCCGGACTAACATTATGTAGCCCCGTTGCAAGGGTATAGCACAATCCACCAGGTAAAACCTTCGGCGTTTTTTGCGCATTTAGTGCTATGATCGCGCGACTTTGCCTTGCCTGCGCCTATCTAAGTACAAGAGGATGTTTTATGGACCAAGCTGGTATCATTCGCGATTTGCTTGTCTGGCTGGAGAGCCATCTCGATCAGCCGCTGTCACTGGATAACGTGGCGGCCAAAGCGGGCTATTCTAAATGGCATCTGCAAAGAATGTTTAAAGAAGTCACCGGCCATGCCATCGGCGCCTATATTCGCGCCCGGCGCCTGTCGAAAGCCGCGGTCGCGCTGCGCTTAACCAGCCGTCCGATTCTGGATATCGCGTTACAGTATCGTTTTGATTCGCAACAAACCTTTACCCGCGCTTTTAAAAAGCAGTTTAGCCAGACGCCGGCCTGGTATCGTCGCGCTTCGGAATGGAACGCTTACGGCCTGCGTCCGCCAATTCGTCTGGATAACGCGCCGCTGCCGGAAGCGCATTACGTTACGCTGCCGGAAACGCTGCTGGTAGGGCAAACGCAGAGCTATACCTGCACGCTGGAGCAGATCTCGCGCTATCGTGATGAGATGCGCACCCACTTCTGGCAGCAGTTCCTGCTGGAAAACGACACCGTACCGCCGGTGCTGTATGGCCTGCATCAGGTGCGCGCCAGCCAGGAGAAGGATGACGAGCAGGAGATCCTCTATACCACCGCCGTACCTTCCGATCAGCTGGCAAAAACCATGCAGTCGGCGCAGAGCGTACTGCTGGAAGGCGGGGATTATGTCCAGTTCAACTATCAGGGGCCGCGCAGCCAGCTGCAGGATTTTATCCTGATGGTATATGGCACCTGTATGCCGACGCTGCAGCTAACGCGCCGCTATGGTCAGGATATTGAACGTTTTTATACCCACGGCGGCAAGAAACGCGCTGAACCGCCGGCGGAGATCCGCTGCGAGTATTTAATTCCGATCAAACGCGTCGCCGGCTGACGCTCTACGGGCCCGTCCAGCGGGCCCGCAGACTTTACTCAGCGCTGCAGCTCATCCAGCGCGGGCAGATCGAGATGCGAAACATCGCCCGCCGTCTCCACCACCCATCCTTGCGCCAGCCATGCGCTTTGCTGATGATCGACGCGCGACAGCGAGCAGTTGCGCAGCCGCAGGCGCCGTTCAGCGTGAGCCGGCAGGCCCAGCAGGGTGCCAATCAGCACGCCCAGCGCAATACCGTGGCTGACCAGCAGCGGGCGACTGCCGGCAGGCAAATCAAAGCAGGCGTTCAGCGCCTGGCGCATGCGCGCCGCCAGCTCCGCCAGACTCTCCCCTGCGGGAATCCGTCCATCCACCGTGCCGTCCAGCAGCGTGCGGCGCCAGGCCTCCTCCTGCTCGCTGAGCGAATCGATCGGGCGCTGCTCCAGCACGCCCATATTCAGCTCGCGCAGCCGCGCATCCAGCGTAACGCCGCAGCCGCAGGCGTCGGCGATAATTTCCGCCGTGCGCCGCGTGCGTCCTAAGTCGCTGCTGATAACATGCGTGATTCCCAGGCTTCTGGCCCTTTCGCCTACCTGGCGAGCCTGATATTCCCCTTTTTCAGTCAGTGCGCTATCAGACTGCCCCTGAATGCGCCTGGCCGCGTTCCACACCGTTTCCCCGTGGCGAACAAGATAGACCTGTAACATGCTTTTTTTCCGTTATACTGCGTCAAAATTGCGTAGAAGGTTCAAGTAATTATGTACCATGTTGTTGCTGCCACCATTAATCCGGCAAAAATTAGCGCTATTGCCCAGGCTTTTAACGATGTCTTTGGCGAAGGATCCTGCCATATCGAAGGCGTTGAGGTCGACAGCGGCGTAGCCGCACAGCCGCTGACAAATACAGAAACGCGAACTGGCGCACGCCAGCGCGTAATGAACGCCCGCCAGGTGAGGCCGGAGGCCGATTTCTGGGTGGCGATCGAAGCGGGCATCGAAGGCGAAGACGCCTTTGCCTGGATGGTAATTGAAAACCATCAGCAGCGCGGCGAATCCCGCTCCGCCAGCTTTACGCTGCCTGCGCGAATAATGACGGGCATTCATGCCGGACGCGAACTGGGCGAAGAGATGGCGCAGCTCACCGGCATCGATAATATCAAGCACCAGGGCGGCGCGATTGGCGTTTTCACCCGCGGCCTGCTGACGCGCACCAGCGTTTACTATCAGGCGCTGGTGCTGGCGCTCTGCCCGTTTCATAACGCCGTCTATCAGCAGGCGACGCCGCAAGCGCACTAGCCAGAGCTACGGATTGATCGACAGCTCCCCGGCCAGCCAGGCGGTCAGCGCGGGCGGCGCGGCGCGCAGGCTGTTGGAGCCGCGCGTGATAGTGGCGATGCCCACGCCCAGCTCGTTTTTCAGCTCGCGCTGGCTCATTTCGCCGCGCAACAGCTCTTCAATAATGCGCAGGCGCGTGCCGAACGCTTCGCGTTCATCCGGCGTCATCATCAGCTGTAGCAGCGGCAGCTGTAGATCCAACGGAAAAGCGCGTTCCAGCAGGCTGACGAAGCGCAGCCAGTTTTCATCCTGCGGATGTTCCGTTACCGGAGTCGGGGCGTGTGGGGTCATGAAAATCTTCCGTACTCATTGGCGAGTACGGAAGAGTAGCATATTCAATAGCGCCGCCGCCACTCGCTATCAGACAGGATATTATCCGGCTGGTTGAGGAAGTGACGATAATAAGCATCGTAGGCCAGCACGTTTTTCACATAGCCGCGCGTTTCAGAAAACGGGATCGTCTCAATAAACGCCACCGCGTCGAGCTGTCCGTTGCTGATCCGCTGCCAGGTGCGCACCCGGCCCGGCCCGGCATTATAGGCGGCGGAAGCGAAAATCCGGTTGCGATCGAACTGCTGATAAACATACTCCAGGTACTGCGTACCGATCTGAATGTTGGTCTGCGGATCGAGCAGCTGGCTGCTGTTGACGTAGCCCGGAATACTGTACATCTTCACCGTATGGCTGGCGGTGGCAGGCATAATTTGCATCAGCCCGCTGGCGCCCACCGGCGATCGCGCCTTTGGATTCCAGGCGCTCTCCTGACGCGCAATCGCCATCGCGTAGCTGATCGGGATGGCTTTACCCTGAGTATGCTGAATAAACTGCGGCTGCCAGGCGAGCGGGAAGCGTTCTGCCAGATGATTCCACAGCTTGCCCGTAATGGTGGCCTGCACGCTCAGATCCCACCAGCCGTGGTTCAGCGCATAGCGCGCCAGCATCTGCTGCTGAGTCGCGGTTTTACTGGCGACCAGGCGGCTCCATTCGGTACGCGCCAGGTTGTCCATGCCCCAGTACATCAGCTCACGCACGCGGGCGATCTCCGCCCCGTTATCCAGGCTGCTGTCGGGACGCGGCGCCTCATCCACCCGCAGCGGATAGGTCACGCCAAGCCGCTGCGCCGCCACCATCGGATAGAAGCCGCGCTCCTGCATCAGCTTACGCAGGATCTCCTCCGCCTCCTGCTTGCGCCCGCGCTCCAGCAGCAGATCGGCCTGCCAGTACTGCCATTCATCTTTTTCCTTGGCATCGGGATCGAGCCGGGCAATCCAGGTGTTTAAACCGCGCCGATCGTTACTGCTGAGCGCCAGGCGCACGCGGCGTTCAATTAGCGCCGTCGAGCCGCTTTTCATGATAACGCTGTCGCGCCAGCGCGCCTGTTCGCTGGTCGCCTCATTCCCCATCAGGCGCCAGGCGACCGCTTCACGCAGTTCCTGCGTCTCCTGCTCGCTCATCTGCTGCAGGCGCGCCAGCGTCGGGATCATGGCGCGCGCGTTTTCCGCATCGCCACGCGCCACGCGGGCAAAGGCCAGCGAGACGGCCTGACGGGTAAAATCAGTTGGCCCGACGCTGCGGGCAAACGCTTCCAGCGTTCCCGGATTGTTTTGCAGCGCCGTGACCGCATCCGCCATAGTTTTATAATCAGCGGGCAGCTGTTTAGCGAGGAAATTCACCAGGCTGCCGTTGCCGGCCACCATCGCCAGACGAATACGCTCCAGAGTCGTAATCGGCGACTGCTCCCCCGCCGCCTGCCACACGGCAAACAGCTTGTCGCAGCTGGCCGGCAGCGAACTGCCGCGCAGCCAGATTTTTTTCGCCCCTTCCCAGGCTACCTGCTGCTGGCCGGTAGCCCATTTGGCGTAGTACCAGTTACAGCGCGCGGCGACCGGCTGCGGCTCTTCAGGGCTGAACACCAGCAGGCCGCGCCAGTCCTCGCGTCGCGCCAGCTCGTTAACGAAGCGCGCGGCAAGCGAATGTACCGGCGGCAGCGTAGGATAGCGCCTGATAAAATTATTGATGGCCAGGCCGGTTTCCTGATCGAGATGCTCAGAAAGTTCACGGTATTCCAGATAGGGGTAGAGCGGATAATCTTTCAGCGTCGGCATCAGCTGCGCCACCACGTCCATCTGCTTATTATCCCAGGCCTGTTTAATTTGCTGGTAGCGATTGCGCTGTTGGTCCAGCGAATCGGCCATTACGCTGCCGCTAACGGCCAGCAGGCAGACGCCGGCCAGCCAGTATCGCCATCTCTCCTTCCTGTGAGTCACTACTCGCTCTCCTCTCTCTGTTAACCGGTTCGGCGATATGCCAGGCTCCTTTCATGCTAACCAGGCCGCAGGCGTCGTGCCATGTTCTTCACAAAATTTACTTTTTGCAGCGGAAGATTGCGCGGCGATTTGCGGCGGCTGACGCTCTGGATTTTTAGGGTTAACATAGAGGAAACAAATAACCAGAGAACGCGATCATGGAAACCCGGCGCGAAGAGCGGATCGGCAAGCTGGCGCAGGCGCTCAGGCGCATCGATAAAATTCATCTGAAAGAAGCGGCCCGTCTGTTGGGCGTTTCGGAAATGACCATCCGGCGCGACCTCAACGAGCAGGCCTCCTGTCTGGTGCTGCTGGGCGGCTACATCGTCAGCGATCCCAAGAGCGCGCAGGCGCACTATTTTGTCTCCGATCAGCAGTCGCACAACGTTAATAAAAAGCAGCGGCTGGCGAAGCTGGCGGCCAGCCTGATCAACGCCAACGATACCGTTTTTTTTGACTGCGGCACCACCATGCCCTGGGTGATCGATGCGATAGATGAGGAGCTGCCCTTTACCGCGGTCTGTTACGCCATCAATACCTTCCTGGCGTTAAAGGAAAAAAAGCGCTGCCGCGTTATCCTCAGCGGCGGTGAATTTCATCCCGATAATGCGGTTTTCTCGCCGCACGGCAACCTTTCTCTGCTTGATGAGATCTGCCCTACGCTGGCCTTTATTTCAGCGGCCGGGCTCGATGCCGGCCAGGGCGCCACCTGTTACAACTTTAACGAACTGCCGATGAAGCAGCAGGCCATGGCGCGGGCGCAGCGTACCCTGCTGCTGGCGGACAGCAGTAAATATCACAAGGTATTACCGGCGCGGATTGGCGATCTGTCCCGCTTTGATACCATTATCAGCGACGAAGCGCCGTCAGAGCCGCTGGCGACCTGTCTGCGACAGCAGAATATTCCGCTGATGCTGCCGTAAAACGTGGGCGGCGCGCAGCAGCGAAAAGCAAACAATCAGCAGCGTGATGGCTGTGATTAAGCAGGGAAAACCGCTAAACTTGCCGTTCTGAACGGGCGAAGATCTCCCGATTACCATACAGACCATAAGAGGCTCATTTCACGTGGCTCAATTCGTCTACAGTATGCATCGCGTCGGCAAAGTCGTGCCGCCGAAGCGTCACATTCTTAAGAACATCTCCCTTAGCTTCTTCCCCGGCGCCAAAATCGGCGTGCTGGGTTTGAACGGCGCGGGTAAATCCACCCTGCTGCGTATTATGGCGGGCATCGATAAAGATATCGAAGGCGAAGCGCGTCCGCAGCCGGGCATTAAAATCGGCTATCTGCCGCAGGAGCCGCAGCTGAACCCGGAGCACACCGTACGTGAATCGGTGGAAGAGGCGGTTGCTGAAGTGGTCGGCGCGCTGAAGCGTCTGGATGAGGTTTACGCGCTGTATGCCGAACCGGATGCCGATTTCGACAAGCTGGCCGCTGAACAGGGCAAGCTGGAAGAGATTATCCAGGCGCACGACGGACATAATCTCAACGTCCAGCTGGAGCGCGCCGCTGATGCGCTGCGCCTGCCGGACTGGGAGGCGAAAGTCGCCAACCTCTCCGGCGGCGAGCGCCGTCGCGTCGCGCTGTGCCGCCTGCTGCTGGAAAAACCGGACATGCTGCTGCTGGATGAACCGACCAACCACCTGGATGCGGAATCCGTGGCCTGGCTGGAGCGCTTCCTGCACGACTTCGAAGGCACCGTAGTGGCGATTACCCACGACCGTTACTTCCTCGATAACGTCGCCGGCTGGATTCTGGAGCTGGACCGCGGCGAAGGCATTCCGTGGGAGGGCAACTACTCCTCCTGGCTGGAGCAGAAAGATCAGCGCCTGGCGCAGGAGGCTTCTCAGGAAGCGGCGCGTCGTAAATCTATTGAGAAAGAGCTGGAGTGGGTGCGTCAGGGCGCTAAAGGCCGCCAGTCTAAAGGCAAAGCCCGTCTGGCGCGCTTTGAAGAACTGAACAACACCGAATATCAGAAGCGTAACGAAACCAACGAGCTCTTTATTCCACCTGGGCCGCGCCTGGGCGATAAAGTGGTGGAAGTCAGCAACCTGCGTAAGTCTTACGGCGATCGCCTGCTGATCGACGATCTCTCCTTCTCGGTGCCGAAAGGCGCGATTGTCGGCATCATCGGCCCGAACGGCGCGGGTAAATCAACGCTGTTCCGCATGATGTCAGGCCAGGAGCAGCCGGACAGCGGCACCATAACGCTGGGTGAAACCGTGAAGCTGGCATCGGTCGATCAGTTCCGCGACAGCATGGATAATGCCAAAACCGTCTGGGAAGAGGTGTCCGGCGGCCTGGATATCATGAAGATCGGCAATACCGAAATGCCCAGCCGCGCCTACGTTGGCCGCTTTAACTTTAAAGGCGTCGATCAGGGCAAACGCGTCGGCGAGCTCTCCGGCGGCGAACGCGGACGTCTGCATCTGGCGAAACTGCTGCAGGTTGGCGGCAATATGCTGCTGCTCGATGAACCGACCAACGACCTGGATATCGAAACCCTGCGCGCGCTGGAAAACGCCCTGCTGGAGTTCCCAGGCTGCGCGATGGTGATTTCGCATGACCGCTGGTTCCTTGACCGCATCGCTACTCATATCCTCGACTATCAGGATGAGGGCAAGGTGGAGTTCTTCGAAGGCAACTTTACCGAATACGAAGAGTATAAGAAACGCACCCTCGGCGCTGACGCGCTGGAGCCGAAGCGCATCAAATACAAACGTATCGCTAAATAACCGCAAAAGCGGCCTGCGGGCCGCTTTTTTTATTGGTAAAACTCGCGAAACGCCGCGCTTTGCAGGGCGAAATCGATAAAGCGCGCCAGCGCGGGCGAGTTTAACTTACGTCCCGGATAAACCAGCCACAGCTCATTGCCTTCCATTTCCCACTCCGGCAACACCGGCGTCAGCTCACCGCGCGTCAGCGCCTCCCCGGCAAGAAAGCGCGGCAGCAGCGTAACGCCGGCATGATTAAGCGCGCACTCGCGCGCGTAAAGCAGATTATCGGTTAAGTGCGCCGACGGCAACAGCCAGCGGTAATGCTCCGCGCCGCGCCGCAGCAGCCACTCAGCCCAGGCGCGGTGGGCGATACAGCGCTGCTCCGCCAGCTGCCGGGGATGGCTTATCGCCCCGCTCTTCGCCAGGTAGTTCGCGCTCGCCACCAGCAGGCGCTGACAGACGCCGACGCGCCGTCCAATTAGCGACGAATCCTGCGGTTTGCCGGTACGCAGCGCCACATCAAAACCCTCCTGCACCAGATCGCGGATATCATCCGAAACCGACACCTCCAGCGTCACGTCCGGGTAGCGCTGCTGAAACTCAACGTTACAGCGCGCCAGCAGCGTAGCGCCAATGCCGGCGGGGCTGGTAATGCGCAGCCGCCCGCTTGGATTATCGCGCAGGCGTTTGATTGCCAGATCCGCGCGCTCGCTGGCCTGCATCATCTCCTGACAGTGGATCAAATAGCGTTCCCCGGCGAACGTCAGGTTGAGCTGGCGGGTGGTGCGATTAAGCAGGCGCAGCCCCAGCGCCTGCTCAAGCTGACTGATGCGCTGGCTCACGCTCGATTTAGGCAATCCGGCGCGCTGCGCGGCGGCGGTAAAGCTGCCGCTTTCGGCGACCAGCGCAAACAGCGCCATATCGTATAACCGCTTTAATTCCATTGTTCACCTGAGACGAACACTTTGTGAGTTATTGTCCATCTTATCACCGCACCCGCCGCCTTCTACACTTATCCCATTCACTAAGGAGAAATGAGATGACCATGAGAGCCGTTGCCGTCAATCCGCAAAAGCCGGAGCAGTTTATTGAGATTCAGCAAGAGAAACCTACGCCCGGCGAATATGACCTGCTGGTGGAAGTAAAAGCCGTATCGGTAAACCCGGTCGATACCAAAGTTCATAAAGGCGTGCAGAAAAGCGGCCTGCAGCAGCCGCGTATTTTAGGTTGGGACGCCAGCGGCGTGGTGGTGGAAACCGGCAGCAGGGTCACCGGTTTTAAGGCAGGCGATGAGGTTTACTACGCCGGCGATATCACCCGTCCGGGCAGCAACAGCACATTACAACTGGTAGATGCGCGCATCGTCAGTCGTAAACCTGAAAGCCTCGACTTTGGCGCGGCGGCAGCGATTCCGCTAACCGCCCTGACCGCCTGGGAAGGTCTGTTTGAGCGTTTACGCATTACCGAAGCCAGCGAAACGCAAACCCTGTTGATTATCGGCGGCGCGGGCGGCGTTGGTTCACTGGCGATACCCTTAGCCAGGCTGCACAGCAAAGTAAAAGTTATCGCCACCGCATCCCGCCCCGACTCGGCGCAGTGGTGTAAAGATCGCGGCGCGGATCTGGTCATCAACTATAACAACATGCCTGAGGAGCTGGCGCAACACGGTATTCAGCAGGTGGATTACATCTTCTGCCTGAATGATACCGACGGCCACTGGCAGGCTATCGGCAAGCTGATTGCGCCGCAGGGGCAGGTCTGCACCATTGTTGAGAACAGCCGCCCGCTGGACATGGAGCAGTTAAAACTGAAAAGCGCGGCGCTGCACTGGGAATTTATGTTTACCCGCAGCATGTATTCCACGCCGGATATGGCGCGTCAGGGAGAAATTCTGCATGAGGTAGCGCAGCTGCTGGATGCGGGCAAGTTAACCACAACCTTAAATGAAACGCTGAAGGGGCTAAGCGTTGACAGCGTAAAACAGGCGCATGAGAAGGTGCTGGAAGGCCATATGCGCGGCAAGGCCGTGATTGTCTATTAATTCGCTTCAGACGGTAAAACGCCCCGAAATCGGGGCGTTAATAACAACGGGCCATTGCTCTTACGTTAAGCGGCTTTTTTATTTATTCAGTCAGTTTTTATAATTTTATCATCGCCGCCTTCTCCCCCTCTCGCTCAGGCAAAATGGCAGAACAGCACATCAACAGCGAAACGCAACAACCGGACATCAACGGCTACATAACAGACGTTAGCGAAAATGAAGTCCGCAAAAGGCGGTATCAATTAGTCTCAACCCACCTTCCCTGCTCTTAATCGTTTGCTGCCGACGCTTAAAACTCCAACAGATCTTTCGAGATATCGCGTAACCACTTATGTGAAGAGCAGTTATGATAACGCGGGTGCCATGCCTGGATAATCCGCACCTTCGGCAGCTCAAACTGCGGCTTAAAGAACTCCACTTCAAGGTTCATTCTTTGCAGGCCGTCAACCACATACATAGGCACGATGCCCAGGCTGTTAGTCTGGATCACGTTCTCAATCATCGGCAGATATCCGGCGCTGACCCCGTGGATTTTTCTTTTATAGCCACGTTCGCGATACAGGCTTTCCATCTCTTCTTTCAGCTTATTCTTTGAGACGATCAGCATGTACTCTTTCAGCACCTTAAGCGACTTTTCCATCTGCAGCACCGGATGATCTTTCTTGGCGATAAAAACGCAGTCGCTGTGACCGATAGTACGAATTTTCACCTCCGGGCTTAATGTCTTGTCTTCGCCGATATAGAGGTCGATATCTTCACTACGCAGCATGCAGGTAGAGGCGTTGTCATAGTTGAAGTTGAATACGTGGTTGGTGTTTTCCTGGATGCTTTTCTTCATCAGCTTGTAGCTGAGCTTCGACATCAAAATATCGTTGGTAACGATATTGAAAGAGCGCGGCAGCTCGCTACCGTTCATTTCAATGTTTTGATGCAGCACGTTTTGTATATTATCCAGCAGCTCTCTGAGCTGAGGTTTCAGGCGCACGGCTAAGGGGGTTAGCTCAAGGCTCATGCCGGAGCGGACTAAAAGCTGATCCTGAAAAGTATCTCTGATTTTATTCAGAGATTTACTAATGGCGGGCGGCGTGACGTTCAGCTTATCTGCTGTTTTGCTGACGCTTTTTTCATTCAGCAACGTATCGAGTATCGGCAGCAGGTTTAAGTCCATTCTTACCAAATGATTAATATCTTTATACATAATTATTACACTCCCTTGATTCTTTCCGGTTATAGCCTCTCTACGCACCATCAGATGTGTAGGATGATATTGCCTGGAATAATGTATAGATGCCGTTTTGCGCGTATAGCTTCAAAGCCGCTGAAGCAATAGATGCATTAACTCTTTTTGCCTGGGTTAGAGTAAAATCCGTTTACTTTTCTAAAATAGTCAGCCAATTAATCGAAAGTTAACTATATATTCACCACAGTTTAAGTAGTCAAAGGCAGAATAAAAATACACGGCCAAAGATAGTTAATATAGTCCTGACAATATATAAGCTATGTCTCAAGTTAACGTTACTCCGTATTCTCCCTGCTTAAAGAAAAAAGTTAGTCCCGACGACCATAAAATTCAACTTATAAATTAAAGCCGTTAAGATAGCAAAAAAAATAGCCATTTAACGCTTTGATTTATAGTGCTAAAGCTTAAAAATCAATAATTAGCGCTCTTAAGAACCGCGCACCACAGCCTGAAACCGTAAAGCTGTGGCTTGGGTAAATCTGTTTTAATTATTAAAACATTAGGCTGATTCAGTTAGGGTGCATTATCAATGAGAACATTCCGAATCAAAAAAGCAAACTGAAAGTATCAGCATACGCACAGCCTGCCTGATCTATTAGTTACCATTCTCCAGCATATTTCTCACCAGCTCTACGCAGCGCAAAAAGCGCTCATCGTAACTTTCTTCGCTTATATGTTCATATTTAATCTGATTTTCATTCAACATTTTTATCAATAACTCCTGGAACTCTTTTCGATCGCTTGCGCTGCCCAGGCTGCGCAAGCCGTCAGCCACCCACGGTACGTTATTTTCCAGCAGGATGACCAAATCAAAACGGTACTCATCGATCAGCGCCTGCACAAAGGGATGTTCACGACCCTCATATTTTTTGCAAAAAGCCTGAGTAGTAACAAAATCAGTATCGATAAAGGTAACCCTGTTGGCATACTTAACGGCGAAATCGATATACTGCGCGTGGCCCAGCGCAATCTTGTCATAATCGGAGTACTGCAGCGCCATTTCATCGCCGCCAAGGTGCGAAAAGACGTAATCGCGTCCATATTCCCATGCGCTGGAGGTGTTAAAAATATTGGCGAGCTTGTTGACCATGATCGACTTGCCGCTGGATTCGCCCCCCAGGATAGCAACGGTACGCACGAAAAACGGCTTTACCTCAGTAGGAATATACTCCCAGTAGCGAAAAGGATTTTGGCGTATCTGTGCGCCGCTGATATTCATAAAGGAACGCTGAGGATCGATGACCACGGTTTCAATGCCCAGATGCTGACGATACTGCGGCGCATCCATCTCCTCGCTGGTATAAACGCAGCCTGGCTCAATCCCCTTCTCCGCCATAAAGGCGGTAATTCCACGGCTCCAGACATCCCAGCCGTGCGGATAGGGTTCCATTCCCTCTTCATTAAAGGCGTGGATACGAATATTCTTCTGATATTTGAAGGTCTGCAGCAGCCAGCGCAAGCGATCGCTGACGGTCGGCTGCTGCGACATCGCGCTGTTTTCAAACAGCTGCCGATCGCGCGGCTCATCGTGCCCCATAATAATGTGCAGCTCATCAACCTGGCTGCAGGCGCGCTGAATAAGATAAATATGACCGGTGTGCAGAGGATAGAACTTGCCAAACACCACGCCGACGGTTTTTTCCCGGCGTGGAAAAGCCAGTCCGAGAAAGCGATGCAGCGCCTCCAGCTTTTGCGCGCTGGGGCTTTTGATTTTAGCGTTCAGCAGCTGGCTCAGATAACCTTTGGTCATGCCGCTGGCGTCCGCTACCTGCTGTAAGGTATGCCCCTGCTGGCGAATGGCGGTTTTCAGATATTCGAATGATGACATAATGCCTCCTGCAAAAAGGGGTGAGCCCAGGCCCACCCCAACAACAGATTACTTCCCGCGATAAGAAATTATAACTCATCCAGAATCGCCAGTGCGTCGGCCAGCTTTTTCACCGGGTAAACCTGCATATTTTCCGGCATCTTTTTCGGCGCGTTCGCCGCCGGGACAATAGCGCGACGGAAGCCGTGCTTGGAGGCTTCAGAAATACGTTCCTGCCCGCTCGGCACCGGACGAATTTCGCCCGCCAGCCCCACTTCGCCGAAAATCACCAGATCCTGCGGCAGCGGGCGATCGCGCAGGCTGGAAACCATCGCCAGCATCAGCGCCAGATCCGCGCTGGTTTCGGTAACCTTGACCCCGCCAACCACGTTAACGAACACATCCTGATCCGCCATCTGCAGGCCGCCATGACGATGCAGCACCGCCAGCAAAATCGCCAGACGGTTTTGCTCCAGCCCAACCGCGACGCGGCGCGGATTGGCCATCATTGAGTGATCCACCAGCGCCTGAATCTCTACCAGCAGCGGACGAGTGCCCTCCCAGACCACCATCACCGAGCTACCGGCGGTCACCTCATCGCCGCGCGAAAGGAAAATCGCCGACGGGTTGCTGACCTCGCGCATTCCCTGCTCGGTCATGGCGAACACGCCCAGCTCATTTACCGCGCCAAAGCGGTTTTTATGGCTGCGCAGCGTGCGGAAACGGGAATCGGCGTCGCCGTCCAGCAGCACGGAGCAGTCGATGCAGTGCTCCAGCACCTTCGGCCCGGCCAGCGAGCCATCTTTGGTAACGTGGCCGACCATCACGATCGCCACGCCGCGCGTCTTGGCGAAACGCGTCAGATAAGCGGCGGTTTCGCGCACCTGCGCCACGCTGCCCGGCGAAGACTGGATCTCCGCCATATGCATCACCTGGATGGAGTCGATAACCATCAGCTTCGGCTGCTCCTGTTCGGCGATCAGGCAAATCTGTTCGATGCTGGTTTCCGACAGCATATTCAGATCTTCCGTCGGCAGCCCCAAACGGTGCGCGCGCATCGCCACCTGCTGTAGCGATTCTTCGCCGGTGACATACAGCGTTTTCATCTGCGCCGACAGTTTGCACAGGGTTTGCAGCAGCAGGGTACTTTTCCCGGCGCCTGGGCTGCCGCCGATCAGTATGGCGCTGCCCGGCACCACGCCGCCGCCAAGGACGCGGTCAAACTCTTTAAAGCCGGTAGAAAAGCGCGGCAGCGCCTCCAGGCTGATTTCCGACAGCTTCTGCACGCGGCTGGCGCCGGCCGTACCGGCATAGCCGGAGAGGCGTTCATTGCGCGCCGCGGCTGGCGAGGCGGCCAGCCTCACCTCGGTGATGGTGTTCCAGGCGTGGCAGGCGCTGCATTGCCCCTGCCAGCGCGGATAGTCTGCGCCGCATTCATTGCAGACAAAGGCACGTTTTACCGCTTTAGCCAATTCAGTACCTCAATGATTAAGACTCATGATTCAGGCTGCCGCTGAGGATGCAGAATACGCCCATCAGATCGGCGTGACGGATCGTCACTTCAGTTTGCTCGTTAACTTTCGGCTTGGCGTGATAAGCGATGCCTAACCCGGAGGCTTTAATCATCAACAGATCGTTCGCGCCATCGCCAATCGCCACCGCTTGCTCTACAGGGATCTCATAACGCTGCGCCAGCTTCGCCAGCAGCTCCGCTTTATATTGCGCGTCTACTATCGGGCCAGTCACTTCACCGGTAAAAACCCCGTCGCGTATTTCCAGTTCGTTGGCGGCAACGGCGTCCAGATGAAGCCGATCGCGCAGGTGCTCCGCAAAAAAAGTAAAGCCGCCGGAGGCGATCGCCACCCGCCAGCCCAGCGCCTGCAGCTTTTGCACCAGGGTACAAAGCCCCGGCGTCAGCGGCAGCGCATCGCGCACCTGGCGTAAAATGTTGGCGTCGGCCCCTTTCAGCGCCGCCACGCGCTGACGCAGGCTGGCGGTAAAATCAAGCTCGCCGCGCATCGCCCGTTCGGTCACTTCCGCCACCTGCTCGCCGCAACCGGCCAGGCGGGCAATTTCATCAATACACTCGATCTGAATCGCCGTGGAATCCATATCCATCAGCAGCAGCCCTGGTTTTTTCAGGTGCGGAATTTTGCCCAGCGGCGCCACGTCCAGCCCCGCCTCATGGGCCAGACGCGCGGCGCGCGGCGTCAAAGAACCCGCCAGCCGGATCACCTGATAGTCATCGACGCACCAGGCGCTGACGATCACCATCGCCGCGCCCAGCTGACGCTGGTACGCCGTCAGGCGCGCCTTATCAAGCTGGTGCCCGTAGAGCAGCCAGCCGGTACGCCCGGCGCGATAATCCAGCGGCATCACTTCATCGCCGCTCAGTGAAAGAGGCAAGCCTGGCCAAAGAGAGACATCGGAAGGCAGGTCGCACCAGGTCAAACGATTAGGCATTACAACTCCTGTGGGGAAGATGATCGACTGTCGCCATTATAAAGGCGTTGCTTTGGCATCCGGGCCAGGCCACAGCCGGTAGAGAAAACCTCGCAAGAGGCTACCCTGACAGCCGCGCTTCTGGCAACATAAAGTCGCAAAAACAGACTCCCCGCTGTTGATTATGATTTAAGGTTGGAAATGGCTAAAACCCGGCTCAAATTTCGTCTGCACCGCACGGTCATTGTGCTGATTTCTCTTACGCTGCTGGTTGTGCTGATGCAGGGCGCGTCATGGTTCAGCCAGGGCCATCAGATGGCGCGCTCCGAGCAGGTTGAAGATCTGGCGCGCGCGCTGACGCGCCAGGTGGCCTTTACCCTGACGCCGCTGATGGATAATCAGGATGAAAACCGCGCGCAAATCAGCGCTATTTTACAACAGATGACGGCAAACAGCCGCATCCTTGACGCCTCCGTTTATGACAGCGAAGGCTCGCTGGTGGCGCACAGCGGCGAAAATATCAGCGTGCGCGATCGGCTGGCGCTGGATGGCAAGCGCGCGGGCAGCTACTTTAACCATCAGCTGGTGCAGCCGATGGATAATCACGACGGGCCGCAGGGCTTTCTGCGCGTTACCCTGGATACGCACGTGCTGGTTACCGAGGCCAAACAGGTGGACAACACCACCAATATCCTGCGGCTGATGATGCTGCTGGCGCTGGCGATTGGCATTATTCTCACCCGCACCCTGCTGCGCGATCGTCGTACCCGCTGGCAGCAGTCGCCGTTCCTGCTGACCGCCAGCACGCCGGTAAAAGAAGATGATGACGCGGGCGACGAGGCGGAGAAGCCATAAACCGTGGCGAACAGCGATAAAAAAGCGGCGGATCTCAGAAATGAATAACCGGACGAGGCGCGCCCGTCCGGCCAGTTTTTAAGCTTTATCGCCCAGCAGCACGGATTCCAGCGCAATCTTAATCATATCGCTGAAGGTGGTCTGGCGTTCAGCCGCCGTGGTCTCTTCGTGGGTGCGAAGATGGTCAGAAACGGTACAGATAGCCAGCGCTTTCGCTCCGAACTCCGCCGCCACGCCATAGATGCCCGCCGCTTCCATCTCAATGCCGAGAATGCCATATTTTTCCATTACGTCGAACATTTGCGGGTCCGGCGTATAGAACAGATCGGCAGAGAACAGGTTGCCCACGCGCGCTTCAATACCCAGCGCTTTCGCCGCGTCTGCCGCATTACGCACCATATCGAAATCCGCGATGGCGGCGAAATCGTGATCTTTAAAGCGCATACGGTTTACTTTAGAGTCGGTGCAGGCGCCCATGCCGATAACCACGTCACGCAGCTTCACATCAGGACGCACCGCGCCGCAGGAACCGACGCGAATAATTTTCTTCACGCCGAACTCAGTGATCAGCTCTTTGGTATAGATGGAGCAGGAAGGGATGCCCATGCCGTGGCCCATCACCGAAATGCGCCGGCCTTTATAGCTGCCGGTATAGCCCAGCATGCCGCGCACGTTGTTCACTTCTACCGCATCTTCCAGGAACGTTTCTGCGATATGCTTAGCGCGCAGCGGATCGCCCGGCATCAGTACCACGTCCGCGAAATCACCCATTTCAGCATTAATATGAGGCGTTGCCATTGTCTGTATCCTTGAAAAATAAATGACGCCAGCGCAGGCTGGCGTTAAAAGAAAGCCGCGTATTACAGCATGCTTTTGCCATAGTCCATATCGGAAAGGCCGAAGTATTTCGCTACCGTCTGCCCGATATCCGCAAAGGATTCACGATAGCCGAGGAAGCCCGGTTTGATGCCCGGCCCATACATCAGTACCGGAATATGCTCGCGGGTATGCTCGGTGCCGTGCCAGGTAGGATCGCACCCGTGATCGGCGGTAAGGATCAGGATATCGCCTTCTTTCACCAGCGCCATCAGTTCCGGCAGGCGACGGTCAAACAGCTCCAGGCCGCCCGCGTAGCCCGCCACGTCGCGACGGTGCCCCCAGGTAGAGTCGAAATCCACGAAGTTGGTAAAGACAATCGAGTTATCCGGCGCTGCGGTCATCTCTTTCACCGTGGCGTCAAACAGCGCATCCAGCCCGGTCGCCTTCACTTTTTTCGTGATGCCGACGTGCGCATAGATATCGGCGATTTTCCCGACGGAAATCACTGCGCCCTGCTTCTCTTCTACCAGTTTTTTCAGAATGGTGGGAGACGGCGGCTCAACGGCCAGATCGTGACGGTTGCCGGTACGCTGGAAATTCCCCGCCTTATCGCCGATAAACGGACGCGCAATCACGCGGCCAATGTTGTAATCCCCTTTATCCAGCTCTTCGCGGGCGATTTCACACAGGTCGTACAGGCGTTGCAGGCCGAACGTCTCTTCGTGGCAGGCAATCTGGAACACCGAGTCGGCAGAGGTATAGAAAATCGGCTTGCCGGTTTTCATATGCTCTTCGCCGAGCTTGTCCAGAATGACCGTACCGGAGGCGTGGCAGTTGCCGAGATAGCCCGGCAGCCCGGCGCGCTCCACCAGTTTGTCCAGCAGCGCCGGCGGGAAGCTGTTTTCAGTATCGCTGAAGTAGCCCCAGTCGAACAGCACCGGCACGCCGGCGATTTCCCAGTGGCCCGACGGCGTATCTTTCCCGGAAGAGAGTTCGCTGGCGTAGGCGTAAGCGCCAATAATTTCCGCATTCGGGTCCAGGCCCGGCGGAAAGGTGCCGGTTGAGGCTTCCGCCGCCTTGCCCAGTCCTAGCGCGGTCAGGTTCGGCAAATGCAGCGGCCCTTTACGTCCTACGTCCGCTTCGCCGTTAAAGCAGGCCTGCGCGATGTGGCCCAGCGTATCCGAGCCGGTATCACCGAATTTGTCAGCGTCTTTACTGGCGCCGATCCCAAAGGAGTCCAGCACCATAATAAATACACGTTTCATGTGACTCTCCTGCGCCTTAAGCGCGATGAGAAAAAATAAAAAAGCGATCGGAACAGTATGACCGTTAACCCCGCCCTACATCAAGTCGCGGGTGCGTCGACCGCCTGCGGTTCGTCCGGGGCTACTGGCTAATTTTGCGATAGATAACCGGCGTTGCCGCCGGTTTGCCTGCGCCCAGGGTAATGGCGGCTTTTACCGCCTGCGCCGCTTCCTGCCAGCGCGCTTCGCTGTCGGCATGGATAACTGCCAGCGGACGCTGGTTATCCACGCTTTCGCCCAGCTGCACCATGTCGCTGAAGCCCACGCTGTAGTCAATAGCGTCGCTGGCGCGTCGGCGTCCGCCGCCCAGCGCCACCACCGCCATACCGAGCGCGCGCGTATCCATTGCGTTAACAATGCCGGGCGCATCGGCATAGACCGCTTTGCTCAGCATCGGCGCGGGCAGATAGCGATCCATATGGTCAATAAAGTCAGCCGGGCCTTTTTGCGCTGCCACCATGCGCGCAAACACCTCCGCCGCGCTGCCGTTATCCAGCACTTTTTGCAGCTGCGCGCGCGCTGCCGTTTCATCGGGCGCCAGCCCGCCGGAAATCAGCATTTCGCTGCACAGCGCCAGCGTCACTTCCAGCAGGCGCGGATTGCGGTAGCTGCCGGTCAGGAACTGCACCGCCTCGCGCACTTCCAGCGCGTTGCCGGCGCTGGAAGCCAGCACCTGATTCATATCGGTCAGCAGCGCGGTGGTTTTACAGCCCGCGCCGTTCGCCACCCCGACAATCGCCTGCGCCAGCTGCACGGAAAGCTCGAAGGTCGGCATAAAGGCGCCGGAACCGACTTTGACATCCATCACCAGCGCGTCCAGCCCTTCCGCCAGCTTTTTCGCCAGGATCGAAGCGGTAATCAGCGGGATAGAATCTACGGTGGCGGTAATATCGCGCGTGGCGTAAAAACGTTTATCCGCCGGCGCCAGCGAGTTAGTCTGGCCGATAATCGCCACGCCGTTCTGCTTAATCATTGCGCGAAAACGCGCGTCGTCGGGGAAAATATCGAAGCCGGGAATCGCTTCCAGCTTATCGAGGGTGCCGCCGGTATGTCCCAGCCCGCGCCCGGAGATCATCGGCACATAGCCGCCGCAGGCCGCTACCATCGGCCCCAGCATCAGCGAGGTCACATCGCCGACGCCGCCGGTGGAGTGTTTATCCACTACCGGGCCGTTCAGATTTAACGCGCGCCAGTCCAGTACGCTGCCGGAATCGCGCATCGCCATCGTTAGCGCAACCCGCTCCGACAGCGTCATATCATGAAAGAAGATGGTCATCGCCAGCGCGGCGATCTGCCCTTCCGAAACGGAATTATCGCGCACGCCGTTAATAAAGAAGCGGATCTCTTCTTCGCTCAGCGCGTGTCCGTCACGTTTTTTTCGAATAATTTCTTGAGTCAGAAACAAGGTAACCCCCCTGTTTAGCGGATCGGTCATTCAGGCCTGGTGTGTCCCCAACCGTACGGAAGGGTAAGGTTTAGCGGACGCATAGCGCCCGCGGTTGAGAAAGGAAAATCAGTAGCTGCTGGTGCTGCGCGCGCTCTGGTAGCCCGCGGCATTTAACAGGCTGGCCAGCAGGCTGGAGGCGCCAAAACGGAAATGACGCGCATCGGCCCAGTCGCTGCCGAGGATCTCATCGGCCAGCTGCAGATAGAGCGCGGCATCTTCCGCCGTGCGCACGCCGCCGGCGGGCTTGAAGCCAACGCGATCTTTAACGCCCTTATCGCGGATGACTTCCATCATAATCTTCGCCACTTCCGGCGTGGCGTTCACCGCAACTTTGCCGGTTGAGGTTTTAATGAAATCAGCGCCGGCATCAATGGCGATTTCGGAAGCCTGGCGAATCAGCGCCGCTTCTTTCAGCTCACCGGTTTCAATGATCACCTTCAGCAGCACGTTAGCCGCCGCGCACGCCTCTTTACAGGCTTTTACCAGCTTAAAGCCGGTTTGCGCGTCGCCGGCCATCAGGGTACGGTACGGGAACACCACATCAACCTCATCCGCGCCGTAGGCGATCGCCGCACGGGTTTCCGCCAGCGCGATATCAATATCGTCATTGCCGTGCGGGAAATTGGTTACGGTGGCGATACGGATATCGGGCGTGCCCTGCGCGCGCAGCGCTTTACGCGCTACCGGGATAAAACGCGGATAGATACAGATAGCGGCGGTATTGCCCGCCGGAGATTTCGCCTGCTGACACAGCGCGATCACCTTCGCGTCCGTATCATCATCGTTAAGGGTGGTCAGATCCATCAGTTTCAGCGCACGCAGCGCGGCAGCGGTTACATCAGTCATAATGCTCTCCAGACAAATTGAGCGAGCTTCCACCAGTGGAAGACTCAACACGAGGTCTTGGTTCCTTGAAGAGGATTGAGATCCATCTCGCCTTGCCAGCGATGCTGTTTCGCTTTGATGTTACGATTTTAACACCGCAGACAGACTCATTGTTGTGCGTAAGCTCACAATTAATTAAGAAACGCCACTATTACTTTTACATTTATAGTGACAAATCTCACATAAAAGCGCGACAGGCCGCAACCGGAACCGCTTTCTCAGCCCATAATAGCGCAGAAGGGCAAATGTGAAAATTATCACATTTACCCTTTTTTAACCGTCAGCCAGCCGCAAAAACTATCAGGCCGCAATCTTTAGCGTAGCTGAAACAGCCGCATACTGTTATCGGCAATGGCGGCGGCAATCGTCTCCGGCGGCTCGTCGCGCAGCTCGCACAGGGTTTGCCATACGTTGATTATCCGCTCCGGCCGGTTCGGTTCGCCCTGGAAGCCGTTCAGCGGCATATCGGGCGCATCAGTTTCCAGCAGCAGCGAAGAAAGCGGGAGCTGAGCGATAGTCTGGCGCGTTTTGCTGGCGCGCGGATAGGTAATGGTGCCGCCCACGCCGATAGCGTAGCCGGCGGCGATAAAGGCCTGCGCCTGTTGCAGACTGCCGGCGAAGCCGTGCACCACGCCGCGCCGCGGCACTTCGGTACGGCGCAAATGCTGCGCCAGTTTGTCATGGGTACGGCGCGAATGCAGAATCACCGGCAGATCGTAATCACGCGCCAGCCGCAGCTGAGCATCCAGGAAATATTGCTGCCGATCGAAACGGGGATCGTCCATATAGAGATCGAGACCGATCTCCCCGATCGCCACCAGCTTCGCCGGCCGCTGCTGCAAATGCTGCTCCAGCGCGGCCAGCGCGGCATCGCTGTGCTGCTGTATGGCGATCGGATGCAGCCCCAACGCGGCATAGAGCGCCGGATAGCGCTGCGTCAGCGCCAGAATATTATCGAAGCGTGTAGCATCGATCGCCGGCACGATGAGCCGCTGCACGCCGGCGCGCGCCGCCAGCGCCAGGCTCTCCTGTTCACTATCGCTAAAAGGAGGGAAATCAAAATGGCAGTGGGTATCAATAAAGGTCACGCCAGCGAACCCTTATCGTAGTCAGCATCATTTTCCGCATTTTTCTTCGCTACCTCATTGAGATTTACTGAGACCATAGCCGGTTCATTGGCTACCGGCGCCGGCGGCGTAATCACCGCCGACGTCTGCGGCAGGAGATCATGATTAAGCCAGCGCCCCAGCGTGGCAAGGAAATAACGTCCGCAGCGGCGCCCTAAATGATAATCCTGATTAAGCGTATGCAGACGGCTGCCCAGCGCGCTGCTGGCCAGCGGACGCGGCGGATAGATCTCAATAATTCTTAAATCACCGGGCGGATGTTCAATAAACTGCTGAATCTCATAGTAGCTTTTTTCATGCTGCTGTAGCAGCGTCATCCACGGGCTGCCGGCAAACCAGCGCTCCATACGTTTTATCCAGTGCGGCGTATAAAACATCTGCGAAGGTACGGTGCGAATAACCACAATGGTTTTGGCGCCGCGTCGCGCCGCTTCGCGTACCGGAACCGCATCGGTGATGCCGCCGTCAAGATAGGGAATATCGTCAAGTAAAATGCCGCTGCGGTAAAAGCCGGGAATGGCGCTGGAGGCCTTAATCAGATCGAGCCAGTTAGCGCTGGTGGGCGCGAAATAACGGGCGGAATAGTCATCGCTGCGGCAGGCGCACATATAGAATTCGCGGCCGGCGGCCAGCAGTTTTTCCGCCTGCGTCATCGCCAGCGGCAGCTCCTGACTGGTAATGCGGGTTAGCCAGTCGAGATCGATCAGGTGACCGCCGCGCACAAAGCGCAGCGGATCGAAAAAGAGTTTGTTGGTGGTGTAGCGCGTGATCACCCGGCGGGCATAGCCCTGTTGACCACAAACAAAAGCGGAAAGGTTTTGCGCTCCGGCGGAGGTGCCGAGATAGAGTTGAAAGGGATTAAAATGAGCACGCTGAAATTCATCCAGCACGCCCGCAGTAAAAATACCGCGCTGCCCTCCCCCTTCACAAACCAGCGCCATTTTTCCGGGGAGAAAAGGGCGTTGCGCTAACGCCGCTATATGCCCAGGCGTTACCGGAATATGTATGCCCACAATATTATTCAGCGTGTCCGTTTTTCGGCGGTCGCCTCATTTTGCTCCCTGCCGTAATCCTCCTGCAAAATTCCGGAGAGCCAGTCATTGTTTCCTGCCATCCAGGCGTCGTCGCTATCAAACCACTCCGCCCATATTAGCGCCATTTGACCTTTCCATTGTTTCCATTTGCCTACAACAATGTCGCTATTCATGACTGGCCTCCGCTAATTTCACTGAATCTTTTTGCTCAGCGTAAAGTCTGTTTACCTAGGGGCGTTTGCGTCCGGTAAACAGGCTGACGAGGAACAGGATAATACCAACAACGAAAACGATTTTAGCGGCCCATGCTGCCGTACCGGCCAAACCACCAAAGCCCAACGCTGCTGCAATCAAAGCGATTACCAGAAATATAATACCCCAACGAAACATAAGCCTCTCCTTTACCATAGTGAAAATCGAACTGCTTACTCAGCTAATTCAGGGGGCAATGCCCCATGAACGTTCTTTTTTTACGGGTCCACACACCGGCGCGGCGGTTCAGCCGCGCCGTTCAAGCGTTAAGGTTTTACCGTCAGGTCATTTTTAACGCTTTTCACGCCTTCAATAGCTTTGGCGATACTTTCAGCACGCTCCGACTGTGCCTTATTCTCTACCGCGCCGGAGAGCTGAACCACGCCGTTAGTGGTTTCCACTTTCACTTTCCGGGACGGCACAATGTCATCCGCTAACAATTTAGCTTTGATTTCGCTGGTGGTAGCGGCATCGCCGGCATAACCACTCACGGACTGTTTTTCGCTGTCTTTTACGTGTAGTTTGTCGCTGACGGATTTCACGCCCTCAACTTTCTTCACCAGAGCCACGGCTTTTTCCGCCTGATCCTGAGAGGAAACAAAACCGCTCAGGGTAACTACGCCCTTATCGGTTTCTACTGAGATATCCGTACTTTTAACCGTTTCGTCATCTACCAGAGCTGCTTTGGCTTTAGCCGTGATGGCGCTGTCATCCATAAAACCATCGACTTTCTTCATAGAACTATCGATTTTTGACCCTGCGCTATCCGCCGCATTTTCTGTTTTCTGCGAGACGGATTCATCAGCCAGTGCGGCGCCGCTCAGCAGCGCAGAACCCACCAGCACAGCCATCAGGGTCTTAGTAATCTTAGTCTGGTTCATCGATATCTTCCTTCTATGCGTTATTCCACTCACAATCGTAAGCGTGGCGGCAACAAACCGCGCTGCCGCCGAAAAGGACGCCGGGGGCTACTGCGCCACCGCTTTTTACGTCCGACAAACTAAGCATAGACAAGGATCGGCATTCGGCTCGTTTTTCTGGTTAAAAAACAGGTAAGAAGGGGATTTCAGGGCGTTTTTAAGAGGAGTCTGTAAAAAGAGGAGAACAATCTGCGGTGGTACTGAAAAAGAACATCGCGCAGCGCAGCGGTTGGCGGCGCGATGTTTACAGAACGCGCCGCAAAAGGACGCGTTGCCGGTTAGTGTTCGCGCGTTTTGCGGAACGTTACCTCAGGATAGCGTTCCTGCGTCAGGTTAAGGTTAACCATGGTCGGCGCGATATAGGTCAGGTTATCGCCGCCGTCCAGCGCCAGGTTAATTTCATTCTTACGCTGGAATTCGTCGAATTTCTTCGCGTCGCTGCATTCCACCCAGCGCGCGGTCGACACGTTGACCGATTCATAGATCGCTTCCACGTTGTACTCGCTTTTCAGGCGCGCCACCACCACGTCAAACTGCAGAACGCCGACGGCGCCCACGATCAGATCGTTGTTGGCGATGGGGCGGAACACCTGTACCGCGCCCTCTTCCGACAGCTGCACCAGCCCCTTCAGCAGCTGTTTCTGCTTCAGCGGATCGCGCAGACGGATGCGACGGAACAGTTCCGGCGCGAAGTTCGGAATCCCGGTGAACTTCATATTCTCGCCCTGGGTAAAGGTATCGCCAATCTGGATGGTGCCGTGATTGTGCAGACCGATAATATCGCCAGGATAAGCCTCTTCAACGTGCGCGCGATCGCCCGCCATAAAGGTCAGCGCATCGGATATCACCACATCTTTGCCAAGGCGTACCTGGCGCAGCTTCATACCCTTTTCATATTTACCCGACACCACGCGCATAAAGGCCACGCGGTCGCGGTGTTTCGGATCCATATTCGCCTGGATCTTAAAGACGAAGCCGGAGAATTTCTCTTCGCTGGCCTCAACGGTGCGCGTATCGCTCTGGCGCGGCATCGGCGCGGGCGCCCAGGCAACCAGCCCGTCAAGCATATGATCGACGCCGAAGTTGCCCAGCGCCGTACCGAAAAACACCGGCGTCAGCTCGCCCTGCAGGAAAGCTTCCTGCTCAAACTCGTGGGAAGCGCCCTGTACCAGCTCCAGCTCATCGCGCAGCTGCGCCGCCAGATCTTCGCCCACCGCCTGATCCAGCTCAGGGTTATTCAACCCTTTAACGATGCGCACTTCCTGGATGGTATGGCCCTGACCGGACTGATAGAGGTAGGTTTCATCCTTATAAAGGTGATAAACCCCTTTGAACAGCTTGCCGCAGCCGATCGGCCAGGTGATGGGCGCGCAGGCGATCTTCAGCTCGTTCTCCACCTCATCGAGCAGCTCCATCGGATCGCGAATATCACGGTCCAGCTTGTTCATAAAGGTCAGAATCGGCGTATCGCGCAGGCGGGTAACTTCCATTAGCTTGCGGGTACGATCCTCAACGCCTTTCGCCGCGTCGATCACCATCAGACAGCAGTCGACGGCGGTCAGAGTACGATAGGTATCTTCAGAGAAGTCTTCGTGCCCTGGAGTATCCAGCAGGTTCACCAGGCTATCGCGATAAGGGAACTGCATCACCGAGGTGGTAATAGAGATACCGCGCTGTTTTTCCATCTCCATCCAGTCTGATTTGGCGTGCTGGTTGGAGCCGCGACCTTTTACCGTACCGGCGGTCTGAATCGCCTGTCCGAACAGCAGGACTTTTTCGGTAATGGTCGTTTTACCGGCGTCGGGGTGAGAAATGATGGCAAAGGTGCGGCGACGCGACACTTCTTGCAAAAATGCAGCATTAGACATCGATAAGTTCTTCTGTTGATGCTGTGACGCGGCGACAAAGGGGCGACACAGCCGTTAATTCACCGGGGCCTGCGACATTGCCGGGCCAGAAACCGGAACCATGCAGTTTACCTGACGCGCGCGCGGCACGAAGATAAAAGCTGCCGAAAAGCATCATGGTCTACATTGGCGCCGGCCTCGTATAACAATGTTGATAAGTCAGGTAACAGGCCGCATAGCTTACCCTAAGTACATAAAAAAAGCAGGCTGAAATCACCGCGCCCGTCCTGTTTCCTGCGCGGCAAAACGTTGCCTGAAAAAGGGTTCAGATCGCCGGGCCGGCAGATTTTATGGCTGAGCTTGCGGACGCTGCTGCAGCTGGCTCAGCACAATCTGGCTGACCACGCCATCGCTGAGACGAACAGAGAGCGTCTTCTCCGCCAGACGCCAGCTAAGCCAGCTTTCACCGCCGCGCTCACTCGCCTCGCCAGGGCCATAGCTGCGCAGCATTTCCGCCGCCGGGGCGCCGATATGGATGCCGCGCTGCGTCGTTAGCGAACCATCAAGCAGGGCGATCTGCATGATATAGCGATCGTCGGCGCTGCGCTGTAGCCGATCCCAGTTTTCATTGGCGGCCGTCAGCGTCAGCGCGTCATAGCGATGCTGAACATAACGGTAGGCGGGCGCGCCGTTTTGTCCGCTCGCTAACGCCTGACGCGCACGCTCCGGCGGCAGGCTCATCATAACGTCCTCATTCCACGGCTGCCCCAGCGTCAGCGTGACGCCAGCGACCTGAACGGTGAAATCTTCCATTGTCAGAGCGGCGACGGCTGGTTTTTCTTCCAGCGGATAAAAATCTTCAGGCTCTACGCCCGCGTCGGTTTGCAGCGCATCATCCGCCTTATGCGCCCTGAAGAAAAACAGATGCGGCGCGGTTTCCGGATCGCCGCCGCATGCGGGATGATTACGATTTTCCCGCACGTCGATCAGATACCAGGCCGGATCGTCATTATCAGCAACGATGCTCATACTCAGACATTCGCTGGGCAGCGGAGTAAGCTGGCGCTGACGAATCGCTTTCAGGATCGCGGCGATAATTTCATTCTGCCTGCTATCTTCATCTTCCGGCTGCTGCGATGACGGCAGCGCAGCATGATTTGCCGACGGCGGCGGCGCGACGCTATCTGCTAACGCGCCGTCAGCTTCTTCATGCAGGGAATGATTAACCGGCGATAAAACCGTAAATTCTTCTGCGGGCGGCGTTAAAGGCGCACGATAAATATCGGGCAGTTCAGCGGCTATCGCATAGCCGCAACCGGCCAATACCGTGATTAACAGCAGTCGGGATAAAAGTGAAAAAAACATTGCTGGGCTCGTCAAAATCTTAGCGCACCGGCGCTAAAGCTAAAGTTATCGTTGTTATGGCGGCAAACCAGCGGAGATTTAACACCGGACGGCGGGAAAGAGTCAAAGGGGATTATTGAAAGGCTGCAGTCGCTGCGCCCTTGCGATCGGCTCACGGCGCAGAAACGGACTATTTTCCGCGAATAATAACCCGGCTCAGGCAATCTGGCTTATTCGCTTTAAAACTAAAGGTAATGGTCTGTTTGTCTTTATCCGCTGGCGTGGTATAGCTGGTCATCTCATTTTCAGAACGCCCGCGCGGCACCCCGGTTAACCCAAGCTGCGGATAGTGCTGTTTAATCGTATCAAGTGAAAAGCATTCGCCGCGCCATGAAAAACTCAAAAAGGGCTTTACTCCATCTGGCGCTTTGCTTAAGCGCAGATCGAAATGTTCAGCTTTTCCGCTGTCGTGCAGGTTAAGCGTTTTCGCCTGATAAAAATTGACCTCCGGGTTCTCTTTTACCAGCGTAAACCCTAAGGAGCTTTGCGTAACGTTATTAACGGTCATCTGTTTAACCGATGCGCTGATATCGTTAATAAAGTCCCACAGCGCGGTCGTTGTCATATTCGCCTTACCGTTTGCCGCCAGCATAAAAAACATCATTCCCGCGCCAACGTATTTATTTCCCTGTAATATTCGCATCCTACCATTTCCCATAATCGTTCTCGTAATACTGGCCGAGCGTTGATGTTATTTCTCCCCTGCCGCACCCCCTTTCAATATCCGATCTTGCCTGACTCCCGCTTATATCGCCATCCTGAAAAGTATTATAAATCGTGTTTCGGGCATCGCGACGGCGGCCCGGCCTGCAATACCGATACCCGTTCCTCCAGCCATCACTGGCTGACGCCCTGTTCGCAGGTAATCCCGCCGCTGCCGGTGAGCCGCTCCTCCCCCCGCACCTGATACACCGCCAGCATCCGCGCCGTCAGCTCCTGAAAGACAGGCCCAGCGCGGCCGGGCCTTCGCAAGATACAGCGGAAATAACGTTAAATTTTTCGTTCGCAAGCGGGCCTGGCCGTTCTTTTAGCTCTGAGGATTGATCAGCCAGACCCCTTTCCGTTCGATGCTGATTTTTTGCTGGCGGATCTGTTCGCGTCCGCTGATGGTGAAATCATACTCTCCCGGCGGCAGCTGCAGCGAAGCGAAGCCGTTCGGCGCCGGCTCCAGCGCCTGCGGGCTGCCGTTCAGCGCAAGTTTTTCACCGTGGCGCAGCTTGATATAGATCTGCGCGACAGGCTCCGGCGGCGCTGGTCGCTGCGCCGCCGCCTGCCCCGTCGTCGGCGTGGCGCCGCGATCCGCGTCCTGGGCCGGCGCAACGCCCGTAGCCGGCGGCTGAGCGGCGATCTGCGTTTCGGACGGCGCATCGCCGCCGCTGCCGAGCAGTACGCCGACCACGATGCCTAACAGCACGCCAGCGGCAGCCAGCCCCGGCCACATATAGCGCTTCAGCAGCGCGACGGCCGTAGCTGTCGGCTCTTCCGGCGCCACCGTTGCCAGCATGGTGCCCGGCTTTTCGCTATTGGCGTTCAGGATATCGTTCAGTTCATCAGCCGACAGCGCCATCAGCGCGGCAAAAGCGTCGATTGACTGCGGACGATCCGCCGGATTCAGCGCCAGCGCCCGATCGATAGCGTGCAGCAGCGGCAGCGAGAAGCCATCCGGACGCAGTTCGGACAGCGGCCTGTAGTTATCCTCAATGCTGCGCACCACGCTCACCGGCGGCGGCGCGCCGACGATCAGCGTATGCAGCACCGCGCCCAGCGCATAGATATCGGTCCAGGGCCCCTGTTCGCTCTCGTTGTTGTCGCTGTACTGCTCGATCGGCGCAAAACCGGGGCGCAGCATAGTCTCCGATTCATCGGAGAGGTTGCCGATGGTCTTCCGCGCCGAGCCGAAATCAAGCAGCACCGGCACCTTATTTTCCTGAATCTGGATATTATCCAGCGAGATATCGCGGTGCAGATACCCTTCCTGATGGATGATGTTAATAGCGCCAAACAGCGGCGGCAACAGGCGACGAATCCACGCCTCATTAATCAGATCGGGGCGCGCGGCGGCAAGACGCGACAGCGTGGTGCCGCTGTAAAATACCGTTCCCATATAGGCGGTATCGTTTTGCACCCAGAAACGCAAAACGTGCAGCAGATTAGGATGGTTAAATCGCGCCAGCAGGCGCGCCTCCTGAATGAAGCTGTTGAGGCCGGCGTGAAACGTCTTGCTGAAGCGCTCGCTGCGCAGCACCAGATTCAGATCGTCGCCGCGCACCGCCAGCGACGCGGGCATAAACTCTTTAATAGCGATGGTGCGTTCCAGCTGATGATCCCAGGCGCGATAAACGATGCCAAAGCCGCCGCCGCCAATAACATCTTTAATTTCAAACTCATTAAAACGGTATCCAGGCGGCAATGCGTTGGGCACCGTCCGCTTGTTATCGTGTTCCGACATAATAGACAACTCTCTGATTACTAAAACTTACGCCTCGAACTGACACTGAAACTCACCCCGATCAAAGCTGACGTGCAGCTGGCGATAGCGCTGATCGCGGGCGCTGGCCGTGAGCAGCATCTGACTCATTTGCGGCAGCAGAGTATTAGTCAGGATGGCGTCAACCATACGTCCGCCCGATTCCACTTCGGTACAGCGCTGCACAACCTGGCTAATCACGCTGTCATCGATTTGCGAAACGATGCCGTGATTCTCTTCCAGCCGACGCTGGATGCGTTTGAGCTGCAGGCGAACAATTTCGGCCAGCATCGCATCGCTTAACGGATAGTACGGCACCACCAGCAGACGTCCGAGCAGAGCGGGCGGGAAGACCTCCAGCAGCGGCCCGCGCAGCGCGGCAGCCAGCGCGTCCGGCTCCGGCAGCAGTTCAGGATCGGCGCACATCGCGCTAATCAGCTGCGTGCCGACATTCGAGGTCAGAATAATAACGGTATTGCGGAAATCGATGCGCCGCCCCTCGCCATCCTCCATCCAGCCTTTATCAAATACCTGGAAGAAAATTTCATGCACGTCCGGGTGCGCTTTCTCAATTTCATCCAGCAGCACCACGCTGTAAGGGCGACGTCGTACCGCCTCGGTCAGCACCCCGCCCTCGCCGTAGCCGACGTAGCCTGGAGGCGCTCCTTTCAGGGTGGAAACGGTATGCGCCTCCTGGAATTCGCTCATATTAATGGTGATAACATTCTGCTCGCCGCCGTACAGCGATTCGGCCAGCGCCAGCGCGGTTTCGGTTTTACCCACGCCGGAAGGACCGCACAGCATAAAGACGCCGACCGGCTTATTCGGATCGTCGAGCCGCGCGCGTGACGTCCGCACCCGCTTCGCAATCAGATCGAGACCGTGCCGCTGGCCGATAACGCGCTCGTTTAACGTATCGGCCAGCTTCAGTACCGCATCGATCTCATTTTTCACCATGCGGCCCAGCGGAATGCCGGTCCAGTCGGAAACCACCGCCGCTACCACATTGCTGTCTACGGCGGCGAACAGCAGCGGCATATCGCCCTGCAGCTCGTGCAGCGCCTGTTGCTTCTGCGCCAGCTCCTGCTGCAGCGCCGTCGGATCGGCGCCTTCTGCGCCGGCGCAGAGCTGCGCGCGCAGATCGATAACCGCGTCTACCAGCTCACGTTCCTGCACCCAGCGCGCCTCCAGCGCCTCGCGCTCCGCCGCCAGCTGCGCCAGCTGCGTATCCAGTTGAGCAAGCCGCTCGCTATCGCCGGCGGTCAGCTTCGCCTCACGTCCGGCAATGTCGCGCTCGATTTCCAGCGCGGCGATGCGATGAAGACAATCTTCCAGCTGCGGCGGCTGCGCGCCCTGGCTGACGGCGACGCGGGCGCAGGCGGTATCCAGCAGCGCCACCGCCTTATCGGGCAGCTGGCGCGCCGGAATGTAGCGATGGGAGAGTTTCACCGCCGCGCTGACCGCCTCATCCAGCAGCAGCACGCGGTGATGGCCCTCCAGCGTGCTGACGGTGCTGCGCAGCATCAGCAGCGCTTTCTCTTCATCCGGCTCATACACCTGTACCGTCTGGAAACGGCGGGTCAGCGCCGGATCTTTCTCGATATACTTTTTATATTCCGCCCAGGTGGTGGCGCCGATAGTGCGCAGCTGGCCACGCGCCAGCGCCGGCTTCAGCAGGTTGGCGGCATCGCCGGTGCCCTGCTGGCCGCCGGCGCCGACCAGCGTATGAATTTCATCAATAAACAGTACGATGGGTATCGGGCTGGACTGCACTTCATTAATCAGCGCCTGCAAACGCGCCTCAAACTCGCCTTTCATGCCGGCGCCCGCCTGCAACATGCCGATATCAAGCAGCCAGAGCTGAACATCCTGCAACGGCGGCGGCACCTCGCCCGCAGCGATACGCAGCGCCAGCCCCTCCACCACCGCGGTTTTACCCACGCCCGCCTCGCCGGTTAACAGCGGGTTGTTCTGTCGACGGCGCATTAATATATCCACCATCTGCCGGATCTCCTCATCGCGTCCGGCAACGGGATCGATTTTGCCTGCGCGCGCGCGCGCCGTCAGATCCTGCGCATACTGCGCCAGCGTGCTCTTCTGCTGCGGCGCGGCGTTCAGATTTTCCGGCTGAGCGGCGGCCTGCTGCGCCTCTTTGCTGTTGGCGAAAATCGTTTCAAACTCTTCAACCAGCAGATCGGCGCTCAGACGGCTAAACTGCGACGAAATACTTTTCAGTACGTTAGCAAGGTTGAACGTTTTCAGGATGCCGATCAGCAGATGACCGCCGCGAATCTGCGTTACGCCAAACTTCAGCGATCCATAAACCCAGGCGCGTTCTACCGCATTATCGATATGCTCAGAGAGATCGGAAACCGCGCTGGCGCCGCGCGGCAGGCGATCGAGCGCCGCCACGATATCGCGCGTCAGCGTATTTTCATCCAGTGAATAGTGGCGGATCAGCTGCTGCAAATCGCCATCCTGATGCTGCATCAGCTGATGCAGCCAGTGAACCAGCTCCACATAGGGGTTACCGCGCAGCTTGCAAAAGGCGGTCGCGCTCTCCAGCGAAGTAAAAAGTAGGGGGTTTAGTTTGCCGAATAGTACGGCGCGGCTTATTTCCGACATAATATCCTCTGAGAAATGAGTGGTGTGAAATTCTTTAAAATATTTAGCGCTGCGTAGCGAAAGCTATTGTCATGGTTTTATTTTAATTTCCGACCGGCAGGCGAAAACAGCAGGCCGATATATAGCAGTGCGCCAGTAAAAAAATAACTTTCCGTGACGAAATATTAAAATCCCCCAGATAACGCCATAAATGACGCCGGCAGATTAATAGCGGCAAGCCAGCAATTTTACCGGCGTCATCAGCATCGCCGGCCTTTATTTATCAGGCTGTTTGTTGACAGCTATTTTATTCGTCAGACTGTTTGACGGCGGCCAGAAACCGGCAGGCCAGAAAAATATTATTTATCGATGCGGGCGAGCGATAAGCGGCCAGCGCCTTATTCCCTGCCGGTGAGGGTTAACCGCCGTCATTTTCGCTGTATGAAGCTTAACGTTATAAATATGCTTTCTTCCGTTATGCTTCAGGGTTAAATACCAGATCGCCGCGCGCCTGCGGCGTCGGCTGATAGCCAATCCAGCTGCTGTAGCCCAGGCGCGCCTGGCCGCCGAGCGTCGCGCCGCTGACCTCCTCGCCCGCCAGCAGCAAACGCGCCTCCCAGACATACTCCACGCCCAGATACTGACGTACCCAGTCGCGCAGCTCTCTGGCATGCCGCTCGCCGGGCAGAAACGCGTTGTAACGCTCCAGCGACAGCGGGCCAATCTCGATACGCAGCTTATGCTGTACGTCGCGCACAGCTATGCCCAGAAAGGTAGTTTCGCCAAGGCGCGGCATCTGACGCCCGGTCGCCAGCCGGGCGCGCTCGCGCACGTCGAGCGTCAGCCACTGCGCGACATTCTGCTCAATGCGTACCGGCACGCCGAAATAGTGCCGCAGCACCTTCTCCAGCCCCTCCGCATCGCGGCCGTGGCGGCTGAGATGTCCCGCCAGCATCAGGCGGGCATGCTCGCTCAGGCAGCCTTTGGTGCGTTGGGCGGGCTGCCCCATGCCGATCAGACAGGCGAGCCAGCTGTCAAAGCGCTGCCCGTCGGCGCGATCGAGCGAAACCGTCGGCTGCGCATCGGCCCAGGCGCGATAAAACAGCAGCGTCAGCCGGTGATGAAACAGATCGGCAAAGGCCGTCAGGCTGCTGTCCTGATAGTGATACACCCGCTCGCGCGCATACTCGGTCATGTGGATCGGCAGCGGACCGTTGGGGCCAAACAGGCCGAAGCTCAGAATCGATACATCGTGCAGCGGGCTGCCTTCACGCGCGCTAACTGCGGCAAGCGTGGAGGGCGCGAAGGCCAGCGAGGGCGTCTGCCCGATACGCAGCGGCTCGTGGCGCGGCTGCGGCGCGCGTCCCAGCGGATATTTTTCCCCGCCCTGCGCGTCAATACGCCGCAGTAGCTGAAAGAGATCGTAGCGCCAGGGCGCCCGTATCAGCCCGTCCCAAAAGCCATCCGGCAGGCGCTGTAAAATTCGCACCCGATCGTTAGCCTGACTCATATCAACGCCCTTTTACCCATGCGCGGCGGCCAGTATCCCACTTCGCCGCGCTGTTGGCTGGTCAGCGTCATTTCGCTAAAGCTGTTGATGGCAACCAGCCGCGAAAAGAGCCGCTCCAGTACGCTGCCGAACAGCCACGGGCTGCTGCCGGAAAAAGCCTGTTCGTCTACCTGCAGATCGATGCCGATGCCGCGCGCGAAGACAATCGGGCCAGGCTCCGGCACGCGGCGATGTACCGGGCGCAGCTGACAGTGTCGGATGCCGTCAATCTGTCGCGCGATAGACGCCTCCGCCAGATTAGCGTACAGCCCCAGCATCTGACGCAGCGCGGCGGCCCCTTCGCCATCGTCGCTGTCCATCAGGCTGAGGTAGTTCATCTGCAGATGGCTGATTAGGCGCCAGGTCGTCAGCCCCTCCGCCAGCGCCGGACGCGGCGGCGTCGGTCCTTTACGTATCGTCAGCCCGGAGGCGGGCACCGAATCGGGCAGCTTAAAGCCCTGACAATCCTGCTGAAGCAGCATCAGCGGCAGATCGCGGCTGGTACAAAGCACTTCCGCCGTGATGTAACGCAGCTCCTCATGCCAGGGCGAATGCAGCTCATCCACCAGCGACAGAAAAACTTCGGAGCCGATATAGCCGGTACGCGCGCCGTAGCGCTGCGCATGTTCCGACAGCGTGCGCTGCTCGCGCCGCAGGGAGAAGTAGGCGCCGTAATCGCCGCTGTCATGACTGTAGGTACTCCAGAAGGGGCGGAACACCTGCTCTTCACGCTGCCCTTCGCCTGAGCCATACAGCTTTTGCACCGAGTAGACTTCATAATCGAGCGGACGAATATTATCGACCACCAGATGATATTCATGCTGGCTTTCGCTGAGTTTCTGGCGCTCCGCCACGCGCGGAAACAGGTTGATCACCGGCGTGCAGTGCAGCGCCAGATGGCTACTGTCGACTACGCGCTCCAGCGCGCTGTCGGTTTTATCCAGCAGCAGTACGATCTCAAACTCGCGATCGCCTTCCGCCGCCAGGCGCAGCAGCGGGCGCAGCTGGCCGATGCTGATAAACTGAAAGCGCGCCGGGAAAGCGAAATACTCATGCAGCAGGCGATAGCCGTCAAAATTACGCAAATCGTTCGGCAGCAGCGCCTGCTCCGGCTCAAAACCCTCCTGCCGCAGGGCGTCGTCGCGCAGCAGCTGACGGCGCGGCGATTTGCCCACCGTCTGACAGAAGAGGCCGACGGTGTGCTGCATAATCAGCTCCAGCAGCTTAAGCGCTTCGATATCGGGGCCGCTGAGGAAAAATTCCAGCCGATCGAAATCAACGTGATCGAGCGTGGTGGCATTTTCACAGCGCAGCCGTATACGCAGCGCGCTGACCGCGCCGCGCTGGCTAAGCCCCATCTGCCCCAGCGGAATATCCGCCGGTACGCCGCCCAGCTCGACCTGAGCGATATGCAGCGGCAGCAGCGTAACCTCATGCGCCGTCGCGTAGCTGCAGACCACGCCGTTTTTCTTCAGCAGCTGGCTGTCCAGCATGGTGCCGCGCGCCACGCGAAACCCGCGATTAATATCCCCTTTGCTGCCGTCGGGATGCAGCTCGGCGATGGCCATCGACGGCGTGGGCGCCAGATAGCCAGGCGCGATCATTTCCAGTAAGCGTTGGGAAAAGCGGGGAAATTCGGCATCCATTTTCAGCTGAACGCGCGAGGTAAGAAAAGCGAAGCCTTCCATCATACGTTCAACGTACGGATCGGTAACCTCAATGCCCTGCATGCCAAGACGCCCGGCCACTTTCGGGTAGCGCTCCGCAAATTCCGCTCCCAGCTCACGCAGGTACGCCAGTTCGCGGTTGTAGTATTCGAGCAGTTTACTTTCCATGCTTAACCTACATCTTTCAGCTCAAAATAGCCGTTTTCCAGATCCACATCGGTGCGGAACAGAAACTCCAGCGGGTAAGGCACGCACCACAGCCGGCCTTTAATTTCAATCGACAGCACATTATGCAGATCGAGTGATTTGGTATCGGAGATACAGCGCACCTGCAGGCCCTGCGGCAAAATGCGCGGCTCAAAATTAACGATAGCCTCAGTCAGCTTGCTCTGTACGTCGTTCCATTCAATATCGGACATCCGCTGCCCTGCCAGCGGCGAGACGCCGAAATTCAGCACCGAGCGGCGCACTTCGGCGAACGCCTGCAGATCGTGCTGCGCCTCGTTGTTAATGGTGTTAAACAGCCACTGCAGATCGCGCAGCACGTGGCGCCGCAGCGTACTGTGCGAAATCAGCCGCTGGTTGGCGCTCTCCTGGCGCTTATCCGGTTCATGATCCGTCAGGCGATCCAGCAGCGACGGCTGCAGCTTATCGCGCGCGTTAAGGCCGCTTTGATCCTTGCGATGACGGTAGCCGCCGCGCAGCAGTTCGCCGCTGTCGCCGGGCTGGCGTTTAGCCTCGTTACGCATCGGCCATATCGCTGGCGACGAACGTCAGCGTCTCCAGGCCCAGCAGCGGGAACTCATCCTTATCGTTCAGCAAAACTTTCTGCCCCTGCCCGCTGTAGTGCCGCTGCGCCGCATCCAGCGGCTGCCATTCGGTCAGGCACGCCAGCCGCAGCGCGTCTTTCGTCCCCGCCGCAAAGGGGTAGCGCACCGGCAGCTGACAAACCTGCTCGTTGCCATCCACCAGCCGCACCAGCGTATGCCGCCATACCAGATCGGTTACGCTGACCGGCGCCTGAAAGCGCATCTCAACGATAGCGCTGAACGGCACCCAGAAGTAATGGCCGTTAACCACCATTTCGCAGATTGGGCCAAGACGGCTATCGCCATCCGCCAGCCAGGCGAAAGGCTGCGCCTGCTCCTCATCCTGCATCAGCGCGCTGCCGGGATTCAGCGCCGCCGCCTCCAGCGCGGCGTTGCGCAACGACTCAGCCTGCGCCCGTTCGCCATGAAGATCGGCCTGCAGCGCCGCAAGCAGCTGCTCCGCCCAGCCCCAGGCATCGCCCGGCATGCGCGGCTGCGCCTGACCGGCGAAAACCGCCGCGCGCTGCAGCTCGCCGCCGATAGCCTGTTCCAGCAGCGTGACGGTGGGCTGCGCCTGCGGCTTCAGCGCCAGCCAGGGCTTCAGCTGCGTCAGCGCGCGCGTCCAGTTTCCCGCCAGGCAGAGCAGCTGCACAAAGGCGGCGCGCAGATCGGCATCGCCCGGCGCCGCCTTGATTTGCGCCTCGACGTGCGCCAGCGTCTCATCCAGCGACCTTCCCGCCAGCAGTTGATTTAAAGAGTTCATCGCATTTTCTCCCGGTAAATTATCTGATGGTGCGCCAGGCGCCCGCCGCCGGATCTTTCAGCTGCGGATGCAGTTCATCCACCAGCAGCAGGGTTAACGGCGCGTCGCTGAGATAACCGATCCAGACTTTACGCACCTCGCTCAGGCGCGCCTTCAGCGCGCTTTCGTCGTTCTCCTCTTCCGGGCTGATCTGCACCGCCACCGCGCCGGTCGCCTGCCAGCTGTTAAGGCTGGAAGACCACGGCAGAATCATCCAGCTCTGCGGCGAACGCTCATCCGCCAGCACCATGCGCTCGTTATTAACGGTGATAATCTGCAGCGCATGTCTGTCGCTGTTCGCCACCAGACCAATAACCGGGAAGCCTTCAAGGAAGGTGACGGGCTGATTTTTCTCCACGCCGTGTTCAAGCCGCGTAAGCTGGCTTTGTCCGCTCAGCCAGCCATCGGCGTTGCAGGTTAATTGCTCGGTTTCCGGAATAAACAGCGCGGCGGTACGATCCTCCTCGCGCCACCAGGTACGGAAATAGCAGCCGTCCAGCAGACTAAACTGCAGCCAGGGCGTGCTATCCGCCAGCGGCGACAGCTCTTCGGGGCGAATTACCGGCGTTTCCGCCGTTACTCTGACGCGCCAGCCTCTGGCCTTTTCCGCGGTGCCTGTCGCCAGCTTTCTGCCCAGCGCGTCTTCCGTGTGCCAGTTCAGCCTTTGCAGCCGGCTGCAGTCGCGCATCATCAGCGCGCCGACCTTCGGCAGAAAATCATTCAGCACGGTCGGCGACTTATCGCCTTTTAATACGATGCGCAGCGGCACCTGACGCGCGCACCAGTACTGCGTGCTTTGTCCTTTAACGTTATCGATCCACACATCAAGTTTTTTGCTACGGGAAGAGGCGATGTTGTAGTTTTGCGCCCAGGCGCCGAAGGCCAGCAGCAGTGTTAACACGCCGGTTAACCAGTATTTCATAACGTTCCTTTGTCTAATTATTAATCACGCAGGGGAATAAACTGCGCCGCTTCAGAAAGGGAGTGCAACAGCGTGGTGTCCTGCGGCGAGCCGATCCAAACGGCCAGGGCGCTGTAGTTGTCCTGATCTCCCCCCTGCTGTTCCTCATTGTTTTTTATTGCCTGGTGCATCAACGTCAGCCACTCTTCCGGCGTTTTCACCATATGCAGCGACTGCTGCATCTGCTGCGGCGAAACGCCGTGCCAGAAGCCGTCGGTACAGAGCAAAAACGCGTCGCCATCCTCAAGCGGCACGATATCGCTGTAGCTGGCGTCGCGTTCCTCATCGCCCATACCCAGCGCAAAATAGAGCAAATTGCTGTTGATGCCTTCGGTTTGATGTCCGGCATCCTTCATCTGCTGAAGCAGACTGTGATCGGTGGTGACGTAATAGAGATAGCCGCGCCGGAACAGGTAGAGGCGGCTGTCGCCGGCGTGCGCCCAGCAGGCCAGCTGATAGTCGCGATCGATAAACAGGCTGACCAGCGTGGTGCCCATACGGCTGTAATCGCGATCTTTTTTCTGCCGCTGACGAATTGCCCGGTTGGCGTTGTTGATATACAGCCGAACCTGCTGCGCATCGAGATGCTCCGCGCCGTCAAACTGCTCAATAATGGTGTTGCGCGCCAGCTCCGCGGCCAGATCGCCGCCGGGAAAACCGGCGACGCCGTCGCAGACCACAAAACAGGCGGAGCGATCGCCCACGATATCGCCGGTCTGATCCTGATTGCTCTCGCGGGTTCCCTGATTCGACATTGAGGCAAGGGTGATATTCATCATTCGTCCGTGGAGGTCTGTGAGTCTTTGTACTGGTTAACTTCCATGTCGTAAGCGTGCAAAAAGGCTTCGCCAAACAGCGTGTGGAAGTCATCTTCAATTTCGCCAGCCGTTTCGTTATAGCGACGGGTAAAGTATTCCCACAGCGCCGCCTTACGACTGCTGCGCAGCGCCAGGCGCGAGGTGACGCCTTCCTGCCGCGCTTCCTCTTCCAGCTGCTGCGGATTAAAGGATTGCAGCATCGCGGCGATAATGGCGCGAATGCCGGCGATCATTCCCAGCTGGTGCGCCTGTAAATCAACCAGCGCATCGCGCACCGCCTGCTTCGGCGGCATAAAGCCCGGCATTCGGCTGCCGAACATCTGCATCAGCACGGTTTTTCCCGACGGCAGCAGCTTGAACGGGTTATTCGCGTCATCGAGAATAACGGTCATATCCGCTTTAACGCCGCGCTTGAGGATCGATCGCGACGACAGCAGCGCCACCGTTCCCTGCGAGAACATGCCGAGCATCTCTCCCAGCTGCTGCATATTTTCCCCATCGAAATGCGGCGTAGGCTGCATATCATTCAGTCCCATACCGTCCAGCAGCGCCTGCAGCAGCTCGCCCTGCAACCTTTCGCCGCTGGCGGAGGCGGGCTGCGGCTGTTTACTGGAGGTAGAAACCGGATCGATGCGCAAGCGCCCTTTCGGCGGCGGCGCCGCGCTGCGCTGTACCGCCTGCGGCGTCGGCAGCGTAATGCCGCTGTAGTCCGGGGCTTCAGACGCTGGCGGCGGGGATGGCTCAAACAACGGCGCAGTATCAGGCTCTGACGGCGGCGCGGCAGATGGCGCACCCGGCGGCGATTGACGCAGCGCGCCGGCGGCTCTGGCAGGCGGCTCGTCAAGGAACAGCGGCGAACCGCTGATATCGCTCAGATTGCTGAACAGATCCGTTTCGGCAACCGAAGCGCCCGACGCGACGCCCGGCGTTTCCTCCGGCGGCGGCATGGCGCCCGACGTCTCCTCAGGCGGCGGCATATAGATAACGGACGGCGCCGCACTCATTTCCGGGGAGTCGTGCGGCGCATCGTCATCCGGATGCGACAGCGGCACCGCCCCGCTCATCATCAGGCCGAGCGGATCGTCGCCGTTGATCTGCGCCGATGCGGCTGCGCCGTCGCCAAACAGCGCCAGCGGATCGCTATCGTCCGGTTTAGCCTCCGGCTGCGACATTTTTTCAGCCGGGGACTGCATTAAAGTGCTGGGCGTGCTGTCGTTAAAAATGCTGTCCGATTGAAACAGTTCATCTTTTTCGAACAGCGAATCGGGCGTCTGGTTACGTCGATCGAGGCTGAGAGATTCAACGGCGCCAAACTGCGCCAGCGGATTTTCCGGGTTGCGGTTTTCCGCCTGCGGCGCAGTCAGCGGGTGCGCATCGCCCAGCGCCGCCGTTGCCGCCGACGAACTGGCGGAGATGCTGTCGGAAATAGAAAACTCTTTTGCCAGGCTATCCCAGATTTCGCTGGGCACGGCCGCCGTGTCGCCTGCTGGTATCGCTGACGAAACGGGTTCCGGCTGAGGCATAATCGGCGCCGCGCCAGCCGCAGGGGCGATAATTTCGTCCGTCAGGCCGGCTAGCGGATCGCTAACCGACGCTGCCGAATGAGCTAAAGGTTCGGCGGCCTGCGCCGTCGGACGAACTGCCGATGCGCCCGGCTGCGCCGGCACAGGGCGAGCCAGAGGATCGGCGGCCTGCTCCATCGGACGAACCGCCGATGCGCCCGGCTGTGGCTGCGCCGGGCGAGCCAGAGGATCGGCGACCTGCTCCATCGGACGAACCGCCGATGCGCCCGGCTGCGCCTGCGCCGGGCGAGCCAGAGGATCGACGGCCTGCTCCATCGGACGAACAGCCGATGCGGCCGGCTGCGGCGGCACAGAGCGAGCCAGAGGATCGGCGGCCTGCGCGGCCGGCTGCTGCGCGCTGGCAGGATCGCTAACCTGGAGGCGATATTCATCAATCCCCAAAATATCGCCATCCTGTAATTCAACCACCCGGCCACGCTCCAACGGAATATCATTCAGCTCAACGCGCGTCACGTTGCCACGGTTGGTAATCCGACATTCGCCATCGGCGCTAACGTGCACAATCGCCTGCAGACGAGATATCGTGCGATCGTTATCAGGCAGCACCAGATTGTTATCTACTCCACGGCCAATAGTGCCGCCCGGCGGTGAAAAATCACAGCTGCTTTGCGGCGGCTGATGCCCCGGTTTAATCGTTATAATCGTAAAGCGCATATCAGTTTCCTGCGTTTGAGATATTGGCGTTCAAACCGCGCGGGTCTTAATAAAACCAGCGGGGTTTGAATAGCATTATGGAAAGCATGGTGTTGATGTTAGAAATAGAGCGTCATTAGTCAGGCAACTATAAATATATTTTTTTAATTTATAATCTGCAAAAATAACCACCCTCAGGTGAATTCATTTTTACTGCCCATTTTAATGGGTGATTACTTATAATCATTCCTGCTAAAATAAGGCATAAACCATTATAACTAAGAGAGCCAGCAAAAAATAAATAACTCGCCATTTACAGCTCTTATCAAAGATAAATAGTATTATCTGGGATAACATCAACATTAAAAACAGCAAGTAATTAATAATATTGCTGTTTTTGGAGTTATCTATAACTGAGCCATAAACCATAAAAGAATCTATCTCGCTTATCCATGTGTATTTATCTACAGATAACAAAGAAAGCGCTACCAGACCAATGGCATAGAAAAGCAACAAAAATATCCTATAACCTCCTTTCATCTTAATCCCCTGAGATTCCAAATTATTTCGGGAGCTAAATACAGATAATTACAGACGTTATATGGCTTTTAGTTATTTAATTAAATTTCACTTTCTGGCATAAAATCTTGACAGGTAGCTCAATCTAAAAATATAAATCCGTCACCTGCTAATTAGCTTGTGCCATTAAATTACTGACGCGAGCAACCATCTTCTCTTCAATACAGCGTCGATCATTTTTGCATTGATTTTTCTCAGCAAGCCACTCACGCTGTTCTTTGTTAAGAGCTGATAATGATTCAGTAACGTCAACACCGATATTTTTTATCTGGAATTCCACTATCTCATAGGCAGCAGCAACACTACGATCCCAGGCAGCTAAACCAGAGGATTTACAGATAGTTTTTGCAGTAATGTTTTCTGCATCCTGGCAGTTGAAAGAAGGCTCTACGGGTATACCAGGCAATAGCTTTTGTAATTTCAGCAATGAATTATCATCCCAGTTGGTAAGCATTGTATGTTTATCCAGCATTACCAGCCAATTGCCTGTCTTTTCTCCTGAAGGATCAACGATACCGCTGGAGCAGTTAATCAAAAAAGGTATAACACTACTGTTTCCCTGCTCCTCTAATAAATAATCTTTTGCTAAATTTGCTCGTTCTTCATCGCCGGTAGTCAAAGCCAGCAGTTTATTGAGCGAGGTTTTAGGCTGCGGGATTAATACCGGGCGCTCGCAGCCAGGATCGCTTAGGTATTTACCCGCGATTTTTTCATGCGTAAAGGTTAGCGTTCGCCCAATCAGCATGGGATCTTCGGCTGAAACAGATGATCGACTTGTACGTTGAGTATCAATGTGTACGCTTTGAACCTGCCATTCACCGACAAAATTATCAATGTATATTTCCGCTGCTTGTATTGAGGCAGCATAAATAAACGACATTAAAACTAAACATTTAGTATTAAAACAACTTAGCTTACTCGGCATAAATAGTCTTTTTGGTAAAAAAACAAATCATAGTAATCTGTTAAGTATTTTTTGATTTTCTCTGAATTTTAGAGCGACTGGTCAAAATGCGTGTAATACGATCTAAATAACTTCGCATATTACCGCTCTACTTTAGCCAGACCATAGTGATTGCCGGGGAACGGAGAGGCAACTCTCATAAACTGATTTACCTGTTCCAGTAACTGCCACATATATCGGCACTGATAATTTCGCGTTACGGTTTCATGTAACGATAACCACAACCGCTCTATCGGATTTAACCATGGTGGATAGACTGGCAGGAACAGCAACCGGAACTTCGTGTTCTTTTCCAGCCAGCGTCCCACTTTGCGGCTTTTATGAATGATGTAGTTATCAAGTATCAGCGTGATGGTTTTTGCTCGTCGGTATGTACGCCGTAATGTTTCTAACAGACTGATAAATAAATCAGAACTTTTACTGCTGCCAATCACATAGGGGGGTTTCCCTGTGCCTGAATGTAGTGCACCTGCCAGATAATGCTTTTGGTTCTGCCCCGGCGTGGCGATACGTTTTTGTTGTCCTCTGGACATCCAGTCCGCTCCAACTTTTGGATTCAGGTCGATATCGACTTCATCCTTATAAAATACAGGATGTTCTGCCTGTTCCCGGAGCAGTGCCTGCCTGAGGGCAAGACGTTTTTCCTCATAGTGTGGGTCTTTAATTTTCAGCGTTGGTGCGGCTCTGCGCCAGACAATCCCCGCCTGTTTCAGATATCGGTGTAACGTGGAACTATGCAGAGTCACGTTAAAAAGCCGGTTGACGATGAGCGTCAGCAGTTCCGTACTCCAGTGGGAGCGCAGCCAGCCAAAATCCTGCGGAGAACGTCGTACCAGAAGAGGCAGAATGTTCAGGATATCTCCGACCGGCCATCGTGCGGCACGTCCGGGTCTGAGACTTTTGAGTCTTTCAACGCCATATAAAGTAAACCAGTTTATCCATCTGCCGATGGATGAGCGTGCGGCACAGAGCATTTTAGCAACATCAGTGACGGTCATTCCCTGATGTAACATCAGCATAGCAGTCAGTCTGCGGGCATGGTTTTTATCATGCGTTTTATGGATAGTTTTCTGCATCCGGCGTCGTTCGGTACGGGATGTTGGTGCTATGATCGGCATCGCTCAGTCGCTCAGTCGCTCAGTCGCTCAGTCCGGCTGGTGATTTGTGATGTTTGACGATTTTTCAGATCGCACAATCCGGACTGAGTTCCCTTCCGATGATCTACTATTTTGCGAAGTTATTTAGTTAACGGGTTGCAGGTTATCCAACTCAATATAGCCTTTCGGGTATCCCAAAGGCGGCACTTTACTCTCATCATAAACTGCGACCAGCACCCAGTCAGCATTGATTTTTTGTATCTGGGCCAGCGATTTATTACTGGGAACCAATACAGTCTTTTTTGCGTTCTTATTAGGGGCGTTTTTAAGATAAACTCCTTTAACACGAGGCTTTAACGTGTATGTAATTAGGTAGGGGTATGACTGGCAGCCTGCCAGCTCCTCTAACTTATCAATACTGATATCCTTTGCACTGTTATTGCGCTTAGAAAAAGACATCATTGTACCATCGTAAAAGCGCATATCGCACTCCTCGCGCTCCTTCAAATCTTTTACCGTAATAACGCCGTGATACTCCACATGCCCTTGCTGACTGGTTAAGAAATCAGGGTAATCCTGTTCCAGTAACTTAATGACCAGCTTATTGTCAGCGACGTTGATTATTTTTACATCAGCACCAGCGTTCTCCAACTGAAAGAATCTGTATTTAAGTTGTGGCTCATTTACATCTTCATTCCATACGGGGAGCCAATATGCCTGCAATACCCCATCAAAACTACTTTTTTGTGCCAGTGTCGGCATACTGCTTAATAATATAAAAAAATATAAAGCAAGCTTCCTAAACATACTCCTCCCCCTTATTTACAGTCTGAATAACAGGATTTGATGTTAATACTGAAGTTATCAATCCCCTCTTTGAGGATATACTCTTTTAGCTCTTTTAGTTTCTGAACGCTGCCCCCAACAAAATCAATTCCCTTTGAGGAACCAATCAGCAGGCAACCATCCGTATTGCGGGGATAGTTCCCATTATGAATTAATATATAGCGGGATTGGGGAACGGTAGCATTAAAAACCTGTGGCACGGGATTATATGGCTTTACTGTAGGAATATTACTATTATGCCATTTAATATAGTAGCTACCTTCCGGTATTCTTTTCCTTTTCCCTGATTCCATCGTATCCGGCCCGGGTCTTTCTAAAAAATAACCTTTTATTTTACTACCTGACACTTCATAAGTGCTTATTGTGGATTCAGCCGTCTGCCATATCCTGGTAAGCGTAATTACATGTTTTGCCATAATAGAAAATCCTCGTTACTATGTTATTTTCCTTTAAAAAATATATAGGTCAATATGCGTTTTTTATCCTCTTTCCTGTCAGGTAATAACGCATCGCTTTTTTTGAAGCATTGTGTTCAACATCGCTGGCGTTACCGAAGATACGACAAAGCAGCGAAAATTTCCAATAACACATCTTCTGTAACTGAGAAAAGCCAACCTAACTGTAATCTGAAATATACTCTTCAAGTTCTAAATAGCTGCGCCGAATACCGCTACACCTGTCATTTATGAACATCGAACAAGCACTTTAGAGCATAACGTGACAAGCCTGATGTAGCGCCGCATGGCAGAGAAAATGTCCCGCGCTTTTGTCTCACAAGGGATAGCCGAAAGTGGAGCACTATTTCGCACAGCTATTTAGATCACTCCAATCATTTGTTGAAAAAATCATTATTCCATTAATCCCCTTAAAATCTTCAACCCTGGGATTTTTCACCACCTTATCAGGCTCTCCATACATGCTGTGCATATATTTTAGTAAATCTTTTACACGATATATATACCAGTTTTTATCTTTCCCTGAAACAGTAGCCCAAGATCCTCCAGAAATCTTCGCTCCTGTATAATTAAGAACATAACTCATTCTAATTGCACAAGCGCTGGTAAAACTATGCTTAGGGTCTGTTACACCGATATCGATATTAACACCTACATTCCCACCGATTTTTTCACCTACCTTAGCAACGTTTATATTGATTTCACTAAAACGTTGCCATGCTGTAAGAAGTTTGGCCTACTCATTACTGAACTCCTTTATAATTTACTGCATAAGCATAATAGGTTGCCCGCTCGATAAGAGCGGGCAACAATATTACATTTCTTTATTCTCTTTAATATTCCAGCCTGCACTGCTTTCAGCACCTTTACCACCGGAGGCAGTTTGTTCCCAATACTGCTGTTTCACACGAGAAGCCTGGAACGTGTAATTAACACCGACCGTATCACCGTTATCTGCACCGGTATACTCGATATTTGTAACCAATACATCTTCAAGTGTAATACGCGCGTATTCTACCTGTTGACCACCAGCTTTACATACTGATACTTCAACTTTAGTAAGATGTTTTCCGCTAGAACAATGCCTTAAAATTGCAGTGGTTGATTTATCAATTAGAGCAGTAACTTGTAAATCCTTAAAGTTCACTTTCCCTGCACCGCCGCCGCCGCCGACAGCCATATTACCTGGCTGAGCAGCGCCCCAGGAAAAAGAATTGATATCTGTCCATCCTTTATGGTTAGAATCTTGAGATTCACCATTAACGCCATCAACTTTCATGAACATATCAATAGCCATAAAACTTCACTCCTTTTGCAAAGTATTTATTTAGTTAATATATAAACATGGCAATTAAAAATGCATTTTTAAAAATACATTCGCATTTGCCTGGTTTCCGCACAGAAATAAAACCCCATGCAAAATCTTTAATTAAATAATTTAGTTTTGTGTGTATAACATGCAATGAATCTATATTTTATAATTATTGATCATTTTCAAATATGCTTAGGGTAATACATAAAAAAACAATACTATACTTTTAACTGAAATCTCTTTAATAAATAAGGTCAAAATATATACTTTATTTGCCTCATGTAACTATAGTAACTCAATGAAAATAAATTTTATGGACTCAGTATTTATAATCGTCATTATTATTTTATTACATGCAATTTTTAATTTTTCTTTAGATATATACTCTGTTTTTAGCTATGGTGAATTTGGTCCCAATGAATTCTTTACATAGTTAATGTAACTATTATTTATAGTAACAATTATCCTAATGGTTAAATTTTCATGCAGGAAGATAAATTTAAAAATCAGTTCTACATTATCTTCTGTTTCATGTTCAATACAGGCAAAAGCGATTAAAATTCAGATAATTGCTCTCCATATAAATTTAGAAATAAAAAATTAAAACAACATGGATTATTTTATAATTCGCACATGAACTATTGGAACAGGTAAATATCAATCCAATTATTGATAAGGCATATTATTTAACTGATAAATTCTCTCTTTATTTAATTTCTCTACGCAGCCCTTATTGATTTCCTTATAAGCAACTGATTGTACATCCGCGAGAAATGCCTCTGTTTTACATTGTCTATCCCGATACTTTAACCATGCTGTTTGAGAATCGTGAAGTAATAACAAATGTTCTGCCAGCAAATCTTTATCTACCTCCAAAGAAACGGTAATTCTTTCCCTTGCCTGTTCATAGGCCTGATGTAGCTCTGTCTCAGCAACCTTTGCCGCCTGAATTTTGCAGCTTACGTCAGCATTGTTTCCCCCGGTCTGGCATTGATTAGCACTGAAAGCGCTTAAAGAAACCAATAAAAGAGAGCTAAATAGCATGGTTAATATTTTCTTCATGTTATTTATCTAATTTAATAGGGTATTATTCATTAACCGACTGATAAAAAGCCGGATTACAGAAAACAGTCTGGTGACGTTATTTTCAGGTTTATATGAAAACCTGCAAATCACAAATTTTAGCGCCGGGCGTTGCCGCCCGGCCTTTTAGTTACGCATCGTTGGTTTTTAGTGAAGGCAGTTTAGAAACCAGGCGCAGCGAAACGGTTAGCCCTTCCAGCTGATAATGCGGGCGCAGGAAGAATTTCGCAGCGTAGTAGCCAGGATTATCCTCGATTTCCGTGACCATCACTTCCGCCGAAGCCAGCGGCTTACGCGCTTTGCTTTCCTGTGAAGAGTTGGCCGGATCGCCATCCACATAATTCATTACCCAGTCGTTCAGCCAGCGCTCCATATCTTCGCGTTCGCGGAAAGAACCAATTTTATCGCGTACGATGCACTTCAGATAATGGGCGAAGCGGCAACAGGCAAACAGATACGGCAGACGAGCGGCAAGGCGCGCATTGGCGGTAGCATCAGCGTCGTGATACTCAGCCGGTTTCTGCAATGACTGCGCGCCGATAAAGGCGGCAAAGTCTGAGTTTTTGCGGTGCACCAGCGGCATAAAGCCATTTTTCGCCAGCTCGGCTTCGCGCCGATCGCTGATGGCGATTTCCGTCGGGCACTTCATATCCACGCCGCCGTCGTCGCTGGGAAAGGTGTGACACGGCAGGTTTTCCACCGCGCCGCCCGATTCCACGCCGCGAATAGAGGTACACCAGCCGAACTCTTTAAACGAGCGGTTGATATTGGCCGCCATCGCGTAAGCGGCGTTGGTCCAGGTGTAGTTGCTGTGGTTCGCGCCCTCGGTTTCCTCTTCAAAATCGAAGCTGTCCACCGGATTGGTGCGAATGCCATACGGCAGACGCGACAGGAAGCGCGGCATAACCAGCCCCAGATAGCGCGCATCTTCCGATTCGCGCAGGCTGCGCCAGGCGGCATATTCAGTGTTCTGGAAAATCTTGGTCAGATCGCGCGGATTCGCCAGCTCCTGCCAGGTTTCCATTTGCATCACGCTCGGCGCAGAGCCGGTAATAAACGGGCAGTGCGCCGCCGCGCCAATGCGCGCCATCTCGCCCAGCAGCTCCACATCCGGCGGGCTGTGATCAAAATAGTAATCGCCCACCAGGCAGCCAAACGGCTCGCCGCCGAACTGACCGTACTCTTCTTCATAGATTTTTTTGAAGATCGGGCTTTGATCCCAGCCGACGCCCTTATAGCGTTTCAGCGTGCGTCCCAGCTCCTGCTTGGAGATGCTCATAAAGCGGATTTTCAGCATCTCATCGGTTTCGGTGTTATTTACCAGATAGCTCAGCCCGCGCCACGCGCCTTCCAGCTTCTGAAAATCATCATGGTGAATAATCTGATTAACCTGGCGCGATAGTTTTTCATCTATCTCCGCGATCAGCGCCTGAATAGTGCGGTACGCGTCGTTAGAAACGGTGACGCTGTTTTCCAGCGCCTGCTGCGCCAGCGTTTTTACCGCGCTTTCTACCGCAGCGCGCGCCTGATCGCTTTTCGGACGAAACTCTTTATTCAGCAGCGCGCTAAACTCATCCTGACTCCAGGTTTGCTGCTGCGGCTGTTGCTGCTGCTGCTGCTGCTGTCGTTGCTGTGATGATTTGCTCATAATTATTCCTCATCACCTTTTGCTGCATCATCCTTCTTCGCCAGATGTCCCAGCGACTTCAGCAGCGTCGGATCCTGCAAAATTTTTGCGATCAGCTCTTCCGCCCCGTTTTTCCCATCCATATAGGTCAGCAGGTTGGAAAGCTGGGTGCGCGCTTCCAGCATTTTATTTAACGGCTCAACCTTACGCGCAACCGCGTCCGGCGAAAAATCTTCCATGCTTTCAAAGGTCAGATCGATATTCAGCCGCCCTTCACCGGTCAGAGTGTTGTCTGTCTGAAAAGCGACGCGCGGCTTCAGCGCCTTCATACGCTCATCAAAGTTATCGATATCAATTTCAAGGAATTTGCGTTCATCAACGCCCGGCTGCGGATCAACCGGTTTACCCACCAGATCGGCCATCACGCCCATAATGAACGGCAGCTGGATCTTGCGCTCTGCGCCGTAAATCTCCACGTCGTACTCAATCTGTACGCGCGGAGCGCGGTTGCGGGCGATAAATTTCTGCCCGCTGGATTTTGCTAATGCCATGATGCTCTCCATCGGATTTGCGCGGTAAAAAGTTAGCAGCAGGCGCGCTTGCCAGGCTGCCGTAGAGGAGCGGCGGCCTGCTTACTCGCGGCGGCCAAACAAATTTTCCAGCTGCTGCACGCCGTCGGGCGCCAGGTCGCGGATCATTTCCATAAAATCGAGTTCGATCACCCGTTGAAGGCGTTCAATCATCAGCGGGGCCGGATGGCTCGGCTCCTAGCGGGAAAAATAGTGCTTCACTTTTTCCAGCATCAGCTGCGCCTCGGATCGCGAGTTAATTTCACAGCTGCGCCAGTCGGTAGTCGTCTGCCGCGGCGGCGCGGCCGGCGCGCTCGCTTTCGCCTCAGCCGGCGCTGACGCCTCGCCGCCGGATACGGTCGCCAGCAGCGCGCCCAAATCTGTGGTCTGGCACGCCTGCGCCACCAGATCGATGGTTCTCTGCAGCTGCCCCATCTCCGGCACGCCGCTTTCGCCAAGGTGCTCCGTCAGGGTTTCGCGAATAGTTTGCAAACGCTCACTTATCTGTAATACCGCTTCGATGCCAGGCTGATCGCCACGAGCCAGCTCATCGCTCAGCCTGGGGCGCCCGCCGGGATAATCGGCAACTTCAACTTTGCTGCCGTCCAGCAGCGAACAGGCGTCGCGCAGGGAAATTTGATCGACCGCGCTACGTAAAAGCGGGGCCTGGCGCAGCGCCGAGGTCAGCGCCGATTTATCGCCCAGCGCCGCCAGCGCGTTGATGCGGTAGAAGGGATCGCGTTCGCCATACTCTTCCAGCAGCGGCCAAAGCGGCTCCCAGTAAAGCAGCAGCGCCTGCTCGATCAGCTTTAGCCCGCTGGCATAGCCCGGCAGCCCTTTCATCTGCGTCCAGGCGTGAGTAAGCGCTAACATCACGCGCAAATCCTTGGTGCGCGACAGCAGATCGGTCGCCAGCCGCTCGACTTTGTTCCAGTCGGCCGGCTCGGCGGGAATGATGGTTTCGCCGAACTGCTGCTCCGCTTTACCTTCGCATGCCTGCAGCATCGCCATGTAATCGGCGTCATATTCCAGATTTTCCCCGCACGGCTTATCGCTGCTTACCGGGGCCAATAGCGCATCGATATCCATTGCGTCCTCAATATCGGTTAATCAAACATAGGCGGATAGAGTCCGTGCCGGCCCGGCCTGGCGCCGCCGGCGGGATCGAACAACAGCGAAAACAGCTGACTGGTGAAGTTGCCGCTGTGCAGATGGGTATAAAGCGGATAGCCATCAGCCTGGTTGGTCCACCAGAAGCTGGTATAGCGCTGCGGATCGAAACGCTCCGCCACCAGCGGCCAGTTCAGATTGGTGATGTTGTCGCCATAGCCGATAACTTCCAGAATATCGGATCGCTGCTGTATGGCCGGCTCCGGCGGGGCCGGAATCGCCAGCAGCGCGCCATCAAGATCGGCGGCGGAATAGCCGCCGTGCACCGCCAGCAATAGCGTGCGTCCCAGCTGCTGATACCAGTCGCCCGCCTGCGCCAAACGTCCGTTTGTCCATTCGGCCGGCGTGAAACTGTACAGCGCGCACACCGGATATTGCCGCCCTACGCTGTCGCGCGCCGGCAGCAGGCAGCCCATCTGCACCAGCTGGCTGCCCAGCATCGGCGGCACGACAAAATTCCATACCGGCGCCTTAGCGAAACGCTGCGCCTCGTCAGAGCGCTGCTCTTCATTTTTCTGCCAGTTCATCAACCCCACCTGAAACCAGTGGGTCCACTGACGGGACAGCGCTTCAGGAAAACGGCGCTGTAAAAAGTCACCGGCGCTGGGCAATTTCCCATACCAGCCGATCGCAGGTGAGTGGCTCATGATCTATTTCCTTGCGTTCATGGACAGGAGAAGCCGGGAAGCTGAAACGGATTGCGTATGCTGTTCGGCGTAAACTCCAGCGTGACAAGATGTCCATCGACGTTAAACGTCGCCTGGCGGCTCAGGCTGTTGCTGCCCGCGGAAAGCGCGGCGCGGTCGAAAAAGCGGTTAAGCGCCCAGGCGCCGTTGGTTACCAGCGTGGAGGTGGTGCCATCCACCAGCCCCAGCTGCATTCGCACCTGGCGCGTACTGCCGCTGCCGGGCCAGCTCATTAGCTGCACCGCCTGCGGGCCGTGACTGTAGCGCAGCAGCTGCCCGTCCACGTCCAGCGTCAGATTGAGAATATCGTTGTCCATGCGCACGGTGCGGATGGTGACGCGAAATGATGGCGTGTTCGCGCCGTTGGCGAAAAAGGCGTCGCGGATGCTCTGCGCCTGCTGGAAAGGCCGCAGCAGCGCCTCGCCGCCGGGCAGGCTCTTGCCGTCGATACCGGGCATAAAGCGCCAGCTGGAGCGGGTAGTATCCACTTTCATCGCCAGGTTATCGCGAAAGAAAGAGTCCATCAGGCCGGTGCCCGGCGCAAACATGCGCGCCAGATCGTCCGGCGTCACTTCACTTCGTCCACGGCGGGAGAGCGGATAGCGCCCGGCGATCGCCTGGCGGCAAAAGGTGCCGACTTCCACGTTGATGCGCTTGCGGACATTTTCCATATCGCGTCGCTGGGCATCGCTGCTGGCGCCTACCGCCATATGGGTGAACATATTTTGCAGCGAGCCGGGCAGCCGTCCGGCGCTGGCCTGCAAACGGCTAATCGCCTCGCCGGAAGGCGGCGGCATTCCACTGTTGGCGGCGTCCTGTACCGCCGTCAGATAGCGATACAGCTCATCAAGCTGCTTAATAAAGTCATCAAAGGCGATGGTTTTGCCGCCCTGCTCCAGCGGCTGCGCCAGCTCGATTACCGACGCATAGTGCTCGGTTACGCGCTGTTCCGGCGTCTGCTCCGCGCGCGCGGCGGCATGCGTTGGCCGCTGCGAGCGGAACAGCGCCTCCAGCGTGCGGGTAGCGTTGCTGACCTGATCGCTCGCTGACGGCTTATCGTTTTCCGACGGCAGCGGCTCCAGCATCAGGTAGCGGCTGAGGTTAATCACCAGCTTGCGCAGCGGCGAGCTGCTGCTGGAGAGCAGGCGGGCGCTGTTGATGCGCTGTGACAGATCGGCGCTGCTGCTGAGTTCAATATCGCTTAGCAGCGCATCCCACTGGCGCATAAAATCGTTCATATAAAGCTGGCGTACCGCCTTGTCCGTTTGCGGTTTGTCCTCATCAACCGGGGCGCTGCCCAGCACCCAGATATCATCTTTATGCAGCGCGGCGGCTACCTTGTTGATGTTTTTGTCGAAGTGCTCCCAGTAGCCTGCCGGCGTATAAAGCCCCGGAATGCCTTCGCCGATCGGCTTACCGCTTTTGCGAGTAAACACTAACTCACTCTGAGGGCCGCCCATATCGGCAAGCGAAACCGGTTTCAGGCGCTCGTCCTGTAGCAGCAGGCGTCTGAGGCGGCCATAAACCCGCCCGGAAAGCGGCATTTTATTGATCAGCGCCTGCTCGCGCTTTACCAGCGCGTCATCTTTGGCATAGGGCGAAGCCTGGATCTGCGTTTCCAGCAGCTGCGCCAGATGTCGTTCCAGCTGGCTAAGCTGGGAATGAGTAATGTTCTGCGGCAGGTTGCGCCGCACGTTAAGCATCACCCAGGCGTGCAGGAATTTGCCGTCATAATGCTGCGGCTGGTAGAGCATCTGGTAAGCCTTCAGCGCCTCATAGCTGTAATCCGCATCGCTGCCGTTATCGTGGCGCAGCCAGTTGGTAATCAGCTGCGCCACCTGCGGCAGCAGCAGCTGCTTCAGCGACTTTTGATACAGCGACTGGGTCGCGTCGCTGACCTCTACGCCGCGATAAAGCCCCATCCGGCGCGTCATCGGCGGGTCGTTCAGGTCAAAATCGCTGCTTTCCGGCAGTTTGAGCACGCTGTTCAGGAACGGCAGCAGCGTGAAGAGATCGCCTTCGCCGCGCGACTGCAGCTGTTTACTCTGCGCCACCACCTCCGGCACCCTGGCCTGTACTTCGCGCAGGTAGCTTTTGTTGTTGCCGTAGCTGGTAAACCACAGCAGGGACACGCACACCAGCAGCGCCAGCAGCAGCGCATAGCCCGACCAGATCACCGCGCGGTTGCGCAGCTCCCACCAGCGGTTGCTGCCGGCCAGCCCCGCTTCCTGGAATATCACGTTGGTCAGCACTTCGCGCAGGAAGAAGCTCTGGCCCTTCGCTGCCGGAATCGGCGCTTCTTTATCAACGCTGTTCCAGGCGCCGCTGGTGCCCGGCTCCGCTTCGTTGCGCTGCGCGCCGTTTCGCGGCAGATGCAGCGCGCGGCTCAGTTCGCCCATCACGCGATCGAAGGGCAAACCTTCCTGGGTGCCGCTGGTGAAGTAGATGCCGCGCGGCGAGAACTGCGTTTCAAAATTAGAGCGGGCGAAAACGGTGCTGAGATATTCCGTCAACAGCGGACGCAGCGCGGCGAACTCCTGCGGAAACAGGTAGCTTTCCGCGCGCGCCTGCGCATCGCTTTCCATAATCAGAGTATCCGCCAGGCCGGCGTCCAGACGCTGTTGCAGCAGCGCATACTCCTGGGTAAACGCGCCGATCAGGTCGAAATCGGCCAGCTTCGCCTGCTCCCACGGGAAGGTGAAACCCCAAATCTGATCGCGCTGCGCCTTATCCAGCCGCGAAAACCACGGGCGAAAACCTTTCAGCAGATCCGCTTTGGTAACCAGCACATAGACCGGGAAACGGATGCCGAGCTGCTCATGCAGCTCCATCAGGCGCTGGCGCAGGTTAATCGCCTGCTGCTGCGCCTCCTGCGGCGTTTGCGTTAACAGATCGGAGATACTGATGGTCGCCATTACGCCGTTAATCGGCTGACGACCGCGATACTTGCGCAGCAGATCGACAAACTTTTGCCATTCGCTGGCGTCGTGCGCCTGCTGGCTCTCCTGGGTAGTGTAACGGCCGGCGGTATCCAGCAGCACCGCCTCATTGGTAAACCACCAGTCGCAGTTGCGCGTGCCGCCGATACCGCGCAGCGCGGTTTTGCCAAAGCGATCCGCCAGCGGAAACTGCAGGCCGGAATTAGCCAGCGCGGTAGTTTTGCCCGCGCCCGGCGCGCCGATAATCACATACCACGGCAGCTGATAGAGATACTGGCGGCTGAAGCGCTGCGCCCAGAAGGGGGTGCGGCCTCCGGCGCGATTGAAGTGCGCCTTACGCAGCAGCTGCGACGCCTCATCAAAGCGTTCAGCCAGCACCTGCTCTTCATCGGGCAGCCGCTTGCGATCGCTCTCCCCTGCCTGTTCTGCGTTGCTCAGGCTGCCCATCAATTTACGGTTGATCCAGGCGTTGTACAGCCGCGGCAGCAGATTGCTCAGGCCCCACACCAGATAGATGACGATAATACTAATCAGGCGGTTGCGCTCCGACTCCAGCGGGCGCGAATCGCCGATAGCGATCAGCGGGCCAATCGTCCAGATAATAAAGCAGATGGCAGAGATGCCAACGAAGCCCCACATCAACCGGCTGGTGATAAAAGAAATCAGTAATTTCAGCATCGGTCAGTTCCCTTGCGGCAATCCATTCAGCTCCGCGCGCGTATTGGCTGGCGAAACTAACAGTGTGATCTCCACCCGACGATTGCGGGCGCGGTTCTCCGGCGTAGTGTTCGGCGCCAGCGGGTTGGTTTCGCCGCGCCCTTCCGCCTTGACGCGCTCCGGCTGCGACAGATGTTTTTGCAGCATCATGCGCACCGACTGCGCGCGCGCCAGCGACAGCTCATAGTTAGAGGCGAAGCGGGCGCTGCGGATCGGTACGTTATCGCTGTAGCCGATCACCAGAATTTTGCCGCTGACGTTATCCATCGCCTGCGCGATACGATCGATCACCGGTTCATAAGGCTCGCGCACGGCGGTAGAGGCGGAAGCGAACAGCCCGTCGCCCTTCAGCGTCACCACGCTTCGATCCGCCTCGTCGCGCACCGCCACCAGCCCTTCGGCGATTTCCGGCTGCAGAAAGGCGCGCAGGTTCAGCACCGCGGGCGCGCGCGGCGCCGGATTACGAATTTTCACTTCCGGCAGCGGCGTTTGATAAACCGAGGCGAGCACCGGGCTGGTGTAATCGCCCAGCCGCCAGTTGAGCAGGATATAAAGCAGACAGGCGAGAAAACCGGCCAGCGCGGCGCAGGCCCAGAGCGGCACCATCGGGCGCCACATCTTGCGCGTCACCGGCTGATCGACCGGATGAGGCGACAGGGGCGGCGGATAGCCGCCGCGCACGCCGCGGATCATCTGCAGCAGGCGCTGGCGGATGGTTTCCAGCTGCGAGCGCCCGTTGTCCATGACCCGATAGCGCCCCTCAAAGCCCAGCAGCAGGCAGTAGTTGATCAGCTCCAGCAGAAAGATATGCTCACGCGGGTTTTGCGACAGCTTCGCCAGCAGCTGAAAAAACTTCTCGCCGCCCCAGGTTTCATTATGAAAAGTAACCAGCAGGCCGTTGCCGGGCCAGACGCCGCGGCTTCCCCAGGGCGTCAGCGCCGCCGCCTCGTCCAGCGCGGTACAGAGACAGTAGCGGGCGCCGACGATAACCTCATACGCCAGGCCGGCGCGCTGGCTGTTTTTTTCAAAATGCCGCACCTCATCGATCAGGCGCTGGCGCAGCGCCGCGGGATCGTCGTGCGATACGGAGTGGCGAATCTGCGGTATCGCATTCAGCAAAGGGTTAGCGGCGGCGACCAGCGGATTATTGCTGCTGGCGCCGGAAAAGACGGCATCGCTGCCGGTGGCATGTCGTTCCTGCATGGTGAGCGCTCATTCCTAACGTTTCAGACGGAGTGGCTACGAATAGCCCAGAATTCCATATCCAGACCGGGAAACTCACCGGCCAGATGAAGCGCAAACGCGCCTGACCTTTCCATCTCTTTCCATAACTCCCCGCCCTTCTCCAGCTCGAAATAGTTGTAGCCGGCGTGCCAGGGGATCTGCGGCGGCGCGGTAGGCATGGCGCGCAGCACCATGCCCGGCAGCTGCAGCTGCACCAGATCGCGGATTTTCGTCACCGGCGCGACTTTCATCTGCGCCGGGAAGTGCGTTTGCAGCGCCTCGCCCGGCACGTTGGCGCGTACCGCCAGCACAAAGCCGAACTCGCGCACCATCGATGCTTCAGGCACGGTAGCCACATTCAGCCCGTGCGAGCGCTCCGTCAGCGGCAGCTGAATCGCGCTCTCTTCCATTACCAGCGACAGCCCCTGGCGCAGCATCAGCATCAGCTTACTGAAGCCAGGCGCGATATCATCGTGGTCGTAGCGCGGCAGCGCCGCGTCAGGCGTACGCTGCGGCGTCCAGGTGAAAAGCTCGGTGGCGAACGCCAGCCAGTCGCTGAACAGCCGTTCGGGATGCAGCAGCGGCATATTCTTCAGGTGCGCAACCCGGCCGAGGTGGTGATTGATTAACGCCAGCAGCATGAAATCGACCATTTCAGCGGTATTGAAGCGTCCCGGCTGCTGCAAACGCTGGGCGATCTGCTGGCTGCGCTGCGCCAGCAGCCCGTGAATATCGTTCAGATAGTCAAACAGCTGGGGATGATTGATGGCGTTAAGCATCGGCGGAATATAGCTGCCGTCGAGCCGCAGCTGTTTGTCGCTGCGTTTTTCTATCACGCGCGCCACGCCGACCGCGGTCCATTCGGCGGTCAGCTCGCTCTCCAGCATCAGCCGCAGGCGCATTTTGCCGAACTGCACCACCGCTGGCCCGACAGAGACGGCGTTGCAATCATCCACCTCCCGCTCAAAGCTGAGATAGCGCGCCAGCGAATCCGCCGCTTCGCTAAAGATCACCTCTTCACGTCCGCCGCGCCGCGCCGGCAGCGCCAGCACGACTTTGACATTGCTCTGGTTATCGGCGATTTCCAGCGGCGCGGGCGCCTGGCGCGCATCATGAAAGGCGAAGTGGGTGCCGTCCGGCAGCAGGCCGCTGGCGCTGCTAAGGGCGATTTTGCCCTGGCGCAGCATCGCCTCGTCGAACTCCAGATCGGTAAACCCCCACAGCCAGCTGCGCTGGGCGAAGCCCCAGTCGCGCAGGATGCTTTGCAGGTAGCTTTCCGCCTGCTGAAAGTGATGGGGGCGCAGGAACATGCCTTCGCTCCAGACCACCTTTTCTGCTTTGTTCATAATGGCTTTCCGTTATTCAGGCAGTAATTCTTGTTTGCCTGCGACGCGCACGCCGTATTGGTCAGCGACGATGCGGGCCTGCAGGGTATCTGATTTTTTCTGCCAGCCTTCGACAGGAGAGGCGTCGCCCGGCGACGGCAGCGCTAAAGAGAGCCGCCACTTTTTACCGTTCAGCGCCTGATATTCGGCCATAACGCCGATATAGCGCGCTTCAGGCATCAGCTGCCCGCTAAGCGTTTTTTTCAGCTGGCCGGGCATCAGGAAGAACTGCTCGCTATTAAGCAGATTGCTGCCGAGCACGGCGGCGGCGTTGTTCTGCAGCGAATAAAAATCGGCTGACATAAAATCAGCATCTGATTTCAGCACCAGCACCCTGAGTTTCAGCGGCGCGGAGTCATTAACCGGCGGCAGCGCCTGCACGAACAGGGCGTAACGGGAGGGATCGCCGCCGAAAAAAAAGCTGCAGCCGGCCAGTAAGGTAAGCGCGGCGAAGCAGAGCGCCGGTTTAGCCAGGCGCGAGAAGAAGGTTGTTTTCATCATGGCTTACCATTACCGACGCGCGGTTAGTCAATAATCCAGGTGCCGCTGCTGCTGTTCTGGCACGCCCTGCTGTTGCCATCAACCGCAATGCAGTTATTTTTCTTTGCCGGCGCGGGGTTGCGCGCGCGCGTGCGTGCGCGGCGCTGATCCGCCTTTATAGTTTTTTCATACAGCGCGCTTTTTACTACCGCGCGCAGCGGCACATAGCCCAGCAGCTGCTCCTTATCCTGTTCCGCCACGGCAAGCCAGTTATTCTCTACCGCGCCCAGCACCTTATAGCTCTGAGCATTCTCCAGGTAGCGCACCAGATTGCCGCCGAAATCAGGACGGCTCATTACCGAGGCGTTATACAGCGCGCGATATTCCTCGTTGATGGGCGTAAAGGTTTTTGGCGGCGTGATGGCGTAACGATGGGTCAGCTTCACGCCATCAACCGTGCTGGTAACGATCGTATCGTCAGTGAGAGGCGGCGTCGTTTTACAGCCCGTAACGCTCAGTGCCAAAAGCAGAGTTAATGCTATTTGAATTTTCACCATGATCCTCATGAACTTGTCTCTATTAATTAACAAAACCCGACTGGATAAACCTGTAAAAAAGGACGTAAGGGTGCCGTAAGCCGGCGGACGCTGAAAAATAACAGCCAATGCCAACAGGGCCATTTTAAAAAATGGTAAAAGACAAATTAGCTACGATAACCAAATTAGAACTGACAAATATTTCTGTCTGATATGAAGGGGGGCTTAGCTTAGCAAAAAGTTACTTTGCTCAACATATTTCAAGGAAGGGCCAGCAAAGACGCCGTATTCGTCATCCTGACCGTGAGGTTCAATGAATATTCCTCAACCATTAATTAACATCCTTGATGGTATTTACGGCATTCACTGGTGAAAAACGTTAACGTAATTTGTTAGCGAGCATGATGAAGATATGCCCGCCGCCCCAGAAGATTGTTGGTAAAGAAAAAATAAATTATCTTATAATTCAGTTATTATTTAATTTTTACTTAATGCAATAGCTACCGCACGAGATTGTCCGTTGCATCCCGTATTTCATCTTTTTCGCTATTGATGTTTCTGTTTCGCGCAAGTTTACATAGTCTTTGCGAGAATTCAACGGGGTGTGTGAGACGCGAATTACATTAGTAATTCTTAATTTAGACATCCGTCACAAAATACGAATGTTCTTAATATTTTCGCAGGGAATAATCCTATAAAACATCAGAAAAGTTTCACTTATTTACCGTTTTGCTGGATTTATGACGCGATAAAATAAAATTTAACGGTGAATTTTTTTTTATCGTTGGATCTGAAAGAAACTAACTGAGATGGAAAGAGCTGCCGCCAAAATGGCTTTTTAGCAGCGAGTACCACTATAAAAGCCAGAGATAATAAAAAAGCGGCCAGATGGCCGCCTTATTAGTAGATAATCCCAAATTATGCCGATTTTAAAACTTAAGAAATAAGAATGAATTGCAGTTCACACAGCGAACTCACCTGCCAGTCCGCTACGATTGCGGCCGGCCTCTGCCGTCCATCGGCATTGAGCCAGCAGGTTTTCAGCCCGGCATTGATGCCGCCCAGGATATCTGAATCGGGATTGTCGCCCACCATCAAAACGCGCTCGCGCGGCGGGTTGCCCATTTTTTCCAGCGCATAGTCGAAAATCGCCGGATGGGGTTTGGCATAGCCGACCTGCTCCGAGATCACCAGCAGATCGAAATAGTCACGAAAGCCGGTGCGCTGCAAACGCACCTGCTGCAACGCCGTAAAACCGTTGGTAATAATGCCCATCTTAACCTTGCCTTGCAGCGCGTTCAGCAGGTTTACCGCCCCTTCCAGCGGTACGCAAACTTCGCCCATCGCGGAAAGGAAGCCGCTGTTCAGCTCGCCGGGCGTTACCTGAAGCTTTTCCGCCCAGCCGGTAAAGCGCTGATGCTGCAGCTGCAACGCGGTAATCGCGCCGTTCTGATAGTCTACCCACAGCGGCTTATTAATCGCCTGGTACTCATCATAATCGTCGTTGCTGAACTCAACGTTATAATCTTTAAACAGCCGCTGTAGTCCGGCAAACGCATCAAAGTGAAACAGCGTGTCGTCAGCGTCAAAAAGGATCCAGTCCCAGTTTTGTAGCATAGCCCTCTCCTGTTACGGCACATCAGGTCGCTCCCGACGCCAGCCTCTACAGGCTGAGCGCCATAATCAGAGCATCTTCCCTGCCGTGAGGTGCCGGGTAATAATTGCGGCGCACCGATACTTCGTTAAAGCCGGTCTGTTCATAGAGCGCGATCGCCGCCCGGTTAGAAGCGCGTACCTCCAGCCACAGGGTAAAAATATCGCGCTGCTGGAGCTGCTCAATCAGATGGTGCAGCAGAGCTTTGCCCAGGCCGCGACGCTGGCACGCGGGATCGACGGCGATATTAAACAGCGTCGCCTCATCCAGTACCCATTGGGTAATGGCAAACGCTGCCATGCGGCCATCGGCATCCAGACGGTAGTTAAGGTAGCGTTCGCCCTGATTACTGGCGAAAGTCGCCTCCGTCCACGGGTAAGCGTGGCTGCGCCGCTCAATGGCGAGCGCTTCAGGAAGATCGTTCGGCGTGAGTAAAGAAATCGACATCATATTCACAAATTTGCTGCCAGAGCGCGCGTTTCGCCCCGGCGTCATAATAGAGCGCCTCAAGCGGCGGCGTGGAAAGGTGCGGACCCGGCAGCGCTACCGGCGCATCGGTGCCAAGACGCCAGCTGGCGCAGGCGCGATCCTCAGGCAGCATGGCGAGCTGTTCCGGCGTTACGCTCAGCGTCTGCTGCGGCGTAATCGCCAGCGCGCGCAGCACGTCGCTGACCAGCGGGTCCCCAGGGCCGGGGGGAATATCCGCCACAATAAGCAGGCGGGTATCCGGCGGCAGCGTAATGGCAATCTCGCCCTTTAACGCGCGCGGACGCCGCAGCTTATATTGCGTAATGCCCATTTGCTGTAGTAGCCAGTCACGTCTGGATGACATAGAAATTCCCGTTACGCTCTGCCGCGCTGTAACTTAAATAATGCGGGCCGCAGAAAGCGCCGCCGATGCAGGCCTCAATGTTAACATTTCTGCAACCTTAACAATGACGCGCATATGCTAGCAAACTCATCGAACAAGCGCTAACAAACCACTATACTCTGCGCTCTGATTTCTGAGGAGCTATCTGATGTCTGCTTTTACCCCGGCGAGTGAAGTGATCCTGCGCCACAGTGATGAATGGCAAACGCGCCGCGTGCTGTTTGCCGGTGATTTGCAGGATGACCTGCCTGCCCAGCTGGAAACCGGTCTGAGCCGCGTTCACACACAATATTATCATCACTGGCAATCATTAAGCCGCAGCATGGGCGACCGCGCGCAGTTTGGCCTGATCGCCACGCCGGAAACGGTAGCAGAGTGCGATACCCTGATCTATTACTGGCCGAAGAGCAAGCCGGAGGCGCAGTTTCAGCTGCAAAACCTGCTGTCGCTGCTGCCGGTCGGCAGCGATATTTTCGTGATCGGCGAAAACCGTAGCGGCGTGCGCAGCGCCGAAGGAATGCTGGAAGAATGGGCGAAGCTGGACAAAATTGACAGCGCGCGCCGCTGCGGCCTCTATCACGGGCGACTGACGCAGCAGCCCGCCTTTGACGCCGACGCCTTCTGGGATGAATACACCATCGAAGACTGCACCATCAAAACGCTGCCGGGCGTGTTCAGCCGCGACGGGCTGGATAGCGGCAGCGCCCTGCTGCTTTCCACCTTTACGCCGCATACCAAAGGTAAAGTGCTGGATATCGGCTGCGGCGCGGGCGTGCTGGCCACGCTGCTGGCCCGCCATTCGCCGAAGGTGCGCCTGTGGCTTGCTGACGTCGACGCCGCCGCGCTGGCCGCCAGCAAAGCGACGCTGGCCGCAAACCAGCTGGAAGGCGAAGTGTTCGCCAGCAACGTCTATTCCGACGTGAGCGGGCGCTACGATATGATCATTTCCAACCCACCGTTCCATGAAGGAATGCAGACCAGCCTTGAAGCGGCGCGCACGTTGATCCGCGGCGCGGCCCAGCATCTTAACAACGGCGGCGAGCTGCGGCTGGTGGCAAACGCCTTCCTGCCCTACGCTCAGGCGCTGGATGAAACTTTCGGCGAGCATGAAGTGCTGGCGCAAACCGGACGTTTTAAAGTTTACCGCGCCGTATGGGGACGCGCCGCCCGCGCCCGCTAAGCCCGACAGCGGCGTTCAATGCGTGATTTTCCGGGGGATATGCTGTTTTTTACAGCAAACGCGACAGAGTGAAGAAATATCTGTTGACGTCCCCGGTAAAAATCTCCAAAATCCGCCTCCGTGGTTACAGTGCTGCAGAGCATTGTTGGAACGCGAAGGTGGCGGAATTGGTAGACGCGCTAGCTTCAGGTGTTAGTGTCTTAACGGACGTGAGGGTTCAAGTCCCTCTCTTCGCACCAAAGACCACGAAAATTCATATCGCACAGCATCTGCGCGAAGGTGGCGGAATTGGTAGACGCGCTAGCTTCAGGTGTTAGTGTCTTTACGGACGTGAGGGTTCAAGTCCCTCTCTTCGCACCAGTGTGGTGATATGAAGACAATGTTACGCGAAGGTGGCGGAATTGGTAGACGCGCTAGCTTCAGGTGTTAGTGTCTTAACGGACGTGAGGGTTCAAGTCCCTCTCTTCGCACCAATATTGTCGCCCTGTTCCCTTCTCTCCTGTACTCTCCACTAAGTTCATTTCGCACGCCTTACGGCACATCGTTTTGCTTTACAGCCTTGTAAACCCTTTGCGTTAACCGCTGCGCGTCAGCTCTCATCGTCAGGCATTAGCCAGGCTGGCTCACAGCCCGCCGCTGTTCACCGAGATCGCCGCTATAGCGCCTGCCAGCGCAATACAGGAAGGCAGCAGCAGATAGCGACGCAGACGATGATGAAACAGCATTACCGCAGTTGAGAGCAGCGCCGCAACCAGCAGCCAACGCCACTGGCTGAAAGAGAGATTGACGGAGGCCACTACCGGCATCAGCGCGCCAGGCAGAATAATGCCCCATGCGCCCTGCAGCCGTTTTCCCATCGCCCAGCTCACGCCCCATAGCCCGCAGGCCGCCATAATCGCCATCAACATCACAGCCTTCCGTTAAATGATAATGATTACCAATATCATATGATAATTTTTATCATTTTGCACCCATTTGTGTTGAAACTTTGTACACAAAGATGACAGACCAGTTATAAAGTGATAGATTGCCAGGATTATTCTTAATTAATAATAACTGCTCAAAATCATTGCCAGCGTAATCTTTTACGCTGACAGTGGCGCTTTGATTTTTCAGGGCCGTTTCGGGTGCATAAAAATGAAATTACAAACCTATGAAGCTTTGCTTCACAGCAAATATCGCCTGTCGTTGATTCTGTTTCTTTTTTTAAACCTCGCGACGGCGCTTTTTTTTATGTTGCCGATAAATAAAGGAGAAAATCTTTCATTTTCTCTGCCGGCCACCCTTATCGTGGCATTAAGTATATTGCTGTTAGCTTTTTTCCTGGCGCAGCCTGATACTAAAAAGCCGTTATTATCCCTGACGTCATTTATTATGGGCCTGCTATGGGCATGGCTGATTGTGCATAAGAGCGCGCTGGTGTTCTATTTTGACGGCGGCTTTTTGCTGGTCAGCCTGATGACCATCTTTTTTATCAGCGCTATCTCGCTGAACGAACACCTGCTGGCCTTTTGCCTGCATATCGCGCCGCCTTCGCTGGCGGTACTGACGCTCGATCGCGGCCAGCATTCGCTGACGCTGCTGTTTACCATTGCGCTGCCGCTGATCGGCTTCACGCTGCAAAGCCTGATGCAACGCCGCAGCGATCGCTTTACGCGTCGATTGCTGTTTCAGCTGTATGAAGAAAAGCAGAGCTGGAGCGATCTGAGCATGCTCGATCCGCTCACCGGCCTGTATAACCGACGCGGCCTGCAAAGCCGGCTGGAAAGCCTGCCGGATCACCATGCCGGCAGCCATTTTATGGTGCTGCTGGATATCGATAACTTCAAAGCCTATAACGATAACTACGGCCATGCGATGGGCGATCAGGCGCTGGCGCGGGTCTCCGCAGCGATACGCGATGCGGTACGCTCGCGCGACGTCGTCACCCGCTACGGCGGCGAAGAGTTTCTGGTGCTGCTGACCAACGTTAACGCGGCTATTGCTCTGCGGCTGGCCGAACGGATACGCCAGCATGTGCTGGACCTGGAAATCGCCCATCGCTTTAATCATCGGGTTTCCACACACGTCACCATCAGTGCGGGAATTGCGCCAATAATTGAACGGGACGCCGCACAGGCGATCGCCAATGCCGATCGGGCATTATATGTGGCAAAAAACCGCGGCAGAAATACCATTCTTTGCTGGGATGAAATTTACGATAAACAACCTTTCTCTCGCCCCGACGAAGCGATTTAAAAAGTTAATAATTTATTTAATATGGTAATCAGGCGCGATTATTTATTTACCCTAAGGCAAATTAGCTTTATTACACCGTTCCGCTTGCTGCGCAATAAATAACGGCGGCAGCGAATAAACACGCAGCAAAATAAAAACCGCCGCTGAACATGGTAAATGGTCGGCCTCCCGCTTTGTTAACGGGCCGCGCTGGCCGAAAGAAAAAGCTTAATCCTGAAAATTTAGCGGGTTATTTGATTTTACGTGCCGCTATCGTATCGCTTTTGCACGCCGGCTTGCCAGCGCCTGGCTTCCTGGATACAATCAAGAACGATTATCATTTGTCTTCTTATCTACATTCGGTAGCGTTCACAACAGGAAGCCCTATGGCCATTGCGACACGTCAGGCTTATCAATCTGGTTCGTCCCCGGTTATTTTTATGCAGCGCGACAGCTCGCTTAGCAGCGCGTTGCATACCCTGTTCCGTGAGCATCGCGCCTGGTTTCTTGATTTTCTTACGCTGGACGAAGCCGCGCCCGCCGACACGCTGACCCAGCCGCAATGGTCGCAGAGCGCGCACTTTACGCGCCTGCTGGCAAGCTACGGCGATGAGATCTACCGTAACCATGCGGATATGACGCGTGAAGATAAGCCGCTGCAATCGCTATGGGCGCAGTGGTACTTCGGCCTGATCGTGCCGCCGCTGATGCTGGCGCTGGTGATGGAGACGCGCGCGATCGACTGTTCGCTACAGCATTTCCACCTGCAGTTCCATGAGAGCGGACGTCCGGCGAAATTCTGGATCGAGGTGCGGGAAGATGAAGAGGCCCGTTACCTGAATGCGCATCAGCGTATCGATCGTCTGATTCAGCGCCACCTGATCCCGGCGGTAGAGGGCATCGCCCAGCACGGCGGGATTAACGCTAAGCTGATCTGGAATAACAACGGTTACCTGATGCACTGGTTCCTGGGCGAAATGAAAAGCTGGGTGGATGAAGCTACCCTGCTGGCGCTGGAACACGCGCTGTTCTTCTCGCGTCATTTGCTGGACGGCAGCGATAACCCGCTCTACCGCACCGTAATTCCGCGCGATGGCGGAATGCAGCGCCGCAGCTGCTGTCAGCGCTATCGCCTGCCTGCGGTGGAGCGCTGCGGCGACTGTACCCTGAAGCCGGTCTGAGCGTTTTCCTTCCTTCACGGCGGCGTTTTACCGCCGTCTGACATTTACAGATTCCGCCGGTTGTGGCAGCTTTGTCAGCTTCGTTTACTGTGGAGAGCAGCATGAGCCTGGAGTCTGTACGGCAGTTTTTTGCCGAGCGCGCCCCTGAAATCGCCATTATCGAGCTGGACAAGAGCACGGCCACCGTTGAGCTTGCCGCCAAAGCGCATGGCGTTGTACCGGGACAAATAGCCAAAACCCTGTCGCTGAAGGTTAAAGAGCAGGTCATCCTGATCGTGACCGGCGGCGATCTGCGCCTCGACAATCGCAAATTAAAAGAGACGCTGGGCGCAAAGGCGCGCATGTTGACTACCGATGAGGTACTGAACTGGACCGGGCATCCTCCCGGCGGCGTTTGCCCGTTTGGCCTTGAGCATCCGCTGCCGGTATATTGCGATATCTCCCTGAAGCGCTTTAGCGAGGTGCTGCCGGCGGCGGGCGCTATCCATAGCGCGGTACGCATTTCGCCAGAGCAAATGGCGGCGCTTACCGATGCGCAGTGGGTTGACGTCTGCCAGTAAAAAGCGAAGGCACGCAGCAGCAGATAACCCCCCGGCCTTAATGTAAAAAAATTATTTCTATTTCTGTGCATCGCGTACAATTGCGCAGTTATTTTTTTACAGGGCTTTCCGTGTCGCTGATTCATTTCGCTGTCGCCCGCCGCCGCCTGCCCGCCGGGCTGGCGCTGCTGGCGCTGCTGCTGCTGTTTATCGCCCCGGTGATTTCTAAATCGCTGATGATGCAGCGTGGCGCTATGTCGACGATGATGCATGATGCCGCGTCAGCGCCGGCCGCTCATCACCACGGCGCTATATCAGCGATGGCGGAAACCGCCGCAGCTCCGCAAAGCCTCTTTCCACATCATCCTGTATCGCTGATGGATGACAGCGCCTGCGGCTACTGCGCCCTGCTGATTCACCTGCCGCTGGATTCCTGCAGGCCGTCTGCGCTCTGGGCGCTGTTACGGGCCGCAATTCCCTCCGCTCCGCTCCGGCTACAGCCGTTTATCGCCAGCTGGATCCCCATTTGGTTCCGTCCGCGCGGGCCGCCGGTCTAACGCGCTTCCGCTCGTTGATCCCTGCCATTTTTTAATGCCCGTTCACGGGTAAAGGAACCATTATGTCGGAAAAAATCGTGCCGTCGGCACCGGCACAGGCTGAAAAAGCGCAGAGCGCGCAGGCATTCCTGCAGCTGATGCGCCGTTTACATTTCACCGTTGGTCTGTTTATCGGCCCCTTTATTTTTATCGCCGCGCTGACCGGCACGCTCTATGTGATAACGCCGCAGCTGGAAAATTACCTCTACGCCGGGGCGCTGACCAGCGGCGCCGGCGGCCCGCCCCATCCGCTTTCAGCGCAGGTTGATGCCGCGCTGAACTACGCGGGCAGGGAGAAGCAGATCATCGCGGTGCGTCCTGCGCCTGCGCCGGGCGATACCACGCGGGTGATGCTGCGTTTTGCGGGCAGCGCGCCCTCGGAAAGCCGGGCGGTTTTCATCGATCCGGTAACGCTGGCGGTGCGCGGCGACCTGACGGTATACGGCACCAGCGGTATTCTGCCGCTGCGCACCACGCTTGATTATCTGCATCGCAGCCTGCTGTCAGGCGAGATTGGCCGCAACTACAGCGAACTGGCTGCCAGCTGGCTGTGGGTCGCGGCGCTGGGCGGCCTGCTGCTGTGGGCGGCGCAGCGCACGCCGCGCCAGGCAAAAACCGATCGCGCTTCGCCTACCCGACGTTTGTTGAAGATGCGTGCGCTGCACGGCACCCTGGGCGTTGTGCTGCTAATCGGCCTGCTGTTTTTCTCGACCACCGGCCTGACCTGGTCACGCTGGGCGGGCGACAACATCAACGCGCTGCGCGCGCACTACGGCTGGCTGACGCCCGCGCTGAATACCCGGCTTGACGCCGGCGCCGCGCCGGTGGTGATGGATCAACATGCCGAACATCATGGGGAGATGACGCCCCATGCGCCGGGCGCGCCGCCGAGTGCCGCACAGTTTGACGGCGTGCTCGCCGCCGCGCGCGCCAGCGGCATTGATGCCGCCAGGCTGGAAATCCGCCCCGCAGCGCAAACCGATCGCGCCTGGATCGTCAGTGAAATCGATCGGCGCTGGCCGACGCAGGCAGATAGCGTGGCGGTGAATCCGCACACTTTTCGCGTTACGGATAAAGTGGAGTTTGCTCAGTTCGGACTGCTGGCGAAGCTGACGCGCTGGGGCATCGACGCGCATATGGGCATTCTGTTTGGCCTGGCAAACCAGCTGGTGCTGGCGCTGTTCGGCATTGCGCTGTGCGTACTGATCGCGCTGGGCTATCGCCTCTGGTGGCTGCGCCGTCCGCCACAGCCGCGCCATCATCCGGCGGATACGCTGATTTGGGCCTGGCGGCGTATCAGTCTCAGCCTGCGCTTTCTGCTTGCCGTAACGGCGGTGGCGCTGGCCTTTAGCCTGCCGCTGATGGGCATCAGCCTGGCGTTTTTTTTGTTTCTGGATGCCTGGCGCTGGCAACAGGCGCGGCGGGCGTAAAGCTGCGTTCAATTCAGCAACGCTGGCGCCGTCGCGCTTCGGGTTATCGTTAAGCAGAGACCATAGCAGCGCACCCTGTGACCGTTGTACCGCGGCGTCACAATAAGCCGCCGCGCCTGTCGCTGCTATGGTTTTGCGGCTATGCCGGTTCGGAAGAGTCGTTTCGCCATGTGCGCCAGCGCGTCGCAGGCGGCCCATCAGCTGATTGAGCTAAGCGAGCGCGGCGCCGCATGGCATTATGAAGAAGCTGACGGCGCGTGAACCGCGCCGTCAGGGCCGGCTGGGGCAAAAACACGCCAGCCGCCGCTACTGAAGTACGGTGGTTTATCACCGCCCGTTTCTGTAAGCAAACCTTCGAAGCGGAGGCTTAACGAAACACCTCCAGCGCATCCACCAGCAGGCGCGCCTGGTTTTTCATCCGCGTGGATGCCTGCGCGCCCTCCTCAACCAGCGAGGCGTTTTGGTGCGTGATGCGATCCAAATCTTCTACCGCCTTGCCAACTTCGTTCAGGCCCGCCTCCTGTTCGCGCGTGGCGGTGCTGATCTGCTGTAGCATCTCCGTCACGTTCTGCACCTTCTCTACGATATCGCTAATCGTCTGCCCCGCCTGATGCACCTGACCGGCGCCCGACTCCACCTTCAGCACGCTGGCCTCAATCAGCTGACGAATATCGCTGGCGGCGCTGGCGCTACGCTTCGCCAGATTACGCACCTCGCCCGCCACTACCGCAAACCCTTTGCCCTGATCGCCGGCGCGGGCGGCTTCAACCGCCGCATTCAGCGCCAGAATATTGGTCTGGAAAGCGATACTGTCGATTAGCCCGGTAATAGAGGCGATCTGCTTCGAACTTTCAGCAATATCATCCATGGTGCCGACAACCTGCTGCATCACCTCGCCGCCGCGCGCCGCCGCGTTGCTGGCGGTAATCGACCATTCGTTAGCCTGTTCGGTGCTTTGCGCGTTAACGTTAACGGCGGCAGTCATCTGATGCATCGCCGCCGCCGTTTGCTGCACGCTGGCCGCCGTCTGCTCGGTGTGGTCGGAAATTTTTTCATTGCCCATCGCCAGCTCGTCGCTGGCCTGATGCACGTTCATAACCTGATCGCGCACGTCCTGCACCAGCCAGCGGAACATCAGCCCAAGCTGGTTAACCGCCCGCAGCGTCATGCCCACTTCATCTACCCGATCGAGGTGCTCAGCCTTATGGGAAGCGCCGCTCGCCACGTCCAGCGCCTGCTTGTACACCTTTTCCATCGGGCGAGAAATCTGTTGTTCCAGCCAGCCGCAGGTAAGCAGCGCCACCAGCAGCGAAAGGCCGCCGAATATAGCCAGCGGCATTCCCTGCATTCCTGCCGTCAGCGCGCTGGCGCCGATCCCCAGCCAGCAAAAGCTGACGTCGCTGCGAATACGCCAGCGCAGCGGCATCGTTTTTGACCAGGAGAGCGGTCTGAGCCAGCCGCTACGCAACAGCAACCCCTGATGCAGCCGCCAGCCGCGCAGCGTACCCTCGCGCATCTGCTGATATAGCGTTTGCGCCGCGGCGATTTCCTCATCCTCCGGCTTGATGCGTACCGACATATAGCTGGTAATCTTGCCGTTGCGGATCATCGGCATTACGTTCGCCCGAACCCAGTAATGATCGCCATTTTTACGCCGATTTTTTACCAGCCCGGTCCAGGGCCGCCCCATTTTTAACGTCGCCCATAAATCAGCGAAGGCGGCTTTCGGCATATCGGGATGGCGCACAAGGTTATGCGGCTGCCCGCTTAATTCAGCGCGATCGTAGCCGCTGACTTCAACAAAGTCCTGGTTTGCGTAGGTGATATAGCTGTTTTCATCGGTGGTGCTCATCAGCGTGCTATCTTCATCAAACTGATAAGCCTGTTGGGTGACGTACTGCTGGTTGCTCATTAGACGGCCCTGTCCTTTATTATTGAAAATTCGTTACTTTTGCACGAGCTTATTAAGGCTAATCGGCAGCGGCGTTGTAAAACTTTAATAAAATCATCAATAATTTGCTTAAAATGTGAGCCAGACGATATTTTTAAGGCGCCCTATTTTTCAGTTGAAAATGCTGTCGCAGCCAGCGGCTGAGTTCCGTTACCGCCCGCGGCACGCGCGCGGCCCACGGGCGCACGATCCAGATATGGTCGGCGAAAGCGCCGTTAATGCGCCACTGCGGCAGCAGCTGACGCAGCCTTCCCTCCTCCAGCGCCTGGCGCGCGCTGAAATCGGGCAGCATCGCAATACCCAGGCCATCCAGCGCCGCGTCGCGAATTGATTCGCTGTTGTTGGTAGCGAATGGGCCGCTGACGTTGACCACAATCTCCTGCTGCGGCTGCGCCGCATCGCTAAAGCGCCAGCGCGGCGGTTCGGTGCCGCGCGGATAGTAAAGGCAGTCGTGGCGGCTCAGCTCGCTGGGATGCTGCGGTTCGCCGTGCGCCGCCAGCCAGCCGGGCGATGCCACCAGCAGCGTCCGGGTATCGCACAGCAGCTGAGCGACGTGAGTTTCCGGCAGCGTCCGGCTGTGGCGAATCGCCAGATCGAACCCCTCGCTGGCCAGCGAGATCAGGCGATCGGTCACTTCCAGCTGAATACGCACCTGCGGGTGGAGACGCAAAAACTCGCGGATATGCGGCTGTAGCTGCTGGCGCGCAAAAGCGACCGGCGCCGTTATCCGTATCAACCCGCGCAGCGGCCCGCTGCTGTCGCGCACGGCGTAGAAGCTCTGCTCGATTTCGGCAAAGGGCGCGCGCAGCGCCTGCACCAGTTTCTCTCCCGCCTCGGTCAGCCGCACGCTGCGCGTGGTGCGCTGCACCAGCGGCACCCCGGCCAGCGTCTCCAGCTGTTTAATTTTCTGACTCATCGCGGCTTTGCTGACTTCGAGGCGCTCCGCCGCGCGCGTAAAATTACCCTGCTCCGCCAGCACCGTTAGCCAGTGCAGGTGCAGCCATAACGCATTCGTTTTTGCTTTCATGGTGATTGTTCAAAATAGTAAACAATGCGTTTAACTATAACGCTTTTTCCGGCGGCGTTAAGCGTCCAGGATAGCAGGCAGACACTGTTGTCCACCGATCGCCAGGGAGAAAACTATGCCGTTACTGCAATTCGATCTGATTGAAGGCCGCCCGGAACATGAGATCAAAGCGCTGCTTGATGCGGCGCACCGCGCGGTGCTGAAAGCGTTTAACGTACCGCAGCGCGATCGCTATCAGATCGTTCACGAAAATAAAAAATACCAGATGATTTTCGAAGATACCGGGCTGGGCCTGACGCGCAGCGATCGCCTGGTGCTGGTGCGTGTCTATACCAGCCCGCGCAGCAGCGAACAGAAACAATATTTTATGGCCGAGCTGGCGCGCGAGCTGGAGAGCAGCTGCGGTATCGGCGGCAGCGATCTGATGATCAGCTTTATTAACAATCAACAGGGCGACTGGAGCTTCGCTAACGGCTCGGCGCAGTACCTGACCGGCGAGCTGTAACGGCAACCAAAGGCAGCGGATAATATCGATCCGGCTCACAGATACGTATTTTAGGCGGCACATTCTTTGCCCTCTCCTCCGGCGGCGAAAATAATTGCAGGAGCAATCAGTTAACGCCAGGCCAGCCCGCCTCCTGCGGCTGGCGGAGGAGAAAACCATGCGAAAACAGGAAGTGGTGGTAAAACGCAGCCGCGAAGAGAAGCTTGCCGTGCTGCGTCAGCGACATCATCTGCCGGTCCTGATCGTCGGCGGCGGCATTAACGGCATCAGCACCTTCCGCGAGCTGGCGCTACAGGGCGTGCCCGTGGTGTTGATTGAGAAGGATGACTGGTGCCAGGCGGCCAGCGGCGCGCTGTCGCGCATGATTCACGGCGGCCTGCGCTATCTGGAAACCGGCGAGTTCGATCTGGTAAAGGAGTCGGTGCAGGAGCGCGATCGACTGCTGAAAAACGCTCCGCACTACGTTGCGCCATTGCGCACCACGGTGCCGGTCGATAGCTGGGGCGGCGGCCTGGTCAACGCCAGCAAACGTTTTCTGCGCCTGAGCGAAAAACCCGCCAGACGCGGCGCGCTGTTGTTAAAAACCGGCCTGTCGCTCTACGATCTCTACACTCGCCAGCACGGCAGCATGCCGCGCCATCGCCTGCACAACCGCGCCGAAACGCGCGCGCGCTGGCCCAGCTTCGCCGACTGGGTGAAATACAGCGCCACCTACTACGATGCCTGGATTAAAGCGCCGGAGCGGCTGGGCGTCGAGCTGGTTCTGGATGCGGAGAACAGCAGCGCCAACGCGCTGGCGCTTAACTACCTCAGCCTGGAGGAGAGCGACGGCGAGCGGGTAACGCTGCGCGATCGCCTCACCGGCGAAAAATTTACCTTTGAGCCGCATATTGTGGTTAACGCCGCCGGCGCCTGGATCGATCGGATCAATCATCAGCTGCTGCCCACGGAGCCGCCCAAACTGATCGGCGGCACTAAAGGATCGCATCTGATCGTTGACAGCCCGGCGCTGCTGGCCGAGCTGCGCGATGAGATGGTTTATTACGAAAATCAGGACGGGCGCGTCTGCATTATGTTTCCCTGGTACGGCAAGGTGCTGGTGGGTTCCACCGATATCCGCGTGGATAACCCGGACGATATCGCCTGCTCGCCGGAAGAGCAGCGCTATATTCTTGAATCGCTGCGCTTTGTTTTCCCCCATATCGAGGTGCGCGACGACGATGTGCTTTACACCTTCGCCGGCGTGCGCCCGCTGCCCGCCAGCGATACGCAGCTCAGCGGGCGCATCACGCGCAACCACTCGCTGGTCTATCTCCCGCCGGACGCCACGCGCGATTTTTCGGTACTGAATCTGGTCGGCGGCAAGTGGACCACCTTCCGCCGCTTCGGCGAGCAGGCGGCGGATCGGGTATTGAAACTGCTGGGCGAACAGCGCCAGCGATCGACGGAAGAGATGGCGATCGGCGGCGGGCGCAATTTCCCCTGCCGCGAACGCCGCGCCAGCTGGATCCAGGAACTACATGGGAAATACCGGGTGCCGGAAAGCCGCATCGATCGGCTGATCGATCGTTACGGCACGCGCGCCGTTGCGCTGCTGCGCCTGATCGCCGAACAGGATGAGCAGCCGTTGCAGCATCACGCCGGCTACAGCGATACCGAGCTGCGCTGGCTGATCCGGCAGGAGCAGGTAGTGATGCTGGAAGATCTGCTGCTGCGGCGCACCGCGCTGGGCATCAGCGGCGAGCTTACCCCGCCGCTGATGGCGGAAATCGCTCATCTGATGGCGCAGGAAATGGGCTGGAGCGTCGCCGCGCGCCAGCAGCAGCTGGAGCTGACCCTCGCGCGCCTGGCGCGTCTGCACGGCGTCTCCGGCCTGCGTTTAGCCTCCCCCTCCCCTTATCCATCCGCCGGAGAATTGCATGTTGGTCAGCGATAAAGTACGGCTGAAGCCTCTGTTCAGGCAGAGGAAAATGCCTTGATGCCGCCCGCTATCGGATGTTTAAAAAGCTGGAGCTGGCGATGGGCGATCTCTGGCGCCAGGGCGCGATGAAAGTCTGAATTTACCCGGCGTACGCCACAGTTGTGAGATGGCATGTTGCAGCAATGTGACAGTCAGGATAGATTGAAAAAATTCCGTACTCTCCCTGTGATAAAAGCGATTCTGGCGCGCCCGCCGCGGCCGGCTTTCGCGTGAGGAATTTCCGTTGTCCGAATGGTTTTCAGTCATCCTGTTTGCCGCGTCGATCGTGATTTACGCCTGCAAGGCCGGACGTAATCGCTTCTGGTATCTGGCGCTGCTGCTGGTGCTCGGTCTGTTTATCGTACTTAACGCCGCGCTCTACGCCAGCAACTATTTTACCGGCGAGGGGATTAACGACGCGGTCATCTATACGCTGACCAACAGCCTGACCGGCGCCGGCGTCAGCAAATATGTGCTGCCCGGCATCGGGCTGCTGCTGGCGCTGTTTCTGGTGTTCTGCCTGCTGTCATGGCTGCTGCTGCGGCGCGGCAATCGTCCGCATCATATCGGCTACAGTCTGCTGGCGCTGGCTTTGGCGATTGCGTCGATCAAGACCGCTCCCGCCTGGCAACAGGTAAGCGATCTGGTGCTGGCGCCCGCGCCGGCAGAGGGCGGCGATTTTGCCCGCTGGTATCACGTGCCGCAAAAGCAGATCGCCTATCCCCGGCTAAACCTGGTTTATATCTATGGCGAAAGTCTGGAACGAACCTATTTCGATGAGCAGGCGTTTGCAGGCCTGGCGCCGGAGCTGGGCCGCCTGAAGCGGCAGCAGGCGCTCGATTTCTCGCAGACCGAACAGCTGCCCGGCACCGAATACACCATCGCCGGCATGGTCGCCTCGCAGTGCGGTATTCCGCTGTTCGCCCCTTTTGAAGGCAACGCCTCCGCCTCGCTGGCCAGCTTCTTTCCGCAAAATATCTGTCTGGGCGACGTGCTGAAAAATTCCGGCTACCAGACCTGGTTTATCCAGGGCGCCGATCTGCGCTTCGCCGGTAAAGACACCTTCCTCCGCTCGCACGGCATCGATCGCCTGTACGGCCTGCAGGAACTGCAACAGCGGGTAGCCGATGTCAGCTACCGCAATAACTGGGGCTTCTATGACGATACGGTGATGGACGAGGTGTGGCAGCAGTTTGAGCAGCTGTCGCAGCAAAAACAGCCCTTCGCCCTGTTTACCCTGACGGTGGATACGCATCATCCGGACGGTTTTATCTCACGCAGCTGCGATCGAAAGAGCTACCGCTATGAGGGCAAAGCCAACCAGTCGTTTAGCGCCGTCGCCTGTAGCCAGCAGCATATCGCGCGCCTGATCGAGCGTATCCTTGCCTCGCCGTGGGCGAAAAATACCCTGATTGTGGTGTCGTCCGATCATCTGGCGATGAACAACAGCGCGTGGAAATACCTTAACGCCCACCAGCGCGATAACCTGTTTATGATTATTCGCGGCGATCGGCCTCAGCCGCAGCTGCTGACTATGAAGCGCAGCTCGCTGGACAACGGCGCTACGGTGCTGGATCTGCTCGGCGGCGATAAGGCGCTCGGTCTGGGGCGCAGCTCGTTGTCGGATCGTTCGCTGTCGGAGCAGTTCGATATGAAGAAAAAAGTGCTGACGTGGAAGCCGGACGTGATCCAGCTGTGGGGATTTCCAAAGCATATCGATAGCTTTAGCGTTGACGCTGCGAAAAACAGCATCAGCTTTTCCGGCGCGCATTTCAGCCTGCCGCTGCTGCTCAGAATCGGCAAGGATAAGGTAGAGCCGCTGCCGGAAGGCGAGTACGCCGCGCCGCTGCGCTTTCAGCTGGCCGATTTCGCCGCCGACGATAAGTTTATTTGGGTTGACCGCTGCTTTAAAATGGCGCGCCTGTGGCAGCCGGCGCTGACGCTTTCTACCGATCTCTGTGTCGCGCAGGGCCAGCTGGGGGCGCAGCCGCAGGTGCAGCATATCGATAAACCGCTCTGGCAGGGCGAAGCGCGTATTGCCCGACAGCCGCTGGATAAGGCCCGCTATCAGCATAATGTCGCCATGCTGAAAATCGCCGACAACGATATTCGCTACCAGGCGGAGAGCTTCAGGTTCGATTTGCCGGGCGCGCCGCTGGCGGTAAAGCAGTTTAGCGGCATCTCCCGCCCGGAAGCCTGGGGACGCTGGTCAAACGCCAACCTGGCGCCGCAGGTCGCCATCGACTATGTCCAACCGCTGCCGCCGCGTTTCGATCTGGTGATCCGTGCGAAAGCTTTCGGCCCTAACGCGCAGCGCCCGATACCGGTGCGCGTCGGGGGCCAGCAGCAGACCATGACGCTCGGCCATCAGCTCACCACCGTGACGCTGCATTTCACTAATCCGCAAGGCGATAGCCAGCTGGTCATTACGCCGCCGCAGCCGCAGCTGTCCAACCAGGGCAATATTATCGGCCAGGATCCGCGCAAGCTGGGCATCGGCCTGGTGGACATTAAGGTGGTGGCGACAACCGAACAATAGAGAGCGTTTTTACCGCTCAGTCGCTTCCCGCGCAGGCGATGGCTGTTTTTGCCATCGCCTGCGCTTTTCCGTTTCTGATAGTGATAACAAAACCGCAGCCGAAGCTTTTTCGCTGGCCCCTCGTTTTCATGTTAACGCCTCGTTTTATCCCGGCATAATAATCGACTGCCGTATGTTTTCATTTAAAGAATGATATTTATTTAGCAAAAATTATTATGTCACAGCCTAAAATGACAGACGCCTGAAAAAGATTAAAAATAAATGCGCTAAAATAAATGCGTTTTTTTTCCGTCCATTCAGTAACTGGACACGCTGTTTTTAAATAAAAACCCCGTCCTTAACCTTAAAATGCGCTTTAACCAGATGCATGCAGCAATACGCAACGGCAGCCGGAAATATTAAAAAAACAACCCCAAACGCGCTTACGTTGTTATTAAAACTTATTATTTAATCAACAGATAATGGCGCCTGCCTGAGCATTTATATCCGGGCTGGATCACAATTTAGCCGTTAACCCCTGTGTTAGTTTTATTTTCGCCGCAGCACGGCAGAGAGCTTAAATATTTAAATAAACCTGAAGGAGATATTCCCGTGAGCATTTACGTAACGCCAGAAAGCAATAATTATCCAGGACTGGACAGAGGCTTCAACCAGCGATTTAAACTCGACAACGATTTATCCCCATCCCAGGGTGAAGGCGTTTATCTTGTATCAAATGCCAGCGACATTGTGGAAACGCTGCAAAATTTGTATAAATTATCAGCACAACCCGGCGAAATAAAAGTTATTTCCGGCGGCCACTGTTATGAAAATTTCACCTTTCAAAGCGCGACAGATACTGATTCAGGAACCAGAACGCGCTTTGTTATTGATCTGAGCAATATGCGGGGTATTAGCGAAGAAGTCAAAGAGGATAAAGAATATATCGTCGTTGAGCCGGGCGCTTCCAACTGGCTTATCCAGCAGACCCTGCATGCGAAATATGGCGCGGCCCTGCCGGGCGGCTCCTGCTATTCCGTATGCGCCGGCGGACATATCGCAGGCGGCGGCTATGGTTTATTATCACGCCTGCATGGGTTAGTTGTCGATTATCTGGCTGGCGTTGAGATGGTAATACCCGATGCCACTGAGGGCAAATATAAGATCAGAACCTTTACGCCAGGCAACGATGAAGATCGGCTGAACTGGGCCAGCCGCGGCGGCGGCTCCGGTCATTTCGGCATTATCACTAAATATTATTTTGAAAAAGCGCGCGTCCCCGCCGCGCCTGAACATGCGCTGTTTATCAGTTTCCCGGTGGCCTGGGAACAGTTCAGCACCAGCTCTCCGGAAACTGATGCTGCTAATTTCGCAGCCTTTCTGCAAGCCTATTATGATGCCTGCACTCAACTACCTGAACAGGCCTTTACCCTGGGAAAATTCACCTTCCGGCAGAATAGCAGCGACTTTATGGCTATCAGTATGCAGGTAGTATATGGCGAGCATTCCGGGCACGACAGCGCCACCCTCGGAGGCCAGGATGTCCCAGCCTACACCAGAGATGAAGCGATCAAGGCGATTTATGATTTTATTGACTATATGAAAGACTGGATCCCTGAGGCGAAAGAGAGCAAACATCTTCAGCAGCCTTATTATCTGCCCGGCCATCCGGTCTCGGCATCGGTTCTGCTGAATCATTTATACGATCTTCCCTGGATTGATATGACGCAGATGCTGAATGGCTCTGGCGAAAACCAGTGCGGTAAATACAAAAGCAGCTGCATGATAGAAAACTTTACTCAGCCTGAAGGGGAGGAGATTTATTATTTTCTTACCGGCACGCAGAAGGATAATGAAGTGCCCGATACTCTGGATAAAGCGCAAACGCTGATTCAGATTGACAGTTACGGCAAACAGATCAACGCCATGGACAATCCGGAACTATTCCACACTGCCGTCGCCGCCCGTAACTCGACGCTTAAACTTCAATATCAAACCTACTGGAAGAATTATGAAAACCGGGACGAGGAGCAGCGCAAAGCGGTTGAAAAAGCTATCGTCGCCTGGTTTAACAAGGGCTATAACTTCATCCATAATAAGGGCACCAATAACGCCAGCGGCTTCCCCGTCTGGGGCGATAAATATCAGGGATGCTATTTTAACTATCCCGATCGGCAGCTGGGCGTTAATCCGGGCTATACGTCCGATCCGGGCGAACTGTATGGCGACTTCCTGCAGCTCTACTTCGGCGAGCGCGTGCGCGACGAACTGCTGGCGATTAAAACCAGCATCGATCCCACAAACAGATTCGCCTTCTCACAGGCGGTATTGAATCTCACGCGCGCATCCTGACCGTTACTGAACGGCTTAAACAACGCCGGCCCGTTGTTAACCGCGGGCCGGCGTCAATTTTATTAACCGAATGCCGGGCATATCCCTGCCCCGCTTTCAGCAGCTGTCAGCGCAGCGACACGCTGCTGGCGCACGCCGGCCAGGCACGAATCGCCGCCGCCGGGGACGCCATAACGCCAGCCAGCGCGGTCGACGCCGGAAACAATAACGGCCAGACGCCGGCAAGGCGCTGGCCGCTGAAACCTGACGGCGAATGCGCCCGCGGCTAGCGGAAGAAGATTTCGCCCGATTTGATCTGCATGATTTTCCCTTCCCCATCGGTAATCAGCACGTAGTTGCCGCCCATATAGGTCCAGTGGCTGCCAATTTCCGGCGCCGGCAGATGACGCTTCTGCCATTCAACGATTTCATAAGGTTTGCTGCGATACTTCTCCGGCACCAGATCGCCGACGCTGTAACGCTGCGCATCGCTAAAGAATTCGTTCACATCATAATTTTTGCTTTCAGCCGGCGGCTCAGCAGGCGCGTTTTGCGCCTGCTCTCCGCTTTGCATATCAGGCTGAAGCGGATCCTGAGTCTGCGCGGCTTCCGGCGCAGGCTGAACCTGATCCGGAGTCGACTCCGCCTGATCCGGCGTTTGCGGCGCCGCCTGCAGCGCGCTTTCCTCCGGGACGTTCGGCTTATCCTCCGCCTGAGCCACGCTGGCCAAAGTCAGCACGCTGATTAAGGCGCCTGAAAATAGAATCCTGGTTGTGTTACGCATAGTTTCTCCTGATAACCCTGCTCTGCCGTTACTAACGCTTCTTGTAGTGACAACAAATTAACCCTGGTTACGCCAACAGTCGCAACTTTTATTGTGAACTTTGTTGTCACGCGCGCAGGTGGAAAAAAAATAGTTGCCTGATAAGCCGTCAGCCGCGCGGCTTTATTCCTGGATGATCGCCCACTCTGCGTGTGGTCATTAGCGCCAACCTGTGCGAATATATTGTTTTTACAAGCAAAAGGAACTGCGATTATGTCAAATACCACGTCTCGTTGTCTGTTTACCGAAGGTAGCCTTACTCTGCCTGAAGGCTATATCGATCAAACGGTGAACGTCTTCCGCCCAATGAATGGCGCTAAAACGGCGTACTCTATCGCGCGCGATCGCTTACCGCCGGGCGTTACGCTCGCTGACCATATTAATAATCAGCTGGCGATGCTGGAAAAGCATATGCCGGGCAACCAGATTACTGAACGCAGCAGCGTCTGGCTTGGCGATCGTCTGGTTGAAGGCGAGCGGATTGTTATCGAGATGCAGCGTGAAGGGCAGCAGCTTACTCAGCACCAGGCGATCTTTTTGCTGGGCGCGACGCTGGTGGTCTTTACCCAGACCAAGAACGGCCCGATGGCGGAAGAAGATCACGCGCAGTTCAATGCGCTGCTTGCCAGCTTTAAACCGGCGGCGTGACCGCTAACCGCCCGCGTTAGCAGGCCGTTAGCGCGGCAGCAGACGCCCACGGCGGGCGGAAAATCAATCGAGTGGACGCACGGCGCGTCCGCTTTTTTTATGCCTTGCGTGAACAGCAGGCGATATAGTTCATATAGCGACGCTGGGCGCGGAAATAGCGGAACATGCCGAGAAAACGCTGCCGGTTCTCGCGGTTTTTCAGGCCGTTAAAGGCAATTCTGAGCGCTCGCGCCACGCCTTCATCCTTAATCATGCCGCGCGGCGACATCAGCGACATCGGACCATTGTGCGTCTGTACCTGAGTAAAGCCGACCTGATAAAACAGCGCCTGCCAGTTCTCCTGCGACATCGGGCTGACGTTAGATTTCACTATCTGTTGCAGCCGCGCATCCGCATTAACTTCAAGCTGGCCCTGAGTCAGCATAATATCGTGCGTCAGCAAACAGCCGCCGGGCTTCAGCACGCGATAATATTCCTGTACCAGCCGCCGTTTGGCCTTATCGGCATACATGGTAAGCATGGCTTCGTTAATCACCACGTCAAAGCTGTTATCGGGGAAAGGCAGATGGTGGGCATTCGCTTCGCTGATATGAATGCGATCGGACAGGCCAGCGGCGGCAACGTTCTCCTGCGCCTTGCCGAGCGCCTGCTTATCCATATCCACAGCGTAAACCTGGCAGCCGAAGCGGGAAACCAGTTCAATCGAGGTGGTGCCCATATTGCAGGCGATCTCCAGCACCTTGCTCTGCGGGTTTAACCCGGCCTGGGCGAGCAGCCACTCTGTCGCTTCCGCGCCGCCCGGACGCAGCCGGGTTTTCCCCAGGCTGGCCAGAAAAGTATGTCCCGCTTTTTTACTGTCAGACATGGTTACCTCGCTACCCAATAAAAGTTGCATTTATTATGCAACTTTTATTGCACGAAGTTAAGCCGCAGGCCGCCCCTTCCGGCAACAGAAGGGGCGGGCGGCATTAATAGTCAAACTGACGGTAGTAGCGACGGATATCCAGACTGTGGCCGGTATATTTTTCAAAATGCGCCGCCAGCCGATCCACCAGCAGCGTAGAGGCAACGCAGGGAGCCATAATCCAGCGGAACTGGTCATCAATGCCGTTCAGGCGATAGTCGCGCGGATCGATCACCACCACCCGATCGCTGATCTTACGGGCAAAAGCCTCAACGCGATCGTCCAGCGCGCGGCATTTCCCCTCTCCTTTTACCAGGAACAGCGGCACCTCTTTCTCCAGCAGTTCCAGCGTGCCGTGGAAAAACTCCGCCGAGCTGACCGCTTTGGTGCGCTTCCACTGCATCTCTTCCAGGATGCACATGGAGAACAGATAGACTTCGCCCCACATTTCCGCGCCGCCGATCCACATCATATAGTCGCTGTCATGATACTGACGGGCGATCTCATCGGCGCGATGGTTAAAGTCGCGCTTGGCCTGCAGCAGATTCTCCGGCAGCTGTTCCAGCTGGCTGGCGAAGCGATGGTAGTCAGCAAACTCGCCGTTCAGCGCCACCAGACGGAAGAACAGCCAGTAGAGCAGCATGTATTCAAACTCAACGCCGTTTTTATGACGCATTGGAATATGCCAGCTGGCCGCCGCCGCCAGCGGCGAATCGGCGTTTTTAGTAATCGCCACCACGCGAATACCCTGCGCTTTACACCATTCGGCAATCGCCACCGACTCTTTGGTATCGCCCGATTTCGACAGGGTGATCACTACCGAATCTTTGGTTAATTTTTTGTTGCCTTTGGTAATTAACTCCGCCGCCTGCTCGGCATAAACCGGCAGCGCGGTGCACTCTTTGGCGAACTCATTGATCGCCATCATCGGCGCCAGCGAACCGCCCACCGAGGCGAAAAACAGGTTGCTGTAGCCCGCCTGATGAATCTCTTCTGCTACCTGTTCTGCAATTTTGCGCGCAGCAACGATCTCACGAGTACTGGTCAGGTACTCGTCCTGATTAAATCCCAACATATTTTTTCTCCTGAGAGGTTAAATTTTGCTTTGTAATACTTTGTCGAAGTCGTCGAATATGCGTACGCCCAGATCGATGCCCTTCATGGCGGCGACGCGAAACGCCAGTATCTGGACCGGTACAATCAGCAGCAGCGGCGCCAGCAGCGGATCGAGGGGGAAATCGAGCGCCAGCGTCTGATCGTCGCCGTCGCCTGCGGCGCTGAAGGTTAGCGCCGCTTTAACGTGCGGGCGCATATATTCGCGCAGCGCGCCGCTGCGGGCGTCGGGCGCATCTTCAATAAACAGCAGCAGATACCCGGCGTTCGCTTCCAGATAGGGACCGTGCATATAGGCTTCCAGCTCAAAGCCGCTGGAGGGGCAGCGCACCGTCTCGGTGAATTTGGTTTCGAACTCTTTCGCCACGCCCACCAGCCCGCCGTAGCCGATAGCGACATAGCGCGGCGCGCTGCTCAGCAACGCCTGATGGCGCGTGATAAAGGCGTCGGTGCGGCGCATCACCTCCGGCAGCCGCTGCGTCAGCGCACGCAGCGAATTCAGGGTATTATCGCGTTCGGCGGCGGAGATTCCGCCCTGCGCTTCTCCTGCCATCAGCGCGATCAGCAGCAGATTAAGCACCGTGGCGCTGAAGCCGAGCGTAACGAAGCCGACCGGCTCGATGCCGCAGTTAATATCCAGCAGCGCATCCGCCTCCTGCGCCAGCGGGCTGTCGCCGTTGGAAGTCATACAGTACGCCGCCCGCCCCGCCGCCTGCGCCTTGCGCTGCGCCTGAAGCGTGGAGTGGCTTTTGCCGCTCTGCGACAGCGCGATAACCCAGTCGGTCGCCTCATCGAAGCGTTCATAGTGGGTAAAAGGATAAGGCTCTTTAATCTCCACCTGAATCTGCGCCCATGCGCTGAAGGCGTAGGCGGCGCACTGGGCGGCGTTCATTGACGATCCGGTCGCCAGGATCAGCAGGCGGCGTACCGGCCCCTGCGCCAGCCGCTCGCGTACCGGCGCCAGCTTCTGCGGATACTCATCCAGAATGCGCGCCAGAATTTCCGGCTCGCGTGCGATACAGTCCATCATGGTTACTGACATGCTTATCTCCTCAGAACAGACCAACCCATGACCCCAGGATGCCGACTACCGCCATCCCGCCAATAATCGCCAGCGGCTGCGCCTTTTTTCCCAACAGCCAGTAGACGATGCCGAAGCTCAGCAGCGGCAGCAGACAGGGCATAATGTCGTTGATGATCGACTGCACCTCGGTCTTCGCCTCGCCCGCGCCGAAGGTGATGGGGATGGTGATATCAATCATCGAGGCGGTCATCGCCCCCACCACCATCAGGCCGATAATCGAAGCGCCGTAGGTAACGCTCTCCATCATGCCGCTCTGCTGAATACGCTGTAGCACGCCGGTGCCGAGCACGTAGCCCCAGCGGGTAAACAGCCAGCGCACCAGGATGTGCGGAATATTGAAAATCAGCACAAACAGAATCGGCCCAAGGATATTGCCCTTCAGCGCCAGGCTGGTGCCGATGCCGGTGGCGATCAGGCGCAGCGTGCCCCAGAAAAAGGAGTCGCCCAGCCCGGCCAGCGGCCCCATCAGCGATGCCTTCACGTTATCGATCGAGGCGCTGTCGATGCCGCCGTCGCGGCGGTTTTTCTCCTCCATCGCGACGGTAATGCCGAGGATCAGCGTGACGATATGCGGCGTAGTGTTAAAGAAAACCAGGTGCCGTTTCAGCGCGCTGACCAGATCTTCCTGACGCGTATAGAGCTTTTTCAGTATCGGCATCAGCGCGTAGACAAAGGCCAGGTTCATCTGCCGTTCGTAGTTCCAGGAGAACTCCATCTGGAACGAGCGCCAGAACACGCGGCGCAGATCGCGCGGAGTGATGGTCGGCTCCGCCGGGGTTTTATCCTCAGAAATCATCTTCGTCATTCTCCACTCCCTGCGCCGCTGAGGCGCGTTGTACCGGCTGCTGCGTCATATTGACCATTACCACCGCGACGATCGCGCCAAGAATCGCGATGCCGGTAACCGGAATTTTCAGGTAGGCCATCAGTACAAAGCCGAGGAAAAAGTAAGGCGCCACTTTCTTGTTGATCAGCAGCCGCGCCAGCATGGCGAAGCCGAGCGCCGGGATCATGCCGGTCGCTACGCTCAGGCCGTGCTTAATAAACTCAGGAATGGCGTCGAGCAGGCTTTTCACCGCGCCGCTGCCCACCATAAAGGAGACAGCGACGATGGTGGCAAGCATCAGCGACAGGCCGAACCCGGCCAGCAGGTGCATACGCTCAATGCCGCCGGTGTTGCCCTGCTCAGCATAGCGATCCGCCTTATGGCTGAGGGTGGGAATAAGCAGCCCCAGCCAGACGTTTTTCAGCACCAGCGTCAGCGTGGCGATCGGCAGGCCCAGCAGCAGCGCCGTTTCGGTGCCGGCGCCGGAGGTGATGGCGAAGGCGACGCCGAGAATGCCGCCGGTAACCACGTCGGGCGGGATAGACGCGCCCACCGAGAAGGAGCCGATAAACGCCAGCTCCAGCGTCGCGCCCATAATCACCCCGGTTTCCACGTCGCCCAGCACCAGGCCGGTCAGCAGGCCGGTAACAATCGGCCGGGAGAGCAGCGAGGTGCCAAGCGCATATTCAGACTGGGCGATAAACGCCACCAGCCCCAGCAAAAGTGCCTCTGTCATGGTGACTCCCCTGCGCTACAGCGCCTCGGTAAACAGCTGTTTGCGATCGCCGGGCACCTGACGGATCTCCACCTCGGTGCCCGCCTGCGTCAGCTCCTGCAGCTGCGCAATCTCTTCCGGCAGCACGTTAATCGCCTTCGAGATATTACGGCTGCCTTCGCGCGCCTTGATGCCGCCTAGGTTGATGCTCTCAATCTGCGGCACCGCCTTCGCCAGACGCCAGGCGTCGTTAACCGACTCCACCACAATCAGCAGCTTATATTTATCGGTCACGCCGCTTTTAATCGCTTCAATGGCGTCGTCGATATTTTTAATCACCAGCTTTACCGCCGGCGGCTTGGCAAGCTTGATGGTGGTTTTGCGCAGTTCATCATTGGGCACGCTGTCATTGGCGATCAGAATGCAGTCGGCGCCAATATATTGCGTCCAGGAAAAGGCGACCTGGCCATGCAGCAGTCGATGATCGACCCGTAAGAGCTTTATCATGGTTATCCTCCTCGCTCAGAAATCTTTATCGGCGCAGCGGGCGCCGCTTATGGTTTGATTGCAGTACTGCATCCCTTCTCTGGCGTTGCTGAGCGCCTCCTGAATCAGCTGAACCGCGGGTTCATCCGGCGGCGCGATCAGCATTTCAATCACCAGCGGCAGGTTTAAACCGGCCAGCAGATGAAAATCGGGGCGATAGAGATAGCGAATAAATTCGTTATTGACGCTGCCGGCGAAAATATCGGTGATGACGATCAGCTCATCCTGCGGCGTAAAGCTTTCCATCAGGCGATCGACCTGACGGGTTAAATCTTCGTTTTCATCCACGTAGGCGCACAGCGTATGCAGCTGCGGCTGAGCGCCCAGTATTAACTCTACGGACTGGCGAATACCGGCGGCGAAGGTGCCGTGGCTGGCGAAAATGTAGTGACGTTTCATCCTGACCTCATCAAGCGATTCCACACAGGGATCAGAGCAACCGGCGTGCCATAAATAGTGGCGCGCCGATAACGAGGCGGGAGAATTGAACTAAAACTCTTGATCTGACGGGATAAATTCCGTTTCACGATGCAGGATATCGTGGATATAGCAGAGCTCGGCGTCGGGGATTTTGACACTATAGCTGGCTTCAATGACACTAAACGCCTCGCGCAGCGGATTTAGCTGACGCCGCGGACGCTCCGGGCCGGCGTAGCGCTGGATCGCCGTCTGGCGGATCAGGCGCTCAATCAGGCAGCTGATATGAATGTAGAGCGCCACCTTGCGATCGTTAGTCAGCTGCAGCCCGGCCAGATGCTCATAGCGCAGCAGGAACTGCTCGACCTGGTTAATCACCTTGCCGGTATCAAGGATGGTTACCGACTCAATCACCCGCCGCAGAGAAAAATTCTTCACGATCAGGTTGTTGATCTCTTCCACCTGCTCACTGCTCGTCAGCCCGCCGAACAGCCGGTTTAGCGTCGCGCTGCCCTGCCCGGAAATCAACGACTCCAGCGAAATCCACGGCACCGGCAGCTGGGGATCGAGGGTGCCTACCACCGCCAGCACCTCATAGCGCGCCAGCAGCGCGGCGCGCTTCGGCTCATCCGTCAGGCTGTCGTAATCGCAGGCTACCATCTCAATCGCCAGCGCTTCCGGGATGCTCGCCTTCAGCAGCGCGCTCAGATTACTGGCGGCGCCGAGGCCGGTGGCGCACAGGGTGATAAGCGCCCGCGGCTTGTTCTGCTGCGGCCAGATCAGCTGATGCTCAATCGGCAGATCGGCGGCCACCTCGCTGACGATGGTTTCCGGGTAGTCGCCGCGCAGAATACGCTCGCCAACGTAAAGCGCCATGCGCGTTGAAACGTTATTGATAATCGCTACCGGCGTGCTGATATGACGATTAAAGTGCCGATGGATGGCGTTCAGCGATCCCATATCCACCAGAATCACCAGCCCGGTCGCCAGCGCATTGCGATCGATATAGTCCATTACCTCGCTGGCGATCGCCTCCGGCGTGACGTCGAGCGGCATATCGAAGGATTCAAACAGATTGCTTTTCAGCAGCCGGTTCGCCACGTTGGCGATGCTGCTGGCGGTGGCGTAACCGTGGGCGAGGATCACCGCCCGCGTGACCTGCGTCTGGCTCAGCGCGCCGGTTTTTTGCAGCCAGAGAATCAGCAGCAGCGCGTCGATGCGCTGCGGTTGCAGATCGAGCTTATGGGTGACCGAGGAGAGCACTTCGTGACAGAAGCGGCAGAGTAGCGGATAGCGCTGTTCCAGGCTGTGGGATAGCTGGCGAATCAGTTCGACATTAAGGCGCGCGGGCGTTTCGCTGGCGCGGTGCAGCAGGTAATGGCTCAGCGCGTAGATGCAGTTGCCGTTGAACTGAAGGTTGAAGCGTTTCTCCAGTCGGTAAAACTCTTCGCGTACCTGGCTGCTGGTGAGCAACAGCATGGAGGATTCCGCGCTATCGCGGTTATCAAAGATCAGACGATCGAACAGCAGTTCTATTTCGCTGCCCATGCGCTTCTCCATCTCCTCCCAGGCCATCAGGCCGCCGCGCCAGCGGGTGAACAGCGCCAGTACGCTAAGCTGCGTATCCTGAATCAGCAGGCGGGTGCCATCCTGCTGACGCAGCAGCCAGGCGGGCGAAGCGGCGGCGTCAACCACTACCGGCTCGATCGATTTTTGCGGCTCGCCAAGCGCCGGCAGCTGGGCCATTACCGCTTCCGGCAGATCGTGAATAGTCACCTCAATGTTTTTTTGCCCGCGCTGCCGCGCCCAGGCGGAGGCGACGCTGTATTTCACCGCGTTTTTCATTTCGCCGACGTTGCCGCGCCAGATATAGCGCCCCAGCGCCTCCGTCAGGCGCGGGCTTAACCGCAGGCTGCCGCCGACCCGCTGCGCCTCGCGCCAGAAGAACTGCATCATCAGCGCCTGTTTCTCCTGTCGGCTGCGGCTTTCCAGATCGGGCAGCGTGATTTGTATCGGAATACGGCGGATAAAGGTGGTTAGAAAGGTGCTGTGAATCTCTTCGGTAGTGGCGAAGATCAGCCGCGCCTGCACCCGCTGCGCCTGCGCCGTTTCGCCCAGCCGGTAAATCTCTTTGCGATCCAGCCAGGTAAACAGCTTTTCCTGCCCTTCGGCGCTGAGGCGATGTACCTCATCAAGAAACAGAATGCCGCCCTGCGCCGCCTCAAAGGCGCCCGCCTTATCGCTTACCGCGCCGGTAAACGCGCCTTTAACATAGCCGAACAGGTTCGCGGTCAGCAGTTCGGGATTGCTGGCGTACTGCGCGCAGTTAAAGTTGATAAAGGGCGCGTCCGGCTCGATAACCTGCTGCGCAATGGCGTATTCATGCAGCAGCTGCGCCATATAGCTTTTGCCGGTGCCGCTTTCGCCGGTAATCAACAGCGGCAGCCCGCCGTCGGGATAAAACAGCGCGGTTTTTAGCTGTTCGATCGGTTTTTTCAGGCTGCCGTCATGCCCAATCAGCAGGGCGAAGTGATCGGCGGCCTGCTCCGCTTCAACCTCTTCCGCCAGCAGCTCCGCCACGCTGTTATATTCGCTGCGCGATAGCGGAAAAAACTGCTGCTCAAAGCCGTGCTTATGTAAAAAGCAGACCGGACGCGTATTAATTTTTACCAACGCGCCTTCGGCCACCAGCTGATTGAGATAGTGGCTGGCGGTGTTGCGCTGCATAGCAAAACGCTGCGCCAGCCAGCCTGCGGTAAAGACTTCGCTAATGTGGTGCGGATCGAAAAAGTCGGTCTGATTAAGCAGGAAATGGAGTAAGTTATCTTTGCGCGTCATAGTTTTCCCCGGTTTACATCACCAGGCTATGATGCCGTGAAGTCACCGGCGGCAAACGCCGGCCCGCAGGGGAATTACTGTTTTGTGGCACGACGCACAGATTGCGGGGCACCTGTGTCATAGATGATCAGGCTGACGCTGTTTTCGCTGTTAATGTAAACCTGCGCGGAACGTTCGCCATCCGGCGAATACCAGATTTTGCCGCCTTCTGTTTCTGTTGCCGGATAGTAGCCCAGAGAAATCAGATACTGTTCCAGCTTTGCGCCATCCCTTGTGCCGTAGAAGGTGATGCGGGATAATCCCGCCGCGTTGCCATCTTGTGCTTTGACACTAATTTCATAGCGATGAGTGAGCCGTGGTGCCTGTTTAATTTCATCCGAAGTAAATAAATGATATTTAAACCACTCTTTTTCAGTGTAGCTGATATCCAGCGTAACCAGCATGATAAAGGTAAAAAACAAGGCCGCCATTAATAGCAGAAGCAAACCACCCACCGCACATCCGATATTTTTATATTTGTTATCCATTATTCAAACTCAGATTTTGGTTTAGTTAAAATGTTAGCATGAGCGCCATTATTTGTAATTACCTTAACAATATTTTTATGATAATCAGCAAATGGTTTGATAGACAACATAAATTTTGGTAATTTTCCATAAAAAGGTTTAGGATATTTATTTTTTGTTGGGTCAGGAAAAATTAGAGGTTTGAAGAGTTTATTTTTATAATTACCAACTGGTCCATAATAATCCCAGCGCTTTAGCGCCTCTTTCCGACTTATCAGCTTTAGAAAAGGGAAGTAATTCATTGGTCGTACTGCACGATAGAAACCCAGCAAATCAGAAACTAAATCTTCAGCGCTAAATCCACTGTCCGTAAACCAAATAAATGGCAGTGATGCCTGCATCCTTTCAAAGTTGACAGCAGTAGACATCATCATCGCAAGAGCAATACTAAAGCGCTGATCTAATGGCCTGCCTTTTTTAATTTGCCAACGAGCATGCATACCTACGCCAAAAATATTTTTTGAATATTTATACATTGTTTGTGAATAAGATATTGTATAGATCTCATTACTGCTACGTTCTCCCTGCTCCATGGCATAAATTAATTTTTTTATATCTTCCCCTTGAGCATGGCCTAAATCTATCCATCCCAGAATCTCCGAATAAACCAGTCCTGTCCTGGCATAGAAAACCTCGCTTGCATCAATAATATCTTTACGTTTGCTCACTAACCTTCCTTACAAAACATTTTTCAATTAATACCTTATAAAGCATTTATATAATAAAACACCACTGACTTTAATAAAAAACAGATAACATCACCTTCACCATAAATAAAAAACAAATCCATTTAAAATATTCAATTAAAATTGGCAGTTCGATTTATTTACTATTACTTATACGAGTTAAAAGATTTAATAAATTAAAATGTTAATTTAAGGAATCAATTTTAGCTAAAAAATGCTCGCTGCCGCCGATAATTATTTATCAGTTAACCGCTATTATCTCACCTGATTAACGCTAAAAAAGATAAACAAACGGAGCCGTTTTCGGCCCCGTTATTGGCAGTCAACGGCGCGATAAGCCATTCCCTGCCTAAGCCTCAGGCTGCCGCACGAATAATATGCGGATAGCCGAAGCCTTTTACTGTGGCGTTAGTTTAATCGCCGAGGCGTTCATAATCCCTGCGCCGCGTTTGCCCTGCGCATGAATCAGATCCCACGCTTTTACCGTGCCGTTATCGTTAAGCGTAATTAACAAGGTATAGACCGGGCCGGACTGAGTACCGATAAAACCGCCAACAATCGGAATCATGCGGCTGGCATCGTCGGTAATATCCTGCCACAGATAAAGCATGATTTTTTCGCCTTCGTCACTGAAGGTGTAGCTAACTGGCTGACCAAAGCGCGAAATCATACTGCTTTCAGTGGTCACGCCGGGCTTAATCACCGCGCCCAGGCTCTCTTTCGTCGCATCCTTCAGGAAATTATTATTAAGCGTCAGCGGATAACGGGTGAAGATATGCCTGATGACTACCTGCTTATCAACCAGCACGTTAAGCCGTGATATATTGGCAGCATGGAGAGGATTATCAGACCAGGTTCTTTTCCAGCCGACATTCACTTTTCCCGTTGCGGTCGGCGACCTATTTTCCGGCTGGCCGTAGCGCTGTAGCAGTTCATCGAGAGTTGTTTTGCCATCGACAACGCTATTCTGCGTTTCAGTCACGCTGCGGGCGCTAAGCGCCGGGGTTCTCACACATCCAGTCAGCACCAGCGTCGCAGCCAGCAGCAACCATCCTCTTTTCATCATTTTGTTTCGTCCTTTTAGCCATCAGAAAAATTTCAGGCGGATGCCTGCTATCGGGCATTCCTGACCTGAAAAGTTATCCCTGCTTCTATCGGCCATCAGAAGTGAAACTTTATTGCGATAACATACCAGCCCCATCATAAAAAAGCGGGGCCATTTTCGGCCCCGCCCGGAGTGCTGATTTATTAAACGTCAGAAATTCCAGCTGAAGCCCGCGTTAACGCTGTTGTCCTGATAGTTATCGGAGATCAGGCCGCTGTAGCCCAGCGACAGACGGGAATCAGCGTTCAGCGCCATCTCCGCGCTGGCCTTAATCACTGCGCCATCACGCGAAGCGACAACGCTGTTCACCACAAACGGCGTATTGCTGCCGTTGAATTTCAGCCCCATGCCGCGATCCAAATCGCCATACTGATGCTGCCAGCCCAGCTCGCCGCGCAGCGCCACCGATGTCGTCAGGTTAATATCCCACTGAAAATCGGAGCGCAGGCCAAGCGTAGAGAGCGTGGCGTCAGTATGCTGCTTGTCGCCGTGCAGCGCCGCCGCCCCGCCCTGTTCGGCGATACGGTTGTTCTGGAAGTTAACGTATGAAAGGTTAGCAAACGGCTCAAGATTAACGGCGCCGACAGGAATAGCGTAACCCACCTCAGCGAAGAACTGTTCGGTACGCGCGTTATACTGCGCGCTGGCCCGATCGGACTGGCTGCCGTAGCGAATGGAACGCGCGGTATCGAAGCGATGCCAGGTGTAACCCGCGCCCGCCCGCAGCGCCAGCGCACCGTACTCTTTGCCGCCGTACACCGCCAGATGATAGTTATCGCTGTCGGCATCAGCGCCGTAACCGCCATCCAGCGAGGTGCGGGTATAGCCGGTCGCCACGCCCATGCGCCAGTCATCCGCCCAGGCGGAATCCAGCCCCAGCAGCACGCCCCAGGTAGAGGCCTGATAGCCGGTAGCGCTGGCATCGCCGGAGGCGTGATCCCACGCGCCCAGCATCTTCGCCCAGGCACCGCCCTCGTCGGCTTTAATATCGCCTGCGGCAGCCAGCCCTTCAGCCTGACGCAGGCGATCGTTCAGCGTATCGCGCAGATAGCGGCTGTCATTGACCTGTGCCGAGGCGATATCGGCATGTACCTGACCGGAAAGCTGGCGAAACGCCTGGCGTGCTTCGCCCACTGACCCGCTAAGCAGCAGGCTCTCATACAGCGGATTGCCCGCGCCCAGCGCGTTCGCCGCCGCGGCAACCGCTCGCTGGTTGTCGGTAGCCGCTACGCTGGTAAAGCTCACATCATTACGTCCAACCGCCAGCGAAACCTGGTTGCCCTGATAGCCCAGCGAAGTGCCGAGAAAAGCGTAGCTGGGCAGCGAACTGGCGAACTGGCCGCTGATGCCGTTAGTCGCCGACAAAATGGTGTACTGCCGTCCCGCCAGGCTCTGTACTTCGCTGCGGCTAAGCAGGTTATCGCCGTTTTCCAGCGATACCGCCACTTCGCCGCCGTTGATATGGATAGCGCCGCCGCTGGCGATACGATCGCTACGCCCATCCGGCGCCACCTCCACCGCATAGCGCGAACCCGCTTCAAAATTAACGTCGCCGTCAACGTTCAGGGTGCCGATAGAGTTGCCGGGCGCCACGGTGCCGCCGCGCGCGACGGTTAAAGCGCCTACGCGGCCCGATCCGCCCAGCGCGCCCTGTTGCTGTACCCGCACCGCTGACGTCAGCGAACCGTTAATCGCCAGCAGACCATTGTTTACCAGCGTCGGGCCGCTGTAGGTGTTGTTGCCGGTAAGCAGCAGCGCGCCCGCGCCCTCTTTCGTCAAGCCGCCATGACCGGAGATATCGTTCGACCAGATATCGAAGGCGCACTGTACCCCTTCGCACCGGTGCGCATAGCGTTGGTCGGGGTCCACCATCGCGCCGATGCCGGGAATATTGGCGACAAACTGCGTCGATCCATAGGCGCTGCCGTCAGGATCCGGCACGCGAAACGCTTCAGGAATATCCTCCACGGTGTAGAACATGCCCGGCCCGTGAATCGCTTTACCTAAATCGATCATGCCCCAGCCATACAGCGCATCGATGCCCGCATCGCCCATATCAACCGTGGTGGTTTTCAGCACCTGCGCAACCTGGGCGCCGGTCATATAGGGAAAACGCTCCATCAGCACCGCGATGCTGCCTGCAACATGCGGAGCCGCCATTGAAGTACCGCTGTATTTGGCGTAGCCGGTCGTCAAATCATCGGCGCTGGCGCCTTCAATAACCGAACTATAAACGCGCGATCCCGGCGCCGACACGCAGAAGCTGGCGGTGTAGCCGCAGCGCGAGGAGAAGGTGCTGATGGTATAGCCTTCCTCTTCCTGTTGCAGGCTGGCGACGGTAAGCCAGTTCGGTGCGATATCCGGCACAAAGTAAGCCAGCCCGCCCATCGCATCCGGGTTATTGAGGTTGTAATCATTACCGGCGGCAAAGATGGTAACGATGCCGCTGCGCGCCGCATCGATCGCCCCCTGGTAGGCGCCGCCCGGCACGGTACCAAGGATCTGTTTGATCTGATCGAACTGCTTCTGCGCATCGTTGACGGTGAAGTTCGGATAGGCGGGATCGCGCCCGCCCTGCGAGAATTTATCAGTAATGCCGATGCCCCAGCTGTTGTTGATAATGCGTACGCCGCTTTCGCGCAGCGCATCCCAGCCCGCCTTATACACCGCGCCGTCGTTGCCGAGAACAATGCCATCCTCCGGGCCGGGATCGCCGTTTTCCGCGCTGACGATCTGCGCGCCCCAGGCCACGCCGTGCATTTCACCACCGTCGCGGCTGCCGGCGGCGATACCGCCAACGTGCGTACCGTGGGTGCCCAGTTCGCCGCCGGAATCAAGGCTGGGGGTGCCGTCATATTTAAAGGCGTCGCCCGCTTTCACCGGAATATAGGGATCGGTATAGGCGCGCACGCCCTCGGTCACCAGGTTGATCACTTTATTCGCGCCGACAAATTCCGGGTGCTGCGCATAAACCGGCTGATCGAAAATTCCCAGCCTGATACCTTTGCCGCTGTAGCCGGCGGCATACGCCTCATCAGCATGAATCGCGCCCAGCCCCCATTCGGCGTTGAATTCACTGCTGCGCCAGCTGGCCGCATCGCCCGCCACGCCCTGCTCAATGTAGTTACCGGCGATCGCCGGGCCAACTGCGCCCAGATAAACCGCTGCTGCCAGCGCGCTATAGCGCACCTGCCGCCCCTTTATCTCAGAGCGCAATATGCGCTGAGCGACAGCCAACCTTCTGCTTTTCTTTAACATTACAGATACCGTCCCTTATTGGTTGCAGATGTTTTATTTTTGAGATGCTTCAATGTGCAATAAAAATGAAACGCCGCCCGAAACGCATCGACGTGAATATCAGATAAAGCAGAAAACTTTTATTTCCGCCAGTAACATTGAGAAATGTATGGATGTAAAAGAGTGACTTTCATCATATTGTTTTCATATATTTATATTCTTTAAAAACAGCCTGAATCAAAAATAAAGACGCAAGTGATATTTAATATCAGCTAACCAGGAAGATTCTCAAAAAAACAAAAATGTGCGGTCAACAGACAATGATTTAGTCAGGTTATTTATTAAATAAATATAGTTTCTTTGCGCGAGGAAGGAATAAACAGACAACAGCCGTTAAACGGCGCGGCAGGCCAGCAGGGGCCAGATATAAAGGAGCGATTCGCATCGAAAAACGGGCCAGCCCTGGCCCTTGTCAATTAATTCAGATCGGCGCCGTTACTGGCGATGACTTTTTTATACCACCAGAACGATTTTTTACGGCTGCGCGCCAGCGTGCCTTTTCCCCGATCGTCGCGATCGACATAAATAAAGCCGTAGCGTTTACTCATTTCTCCCGTCGAAGCAGAAACCAGGTCGATACAGCCCCAGCTGGTATAACCGATAACGGGCACACCATCATCAATGGCTTCCGCCAGCGCACGAATATGTTCGCGCAAATAGCTGATGCGATAATCATCGTCAATATTGCCGCTGGCGTCCGGCTCATCTTTTGCGCCCAGTCCGTTTTCCACCAGAAATAACGGTTTCTGGTAGCGGTCATACATCATATTCATAGTGATACGCAGCCCTAAGGGATCGATGCCCCAGCCCCATTCGCTGGCTTTAATCCAGGGGTTTTTCAGCGATTTGACCACGTTGGCGGCGCTGGTGTTGTCGTTGTTCATTTCCGCCGAGGCGCAGCGCGAGGCGTAGTAGCTGAAGGAGACAAAATCGACGGTTTCTTTCAGAATGTCGTCGTCGCCGGGCAGCGTTTCGATAGTGATGCCCTGCTCGCGGAACATACGGCGGGTCCAGGCGGGATAAGCACCGCGCGCCTGCACGTCGATAAAAAAGAGGTTTTCCCGATCTTTTTCCAGCGCCGCCCAGACATCTTCCGGCTTGCAGGAGTAAGGATAGAAGTTACCGCCCGCCAGCATACAGCCCACCTGATTTTGCGGGTTGATCTCATGGGCGATTTTGGTTGCCAGCGCGCTGGCGATCAGCTCATGATGCGCCGCCTGATATTTAATCTGCTGCGGGTTTTCATGCTGCTCAAATACCAGCCCTGCACCGGAAAACGGGCTGTGCAACAGGATGTTGATCTCATTGAAGGTGAGCCAGTATTTCACCAGGCCGTCAAAGGCTTCAAAGCAGGTGCGCGCGTAGCGGGTAAAGAAGTCGATGGTTTTACGGCTGCGCCAGGAACCATATTCTTTGACCAGGTGCATCGGCATATCAAAATGGCAGAGGGTAACCAGCGGTTCAATATGATGTTTTTTGCACTCTGAGAACAGGTCGCGATAAAACGCAATGCCCGCTTCGTTTGGCGTCAGCTCGTCGCCCTGCGGGTAGATGCGGCTCCAGGCGATCGAGGTACGAAACACCGTGAAGCCCATTTCCGCCATCAGCGCGATATCTTCTTTGTAACGATGATAAAAGTCGATCGCCTCATGCGAGGGATAGAACTCATCCTCGCGCCAGCTAAAGCGCTTTTGCTGCCCCAGCTTGACCGCCAGCCGATCTTTGCCATGCGGGATCATATCTACTGTCGCCGGGCCTTTTCCGCCCTCGCGCCAGGCGCCTTCGGCCTGATTCGCCGCCAGCGCGCCGCCCCATAAGAATCCAGCGGGAAATTTGGTTGTCATAGGTATCCTTTGTTAGTGCGTTTTAACGGCCGGAGAAGCAGCGGGCCAGTCGGCAGGCGTAGCCGCCTTTTGCGGCGTCTCTACCGGGATGTCCTCAAAACCCAAAATTAAGGTGGTGATAAAGGAGATAACGATTGCCAGCGCCATTACCGCAAAGACCCAGACAATGCTCATTGGGTTGGCGGGATCGAAGAACTGGACGCTGGTGAACAGCCCCGGCGCCGCCATCGAATGGCTCGCCAGCCCGGCCAGTCCGGCTACCGCGCCGCAGATGAAGCCGCTAATCAGGCTGGCGATAAGCGGGCGCCTGAGCCGCACCGCCACGCCATACAGCGCCGGCTCGGAGATACCGGCCACAATAGCGGAGGCGGCGGCAGCCAGCGCGGTCTGGCGCAGTTCCGGGTTTTTGGTGCGCCAGGCAACCGCCAGCGACGATCCGCCCAGCGAGAGGTTGGCGCCGATTTCCGATGGCATGACCATGCCCTCTTTGCCGGTTTCGGCGATGGTCTGGATGATGGCAGGAGTGAAGACGCGGTGCATGCCGGTCATTACCAGCAGCGGCCAGAGCGCGCCCATGATAGCGACCGAGAGCCAGCCGAGATAGTGGTGAATGGTGTAGACCACCGCCGAGATACCGCTGCCGATCCAGATACCGATCGGGCCGATCAGCATGATCGCGATCGGTGCGGAGATCAGAACGATCAGCATCGGCTTGAGGAAGTTTTTGGTGACTGCCGGGGTGATTTTATCCACCCAGTTTTCGATCCACGAGAGGATCCAGGTCATGCAGAGCGCCGGAATGACGGTGTAGGTATATTTTACCGCCGTGACGGGCAGCCCGAAGAATTCAACCGGCTGTCCCTGCGCCGCTTTCGCCATCAGTTCGATAAAGCCAGGGTGAACCAGCACGCCAGCGATGGCAATCGCCAGCGACATGTTGGTTTTGAATTTTATCGCGGCGGAGGCAGCCACCATGATCGGCAGGAAGAAGAACGCGCCGTCGCCGATGAAGTTGAGGATCGCCAGCGTAGAGGATTCTTTAGCGAACAGGCCGGTCATGCTGAGGATCATTGCCAGCAGTTTTACCATCGATCCGCCGATAATCGCCGGGATCAGCGGCGACATGGTGCCGATCAGCGCATCAAGGATACCTGCGCCGATGCGTTTTAGCGTGAGTTTGCCTTTTGGCGCTTCGGGGCGGGTTTGCGCGCTGACGGGCAGCAGTTTAATGAGTTCGGCATAGGCCTGCGAGACGGTGTTGCCAATGATGACCTGGCACTGCCCTTCACTTTGCACCACGCCCATTACGCCGGGAATCGCTTTGAGTTCGGCGCTGTTTACGGCGCGGCTGTCGTTGAGTACAAAGCGCAGGCGCGTCATGCAGTGGGTGACTGCTGCCACGTTGTCGCCGCCGCCTATGGCTGCAAGGATTGCTCGCGAGATTGCCGCATGATTTTTTGCCATGTCTGTGAGACCTCTCGTTATGACGCACCGTAGCCGCAGGGTGGACGGCGTTGTTATGGTTTTTAGTTGTGGCGAGAGAGCGCTGGTTTTCGTGCTGCTATTTCTCGTCCGCAACAATATAGGTAACCGGTTTCACATGAGCCTGATGATTACAGATAAATAGATCAAGTGTTATTTTTTTGCTGATAAAAATTTGTGATAACGATCGCGGGCAGGATCAAATAAGCTTGTTGTCTGTGGCTGATTGAATGTTGAACAGGGAGGCGGCGGCCGGCCAGGACGTGCCGCTCGCCAGGTAACGCTGGTCAAGGCGCCGGTGGCCGCCTAAGACGTGCCGGTCACAAGGGGGACGGACCTTACGGCGGAACGGCATGAATCCATCCTGGAGCCTCCGCCCGCGCCTTCCCTGGCGCGGGAGGTCCGCCTGCAGGTCCGTCCCCCTTGTTCCCCGAAGATCGCGCTGCCGATACCTGACCAGAAACCAGCGCAACGCCTGGCCGGTAATGATGTGACTTTCTGGCCGGCAGAGTTGCTGCCGCTTACTTCTCATATTGAAGCTGTAAAGCCAAACCGCTACCGCCGTCAGTCGCTGAATCTGCTTCAGCGCCATACCCGCCGCTGGTCGCACAGTGCCGAACCAGCGGCGGCAGATAAGCACCGGAATCCATGAGGCGGCGGGCGGGCCGTGGAGTAAAGCCTCCGCGTCAGGGATGACGCGGCGGAGTCTCCAGGGATGGATTGACGACGTCTTTACGGAACGGCCCGCCCACCGCCAGCTGCTACTGAACCTGCTTCAGCGCCATACCCGCCGCTGGTCGCACAGTGCCGAACCAGCGGCGCCAGATAAGCACCGGAATCCATGAGGCGGCGGGCGGGCCGTGGAGTAAAGCCTCCGCGTCAGGGATGACGCGGCGGAGTCTCCAGGGATGGATTGACGACGTCTTTACGGAACGGCCCGCCCACCGCCAGCTGCTACTGAACCTGCTTCAGCGCCATACCCGCCGCTGGTCGCACAGTGCCGAACCAGCGGCGCCAGATAAGCACCGGAATCCATGAGGCGGCGGGCGGGCCGTGGAGTAAAGCCTCCGCGTCAGGGATGACGCGGCGGAGTCTCCAGGGATGGATTGACGACGTCTTTACGGAACGGCCCGCCCACCGCCAGCTGCTACTGAACCTGCTTCAGCGCCATACCCGCCGCTGGTCGCACAGTGCCGAACCAGCGGCGCCAGATAAGCACCGGAATCCATGAGGCGGCGGGCGGGCCGTGGAGTAAAGCCTCCGCGTCAGGGATGACGCGGCGGAGTCTCCAGGGATGGATTGACGACGTCTTTACGGAACGGCCCGCCCACCGCCAGCTGCTACTGAACCTGCTTCAGCGCCATGTCCTCCGCTGGCCGCACAGTGCCAAACCAGCGGCGCCAGATAAGCACCGGAATCCATGAGGCGGCGGGCGGGCCGTGGAGTAAAGCCTCCGCGTCAGGGATGACGCGGCGGAGTCTCCAGGGATGGATTGACGACGTCTTTACGGAACGGCCCGCCCACCGCCAGCTGCTACCGAACCTGCTTCAGCGCCATACCCGCCGCTGGCTAACTTTGATCGTTGTCGGAAGCAGTACCGATTACCAGATAACTGGCGCGGGAGGTCCGCCTGCAGGTTACGACCCTCTCGTTCCCCGAAGAGCGCGCTGCCGATACCTGACCAGAAACCGGCGCCTTTGCTGACGAGCCAGCTAAAGGCGCGACTCCAGCCAACAACATAAACCGCAACCCTGAAGCAAAAACTGTTTAGAATGAACGGTAAGGGAACACAGCCGGGGAAACATCATGTCAACCATGCAGGACGTTGCGAAAAAAGCGGGCGTATCGAAAGCCACCGTCTCGCGCGTACTATCAGGCAAAGGCTACGTCAGTGAAGCGACTCGCCAACAGGTCTTCGCGGCTATCGAAGCGGCAGGCTATCGCCCCAACCTGCTGGCGCGCAACCTCGCTACCAACAAATCCCAGTGCATCGGCATGGTTGTCACCAACACCCTCTACAGCGGCAGCTACTTCAGTGAAATCCTCTCCCAGGCGGCGAAAAAAGTAGAAGAAAGCGGACGCCAGCTCATCCTCGTGGATGGGAAACACAGCGCCCAACAGGAACGTGAAGCGATCGAATTCCTTCTCGATCTGCGCTGCGACGCCATCATCCTCTATCCGCGCTTCCTCAGCATCAGTGAAATGGATGAAATCATCGAACAGACGCGCCAGCCCATCGTGGTCGTCAATCGCCGGCTACGTAAACACCCCAGCCACGCTGTCTTCTGCGATCACCAGCAGTCAGCCTGCAACGCAACCCTGGCGCTTATTGAACGCGGACACCGCCACATCGCCTTTATCACCGGAGCGCTAGATTCCCCTACCGCTCAGGAACGCCTTAACGGTTACAAACAAGCGATCAGCCGGGCCGACATTCCTGTTGAACCGCAGCGTATTATTGAAGGCAAATGGACGCCCGCCTGCGGCGTCAGGGCGATCGCCTCGCTGCTGGAACGGCGCGTTACCTTTAGCGCGGTCATCGCCAGCAACGACGACATGGCGATCGGCGCGCTTAAACAGCTCGCCCGCGCCGGAATCCACGTGCCGCAGCAGGTCTCGCTGCTGGGCTTTGACGATCATCCCATCGCCCCCTTTCTGCTCCCTGCGCTCTCCAGCGTCAAAGATCCGGTCACGGAAATGATCCACGAAGTGATTAACCGCATCATCTCGATGCTGGACGGAGGCGACATGCTGCCGCAAAAAACGTTGGTTTCCGGGCTGGTGCTGCGCGAATCGGTAGCCGACGCCCCCGGTACAACACGCTAATCACACGCCTTCGCCTCCGGCCCCGCTGCGGCAGCCTGGCGACTCTGTTGCTATACTCAGCATCTGACCATTAAGTGGCGTGACGCGCTGCCGGACGCTGGATGCGTAACCCATCCGGAAAAACAAGGAGTAACGATGCTTGTGCTGTGGAATACCCTGATTGTGCTGGCGACCGTGGCGATAATGGAAGTGGTAGCAACGCTGGCGCATAAACACATCATGCACGGATGGGGCTGGGGCTGGCACCTTTCACACCATGAACCGCGCACCGGCTGGTTCGAAGTTAACGACCTCTACGCCCTGCTCTTTGCCATGATGGCGATCGCGCTGATCGCCATCGGCACCGCCGGCGTCTGGCCGCTACAGTGGATCGGCGCAGGCATGACGCTCTATGGCGCGCTCTACTTTATGGTGCATGACGGCCTGGTGCATCAGCGCTGGCCGTTTCGCTATATTCCCCGGCGCGGCTATCTGCGCAGGCTCTATATGGCGCATCGCCTGCATCATGCGGTACGCGGCAAAGCGGACTGCGTCTCCTTCGGTTTTCTCTATGCGCCGCCGCTGGAAAAATTACAGGCGACGCTGCGCGCATATAACCAGCGCAGAGCGCGAAACACTAAGACGGAAACCCCTCATGACCTGGCGTCCGATGCGGACGCTGCCAGAGATCGGGCGCGCGCGGCGGCATCGAGGCGAGGCGAGAATTAAGCGCCAGCCCCGCACCCTTGATTAACAGAATAAACTTCTGCGCGCGGCTGGTGCCCTGGCGCTTATCCCAGGCTTGTGGTCCGGCGGCGCTAACTTTGATCCCTATCTCCCGATATACGCCATGCGCCGTGGCGATAGCCCAGGCGCTGCGCAACGGTAATCCGGCCAGCCCAAGCTGCGCCGAAGCATAATAAGGCTCAGCGGCGGCCACCAGCCGCGCCGCCAGCCGCGCCAGCTTCTCACGACAGGCGGGATCGGTCAGCTGCTGCGCCGTCATCCCCTCTTCCGCCAGCCACTGCGCCGGTAAATAGCAGCGTCCTGCTTCAGCATCCTCGACAATATCGCGGGCGATATTGGTCAGCTGAAACGCCAGCCCCAGATCGCAGGCGCGATCCAACACCGCCTCATTGCGCACGCCCATTACGCGCGCCATCATCAACCCCACCACGCCCGCCACGTGATAACAGTAGCGCAGCGTATCGGCAAACGTCTCATAATGCGTTGCGCGCACGTCCATCGCAAAACCTTCCAGGTGATCGAACGCCTGCTGCGGTGGAATAGCATGACGGGTCGCCACCTCCTGAAAGGCGGCGAAAGCGGGCTCCTGCATCTCCGCTCCGGCGAAAGCGCGCTGCGTCTCGGTTTTCAACATCGTCAGCCGCTGCGCTGCGCTGCCGCTCAGCGCCGCCGCCGCGCGAAACCCCAGCGCCTGTCCATCGATAACATCGTCACAGTAGCGGCACCAGGCATAAAGCATCAGCGCGCTGCGCCGGGTGCGGGCGTCAAACAGCTTTGCGGCGGCAGCGAAACTCTTTGAGCCTGCCGCCATCGTCTCGGTCGCGTGATCCATCAGGTTACGGTTCATCGGCTTAAGGTCTCCAGCATCAGCCCCGCTGTCGCCTTGGCCGAACCAATTACGCCAGGAATGCCGGCGCCCGGATGAGTGCCCGCGCCGACCAGGTAAAGGTTAGGAATCTGGCTGTCGCGATTATGCGGACGTAACCAGGCGCTCTGGCGCAGAATCGGCTCGATGGAAAACGCCGAGCCGTGATGAGCGCTGAGCCGATCGCGAAAATCAAACGGCGTAAACATCCGCTGCGTCACCAGCTGGCTGCGCAGGCCGGGCATATAGTGCTGTTCCAGATAGGCGAAAATACGGTCGCGCAGGCGCGGCCCTTCCACCGTCCAGTCGAGGTCGGCGGTGCCGAGATGCGGCACCGGCGCCAGCACGTAATAGCTGCCGCAGCCGGGCGGCGCCAGCGACGGATCGGTTACGCAGGGCGCATGCAGGTAGAGGGAAAAATCCTCCGACAGCGTATCGCGGTTAAAGATATCCTCAATCAACGCCTTATAGCGCGGGCCAAAGCAGACGGTGTGATGCGCCAGCTGGCTGTGATGATGATTCAGGCCAAAGTAGATGACGAACAGCGAATTGCTCATCCGCTTACGCTTCAGCGATTTAGCGCGCGCCGCGCCGGCAGGATGATGTCCCAGCAGCTTCTCGTAGGTATGCACCACGTCGGCGTTGGAAGCGACCGCCGCCGTTTCGATCAGCCGCCCGTCCGCCAGCCGCACGGCGCGGATTTGCGCGCCTTCCGTCTCCAGCCGATCAACCTGCGCATTCAGCTCCAGCGTGCCGCCGAGATCCTGAAACAGCCGCACCAGCCCCTGCACCAGCGCGCCGGTACCGCCGCGAGCGAACCAGACGCCCCACTCGCGCTCCAGCGCATGAATCAACGTATAGATGGAAGAAGTGGCGAAGGGATTGCCGCCCACCAGCAGCGAATGAAACGAGAACGCTTCGCGCAGGCGCTCATCCTCGATAAATTTCGCCACCATACTGTAAACGCTGCGCCACGCCTGCAGCCGCGCCAGCTGCGGCCCGGCGCGCAGCATATCGCGAAAGGAGAGAAAGGGCACCGTGCCCAGCTTCAGATAGCCCTCTTTAAACACCGCCTGCGAATAGGCGAGAAAGCGCCGGTAGCCTTCGACATCGCGTGGATTAAAGCGGCGAATCTGCTCCTCCAGCCGCGCCTGGTGGTTGTCATAGTCAAATACCTGACCCGTTTCCCAGCAGAGGCGATAAAAAGGGGCGACCGGCAGCAGATCGACATAGTCGGACATACGCTTGCCCGCCAGCGTAAACAGCTCTTCGATGGCGCTGGGATCGGTGATCACCGTCGGGCCGGCGTCAAAGGTAAAGCCCCGATCCTGATAAACATAGGCGCGCCCGCCCGGCTTATCACGCTGCTCCAGCAGCAAAGTAGGAATGCCCGCCGCCTGCAGGCGGATCGCTAAAGCCAGGCCGCCGAAACCGGCGCCGATTACTACGGTTTTATTCATCACTGAACGCTCGCAGCCGCGAAGTCTGTTTCATTACGGCTCTGAAGGCTGCGCCAACCGGCACCGGCGGCTTGCCCGTCAGAATCCGCGCCTTGTCGGCCAGCGTTAGCTGACCGGCGTAAAAACGGGCGATTAACCCGTCATTTAATCGATAAAAACGCTGCATCACCCGCCAGCGCTCATCGGCGCGCCCGGCCAGAAACAACATGCGGTTAAGCAGGCGAAAAAAACGCTGGCGCCGCCACTGCCGTATAGCGTAGTCGCGAATCGCGGCGAACAGCGGCTCTGCGGAGAAATCGCGCCGATCGGCAAGCAGATCCGCCAGCGCGACCGCCTGCGGCAGCGAATAGCCGGTGGTGGAGTGAAACAGCCCGGCGCGCAGCCCGCTGCACGGCTGGCCCGCCGCCTGACGCCAGAAGGCCCGGCAGTCGCCGGTCAGCGTAATCGGCAAATTGCCCTGCTCTTCCCGCTGCAGCTGCGCCAGCTGCCAGCCCTGCGCCGCCGCATAGTCAACGATCTGCCGGCGCGCGCGCGTGATATCCAGCGTGGCGCGATCGATATAGTGCGTATCCTCAATCAGCAGCTCAACGGGCGACAGCGGCAGCGTATAAACAAAACGATAGCCCGCCGACTGATCTACCGTGGCGTCCATCAGCAGCGGACGCGTCAGGCCGTGCGGCTCGCTCAGCCGCCACTGCTGGCCGAGAAACGCCTGTAGTCCCACCTGCAGATGCGCGCCTGGGCGGTAGCCGCGCCCGTCAATTACCGCCGCGGCGCGCAGCTGCTGTCCGTCCGCCAGCGTCACCTCTGTCGGCGTCACGGCGCTGACCGCCGCGCCGCAGCGCAGGCTGTCGCCCAGCGCCTCGCCCAGCTGCCGGGCAAAATGCGCGGAGGTGATGCTCAGGTAATCGCCGTCGAGCTTGCGCGTCAGCGCCGGAAAGCGAACCTCGTAGCCCGTCCAGCGGTGCGCCACCAGCGGCGCCAGCCAGGCGTGCTGCGCGGGCGTAATATCGCCCTGATGAAATGACCAGGTGTGATTGCCGCCCGCCTGCTGTTCCGCCTCCAGCAGCAGCAGACGCAGCTGCGGCTGACGCTGGCGCAGTCGCCAGGCGATAAGCCCGTTCGCCAGCCCGCCGCCGACCAGTATCAAATCCCAGGGCTGCCCGCTCATCATGAAGCCGCCAGAACCGGACGCCGTTCGCCCAGCGCCTGTTCCACGATATCCGCCGCGCGCCTGACGCCGCCCGCCTGGCGCAGCTGCGCCTGCATCAGCAGCAGCCGCTGCCGGTAGCCGTCATCGGTAAGCAGCGCATCCAGATGAGCAGCCAGCGTGCCGCTGCCGGCGAAGCGGGAGGCGCGGCGTCCAATGCCGCGATAAACCACGCGCGCGGCGACGCCCGGCTGATCGAAAGCCAGCGGAATCGCCAGTATCGGCGTGGCGCTCTCTACCGCATCCATTACCGTATTCAGCCCGCCGTGGCTAATCACCGCCTGCGCCTGCCGCAGCAGCGCCGGCTGATCGGCGAAATCGGTGACCTCAACCGCGCCGGGCGCCGCCAGGCTGGCGGCCTGCGCAGCGTTAAGCCCGCCGCAGTGGGCAATCACCAGCTGCGCATCAAGGCGGCGGCTGGCGTGCGCAATAGCGCGGAACAGCGAATAGCGATGCCCCTGCAGGGTGCCCAGCGAAGCGAATACCAGCGGCCTCTTCTGGTTTTCAGCTTGCGGCGCAGAGGGCGTGAAAATGGCGCGCAGCGGGCCAACGGCGTGAAACTGCGGCGGCGGCTGGCGACGGGGGAAATCGAGCGCCGCCAGCGTCTGGCTGATTTGCGCCAGCGGCGACAGACACTCATGCAGCGCCCGCCGCTCGCCCAGCCCAAAGGCGCGGGCGTGGCGCGCCAGCACGCTGCCGTGGCGCCGCATCAGCCAGTCATAAATGCGCGTACTAACAAGACAGCGCCGGCGGCCGCGCGCGCCGCGGGCATAGAGAAACGGCATAACCGGCAACGGCAGATCCGGCTCGCGATTTACCGGTAGCGCGCAGGCCACCGAGACAAAGGGCAGCCCCAGCGCTTCCGCCACCAGCCCGCCCGCCGCCTCCATCTGATCGGCGATCACGCCGTCCACTCCCGCCTGCTGCAGCGCGGCGGGCAGCTCGCGACAGAGCATATCGGTAGTGTTCGCCAGATCGTCAATCAGCCGAAGCAGGCCCGGTCCGGCCGGATGCGCGGTTAAGCGCAGCGTGCGCGCCAGGCTGCCCGGCGGATGGCTGCGCGCGCCCAGCGGATAAAAAGCGATACGCGCATCGCTAAGCAGCGCGCCCGCCTCTGTCTGCTGCATAAAGGTGATACGATGGCCGCGCGCCATCAGCTGCTGCGCCAGCGCCTGCAGCGCCCGCACATGGCTGTAAAACGGCGGCGCGATAATCGCAAAGTGGCTCATACCTCATCCCTGACGCGCAGCAGCGGCGCCTGACGCAGCGCAGCCAGGCTGGCGCTGCCGGTACAGAAACAGACGATCCTTAACTGATCGATCACGATCTGAAAGTGGGCGATTACCGCCTCGCTGGAGGCGGTGGCGCTGCCGAGCACGCCCGCCGCCTGGCCTGCCAGCATCGCGCCAAGCCGCAGCGCTTTCGCCACGTCGATGCCGTCGCGCACGCCGCCAGAGGCGATCAGCGGCATCTGCGGTAAATGCTGATGCAGTGAGAGCAGCGCCTCGGCGGTGGGAATGCCCCAGTCGGCAAAAGCCATCGCCACGGCGCGCGCGCGCGGCGTGGCGGCGCGCGCGCCCTCCACCGCCGCCCAGCTGGTGCCGCCGGCTCCCGCCACATCCAGCATCGTCACGCCCGCCTCCGCCAGCTGGCGCGCCGCCGGTACGGAAATGCCGGCGCCTACCTCTTTCACCACCACCGGCACCGGCAAGGCATCCACCGTCCGGGCAATCGCCGTCAGCACGCCGCGCCAGTCGCGATCGCCGCCGCCCTGCAACGCCTCCTGCAGCGGGTTAAGGTGAATAATCAGCGCGTCCGCCTCGATCATCTCAACGGCGCGACGCGCGTAGTCAATGCCGCTGCGGCCCGCAATCTGTGCGGCGCCAAGATTGGCGAGCAGCGGAATATCGGGCGCGACCTGACGCAGCTCGCGGGTTAAGCCCCAGCTGTCGTCGCTTTCCAGCGCTACCCGCTGCGAACCGACGCCCATTGCCAGTCCCAGCGTCTGGGCCGCCTCCGCCAGATGACGGTTAATCTCTCTGGCGCGGCTGGCGCCGCCGGTCATCGAGCTGATCAGCAGCGGCGCCCGCAGCGCCTTGCCAAACAGCGCGCTGCGCAGATCGATAGCGTCCAGATCCAGCTCCGGCAGCGCGCAGTGTTCAAAACGCCACTGCTCAAAACCGGTATGCCGCGTATTCAGCGCGCTATTCAGTACGATATCCAGGTGATCGTTCTTACGCTGGGTCAGTTCCCGGTCCTTCATTCACGCTCCAGTAGAGATAGCATCCCGTGATAGCCCGTTGTCCTGGCCGAAGCGCGCCAGCTGCCTGTCAAACCAGGCATGCATAAAGCGGCGCGTGGCGGCGCCCTGATGGCAGGCGCTGGCGAGATGTTCGTCGGCGCTGCGCAGATGGGTGCGCAGCCGCTGCTGTACCTCCTCGGCGCCCAGCAGGGCGACCAGCGTCGATTTACCCTGATCTTTATTAATATCTTTACCAGTGCCGCTCAGGCCGTCGGCCAAATCGTCCAGCAGCTGGAACGCCTGTCCCAGATCCTGCGCGAAGCAGCGCAGCCGCTGTCGCGCCTGCGGCGAGGCGTCGGCGACGATCGCCGCCATTTGCAGCGTGGCGTCAAACAGGCGGCTGGTTTTCAGTTCATTAGCCAGGACTATCGCTTCAGGAGTGCGCGCCTGGCCGCCCTCGTTAAGATCGAGAAACTGGCCCTGCACCAGTCCCTGCAGCCCTACCGCGCCAGAAAGCTCCGCCACCGCCTGGGTTTTACAGGCGTGCGGCAGCGACTGCGCCTCCGCCACCACGCCGAAGGCGCGGCTCAGCAGCGCCACGGCGGCAAGAATAGCGACGTTTTCGCCATACTGACGGTGAATAGTGGGACGCCCGCGCCGCAGCAGCGCGTTATCCATACAGGGAATATCATCAAGCATCAGCGAGGCGGCGTGCACCATCTCCACGGCGCAGGCGAGATCGATCAGGCCGGGCCGATCGGCGCGGCAGCCGAGATCGCGCGCCGTCAGCACCAGCAGCAGCGGGCGCACGCGCTTGCCTGCCGCCAGCGTGCCTTCGCGCATGGCGCTGTAAACCAGATCCTGCTGCTCGCCCGGCGGCAGCAGCTGCTCCAGACGAATTTGCAGCGCTTCGCGCAGCGCCCGCAGCTCATCTTCATGGTTGACGCCGCGATCGGCGTTAGCATTGATCATTACTGCCCCTGGTTCCTCGTCGTGGCTGTAGATACAGCAGCGCATGCTGACGGCGATGGGAAAGCCGCAATGACTGTATTACGTTGATAGCAGAGCAGAACTTTTGCTGACTGAACAACGGCTTGTCCGCACGCCTTTCTGTCCTGTGCTATTTGCAAAGCGTAGCGCAATATTCAGAAATTTCCTTTTGCGCCGCCGCCGCGACACCATTATTTACATGGATTTAACATATCTCACGGCGCCAGCTGGCGCAGCAGCAGCATCACCCGCTGCACTTCCGCTGGCGTTAGCGCGCCATCTTTCGCAAAACAGACCCTGCCTGTCCGATCGAGCACTACCACGGCGGACCCGCCCGCCGCCAGCCGCCAGGCACGGCTGACGACTCCGCGTTCATCAACCACAAAGCGTGCCGCAGGGCTTTGCCGCTTGCTCTGTTCCAGGCTGCGGCGCACGAACAGCGCGCTGCCGGGAATGGCGTCGTCGGTATTAACAATGGTGGTGAGATGCAGCTTATCGGTAGGAAAAGCGGCCTGATGAATAGCGTCGATAAGCGGAGCGTTGAGAGATTTCGCCGACAGGCGGCCCGCCATATGCAATACCACGCCGGGCGTCCCGCTGAGCCGCGCGCTGTTCCAGCTGCGCCAGACCGGCTCGCCCTGATGCAGCAACAGCTCGCCGCGTTCGGCGACGCCAACCGGCGCCACGCGCTCTCCGGTAACAAAGTTATGGGCCGGGGCAAAAAAGGGCAGTCCGCCCAGCAGCAGCAGCGCCGTACGCAGCGTCATGATTCTCTCCATCGTCAGCAAACCGCAGGCCGCCGCAGCGCGGACCGCCTGTCACGCAGTGAGAATCAGTATAAGCCGTAGCGTCAGCTTTGCTTTTTCGTAAGGCGAACAACGAGGCCGCGACAGGCGGCCCGCTGCGAACGCGTGGAAGAGGAAGGGATTAACGCTTGCCTGCCGGACGCTGAAACGCGGTGCTTTCCCGCCGCTGCGTTTTCAGCTCATCCAGCTTGACCGGCAGGGTCTTTTTAAGCGCAAAGGTGGGACACACCTCAACGCAGGCCGGCCCGGCCTCGCGGCTGGCGCAAAGATCGCATTTGATAATGGAAAAACCCGCCGTTGCCGGCGGCGACTCGATGCTTATCACGCCGAACGGACAGGCCACCATACAGCTGAGACAGCCGATGCAGCGCGAAGCATCCGCCTCGACGGAGCGCTTGCCGCGCGTCAGCGCCGCCGTCGGGCAGACGGAAACGCAGGGTGCGTTATCGCACTGGTGGCACATTACCGGCACGCTGACCTCGCTGAGCTTGTTAACCACCAGCCGCGGGTAAAAGTTGCCGTGATCCAGCGTCGCCTGCGACGAATGCGCCAGCGAACAGGCGATTTCACAGGTACGGCAGCCGATGCACATATTGGCGTCGGCAAGGATAAATTCGTTCATAGCGCCTCCGCTTGCGCCTTATTAACCTGCCTGCGCGCTGTTGCAAACCGGGTCAACATATCGCGCGCCGCCTGACGTCCGGCCGCCATCGCCGTGACCACCAGATCCGCGCCGTGTACCGCATCGCCGCCGGCGAAAACTTTGTCGTGGCTGGTCTGGGTCGTCAGCCGTCCGCTGCCGCCGGTTTTGATCAGGCCCCAGTCGTCGAAATCAACGCCGTGACCGCTCAGCCACGGCATCGCGTGCGGCTGGAAGCCGAAGGCCATGATTAATACATCGGCAGCCAGTTCAAACTCAGAACCGGCAATCGGCTGCGGGCGTCGACGTCCATCTTTGCCCGGCTCGCCGAGGCGGGTACGGATCAGCCCAATAGCGCTGACCTCGCCCGCTTTGTTCAGGGCGATATACTGCGGCTGGACGTTAAACAGGAATTCCACGCCCTCTTCACGCGCGTTGGTTACCTCTTTTTTCGAGCCGGGCATGCTCGCCTCATCGCGACGATAGGCGCAGGTGACGTTGGCCGCTTCACGGCGAATCGCGGTACGCACGCAGTCCATCGCGGTATCGCCGCCGCCGAGCACCACCACCTGTTTGCCTTTTACGTCGATCCACGGATACTCCGGCACATCCTCCAGCCCCATCACGCGGCGGGTGCTGGCGATCAGGAACGGCAGCGCCTGAGTCGCGCCCGGCGCGGTTTCATGCTCCAGGCCCGCCTTCATCAGGCTGTAGGTGCCGACGCCGAGGAATACCGCATCGTATTCATTAATCAGCTCGCTGAAAGACTTATCTTTGCCGATTTCGCAGTTAAGGTGGAAATTGATGCCCATATGGCTGAAGACTTCGCGACGCTGGCTCATTAGCTGTTTGTCCAGCTTAAACGGCGGTATGCCGAAGGTGAGCAGGCCGCCGATTTCCGGGTGGCGATCGAACACATCCACCTTCACCCCGGCGCGCGCCAGGATATCGGCGCAGCCCAGCCCGGCAGGCCCGGCGCCGATTATCGCCACCCGCTCCGGACGCGGTTCAACCGCACCAACTTCCGGGCGCCAGCCCATCTGGAAGGCGGTATCGGTGATATAGCGCTCCAGGTTGCCGATAGTGACCGAGCCGCTGCGATCTTTCAGCGTACAGTTGCCTTCGCACAGCCGATCCTGCGGGCAAACCCGGCCGCAGATCTCCGGCAGGGTACTGGTCTGATGGCACAGCTCCGCCGCCTCGATGATTTTGCCCTGCTCCACCAGCTCGATAAAGTCGGGGATGGCGTTGTGCAGCGGGCAGCGCCAGTTACACCAGGCCTTGCTGGCGCAATAGAGGCAGCGCGAGCTTTCCATATGCGCCTGCTGCTCGTCCAGCCCCTGGTAGATTTCGTCAAAGTTGGTTTTACGCTGTTCCGCCGGCAGCTTGACGGCGCCTTTGCGCACCGGCTTGTCCAGCAGGCGCGCGCTGCGCTGGCCGCTGACGTTGACGCTGTAGTTGCCGGTGGCGGTCGCCTGCTGGCGCTCGCGACGCAGTGAGATAAGCGTTTCTTCATCCATCAGGCGCAGCGCCTGAGTGGGGCAGTTCGCCACGCAGGCATTCTCTCCTGATGGATGATGCTCACAGAGATCGCATTTTTGCGCCAGCATGGTACTGCCGTCGGCGACCGGCACCATATCGATCGCGCCGAACGGGCAGGCGACGACGCAGTTTTTACAGCCAATACAGAGATGTTGTTCCAGACGGACCTGATTATCGGCAAAGCTCAGCGCCGCAACCGGGCAGCTGGCGACGCAGGGGGCGTCGTTGCAGTGGCGGCAGGTAGTGGCAATGCTCTCATTGCCGCGAAATATGACTCGAATGCGTGGGATAAATTCGCTGTGGCTGGCGGGCCAGCTATCGTCGTTATGCGCTACGGCGCAGGCCACTTCACAAGCGTGGCAACCAATGCATTCCCGCATATCGGCTACAATAAAATTATTCATTTAGCTTCCTTTATATCTTCACGTCATTGCGAACAGCGATCAAAAAAGGCCATCGCTGAAAGAGGTATGTTCTGGTTATCTTGTGTCTCTGCTATTAATGCAGCAAACATACACATTTTTCATAATTGGCAACTGAGCGTGCTAATTTGTGAGGAATTTCAAATTTCCCGCCATCCATGCCCCGCCAACCCCTCAATTTCTTCTCATCCCATTTTCTCACTTTGATAAAAGTGCGTCATAGTGAAAATCATTTTTCTGCTTTATTTTTCAGCATATTTCTGCATTTTAACCGCGCTTTTTGTCATTCCTCACACTCTATTTCATCAATATGGTGTTTTTTATTTCCTGGCATACCGCTTGCTTGGAGAAAGGTATTTCGTGTGAGCCACTCCGAACTCCATTTCTAGGGAGAGCAAGTCAATGGGAACCACCATAGTAGGCAGTGAAGTGCCGCGCAGCGACGGCCTGGCGAAAGTTAAAGGCCTGGCGATTTATGGCGACGATCTGAAGCTGAAAAATATGCTTTACGGCGTTTGCCGTTACTCCGATATTGCTGCTGGATACATAAAAGATATCGATCTTTCCGAAGCCGAAAAAGTCCCCGGCGTCGTGCGTATCGCTACCTGGGAAGATATTCCCGGCGAGAAACGCATCGGCGTCGTGCTGCCCGATTATCCACCGATTATCGATCGGGAAATCGCCTTTAGCGGCGATGTAATCGCCGTCGTGGCGGCAGAAACCTATGAGGCAGCCTGTATTGCCGCAGAGAAAATAAAGGTCACCTACGAGCCCTGTAAGCCGATTACGTCCCCGGCAGAAGCGCTGCGTCCCGGCGCCCGTCTTATTCATCAGGACAGAAAAGATAACGTTATCGTCCACCATCACACCATAAAGGGCGATATCGAAGCCGGATTTGCCAACTGTACGCATATTTTTGAACGCGAATATGAGGTGGGCTTTCAGGAGCACGGCTATATCGAGCCGGAATCCATTACCACCTGCTACGACGCCAACGAACAGATTATTACCGTTTACGGTTCTATTCAGAACGCGCACCGCGTGCGCGGCTTCGTCGCGCGCTATCTTGGCCTGCCGCAGTCAAAAGTAAACGTTAAACGCTCAATCCTCGGCGGCTCCTTCGGGGGGAAAGATGACATCATCGATCACCTCGCCTGCCGTGCGGCGCTGATGACCTGGCTGACCTCGCGGCCAGTGAAATTCACCTATAACCGCGAACAGTCGATGCGCGAAAGCTACAAGCGCCACCCTTATACCATGAAGTACAAAATCGGTCTGGATGACGACGCCCGCATTCAGGCGATTAAAATTGATATCCTGGCCGACGGCGGCAGCTATGCCGGACAGACCGCCTTCGTCACCTGGCGTAGTTCGGTGCAGGCGGCCGGCCCCTACAATATTCCCAACGTGCGCATCGACGTTACCGGGGTCTACACCAACAACAACTACACCTCCGCCTATCGCGGCTTCGGCGCGCCGCAGGTTATTTTCGCCAACGAAGGCCTGATGGATGAGGTGGCGGAAGCGCTGGGCCTGTCGCCGGTCGAGCTGCGCGTGCGCAATATTCTGCGCCAGAACGATATCAGCATCGCCGGGCAGCCGATGACCGACCATACCGTCTCCGCCGAAGAGGTGCTGTTTAAAGCGATCGGTAAGGCGGAATTTATCGCCAAACGCGAACACTATGCGAAGCTGAACGCCGCCGGCGGACCGGTGAAACACGGTATCGGTTTCGCCATCAGCCATCGCGGCTGCTCGCTGGGCGCTGAAGGCCTCGACGCCTCCTCGGCGCTGATCCAGATCAACGCCGACGGCAGCGTAAACATTTCTACCTCGGTTTCTGAGAATGGCCAGGGCCTGCAAACCACGATGTCGCTTATCGCCGCCGAGGCATTTGGCATCGGTCTGGATCAGGTCAGCTTCACCGAACCGGCCACCGCGATGATCGCCGACGGCGGTTCTACCGTCGCTTCGCGCGGTACGCTGATGGGCGGCCAGGCGATTCTGAGCGCGGCTAACGTGCTGAAACAGCGCATCACCGAAGCCCTGACCGAACAGCTGGATATCAACGATCCGGAAGAGCTGATTTGGGAAAACGGCAAGGTGTTCAATCGCCGCCATCCCTATAACCGCATTACCTTTGAGCAGGCGGTTACCATCACTAAAGCCACCGGCGCTAACCTTTCCGCCTACGGCTGGCACGTCGCCCCGGATATTCACTGGGATGAAGAAAAAGGCACCGGCAGCCCCTATTTCACCTGGGTTTACGGCTGCCAGATCGCCGATATCACCGTCGATACCCGTACCGGTAAAATTCAGGTAAATCACGTTACGGCGGTGCATGACGTCGGCAAAGTGATTAACAAAGTGGGCTTTGAAGGCCAGGTCTGCGGCGGCATCGCGCAGGGGATGATCGGTTACGGCATGCTGGAAGAGTTCAATATTGAGCAGGGCGAAGTAAAATCTGAGAACTTCGATACCTACCTGATGCCGACCATTAAAGATATGCCGTCGCTCGATATCGTGGCGGTAGAAAACCACGATAAGGCCGGGCCGTTCGGCGCCAAAGTACTGGGCGAGCCGGTGCTGGAGCTTGGCGCTGCGGCGCTGAATAACGCCCTCAGCTTCGCTATCGGCCGCCGTAACTACGCGATTCCGATGACGCTGGAACAGGTAAAACTGGGCTATGCGCTGAAAAAACCGGAGCGCCAGAGTGAAGCCATGCTGGAATCCGGCGAGAAAAAACAGGTGCTGCGCCTGAATACGCTTCAGGTTCAGCGCGCCACCTCGCTGAATGAAGCGCTCGCCATGCTGGCGGACGGCAGCACGCGTCCCATCGCAGGCGGCACCGACGTACTGGTGCAGGCGCGTCTGGCCAGCGCCCCGCTGCCGCTGGTGGATATCTCCAGCGTGCCGGAGCTGAAGGTCATCGAACTGACGCAGGAAGGCGGCTTGCGCATCGGCGCCGGCGTCTGCTTCAGCGATCTTACGGCGCAGAGCACGGTGCAGGAGATGTATCCGCTGCTGGTCACCGCCTGTAATACCATCGGCTCTTTGCAGCTGCGCAACCGCGCCACCATCGGCGGTAATATCGTTAACGCCGCGCCCTGCGCCGACTCGGTGCCGCCGCTGGTGATTTACGACGCCGAAGTGGAAATTCAGCATCACAACGCGCCCAGCCAGCGTATGCCGCTGAGCAAATTCATTACCGGCGGCTACCGCACGGCGCTGAATCCGGGCGATCTGCTGACCGCGATTATTCTGCCGCCGCCTTACCGCAACAGCCGCCTGCAGCAGCGCTATCTGCAGCTGGGACGGCGCAACGCGCTGAATATAACCCGCCAGAGCTTTACCGGTCAGTTTGTGCTCGACGAGGCCGGCTCGCTGATTTACTGCCGGCTGGTGGATGGCGCGCTGTTCAGCAAGCCGCAGCGTCTGACGCCGCTGGAAAACGCGCTGATCGGGCGTCGGCTGGATGAGGCGCTGATTAAAGAGGCTGAGAATATCCTCCAACAAATGCTGGATGAGGCCATCGGCAAACGCTGGTCCGCGGCTTACAAAGTCCCGGTAGGCGTAGAGATGCTTACGCAGATGCTGCAGGAAGCCATGGCCGAAAACCACTAACGGGAGACCCATAATGAATCGTATCGAACTAAAAGTGAATGGCATCCGTGTTCAGCGTGAAGTGGCGGATAATCTCCGCCTTATCGACCTGCTGCGTGAGGATCTTGAGCTGACCGGCACCAAAGAGGGGTGCTCCGTAGGCGAGTGCGGCGCCTGTACCATTATTATGAACGGCAAGGCGGTTTGCTCCTGTCTGCTGCTGGCCGCGCAGTGCGACGGCGCGGAGATCGTCACGGTGGAAGCGCTGCAGCACGATAAAGTGGGGCAGAAGCTGCAAAACGCCTTTGTGCGTCACGGCGGCGTGCAGTGCGGCTTCTGCACTCCCGGCGTATTGATGAGCGCTAAGGCGCTGCTGGATCACCATCCGCAGCCCAGTGACGATCAGATCAAGGAAGCGCTGGAAGGTAACCTGTGCCGCTGTACCGGCTACATTCCGATTATCAAGTCGATTAAAGCGGTGCTGGAAAGCGCCTGATAAAATGCCCCAGGAGAATATTATGAAGCAGTGTTTGATGTTGGCGGCGGGGCTTTCTTCACGCATGGGTCAATGGAAAATGCTGCTTCCCTGGGGCGAAGGCACGGTGCTGGATAGCGCGCTGCGCAATGCCCTCGGTTTCTGCGATCGGGTAATCCTGGTTACGGGCCATCGCGGCGAAGAGCTTCATGCGCGCTACGCCGACGATGCCCGTATTCTGTTATGTCATAACGACAATTATGCCAGCGGCATGTTTTCCTCGGTGCGCTGCGGCGCAGGCGAACTGGCGCCTGGCCCTTTCTTTATGGTGCCGGGCGATATGCCGATGATCCCCGCGCCGGTCTATGCCGCGCTGTGGCAACAGCGCAGCGATGAGTGCTGTCTGGTGCCGGAATATGAAGGCGGATTCGGCCATCCGGTGCTGCTGCCCGCCGATATGCGCCGCGCGATTCTGGCGGCGGCCGATGATGATAACCTCAAGCGTCTGATACAGGCCAAAGGGCGGCGCCCGGTAGCGGTGCCGACCGCATCGATCCACTGGGATCTCGATACGCCGGCGCAGTATCAGGCGCTCTCTTTGCGGCTTAACTCTAGCCCAGACCATACTTCTTGATTTTGCGATAGAGCGTCGCCACGCCGATGCCCAGCTCGTCGGCAATCTGCTTCTTATTACGGGTGCGCATCAGCGCCTCTTCAATCAGCGTTTTCTCCACCGTTCTGAGATTCGCCACGTTCTCCGAATCGTTGCCCGCCGGCGTCGACGGCTCCGCGACGGCGCTGCAGGCGACTACCGGAGCGGCGGCCACCTCGCGCGGCTGCCAGATGGAATGATAAATCGGCGGCAGCAGCGAGCTGTCGATCACCGCGCCGTCAGGCACCACGTTGATCAGGTATTCCACCAGGTTGCTCAATTCACGCACGTTGCCCGGCCAGCGCCAGGCGGAGAGCAGACGCAGCACTTCGGAGCTGATGCTGGAAGGTTGATGACCGATACGCTGCGCATGGCTGATTAAAAAATGGTTCAGCAGCAGTTCAACGTCGCCTTCGCGCTCGCGCAGCGGCGGTAAACAGAGCGGGATAACATTCAGGCGATAGTAGAGATCTTCGCGGAATTCGCCGCGCTCGACTTTCTCCTGCAGATTTTGGTGGGTAGCGGAAACGATGCGGATATCTACCGGGATCGCCTGGCTGGCGCCGATCGGCATTACCTCGCGGCTCTCCAGCGCGCGCAGCAAACGCGCCTGAAGGGCCAGCGGCATATCGCCGATTTCATCCAGGAACAGCGTGCCGCTGTTCGCCAGCTGTATCAGCCCTTTTTTGCCGCCCGGCGCCGCGCCGGTAAAGGCGCCTTTGGCATAGCCGAACAGTTCGCTCTCCAGCAGGTTCTCCGGGATCGCCGCGCAGTTGATCGCCACAAAAGGTTTATCGTGGCGCTTGCTCAACCGGTGGATGGCGCGCGCCACCACCTCTTTACCGGTGCCGCTTTCACCAAGAATCATCACGCTGGAGGGACTGGAGGCGATACGCCCGATTAACGATTTTAGCTTGCGCATCGCCGCCGATTCGCCCAGCAGATCCTTAATTATCGGCAGATTGTCATAGGGCAGCGCCGCATCGGCAGGCTGATGATGACAGGTAGAGAGCAGCAGCATCGATTCACTGCCGCGATCGTACCAGCGTCCGCGCAGCTGCCAGCATGTTTCATCCAGACAGAAGGTAAATAGCTGCTCATCATTTTCCGTTGAGCAAGGAGTAATTAACGCTGAATTAAGCGACATATCTCCGCTTATATTAAGCTGTGAGCGCGCGCTGGCGTTGATATAGGTTATTTTGAAATGCTCGTCAAATATAATAACGCCCTGATTGATATTATTAACGAGAAAAAGTAAAAAAGGATCGCGTTGGTTATCTTTACGTTGAAAACTTAATATATTAGCTACCAGTAAAGTAGAAATGTGACGGATATATTCAATAAAAACGCTGGTATGTTCACGCAGATGTTGTAACTGCTCGCTGGTAACCGCCACCAGACTGATAACGCCGAGACAGTACTGCTGATGAATAATCGGCACGCCGACAAAGCCCCGCTCCTGGCAGCTTTCCCGCTGGGTACAGGCTGAGCAGAGCATATTTTTGCGCGAATCAAACACCACGACTTCCCGTTGTTTTTCAAGCACCTCTTCCAGCAGCAGCGTGTTGCTGTTCGGCACTTCCCCCAGCCGCTTGCCGTAAAGGCCGGTGCCGGCGATGCGGCGGAATTGATTATCAACAACCTCAACTTCCAGATGCAGCACGTTCGACAGCAGGCTGACAAAATGCTGAACGGTTTTCTGGATGAGCATTAACGTGGAGACAGAACTGTAAGTGGGAGGTAAAGCGGTTAACCGACCGGAATATTCCATTTTCTCTCTCATTTTGATAACAGCGCTATTTTTTCTCATTTTGAACCCCTCCTTGTTTTCACACAGGGAGCGGGTTCCCTATCTGATAAGTGAGATTACTCTGCTACGGCAATAAAAAAATATGACAGGGGCCACATAATTCAGCCTGACAGCAAGACTGGCACAAAACTTGTTTATTCCTGAACAGCACGCTCTTCCATTCACGGAAAAAGCGCATTCCGTCAGCCGGACTCCACTGTTAGTGTTCGAAAGGGATATGAATAATGAAAGAAATAAACCATCTGCTTGATATCATCCGTAATAAAAAATCCGCCCTGCATCAAAAAGACTTTTTACTCACCTGGGAACAGAGCCGCGACGAGCTGGAACAGGTGCTCTATCTGGCCGAAGCGCTGAAACAGATGCGCGCCGGCAATATCGATACGCGCATATTCAATAACGGCCTGGGCATCTCGCTGTTCCGCGACAACTCTACCCGTACCCGTTTCTCCTACGCTTCAGCGCTCGACCTGCTGGGCCTGACCCAACAGGATCTGGACGAAGGCAAATCACAAATCGCTCACGGCGAAACCGTGCGTGAAACCGCTAACATGATCTCCTTCTGCGCCGAAGCGATCGGTATCCGCGACGATATGTATCTTGGCGCGGGCAACGCCTATATGCGCGAAGTCGGCGAAGCGCTGGACGAAGGTTATAAAGAAGGCGTGCTGCCGCAGCGCCCGGCAATCGTCAACCTGCAGTGCGATATCGACCACCCGACCCAGGCAATGGCGGATCTGGCCTGGCTGAAAGAACATTTCGGCTCGCTGGAAAACCTGAAAGGCAAAAAAATCGCCATGACCTGGGCCTATTCCCCCAGCTACGGCAAACCGCTCTCCGTACCGCAGGGCATCATCGGCCTGATGACCCGCTTCGGTATGGATGTCACCCTCGCCCATCCTGAAGGCTACAACCTGCTGCCGGAAGTGCTGGACGTGGCGAAAAACAACGCCTCAGCCTCCGGCGGCTCTTTCCGTCAGGTGGCTTCGATGGAAGAAGCGTTCCAGGGCGCGGATATCGTTTATCCGAAATCCTGGGCGCCGTGGCAGATCATGCAGCAGCGTACCGAACTGCTGCGCCAGAACGATCACGCCGGCCTGAAATCGCTGGAGCAGACCTGCCTGGCGGAAAACGCCCGTCACAAAAACTGGCACTGCACCGAAGAGATGATGGCCCGCACCAAAAACGGCAGCGCGCTTTACATGCACTGCCTGCCTGCCGATATCACCGGCGTCTCCTGCCAGCATGGCGAAGTCGAAGCCAGCGTCTTCGAACGCTATCGCATTCCTACCTATAAAGAAGCGAGCTGGAAACCCTGGATTATCGCCGCGATGATTCTGGCGCGTAAGTTCGAAAATCCGGCAGAGATCCTGGCAGGACGCGTTAAGGCCGCTGTTCCGCGCATTTACAAATAATCTGACGCGCCGCCGCAGCCCGCCGGGCCGTTCGTATCCGGCGCGGCTGCCATCGTTCTTCCCTAAGGAGATATGTATGTCTCAGTTTGAACTTAGTATGCAGATTGCCGATAACGCCAATCTGCATCCGCAGCGCGACGCGGTGTTTAATACCGATGCGGCCCGTCAGGCGCGTCGTTTCCATCGCACGCTCGCCGGCTATCAGCCGACGCCGATGTATGCGCTGGATGATTTTGCCCGCCAGCTCGGTATTCACAAGGTGCTGGTGAAGGATGAATCGCAGCGCTTTGAGCTTAACGCTTTCAAAATGCTGGGCGGCACCTGGGCGATGGCGCAGCTGCTGTGCAAAATCTGGAAAATGGATATCAATACCTTTTCCTTCGACGATTTCCGCAAACAGAACCGTGAACAGCTGACTTTCGCCACCACCACCGACGGCAACCACGGCCGCGGCGTCGCCTGGGCGGCGAAGGCGCTGGGCCAGAAAGCGGTGATCTATATGCCGAAAGGCTCCGCCGCCGCGCGCGTTAAGCACATCACCGATCTCGGCGCCGAATGTATCGTCACCGAAATGAACTATGACGACACCGTACGCCTCACCTTACAGCACGCCCAGCAGAACGGCTGGCATATGGTGCAGGACACCGCCTGGGAAGGCTACGAAGAGGTGCCGACCTGGATTATGCACGGCTACTCCACGCTGGCTGACGAAGCCGCCGAACAGATCGCCGATATGGGCTGCGGCGCGCCGACGCACGTTATTTTGCAGGCAGGCGTGGGCGCCATGGCGGGCGGCGTGCTCGGCTATCTGGTGGATCGCTACGGTCCGGGCGCGCTGCACGCAATTGTTGTTGAGCCCGATCGCGCCGACTGTATGTACCGCTCCGGCGTGAAAGGCAGCCTGGTTAACGTCGGCGGCGAAATGAACACCATTATGGCCGGTCTGGCCTGCGGCGAACCTAACCCGCTGGGCTGGCCGCTGCTGCGCGACAACGTTAACCAGTTTATCTCCTGCGAAGACCGCGTGGCCGCGCTGGGTATGCGCGTCCTGGGCAACCCTGCCGGTAACGACGCGCGCGTGGTTTCCGGTGAATCCGGCGCCGTCGGCATGGGCGTACTGGCAGCAATCCTTCATCACCCTCAGCGCCAGGCGCTGATGGACAAACTCAAGCTCACGCCGCAGTCACGCGTGTTGATCATCAGTACCGAAGGCGATACCGATCCGCAGCACTATCGTGAAGTGGTATGGGAAGGCAAAGACGGAATTTCACATTAATTAACGAGGAAAACACCATGGCTAAAACGATTCCCTACAGCGAAATATTGAAACAGGCCCAGCGTTATCAGCCTGAAATGGTCCGTTTCCTGCGCGATATGATCGCTATCCCCAGTGAAAGCTGCGACGAAAAAGGCGTGATTCACCGCATCAAAGAAGAAATGGAAAAAGTGGGTTTTGATAAGGTGGAGATCGATCCGATGGGCAACGTGCTGGGCTACGTTGGCCACGGCCCGCGCCTGCTGGCGATGGACGCCCATATCGATACCGTCGGCGTCGGCAATATGAATAACTGGAAATTCGATCCTTATAAAGGGATGGAAGATGACGAAGTGATCGGCGGCCGCGGCGCCTCTGACCAGGAAGGCGGCATGGCCTCAATGGTGTACGCCGGCAAGATCATTAAAGATCTTGGTCTGGAAGATGAATATACGCTGCTGGTTACCGGTACGGTACAGGAAGAAGACTGCGACGGCCTCTGCTGGCAGTACATCATCGAACAGTCCAACATCCGTCCGGAATTCGTGGTCAGTACCGAACCGACCGACTGCCGCATCTATCGCGGCCATCGCGGCCGTATGGAAATCCGCGTAGAAGTTGAAGGGGTGAGCTGCCACGGCTCCGCGCCGGAACGCGGCGACAACGCCATCTTTAAAATGGCGCCGATCCTGACCGAACTGCAGGAGCTGGCCGGCCGCCTCGGCGACGATCCCTTCCTCGGCAAAGGTACGCTGACGGTTTCTGAAATCTTCTTTACCTCTCCCAGCCGCTGCGCCGTTGCCGACAGCTGCGCGGTATCCATCGACCGCCGTCTGACCTGGGGCGAAACCTGGGAAGGCGCGCTGGAAGAGATCCGCGCCCTGCCGGCAGTGAAAAACGCCAAAGCGAAAGTATCGCTCTATCAATACGATCGTCCGTCATGGACCGGCCTGACCTATCCGACCGAGTGCTACTTCCCCACCTGGAAAGTGGAAGAAGATCACTTTACGGTGAAATCGCTCAGCGCCGCCTATCAGGGGCTGTTCAATAAAGATCCGGTAGTCGACAAATGGACCTTCTCAACCAACGGGGTTTCCATTATGGGACGCCACGGCATTCCGGTTATCGGCTTCGGCCCTGGTAAAGAACCTGAAGCCCACGCGCCGAATGAAAAAACCTGGAAATCTCACCTGGTCACCTGCGCTGCGATGTACGCCGCCATTCCTCTGGCCTGGCTGCAACAGACACAGAAATAAGTTGTGCTAAAAGGGGCGCCGCCCGGCGCCCCAGGAGTTGTTTATGTCTACGCTGATTAAAGGCGGCACGCTGGTAGATGAGGAGCGTGAATATCGCTGCGATCTGCTGATAGAGCGGGAGAAAATCGTCAGGATTGAAGCCGATATTTCCCCCTCCGTCGCCGACCAGGTGATCGATGCTGCTAACCTGCTGGTGATGCCCGGCGGCATCGACGTCCACACCCACTTTAATATCAACGTCGGTATTGCCAAAAGCTGCGACGATTTTTATACCGGAACCCGCGCCGCGGCCTGCGGCGGCACCACCACTATCGTTGACCATATGGGCTTCGGGCCGGAAGGCTGTAGCCTGCATCACCAGCTGGAGCAATATCATCACGACGCGCGCGATCAGGCGGTCATCGATTACAGCTTTCACGGCGTGGTCCAGCATGTGGATGAGGCGATACTTGATGAACTGGCGTCGATGGTGCACGACGAGGGCATCAGCAGCTTTAAGTTTTATCTGACCTACAAATACCACCTTAACGACGGCGATACGCTGCGCCTGCTGAAACGCCTGAAAGAAGTCGGCGCGCTGGCGACGGTACATCCCGAAAATGATGCGGTGATCGCCGCTAACCGCAGCCGCTTTATCCGCGAAGGCAAAGGCGCGCCGATCTGGCACGCGCTCAGCCGCCCGGCGGAATGCGAAGCCGAAGCCATCGCGCGCAGCATTAACCTGGCCTGGCTGGCGGGCGACGCGCCGCTCTATATCGTTCATCTCTCCAACGGTCTGGGTATGGATTACATCAAGCTGGCGAAAGAGCGCCGGCAGTCGGTATGGATGGAAACCTGCCCGCAGTATCTGCTGTTGGATATTAATCACTATCATCGTCCCGACGCGCTGAAATTTGTGCTCAGCCCGCCGCTGCGTCCGCACAGCGATCTCGATCGCCTGTGGACCGGCATCAGCGACGGCAGCATCGATACGGTCGCTACCGATCACTGTACTTTCCGCTATGCGCTGCGTCAGGAGATGGCCGCCAACGATTTCACCCGCTGTCCCAACGGCCTGCCGGGCGTTGAGAACCGCATGGCGCTGCTGTTTTCTGAGGGCGTAATGAAGGGGCGCATCAGCCCTTCCCGCTTTGTGGCGCTCACCAGCGCCAACCCGGCGCGACTGTTCGGCATGTGGCCGCAAAAGGGGAGCTTAATTCCCGGCAGCGACGCCGATCTGGTGCTGTTCGATCCACAGTGCAACAAAACCATCCACCATGCCGATCTGCATGACAACGGGGATTATTCGCCCTGGGAAGATTTCGACTGTCAGGGCTGGCCGGTGATGACTATCTCAAGAGGCGAGATCGTCTGGCGTGACGGGCAATTCTGCGGCAAAGCCGGTCACGGACGCTTTCTGCGCCGTAAACCCTTTATTCAAGGTAATCAGGGAGTCAGGAAATGAGCAAAAGAATCGTTCTGGCGCTGGGCGGCAACGCGCTGGGCAAAGGACTGGAAAAACAGATGCAGGCGGTACGCACTACCGCCCAGGCCATTGCCGATCTGATCGAGGCGGGCCACGAGCTGGTGATTACGCACGGCAACGGGCCGCAGGTGGGGATGATCCATCAGGCGTTTGAAGCCGCCGCGCACAGCTCCGAGCAATACTCGGTGCTGCCGATGTCGGTCTGCGTGGCGCTGAGCCAGGGCTATATCGGCTACGATTTACAAAACGTACTGCGCGAAACGCTGCTGAAGCGCGGCATCAAAAAAAATGTCGTGTCGCTGATTACCCAGGTGCGCGTTGATGAGCAGGATCCGGCGTTTAAAATGCCCGATAAGCCGATCGGATCTTTCCTCAGCGAAGAGGTGGCGCGCAAGCTGATTCAGCAAAACGTGGTGGTTAAAGAGGATTCGGGCCGCGGCTGGCGCCGGGTTATCGCCTCGCCGGAACCAAAAGAAATTATTGAGATCGAGGCGGTGAAATCGCTGCTCGACGCCGGACAGGTGCCGGTGACGGTCGGCGGCGGCGGCATCCCGGTGGTGGCCGAAGGCGATCATCTGAAAGGCGTCAGCGCGGTGATCGATAAAGATCGCGCCAGCGCGGTGCTGGCCCGCGATATCGATGCCGATATGCTGGTGATCCTGACGGCGGTGGAAAAAGTAGCGGTCAACTTCAATACGCCGCAGCAGAAATGGCTGGATCGTATGACGCCGGAAGAGGCCCGCCGCTATATTGCCGAGGGGCAGTTCGCGCCAGGCTCAATGCTGCCGAAAGTGGAAGCGGCGCTGGCCTTTGCCGAATCCCGCCCCGGCAGGCAGGCGCTGATTACCCTGCTGGAACGCGCCGGCGACGGCATCAACGGACGCACCGGCACGATTATCGGCTAGCGTTTTCTCAGGCGAGGCTCCGCACCGGCGGAGTCTCGCCGTCACGTTTGATAATAATATTTTGCGGCGCCGTCTCGCCGGTTCGCGCCAGCATAATCAGCTCGCCAATAATACTTACCGCGATTTCCGTCGGCGTTTCCGCGCCAATCTTCAGCCCCAGCGGGGAGTGCAGCCGGGCAACCTGCTCTTCATTCAGCCCATGTTCCTGACGCAGCCAGTGACGCAGATGGTGCGCCTTGCGCTTGCTCGCCAGCAGCCCCAGATAGCGCAGCGGCAGATTAATCGTCTGGCTGAGCGCTTCGCGGTCTTCATGATTGGTGGCGATCACCACATAGCTGTGCTTATCCAGCCCAAGATGCGGCACGATCGCCTGATAGTTTTCGCCCTGTACGCGGCGGCAGACGGCAGGCAGATCGGGATGCTCCAGATTAGCGGGCCAGGTATCCGCCACCGTTACCACGAAATCAAGCGCTACCGCCATCTTCGCCACTTCCCGGTTGACGTGTCCGCCGCCCAGCAGAAACAGCTGCGGGCGACGCGGCCAGACCGCAATATGCACGGTGACCGCGCCGCCGCAGTCCGATCCCACCGCATTTTCGCCCTGGCGCGCCAGCCGCGCCTCAAACAGTCGGGAAGCGCTCTGGTCGATAGCTTCGCGGGCCGCTTCGATCGCCAGCCTCTCCACCATACCTCCGCCAATCGTTCCTTCGATCTCACCCTGTTCGGTAACCACCATCGCCGCGCTGTGACGCGGCGCCGAACCCCGACTATCGATAATTTGCAGCATGGCAAAAGCAATATTTTGCGCTTCCAGACGTGCGAGCGTAGTGAATAAGGACATAACGCGTTCCCCTTAATATGGAATTCCTGCCTTTTCACAAGCAACTCTTATGCCGTTTCGCTGTTGCCGCGCCCACGGCAATCGTCGCGTAGAGATTTTCTCATTTTTTTCATTTTGATAATCGGTGAATCACCCTGACACGCTATTTGCGCGCCGCCGCCGCCGGGATGCGAAACAGATCACCTTTCACGCGCTAAAGTCGCCGCGTTACGGGGAGTGGCCTGGAAGTTGCTTTATCTCCGCTGCGGTTTTTCCGCCAGCGGCTGAGATGACGGTTAAACCACCCTACCATGATAATAATTTCAGCAAGGAGCAATGTATGTCTGACATCATGCGTCCCGTCCCCTTTCGTGAGCTTTTAACGCGCATCTGCGCCGAGTATGAGGAAGATCGGGCCATTTTCGGTATCCCGGAAAGTGAGTTCTATGTCCGTCATCCTGAACGACAAATTACCCTGTTCGGTGAAACCTGCGATACTGCGCTGGGACCTGCCGCAGGGCCGCATACCCAGCTGGCTCCCAATATTATCGTCGCCTGGCTGACCGGCGGCAGCTTTATCGAACTGAAAACCGTTCAGATCCTCGACAGGCTGGAGCTGGAAAAACCCTGTATCGACGCCAGCGACGAGGCCTTCAACACCGAATGGTCAACGGAACTGACGCTGGATAAAGCCTGGGATGAATACCTGAAAGCGTGGATGGCGCTCTGGCTGCTGGAAACGATCCTTTCGCCGCGCGGCGCGGGTCAGGGCCGCTCGTTTATTTTCAATATGAGCGTGGGCTATGACCTGAAAGGCATTACCCAGCCGCCGATGCAGAAATTTATCGATGAAACCATCGACGCCGGTAAAACGGAGAAATTCAACCGCTACCGCGACGAGCTGGCGCAGTTTATCCGTCAGGGCGACTGGCAGCTGCTGAAAAAAGCGGACGGCGCGCTGCTGGAAGCGCTGCCCGGTAAAATTTCCCCGCAGATGGTGCGCAGCGTGACGCTCTCCACCATGCACGGCTGTCCGCCGAATGAGATCGAATCGATCTGCCGTTACATGCTGACGGAAAAAAACCTGCACACCTATGTGAAGCTCAACCCAACGCTGCTGGGCTATGAAAAAGCGCGCGAGATCCTCGATAACAACGGCTTTGACTATATCCTGCTGGATGAAGCCTCCTTCGATCACGATCTGAAGCTGGATCAGGCGCTGGCGATGCTGGAACGTCTGATCGCGCTGGGCGCGGAAAGAGAGCTTTCGTTCGGCGTTAAGCTGACCAACACCCTCGGCACCCGCAACCATAAACATCGCCTGCCCGGCGAAGAGATGTATATGTCCGGGCGCGCCCTGTTCCCGCTGTCCATTAACGTGGCGGCGCTGCTTTCACGTCATTTCAACGGCCACCTGCCGATCTCCTACTCCGGCGGCGCCAGCCAGTTTAATATCGCCGATATCTTCGCCACCGGCATCCAGCCGATCACCATGGCGACCGACCTGCTGAAGCCGGGCGGCTATCTGCGCCTCGCCGAATGCGCCCGCATTCTTGACGGCCGCACCGACTGGGAGTGGCGGCGGAAAACTATCGACGTCGGCAAACTGAATACGCTGGCCGACCATGCGCTGAAGGCCGAATGGGCGCAGAAAGAGTGGAAAGGAAAAGAAGAGATCGATGCGGGCGGTCCTCTGCCGCTGACCGACTGCTACGTGGCGCCCTGCGTAACCGCCTGCGCCATCAAGCAGGATATTCCGGAATATCTGCGTCTGGCGGGCGCCGGCTGCTACGCCGACGCGCTGGCGCTGATTTATCAGCGTAACGCCCTGCCTTCGATTACCGGTCATATCTGCGATCATCAGTGCCAGTACAACTGTACGCGTATGGACTACGACAATGCGCTGAACATTCGCAAAGTGAAAGAGATCGTGCGCGAAAAAGGCTGGGAGAGCTATCGCAAGCGCTGGCATAAGCCGGCCGGCTCCGGCGATCGCCATCCGGTCGCGGTTATCGGCGCAGGTCCGGCCGGGCTGGCCGCCGGCTACTTCCTGGCGCGCGCCGGCCATCGCGTAACGCTGTTTGAGCGCGCGCCGAACGCCGGCGGCGTGGTGAGCAATATTATTCCCCGCTTCCGTATTCCGGCGGAGCTGGTGCAGCAGGATATCGATTTTATCGCCGATCACGGGGTGAAATTCGTTTATGACTGCCCGACTAACCTTACCGTCGACGCGCTGAAGCGTCAGGGCTTCCACTACGTCTGCATCGGTATCGGCGCCGGAAAAACCAATACGCTGCGGCTGCCGGGTGAAAATCCCAACGTGCTGCGCTCGTTTGATTTCCTCGATACCTTCAACCAGGGCAAAACCACCCTGCGCGGCGAAATCGCCGTGGTGGGCGCGGGCAACACCGCGATGGACTGCGCGCGCGCCGCGCTGCGCATTAACGGCGTTACGGGCGTAACCATTGTTTACCGCCGCGAACGCGCCGATATGCCCGCCTGGCCGGAGGAAATTTCCGCCGCGGAAGCGGAAGGCGTACGCTTTATGACGCTGGCTAATCCGGAACGCTTTGAAACAAACGGCGACATGCTGATCAGGGTAATGAAGCCCGGCGAGCCTGGCGCAGACGGACGTCGTCGTCCGGTGGAAACGGATGAAACCCGCACGGTGCATTTCGACGCGGTGATTACCGCTACCGGCGAACAGCCTGACGGCGATAAGCTGCGCGCGATGGGCGTGCCCGTCGGCGAGGATGGCTGGCCGGTGGTCGATCCGCAAACGCTGGAAACGCCGCTGGAAAACGTCTTCCTGATCGGCGACGTGCAGAGCGGCCCCTCCTCTATCGTGGCGGCTATCGGCGGCGCGCGCAAAGCGACCGACGCCATCCTCGCCAGGGAGAATATCGCCAGCGGCGAAACGCCCGCCTATTACCTCAATACCCATCCGCTGGATATCTATGCCCGTAAAGGCGCCATCGCCGTACGGCAGATTACCAGCGAAGCGGCCGACGCCTTTGCGCGCCAGGAAGCGGAACGCTGCCTCTCCTGTAACTATGTGTGCAGCAAATGCGTTGACGTCTGCCCCAACCGCGCCAACGTGGCGATCGCCGTGCCGGGCTATCGCAGCCGCCATCAGATCCTGCATCTCGATGCGCTGTGCAACGAATGCGGCAACTGCGCCCAGTTCTGTCCGTGGCAGGGTAAACCTTACAAAGACAAGATCACCGTTTTCAGCCTGCCGCAGGACTTTGAAAACAGCACCAACCCTGGCTTCTTGCTCGATGAAAATCGGGTTCATATCCGCCATCAGGGCAAGGTCTGGCATTTGCAGCTGGATGAACAGCAGCAGATCGTCGATCTGCCTGAGTCGCTGAGCGATATGGCCACCATCATTAACTACACTCGCCGCCAGCATGGTTATCTGCTGGGCGTCGTGGAGGAATAGCCATGCTGATACTGCAAGACTGTACCCTGGTCGAACTTTACCCCTCTCGCGTCGAGCGGGGCGTGGATATCGTGATTGACGGCGATAAAATCGTCGCCGTTGGTCAGAGCCTGGCGGGCGAATATCCGGGCGCGCAGATTAAGCCGATGAACGGCAAGCTGGCGATGCCGGGCCTGGTCTGCTCGCATAACCACTTTTACTCCGGGCTGTCGCGCGGGGTGATGGCGCCGATTCCGCCCTGCCCCGATTTTATCTCCACGCTGAAAAACCTCTGGTGGCGGCTCGATCGCGCGCTGGATGAAGAGTCGCTTTATTACAGCGGCGTGATCTGCGCGCTGGAAGCGATCAAAGGCGGCTGTACGGCGGTAATCGATCACCACGCGTCGCCCGCCTTTATTGCCGGTTCGCTGGCGGTGCTGCGCCAGGCCTTCCTCGATGCCGGCCTGCGCGGCATGACCTGCTTCGAAACCACCGATCGCAACGGCGGCCTTGAGGAGCTGAAGGCCGGGGTAGAGGAAAATATCGCCTTCGCCCGGCTGATCGACAAAGAGAAGCAGGCCGATCCGCAAAGCTATCTGGTTGAGGCGCATATCGGCGCCCATGCGCCGTTCACCGTCTCCGACGCCGGGCTGGAGCTGCTGCGCGACGCCATCAGAGAGACCGGACGCGGCCTGCATATCCACGTGGCGGAAGATCGCTACGACGTGGCGCACAGCCATGATAAATACGGCCTCGACCCGCTGCTGCGGCTGGAAAAATTCGGCCTGCTGAACGAGAAGACGCTGATCGCTCACGGCCTGTGGCTCAGCGAGCAGGAGATAGAGTGCCTTAACAGCCACAACGCCTTCCTGGTGCACAACGCCCGCTCCAATATGAACAACCATGTCGGCTATAATCCGCATCTGCCGCAGGTAAAATGGGCGGCGCTGGGCACCGACGGCATCGGCTCCGATATGTTCGAAGAGCTGAAGTTCGCCTGGTTTAAACATCGCGACGCCGGCGGCCCGCTCGGCACCGATCGTTTCCTGCAAATGCTGAATAACGGCAACGAACTGCTGACGCGCAATTTCGGTCAGTCTTTCGGACGGCTGGCGCCCGGCTATACCGCCGATATTACCGTGCTGGATTACGCCGAGCCGACGCCGCTTTGCGCCGACAATCTCGCCGGCCACATGGCCTTCGGCATGAGCAGCGCGGTGGTGGATACGGTGATTGTCGCCGGACGCCGGGTCTATGAAGACCGCGCCTTCGCGCAGCCGATCGCGCCGCTGTATGACAAGGCGCGCGTCGCCGCGAAGAAAATGTGGCAGCGCATGGCCGCGCTCTGAGCCGCACTCTTTACTCATCCCCAATCCTACCGATACCAGAGGCGACTCTGGTATTTTTTTGCCTGTAATTCCCGGATTGAGCCGCGCTCTCTCAAAGTGAGAAAATAGTGCTTTGCTGATAAGCAACTAAATGAGAGCCGACTGCGCCCCGCGCGCCTTTCCTTTTCGCCCCGCTGGATAACCCGTGACCCGTCTCACAGATATGTTGCTGCGCCGCCGCTTTCTTACGCGCCTGGCACGGCTTACGCATAAAAAGAGCGCGCCACAGGCGCTTCATGCTGATGAAGATTGTCAGCCTCAGGGAGGCTTACGCCTTCGAATCGTAGCTCCATGAGGAACGCTGGGAGCCGTAAAGGAGAGATCGCCCCATGAAAGAATCTGCTGTTACCCCTTCACAATCGTTAACCCCGCCTGCGCCAGTTGATGAGATCCTGCCCGTTACGCAGATGTTCATTTATGGCCTGCAGCACGTGCTGGTGATGTATGCGGGCGCCGTCGCCGTGCCGTTGGTGGTCGGCTCCGCTGTCGGTCTGCCTGCGGAACAGATCATTCTGTTAATCAGCGCCGATCTGTTTATCTGTGGTTTCTCGACTATCGCCCAGTCGCTGGGCATTGGACGCTGGATCGGCTGTCGCCTGCCGCTGATTCAGGGCTGTACCTTTGCCGCGCTGGTGCCGATGGTGCTGATTGGCAAAGAGTATGGTCTCGGCGGGATATCGGGCGCGGTGATCGTCGCTGGGATATTCACCCTGATTTGCGCCCCGTGGATCAGCCGCCTGGTGCGTTTCTTTCCCAAGGTGGTCATGGGATCGATCGTCACGCTTATCGGTCTTTCCATTATGCCGGTCGCCGGCAGCTGGATCGGCGGCGGCAACAGCGAGCTGAGCGATTTCGGCAACCTGCTCTCGCTGCTGCTGGCGGCGGTCACCCTGTTTATCATCCTTAATATTTATACCTTCGCTTCCGGGTTGATTAAAAATACCGCGGTTCTGCTTGGGCTGATTGCCGGCTCGCTGATCTGGAGTTTTTTCCGCCCGCTCGATTTCCAGCTGGTGCACGCCACGCCCTGGTTTAATCTGCCGCAGCCGATGCGCTTCGCCACTCCGGAGTTTCATCTGCTGCCGGTGGCGCTGCTTTCGATGGTGATGGTGGTGGTGATGGTGGAAACCATGTCCTCGATGATGGCGACCGGCGATATCGCCGGGAAAAAAGTCGATCCCACCATGCTGCGCAACGGGCTGAACGCCTGCGGTCTGGCAACCACTATTTGCGGCCTGTTTAATCTGTTCCCCTACGCCGCCTTTGCGCAGAACGTCGGCCTGATCGGCATGACCGGCGTACGCAGCCGCTTTGTGGTGGCGGTTTCCGGCATCATTCTGATCCTGATGGGGCTGTTCAGTAAGATGGCCGCGCTGGTAGTGGTGATTCCTAAACCTATCCTTGGCGGCGCAGGCGTAGTAATGTTTGGCATGGTGGCGGTTTCCGGCATTCGTACGCTGGGCCACGTGAACTATCGTAACAATAACAACAGTATGGTAGTCGCCCTGACGCTGGGGCTGGGCCTGATGCCGGTACTGGTGCCGGGGCTGTTCGCCCAGTTCCCGCCGATGATGCAGCTCTTTTTACACAGCGGCATTACCATAGGTACGGTGATTGCGATTCTGGCCAACCTGACGCTGAACGGCGCGAAAAGCGTGAAGCCCGCCTGCACCACCTGCGAGCAGCCGGGACCAGATCCGCTGCCGTCCAATACCGCCGCGCGCGAAGTCGCGGTCAGAACGGTGCGGATGTGGCTGCTGCTGCGTAAGGTGCAAAAACAGCAGATACAGGAGGAGTAAGCGTATGTATCCCCGTCTGTTGCGTTGGCTCTGCCGCCTGTTAGCGCCGATCGCCATCCTGCTGGTTTTCGCCACGCTTTCAGAGGCGATGCGGCTGGGTATCGAGAGCCGCTTTCAATACCTGTTGCTGTTGATGTAAGCAAGACGCCGACCGATGCCGTACCGCAGGATAGCTGACGCATCGGCCGTTTAACCACAGTACCTGACACCTTTCCACACGTCAGGGGGAGTGAACATAATGAAAAAAGTAATGACCGTCTGTCCCTATTGCGCCTCAGGCTGCAAGCTGAGGCTGCTGGTTGAAGATAACCGCGTCGTCGGCGCGGAGCCCGCAGCAGGAAAAAATAATCAGGGAACGCTCTGCCTGAAAGGCTACTACGGCTGGGACTTTTTGAACGATACCCAGCTGCTGACGCCGCGCCTGACCACGCCGATGATTCGCCGCCAGCGCGACGGCCAGCTGGAGCCGGTAAGCTGGGAGCACGCGCTGGATTACGTGGCGCAACGGCTGAGCGCCATCAAAGAGAAGTATGGCTCCGACGCCATTATGACCACCGGCTCCTCGCGCGGCACGGGTAATGAAACCAACTATGTGATGCAAAAATTCGCCCGCGCGGTGCTGGGAACGAACAACGTCGATTGTTGCGCACGCGTTTGACACGGCCCTTCGGTTGCAGGTCTGCACCAGTCGGTCGGTAATGGCGCGATGAGTAACTCCATTACGGAAATGGAAGACACAGATTTACTGTTTATTTTTGGCTACAACCCGGCGGATTCCCATCCGATCGTCGCCAATCGCATACTGCGGGCGAAACAGAAAGGCGCGAAGATCATCGTCTGCGATCCGCGGCGTATTGAAACCGCGCGCGTCGCCGATATGCATATCCAGCTGAAAAACGGTTCGAATATCGCGTTGCTTAACGCCATCGGCCACGTGATTATTGAGGAGAAACTGCATAACACCAGTTTTATCAACTCACGAACCGAAGGCTTTGCAGCGTACCGTGACATCGTGGCGAACTACACGCCGGAATCGGTCAGCGACATTACCGGAGTCAGCGCCGCGGATATCCGCCGCGCCGCGCGCCTGTACGCCGGCGCCCGCACCGCCACCATCCTGTGGGGCATGGGCGTCACGCAGTTCTATCAGGGCGTGGAGACGGTGCGCTCTCTCACCAGCCTAGCGCTGCTGACCGGGCACCTGGGTAAATATGCCACCGGCGTCAACCCGGTACGCGGGCAGAATAACGTGCAGGGCGCCTGTGATATGGGGGCGTTGCCGGATACCTTCCCCGGCTACCAGACGGTGACCGATGCGAAGCACCGGAAAAAATTCGCCAAAGCATGGGGCGTGCCTTCGCTGCCGGAAAAACCGGGCTATCGCATCAGCGAGCTGCCCCATCGGGTAGCGCACGGCGAGGTGCGGGCGGCCTGGATTATGGGTGAAGATCCGCTGCAGACCGATGCGGAACTCTCTGCGGTGCGCCAGGCGTTTACCGATATGGAGCTGGTGATCGTGCAGGACATCTTTATGACCAAAACCGCGGCGGCGGCGGACGTGATTCTGCCCTCCACCTCGTGGGGCGAGCATGAAGGCGTCTATACCGCAGCGGACCGCGGCTTCCAGCGCTTCTTTAAGGCAGTGGAGCCAAAGTGGGATCTGAAGACCGACTGGCAGATTATCGGAGAAGTCGCCACCCGCATGGGCTATCCGATGCACTACGACAACACCCAGCAGATCTGGGACGAGCTGCGCGGCCTCTGCCCGATTTTCAAAGGCGCCACCTACGAGAAAATGGGCGAGCTGGGCTACGTGCAGTGGCCATGCCGCGACGAGTCGCCGGAGGATACCGGCACGCAGTGGCTGTACGGGGAGAAATTCGACCGCCCCAACGGGCTGGGCGCCTTCTTCACCTGCGACTGGCAGCCGCCGCAGGATCGCCTCAGCGAGGAGTATCCGCTGGTGCTCTCCACGGTGCGCGAGGTAGGCCACTACAGCGGCCGCTCCATGACCGGCAACTGTAGCGCGCTGACCACGCTGGCCGATGAGCCAGGCTACGTGCAGATCAACAGCCAGGATGCGCAACAGCTCGGCATCGGCAACCAGCAGCTGGTGTGGATCAGATCGCGCGCGGGCCGGGTTATCGCGCGCGCGCTGGTAAACGATCGCCCGAACAAAGGGGCGATCTATATGACCTACCAGTGGTGGATCGGCGCCTGTAATGAGCTGGTCAGCGAGAATCTCAGCCCGATCACGCGCACGCCGGAGTTCAAGTATTGCGCAGTGCGTCTTGAGCCGATAGCGGACCAGGCGGCAGCGGAGCGTTACGTAGCGGAGGAATACCACAAGTTGAAAACGCACCTGCGTGACAGCGCGCTGGTAGAGAGCGTGAAGTAATAAAGCCCCGCCGTAGCGGCTGCGTTACGGCGGGCTCGTTTTACCTCTGGTTTACGGCGGCGTTTATCGCCGCGCTCCCCGTTAACGGCGGCGGGATCCCCCTGCCGCCAGATCGCTGTTAGCCCTGCTCAGCCATGTTTTACGCCAAAGCGAATGCCATATTTGCGCACTTTGTACTGCAGCGTGGTGCGTGAGATATTCAGGCTGCGCGCGGCGGCGGCGATATTGCCCTGATAGCTATCCAGCGCCGCCTCAATCAGGCTTTTTTCATACTGCGCCACGCGCGCTTCCAGCGAGCCTTTCGCTTCGTAAATAGCCGAGGCGGGCGGGCCGCCTGCCGCCGGCTCGTCGGCGCGCAGATCGAACCCGCTGTCCTCCTCGAAAACGATGGTTTTCAGCGGGCCATCCTCCTCCTGCATCACCATGCTGCGCACGATAGCGTTCTCCAGCATCCTGACGTTGCCGGGCCAGGGATGATTGACCAGCGCCAGCCGGGCCTTTTCGCTCAGGCCGTAGATCTCCTGCGGCACATCGTTGCGGTATTTATCGATAAAGTAGTTCGCCAGCAGCGGAATATCCTGCGGGCGCTTGCTGAGCGGCGGCAGCGTCAGCATTCCCACGCTCAGGCGGTAGAAGAGATCGGCGCGCAGCCGCCCTTTCTGGATCAGTTCAAACGGCGCCTCGTTCATGGCCGCCACGATACGCACGTCGGAGCGCTGCTGCTGCTGGCCGCCCAGCTTCCAGAAGGTTTTATCCTGCAGAAAACGCAGCAGCTTGCTCTGCATCTCCATCGGCATGGCGTTCAACTCATCAAGAAACAGCGTGCCGCCGTTCGCCAGCTCCAGATAGCCCTGGCTGTTCTCCGCGCCGGTAAAGGCGCCGCGCACGCTGCCGAACAGGGTGCTTTCAATCAGCGTCGGCGGCAGCGCGCCGCAGTTCAGGGCGATAAAGGGCTTATCGGCGCGCGGGCTGTACTGATGGATCAGCCGTGAGAACAGCTCTTTACCGGTGCCGGTTTCGCCGACGATGGTAACCGGAATGGCGCTGGCCGCCATGCGCTTGCCCTTTTCGATATTGCTGAGCATCTCCGGGTTTTCAGTAACGATGGCGTGATGCTTCTCATGGCGATCGGCATACAGCAGGCTGTTCAGCTCAACCACCTGCTGCTGCAGGCGCCGCACGCCGGACATATCCCTGCCGATTTCGATCACCCCCACCATCTCGCCCCGGCTGCTGTAGAGCGGCGCCGTTGAGTGCTGATAATCAACCGCCTGTCCGCGCGCGTTGTAATAAATTTGATAGTGGCCAATAAACTCTTCGCCGTTTTTCAGCGAAGAGAGCATGGTGCTCTGCGACTCTTTCATGGTGGGATAGACATCCAGCAGATGTTTCCCCATCGCCCGCTCGATGGTATAGCCATCAAGATCGGCGCTCTCCTGGTTGTAATAAACGTATTCGCCGCGTTCATTAATCACCGCCAGCGGCTGATGAATCAGATCGAAAAAGCGCGAAAACATCTTCAGCGCGGCGGCCAGTTCCCGGTTGGTGGATGCCATAACATCATCCTGCGTTTTGCCTGTTGAAACGCCATTATATCGGTGACGAATTTTCGTCATTATGATGAATAGCAAACTAACTGGCAAAAATTATTGCGGCGTAAAATTTTCAACTTATTGATTTTTAATAACTAAATACCTGGTACGTTTGTTGCCATATATCCTCTGAAAACCAATGAATGCTTACAACAAACTTATATGCAGAGGGTGTTATGTCTGATTCCATTCTTCAAAATTATAACCAGTTGCGTACCCGGACGATTACCAACGATCGTCGCTTCCAGCAGCGTGACGGCCGTCTCTGTTTCGAAGGCGTCGATCTCGATGCGCTGGCGCGCCGCTACCCGACGCCGTTCTATGTCTTCTCTGAAGCGGAAATCGTCCGCAATATTCAGGAGATCCAGCAGGCATTCGCCGCCCATAAAAACACCAAAACCTTTTTTGCCTCTAAAACCTGCTCCGTAATGAGCGTGTTGCAGGCGATTCGCGACGCCGGCATCTGCGCCGAAGCCAACTCTCAGTATGAAGTGCGTAAATGCCTGGAGATCGGCTTCCGCGGCGATCAGATCGTGTTCAACGGCGTGGTAAAAAAACCGGCCGATCTGGAATACGCCATCGCTAACGATCTCTACCTGATCAACGTCGACAGCCTGTACGAGCTGGATCATATCGATCGCATCTCCCGCAAGCTGAAAAAAACCGCCAACGTCTGCGTGCGCGTTGAGCCGAACGTGCCTTCTGCAACCCACGCGGAACTGGTAACCGCTTTCCACGCCAAATCTGGTCTGGATCTGGAGCAGGCGGAAGAGACCTGCCGTCGCATTCTGGAAATGCCTTACGTACACCTGCGCGGCCTGCATATGCACGTGGGCGATCAGGTGCCGGAATCAGAACCTTTCGCCAAAGCGACCAAAGTGCTGGTGGACGAATCCCGTCGCCTGGAAGAGGTGCTGGGCATTAAGTTCGATCTCATCAACGTCGGCGGCGGTATTCCGGTGCCTTATAAATATGACGAAGAGAACGGCGATCCGCTGCAGGACAATATGTATGCCGGTATTACCGCCCAGGATTTCGCTGATGCGGTGATTGCTGAAGTACACAAATGGCGTACCGATATTGAGATCTGCATCGAGCCGGGCCGTAAGGTGACCGGTTCCGCCGCGGTGCTGCTGACCGAAGTCTCCTGTGAAAAACGCAAAACCAACTACGACCTGGACGGCAACGTCGAGTGCCACGTGGAGTGGAAATTCGTTGATGCCGGCTACAGCGTGCTCTCCGACAGCCAGCATTTCGACTGGTTCTTCTATGTCTACAACGCCTCGCGCATTACCGAACAGCATGACGCCTGGATCAAACTGGCCGGCCCGCTGTGCGACGGCGGCGACTATTTCCACGTCGGCGTAAAAGGCGAAGAGTTCCTGATGCCGCAGACTACCCAGGTCGGCGATATCGTCGCCTTCCTTGATGCCGGCGCCTACACCATCGAAAGCCAGACCGTGTATAACAACCGCCCGCGCACCGCGGTGGTAATGATTGATAAAGACGGCAAAGACCGCCTGATCCGTCGCGAAGATACCTATCAGGATATGGTCGGCTACGACATCTATTAAGTATCCGTTTCTGCGGCCTTCACCGGCGCGGCGGACTATCACGCCGCCCGGTTTTTCTGGCCGTTTAAGGTGGGCAGCGATGCCCCGGCATAGTTAACAGGAGATAGCCATGAGTAGTAATAATTCTGGCTTACTGGGCATTAAAGACATTGTATTTATGAATGTCATTGCCATTCTGAGTTTGCGACAGATCCCCAACGTCGCGCCCTATGGCGCATCCGCCATGCTGCTGTGGCTTATTGCGGCCTTCTGCCTGTTTTTCCCGCTGGCGATGGTCTGCGGCGAGCTTTCTACCGGCTGGCCCAAAGACGGCGGCATTTTTGTCTGGATTAAAGAGGCGTTCGGCAAGCGTATCGCCTGGATCGTGGTGGTCTGCTTTCTTTTTTCCTGCGTGCTGTTCTTTCCGCTGATGCTGCAGTTCGGCTTTACCGCGCTGGGCTATATGTTCGGCGGCGGGCTGGCGGAAAATAAAGCCTTTATCGGCATTGGCTCGGCGGTGATTTTCTGGCTGCTGACGCTGATGAATATCCGCGGCATGGAGTGGACCAAAATTATCAACAGCGTCAGCGCCTGGTGCGGGGTATTTATTCCTTCCGCCATTCTGATTCTGCTGGCGATCGTCTGGCTGGCTACCGGTCATAAAATGCAGACCGACTACAGCACGGCGCAGAACTGGATCCCGGATCTCAGCCACTGGGATACCATCGTTTTCCTCTCCAGCATGATGTTCGCCTTTGCCGGCCTGGAAGTGGCGCCGATGATCGCCGGACGCACCCGCAATCCGCAGCGTGATTTTCCGCGCGCGATGGCGGTTTCCGCCGCGGTTATCGTCGGGATTTATATGATCGGCAGCTGGGCGCTGAATACCCTGCTGCCCGCCGGCGAAACCGATATTGTCGCCGGGGTGATGCAGGCGATGCAGGCCGCTGCCGCAACCATGCATATGCCGTGGCTGATTCCGGTGATGGCGATCTGCATGTTCTTTGGCGCGCTGGGGCAAATTAACTCCTGGCTGGTTGGCCCGATCTATATGCTGCAGGAAGCGTCACGCGAAGATAATCTGCTGGGCGAGCGCATCGGACGACTGCATCCCACCTGGAAAACGCCCGCTTTCGCGCTGACCGTGCAGGCGATTATCGTTACCGTACTCTGCTTCTCTACCTTTATTTCGCCCAGCGTGGCCGCCGCCTACTGGATGCTGACCGCGCTGACTACCGTTACCTACTTCATCCCTTATCTGGTGATGTTCCCGGCCTTCTGGCGCCTGCGTAAAACGCAGCCCGATACGCCACGCAGCTTCAAAATCCCCGGCGCCATTCTGCCTGCGGTGCTGCCGGCGCTGGGCTTCCTGTCTATCGCCTTCGCCGTCGCGCTGCTGTTTATTCCGCCTTCCCAGATCGATATGGGCGGCTACTTCCAGTACGCCGGCAAAATTATCGGCGGCGCGCTGCTGGCGATTATCGTAGCCGAATGGATTTATCACCGGGCGCAGAAACGCAATGCCCGCCTGGGCGTTGAGGGAGGAAAATAAGATGTATATGCCGGTTCTGGAAATTGATTTACGCAGGCTGGAAGAGAACGCCCGTACCGAGAAGGCGCTGCTGGCAAGCAGCGGCATCGAGGTGATGGCGGTGAATAAGGTATTCGACGGCTGTGTTGAAACCGCGCAGGCGGTTTTCGACGGCGGCATTCAGGTAATCGCCGAATCACGCACCTATAACCTGAAAAAGATTCGTCATATCGGCTGCACTACCTGCCTGCTGCGCAGCCCCTGCCTGAGCGAAATCGAAGAGGTGGTGCGCTACGCCGATATCAGCCTGAACAGCGATGCCACGGTGCTGCGCGCTCTGTCGCAGGAGGCGCAGAAACAGGGGAAAACGCATCAGGTGCTGCTGATGGTGGATATGGGCGATCTGCGCGAGGGCATCTGGTTTAGCGACTACGCGACTATCCTCGCCGCCATTAACCTGATTAAATCGCTGCCCGGCCTCGATCTTTATGGCCTCGGCACTAACTTCAACTGCTACGGCACCGTGCTGCCGACGGTGAAAAACGGCGACGATTTTCTCGCGCTGGCGGCACGGCTGGAAGCGGACAGCGGCGTAGCCATCCGCCGTCTTTCCGCCGGCAACTGCACCAGCTATCACCTGCTGGATAAGGGCATCTGGCCGCAGGGGCTGAACCATCTGCGTATCGGCGGGCTACACGAGTTCGGCATCGAGTATGTGGAGATGAAGTACCTGGACGAGTTTCATCATTCACAGAAACCGGTCGATAAAGCCTGCTCCGATATGTACATCCTGGAAGCGGAAATTATCGAGCTGAACAGCAAACCAACGGTGCCGGTCGGCGAGCTGGGCGTCGATGCGTTCCTGCAAAGCAAAACCTTTGTCGATAACGGCGTGCGCAGACGCGCGCTGCTGGCCTTCGGGCGTCAGGACGTGCCTTCCGATAACTGCGTGCCCTGCGATGACGCCATCCAGATCCTGGGACAGACCAGCGATCACACGCTGGTGGATATCGAAGCGTGCCGGCAGCCGCTGAAGGTGGGCGACAAGATACGCTTTGAGCTTGACTATACCGGCCTGCTGATGGCCTGTCAGACCAAAGGTATCGCCATGCGTTTTAAACGTTAAGCCTCTCGCCGCGGGGCAGCGCTTCGCGGCGATATCATTACCTGAAGGGACCTGCTTATGAGCACCCTGCTGGCGCCGCCGGAGCACACCGGCGGCCTGCAACGCAATCTGAAGAAACGCCATCTGCTGATGATGTCGCTGGGCGGGACCATCGGCACCGGGTTATTTATCGGCATTGCCGAACCGCTGTATCGCGTCGGCCCCGTCGGCACGCTGCTCGCCTATCTGTTTGCCGGCTCGGTGATGCTGGCGACCATGATGTGCCTGGGCGAGCTTTCATGCGCGTTTCCCCATTCGGGATCGTTTCAACACTATGCGCTGAAGCTGCTGCCGCACCCGCTCTGGAGCTACACTATCGGCTGGCTCTACTGGCTGAGCTGGGTATTTTCGCTGGCGGCCGACCTGACCGCCGCCGGTTTTATCGCCCATCACGCTTTCCCCTCCCTGCCCGTTCATATACTGTCGCTGATAATTCTCGCCACGCTGACCCTGATTAATCTCGCCTCGGCCAAAAGCTTTGGCGAGTGCGAATACTGGCTGTCGGCGATTAAGGTTTTCGCTATCGTGCTGTTTATCGGCGCAGGCGGCATGATGATCTATTCGCTGATGCAGCATACCGGCTGGCAGCCGACGCTAAACAGCGAGAGCGCCTGGCTTCCGGCGGACCGCTGGCAAATTCTCATCTGCATGACCATCGTAATTTACTCTTTTCAGGGGGTGGAGCTGGTAGGCAACGCCGCCGGCGAGACCGCCTCGCCGCAGACCATTTTGCCAAAGGTGATCCTCGGCATCGGCCTGCGGATTATTCTTTTTTACGGCCTGGCGATCGGCGTGCTGGCGCTGGTTTATCCTTTGCATCAGGCGCCGAATGGACAAAGCCCTTTCGTCTGGGTTTTTTCCCACGTCGGCCTGCCGGGCGCCGATGTGCTGATGACGCTGGTGATTTTCTCCGCGGCGGTTTCGGCGGCCAATTCAGCGATTTACGCCAGCTCGCGCCTGCTGTGGTCAATGGCGGGCGATCGCTTCGCTCCGGCGTCGTTTAACAACGTCAGCGCCAACGGCGTGCCGGTACGCGCCATTTTGCTGACGGCGGCGCTGGCGCTGGTGTCGATGCTCTCCCGCTATATTCCGGCGCAGCGCTTTTACCTCTATTTAATCGCCAGCACCGGCCAGGTCGGCTGCCTGGCCTGGATCACCATCGGCTGGTGTCAGTATCGTTTTCGCCAGGCGGTTAACCGCGGTCGCTATCCACGCAGCCTGCTGCGCTACACTTCGCCGCTGTTTCCCTGGACGGCGTGGCTGGTGATTATCGCCAATACGGCGATCGTTATCGGCACCTGGTTCAGCGAGCGCGGCGCGCTGATGCTGCTGATCGAAACGCTGCTGATGCTGCTGATTATCGCTTCGTGGTTCTGCTTCCGCCCGGATTTGAAAAGCAACGGATAAAACTACGCCAGCTTCAGCCGCGCTTTCAGCTCGCTGACCAGCGCGGCGTCATCCAGTTCAGCGCTGATTTCATGGCGAATGGCGAAGTTAAACGCCTCGCCTTGCTGGCAGGCGCGGCTATAGCTATGGGAGAGCCAGTTCCAGCTGCCGAGTACGATGTAGCGCCCATCGATCATTAACACTTTTTCATGGGTGCCTTCCGGCAGGCGGATAACATTCTCCTTACCCAGCCTTTCCCTGTATTCCGCCACCAGCGATTCGTCATTATCGCCTGGGCGTTCGAAGCGCTGATGGTAATAGCCATAACAGACTTTCACCCTGACGCCGCGCTGCTGCGTCGCCACCAGCTGCGCCAGCTCGGAACGCTGGTATTCGTTACCGCTACGTCTGATCCAGGGAGTAATGATAATCAGCTCGTTTTCACTCTGCGCCGCCAGCGCGCCGAAGGCGGCAATATGCTCGCAGTCGCGATAATAGCGCTGTAAGCGCGGCGTCTGGCTCAGGCTATCAAACTGCGGATGCTGGCTGCCCTGCTCCAGGAAAAAATCATCCGCCACGCTATCGGCAAGCGTTTTAAGGAACCCGCCCGCCTGCCGCAGACGATGATAATTGCCCACCACAATAAACTGCTGCTTAGCCCGCGAAACCACCACGTTGAGCATATTCGGCACCGTGTTTTGAAAGCTTGCGCTGTCAAGCGGATGGAAAATAACCGGGCTGTAAATAATGACCTCAAAGCCCACGCCCTGGAACTGGTGCACGGTGCCGATACAGTTTTTCTGTTGGTGATTCATGCGCCCGGCCAGGCGTTTAATCAGCAGCGCTTTTTGATTAGCGTAAGGCGTCACGATGCCGACATCCGCGCTCAGGTTGTAACCCGCCTCCTCCAGCTTATCCAGCAGCTGTTCGATCGCCTCAACCTCATCAAGATTGGTATTAACCACATCGCCTTTGCGCCCTTCCACGCTGTAGAACATCAGATGATGGCCGCCTGATTTTTCAAAGGCGCGGGCAATTCGCTCATCAGGCGCCGCCGTTTCCACCGTAACGCCGCGATAGCCGGCCAGACGGATAAACAGGTCGGCAATCGGCTTCTGGCAGCGTCGGTGCTCATCGAGAATAATGCCGTTGCCGATCTCATCCGGCCTGCCCGTCAGCGTGCCGGCAGCCCGATGCCAGCCGGTAACGGTGGCGGGAGAGACGCGTTCATACAGCGCGTCATCATCGGCGAAGTAGCGCGCGTGCAGCCTTATCTGCACGCTCTCCGACAGGTTGCGAATCGGTTCGATCTGCAGGGGATCGCCGACGATCATCGCTTTTTCACTGCGGCTTAATAAGGGCACCAGCGATTCCACCGAGATCATGCCGGCTTCATCGCACAGCGCCAGACGCCAGGGCTTATGGCCCTTAAGCTCTTCCAGCTTACGGTAGCCCGCCATCTTCCAGGCGGAAACCAGCGTCGTCGCCATCACCGGATAGACCAGCGACAGCGCCCGATAAAATTCATCCAGCTTAGCCAGCCAGCTGTGGTAGCCCGCGCTGCGCCGCCCGCTTACCAGCGCCCGCCAGTGGGTGACGACCTCTTCCAGTTCGGTTTTGCGCTTTAGCTGCTCCTGCCACAGATAGCCGATAGCGGCCTCAAACATTTCGCGATGCTGGCTGATAAAACGCTTGCGCAGAATGTCGCACCAGCTGCCTTCCGGATAGCGCTGCTGATGGCTGGCTACCGTGCGTTGCGCATAGGCGATCTTATGCCGCAGCGCCTGCAGCATGGCCGCTTCTCTGACCAGATCCGGCAAATATTCATCTTCCTGGGTATCGCTTGCAGGCTGCATAAGCAGTTTCAGCAGCTGCAGGTTATCGTCTTGCCGGGAGAGCCGCTCTGCGGCATCCGCCAGAGCGGCAAGCTGAGAATGAGTAAGCTGATTGAGTTTGAAATAGAGAAAATCTTCCGGCACGGCGGCCTGCATCTGCTGTAAGCGATCCCGGTATTTTTCTTCAAACATGCGCGCCAGATAGCGCCTGATGCCGCTACGCGGATAATCGCGGTAGTGCAGCTCAAGCGCCGGGCTTAAAGGCGAGGCCAGCCAGCGGAAAATCTGCTCCAGATTATGCGGCTGCGGCCAGGTTGCCTGCAGGGTTTGCCAGATTTTTTCCGCCTGCCGACGCTGCGTTTTTTCCTGCTGCCTGGCCTGCAAACGCTGCTGCAGCTGGCGGGCCAGCGCATCAATATCGCCCGCGCTGTCGGGGGAAAGCTCAATGTTCCGCCGCGCTATGCCGGCGGCGAACCCGGCAACCTTATCAGCGAAACGCTGGGGAAGTTCTTCAACCCTGGCGGTATTCAGCCCGCAATCAACAATGCTCTGTTGCGCAACCGCCTTCCCTTCGCGGTAGGCCTGATAGCAGCTATCCAGCGTATTACGATGCAGCAGCAAAACCGTTAAGTCGCGCTGCTGCGCCTTTTCGTCGTAATCCTCCTGCCGCCAGCGGCTGATAAGCTGTTCCAGCCGCCCGAATTCATTCTGTACCTGTTCCTTAGAGCCGCCGTGGAACCAGAGCCAGTCCAGCTTTTGCGTAAGCGGATCGTTACGCAGATCGTCGATAATGTTTTCAACCGCTTTGATTGCGGTGGAGGTGACCAGCATGCCGAAATTGTCATCTTTACCCGCAGCGATAGCGAGCGCGCGGGCAACCAGCTGCTGGGCAATCAACGATTTAAACAGCGTCGTTTTGCCGGTGCCGGGCGCGCCCTGCACCGCAATCAGGCGCTGCTGCTGGTTAATCGCCTGGATGGCCGCCATCTGTCCATGCCCAAGCGGGTAGTGCGTTTCAAACAGCCCGCCGGTAACAATTTCAGCCTGTTCGGCAACGCTATTTTCATTGTGAGCCTGATTAAGGTATTGCTCCAGCAGGGGAAAGCGATCTTCGGCATGCCTGCACAGCCAGTCATAATCCTCCGCATCACGTTTCAGCTGGTAATCTTCATTATGCAACGGCGCAACCAGGGCGTTAAAGGCGGTTTCCAGTGGCCGCTGTTTGCCGCCCGTTCGCTTACCAATCCACGTCTGCAGCCCGGCGAACGCCTGCAGGAAGGTGTCATATTTTTCTCCGGTCAGCGCGCTGACGATGCTCATCATATGACGGTTTTCGCCCAGCTCGGCCAGCTGAATGCCAAAGACTTCCCGAAAAGCGAACGGCAAAGCGCTAATCTGCTGGCCGTCTTTCACCGGCAGCAGCAAAGAAGGCTGCCCCTGCATAAAAAACGCTTTAGGCAGGGGAAAAGAGAACAGCGGCAGATATTTCACAATATCTTTGCCGCGTTCCTGTTCAACGCAGCGTATCAGCGGAAAGAGTAAATTAACCGGTTTAATCTGCGTTATTTTTCCTTCGTCGTCATATTTTACGAACTGCTTGCGCCAGCTATGATAAACCTGCGACGGAATGGCAAGCTGCACGCCGTTTGGCATCTCCTGGCAGTTATTCCCGCTCAATACCAGCTGATGATCCTCATGTACCTGGCTGGCCGATATTTTACTTTTTTCTGCGCCGCTACATTTCAGATAATCTTGCCATGCGGTAAGGATTTTTTTCGAACTCTTTTTCATTATTGAGGGTAAGCCTTATCGTTCCAGAGGATTTCGCAACAGAAATAGAAAGAATAATATCGCCACGCAGTTATTTACTTTCGGTTCCGCAATTATGTTCGTTATTTTAATTTCTGTTTTATTGGTCAACCCGTTAAAAATAAAGCAATTGCCGCTCCCTTTTCCACTTTTCGGCATAAAGTTAACTCAGGAACAAATTAAATATTTATCAGCAGCGCTGGCTGGCAATAAATTTTTACGAGGCATGCCAGGGACGCAGCATGGTTGCTAAAGCTGCTGGCGGGATAATGAAAATAACGGGGAAGGAAATTGCGAACCGGCGGCGGCTTGCGCTCCTGAGCAAAAGCCGAAGCGCCTGAGATCATCTGTTGAAAAAATCGCAGTACAGGTAGCGTACCGCCCGGCTGATAGCGGACAAATAAGGGCTAAACAGCCCTTAACTGTTACAGAGTGCCGGAAATATCGCTAAGCGCCGTCACATGTCGGTAGCGCGCCGGATTAGCCTGTTCGGCGGCCAGTGAAGCAAAATGCGCCGCGCCGCAGCGGATTTTGGCGGCCTCTTCCTCTCTTAAACCGAAGTGCGCACTCTTGGTTTCAGCGACGAAGTAAAGCTGCTCTTCATTATCATGCTCAATAACTAACGCCCAGTCGGGGTTATAGCTGCCAAGCGGCGTCGGAATTTTAAACCAGCCGGGAAGCTTCACATACACCCTGACCTCATCCTGACGATCCAGCGCGCGGGCGAACCGCTCTTCCGTCTCAGAATCCTTCGGCACATATTCATACAGGGACTTTTCTGAGGTTTTCAGCAGGTTGCGCGCGTAGCCGGTAAGCTCTTTATCGGTAAATAAACGCTGCGCCCAGGCTTCTCCCGGCAACGGGTAATATTTAATTCCCTCCACCATCGCCAGCCGCCTGCAGTAATTAATCCGCCCGATCGCTTCGCTGATAAACTGCTGCGGATTTTTAGCAAAGTCGGCCAGCCGCCCGCTGTTTTTCAGGATAACGCCCAGGCTGCGCCGCGTTAAACCGGTTTTCTCCTGCAGCACGCCAAGAATATCGGGCAGCGGCAGCGCTGTTGTTTCCACCAGCCCGTTGGTGGCGCCGTTAGCCTGGGCGGCAACCTCCAGGCCAGCCTGGGTTTGCGTCAGGATCGCTTTGCTGAAGCTGACCATCGCTTTTGCTGGCGGCGGCATCTCCGCCAGCGATGCGGTGCAGGCCGCGATCAGCTTATGTTCGTCAAACGCCAGGCAATAGCGCGTTTTCTGGCAGATACGCTGCCACAGCGCGGTAAATTCCGGGCTGTCGATCACGGCCTGCCGATATTTGATCGCAACGCGCTCGTCGGCGTTATGAATGGTTAACCGGCCCGCCGATTTGCGCAGAATCCCTGCAATCTGTTGCCGCAAAGCAGCATACCGTTCCGTTACGCACAACGTATCTTCGCGCAGCGCAGACTTTAAGGCTGCGGTGATGCGCCCCGATTTATCAAGATAGCCTTGCGCCAGCAGCCCGTTCCATATCTCCTCTGACGCGCCGCCGCCGATCGCCCCGGCCGCCTCATCGGATATCAGCAGATGGGCAAACGCATCCTTTTCGACGACGCCGAAACGGATCCCCGTTTCGTTCTCAATTTCGAGCTGTAAACGTTCGGCGTAGGCCTGGTAATTTTCACCGGCGATCACGGTCAGAACGTTAATATTCTCATCGCGCACGCGTTCGCCCTGCTGGTTAACGCATAAACGCAGGCCGCGCCCTAAAGTCTGGCGGCGCTCGCGCTCGCTGCCCATTTCACGCAGGCTGCAAATCTGGAAGACGTTGGGATTATCCCAGCCCTCTTTCAACGCGGAATGGGAAAAAATAAACCTTACCGGGCTGGAGAAGCTCAGCAGCTTTTCCTTGTTCTTCATAATAAGGTTATAACCGCGCTCCGCATTTTCGCGTCCGGCATTATTACTTTCGCTGGTTTCCGCCCAGGCGCCCTTTTTATCCACGGAGAAGTAGCCATCATGCACATCCTGCGCCAGCGGCGGATGAGTGGAAGCCAGCGCCTGGTAAGCCGGACTTTTTATCGCCTTCAGGTATTCCTCTTCGAATATACGCGCGTACTCGCCCGGCACGCGCGCGCCATCCTCGCCCGGCTGCCGATAGAGATCGACCTTATCAATAAAGAATAGCGTCAGAACCTTAATTTGCTGGCCGTTAAGGCGCAGCTCTTTATCCAGATGTTCACGAATGGTGCGGCGAATCATATGACGTTGGATCAACAGCGGATTAATATCGCCGACCACATCGCCGCTTTTTAAATAGTAAATCTCCGCCGGCGTTTCCAGCGTCATAAAACCGGCTTTACCGGCGCGAATCTCGCCAATGCGAAACCCCTGATAGATATCCCGCCCGGTTTCGCTGGCCAGCGAAGTGCCGTCATAAACCGTTATTTCAGTACGCTTAACCGCCTCTTTTTTATCCGCCCTGTCAACCAGCACGGTAGCGCTAATCTGGTTTTTCCTGCTGTTAATGCTAACCAGTTTTACGTAAGGGCTGTTGCTGGCGTTCTGCACCTCAAGACCGGCGATTTCAATCTGTTTTACCAGCTTCTGGTTATAAGCATCGATGGCGTCCAGACGATAAACCATATGATGCTTATGGATATGAGTCGCGGAATAGCGCAGGGTAAATAGCGGATGCATTGCGTCCAGCGCCGTTTTTCCCGCGCCGTTCAGGCCGCCATCCACGCTTTGCGGTTCATCCACGATAATCACCGGGCGCGTCGCTCTGATAAGATCGATCGGCTTATCCAGCTCGTCAACGGTGGTTTTTTCGCTGGACTGATAGAGCTTATTTACATCCTTTTTATTTATTGCGCCAACGGTCATCACCATAATCTGCATAACCGAACTGGTGGCGAAATTACGCACGTCAGCCGGCTTTGCCGAATCATAGAGATAATATTCACAGGGCACGCCGCCATACAGGTTTTTAAAATGTTCCCTGGTAATCTGCAGCGTTTTATACACCCCTTCTTTAATGGCGACGGAGGGCACCACGATAATAAACTTGCTCATGCCGAAGCGTTTATTCAGCTCCATGATGGTGCGCAGATAAACGTAGGTTTTACCCGTACCGGTTTCCATCTCAACGGTAAAATCATGACTATCCAGCGACGGCGATGGCGGAAGCTGATTACGCAGCTGCACCCTGTTCAGGTTGTTCAGCAGCATCGCATCGGGCGGAATGGGCGGGTTAACGGGCATGGAGCCGGCGGCGCCCTCAAACGCCAGCGCTCCCTGCGCCGGCGCCAGCACGGTGGTTTCGCTTTCCCACTTTTCCAGGCCGGTAAACAGATCGCAGACGGACGCTATCGCCTCCTGCTGATAAGCGAGGTCAGATTCAAAATGTAATTTCATAGTAAGCTCTTACAGACTGTGCAGGTTGGTCAGCCCCTGCTGTTCCAGCGCGGCGCAAAGATTGATTTTGGCGACGTTATCTTCAAAGGCCTCATCAAGGAAATAGCAGACCGTATCTTTAGCCGCGTGCAGCTCGCGCTGCCAGCTGATAATCCCCTGCGCCAGCTCTTCCACCGACGAGGCCGGGATGGTTTTAGCAAAGCAGGTAAAGAGTTTGCCGTTATCGGCGCAGGAAACCGTTAAGCCGGCAAACTGCCGCTGCTCAACGTTGACGCTGAGATCGATACCGCGCTTAAGCAGCAGCTCGGTCAGCAGGTCATCCTCGCTACGATCGTTGAGGATCGGGCTGATATGCGCCTCCAGCTCCTGTAATAACGAATCAGCCGAGGCCTGCCAGGGACGAATGTTAGAGCTGTCCAGCCTGAACACGCGGAACCCGGTATCGCCCTGCCATTCGGGATTTTCCTGACGCAGCTTTTTCCCCGCCCGACGCAGGCGCTCTTTGGTTAGCTCGGAAATTTTCGCCGGCACGCCCAGCTGTTTGCAGTAGTCGAACGCCGTTTTTTGCTCTTTATTACTTTCAATTAAAGGCTCAGGCAGCTGTACCAGAATAAAGCGACGCGATTTCAGCTCGCCGGCGCAGGCTTTCATTACGGCATGGCCCGTGGTGCCGGAACCGGCAAAGAAATCCATAATCAGATCGCCCTCGTTGGTCATATTTTTAATAAAAAATTCAATAAGGGAGACCGGCTTGGGATAGGGAAACACCTGAGATTCGAAAAGGGCCCTGATATCTTTGGAGCCATGTTCCGTTCTTCCCACCTCTTTTTCCGGCAGATAAGTCGAGACGGACATTTTCAGGCTGTCAGCGCCATATTTTTTCATGGCTTTTTCTTTATCTTCGCGTTCGAAAACGCGGAAGGCGGGCCGCGATAATTTCAGAAAATCGTAATCGCCGGGGAAAACAATTTTCCCCAAGGCTAAATATCCAGGGAGGGTATCTGGCGTAACCGACCAGGTGCGGGTGGCGCTGGCTGGATATCGATCGCCGTTTTTCGGGTTGACGATAGTGAAATAGGAATTAGGGCGCTGCTCTCTGGTGGTATTTTTAGTTAAATCCTGCAGGCGCCATCTGTCTGCGAAATCATCGGACTGATAATATTTCCTTTCGCCCTCTCTGCCGGCGATAAAGCCTTTATTGGCGAAGGCGATAATCCATTCCACATCGTTAGAGACGCCGTAGGGCACGTCGGCTTTTGCCGTCCTCGAACGCCAGGGGAAGATCCCGACAAAGCACTCCTCGCCGAAGATTTCATTTAATATCAGCCTGAGGTTAGAGGCTTCGACATCATCAAGGCTGACTAACATCACGCCGTCATGGCTTAAAAGGTTTTTAGCCAGCTTTAAACGCGGATAGATCATATTTAACCAGTCGGTGTGATAGCGCCCGCTGGTTTCGGCATTAGTGCTAAGACGGGCGCCGCCTTCCGACTGCCCGGTTAATTCGAGGTAATTTTTTATATTGTCCTGGAAATCATCGGGGTAGACGAAATCTTTACCGGTATTATAGGGCGGATCGATAAAGATGAGTTTGACCTCTCCCGCGTAGCTTTTTTGCAGAAGCTTCAACACCTCAAGATTGTCGCCCTCAATCATGATGTTTTGCGTGGTGTCCCAGTCAACGCTGTCAGCCTTACAGGGGCGTAACGTACCGCGTGAAGGCGTCAGGGCAAGCTGCCGCGCCCGGCGTTTACCGTGCCAGTTCAGGCCATAGCGCTCTTCTTTGTCGCTGACGTTATCACCTAAAAGCTGTTGCAAAACCTCAAAGTCAATTTGATTATCGGTAAAAGCTTCAGGAATTATATTTTTGATTTTTTCCAGCGTTTCATCGGTTAAATTTATTGACTGTAGCTCAGGCATGTCAGGTGATATTTTTTTCATAGGAATATTCCGCTATTAACCGCTAACTGTGAACACCAGATTCACGACCCTCTCTTTTACCATGAATATTATTTTTTTTCAATTGTTATTATTTTTAAAACGCAGTTTATTACGCCGCCGGGGGAAAATTAATGGCTGCCATCAGCTTTTTTCGGCGTTAATAAGCAATAAAAACCGATTTCATTCACCAAACCTGACAAAGCGCCACAATATTGGAAAAACGCTGTGAGTTTAATAAACCTCTCTCTTAGCAGGTTAAACTGGCGACAATAATCGCAGAACACCCCGTTAAGTTAAATGTACTAAAAGGCTATTCATCGACCTTGCGCTTTGCAGCGAGAGAGCAGGAACTTCTCTTCTTTCATGATTATAGGTGGTAAATTTAGTAAAATCATTTTTACCAAACCAGCCAATAATCGCCGCCTGCTTCAGGCTGGGAACCGTTACCCGGTTCTGGTTATTTCCATTAGGATCAATGGTTAACCAAAAATAGACCTGTATATTAACGGCTGTAAGCTCGCTTTTCTTGGTTGCCAGTTTGAAGTTATTGATGATGTTCGTTAAATCATATTTTGCCGAAAGCGACGATTTAACCGAGCAGTAAATATCCTCGCCGTGTTTATTTTTAACTAAAATATCGTGACCGCGATCCGGCCCCTGAGATCCCTTATCAACGGTTGATACCGCAAATTTTTGCTGTGTGTGCAGCCATTTTATTACCATCTTTTCGGCGACTTCTCCCATCAGGATATTATTAAATCGCTCAAGGATATCACGCTTATGTAAATCTGCCCTGTCCCGGATATGAAAACAGATATCTTTGGCGTTATTGACGCACGCTGCAAATTCGTCCGTGTTCAAATTAACATAAACAACATCGTGTTCAGTAATCATAATAAATTAAGCTCATTAAAAATGATTAAGGTAATGTTTAAGGCAGTTATTTAACCGGTGCCTGTTCACTTTTTATACTGAAAATTTTTGTTAGTTATAGCATGCCAGTAGCAGCCAGCTAATGCCGCTGAAACAGCAGAAACTACAACAGGAACAGGCCTTCCTGCCTTTTTCCCGCTTAGCCACGGCTACCGCACCAACCATGTTTAGCGCCGGTTTGTTAAGCTCTGCGTTATGCAGCAAAGCACATGATAACAGCAACATGCAACCCATGAAATGGGCTGTACAGCAGTGAATATCAGCAAATACGCCATACCATAGCCATCGTCTATCGCGTTATCCGCATGAACGAAAAAAATATTTTACTCGCCCAGCCAGGTACTGTTCATCAACTACATCGTAGGTAGAAACTTCCCATCTATTTTCGCGATCCACTTAGTAACGTCATCATACAAAACAAACAGTACCTGATACTTAATTAAATAAATAATCTCAGCTATCAAATCACTTGCCATTTTTACTGTTCTTATGTTTATTAAGTTTATAAAAAAGGCATTATTACAGCTAGCTGAGAGTCAATCTGAACAACCCGTTAATTTAAAATTTTCCCGCTTCCAGTCTGAGATTATATTAGCGACGGTAGCGAATAAAGAGCCGCTAAATCAGGAAAAAATAACTTATGTTCCTCATGCAAGTTGGTTTGCGCTTTATCGGTACGACGGCATAATTAACGATCATACATGGATTGACATATATGCGTCGGGGAGCATTCAGACTGCATCCAGGAACAATATCAGAGGAGCGTATCATCCTTGCTCACGTTACCGATTTTATGGCTATTCGTAATGCCTTACTGCGTACCCGCTCTATTTCTGTCCGAAACAGTGATTTACAAGCCTACGGCACGACTGATGTTATCCACGCAGGAGCCAAAAATTACTTATGAAATCACCGCTACGGATGATACTGAAAGCCCTGTTATTTTTCGCCATCTTCATAGTATGTGCGTTTCTCATTCCCTATGGCTGGGCTGTTGATCGGCTTACCGGTGAGATGAACCTTGATACGGCAATAAATCTGTCGCGAATATTATTAGGGGAAGATTACCCGGAACCTTATGATCTTATTGATAGCCTGGTGAAAATGGGACTTAATATTCTGGTCACTGTTGTTGTTTAATGGATTATTACGAAAGGAATTAAATGCAGGAAATTATAATTAACACTCGCTCACAGATAACGAAATAAACTCAGAATAATTAATCCGGGCAGCTCCGGCTATTCTGTCGTTCTGTATTTCGGGTTTTGCCTTTCTTCCGGAAATAAAAGTTCACTAAGTATTTAGTATCGTTTACCGCGCCGGCAGCCTGTTGCCTTTAAGCTGCCGGACAGGTTTCTTCGGTAATCGCTATTTCTTCAGCGCGTTAAGCTCATCGTTATAGCTTTCTCGCGTCATACAGACGCACAGAATAGTAACCAGCGCCATGCAGGCCAGGAACAGCGAAATCGGCCAGGATGCGCCGCCGGACCAGGCGATCAGCAAGGTGGCGATCATCGGCGTCAGCCCGCCGACGATATTCGCCAGCTGAAAGCCCAGCGAAACCCCGGTATAGCGCACGCTGGTATCAAACAGTTCGGAGAAAAAGGCGGGCTGAACGCTAAACATCATGCCGAGACCGACGGAATAGCAGAAGGTGGTGGCAAACATAAACATCTTCACCGAGCCGGAATCAATCATCCAGAACAGCGGAAAGGCAAAAATCAGCGTAATGGCGGCGCCGGCGAGATAAACCGGGCGACGGCCAATCTTATCCGACAGCCAGCCGAAAAACGGAAAGGTAAAGATACCGACGAAGCTCGCCAGCAGCAGCCCGTTCAGCGCCGTTTCGCGGGTAAAGTTCAGCTCACGCGTAACGTAGGACATAAAAAAAGCCACCGTTAACCAGCCCAGCACAATTTCACCCATGCGCATGCCCATCGCCAGAAAAACCGCTTTACGGTGGTGCTTCAGCACCGTCAGAACGGGAAACTTCTGCGTGACGCTTTGCGCCGCCTGCCGCTGCTGGTTTTGTTTAAATACCGGCGTCTCTTCAATGCGCGAACGAATAAACATACCGACAAACAGCAGCGCAATGCTTAGCAGAAACGGCACCCGCCATCCCCACGACATCAGATCCTTTTCCGGCAGCATTACCACCAGCGCAAAAACAGCGGTGGCGATAAACAGCCCCAGCACGTTGCCCAGCTGCACGAAAGTGCCAAAAAATCCGCGCCGGTTGCGCGGCGCATATTCAGTGATCAGCGTGGTTGCGCCGCCCCACTCGCCGCCAATGGCAAACCCCTGACACAGGCGCAGAAAAATCAGGATTAACGGCGCAGCGTTGCCGATGGCGTGATAGCTGGGGATCAGGCCAATCAGAAAGGTGGAAATTCCCATAATCATTAACGACAGCACCAGTGATTTTTTACGCCCGATCTTATCGCCGTAGTGACCAAAAACGATGGCGCCGATTGGACGGCTGACAAAGGTGATCGACAGGGTCAGAAACGAAACCAGCAGCGCCATCAGCGGCGAAAGATTCGGGAAGAACAGCGCCGGGAAAACCAGCGCGGCGGCCGTGCCGTAGATAAAGAAGTCATAGAATTCGATAGTGGTGCCGGAAAGCCCGGAGCCCAGCACGGTAATCAGTTTTCTTCGTTCTTGTTTATGCAGCGATAATGGTTCGTTTTCCGCAGGGGTAATGGCTGGCGAGGTAAGCATAGTCATCTTTCAATCCTCTGTCCTGAATAGTTACTGTCGAATCGGTCTGCACCTGACTAACAACGGCGACGAGGAGCTATTGCCACTAGCTAACTCGAATTAGCTAATTATATCAGCCAATAAATATTCACAACGTAAATAATAATAGAGTGTGAGCAGGATCGGCTAAAATTTGTCAGCCCGTTGTACTTCTCGCTACTATCTCCTTAGCGGGCGCCTGCTGATAAAAATCATAATTACAAACAGATAACTAAGAAAGCGCCGCCTGTTTTCATCTGATAAGCCCTTATTGCCCTGCCTTCAGGCGCCGCCGATGTTGTTCGCTCTTATCCACATGACGATCCTCCACTAAAACAGTCCGCATAAAATAAATTTTAAAAATCAAGATATTAAAAAAAGCATCTTGATAGCCATCACAAATTCCTGGTAAAGCAATTGTTCCTGCTTATCTTTTAACCTAATTTGCTAAGTCGAGTTAGCAAAGAGAAAAAATCATGAGCGGATATGCGTATCTTGGCGTTGACGTCGGCTCCGCCAGCGTCAGGGCAGGAATTTTCGCCAGCACCGGGGAAAGGCTGGCTTTTGTGGTTAAACCTGTCAGTCAGTTTCATGGCGCTGACCAACATGTGGAGCAATCCTCCGGCGAGATCTGGCAGGCCGTCTGCGACGCCGTCAGCGAATCTGTTAAGGCTTCAGCTATCGATCCGGCGCTGATCCGCGCCGTCGGCTTCGATGCCACCTGCTCGCTGGTAGCCGTCGCCCACGACGGCAGCGGCATCTCCGTCTCGCTGGAGGGCGCCGCTGAACGCGATATCATCATGTGGATGGATCACCGGGCGCAGCAGGAAGCGCAGACGATCAACCAGACGCACGACGACGCGCTGCGCTACGTTGGCGGTGAAGTCAGCGTCGAGATGGAGCTGCCGAAGATCCTCTGGCTGAAGCGCCGTTTTCCCGATCGCTACCGGCGCATCTGGCGCCTGTTCGATCTGGCGGATTACCTGGTCTGGCGCGCCTGCGGCAGCGATGTCGCCAGCGTGTGCACGCTAACCTGCAAATGGAACTATCTGGCGCATGAGCGGCGCTTCAGTCTCGCTCTGCTGCGCGCCGTCGGCCTGGAAGATGCGATCGATAAGATCCCGCCTGCCGTGCTTAACCTCGGCGAAAAAGCAGGCCGCCTGCAGCCCGCTATCGCCTCGCAGTGGGGGCTGGGCGACGATGTGGCGGTCGCCGGCGGCATTATTGACGCCCATGCCGGCGCCCTGGCGCTCAGCGGCGCCCAGCCGGCGGGCAGCCTGGCGATCGTCAGCGGCACCTCGAACTGCCATATGATCGTCAGCCGGCGGCCGATCGAGATCCCCGGCGTCTGGGGGCCTTACTGGGGAGCGATGCTGCCGGAGTGGTGGCTAAACGAAGGCGGGCAAAGCGCCGCTGGCGCGCTGGTGGAGTGGACGCTGCAACAGCACGCTTACTGGCCGGCCCTGCAACAGGAGGCCAGCGCCCAGGGCGCTTCCGTTTTTCAGCTGCTTAATCAGTGGGTGGAAAAGCTGGAGGCGCAGGAACGCTGGCCGACTCGCCAGCTGCATGTGCTGGGCGATCACCACGGCAACCGCTCTCCGCGCGCGAATCCGCAGGCGCGCGGCGCCATCTACGGCCTGACGCTGGAAAGCGGCCCGTCAGGGCTGGCGCGTTTATACCTCGCCACGCTGCAGGCGATCGCCTACGGCACCCGCCAGATTATTGAGGCGATGCGCACCGCGGGCCATCAGGTTTCACGCATTATGATGTGCGGCGGCGCGACGAAAAACCCGCTGTGGCTGCGGGAATACGCCAACGCCACCGGCTGCGATATCCACCTCGTCCGTGAAGATGACGCCGTGACTCTCGGCGCCGCGCTGCTCGGCAGCGTCGCCTGCGGCGATTTCGCCACCCTTCCTCAGGCCGCAGCCGCCATGAGCCGCCACGGGCGCACCGTCCAGGCCAGCCGCGATCCTGACGTTCAGGCCTTCCATCAGGCGAAATATCAGGTCTGCCTGATGATGTACCAGCAGCAGCAGGCCCGGCAACGCTTTAATGAAATCATGAACCCGACGCGACAAGACCCGCCCCTACAGGAGAACGTCTTATGCTGAATTTAACCCTGCCCGATGCAGCCGAAGCCATTACGGCGCAGCCCGGCGAAGTATTGATGGTAACCAATGCCGATTTACGCGAACCGGCCAACGTTACCTGCTGGCCGACACAGCAACTATTCGAACAGCGCCTTGCCAGCGCGCTGGAAAAGCTGGGATACCGCCTGCGCCGCGCGCACCCGATCAGCGAAAGCCGCGGCCACGGTTTTATCAGCAGCCAGCAGGAGGGCAGCGCGCTCTTCGCCAGAATCGATCCCGATGCCCCGGTTATCGTGCTGCTCACCGCCTGGCAATATTCGCACCATATCGCCCCTTCGCTGGTTCACCACCGCGGCCCCGTGCTGCTGCTGGCGAACTTCGACGGCACCTGGCCGGGGCTGGTGGGGATGCTCTGCATGGCGGGATGCCTGACCAGCCTTGAGCGCCCTTATTCGCGCCTGTGGTCGGAAACCTTTAACGATGAAGCCTTTATGCGCGGGCTGGAAACCTGGCTGCGCGACGGGCAGCTCAGCCACCGGCTCAGCTATCTGCATCCCGTCGCCGCCAGCGCGCCGCTGCTGGCCAGCGAGGCCGGGCAGATCGGCGTTAAAGTCGGCCAGTCGATCCTGAAACATAAAGCGATTATCGGCCTGTTCGATACCTTCTGTATGGGGATGATCAACGGCGTTTTTCCGCAAAAGGCGATGATCGATATCGGCATGCCGGTAGAGTCGCTGTCGCAGTCGGCGCTGCTGGTGGAGATGAATAACGTGCCGCAGGCGCTGCGCGAAGCCTGCCTGGCATGGTATGAGAGCCGCGGCATGCAGTTTCATTTCGGTCAGGATAGCGCAAAAGAGCTGACGCGCGAGCAGGTGCTGGAGCAGTGCGCGATGATGATCGCGATGGCGCGTTTCGTCCGTCGCTTCGGGCTGTCGGCGGTAGGCGTACAGTATCAGCAGGGCCTGAAGGATAGCTGCGCCGCCTCGGACTTTGCCGAGGGCGCTATCGGCAACGCCGAGCGCTTCCCGATCCCGGATGAACAGGGCGAGATTATCTGTCCGGGCGCGCCTATTACCTGCGTTAACGAAGTGGATATGGGCAGCGCTATCCCGCAGGTGATGCTGGCGAAACTGCTCAGCGCGCTGGGGATGGCGAGCGAAACCACCCTGCACGATATCCGCTGGGGCAGCGACTATAACGGCACCTTCTACTGGGATCTGGAGATTTCCGGCGCGGTTCCCTTCGCCCATCTGAAGGGCGGCATTGCCGGCGCAACCGGCTACCGTCAGCCGGCGATGTTCTTCCCCTACGGCGGTTCCACCATCGCCGGCCAGGGCAAAGCCGGACGCTTTATCTGGGCGCGCGCCCACTATGAAGGCTCGCAGGTGATTATGCATATCGGCACCGGCACCGCGGTCGAACTGCCGCAGGCGGAGTTTGAGCGCCGCCGTAAAGCAACCAACTATGAGTGGCCGCTGCTTAACGCGGTGCTCGATGGCGTATCCCGCGACGACCTTATGGCGGGACACCAGAGTAATCACCTTAGTCTGGCTTATACCGAGGAGGATTTATTACCCGAAGTGCTGAACGCATTTATTGCTCAGGCGCTGACGCAAAATATCAAAGTTTTTATCGCAGGCGATGCGCATTTATTAATGAAATAAAATCTGATTCGCTTATGTAATTTTTACGTTGTTAGCGATCCTGGCAAACATCCGGTTAATCCGCCGCCTTAAATAACAGGCAGGCGCGGATCGACACATATCTGTTCTGGCGCCAGCGGGGAAAATCCCCGCCGCCGGAATAAGAGAGGATTATATGTACCAGCAACAACATATTGAATTTATTATTCAGAAGGCAAAGAGACGGCTCGATTTGCAGGAAGCGCCCGGCTGCACTAAAGCGGGCTGGTTAATGATCACCGCATTATTAATCGAATCATGGGATATCTATTCCATGGCCTTTATTTTATTCGCGCTCAAAGATATTTATGAACCCAGCAGCTGGCTATTAGGTTTTACCGCAGCGGGCACCCAACTCGGCGCGGTGGTCGGCGCGCTGCTCGGCGGCTGGCTGACCGATAAGCTGGGGCGGCGTAAAATTTTTCTCTGGTCGATGATTCTGTTTGCCATTTTCGCCGTACTGCAGGGGCTGGCGCCCAATATGTACTGGCTGGCGATCATTCGCTGCCTTGCCGGTATTCCGGTAGGCGCCGATGTCGCTAACGGTTTCACCTATATCATGGAAGTGATGCCGAAGGGCAAGCGCGAGGTGATGGCAAACCGCTGGCAGTTTATGTTTGCGCTCGGCATCATCGCCGCCATTCTGCTGGTGACGACGCTGGTTACGCTGGGCGTTCATCCAGATTATATCTGGCGCATCGTGCTGGCGGTTCCCGCTATTCCCGCCTGCCTGCTGCTGTTTATGCGGCGCGAGCTGCCGGAAACGCCCGTCTGGTTCGTGGAGCGCGGACGTTTTATCGAAGCGAAACGGGCCTCGCGCGAATATTATGGCGCGCAAGACGGACGTTTACTGGACGATATTCTGCCTGATGAAAACGTCGCTATCGCCGATCCCACGCTAAAAGAGACGCTGCACGATCTGTTCCGCCGACCTTTTACCCGCCGTACCACGCTGTTCGGCTGGTTCTCCTGCGCTGTGCAGTCGTTTGAAAACTACGCCTTCTCTTTCTTCCTGCCGCTGATCCTCGTCACCATCGGAATTTCCGGGCAGGTGCAAAACAATCTCGCCCTGCTGGCGGTGAACTGTATCGCGGCGCTTTCGGCATTTGTCGGGCCGCTGCTGCTGCCGAAGCTGGGGCATAAAGGGCTGAGCAAATATGGTTTCCTGCTGGTTACCATCGGTATTTCGATTTCGGCGTGGGGCGTCTATAGCAGCAGCTTCGCTTTTATCATCTTCGGCGCGGCGCTGATGCTGTGGGGCCACTACTGGGATTCCGAAAGCGGAATGACGGTGATTTCTCTGGTGGCGAAACCGCGCTATCGCGGCGTGGCCTCCGGTATCGGCTACACCATCGTCAAGGTGACCGCTTTCGTCACCACTCTGGTGTTCCCGGCGCTGTTTGAAGCGCTCGGCGTGCCGCTGGCCTCGATGATTATCGCTATCGCGCCGTTCTGCGCTTTCCTCGCCTCCATCTTCCTGCTGCCGGAAGTCTTCGGACATACGGTGGGCGACGAACCGGAGCCGCAGCCGGCGGCAAGCGCCCAGCCTGGGCTACAGCCCCGCCAGTCTTCGATCTCCACCTCCAAACAGTGATCCCTGACCGCCGGCGATGCGTCACAGCAACCATCGCCGCCAAAAAAAGGAAGCCTTAATGATGAACAGTAGCAAAATGCCCGTGATTGAAAATATCGAACTGATGACCGCCCGCGTTCCGTTGCCGGAAGGGCCGTGGGGCGATCAGATCCATCACGTTACCGATATCGAAGTGGCGATTGTCGATGTGTATGGTTCAAACGGCCAGGTCGGCACCGGTTTTAGCCATACCTCCGGCTGGTGCGGTAAAACCATTTCGGCGCTGATTGCCGAAATTATCCCGGATGTGATCGGCCAGCCGCTCTCGCCGCGCGGGCTGTGGCATCGCGCTTATAAATATATTCACGACGTCGGCGGCGCCGGAGTGACCACCCATGCGCTGGCGGCGCTGGATATCGCCTACTGGGATCTGCTGGGTAAAACCCTCAATGCGCCGATCATCGATATTATCGGCCGCGTGCGCGATCGCGTACCGCTGTACGGCAGCGGCATTAATCTGCATCTCTCCATTGAAGAGGTGATTGAACAGGTTAAGCGCTGGAAAAGCGCCGGCTACCTGGCGGCGAAGGTCAAAGTGGGCAAACCGACGCTGGAAGAGGACGTGGAGCGGCTGCGTAAGATTCAGGAGGCGGTGCCGGGCTTCCCGCTGGCGGTAGACGCCAACCAGGGCTGGAACTTTCCGCAGGCGCTGCGCGCGTTCAGGCTGTTTGAACCGCTTAATCTGCTGTGGATCGAAGAGCCGCTGCCCTCCGACGATATCACCGGCCACCTGCGGCTGCGCGAACGCACTACCACGCCTGTCGCGCTGGGAGAAAACGTCTATAACTTAAACCAGTTCACCCAGTATATCGAAAACGGCTGCGCCGATTACATCCAGGCGGATCTCGGACGCGTCGGCGGTATTACCGGCTATCTGGATATCGCCGCCGTCGCCCGCGCGCATAACCTGCCGATGACGCCGCACTTCGTAATGGAGCTGAGCGCCAGCCTGCTGGCGGCGGTGCCGAATATCTCCTGTGCCGAGATGACCGACGGCGGGCGCTGGAAAGATCTGCGCATTATCGCCGAAGCGGGCGAAGAGGTGGATGGCTACTACGTGCCGAGCGAACGTCCGGGCCACGGCATTATTCTCGATCGTGATTACCTCGCATTACACAAAATCTAACCAGGCAGTGAGGGGGAACAGGCAATGGAAGAGACGTTATTCTCGGTTAAAGACAAGGTTATCATCGTAACCGGCGGCCTCGGCCAGCTGGGCGCGCAGTATGTGCAAACCCTGCATCAACGCGGGGCCAGGGTGGCGGCGCTGGCAACCCATTTGGATGAGGCGCGTATCGACCGCGTGCTCGGCGGGATAAAGGATTCCCCTCGCCTGTTCTGTGCCGAAATCGACATTACCGATCGGGCCAGCATCAATCGCGTGCTGGATGCGATCGAGGCCAAATGGGGCGTGCCGGATGGCCTGGTTAATAACGCCGGCGTCGATACCCAGCCCAGCGCGCCGCCGGAGGTCTCCGGCCCGTTTGAAGATTTCCCGGAAGAGGTGTTCCGCGAAGTGGTTGAGGTAAACCTGGTCGGCACCTTTCTGATGACGCAGCAGGTGGGCAAAAGGATGCGGCAGACGGGCAAAGGCGGCTCTATTATCAACGTCGGCTCTATCTACGGCGTAGTGTCGCCGGTGCAGGATATCTACAACTACAAAAAAGAGGATAGCGGTATTCCGTTTGTGAAGCCGGTGGCCTACTCCGCCGCCAAGTCAGGGCTGTATAACTTCACCCGTTATTGCGCTACCTACTGGGGACGCGACGGTATACGCGTCAATACCCTGACGCTATCCGGCGTTGAGCGCAGCGATCAGGATCCGCGTTTCCAGAAGAACTACACCAGCCGTATTCCGATTGGGCGCATGGCGAAGCCGCACGAATATAACGGCGCGGTGGTGTTTCTGCTATCGGACGCCTCGGTCTATATGACCGGCTCCAACCTGGTGGTCGATGGAGGCTGGACGGCATGGTAAGCGATAAATGGCACACCTTTCGCGGCATTATCTCCGCGATAGTGACCCCGATGCACGCGGATGAATCCGTTAACTATGCGGCGCTGGAAACCCTGGCCCACGCCCAGCTGGCGCGCGGCGTCGAAGGCTTTTACTGCTGCGGCTCCTCCGGGGAGGGGCCGCTGTTGCGCTTTGATGAACGCCGCCAGGTGCTTGCCGCGCTGGTGAACGCCGCCGCCGGCAGAGTACCGGTTATTTCGCACGTCGGCACGCCGCGCACGCTGGACGCCGTGGCGCTGGCAAAAAGCGCCGAGCAGGACGGCGCCAGCGCGGTTTCGCTGGTGCCGCCCTACTACTACAAATACAGCCGCGAAGAGATTATTGCCTACTATCGCCGCGTGCTGGATGCCATCTCAATACCGGTAATTTTATATAATATTCCGCAGTTTACCGGCGTTGAGCTCGATAGCCGGAGCGCGGAGGCGTTGCTCGACGATGAGCAGGTGCTCGGCGTGAAGCACACCTCGCATAATCTTTATTCGCTGGAGCGCATGATCGCCCGCTATCCGCATAAGGTGTTCTTTAACGGGTTTGATGAAATCTTCCTCTCCAGCCTGGCGGCGGGCGCCACCGCCACCGTCGGCACCACGGTCAACCTGCAGCCGGAGCTGTTTCTTGCCCTGCGCAGCGCCTTTCAGCAGGGAGATATAGCGCGCGCGCAGCGTCTGCAGCAGCAGATTAACGAGGTGGTTGCGGCGCTGGTCGCGCAGGGCGTGTTCCAGTCGGCGAAATATCTGGCCGGGAAGGAGGTTGTGGATACCGGACCGATTCGCGAACCTTTTGTCGCGCTGAATGCCGCGCAGCGCGTCGGGCTGGACGCGCTGCATCTGCGTTTACGGGGGTATATCGCCGATGCCCGCCAGTAACAGCCTGGCGCTGCATAAGCGCCTGAACGATAGCGAGATATGCCGACAGGTGGCGCTATTTTTAGAGGAGACGGAGAAGCAGCCGTCAACCTGCGGCCTGGCGCTGGCGGTTATGGGCCCTGATGGCGAGCCGATCGCCTTCGGCGCCCATGCCCGCTGCCCCGCACTCCCCCGCCAGCTGGCGCAGCGCAAGGCCTGGAGCGCCCTGCGCTTTCGTCGCGCCACCGCGCGCCTGGCGCTGGAAGTGGAGGCCGGTACGCTACGGTTAGAGATTTTTAACGATGCGCGCCTGCTGGCGATGCCGGGAGGCGCGCCGATTATCGTCGATGGAATAACTATTGGCGGCGTGGGCGTCAGCGGGCTGCCGCCGGAACTGGACGTTGAGATGGCGGAGCGTTTTATCGCTCGCCTGCTATAAGCGGCGCCGGGGCTGAGAGGCTGCCGGCGTTACGCTTTATGCCGCTCTACCGAAAGCGGGCGATGGATCAGCGTCATCGGCACGGTGATTTTGACATCCGCGTTTTCCCCCTGCAGCTTCTGCTGCATCAGGTGGAAGGCGTGCTGCGCCCAGGCATCTTCATCCTGACGCATCGACCACAGCGCATTCGGCAGAAAGCCCAGCATCTGATGTTCATCGAAGGTGCCAATGGAGATATTCGAGGGGATAAAACCGTAGGTTTCCCGCAGCGCGCTGAGCGTGCCTTCCAGAATCGGCAAGGATGAGGCGATAAAGGCTTTGGGCGGCGCCTGGTGCGCTTTCAGGAAATCGAGCATCAGCTGTTTCCCCTCTTCCTGGCGGTTATGGCTGGCGGATAAGATCCACTCGTTGCCCGTCGGCAGCTCGCTCAGGTAGCCCTGCAAACGACGCTGTATCGATGGCTGCTGCGTATCGCCGGCGATAAAAAAAATCGGCGACGCCTGCACCGCCTGCGTCATCGCCTGTACCAGCTTCTTGCTGCCGTTATAGTTATCGCTTACTACCAGAGAAATATCGCTTTCGCCAAAATCACGATCGAGCAGCACCAGAGGCCGTTTACGCGCCACTTTTTGGTGGTGAAGCTGGGTTTGCAGAGTGGATGGCGCCACAAACAGGCCATCAACATTGCGCGCCAGCAGCCCTTCCACCAGGCTGTTTTCATGCTCGCTGTCGCTGTAGGTGCAGGCAATCATCAGCTGATAACCCGCCTGACGGCAGCAGGATTCCAGCTTTTCCGCCAGGGTAGAGAAAAACAGGTTCGACAGGCGCGGAATAACCAGCCCCAGGGTTTCGGTTTTATTCAGCTTCAGGCTACGGGCGATTTGATTAACCACCAGTCCATTTTCAGCAATGTAATCGTTAATACGCTGCTGCGTTTTGACGCTGATGCGATAGCGTTCAGCCTTTCCCCCCAAAACCAGACGCACGGTGGTAATTGAAATATCCAGCGCCCTGGCGACCTGCTCAACCGTCTTAGCCATAAAATATCATTTTCCATAACGAACAGAACGTCTTAATCATAAACTAATTCGAGTTAGCAATATATTAGCAGCACTTTTAATTTCAACCTACAGCACATTTCGCCACCGCCATAACGGCATATTTTCCCTGGCGATGTTTGTTGCCGGGTAAGAGGTTTTGTTTTTAGGCGGGCGATGCCCCTGAAAATTATTGCGATAGCCGTCACGCTTTTACATCAGCGGCTATGTCAGCTCATCGGTGTAATTGTGAAGCCTGCCGCTATTGTAGTAGTTCAATATATAGCCGCCTGTTTGTCGCCGGGCGTCGTTCTTGCATCAGTGCCGTATCTTGCTTCACTGGCTTTCCGATATGAGCAACCTTTATCAACCGCATTCCAGCCTGAATCCGGGAAAGAAGGTGCGCTTTGCTTTCCTGATCATCAAGCCGCCAGCTTTGTGTTGGGGTGAGGTTATCACCTCTAAGCGGGCAAACAAATTCACCAGCCCGGTATAAACTTCTGTCTAATCAGCCGTATAAATTAAAAACACAGAGTGAAGCCCTGGCTTATGTTGTAAATTTTCCAATCCACGGGCTATTTGCGTCCTGGAACCAAAGTTGTAAAAGCATTTCTCTGAACTTTTCGGCCGCCGGGCTCAGCGCCGTTTCCCTCCGCTGGGCCAGCCCTAACGTGCGGCGAATAACAGGTTCAATCAGGGGGCGACTGACAAGAATATGATGTTCATCGGTTGGCATCGCCAGGCTCGGCACCACCGCGACGCCCAGCCCAGCCTCCACCATACCGAGTGAGGTCGACAGATGCCGGACTTCGTAAAACCAGTTGGGTTTCCATTCGGCCCCTTCCAGCGCCTGGTCTACCAACGACCGGTTGCCGCTGGAGCGCCGAACGCCAATCAACCTTAACCCAGCCAAATCTTCCCATAACACCAACGTTTTTTGTGCCAGCTCGTGGTCGCGCCGACAGGCCAGAACGAAAGGCTCATTCACCAGCGGTGTAAAATCGATATTCGGATGTGTGATGTTAATCATGTTTATACCAAAATCCGCATCACCATTTAGCACTGCTTCAAGGCAGTCGCTGGCGCTGTGCTCCAGAATGCGGATGCGGATATTGGGGTAATAATTGTTATAATCTCTGATAACCGAAGGCAAGAAATAAAACGCGGCTGTAGGGAGGCATGACAGGGTAATTACTCCACTCTGGTGTGTCGCCATCTCCTTAATACTCAGGATAGAGCTTTCATAGAAATCAATTAAATTCTTTGCCTTAGGTAAAAATTCCCTGCCTACCGCGGTGAGCTTTACGTTTCTCGTCGAGCGTTCAAATAAGGTTGCGCCCAGGCTCTCTTCCAACTTTTTAATTCTGCGCGTTAACGCCGGCTGTGATATGTGAAGAAAATGAGACGCTTTTGTAAAACAACCAATTTCTGCAATTTTAACAAAGGCTTGTACACCCTGAAGCTCATGCCGCATGAGATTCCATTCCAACTTTTTTCCGTGTAAAAACCACTCTAGCTCAGTATGTATTTATGCGCAAAGCGTATTAATCATTTGTTTTTTGACATTAGAGTTATCGATTGGCTTATGAAATCCTGACCCTGTTCTTACCAATAAGGGAAACGGAAAAACAAAATGTTGAAGATTCCTTGCGTACTGATGCGTGGTGGTACTTCTAAAGGCCCGGTTATTCTGGCCAGCGATTTACCGACAAAGGTTGAGGAGCGCGACGCAGTGCTGCTTGATCTAATGGGCGCAGGCCATGAACTTGAAATTGATGGGATTGGCGGGGGCAGCCCCCAGACAAGCAAAGTCGCCATTGTTAGCCAGTCGGACAGCCCTGATGCGGATGTCGACTATTTATTCGTACAGGTTATGGTTAATGAGCGCCGCGTGGATACGACTCCCAACTGCGGCAACATGCTGTGCGCCGTTGGCCCCTTCGCCATTGAAAAAGGCCTCGTTAAAGCCAATAACCCCGTCACCACAGTGCGCATCCGTAACCTCAATACCGGAACGCTGGTTGATGCCGAAGTGCAAACGCCTGACTTTTGCGTAAATTACGAGGGCGATACCAGTATTGACGGCGTACCCGGCACCGCCGCGCCTGTTGGCCTGACATTTCTGAACTCAGCGGGCTGCAAGACAGGTAAATTGCTGCCCACCGGTAATGTGGTTGACCTTTTCGATGATATAGAAGTGACCTGCATCGATATGGCAATGCCGATGGTACTGATGAATGCCGCGCAGATGGGAAAGACCGGCGGCGAAACCCCGGCAGAGCTTGAGGCGGATCGGGCGTTTATGACGCGGCTGGAAAACATTCGCCGCCAGGCCGGCGCCGCAATGGGGTTTAGCGATGTCAGCGATAAAGTGATCCCCAAGCCGGTTCTGCTAAGTAAACCGGGCGCGGGCGGTACGCTCAGAGTGCGTTACTTTATGCCGCATAACTGCCATAAATCACTGGCAATTACCGGTTCGATTGGTATTTCAACGGCCACTCTTATTGAAGGCTCCGTAGCACATAAGATTATTACAGAACAGCCCAGGGCGCCTGACACTAATATCATTAATATTGAACATCCAAGCGGGAAAATTTCTGTTGCGTTACTTAAAGAGGGAAATGAAATTGAGAAAACACGCGCGACGGTAATTCGGACATCCCGCAAGCTGTTTGAAGGGATCGTGTGCGTTCCTGAATAAGTTTAACAGCAGTGGTTTAAAAACATTTTTACTATTGCAATTAATAATACCCCTGGCTCCATGGAGCTACTGTACTCTGCCCCTAAAAAAATAATATTGAGGATATTATGCCTGTAACACATAAGATAAATAATATGAACGGTCCGGACCCGGCTAAAGTCAGTAACTATATACGTGTCATCCTGGCGCTGGCTTTATCCGGGCTGGCGGAATTAGCCTCGCTTTTCTTTATTCAGCCGCTATTGCCTGTTCTGGCCGTTGAATATGATGTTCCGGTCAGCCAGGTTAGTATTATTCTCTCCGCAGAGACGGCTCTGCTGGCTATCGGTCTTTTATTTACCGGCACGTTATCCGACCATTACGGCAGAAAAAAACTGATTATTGTTTCCCTGCTCCTGGGCGGCTTCCTGACCCTGCTGTGCCCGCTGGTGGAATCATGGGCGATGCTGGTTGCTTTGCGCGCCGTTATCGGGCTGGCTCTTAGCGGTATTGCTGCCGCGGCGACCGCTTATATCAGCGAGGAGGTCGCCCCCGTTGTAGCCGGGGTTGTCACCGGCTATTTTGTCTTCGGTAATTCGATGGGCGGAATGTCCGGGCGTATTGTCGCCAGTCAGTTAATTGAACATATTTCAATAAATACCATCTTCTACGGTTTTGCCGCCAGCCTGATTGCGGTGGCGATTCTGGTTAACTTCCTGTTACCAGCTTCTAAAAACTTTAAACCTACGCAAAATCTGAACGTACTGCGCGTAGTGAAAGGCGGCGCGGCGCATTTTAAAAATAAAAAACTGGCTCTGGCCTTTATTATCAGCTTCATTATATTTGGAGTATTTACCTCCCTGTATAACTACCTGGCCTTCTTCCTGAAAGGCGAACCGTTTCATATTTCCCCGGCCAATGCTGGTCTGTTATCGTTTAGCTTCGCACTGAGTTTCTTCACCGCGCCTCAGGCGGGCCGGCTGTCCGCCAAATATGGCAGCATGAACGTTCTGCGGGTGCTGTTCATCCTGATGGCGTTGGGTATGCTGCTAACGCTGACCCCGAACGTTATCACCTTTATTATCGGTTCGGTTATCTTCACCGGCTGCTTCTTTGGATGCCACTCCATCGGTCTGAGCTGGGTCAGTAAAAACGCCGCTCAGGCGCGTGGTCAGGCCGTTGCCCTGTACCTGTTCTTCTACTACATGGGCGGTTCGGTTATCGGTTTTGTGAACGGTTTCGTTTTCCACTCTATGGGCTGGCAGGGTATGACGGCATTCATCATCGCCTTACTTGGCGTGGGAGCTATTGTCGCGACCTGTCTATCCTCCAGTGAAAGAAAGGCGCTGGTCGCCGCTGAATCTTTAAATAATTAACCCCTCGTTCACGCCGCGCCTGCGCGGCGTGAACAAAAACTGAATGAGCAAGAGATAAACAGGTTTCATTATGAAATTAGCAAGCTACCGCTATCATGGTCGTAAGAGCTACGGCATCTTTACTGATAAAGGTATTATTGATCTCGGTAATAAGATTGGTCATCAATACCCTTCTCTGAAAGATCTGCTGCAGTGGAATGCTATTGACGTTGCCAGACAGTATATCGATTCTCCTGTTGATATCCTGGCTGAAGATATTACCTTTCTGCCGGTGATTGAATCGCCAGGAAAAATATTCTGCGTGGGCATGAATTATGCCGATAAGCGTAAAGAGTTTGCTGAAACCAACAACGCACCCACCCTATTTATTCGCTTTCCTGATTCGCAAACCGGCCACGGTATGCCCGTGGTTAAGCCCGCCTTATCAAACGAATTTGATTATGAAGGAGAGCTGGCCGTTATTATTGGCAAGCCAGGGAGCAATATCGACGCAAGCGTCGCCCTGACGCATGTCGCCGGATACAGCTGCTATATGGATGGCTCAGTACGCGACTGGCAGCACGCCTGGTTTACCGCCGGGAAAAACTGGCCGCAGACGGGAGCATTTGGCCCGTATATGACTACGGTAGATGAAATCCCCGATCCGCATGCCTTATGCATTCAGACCTACCTGAACGGCATTCTGGTACAGAATGATTCAACGGCCAGCATGATCCATAAAGTAGCGGATCTCATTAGCTACATTAGCACCTTCACCTCGCTCAGCGCAGGTGACGTCATTATTACCGGCTCTCCCGGCGGCGTCGGAAAAAAACGAATCCCTCCCCTTTTTATGCGCGAAGGCGATCGGGTCGAAGTGGTAATTGAAAATATTGGGCGCTTAACGAATACGATTGTGGAATCTCAGCCTCAGCAGGACCTGCTGGCATCGTAATACCCGGCGAAGCCGGCATATTAAACAACCCGTAATAATATTTTCAGGAGAGATAAGATGTACACCGACCAGCCGCTGGAGTTCGAAACAATTGAAGCTAGCAACGGTGATCACAGAGAGGAGATTATCTTTTTTCTGAAGAGCAATGGATTAGACATCGATGAAGATATTGAGCTATTCGTCATTGCACGCTGTCATCGGCAACTGGTCGCCTGCGCGGGCCTGGCAGGAAACACTTTAAAATGCATTGCCGTCGCGAAAGCGTGGCGTGGCACCGCTTTATGCCTGAAGATTGTGCATGAAGCGGAAATTCAGGCGGCCCAGAACGGCGAGCATCATCTGTTTCTTCTGACCTGTCCGGAAAACGTTAAAACCTTCCAGGGATGCGGATTTTACCCGCTGGTGACGCTCAATAACCGGGCGACGCTGATGGAGAATACGCCCGTTGGCATTCAGCGCTACTGTCGGCAACTGCGAAGCCAGCATCTGGTGCCGGTTGAAAACGTAGGCGGAATTGTTATGAATGCCAACCCCTTCACCCTGGGGCACCAGGGTTTGATTGAACAGGCGGCAAAAGCCTGCGACTGGCTTCACGTTTTTGTCGTTGAGGAAGATTTGTCCGCATTCTCCTTCCGGGAGCGTTTCGCAATGGTGCGCGAAGGTTCGCGTCATCTGCCAAATATTACGGTTCACCCTGGTTCGAAATATATTATTTCGCGCGGAACTTTCCCAGGATATTTCCTCAAAGACAAACAGATCGTTAATGAAGTGTATGCTGCTATCGATCTGATTATATTTCGTCGCTACATTGCCCCGGCGTTAAATATTACTCAGCGCTTCGTTGGCACCGAGCCTTTCTGCAAGGTGACAGCACAATATAACTGCGCAATGCATCGCTGGCTGGAAGATGAGACAGCAATACCAACCGCCAGCATCAAAGTTAACGAGATCAAGAGAATAACCGATGATAATAATTTCCCTATTTCCGCCTCTGCGGTCAGGAAATTATTGAGCACAGAACACATTGAGACCGTTAACAGTATGGTGCCAGCCAGCACTATGCCTTACCTGCTTAAATGGCTATCGGCGAATCAATCAAAGCAGCCAGATTTAGATTTGGCCGGTGCTTAATAAATATTTTTAGGGAAATCAATATGAAAATAGTAAAAGCGGCAATAGCCGGAACGCTGGAATCAAGCGATCTGATAGTCAAAGTCAGCCCCTGTGAAGATGGCCTGGATGTCACTATTAATAGTGAAGTGTACAAGCAATTTGGTGAACAAATTGGCGCAGTCGTGTGTGAGACGCTTCGCGCGTTTAGCGTTACCCAGGGGCAGATTATTGTTGAGGATAAAGGCGCGCTGGACTGTGTTATCCGCGCCAGAATGCAGGCGGCGATCCTCCGTGGAACGGAAAGCCAGCACATTGACTGGGGAAAATTAAAATGAATAAATTACGTCGCAGTATGCTTTTTATACCCGGCTCCAGCGCCGCCATGCTCTCTACCGCGTTTATTTATAGACCCGATTCTATTATGTTTGATCTGGAAGACGCGGTCTCCCTGAAAGAAAAAGACAGCGCCCGATTATTAGTTTTTCATGCTTTGCAGCACCCAATGTATAAAGATGTTGAAACGGTGGTGCGAATTAATCCGCTGAATACCCCTTTTGGTTTAAAAGATCTTGAAGCGGCGGTGCGGGCTGGCGTTGACGTTATTCGTTTGCCCAAAACTGATACGCCGGAAGATATTTATCAACTTGAGCGTGAAATTGTCCGCATTGAAGAAAGCTGTGGCCGTCCGGTTGGGTCTACGCAATTAATGGCGGCCATCGAATCTGCGCTGGGCGTTATTAATGCCGTCGCTATCGCCAGATCCTCTCCACGTCTGATGGGCATTGCGCTGGCGGCGTTTGATTACGTCATGGATATGCAAACGGAACGCGGGGACGGCACCGAACTTTTTTATGCCCGTTGCGCTGTATTACACGCCGCGCGCGCTGCCGGTATTGATGCTTTTGATGTGGTTTACGCCGATATCAATGATGAAGCAGGCTTCTTAAAAGAAGTGGATTTAATTAAGCGTATGGGCTTTAACGGAAAGTCTCTGATTAATCCACGGCAAATTGAAATTCTGCACAACGCCTATGCCCCAACGCAGGAAGAAGTTGATTATGCAGAACGCGTTATCGCGGCGGCGGAAGAAGGCGAACGTAATGGACTTGGGGTCATTTCACTGAACGGAAAAATGATCGATGCGCCAATCATCAACCACGCCCGCGTAGTCATCGAACGCCGCAATGCCTCCGGCATCCGTCAGTAATTTCTATTCAGCCTAACGCAACAGGATTTTAGATGAACAACGTAACCGAAGCACTTTTAACCTTAGCCGACACCCAGCGTCAATATGAGGTATTTAGCGGCGCGAATACGCACACGCCCTACCTTGCGGATAGCCAACAAAAATATCAGCGCAAAGTTTTCGCCACCTTAGATGACCTGTTAAGCTGCTGCGAATTACGTGACGGCATGACCGTTTCATTTCATCACGCTTTCCGCGAAGGCGATAAAGTCATTAACTACGTGATGGCGAAGCTGGCGGAAAAAGGCCTGAAGGGGTTAACGCTGGCCTCCAGTTCGTTGATGACCTGCAACTCGCCGCTGGTCGAACACATTAAAAATGGTGTTATTCGCAAAATTTATACCTCCGGGATGCGCGGTGAATTAGCCGATGCGATTTCACACGGTCTGATGGAGGAGCCGGTACAGATCCATTCCCACGGCGGCAGGGTCAACCTGATTGAAAAAGGCGAAATAAATATCGATATCGCCTTTTTAGCCGTCTCCTGCTGCGATGAATACGGCAATGCCAGCGGCAGCGGAGGCAAATCCCGCTGCGGCTCGCTTGGCTATGCAATGGTGGATGCCAAGTACGCTAAAAAGGTGGTGTTGCTGACCGAAAGCATTGAACCGTTTCCCTATATGCCCGCCAGCATTATTCAGGATCAGGTAGATTATATCGTCCGGATCGACAGCGTGGGCGATCCGGCCAAAATCAGCGTCGGCGCCGCCCGTGTCACCAGCAACCCGCGCGAGCTGATGATTGCCCGCTCGGCCGCCGATGTCATAGAGCATTCCGGCTACTTTCGTAACGGCTTCTCGCTGCAAACAGGATCGGGCGCGGCTTCTACCGCCTGCACGCGCTTCCTCGAAACGCGGATGCGCAAAAAGAATATTGTCGCCAGCTTTGCCCTGGGCGGCATCACCGGCAGCATCGTGGATCTGCACGAGAAAGGACTTATCACCAGGCTGCTGGATACCCAAAGCTTTGATGGCGCTGCCGGGGATTCGCTGGCGAAAAACCCAAACCACATTGAGATTTCAACCAGCGTTTATGCTAACCCGGCCGCTAAAGCCGCCTGCTGCGACCGCGTTGACATCGTCATCTTAAGCGCGCTGGAAATAGATACGGCGTTTAATGTCAATGTGCTGACCGGCTCCGACGGCGTAATGCGCGGCGCATCCGGCGGCCACTGCGACGTTGCCGCCGCTGCGAATTTAACCATCGTGGTCGCTCCCCTGATCCGCAGCCGCATTCCTACCGTCGTTCGTCGCGTCACCACGCGCGTTACCCCAGGCGAAAGTATCGACGTACTGGTTACTGACCACGGTATCGCCGTCAACCCTGCCCGTCCGGAGGTGAAAGAGAGGCTGGTCGCCGCTGGTTTAGCGGTGATTGATATCGAAGCGTTGTACCAGAAATCGCTGGTCATTTCCGGCGAGCCTAAACCCATTGAGTTTACTTCCCGCATTGTCGGCGTGGTGCGTTATCGCGACGGCAGCGTCATTGATGTGGTAAGGCAGGTAAAACAATGATTAGCGAAACGACAAAGGCGTCATCCGCAGCCGTCACCCTTGAGGATGTTCTGCTGGCCAGGGAAGCCCGCGCCAGCGTGCAGCAAAAGTGGCTGGACCGCTTCGCCCAGCCGTTGGTGTCCGCCACCCTCGTCTGGCCGGGAGAGATAAAAGATACGCCTCTCGCCCGGCAGGTAATGGCGCAGGCGATTGAAAGCCTGAACCAGCTGCTGCGTAAACACTGCTGGCGGGTCACCAGACAGGAAACACGTTTTCTGCCAACGGGGCCGGAGGCGTTCTGGTCTGTCTCTGCACCCGCCTGGATGATCAAACATGTTACGGCACACCTTGAAGATAACCACCCTCTTGGCCGTCTGTGGGATATCGACGTGTTTTGCCCCAGCGCCGGACTGGTTAAGCGCAGCGCGATAAACCAACCGATGCGCCGATGCTTTATCTGTCATGAACCCGCTCATGTCTGCTCCCGTATGCGCCGGCACTCTCCTCAGCAACTGGCGCAGGTGATTGAGGATTTAACCTATGGCTACTTTAGCGGTCAGCGTTAAGCGGAACGAGCCGGTAGCCGACATCGCCGGGCTGGCTGGCGAGGCGATGTACCGGGAAGTGATGCTTACCCCGAAACCGGGGCTGGTTGATGGCGCCAATAACGGCGCGCACCGTGATATGAATCTCGCGCTCTTTATGGCCAGTATTGCCGCCGTCTCGCCCTGGTTTGCGCGCTTTTTTGCCCAGGGGAAAGCCACCGCACACTTTCCTGCCCCGCAAACCCTGGCGGCTATCCGCCCGGTTGGGCTGGCGTGCGAACAGGCGATGTTCAACGCCACCGGCGGCATCAATACCCATAAAGGCGGCGTGTTTTCACTGGGTCTGTTGTGCGCTGCCGCGGGCCGTCTTGCCAGCGGCGGCAGGCCGCTTAATCAGCGAGCGCTGTGCCGGGAAATCAGCGCGATCTGTACAGGGCTGGTTGACGGCGAGCTCAAAAAATCCACCCAGGCAAACACCAAAGGTGAGCATATTTTTCAGACTCTGGGGCTTACCGGCGCGCGGGGCGAGGCGGAAAGCGGCTTTACCACCGTCACGCGTTTCGGATTGCCCCAGTGGGAAAAGGCGCTGCGGGATGGGTTAACGGAACAGGATGCGCTGCTCAGAATGCTCCTCGCCCTGATGGCGCACAACCCCGATACCAATGTGGTTTCGCGGGGCGGGCTGAACGGGCTGAAGTATGTGCAACGCTACGCCGGGCGGCTCCTGCAGATACGCAACCTGTCGGGCGAGAGGCTCAGAAAGGCGCTGATCGATATGGATAACGCCCTGATTGCAAAAAATCTTAGCCCTGGCGGCAGTGCGGATCTCCTTGCCGTTGGCTGGGTACTTTCCCACTACCCGGCCTGATGGAGTGTACTGAAGAGGATGACATTATGACGACACAACGTCTGGAACAGTTAAGCGAGCAGTTCACGATTATTCTGGTGCCGGGCCTGAGAGACAGTGACGAGCATCACTGGCAAAGTTGTTGGGGGCGTCGTTGTCCTTTTCTGAAGCGGATAATGCAACGCAACTGGCTGGAGCCTGATATCGAAACATGGATTTCCGCGATTCGTCGCGAGCTGGCTACCTGCCAGCTGCCCGCCATTCTGGTTGGACACAGCTTTGGCGCGCTGGCTTCCTGTCGGCTGGTGCAGACGCAAAAAATGAATATTGCGGGCATCGTTATGGTTGCCCCGGCCGAGCCATCCCTCTTCGAACTGGATGAGGCGGTGCTTCCCGAAAAACTGCCGACCGCCAGCCTGATGTTTGCGAGCCGCAACGATCCGCTAATGACCTTTAAGCGCGCGCAGTTTTGGGCGCAGTGCTGGGGGGCGCGCGTCATTGATATTGGCGAAGCCGGGCATATCAATACCGAGTCCGGATTTGGCGAGTGGAATTATGGTCTGGAGCAGCTGGCAGAATTTGGTGAAAGTCTGCAGCACGATATTAAAGAACATTTTTAAAACATCAACTATTAGGTGACCACTATTCAGGTAGGCAATATCTGATTCGGAGAGCATATGTTAGACGCTTATAATAAGCATGTACAAGAACGCGCTTTGCAAAATATTCCGCCTAAACCGTTAACGGCTGAACAAACGTCGGCATTAATTTCGGCGCTAAAGCACGGCGACGGTGATAATACAGGAACGTTGATTGAATTATTAATGCATCGCGTACCGCCGGGCGTCGATCCTGCGGCGAAGCTGAAAGCAGAATTCCTCGCTCAACAGATTAAAGATGAAACTTCGACAGGAATTATTGCTCCGCAACAGGCCATTGCTCTGCTGGGCACGATGCAGGGCGGTTATAATATTCAGCCGCTCATCGATTTGCTCGACCATCCGCAATGGGCCAGCCAGGCGGCAGAACAATTATGTACCACGCTGCTTATTTTCGAAAAGTTTAAGGACGTTGAAAAAAAAGCACAGCAGGGTAATGTCCATGCGCAAAAGGTTATTCAGTCGTGGGCCAATGCCGACTGGTTTACCCGCCGCCCGGAACTGGCTGAAAAAATCACCCTGAAAGTGTTTAAAGTCACTGGTGAAACCAACACCGATGATTTATCCCCTGCCCCGGAGGCCTGGTCACGCCCGGATATACCGCTGCACGCGCTTTCAATGTTAAGCAACCCACGCGACGGCGTAACGCCAGATGCGCCCGGTAGCCGTGGGCCGATAGAACAGCTGGCAACGTTGAAAAAAGCGGGTTACCCGCTGGTCTACGTTGGCGATGTTGTGGGTACCGGATCTTCACGTAAATCCGCCACAAACTCTATTCTCTGGCACATCGGCAACAATATTCCCTGGGTGCCCAATAAGCGAAACGGCGGCTTTGTCTTTGGCGGAAACATCGCTCCTATCTTTTTCAACACCCTTGAAGATTCCGGCGCGCTGCCTGTTGAAATGGACGTTTCCGGGCTGGAAACGGGGATGCTTATCGATCTCTATCCTTACCGGGGCGAGGTACGCGAAACCACCAGCCAGCGCCTGCTTGCCTCATTCTCCCTAAAAACGGACGTTTTACTCGATGAAGTCCGCGCCGGGGGGCGTATTCCGCTGATCGTTGGCAGAAGCCTGACCGCAAGGGCGCGTGAGTCGCTAAAGCTGGCGCCGTCCGACGTCTTTCGGCAGCCAAAAGCGCCGGCGCCGTCCAGTGCGGGCTTTACGCTGGCGCAGAAGATCGTTGGCCGGGCATGCGGCGTGGACGGAGTTCGTCCTGGGCAATACTGTGAGCCGAAAGTTACCACGGTTGGCTCTCAGGATACCACTGGCGGGATGACGCGCGATGAACTAACCGATCTCGCCTGCCTGAGCTTTTCCGCCGACCTGGTGATGCAATCTTTCTGCCACACTTCGGCCTATCCCAGGCCGGTAGATGTGAAGCTGCATGAAACGCTGCCTGAGTTTATCAGCCGCCGCAATGGCGTTGCGCTCAGGCCCGGCGACGGCATTATCCACTCCTGGCTTAACCGAATGCTGATTCCGGATACGGTCGGCACCGGAGCCGACTCCCACACCCGCTTCCCGCTGGGGATCTCTTTCCCCGGCGGTTCCGGACTGGTGGCTTTTGCCGCGGCTACCGGAATTATGCCGCTGGATATGCCGGAGTCTGTGCTGGTGCGTTTTACCGGTGAGATACAAAAAGGGATCACCCTGCGCGATCTGGTGCACGCCATTCCGCTCTATGCCATCAAACAGGGGTTACTGACGGTGGAGAAAAAAAATAAGATCAATATCTTTTCTGGCCGTATCCTGGAAATCGAAGGGCTGGGCATGCTGAAGGCGGAACAGGCTTTTGAACTGGCCGACGCCTCCGCCGAACGCTCTGCCGCCGCCTGCGTACTGCGTCTCGATGAAGAAAACGTGGCCGAATATTTGCGCTCCAATGCCGCCCTGCTGCGCTGGATGATCAGTCAGGGTTATCAAAACGCAGCGACGCTGGCGCGGCGTATCGCTGAAATCGAAGCCTGGCTGGAAAACCCGTCATTGCTGGTTGCCGATGACAACGCCGAATATGCTGCGGTAATTGAGATCGATCTGACAGAGATTACCGAGCCTGTCGTCTGCGCGCCCAATGATCCGGACGACGCCCGCCTGCTCTCCGACGTGGCAAATACCCCGATAGATGAGGTATTTATTGGTTCCTGCATGACAAATATTGGTCATTTCCGCGCCGCCGGAAAAATGCTTGCTGACGTCAGCAAAATTCCTGGCCGGCTTTGGCTGGCGCCGCCGACGAAAATGGATGCGCAGCAGCTTTGCAGCGAGGGATATTTTAATAAGTTTATTCATTCCGGCGCCCGCATCGAACCTGCCGGATGCTCGCTGTGCATGGGCAATCAGGCGCGGGTACGGCAAGGAAGCTATGTCGTCTCAACATCGACCCGTAATTTCCCGAACCGCCTGGGTACAGATGCGAAGGTATTTCTGGCATCGGCTGAACTGAGCGCCGTGGCGGCTATTATTGGCAAAATGCCGACCGTTAAACAATATTTCGAATATATGGATAAAATTCACGAAACGCGCGATGATACCTATCGCTATTTGAATTTCGATCAATTACCAGAGTATCAGTTAACCCCTCAGAAAAATAATATTATTAAAAGTTTTACCGAGCGGGATTTTTAAAGTAACAGATTAATTAAGCGTTAGTAAACCGCACTATAATACAGCAGAGACTTCTTTTGCACTGAAGCATCTGCTGCCAATGGCATAGCTTTTAGCTGAGGTGACTCATGTTGAAATCTAAAAAAGTTAAAATCATTATTCTGGTTTTTATAGTTTCATTAGCATTAATAATCCCTCCACCCGATGGATTAACGAAAGAAGCCTGGATTCTGGCGGGGATTTATCTGGCAGCGATTGTCGGGCTGGTAAGCAAGCCTTACCCGGAGCCGGTTATTATACTTTCGGCGATGGCATTGTCCTGTTTTACAGTAGGGCGCTTTGCCGATTCCCCCGTAAAATCGACGGATGTGTTGAGCGGTTATGCTTCAGGCACTACCTGGCTGGTTTTTAGCGCTTTTACGCTAAGCGCCGCCTTTGTGACAACGGGACTGGGAAAACGTCTGGCTTACTGGTTTATTTTAAAATTTGGTGGTACAACCCTGCGGCTGGGATACGTCACGGCTTTATTGGATTTAATTCTCTCCCCGGCCACGCCATCAAATACCGCGCGCGCTGGCGGCATCGTCTTCCCGATTATTAACAGTATTGCGCTGGCATTAGGCTCCACACCAAATGAAAGCCCGTGTAAAGCCGGACGTTTTCTTATGGTGAATGTTTATATGGTCACCAAAACCACCAGCTATATGTTCTTAACTGCTTTTGCCGGAAATGCCCTGGCGCTACAGTTAATTTCTGATATTTTCCAAATTCACCTGAGCTGGGCTGGCTGGGCGATAGCCGCTGTGCCGCTGGGACTATTGATGCTGGCAATTATTCCCTGGGTTGCTTATAAAATCGCGCGTCCGCAATTAACCAGCATCGATAATGTACAAATCGCTACGGCGGGTCTGAATGCACTGGGGCCGATAAGCGGAAAAGAGAAAGGACTAATTGTGGTGTTCATCTCAGCGCTGTTGGGATGGATCTTTTGCCGTTATCTGGGGCTTCATGAATCTTCCGTTGCCGTCATCGCCATGGCTGGAGCGCTTATTTTTAGTATCATTTGCTGGAATGATGTTCTGCAAAATAAGGGAGGATGGAATACGCTTATCTGGTACGGCGGAATTATTGGTCTCAGCGCCACCCTGAGTAAAGAAGGCTTTTTTAAGTGGCTGGCGGCGTTTATGTCTGAGCGCCTGGATTTCCTCGGTGCGGGGAACAGCACCATCGTCATTATTGTTTTTATAAGCATTATTGTGCGCTATATGTTCGCCTCCGGTGGCGCTTACGTGGCCGCAATGGTTCCCGTATTTGCCACCGTCGGACTGGTGACCGGAACCGCTCCCGTCCTTCTTGCTCTGGCAATTCTGTTTTCTAACTCCTACGGTGGTTGCATTACTCACTACGGCGGCGCGGCCGGCCCTATTATCTTTGCTGCAGGGTATAACGATATTAAATCATGGTGGATTATTGGTACTATCACTGCTTTACTGACGTTTATTCTCCATATGCTGATTGGTATTCCATGGTGGAATTTTTTAATAAACAATAAATTAATTTGAGGATGTAACCTTTTTCCAGGGTTATGTATCCGTTCGATATAATATAATTCCTCCACAAAGAATAAGCATATAAAAAGTAACGTAATTACAGTTAAAATCAAAAAATATTAATTTAATAGTGCTGATTAAAATGATTGATATGTTAAAAAAATGGGATTATTTTGATCACAGAAAAATTGAGATATTGCTGTGTCTGTTTGTTAAATCAGAATGCTTCCTGAAGAAGAGAGCGAGCTGGCAAGCCTGTGGGCAACCTTGAGATATTAAGCCTGCAACAGGCGGCGATTTACTACCGGCTTAAATGGAGTCAGGTTGCATCTATGGCTATCGCAAGATCTACCTCGACCTGCACAATACCAGGTAGCGAAATAAAAATACCGACATTTTGCGCTGAAAGTGCAAAAGAATAATCCTCCTTATCACAAGGTGTTGGTTCGGAATCTTGCCCTGCATCTTGGTATCGCGCTGACGTCAGGGTATGATCTCTGGCAATTTCCCTGCTTCTCCGCAACCTGGATCCCGAACCAGACACAAATGATTTCTTGAGGTTTTGATGAACAACGCTGAACAGCAATTTCTGAACGATCTGGATACTAAGTTCTGGAAAGCCGCAGATAAGCTACGCGCCAATATGGACGCGGCCAACTACAAGCATGTGGTGCTGGGGCTGATCTTTCTGAAGTATGTTTCAGATGCCTTTGACGCCCGTCAGAAGGAGCTGAGAGGGCTGTTTGAAGACAAGTCCAACCCGGACAACATTTACGCGCTTTCTCGTGATGATTACGACACGGAAGAGGCATACCAGCAGGCGATCGCAGAAGAGCTGGAAGTTCAGGATTACTACACTGAGAAAAACGTCTTCTGGGTGCCCAAACTGGCTCGCTGGGAAACGCTCAAAACCAACGCAGCTCTGCCTGTAGGGACGGTTCTGGGGAAAGACGATAGCGGCAAAGATATTGTCATGACGTCAGTATCGAAGCTGATTGATATCGCTCTGGATACTATCGAAAACAGCAACCCGAAACTGAAAAACATCCTTAACCGTATCGGGCACTATCAGCTTGGCAATGACCTATTAATCAGCCTGATTAACGTTTTCTCCGATACCAGTTTCAGCGAACCTAAATACAATGGCGTGAAGCTCAATTTGAAGAGCAAAGATATTCTCGGTCACGTTTACGAGTATTTCCTCGGTCAGTTCGCGCTGGCGGAAGGCAAGCAGGGCGGCCAGTACTACACGCCGAAAAGCATCGTCACGCTGATTGTTGAAATGCTTCAGCCCTATAATGGCCGTGTTTATGATCCAGCGATGGGTTCCGGTGGCTTCTTCGTTTCCAGCGATCGCTTTATCGAAGCGCATGCTGATGAAAAGCATTACAACGCTGCCGAGCAAAAGCGCAATATCTCCGTTTACGGGCAGGAGTCCAACCCTACCACCTGGCGTCTGGCTGCAATGAACATGGTGATTCGCGGCATCGATTTTAACTTCGGTAAACAGAACGCCGATACGTTCCTGAACGATCAGCACCCGGATTTACGTGCCGATTTTGTTATGGCGAATCCGCCATTCAACATGAAGGAGTGGTGGAGCAAAACGCTGGAAGAGGATGTTCGCTGGAAATACGGCACCCCGCCGCAGGGCAACGCCAACTTTGCCTGGATGCAGCATATGATCCACCATCTGGCCCCGAAAGGTTCAATGGCGCTGCTGCTGGCGAACGGTTCGATGAGTTCCAATACCAACAGTGAAGGTGAAATTCGTCGGGCGATTATTGAGGCGGATCTGGTGGAATGTATGGTAGCGCTGCCGGGTCAACTGTTTACCAACACCCAAATCCCGGCCTGTATCTGGCTACTGACCAAAGACAAATCAGGTGGTAACGGCAAAGCGCACCGTAAAGGTGAAGTGTTGTTTATCGACGCTCGCCAGATTGGCTTTATGAAAGACCGCGTATTACGCGACTTTTCGTCGGATGATATCAGGAAGATTGCCGATACTTTCCATGCCTGGCAGACGGATAAGGATTATGAAAATGAGGCTGGGTTCTGCTTTGCTGCCACGCTAGATGATATAAAGAAAAATGATTTTGTCTTAACCCCTGGGCGCTATGTTGGTGCTGCCGAGCAGGAAGAGGATGATGAGCCGTTTGCGGAGAAAATGACGCGACTGACGGCGCAGCTAAAAGAACAGTTTGAAAGCAGTGTGAAACTTGAAATGCAGATTAAGGCAAACCTTAAGGGACTTGGTTATGAATGCTAATTGGGAGATAAAAAAACTTGGAGACATAATAACATTACAGAGGGGTCATGATCTTCCTTCTCAGGATCGAACACATGGTCAAATACCAATTATGGGATCTTCAGGGATCACTGGTTATCATAATCAATTCAAAGCGAAAGGCCCCGGAGTAATTATCGGACGCAGTGGTAATTCCATGGGGCAGGTTTCTTATGTCTCAGAAAATTACTGGCCTTTGAATACTTGTCTTTATGTTTCTGATTTCAAGGGTAACTGCCCAGAGTTTATTTATTATTTTCTTAAACAAATAAATTTTGAACAGTTTAATTCTGGAAGCGCCCAGAAATCTTTGAATAGAAATGCTGTTTACCCTTTCGAAGTTAAATTCCCTACTTCCTACAAAATTCAGTCAGAAATTGCATCAACTCTCTTTGCTTTAGAGAATAAAATAAATTTAAATCAAGATATTAACCAAACCCTCGAACAAATGGCACAAGCCCTTTTCAAAAGTTGGTTTGTCGATTTTGAACCGGTAAAAGCCAAAATCGCGGTGCTGGAAGCAGGTGGTTCGCAAGAAGATGCAACGCTTGCTGCCATGACGGCGATTTCCGGAAAGGATACTGATTCATTGGCTGTATTTGAGCGAAAACATCCTGTAAAATATGCTGAACTTAGAGCTACAGCAGAGTTGTTCCCATCTGCAATGCAGGAAAACGAGTCAGGAGGGATTCCTGAGGGCTGGGCGTTAGAAAGCCTAGGGACAATCCTTGAACCTAAGAAAGGGAAAAATATAACAAAAAAAACTATCGAAGAAGGTGGTATTCCTGTCGTCGCTGGAGGTTTGGTACCAGCTTACTACCATAGTAAATATAATGTTACTGCGCCTGTGATAACTATAAGTGCTTCTGGAGCCAATGCTGGCTTTGTTAATTTATATCATTGTAATATTTGGGCTTCAGACTGTTCATATATAAATAAAATTCAAACACAGTTTGTATATTGTTTTTATACTCTACTCAAAATTAGACAGAAAGAAATTACCCATATGCAACAAGGAGCAGCCCAGCCTCATGTTTATCCTAAAGACATTATGAGGTTGAATATTGTGACACCGATAACAGCGCTATGGCAAAAACTAGAGGAAATTCTAACCAGTATCTATGAGAAGGTTGGTGTTAATACAACTCAAAATATGTACTTGGAACAACTCCGCGATACCCTACTCCCCAAACTCCTCTCCGGTGAAATCACCCTGCCGGAAGCCGAAGAATTAGCAAAGGAAGCTGACTATGTTTAAAGTCGATCAGCCCAGCAATAGCCTACAACCGCTCCAGGAAACCACTTTCACTAACGCGGGTTTCACCGAACGCTATCACTTGCAGGAATGGCTGGCGAAGCATCCGCAGGCATTGACTCGCAACAGTGATGATGAACTACTTATCATCCAGAAAGAGTTTGCCGGGTTTGACGACACCAAAGAGCGGCTTGATCTACTGGCGATCGATAAAGACGGTAATCTGGTGATCATTGAGAACAAACTCGATGATTCCGGGCGCGATGTCGTCTGGCAGGCGCTTAAATATGCGGGTTACTGTGCGAACCTGCGCAAAGAACACATCGTAGAGATCTTCCAGCGTTACCTTGATCAGAACGAACCAGAAGAAACGCGTCCTGCGGCTGACGTGCTGGCTGAATTTCTTGAGCACGATAGCCTGGAAGAGGTGCAAATTAACCAGAATCGTTCACAGCGTATCATGATGGTCGCAGCAAATTTCCGCAAAGAAGCAACCAATACCGCACTCTGGTTAATGCAGTTCAATATTCGCGTGCAGTGCTTTAAGGTCACACCTTACCGTTATGGTAACGATGTATTTATTGATATCAAGCAGGTTATCCCAACGCCGGAAGCGGAATCTTACATGATCGATATGGCGCAGAAAGAGGCTGAGGAGCAGTCCACGACTGGAGAATCCAAAGCTCGCCACCATTTACGTAAGGCGTTCTGGACCCAGGCTCTGGAGAAATTCCGCGTTAGCTCATGTTCACTCTACAATAATATCAGCCCATCAACCGACCACTGGTTAAGCGCGGGTTCTGGCATCAGTGGCGTTTCGTACAATCTTATCTTCAGCAAAAAAGAAATGAGAGTTGAGCTTTGGATTGCCAAACCTTCTGCGCAAACCAATACATTCGCATTTGACTGGCTTCATGAACGCAAATCTGCTATCGAAAATCGTTTTGGGCATGAAATAGTTTGGCAGGCCTTACCGGATAAGAAATCCTGTCGTATTACTTACAGAAAACCCATCAATGGCATCGCAGATCAGGAAAAGTGGCCGGAGATGGTCGACTGGTTGGTAGAACATATGACGACATTTGAAAAAGCCTTTTCAACATGTCTACCGGAACTTAATCAGTTGATTAAGCAGACCTTTAACGGGCATGATGAAGCTGAAATTATCACTGAAGAAGCCGAACACGTTTAACACAGGACGTTACCGATGCTAACCGAAGACGACTTAGAACAGCTTTGCCTGGGCTGGTTTGCCGAACAAGGCTGGGAAATTAATCACGGGCCGGATATTGCCCCGGATGGCAGTAACCCGCAACGCGCCAGTTATCATGATGTGTTCCTCACGCCCGTGTTGGCCTCCTGCCTGCAAAAAATCAACCCGCATCTGCCCGCAGACGTCTTCGAACAGGTTATCTCCCGTATTACTCGCGCTGAAAGCCCTGATCTGATTGCCAGTAACAAAGCCTTCCATCACTGGCTGCTGGAAGGGGTTCCGGTACAATACCGCCGCGACGAAGAACTTATCCACGATCACGCTCTGCTGGTGGATTTTAACCAGCCGCAAAACAACCGTTTTATGGTGGTCAATCAAATGACCATCAGCGGGACGAAACAGCCTCGTCGCCCGGATATCATCTGCTTTATTAACGGACTGCCGCTGGCGGTGGTGGAACTGAAAAGCCCCATCGACGACAAAGTAGATATCTGGGATGCCTACCACCAGTTACAGACCTATAAAGATGAAATTCGCGATCTGTTTATCAGCAATGAAGCGCTAATTGTCAGCGATGGCTATCTGGCGCGTGTGGGTTCCCTGACGGCCACGGAAGAACGTTTTATGCCGTGGAAGACCATCAGCAATGAAAATGATAAGCCGTTGCTGGAATGGCAACTGGAAACTATGGTGCGTGGGTTCTTTAACCGGGAGCTGCTGCTCGACTATATCCGTTACTTCGTCCTGTTCGAGAACAACGATGAAAGGCTGATTAAAAAAATAGCCGGTTATCACCAGTTCCATGCGGTGCGCGAGGCCGTGCAGGCGACAATTGTCGCTGCTACCGGTAAGCAACTGGCCCTGCACAGCAACATTCAGCCTGGCAGTAAGAAAGCAGGTGTGGTCTGGCATACACAAGGTTCCGGTAAAAGCATCTCCATGTGTTGTTATGTCGGCAAACTGCTACAACAGCCGGAGATGGGCAACCCAACGATTGTGGTCGTAACCGATCGTAACGATCTGGACGGCCAACTTTACGGCACATTCTGCCAAGCGCAGGAACTGCTCAAACAGATGCCGGTGCAGGCGGAGGACCGCGAAGCACTGCGTGAACTGCTTGCGACCCGTGATGCTGGTGGCATTATTTTTACCACTGTGCAGAAGTTCTCCCCGGAGGAAGTGGAAAACGCCCATCCGGTACTCAATGGACGCAGTAACATCGTTGTTATTTCCGATGAAGCGCACCGCAGCCAGTACGGCATGAAAGCCAACCTGGACCGGGAAACCGGCATCTATAAATACGGTTACGCTAAACATATGCGCGACGCGCTGCCTAACGCCTCGTTTCTGGGATTCACCGGAACACCGGTTTCGGCAGAGGATCGCGATACCCGCGCTGTATTTGGTGATTACGTCTCAATTTACGATATTCAGGATGCGGTGGACGATGGAGCAACGGTGCCTATTCACTACGAATCCCGGCTGGCGAAACTCGATCTCAATCATGAAGAACTGGCGGCGCTCTCCGATCAAGTTGATGAGTTGATTGAAGATGATGAGCTGGACCTGCGTGAAAAAACCAAAGGTGAATGGAGCCGTCTGGAGAAACTGGTTGGTGCAAAACCACGGCTTCAACAGATTGCCGCCGATCTGATTTCCCACTTTGAGAAGCGCAATACCGTAATGGACGGCAAGGCGATGATTGTCGCGATGAGCCGAGAAATCTGCGTCCATCTTTACGATGAAATTATCGCGCTACGCCCGGAGTGGCACAATGACGATCCTGAAAAAGGACAAATCAAAATCGTGATGACCGGTACAGCGTCCGATAAGGCAATGCTGCAACCGCATATCTACAACAAGCGAACTAAAAAACGACTAGAGTCACGCTTCAAGAATGTGAACGATCCGCTGAAGCTGGTGATTGTGCGCGATATGTGGCTGACCGGCTTCGACGCCCCTTGCTGCCACACTATGTATATCGACAAACCAATGCGCGGACATAACCTGATGCAGGCCATTGCCCGCGTCAACCGGGTATTTAAAGATAAACCCGGCGGGCTGGTGGTTGATTACATCGGAATAGCCAATGAACTGAAACTAGCGCTGAAAACCTATACCGATGCAAACGGTAAAGGCGATGCGACCATTAATGCCGAAGAAGCGCTGGCAATCATGCTGGAAAAGCTGGACATCATCCACGGTATGTTTGCCAAAACAGCAACGTCAGCGGGTTTTGACTACACCGGCTTTGAAGCTCACGCACAAAAGCTGTTGGTGCCTGTTGCAAACTACGTGCTCGGCCTTGAGGACGGTAAGAAGCGTTTTCTTGATAACGTACTGGCAATTACTAAAGCCTGGTCGCTTTGCTGTACGCTGGACGCGGCGCAGCCTTATAAACTGGAGATTGCTTTCTTGTCTGCGGTGAAGGCCGCTATCAGTAAATTCACCAGCGTGGACAAAAAAATAAGCCAGGCCGAGAAGAACTCCGCACTGAAACAGATTCTGGATAATGCCGTAATTGCTAATGGCGTGGATGATATTTTCACGCTAGCCGGGCTGGATAAGCCCAATATTGGCTTACTTTCTGATGAGTTTTTGCAGGAAGTCCACGATATGCCATATCGCAACCTGGCGGTAGAATTGCTGGAAAAACTGATTAATGATGGTATCCAGTCCCGAACTAAAAATAACGTAGTGCAGGAGAAGAAGTATTCTGAACGTCTTCAGGCAGTGTTGATTAAATACAACAACCGAGCTATTGAGACGGCGCAGGTGATTGAAGAGCTGATCCAGATGGCGAAGGATTTTCAGTCCGCAATGGCGCGTGATGATGCACTTGGCCTGAATCCTGACGAAATCGCCTTCTACGACGCACTGGCAGAAAACGAAAGCGCCGTTCGTGAGTTGGGGGATGAGGTACTTAAGAAGCTGGCGATAGAAGTGACGCTGAAGCTGCGGCAATCCACAACGGTGGACTGGCAAGTGCGCGAAAGCGTTCGTGCAAGGTTGCGTATTCTGGTTCGACAGACTCTGCGTCGGTATAAATATCCGCCAGATAAAACAGCGGGTGCGGTGGAGTTAATTTTAAAACAAGCGGAAGTTATTTCGAATCATTGGACGATGTGAATTTCAGGTTGACAGCATCTTGCTGTCAACCTCGTTACTGACCTAATAATATAACGAAAAAAAATCAGTCCATTTCAGATTCTCTCTCCTCTGAACACCTCTTCCCTATGCCACTCCACAAACCGCTCGCCCGGATAATTTTCTTTAATCGGTGGCAACGCAATCGCCTTTCCCGCAAAATCCCAGAACAATCGCTGTACCACCCCACCACCATTTACCGCGTCGGAAACCATCACACGCATATTTTCATCCAGGCCAATCGAGCCACGATCAAACGCTTTATGATGGATCGCACACAGTGCCAGGCCATTGGATACTTCACAAGGGCCATGATGTTGCTTCCATCTGATATGGGCAGCTTCAAGAGCAATCGGCGCATTATCGTGACGCATGTTGAAGCCGCAGATCGCGCACTGATAATTGTAAGCACGTAGCACCATCTGGCGGAACTTTGGATCACGTTTACGGAGAGAGGTGCGAATATCAAAACCCATCTCATCAGCGATGTCTTCCTGAATACTGGCCGGGAAATGCTCCTCCAGGAGCTGCTGCGCCAGCGTATCAATTAACCTGTGATTTTTTGCCACCAACGCAAAATTATCGGCATCAAACCCACCCGCGACATTATATTCGATCAGTTCACGTCGGGGCGGCTGGCGGCTACCATTGGTTGAGCACAGTTCCGCGTTTTGTAGTTCCCAGAAGCCATCGCCCTTCAGACGCCAGAACGGCATGTCTGGGCGCTGGTCACGGCGCTGCGGTCCATAACGTTCCAGGAGATCCAATAGGGGCTCGTAGATTTCAGAACCATAGTTAAACAGGCGATCGTGACCCTGCCGATAGTGTGAGAGGACGTGCAGCAGCAATAATGGCTTATGTGGCGCACGCTGTTCGCCTTTGCGCCAAATAGTAATATTTGATATCGCTTGCTTTAGGGTTTTGTCAGAGGTCATCGCGTTGGAGAATCCATGAGCACATATTTGCGATGATGCTTGCAACTATATGTACATTCAAGGCGTTATTGCAGACATCTTTTTTGTCTGTCGGCTCTTTACCTGGCAGGTAGTTTTCTGATAACACGGTAAAAAATACTGTTACCAACCAGTCCTAATTGGGCAGGTTGGTCGTTTTTATTTAAGCATCAACCGAGAAATAAAGGCACTCAACTCATTCGTCATTACCCCGGTTGCTCTTCAAATAGTCAAACGGCGTAATCCCTTTTTCCCGGTTCGCATTCAGAAAATCAGCCCACCACTGCAACATTAACTTGCGCTCATCCAGATGTTCCGCTTTATGGATACGCTGCCCTCACCGAATTGCATGCCATATGGCTCATCTGCCTTTCCAAAACATCTCTTGACCACACCCCCTGACTCAATCAACGAACTACAGGCCATTGTGCGAAAGCCGTAACCGCAAACCTCAACTTTAGCGTCATGGCCCATCACCTGAGCGCACTGTTTACTCCCTGTTGGTACAAGCATTATCGAACCGGAAATACCATCATCTGTACCAACATGTGTTGGCGGATGTACGTTGAAGCCGGTTGATCTTGAGAGAGTTAATATAGCGAAAAGATAGGTAACTGCTGGATTTCAGGCACAAAAAAAGACGTCCGTTGACGTCTATTGATGTTCCGATGGTGCGAAGGCCGCACCGCGATTATCAACATAACCCGTTGAAGTAAATAAGATTACAAAACAAGAGAACCGCTACATATACTCACATGTATACTCATGCGCGATTCTCTGAAAACGCAGCTAACTTAAAATCACTCCTCATCTTCTTCCACAGGCTCCAACGCATCAAATGCGACTCGCACCATAGCGATTGAACCAATACGGATAAAAGCATCCTCTCCATCTTCGTCGGTTATCATATAACGATCCGTTGTTTCAGGCTCACAATCCAGCGTTTCAAAGAACGCATTCAACTGACCGATTTCGTCCATCTCTTCATTTTCTGCCACATCAGGTTCAACACTCAGCGGTATCTCTGGTCCACCGTTTACCAGCGTGATATGGACATTAAAATAATCGTCTTCGTAATCCTCATCTTCTTCGCTCACAATAGGGGCAAAGCCATCAGACAGGAACTGATGAAATACCACTTCACGCATATTTAACGCATAACGATACTCAGAAGAATCAAAAACGAAGAAGCGTTCTGTGTTTGGGGCGGCTTTTTCCTGAAAATAATAATAAAACCTCCGTTTATCCGCAGCTGAAATGGGCAACAACAAATAGTCCTGTTGTCCCTGTAGCCAAAGTTTTACGGTCCAGAGACCGCTATCCATTTCAATGCCGCTTGTGGCTATCACCTCAAGATCTTCATCGGTTTTACGGCGCTTCTTGCGGAAGTCGTTTATCAACCGATCGCTTTCCGGAAACACTACATTTAGAGGCTTATCCAGGGCATTGGATATTGCCTGTGCGAGACTCAGCTTTGCAGCGACTTTCCCGGTTTCGATACGCTGTATTTGCTGCTGGCTGGTGCCAACCATAAACGCCAGCTCGCGCTGGGTGATAGATAGCTCGGTACGGAGCTGTTTGATGTTGTTCTGTAACATGGCATCCATCCTTCAGAAGGAGTAGAAAGTGCCATTAAAACACAAAATTGAGTAAAAACACAAAACCGTGTTTTTACTCGCTAATCAACACTCGTGGACGAAAAGAAAATCTTTTCATCGTTCTTCTCTGGTATGCCAGAGATCCACAATATAGATATCATTGTCACGGAGTTCGTAGTGAACCTCGTAATCATCGAATAATACTTTTCGAACTTCCCGAGGTTCATACCGAGTCTGCTGTACGCCGATTGCCGGATGCGCTGTAAGGCCAGCGCAGCCAGTAATCAGGCGATCCAAAACGTCATCGGCGTGCTGGCGGCTATACTGAAGGGCGAAACGGTAGATACGTTCCAGGTCATCCTGAGCTTTAAGCGTCCAGTAAATTTCCATCTATCAGGCTTTCTTTAAACGGTTAGCGAAATCCACCATGTCCGAATGACTCACCACACGACCGGCATCCACATCGGCAAGACCGGCCTGGATGCTCTGGTGACGCCGTTCTCTTTCGGCCAGCATACTGGTCAACGCTTCCTTAATAATCCAGCTTTTAGAACGATCTAACTCAATTGCCAGATTTTCAACGGCAGCAGCCAACTCAACGGGTATCTGTGCGCTGATGGTTTGTTTAGTAAGCGAACCCATAGGGATTACCTCCTTTAATAACATTTAATAACTCCTATTAAGATTAGCATAGAGGTGCCTATAAAAACATCACATCTCATTTCGCAGGCAACATCCCCGGAAAGTGCTTCGCCACGATGTCATTCATCTTCTCCACCAGATCAAGGCGTTTAAACGTGATATGTCCGCTGCCCTTCTGAAAGTAGCGAATAGTAAATAGCTCATCCTCAAAGACCTGCTGATGCGGGTTATCGCGAATAAAATCCATCAGCCGGATAGTCACATCGTGCCGGTTATCGGGAATGGTTTTACCATCCAGCAGGAACAACATGCGCTCCAGATCGGCTAACTGATCGCGCCGCCAGCCCCAGTTCAGACTGAAGCCCCATCTGTCATACTTCACCAGATTGTTGACGATAATCTTCTTACCGAAACAACAGGGATTGTTGGTTTTGTAGTCCCAGCTTAACCCTTTAAATACATTGATAATCCCACGTTCGAAAACATCCTGCTTATTGTGGTGGAGTTGTTCAAATGTACTCAGGATGTTGGCTTCGCTAATAGCCGGGAGATCGCCCTCCTCCAGGTTCTTCGCCCACTGACTGCGGGCCTCGGCATCCATCAGAGTCAACAACCCGGACTTCAGCATGAGATCGCGCCAGATACTGCGGTCGATATTGCGGGTAATCACCGGCATCGCTTTATCTACTGGCTGCATCAGCCAGCAGTCAAAGGAATGGCCCTGTCGCATCGCCCAATGCTCCGCCACATCACCACCGATGCTGGAAGTTAGCCGTGAGATATCATCAAGCTTATGGATCAGGATTTCTATCAGACTCAGCGCAGCATCACGTCCTGTGACGATGCGTTCAATACTGGTTGAGCAAATTAGCTCATTATGGTCAGTTAAGACTTCAGCTTCTGTTTGCATGATTTTTGTCCGTATAAAAGCAAACACGCCTGCCGGGAGTGGCAGGCGCATTATGCAATGAGTAAATAAGGAAGACAGATCGGGAATGTAATTCGGGAAGGAGGCTCGCAAGATTTACAATGCTGCGATGTTACGGCTACGCCGTAACAGACCCGTTGCCTGTCGCGCCCGCAAAATGTCTACAGCCCGCAGGTAGGGCGATTGTTCCTGCCAGCTAAATCCCCTGCGATCGATACGAACCAGCTCGTACTTTTCCACCAGAAAGTTAACGGCATCAGCCAGTGTGATACCGGCGTCGATATGCTCCTGAATCACGCCGTCGTTGCCAAACGGCGTGTCGTTGAGCGTCAGACCGTAGTGGCGATCCAGCAGGTGGCCCAGAAGCCGTTGCCAGATCTCTACGGGGGACGGGCGTGAAGAAGCCTCCCGCGTTGGGGATAATGACTGGGTTTGCATAAGGTAATGCTCCTGAATTAAGGCGGTTTGAAAAGAGTGATGGTTCAGGGAAAGGGATTAACGGGTTACGCTGTTGCCTGGTGTTGGATAAATCGCGATATAGATATAGCCTTGCGAGCCGAGCGAATCGGCCTCACAGGTCAACCCTTTCGCATATAGCGTGACACAATGCTGATGGCGTGGAGTCAGCTCACCGGTGGTAAGCATCAGCTCCATCTGCTTCAGCAGAAGAGGAAACGACTGGTCGAGATGGCGTAAATCCGCATCACTGAATGTTCCGGTGATACTGGACCGGTCAGCCAGATAATGCAGCCGGTTGCCTTCCTGCACCAGTCGTGCGCCAAAGCACGGCGTGATGGTGGGTTTAAGTCCCCACCAAGGTTCGGCAATATCATGGTTTTTGGTGTTTTTCATTTAGGTAATCCTCAGGAATAGATTAATTCAGGGTAACGCTGCGCAATACGACATACGGGCCGTTGCGGTCCTGGCGGCGTTCAGCGAATACGGCCAGTACACCACTGATATCCTGCACTTCCCGACCGGCATAGTGGCAGATACTGCCTGACCACTGATACCGGCCGGTACAGAAGCGAAACAGCCTGGACTGCGGATGCTGACGGTATATCGCCATCGCCTGGCGCTTACTGATGATTTTCATCAAGGCTTATTCCCTGTAACCAGCCGCGTTCGGCAAACGAGGCGATATCCATTCCGCCGATAACCAGGTGGTCCAGCAGACGAATATCGACCAGCTCAAGCGCCTGCTGCAGGCGCTCTGTAATCAGCCGGTCGGCTTTACTCGGTTCTGCCTCACCCGACGGGTGGTTATGCGCAAGAACGACAGCGGCGGCATTATTTTTCAGACCGGATTTAACGACCTCACGTGGATAAACGGTGACAGCGTTGACCGTTCCCAGAAAGAGCGTGTCGTGGGCTATCAGGCGATGCTGGTTATCCAGCCACAGGACGGTGAAGGCTTCACGGTCAAGGGTGGCAAGCTGTAGACGCAGCCAGTCCCGGACCGCCTGACTGGACGTGAATGACGCGCCGGGTTCACGTAGCTGGCACGCCAGCAGGGTTAACGCATCCCTGATAGTCTGCTGTGCGGATGCCGGTAGTGCGGTGGCAAACAATGGTAGCTGTTGTTCCATAGTGGCTGGCCTCAGTCGATGATGTGCATGATGGCGTTGCATTCAGGATGATTCAGCGCGTAATCGCGCAGGCGGTAATAGTGCTTTGTCATGGCATCGCATTCCGTCCGGCAGGCGTGATGGCTGTAAGCCATAAGGCAGACCGCAATCCCTGCCGCTTCGGCGCTGAGTTCACCGCCGTTACCGTTCATGCTGTTAAACAATGACCACTGTTCATCGCTGCCGGCATCGGGAGCCATGAACGCGCCACCGTTGCTGAGTGAGTAAAAATTCCAGATACCGCCGCTGTAATCCGCGCAGAAGCGGTCCATCCAGGCAAAGATTCGCGGCTCAAGGGTTATCCACAGCGGTATGCGGCCAAAGTGCTGCGGCCAGAAGGCGGCACGCTGCTCATCGGGTACGGGCATGCATTTGATGCGGTCTGCATCAGTACGTGGTGAAGTGAGAGATTCAGTCACCGGGCTGGTCAGGGTGAGTATGTTGTTCATTTGGTTTCCTTTGTATTTTGATGTGGGTTGTTGTGAAGAAGTGAAGGACAGAACTGCACATAGCCATCATCATCACAGCGCGAGGGCCAGTGCCCCTCAGGGATGCTTAAGCTGCACAGGCTGAGTTCACCGGGGCGATAAAAGAGATGAGGCGCACAGGTCGTCGTCACAGATGGAGCGGCAACCAGACTGGTGGCTCACGGAACATTAATGTGGCGTGACCTGAATCACGCCATCGGGGATGTGCGGCATTACTTCAGGCTCTCCAGCAGGCTTTCTGCCATCACCCACAGGGCACGGTTAAGCTTCACGTCACCGTCGATACCTTTAACCGCACGGGTGTGGGCCCGTTTACCTTTCGTTGTTCTGCCCGGCAGGCCGCCTTTAATCAGGTTCTCCTGAATGCGCTGGTATGTCGTCCACAGGTCACCGCTTTCGTCCTGCCAGCGGCGCGGAGACAGGACTTGTGTTTCCGTCACCGGCTGGTGCTCTTCACCAAAGCGGTATGTCAGCGCGGCTTTTGCCAGTGCCTGCTGCGCTGGTGGAGGTAATATCAGCGACTGCATGGCGTCGCGTTTCTCTTCCACGCGGTCAAATATCCCCAACACTTCGTAAGCCCCTTCAATAACCTTCTCTACTACGTTGCCTTTATGCGGCACACGCACCTCCCCGAAAGACTCACCGCAAATCAACCCATTTTGACAAACCGATCTGAATAATCCCGGCAACATCTGGTAAGAGCTGGAGCCGTCGTGACTGTTAAGCAGGATGATTTCCGGCACCTGCTTGCCGGTGATCTGTCCTGCGCGGCGAAGTCGCAACATGTGTTTGGTGTGTTCGCGCTTATCGGGATTACGCACTCGGGTCTGGCAGGCAAAGAATGGCTGAAAACCTTCCCGCTGCAGATTATCAAGCAGGGTGATGGTGGGAATGTATGTGTAGCGTTCTGAGCGTGATTCATGTTTTTCCTCGCTGAACACACTGGGCACATAGTGTGCCAGTTCATCACGGGTCAGGGGGCGGTCACGGCGAACCAGGTTCACCGCGCCAAAACGGCTGGCTAAACGCATGGTAGTTTCCTTTCTGAGAGACAAAAGAAAACGCCCCGCTCGGATGAGCAGGGCGTTGGTAAGTGGGGAATTAAAGTAAGTGTTACTGGCTGGTATTAAAGGACCAGGAGCCCTGGTCAGTATCTACTGCAATTTCCAGTATTCTGCAGGCCGACATAAACCCTTTACCGACGAACAGCCGGTCCACTGAATTACCGAATCCCAGCCTGACTGGTTTCCAGGGCATGGCTTCGGCATCCTGGCAGTTGCCACGGTTAACGATAATTTTCTTTATCACCACCGAATCTGACCGGGAAGTGATATTGACCTTGCTGTAAAGTGCCCCCGCATTGCTGGGACCGGCACTTACTGTAAAAGGTGCTTCAGCCGCCACAGCAGAATACGAAACCAGGCCGAGTAGTGCGGCGAGTAATATACGTTTCATCAGCAATTCCTTCAGCGATATCAGCGGGCGAATTCAGCTACACAGGAAGAATCTTTATATGCAGGTAAAGTTTTGCCCGCGCCTTTCAGGGTAAAGGTGGCAGGCTTCACGCCATCGCCGGAGACAGTTACTTGTTTACCTGTGCGTAGTTTGTCCCACATCCAGGCAAAATTATCCGCCCCTACATGACTTGCTGTTTCACTGACGTCAGCGGCCTCTTCCCTGTCAATTTTCACCATGATGCGCTGATTACTGTCCGTGCTGACCTGTCGCCCGGATTCATCAGTAAAAATGAGCATTTCAGGTTTGTCACCGTAGCTGTCGCAGGCCAGGTAAAGCTGTGATTGCCATTTTCCGAGGATGATGTATTCCGCAGTGCCCTGTGCATAGCCGCTGACCCAGGCATCACGGTTGCCAAAAGCCTGAGAGACAACAGGCATCAGAGCTGTAGTCACCAAGGTTGTAATTAAAAGTGCTTTTTTCATGAGCTATTCCTGTCAGAAACCCGCCATATCACCAAGAGTGGTGATAATGAACAGCAGGCAGGCCATAAAGATGATGAGAGTGATGTACCAGCGGGTTGCTTTTCCAAACAGTCGCAGAAGGGTTTTCATGTGCGGTCCTTAGCTATAAGCCAGTACAACAGTCCGGCCAGTATCGGGTCGATAATCAGCCCAAGAATAAACCAGCCCCAGAATGAACGACCGTTACCGGACGCAATAAATCCCAGCAGCAGGGCCAGTCCGACCCACAGAAGAATTAATGGCATATGCCTCCCTGAATACGTGAAGAACCCTGCGATTCATCGCATTGATTTATAATGAATAAAAAGGTGAACAAAACAGTCCCTGAGGGATTCTATAACCTGAAATTGATTGGGGATAATGAATAAACCCGATCGGTTCGATCGACAAAATCGATCGTCATTAAGCAAAATGACTTATCGATACAACCATTCTGGTTGTCCGGCCGAGAGGTGGTTAACTGAAGAAAAATCCCCAGAGAGAACGGGCCGCACGGGCGACGGTATGAGTGACGGCCTGCAGTGCACTACGGGCCATCTGCGGTAAAGGAGCCAAATCAATGATCTGGTCAATTACGTTCACTACGGCATCACCGAAACTACTGCTGGCAGTGCTGATGACAGCTTCCGTGCGATAGCCAGTCTGCAGGTGGGGAACCAGCGGGCTACGGGCCTGCTTTGGGAGCCGGGTTATCATCGCCTCTACCAGACGTGACAGGTGATAACGCCCCCGGACCGAGACCGGCAGAATACCGGCTTCAGTGATCTTTAACTGCCGGGCGACGACTTGTACCTTTTGTGTAATACGTTCAGCCTGCAGTGCCGATGGTTGAGCGGAGGGCCAGTTCCATTGCTCAGCAGGTTCAGTTTTGTCCACTTGATTGAGTACCCATAACACCGGCGGCAGCGGTCCGCAGTACTGCGCGAATACGTCCTGATAAAACTGCTCTTCAACCGCATAAGCCCGGTCATCAGCTTTGAGCACCCACAGCACCATATCGAGCTGCGGCAACAGTTCACGGTAAAGCTCACTATATTCACCGTCCCGGGCCTGACTCTCGCCCACCCCGGGCAAATCGACCAGTGTGAGATAGTGGTTGCCAAAGCGTAGCCGCACACGCTGAGGCTGTCGGGTGCAGGCCTCCACAGCATTGACGGCGCAAATTTCACTGCGGAACAGGGCGTTGCAGAGCGAAGATTTGCCGACGCCAGTCTTCCCCATAATGCCAATTACAGGTTCATACATGACGAGCTGGTTAAGTTCCTTAATTAAATGCTGGCGTAGTGAGCGTGGGTAGCGCCTGAGATGGCGTCGAATAAGGGCATAACCGGAAGGTTTTTTCATGATAATTTCCAGAAAGCAAAAAGGCCATCCGGATGGATGGCCTATTGAAGTTAAATGGAAGGAAGTTCAGTAAGGTGATATATGACTGTAATTTTTTTAAAATGAATGCTTTTTCAGATGCCGGAGATGTTCTTCCATATTGGACGGCATTATTTCATCAAATAAAACACCACCACTTTCCAGAGAAGAATTTTCATTCTCTTTAGCCGATATTTCCCCTGGTGGTATGATATTTTTCAGCTTGTTACGTTGATTTTGTAACCGGGATTTTTTCGCATTCTTTTTTAACTTCCTTTTTTCCCTTTTCTCCGCATTTAGATAGGTAAACTCTGTCGAGCTTGAAAGGCTGCGAACACCAGGGATAGCATTATATATTTGAGACTGGAGGCGAATAAATCTTAGATAACCTTTGCGATTATTTCCCTCAGAAAACCCATTAGTGTTTTTTGTTAAAATTAAAGTGATATCATCCGGAACTGCTCGACATGACTCCAGAAAAGCCTGTGACGACAAAACAAACAACCTGTCATTATTTTCAATCTCAGGACGGGAGGCATTTTCAAAAAGACAATAATAAACTCTTTCATGCTGACGATTTTTCTTTTCTCCTGAATCAATCCATTTGTCATAAATATCCAATGGGATATTACCGTCAACAATATTATCTTTATTTTTTCTGAAAAAGAAATTCACAAGATAATAAGGTTCAAACTTATCGTTGATTAAAATGAGTCTTGAATACCCACAAGCAACTTCGTACAGGCGATCTGATATGATTTTTTTCTTTAATATCGTAAAACGCCGTCTCAGTTCGTTAAGTGCCTGGGGGAAGAGCTCATATTGTTTTACCTTGGCTCGTATTTTTTCCTCACCCTGCCAGTTGTCAGGCAGACAGAAAGCAAGCGTAAGCATTTCAATCGGGCGAGATTTTTTATCCATCTCATGGTAATGCGTGGTCAGATACGTAAGTGCCTGTCCCTTATCATTAATGGATGAAGCCAGTAGTTTTTTGTTCTTATTTGTTATTTGTTCACTCTTTATTTCTTTTTTGTCACGGAAACGGGCATGAGGTTTGGCAAACTCTCTGTTACCACTGACTGCCTGCTCTTTGTACATCAAAGTAAGAAGGTCATGGATTTCGCAGGGAAGTTTTTTTCCTGAAAAAAGAAAAAAACTGTACTGTGCGTCTACCTCTCCCCAGTTTTTCTGGGGTTTCTCATAAGCCCGATCTTCACGTCGTAAGTCAAATACCCGAAAGTCATCCCACATACTCATAGCTTCCCGCTTTTCCTCTGATGAATTTTTACCATGAAATGTTGACGCTGTGCGGCAAATGCAGAAAGACGTCTGGATGTCTTTTTGCAGTTAGATTTTTATCACCAGCAGTAGTTTTATTACCATATTTTCATGGTTTTTTAATGTCTATATCATGGTTTTTTATTTTAAATCAATCTCTGCGTCCCTTGAATATACTGGATTCTTAGCAGTTTAATGGGGTACTCAGCTATCCATTACCGGATGTATGCTAAAGAACATGACAAGAACCAAGGGCACGTGTTTGCTGGCAGGACAAACTTAGCACCCGTGTTAGCTGAAAATCCGTGGCTAACCCCTATCGGTGACTATCAGGAATAACTGTTCCCAGGAAATAACATTCCTGTCTACTGTACACACCGATACTCAGGAGCCCACGCTTCCTGCACATCAAAACTATCTTAGGGATGCAGAGGAGCACAATTTGCCAGTGTAACCAGTACATTAACCGCACTATCTCTCCAGGCATTCAGCATTTTTTACATCCTGCTTTTATTATACGAAACTTGATTTTACAAAGGTTGGCACTGGCATAACGATTGCGCCAATACAAATAACAAGAGGTAGAACACACACCCTTCTGCATCCCTTTTGGCGAGGTGATATGCGATGTGGAAAAGATAAGTGAGCGTAATGAACGGTATATTCGGAGAGAATTAACATTAGCGACAACAACGTGTCTTTAACGTTACGCCTGTACGGAGACTCCAGTAATTCGCGGTGATGTTAATCGAACATATCTGGTTTAACCCCTACCGATAAACCAAGCGTATCTGTAGCCATACATCACGCTTGAAGAAAAGTAGCCGAATGAGGATTAAAACCTTAAAATAAATTAATTTAGGTTATTAGTGTTATTTTATAAAGAAGCATTTTCCCCACCAGTAACACCATCCAACAAGACATTCACTCGGCAAGATATTTACCCGCAGAGTCTAGCCGCATAACTTCAACGTGATTAATCTCATCACCCGTCTGATCCTGATGCGCTTATGCTAAATAATAGTCCCAGGTATTACCCCTGAGGATTACATGAACAATATCTCCCTTTATGCTGATCAAGCAATGCAGTTTGTATGAGCTGTAGCTATTAGCAGGAGCCTACCCGATAAACTGATTCATTCCATGCAGTAAAAAATAATAATTTTCTGTAATCCCATGACTACTTTTCATCACGGGATAACATCATGCTCCACAATACCAACCGAAACCACGTACCTGACAATACTCTACAGAACGTATTATTCGATCATCAGAAGGAGTTATTCGAACGGTTTTCAAAACTACTCATGTTACGTATTGATTTTGCCTATCGTAAAGACAGCGAGTCGTTTAAATCTGCTGATGTTAATCAACTGGTCGCGGATATGATCTGGTTAACTGAGCAAAGCGCATATATATCAGGGCTGGTAGGTTATGCCTGGGTACTGGAATATGGAGAAGATCACCGTTACCACATCCATGCTGCGTTTTATATTAATGGTCAACGTCACAGTAAGGTCTGGGCTTTTTGGGAAGCGATAAGAGCACTATGGGAGGACATAACGGATGAAGAAGGCTATGCGCATAGGTGTGAGCCTAAGGGGCATTACCGTGTGCGGGGAGAGCGCGTGGTGAGTTTTACCGACAGCAAAGGACGAGAAGGAATGGAATTTATTCTGAGCTACTTGGGGAAACAGTCCCAACGCACAGCGCACCGGATCTACAGAGTCAGCACTGTCCCGGCACCAGTAGTCAGTGGCAGGCGGCGTAAGCTGAGCTGACGCCCATCCGGTAAAAAAATACGTCGGCCAGTTATCGTTTGAAGAAGTCTGCATCATCCAGTTACCCGGCTTCTTCTCCCATATACTCAAGGAGAAAAAACGATGACCACACCCACCAGCCTTCTCAACGATAAGTTTGTCGATATGGAATTTATCACTAAGCTCACCGGCTTAACGGACAAATATTTCTATAAGCTCATTAAAGACGGCAGGTTCCCAAAGCAGATTAAGCTGGGCAGAAGCTCCCGGTGGCTTGAAAGCGAAGTGGAAGCCTGGTTGCAGCAACGTATCACTGACTCCAGGGGCTGACCCATGCACACCACGACAATTCCTCCACGCTGGATATGTGACAAATGCAGACGCCAGTTCTGCGGTGTGATGCCCTGTCCGTACTGCTACCGGATGGCTCTGTCCACCGCTACGGCATTTCGCTGAAACCATTTGTCTGATTTAACCCACGTCTTATTCCCATACCCCTGACCTCATTTCATTTAATTCCGGATACCGCATGCATGTCTGCCCTTCACGGGAAGGATGACGCCTGCGCGTCGTCCGGCAAAGGACCATTATTATGACGATTCACAATTTGCAATTTCGCATCATTCGTACCACCCTGAACCATGTGGGCAAAGTCATTCATACCAGAGATTTAACACCTCGCTCACGGGGAATCTGGTATTGCCGTTCCTGCAATAATCCCTTGCGGCTACGCTGGACGCATGACAGCGGCGGCTATTTTGAACATAACCTGGAAGAAACTGAAGAACTTAGGTTAAGGCATTGCGAGTATCAGGTCATTCCCCAGGAGAAACCAGTATCAGCTTTTGAGCAGGCAGTGAATGCACTGATGGAACGTGATGACACACCATCTACAGGCCCCTCAAAAAAGGATTATTTCTGCGTGCTCTGTCAGCATGAATATTACGGCCTCCGGGGCTGTCCGGAATGCAGGCAGCATATCTACAGTACGGAAATGAAACTCTTTGATATTCTCACTGTTCCTGAAAAATTTGCGAAATGACAATGTCTCACACCAACCTCACCTTCATGGAAGAGGAACATATTTCAACTCCAAACTTGACCACCCGCTAAAAGTGAACATTAAGATCAGTCCCCAGCACGCATAACGTGTTCATTATCAATAGAGCGTCAGTCCCAAAAGCCATTAATTACAGTATGGAAAAGACAGATATAACCTATTGCTTTGTTTTATCGCAATATTTTTGACAAAATCAAAAATTGTACGCAAATTTTCACGTACCACTATAATTTTTATCGCACATTACGTAAAATATTGCGTATCGAATTCATGAAATTTTTACGGATTATAGCATGGCTAGTATTGATGCAGATTACTGCTATTCGTTTCCAGCTATACGTGGTATCCAGGCTGGTCGTCCTTTCTACATCGCCACATGCCCGATGCGCATCATACCCAAAATATTCAGCTTTGATGAAAATGACGTCCCTCCTGAGCTACGCGCACAACGCACGCTGAATAAATCACGCATCCCCGAAATGGTGCGTTATCTGCTGGAGAATCCAAAAGATTATGTGTTTTCAGCTCTGACAGCGTCCATTGCGGTTGACGTTCAGTTTGATGAGTTTCCCAACTCCAACAACCTGGGGACGTTACGCGTGCCAATGGATGCACAAATTCTGATCAACGACGGTCAGCATCGCCGTAAAGCGATTGAAGACGCTCTGGATGCTCGCCCGGAGCTGGGCCAGGATAATATTCCGGTGTTGTTCTTTGTTGATGAAGGCTTAAAGCGTAGCCAGCAGATGTTCGCCGATCTGAATAAATACGCCATTCGCCCCAGCCCGTCGCTGGCGTCTCTATACGATCATCGCGATGCCAGTTCAAATCTGGCACGTTACCTGGCGATGTCCATAGAGCCGTTTGTTGGGATGACAGAACTGGAAAAATCTGGCATCAGTCAGCGGTCGAATAAGTTATTTACGTTGAGCAGCATCAAGCAGGCTACCCGCGCATTGTTGGGTAAAGATCCCAAAGAGAACAACTTTGAGGAATGCACCCAAATTGCTACCCAATATTGGCAAGCTATTTTTAGCGTGATGCCGGATTGGCAGTTAGCGGCTAAAAAAGAGGTTTCACCGGTTCAGTTACGACAAGATTATATTCACGCTCATGGCATTGGATTGCAGGCACTTGGGCAACTGGGATATACCCTGTTAACGGGTTATCCTGAGCAATGGCCTGAGAAAATAGCTGCACTTAAAACTTTTAACTGGCGCAGAAACAACCCGGATCTCGTCAAACGTGCGATGCAACACGGCAAACTGAGTAAAACCAGTACGGCGATCCAGCTCACCTGTAATGCGCTAAAAACCGCGCTCTCAATCCCCCTCACTCCTGAAGAACAGGAGCTTGAAGCTCAAATGGTTGTCTCATGAGTAAATTAGTTCAGGCCTACGATTTGGCCGAATACGAAGATTTTATTAATCAGGAGCAGTTCGCTGGACGCCCTCTGGCCGAATATGTTGCTGAAGTTCAAAGAATTTATTGTGCGGATAAGCGTCCGTGGGTAATTGGCTATAGCGGTGGGAAAGATTCTTCCGCCGTGATCACGCTGGTGTATCTGGCCCTGCTCGGCCTGCCCCCGGAAATGCGCAGCAAAGATGTATTTGTGGTGTCATCCGATACGCTGGTCGAAACGCCAGTGGTAGTAGATTTAATTAAAAAAACAATGTTGCAGATTGAAGCAGGCGCAAAGCGTAATGGCCTGCCGATCACTCAACATGCGGTAACGCCTAAAACTAATGAAACCTTCTGGGTCAATTTATTGGGGAAAGGTTATCCGGCCCCAACCCGTAGTTTTCGCTGGTGTACCGAGCGTATGAAAATCAATCCGGTGAGCGACTTTATTAAAGATAAGGTCAGCCAGTTTGATGAAGTGATTGTTGTCCTCGGCTCACGTAGTAGCGAAAGTGCCTCCCGTGCGCAGGTCATCGCAAAGCACAAAATTGATGGCTCACGCCTGGCCCGGCATACCACACTGGCAAATGCGTTTATCTATACCCCTATTGATACTTGGGATGTAGAAGACGTCTGGAAACTTCTGCGCGGCGCGTTCCGCTATGCTCCTGAAGATATCGACGAATGGGAAAGCCCGTGGGGTGGAAACAACCGTCCTCTGTGGACGCTGTATATGGACTCTTCCGCGCAGGGTGAGTGTCCCTTGGTGATCGACGAAAGTACCCCCTCTTGCGGGAACTCTCGCTTTGGCTGCTGGACCTGTACCGTAGTCACCAAAGATAAAGCGATGGAAAGTCTGATCAAAAATGGCGAAGAGTGGATGTCGCCATTGCTGAAATATCGTGATCTACTGGCTTTTACCACCGATCCGGTGAATAAAGACACCTATCGCAACTATAAACGCCGCACCGGTAAGGTGAGCTATCAGTACGCTAAAGACGGCGAAGATCGCAATGCAGAGCGTAAGCATGTTCCTGGCCCTTACTGGCTCAAATACCGCCAGCAGTGGTTAAAAGACTTACTGGAAATTGAGCGTGATTTAAACGCTCAAGGCCACACGATTACGTTAATTACCCAGCCGGAGCTGCACGCTATCCGTCAGGAGTGGTTGAAAGATCCTAACGAGCCAGACTGGTACGATACATTGCCGGGGATTTACCGCGAGGTATATCAGCAGGATCTGAATTGGGTAGTTGACGATCAGTCTCGCTTTGATGCCAGCGATGCTGATTTGCTGGTACAAATAACGCAAAGGTTTGATGTAGTACCTGAAATGGTAATGAAACTAATCGAGCTGGAAACCTCGATGGAAGGGTTAAGTCGTCGTCAGGGGATTTTTGACAAGCTCGGCACAATTTTGAAGCAGGACTGGGGCAGCCTGGAAGAGATTCAGCAGCAACAGGCAACGCTGCAAAAACGCAACGATCGGGATATTCATCAGGACGAGGTGGATAAGCTAGAAGCTGAACTCCAGACGTTACAGCGCAGAATTATCGATGCGGGCGAATCGTCTGTGCTTATCGATGAGGAAAATGAACGTGCTCATTAAGCAATTAGTATTACATAATTTTCGCGTATTTTGCGGCACACACACCATCGATCTGGCTCCCAGAAAGCGTCCGCATGAAGTAAACCCTCGCCCGATTGTTCTATTTGGTGGTTTAAATGGTGCAGGGAAAACATCTATTTTGTCGGCAATTCGGCTGGCACTATATGGGCGTTTAGCGTTTGGCTCGGCAATGCAGCAGCAGGAGTATGTTGAACAACTCGGTGCAATGGTGCACAACGGGACATATACAGCAGAGCGTCCGGATGAGGCCGCAGTAGAACTGACCTTTACCTACAACCAAAACGGCCATGAGACTGAATTCACCGTCACGCGTAGCTGGAAGAAAGGAAAGAAAGATCGTATCTCTTTGCAGCAGGACGGACAACTGCGTAGTGAACTCAGTTATGACCAATGTCAGGGGTTTTTGAATGAATTAATTCCTCACGGTGTTGCCGATCTTTTCTTTTTTGATGGAGAGAAAATTGCAGAGCTGGCGGAAGATGAATCCGGCAATATTCTGCGTACAGCGGTGCGTCGTTTGTTGGGACTGGATCTGATCGCCAGACTGCAAAATGACCTGATGATTTTTGTCAAACGCCAGCAAACCGCCCAGTTGGCTGGCTCCCAGCAACAGCAGGTTGAAGCACTTGAGGCAAAGATTAAAACGCTTGCCGGTCAGGCGGAGAAATTGCTGGAAGAGGCCGATTTCGTCAACTCGCGGATTGAATTTTTATCCCAAGACATTATTCGCCATGAGGGATTGTTAAATGCGCAAGGCGGTGCATTTGCCCAGACCAAAGCACAGGAAAAACAGAAAGTTGAAACGCTGTTAAAAGAAAAAGAGCGTCTGGAAAAAGCGTTACGGCAAGAATGTGATGGATCGCTGCCCTATGCGCTAGCGCCTAATACGTTGTCGCGGTTGCTGGAAAAAATTGCCAATGAAGCACAGATCAAGCAAGCGAAAATTTTTGAGGCGGAGTTAAATCAATTTTTAACTCAACTCAAAAATGATATCGCGTTCCGTTCCAGCAGTGAGAGCAATACCAGAGCCATTGCTACCGAAGCGATTACCAATAATTTGGACGCATATATGGCAGCCAAACCAAAAGGTGATTTGCTGTTTGATATTTCTGAACGTGAAGCCGGTATGCTCCAGCAGTCCATTGAGCAGGACAGCAAAAAAGCATGGCAGCGTTTTGATATGTACCGCCATCAATTAGCGGATATTGAACAACAACTGGAGCAGGCCGCTGCTAATATTGCTCGCGCCCCGGAAGACGAGCAATTAATGGATCTTTTTGCAGCATTACGCGATCTCGATCATAAACGTGAAAAACAACGGCAAAAATATCGCTCGCTGCTGGAAGAGGCTAAACGGACGAAACAGCAGCAACTGGACTGTGTTCGCCAGGTACAGAAAGCACATGACATCACCCGTAGCCAACATGGTCTTAGCAGTGCGTTTAAAAATGCGCAGGAGACCATTAACCTGCTCGATTACTACAGCGATGTGTTAACGCAGGCGCGAGTGAAAAAGTTATCCGCTAACTTTGAAATTGCCTACCATAAGCTGGCTCGTAAAGAGGATTTACAGCTTAATGCGCACATAAATCCACAAACATTTGATGTTGAACTGGTGGATGAAAAGGGTTCGGTGATTAATCGTAAGCTGCTTTCTGCGGGTGAAAAGCAGATTTATGCAATCGCTATTCTTGAGGCGCTGGCAAAAACCTCTGGGCGTGATTTCCCGGTGATTATTGATACACCGTTAGGCCGTCTGGATTCTCAGCACCGGGATAAGTTGATTAATCATTATTTCCCGGAGGCCAGTCATCAGGTTGTGTTGCTATCCACCGATACTGAAGTGGACGAGCGTTATTTCGTCGATCGGCTGCGTGATGATATTTCTCATGCTTATGAGATTGTGTTTAATGCGCATACCAAATCATCTGCGCTGAAACCCGGTTATTTCTGGGAACTAACCAAGGAGGCTGTCTGATGCTCCCGAATCGAATGGTACTTAGTCGTCAGACTGAAGACCAGCTTAAAAAGCTAAAAGGATATACGGGGATTACGCCCAATATCGCGGCTCGACTGGCATTTTTCCGCTCGGTGGAGAGTGAGTTTCGTTATTCACCAGAGAATGATAATAGGAGATTGGATGGTGCGATGACGCTGGATAAAATTACGTGGTTGGGTGATACACTCCAAGCTACAGAGTTGGTACTAAAGATGTTATATCCAAAACTAGAGCAGAAAGCATTGATTAAAGCATGGGCTGCACATGTTGAGGATGGAATCGCAGCGCTAAGGAATTATCGCAATTTAAAAGATTTCTCTAATGGCATTTAGTTAAGGCAAAGCGCCACTCTTCTACTTTAATTAAAAAAGTGGCGCTTATTACATTTCACTCTTGACAAACTTAATTAATTCCGCACTCAGATTTTAAAAAATCTCTAATCTGTGTACGACCCACTCCTGAGTAGTTAATATTAAAACCAATTAGCTTATCAGGTTCAATTCTTTTCAAATATAATTCAACCTGTTCAGATGAAATTTTTTGGTCATGTTTATTTATATAATTAAGAATATATTTCAAAAAATCAAACAATGCTTGAATGCCTATTGTTTTTCTCATAAACGAAATATCGCTTCGTCTCCAAAACATTTCATCACAGCAAGTGAAATAATCCCTCACTAAATCATAAACCTGACCATCTTTATTTTCAATATAATAACTCCGTAATGGTGGGGTTGTTTTCATTTCTATATCACTCAGAATTTCACGACTTCTTCTTATTATTCTCTTTTTATGCAAATAATATCTATCCTTAGACGGATTAGTAGTTATCAACGATGAAATACCCTGCACCATAGTTGATGTGGATACATACCATTTATCAAAAGAATCTTCCCCCCCTTCATCTTGAATAGCCAGGTCCATTTTTTTCATTCCAAAATCGACATGCCCTTTAAATGGGGAATCATCTTCTTTGTCTAGCAACCTGGTTAAATAAATAGCGAGTGTATCAGGGGACCAATATTTGCTTTCAACAGAATCCAAATCGTAACCAAACAGCTGATAAGCTAAACTTTTATCAACTTTCTGTTGATTAAAATTAATTGTTGCAAAAACTTCAGCTTGTTTTGGTGCTGGTAATTCGAAGTAAATGGCACAAACAATATCAAAGTCAGCTGATAATTCATTTTTCTCTAATGCTTTTTTAAGTCCTTCAACTCTATGCTGACCATCTACAATAGATGCAATCTCATCTGAAGTTGGGATAACTAATTTAGAATCATCATTAATATACCAAGGATGTAATGGTGATTCTCCATTCTCATCAAGGTTGACCGATAAAATTACTGACGTTGGAAACATAGCATCACTAGTCGCACAGAATTGCGCTATCGCTTTAACTCTATTTTCATTAATTCCGCGTTGCACTCCCGACAAGACATCGTTACCATATCTTGCTGCAAAAGAATAACAAACTTGAACTAATAATTTAGCCGGAATCGAAATTATATAAAAGTCGCCAAAAGGCTGTTTGACTTTTATTGTTTGACCTTCATAAAATGGCATTTTCATCACCTATTCAAAGAACTAGCTGAACCGACTTTAGCACCACCAGATGCAGACTTTGAATCAGCATTCATTGAGTAACTAGGGTTCTCGATGTTAGCAACAGCCCAATATATTAAAGATATAATCCATGCGAATAATGAACACCATGAAAAATAACTTCCGTTACCGGAGCCAACACTATACAGTACGATAATAGCTGAAATTGTAACCACTGTACCTAATAGTAACCAAAGAAGCACTGCAATATTATTACCATCGACTTCATTGCGATTTATAATAATATTAACTGTTTTCTCAAAAATAGTAGTAGCTAATAGCGGAGCAGAAAACGCGAGAAAATTAAGCGTATTCATATTTACTATCAATCGGTCAAGCCTTCCCGGTGAATTGTTAAAAACAGCAGTAAACCAAATACTTATACTACCTAGAACTACCACAATTAAAATAAAAAAAACCAAAAAGTAATGATTACTGAATACCAATTTCAGTCTACGCCAAAGCTCGCTAAAAAGCGTGCAGATATTTTGAGGTGTTGAATCATTCATTTCCACTCAACTCCCAAAATGCTTTATCGCGCATTTTTCTCACCTTTTTTTCCCCATCAACATACAGGCTAAAATGCTTCTCAAGCTGCCGAATCTCTCCCATCAAAGACTCCTGCTCACCCTTATCATCGACGTTAAATACCGCCTTAATATCCGCATTCCTAATCTCGGAAACACGATGGATCACCCAAGTTAAGATATATGAGGCATAGTTATGTTCACCGGTCTTAAAGTGGGTTATCTCCTGAGTTGACAGGATCGCACCAACGCCATACTCACGGCCCTCTTTAAGGATCTTACGCAGACTGGAAAAATCCTGACGCATAAAGTTATCGGCTTCGTCCACCAGAATCATTTTGGTGAGCTGACGATAATCCCCCCTCACGACTGGTTTACCGCGCTTTTGCATCTGCGCGTAAAACAGATCCAGCGTGAGCGCGACTACCAGGTTTTGCACTTCTGGCGGGTATCCAGCCAGTTCGATCACGGTGACGCCGTCAATCAATTCGTACAAACTGGTCATCTTCTCCGGGATAGTCTCGAATATCTTGTAACGCGCCAGTTTTGAAAGAGCTGCGTAAAGCGAATCTTCTTCAACCTTATCCTGAGCGAGGAAGCGCTGCCATACATCTTCAATTGTCGGCGCAGTCCTTGACCATGTTGTCGAATCTTCCGCCGAAATACCTGCTGCTTCGTAGCATTCTAAAATCAGATTTTCTAATTTGAGCTGCTGTTTATGGCCTAGCCCATAGGCTTTCGCCATCGTTTCCGAGAGTCCACCAGCGGTGTGGATTGGTAACATTGGCGTGTCGCCAAACAGAGATAGGGGGTTGTAAGGCAGCTTGAATAACTTGTACTTTTTGGCCCCCGTAGCATCAATAAAAGCCTCGTCCACATAGTCTGATTTGTAGTCGAAGATCATCAAACCAATAGGTTTGCCATCAACGTTACAGGACTGATTACGCATCAACTGTGTGACCAGCGATTTTGTAAACTGGGTTTTACCGGTGCCCATCGTTCCAATAATGCCGGTATTGGTATTCATGAACTTCGCGGTGTTGGTTGGCTCCCAATATAATGGGCTCTGACGCGCAGCATCATGACCAAACAGGATCTGTAATGGAGTGTCGCTAATATCAGAAGTCGCCACCGGTACAGCTGACTGTAACGACTCCGGTTCCGAAATGGACCGTGCAGTAGCCAGCATCGTGACTTCTACCACGACTTCAGGTTGTGACGGAGTGGCATCACTTTCTGGCTTAAGCCGGTATTTTTCCGGCACTCGGTAACGTTCCGCCAGCGGTGGTTCATTCCCCTGCGCAGCAATTAGCGAAGACAGCAGTGAATAAGGGATTTCGATCTGTAAGATATTCTCCGCAGTCTCTTTATAAGAGAGATCGAAGCAGGTTGCGCTGTCCACATGCGCCACGACGAAGCCGTGCGCATAGTCGGTCAATTCTCCTAACTGATAGTCACCCGTTAACCACCATTCGCGTCGATCCAGCAAGGGAGCCAGTTTGTTGCTATCCAGCACACCGTACAGATGCAGTTTCTCCACCTGCATCAGCACCTGACGAATAAAGAGCGCCCGGTACAATTGTGATGCCAGCGTTTGCGGTTCCAGAATGTCCTGCTGTAAATAACGTTTCAGCTCACGAGCCTGTTGGCCCGCATAGCTGTAGTCAGGCCGCGCCCCGGTTTTAACTTCCAGCGGCAACAGATAGAGGCGGTTTTCTTTGAAACCAACAAAGAGCACATCATCAGAGATCGCACCTTTACGATAACCCTGTAAATTTCTCGATAAATCGCTCTCTTTCATTTTCAGCCCGACATTGCCGGACACGCGGATCATTTCGGCTACCGATAGCGGAATCCAGCAAATATCGGACTGGTGCAACATGGATTGCACAAATTTGTACGCCCCAATAATACCGTGCTTCTCTTTACGCTCCCTTTCACTGGAACGCAGCATTTTCAGCAGCCATTCGCCGTTAAAGGCGTTAAATTCAGCCAGCAAATGCTGACTGTCAACGGCGGGTTGCCCGGGCTGGCTTCCGATCTGGAGCAGCCGCAGGAACAAATCAACCTGCTTCGTGACGGTGACGGCATCGTAGCCTGCGCAACTGGTGTACTGGTCAGAATAGTGGATAAGAACCACATCTTTCTGGCTGGTGAAAAAGTCGAGGGTGACCTTAGGATCAATGATGGTGGTCCAGAGCGCACTATTGTAGGAGTAATTGAGTAGCTGTTTAAAATTGCCGCTCACGGCCAGGCCGATCCCTTGTCCATGATACTGGCTGTTGCTTTGACGCGCGGGTTGCCACAGGCTGCCAACTAATCGGGCAAGACGCAGTGCGCAGTAGGGTCCGACATCCACATCACGCAGGCCAAACGCGGTAAAGTAGGCATCCCCCTGTGTTTCAGCACCTTCCCCAGCGATCAACCCATGACAAAGTACCCCACTGGAAGCATCTTCAATGCGGATCTGACGGCAATCTACCGGTGCCGTATTAGTGAAAAATGCCAAGTGTGCATAGGCCAGCTTGTCGCTTTCTGACGGCAGGACAAACTTGCTGAACGTTAACCGGCTGCGCAGCAGGTCAATCAGCATATCGGCTTCCGCCCGCCATACACCGCTGTTCAGATCGAGATCGTTTTTAAGCTGCTCATAGCTGCCACTTTCGGCAAAGTGATCGAACATATTGGGCAGCAGACGTTCATCGTAGCAATTCACATGCACCGAAATAGAGTGCTCTTTTTCCTGCTTAAAATATTCCACTAATCCCAGAAACAGCTCTTTGGCATTCCCCTGATTGATGGCATTGATAATCAACGCATTGTTTCCGGCACTCTGGAACAATCGGGCGTAGGCATCCGTGAACTCATTGAGTTTGTCTTTTACCAGACGCTTAACGTATTCATGGCTGACCTGGCACTGGGGAACCACATCAATCCAGAAGCGGTTCTCCTCCACTGGCTGTAGCTGCGCGTATTCATGCTCACTGTGATAAACAAACGGCATTAACCCAGAAACCATCAGGCGATTGAGAGTAATCGGTGGTAGTGTGGCAAATGAAGCCGAATCGTGCTGTTCCGACTCTGCAACGATAGTTTCTGCCAGTTGTAGATGGTAGGCCAGCACTAATGGGTGCAGTGGTGAAAGACGCTCATGGCTATCATTGCGGCAGATCCCCAGATGCAGAAGACGTTTCTCGTGCGCTGTCAGCGCTCTGCTCTGGCCGATTTGCTGGAGTGACTGCTCAAACGTGGTGACAATGTAGTTGACCAGCGTGCGATATTCTGATGACCACGACACCAAACTCGGCAGGGTATTACGCCGATGATAGTAGGCAAATAACTGCTCATAGGCGTTATGGAGTTCGGGGTAGCTGGCAAGAAGTTCATCTAGCACAAACTCGCGATCGTCACTTCCCGTACCCAGCAGACGTCGCTCAATTAATGAGGCTTCTAGTATCAACAACTGCTGACGAACACCGACAACCTTGTGTTCAGTATTATCGAGTATGATGCGCCCTTTTAGTCGGTTCCAGGTTGCATTGCCCTCTTCTTTGAACAACTTATTGAAACGACTTTGGTCAAAAAGCAGCGGCAGCGTTAGCCCTTCTTCTGCTCCCGGCCCCTCGATGTTAAACGACAGTCGGGAATCGCCGGAAACGAGCGCAAACTGCACCAGATCACTTTGATTCGCCAGCGTCTCAAAATTCACCTGAGCATAATGCTGGCAGTCGATGTCTTCGCTTTCGTCATCCAACGAACAGGTCAGGTTCCCAGACTCGGCAATACGCAGTGTGTTATCTTCCAGTTGCAGGGTTATTTGATCTTTACCTGGCTCAATGCGGTAACAGTGCTGAATATCGTTTAGCCAAAATTGCCCTTGCTCGACCAACAACAGGCGAAATTTATACTCTTCGGCTGAATTATTGCGGTTGGTTAGTTCGAGACTAAAGAAGCATGGATGCCCGTCAAAAGGCACTGATGCCATAATGCGGGAAGTCTTGCCTCCCGCCCGGCTGGTGCGCCAGAAAGGCATGTTCTTTAACTGGCGATGATGGGCAATCTTTATCTGGTTATCCTGAAGATCGTTGCCCTGAAAGCTGAACTCCAGCTCCGCCTTTGATTGCCCTGACTGCACATGCACCAGCAGGCTGATGTCACGTTTGCCTGCCTTACTGGCGCTTTTCGCCCTTTGCCAAACCTCGCCGTTTTCGACGGAGACGTTCTCCAGCACCAGTTTTTGTTCACTATTCTGTTCTTTCTCTTTCCTGTAGTCGGAAAAATCAAGCTCACGCCAGTCATCTTTATCGTAAAAATGCTCCTGGATGAACTTGGTACTAAACTCAGGTAGCACATTTTCCAGCTGTCCACTGTAGCGTTCAACGCTGTCTTCTATCTGGCGATATAATTTCCGGTTTTCATTCAGTCGGGTGCGTAGCTGTTTCTGGCTATAGTTCAGTAGTTCATCATCTTTAAACAGATGAAGTTCGGAGAAATCCAGATTGCCATCATCCAGCAGGCGATACAGCGATGAGAAACCAAATACGGTCGCACCTTCATCCAGTACCGTTGCCAGTTGATCCTCTAGCAAACAACGGGACAATTCCGAACGGTTACTGTCGGTGGTAATGAGCTTTTCTAGTTGATGACTGAAGGTTTGTGGATACCAGATAGCATCCGGTGCCGACACGTCTTTCGTGCTGTTAATCAGGGTATCAAGCATACTGTTGTGAATAATCAACAGCGCTGTTTTGGCAAAAACGCCGCTGCGCCCTGCAACTTCATCGCGCAGATGGGAAATATAGTTTTCCGTGAATGCTGGAGCCGCAGTGCCATGCAGTACCGGAATAAGCTGAACGCCATTGCAGGGGAGGCAATCAATATATTGCCCTGCCGCAATTTCCAGCTGGTTGCCGTCTGCCAGAGAGACGAATGCTTCCCAGAGTTTTAAGGCATTATCGGGATCGGGAGATTTGAACTGGTAGCGCTCACCCGGCTGTATGATGCCGCCTACCCATTCAATAAAAGTTTCCGCCAGATAGGTTTCATACTGTTTTACGGACATACACGGCGTCTCCACTGTCACTCATTCGCTCTACATTTCCCATGCGTTCATAAAACGCCACCAGCGTTTGCGCCGACTGGCTATCTAAATAAAAACCGCGCTGTTCAAAACCGCGAAGCAATTCGTGCAGGCGGAGTTTATCATTTTTGCCTACGGTGAGATTGGTCAGTAACAGCAGACGATCCTGATTAAGCACCAACACTTTCCCCGCCCGACCACGCACCTGAATAAAGTCAGTGCAAATCTGGTTTTCCAGTTCATTAACGTATTTACGATTTACCGTCGCGCGGTCAGTCTGTTTACCCTGGAACTGCTCTACGGCAACGGATAAGAGCTGTTTGAAGGCATTTTCCAGGTTTGTTGCGCGTTCACGAAGCGGGAGGCCTCGATCCACAATAAAATCCTGCAAATAAACATTAAGGTCATTTAGTACTTGGGCAGATGAGTCTGAATCATTCAGAGTGTCTTGATAAATCTGCCATAACGGACGCTTTTTCTGTCCTTTTTCCCACTGCAAAACCTCTAGAGCAGAGAGCACCGGGAACAGTTTTTCGCTCTGGCTGGCGAACAGCTTATAGCCATAACGTTTCACCTTTTCCCGTTCAGAGCTGGCTCTTTCGCTATCAAGAATAAAAAATAGTGATTTGCTTTGTGGCTCGCCGTCCTGCCAGTTGTCAAGATTGAGCGCCAGTTGAGCGCACCAGCTAAAGGCGTACAAACGTAGGGTGTTGGTCAATTCTTGTAAAAGGTATTGTGGGTGCTCCGCCAAAAACGCAAGATCGGCCTGAAAACACGTGACCATATACGGAAGGTAGGGTTGCTCTTCGGCAAAAGGTCCTTTCCCCAGCAATTTTATTTTTTCATTGAGCTTATTCAGCATTTGCTGCTCAATGAAGTTCAGTCTGTCCTGTATGGGGTAGCGAAGGCTGAAATCGCCCATCAAATTGGCAAACAGCGTACCAAGACGTTTATCTGCCGTAGATCCCGCGCTTATTTTTTCGCCCACAAACTGAGCATGAAATAGTAAAAAAAGAGGGGATACACGGAAAATATCCTGACTGGAAAAATACATCCGTTCCAGCACGGACCAGAATGCAGGCTCATCAAGTAGTTCCTGCAGATGTGTTTTACAATCTTCACGGAATTGTTCGGGATCGTAAGCTTCGATTTTGCGTTTCAGGGCGTAGCTAAGGACCAGACCGGTGACGAATTGCCAGCTAATATCGTTGTTTTTATTGCGCACAGGCAGGTAACTATCCAGTTGATTGTTACCCACTTTTAACTCGGTTGCGATAGGGTACATTCTGCTAACCCTCCATACCGCTAATAGTGATCATATCGTCATCCGCCTTTGCACGATAAACCCGTTGTCTGCCATCATAAAATTTGATTTCGCTACTTGATTTAGCCTGCTCTGCAATCAACTCAACAATTTCATCCAGTAACACGATGGCATTTTTATCGTATTTATTCGGACGATAGCCATTATTCAATTTGTCCAATAATTCAAACAAATTAAGTCCGATATGAATACACGGTAGTGGATTTTGCCCCACCTTTAAATAGACATCAAAGCCTGTTGGATGAGCCGTGTGTTTATTACGAATAGAGTCCCAGTCAGGCTTTATCTCTACCGGTGCGGTTATTTTAACACCACCGAACTCACCCAAAAAGAACTCTTCTTTTTGCATACTTAATTCAGGCGCTTTGCGGTTAGCATAGCGCTGGATACCAGCAATAAGCTCAAAAGCATAAAAGCGATTCAGTGACCTTTTTTGCTCCGGATCTGCTGTGTAATTACTATGCAAGTGCCAGATTTCTGAGTAACGTTCAAACAGCGATTCGTTAAAGAACGCGGAAAATTTCCGATGATAATCATTACCTAATGACTCGTACTGTAACAGCCAGAAAAGCCGGATCAAGGAGGTTGCGTCACCAGACTTAACGTTCTGGCGATCAAACTTAATGTGCAACGGCTCAAGTGCGGCTAAAAAATCATCGAGATCAGCGTCAACCAGCCCCAGTTCATAGCGCAAAACAAATTGATCAAGTTCATAGGTGTGCAATCTGGCGGGATCAAAATCGGAAACTTTTTTAATCAGATCATTTTCTGCACCGGTGAAGAGATTATCAAATAAGTAGCCAGGCCCCATCAGCAGGTGATGCAAAAAATCCAGCAGCGTTCGGGTCGTTACAAACTGGTCTTTAATTAATCGCGCTTTAAAGAGCTGCGTAATTAACACATTCTGCACACCAGGTGTGCAAAGCAATTTAAAATTTGCGACCTCTTTTAGATCTGGATTAACTGACTCATCGCGCCGAAAGATAAACTGAAATAAGTTATTATCATCATCGCGAGTTAAGTTATCTAATAAGGTTTTAATAAATGGTGAATAGTTTTTATTTTCGTTAAACTGGAATTTAGGGTAGTGTTCAAAATCAAAAAAGGAACAATTTTCATTACGGTAAGGACGGCTTGCGTCATGCTGCACCGATAAAAATGAGTCTATCGCCGATCGGATCACCTGATGGCATTTAGCACCTTCTCTGGCAAAATTGGCGAGCATTCCGGTATTGATACCAATAAGCAATGGAGATGATTGCTGATGATGTTTAGCAAATAAATCATTCAAAGCATCAATGGCTGATTGCCGAGGGGCAAAGCTATGTGTGGCATCCAGATGAAAATTAAATCGCCGTTGATAACGCGGATCTGACTGGCAACGGGTTAAAATTTCAGACTTCCCATCCCCGCTACTACCGCACAAAAAAATGATTTCCCCAGGTTTGGCAACATCTAAATAACGTTGCAATTCAGTTTCAATCTCTTGTTTAACAAAGAGTTGTTCCTTCAACTGGTCGAACTCATCCTTCTGGCGGTGTGTCACGGTGGTGACGGAAAACGAAGATGACTTCGCAAGTACACCCAACGCTTTACGTAATGTGATTGCGCTCATAACTTCATGTTCTCTAAAGTAAGAATTCACCTATTTTATACAAGCTTCTCCTTGATCTCTATAGGCTCTTTGACACATTCAAAGGTGGCTGGTTAATTAGTTTTATAACTAATTAACCATATGCATTAAATATTACCCCGATTTACCTTCGCATAATCAAACGGCGTAATCCCCCTCTCCCGATTCGCATCCAAAAAATCAGCCCACCATTGCAGCATCAACTTGCGTTCATCCAGATGTTCCGCTTTATGGATATATGCTGCGCGTACCGAGTTACGTTCCATATGGCTCATCTGGCGCTCCACCGCATCCTTCGACCATAGCCCTGACTCAATCAACGAACTACAGGCCATTGTGCGAAAGCCGTGACCACAAACCTCAACTTTAGTGTCATAGCCCATCACCCGTAATGCACTGTTTACCGTGTTCTCGCTCATGGGCTTACGCGGATCGTGATCGCCGATAAAAATCAGTTCATGTTCCCCGCAGAACTGTTTTATCTGCTTCAGGATCGCCAGCGCCTGCTTAGAAAGCGGCACCAGATGAGGTGTACGCATCTTTGAACCTCGCTGAGAATGTTTCACGCCGGGAATAGGCTCTCGCTCAGGCGGGATCGTCCACATTGACGTTTCAAAATCGATCTCTGACCAGCGAGCAAAACGCAACTCACTGGACCGAATAAAGATAAGTAGAGTGAGTTCGGTTGCCCAACGGGTTAGTGGCCTGCCGGTATAGTCATCTATTTTCTGGAGTAATTCAGGGATGCGCTTTAACTCCAGCGCCGGACGATGCTGCCGATTACTGGAAGCTACCGCCCCCGCCATCTCTTGCGCCGGGTTGTAATCTATTAACCCGCTTTGCACTGCATAGCGCATGATAGCCGTGGTGCGCTGTTGAAGACGGGAAGCCACCTCAAGACGTCCAGATGTCTCTACGGCTTTGATGGGAATTAACAGATCGCGAGTACCCAATTCAGCAATGTTGCGAGTACCAATTGCCGGGAAGATATTGTCCTCCAGGCTCTTTTTTACGCGATTAGCATGATCTTCTGACCATTTTTGGTTAGTTGCAAGCCACTCTCTGGCAACCTTCTCGAAAGTAATGATCTCTTTCGCCTGCTCTTCTTTCACAGCTCGTTTATGCTCACGAGGATCGATACCAGCAGCGACCAGCTTTCTAGCCTCTTCCCTTTTCTTCCTGGCATCTGCTAGTGAAACTTCGGGATAAACACCGAACGCCATCAAATGTTGTTTACCGCCAAAACGGAAACGAAATCGCCAATACTTGGAGCCGTTAGGCTTTACAAGTAAGAGCATGCCGTCGCCGTCAACAAGTGAATACTCTTTCTCCTCAGGTTTTGCAGAACGAACTTTAGTATCCGTTAGGGCCATAATGGTTCTCCTTCCATTGTATCCCGTGAGTATACAAGCAATATCGAATCGGCAAATATACTCATTAGTATACTCACAAGCTTGTTGATGTGGGTTGACTCAGATTGACTTCAGTTGAGGAGAAAAGCTGGAAAAACCTTGTATAGCGCGGGTTTCAGGCATAAAAAAAGACCTCAGTTGAGGTCCATTTACATACTTGTGGTGCCGAAGGCCGGACTCGAACCGGCACGTATTTCTACGGTTGATTTTGAATCAACTGCGTCTACCGATTTCGCCACTTCGGCACTGAAGGGTATGCGGAAAACGTTGAGGATTATACCCTTACCTGTCACCTGTGCAACCTCAATCGTCGCTAACCGGCGCCAGATGACGAAAAATTCGCCTGATTATACGGACTAATCCCAAACGCGGCCTTTTGCGGCGCGCGGCGGCGCGGCGGGCGGAACTCTGACCGTTGCGGGAAGTCCTACTGGCGGATAGCAGGCGCGCCGTGGATGGCGGGCCGGATACACATCGAGGTTAAAATGAAGAAAATTTTACAGCGTCTGACCCTGACAACGGGCGTGCTCTCTTTTATGGTGGCTGGAACCGCGCTGGCGGCCAGCTGGCAGGATCAGCTGAGCAGCGCGGCATCGCAGCTAAGCCAGCAAAACAGCAACAACGGCACGGCCCAGAACGACGCTAACGCTCAGGGCGGTTTGTCGCTCTCTTCCCTTACCGCACTGCTGAACGGCGGCGATAAGGCGGTAAGCAGCAGCAGCATGACCAACGCCGCTGGCGTGATGGAATACTGCGTTAAACATAACGTGGTGGAGAATAATGCCAACAGCATCAAGGATCAGGTGCTGAGCAAGCTTGGCCTGCAGGACAGCACCACGCAGGCGCAGCAAACCGACTATCAGCAGGGGCTGATGGGCCTGCTGAATACCGGCAACGGGCAGCAGCTAAACCTGAAAAGCCTGAGCAACACCCCGCTCGGCGAAAAGCTTAAAACTAAAGCCTGCGATGTCGTATTAAAGCAGGGTAAAAACTTTATCTCCTGATGCCAGCTCTCTCTGCGCCCTGCGATTTACCACGGCGCAGAGATCCTTTCCTTTATTCATCGTTTAATAACGCTAGTCCTGCGTAATGGTAAACGTCATCGCCCCGCGCGCGGTGCCGGGAGTAACCTTGATGCCGGTTGGCGTATAGGAAGCCAGCAAGGGAATAGAGATCTCCGGCTCGCCCGCCAGATGATAGGCTTCCGGCGTATCGAAATGCAGCGGCCTGCCGTCGCGATGCATGACCTTAATCGCTATGCCGCTGGCGGCGCCGGCGCCATCCTGTATCGGCACGATGCCCGGCTCCGGCGAAGGCGCGCCGCCTGCGGATGAGAAGCTTACTTTCACCGGCAGATTGCCCTGACAAACCAGCTCAACCGCAAAAGCGGTGGGCGCCACGGTGCTGCCTACGCCGGTAAAGGAACTGCGGTTCACGCTGCCTAACTGTACGACCAGGTTGTTGGATTTGGCGTAGCAGCTTTTCATACGCACGCTGCCGGAAGCGGCCTGCAGCGTTAAGGCGGTAGCAAGATTGCCTGAGCTGTCGGTAAGCATAAAGCGCGCCACCTCGCCGCCGGGGAAGCTGCCCGGCGTAATATCGCCGGTGCGGTAAAACAGCAGCTGAACATCAGAGCCGATCAAAGGTCTGCTGCTATCCGGCGTCAGCGTCGTATTCACCGGCATAAAGCTATCGGGCAGCAGCGCATCAGATACCTTTACCCCTACGCCTGGAATCCCGGTTTCATAAACGTCCGGCAGCACGCCGCTTGGGCTGGCCCAGCTGCCGGTCAGCACCGACTGCCAGTTAACGCTGCCCGTGCAGTTTTGCGCCAGATCGCCGGCAATGGCGATGGTTTTACTGCCGATCACGCTGCCTGGCGGCTGGTTGGGGTCCACCAGCAGATCCGGCAGGGTGAACTGCTGCGTTCGGGGCGTGCCCAGCTCGCAGCCTGCCGCCTGTACGCAGGCGGGCGCCGCGGCACACATCATAATTACACCAGCAACCGTTAAGTTCTTCATTGCAGTATCCCTTCTTCCGAGCCGATTTACCGGCAGATAGCCTTCAGCAGGTGCATATCCTCACCGCTGTCAGGCAACGCGAAGCTGGCGCGGCACTGCTTGTCGGCGTCGCTTCCCCAACTCACCAGCAGCGTGCCTCGCGACTCCAGGCCGCTCAGCCACACTTCGCCATCACTGCCGACGATGCTGCTGTAGTCTGAGTTATCGTCTTCCGGCCTGACCGTGGCGCCGAAAGGCACCGGCTGACCGTTGCTGCGCGTCAGGGTAATCAGGGCGCGCTGCCCTAACCTGCCGCTGAAATCCGCTCTGACCACCGCGCCGCGGGTAGGGATCACCTGGCTGGAAGTCTGCGCCAGCTCAACCGTATCCGGTAAGGTCAACGGATCGAGCGTCAGCTCACTTATACGATAGGGCCTGACATAGGGAACCAGCGTATAGCCGCGAAAATCGGTGATGACGCCGGTCTGATTCTCTACCGATGCGCCGCCTATGCCGGGCGATTTAACCAGCGCGACCGTCTCGCCAAGCGGCTGGCTGAGCGTTATCCCGTCATGATGCGCCACCAGCGCGCCGCTGATGCCGTAGTTTAACCGGCGGCTGTTGCGATCCCAGGCATAGCCCGCATCCGCCTGGCCGTAGCCGCCGCGATAATCGATATCGGCGCTGCCGAGGCTGCCGCCGTTACGATTGGTATAGCCCTGACGCACGCTCCAGCTGAGATTTTTATCATCCAGCAGGGTGCCGTTCAGCCCTACCGACTGGCTGCTGCTGCCGTGACGCGTGCTGTTCAGCTGGTAGTTCGCCCAGGTATTATTGCCCTCGTCGCTCAGCGGCATATTGAGAGAGAGCGCCATAATCTGCTCCTCGCGTCCGCTTTTTTTGCCGCTGTAGCCAAGCTGGGTATTGCGGTTATAGCTGTAGTTCAGGTTAATGCTGATGCCTCGCCAGCTGTTGTTGTAGCCGATATTCATCGAGCGCACGCGCCGATCGTTATCCCAGAATGATTCGTTAACCGCGCTAACCGTCAGCGATCCGGCGCCGGCCCACAGATTTTGGGTAAGCGACAATTCCGCCCGCTGCCGGCGACGCTCCCATATGGCGCTTTCGCCGTCCTCGTAGCTGTCCAGCACTTCATCAAGGCTGTAATAGTCCTTTGTGGCATAGCGGAACCCCGCCAGCGCCAGGTTAGTACCGGTGCCGATAAAGTTTTTACCATAGCGCAGCCGCCAGACGTGTCCGCGCTGCGTGCCTTGCCGATCGGCCAGTTTGCTGCGCGCGATGGTCGCATCCAGCGACAGCGCGCCGATCTGACCAAAGTTTCTGCCGACGCCCGCCACCAGCGAGTGGTAGTTCTCCGCCTGTTGCGTGCCGCTATAGAGAGTAAAAGCCTGCGGCAGACCCACGATCCCGGTGCCCTGAATGAACATCTTGTTGGTAGTGTTGTTCCTGCTGTTACGGTACTGGCCGCCGGTCAGGCTGTATTTGATATGGCCTTCACGCTGTAATACCGGAACGGAGGCAAAAGGCACCACCAGCTGCTGTTCGCTACCGTCCGTTTCACGGATAGTCACGTAGAGATCGCCGCTGCTGCCGGTTGGATAGATATCGCTAATGGCAAAGGCGCCCGGCGCAACGTAGGTCTGATAGATAATATTGCCGTTCTGATAAACGTTAACCTGAGCATGGCTGCGCGCGATGCCGCGTACTATCGGCGCATAGCCTCTCAGACTATCCGGCAACATATCATCGTCCGAAGCGAGCTGTACGCCGCGAAAGGAGACGCTGTCATAAATATCCGTCGGTGAAGTGCTCTCCCCCAACGTAAGCTGCGCCTGCAGCGGAATAATACCGCGCTGCGCGCGGGTGTAGAGGCGATCCCACTTCGCATCGCTCTGCCGGTTGCGCGACCAGGTGCTGTAGTTACGCAGCCGCCACGCTCCCAGGTTAACCCCCGGCTGCAGGCTAAGAAACTGGCTGTCGTTATTACGACGATGCGCCTGTAACGCTTCGCTGTGCGCGCCGCTGAAGCGGTAGTTGAGCAGCAGCGCGCTAATCCCCTCGTCCCAGCGCGTTGACGGCACCGCATCACGCGCGCTGTGATTTAGCTCCGCCTGAGGGAAGCTAAGTATCAGCTGCTGCGTGTTAACATCCAGCCGGGCGCGGGCGTCAGCGATCTGCGACAGATCGGCGCAGCCGTTCTCCTGCTGAAGCAGGGGATAGCGCGCCACGTTAACCCCATAATTTGCCAACAGGTCAGCGCTCAGGCAGGGCTGCAGCGTTTGTTTCCCTTCGCCATCATCCTGCTGAAAAAAGGTGACATCGCGCGTCTCCTGCCGACGGTTATTCAGCACGACCTCGACCCGGTAAGTGCCGGGCAGCTGCTGCATCTCCTCAAAAGCCGAAAGATCAACGTTGCTGTCTCCAGGGCTTTGTTTTTCCAGCATCGCCGGGTTAAAGCGCACCTTAGCGCAACCGTTATTGATCTGAATCAGAGCTGGCATAAGGCACAGCAGCAGTAAGCGGCGTTTCCCTGCGCCCGTCATGGCATTTCCTTATTCAATAACGTATTTATGCAGAACTCAGTAGGCCGCCTCGAACGTTGCCGTCGGAGCGCCAAAATCATTAATCACCCGCCAGCTCACTTTGCCCGACGCCGCCAGCTGGGGTATGTCGTAGGTTTTACTGGCGAAAGGCGCCACCCACTCTGGATAATTAACGGCTTTACCGTTGACCACGACAGAATGAAAATTCATATAAAAAGGCGTCGGGTTATTAACCTGCAGCCGGCCCTGTTGCTGGCTCCACTGCAATTTTTCATAAATATCGGGTTTTAAGGCTTTTTTGATCGCCGTTGGACGATAGATCAGCTTAAGCTGATTCTTAATCGCTATTTGTAAAATGTTCTCATCATCGGTAGCGCCGGGAATCGATTTAATATTTGCCCAGAACAGGCTTTCCCGATCTTCCGGCAGGTTGCCGCCGGTAAATAAAAGGCGCAAAACGTTTTTTTGCTGGCCGTCGAGGCGAAATAACGGCGGCGAGAAAATAAAGGGGGCTTTACCACCGTCCAGGCTTTCCGTCCATGACTGAACCAGCCAGGAAGTCGCATCGGTATTGTTGACGCTGATAGTGGCCTCTTTGCGATCGCCGTGAAAAATAATACGCGTTCCGCCGATAACCACGCCCGCTGATGCTTCGCTGCTGACCAGCGATAAAAGCAGCAGAAAGCTGAAAATCCATTTATACATTTCCGCTATCCTGAGAAAAGCAATGGGCCGCCGGCGGCCCATTGCGGAGACGATTAGTTGTAGTTCATCGTAAAGGTGGCTACGGCATTGGCCGTACCTGGAGTCACGTTTTGATTCATAGCAATGTAGCTGGCATAGAATCTCAGCGGGTTATCTACGTCCGCCTGCATTTCATACGCGCTGGACGCTCTGAACAGCGGCAGCCTGTCCATATTCTGATCGTAGAGCTGAATAGCAACGCCCGTGGCCGCATTCGCGCTTGGACTCAGCGCTAATACGTCGTTATTACCTTCATAACCGGCGCCATCAAATTTCACTCTGGCAACGCCAGCCGGGCATTCGCTCAGCGTTAAAACAAACTCTGTGGTAGAGGCGGTAGAGCCTACGCCGGTAAAGCTGCTTTTATTTACCGATCCCATCGGTACTACCAGGCTGGGGCCGCCATCCAGTGACAGTCGGCAGGTATTATCGATAATTTCGCCATTAAAGTTGACGGTGCCGTCATAAGCAAGCACGGATGCGGATGCAAACAACAAAGTCATGCCTAATGAGATTTTGTTAAAACGTTTCATATATATCCTTATCAGCTATTGTAAGCGAAATAGTACTCGTATCTTAAAAACGAACGGACACGATTCCTTTTATTCTCTGAATTACAGAGAGTTTCATAAACAAACGTTCTCAGAGCAAAACAGTAGATAAAATCAGGCGTTAGGTTACGAAAAGTCTCCCTTGCAACTTCTTATCAAAATAGTGCCGTAAGGTTATTAACCCGCCAGCGCATTATTTGACTCCATATTATAAGGGCGACTAACGCCTTACTCTCACACCGTCTTGTCGGCATTAAAATTACAATAAAAAAAGATGAGAGAAAGTGAAGAATCAACAATTCAGGAAAAGTAAATAAAACTTCACATTATCAATGCGCTGTTGGCAACAACCACGCCAGCAACCGTTGCAAATATGATTGAAATCAATAAATTAAAAGCAAAAGAATACATAATTAAAAATTACAAGATTTAAAGAATATAATAAATAAGATTATGTATCGTCTGGATCTCATCCGTTTCCCAAGAGCGTTTGAATGGATAATGCTGTTATGTTAGCTTGAGCCGCTACCCGCCAGCTACATGTTGTTACTTATGGACTCTATCGACGAGGAATTAACCATGTTCTACTGCATTAATAACAACGCTATCTTCGATCCGATAAATCATACATTAACTTCAAGTAAATTTTATCCGGGAAACGATACAAAAATTAATCAGCCTGCCAGCCGTTGTCTGACATTACTGATTGAGCGCAAGGGCGACATAATTACCCAGGAAGAATTTATGAACGAGGTCTGGCGCAAGCACGGGATGGAGGTAACGGTTAATACGCTTTACCAGAACATCTCTATTTTACGGAAGAATCTGAAACGCGTAGGTATTGATGACAATATCATTATTACCGTACCTAAAAAAGGTATTACCCTTTCAGCAACGGTAGAAGAATGCGATGGAAAGCCGGTAAATATTTCCTCATCAGACTTTTCTTCAGAGAAAACATCTTTCTCACTATTTAATAAAAGAGGCAGCGTCCGTTTGCTGGTAGCGTTGTGGATCATATTGCTCGCCGCCCTGCTGGCGCTGTGGTTCGTTTTTACCTGAAGCGGCGCCATCTCTTCATGCCGATGAGGGGCCTTCCTGAAACGCCATCGTCAAGGGAAGCACGATTTTCTTAACGCGCTACGCTATGCTGGTAGCATGGAGAAAATAAACGAACTGAAACGAGCTAAGCGCCTGGCGCTTTCCCTGCTGCTGATTGCGGCAGCCACCTTTATATCCACCCTGTTTATGCCGCCCTGGCTATGGGTTAGCGCGCTGAAAGCGATAGCGGAAGCGGCAATGGTTGGGGCTTTAGCTGACTGGTTTGCCGTCGTCGCCCTTTTCCGGCGCGTTCCGGTGCCTTTCATTTCACGTCATACCGCCATCATCCCCCGTAATAAAGATCGCATCGGTGAAAATCTTGGGCGTTTTGTCCAGGAAAAATTCCTCGGCACCGATACGCTGCTGGCGTTAATCCGCCGTTACGATCCGGCACAGCTGGCCGGCAGCTGGCTGAGCGCGCCGGATAACGCCCGGCGCGTGGGCCTGCATCTGTTGCAGCTGATGCGCGGCTTCCTTGATTTTACCGATGACGCCCGTATTCAAAATTTTATCCGACGGGCGGTGCATAAAGCGCTGGATAAAGTCGATCTGACCCGCTCAAGCGCGCTGTTGCTGGAAAGCCTGACGAAAAATAATCGTCATCAGGCGCTGCTGGATGCGGCTATCGGGCAGCTGCTACGCCTGCTGAACCGCGATAGCACGCGTGAGTTTATTGCGCTGCAGATTGTGCGCTGGCTGAAGCGCGAGCATCCGATCAAGGCAAAAGTTTTGCCGACGGAATGGCTGGGCGAACACAGCGCGGAGCTGGTTGCCAGTGCGGTTAACTCGCTGCTGGATGAGGTAAGCCAGGATCAGGGCCACGAGCTGCGTCTGGGATTTAACCGCGCGGTAGAAAAACTGCTCACGCGTCTGAAGGCCGATCCCGATATGGCGGCGCGGGCAGAAACTATTAAAGGCTACCTTAAAGAGGACGAGGCGCTAAATCGCTATATCGGCGAACTGTGGCACGATCTGCGCGGCTGGCTGAAAACCGATCTCTCGGCTGATGATTCGCGCGTCGGCCAGCGAATAACCGAGGCAGGACTGTGGCTGGGCGAAACGCTGGTTAACGATCGGGCGCTGCGCGCCTCGTTGAATCAGCATCTGGAACAGGCGGCGCAAACTATCGCCCCGGAGTTTGCGGCATTTTTGACGCGTCATATCAGCGATACGGTAAAAAGCTGGGATGCCCGCGAGATGTCGCAGCAGATAGAGCTGAATATCGGCAAGGATTTACAGTTTATTCGGATCAACGGAACGCTGGTGGGCGGGTGCATCGGGCTGCTGCTGTGGCTGATAACGCAGCTGCCCGCGCTGTGGCAATAGCTCAGCGCGGGCGAGGAGAACAACGAATTACTTCTTCAGGCCGCCCAGGCGATCTTTATCGCTGGAGCCGGTGAGGCTGTCTTTTTCAAAACCGGAAGTGGTGGTGCCAACCGGGCGATCGTTGCCGCTGGCGCCAGTAACCGGATCGTTATTCAGGCCGCCGGTAACGCCAGCGCGATCTTTATCAAGACCTTTGGCGCCGGTCTGCTCAACCTCAACCTCCTGCCGGCGTACGGTATCTTTCACTGTCTCTACCCGTTCGGTGGTTTCATTACGCACGCCTACCTCTTCTTTAATACGTGCGGTTTTGCTTACCGTCGGCACTTCGTGGGATTCCTCTACCTCAATGGTCTTATCCGACCAGTCGACGTCGTGCAGATAGGCTGGCTCGTTCACGGAGTTACGGAATACATCGGCATGCTGTTCAAACAGCGATACATCTTCCGCCACCTCATCTTCCACGGTATAACGGCGCAGACGTACGGTGCCGTCGCTGACCTGACGTTTGCCGATATCTACCTGCTCTTCCGCCAGCTTCAACGCTTCATGTTGCTCTTTACCGCTAAGGGAAGTGCCGGTGACGCCAGCGCCAGCCACGCCTGTTGCCGCCGTACCGGTGGCGCCGGTAGCGGAAGTCGCGGTTACGCCGCTCGTGGAGGTGCCGGTAACGCCGCTATTGTTCTTACCGCTCAGCAGATCGGTCGCACCGGTTTTGCCGGCGATAGATTTATCGCTGTCATGATCCAGAGTGCCGGGCACGCCAGCAGTGGGATCGGTTTTGCCGGTTACCCCAGCGGCGCCGGCGTTAAAACCTGCCGAAGTCGTGCGCCCGGAAAGATCGTTGGTTTCGCCCAGATGTTCGCGCTGATGGCCGGTGGTATCGGCACGCCGCCAGGAGGCGGAATAGTCATTAGCATATTGATCCAGCAGGGTTTCGATACGATCGGCATCTTCTTTGCGCGCGCGCACCGTCAGCAGCACGCCGCCGCCCTGAATCGCTTTGTTATATTCAGTGGCGTAGTCGTCATCGACGTCATCGCCAAACAGGCGCTGCCAGAAGCTGGGATGACGGATCTCTTTACCTTCCACGCGCAATCTTTCACCGGAAATAATATCAATATGGCTTTCCGCGATACCTTCGGCAATCAGTTTCTCTTTAGCGACTTCCGCCTGCTGTAGCTGATTAAAAGCAGTAACGATTTTTTCATGTGCCATTATAGTCTCCTCGTGCTTAGGTTTACGGTTAATTATCTTCCTTGTTGATCTCTATCTCCTGGCTACGTAATGTGACCTGCTGTTGAAAATGCTCGCGCTTTTTCAGTTTATGAATATGAACTTCTTCCTTCAGGATATGGCGCCGAATTATTTCCACCTGTTCTTCAATCACCGGCACAATTAATACCTCGCCTTCCTGACGAACCTGGGGAAAATAACCCTCTTCAACAGGCTCATTTTTTTCAACGCGCGTTATCTCCACCTCTTCGCGCCACAGCTCCGCTTCCAGCAGCTGCTCGGCGCTGGTGGTGGAACGCTGAATACGGATGCGGCGGTCTACCACGTGGGTAGTGCTGACCTCTGCCTGCTCTTCTGCCAACGGAATGCTTTCCTGCCGTTCCGCCTTTTGCTGCTGCGGCGCGATTTTTTTATCCATTGATTACCTCTGCAAATAGCGCCGTGTCAGAATATGCGTTCATTATCATGTCGGTGACCGATAACTTACCGTAATAGTTATAAAGCATAGACCAAACGGCGACTTAAGTAATAATCAGCCGTGGCAAATTGTTAAGAAATATAAATCCTGCTGACAGTAATGACTAAAGCGGCCCTGTTTTTATTACTTTTTATTTGGCGGGAAACTTTTTTCTCAGCGAAACAGCCAAAATAATATGCCGGGCGCGAACAATAACTCCTTCTCAGCATTACATTTTTAATTAACGCAGCGGTAAGAAAAATCGTAGGCGGGCGAATTTACAATAATTCGAACAGGGCCAGGCGCAATGCGGCCAGAAGAGAGCAGAAGAGATAAACGGGCGCGGCAATCGGCTGCCGCGCCGCAGGGTTAACGACGCTTCATCAGCATCCAGACGCTGATAGCGAAGAAAGCGGCGCTGGGCAGCACCGCGCCCAGTATCGGCGGCAGGCCGTATACCAGGCTAAGCGGACCGAAAATCTGATCCAGCACGTAGAACAGAAAACCGAAGCTGATGCCGGTCACCACGCGCACCCCCATGGATACGCTGCGCAGCGGCCCGAAAATAAAAGAGAGCGCCATCAGCATCATTACCGCCACCGACAGCGGCTGGAAGATTTTACTCCACATATTCAGCAGGTAGCGCCCGGATTCCTGGCCGCTCTGCTGCAAATATTTGGCGTAGTTATGCAGGCCGCGAATCGACAGCGCATCGGGATCGAGCGCCACCACGCCCAGCTTGTCCGGCGTCAGGTTGGTTTTCCATTCGCCGCTGATGCTCTGCTTGCCGGTGATCTGCTGTACATCGTTCAGATCTGATTCATCCACCTGCCCCAGTTTCCAGCGCCGCTTCTCTTTATCCCAGGTGGCGGTCGCGGCGTAGCGCACGCTCATCAGCCGACGCTGGTCATTGAAGTTGTAGATGCTGATGCCGTCCAGCTCATCGCTGCCCTTGATGCGTTCTATATAAATAAAGCTGTTGCCATCTTTCGCCCACAGCCCGGACTGGGTAGAGAGCAGCGAGCCGCCGAGGATCTGCTGAGCGCGGAAGTTGCGCGCCATCTGCTCGCCCTGCGGCGCGACGAACTCACCGATCGCCATGGTCAACAGCACCAGCGGAATGGCGGTTTTCATCACCGACAGAGCGATTTGCAGACGGGTAAAACCAGAAGCCTGCATCACTACCAGTTCGCTGCGCTGCGCCAGCGTTCCCAGCCCCAGCAGCGCGCCGAGCAGCGCCGCCATCGGGAAGAAAATCTCGATATCCTTTGGCACGCTAAGCAGGGTGTAATAGCCGGCGGAGAGCGCGGTATAGGCGCCCTGGCCGGTTTTGCGCAGCTGATCGACAAACTTGATAATGCCGGAGAGCGATACCAGCATAAACAGCGTCAGCATAATGGTGTTAAAGATGGTTTTACCGATATAGCGATCGAGTACGCCAAACATCAGACTGAACCTCCACGCGTAAAGCGGGCGCGCAGGCGCCGCATCGGCACCGTATCCCACAGGTTCAGCACAATCGCCAGCGCCAGGTAGCTCAGGTTAACCGCCCACATCCAGACCGCCGGATCGAGCCGCCCTTTCGCGCCGTTTGACTTCAGCGAGCTTTGCAACAGGAAGAAGATCAGATAGAGCAGCATTGCCGGCAGCATCGACAGCACGCGCCCCTGACGCGGGTTCACCACGCTCAGCGGCACCACCATCAGCGCCATCACCAGCACGGAAAAGACCAGCGTCAGCCGCCAGTGCAGCTCGGAGCGGAACTGCGCCGAATTTTGCTTAAACAGGCTGGGGAAGCTGGCCTGCTCCGCATCGTCAGGATCGAGCGTGGCGGTTTTATAGCCGACGATCGCCTGATAGTTGGTGAAATCGGTAATGCGGAAATCACGCAGCAGCGCGGTGCCCTCAAAGCGGGTGCCCTTATCCAGCGTCACCACCTGCGAACCGTCCGGACGCTGCTCCATATGGCCGCTGTCCGCCAGCACCACCGACGGGCGCGCGTTGCCTTTAGGGCGCAGCTGGGCAAGGAAAACGTGACCAAACGCGTTGCCCTTAACATCTTCAATAAACAGTACGCTGTTGCCGTCGCTGGACTGCTGGAACTGCCCGGCCGCCAGCGCCGCCGCGCCGGGGTTGGCCTTGGCGTTCTGCGTCACCTCGCTCTGGTAACGCGACGACCAGGGGCTGAGCCAGAGTACGTTGACCGCCGCCACCGCCGCCGTCAGCAGCATCAAAAACATCGCCGCTTTGACCAGCACCGCCTTGCTTAAGCCGCAGGCGTGCATCACCGTAATTTCACTTTCGGTGTAGAGCCGCCCCAGCGTCATTAAGATGGCCAGAAACAGACTGAGCGGCAGGATAAGCTGCGCCATTTCCGGCACGCCGAGCCCAAGCAGGGTAAGAACTAAGTTTGTCGGGATCTCGCCGTCCACCGCCGCGCCCAGGATCCTGACGAGCTTCTGACAAAAGAAGATCAGCAGCAGGATAAAGAGTATCGCCAGCTGGCTTTTTAGCGTTTCCCGAACCAGATATCTAATGATGATCACGCTTCGTATGCCTGTGAAAACTTGTCTTTTTGCTGGAAAATCGATAGTTTCAACGCTTATCCGCCATTTTTAATCATCAATGGCCGTGGTCATAGATCTATTGTATGACACAAGCGTTCAGGTGACGTAAAAAATAACAAAGTCACTGAAACACAAACTGACGTCCTTTTACTAAAACGTCGTACGCAACGGCGTAAGCGTTACGAAGCGGTACATTCTAGCCGCAGCCAGCGCCGTTGTCTTTAAGATTCAGGAGAGTGCATGGAGTTCAGTGTAAAAAGCGGTAGCCCGGAGAAACAGCGTAGTGCCTGTATCGTTGTGGGCGTCTTCGAGCCGCGCCGTCTGTCGCCGATCGCCGAACAGCTGGATAAAATCAGCGATGGCTATATCAGCGCCCTGCTGCGCCGCGGCGAACTGGAAGGTAAAGTGGGTCAAACGCTGCTGCTGCATCATGTGCCGAATATCCTTTCCGAGCGGATTTTGCTCATTGGCTGTGGTAAAGAACGCGAGCTGGATGAACGTCAGTATAAGCAGGTAATTCAGAAAACGATTAATACCCTGAATGATACCGGCTCGATGGAGGCGGTCTGCTTCCTGACCGAACTGCACGTTAAAGGGCGCAATACCTACTGGAAAGTGCGTCAGGCGGTAGAAACGGCAAAAGAGACGCTCTACTGCTTCGATCAACTGAAAAGCAATAAAAGCGAACCGCGTCGCCCGCTGCGCAAAATGGTCTTCAACGTACCGACGCGCCGCGAGCTGACCAGCGGCGAGCGGGCGATTCAGCACGGCCTGGCTATCGCCGCCGGCGTCAAGGCGGCGAAAGATTTGGGCAATATGCCGCCCAATATCTGTAACGCCGCCTATCTCGCTTCGCAGGCGCGCCAGCTGGCCGACGCCTGGAGCAATATCACCACGCGCGTTATCGGCGAGCAGCAGATGAAAGAGCTGGGCATGAACGCCTACCTGGCGGTGGGCCAGGGCTCGCAGAACGAATCGCTGATGTCGGTGATCGACTATAAAGGCAGCCCGGATCCGGAAGCGAAGCCGATCGTGCTGGTGGGCAAAGGATTGACCTTTGACTCCGGCGGCATCTCCATCAAGCCGGCTGAAGGCATGGATGAGATGAAATATGATATGTGCGGCGCCGCTTCGGTGTATGGCGTGATGCGCATGGTGGCGGAGCTTAACCTGCCGCTGAACGTGGTCGGCGTGCTGGCGGGCTGCGAAAATATGCCGGGCGGACGCGCCTTCCGTCCGGGCGACGTGCTCACCACTATGTCCGGGCAGACGGTAGAAGTGCTGAACACCGATGCCGAAGGGCGTCTGGTGCTGTGCGACGCGCTGACCTACGTTGAGCGTTTCGATCCGGAAGTGGTGATCGACGTCGCCACGCTGACCGGCGCCTGCGTGATCGCGCTGGGCCACCATATCAGCGGCCTGCTGTCGAACCACAATCCGCTGGCGCACGAGCTGATCGGCGCCTCCGAGCAGGCGGGCGATCGCGCATGGCGCCTGCCGCTGGCCGACGAGTATCAGGAGCAGCTGGAATCGAACTTTGCCGATATGGCGAATATCGGCGGTCGTCCGGGCGGCGCGATTACCGCCGCCTGTTTCCTGGCGCGCTTTGCCCGTAAATATAACTGGGCGCACCTCGATATCGCCGGCACCGCCTGGCGCTCCGGCAAAGCGAAAGGCGCCACCGGTCGCCCGGTCGCCCTGCTGTCGCAGTTCCTGCTGAACCGCGCCGGAATGAACGGCGACGACTAAGCTTGTTTAACCCGGACGCCGTCGTCCTACGGGCGCAGCGGCGGTGCCCGGATGCTTCACTACTGAACCTATTACTATTCAGCGTCTGGCAACGCGCCATACGCCGACAGGCATACATCATGAAAAAGGCCACTTTCTATCTTCTGGAAACCGATGCGCAGACGGACGGCCTGAGCGCGGTCGAGGCGCTGGTCTGCGATTTAGCGGAGCTGCGCTGGCGCGAAGGCAAGCGCGTGCTGATAGCCTGTGAAGATGAACAGCAGGCCGTGCGGCTGGATGAAGCCCTGTGGCAGCGCCCGGCGCAAGCCTTTGTGCCGCATAATCTGGCCGGCGAAGGCCCGAAATATGGCGCGCCGGTGGAGCTGGCCTGGCCGCAGCGTCGCGGCAATGCGCCGCGCGATCTGCTGATTAGCCTGCTGCCGCAGTTTGCAGATTTTGCCACCGCTTTCCATGAAGTGATAGACTTCGTCCCTTATGAAGAATCTTTGAAACAGCAGGCGCGTGAACGCTATAAAGCCTATCGCAGCGTCGGCTTCCACTTGAATACGGCAACCCCGCCACAGCCGCAAACGACATAGCAGAAATGGAAAAGACATATAATCCGCAAGAGATCGAACAACCGCTTTACGAGCACTGGGAAAAGCAGGGCTACTTTAAACCGAATGGCGATGCCAGCCAGGAGAGCTTCTGCATCATGATCCCGCCGCCGAACGTTACCGGTAGCTTGCATATGGGTCATGCCTTCCAGCAAACCATCATGGATACCATGGTGCGCTACCAGCGTATGCAGGGTAAAAACACGCTGTGGCAGGTGGGCACCGACCATGCCGGTATCGCTACCCAGATGGTGGTGGAACGTAAAATGGCCGCCGAAGAGGGCAAAACCCGCCAGGATTACGGCCGCGATGCCTTTATTGAGAAGGTGTGGCAGTGGAAAGCGGAATCCGGCGGCACCATTACCCGTCAGATGCGCCGCCTCGGCAACTCCGTGGACTGGGAGCGCGAACGCTTCACCATGGATGAGGGCCTCTCCAACGCGGTGAAAGAGGTGTTTGTGCGCCTCTATAAAGAGAATCTGATTTACCGCGGCAAACGCCTGGTGAACTGGGATCCGAAACTGCGCACCGCGATTTCCGATCTGGAAGTGGAAAACCGCGAGACCAAAGGATCTATGTGGCATATCCGCTATCCGCTGGCGGACGGCGCGAAAACCGCTGACGGCAAAGAGTATTTGGTGGTCGCCACTACCCGTCCGGAAACCCTGCTGGGCGATACCGGCGTAGCGGTCAACCCGGAAGATCCGCGCTATAAGGATCTGATCGGTAAATTTGTTCTGCTGCCGCTGGTTAACCGCCGCATTCCGATCGTGGGCGACGAGCACGCCGATATGGAAAAAGGCACCGGCTGCGTGAAGATCACCCCGGCGCACGATTTCAACGACTATGAAGTGGGCCGCCGCCACAAGCTGCCGATGATCAATATCCTGACCTTTGACGGCGATATTCGTGAAAGCGCGCAGGTTTATGATACCAACGGTGAAGAAACCGACGTTTACAGCACCGCGCTGCCGGCGCAGTTCCAGAAGCTGGAGCGTTTCGCCGCGCGTAAGGCGATGGTTGCCGCGGTGGACGAGCTGGGCCTGCTGGAAGAGGTTAAACCGCACGATCTGACCGTGCCCTATGGCGATCGCGGCGGCGTGGTGATCGAACCGATGCTGACCGATCAGTGGTACGTACGCACCGCCCCGCTGGCGAAAGTGGCGGTGGAAGCGGTAGAAAACGGCGATATCCAGTTTGTGCCGAAACAGTACGAAAATATGTATTTCTCCTGGATGCGCGATATTCAGGACTGGTGTATCTCTCGCCAGCTCTGGTGGGGCCATCGTATTCCGGCGTGGTATGACGCCGAAGGCAATGTCTACGTGGGCCGCAGCGAAGAAGAAGTGCGCGCGGAAAACCAGCTTGACGCCGGCGTAACGCTGCGTCAGGACGATGACGTGCTGGATACCTGGTTCTCATCCGGCCTCTGGACCTTCTCTACCCTCGGCTGGCCGGAGAATACCGAAGCGTTGCGCACTTTCCATCCCACCAGCGTGCTGGTGAGCGGCTTCGATATTATCTTCTTCTGGATCGCGCGCATGATTATGCTGACCATGCACTTCATTAAGGATGAGAACGGCAAGCGGCAGGTGCCGTTTAAAACCGTCTATATGACCGGTTTGATCCGCGATGAGGAAGGCCAGAAGATGTCGAAATCAAAGGGCAACGTGATCGATCCGCTGGATATGGTGGATGGCATTACCCTTGAGGCGCTGCTGGAAAAACGCACCGGCAATATGATGCAGCCGCAGCTGGCGGAAAAAATCCGCAAGCGCACCGAGAAGCAGTTCCCGAACGGCATCGAACCGGCGGGCACCGACGCGCTGCGCTTTACCCTGGCGGCGCTGGCTTCAACCGGACGCGATATCAACTGGGATATGAAGCGCCTGGAAGGCTACCGCAATTTCTGTAATAAGCTGTGGAACGCCAGCCGCTTCGTGCTGATGAATACCGAAGATCGGGACTGCGGGCAGAACGGCGGCGATATGACGCTGTCGCTGGCGGATCGCTGGATTCTGGCGGAGTTCAATAATACGGTGAAAGCCTATCGCGAAGCGCTGGACAGCTATCGCTTTGATATCGCCGCCAATATCCTGTATGAGTTCACCTGGAACCAGTTCTGCGACTGGTATCTGGAGCTGACCAAGCCGGTGATGCATAACGGCTCTGAAGCGGAGCTGCGCGGCACGCGTCATACGCTGGTAACGGTGCTGGAGGCGCTGCTGCGTCTGGCGCACCCGATTATTCCGTTTATTACCGAAACCATCTGGCAGCGCGTGAAGGTGCTGAAGAACATCAGCGCCGATACCATTATGCTGCAGCCTTTCCCGGCCTACGATGCAGCACAGCTGGATGAGGCGGCGCTGGCGGATACCGAATGGCTGAAGCAGGCGATTGTCGCGGTGCGTAATATTCGCGCCGAGATGAATATCTCTCCGGGCAAGCCGCTGGAGCTGTTGCTGCGCGGCGCCAGCGTTGATGCGCAGCGGCGCGTAAACGAAAACCGCAGTTTCCTGCAGGCGATGGCGCGTCTGAGCGAGATTACGCTGCTGCCGCAGGGCGATAAAGGCCCGCTCTCGGTGACCAAACTGGTGGACGGCGCCGAGCTGCTGATCCCGATGGCAGGTCTGGTGGATAAAGCGGCGGAGCTGGAGCGTCTGGCGAAAGAGCTGGCGAAAGTCGAAGCCGAGATGGAAAAAATTGAGTCGCGTCTGGGCAATGAATCTTTCGTCGCCCGCGCGCCGGAAGCGGTAGTAGCGAAAGAGCGCGCCCGCATGGCCGAGCTGGAGCAGGGCAAAGCTAAGCTGATCGAGCAGCAGGGCGTGATCGCCGCGCTGTAATCGCCACGCTTTTTGCCGCTACCGGCCGGCTTGCTTCCCTACCCCGTCAGCATTCGCCGACGGGGTATTTTTTTGCCCGGCGCACGGCGGTAGCCGCATTACGCTCTATTTGCGCTTAACGGCAAAGCTTTTCACTGATTACGCAGCCGCTGAATTTTTCTCAATGCCGCAGAGATTGCATCCCCCGGTCAGCGATGTTATTACACTGTTTTCGTTTCTCGACCCAGGCCAGACGTATGACTATCGCCACCGACACTTCGCTGCGCATTCGCCCTATCCGCGAGGCGGATAATCCCTTTGTTGCCCAGGTTATCCGCCACGTATCGGCAGAGTTCGGCCTGACCGCCGATAAGGGCTATACCGTTGCCGATCCTAACCTTGACCGTCTGTTTGAGCTGTATAGCGAAGCGAACAGCGCCTATTGGGTAGTGGAGCTGGAGGGCAGAATCGTTGGCGGCGGCGGCATTGCGCCGCTGCAGTGCAGCGCGCCTGATATCTGTGAACTGCAAAAAATGTATTTTATGCCGCAGCTGCGCGGGCGCGGGCTGGCCTGGCGGCTGGCGCTACAGGCGTTTGATTTTGCCCGTGAGCGTGGCTTTAAGCGCTGTTATCTGGAAACTACCGCCAGCCTGACCCAGGCAATCCGGCTGTATGAGAAGCTGGGCTTTCAGCATATCGATGGCCCGCTGGGCTGCACCGGCCACGTTGATTGTGAAGTAACCATGTTAAAGACGCTGTAAGAGACCTGCTCGCCTGCTGTCGGGCATCGCGCTGGCGCGGGCGAGAGGTTGCGCGCTTTTTACTGGGTCAGCCGCCAGGCGGGCACGCCGCTGTGGAAGCGCAGTTCGTGATCCGGCTCCTGGATCAGGCGCGCTTCCGTTGCGCCGATAAGACGCACGCGCGCGCTGATATCAAAGGGAGCAATGCGCGCCGCCAGCGCCAGATAATCCTGATAGTGGCGCGCCTCGGAGCGCAGCAGCGACAGATAAAATTTCGCCAGTTCCTCATCCAGATAAGGCGCCAGGCTGGCAAAGCGCTCGCAGGAGCGCGCCTCAATATAAGCGCCGCAAATCAGCTTATCCACCAGCGTCAGCGGCTCATGGGTGGTCACTTCACGCATCAAACCTTTGGCGTAGCGGCTGGCGCTGATTTTCCGATATGGGATGCCGCGCGCCTGCATAATCTCCCACACCTGATAAAAATGGTGCAGCTCTTCTTTAATCAGCAGCACCATTTTATCCAGCAGCTCATCGCCCCACGGGATATCGTTGCGGGCGATAATGCGCTTCGACAGACTTTTATGCGCTTCGATAAAGCCGCTGTCGCGATCTTCACGGTAAATAAAAGCTTCATAGGGCTGGAGCCAGGCGAGTATCGCGTCGCCGCTCGGCTTATCCGCCACATACTTACGGATCAGCCAGGTCGCGGTCTGGGCCGCCTTGAGTTCGCAAATCATATGATCGGTGAGCAACAGCGGGAGATGTTGCGCTTTACGCGCCTCATCAAGCCAGAGCTGAGGCGTGCGGCAGTGCAGAAACTGATGAATGGGAGCAAGCAGATCGGCGTAATTCATGGCATAGCTACGGTTAAAAGCGCGCCGCATCCACAGCGCGCCGGATTAATCAGGAAAGAAGCGGCAAATTAGTGGCGAACGCCATCGTCATCGGCGTCCAGGTAGTCGCCCTCTTCATCCTCGTCCTCGCCGTCCGGATCTTCGAAGTAGGTGCCCCAGCCGTCATAATCAACGTTGTGTTTGCCCGCCAGATTAACCAGCTGTTCAACCTGCGCGTCAATCAGATCGACATTGAGCGCCAGCTCGCTCAGGATATCCACGCACATCACCGTGGTGCCATCCTCCAGCTCCAGCTCTTCCGGCTCGGTCACTTCATAACCCAGCTTAAAGGCATCTACCGCCGCTTTTTCCAGCGCGTCGAAGCTGTCGCAGGAGAGATGATGCTCAATGGTATAAAGCGCATCAGGATCGCTGCCATCCTCCAGCAGCTCTTCAACAATCGCTCTGGTCTCTTCGCGCTGCTCTTCCAGCAATTCTTCATATGCCATGATGGGTTCCTCAGTATGTGGCAAACATTGTGATTATTTTCCCACACTGCCGTTCGCGCCACTACACAAAAGCGAAAGTTTATTGTACCTGGGGTTGAAAATGAATATTCATACGTTTAAATTGAATTTAAATTCATTCATCAACAGACAAGGAGTGCTGCATGAGCCAGTTCTATCAACGCCATTTTCTCAGGCTGCTCGATTTCACCCCGGCAGAAATCAATGCGCTGCTGGCGCTCGCCGCTGAATTAAAAATTGCGAAAAAAAATGGCGATGAAGTTCCGCAGCTGCGCGGTAAAAATATTGCGCTCATCTTCGAAAAAGAGTCGACACGCACCCGATGCTCTTTCGAAGTTGCCGCGTATGACCAGGGCGCGCGCGTCACTTACCTTGGCCCCAGCGGCAGCCAGATCGGCCATAAGGAATCGATTAAAGATACCGCTCGCGTGCTGGGGCGCATCTATGACGGCATCCAGTACCGCGGTTACGGCCAGGCGGTAGTGGAAACGCTGGCGCAGTACGCGGGCGTGCCGGTGTGGAACGGCCTGACCGATGAGTTTCACCCTACGCAGCTGCTGGCCGATCTGCTGACGATGCAGGAGCATCTGCCGGAAAAATCGCTGCGGGCGATGACGCTGGCCTACGTCGGCGACGCACGCAACAATATGGGCAACAGCATGATGGAAGCCGCCGCGCTGACGGGCCTCGATCTGCGCCTGGTGGCGCCGAAAAGCTGCTGGCCGGATGAGAGCCTGGTGGCGGAATGCCAGGCGGTCGCCAGCCAGAACGGCGGGCGCATTACCCTGACGGAAGATATTGCCGCAGGCGTGCGCCAGGCCGATTTTATCTATACCGACGTCTGGGTCTCCATGGGTGAGGCGAAAGAGCGCTGGCAGGAGCGCATCGCCCTGCTGCGCGATTACCAGGTGAATATGGCGATGCTGCAGCTTACCGGCAATCCGCAGGTGAAATTCCTGCACTGCCTGCCGGCGCTGCACGACGATCAAACCACGCTCGGCAAGCAGATGGCTGAACAGTACCAGCTGCACGGCGGTATGGAAGTAACCGATGAAGTCTTTGAATCGGAGCACAGCATCGTGTTCGATCAGGCGGAAAACCGGCTGCATACCATTAAGGCGGTGATGATCGCCACGCTGGCGAAACCGGTGGAACAGGCGTAGCGCAAACGATTAACCGGCGCGTTTTTTTGCTTGAAGCCGTGAACTGAATGCGTATAATGCCCGACAATTTGCCGGGAGGATCTATGCAGCTGAGCAGTAAAATACCTAGCGCTTTTCTGTGCCTGAATACAGGCGTAGCGCCCGTTTCCTTCCGTCAGTTACCGATCGTAAGAAAGCCCCTCATTGCAGGGGCTTTTTTTTCGTCCTTAATCCGGCATGCCTAAAGGAGAGCGACGCATGAACCCGCTGTATCACAAGCATATTATCTCGATTAACGATCTCAGCCGCGAGGAGCTGGAGCTGGTGCTGCATACGGCGGCCAGCCTGAAGGCCAATCCGCAGCCGGAGCTGCTGAAGCATAAGGTTATCGCCAGCTGCTTCTTCGAAGCTTCAACGCGTACCCGCCTCTCCTTTGAAACGGCGATTCATCGCCTGGGCGCGTCGGTGGTCGGCTTTTCCGACAGCAGCAATACCTCGCTGGGCAAAAAAGGCGAAACGCTGGCCGATACCATCTCGGTGGTCAGCACCTACGTTGACGCCATTGTGATGCGCCACCCGCAGGAAGGCGCCGCCCGTCTCGCTACCGAATTTTCCGGCAATATTCCGGTGCTGAACGCCGGCGACGGCGCGAACCAGCATCCGACCCAGACGCTGCTCGATCTGTTTACCATTCAGGAGACCCAGGGCCGCCTCAGCAACCTTAACGTGGCGATGGTAGGCGACCTGAAATATGGCCGCACCGTGCACTCGCTAACCCAGGCGCTGGCGAAATTCGACGGTAACCGCTTCTTCTTTATCGCGCCTGAGGCGCTGGCGATGCCCAGCTACCTTACCGATATGCTGGATGAGCAGGGGATTGCGTGGAGCCGTCACGACAGCATCGAAGAGGTGATACCCCAGGTGGATATCCTGTATATGACGCGCGTACAGAAAGAGCGCCTCGATCCTTCCGAATATGCCAACGTCAAAGCGCAGTTCGTGCTGCGCGCCGCCAGCCTGCAGGGCGCGCGCGACAATATGAAGGTACTGCATCCGCTGCCGCGCGTGGACGAAATCACTACCGACGTGGATAAAACGCCCTACGCCTGGTATTTCCAGCAGGCCGGCAACGGCATTTATGCGCGTCAGGCGCTTCTGGCGCTGGTACTGAACAGCGATCCGGTTCTGTAAGGAGGAGAAAATGATGCAAAGTAAATTACAGGTAGAAGCGATCAAGCGCGGTACGGTAATCGACCATATTCCGGCACAGATAGGCTTTAAACTTTTGACGCTGTTCCGCCTGACGGAAACCGATCAGCGCATCACTATCGGTCTTAACCTGCCCTCCGGCGCGCTGGGACGCAAAGATCTGATTAAAATCGAAAATACGTTCTTAACCGAAGACCAGGTCAATCAGCTGGCGGTTTATGCGCCGCACGCCACGGTTAACCGCATCGACGATTACCAGGTGGTAGCCAAGATCGTGCCGACACTGCCGGATCGCATCGAACGCGTACTGATCTGCCCCAACAGCAACTGTATCAGCCGCAGCGAGCCGGTCTGTTCCAGCTTTAAGGTAAGAAAGCGCGATCAATCCGTACTGCTTAAATGCAAGTATTGCGAGAAAGAATTTGCGCACCAGGTCGTGTTGGCAAACTGGTAATCACTTTTCGTCTCCCTATAATGGAGGCGAAGCGGCGGGCAGACCGCCCGTCCGCAACAGGTCATTAATCAGGAGAAGCTATGTCACGCGAAATCAGCACGGAAAATGCCCCAGCCGCTATCGGCCCGTACGTACAGGGCGTGGATCTTGGCAGCATGATCATTACCTCTGGTCAGATCCCGGTGAATCCGAAAACCGGCGCGGTTGCTGACGACGTTGCCGCGCAGGCGCGTCAGTCGCTGGAAAATGTTCAGGCGATCGTCGAAGCGGCCGGCCTGAAAGTAAGCGATATCGTGAAAACCACGGTGTTCGTAAAAGATCTCAATGACTTTGCCACCGTTAACGCCACCTACGAAGCGTTCTTCAGCGAGCACGGCGCGCCCTTCCCGGCTCGTTCCTGCGTGGAAGTAGCTCGTTTGCCGAAAGATGTAAAAATTGAAATTGAAGCGATTGCCGTACGTCGCTAAGCGTCTGTCCTGCTAAATGCGCAAGGCCGAGCCTGTTAAAGACGCGGCCTTGGATGCGCCATATCCTTGCTTCAACCGCCGCTTAGCTGCCGCCGCCCCGTTATCTTCCCGCGTTTTTTACCCGTCCCGTAGCCCGCGCGCCAGGCAAGGTTTAACCTTTTTTGCGGCATAAACAGGCTTTTTATCGCCGCTGCGGCCTGCTTATGCTCGGCAAAAGCGGCGTAATATGGCGCAATCAGCGGCAGCGGAAAATTTTTGCAACATCCCTACAGAGACTTTTACCCGCGCCCCTGAGCGGCGCAGAGGCGTTGCTACTTTATGAAGCGCCAGCCTTTTTTGCCCGGACGCCGGTGGCAAAAAGTGGCTTTTTCGGTGAATTCAGCTTTCTCCGGCGTGTGGTAATCGTAAGGAATAGCTAACCTTATGGTGGAAGAAAAAAAGAAACTTTTTCGATAAAACGGGCGGAGGTTTTCGCCCCGATAAGCAATCAGGACTGAGCAATGAATAAAACTCCACCATGGTGGCAGAACGGCGTCATTTATCAAATCTATCCCAAAAGTTTTCAGGATACGACCGGTAGTGGCACAGGCGACCTGGCCGGTGTGATTCAGCGTCTGGACTACCTGAAAATGCTGGGAGTTGACGCCATCTGGCTGACGCCCTTTTATATTTCACCGCAGGTTGATAACGGCTACGATGTGGCGAACTATACCGCCATCGATCCCGCTTTCGGCACGATGAGCGATTTCGATCATCTGGTTGAACAGGCGCACAAGCGCGGGCTGCGCGTTATCCTCGATATGGTGTTTAACCACTCTTCTACGCAGCATCACTGGTTTCACGAATCGCTGAATCCGGAAAGCCCCTATCGCGACTACTATATCTGGCGGGACGGCACGCCAACCGAACCGCCGAATAACTGGAAATCCAAATTTGGCGGCTCCGCCTGGCGCTGGCATCCGGAGAGCAATCAGTACTATATGCACCTCTGGGCGCCGGAGCAGGCGGATCTCAACTGGGAAAACGATAACGTGCGCGCCGAGCTGAAGCAGATCGTTAACTTCTGGGCCGATCGCGGCATCGACGGGCTGCGGCTCGACGTGGTGAACCTGGTTTCCAAACATCAGGATTTCCCGGACGATCCCGACGGCGACGGCCTGCGTCTCTATACCGACGGCCCGCGCATTCATGAATATATGCGTGAAATGAGCCGTGACGTGTTTCGGCCGCGCGAGCTGATGACGGTGGGCGAGATGTCATCCGCCACGCTGGAGCACTGCCAGCAGTACGGTTCGCTGGCGGGCGACGAGCTGTCGATGGTGTTCAGCTTTGACCATGTCGAGGTGGATTTCCGCAACGGTCAGAAGTGGACGCTGACGCCGCTGGATCTGGTGGCGCAGAAGAAGATTTTTACCCACTGGCAGCAGGGAATGTACAACCGCGCCTGGAACGCGCTGTTCTGGTGCAATCACGATCAGCCGCGCGTAGTGTCGCGCTGGGGCGACGATGGCGAATATCGCGTTGCTTCGGCGAAAATGCTGGCGCTGGTGCTGCATGGCATGCAGGGCACGCCCTATATTTATCAGGGCGAAGAGCTGGGAATGACCAATCCGGGCTTTACCCGCATCATTGATTACCGTGATATCGAAAGCCATAACATGTACGCCGAGCTACGTACCCAGGGGCGCGATAGCGAAAACCTGCTGGCGATTCTGGCCAGCAAATCGCGCGATAACGGACGCACGCCGATGCAGTGGGACGCCAGCGAGAACGCCGGCTTCACCGACGGCACGCCGTGGATCGGCATGAGCCGTAACTACGAAACCATTAATGCGGAAGCGGCCGTCGCCGATCCCGATTCAATCTTCTATACCTATCAAAAGCTCATTCAGCTGCGTAAACGCTACCCGATCCTGACCTGGGGCGACTATCTCGATCTGCTGCCGGCGCACGCTTACCTGTGGTGCTATCGCCGCCAGCATGAAGGCGAAACCTTAATCGTGGTGGCTAACTTCAGCCGCGATGCGCAGGCGTGGCACCCGGAAGAGCCTTTCGGCGAAGAGTGGGAGGTACTGATGAGCAACTATTCCGATGCTAAACCGGCGCCGGGCGAAATGATGCTGCGTCCCTGGGAAGCCGTATGGTGGTATCAGAAGAAAAACCACTGAGTTAAACAAGGCGACGGAAGAACGGCTACGCGCCGCTGGAAACCCCTGGCGGCATCAATAGAGAAACTGCCGGGCTAAACAAGGCGGCGCGCCTTTTGCCGCGCGCCGCCGTTAAGGATGAAGGTAACCTGCCGCCGGCTACGCCTGGCTTCCCTCCGCCATTACCGTCTCCGCCGCGCGCTTTTGCGCCGCCACGCTTGCCGCCGCCTGCTCTTCGCGCCATTTTTGCTTATCCCAGGCGCGGAAGAAGGGGTAGTAAATAACCAGCGAAATGCCGAGGTTAATCGCCTGCATCACGGTGCCGGAAATATGTCCGCCGGTGGCGAGATAGCCGCTGAAGAAAATCGGCGTGGTAAACGGCAGCGCAATCCCGGCGGGCGGCGCCACTAATCCCAGCGACATCGCGCTCCAGGTGACCAGCACCAGCACCACCGGCGTCAGGATAAACGGCAGGAAAAACCAGGGGTTCATCACCAGCGGAATGCCAAACACCAGCGGCTCGCTGATATTGAATAGCGCGCCCGGCGCGGCGATTTTTCCCAGCTGTTTCATCTGCACGCTGCGGCTGCGTAACAGCATAAAGATAACCAGCCCCAGCAGCGCGCCGGTTCCGCCTGGCGCAATCCACAGATCGTAAAACTGCTGCGTAATAATGTGCGGCACCGGCTGATTATGCTGAAAGGCGGCAAAGTTTTCCGTCATATTCGCCAGCCACACCGGCTGGATAAATACCAGCACGATAGCATCGCCATGCAGGCCCAGCGTCCAGAGCACGCCAATCAGAATTACCGAGAAGATCATCCCCGGCAGCGTTCCGCCAACGTGATGCATCGGAATACCGATAATGGTGCTGATCATGGTGTTGATATCGCCAAAAGGCGATGCCTCTACCGCCAGACGCAGCAGCAGCACAAAGGCCAGCACGCAGAAGCCGGGGATCAGCGCCAGGAAAGATTTCGCCACCGCGGGCGGTACGCCCTCCGGCATACGGATCACCAGATTGCGCGCGCTCACGAAACGATAAATCTCCGTCGACAGCAGCGAGATCACGATGGCGACGAACAGCCCCTGGCTGCCAACCAGATTCACCGGGATTACGCCATCGACGATTTTCTGCGCGGCGCCCTCTACCGGGGCGAACAGCGTATGCTGCGGGATGGTCATCATAAACGCCACCAGCGCCAGCGCGCCGCTGGTCAGCGGATCGAGCGTGCGGTATTTTTCCGCCAGCCGATAGGCGATGCCGAAGCTGGAGATAATGGCCATAATATCGTAGGTGGCCTTTACCGGATAAAGCAGCTTATCGCGCCAGGCATCGCCAAACAGCCCCGCCATCATCTGCGCCCAGGCGGGGATCGGCAGGTAGGCGAAAATTAAAAAGAAGGAGCCAATCAGCATAAACGGCATGTTTAAAATGATGCCGTCACGAACGGAAAGCACGTGCTTTTGCCCGGCAATCTTCAACGCGGCGGGCATGACGTAACGCTCTATCAACGATCTTTTGCCATTCATAGTTTTCCCTCTCGTGTTACGAGATGATGGTTGCCAGCGCGCGCTTACTGAAACTGCGGCAGCCAGGCCTTATTGATTGCCAGCACTTCCGCCAGCAGCGCCTCTGCGGTGCTTAAATCGCCGATCAGCGGGTTAGTGACCAGCGCCAGCAGCGCGCTGTCGCGATCGCCATGTACCGCCGCTTCAATCGTCAGGCGCTCAAAATCTTTTACCTGCTGCGTCAGACCGTTCATCGCGGGCGGCAAGCGGCCAAAGGCGAGCGGATGCGCGCCCTGCGCGTCGATCAGGCAGTTGGTTTCCACCACCGCGTCGTCGGGCAGCCCCTGGATAGCGCCGTTGTTGCGGCAGTTAACCACCATCTCCTCGCCGCTGTTGGTGTGGATGCTGCGGATGAGATTAACCGCCACTTCGGAGTAGAACGCTCCGCCGCGGAAATTAAGCTGTTCCGGCTTACGATCGAGCTGCGGATCGGCATACAGCTGAAACAGCTCCGTCTCTACCTTCATCACCTGCTCGGCGCGGGTGCCCGCGTTTTTCGCCGCCTCGATCTCCTCCGTCAGCATGGCGCGCGTTTGCCAGAAATAACGATGATAGGGACAGGGGATCGCCTGCAGCGCGCGCAGGAAACTGGCGGGCCAGGGCACTTCCTGAATATTGTTCATCGACAGCGCATGGCCGGCGCACAGCATATCGATAACCTTGCCGGTAACGTCTTTGCCCTGCTGCATCACCTGATGCACCCAGACCATATGATTCAGCCCGGCGAAGCGCAGCTTGATCTGCTCATGCGGCGCTTTCAGCATATCGGCGATCATGTGATGCATAGTGACCGGCACGTTGCACAGGCCGATAATTTTTGCCCTGCTGTAGCGAGACACCGCTTCGGTTACCATACCGGCGGGGTTAGTGAAGTTGATGATAAAGGCATCAGGCGCCAGCGCCTCCACGCACTTCGCCACCTCCAGCAATACCGGAATGGTACGTAACGCTTTGGCGAAGCCGCCGACGCCGGTAGTCTCCTGCCCCAGCATCTGATATTTCAGGCCGAGACGCTCATCCGCCGCCCGCGCCGCCAGCTGGCCGACGCGTAGCTGGGTCAGCACAAAGGCGGCGCCCTGCACGGCGCCCTCCAGCGCGAAATGCACGCTGACTTTCACCTGCTCCAGGCCGTTGCGCTTCAGCATACGCCGCGTCAGCGCGGCGATAATTTCCACCTTCTCGCGCCCCGTTTCGACATCCACCAGCGCCAGCTCCGTAACCGGCAGCTGCTGATAATGACGGATAATGCCTTCCATCAGCTCCGGCGTGTAGCTGCTGCCGCCGCCAATAACCGCAATTTTAAGCATGCTGCTCTCCTGAAGTAGGTAAACGACGGTACAGCTCGATCAGGTCAGCGCTCAGATCCTGGATGAGCATGGCGTTCATCAGGTGATCCTGCGCGTGCGCCAGGATCAGCGTCATCGTCAGCTTACCGCTGCCCTCATCCATACCGATTAGCGTGGTTTGTATACGATGCGCCTCGCTGACCGCCGCGCGGGCGGCCTGCTGCGCCTGTTCCGCCGCGGCGAAATCCCCCGCCCGCGCCTGGCGTAAGGCGGAAAGCGCATGGCTGCGCGCGCTGCCGGCGTGAACCAGCAGTTCCATAATGATATTTTCCTGCTCCATCTTTATCTCCATGCTGAAACTGGCATGCAGGAAGCCCCGCGCCGTTAAGGCGCGTTTGCTTCACTGGTTAAGCAATTTACCGGCGGAGCGCCGGACTCATCAGGACGGTAGCAGCGCCAGCGCTTTATCCAGCACCTTATCGCCGCGCATGGTGCCGTAATCCATCATATCGATTACCGCAACCGGCTTGCCGAGCGGCGCGGCCAGCTCGCTCAGGCGCGCAGCCTCATACTGCACCTGCGGCCCCAGTAAAATAACGTCGGCATCGTCGATGATGCTGTCAAACTCGGCAACCGGTACGGCATCAATCCGCACCGTCAGCTGCCGTTTTTCCGCTTCCGCTTTCATTCTGGCCACCAGCATGCTGGTAGACATACCCGCAGCACAGCAAAGAACAATATGCATAGCGTTTCCTCCCTTTAAGGTGTGCTCAAATATAAGCCAGAGAGCGCCAGCGCTGTAAATACCCCGCGCCGCAGGTTTTGTATGCTGAAAATTTCAACCTGATGATTATTAAAGAATTTAATAAAAATTCTTATGAAAATAATTTTCATAGCTGTGATCGAGGTAGCGTTTATCCTGCCAGTCGTTCTTATTCATAAAATTAAATTACAGTAAAATCAAAGAGATAACATACCAGGTATAGCTGATGAAAAATTCTTAATGAAAATAATTTTCATAACGCTATGCTGCTAAGATCGTTAATACAGCACAACAGGAGTTTCTTCCCCTATGGATCTGGTGTGGCAACTGGAGAACAGCCTGCAAGGGCTGCCTCAGCAACAATCACGCGTGGCGCGCTTCGTGCTGGAGAACCTGCAATTTTCCTGCAGCGCTACGCTCGAACAGCTGGCGCAGCAGGCGGGCGTCAGCGCCGATACCCTCTCCGCCTTTGCCCGTTCCGTAGGTTGTCGCGATATAGACGATTTTGTGCAGCAGCTGCGCGCACTTCAGCACCACAGCCCGGAGACGCATCGGGTACAGCCGGCCATCGCCGGCGACGTTGATTACGCCGGCACCGCTTCGCTGGAGAAGCTGGCGGCCAGCGCGGGCGTCAGCGCCGATACCGTGAAGCGCTTCGCCCGCTCTATCGGACGCGAAGATTTTGACGATATCCTGTTTCAAATCGGTAAGCGGCTCAATGAGCTGAGCCAGCAGGAAGCGCGCGTGGCGCGCGCGGTGCTGGCAAACGTCAGCTTTGCCGCCTCGGCGACCATCGACCAGCTGGCCAGCCACGCCGGCGTCAGCCCGGCCACCATTACCCGCTTCGCTAAATCAGTCGGCTGCGAAGATATACGCGAGCTGCGCATGAAGCTGGCGCAGGCTTCCGCCAGCCATTCGCGCTATATGGCGCCCGGCGCCGCGCCGCTTTCCGCCGGCGAACGGCGGCTGGCGGAGGTTCAGCAGGTTCTGCAACAGCAGCTGCAGCAAACTCCCCCTTCAAACTATGCCGAAGCGGCTCAGCTGCTGCGTCAGGCGCGCAACGTCACTATTTTCACCGCTGGCGGCAGCGAGACGATATATGGCCTTCAGGTGCAGCAGCAGCTGATGGCGCAGGGCGTTACCAGCACGCTCAGTCAGGAAGCCCATTTAATCGGCATTAACGCCGCGATGCTTAGCGCAGATCAGGCGCTGTTGATTATCTCTCTGAGCGAATCGGATGCCAGCTTACGCAACGCGGCGCTGCTGGCCCGCAGCCGTAATGTTCCGCTGGTGGTACTGGCCTGCGCCACGCATCCGCTGGCGGCCCTCGCCGATATCCTGCTGGCGCTGCCGGAGGATCCGTTGCTGGCGCGCTACGGGCTGTTGATGACGCTCGATCTGCTCAGCGCGCCAGCCGCCAGCGCCCGCTGAATTTCTCTCCGGCAACCCGCGTCGCCGTTTATTTTTTAATCAAAAGCGGCGAGGGTAATCCTTTTCTGTGATTACCGTTTAAGTTTTCAACCGCCATCGGCGATCTTTGTCCTGCGTCAAAAAAAGCACGGTTAAATAAGGCGAAAACACCATATATAGCGTTTACTATTCACCACCTATCCAACATATAGTAATTGCGTCGAAGGAGATCGGTGGTGACAACGACGGTAATAAAACGAGACGGCTGTCAGGTAGCCTTTGATCAACAGCGTATCGCCGAGGCGATTCGCGCTGCGGCCCGCGCCGCCCGGATTGAAGATGACGCCTACTGTGCCGACATCGCACAGCAGGTTAGCGAAAAGATGTGCAGTCGCGATCGGGTTGATATCCATGAGATCCAACAGGCGGTGGAAGATCTGCTGATGGCGGGCCGCTATCCGCAGCTGGCGCGTCAGTATATTGAATACCGGCACGATCGCGATCTGGCGCGTGAACAGCGCGGCAAGCTGAGCAAGGCGATTCGCGGTCTGGTCGAGCAAAGCGATCCGGCGCTGCTGCATGAGAACGCCAACAAAGACAGCAAGGTCATCCCCACCCAACGCGACTTGCTGGCGGGCATCGTCGCTAAACACTATGCGCAACAGCATATGCTGCCGCGCGATGTGGTGCGCGCCCACCAGCGCGGGGAGATCCATTACCACGATCTCGATTACGCCCCCTTCTTCCCGATGTTTAACTGCATGCTGATCGATCTGAAAGGCATGCTGACCAACGGCTTTAAAATGGGCAACGCCGAGATTGAGCCGCCGAAATCGATCGCCACCGCGACCGCCGTAACGGCGCAGATTATCGCCCAGGTTGCCAGCCATATTTATGGCGGCACCACCATCAACCGCATTGACGAAATCCTCGCGCCTTTTGTCGAGGCCAGCTATCGCAAACATCTGGCGGTAGCGCGTGAATGGCAGATTGCCGAAGATGAACGCTACGCGCGCGAACGTACCGAGAAAGAGTGTTTCGACGCCTTCCAGTCGCTGGAGTATGAGGTCAACACGCTGCATACCGCTAACGGCCAGACGCCGTTCGTTACCTTCGGCTTCGGCCTCGGCACCAGCTGGGCGGCTCGCCTGATCCAGCAGTCGATCCTGCGCAACCGCATCGCCGGGCTGGGGAAAAACCGTAAAACCGCCGTGTTCCCTAAACTGGTGTTCGCTATCCGCGAAGGGCTGAACCGCCGTCCCGGCGACGTCAATTACGATATTAAGCAGCTGGCTCTGGAGTGCGCCAGCAAGCGGATGTATCCCGATATCCTCAACTATGACCGCGTGGTTAGCGTTACCGGCTCTTTTAAAACGCCGATGGGCTGCCGCAGCTTCCTCGGCGTCTGGGAAGAGAACGGCGAGCAGGTGCACGATGGCCGCAATAACCTCGGCGTAATCAGCCTTAACCTGCCGCGCATCGCGCTGGAGGCAAGAGGCGATGAAACCCGCTTCTGGCAGCTGCTGGATGAGCGTTTGGCTATCGCCAAAAAAGCGCTGATGACGCGCATCGCCCGCCTTGAGCATACCAAAGCGCGCGTGGCGCCGATTCTCTACATGGAAGGCGCCTGCGGCGTGCGGCTTAACGCGGACGATAACGTGGCGGAAATCTTCAAGCACGGGCGCGCCTCGATCTCTCTCGGCTATATCGGCCTGCATGAAACTATCAACGCCCTGAGCGGCGGCGAGACTCATGTGTATGATGATGAAGCGCTGCGCGCCAAAGCGATAGCGATCGTATCCCGCCTGCGCGCCGCCGTGGACGAATGGAAAGAGGAAACCGGCTACGGCTTCAGCCTCTACAGCACGCCGAGCGAAAATCTTTGCGATCGCTTCTGCCGCCTGGACGCCGCCGAATTCGGCCAGGTGAAAGGCGTAACCGACAAAGGTTATTACACCAACAGCTTCCACCTCGACGTGGAGAAGAAGGTTAATCCTTACGATAAGCTTGATTTCGAAGCGGTCTATCCAGCTATCGCCAACGGCGGCTTTATCTGTTACGGCGAGTATCCTAACTTACAGCACAACCTGAAGGCGCTGGAAGATGTCTGGGATTACAGCTACGACCGCGTGCCCTATTACGGCACCAATACGCCGATTGATGAGTGCTACGACTGCGGCTTTACCGGCGAGTTTGACTGCACCAGCAAAGGCTTTACCTGCCCGGCCTGCGGCAACCACGATCCGGCCAGGGTTTCAGTGACGCGCCGCGTCTGCGGCTACCTGGGCAGTCCGGACGCGCGCCCGTTCAACGCCGGGAAGCAGGAAGAAGTGAAGCGGCGGGTTAAGCATCTGTGAATATCCACCAGTACTATCCGGTCGATGTGGTAAACGGCCCCGGCACCCGCTGTACGCTGTTTGTGGCGGGCTGCGAACATGAATGTCCCGGTTGCTATAACCAGCGCACCTGGCGACTCAATTCCGGCGTGCCTTTTACCATCGAGATAGAAGAGCAGTTGATTAACGATCTGAACGATCGCCGCATTCCGCGCCAGGGGCTGTCGCTTTCCGGCGGCGATCCGCTGCATCCGGCCAACGTGCCGGACGTGCTGCGCCTGGTGCGCCGCGTGCGCCGCGCCTGTCCCGGTAAGGATATCTGGCTGTGGACCGGCTATACGCTGGCGGAGCTAAGCGCAGCGCAGCGTAAGGTGGTCGCGGAGCTGGACGTGCTGGTGGACGGCAAATTTATTCAGGCGCTTAAAGATGCCAGGCTGGTCTGGCGCGGCAGCAGTAACCAGGTTATCCACTATCTGCGTAAAGCGGAGTAACCGCCCACTCCGGTAACCATCCAGGGGGCGCTGCGTCGCCCCACATCAGCAATACACAGCGCGGGCAGGCTTTTAGCCTGCCGCCTGTGCGCCATAGCGCGGAATCGCCGCCGACTCAATGATGTTCAGCTCGCGCCGGCCGGGAGAAAACGCCTCATGCATCAGCGCGGCGGCAACCTCTTTCGCCGCTACCGCTCGCCAGTTTCCCGGCAGCAGCTTAAATAACGGCGCAAGAAAAGCTTCGCCCGGTCGCGGCTGCTGACGATCGCCTAACAGCAGCGAGGGGCGAATCAGCGTCAGACGCGGCCAGTTTTGCCGCCGCAGCGCCTGTTCCATTTCGCCTTTTACCCGCTGGTAAAAAAAGAGCGAGCGCGCATTAGCGCCGTGCGAGCTGACCGCCAGCATATGTTTTGCGCCCAGCCGCTGTCCGGCAATGGCGCTGTCTACCACCAGCGTGTAATCAACATGCACAAAGGCCGCCTTGCTGCCCGCCTGCTTACGCGTGGTGCCGAGACAGCAAAAGACAATATCCACCGGCAGCCGCAACGGACGCAGCACATCGGTAAGATCCTCCTCAACCGGGTTGATCAGCTTTTGCATCGCCGGCAGCGGGCGGCGCGTGGGCGCAATAATTTCGCTGACGCGCGGCTCCGCCGCCAGCAGACGCAGCAGATGGCTGCCTACCAGCCCGCTGGCGCCGGTTAACAGTATCCGACTCATTTTTCCCTCCTTATCAGGATTGCCGGACCCGCGCCGGCCTGCCGCGGGTGAGATATAACGCTGAGATTAGCAGAGATGTCGCCGCGAAGAATTTGATTTTTCGGCATCCTCAACCAGACTTAACCGGTAATTCAACCCAGAAAGGAGGAAAAGATGAGCAAGAAAATAGCGGTACTGATTACCGATGAATTTGAAGACTCTGAATTTACCTCCCCTGCCGAAGCCTATACCAAAGCGGGCCATGAAGTTGTGACCATCGAAATGGAAGCCGGTAAAACGGTAACAGGCAAGCAGGGAAAAGCTCAGGTAAAAATCGATAAAGCTATTGATCACGTCAGCCCGGCGGAATTTGATGCGCTGCTGCTGCCCGGCGGCCATTCGCCAGACAGCCTGCGCGGCGACGATCGTTTTATCAATTTCACTAAGGAATTTGTCGCCAGCGGCAAACCGATCTTCGCCATCTGCCACGGCCCGCAGCTGCTGATTAGCGCCAACGGCGTACGTGGACGTAAGATGACCTGCGTGAAAGCGATCGCCATCGATCTGAAAAATGCCGGTGCGGATTTCTACGATAAGGAAGTGGTGGTGGATAACGATAAGCTGGTAACCAGCCGCACGCCGGAAGATCTGCCCGCGTTTAACCAGGAGTCGCTGCGCATTCTGAATATGAGCTAACCGCACCTGCCGCCGTGCTGCGCTGCCGCCGCACGGCGCTTCTCCACAAGTTAGCCCGCCGCACGCCGCCAGTGCTGCTTGTTGCCGAAGCCGAGCGCGTTGTCGGTCATTTTTATCTCATCCAGCCTGATTTCCCATAACGGCGCCGCAACCGCGCGCGCTATCGGGAAGCGCCGGCAGTAGGCCGCACGCGCGATCCGCTCCGACTCGCCGCTCAGCCGCCGCGCCGTGCCGCAATACTGCACGCCTTTAATCAGCATGACCGTTTTCGGCTGGCCGTTAATCGTGCCCGCTACCTGCGGCTGCTGCGCCATCAGCGCGCCGTGACGCGTTTTCTCTTCGGTCATGATCCAGAACGCCATACGCGCTTCGTCGAATACGTAAAAACAGTTGGCGCACCAGAGCATTTCCGCATCGCGGCAGCAGAGCGACAGCACATGCTGCTGGTTTAAAAAGCGCGTAATGGCGCTAACGTCAGACAAACTGCGCTCCATGGTTAATTCAGCCGGCCGATCATGACGGACGCAGGCGAGACGGCTACAATGCCACTTCTGAAACGAAGAGGATGAGCATGAGTGAGATCGTCGCTGCGCCCTGGCAGCTCTATATTATCCGCACCGCAGCCGGCTGGCTCTATACCGGCATCAGCAATAACGTGCCGCGCCGCTTTTTGCAGCATCAGCAGGGCGCCGGCGCAAAAGCGCTGCGGGGTAAAGGGCCGCTGGAGCTGCTTTTTGTCTGCGAGGCGGGCGACCGGGCGATGGCTTCCCGCCTGGAGTATCAGGTAAAGCAGCTGCCGCGGCGGGAGAAGCTCAGGCTGGTCGCCAGCCAGCCCGTTTCGCTGGCCTGCTGGCTCAGCGAGCGAAGCGGTTAAAGTGCGCCGGATAGGCGACTTCTCCGCTCACATCAACAAACGCGTCGTCCGCCAGCCGGTAAACCTGGAAAGCGGCCTCCGTGCCGGGCCACGCGCAGCGCAGCTGATAGCGGGCCGCCGGCTCAAAGCCGCAGCGCCCGTACCAGGCGGGATCGCCCAACACCACTACCGCCGCATAGCCGAATTCATTCAGCGTATCGAGCCCTTCATAAACCAGCTGCTGGCCGATGCCCTGGCCGCGCACGCGCTCATCAACCGCCAGCGGCGCCAGGCCCACCCAGTTACGATCTTCATCCTGTACGGTAACCGGACTGAATGCCGCATAGCCAAGCACCTGCCCTTCGTCGTCAGTCGCAACCACGCCCAGCGTCAGCAGCCCATCTTCACGTAGCCGTTGCACCAGCTCCGCTTCGGCGCCGGTGGTAAAGCAGCGGCGCAGCAGGCTATCGATGCCGGCCGCATCCACCCCTATCTCTGTACGAATTAACATGAAGCACCTGCGCGATCTCCCGAAGATTTCGCGTCCTCGTTCAGGCCGGCCTCAACGAAATCAGCCAGCTGCATTAACCCAATGCGTAGCGGTGCTGGCATATGCTCCAGCTCGATCGCATCCATTAGATTTTTCACTTCCAGCCCCAGTTCGGTGTCGCCCTCAATTACCAGGCGGCGCTGGAAGAAAAGCGTATCCGGGTCGGTTTTACGTGCGGCGACCAGCAGCAGATCGTTGGCGGTGCCGCGGAACCAGACGTCGGCCTCGTCACGATTACTGATTTCCAGACGATCGTTTTCCAGCGTGACGGTCCAGCGCAGTGCGATATCGTGGATATCAATGCCCAGCCAGCGTCCCTGCAGAAAGTCTAACTCACCTTCCGCCAGCGCATGGCGAAACTGCGAATTTAATAGCTGTTGCAGCAACGCTTTTTTCAGTACAAACGGCGTAAACTGCACCGGCAGCCGCAGCAGCGCGGGCCCCTGATTAACACACCGAGCGCGAAGCATCTTTAACACAGTTTTACTCCTCAGACCAAATAAGCGCTATTACGCGCTATTTTGCCACAGCGCCGTTTTCTCCTGAGCGACTGGATCAATAAATCACGCTGCAAAATGAACAATTTTGTCACACTTATTCAATCAATACGTCATTCGCTGCCTTAAATCAAAATTTCCCGTGCCAGGGTTGACTACACTCGGCGCAAGTATTTTATTGCTTACAGGATATGTCATGGAACTCCTTTGCCCGGCGGGCAATTTGCCCGCGCTGAAGGCAGCTATCGAAAACGGAGCAGATGCAGTTTACATCGGTCTGAAGGATGACACGAACGCACGTCATTTCGCCGGCCTTAACTTTACCGATAAGCGTCTGAAAGAGGCGGCGCGCGTGGTGCATCAGCATCAGCGTAAACTCCATGTCGCCATTAATACTTTCGCGCATCCCAATGGCTTTATCCGTTGGCAGAACGCTATTGATATGGCGGTGGATAACGGCGCTGACGCGCTGATTATCGCCGATCTGGCGATGCTGGAATATGCCGCCAGCCGCTATCCCCATATCGAGCGACACGTGTCGGTGCAGGCATCGGCCACCAATCTGGAAGCGATTCGCTTCTACCATCAGCACTTTGACGTGGCGCGCGTGGTGCTGCCGCGCGTGCTCTCTATGCATCAGGTGCGTCAGCTGGCGCGTAATACGCCGGTGCCGCTGGAGGTTTTCGCCTTCGGCAGCCTGTGCATTATGGCGGAAGGCCGCTGCTATCTCTCTTCCTGGATGACCGGCGAATCGCCGAATACGGTCGGCGCCTGTTCGCCTGCGCGCTATGTACGCTGGCAGCAAACGCCCGCCGGGCTGGAATCGCGCCTGAACGAGGTGCTGATCGATCGCTACGAGCCCAATGAAAATGCGGGCTATCCCACCTTATGTAAGGGGCGCTATCAGGTCGACGGCCAGCGTTACCACGTGCTGGAGGAGCCAACCAGCCTGAATACCCTTGAGCTGTTGCCTGAGCTGTTAGCCGCCAATATCGCCTCGGTGAAGATCGAGGGACGCCAGCGCAGCCCCGCCTATGTTTCCCAGGTGGCGCGCATCTGGCGCCAGGCGATCGATCGCTGTAAAGCAGACCCGGAGGCCTTTGCCGTTCAGGAGAGCTGGATGGCGGAGCTGGGCTCGCTGTCGGAAGGCACCCAGACCACGCTGGGCGCTTACCACCGTAAATGGCAATAAAGGAAAGGTGATGAAATATTCTTTAGGGCCGGTGCTGTGGTACTGGCCAACGGAAGAGCTGGCTGATTTTTATCAGGCCGCCGCGGCAAGCAGCGCGGATATTGTTTATCTGGGCGAATCGGTTTGCAGCAAACGTCGCGCTACGCGCTTCCCGCAGTGGATGGAGTTTGCCCGCCAGCTGGCGGCAAGCGGAAAACAGGTGGTGTTCAGCACCCTGGCGCTGGTGCAGTCCACTTCTGAACTGCAGGAGATTAAGCGTTATGTGGATAACGGCGATTTCCTGATCGAAGCTAACGATTTCGGTACGGTCAATATGGCGGCGGAGCAAAAGCTGCCCTTCGTCGTCGGCCATGCGCTGAACTGTTATAACGCCATGACGCTGCGTATGCTGCTGCGGCTGGGCATGACGCGCTGGTGTATGCCGGTGGAGCTGTCGCGCGACTGGCTGATAAATATTCAGCAGCAGTGCCATGAGCTGGGTATTCACGGTAAGTTCGAAGTTGAAGTGCTGGCCTATGGCCATCTGCCGCTGGCGCTGTCGGCGCGCTGCTTTACCGCCCGTTCCGAAGACAAACCCAAAGATGACTGCGAAACCTGCTGCATTAAATATCCGCAGGGCCGCCGCGTGCTGTCGCAGGAAGATCAGCAGGTTTTTGTGCTGAACGGCATTCAGACCATGAGCGGCTACTGCTATAACCTGGGCAACGATCTGATCGGCATGCATGGCCTGGTGGATGTGGTGCGGCTGTCGCCGCAAGACAAAGGCACGCTGGAGATGATTAACCGCTTCCGCGCCAACGAGCAGGGCCAGGCGCCGTTAATGGTAGCCCAGCGCAACGACTGCAACGGCTACTGGCGCAAGCTGGCCGGTATGGCGCTACAGTCCTGACCATTAGAGTACGGCGCGCCGCTGCGCCGTACGCTCCACTTCCCGCCTCGCCAATATTTTACTTGCTTCGACGCTTTGCTCTCAGGGCATATTCTGGCTACTCTGCTAAAAGTGCAATACGGTAGAGTAAGTGCATGTTTTTCTGTCAGGCCGACGGCAGTTGACGTTCCGGCCTTGCAGCCAACAAAGTGAGCAGATATGTCTGAGAAAAAAAACGTTCCCCTGTCAGTGCTCGATCTGGCCCCGGTTGCGCAGGGCGCCACGCCGCGCGACGCCTTTGATGCCTCGCTGGCGCTGGCCCGGCAGGCGGAGAAACTGGGCTTTCATCGCTACTGGCTCGCAGAACATCACAATATGACCGGGATTGCCAGCGCCGCTACGTCGGTGCTGATCGGTTATCTGGCGGCCAATACCAGCACGCTGCGTCTGGGCTCCGGCGGCATTATGCTGCCAAACCATGCGCCGCTGGTGATTGCCGAGCAGTTCGGCACGCTGGAAACCCTCTATCCTGGACGTATCGATCTGGGGCTGGGCCGCGCGCCAGGCTCCGACCAGCGCACCATGATGGCGCTGCGTCGTCATCAGAGCGCCGCCATGGTTGACAGCTTCCCTGAAGATGTCGAAACGCTGATCGCCTGGTTTGACGCAGACCAGGATGCGCAGCTGCCGGTGCAGCCGGTGCCGGGGCTGGGATTACAGATCCCGGTCTGGCTGCTGGGTTCCAGCCTCTACAGCGCGCAGCTGGCGGCGAAGCTGGGGCTGCCTTTCGCCTTCGCCTCCCATTTCGCTCCCGATCTGCTGTTTCAGGCGCTGCATCTGTATCGTGAAAACTTCCGGCCTTCCTCCCGCCTGGCGCAGCCTTACGCTATGGTCTGCGTAAACGTCGTCGCGGCAGACAGCGAGCAGGAGGCGCGTTTCCTGTTTACCTCTATGCAGCAGCAGTTTATCAATCTGCGACGCGGTAAACCGGGGCCGCTGCCGCAGCCGGTAGAGAATATGGATGCGCTCTGGACGCCTTCCGAGCAGTACGGCGTACAGCAGGCGTTAAGCATGTCGATCGTCGGCGACGGCAGCATGGTGCAGCAGGGGCTGGCGGCGCTGATTCGCGAAACCCAGGCGGATGAAATCATGGTTAACGGACAGATTTTCGCTACGGCGGCGCGTCTGCGCTCGTTTGAACTGGCGATGCAGGCCGCGCAGGCGCTTTGAAGGTTACGTTATCCTGAATCGCAGCCATAAAAAAACCAGCCTTGCGGCTGGTTTTTTATTTCGTGCTTAGCGATTAGTAATCGCGACGACGAACGGCACCGGTACCGGCGCTATCTTCACGACGCGGGCCACGGTTAGCGCCTTCGCGGTTGAAGCTGCGCCCGCCGCCTTCACGACGTTCGCTAAAGCGACGACCGCCTTCGCGACCGCCCTCACGACGTTCGCCGCCGCCGAAACCGCTACGGCCGCCGCCGCGACGCTCACCACGGTCAGAACGTTCATGCGGCTGCGCATCGCCCAGCAGCTGCATATTCATCGGCTTATTGAGAATACGCGTGCGGGTAAAGTGCTGCAGGATTTCACCCGGCATACCTTTCGGCAGCTCAATCGTTGAGTGAGAAGCAAACAGCTTGATGTTGCCGATGTAACGGCTGCTGATATCGCCTTCGTTGGCGATAGCGCCCACGATGTGACGCACTTCAACACCATCATCGCGACCCACTTCAATGCGGTACAGTTCCATATCGCCAACGTCACGACGTTCACGACGTGGACGATCGCCATCGCGGCTGTCGCTACGTACTTCACGGCTGCCGCGACGATCGTCACGCTCACGGAATTCACGACGCTGCGGACGCGGCGCATCCGGCGGCAGAATCAGCGGACGTTCGCCCTGCGCCATTTTCAGCAGCGCGGCGGCCAGCGTTTCCATATCCAGATCGCTTTCCGGCGTCAGCTGGCTCAGCAGCGCGCGGTACTGTTCCAGATCGCTGCTTTCCAGCTGCTGCTGTACTTTAGCGGCGAACTTCGCCAGACGGCGGGTGCTCAGCAGTTCCGCGTTCGGCAGTTCCACTTCCGGAATGGTCAGCTTCATGGTGCGTTCGATATTGCGCAGCAGACGGCGCTCGCGGTTTTCCACGAACAGCAGCGCGCGACCGGCGCGACCGGCGCGACCGGTACGGCCGATACGGTGAACGTAGGATTCCGAATCCATCGGGATATCGTAGTTAACCACCAGGCTGATACGATCGACGTCAAGGCCACGAGCGGCAACGTCAGTCGCGATCAGGATATCCAGACGACCATCTTTCAAACGCTCCAGCGTCTGCTCGCGCAGCGCCTGGTTCATATCGCCGTTCAGCGCGGCGCTGTTATAGCCGCTGCGCTCCAGCGCTTCAGCCACTTCCAGCGTCGCATTTTTGGTGCGAACGAAGATAATGGCGGCATCAAAGTCTTCCGCTTCCAGGAAACGCACCAGCGCGTCGGTTTTACGGCCCCAGACGGTCCAGTAGCTCTGGCTGATGTCAGGACGCGTGGTAACGCTGCTCTGGATACGTACTTCCTGCGGATCTTTCATAAAGCGACGGGTAATGCGACGAATCGCTTCCGGCATGGTGGCAGAGAACAGAGCGGTCTGATGACCTTCCGGGATCTGCGCCATGATGGTTTCCACGTCTTCGATAAAGCCCATGCGCAGCATCTCATCCGCTTCGTCGAGCACCAGACCGCGCAGGTTGGAGAGATCCAGCGTGCCGCGTTTCAGGTGGTCCAGCAGACGGCCAGGCGTACCTACTACGATTTGCGGCCCCTGACGCAGCGCACGCAGCTGCACGTCATAACGCTGGCCGCCATACAGGGCCAGCACGTTTACGCCGCGCATATGTTTGGAGAAATCGTTGCAGGCTTCTGCAACCTGCACCGCCAGCTCACGCGTCGGCGCCAGCACCAGGATCTGCGGCGCTTTCAATTCGCTGTCAATGTTGTTCAGCAGCGGTAAGGCGAAAGCTGCGGTTTTGCCACTACCGGTTTGCGCCATACCCAGCACATCGCGGCCTGCCAGCAGATGCGGGATACAGGCGGCCTGGATGGGCGACGGCTTCTCATAGCCCATGTCATTCAGAGCGGTGAGGATAGCTTCGTTAAGGCCCAGATCGGAAAAAGTGGTTTGGATATCAGTCATGTAGTACAAGTGCCTCTTAGATTACGGCGGCCAGTCTACACAACTCATTCTGAAAATATGCAATCATTTTCATTGAAAAATGTGAACCGGCTCAAATTAGATGTTTTGACGAACAAAAAAGCCGTCACCCCGAAAGGTGATGACATTTTGCAAAAAATGGATCAGTTGTTCGTCAGCTATTGCTGGTCAGATTCTGTTAAATCGTCTTGTGTCTGGCCTAACAGCGCCAGTTCCAACAATGCGTATCGGTGCTCAACAAAGTTATGTACGTTGTTGGCAACCGCCAGTTTGAACAACGCTTCCGCGCTGTCCTTCTCCCCCAGACTTAGGTAGTACTTACCTAAATAGAAGTTGGTTTCACTGAGATGTTCAGCGAGCGAGGTGTTATCCGTTGCGTCTGCCTTAAGACGTTCCATCAGCGTTTTTTCACTGATGTCGCCAAGGTAGAACTCGACAATATTCCATCCCCATTGATCGCGATTCGCCTTCTCGTAACGCTGCTTCAGCATTACTTTCGCCTGCTTAGCATCCATCTCTTGTTCATCGAGATAGAGCCACAGACTGCGGAAAGGATCGTTAGGATCGTCTTGATAAAACGCCAGCAGATCATCTTGCGCTAACCTGTACCGTCCGCCGTAATAGAGGGCGATACCACGGTTCAAATGCGCATAATTGTAAGTTGGATCAAGCTCAAGTACAGAATCGAACGCTTCATAGGCGGCATCAAAGTTGCCCGCCTGCGTTAAGTATATACCTAAATAATTAAATACTTCAGGCATATCTGGTCTTATAGACAGCGCCTGCGAAAAATCGTTCCGCGCTAGTGCCCTCAGACCTAAGCTATCATACAACACTCCGCGCTCATATAATAGCTGTGCGCGCTCATCATCGGTCAGTGCCCGACTGGCAAGAATTTGTTCCATGCGCGCCAGGATGACTTCCTGTTGCAGAGTCGGCTGTAGCGGAACCGCCAGCACATCGCTCTTACGCCAATCTGAGTTGCTGCATCCTGCCAGCGTGATAGCTGTCGCAACGAAACACCAGCGCAAAAAAGGCTTCATTTCCCACTCCCGAATACCAACATTGGGATGCACGTCCTGTCATCCGCCTGCCATGCACAAGGATTCCCGCCCTCGCAACGAAACAGCTCTCCCCACCGGGGGGAGAGCTCAATGTCGAACGCGCTTTTACTCTGCTTCAGGGGTCGCGGCTGCCGTTTCCGCCTGCGGCTGCTGCTCTGAAGCTTCTTTAATGCTCAGACGCACGCGGCCCTGACGGTCAACTTCCAGCACCTTAACCGGTACTTCCTGACCCATCTGCAGGTAGTCGGTAACTTTCTCAACGCGTTTGTCAGCGATTTGAGAAATATGCACCAGGCCTTCTTTACCGCCGCCGATAGCGACGAAGGCGCCGAAGTCAACGATGCGGGTAACTTTACCGTTGTAGATACGGCCCACTTCGATTTCCGCAGTAATCTCTTCGATACGACGGATAGCGTGCTTCGCTTTATCGCCGTCGGTCGCGGCGATTTTCACCGTACCATCATCTTCGATTTCAATGGTGGTGCCGGTTTCTTCGGTCAGCGCGCGGATCACGGAGCCACCTTTACCAATCACATCCTTAATTTTGTCCGGATTGATTTTGATAGTGTGGATACGCGGTGCGAATTCAGAGATATCGCCACGCGGCGTGCTGATCGCCTGCTCCATCACGCTGAGGATATGCAGACGCGCGCCTTTGGCCTGATTCAGCGCCACCTGCATAATCTCACGGGTGATGCCTTCAATTTTGATATCCATCTGCAGCGCGGTAATACCTTCACGGCTGCCGGCGACTTTAAAGTCCATATCGCCGAGATGATCTTCATCGCCGAGGATATCTGACAGCACCACATAGCGGTCGCCTTCTTTTACCAGGCCCATCGCGATGCCCGCGACGGCCGCTTTAATCGGCACGCCCGCGTCCATCAGCGCCAGTGACGCGCCGCAAACGGAAGCCATAGAGGAAGAACCGTTGGATTCGGTGATTTCAGAAACCACGCGCACGGTATACGGGAATTCGTCGAGCTTCGGCATCACAGCCAGCACGCCGCGTTTCGCCAGGCGACCGTGACCAATTTCACGACGCTTCGGCGAGCCTACCATTCCGGTTTCGCCCACGGAGTACGGAGGGAAGTTATAGTGGAACAGGAAGTTGTCGGTGCGTTCGCCCATCAGCTCATCCAGGCTCTGCGCGTCACGCGCGGTGCCCAGCGTTGCGGCAACCAGCGCCTGCGTTTCGCCGCGGGTAAACAGCGCGGAACCGTGCGTACGCGGCAGCACGCCGGTGCGAACGTCCAGACCGCGGATCATATCTTTTTCGCGTCCGTCGATACGCGGCTCGCCGTTCAGTACGCGGCTACGCACAACGTTTTTCTCGATGGCGTGCAGGATGTCGCTGATTTCACCTTCATCCAGCGTTTCATCTTCCGCCAGCAGCGCGGCGGTGGTTTCTGATTTAATCAGATCAACCTGCGCATAGCGCTGCTGTTTTTCGGTGATGCGATAAGCATCGCTCAGGCGAGCTTCCGCCAGCGCCGCGATACGCGCGTTCAGCGCTTCGTTAGCGGCTTCCGGCTGCCAGTCCCAGCGCGGTTTACCCGCTTCGGCAACCAGCGAATTGATGTTTTCAATCACTACCTGCTGCTGTTCGTGTCCGAACACTACCGCGCCCAGCATCTGCTCTTCAGAGAGGATATCCGCTTCGGATTCCACCATCAGCACCGCGCCCTGCGTACCGGCAACCACCAGATCCAGACGGGACTGTTTAATCTCATCGGAAGTCGGGTTCAGCACATATTGATCGTTGATATAGCCAACGCGCGCGGCGCCGATAGGGCCGTTGAACGGAATGCCGGAGAGGCTCAGCGCCGCAGAGGCGCCGATCATCGCCACGATATCCGGGTTAACCTGCGGGTTTACCGATACCACGGTAGCGATAACCTGAACTTCGTTAACGAAGCCTTCAGGGAACAGCGGGCGAACCGGGCGGTCAATCAGACGCGCGATCAGCGTTTCGCCTTCGCTCGGACGGCCTTCACGACGGAAGAAACTGCCCGGAATACGACCGGCAGCGTAGGTACGCTCCTGGTAGTTTACGGTCAGCGGAAAGAAATCCTGGCCGGCTTTCGCTTTTTTCTGGCCGACAACAGTTACAAATACGGCGGTATCATCCATGCTGGCCATAACGGCCGCAGTAGCCTGACGTGCCATCATACCGGTTTCCAGCGTCACGGTATGCTGGCCGTACTGGAATTTACGTACAATCGGATTCAGCAAAATAACTTCCTTTACGTCAAAACAGGCACACTCTCGCTGCCTGCTGTGGGTGTTTAACCTTCATTGCATCCTCGCGACTAATGACAATCCTTATGCCCTGCTGCATAAAGTCTCTCATTAGCCGCGCGAACCTCTGCAAGTGAAGATCACATACTGCAACAATACAATATATTGCTATAGATTGCTGCCGGTTGGTTGAAAAAAGGGGCCCTGAGGCCCCTTTTCCACGAAACTTGCACCATGCCGTTCAATCTTATCCCTGCTGACGCAGGAAAACGTGCATTTGCCCCAGAACAGCATGTTGGGACTTAGCGACGCAGACCCAGGCTTTCGATCAGGCTGGTGTAACGCGCAACGTCTTTACGCTTCAGGTAGTCCAGCAGCTTACGACGCTGGGAAACCATGCGCAGCAGACCGCGACGGCTGTGGTGGTCTTTCTTGTGCTCAGAGAAGTGACCCTGCAGATGGTTAATCTGTGCAGTCAGCAGAGCAACCTGAACTTCGGTTGAGCCGCTGTCGTTAGCGCCACGACCGTATTTAGCAACGATCTCTGCTTTAGCTTCGGTACTTAGAGACATAATGAACTCCAGTTAAATGATGAATGTCAGGGTGCCAATCTCTAATTCAGCGACCCCATGTAAAGCCGCATTATTCTACTCTCAGGCGGGGATGAGTGCAAATGACTCAGGCAGAATATTCTACTACCAACCGGCGCGGCGCCACGCGTCCATCTTCCGCAATCTGCGCCATGCCGATAAATTTGCGCGCTTCGCCTTCGGTTACCCGCACCAGCCCTTCCCGCGGCGCGCCGGAAGCCTGCACCGGCTGGCCCTGCTTAAACCAGACCGCGACCGCACTGCTAAGGTTAACTTCCGGGTAAGCCGCCGCCGGGCTATCCATCGGCATCAGCAAGGCATCCAGTTCAGCCAGCGCCGCTTCGTTTAACTCGCCCGCTTCGCCCTGCAGGGCAAACAGCTGCTCCAGCGTTACCATCTTTTCAATCGGATAGCGCGCCACCTGCAGGCGACGCAGCATGATAACGTGCGCGCCGCATCCCAGCTTTTCGCCAAGATCGTCGATAATGGTGCGGATATAGGTGCCTTTCGAACAGTGAATTTCCAGCTCCAGCTCGTTTCCCTGCCAGCGAATAAACTGCAGCTCATAAACGGTAATCGGGCGCGCTTCACGCGGCACTTCAACACCCTGACGCGCATATTCATACAGCGGGCGGCCCTGATATTTCAGCGCCGAATACATCGACGGCACCTGCAGGGTTTCGCCGCGGAAACTTTCCAGCGCGGCGTCAAGCTGCGCCTGATCAAAGGTTACCGGACGTTGCGTAATAATCTGACCATCGGCGTCGGAGGTATCCGTACGCTCGCCCAGGCGGGCGATTACGCGATAGCGCTTATCGGCATCCAGCAGATATTGCGAGAACTTCGTCGCTTCGCCCAGGCAGACAGGCAGCATGCCGGTCGCCAGCGGGTCCAGCGCGCCGGTATGGCCCGCCCGGTTAGCGCGGAAGATACGCTTAACCTTTTGCAAGGCATCGTTAGAGGAAAGCCCCTGCGGCTTATCCAGCAGCAGCACGCCGTGGATATCACGACCGCGACGACGAGGACGGCTCATTACTCCTCCTTGTCGTCTTCTTCCGCCGGTCCGCGGCGCTGGGCGTCATTTTTAACGACGTTGGTCACCAGGTTGGACATGCGCATCCCTTCAACCAGCGAATTATCGTAGAAGAATGTCAGCTCAGGCACGATGCGCAGACGCATCGCCTTACCGAGCAGCATGCGGATGTAGCCGGAAGCGTCCTGCAGCACCTTGACGCCCGCCTTAACCGAATCAGCATCATCGTCATTTAAGAAAGTCACAAACACCTTTGCGTAGGCCAGATCGCGTGACACCTCAACGCCGGAGACGGTCACCATCAGGCCGAGGCGCGGATCTTTAATTTCACGCTGGATGATGATAGCGATCTCTTTTTGCAGCTCCTGAGCAACGCGCTGCGGGCGACCAAATTCTTTCGCCATAATTATTTCTCCTGATAAGGCTGAGCCCCGACCGGAACAGGGCGGGGCTCAGCGAGGGGAGGCGCCAGGCCTCCCAAATACCACTTACAATGCGACCGTTATTCGATGGTACGCTGGATCTCGATCACTTCGAACACTTCGATCATATCGCCGGTGCGAACGTCGTTGTAGTTCTTAACGCCGATACCACATTCCATGCCGTTACGCACTTCGTTAACGTCGTCTTTGAAGCGGCGCAGAGATTCCAGCTCGCCTTCATAGATAACCACGTTGTCGCGCAGAACACGGATCGGGTTGTGACGTTTCACCACGCCCTCGGTCACCATACAGCCGGCAATCGCGCCAAATTTCGGTGATTTGAACACGTCGCGCACTTCGGCCAGGCCGATGATCTGCTGTTTGTATTCCGGCGCCAGCATGCCGCTCATCGCCGCCTTCACTTCGTCGATCAGATTATAGATGACGGAGTAGTAACGCAGATCCAGGCTTTCCGCATCGATCACGCGGCGCGCTGAGGCGTCGGCACGAACGTTGAAGCCGAGGATGATGGCGTTGGAAGCCGCAGCCAGCGTGGCGTCCGTTTCGGTGATACCACCGACGCCGGAACCGACGATTTTGACTTTCACTTCGTCGGTAGAGAGCTTCAGCAGCGAATCGGAGATCGCTTCGACAGAACCCTGAACGTCCGCTTTCAGCACGATATTCAGCTCGGATACGTCGCCTTCGGTCATGTTGGCGAACATATTTTCCAGCTTGGATTTCTGCTGACGCGCCAGCTTAACTTCGCGGAATTTGCCCTGACGGTAGAGTGCGACTTCACGCGCTTTCTTCTCGTCGCGCACTACGGTCGCTTCATCGCCCGCCGCCGGCACGCCGGAGAGGCCGAGAATTTCAACCGGGATAGATGGGCCCGCTTCGGTTACTTCATGGCCCAGCTCATCGCGCATCGCGCGCACGCGGCCATATTCGAAGCCGCACAGCACGATATCGCCCTTATGCAGCGTACCTTCGCGCACCAGCACGGTAGCGACCGGACCACGCCCTTTATCCAGGAAGGATTCGATAACCACGCCGCTGGCCATACCGGCACGTACCGCGGTCAGCTCCAGCACTTCAGACTGCAGCAGAATCGCATTCAGCAGATCGTCAACGCCGGTGCCCGCTTTCGCCGACACGTTAACGAACATGTTTTCGCCGCCCCACTCTTCCGGAATGATGCCGTACTGGGTCAGTTCATTCTTCACGCGATCCGGATCGGCTTCCGGCTTATCGATTTTGTTCACCGCAACCACGACCGGCACGCCAGCCGCTTTCGCGTGCTGAACCGCTTCGATCGTCTGCGGCATCACGCCGTCGTCAGCCGCCACTACCAGCACCACGATATCCGTTGCCTGCGCGCCGCGGGCACGCATGGCGGTAAACGCGGCGTGGCCTGGGGTATCCAGGAAGGTGATCATGCCGTTATCGGTTTCAACGTGGTAGGCGCCGATATGCTGAGTAATGCCGCCCGCTTCGCCGGAGGCGATTTTGGTGGAGCGGATATAGTCCAGCAGCGAGGTTTTACCATGGTCAACGTGCCCCATGATGGTCACCACCGGCGCGCGTGATTCAGCGGCAGCGCCGGTATCACGATCGCTCATTACCGCCTCTTCCAGCTCGTTTTCGCGGCGCAGGATCACTTTGTGTCCCATCTCTTCCGCTACCAGCTGTGCCGTTTCCTGATCGATAACCTGGTTAATGGTGGCCATTGCGCCCATTTTCATCATCGCTTTGATGACCTGGGAGCCTTTCACCGCCATTTTGTTCGCCAGTTCGGCGACGGTAATGGTTTCGCCAATGATAACATCGCGGTTAACCGCCTGCGCCGGCTTATTAAAGCCCTGCTGCAGCATGCTGCCTTTACGATGTTTGCCGCCTTTACCGCCGCGAATCGCCGCACGGGCTTCTTCACGATCGGTTTTCGCTTCCGCGTGTTTGTTGCCTTTGCTACGTGGACGAGGCGCTTTAGCGGTACGGGTACGTCCACGGCCGCCTTCAACCTCGCGGTCGTTTTCGTCTTCGGCCTGACGTGCGTGTTGCGAGGTAGTGACGTGATAATCCGCGTCATCTTCCTCGGTCGGTTTCTCTTCCCAGTCGCCAGCTTTCTGCTCTGCGAGCTTACGCGCTTCTTCCGCTACGCGGCGCGCGTCTTCTTCCAGCTTACGGCGGGCTTCTTCTTCCGCTTTACGCTTCAGCTCTGCGGCTTCAGCTTCGCGACGGGCTTTTTCAGATTGTCCGGCCCGGGTCATATCGTCGGTTTGTTGGTTGCTCACTTTCTCATTTTCCGCTGCTTCGCGCTTAGCCTTTTCCGCAGCTTCGCGTTTGGCTTGCTCTTCGGCTTCACGCTTCGCTTTTTCCGCTGCTTCACGCCTGGCTTTTTCTTCCGCCTCACGACGAGCCTGTTCTTCCGCTTCACGCTGCGCCTGCGCTTCTGCTTCAGCCTTGGCTTTTTCAGCCTCAGCATCCTCTTTTACATAGGTGCGCTTTTTGCGGACTTCGATTTGCACCGACTTACTTTTACCCCCGGTGCCTGGAATATTCAAGGTGCTGCGCGTTTTGCGCTGCAAGGTTAATTTGCCTGACGGGCTGCCATTATCGCGATTGAGGTGCGTCAGTAAGGTTTCTTTTTCCTGCTGGGTTACAGAGTCATTTTCAGACTTACGGATCCCTGCATCAGCAAACTGCTGTACCAGGCGTTCCACCGAAGTCTGAATCTCTGCGGCCAGCGATTTTACGGTTACATCTGTCATGCTGTTCCTTCCTGTTATTACGCGTCGTCGCCGAACCAGCAGATATTACGCGCCGCCATAATCAGGGCGCCGGCCTTCTCATCGTCCAGGCCTTCGATATCTGTCAGATCGTCAACACCCTGCTCGGCCAGATCTTCCAGCGTGCAAATGCCACGTGCCGCCAGTTTGTTAGCCAGAGCGCGATCCATACCTTCAAGGTTAAGCAGATCGTCCGCAGGCTCGCCGCCGCCATTGCTTTCGGCTTTTTCCAGCGCCAGGGTCGTCAACGCATTTTTCGCACGTTCGCGCAGTGCTTCTACGGTCTCTTCATCCAGGCCTTCGATTTCCAGCAGCTCGTTCATTGGCACATAGGCCAACTCTTCCAGGGAGGAGAACCCTTCTTCGACCAGCACGGTGGCGAACTCTTCATCGATGTCCAGGTGTTTAGTGAAAACATCAATCGCGGCATGCGCTTCCGCCTGATGTTTCGCCTGCAAATCATCGACCGTCATCACGTTCAGCTCCCAACCGCTCAGTTGCGAAGCCAGACGCACGTTTTGACCATTACGGCCAATCGCCTGAGCCAGATTGCCGGCTTCTACAGCGATATCCATGGTGTGATTATCTTCATCCACCACGATTGAGGCGACATCCGCAGGCGCCATCGCATTAATCACGAACTGCGCCGGGTTGTCATCCCACAGAACGATATCGATACGCTCGCCGCCCAGCTCGCTGGAGACCGCCTGCACGCGCGCGCCGCGCATGCCGACGCAGGCGCCGACCGGGTCGATACGCTTATCGTTGGTTTTCACTGCGATTTTAGCGCGCGATCCCGGATCGCGAGCGGCAGCTTTAATCTCAATCACTTCTTCGCCGATTTCCGGTACTTCAATGCGGAACAGTTCAACCAGCATTTCCGGTTTAGAACGGCTGACGAACAGCTGCGCGCCGCGCGCTTCGGGACGTACCGCATAAAGTACGCCGCGAATGCGATCGCCCGGACGGAAATTCTCACGCGGCAGCATATCTTCACGCAGAATTACCGCTTCCGCGTTGTTGCCGAGATCGAGCGTAATATTGTCGCGGTTAACCTTTTTCACCACGCCGGTGATGATTTCGCCTTCCTGCTCGCGGAACTGATCGACCACCATCGCGCGCTCGGCTTCACGTACTTTCTGTACGATAACCTGTTTCGCGGTCTGGGTGGTGATGCGGTCAAATTTTACCGACTCAATCTGATCTTCAACGAAGTCGCCAGGGTTGAGGGTTTCATCTTCATAACGCGCCGCTTCCAGCGTGATTTCGCGCGTCGGCTGGGTGACTTCTTCCACTACCTGCCAGCGACGGAAGGTATCGAAGTCGCCGCTTTTCCGATCGATGCTGACGCGTACATCGATTTCCTGCTCATATTTTTTCTTGGTTGCAGTAGCCAGTGCGCTCTCCAGCGCTTCGAAGATTTTCTCACGCGGCAGGGCTTTTTCATTAGAAACGGCTTCTACAACAGCTAAGATTTCTTTATTCATCCTGGTTAGCCTCAATCCGGACTTTTAAAAGTGGGGGACCAGGTTCGCTTTCTGAATATTGCTCAGCGCGAACACTTCATCTCTACCCTCGACGGTCACCGTAATCATTTCGCCTTCAACGGCCTTAATGACACCCTGCCATTTACGGCGGTTCTGGACGGCCATACGCAGTACCAGGCTGACTTCCTCACCTGTAAATCGTACATAATGTTCAGCGGTAAACAGTGGGCGATCAAGACCCGGCGAGGAAACTTCAAGGTTGTAAGCGACCGTGATGGGATCTTCCACATCCATGACTGCGCTTACCTGGTGGCTGACATCAGCACAATCGTCAACATTGATGCCATCTTCACTATCAATATAGATGCGCAACGTTGAAGTGCGACCACGTATGAACTCGATACCGACCAGTTCGTAGCCAAGCGCTTCTACCGGTGCTGAAATCATCTCTGTTAATTTCTGCTCTAATGTGGACAAGCCCACCCCCAAGACATAAAAAAAGGGCTTATAGCCCAGTGTTGCGATTCCTGATAACAAAAAACCCCGAAAATTCGGGGCTTAATGCGACTGGACCCTGTATGCCGCAGCTGCGGCCCGGCACACCATCCAAAGAATTTTTTTCAAAAATTAGCTGAGGATGCATTCGGAGATACATACAGTATATTTGAAAAATAACTCTAAGGGAAAGTGGTTGCGGGGGCCGGATTTGAACCGACGACCTTCGGGTTATGAGCCCGACGAGCTACCAGGCTGCTCCACCCCGCGTCCGGAAACGTGGCGAATATTACGCCGAACCTGCACAAAATGCAAGTGAAACTAAGATTTGCTACGGGCTTCAGACCTGCATTCGAAGCCTGATGCGTTGATAAATAAACCAGTTAAGAATGAATGCCTTATGCCATATTCTCACAACTCGTTAGTCACAACAACAGATCTTTCAGCTCCGCAGCAAACAGGCATGCTCTGCCACGGAGAGAGGTATCTTATCAGGCGACGGCGGAGATTTAAAGGCTATACGCTATCTTTCCACCAGCAGCGCATTCAGGCGGGCGCGTTCAGCCGGGCCAATCCCCAGCGCACGATGCAGAAACGTCTTACTGTCGCCGTACTGTTCATCAATCGCCTGTAACGACGCGTTCAGATAGCTCTCCTGCACCTGCAACAGCGTCAGAATATTCTCCCGATCGGCCTCCGCGACCAGAGCGCCGTACTCTGTCAGCAGACGCTGGTTGACCGCGGCCCGATAGCGGTTGCTGAGCAGATAGTCCGCCATAATCACCTGCCGCTCCGCGCCTAATGCCATCAACACAAGCGCGGCGGCAAACCCGGTGCGATCTTTACCTGCCGTGCAGTGAAAATAGAGCGCGCCTTCAGCCAGAGTAAGCAGCTCGTGAAGAAATTCACCCCACCGGTCCAGACAGGCGGACTGGTGAACGAAAGCCAGATAGATATCCTGAAAAACCACGGCCGGATCGTTCTTTCCCAGCTGCTTAAGCATCTCTGCCGGGCTGGCGCTGTGTACCGGTAAAACGCTGCTGAGCACGTCCAGACGGATCAAGGCGGCATCGCCGGGGGTGCGATCGGGGCGATCGCTGACTTCGCCATCGGTACGTAGATCCACCACTTTCGCCAGCGGAATCTGCGCCAGCAGCTGCTCTCCGGCGGGCGTAAGGCAGTAGAGATCCTCACCGCGAATCAGCTTTCCTGGACGAATATGTCCACCGGCAACCGGATAGCCTCCCATATCGCGTACATTATTAACGCCCTCCAGCTCCAGCACGCGGGGAATAAGGATATCCGTCATCGCTTTGCCATACTCTCTACTCATTACTCACTCCATTCAGTAATCTTTCCGCCCGGTTTGACGAGCCTGGTTTATTAATCCCCCTATTTATACTACAGATACGTCCGTCTCTGCTGAGAAGTCGTAATGTGCTGGCGTTAGCGGCTTGCCATCCCTGCCGGGATGATTTATTCGATGACCCGCGTTAAGCCTAAAAGCGGCTATGGCGGCAGAATGAGTAAAGGGCGCAGCCTCTACCCCGCTACTTTGCGCCAGAACCCCGGCCGCTGGCGACAATGATTCCATCGTCCTTATAAGCTTAATGCCAGGCAATATTTAGCGAACGGTTAAACAGCGCTAACGGCAGGAATATATATGCCTCTGCACGGTTAGCGAGAAAAAAAGCATCAAGCAAGCGCAGCTTACCGTAACAGCTACGGTCATCGGCCGGATATTACCTATCAGGATAGCGGGCATCAGCGTTAAGCAGATCAGCAGTAAAAGATGCTATACCCGGATTACCGCTCATCCCGCCATATTAATTCTGGCGCGCCATCGTTACCCAACCGGTATACGACGCTGACCTCCTGATTTAAATAATATTGAAACTCATCATCATCAGGCAGCGTAAAAGATACCGCAACGCCGCACTCGGCGGTAAGCTGGCGCGGAGCATCAAACACGTGAAATATAATTTGCCGCCGGGCCAGCGCTTTCTTTAACAAAATGGCGCCCAGCGGCGTATGAAATAAAAACAGGTAGCCGCTATTCATCAGCCGGTTTCCCTGCGCTTGCCACTATTTTACGCGCTCTAAAAATATATATTACGCCGATAATCAGAGTGAGCAGAATACCGATTATAACGATAATTTTGCCGCCTGCGGTTGGGCCGGCGGGGCTTGAGGCGAGAGAAAAGTTATGCGCCGCCGCCGCGCCCAGCAGCATACCCAGCACAACTATCGCGGCGTCAGAACTTCCCTGCCCCGCCCTGACTAACTGGCGTAGCGGGCAGCCGGTAATAAACACGCCGCACAGCCCAACCAGCGCCATAGAAAGAAAGTTCCAGACGCCATCCGCATGGGCAATTGGCTGATGCTCAAAACCAGCAGTGAATTTTCCCAGGTAAAGATTGCCGATACCTACCAGCAGGGTCAGCGCTAAAACGCCCAGCGCCATGGAAAAATTACGCGTCAGGAAAATGTTTTTCGCCATGCCGATAAAGCAGAAACGGGAGCGCTGGACAACAATACCAATCAGCACCCCTCCGATCAGCGAGAGCCACACCGGCGCGTGACTGGCTCCCGGCCCTTTTACACTGGCGCGGAAAAGCTCGCCGTTCCACAGGAAAAGCAGCAGCAGCGCAAGACAGATTATCGGGAAGAGCGCGCCCTCCAGCGAACTTTGCCGGTAGTTGCGCGGCAGCGTAAACCCTTTTTTAATAAACAGACAGCCGACGCCGATACCAGCGACCAGGCCCGCCAGGCCGATAAGCGCATTCAAATCGCCAGCCCCCAGGCGCAGCATCATCCGTAGCGGACAGCCTAAAAACACCAGACACCCCAGCATCATAAAAAAACCAAGGGTAAAACGTATAACGGGGGCCGAGCCGCCCTTTGCGCTGAACTCGCGGAATAATAACGCTGAAGCGAAAGCGCCGATAACAAAACCTGTAATTTCCGGCCGAAAATATTGAACGGCTGAAGCGCTGTGTAAATTAAAGCTGCCCGCGCTGTCACGTAAAAAACAGGCAACGCAAACGCCCATATTTGCCGGATTCCCTGCTTCACCAAGCGTTAAGGCAACAGCTCCAATAATAGCGCCGCAAATAATCATGACCCATGTTTTAGACATAATATATATTCCTGAGAATGGGTTAATAAATTTTATTAATAGTCCTGCTTTATAATCGGCTACTTTAGAACTTTTCCTGTGGCAAAAACGGGGGATGGTTCAAGTTTTTACAGCTGATATTGCCAGGGCTGAGAGGCTTATCTGAAAACGCTTTACTTCTGCCGTGACCTGCCATAATTAGCGGCTGCCAGCAGAAAAAGACGTTTATTGTTAACAAACCCATGACGCAAGTTAATTAAGGCAATAAAAAATAAACCCTGCATTAACCAATCAACGCCGGAACAGATAGCCGTCTGACATTAATAAAGGCCACGACGCCAAATGATACCAGTAATTTAATAATGAAAGAGTAATGCGCATCGACGAAAATATGCGAAAAGAGAGCAGCAGCGATATATTTTAGCAGATAAAAACGGACGCCATTAGCATCTGCAATCGCCCGGTGATACAGAAACAGACATGAACTTCACTATTACTGGACTGATAAATGTTATTAAAAATCGTGAAATGTCGCTTATAGCTGTAGCGCTGCCCGGCGCCGGCGCCGCCGTCGTAGCCCGATATCCAGCAAAGCAAAAAGATTGGCAAACTATCTGTCCGTTACCGTTCCGGAAATAGCGCGCAGCTCATGCTTAAGGGGCTGTTGAAGTGAATTGCCACGATTAAAGTCCAACGGCCAGCAGCCTTACGCCGGCGCTCAGGAATACTTTTATTCTGCTGGAACAGGCGCTGAAAAACAGCTAGCGCATGGGCTAAACGGGAAAATAGCTGGAGCAGCTTGCCGCGAACCAGCTATCAATGCGGCCTGCGCTGTACGCTTACCCGGAGGTTTCGGGAAAATATTTTATTTCATCTCTGCTTCAGCGCAAACAAACGTAAAGCCAACAGGCCATCCCCATCGTTGCTCCGCCCCATAGTGCGGCGGCAATCGCTATCAGTTCGGTCAACCTCTATAGCATCCACTCATACCGGTCAACATGGATTTAAACCCAACATGATGCCCTCTTTATTTGATGGCTTCCTGACTCATTAAGAGGGGGAAAAATCGCAAAAAGATCCAGGGCGTCATGCAAAAATAAATATCGCCCTCCCTATACCGGCGATGAACAGCAAATGACGCCATCTCCAGCGCAGCACAGCGAAATGCACCATCAATCCCGGAGACAGACCGTAATGTTTGCTCAACCCGTTGGTATAAGCTCTCCTTCGGGCAGAAGGCGCACGCATTTATAACCGGGATGAAGCAATGCTGATGAAGCCAGCCTAAAATTGAGAGGGAATAAAAGAGAGAAAAGCCGTTCTTACGCGGATGATACAAACAAAAACAGACGCCGTTAGCGTCTGTAATCGAATATTGGTACCGAGGACGGGACTTGAACCCGTAAGCCCAATCGGGCACTACCACCTCAAGGTAGCGTGTCTACCAATTCCACCACCTCGGCACTTAAGTCGTCAGTCTTAGCCGACGCCAGCACAACTTATTGCGGGATATCGCTGCCCGGCGCTGCCGGTTGAGCTGGAGCAGTCTGCTGAGACTGAGCCGGCTGCGTCAGGTTTTCCCACTCGCTACCTTTGGTTGTCTTATTGCTGTTCAGGTTACCCAGAATCAGACTGATAACGAAGAACAGGGTCGCCAGCACCGCGGTCATACGGGTCATGAAGTTACCAGAACCGGCAGAACCAAACAGCGTCGCGGAAGCGCCTGCACCAAAAGAGGCTCCCATATCAGCGCCTTTACCCTGCTGCAGCATGATCAGACCCACAAGGCCGATTGCCACTAACAGAAAAACGACTAACAGAGCTTCGTACATAATCAACCTGTTTCCTTGCGCGGTGACCGCACATCAAAAGCTTCAAACCAATAACGGGGATAATGCTCATCACCCATCAGAAGCGGGTGTGAATACTAACCAAAGGTTCCGACATCTGCAAGCGCATTTTGCTGCGCGCGCGCCGATTGCAGAAAAAAACGTCATGTCGCTGTTTTTTACGTCGAAATCCACAGCCTGGGCAGCAATGAGAAAACCCCGTCCGCCTGCCGGGCGCCTTCATCTACATGCGCCCGGAATGACCGATAATAACCTCGCAAAAGCCCGACGTCAGCCTTTTCTAAGCCGCTTTTACCGCATCGGCGATGCGATGCGCCAGCGCCGTGACCTGCGTTTCGTCTTCGCCTTCCACCATTACGCGGATCAATGGCTCAGTGCCGGATTTGCGCAGCAGCACGCGCCCGCGTCCCGCCAGCGCCTGTTCCACTTCTGCCGTTACCGCTTTGACCTCTGCGCTTTCCAGCGGATCGCCGCTGCCGCTAAAGCGAACGTTAACCAGAATCTGCGGCAGCAGCTTCATGCCGCTGCACAAATCGTGCAGCGTCATATGGTTACGCGCCATTGCAGTAAGCACTTGCAAACCTGCAACGATGCCGTCGCCGGTAGTAGTCTTATCCAGCAGGATAACGTGACCGGAGTTTTCCGCCCCAAGACGCCAGTTTTTCTCCTGCAGTTTTTCCAGGACGTAGCGGTCGCCGACTTTAGCGCGCGCAAAAGGTATACCGAGCTGTTTTAACGCCAGCTCCAGCCCCATATTGCTCATCAGCGTACCCACCACGCCGCCGCGCAGCTGGCCCTGACGCAGACCTTCACGTGCGATAATGTAAAGGATCTGATCGCCATCGACTTTATTGCCCAGGTGATCCACCATGATCACCCGATCGCCATCGCCGTCGAAGGCCAGCCCAACGTCCGCCTGCTCTTCCACCACGCGTTTTTGCAGCGCGCGTACGTCAGTAGCGCCGCACTCTTTGTTGATATTCACGCCGTCCGGCTGTATGCCAAAAGAGATAACCGTCGCTCCCAGCTCGCGCAGTACGTTAGGCGCGATATGGTAGGTAGCGCCGTTGGCGCAGTCGACTACGATCTTCAGGCCGTTCAGGCTCAGCTCGCTGGGGAAGGTACCTTTGCAGAACTCAATATAGCGCCCGGCGGCATCAACGATGCGGCTGGCACGCCCCAGCGCCGCGGAATCAACGCAGGTAAGCGGCTTTTCCATCTCCAGCTCGATCGCTTCTTCCACTTCATCCGGCAGCTTGGTGCCTTCGGAAGAGAAAAATTTAATGCCGTTATCTTCAAACGGATTATGCGAGGCGGAAATAACGATACCAGCTTCCGCACGGAAAGTGCGCGTCAGGTAGGCCACGGCCGGCGTCGGCATCGGGCCGGTAAACGAAGCGGAAAGCCCCGCCGCCGACAGGCCCGCTTCCAGCGCTGACTCCAGCATATAACCGGAGATACGAGTATCTTTGCCGATGATAATTTTTTTCGAACCGTGGCGCGCCAGCACTTTCCCTGCAGCCCAGCCCAGCTTAAGCACAAAATCAGGCGTGATAGGCATTTCGCCCACTTTTCCACGAATACCGTCAGTGCCAAAATATTTACGATTACTCATGCGTTTTCTTCCTTCGCTGAACGTGTCGCTTCGACGACGCGCATGGCTTCTACCGTCTCTTTAACGTCATGTACGCGTATAATTTGCGCACCCTGCATCGCCGCGATAACCGCGCAGGCCAGGCTACCAGTCAGACGCTGAGACGGACCAACATTCAGCAGTTGTCCAATCATCGATTTACGTGACATTCCAACCAACAGCGGCAGGCCAAAGTGGTGGAAATCCGCCAGGTGCGCCAACAGTTGATAGTTGTGGCTGAGATTCTTACCGAATCCAAAGCCGGGGTCGAGTAGCAGCTGCGATTTTTTAATCCCTGCATTCTCACAGCGGGCGATATGATAAGCGAAAAAATCATCAATTTCCCGCAGCAGATGCGTATAGTGAGGCGCGTTCTGCATGTTGTTCGGCTCTCCCTGCATATGCATCAGGCAAACCGGCAGGCCGGTTTCCGCCGCCGCCTCCAGCGCGCCGGGCAGCCGCAGCGAGCGGATATCATTAATAATGTGAGCGCCCACTCTTGCTGATTCTCTTATTACTTCAGGCTTTGACGTATCAACTGAGATCCAGACTTCAAAGCGTTGCGCGATCGCCTCCACCATCGGAATAACACGTTCCAGCTCTTCTTCGGCGCTTACCTCCGCAGCGCCGGGACGAGTCGATTCCCCGCCGACATCAATAATTGTCGCGCCGGCATTAATCATTTCGTTGGCATGGGTCAGCGCCGCAATCAGAGTGGCGTGCTGTCCGCCATCGGAAAAAGAATCAGGTGTGACGTTAAGAATGCCCATGACGTGTGGATGGGACAGGTCCAGCAGGGAATCCCGCGCGTACAGCTTCATCTTAAACTGCTCCTTTCTGCTTTTTGTCATTTTCCGCATGTAAAAAACCCCGGACCAGCCGGGGTTTTTCTCTGCCGCGCACGTTTACTTGTTAAACTGCTCGGACATGGTGTTGCCTGGGTTCGGCGTACGGGGTTCATCAACCGGACGCGGCGCCTTCGGCGAACCGTTGCTGTCGGAACCAGAACCGGCGCCCGGATCTTCCCAACCCGCCGGCGGACGCACTTCACGACGCGCCATCAGGTCATCGATTTGCGGCGCGTCGATGGTTTCATACTTCATCAGCGCGTCTTTCATCGCATGCAGGATATCCATATTATCGTTCAGGATACGGCGCGCACGCTGATAGTTGGTATCAATCAGCTGCTTCACTTCCTGGTCAATAATACGTGCCGTCTCATCAGACATATGCTTGGCTTTCGCTACGGAACGGCCGAGGAACACTTCACCCTCTTCTTCCGCGTACAGCAACGGACCCAGCTTCTCGGAGAAGCCCCACTGCGTCACCATGTTACGCGCCAGATTGGTCGCCACTTTGATGTCGTTAGAGGCGCCGGTAGAAACGTGCTCCGGCCCGTAAATGATCTCTTCGGCCAGACGACCGCCGTACAGCGTTGAGATCTGGCTTTCCAGCTTCTGACGGCTGGCGCTGATCGCGTCGCCTTCAGGCAGGAAGAAAGTTACGCCCAGCGCGCGCCCGCGCGGAATAATGGTGACCTTATGCACCGGATCGTGCTCCGGCACCAGACGCCCAATAATCGCATGGCCCGCTTCGTGATAGGCGGTGGACTCTTTCTGCGCTTCCGTCATCACCATGGAGCGACGTTCCGCACCCATCATGATTTTGTCTTTCGCTTTTTCAAACTCAACCATGGAAACCACGCGCTTGTTGCCGCGGGCGGCAAACAGCGCCGCTTCGTTCACCAGGTTAGCCAGATCGGCGCCGGAGAAGCCCGGCGTACCACGAGCAATGATCGCGGCATCAATATCGGTAGCCAGCGGCACGCGGCGCATATGCACTTTCAGAATTTGCTCACGGCCGCGCACGTCCGGCAGGCCGACCACAACCTGACGGTCAAAACGGCCTGGACGCAGCAGCGCCGGGTCAAGCACGTCAGGACGGTTGGTTGCGGCAATGACGATGATGCCTTCGTTGCCCTCAAAACCATCCATCTCAACCAGCATCTGGTTCAGCGTCTGCTCACGTTCGTCGTGACCGCCGCCTAAACCTGCGCCGCGCTGACGTCCTACCGCATCGATCTCATCGATAAAGATGATGCAGGGCGCCGCTTTCTTCGCCTGCTCGAACATATCACGCACGCGCGAGGCGCCGACGCCGACGAACATTTCCACGAAGTCAGAGCCGGAAATGGTAAAGAACGGTACTTTCGCTTCGCCGGCGATCGCTTTTGCCAGCAGCGTTTTACCAGTACCCGGCGGGCCCACCATCAGCACGCCTTTCGGAATTTTACCGCCCAGCTTCTGGAAGCGGCTTGGCTCACGCAGGTATTCCACCAGCTCGCCCACTTCCTCTTTCGCTTCGTCGCAGCCTGCAACATCAGCAAAAGTAGTTTTAATTTGGTCTTCCGTCAGCATGCGGGCTTTGCTTTTACCGAAGGACATCGCGCCCTTGCCGCCGCCGCCCTGCATTTGACGCATAAAGAAAATCCAGACGCCGATCAACAGCAGCATCGGGAACCAGGAGATGAAGATAGAAGCCAGCAGGCTCGGCTCTTCCGGCGGTTCGCCAACGACTTTCACATTTTTAGTCAACAGGTTATCGAGCAACTTGGGATCGTTGACGGGAATGTAGGTCGTATACTTATTACTGTCTTTCTTAATAACGTTGATTTCACGCCCGTTAATACGTGCCTCGCGGACCTGATCCTGATTCACTTCCGACAGGAAGGTTGAATAATCAACCCTACGGCCACTCGACTCGCTGGGCCCAAAGCTCTGGAAGACAGACATCAGCACGACCGCGATGACTAACCAGAGAATCAGGTTTTTCGCCATGTCACTCAAGGGATTAACCTCATATTACAACTGTGTTAACAGACAGCGTAGGGTACTATAGTTTGCGCCCTGTCGCTACAATGTACACTTCGCGTGAACGTGATCGCGAAGCGTCCGGCTTACGAATTTTCACCTTCGTAAACAGGGAGCGAATTTCCCGCAGGTATTCATCGAAGCCATCTCCCTGAAATACTTTCACTACAAAGCTGCCGCCAGGTGCCAGTATGTCGCGACACATATCCAACGCCAGTTCAACCAAATACATTGACCGGGGAATATCCACGGCGGGCGTGCCGCTCATGTTAGGCGCCATGTCGGACATGACCACCTGAACCTTCTCTTCTCCGACGCGCTCCATCAACGCTTTGATTACCGATTCTTCACGAAAATCGCCCTGAAGGAAATCGACGCCAACGATAGGATCCATTGGCAAAATGTCACAGGCAATAATACGGCCCTTTGAGCCAATCTGGGTAGCGACATATTGCGACCAGCCGCCAGGGGCGGCGCCAAGGTCAACGACGGTCATGCCGGGCCTGAACAGCTTATCGCCCTGCTGGATCTCATCAAGTTTAAACCAGGCGCGTGAACGCAACCCTTTTTTCTGTGCCTGCTGCACATATTTATCGCTAAAGTGTTCCTGAAGCCAGCGGCTGGAACTGGCCGAACGCTTTTTACCTGTCATACTTTTTCCAACTATTCTTCATCGTAGCGATAAATAACCAAACAGAGCGACGCCGTGTTTGGTGATATACCAGAGATGGCGGTAGAATGTACCGTTTTCAATCCCAATGTAAGTAAAAATATACGATGAATCTGAGTACCAAACAAAAACAGCACCTGAAAGGCCTGGCGCACCCGCTGAAACCGGTGGTAATGCTGGGCAACAGCGGCCTGACCGAAGGCGTGCTGGCCGAAATCGAGCAGGCGCTTGCGCATCACGAACTGATCAAGGTGAAGATTGCTACCGAAGACCGGGAAACCAAAAACCTGGTGGTGGAAGCTATTGTTCGTGAAACGGGAGCCTGTAACGTGCAGGTGATCGGCAAAACGCTGGTGCTGTATCGCCCGTCAGAAGAACGCAAAATCTCTCTACCACGTTAATCGCGTCAGCGTTTTCTTCGCCGGGAGAAGTTGCCATGCTCCTGCACTGGATAAAAGGCCGCAGCGCGGCCTTTTTCCTTTCTTTACATTTATGCGGCGTTTAGCGCAGCAGAGATTTAAAGATATTCTACTTTCAGAATTTCATACTCTACGTCGCCGCCGGGGGTTTTAATCACCACCACGTCGTCCGCCTCTTTGCCGATCAACCCGCGCGCCATCGGCGAGTTCACCGAAATAAGATTCTGTTTATAATCCGCTTCGTCATCGCCAACGATACGCCAGGTCGACTCTTCTTCGCTATCAAGATTCAGTACGGATACTGTCGCGCCGAAGATCACACGGCCGTTGTTCGGCATTTTGGTGACGTCAATCACCTGCGCATTAGAGAGTTTGGCTTCGATCTCCTGAATACGCCCTTCACAGAAGCCCTGTTCTTCGCGTGCGGCATGATACTCGGCATTCTCTTTCAGATCGCCATGCTCACGCGCTTCCGCTATCGCGGCAATAATTCGGGGGCGTCTGACGGTCTTCAGCTCTTCGAGTTCTTCACGCAGCTTTTCCGCGCCCCTTAACGTCATCGGAATCTGATTCATTTCAATACCTCGTCATCGGTCCTGTTTGCTTGTTGTCGTCCTGACCTGTAGTGGTCGGCCTGACGCGTTATGCAACGCTACCGGCTGATTCGCAAACAAAAGAAACCTGACCCGGAGCAGGCTCCAGGTCAGGATTCAGGTTTGCATTTTGATACGTATTTTAACCCAGAGTTCCCTGTGGGTCATCGTTTACTTTCTACCGTGATGCACCGTAGTATGACGGCTTCACCCGTCAGTTACCGCGAGATTATGCGATTTTCACGACTTGTTACCGGATTAACCTGTGCGTTTATGCTGCAGGCTCATGCAGCACCTGTGGAAGAATACACACAATACTTACCGGATGGCGCAAACCTGGCGCTGATGGCACAAAAAGTGGGTTCATCAACGCCGCTGGTCGATTATCACAGTAAACAAATGGCTTTGCCAGCCAGCACAATGAAAGTAGTGACTGCGCTCGCAGCACTGCTTGAGCTGGGGCCCGATTTTCGTTTTCGCACCACGCTGGAAACCGCGGGCAAAATCGACAATGGCACGCTGAAAGGCGATCTTATCGCCCGTTTCGGCGGCGATCCGACGCTTTCCCGCCAGGATCTGCGCAATATGGTGGCCGCGCTGACCAAACAGGGAATAACCCATATCCAGGGCAACCTGGTGGTGGATACCTCGGTTTTCGCCAGCCACGATAAGGCGCCGGGCTGGCCGTGGAACGATAATACGCAGTGTTTTAGCGCGCCGCCTTCCGCGGCGATCGTCGATAAGAACTGTTTTTCCGTTTCGCTCTACAGCGCCGAGCGCGCCAACGATAACGCCTTTATCCGCGTCGCCTCTTACTATCCGGTGACCATGTTCAGCCAGGTGCGCACCCTGGCAAAAGGCTCGCCGGACGCGCCTTACTGCGAGCTGGACGTGGTGCCCGGCGAGTTAAATCGCTATACGCTTACCGGCTGTATGACGCAGCGCAGCGAACCGCTGCCGCTGGCCTTCGCTATTCAGGATGGCGCGGCCTGGGCCGGCGCTATTCTGAAAACGATGCTGCAGGATGCCGGGATCGATTACAGCGGGCACCTGGTGCGCCAGACGCGCGTCACTGAACCCGGCGCGCTGCTGGCGGAAACGCAGTCCGCGCCGCTGCGCGATCTGCTGAAAATCATGCTGAAAAAATCGGACAATATGATTGCCGACACGGTTTTTCGCACTATCGGCCGTCACTATTTCAACGTTCCCGGCACCTGGCGGGCAGGATCTGACGCCGTACGTCGCGTGCTGCGTCAGAAGGCGAATATCGATCTGGGCAATACGATTCAGGTGGATGGCTCCGGCCTGTCGCGTCACGATTTGATCGCGCCGGCAACCATGATGCAGGTGTTGCAATATATCGCGCAGAACGATCGGCAGCTAAACTTTATCTCAATGCTGCCGCTGGCGGGCTATGACGGCACGCTGCGCTATCGCGGCGGGCTGCATGAAGCGGGCGTTGACGGCAAGGTGTCCGCGAAAACCGGCTCGCTCTCCGGCGTCTATAACCTGGCGGGCTTCATCACTACCGCCAGCGGTCAGCGCGTCGCCTTTGTGCAGTTCCTCTCCGGCTATGCGGTGCCGCCCGAAGAGAAACGCACGCGACGGGTGCCGCTGGTGCGCTTTGAAAGCCGGTTATACAAGGATATCTATCAGAACAACTGAGCCTGATGAAAATATTGATTGTTGAAGACGATCTGCTGCTGCAGGAAGGCGTGGCGCTCGCCCTCGGCGGCGAAGGCTACGTTACCGACTGTGCGGCCAAAGGCGCGCAGGCGGAGGCGCTGCTGCAAAGCGGACAATACAGCCTGATCGTGCTCGATCTCGGTCTGCCGGATGCGGACGGCACGCAGCTGCTGCGCCGCTGGCGACGGCAGGGCGTCGATTTGCCGGTGCTGATCCTGACGGCGCGTGATGCGCTGGAGGATCGCGTCGGCGGGCTGGACGCCGGCGCTGATGATTATCTGGTGAAGCCTTTCGCCCTTGCGGAACTAAAGGCGCGCGTGCGGGCGCTGATCCGGCGTTATCAGGGGCGCAGCGATAACCTGCTGCAGCATGGCGATCTGGCGCTGAATCTCTCTTCGCTTCAGGTAGCGGTAGAAAATCAAGCGGTAGAGGTGACGCCGAAAGAGTTCGCGCTGCTGACCCGTCTGCTGATGCGCATCGGACAAACGGTGCATCGCGAGACGTTGCAACAGGATCTCTATAGCTGGCAGGACGATAACGGCTCTAACACCCTCGAAGTGCATATTCACAATCTGCGGCGCAAGCTGGGTAAGGATCGTATTAAAACGGTGCGCGGCGTCGGCTATCGGCTGGAAGAGCGGCCGTGAACAGCATGCGGCAGCGTTTGCTGTTGATGCTGGCGCTGATTCTGCTCACCTGTCAGCTGATGAGCGCTATCTGGCTCTGGCACGAAAGTCGCGAGCAGATTAGCTTTTTGGTTAACGAAACGCTGACGGCCAAGGCGCGCAATCAGCACGTGGAAAATGAGATCCGCGAAGCGATCGCTTCGCTGCTGCTGCCCTCGCTGGTGATGGTGGGCTTCACGCTGGTGCTCTCCTTCTGGGCCATCAGCTGGATTATCCGTCCGCTTAACGCGCTGCAGGCAAGCCTGGCGGAACGCTCCGCTGATAATCTCTCTCCTCTGCCCACCTTTTCAGAAATGGATGAGATCGTGGCGGTAACCCGCGCGCTGAATCAGCTGCTGGCAAGGCTGAATCAGGCGCTTCAGCAGGAGCGGCTGTTTACCGCCGATGCGGCGCATGAGCTGCGCACCCCGCTGGCGGGCCTGCGGCTGCATCTTGAACTGATGGCGCAGCAGGAGGTCAGGCAGGCGCCGATGCTGGTGGGTCGCGTCGATCAGCTGATGCACGTTATTGAGCAGCTGCTGATGCTGTCGCGCGCCGGCCAGGAGTTAGCAAGCGGCCACTATCAAACTCTGATGTGGCAGCAGGATATTTTCACGCCGCTGCGGGCGGAAATGGAGGAAATGCTGAAACAGCGGCGCCAGCGCCTTGCCTGGCCGCTGGCGGACGGTAGAGTACAGGGCGATGCGATATTGCTACGCCTGATGCTGCGTAATCTGCTGGAAAACGCCTCGCGCTACAGCCCGGAAGATTCTCTGATTCAACTGGAGCTGGCTGGCGCCGCTGACGGCAGCCTGCTGCGCGTGGTGGATGAAGGGCCGGGCATCGAAGAGGAGAGCGCCGGCGAACTGACGCAGGCTTTTCATCGCCGCGATCGGCGTTACGGCGGCAGCGGGCTGGGCCTGAATATCGTGCTGCGTATAGTACAACTGCATAGCGGTACGCTACAGCTCATAAATCGCCGCGATCGCTCAGGCTTGCAGGCGCAATGCTGGCTGCCCGCCAGCCTGAGCTAAGGCGGCGGGCATAGGATCAGAAATGCGTGTTTAAACCAGGAAACCAGCCAGGTTCCGATTTGTTATTGGTATTAGCGCCCGCGCCATAGATATAAGAATGAGTCAGAGCGTTGTCGGTTGTTTGTGCATTCCCGGCGCGGAAATGGCGCTTATTCAGAAAATTACGCAGCGCTTAGCTGGCCCGACGTTTTTAACGGCGTGATATCGCTGGCCGGATCGCCATGGTCCCGTAAACGGCGGGCGGCTGGCGGAACAGCTGAAGCAGAAAGTGGGGGCGACGCAGCCGCAGCGCCTCTGGCTGGGGCCGGGCGGCATAAAAAGATCGTGTTGCAGTCAAACCGCCGGCGGCTGCCAATGCTGCGGACGCAGGGACACCAGGTAGCCTGGCGCGAATTTGAAGGCGGGCACGATGCGCTCGGCTGGCGCGGCGGCCTGATGGATGGGTTGCGGCAGCTGTGGGACAAGCTGCGTTAAGGCGCAGTAAAAAGCCCGGAATCATCCGGGCTTTTATTCAGGCAGCGGTATTAGCGCTGGTAGATGATTTCGACGCCTTCGTCGTCATCTTCATCCCAGTCGTCATCCCAATCTTCATCCACTTCTTCTTCCACCTGTTCCAGCGTTTCACGATGGTAGTCATCCCACATGAATTCCGCTTTTTCAGGTTTCTTCTCTTCCTCTTCCGCCTCTTTCGGGTGGGCGTTAAGGAACGACATCACATCCCAGCACAGCGCGTTTACGCCGGTCTGACTGGCGGCGGAAATGAGATAATATTTATCCTGCCAGCCCAGCGCTTCGGCAATGGCTTTCGCCCGCGCTTCCGCCTCTTCGCTATCCAGCAGATCGATCTTGTTAAACACCAGCCAGCGCGGCTTATGGAACAGTTTTTCGCTATATTTTTCCAGCTCGCCGAGAATGATGCGGGCGTTTTCTACCGGATCGGATTCATCGATCGGCGCCAGATCGATCAGGTGCAACAGCACGCGGCAGCGTTCCAGATGTTTCAGGAAACGGATACCCAGGCCTGCGCCTTCCGCTGCCCCTTCGATCAGGCCGGGAATATCGGCTACCACGAAGCTCTGCTCGCTATCCATACGCACTACGCCCAGGCTTGGCACCAGCGTCGTAAAGGGATAGTCGGCTACTTTGGGTTTCGCGGCGGAAACCGCGCGAATAAAGGTCGATTTACCGGCGTTCGGCAAGCCGAGCATCCCGACATCCGCCAGCAGCATCAGCTCCAGCTGCAGATCGCGCTTCTCGCCCGGCGTCCCCATGGTTTTCTGGCGCGGCGTACGGTTAACCGATGATTTAAAGCGGGTGTTGCCCAGCCCGTGCCAGCCGCCCTTCGCTACCATCAGCTTCTGCTCATGACGCGTCAGGTCGCCCAGCGTTTCGCCGGTGCCCTGATCGATAACGCGCGTCCCTACCGGCACTTTGATCACGATATCTTTACCGCGCTTGCCGGTACAGTCACGGCTCTGGCCGTTCTGACCGCGCTCGGCGCGGAACGATTTCTCAAAGCGATAGTCGATCAGCGTGTTAAGGTTCTCGTCCGCCAGCAGATACACGTCGCCGCCGTCGCCGCCGTCGCCGCCGTCAGGACCGCCTTTCGGAATATATTTTTCACGACGGAAGCTGACGCAACCGTTGCCGCCATCGCCTGCGACAACCAGAATCGTCGCTTCATCAACAAACTTCATTTACCTTCTCCGTAAATCATTCACCTGGCAACCGGCGGCATGGCCGGCGCGGCCTGTTCCGCCGAGGCCATAAGCGATGACCCGTTGCGGAAAGGCTGTACATAAAGTGTACAGCAAATCAGGCAAGCTCTAAATGTAAAAAGCCCCGCAATGCTCTGCGGGGCTTTCAAACTCTGGCAGGCCGATCGGCTTAATCAACCTGCAGCGCGATAACCTTACTCAGCAACAATGCTGACATATTTACGGTTTTTCGGGCCTTTAACTTCGAATTTCACTTTGCCGTCTACGGTAGCAAACAGCGTGTGGTCACGGCCAAGACCAACGTTAGTGCCGGCGTGGAATTTGGTGCCACGCTGACGAACGATGATATTGCCGGCCAGAACAGATTCACCGCCGAAACGTTTTACGCCCAGGCGTTGTGCATTAGAGTCGCGACCGTTACGTGTTGAGCCGCCAGCCTTTTTGTGTGCCATTTGTCAGATCTCCTCTCAGGCGCTGATGCCAGTGATTTTCACATCAGTGAACCACTGACGGTGGCCTTGCTGCTTACGGTAGTGTTTACGACGACGAAACTTAACGATTTTAATTTTCTCGCCACGACCATGAGCAACAACTTCTGCTTTGATCACGCCACCTGAAACCAGTGGTGCGCCGATAGTCACATCGTCACCATTAGCAATCATCAGAACCTGATCGAACTCAATTGTTTCGCCGGTTGCGATGTCCAGCTTTTCCAGGCGAACGGTTTGACCTTCGCTTACTCGGTGTTGTTTACCACCACTTTGGAAAACCGCGTACATATAAAACTCCGCTTCTGCGCATGCCCTCTTCAATTGTCAGGCGGCGCGATAAAATATTCACAATAGGGCGCGAATTCTACGCAAAATTCCCTGCGTTGACAAGAGGACATAGCAAAGGATTGCAGAAAAAAAACGCAGCGCCATACTCAGGATTCCAGAGTCTCGTTTTTCAAGTACAATCTGTAATACATTACATCCCACAGACATGGGCAAAGTCGCTTAACATGGCGCTGAACAGAGCAATAGCTGAACAGACTGATGAATTTAGAACAAATTAATGAATTAACCGCGCAGGATATGGCGGCCGTCAACGAGACTATCCTCTCACAGCTGAATTCAGATGTTTCGCTCATCAATCAGTTGGGTTACTACATTATCAGCGGCGGCGGCAAACGTATTCGCCCGATGATCGCCATCCTTGCGGCGCGCGCGCTGGGCTACGAGGGCAGCCAGCATGTCACTATCGCCGCGCTGATCGAATTTATTCATACGGCGACGCTGCTGCATGACGATGTGGTGGATGAATCTGATATGCGCCGCGGCAAAGCGACCGCCAACGCCGCCTTTGGCAACGCGGCCAGCGTGCTGGTCGGCGATTTTATCTATACGCGCGCCTTTCAGATGATGACCAGCCTCGGCTCGTTGCGCGTACTGGAGCTGATGTCGGAGGCGGTAAACGTTATCGCCGAAGGCGAAGTGCTGCAGCTGATGAACTGCAACGATCCGGATATTACCGAAGAGAGCTATATGCATGTTATCTACAGCAAAACCGCGCGTCTGTTTGAAGCGGCGGCGCAGTCATCCGGCATTCTTGCCGGCGCGACGGCGGCTGAAGAGCAGGCATTGCAGGCATATGGCCGCTATATCGGCACCGCTTTCCAGCTGATTGACGATCTTCTTGATTACAGCGCGGATGGTCAGACGCTGGGCAAGAATGTCGGCGACGATCTGAGCGAGGGCAAGCCTACGCTGCCGTTGCTGCACGCCATGCGCCACGGCGACGCGCAGCAGGCGGCGATGATCCGCGAGGCAATCGAGCAGGGCAATGGCCGCCATCTGCTGGAGCCGGTGCTGGAAACCATGCGCCAGTGCGGCTCGCTGGCATGGACGCGCAGCCGCGCCGAGCAGGAAGCGGATAAGGCTATCGCCGCCCTGCAGACGCTGCCGGAATCCCCCTGGCGCAGCGCGCTTGAGGCGCTTGCGCATATGGCCGTCCAGCGCGACTCCTGATAGCCGGCGCAACGGGAGCGCTGCCGCAGGCGGGCTCCCGGTTTAGCTTCTCTGTTTTCCTTCCCGTACTTTCCAGTAGTTTCCAGATTTCTTCGGATCGGTCCGATCGCGCCTCGCTTCTGTTGCAGCAGTTATTAATATTTTGCGAAGAAAGACACAGTTTATCAGCATCGATTAAAAATAACTGGAAACTTATGGAATCTGTTTGCTATAAAAAAACACCGTAACTCAACAGGTAACTCTATTTTTTGACAACATCTCCGTTTTCTTAAATAAGATCATCCTGATAGCCGTTAACGCCTCCATGGTTGATCGTCGAAATCCGCATAGGGAGAGATGCGCTATGAATAAAAGCAAGCTTCAGAAACACGACTGGCATCCCGCCGATATTATCGCCGCCCTGCATAAAAAGGGAACGTCTCTGGCAGCCGTTTCGCGCCAGGCCGGGCTTAGCTCATCCACGCTGGCAAACGCCCTTAATCGCCCCTGGCCCAAAGGCGAGTGGCTGATCGCGGACGCCATTGCCGTTCACCCTGCGGAGATCTGGCCCAGCCGCTATTACGATCCTAAAACCAATCGGCTGATCGATCGAAAAAAATTGATCCGCATCCGTACCTGACGGCCTTGGGGCAAAAAAAAAAGCTCCCGCTTAACGGGAGCTGCTTTTTTAATAGTTCGCCGGTTCGGTTAACCGGCTACGCGCTCAATGTTGGCGCCCATGGCAATCAGCTTATCTTCGATATGCTCATAGCCGCGATCGATATGGTAGATACGATCGACGATGGTGGTGCCTTCCGCAATGCAGCCCGCCAGCACCAGGCTGGCCGAAGCGCGTAAGTCAGTCGCCATCACCTGCGCGCCGGAAAGCTTTTCTACGCCATGACAGATGGCGGTATTGCTCTCAATCTCAGCATGCGCGCCCATACGAATTAGCTCCGGGATATGCATAAAGCGGTTCTCGAAGATAGTTTCCGTAATCACGCCGGTGCCTTCCGCTACCAGGTTCAGCAGCGTAAACTGCGCCTGCATATCGGTAGGAAATCCTGGATGCGGCGCGGTGCGCACGTTTACCGCTTTCGGACGCTTACCGTGCATATCAAGGCTGATCCAGTCTTCTCCAGTCTCGATCTCCGCGCCCGCTTCGCGCAGCTTCGCCAGCACCGCATCCAGCGTATCCGGCTGGGTCTTATGGCAGACAACCTTGCCGCCGGAGATAGCGGCTGCTACCAGGAAGGTTCCGGTTTCAATACGATCCGGCAGCACGCGATAAACGCCGCCGCCCAGCCGTTCAACCCCTTCGATGGTGATGCGATCGCCGCCGGCGCCGCTGATCCTGGCGCCAAGCGTATTCAGAAAGTTTGCGGTATCGACGATTTCCGGCTCCCGCGCGGCATTCTCAATAACCGTGGTGCCCGTCGCCAGCGTAGCCGCCGACATAATAGTTACCGTTGCGCCTACGCTGACTTTATCCATCACGATATGCGCGCCTTTCAGGCGCCCGTTGACGGAAGCTTTAACGTAGCCCTCTTCCAGTTTGATTTCCGCTCCCAGCTGCTCCAGACCGGTAATATGCAGATCGACCGGACGCGCGCCGATAGCGCAGCCGCCCGGCAGCGAAACCTGGCCCTGGCCAAAACGCGCGACCAGCGGCCCCAGCGCCCAGATAGAGGCGCGCATGGTTTTCACCAGTTCATAAGGCGCGCAGTAAACATCGACCTTGCCGGCATCAAGATGCACTGAGCCATTGCGCTCTGCTTTCACCCCCAGCTGGCTCAGCAGCTTCATGGTGGTATCAATGTCCTTCAGCTTCGGGACATTTTGAATCTCTACCGGCTCTTCAGCCAGCAAAGCGGCGAACAGGATCGGCAGCGCGGCATTTTTAGCGCCGGAGATGGTAACTTCACCACTCAACCGGGTCGGACCCTGTACACGAAATTTATCCATTGCAACTGCTCTCTGTTGTCAGAACTCAAAGGGCCGTTGAGTCGCGGACAGTATGCCGCGCCAACAGCTTAAAAACCGTTCAGCTTACGATCCCTTTCCCACTCTTCGGGCGTGTAGGTTTTGATCGAAACCGCATGGATACGGTTATCGGCGATATATTCCATTAGCGGCGCGAAGACCGTTTGTTGCTTCTTCACGCGGCTCAGCTCACTAAAAAGCGCGCCGACGGCGATAACCTGAAAATGGCTGCCGTCACCGCTAACGTGGACTTCCTGCAACGGCAGCGCATTCATCAGCACGGCCTGGATTTCACTATTTTCCATGATTTTTCTGCATTCGGTTGATGATAAACAGGCTGACATAGTAGTTGAAAGCGCATTTATCTTAAATAAGCAAAAAGCCCCTGAGAATCCAGGGGCTTAATAAAGATTTAGCGCTAATCAGGCAGGATCGTCAGCAGAAACAATGATCTGCTGTAAATTGTACAGCGCGATCAGCGAATGCAATTTATCCGTAACGCCGCTAAAAACCGGCGCGGCGCCCTGCTGTTGCGCAATCTGCCGCAGGTGCACCAGCAGCGCCAGCCCGGCGGAATCCACGCGTTGCAGGCCGGCTACATCAATGGCGGCGATATTCCGCATGATGGTTTCACGCTGCTGCCACAGGTCGAGCAGCGTTTCCCGATCGAGCTCTCCCTGCAGGAACAGCGTCCCGTCCTCAACGCGCCAGCTCAGCCGATCAGCCATTATTTTTCTGATCCAGCGTAACAGGCTGCGCCGCGTAGTTTTTCAGCAGCTGCGTCAGGCCGTCAATGCCTTTGGTGCGCAGCGTATCGCTCCACTCGTTCTGCTTGGTGGTGATCATGCTGATCCCTTCAGCGATCATGTCATACGCCTGCCAGTTGCCGGTACGGCTGTTTTTACGCCACTGGAAATCGAGGCGAACCGGCGGGCGGCCGTTAGGATCGATAATGGTCACGCGAATGGCGATAATGCTGGCATCGCCCAGCGGCTGTTCCGGCGCGATCTGATAAGTCTGACCATGATAGAGCGCCAGCGCCTGGCCATAGGCCTGCGCCAGATAGTCGCCAAAGGCTTTAAAGTAGGCGTCGCGCTGCTCCGGCGTCGCTTCGCGATAGTAGCGGCCCAGCACCAGCGCGCCGGCATATTTCACCTGCACGTAGGGCAAAAGCTCCTGGCGCACGATATCACGCAGGTAGTTAGGATCCCGCTTAATCGCAGGCTGCTCATTCTTCAGGCGGGTAAAGGTCTTTTGCGCCGCCTCATTCATCAGCTTGTAAGGATTGCTTTGGTCTGCCGCGTTCGCCGCCAGCGGCGCGATAACCAGCATCGCGACCATCAGTAAACGTTTAAACATGCGTATAGCCTCTTAAGGTTGTTCCGGGGTGGCCGGAGCGGGTTGTGCAGGCGCGGCCTGCTCCTGCTGATTGCTCTGGTTGCCGCCATCGCCGCTCTTATACAAGAACTGACCGATCAGATCCTCCAGCACCAGCGCGGATTTAGTGTCCTGCAGCGTATCGCCATCTTTCAGGATCGCCGTCCCCATTTCCGGATCGTCGAACCCGACGTTTAGCGACAGATACTGCTCTCCAAGCAGCCCCTGGGTACGGATAGCCAGCGAGCTGGTATCGGGCAAGTGGTTATATTTCTCTTCAATCGCCATCGTGACGCGCGGCGACAGACTTTTTTCATCCAGCGAGATATCGGTTACGCGTCCAATGACCACGCCGCCAATTTTTACCGGCGAGCTGGTTTTTAGTCCGCCAATATTGTCGAACGTCGCGTAGAGTTTCCATGTCGGCTCGGTGCCCAGCGATTTCACATCCGCTACGCGCAGACAGAGAAACAGGATGGCAACCAGCGCCAGCAGCATAAAAGCGCCGACCCAAATTTCACTTTTTTTGGTTTGCATTGCTTTAGTTCCCAAACATCAGTGCTGTTAGCACAAAATCTAAACCGAGCACCGCCAGCGACGCATGAACTACCGTGCGCGTCGTAGCCCGACTGATCCCTTCAGAAGTTGGGATCGCATCATAACCGTTAAATAAGGCGATCCAGGTAACGGTGACGGCGAATACCGCGCTTTTAATCAGACAGTTAACCACATCGACGCGAAAATCGACCGCATTCTGCATCGCCGACCAGAAGAAACCGGCATCGATCCCCTTCCAGCTTACGCCTACCAGCGCGCCGCCCCAGATACCTACCGCGGTAAAGATCATGGTCAGCAGCGGCATACTGATAAAGCCTGCCCAGAAACGCGGCGAAATTACCCGACGCAGCGGATCTACCGCCATCATTTCCATACTGGAAAGCTGCTCCGTCGCTTTCATCAGTCCGATTTCCGCCGTCAGCGCCGATCCTGCCCGCCCGGCAAACAGCAGCGCGGTTACGACCGGCCCCAGTTCGCGCAGCAGCGAAAGCGCCACCAGCATTCCGAGGCTGGTTTCAGCGCTATAGGTGGTCAGCACCAGATACCCCTGCAGGCCGAGCACCATGCCGATAAACAGGCCGGAAACCACAATAATCAACAGCGACATCACGCCGACGCTGTAAAGCTGTTTAATCAGCAGCGGCGCATGCTTGCGAAATTCCGGCTTCCCCGCCAGCGCATGAAACAGCATCAGTCCTGCGCGGCCGAACGAGGCGCAGGTGCGAATCCCTTGGCGGCCCAGCGATGCCAGAGCATGTAAAAACATCAGTTTATTAACTCCCTGAACCGATCAGATCGGTAAAATAGTCGCCGGCCGGATAACGAAAAGGCACCGGCCCGTCGGCAATGCCGTCAATGAACTGACGTACGCGCGCATCCGGATTTTCCTGCAGCGCCTGCGTCGTTCCCTGAGCAATAACTTTTTGTCCGGCAACAATATAGGCGTAATCGGCAATGCTCAAGACTTCTGGCACATCATGCGATACCACGATACAGGTCATGCCTAAAGCGTGATTCAGCTCATCGATCAATTTAACCAGCACGCCCATAGTAATAGGATCCTGACCGACGAAAGGCTCATCGAACATAATCAGATCCGGCTCCAGCGCAATGGCGCGCGCCAGCGCCGCGCGCCGCGCCATGCCGCCCGACAGCTCGGAGGGCATCAGCGCCGCCGCGCCGCGCAGCCCGACCGCTTCCAGCTTCATCATCACCGTGCTGTGCAGCAGCGCCGGCGGCAGACGGGTATGCTCGCGCAGCGGCCAGGCGACATTTTCATAAACGTTAAGATCGGTAAACAGCGCCCCGGACTGGAATAACATGCTCATGCGCTTGCGCGTCTCATACAGACGGGAACGCGAAAGCGTGGGAATATTTTCTCCATCAAACCAGATCTCACCGGCATCTGGCTGTAGCTGTCCGCCAATCAGGCGCAGCAGCGTAGTTTTACCGATGCCGGAAGGCCCCATGATGGCGGTGACTTTCCCCTTCGGCACCGTTAACGAGATATTGTCGAAAATAGTGCGATCGCCGCGCGTAAAGCTAACGCCGTGGACCTCGACCAGATTCGTGGATGGCTGGTGCATTGCAACCTCTGTTATCCCTTTCAGGCGACTCAGATCAAATATGTTAAGCGTACTTTCATTGCGATAGCCGCGAGTTTTACAGAAACTTACCGCCCCGTCGTGGCGAAAACAGGCATACGTTTTACTTTTTGCTCGCAGGCGGTCAAAATCATCGCCATTCTTTTTGCAACGCCCGCAAAATGACGAGCCAGGCAAACCGACAAGTATAACCGATCCAAGGATTTTTCATGCTTTTAGCCACTGCACTGTTAGTTATCGGTTTAGTTTTACTGGTTTACGGTGCCGATCGTTTGGTGTTTAGTGCCGCTATCCTTTGTCGCTCGTTAGGCGTTCCGCCGATTATTATCGGCATGACGATTGTCGGTATCGGCACGTCGCTGCCTGAACTGATCGTTTCCTTTTCCGCAGCGACGCGCGGGCAGATGGATATGGCCGTCGGTACGGCGATGGGATCGAATATCACCAATATTTTGCTGATTCTCGGCGGCGCGGCGCTGCTGCATCCCCTGACGGTGCATTCCCGGCTGGTGCGGCGCGAGCTGCCGCTGATGCTGCTGGTTACGCTGCTGGGCGGCGTCATGCTGGTCGATAACCAGCTAAGCCGCGGCGACGGCATCGCGCTGGTAGCTATCGCCCTGCTTTACCTGCTGTATATTATCCGCATCGCGCGCCGCGCCGAACAGGATAACAACGATACCCTGACGCGGGAACAGCTGGCGGAACTGCCGCGCGACGATGCAGGCAATACCGTTGCGTTCCTGTGGCTGGCGGTCGCGCTGATTATTCTGCCGATGTCTACGCGCATGGTCATTGATAACGCTTCGGTGATTGCCGATTATCTTGGCGTCAGCGAGCTGGTAATTGGCCTGACGATCGTTTCCGTCGGCACCAGCCTGCCGGAGCTGGCGACGGTCATTGCGGGCGCATTAAAAGGGGAAGATGATATCGCCATCGGCAATCTTATCGGCTCCAACATTTACAATATCGCCCTTGTGCCCGGCCTGCCGGCGCTGTTCCAGCCCGGCGCGATCGACAGCGCCGCCTTTGCGCGCGATTACTGGATTATGCTGGGCGTCAGCGCCCTGTTTATGCTCTTTTGTTTACAACGTAGCCGTCGTATCGGGCGTAGCAAAGGCGCCTTTTTGCTGGCCGGTTTCGTTGTCTGGATAGCGGTACTCTACCTGGAACCTCTCTATCTCAACGGATAAAGGACTGAATATCAATGTCTCATCTCGTGCCTGAACCCGGCTTTGATTTCCAACAGGCTGGTAAAGAAGTGCTTCATATTGAACGCCAGGGGCTGGAACAGCTCGATCGGTATATTAATGAGGATTTCACGCGCGCCTGTGAAATGATGTTTTACTGCCAGGGAAAAGTGGTGGTGATGGGCATGGGCAAGTCGGGGCATATCGGCAAAAAGATGGCGGCCACCTTCGCCAGTACCGGAACCCCGTCCTTTTTCGTACACCCAGGGGAAGCCAGCCACGGCGATCTGGGAATGGTCACGGCAAAGGATGTGGTTATCGCCATCTCCAATTCCGGCGAATCCAACGAAATCATGGCGCTGATTCCGGTGCTGAAAAGGTTGAAGGTCGCGCTCATCTGCCTGACCAGCCGCCCGGAAAGCAATATGGCGCGCGCTGCAGATATCCATCTCTGTGTTAAAGTACCGCAGGAAGCCTGTCCGCTGGGGCTGGCGCCTACCTCCAGCACCACCGCTACGCTGGTGATGGGCGATGCGCTGGCGGTGGCGCTGCTTAAGGCGCGCGGCTTTACCGCCGAAGATTTCGCGCTTTCCCACCCTGGCGGCGCGCTGGGCCGCAAACTGCTGCTGCGCGTCAGTGATATTATGCACAGCGGCGACGAGATCCCGCACGTCGCCAAAGAGGCGTCATTACGGGATGCGCTGCTGGAAATTACGCGAAAAAATCTGGGAATGACGGCGATCGTCGACGATCAGATGCAGATTCAGGGCGTTTTCACCGACGGCGACTTACGGCGCGTATTTGATATGGGAATCGATTTTCAGCAGGCCGCTATCGCCAGCGTCATGACGCCGGGCGGCGTGCGCGTGCGTCCCGGTATGCTGGCGGTGGACGCGCTGAACCTGATGCAAAATAAGCATATTACCGCGGTGATGGTTGCCGATGGCGACCGGCTGATCGGCGTAGTACACATGCATGACATGCTGCGCGCGGGCGTAGTATAACCTGATGGAAATAAGAATGACGCAACAACCGGACGCCGTAGAAACCTGCTACGGCGCAGTAAGTTTTGATGTAATCGAACGCGCCAGGGCGATACGTCTGCTGATCTGCGACGTCGACGGCGTAATGTCTGACGGCCTGATCTATATGGGCAACAGCGGCGAGGAGCTGAAGGCGTTTAACGTCCGTGACGGCTACGGCATCCGCTGTCTGCTAACCTCTGATATCGAGGTAGCCATTATCACCGGCCGCCAGGCGAAACTGCTGGAAGATCGCTGCCGGACGCTGGGTATTACACATCTTTACCAGGGGCAGTCTGATAAGCTTTTGGCCTTCCGGGAACTTCTGGATACACTGTCGTTAAGCCCGAATCAGGTTGCCTATATCGGCGACGATCTGATTGACTGGCCGGTGATGGCGCAGGTGGGGCTGAGCGTGGCGGTAGCCGATGCGCATCCGCTGCTGCTGGGACGTGCGAATTACGTCACCCGTATTGCCGGCGGACGCGGCGCGGTACGTGAAGTCTGCGATCTGATTTTGATCGCCCAGGAGAAGTTTGATGATGCCAAAGGGCTGTCGATATGAGTAAAACCAGGCGTTGGATAACGTTACTGTTGGCGTTAATCGCCATAATATTGATCGGCTGGAACCTCGCCGGCAATGATAACGATCGGGCGCCGGTAGAGACCAACAGTCAGGAACCCACCTATACCAGCGCGAACTCCAGCACCGTAGTTTATAACCCGCTGGGAGCGCTCAGCTATAAACTGGTGTCAGATAAAGTGACCTGGTTCGCGGCGGAGGAGGTCAGCTGGTTTGATAATCCGCTGATGACCACCTATGACGACGACAAAATACCTGCCTGGTCAGTTCGCGCAGATAAAGCCAAACTGACTAAAGACCGCATGCTGTATCTTTACGGTCACGTTGAGGTCAATAGCCTGACGAAAGATGCCCAGATTGATCGGATCAAAACCGACAATGCGCAGGTCAATCTGGTGACGCAGGACGTGCAATCTGACGACCAGGTAACGCTTTATGGCCGCAGCTTTAACTCCACAGGTATGAAGATGCGCGGTAATTTACGGACGAAAACGGCCGAGCTGATTGAAAAGGTCAAAACCAATTATGAAATCAATACACAATCGCAGCCTTAAACTGCTGCTTATCAGTACACTGCTGGCTGCCGGCGCTCCGGCGCTTGCGCTGACGGGCGATTCCGACAAGCCCGTTAATATTGATTCCGCTAACCAGGCGCTGGATCTGCAGGGTAATGTGGCCACCTTTACCGGCAACGTGATCGTTACCCAGGGTTCGATCAAAATTACCGCCGATAAAGTAGTGGTTACGCGCCCCAACGGCGACAGCCAAAAAACCATCGTCGACGCCTGGGGAAATCCCGCTACCTTTTATCAGCTGCAGGATAACGGCAAGCCGGTCAAAGGCCATGCGCAGAAAATGCACTATGAGCTGGCGAAGGATCTGGTTGAGCTGACGGGCAACGCCTATATCGAACAGCTGGACAGCAATGTTAAAGGCGATCGTATTACCTATCTGGTGAAAGAACAGAAAATGCAGGCGTTCGGCCAGGGCGAAAACAAGCGCGTCACGACGGTGCTGGTGCCTTCGCAGCTGCAGGACAAAAACTCATCCAACAGCCAAAAGAAGAGTAACTGATTCGTATGGCAACGCTACTTGCTGAAAATCTGGCCAAGGCTTACAAGGGCCGCCGCGTGGTGGAGGATGTCAGCCTTCAGGTAAAATCCGGCGAAATCGTCGGCCTGCTGGGGCCGAACGGCGCCGGTAAAACCACGACGTTTTATATGGTGGTCGGCATTGTGCCGCGCGATGCCGGGCGCATCGTGATTGATGATGAAGACATCAGTATTTTACCGCTGCACGCGCGCGCGCGCCGCGGCATCGGTTATCTGCCGCAGGAAGCCTCGATATTTCGTCGGCTGAGCGTTTATGACAACCTGATGGCGGTGCTGCAGGTACGCGAGGATCTCACTACGGAACAGCGCCAGGATCGCGCCAAAGAGCTAATGGAAGAGTTCCATATCGAACATCTGCGCGACAGCCTGGGCCAGTCGCTTTCCGGCGGCGAACGCCGACGCGTCGAGATTGCCCGCGCGCTGGCGGCCAACCCGAAGTTTATTCTGCTGGATGAGCCGTTTGCCGGCGTCGATCCCATCTCCGTTATCGATATCAAAAAAATTATCGAACACCTGCGCGACAGCGGTCTGGGCGTCTTAATCACCGATCATAACGTGCGCGAAACCCTGGCCGTTTGCGAACGTGCCTATATCGTCAGCCAGGGGCGTTTAATTGCCCACGGCACCCCTGAAGCGATCCTGGAAGATGAACAGGTGAAACGCGTCTACTTGGGTGAAGAGTTCCGACTCTGATATGGTGTGGTTATAACAGTGTCTTACCGGGAATCGTTATTCTGAATATGAAGCAAGGTTTGCAACTCAGGCTCAGCCAACAGCTCGCCATGACGCCGCAGCTGCAGCAGGCTATCCGCTTGCTGCAGCTTTCCACGCTGGAGCTTCAACAGGAGATTCAGCTGGCGCTGGAGAGTAATCCGTTGCTTGAGCAGACCGATAATATCCATGAAGAGGTTGAATCGCGCGACGCGCCGGAGAGCGACACGCTCGACACGCGCGAGGCGCTTGAGCAGAAGGATATGCCGGAAGAGTTGCCGCTTGACGCCACATGGGATGAAATCTATACCGCCGGTACGCCATCCGGCACCGGCACCGATTACCGCGACGATGAGCTGCCGGTTTACCAGGGTGAAACCACCCAGTCGCTGCAGGACTATCTGATGTGGCAGGTAGAGCTAACGCCATTTACCGATACCGACCGCGCTATCGCCACCTCGATTGTCGATGCTATCGACGATACCGGCTATCTTACCGTTACGCTGGAAGATATTCGCGACAGCATGGGCGATGAAGATATCGCGCTGGATGAAGTTGAGGCGGTGCTCAAACGTATTCAGCGTTTCGATCCCGTCGGCGTCGGCGCTCGCGATCTGCGTGACTGCCTGCTGGTGCAGCTTTCCCAGTTTACCAGCGATACGCCATGGCTTGCAGAAGCGCGACTGATTGTCAGCGAGCATCTCGATTTGCTGGCTAACCACGATTTTCGCAGCCTGATGCGCGTCACCCGCCTGAAAGAAGAGGTGCTGAAAGAGGCGATGGCGCTGATCCAGTCGCTTGATCCGCGGCCGGGGCAGTCGGTCAACACCGACGAACCGGAATATGTGATCCCGGATGTGCTGGTGCGAAAAACGGGAAACCGCTGGACGGTTGAGCTGAACAGCGATAGCGTGCCGCGGCTGAAAATCAATCAGCAGTATGCCGCGCTGGGCAGCTCAGCGCGCAACGATAGCGACAGCCAGTTTATTCGTACTAACCTGCAGGAAGCCAAATGGCTGATTAAAAGCCTTGAAAGCCGCAATGACACCTTACTTAAGGTCACGCGCTGCATTGTTGAACAGCAGCAGGCTTTCTTTGAGCAGGGCGAAGAGTTTATGCGCCCGATGGTGCTGGCGGATATTGCCCAGGCCGTCGAGATGCATGAATCGACAATTTCACGCGTTACCACGCAAAAATATCTGCACAGTCCACGCGGTATTTTTGAGCTGAAATATTTTTTCTCCAGCCACGTTAATACCGAGGGCGGCGGCGAAGCGTCGTCAACGGCGATCCGCGCGCTGGTAAAAAAACTCATCTCGGCGGAAAATCCCGCCAAACCGCTGAGCGACAGCAAGCTCACCGCCATGCTGTCCGATCAGGGCATCATGGTGGCGCGCCGCACCGTCGCGAAGTATCGAGAGTCTTTATCTATCCCGCCATCAAATCAGCGTAAACAGCTGGTTTGATACTCACTGAGAAGGAAGACGCTATGCAACTCAATATTACCGGGCAACACGTTGAAATCACTTCAGCCTTACGCGACTTTGTGAACAATAAGTTTGCCAAGCTGGAACAATATTCCGACCGGATAACTCAGGTCCATGTTGTGCTAAAGGTAGAAAGAGTGCAGCAGATAGCAGAGGCGACGCTGCATATCAGCGGCGGCGAACTGCATGCGACTTCTGAGGCTGAGGATATGTATGCGGCGATCGACAGCCTGATCGATAAGCTGTCTCGCCAGCTAACCAAACATAAAGACAAATTAAAACAACACTAACCTTCACGTGGCTGAAGGAAAAACGCGTCGGTTAACCAGTCAACGATGTCGGGGGGCGAATTTTTTCGCCCCGTTTTTCCATTCACGCCTCACTGGCAAATTTTACTGCTTTTCTCGCCGTAAGACGCGTAAAGTAGCGCGATGCGCCGGTTAATGTGAACACGCAAGTGAAACTATGATGAACAACGAACTCTCACTGGAACTGAGCACTGTACTTAACCTCGACTGTACCCGCAGCGGAGTACATTGCCAGAGCAAAAAGCGGGCACTGGAAATCATCAGCGAGCTCGCTGCCAGGCAGCTCAACCTGCCGCACCAGACGGTTTTTGAAGCTATTCTGACACGCGAACGCATGGGCAGCACCGGCATTGGCAACGGTATCGCCATTCCGCACGGCAAGCTGGAAGAAGATACGCTGCGCGCGGTAGGCGTTTTTATCCGTCTCGATCAGCCTATCGCCTTCGATGCGATTGATAATCAACCAGTCGATCTGCTATTCGCCTTGCTGGTGCCGGCGGATCAATGTAAAACACATCTGCATACCCTTTCGCTGGTGGCGAAACGGCTGGCTGATAAAACGGTTTGTCGTCGCCTGCGGGCAGCGCAGAGTGATGAAGAGCTGTATGAAATCATCACCGCAACGCCGGAAGAGACTCACTGATTAATAAGCTTGCATTTTTGCCTGGATGGCTGGCGCAGACGCCGGCGTACAGGATAAATGGGGAGAGAATTTAATGGTGCTGATGATCGTCAGCGGACGTTCAGGCTCAGGGAAATCCGTCGCGCTACGCGCGCTGGAGGATATGGGATTTTACTGCGTAGATAACCTGCCGGTAACGCTGCTGCCCGAACTGGCGAATTCGTTATCCGAGCGCAATATCTCCGCCGCCGTCAGTATTGACGTGCGTAATATGCCGGAAACGCCGGACGTGCTGGAAAAAGCGTTAACCAGCCTGCCCGGCAGCTTTTCGCCGCAGCTGCTGTTTCTGGATGCCGATCGTAATACCCTGATTCGCCGCTACAGCGACACCCGCCGTCTGCACCCGCTCTCCAGTAAAAATCTCTCGCTGGAAAGCGCCATTGATGAAGAAAACGATCTGCTGGAGCCGCTGCGATCGCGCGCCGATCTAATCGTTGATACTTCAGAAATGTCCGTGCATGAGCTGGCCGAAATGCTGCGCACCCGCCTGCTTGGCAAGCGCGAACGCGAACTGACGATGGTGTTTGAATCCTTCGGCTATAAGCACGGCATCCCTATCGACGCCGATTATGTTTTCGACGTGCGCTTTCTGCCGAACCCGCACTGGGATCCCAAACTGCGCCCGATGACCGGTCTCGATCGCCCCGTTGCGGCGTTTCTCGACCGCCACACCGAAGTGCATAATTTTATTTATCAGACCCGCAGCTATCTGGAACTGTGGCTGCCTATGCTGGAAACCAACAACCGCAGCTATCTGACCGTCGCTATCGGCTGTACCGGCGGCAAACACCGCTCCGTCTACATTGCCGAACAGCTGGCGGACTATTTTCGTTCGCGCGGCAAGAATGTCCAGTCCCGCCATCGTACGCTGGAAAAACGCAAATCATGACCGTCAGGCAAACTGTTGAAATTAAAAATAAGCTGGGCATGCATGCGCGCCCGGCGATGAAACTGTTTGAGCTGGTGCAGAGCTTTGATGCTGAAGTGCTGCTGCGTAACGAAGCGGGCACCGAAGCCGAAGCCAGCAGCGTAATCGCCCTGCTGATGCTTGATTCGGCCAAAGGCGGCCATATTGAGATTGAAGCGAGCGGCCCGCAGGAGCAGCAGGCGCTGGCGGCGGTCATTGAACTTTTCGACGCCGGTTTTGACGAAGAGTAGAACCTTACAGGCGATATTGTTGAATATAGCCTGTTCCACCTAACTGGCGCATCTGTCGCATGATCCACTGCTGCCGCTGGCGAACATAGCCCGATGGCGCATCGACGCGAAAACGCAGCGGGTTTGGCAATACGGCCGCCAGCAGCGCGGCTTCGGATATCGTCAGAGCGCTGGCGGGCTTATGAAAATAGCGCTGCGCCGCAGCCTCAACGCCAAAGATGCCGTCGCCGAACTCGGCGATATTCAGGTAAACCGTCAGGATGCGTTTTTTGCTCCATACCCCTTCCAGTGCCAGCGTCAAACCTGCCTCCAGCCCCTTACGCAACCAGCTGCGCCCATCCCACAGAAATAAGTTTTTCGCCGTTTGTTGCGAGATGGTGGAGGCGCCACGCAGCCTTTTGTCCTGGTTATTCAATACCGATTCAATCGCAGCGACGTCAAATCCCCAATGTTCAGGAAACTTTTGGTCTTCAGCGGCGATAACGGCCAGCGAAACCCATGGCGAAATCTTATCGCTGGCGACCCAATCAGAATGCGCTACCCACGAAAACCGCCCTTCGATCCAGGCGGCGATCTGGCGCTCCGCCATTACCGCGGAGAAGGGAACCGGTAAAAAAGAGAATAATAAGATCCCGGCCAGCCAGATGCCGCCCAGCAAAAAACAGATCCGCAGCAGCCAGCGCCTGCCAAAAGAGAGCAGGCCTTTGTTACCTTTTCCGAAACGATTCGCACTGTTACCTGTTTTTCTCACTTATCAATTACTCTCATTTTCGCTTTGCTCAATGCTACGAATAAATCGCGAAATGCGCCGCAAAACGCCGCTTTTTTGCACTCATTTTTATGATTCAGAACTTTAGTTTTTGTTAATTTCTTCTTGCATCAATGGCTTCCATCTCAAAGGAATCGGTTCCAAAGGTTAGTGACATTGGTGAGTACCTGATAAAACCTCTCGCAACATTATCAACGCCCAACAGGCCATACATTCAAAAACCTTATATATGAAATAAAAAAGCGGCGCCCAATCGAAAGAAAAGACAAAGTTAGCTCAAGTAAACTGCACTTTCATTGTTCACTTCCCATCTCTTTTTATCTTCATCAAGATCGTTTTTAGTTTCTCACTTAGTTACGATAACTTTACAGCTAAAGCCTCTCTCTTCCCTCCGGTTACCAGGCGGTTGGTGAGAAGGACAATATTCTGGACTGGTGATTAATTACATTTAATTACAAGACATTAAGCAAAAGTGACATTCTCCATAGTTAATGGTGAATCACTAAAACTTTTGTGTAAAACGGACTCTTATTATGAGCAAATTTTTTTGCAATGAAATCCTTTACAAAAGCTCAAATTGACGCCAATATAGGGCCTCAGTTAATTACACGACTGACTGTATCACCAAATTAATGTTTTATGAGTGCAAACGCTGTTCAACATCACAAATTTTAATGAATGATTTAACAGATTCTGTGAGATTTGCTAAGGTGTGTCCAGGCGTTACCCAATACCATGCTTATGCCGCTAGTGAACTCTTCTAAGAATGGCCTGAGCAACCTTTTTCCCTGGTGTTGGCGCAGTATTCGCGCACCCCGGCACAAGCCGGGGTCATTTTTTTCCAGCGTCTGGCTGCTGTTTTACCCACTCTCGTAGCACTTCCACATCGTGTCGCCACTCCTGCTTCAGCTCATCAATCCATTCCTGCACATTATCCCACCACGCGGGTAGTTCGGGACTCTGAATCTGTTTCGCTAACTGCTGCAGATGCTGTAAGCCTACCGAACCTGCCGCGCCTTTGATTTTATGCCCTTCTTCAGCGATGCCCTTTTGATCGCGCGCCATCATATTAGAATCCAGCACCGCCAGATAGCCCGGCATCATCTGCTCAAACATATCGAGGCTGCGCGTAATCAGCGAAGGACCGACCAGTTCGGTGTACTGCTCCAGCATCGGCAGATCGAGCAACGCCAGCTTTTTATCATCCATGCGCTCATGCGCTATCGCTGGCGTCGTCGCTTCCTGATAATCCCAAAACTTTTTAATCATGGCGGTTAGCGCCGGAACCGCCAGCGGCTTGCTCAATACGTCATCCATTCCGGCATCAAGGTACTCTTTCTTATCTTTTAATACGTTAGCGGTCAGCGCGATCAGCGGCGGCAGCGCGCTGTCTTTAAAGCGCTGATGGATTTCCCGCGCAACATCCAGCCCGGTCATATCCGGCAGCTGAATATCCAGCAGCACCAGGTCAAACTCGTCAGGCTCGAACATATCAAGCGCTTCCTGGCCGGTCATGGCCACCTCCACGCTGTTGCCCAATTTTTCCAGCACCGAACGCGCCACCACTACGTTAAGTTCAATATCTTCGACCAGCAGCACATGGAGCGCAGGCAGCGGCATCTCATCCGCCGGCATTTCATCTTCCACCTCTCCCGCCACGCGCGGCGCTTTCAGCGTAACCGTAAAGCACGCCCCCTCTCCCGGCGCGCTGCGTACCGTGATATCGCCGCCCATCGCCTGCGCCAGGCGACGTGAAACCGCCAGGCCGATGCCGGTGCCGGTTGCCGGCTTGCCGCCATGCTGATCTTTTACCTGATAATACATGGCGAAAATCTTGTCCTGCTCATCAAAGGGAATGCCCATCCCTGAATCCTCAACCTCGAAGCGTAGCTGCTCCGCCTCGTAGCTGACTCGTACCACAATTTCGCCCTGGCGGGTAAACTTCACCGCATTGCCGATCAGATTCCACAGTATCTGGCGTAGCCGGGTGCCGTCGGCGATAATTTTATGCGGCAGCGGCAGCTGCGGATGGAGCACAAACCTGAGCCCCTTCGGCTGCGCCAGCAGGCCGGAAAGGTTTTCCAGATCGGCAAGGAAGCTGGTGAAATCAAGCGGCTGATTATCAAGCTGCACTTTGCGCCGCTCGATTTTATCCATCTCGATAACGTCATTAAAAATATTGCCCAGCGTGATCGCCGAGACGTGGATCGTTTTGAGATATTTCAGCTGCTCCTGATTTAAATCGGTATCAAGCAAAATACGGCTTAGCCCGACGATGCCGTTAAGCGGCGTGCGCAGCTCGTGGCTGATGGTAGAAATAAAGGTGGTTTTCTCACGGCTGGCGTTTTCCAGCGCGTCCTGATAGCGCTTACGCTCGGTGATATCACGGCCAAAGCCCATCAGGCCGCTGCGTTTGCCGACGCGATCGTAATAAGGGACTTTGCGGATTTCGAAGCAGGCTTTACGCCCGTCGGGATATTGCAGCCACTGCTCATAGGTAAGCGAAACATTATGGCGGAATACCTTTTCATCGGTTTCCAGCACTTTCGCCGCCGTTTCGTCATCGTAAACTTCTTTCGGCGTCAGGCCGATCAGCTGCCTTTCGCTTTTGCCGATCAACAGCTCCATTGCCCGGTTGCAGCCAGAAAACTGCTGATCGATATTGCGGTAAAACACCAAATCGGGCGAAGCATCCAGAAAAGATCGCAGAAAAGATGATTGCTGTTCAAGTTCGATTTGCGCCTGTTCGCGTCGCGCCATCTCCTCTTTCAGCTTATCGACCACCAGCAGGCGCGCCTCTTCCGCTTTAACGCGATCGGCAATTTCCTGATTCAACTGGCTGATGGTTTCTTTCATCTGCTGGTTTAGCTCAAGATCGCGCTTACGCATCTCTTCCAGCTTATCCACCAGCCGGGAAAGCCGCTGGCGCGACTCCTCCAGCTGCTCTACCACCACCGAGAGAAAGTAAACCGCCCAGGGAGTGATTAACAGCCCAAAAAACACGGAACGTACCATATCGATACTTTCCACATGGCCGCGCAGCAGCATGGTAACCGCCATCTGCACCACCATGGCCAGCACTACTAACGCGGAGGCCAGCAGCAGGGAAAAACGAATCAGCCCCAGCTTGACCATCAAATCGACATAATATTGCGCCAACAGACGAATTTGTTTCATATCAGCTTCCTTCCTGGTCTCTTTTTCCATCATACCCCACTTTGCCGCTAACCGGTTGAGACAAGCGTAAACGAGAAGATGGCGGCGACGGCGCTGGCTTCAGAAGAACAAGCAGGCAAACCGGGCGACGCCTGGCGGCAAAGGCCCGTGAGAAGGAAGGTAAAAGGTAAAGCAAGCGCTGCGGGAGCGCTATTGAGGTATGTGGTCGGATGCCGCCGCAAGCAAGCGTAGGGTGGGTTAAAACCGCGACGATTTCATCAGGTTGCATAGACTGAAGGTATGTTTGTTTAATCAGATGCCGCCGTTTAGCCTCGATTTCCTTAAAAAATGCTCCTGCGCTGCCTCTCATCTTACCAACGCTAAAGAATAATCATTCAAATTAAGCGCGTTTTTAATCATTCACCACTCAATTAGATTTGCTAATAATCATCCTGTGTTTAGCGAAAAAGTAAAGTTATAAGAAAAACAGTCAGATTCCATAATCCCGACGTAATTTATAGCATTTAATCCTGCAATACGCGCCGACACTAGCATGGTGCAGAGATTTGACCGCTGCCCTATAGTGAGACAGCTCACACTATCCCGCGCAGGCCAGCTGCGCCCTCAAGATAAAACATTGAGTAAAAATTTTATAAATCAAAAAGTTAGTAAGTTAAAGCGTTAAAAAGCGCAATCAGAAGGCCTGGTTGACCTCTTTACGCTTTCCCGATAAGTTGGAAATCCGCTGGAAGCTTTTCGGATGAGCGTTCCGCTCATCATATTTATGCAGTAATTGAGATTCCCTCGAAACAAGTCCGCAATACTTGTGTCACCGATGCCTGAGGCAATGACTGGGAGCAATGCGACCGATGAGCGTATGACGCGCTAACCAGCCGCCTGCCCTTTCTACGCCCGCCGCTGACGCCGGGAATCCGCAGAGCCTGGGGAGGTTCACTGAAATGTTGTACGATAAATCCCTTGAAAAGGATAACTGTGGTTTCGGCCTGATCGCTCATATTGAAGGCGAACCCAGCCATAAAGTAGTGCGCACTGCGATTCACGCCCTGGCTCGTATGCAGCACCGCGGCGCAATTCTTGCCGACGGCAAAACCGGCGACGGCTGCGGCCTGCTGCTGCAAAAACCCGATCGTTTTTTTCGCATTGTTGCGGAAGAACAGGGCTGGCGCCTGGCGAAGAACTATGCCGTAGGCATGCTGTTCCTCAGCCAGGATGAGGAAAAAGCCCGCGCCAGCCGCCGCATCGTGGAAGATGAAGTACTACGCGAAACCTTATCTATCGTAGGCTGGCGCGATGTGCCAACCAATCAGGACGTGCTGGGCGACATCGCCCTCTCCTCTCTGCCCCGTATCGAACAGATTTTTATCAACGCGCCCGCGGGCTGGCGTCCGCGTGATATGGAGCGTCGTCTTTATATGGCGCGCCGCCGTATTGAAAAGCGTATTGAGGCGCTGGACGACAAAGAATTTTATATTTGCAGCTTCTCTAACCAGGTCAATATCTATAAAGGCCTGTGTATGCCGGCCGATCTGCCGCGCTTTTACCTTGATCTGGCGGATCTGCGCCTGGAATCGGCGATTTGCCTGTTCCACCAGCGCTTTTCAACCAATACCGTGCCGCGCTGGCCGCTGGCGCAGCCGTTCCGCTATATGGCGCACAACGGCGAGATTAATACCATCGCCGGCAACCGTCAGTGGGCGCGCGCGCGCGCCTATAAGTTCCAGACGCCGCTAATTCCCGATCTACAGGATGCCGCCCCCTTCGTTAATGAAACCGGCTCAGACTCCAGCTCGATGGATAATATGCTGGAGCTGTTCCTCAACGGCGGCATGGACCTGATCCGCGCCATGCGCCTGTTGGTGCCGCCAGCCTGGCAAAATAACCCGGATATGGGCCCTGAGCTGCGCGCCTTCTTTGACTTTAACTCCATGCATATGGAGCCGTGGGACGGCCCGGCGGGCATCGTTATGTCTGACGGGCGCTACGCCGCCTGTAACCTCGATCGTAACGGCCTGCGTCCGGCCCGCTACGTAATTACCAAAGACAAGCTGATCACCTGCGCTTCAGAAGTCGGCATCTGGGATTATCAGCCCGACGAAGTGCTGGAAAAGGGGCGCGTCGGCCCTGGCGAGCTGATGGTTATCGATACCCGTGCGGGCCGCATTCTGCATTCCGCCGAGACGGATGACGATCTGAAAAGCCGCCATCCCTATCAGTCCTGGATGGAAAAAAACGTTAAGCGCCTGGTGCCGTTTGAGGATCTGCCTGACGAACAGGTGGGAAGCCGCGAGCTGGACGACGTTACCCTGCTGACCTATCAGAAACAGTTCGGCTACAGCAGTGAAGAGCTGGATCAGATTATTCGCGTGCTGGGCGAGAACGGCCAGGAAGCGGTCGGCTCAATGGGCGATGATACGCCGTTTGCGGTGCTCTCCAGCCGCCCGCGTATTATTTACGACTATTTCCGCCAGCAGTTCGCTCAGGTTACCAACCCGCCGATCGATCCGCTGCGGGAAAATCACGTGATGTCGCTGGCCACCAGCATCGGCCGCGAAATGAACGTATTCTGCGAGGCGGAGGGCCAGGCGCATCGCGTCTCCTTTAAGTCGCCGATCCTGCTCTTCTCTGATTTCCGTCAGCTCACCACGATGGAAGGCGAATATTATCGCGCCGATACCCTCGACTGTACGTTTAATCCGGCGGAGCAAACGCTGGAAGCAACTATTCATGAGCTTTGCGCTAAAGCGGAAAGCATGGTGCGCAACGGCACGGTACTGCTGGTGCTCTCCGATCGCGCGATCGGCGAACAGCGTCTGCCGGTTCCGGCGCCGATGATGGTGGGCGCCATCCAGACGCGTCTGGTAGAGAAAAACCTGCGCTGCGACGCTAATATCATCGTCGAAACCGCCAGCGCCCGCGATCCGCACCATTTCGCGGTGCTGCTCGGCTTCGGCGCCACCGCGATCTATCCCTATCTCGCCTATGAATCGCTGGCGAAAATGGCCGATAGCGGCATTATTGAAAAAGATTACCGCACGCTGATGCTGAACTACCGTAACGGCATCAATAAGGGGCTGTACAAGATTATGTCGAAGATGGGCATTTCGACTATCGCCTCCTACCGTTGCTCCAAGCTGTTCGAAGCGGTTGGCCTGCATCGCGACGTCTCCAGCCTGTGCTTTCAGGGCGTGGTCAGCCGGATCGGCGGCGCAAATTTTGCTGATTTCCAGCAGGATCTGGTCAATCTGGCGAAGCGCGCCTGGCTGCAGCGGAAACCGCTCGATCAGGGCGGCCTGCTGAAGTATGTCCACGGCGGGGAGTATCACGCCTATAACCCGGACGTGGTGCGCACGCTGCAAGCGGCGGTACAGAGCGGTGAATACAGCGATTATCAACTCTATGCCCGCCAGGTTAATGAACGTCCGGTAGCGACGCTGCGCGACCTGCTGGCGATAAAACCCGGCACGCAGCCCGTCAGTCTGGAGGAGGTAGAACCCGCCAGCGAGCTGTTTAAGCGCTTCGATACCGCCGCCATGTCTATCGGCGCCCTTAGCCCGGAAGCGCATGAGTCGCTGGCGCAGGCGATGAACAGCCTGGGCGGCTACTCGAACTCCGGCGAAGGCGGCGAAGATCCGGCGCGTTACGGCACCAGCAAAGTTTCCCGTATTAAGCAGGTCGCTTCCGGACGCTTTGGCGTGACGCCAGCCTACCTGGTTAACGCCGACGTTATTCAGATAAAAGTAGCCCAGGGCGCCAAGCCGGGCGAAGGCGGACAGCTGCCGGGCGATAAGGTTACGCCCTACATCGCTAAGCTGCGTTATTCGGTGCCGGGCGTCACGCTGATCTCGCCGCCGCCGCATCACGATATCTATTCAATTGAAGATCTGGCGCAGCTGATTTTCGATCTGAAGCAGGTTAATCCAAAAGCGATGATTTCGGTGAAGCTGGTTTCAGAGCCGGGCGTCGGCACCATTGCTACCGGAGTAGCAAAAGCCTATGCCGATCTGATTACTATCGCCGGCTATGACGGCGGCACCGGCGCCAGCCCGCTTAGCTCAGTAAAATATGCCGGCTGTCCGTGGGAGCTGGGGCTGGTGGAAACCCAGCAGGCGTTAGTCGCCAACGGCCTGCGCCATAAGATCCGTTTGCAGGTGGACGGCGGGCTAAAAACTGGACGCGACATCATCAAGGCGGCGATTTTAGGCGCGGAAAGCTTTGGTTTCGGTACCGGCCCGATGGTGGCGCTGGGCTGTAAATATCTGCGCATCTGCCATCTGAATAACTGCGCCACCGGCGTGGCTACGCAGGATGAGAAGCTGCGTAAAAACCACTACCACGGCCTGCCGTATCGCGTGACCAACTACTTCCAGTTTATCGCGCAGGAAACGCGCGAGCTGATGGCGGAGCTGGGAGTGAAGCGGCTGGTGGATCTGATCGGGCGTACCGATCTGTTGACGGTGCTGGATGGCTTCACCGCTAAACAGCAGAACCTGGATCTCTCTTCGCTGCTGGTCACCGCCACGCCGATGCCCGGCAAAGCGGTTTACTGTACCGAAGGCAACCCGCCGTTTGATAACGGTGATTTAAACAAAGCGCTGCTGCAGCAGGCTATGCCCTACGTGGAAGCGAAACAGAGCAAAACCTTCTGGTTTGATATCCGCAATACCGATCGCTCCGTCGGCGCCATGCTTTCCGGCGCGATCGCCACGATCCACGGCGATCAGGGGCTGGCGTCCGATCCGATCAAAATTCACTACAGCGGCACCGCCGGCCAGAGCTTTGGCGTCTGGAACGCGGGCGGCGTTGAGCAGACGCTGACCGGCGACGCCAATGACTACGTAGGCAAAGGCATGGCCGGCGGCCTGCTGGCGATTCGTCCGCCGGTAGGATCGGCGTTCCGCAGCCATGAAGCGACCATCGCCGGCAATACCTGCCTGTATGGCGCCACCGGCGGCAAACTGTTTGCCGCTGGACGCGCGGGCGAACGCTTCGCCGTTCGTAACTCCGGCGCCATTACCGTGGTTGAAGGCATCGGCGATAACGGCTGTGAATATATGACCGGCGGCATCGTTTGCGTGCTGGGCAAAACCGGCATTAACTTCGGCGCAGGCATGACCGGCGGTTTTGCCTACGTGCTGGATGAAGATGGCGAATTCCGTAAGCGTGTTAATCAGGAACTGGTAGAAGTGTTAAGCGTGGACGATTTGGCTATCCACGAAGAGCACCTGCGCGGCCTGATTACCGAGCATGTGCAGCATACCGGATCGACGCGCGGCGAAGAAATTCTGGCTAACTGGCCGGAATGGGCGCCCAAGTTTGCGCTGGTCAAACCAAAATCCAGTGACGTTAAGGCGTTGCTGGGGCACCGTAGTCGTTCCGCAGCCGAGCTGCGGGTGCAGGCGCAGTAAGAGGTCACCATGAGTCAAAACGTCTATCAGTTTATCGACTTGCAGCGCGTTGATCCGCCGAAAAAGCCGCTCAAGATCCGTAAAATTGAGTTTGTAGAAATCTACGAACCTTTTTCCGAAAGCCAGGCTAAAGCGCAGGCGGATCGCTGCCTTTCGTGCGGTAACCCCTACTGCGAATGGAAATGCCCGGTTCACAACTATATTCCCAACTGGCTGAAGCTGGCTAACGAAGGAAGAATTATTGAGGCCGCCGAGCTTTCCCATCAGACCAACAGTCTGCCGGAAGTGTGCGGGCGCGTTTGCCCGCAGGATCGCCTGTGCGAAGGCTCCTGTACGCTTAACGATGAGTTCGGCGCGGTCACCATCGGCAATATCGAACGCTATATTAACGATAAGGCGATGGAGATGGGCTGGCGTCCCGATATGTCGCACGTTAAGCCTACCGGCAAGCGCGTTGCAATTATCGGCGCAGGCCCGGCCGGACTAGCCTGTGCTGATGTATTAACCCGCAACGGCGTTAAAGCGGTGGTTTACGATCGTCATCCAGAAATTGGCGGGCTGCTGACCTTTGGTATCCCCGCCTTTAAGCTGGAAAAAGAGGTTATGACGCGTCGCCGTACGATGTTCACTGAGATGGGCATTGAATTTCAGCTGAATACTGAGGTTGGACGGGATATTCAGCTCAGCGACATGATTAATGACTTCGATGCGGTATTTCTTGGCGTTGGCACCTATCAGTCGATGCGCGGCGGCCTGGAAAACGAAGAGGCGCCGGGCGTATACGATGCCCTGCCATATCTGATCGCTAATACGCGTCAGACAATGGGTTTCGAATCGCTGGCCGATCGGCCCTATATCAACCTGCAGGGCAAACGTGTCGTGGTACTGGGCGGCGGCGATACCGCCATGGACTGTGTACGCACCGCTGTTCGTCAGGGCGCCACGCATGTCACCTGCGCCTATCGTCGCGACGAAGAAAATATGCCGGGTTCGCGCCGGGAAGTGAAAAACGCGCGTGAGGAAGGCGTTGAGTTTCAATTCAACCTGCAGCCGCTGGGCATTGAGGTTAACAGCGCCGGACGCGTTTGCGGCGTCAGCGTTGCCCGCACCGAGATGGGGCAGCCGGATGCGCATGGGCGGCGGCGGGCAGAGATCGTCGCCGGTTCCGCGCATATTTTGCCGGCGGATGCGGTTATTATCGCCTTTGGTTTTCGTCCGCATAAGATGGAATGGCTGGAGCCATTTAGCGTTGAGCTGGATGCGCAGGGACGTATTATCGCGCCTGAAGGTCATGACAACGCGTTCCAGACCAGCAACCCGAAAATCTTCGCGGGCGGCGATGCGGTGCGCGGCTCAGATCTGGTGGTAACGGCTATTGCGGAAGGTCGCAAGGCGGCGGAAGGGATTATGAACTATCTGGAAGTCTGACGAAAATCGTTCCTGCCAGTAGAAAAACCGTCAGCCAGACGCTGACGGTTTTTTTATGTCCAGGCGTGCTTCAGGGCGAGCCGGCGCCCGCCCTGACGCTAATCAGAACTGATATTTAACGCCCAGCATGCCTGCGGTATAGCTGTAGTTATCGTCATCGAAGCGGTGAGCGACATTTCCCCAGACGGAGAGGTTATCCATCAGCTTACCTTCAAGCCCCACTTTAAACTCGCCGACATCTTTCGCCGTCGAGCTGGTATAGCGGCGGCTGCCGGCAGCGAAGTGGTAATCAGCTTCATAAGCTTCCGTATTGTGTAACCAGTTAAGCTCAACAAAAGGCTGGAAAATCTGCTGGCGATTTACCGGCGAGGTGCCGCGCAGCCAGGTGCGCACGCCAAGGCGTGTCTGCCAGTAATCCTGATCGCCGCTGTTGATGGTGCTGCCGCGTTTATCATTAACGTCATCAGCATGTATGCCGGACCAGGACAGCTGCGCCTGCGGCTGAATAAACCACGAGGCGGTAGGGAAATCTGCCAGGCGCAGGCTGTAGCCGGTTTCCAGCGAGGCGCTAAAGCCTTTAGATTTGTAGCTGATAGTGGAGTAGCCGTCGCCGGTCACGTCATTGTCAAACCAGCCATGCTGCAGCCAGCCATCGACATACATGCCGTTCTGCTCCAGATCCTGACTGGAGTGCCAGGTGGCGTAGAGGCCCGCGCTGTAACCTTTGACGCGGCTTTTCGCCTTATAGCCGGTATAAACAGAGTGTGAATTCAGGTGAGCATCACCGTATCCACCCAGCACGCCAACGCGCAGCAGGCTCTCTCCGTTGTTGTATTGAACGATATCGCCCCCCAGCTGCGTTACCGCCGCATTGGTTCTTACCTTCAACTGCTGTTCAGCGGCCCGGCTTCGGGTTTGCCCGCCTTCAGTACGCAGCCACATTGTAGAGGCAAAGTCACCTACGGCTTTCGGCTGGTTGAACAGCGACTCGCCGGCGCGATCGCGTAACCGCAGATAAAACATCTGGTTGGCAATCGCCTGGTTGCCGATATAAGCGCCAACCTCCGGCTCAACCAGATGTATTTGATCCGGTGAAGGAGTCGGCGACGGACCCGGATTAGGGGTAGGTATCGGATCGGGTCCTGGATTCGGCGTCGGGTCAGGATTCGGCACAGGATCTTCCGGATCTGGCGCTTCCGGCTTGTAGGTTGAACGCAGATACCAGTCGCCATCATTATCGGTCACGCCCCCTTTATAAAGGAGGTATTCGTATCCGCCGTAGCCAACGCGATTGTTTAGTTCAAACAGCCCGTTAGATTCGCCGCCTACCATAACGACTTTAATACCGTTATTGGTTTCCGCGCCCAGCCCGCCATCGTTAATAATCTTCAGATTAGTTTTCCCGGCGGTACTGCCTTCCACTACCAGACGATCCGTCAACGAATCATCGTCGCCTAAACGCGTCAGCAAGGTCAGCATACCACCATCGCTAACATAGTCGCCTTTAACCGTCAGGGTGCGCCCCGCCGAGCCTGCAGTATCGGCGAAGTTGATTTCACCGGCATTGCGCAGGGTTTTCACATCAGAGTCGCCGGTTACGGTCCAGACGCTGCCCTGATGATCAAAGCTGTTCACCCCGGTTACCGTACCGGTCAGGTTGGAGCTGTTAAGCAGCTTTATATTCGCGTTGGAAACCTCAGCGGCGGTAATATTACCCTTAGCCGTGACATGATCCAGATCGAGTTTGACATCAGAGCCGGTAACGGCGTTAAGCAACTTCCCTTTGACCGTAATCGTTGAATCTTTCAACAGGATATCGCTGAAGCCGTGACCGTAAATGCCGTTGCCCTCGGTGTTTTCCAGCGTGCCGTTTTCAACGGTTAGCTGGTTACGCATCTCTGCGCTACCGTCGCGCATATAGAAGATATCGCTGTTTATGCCGCTATTGTTAACAGTTAAATTGCTGGCATTCAGCGAGGCGCCTTCCCAAATGCCCAGCGCACCAGAATATTCGCCTGAGGTGGTAATAGTGACGCTGTCCAGCTCGGCATGATTCACTTTTTTATCATGTCCGTTGCGTACTAACACGCCGTGAGCCTCATTGCCATAGGTGGTAATGTTACTGTTGGTCAGCGTCAGCGTGGAAGCTGCCTTGCTGGTATCCGAACCGGAAAGATTTACGCCTGTTGATTTATTACCGTGAGTAATAACCGTCAGATCATCCGCCGTTGCCTGAGCGCCGGCGCTGACTGACATGCCGTAGGCATCGTTGCCTTTAGTTTCGATACGCGTGCGGGTAATTGTCCCTGTGCCGCACAGCCCGGTACAGTTTTGCACGTTTTGCAGCCACAATCCCCAGCCGTAGGAAATCGGCGTCGGCGAGGCGTCCAGCAAGATATTAACGTCGGTAAGGTTCACTTCCGAAGAGTTGGCGTATATACCGATAGTGCCGTTAATGGTCGAATTGTTCAGCGTCAGTTTACTTAGCTGGCTGGCTTCAATGGCCCGATGCTGAGCAGAAGTAATGGTCAAATCATTACCGGTAAATTCGCTGGCGATAATTCCCAGCGCCTTACCCGCGCTCTTTATTGTTCCGTGCTGAAAATTAACTTTACTGTTATTGGTCAGGTTTAAGCCCGTACCGCTGTCGGTATTGTTATTAACAACGTTACTGTTGGTTATCGCCAGCGTCGAGTTATCCACTCCCATCGCATTAAAAATGGAGGAATGGTTAATCTCGCTGTTATCAAGCGAACCTTTCGCATCGGCAATATATAATGCCCCGTTGGTGGTCAGCCTGTTGATATCCAGCGTAACGCCGTTGCTGGTGGTTAACGCATAGCCGAACTGATCATTTACGAAATTAATGCTGCTGTTGTCGAGCGTCAGGCTGCTGTTGTCACTTACGCTCAAAACATTGCTGCCGAGAGTGGTATTTATTTCTGAATTATTCAGCTTAATCGTGGAGCCAGAACTGCGCAGATAGCCGCCGTTGATGGTGGCGTTATTCAAGGTGACCGTAGCGCCGTTTTCTACCGAAACGGCTTTATTATCAAGCGCCGCATCGCTGGTATTGATGGTTATATCGCTTGCGTTGATTTTTTTCCCTGGGCCGTTGGCGACGATAACGGCGTCGGCCCAGTCGGAAAAGGCGGCATCATAAGTACCGCCGTTTATCTCCAGGTTTTGGTCGTGCTCATCGTCAACGACAAATAATGGCGCCGCCGGGGAAGAGAGGGGATAGCCCGTAATCAGTAGCGTACTTACTAATCCAGCAAGATAGCGCTTTTTGAATTTAACGCCGTCCGCTTTAATTCTTACATGATGTTTTAACTCAGACATGTAACAACTCCATTTGCTAATGTTCTTTGCGGAATTAAAATATTAAAAGCCGCCAAAATAATATCATAACCCTTCAGCGCAAATAGATAAAAAAATTTAACGAAATTATTAATGTCAATAAAATAACGTTCTGGTCAGACTGCCTTCCTTCTTTCATCGGCAATATTTATGTAGCGACAGGAAATGCGCTCAGGCGAAGTTAATGCCGCAGTAAAAATAACTAACTAACTATAAGCATATCCAAAACCGTGATATTCAAGACAATCTCATTGATTTAAAAGAAAATAAACAACGCTGCGCAAATTAATCTTCTGCGATGACGCACCAGAATACGCCGCAGGTAAATTGATATTATTTTAATAACTAAGAAAATTACATTAAAAATACCCAGAATTATTAATTAGCTTTTATAGCAGAAATTTATCTTTTCCGATCGTGAACGCTGCCCATAGCATGCCAATTAAGTTAGTGGAATATCTAATAAAGTTGAATCAAATATTGATATATGCCGTCGGTAAGCGCGCCTGATGCGCTGGCGAGGTAAATAACGGCGCGCAGGCCTGACGCCGGCAGCAGGAAAAATGTCGCATAAAAAACGGGCCCGCAGGCCCGTTTTTATTTTACCACCCGTAAAGCAGGCCGCCCGCCGCGCGGCGGCGGATCGTCCTCTGGATTTTCATCTTCCGCGTCAGCGCTATCAGGGCGATCGCCATCAATCACCGACATCACCGTTTCTTCGCCCGACGCCTGTTCTTCGCCTGCCAGCAGCTCATAGGCCGGTTCAGGTTCAAACATAGTACCCGCGCCATTTTCACGCGCGTAAATTGCCAGCACGGCGGCGATCGGCACCGTAACCTGGCGCGGAACGCCGCCAAAGCGCGCGTTGAAGCGCACCTCGTCATTGCCCAACTCCAGATTGCCCACCGCGCGCGGCGCGATATTTAACACAATCTGTCCGTCACGGGCATATTCCAGCGGCACCATTACGCCAGGCAGGTTAATGTCTACAACCAGATGCGGCGTAAGCTGGTTATCCAGCAGCCAGTCATAGAAGGCGCGCAGCAGGTAGGGACGGCGTGCGGTAAGTTGAGACATTTCCATAGCCGTTAGCCTCGGGCTTGCAGGCGCATTTCGCGTTCTGCTTCGGTCAGCGAAGCAAGGAAAGAGTCGCGCTCAAAAACGCGCGTCATATAGCCTTTCAGCTCTTTTGTTCCGCTGCCGCTCAGCTCGACGCCAAGCAGCGGCAAACGCCACAGCAGCGGAGCCAGATAGCAATCCACCAGACTAAACTCTTCGCTGAGGAAAAACGGCGTACGGGTAAAGAGCGGCGCAATAGCCAGCAGCTCTTCACGCAGCTGCTTACGCGCATTCTCTACCTGCTGGCCGGAACCCGTTTCGATAGTGCGCATCAGGCTATACCAGTCCTGCTCGATGCGGTGCATCATCAGACGGCTTTCGCCGCGCGCAACCGGATAAACTGGCATCAACGGCGGATGCGGAAAACGCTCGTCGAGATATTCCATAATGATGCGTGATTCATACAGCGTCAGCTCACGATCCACCAGCGTCGGAACGGTGCGGTACGGGTTGAGGTCAATCAGATCCTGCGGCAGATTATCCGTTTCAACCTGCTCGATCTCTACGCTGACACCTTTTTCTGCCAGTACGATACGTACCTGATGGCTGAAAATGTCAGTGGGACCAGAAAACAGCGTCATTACCGAACGTTTGTTGGCAGCGACAGCCATGAAAACCTCCAAGTTTATCCAGAATACAGTGCGAATAGCCAACCGCGCGGCGACTAACCTGCTTAACGACATCGCCCGCCAGCCGGAATCCTGTGAATCCCCTTCCTGTCAGGATTCCCTCCGTTTAACGGGCGCAAAGTGACAGTCAGTTTACCAGATTTTAGGCAGTTTGTGGGGAAGGAAGAAAAGAATTGCCGGTAAAAAGGCGCAATAGTCCGAAACCATAGCGGATAGCGCGCATAAAAAAACCCGACGCAGGGCGCCGGGTTTTCTGTAACTGCAGCTGCCGAAGCAGAAACAATTAACGTTTGGAGAACTGCGGACGACGGCGTGCTTTACGCAGACCGACTTTCTTACGTTCAACCTCACGAGCATCACGAGTAACGAAGCCTGCTTTACGCAGTTCGCCACGCAGTGACTCGTCATACTCCATCAGCGCGCGGGTGATACCGTGACGGATCGCACCAGCCTGACCAGAGATGCCACCGCCTTTAACGGTGATGTACAGATCGAATTTACCAACCAGATCCAGCAGTTCCAGCGGCTGACGAACTACCATGCGGGCAGTTTCGCGACCGAAATACTGTTCCAGAGAACGCTGATTGATAACGATGTTACCGCTACCCGGCTTAATGAAGACGCGAGCGGAAGAGCTTTTGCGGCGACCAGTGCCGTAGTTTTGAGTTTCAGCCATTGCCTGTAATCCCGATTAAATGTCAAGAACTTGCGGTTGCTGTGCCGCATGGTTGTGCTCGTTGCCCGCGTAAACTTTCAGTTTACGGTACATAGCACGACCCAGCGGGCCCTTTGGCAGCATGCCTTTAACCGCGATTTCAATCACACGCTCAGGACGGCGAGCAATCATCTCTTCGAAGGTCGCTTGCTTGATACCACCGATATGACCGGTGTGATGGTAATAGATCTTGTCGCTACGTTTGTTGCCGGTTACAGCAACTTTTTCTGCATTCAGAACGATGATGTAATCACCGGTATCGACGTGCGGCGTATATTCCGCTTTATGCTTGCCACGCAGGCGGCGCGCCAGTTCAGTCGCTAAACGACCTAAAGTTTTACCTGTCGCATCAACTACATACCAGTCACGCTGGACGGTTTCTGGCTTAGCTGTAAAAGTTTTCATCTAAAAGCTTACCCAAATTAAGTTACACGTTGGTGAAATCCCAAACGCTTGAATAAACGGTTGAGGCTCACACGACCTTATCGACCAGCAAGCCCACCCCCTCGGACAGTTTTGCCGGTGCTACAAAGTTTCTGGGAAAAAAAACCTTGTCGTAACGTGGGGTCGCAAGATTATAGAGAAGTCATTGCCAAAGATCGATCTCTTTTCATTAAAAAACGCACCCGCTTCAGCGGAGGTGTTTCAGCCGCAGATACTCCTCGCTCTGCATCTCCTGCAGGCGCGACAGACAGCGCTGATATTCAAATTTCAATCGCTCGCCCTGATAGATAGCGAACAGCGACGCCTCTGCCGATACCACCAGCTTCACGTGCCGCTCGTAAAACTCGTCCACCAGCGCCAGGAAACGACGGGCGCGATCTTCGCTGCGGGCATGCATCACCGGCACATCCAGCAGCAGCACGCTATGAAAGCGGCGCGAAAGCTCAATATAGTCATGCTGGCTGCGCCCTTCGCCGCACAGCGTGGCGAAATCGATCGCCAGCACGCCGTTTTCAACGCCCTGAGTCGCCAGCTGTCGATGATTGATTTCCAGCACCGGCTTATCCTGCGCCTCCTGCCCCGCCAGCGCAATAAACATGCGCGCCATCTCCTGCTGCGTCTTTGCATTAAGCGGATGCATCCAGAGGTGCGCCGAGGTCAAGGTGCGCAGCCGGTAATCGACGCCGGCGTCGACATTCATAATCTCGCAGTGCTGTTTAATCTGTTCGATGGCGGGTAAAAAGCGCGCGCGCTGCAGGCCGTTGCGATAAAGCTCGTCAGGCGGAATATTCGAGGTCGCTACCAGCGTAATGCCGCGGGCGAACAGCGCCTCCATCAGCGTGCCCAGCAGCATCGCGTCGGTTATATCAGAAACAAAAAACTCATCGAAACAGAGCACGTCCGCCTGCGCCTTAAAGCGGTCCGCGACGATTTCCAGCGGATCGCTCTCGCCCTGCAGCGCGGTTAACTCTTCATGCACGCGCAGCATGAACCGATGAAAATGCAGCCGCAGCTTACGCTCGCCAGGAATAGACTGAAAAAACAGATCCATCAGCCAGGTTTTTCCACGCCCGACGCCGCCCCACATATAGAGTCCGCGTAGCGGCGGCGTAGCGGCGTGTTTCTTCTTACCAAGCAGCCTGCCGAGCCAGCCGCCGTTCGGCTGGATTGAGGGAGACGCGGCGCTCAGCGCCTGCTGGATGGCGTCTAACCGACTGATAGCGGCGCGCTGCACGGCATCAGGCTGATACTCGCCTTGCGCGAGCGCCTGTTCATAGCGCGCCAGAGGGGAGAGGGTTTGCATGCTTCGTCTTACTTCCTTAAAAAACACAGGTCGCTGCCTGTTTGCTGAAAAAAAGTCCGTTCTACACTAAGCGAAGCTGCTGCAGGATTCCACTTCCGCAAGATTAACGGTTATAGTGGCTATTATTATGTGTGTTACGCCCTACGGAACAACGAGGACAATACGGGAGTCATTATGACCTGGGAATACGGGCTAATTGGGTTAGTCGTTGGCATTATTATCGGCGCCGTCGCCATGCGCTTTGGCAATAAAAAACTGCGCGAACAGCGCAGCATGCAGTATGAGCTGGAAAAATCGAAGGCAGAGCTGGCGGATTACCGCGAAGAGCTGACCAACCATTTCGCGCAAAGCGCCGAACTGCTGGATAATATGGCGCGCGATTATCGCCAGCTTTATCAGCATATGGCGAAAGGCTCTAATGATTTACTGCCGAATCTGCCCGGCGAGAAAAACCCGTTCGCTTATCAGCTTACCGAAGCGGAAGCGGATAACGATCAGGCGCCGGTGCAAATGCCGCGCGACTACTCAGAAGGCGCATCCGGCCTTCTGCGCGGCGAACGTTCGCCGCGTAGCTGATAAACAGGGCGCACCCGCGCCCTTTTTCTTTAACGTCGCCATACCAGTAGCAAATCATCCATTCCTTTTCCCTCAGTTGAGCAGCGAGAGCGTCGTAACGATGAAGAAAAAATCATTATTGTTGAGCGCAGTAGCCCTGGCCGTTGGCATACCTCTGACCATGGCGCCGTCAGCCATGGCGTCGCTACCGGCCCAGGTGCAGGATCAGGCGCTTCCCAGCCTCGCCCCGATGCTGGAGAAGGTGCTGCCGGCGGTGGTCAGCGTACACGTTGAAGGCACCGCGACAGAGGAACAGGCGCAGGATCTGCCTGAACCGTTAAAACGCTTTTTCGGCCAGGGAGAAGAGGATGAGCAGCCGCAGCCGTTTGAGGGGCTGGGCTCCGGCGTAATTATCGATGCGCAAAAAGGCTACGTACTGACCAACAATCACGTGGTGAACGGCGCCGACAAAATCAGCGTGCAGCTCAGCGACGGTCGCGACTATGACGCAAGGCTTATCGGACGCGATGAACAAACCGATATTGCGCTGATTCAGCTGCAGAACGCGCAGAACCTGACGCAGATTAAGGTGGCCGATTCCGATCGGCTGCGCGTAGGCGATTTCGCTATCGCTATCGGCAACCCTTTCGGGCTGGGGCAAACCGCCACGTCCGGCATTATCTCCGCGCTGGGGCGCAGCGGTCTGAATCTTGAAGGGCTGGAAAACTTTATTCAAACCGATGCCGCCATCAACCGGGGCAACTCCGGCGGCGCGTTGGTCAACCTCAACGGCGAACTGATCGGCATTAATACGGCAATCCTCGCCTCAAGCGGCGGCAACATCGGCATCGGTTTTGCTATTCCCGGCAATATGGCTATCGAACTGGCTAAACAGCTGATGGAAAGCGGCGAGATAACCCGCGGACAGCTCGGCATTAAAGGAACGGAAATGACCGCCGAAATGGCGCGCGCTTTTAACGTCGACGCCCGGCGCGGCGCCTTTGTTTCCGAGGTGTTGCCCCACTCGGCCGCCGCTACCGCCGGGATTAAAGCAGGCGATATCATTACCGCGATAGACGATAAGCCGATTGCCAGCTTTGCCGAACTGCGGGTAAAAATCGGCACCACGCAGCCGGGCAAAGAGGTAAAAATCGGCCTGCTGCGCGACGGGAAACCCTTATCGGTAACGGTGAAGCTGGACGCCAGCGCCCGGACGATGAGCAGCGCCGAGCTGGTCGCCATGGCGCCCGCGCTGCAGGGCGCCTCGCTAAGCGACGGACAGCTGCCGGACGGCAGCAAAGGCGTCAGGGTTGATGAGGTGCAAAAAGGAACGCCGGCCGAGCAGATCGGCCTGCAAAAAGAGGATGTGATTATGGGCGTCAACCGTACGCGCGTACAGAACCTGGCAGAGATGCGCAAAGCGCTGGAGAGTAAACCGTCGTTCCTGGCGCTTAACGTCGAACGCGGCGGTGAACGTATCTATCTACTGCTGCGTTAAATCACGCCTTGTTGCACAACGCGGACACAACCTCGTGTGTGTCCGCTTAACTCATGATATTCTGCCTCGGATCTTTTTTGCTGTGACTTAACACCATGTTTCTTAAACTCTTGCGTTCGGTAGTTTTGGGGCTGATCGTCGCAGGTATTTTACTGGCGGCGATGCCTGCATTGCGTATCGGCAGCGGTCTGCTTTCCGAACCGGAAAACAGCGCCGCTCAAACGCCATTCAGCTTCAATCAGGGCGTGCGCCGCGCCGTTCCGGCCGTGGTCAACGTCTACAATCGCAGCGCGTCCAGCAGCAACGGGCGAGGCATTACCACGCTCGGCTCCGGCGTGATCATGAATAACAAAGGTTACATCCTGACCAACCGCCACGTTATCAATGGCGCCGACCAGATTATCGTTGCGTTACAGGATGGACGTTTTTTTGAAGCGATGCTGGTAGGCTCTGACAGCCTGACCGATTTGGCAGTGCTGAAGATCACCGCGGCCAATCTGCCGGTTATACCGATTAACCCTAAGCGCGTGGCCCACGTCGGCGATATCGTGATGGCTATCGGCAACCCTTATAACCTGGGACAAACCGTAACCCAGGGGATTATCAGCGCTACCGGCCGCATCGGCTTAAGCCCCTCCGGACGTCAGAACTTTTTACAGACCGACGCCTCGATTAACCGCGGCAACTCCGGCGGCGCGCTGATTAATTCGCTGGGCGAGCTGATGGGCATCAACACCCTTTCCTTTGATAAAAGCAACGACGGCGAAACGCCGGAAGGTATCGGCTTTGCTATCCCTACCGCGCTGGCGACCAGGATTATGGATAAGCTGATCCGCGATGGGCGGGTTATCCGCGGCTATATCGGCATTACCGGGCGCGAGGTGCCGCCGCTGCACGGTCAGAACGCAGGCATCGATCGCATTCAGGGGATTGTTGTCAACAATGTCGCGCCGGACGGTCCGGCGGCAAAAGCGGGCATTCAGGCCAATGATTTGATTGTCAGCGTGAATGGCAAACCGGCGGTTTCCGCACAGGAAACTATGGATCAGGTAGCGGAAATCCGTCCAGGCTCAGTGATTGATGTACAGGTAATCCGTAACGATAAACGGCTAACGCTGCCGGTTACTATTCTGGAATACCCGGCGGCTAACTAAACCCGCGCGCCGCCGGGAGCGCCTTGGAACAACACCTATCGTTCCTGCAGGATAGCCGCCAGCAAATCCGGTAATAGCCTGGTAAGAGAGCCTTTGTTCCGCAGCCAAAGCCTGGTTGTTTACCGGCAGGACATTGCCAGTCTATTTCGGAGAAACTAAAGTAGGCTCGTACTTGTCAGGCCGGAGAAGAGGAAAAATGAACAGCGCTAAGATAGAGAAAGATCTCGCCAGAAACGGATTTACCGGAAAAGATATAGCCGCAATGCGGCAGTATCTGGGGCAGGATGGCGCAACTTATCCAACATTGCTTAATGAATTAAGACGTCGTTTTATTTTTTCAATAATAATTAGTTTTATACTTGTTTGCGCGACTATACATCAGGTTTATTCCGGAGACATTAATTATTTATTCGCCTATTCTCTTACATGGATAATCATTGGGCCAATTATATATTTCATGACACCGATGAAGCTTGGTTTTAAGGCATTCAGATACAAGTTGAAAAATTAGCCACTGTTTATATCATCGTAAAGGGTCTTTATCGATAACGTATCATTGTATGCTTCAATTCCTAAATCCAGACGGCTCATATCTTTTATCCCTCTGACATAGTCTGTACTCAGATAGTGAAAAAGACGATATTGCTGGGGTTTTATAATCAATCTCGCCATACCGTATACAGATAAAAGTAAGTCCATAGATGTATAAGCCAGCTCTGCCAATCTCTGGTCAAAACCGAAAAATTCTGCGCCTCCAATGTAGAATTTTCTTAAAAAACCCTGAGCATCGTTTTTACCGGTAAAAAGATTAAGACTACTTTCTACAACGCCATTAGCCCCATGTAAAATAAGCATTGCTCCGAATCCTGTACCTATTACATTACCTGTCGCAAATGATACCGCAGCCACTCCCAGCCCAGCGACAACCTGCATCCCGCCCAGCACAACCCCCACGCCATTAATAACCCAGTGCCAGACTTTGTCATTCTTAATAAACTGTACTGAGGCATGCAGGGCGGCCTCGCCTGAGCGCAGCATTTGATCCTGTAAGGACAAATATTTATGCTCGTCCTGCAGATTTCTCAGGCATTGCTGACACTCGATTTCCGAACTGGCAGAGCGGATGGCATCCAGCTGCGCGTCAATAAAACGCTTCACCTCATCCTGAAAAGCCATCTGTGTGAATCCATCCTTCAGATGGATAAAAGCTGCTTCCGTCGCCTTACTGTACAGCTGCTGCGCTTCCAGATTTGCCAGCGTAAGAAAATAACGGGAAAATCTGTCCTTATCCCAGTAGTTATCCATAACGTTACCTCGGTGGGAGCACGGGAAATTAGTGGAATTTAAACAGATAACACGGAAGACGCAAAGGAACACGCCATGAGCACTGATATTTTTTTACGCATTGAGGGGATAACCGGCGAGTCGCAGGATGCAAACCACAAAGGCTGGATCAACGTCGACTCATTTACCTGGGGCGCGGCACAGCCGGGAAACATGGGGGTTGGCGGCGGTGGCGGCGCGGGCAGGGTTCAGTATCGCGATCTGTCGGTACAGGCGGGCATCGATAAGGCCACGCCCGCCATCATGCGCTACGTCTCAAACGGTAAGCATATCAGTAAACTGGAGGTTTCTGTCTGTAAAGCCGGCGGCAGCCAGATCGAGTACTGTCGTATCACTCTTGAAGATGTGCTGATCACTAACGTCCTGTTCAGTGGCGCCACGCACCGGGATCTCACAGGCATCAGCTACCAGTTCCAGGCAGCAAGGGTCAAAAACCAGTACTGGGAGCAGACGGCCAGTGGAGGAAAAGGAGCAGAGACACAGTCAGGATGGAATATTAAAGAAAACCATGAGTTCTGATCGGGTCAGCCATTTGCCGCCCCGCAGGAAAGCTGACCAGGCCGTTTTTTATCGCCGGAGCAAAAAGTAATTCAGCCTGCCCGCTTTTTCCTGCTTCAGCGCTTCTTCCGGTGGTTAAAGCTGCTCTTGCTATTAGTCGGCGCGCCTCTCTCACCATGCCGATGCCTTTTCCGGCGTGCGATTCGCTCTTGCGGCATAAGCTTTATAACCTGATGTCGCTCTGCCGCACTGTTTCCAGTGCGGCAGATATAGGATTTCACCGTATGCTGGTTCCACCAGATTATCAGCGAGGCGTCATTCAGCCATACCGCCCTCGGCAACGCCTCAGTTAATCAACAAATATCGGCCCTGCTGGATAGCGGGCAAGAAATCCGGTGATGGCTAACAGCGCCCACAGCGTTGACCAGCTAAACTGTCGGGCGCTCAGCTCGTTATCTAACGTCAGCAACGCCGCAACGCCCTTCTCACCCAGCACGCCGCCCATCCAGAGCAGACGCTGAGCCTGCTGACGCACGCCGGGAACCTCGCTTTTCCACGCCAGCAGATGAAGCAGCGTTTGCTGCAGGCAGACTTCGTATGAGTGGCGATCGCGCTGCAGGCGGCGCCAGGCCGGCAACGCCACGCTGCGTAGCGTATAAAAGCCGCCGCGCACTTCGCTGTCGATCGCCGGCAGGTCAGCGCAAAGCTGGCCTGCCAGATCGCATAAGCGATTACTGGTGAGCGACTGACCTGTCGCGGCCATCCGTCCCGCAGCGGCGCACAGCAGGCCGAAGCCCTGCAGCCACAGCGTTGATGACTGTAACAGTTCGTCAGGCAAGATCGTCAGCGCGATAGCCTGCTGCGCATGCTGTTCGCCGCATTGATAGCAATCATTCAGCAAACGATGCCAGTCAGGTGGAAGCGCAGGGTGTTTCAACAGCTTCAGCGTCGGTTGCAGGCGGGAAAAATCTGCCTGCGACGCCAGCACATCGTTAATAACTCTTTCTTTTTCGAAGGCATGCATAACTAAATCAGGTGCCGCTTGTACATTCATTGCTCATTCCTTTTCGTCCAGGAAAAGGCCGTCGCCCTTTCCTGACGCCTTATCACATCGCCATCACATACTTAAGCATCACGCCCGCCGCAATTGCAGAACCGATCACGCCCGCGACGTTTGGCCCCATGGCATGCATCAGCAAGAAGTTCTGCGCATCCGCTTCCAGACCAACCTTATTTGATACGCGGGCCGCCATCGGTACCGCCGACACGCCGGCCGAGCCAATCAGCGGGTTGATTTTGTTTTTACTGAACAGATTCATTAGTTTCGCCATCAGCACGCCGGCGGCGGTGCCGATACCAAAGGCAATGACTCCCAGCAGCAAAATACCCAGCGTCTGCGGCTGCAGAAACTTATCCGCCACCAGCTTCGCCCCCACTGACAAGCCGAGGAAAATAGTAACGATATTAATCAGCCCGTTCTGCACCGTATCGCTCAGACGCTCCACCACGCCGCTTTCGCGCATCAGATTGCCGAAGCAGAACATTCCCAGCAGCGGCGCGGCATCGGGCAGCAACAGCGCCACCAGCAGCAACAGTACAACCGGAAACAACATCTTCTCGCGGCGGCTTACCGTGCGCAGCTGCACCATACGAATTTTGCGCTCCTTTTCGCTGGTCAGCAGCTTCATAATCGGCGGCTGGATTAGCGGCACCAGCGCCATGTAGGAGTATGCCGCCACCGCAATCGCCCCCAGCAGTTCCGGCGCCAGCTTGCTGGCAAGGTAGATAGCCGTTGGGCCGTCCGCGCCGCCGATAATGCCGATCGCCGCCGCCTGCGGCATGGTGAAGTGAATGATCCCCAGCATGTTCAACGCCAGCGCGCCCAGTACGGTAGCAAAAATACCGAACTGCGCTGCCGCGCCCAGCAGCAGGGTACGCGGGCTGGCTAACAGCGGGCCGAAATCGGTCATGGCCCCGACGCCCATAAAAATCACCAGCGGCGCAACGCCGGAGCCAATCGCAACTTTATAAAACAGCGCCAGCACCCCAGCGGAATAGCCCATATCCGTCGCCAGGACTTCCAGCTGATCCTGCAGCGATGGCAAGGCCAGCGCCAGCGCCTCTTTGATCGCCGTCACATCCGGCACGCAGTTGAGCTTCGCCGCGATCGCCGCCAGCTGTTCGGCATCCTGATGCGCCAGCAGATTCTCCAGCGCGGTCAGCGCCATGCCGGCTTCAGGAATATTTGATAGCAGCCCGCCGAACCCGATCGGCAGCAGCAGCAGCGGCTCAAATTTCTTCGCTATCGCCAGCCACAGTAGCAGCAGGCTCACCAGCAGCATCACCGCCTGCCCTGCGCCGAGGTGCATAAACCCCATACCCTGTAACAGAGCATTCAGACTTTCCATACCGCGCCTCCGTTACGCCAGCTGCATCAGAATATCGCCCACCGCCACGGCATCACCGGCTTTCACCCTGATGTCGCGTACGGTGCCCGCCTGGGCGGCGCGAATTTCGGTTTCCATCTTCATCGCCTCCAGAATCAGCAGCACGTCGCCTTCCGCCACCGTCTGACCCTCCGTGGCCACCAGCTTCCAGATGGTGCCGGCCAGCGGCGAGTTGACCGGCACGCCATTACCGACAGCTGCAGGGGCCGACGGCATCGGCGCCGCATTGCCGATCTGGCTAACATCGCCGCCTTCGCTGACTTTCACCACAAAAGCTTTGCCTTCCAGCTCCACGGTATAAACGCCGCAGGATGGCTTTTGCGTTGACGCCGGCGCAACCGGGCTGGCGCTTTGCGTCTGCGGCGCCGGTTCGAAGGCCGCCGGATTATTACGGTTCTCCAGGAATTTCAGACCGGGCTGTGGGAACAGCGCCACGGTCAGCACATCCTCAATAGCGTTCTCCGCCAGCACGATGCTTTTTTCCTGCGCCTGTTGCCTGATATCCGCCTCCAGCGTCGCCAGCTCCGGCTGCAGCAAATCCGCCGGACGGCAGGTAATCGGCTGGCCGCCTGCCAGCACCCTCGCCTGCAGCGCAGCGTTAACCGGCGCCGGGGTGCGGCCATACTCGCCCTTCAGGATACCGGCGGTTTCTTTCGCGATGCTTTTATAGCGCTCGCCGGTCAGTACGTTTAACACCGCCTGGGTGCCGACAATTTGTGAGGTGGGCGTAACCAACGGAATAAAGCCGAGGTCTTCGCGCACGCGGGGAATTTCCGCCAGCACCGCATCCAGTTTATCGCTCGCGTTCTGCTGCTTAAGCTGGCTTTCCAGATTGGTGAGCATTCCTCCCGGCACCTGCGCCACAAGAATACGGCTGTCGGTGCCTTTCAGCTGGCCTTCAAAAGCGTGATATTTCTTACGCACCTCGCGAAAATAAGCCGCAATGCCTTCCAGCCGACGGATCTCCAGCCCGGTGTCATATTTTGTGCCGGCCAGCGTCGCAACCAGCGCCTCGGTGGCCGGATGTCCGTAGGTGGCGCTCATGGAGGAGATGGCGGTATCGATGCCGTCCACGCCAGCTTCGATGGCTTTCAACAGCGCCATTTCCGCCATGCCGGTAGTAGCGTGACAGTGCAGGTGCAGGCGCACCTTGTAGCGTTGTTTAATTTCGCTGACCAGTTCATATGCCGCGCCCGGCGTCAGAATGCCGGACATATCTTTGATCGCTACTGAATCAACGCCGATTTCCAGCAGCTGTTCGGTAAGATCGAGCCAGGTTTGCAGCGTATGTACCGGGCTGGTGGTATAGGAGAGGGTTCCCTGCGCGTGCGCCCCGTGCTGGCGCACCGCCTGCAGCGCCGTCTTCATATTGCGCGGGTCGTTCATGGCGTCGAAAACGCGAAAAACATCCATGCCGTTTTTCACCGCGCGCTCAATAAAGCGTTCCACCACGTCGTCAGCGTAGTGTCGGTAGCCCAGCAGGTTCTGCCCGCGCAGCAGCATCTGCAGCGGGGTTTTCGGCAGCGCTTTTTTCAGCTCGCGCAGGCGCACCCAGGGATCCTCGCCAAGAAAGCGAATGCAGGCATCAAAGGTGGCGCCGCCCCAGCATTCAACAGACCAGTAGCCCATCTCATCCAGCTCAGCGGCAATGGGCAGCATATCGTCAAGGCGCAGACGGGTTGCAAACAGCGACTGATGAGCATCGCGCAACACGACATCGGTAATGGCAACGGACATATATTCCTCCATGAATCAGGGGTTAAGGCGACGGTGATGATGGATAGCGGCGGCAATAGCTGGCTTCAGACGGGTAAAATCGGCGGATGGCGCGGCGGACGGCGTCGTCGATAGCGGCGTGGCGGCGGCCTCCGGGAAAAAACGGTTAACCATAACGGACATCGCCCGGATAGCAAGAATCAGCAGCAGCAGAAACAGCATCACAAAGCCCATGCCGAGCAACATCAGGATAATCCCTTCGCTTAATAGCGCTGTATCAGTCATAAAATAGCCTTCAGCAATGCGGCACGATAATGTCTGGCGCTGCAAGCAAATAATATTTCTCCTGGCATAGCGGAACTATTTCCTGCCGGGTTAATAAACTTGCCGCCCATTATCGTACCGGTTAATTTATTCTGTATTTATTTGATGAAACTCACGTTCTGGCATATTTCATCGGCAACGATCTCTTTACGCTGATTGAAAATAACCTTGTTCTGCTCAAACAGATTATTGCCATGCGTATCGATCGAAACGATTAACGGTCCGAACTCTTTCACCCGACAAACCCACAGCGTTTCCGGCATGCCTAAATCACGCCACTGCGCATCTTCAATTTCTTCAACGCAGACGGCGGCGACCACCGCGCAACCGGCAGGGAATACGCAGTGCAGCGCCTTATGCTGCGCGCAGCCCTCTTCCGTTCCCTTGCCCATTCCGCCTTTACCGACAATAAGCTTCACGCCGGTTTGGGCAATAAATTCTTTTTCAAACTTTTCCATGCGCATACTGGTGGTCGGCCCCACGGAAACCATTTCGAATTTATCATCGCTGCCGGCGATCGGGCGCACGATTGGTCCGGCATGTAAAATAGCGCCGCCGTCAATATTCACTGGCAGCTGACGGCCGCCCTCAATTAAACGGCGATGCGCAACGTCGCGGCAGGTAACAATATGCCCATTCAGGTAAATAATATCGCCCGCCTTAATATCGGCTAAGTCTTCATCTTTAATCGGCGTAGTGAGTATTTTCTTCGTCATCAGAAAGCAACTCCTGTATGAGACAAAATGGTGTAGTTAAGATCTTTATCAAAAACGATGTGCCCTTTACGATGCGACCAGCAGCCGACATTTACCGCTACGCCGATAGTGGAAGGATGACGGGCGGTATTTTCAATATTGACGCCCATTACCGAAGTATTGCCCGACATGCCCTGCGGCCCCAGACCAATTTTGTTAATACCTTCTTCAAGCATCTTTTCCAACGCGGCGGCGCGTTGATTAGCGTTATGGCTGCCTACCGGACGCATCAGCGCCTTTTTCGACAGCAGCGCTGCCGTCTCCACCGAGGTAGCCACGCCCACGCCAACCAGCAGCGGCGGACAGGCGTTAAGGCCGTAGCTGGTCATAACGTCCAGCACGAAGCGCGTTACGCCTTCATAACCGGCGCCCGGCATCAGCACCATCGCCTTGCCGGGCAGTGAACAGCCGCCGCCGGCCATATAGGTATAAATAGCGCACTGGTCTGAATCGGGAACGATTTCCCAAAATACCGTCGGCGTACCTTTACCTACGTTTTTTCCGGTGTTGTATTCGTCGAAGGTTTCCACGCTATTGTGGCGCAGCGGGGAATCCACAGTCGCCTTAATTACCGCCTCACGCAGCAGCGTCTCCAGTTCGCCAATCAGCGGAAAATGCGCGCCGCACTCCACCAGAAACTGAATTACGCCGGTATCCTGGCAGGAAGGACGATCCAGCTCTTTCGCCAGACGCTGGTTGTCAAACATGGTGGTAAAAATGACGTTCGCCAGCTGACTGGTCTCTTTGGTCTGTAGCTCCTCCAGCTTAGCGGTGACATCATCAGGCAGAACTTTGCCGGTATATCCCACAAACCGCGCCATAATGTCGGTCATATGAGATATCTGTGCGCTTTTGCTCATTAAATGCTCCTTCTTAATCAGAAATACTTCTGTTAATTACGGGTGAAAAGGGAAAAGGATTGGCAGCAGGATCAGGCTGACAATGGTGGAAACCAGGATAAGGGGCAGGCCCGCTTTGGCGTAATCGACAAACTTATAGCCGCCCGCCGACAGCACCATCATATTGGCAGGCATACCGATGGGCGTTGCATAGGCGCAGGAGCCGCCGATAACCGTCGCCATCAATACCGCGCGCGGATCGGCGCCCATACCGGCGGCAATAGAGAGACTCACCGGCACCAGCAACGCCGTGGTCGCCGTATTGGACATGAAGTTGGTCATAATGACCGAGAGCACGAATATCACCACCAGCAGCGTAAAGGGCGAAGAGTTCTGTCCCAGCATGCCGATAACGTAATCCGCTACCAGTTTTCCGGCCCCGGTAATTTCCAGCGCCTGCGCCAGCGCCAGCGTGCCGCCAAAGATAAAAATGGTTTGTGAATCGATAGCGTTATACGCCTGCTTCTCATTCAGCACGCCTGTAACTACCAGCACCAGCGCGCCAATACAGCCGATAATGGCAAGGCTGATCCCGATCTGCTGTTCGAAAATCATGCCGAGAATGGTGGCAATCAGCACTACCAGCGACAACAGCTGTTTCCAGCGGGGAACATGGCTGTAATCGCGCTGTTCGCCCACGCCACCCGCCGCGCCGCCGTTGGGATTATTAGGCAGGAATTTGTAACCCAGCGTCAGAAAGTAGAGGATGCCGCAAATCAGCATCGGCATACCGATTTTCGCATACTCAAAAAAGCCAAAGCCGCCACCGATATTTTGTAAAGCAGACTGCGCAATCAGGTTGCCAGGCGCACCAATCATCGACAGATTGCCGCCCAGCGCGGCGGCGAAAACCAGCGGCATCAACAGACGAGAGCGCGCAAAGCCCGATTTTGCCGCCACGCCAATAACAACCGGAATTAACACGGCGGCGGTGCCGGTATTCGACAGCACGCCGGACATCAGGCCGGTGACCAGCATGATGGTGAAAATTAGCTGTTTTTCCGTTTTGGCAAAGCGGGTAATTACCCCGCCTACTTTATTCGCCATGCCGGTTTCAAACAGCGCACCGCCGACGATAAACATCGCAACAAACAGAATCACATTGGTATCAATGAAGCCGGAAAAAGCCTGCTTCATATTCAGTACCCCGGTAAGCACCAGCGCAACACAGATCATCATTGACGTTACCGCTAACGGCACCTTCTCCCAGACGAACATCACGATGGCGAAAAGCAGCAGAGCAAGAGTAATTGTAATAGGTTCCATGCTGCACATCCTTTATATATGATATTGTATCCAATATTCTGTAGCCAAAGCTATTCCCATACAAAAAGTAAGTCAATGGTTTTCCAGGAAACAGGCGGGGTTTGGGATCTGTATCAAGATCGGCCTGCGAACAGGATCGGGAAGAGTGAGAGCGGGATCGAAAAAAACTCTGTCGGCAGCGTCATGCGCCTGAAGCGTGGGCGCCGACGGGAGGTTTATTCAGGCGGCAGAGTTATGCGCTAAGGCGTGGCGCCGACGGAAAGGTTATCCAGGGCGGCAGAGTTATGCGCTAAGGCGTGGGCGCCGACGGAAAGGTTATCCAGGGCAGCAGAGTTATGCGCTAAGGCGTGGCGCCGACGAGAGGTTTATTCAGGCGGCGAAGTTCTGCGATAAGCGTGGACGCCGACGGAAAGGTTATTCAGGCGGCAGGATCGTCGATATAACGGGTCAGCATATTTTCCATGGAGCGGATAATATGGGCGCGCATGCGCTGGCGCGCCAGCTCTTCATTATGCTGTTCCAGCGCCTGTAAGATGCTGCGGTGTTCATGAATTGACAGTGAGGCATACTCCTCTTCCGTTACGTTCTGGCCCATAGAGAGGCCGTTCCACATATTGGAAAGCAGCATTTTCATTTTTTCATTGCCTGCCGTATTCCAGATTTCCATATGGAACGCCTGGTTCAGATCGGAATATTCAGCGGAGTTATTAGCCGCCAGCGCCTTTTCCGCCGCGTAGTGAATTTCCGCAATGCGTGAAATATCGGTGCCGGGACGCGACGCTTTCGCAACCGCCTCGCTCTCCAGCAGCGCACGGATCTCATAATGTTCGCGGATAGTCTGCTCATTGATCCCCAGCACCACGGCGCCTTTATTCGGGCGTACCTTAATCAGCCCGTCTGCTGCGAGGATCTGAAACGCTTCACGCACCGGCATACTGGAAACGCCCACCATACTGGCGATACCCTCCAGAGTAATCTCCTGACCTTCCAGCAGCTGCCGCGACAGGATAGCCTTGCGCAATACCGCCGCCACCAGCTCTTTCGCCGGCAGCAGCTTAATCTTTCCCAACTTAAACTTCTGCACTTTCCCAGGCCTTCATATGTTGACGCATCATTTCTGCTAATGAGAGAAAATAATGCTGCGTAGAGTGGGCAATGCCATCACGATCGTTAGCGCCAATGGCTGCGGCAAGCTCGCCCAGCATCTGCGCCGATACCTGATTGTCTTCTTTCAAATATAAAATGACGTAAGAAATATAGCCATCCAGGAACTGTTGATAAGCCTTACGTAAGTAACGGTTATCTATATACGACATCAGCGTCAGATGAAAATCAAGCTCGCGCGTTTTTTCCCCCTGATGGGCCAAATCTCTGGCGCACAGACGCAGCGACTCGCCGGCCGCCGCCGGAACTAATGCAAATAGCTCCGCCGCCATCACGGCGATAATACGGAAAATATGGCTGACATCATCAGGCTCAAGCCGGGACACCTGCATATGACGGTTCGGCAGTCGAATCAGGAATCCTTCCTGTTCAAGCGACTGTAAAGCCTCGCGCACCGGCATGCGCGACAGTCCCAGCTGTTCCGCGATACTCTCCTGCGCCAGCTCTTCTCCGGCCCTGATATTACCGGAAAGAATTTCATAGCGAATCATTTGAGTAATGTGGTCCCTGGTCTGCTTTCTCTCGATTTTTTTCACAGCGTCCTCGTTTGTTGCCGGTTAAAACGCGGGAAGTTTAGCAGATTTAGCCAGAGGTTTAGCAATGAAGCGGCGGGAGATGGCGGGGTAACAAGGCCGGAACGGCAATTCCGGCCGCGCAGAGGGTTATTTAACGAACGCTTCGCCCTGCTGTATATCTTTCTGCAGCGTATCTAACATTTCTTCCAGCGCGCTTTGCTCATACGCGCTTAGCTTGCCGAGCGGACGACGTTCAACTATCCCCTCTTTTCCTAACAGCAGCGGCTGCGAGAAGAAACGCGCATATTCACCATCGCCTTCCACATAGGCGTACTCAACGACATTGCTTTCGCCCTGCAAAGCGCGCACCAGCGACAGACCGAAACGCGCCGCCGCCTGGCCCATCGACAAGGTGGCCGATCCACCGCCCGCTTTAGCTTCCACCACTTCCGTACCGGCGTTCTGAATACGCCTGGTTAAGTCGATAACTTCCTGTTCGCTAAATGAGACGCCGGCAACCTGCGAAAGCAGCGGCAGAATAGTAACGCCGGAGTGGCCGCCTACTACAGGCACCTCCACTTCGCCGGGCTGTTTGCCTTTCAGCTCGGCAACGAAGGTATTGGCGCGGATAACATCCAGCGTAGTCACGCCGAACAGGCGATTCTTATCGTAAACGCCCGCTTTTTTCAGTACTTCTGCGGCAATCGCAACCGTGGTATTAACCGGATTGGTAATGATCCCGGTCAACGCCTGCGGGCAGGTTTGCGCTACCTGCTGTATCAAATTACGAACGATACCGGCATTTACGTTAAACAGATCGGAACGATCCATCCCCGGCTTGCGCGCCACGCCCGCCGAGATCAGCACCACGTCAGCGTCCTGTAACGCAGGCGTGGCATCTTCACCGCTGAAGCCCTGGATTTTTACCGGCGTTGGGATGTGGCTTAAATCAACGGCCACGCCTGGCGTAACGGGCGCTATATCGTACAGGGAAAGTTCTGAACCCGCAGGTAACTGGGTTTTAAGCAGAAGTGCAAGTGCCTGACCGATACCGCCGGCCGCACCGAGAACCGCAACTTTCATCCTAAACTCCTTATTATCGTGAGCAGAAAAATGCCGGAATCCAGCGGAGCAACCATGCTGGATAGCCTGAGGAGCAATAGCGAGAAATTCATCCTCATTTTGCGGCTCAGGACACAAACGGCCGGCAAAGCGGGAGGAAAAACGCCGTAACATACAGGCCAGCTAACGCTGTGATAGTCAGGCCAGATAATGACCGCAAACGGATGCTGAAATAATAAACAATAATACCTTAGCCGTAAGTGCTTATCATAACAACATCAATTTTATAACAACTTTGTCACCTTTTCCGCCATAGCTATGCGATCGACGCAAATTTTATCTTGCGTAAAACTCTGCTAAAATGCGCGCCCTCCGCGCCTTAACAGGATTATTCGCTGCGGTTTGTTTGCATAAAAATTCATCTAATTGCATAATAATGTATCGCCTGCTGGCCGGGCTTCACTGCATTTTTATATTATCGGTAGCCTATGCGTACTCCATCGAAACAAGAAGATCTGATTAAAGCCTTCAAAGCTTTGCTGAAAGAGGAAAAATTCAGCTCGCAGGGCGAAATTGTCGCCGCGCTGCAGGAAGAGGGCTTTGACAACATTAATCAGTCGAAAGTCTCCCGTATGCTAACCAAATTTGGCGCGGTGCGAACCCGCAACGCCAAGATGGAAATGGTTTACTGCCTGCCCGCAGAACTGGGCGTACCCACTACCACCTCTCCGCTAAAAAATCTGGTGCTGGATATCGATTACAACGAAGCGCTGGTAGTAATTCATACCAGCCCCGGCGCCGCCCAGTTGATTGCCCGCCTGCTGGATTCTTTGGGCAAGGCGGAAGGCATCCTCGGCACCATCGCCGGTGACGATACCATCTTTATTACCCCAGCCCGCACTTTCACCGTTAAGCAGCTTTATGAAGCGATTCTGACGCTGTTTGAGCAGGAGCTGTAAGCCAGGGGGCGTTAGCAACGCAGGCTAACGATCCCCGCTGCCCGCTTTGTACGCTTAGCTATGCGTGCCCCGCGCTACGCCACCTTTAGCTCTCTGCATCGGCACCGATGTTCTGTTTCAGACCGCGTCAGCGTAAACACGCCGCGCCCCTTTACAACGCAGGTCATCTTTAGCATTTTATGCTGTATTGATACGATAGTATCATTAAACACCCCATCAAATAGTAAACAAGCAGCTATATCTGTCGTCAGACAAAGCACGAATAGATAAAGTTACTTATGTTGCTGTTTTGATAAATATTTAACCGCAAAAGTACAAATTATACGCAATTTTAATAACTTCAGGTTATAAAAAATCACCTGAAAGTGCCTGCAACCCAACAAATCATTATTAGCGGGATATTAATTTCGCGCGTTATTAGATCTATACTTGTTTTCATGATGCAAATCACACTATGAAAAAAGAGAAAAAGAAGAGACGAGGAAAAGATCATGAAAATTACCACTACCATCGCCGCAGTAAGCCTGCTATCCGCGTTGTCATTCGGCGCCTTTGCAGCAGAATCGGTTAGCGCTGAACAGGCTAAAAATATGCAGCCGGTAGGCATTGTCACCATGAGCGGCGTTGCCGGCGCACCGATGGATATCCATCAGGCGTTACGTACTAAAGCGGAAAGCCAGGGCGCCAGCGCTTACCACATTATCGAAGCGCGTAATCAGGATACCTGGCACGTTACCGCCGAGCTCTATAAGTAAGATGCGCTGACGCCGCGTCAGCGCCCTGAACCCTGAACCCTGAACCCTGAACCCTGAACCCTGAACCCTGAACCCTGAAACCGGCAGCCACAGAAATAATAATCGCTATTAAGCCATCCCGGCCGCCGCAACAAACGATACTCTGGAGTGAAAAGATGAAAACCACATTTACCCTTGCTGCTTTAGGTCTGGCCTCGCTACTCTCTTTCGGCGCTACCGCCGCCGACCTGGTAACCCAACAGGATGTCGCCAGCCAAAATCTGCAGCCCATCGGCACGATCTCCGTTAGCGGCATTGATGGCAGCCCCTCTGCCATTCGCCAGCACCTGTCACAGCAGGCAGATAAACAGGGCGCATCCGCCTATCGCGTCGTGGAGGCCTATAACAACGGCAACTACCACGCCACGGCAGAGATTTATAAGTAATTCCTCGTCAGTCAGTGACGAACCCTTTGGCCCGCTCGCCGGGCCTTTTTTCGTTGCGCCTTCAGCCGCAAGCAGGCAGCGTCATGCCTGCCGAACGTTGAAACGGAGCTGGCCCTCCAGCTCTTCTTCCGCCTCATCAAACAGCAGAATCAGCGCGCCATAGCGTCTTTTTTGCCCTGCGCCCAGATGAATAAACTCAATTTCTACCGGTAGCGGCAGCGCGGATGCAATAACCGCATCCCACAGCGAATCGAGATCGAAAATCAACGATTCCGGCAGCGCGAAGCGTTCGCTGAACTGACGATAAAAATGCGCCCGATCGACGATCTCATCAAAGTCAAATGTCTCTTTCCTCATGCTGGCTGCTCCGTCATGCTGAAACGGGCGCCCGCGCGCCCGTCTGGGTTACAGACCACCAATATGCAGGGCTTTAACTTCCAGATATTCCTCAATACCAGCTACCGATCCTTCACGCCCCAGTCCCGACTCTTTTACGCCGCCAAAAGGCGCCAGCTCGGTAGAAACCGCGCATTCGTTAATGCCGATCATGCCGCTTTCCAGCGCGGCGGCGACGCGAAAAACGCGCTGCAGATTCTGCGTATAAAAATAGGCGGCCAGGCCATATTCCGTCGCGTTAGCGCGCTGAATCGCCTCTTCTTCACTGCTAAAGCGGAAACAGGCGGCTACCGGACCAAAAGTTTCTTCATGCGCCAGCTTCATCTTTTCACTGGCGTCAGCAATCACCGTCGGCTGCCAGAAGTTGCCGCCCAGCGTATGACGCGCGCCGCCCGTGACGATACGCCCGCCTTGCTCCTGCGCATCTTTTACATGCTCTTCCACCTTTTCGAGCGCATCCTGGTTGATTAACGGCCCCACGACCACCCCTTCCTCCATGCCGTCGCCAACCTTCAGCTTACTTACCTGTTCCGCCAGCTGGTCAACAAAGCGGTCGTACACCGCATCATGAATAAAGAAGCGGTTCACGCTAACGCACACCTGCCCGGCGTTACGAAATTTATTGGCGATGGCGCCTTTCACCGCCGCATCGATATCGGCATCCTCAAACACGATATAGGGCGCGTTGCCGCCCAGCTCCAGCGATACCTTTTTCATCGTCTCCGCGGCGTTGCGCATCAGCGTCTTACCTACGGCGGTCGAGCCGGTAAACGAAATTTTGCGCACCACGCCGCTGGCCATGATCGCATCGCTAATGGCGCGCGTATCGCCGGCGACGCCGTTCAGTACGCCGTCAGGCACGCCCGCCTTCTGCGCCAGCGCCAGCAGAGCAAAGGCGGAAAGCGGCGTATTGTTGGCGGGCTTGATAATACCGGTACAGCCAGCGGCCAGCGCCGGTCCCAGCTTGCGCGTCAGCATCGCCATCGGGAAATTCCACGGCGTGATCGCCGCCACCACGCCAACCGGCTCGCGCGTGGCCAGAATACGGGAGCCGCTTTTAGCGGCGGGAATAATTTCACCGTTAATACGTTTCGCCTGTTCGGCAAACCACTGAATAAAGCTGGCGGCATAGTCCACTTCGCCTTCCGCCTCTTTCAGCGGTTTGCCCTGCTCCGCCGTCATCAATTTTGCCAGCCAGCTTCTGTTTTCGATCATCAGCTGATACCAGCGGTAGAGGATTTCTGAACGCTGCTTCGCCGTCAGCGCGCGCCAGGCGGGAAGGGCGCGCTCCGCTGCGGCAATCGCCTGCTCGGTTTCTTTTTTACCGCCCTTTGCTACCTGAGCGATGGTTTCGCCCGTGGCAGGATTAAGCACCGCAAAGGTTTCATGCAGCGTGATCCAGCGGCCGTCGATCAGACAACCAGTCTGGAAAAGATCATTATCCTGGAGTGCATGCGCCATTTTTTACTCCTGTTTGTCATCCCGGTTTGCAAAGTATAGTTGGCAACGGGCGCGCTTTCGCTCGCCTCCGCAATGAAGGAGAAAAATGGCGCCCGCAGACGCCGTTGGCTTATCAGATGTTAATCAGGGTGTGCTGATATTTCTTCAGCATATCGGCGAGACGTTGCACCGGCTCGGTAACGCTCAGCGGCGCATCATACTGCAACAGCTTTTGCTGATAGACATCGAACTCGCTCAGCAGGCGCTGATAGTAGTAGCGGCGTTTATCATCGCTACGGGAAGCGATGACCCGATCGGCGGTATAGCGTAGCTGCTTATGATACGCCGAGAGATCGGCGTTCACCGGAATCTCCGCGTTACGCAGCCGCTGATGGCCGATAATCAGCGTCAGCGCCAGACGATACTTATCAATATCGCCGGGGAACAGATTCAGCAGCAGAAACAGCTGCTGATAGAGCGCAGGCAGATGGTTCTCTTTACGCCGCGCCTGATTAGTGGTCAGCGCGGAAACCGCCGCATACATAAAGCGGTTCAGTAGGGTCCTGCCGGTACGGGCGCGGGAATTATCGCGGATAATCAGGATCACCATCAGCGCGACGAAACAGCCGATAACCTGTCCCAGCACGCTATCGAAAAAGGCATTTACCGAGAAGGTCATCGGATTATCCAGCACCAGCACGTTTAGCGTGCCGACAAAGGCGCCCAGCGTGCCCAGCTGCCGTCGCTGAATAAAGATCCCGGCGACAAACGCCAGCGTCCCTATGGCGATACACAGCAGCAGCATACTCTGCTGGGTGGCGGGCATAATCACCATAAAATAGAGCGCCCCCAGCGGCACCGCCACCGTCATGCCGTAGAGAAAATCTTTCGCCATCATTAGCGGATTGGGCGCGCGCATCGCCAGCGCGGTGATTACCGCCAGCATAATCATACAGCCGCTGCCGGAGGTCCAGCCGGTATAGAGCCAGAACAGCGAACCAAGCGCAGTGGCCACGAAGGTACGAATGCCGTTGATCATCGCGTGATGGGTTTCCGCCGAACGGGCGCGTACTACCTCAACTTCGGCGTTCAGCAGCGTCTCTTCCTGCTGGCTGATGCTGCTGTTGGTTTGTACGCCCTTCAACAACATTAAATACTGGGTGGCGGCGCCAACCCAGCTGGAGAGCGTGACCGGCGTGCTTTTACTGCCGACGGCGCTGATGACCCGGCGCAGATTTTTCAAATGCTTATGTAAATCGGCAAGGCTGTTCACCTCTTTTTCTATCAGCAGCCGATAGTGCGACGGAATATACTCCGGACGCGAATTTTGAATCAGAAAGGTTTCCGCCGCCTGGGTAATCAGCATCAGCGAAAGCGTATGCAGCGCCTTCAGGCGCCGGTTGGCGCGCTGCCAGCGCGAGGATTCCATCGCAAGCTGGCTGCGCATCCCATTGAGCGTGGTGGTACGGCGCACCAGGTTTCCCCAGGCCTTATCTACCTCATCTTTATCGCCATGCGCCACGCAGAGTTGTAGCAGACGATAGTGATCCAGCAGCAGCGACTCAATCTCTTTATCGATCACCTTCTTGATCGAGCGCGGCGAGAAAATCATATCCGCCAGGATGGCGCAGACGATGCCGATGACAATCTCGCTGCAGCGCTCAACGGCAAACTGCGGCGCCAGCATCGGCGTGCCGCCGGGGAACATATCGACGCTGATCACGATGATCAGCGCGGTATAGCCTGCCAGCCCCAGCGCATAGGAGTTTTCGACGCGGATCAGGGAAGAGAGCCAGACGCAGACGCCCGCCCAGATACAGCAGAGCAGCAGCATTACCACCGGCGCGCGGATAGTGGCGATCATGATCGTCAGCGCCGCCAGGCAGCCGAGAAAAGTACCGATAATACGCAGCAGGCCGCGATGACGCAGCGCCCCGGAGTAAGGATCGCCGCCCGCGGCGAAAGCGGTGCCGCCCGCTACGATCCCGGCGGTCATTACCGCCCAGCGCGGCGTTTCCAGATTAAAATGGAAGCCCACCAGCAGCGCCGTAAGGATGGCGAAAGTGAGCTTAACCGGAAAGCGTAATCGTTCGAGTTGCATCACGCCCTCGCCTAGCCGAACTCACGCAGACGCTGCAGCAGCCGGGAAAGCGGCGATCGCGGCGCCTGCTGGCGATCTTTCTCGCCGGTGACCACCACCGTGGCGGTCGTACCGGCGGGATAGAGATTGCCCTGTTGGCGATCGAGGCGAATTTTAACCGGCACGCGCTGCGCCAGGCGCACCCACTCCAGGTTGGAATCGATGGTCGCCATGCCTTTGCTGTCCACGCTGCTGCTGCTGTTAGTGACGCCCGCGGCGATGGAATCGACCGTACCGCGCAGCACGCGCTCGCTGCCCAGCGGCGTAATCTCCGCGCGATAGCCGGGACGGATGCCCTCCAGCTTGGTCTCTTCCATATAGGCCACAATGTAGTAAGAATTCTGTTTCACCAGCGCGACCGCGGTAGTACCACGGTTAATAAATTCGCCGCTAAAGACGTTCAGGTTAGTAACCCAGCCATCCGCAGGCGCGCGGATCTCGGTACGTTCAAGATCCAGTTTCGCCAGATCGCGGGAGGCCTGCGCCTTCGCCAGCTGATGCTCGGTGGTTTGCAGATCGTTATTCGCCTGCTCGATCGCCTCACGCGACATGGCGATCGCCCCCAGCTTGTTGCGCCGCGCCGCCTCGCGCCGCTTTTCAGCCACCACCGTCTGATAGTACTGAACGTCCGCTTCCGCCTCTTCCAGCGCTTTTTGAAAGCGCGGCCGATCGATAGTGAAGAGCACTTCGCCCTTGTTAACGTGCTGGTTATCGCGCACGCGCACGTCGGTCACCAGACCTGTGACATCGGGCGCGATCGCTACCACGTCCGCAGCGAATTTAGCATCGCGGGTCCAGGGCGATTCAGTATAAAAAGCCCAGGCGCGAAACACGACGATAACGGCTATTACCACCAGAATCAGGGTAATGGCATAGCGCGCAATTTTTCTTATTAGAGCTTTCACTTATAACCTCAGACGAACAGTCGGGATACCAGATAGAACAGGCAACAGTAGAGGGCGGTATTAAACAGCGCCGGATGCCAGACAAAATCATACAGGCCGACCGGCAGCAGCAGACGACGCACCAGCCAGAACAGCAGTAGCGAAACGATGATTTCAAAAAATATCGGCGGGAACGACAGCCCAAACACGACAATAACCGGTAACACACTCATTTTTTATCCTTGTTGATACGCAACCGGGCTATTCCGTTATGCCAACGCCAGGCCAGCCTGCTGATACAGGCCCTTTAACATTACGGGTTGATGATGGTCGGACGACAGGTACACTGTCAGACGAATATCAAAACCTTAAGCATAGCGTGTATGACATATCCTGACCCGGAAGGTGAGTAACCAGAGGGCAACCCGGCGTCATAGTGTAACGCGCCTGAAGTCAGCTTATCTACATAATGTGATCTAAATCACTTTTAAGCCAGAGTGAATAATGGAACGTCTAAAAGGCATGTCGGTTTTTGCCAAAGTGGTTGAATTAGGCTCGTTTACCGCCGCTGCGCGGCAGCTACAGATGAGCGTCTCCTCCATCAGCCAGATTGTAGCCAAACTGGAAGGTGAGCTGCAGGTAAAGCTACTGAATCGCAGCACCCGCAGCCTTGGGCTGACCGAAGCGGGGCGCATTTACTATCAGGGCTGCCGCCGCATGCTCTCTGAAGCGCAGCAGGTACATGAACAGCTCTACGCCCTGAATAATTCCCCCATCGGCACCCTGCGCATCGGCAGCTCCTCCACCATGGCGCAAAACGTACTGGCGACCATGACGGCGGAAATGCTGCAGGAGTATCCCGGCCTGACGGTTAATCTGGTAACCGGCATTCCCGCGCCCGATCTGATCGCGGATGGCCTGGATATGGTGATACGGGTCGGCGCGCTGCAGGACTCCAGCCTCTTCTCGCGGCGGCTGGGCTCGATGCCGATGGTGGTCTGCGCCGCGAAGCGCTACCTTGAGCAGCACGGCACGCCGGAGAAACCGTCCGATATCGCCAATTTCTCATGGCTGGAATATAGCGTGCGCCCGGACAGTAATTTTGAGCTTATCGCGCCGGAAGGCATCAGCACCCATCTTTCACCGCAGGGGCGCTTTGTCACCAACGATTCGCAAACCCTGATCCGCTGGCTGAAGGCGGGCTGCGGCATCGCCTATGTACCGCTGATGTGGATAATTGATGAGATTAAGGCGGGCGAGGTGGAGATTCTGTTCAGCCGCTATCAGTCCGATCCGCGGCCGGTTTACGCGCTCTATACGCAAAAGGATAAATTACCGCTAAAGGTACAGGTCTGTATCGATTATCTCAGCGGCTGGTTCAAAAAGGTAGCGCAGATCTATCAGGAGCACCGCAACGGCGGCCAGGGCTAGCCCCCTGAGCGCCGTCATCGTCAGGGAGCGTTTTCTCAGGCGGTGCCGCCTACGGTCAGGCAATCCAGCTTCAGCGTCGGCTGGCCGACGCCTACCGGCAGGCTTTGCCCCTCTTTACCGCAAACGCCCACGCCTTTATCCAGCGCCAGATCGTTGCCGACCATAGAGATCTGCTGCATCGCTTCAATACCGGAACCGATCAGCGTCGCGCCTTTCACCGGACGGGTCACCTTGCCTTTCTCGATCAGATAGGCTTCGGAAGTAGAGAAAACAAATTTTCCGGAGGTGATATCCACCTGGCCGCCGCCAAAGTTAGGCGCATAGAGACCATACTCGACGCTTTCAATAATTTCCTGCGGCGTGGACTGTCCGCCGAGCATATAGGTATTGGTCATACGCGGCATTGGCAGATGCGCATAGGATTCACGCCGCCCGTTGCCGGTGGGCTTAACGCCCATCAGACGCGCATTAAGCTTGTCCTGCATATAGCCTTTCAGCACGCCGTTTTCGATCAGCACGTTGTACTGGCCGGGCACGCCTTCATCATCAATGGCTAACGAACCGCGCAGGCCGCTTAGCGTGCCATCGTCCACCACCGTACAAAGCTCGGAGGCGACCAGCTTGCCCATCTGACCGCTGAATACCGAGGTGCCGCGACGGTTGAAATCGCCTTCCAGGCCGTGGCCTACCGCCTCATGCAGCAGCACGCCGGGCCAGCCGGCGCCCAGCACCACCGGGATCGATCCCGCCGGCGCGGCGACGGCGGAGAGATTAACCAGCGCCATACGCACCGCTTCGCGCGCCCAGCGCTCCGCACGCACTTCACCCGCTTCATCAGCGAGGAAGAAATCGTAGCCGGTACGCCCGCCGCCGCCGCTGGAGCCGCGTTCGCGCTTGCCGTCCTCTTCTACCTGTACGCTGACCGACAGGCGCACCAGCGGACGCACGTCCGCCGCCAGCGTTCCGTCGGTGGCCGCCACCAGCACCAGCTCATACACGCCGGAGAGGCTGGCGCTGACCTCCTGCACGCGTTTGTCCGCCGCCCGCGCCGCGCTATCGACGCGATGCAGCAGGGCGATTTTTTCTTCGCGCGACAGGCTTTGCAGCGGATCCTGGGCAGAATAGAGCGCGCGCTGGTTGACTGCCGCCAGCGCCCGCGCCTGACCGTTGCCCTGCTCGCGTACGATGCTGCGCGCCGCCTGCGCGCTCTGCTGCAGGGCGGTCAGCGTAATCTGGTCCGCATAGGCGAAGCCGGTTTTCTCGCCGCTAACGGCCCGCACGCCGACGCCCTGATCGATATTCCAGGAGCCATCTTTTATGATGCGGTCTTCCAGCACCCAGGATTCGTGGTAGCTGGATTGAAAATAGAGATCGGCATAATCCAGACGACGTTCTGAAAGCTGCCCAAGCAGGGTGAACAGATCCTGCTGATTGATGTTGTTCGCAGTTAGCAATTGCTCACTTACCAGATTCAGAGTCATCGTTTCTCACTCGTTATGTGACGTTATGCTATAGCCTGCGGTAATTCCCCTGCGGCGTCAAATTCACTTCGCGCTCTTTTCGCGCGGCTTACGCAATACTTCATTGATTTCCGGCTTATCCAGCGGGCCGCTGATGTGATAGCGCAGTAAAGAGATCTTATTCCACAGCGGCCCCAGCACCTTGCTGGCGGCAAAAACCGCCGCGCCCACCACCGGGTTAATCACAAACGCGGTGGCGACGCCCACCGAAGCGGAGATTTCAGGCGCCACTACCGCTTCCATATCGATACGCCGCTGCACCAGATCGATCTTACCCTGCATGGCGATATCCGCCTCCAGTCCATCCACCAACAGATTATCGGTGCGTATCACGCCCTCTTTAATCCACGCCGTGCCGTTGATGGAGTCAAACCAGAAGCCTTCGCTGAAGGTGTCGCTGAAATCAAAACGCAGCTTACGCAGCAGCGCATCAAAGCTGACCAGACGCAGCAGCTGACCGGCGCGCCCGCTGCTGACGTCGGCAATCTGCCCCTTGCCGAGGTGGGTTTTCAGTACCCCGCTCAGCGAAGATTCCGCCGGCTGCCAGGGCGCGTCGCGCCAGTGCAGGTCGTAATCAATATTAAAAGAGGCGTTGCGCATCGGCGTGCTAACGCCGAACCAGTTGGTGGCGTCGTTAATGTTTTTACCGCTCAGCTTCCCCTTAAGCGAGGTGCGCTGCTCGCCTGCGCGGTTAACCCACTCGCCGTCGATACGCAGGCGGGCGCTGCCGGTATCCACTAAGCCATTAGTGAGTACTAACGTATCTTCCCGCGGCGTCAGATCGCCGCTAATGCGCCCGAACTTCTGCCCCCGCAGCCAGCACTCATCGCAGCTAAGCTGCAAAGCAGGCCAGCCGGCAAAATTTATCGCCCCGCTGTCCGGCTGCGCCTTATTTTGCTGCGCAGCGGCACCGGAAGAATCCCCGCCGTTACTCTGCCACTGCGGATTGTAATAGAGCCGCTTAAGATGCGCTTGCCAGGGGCCGCCGGCGGGGATATCCAACCTGGCGCTAATTTCACGCCCTTCGGCCTCCGCCTGCATGGCCCCGGCCGTCAGCTGACGCAGCGTTATCTGCGCGTCGCGCCACTGCTGGCCCGCGAGCTGCAGCGAGGACGTGCTCAGGGTAATATCGCCCGGCAGCATGTTTTGTTTAAAGGCGGCGCCCGCCGGCGCGGCGGACTTATGCCCCGCGCCCGAAGAGGCACTGCCGGCCATTAGCAGCTTTACCCAGCTATCGCCATCCAGCGGCGGCAGCTGCAAAAGCATTCCGCGCGTTTCAGGCAGCGCGGGCGTGGCCTCTGCATCATTACGCCAGACGCCGCGATCGAGGCGCAGCTGTTTCCCCAGCAGCCAGCGGCTGTTAAAACGCTGCTGATTTGCCAGCACTCCCTGTAAATCGAAGTGATGCAGATCGCCTGCGGCGGTCACCTTTAGCGGTAGCGCTTCGCCGCTCGCTTTCGTCAGCGGAGCGGGTAAGTGACTGCTTACATCTTTCAAATCGCCCGCCAGATCGATTTTATAACTGGCGCCGCCGCCGCTATGCGGCAGCGTTATCGCCACCTCGCCCTGCCACGGCAGCGTGCCGCTTAGCTGCCGGCTGACGGCGGCTGGCACAGGCGTAAGCTGATTAACCTGCCACTCTGCCGCCAGGTTAACGCCGATACGGTACGCCTCCGGCTGCTCCTGGGTATGGAAGTTAACCTTTACCGGCTGGCCGAACCAGTTGGCCCGCAGCGTATCGCTGCGTAAGTTGCCGTTATCGTAGCTAAAGCTGCCGCTCAGCCCGGTGAGATGCGTCCCCAGCGGCGCGACAAACAAAGAGTTATTATTCAGCTGCACGTCGCCGGCGGCATGCACCAGCTTGCCGTTCAGCGGAATAGCCAGCTTCAGGTGCCCGCCGGTCTGCCCGCTCAGCTGCAGCTCATCAAGCGCGGCGCCTAATGAGGGCTGCAGCGGCGTCTGCTGGAAATAGTCGCGAATATCCGCCGCCTCGCCGCGCAGGTCGCCATTAACGATCAGCTGCTGTTTCAGGTAGTCCGGTATAATGGCGCTGACGTTATTCGCCTGCACGTTGCCCAGCATCGCCTGCTGCGCCTTCATCCACAGACCGTCATTAACAAAATCGAGATCGATATCGAGCTTGTCGATAGCGGGCCAGCCGGGCTGGAAGGCGTAACTGGCATTACGCAGCGGCACCCAGACTTCAAACATGCCGTCATTGTGGCGGAAGGGGAAAAGTTTGGGGTTACCGGCAAACAGCAGCGTGGCGTTGTTAACCTCGCCGCCTTTAATCGCGCCGCTCAGGTAGTTGGTCAGGCCGGTGCCCATCAGCGGCTCCGGGAAGTAGCGCCAGGCGTCTCCGGCGTGGGTGACATTAATGCCCGCCAGGATATCGAGCTGCGGCGGCTGGCCTGCCGCCTGACGGTAGCTGAAATCGCCTTTCGCCCACAGCGAACGCGCCTGCAGATCAAGCTGCCGGCCCTGCAGCGCCAGCGCGTTTGCGCTGCGCTGCCAGCTCAGCGTGCCGGTGGCCTGCTTTACCTCCAGCGGCGCGCGGAACATGGTGCCGTAAGGCATTACCGCGTCCCTGACGCTGAACTCAAGGCGCCCGTCGGGCAGACTGCCGCTTAATCGCCCGGCAACGTGCTGCGCGCCCGGCAACAAATGCCAGTGCTGCCAGTTCATATCGCGCCAGCGCGCCTGGAAGCGGCTCTGCTCCGGCTGGCGCAGCGGCACATCCAGCGCCAGGCTATCAACCATCCCCTGCGGCTGCAGGGCGCGCCAGTTTTCCAGCAGCTGCGGCGACAGACGGGAAAAGAGCGGGATCAGCGGCTCAAGACGTTGCAGGTTCAGCCCCGTTGCGCGTACGCGCAGTTCTTCTTCTTCCTGCGGCCCAGGCGCATCTCCACGCTGCGGCAGCCATGCCAGCGCGAAATGCCCCTTTGGCCACGCCTCGCCGTCGGTGCGCAGGCTGTTTTGCGGCATGGTAAGGGTCCAGCCGCCGCGCCAGCGCGCCAGGTGCAGCGTCAGGTTGTCCACCTCGAGCCGGTGCGGCTGCTTATCGCCCTGCCAGTGGGCGCCGCCCTGTTTCAGCCAGACATCGCCATCGTAAATTTCGCCCTCTTTCAGGCTGAGCCAGGCCGCAAGGCTGAAACGCGCGCGTTGCAGCGTGGTGTTATCGCGCATCCACTGCCCCAGCCAGGGCTTAACGTCGACGTCGTCCGCCTGCATCCAGACGCGCCCGCTGTTCAGCAACCCGTTTTCATCGCGTAGATCGAGCCGCACCTGCACCACGCCGTGCTGTCCGGTAAAGCTGGAAAGGCTGACTTCGCCCTCGGCCCGATGCCGCGCTTTTTCATTCAGCCAGCTCAGGCGAGGAATCGCCAGCTCGGCACGCTGGCCGGAAGGCGTCTGAAAACGAATGCGGCTGTCGCGTAAATCAAAGTGATCGAACTGGCGCAGGAAGAGATCGCTGATCTGTCCCGCTTTCAGGGTGTGTTGGTTATCGTTGCTGATTAACGGGGAACGGCTGTCGAGATCGAGCTGCCAGAAGGTAAGTTCACGAAACTGCCAGCGCAGGTGCAGCAGCGACTGCCAGATATCCAGCGCCAGCGTAACGCGATCGATATTAAGCGAACCGCCATCGGGAAGCGTGACCGCCAGCTGATGCGCATCCAGCGTCGGGCCGAAATTCTCCCAGCGCCCCTGCAGCATGGCGGCTTTAACCGGCAGGCCGGTAGCGGAAGAAACCACGTCCAGCACTTTATCGCGGTGGCGATCGATCTGCGGCATCAACAACCGCAGGCCGCTGACCAGTAGCGCAACGATAACGATCAACGCTGCGCCTGTAAGTAACAGGATCCTGGGCAGTTGCCTCACACACCTCTCCTTGTCTTGCGCAAACTGAACGGTTAAATAAGCTGGCTTATCTTCCCGAAGATGCGATAGCCGCCGCCGTCAGGGAGAAGCAGGTCACTACAGTTTACCTGAAACAGACGCGCATTTTTAGCGCCTGGCGGGAGAGAAAACCGCAAAATCCGGCCAAAATATTAACCAGATTTTACATCATCACGACGTCGAACTGCTCCTGGGTATAAAGTGGTTCAACCTGAACTTTGACCTGTTTGCCGACGAACAGCTCAACCTCGGCCAGCGCGTGCGACTCATCGCTTTTCAGCGCTTCGCCCACGGTCGGCGATACGTAGACCAGAAAACGATCGGTATCATAGGCGTGATGGACGCGTACAATTTCACGCATAATTTCGTAGCAGACGGTTTCGACGGTTTTCAGCGTGCCGCGCCCTTTACAAACCGGGCAATCCTGGCACAGGACGTGCTCAATGCTTTCACGGGTGCGCTTGCGCGTCATCTCCACCAGCCCCAGCGCGGAAAAGCCGTTGATGCTGGTTTTCACCCGGTCTTTACTCAGCGCGCTGTCCAGCGAATGCAGCACGCGGCGACGGTGCTCCTCATTATTCATATCGATAAAGTCGATAATGATAATGCCGCCGAGATTGCGCAGCCGCAGCTGGCGGGCAATCGCCTGCGTCGCTTCGATATTGGTATTGAAGATAGTTTCATCAAGATTGCGATGGCCGACAAAGGCGCCGGTATTGATATCGATAGTGGTCATCGCTTCCGTCTGATCGATAATCAAATAACCGCCCGACTTCAGCTCCACCTTGCGATCGAGCGAACGCTGGATCTCATTCTCTACGTCGTAGAGATCGAAGATCGGCTGTTTGCCGCTGTAGTGCTCCAGCTTGGCGGTCATCTCAGGAATATATTCGGCGGTGAACTCCAGCAGCAGCTCATAGGTCAGACGCGAATCGACGCGAATGCGATCGAGCGCGGCGCCGGCGAAATCGCGCAGCACGCGCTGCGCCAGCGCCAGTTCGCCATACAGGCGACAGCGGGTTTTATTGCGCTTTTTGCGCTCGATAACTTTCGTCCACAGACGCTTAAGAAAAGCGGCATCCTGCGCCAGCTCTTCTTCGCCGATGCCTTCCGCCGCGGTACGAATAATAAAGCCGCCCTGCTCATCGCAGTAGCCGGAAACTACCGCCTTCAGCCGATCGCGTTCCGCCTCGCTCTCAATACGCTGCGATACGCCAACATGCGAGGCGCCGGGCATAAACACCAGGTAACGTGAAGGCAGGGTAATATCGGTAGTCAGCCGCGCGCCTTTGGTGCCCAGCGGATCTTTAACCACCTGCACCATCAAATCCTGCCCCTGGCGCACCAGCTCGGCGATATCCCGGACGCTGAAGTTTTTCTGCTCTTCGCCCGCCACGCATTCGGTATGCGGCATAATATCGGAGGCGTGCAAAAACGCCGCCTTGTCCAGGCCGATATCGACAAAAGCCGCCTGCATCCCAGGCAGCACGCGGCTCACGCGTCCTTTATAGATATTACCGACGATCCCGCGCTTCGCTTCGCGTTCAATATGGATTTCCTGCAGGATACCGCCGTCGATATAAGCCACGCGCGTTTCGGATGGCGTAACGTTTACCAGTAGCTCAGCCGTCATCATGACCTCTCACCCACCTCACGCAGCGATTGAAAATGGCTGAACAGCTCGTGCGTTTCCACCAGCGGCAGGCCAACCACAGCGTGATAGCTTCCATTAATTTTTCTGACAAAGTTGCCGCCCAGCCCCTGAATGCCATAGGCGCCCGCTTTATCCATCGGTTCGCCGCTGGCGATATAATCATCGATATCCTGCGGCGTCAGCAGGCGGAAAGTGACCTCCGTCTGCACCAGACATGCCAGCTCACGTTGACGATCCGCCAGCGCCACCGCCGTCATCACCTGATGCGTATTGCCCGACAGACGCCTGAGCATCTCTGCCGCATGCGCCGCATCGCGCGGCTTTTCCAGCACCTCGCCGTTCAACACTACGATGGTATCCGCGCCCAGCACCGGCAGATCCTGCGGCGCAGCCGCGACGCCCGCCTGCGCCTTTTCCCGCGCCAGGCGACACACATAGTGCAGTGCGCTCTCATCGACGCGGCGCTGCTCTTCCACCTCGGTCTGGAGACGCTCAAAACGCAGGCCAAGCTGCGCTAACAGTTCACGTCGACGCGGTGAACCGGAGGCAAGATAAAGGGATAACATAGTTGTCCTTATTGCACTGCGAATTGACGACGAATTTTTCTCATCAATAAGAATAGCCACGGCCACAAAATACCGTCGATAACGCTGCTCCAGAAAATTTCCGGGCGGAACGAGATATTAATTACCAGGAACTCGGCCCAGAAAACAATGACATCCATGGCCAGAGATAGCACCATAACCATTAACGCCTGTTGCCACAACGCCAGGTTACGGAAAAGCTGGAATTTAAACGCCACCAGATAGGCGATGATACTGAGCGCCAGCGCACGCACGCCCAGCGTCGAGCCTGAAATGAGGTCCATAACGCCCCCCATCAGGAAGCCGGTGCCGACGCTAACCCGGTGCGGCAGCGCCAGCAGCCAGTAAATCAGAATCAACAGCAGCCACGAGGGGCGAAACATATAGAGCTCATCCGGCCAGGGCATAATTTGCAGCACCAGCGCCACAAGAAACGAGAGCCAGATAACCCAGCGGCCGTGACTGCGATAGCGACTCAAGGCTGACCTCCCGCAACGCCGCTTCTGCCGGCGGCGGATGAATCAGCAGCCGGCGCGCCGGCGTCCGAAGCCGCGCCGTTAGCGGCCGGCGGCAGGGGCGGCCCCATTTCTCCCGCCGGCGGCAGCACCTGCGGCATCATCTGCATCAAACGCTCATTGGCGACCCGGTGCACTTCATCCGGCGCCATCGGCAGATCGCCATTGCGATCGGCGCCCCACAGCAGCAGCAGGTAGCGCAGGCGCTGCAAGCCTGCCGTCGGACGCGCCTGGATCACCGTGTAGGCCCGCTGCGTATCCACCTTGACGGAGGAAACAACCGCTACCGGGTAGCCTTCAGGGAAGCGCCCGCCCAGCCCGGACGTCACCAGCACATCGCCGACGCGGATATCGGTATTGCCCGGCAGGTGCTCCAGCTGTAAATCTTCCGTACAGCCGTTGCCGGCGGCGATCACCCGGATATCGTTACGCAGCACCTGAATCGGCAGCGCATGGGACGCATCGCAGATCAGCAGCACGCGGCTGGTAATCTGCCCTACCGCAATCACCTGCCCCACCACGCCTTTATCGCTGATAACCGGCTGCCCTTCGTAAACGCCGTTAAGGCTGCCCTTATCAATCACCACCTGATCGGTATAGGGATCGGTGCCGGTAGAGATTACCTGCGTCACCATTTTTTGCTCGTCCTGACGCAGCGGCGAGCCGAGCAGCTCACGCAGGCGCGCGTTTTCCTGCCGGTATTGTCCCAGTATCAGCAGCTCGCTATTCTTCAGAAAAAGTTCGCGCTGCAGCGCCTTATTCTCCTGCTCCAGCTGCTGGCGAGAGGCCAGCGTCTCAGCGACGCTGTCCAGAATTTGTCGTGGCCCGTTGGCCAGGAAATAGAACGGACTGACCGCCGTATCCATATAGTTACGGACTTGGGTAAACGAACCCACGCGACTGTCGGCGACAATGATGCCGACGGCGACGATAACCGCCAGAAAAAGGCGGAGCTGCAGGGAAGGCCCCCTGCTGAAAATTGGCTTCATAAACTCTGCGTATTCCCCGACATCAAGAAAAGGGAGCGTGGCTTGCGCCGCGGCTCCCTTCTGGCGAAATTATTCTTCGCTGAACAAATCGCCGCCGTGCATGTCGATCATTTCCAGCGCTTTACCGCCGCCGCGCGCTACGCAGGTCAGCGGATCTTCCGCCACCACCACCGGAATACCGGTTTCTTCCATCAGCAGACGATCCAGGTTGCGCAGCAGCGCGCCGCCGCCGGTGAGCACCATGCCGCGCTCTGAAATATCAGAAGCCAGCTCCGGCGGACACTGTTCCAGCGCCACCATTACCGCGCTGACGATGCCGGTCAGCGGCTCCTGCAACGCTTCCAGGATCTCGTTGGAGTTAAGCGTAAAGCCGCGCGGCACGCCCTCGGCCAGATTGCGCCCGCGTACTTCGATTTCACGCACTTCGTCGCCCGGATAGGCGGAGCCGATCTCGTGCTTGATGCGCTCGGCGGTCGCTTCACCGATCAGGGAACCGTAGTTACGACGCACATAATTAATGATGGCTTCATCAAAGCGGTCGCCGCCGATACGCACGGAAGAGGAGTAAACCACGCCGTTGAGAGAAATGACCGCCACCTCAGTGGTGCCGCCGCCGATATCCACCACCATCGAGCCTGTCGCTTCCGACACCGGCAGCCCGGCGCCGATCGCCGCCGCCATCGGTTCTTCAATCAGGAAAACTTCGCGCGCGCCTGCGCCCTGGGCGGATTCGCGGATGGCGCGACGTTCAACCTGCGTGGCGCCAACCGGCACGCATACCAGCACACGCGGGCTGGGACGCATAAAGCTGTTGCTGTGCACCTGTTTAATAAAGTGCTGCAGCATCTTTTCGGTGACAAAGAAATCGGCGATCACGCCATCTTTCATCGGACGGATAGCGGCAATATTGCCCGGCGTACGGCCAAGCATCTGTTTTGCATCATGACCGACTGCCGCAACGCTCTTTGGGGAGCCGGCACGATCCTGACGGATAGCAACGACGGAGGGCTCATTCAGCACGATGCCCTGGCCTTTGACATAAATCAGGGTATTCGCAGTACCCAGGTCAATGGACAAGTCGTTGGAAAACATGCCACGAAATTTTTTAAACATACTAAAGGATAATCCTGCAAGCTGGGGGCGGAAAATAAAATCCGCTTACTTTACCAACCACGCGAAGCCGCCACAAGGCGCAAAAACGTTCTACTTCGGTGAAAAATCAAGCTATCTCGCGCTTGTTCTCTGCCTGTCGCAGCAGGGCCACGATATTTAGCCGAAAAACCAGCTAAATGCCCGCACGAGCGGGCTGGTAAGCGGACATAACGGTTATAAAATTTAACATTTAATTTCCACGGCGGTTAACCGCCGTATCAGGCCGCCGGCTCCATAACCGCGCGTCATTATGGCAAATCATCCGATTAAACCCGAACTCTTTGCGAATATTTTTTTACGTTGCTGTCCACCAGCTGCGAGGTGGAAAAGAAGTCGCCCTGGCCGCCCGCTACGCCCAGCGTCGCCAGCGTTTGCCACTCTTCGCGCGTGCGTACGCCGGCGGCAAAAACCTGGGTCGGGGTCATTTTGCAGACTTCCAGCAAACTTTTTACAAACAGCTGGTTTTCGGTGCGCCGGTCGATATTGCGCACCAGTCCCGGATGCAGCTTGATAATTTCAACGCCCGCCAGCGTAATATAGGAGGTGCTGACCACCGTCAGCCCGGCCTGATTCACCGCCAGGCGACAGCCGAAACCTTTTAATAAACGCAGCGCCGGCTGCAACCGGTTGAAGTGTTGACACACTTCCGCCTCTGCAAGTTCAAATAAAAAACGCCGACGCTGCGATTTAGTACACTGCAGCAGGATATCGCGCAGCGCGCGCCGGAAGCCTGGCTGTAATAACGAGTCGATGGTGACGGGCACCGCCAGCGTCTCTTCCGGCCAGCGTAGCGACAGCTTCATGATGTGCTGCATCAGCTGGCGGTCATAGGCTTCCGCCAGCCCCATCTGCTGCACCAGCGGCATAAACTCCGCGGCCGGCAGCTCTTTCTCGCCGTCGAAAATCCGCGGCAGCAGTTCGCGATGATGCACGCGTCCGTTACGCTGCACCGCCGGTTTTTGATAAAGCCGCGGGCCGCCGCGCTTCAGGGTATGTTCCAGCAACGTGCGCCACTTAACGCTGCCGCGCCCGACGTCGCTGTCCGAGCCTTCACCGATAACCCAGGTGTTGCCCCCCTGCAGCGAGGCGTGACGGGTCGCCTGTTCCACGCTTTCCAGCACCTGCTGGGTCGTCTGCCCGCTGCGCCAGGCGCTGATGCCGATATGGATCATATTTTGCCGATCGATCGTCGGCGTCGGCGGTAAGGCGTCCACCGCCTTCACCAGCTGGGCGGCGATGCCGTCCGCCTCTTTCAGCGTGCGATGCGGCAGCAGCACCATAAAATCGCTGCGGAAGTAGCGCGCCAGCAGCGCGCCGGGATAACGCATCACGAAGGTAGAGAGCATGTTCACCAGCGAGAAGAGAAACTCCTGGATGGCGGCATGGCCCCAGCTCTCGCTCAGGCTGTCGAAATCCGGCAGGCGGATCATCATTACCACGCCGTGAGTGCCGACTTTCTCCTGATCCTCCAGCAGCGTCGCCAGCTGGTTATCAAAAAACAGCCGGTTATTCAGGCCGGTGGCGGCATCCTGTGCGGTAAAGGCGCGGATCAGCGTATCAATGCGGGTGCGCTGTTCCCCCGCCTCCTGCAAATCTTCCAGCAGCAGATCGAGCGCCATTGATGCTTTCTGCGGCCATTCATTAACGTTGCCGCGCCCGATACCGCGCCGCTCGCCGGCGATAATGCGTTCGGCGCGCCGCTCCAGGCCCTCCATCCCTTTCAGCTGCCGCCAGAGCCAGCGGTGCGTGGGCACCAGCAGCAGCATCATTACGCCGGCCACCAGCAGCATGATGATCAGGGTAGTAGAGCCAATAAAGGAGCGGAAGAACGTATCGGCGGGATCGAGCAGCTCAACGCGCACCATCCAGCCCTGCTGTTGTTGCAGAGGCAGATCGTAACGGCGGAAACGGTTAGGCGTGTCTTCCAGCAGCGGATGCTGATGGCGGGAGAGCTTCAGCGCCACGCTGTGCGGGCTGCGAATCTCCAGGCGTTCAATATCCAACAGCGGCATAATATGCCGCAGCCAGGGGGTAAGGCTGGCGGCCTCCTGCGTCAGCAGCGCCCGATCGACTTCGGTCGCCAGCGTCTGCACCTGATTTTCTACGCGCTCGCCGCGCAGCCAGAAAAAACTCAGCGCGCAGCCAGCAACCATTAAAACCAGTGCCAGAGTAATAAGTAGCGCGATAAACGATGACAGTTTGGTGGTTAATCGCATCCCTGTGCCTTTTTCACTGCGTTTATGACCACGCCGTTGGCCTACAGAGCGGTTTCCAGATAGTTAACGATCTGAAACTATCCGCACCGTCAGCGTTAAATAACCGCAGCTGCCCGCAGTTTATTTGCGGCTGGTCAGACGCTGCGCCCATTCGGCGAGTATAGTTGCCAGAGACCTTATGGTTACCATTGAAAATTAAATTTCAGGAGAATCTCATGCAGGCCCTACTGATTGAACAGTCTGACGGCGCTTATCAAACGGTATTGAGTGAAATTTCACCGCAACAGCTGCCGCCGGGTAACGTAACCGTGGATGTTAACTGGTCGAGCATCAACTATAAAGATGCACTGGCAATTACCGGTAAAGGAAAAATTATTCGCCAGTTTCCGATGGTGCCCGGCATCGATTTCGCCGGCAGGGTTCATCACAGCGAAGATCCGCGCTTTCACGTTGGCCAGCAGGTGCTGCTGACCGGCTTCGGCGTTGGCGAAACGCACTGGGGCGGCCTGGCGGAACAGGCGCGCGTCAACGGCGACTGGCTGGTGGCGCTGCCGGAAGGGCTGAGCGAACGTCAGGCGATGATCCTCGGCACTGCGGGTTTTACCGCCATGCTGTGCGTGATGGCGCTGGAGGATGGCGGCGTAACGCCCGATAAAGGCGAGATAGTGGTGACCGGCGCCAGCGGCGGCGTCGGCAGCACGGCGGTCGCTCTGCTGAGCGCGCTGGGCTATCGGGTAGCGGCAGTCAGCGGACGCGCCGGCAACGCTGACTATCTGCGCCAGCTGGGCGCGGCTCAGGTGCTGCCGCGCAGCGAATTCACGGCTGAAGGCCGTCCGCTGGAAAAACAGCGCTGGGCGGGGGCGATCGATACCGTAGGCGGCAACGTGCTGGCCAACGTGCTGGCGCAGGTAGAGTATTCCGGCGCCGTTGCCGCCTGCGGGCTGGCGGGCGGTTTTACGCTGCCGACCTCGGTAATGCCTTTTATCCTGCGCAACGTGCGCTTGCAGGGCGTTGATTCCGTACAGACGCCGGCGGCACGGCGTATCGAGGCCTGGAAACGCCTGGTTAAAACGATTCCGGCCAGCTTTTATCAGCAGGCCACCACCGAAATTTCCTTAAGCGAAGCGCCGGAAGCGGCGCGCCGGCTGCTGAACAATGAAGTAACCGGACGTACGCTGGTGAAAGTCAGCCAGGGCTAAGCCAGCCAGGAAATTTCATATTTTTGGGTAAAAAGTCGCGATATCGCGGCTTTTTATTTCATGCTTACTTATCTGCTCCCCGCGCTGACGCCGGGAACCTGCACAGGAGTAACGCCATGAAGCCCGTTAATAAACTCACCGAAGCGGACGTCACGCCCGAATCGATTTTTTATCAGCAGCGCCGCCAGGTGCTGAAAGCGCTGGGTTTAGGCGCGGCGGCATTGACGCTTCCCGGCGGCGCGCGCGCCGATCTGCTCTCCTGGTTTAAAGGCAACGATCGCCCTCCCGCCCCGGCGGACCGTCCGCTCGATTTCAGCAAGCCGGCCGCCTGGCAGGCGCCGCTGCCGCTGACCCCGGAAGATAAGGTCAGCGGCTATAACAACTTTTATGAGTTTGGCCTGGATAAAGCCGATCCCGCCGCCAACGCCGGCAGCCTGCAAACGGATAACTGGAAGGTGCGTATTGATGGCGAAGTGGCAAAACCGCTGACGCTGGATATGGATGACATCTTTAAACGCTTTCCTCAACAGCAACGTATTTATCGTATGCGCTGCGTCGAGGCGTGGTCGATGGTCATTCCCTGGGTCGGTTTTGAGCTGGGGCAGCTGTTAAAAGCGGCGGAGCCAACCAGCAACGCGCGCTACGTCGCGTTTCAGACGGTTTACGCGCCCGACCAGATGCCCGGCCAGAAAGATCGCTTTATCGGCGGCGGGCTGGACTACCCTTATGTTGAAGGGCTGCGGCTGGATGAGGCGATGCATCCGCTGACGCTGCTCTCCACCGGCGTCTACGGCAAAGCGCTGCCGCCGCAGAACGGCGCGCCGATCCGCCTGACGGTGCCATGGAAATATGGCTTTAAGGGCATAAAATCCATCGTCCATATCAAGCTGACGCGCGATCGTCCGCCAACCACCTGGAATCAGCTGGCGCCGGATGAGTATGGCTTTTTCGCCAATGTGAACCCGCACGTCGATCACCCGCGCTGGTCGCAGGCCAGCGAACGCTTTATCGGCAGCGGCGGCATTCTGGATGTGCAGCGCCAGCCGACGCTGCTGTTTAACGGCTACGGCGATCGGGTCGCCGCGCTTTATCGCGGGCTCGACTTACGGGAGAACTACTGAGTGCGCCTGACGCTAAAACAGATTACCGTTCTGAAGGTTCTGCTCCATCTGGCCGGGTCGCTGCCGCTGCTGTGGCTGATTTTCGCCGTGCTGCAGGGCAGCGGCCTGAGCGCCGATCCGGCAAAAGATATTCAGCATTTTACCGGCCGTATGGCGCTAAAGTTTTTGCTCGCTACGCTGCTGGTATCGCCGCTGGCGCGTTACGCCCGTCAGCCGCTGCTGATACGGGTACGGCGGCTGCTCGGCCTCTGGTGCTTCGCCTGGGCAACCCTGCACCTGACAAGCTATGCGCTGCTGGAGCTGGGCCTTTCTGATTTGCGCCTGCTGGGTTCGGAGCTGATCGCTCGCCCCTATCTTACGCTGGGCATTATCAGCTGGCTGATTCTGCTGGCGCTGGCGTTGACTTCGCTGCAAATAGCGCAGCGAAAGTTAGGCCGGCGCTGGCAACTACTGCACAACACCATCTATATAGTCGCGATTTTAGCGCCAATACATTATGTCTGGTCGGTTAAAACCCTCTCGCCGCAGCCGCTGATTTACGCCCTGTTCGCCCTTATTCTCCTTGCCTGGCGCTATAAAAAATTCTGGCGCTGGTTGGCAAAATAGCGGCACGATCTGTGCCGCAGCCCGCATATCTGCCGCATTAGGCTAAAACTTCGTTGTTATCAGGTTGATAAACTTCGCAGATAAGACCAGTATTTAGCTGCGAAAAGCAACGAACTAGATATAATGCCCGGCTTCAGTTGCAGCGACGCTTCATTTTTCGCCTCGATAAAGGTGACAAATGGCTTCTCACGAGGTATTTTACGCGATGCCTCGATTATTGCAGGAGATAGCAGCAAAATGGCGCATGATTTTCATATTCTGCTCTTGAACGGCCCCAACCTCAATTTACTGGGGACGCGGGAGCCGGAAAAGTATGGACATACCACGCTGACCGGGATCGTTGACGATCTGACATCGCAGGCCGGCGCGCTGAATGTGAAACTGAGCCATTTGCAGTCGAATGCAGAACACGTTCTGATTGAGCGTATTCACGAGGCGAGAGGCAATGTCGATTATATTGTCATTAATCCGGCGGCTTTTACTCATACCAGCGTGGCGCTACGCGATGCGCTGCTGGCGGTCGATATCCCTTTTATCGAGGTGCATATTACCAACGTACACGCCCGCGAGCCTTTTCGCCACCATTCCTGGCTTTCTGATATTGCTGCCGGCGTAATCTGTGGACTTGGCGTCGACGGTTACTCCTGGGCTTTACAAACGGCAGTAAAACGCCTGTCAAAATCAAATTAAATAGAGTACGGAACCACACTCATGGATATTCGTAAGATTAAAAAACTGATCGAACTGGTTGAAGAATCCGGTATCGCTGAACTTGAAATTTCCGAAGGCGAGGAATCCGTTCGCATCAGCCGCGCGCCTGCAGCTCCCGCTTATCCAATGATGCAGCAGGCCTATGCCGTTCCTGCGCCGCAGCAGCCTGCCCTGGCCAACGCCGTCGCGCCAGCCAGCGCGCCAGCGCTCGAAGCGCCTGCCGCAGCGGAGCTGAGCGGCCACATCGTTCGCTCTCCGATGGTCGGCACCTTCTATCGCACGCCAAGCCCGGACGCGAAAGCCTTTGTGGAAGTCGGTCAGAAAGTGAATATCGGCGATACCCTGTGCATCGTTGAAGCCATGAAGATGATGAACCAGATCGAAGCAGACAAGGCGGGCGTGGTTAAAGCTATCCTGGTCGAAAGCGGTCAACCTGTTGAGTTTGACGAGCCGCTGGTCGTCATCGAATAACGAGGCGCACCATGCTGGATAAAATTGTTATTGCCAACCGCGGTGAGATCGCGCTGCGCATTTTACGTGCCTGTAAAGAGCTGGGCATTAAAACCGTCGCGGTGCATTCCACGGCGGATCGCGATTTGAAACATGTGCTGCTGGCGGACGAAACGGTCTGTATCGGTCCGGCGCCGTCGGTAAAAAGCTACCTGAATATCCCGGCGTTGATCTCCGCAGCGGAAATCACCGGCGCGGTGGCGATCCATCCCGGCTACGGCTTTTTGTCGGAAAACGCCGACTTTGCCGAGCAGGTTGAGCGTTCCGGTTTTATTTTCATCGGCCCGCGCGCCGAAACCATCCGCCTGATGGGCGATAAGGTTTCAGCGATCAACGCGATGAAAAAAGCGGGCGTGCCTTGCGTGCCTGGCTCTGACGGCCCGCTGGGCGACGATATGGATAAGAACCGCGCCATTGCCAAACGCATCGGCTATCCGGTAATTATCAAAGCCTCCGGCGGCGGCGGCGGACGCGGTATGCGCGTAGTCCGCAGCGATAAAGAGCTGGAAAACTCCATCAGCATGACGCGGGCGGAAGCGAAAGCCGCTTTCAACAACGACATGGTCTACATGGAGAAATACCTGGAGAACCCGCGCCATATCGAGGTTCAGGTATTGGCGGACGGCCAGGGCAACGCCATCTATCTCGCCGAGCGTGACTGTTCAATGCAGCGCCGCCACCAGAAAGTGGTGGAAGAAGCGCCGGCGCCGGGCATCACCAGCGAAATGCGCCGCTATATCGGCGAACGCTGTACCCGCGCCTGCGTGGAAATCGGTTATCGCGGCGCCGGCACCTTCGAGTTTCTGTATGAAAACGGCGAGTTCTACTTTATTGAGATGAACACCCGTATTCAGGTAGAGCATCCGGTCACCGAAATGATTACCGGCGTGGACCTGATCAAAGAGCAGCTGCGTATTGCTGCCGGTCAGCCGCTCTCCATTAAGCAGGAAGAAGTAGTGGTGAAAGGCCACGCGGTAGAGTGCCGCATCAACGCGGAAGATCCCAACACCTTCCTGCCGAGTCCGGGCAAGATTACCCGCTTTCATGCGCCGGGCGGCTTTGGCGTGCGCTGGGAATCGCATATTTATGCCGGCTACAGCGTGCCGCCCTACTATGACTCCATGATTGGCAAACTGATCACCTACGGTGAAAACCGCGACGTGGCCATTGCCCGCATGAAAAACGCACTGGCTGAACTGATCATCGACGGCATCAAAACCAACGTTGAACTGCAGATGAAGATCATGTGCGATGAAAACTTCCAGCACGGTGGCACCAATATCCACTATCTGGAGAAGAAGCTGGGTCTGGTGGAAAAATAATTCTCCCGTTGCCCCATTTGAGGCCGGCTTGTCCGGCCTTTTCTCTTTCTGGTTTCGTTCATAATGAAAGGCACGATGATGGATGCGCGCTTTATTCAGGCACACCGCGAGGCCCGCTGGTCTTTCTGGCTGGCGGTAGCGTATCTGGCAGTATGGGCGCTCTGCGCCTGGCTGGGCGGCATGCAGCCGGGCATTACCGGGCTGCCGCGCTGGTTTGAACTCTCCTGTCTGTTTGCTCCGCTGCTGTTTATTTTTCTCTGCTGGCTGATGATTCGCATCTGCTTCCGCGAGATCCCGCTGGAGGACGATCGTGCAAGCTGAAGTGATTCTTCCTCTGCTGGGCTATCTGCTGCTGATCGCGGCGCTTTCCGTTTATGCGGTGCGCAAGCGTAGTCAGGGGCGCTTTCTTAATGAATATTTCCTCGGCGGACGCTCGATGGGCGGCTTTGTGTTGGCGATGACGCTGACCACCACCTATATCAGCGCCAGCTCGTTTATCGGCGGTCCGGGCGCGGCCTATAAATATGGCCTCGGCTGGGTATTGCTGTCGGTCATTCAGGTGCCTGCCGTCTGGCTGTCCCTGGGCGTTTTAGGCAAAAAATTCGCCATTCTGGCGCGGCGCTATAACGCGGTAACGCTCAACGATATGCTTTACGCCCGCTATCGCAGCACGCTGCTGGTCTGGCTGGCGAGCCTGAGCCTGCTGGTGGCTTTTGTCGGCGCGATGACGGTGCAGTTTATCGGCGGCGCCAGACTGCTGGAAACCGCCGCTGGCGTGCCCTACGATACCGGCCTGCTGATTTTCGGCACCACCATCGCGCTCTACACCGCCTTCGGCGGCTTTCGCGCCAGCGTGCTGAATGACGCCATGCAGGGTCTGGTGATGCTGGTGGGCACCTTTCTGCTGCTGTTTGCGGTGATTCATACCGCAGGCGGCATGCACGCCGCGGTCACAAAGCTACAGCAGATCGATCCGCGTCTGATTACGCCGCAGGGGGTGGACGACATAATTAATCCGACCTTCCTTGCCTCCTTTATCGTGCTGGTCTGCTTCGGCGTGATCGGCCTGCCGCATACCGCCGTGCGCTGTATCTCCTACAGGGACAGCAAAGCGGTGCATCGCGGCATCCTGCTCGGCACGATAGTGATGACCATTCTGGTGTTGGGGATGCATCTGGCGGGCGCGCTGGGGCGGGCGATTCTGCCCGATATCGCCATTCCCGATCGCGTGATCCCCTCGCTGATGCTGACCGTGCTGCCGCCGTTTGCCGCAGGCATTTTTCTCGCCGCGCCGATGGCCGCCATTATGTCCACCATTAACGCCCAGCTGCTGCAATCCTCCGCTACGATAGTGAAGGATCTCTATCTGCGTCTCTATCCGCAGCAGCTGCATAATGAGCAGCGCCTGCGCCGCCTCTCCGGGATGATTACCCTGCTGCTGGGCCTGCTGCTGCTGCTGGCGGCGTGGAACCCGCCCGATATGATTATCTGGCTTAATCTGCTGGCCTTCGGCGGCCTGGAAGCGGTGTTTCTCTGGCCGCTGGTGCTGGGGCTGTACTGGGAAAAAGCTAACGCCGCAGGCGCGCTGAGCGCGATGATTGTCGGCGCGGCATCTTATACTCTGCTGGCGGCGCTGCATCTGGAGCCAGGCGGCTTTCATCCGATTGTCCCCGCCCTGCTGTTAAGCCTGCTGGCGTTTATTATCGGTAATCTGTTTGGCCGTCCAGCCTCTGCTGCGGACGATGCCTCCACTGTATAAATAAAGAGAATTGCTATGCCCTGGATACAAATTAAGATCAATACTACCGGCGCGGATGCAGAAGCGCTGGGTGACCTGTTAATGGAACAGGGTGCCGTGTCGGTAACCTTCCAGGATACGCACGATACGCCGGTTTTTGAGCCGCTGCCGGGCGAGACGCGCCTGTGGGGCGATACCGACGCTATCGGCCTGTTCGATGCGGAAACGGATATGGCGGAGATCGTCAGCCTGCTGGAGCAGGATCCGCTGCTCGGACAGGGCTTTCGTCATAAGATCGAACAGATCGAGGATAAGGACTGGGAACGCGAATGGATGGAGAATTTTCATCCAATGCGCTTTGGTCAGCGGCTGTGGATCTGCCCCAGCTGGCGCGATGTGCCCGATCCCGATGCGGTGAACGTGATGCTCGATCCGGGTCTGGCCTTCGGTACCGGCACGCATCCCACCACCGCGCTCTGCCTGAGCTGGCTGGACGGCCTGGATCTGCAGGGCAAAACGGTGATCGATTTTGGCTGTGGTTCCGGCATCCTGGCTATCGCCGCGCTGAAGCTCGGCGCCGCTCAGGCAATCGGCATCGATATCGATCCGCAGGCGATCCAGGCCAGCCGTGACAATGCGCAGCGCAACGGCGTTGCCGATCGGCTGGCGCTCTATTTGCCCCACCAGCAGCCGGAAAATCTCAGCGCTGATGTGGTGGTGGCGAATATCCTCGCCGGCCCGCTGCGCGAGCTGGCGCCGCAGATTAGCGCGCTGCCGAAAAGCGGCGGATACCTGGGGCTTTCCGGTATTCTCGCCAGCCAGGCCGAAAGCGTATGTGAAGCCTATGCAGAACGCTTCGCGCTCGATCCGGTAGTGGAAAAAGAGGAGTGGTGCCGTATTACCGGCGTTTGCCGTTAACGTTCTCCATCCTGACGCGCGCTACGAGCCGCTATCGTAGCGCGCCATTTCCCTTTTCCGCTTTTCTATTAATTCAGGGACGATTATTTTTTGTACTATCCCTAACAATTAAGGCGTTATCGCTTTAATCACCAAGGCGCACAAGACGCCCGTACTAATCCAAATAAGGAATATCAGGATGCGAAATAAATCAACTGCACTACTGGGCTTGCTGCTGGCATGGACCACGTCAGCAGCCGCGGAAAATCACTGGTCATATGAAGGCCAGACCTCGCCTGAACACTGGGGCGAGCTCAATAAGCAATGGCAGGTCTGTAAAAACGGCAAGTATCAGTCGCCGATTGATATCAAAAACCCCGTGGCAGGCAATCTGCCGCCGTTAGAACTTAACTTTACCACTCATGCTAAAACCATCGTTAACAACGGGCACACTATCCAGATCGCCGTTGAAGATGAAGATGATTTCAAACTGGACGAGCAGCGCTGGGCGTTAAAGCAGTTCCATTTCCATTCGCCCAGCGAAAACCATATCAACGGGCAAAGCTTCCCGGTTGAGATCCATTTTGTCCATGCCAACAGTGAAGACGATCTGGCCGTTATTGCGGTAATGCTGGTGCCGGGGAAAGCCAATCCCGCGCTGGAAACCATTCTTAACGTACTGCCGCAGCAGGAGAATCAGGAAAAGCCGGTAAACCAGAAGTTCGCGCTGGAATCGCTTTTCCCGCAGGATAAGCACTATTATCGCTTCAGCGGCTCGCTCACTACGCCTCCCTGTAGCGAAGGCGTTATCTGGCTGGTGATGAAGCAGCCGGTGGAAGCGTCTGAAGCGCAGCTGAAGCGTTTTACTGAGGCGCTGCGCCACTCCAATAACCGTCCGCTGCAGCCGCTGAACGGTCGACAAATCGTCCACTAACGGCAGTTCTCTGCCTTCACAGGCGCGTGAATACCGACGTATGCCCGGTTTTGCGCGTCTGAAAGTACCTTTTAGAGTGCGGCAACGATCACAAATTAAGAAAAATCTTTGCTCACAATTTCAGCTTATATTTTTAATTGTTTGTTTTATAAGAAAATTATTTTATTGAACGAACAGTAGCCTACATTTCCATGATTTTTACCCGCTGATTGTTCAAAGTTTGGCCTTTCATCTTCGGTAAAAAATGCGTAATATACGCCGCCTTGCGAGTAGATATGGTCACTTCTTTTTCATGCGCATAGGACAACACCAGCTCCGTAACCGATTGATAGCCGCTCCGATGGCCGGTATTACCGACAGGCCTTTCAGAACGCTCTGCTATCAGATGGGAGCCGGAATGACCGTTTCTGAGATGATGTCGTCGAACCCGGAGGTTTGGGCCAGCGATAAATCTCGTTTGCGTATGGTATACAGTGACGAGCCCGGAATTCGCGCCGTGCAGATTGCCGGTTGCGATCCTGATGATATGGCCGAAGCGGCGCGCATTAACGTAGCGTCCGGCGCGCAGGTTATTGATATCAACATGGGCTGCCCGGCAAAGAAGGTGAATCGTAAGATGGCCGGCTCCGCACTGCTGCAGTATCCCGACGTGGTGAAAAGTATTCTTACCGCGGTGGTGAATGCCGTAGAGGTACCGGTGACCTTAAAGATACGTACCGGCTGGGATAAAGAAAATCGTAATTGCACTGAAATTGCCCAATTGGCTGAACGTTGTGGTATCCAGGCCCTGACCATTCATGGACGTACCCGCGCCTGTTTGTTCAACGGCAATGCTGAATACGACAGCATTCGGACAGTTAAGCAGAACGTTTCCATTCCGGTTATCGCGAACGGAGACATTACTGACCCGCACAAGGCCAGGGCGGTGCTCGACTATACGGGGGCTGATGCCCTGATGATAGGCCGTGCCGCTCAGGGAAGACCGTGGATCTTCCGGGAAATCCAGCATTATCTGGACACTGGGGAGTTGCTCCCACCCATGCCGCTGGCAGAAGTGAAGCGCTTGCTCATCGCGCATATACGGGAACTGCACGACTTTTACGGTCACGGCAAGGGATACCGTATTGCACGAAAACACGTCTCCTGGTATCTCCAGGAGCACGCCCCGAACGACCAGTTTCGGCGCACATTCAACGCCATAGAGGATGCCAGCGAACAGCTGGAGGCGTTGGAGGCATACTTCGAAAAACTTGCGTAAACGAAATAAAGAGCTGACAGAACTATGTTCGAACAACGCGTAAATTCTGACGTACTGACCGTTTCTACCGTTAACTCACAGGATCAGGTAACGCAAAAGCCGCTGCGTGATTCGGTAAAACAGGCACTGAAGAACTATTTTGCTCAACTGAATGGTCAGGATGTGAATGACCTGTATGAGCTGGTACTGGCTGAAGTAGAGCAGCCTCTGTTGGACATGGTGATGCAATATACCCGTGGCAACCAGACCCGTGCAGCCCTGATGATGGGCATCAACCGCGGTACGCTGCGTAAGAAACTGAAAAAATACGGTATGAACTAATCCTCACCGCCGTAAAAAAGGCGCTCCTTCGGGATGCGCCTTTTTTAATGGCTGGATCTTAATTTTTATAGCTTTTTTGTAAAGTTAGGTTTTCCTGCCCAACTTCTCCGCCCTACCGCTGTCTGAGAATCTGTACCGCGATTGATTGAAACCCGCTTGACATCATTATGCGCTACATCCTTCTTTATTGCATAAGTGAGAGTCATGAAATCATCGCCACAATTTAGTATCGCTCTGCTGCATCCCCGCTATTGGTTGAACTGGTTCGGTCTTATCGTTTTATTCCTGCTGGTACAGCTTCCCTTCCCGGTAATCGAACGTCTGGGCGTCTGGCTGGGGCGTACCTCAATGCGTTTTCTGCCGCGGCGGGTACGTATCACGCGCCGTAACCTTGAACTCTGTTTTCCGGATCTCAGCTCTTACGAACTGGAGCAGCGCATCGTACATAATTTTGAATCATTGGGCATGGGCCTGATGGAAACCGGCATGGCCTGGTTCTGGCCGGACAGCCGCGTCAAACGCTGGTTTACCGTTAACGGCCTGCATAATCTGCAGGCGGCACAGCAAAACAAGCGCGGCGCGCTGATTATCGGCGTGCATTTTATGTCGCTGGAGCTGGGCGGGCGTACTATGGGGCTGTGTCAGCCGATGATGGCGATGTACCGTCCCCACAACAGTAAGCTGATGGAGTGGGTACAAACGAAAGGCCGCACCCGCTCAAATAAAGCGATGATCGATCGGCGCGATCTGCGCGGTATGGTAAAAGCCCTGAAGCAGGGCGAAGCGGTATGGTTTGCTCCGGATCAGGACTACGGCCCAAAAGGCAGCGTGTTCGCTCCGCTGTTTGCCGTACCTCAGGCGGCGACTACCAGCGGCACCTTTATGCTGGCCCGTCTGGCGCGCCCGGCAATGATTACCGTGGTGCTGATTCGTAAAGAGCGCGGCCAGGGCTATGAGCTGGTGATTCAGCCACAGCTGGAAGATTATCCGCTGGACGATGAGCAGGCCGCCGCCGCCTATATGAATAAAATTATCGAGCGGGAAATCCTGCGTGCGCCCAGCCAGTATTTATGGCTGCACCGCCGCTTTAAAACGCGCCCGACCGGCGCCGCCTCGCTTTATTAAGCCGGCTTCCCTGCCCGCCCGTCCGTTGCCGAACCGACGGGCTTTTTTTCGCCCTGACATCGCTGCACTTAACGCGCGCCAGCTCACATTGTCGCAATGGAAAAAATCGCATTGCACACTTTGTGATCGCGTCGACTTACGCTGCATCATACTGGTGCGCGATAGTAGCCAAACTATCCAGTTACCTTAAGTTATTACTACTCTCTTCCCCTAATTCAGGAATCTACCACTCTGGCACCTTCTTTGCAGAGTGATGGATGGCTGACCGCCGCAGACAGGAAAAGCGCATCTCCGCGCGCTCGTCACACAACAATAACGCCCATGCCACACAGGATAATGTATGAATAAGAAGATGCTTTCCGCTTTGGTAACCGTCGCGTCGCTGTTCGCTGTGGCGAACCAGGCCCATGCCGGAACAACGCTTGATGCAATTAAGAAGAAAGGTTTTGTACAGTGCGGCATTAGCGACGGCCTGCCGGGTTTCTCCTACGCCGACGCTAACGGGAAATTTACCGGCCTTGACGTGGATATCTGCCAGGCTACCGCAGCCGCGATTTTTGGCGATGCCGCTAAGGTTAAGTACACGCCGCTGACGGCCAAAGAGCGCTTTACCGCGTTACAGTCTGGCGAAGTCGATATTTTGTCACGTAACACCACCTGGACCTCGTCACGCGATGGCGGTATGGGCTTTCTGTTTGCCGGCGTGAACTACTATGACGGCATCGGTTTCCTTACCCATAACAAAGCGGGCCTGAAAAGCGCGAAAGAGCTGGACGGCGCCACCGTTTGCATTCAGGCAGGCACCGATACCGAACTGAACGTGGCGGACTATTTTAAAGCCAATAAGATGCAGTATACCCCGGTCACCTTTGATCGTTCGGATGAGTCAGCCAAAGCGCTTGATAGCGGACGCTGCGATACGCTCGCCTCTGACCAGTCACAGCTTTACGCGCTGCGTATTAAGTTAGGCAGGCCTGATGAGTTTATTGTACTGCCGGAAGTTATTTCAAAAGAGCCGCTGGGGCCGCTGGTACGTCGCGGCGACGATGAGTGGTTTACTATCGTGAAATGGTCTTTCTACGCCATGCTGAATGCTGAAGAGATGGGCGTCAGCTCCAAAAACGTAGACCAGATGGCAGCTAAGCCGACTACGCCTGATATGGCCCATCTGCTGGGCGCTGAAGGCGATTTCGGTAAGGATTTAAAGCTGAATAACAAATGGGCCTATAACATCATCAAGCAGGTCGGCAACTATCAGGAGAGTTTCGATCGCAACGTAGGTAAAGACAGCCCGCTGAAAATTTCTCGCGGCCAGAATGCGCTATGGAAAGATGGCGGCATTCAGTACGCGCCGCCCGTGCGCTAATCCCCGTGATTACACCGGGCGCCGGCTGCGGCGCCCACGCCGGTATTCTCGTCACCGAGGTTTATCATGCTGCAACCTTCAGGCATGAAAAGGGATTTTTCATTCTCAAATCCGGCGGTTCGCGCCTGGCTTTATCAGATTATCGCGGTCGTAATCCTGTTAGCCGCAGTGGGCTATCTTATCCATAATAGCGTGGTCAACCTGGCAAACCGCGGCATCACTTCCGGCTTTGGTTTTCTGGAACGCAACGCTGGCTTTGGTATTGTGCAGCATCTTATCGACTACACGGAAGGCGATACCTACGCCCGCGTCTTTCTGGTGGGGTTAACCAATACGCTGCTGGTTTCTGCCCTCTGTATTCTGTTCGCTTCGGTGCTGGGTCTGTTTATCGGCCTGGCGCGCCTCTCTGATAACTGGCTGCTGCGTAAAATTTCCACGGTCTATATCGAGATCTTCCGTAACATTCCACCGCTGCTACAGATTTTCTTCTGGTATTTCGCCGTTCTGCGTAATCTGCCAGGCCCGCGCCAGGCCATCAGCGCGTTCGATCTGGCATTTATCAGTAATCGTGGGCTCTATATTCCCTGGCCGGAATATAGCGCGGGAAGCGTACCTTTTATTATCGCGCTGCTGCTGGCGATCGCTCTCTCCGTTGCGCTGTTGCGCTATCACCGTTATTACCAGCTGAAAACCGGGCGGCTACGCCGTAGCTGGCCCGCCGCCCTGGCGATGCTGCTGCTGTTTCCCGCCATCGCACACCTGCTGTTCGGCGCGGCAATGCACTGGGATGTTCCCACCCTGCGCGGTTTTAACTTTCGCGGCGGCTTCGCGCTGATACCTGAGCTGGCAGCGCTAACGCTGGCGCTTTCGGTTTATACCTCTTCATTTATCGCTGAGGTTATTCGCTCCGGCATTCAGTCGGTACCGCACGGTCAGCATGAGGCGGCAATGTCGCTGGGGCTACCAGGGCCGGTAACGCTGCGCCAGGTGATCATTCCGCAGGCGATGCGGGTGATCGTGCCACCGCTAACCAGTCAGTATCTGAATATCGTTAAAAACTCTTCGCTGGCCGCCGCTATCGGCTACCCCGATATGGTATCGCTGTTTGCCGGAACGGTGCTGAATCAAACCGGCCAGGCGATTGAAACTATTGCCATTACTATGGCGGTCTACCTGACGATTAGCCTGCTGATTTCTCTGCTAATGAATATTTACAACCGCAAAATCGCGCTGGTTGAGCGTTAAAAGGACGCAATATGACAACAGCCACCACTGATAATCTCTCTCCGGCAGCGACCGGGGCGCCGATACGCATTGCCCGCTGGATGCGCAAGAATCTTTTTTCCAGCTGGTTTAATACTTTGCTTACCTTGCTGTGCCTGTGGCTGTTCTGGCAGACGATTCCGCCAGCGCTGAACTGGCTGATTTTTCAGGCGAACTGGCTGGGCGACAGTCGGGCCGACTGCACCAAAGAGGGAGCCTGCTGGGTATTTATTCATGCGCGCTTTGGTCAGTTTATGTATGGCCTCTATCCGTATGAACTACGCTGGCGCATTAATCTGGCGCTGATCGTCGGCTTGCTTTCGCTTATCCCAATGTTTATCCGCCAGCTGCCCCGGCGCGGACGCTATATCGCCGCCTGGGCCGTTATCTATCCGCTGTTCGTCTGGCTGATGCTCTACGGTGGGCTGTTTGGGCTGGAGCGCGTTGAAACCCGGCAGTGGGGCGGTTTAACTCTCACGCTGATCATTGCGGCAGTGGGCATCGCCGGCGCGCTGCCGTTAGGCATTTTGCTGGCGCTGGGCCGACGCTCTTCCATGCCGATAGTCAGAACGCTGGCAACGATTTTTATTGAGTTCTGGCGCGGGGTGCCGCTGATTACCGTTTTATTTATGTCATCGGTGATGCTGCCGCTGTTTATGGCGGAAGGCACCAGCATTGATAAGCTGGTCAGGGCGCTGACGGGCATTATTTTGTTCCAGTCCGCCTATGTCGCTGAAGTGGTCAGAGGCGGTCTGCAGGCGCTGCCAAAAGGGCAAACCGAGGCGGCGGAATCGCTGGCGTTAGGCTACTGGAAAACCCAGCTGCTGGTGATCCTGCCGCAGGCGCTGAAGCTCACGATTCCCGGACTGGTTAATACCATCATTGCGCTGTTCAAAGATACCAGCCTGGTGATCATCATTGGTCTGTTCGATCTCTTCAGCAGCGTGCAGCAGGCCACCGTCGATCCTGAGTGGCTGGGGATGTCGACGGAAGGCTACGTATTCGCCGCGCTGATCTACTGGATCTTCTGTTTCAGCATGTCGCGCTATAGCCACTATCTGGAAAAGCGTTTTCACACCGGGCGTAAATCTTATTAAGGATCTCATTATGTCATCCACAACGCACAGCACCGAAGCGATGATCACGCTCGAAAACGTGAATAAATGGTACGGTCAGTTTCACGTGCTGAAGAATATTAACCTGACGGTCAAACCGCGTGAACGCATTGTGCTATGCGGTCCGTCCGGCTCAGGGAAGTCGACCACGATACGCTGTATTAACCATCTGGAAGAACATCAGCAAGGGCGCATCGTCGTTGACGGCATTCACCTGAATGAGGACTTGCGCAATATAGAGAAAGTACGCACGGAAGTGGGGATGGTCTTTCAGCATTTTAATCTGTTCCCCCACCTGACCGTGCTGCAAAACTGCACGCTGGCGCCGCTTTGGGTGCGTAAAATCGCCAGAAAGGAAGCGGAAGCGCTCGCGATGCACTATCTACAGCGGGTGCGTATTGCTGAACACGCGCATAAGTTCCCAGGACAGCTTTCTGGCGGTCAACAACAGCGCGTGGCCATTGCCCGTTCACTCTGTATGAAACCGAAAATTATGCTATTCGATGAGCCGACGTCTGCGCTCGATCCTGAAATGGTTAAAGAAGTGCTGGATACAATGATTGGCCTGGCTGAAGATGGCATGACAATGCTTTGCGTTACCCATGAAATGGGTTTCGCCCGCACCGTAGCCGACCGGGTGATATTTATGGATAGCGGAGAGATCGTCGAACAGGCGCCGCCGGAAGAGTTCTTTGCACATCCGCAATCGGAGCGTACGCGCAAATTTCTGTCACAGATTATACATTAGCCGCTGGCTGCTCCGGCGGGCGCCGGGGCGGTTCAGGTTTATTACCGCTCATATAAAGCGTTGATAAATTTATGCGCCGGAAACGAAAAAGCCTCAGCTTTCGCTGAGGCTCTGTCGTTGTTTTGATGCCTGGCAGTTCCCTAC
>NZ_VHQI01000019.1 GCF_006517625.1 Mixta tenebrionis | reverse complement strand
CCATCAAAAAGATATGGCTTCGGTTGGTTTTTAGTGAACGAGAGTGAACCTGAAGAAGGGGGAATCAGACGACAGAAATGCAGAAAGCAGACGTCAGTGAGCGTCTGCTTCCCTTAAATTGGCTCCTCTGACTGGACTCGAACCAGTGACATACGGATTAACAGTCCGCCGTTCTACCGACTGAACTACAGAGGAATCGGTTAAGTGGCGCGAATATTACCGTTAGCTTATCGGGCTGTCAACAGTAAAAAAACTATTATTATTCAGCTGGCTAGCTTTGCAGCAGTTTACGCCTGCGGCCTGTCCTCCGGTTGCGGTACGGCCAGCGGGCGCAGGCGCGCCAGCGGGTCCTGACGGTAAAAGCGGGTCAGGCGCTGATAGAAGCCAGAGAAGCGCTGCGCCAGCAGCTCAGGCGCGCTGAAAAAGTATTCTGACAGCACGGCAAAGCATTCCGCCGGATCGGTAGCGGCATAGGCATCAATAGTGGCCGCGTTCTCGCCAACCAGATCCACCTCTTCCTGAATCGCCTCCATCGCCGCATGCAACTCCAGCTCCCAGCCGGCCACCTCACGCAGCGGGATTGCCGGAACGCCGTTGGTATAGCCGCTGCCGCGCGCGTCCAGCTTGTGAGCGACTTCGTGAATAATCAGATTGAATCCGCTGAGATCGAATGAATCCTGAATATCGATCCAGTTAAGAATAATCGGCCCCTGCTGCCAGCTCTGGCCCGACTGCACGCTGCGATCGCTGTGCACCAGGCCATCCTCATCCTGCCAGCTGTCCTCGGCGACAAAAGGCGCCGGGTAGATTAGTACCTCATGAAAGCCATCCAGCCACTCCAGCCCCAGCTTTAGTACCGGCAGGCAGAACAGCAGGGCGATGCGCGCATGGTGTAAAGCTTCCAGCTCCAGCCCGGCCAGCGGCACCAGCCGCTTATGGTGTAAAAAACGCTGCGCCAGCTGCACCAGCGCCTGCTCCTCATCGGGCTGAAGTGACGCAAAGATGGGCGCTGACAGCGCCTGTTGCCAGGGGAGAGGCGCAGGGGCAACCTTTTCTTTCCACGGCCATTTAATCATCGCAAAACTCGCTCGGCGAAAAGTGAATAATTGCGTACCATGCCGCAGGCTGGCCCATCGCGCAATCGCCGGATCGACTAAAGCGGGGGAAGGTCACAGCCTTTCATCAGGCACGGCGAAATTCGATTACCCACACCCAGGGATTAACCTCCCAGCTGGTGCCGCCGTACTGTTTTTCCCAGGCTTTGCGATAGGCCTCTTTTGGCGCGATAGATTCGCTGTTCATAGTGAAAAAGTGATTCAGAAAATGTGAATCGGTCTGTACGCCCTCCGCCATTACGTCATCGTCGCTGATATCCTGAATGCGCTCTGCCCGCACGTCGGTAATCAGTAAATCGATGCGGCTGGCCCAGCGCGGCATATGAATGCCCGTTTGCCAGCCAAAGGTTTCGCTTTCTTCATCATGCTGGTGGCCCGGTTGGTGACTGTCGGCGCGATACTGACAATATTTCGGCTGGCGGAAGCTGGCGGGCGTGCGCTCGTAATCCTGTATTTCCGCAGGAGGAACAATCGGACCTCGCCAGGTTTCGCGCACCCACAGCCGATCGCCCGGCTGGCCGTAAGGACACTGGTAGCTCAGATCTTCCATGCTCATCATTTTTTTGCCGTGCAGATAATTACTGGTTACATCAACAGCGTAGCAACCTTCATGATTGTCCTGTCCTGGACCAAAAGGCTGTGATTTCATAATTCGCCGGGTTTGGGTTTGCTGGCCAGCCAACAGGGCGCGCACACGTTGTTCAGAGAACAGAATTGGCCTTTCTTTCATGATATACCTCATTTTTCTTTTTTCTTAAGTACCCGGTAACATTTCTGTGCAACAGGCAATAAGATAAATCCTAACATTACTCATGATAAAAGGGGGCAATCATTTCAATAATTATTCATGAGAATATCTTATAAAAAATGATGCAATTGCCACCGGCAAAGAAGCCAGCCCGCTGAGTTTTGACAGCGTGGCCTGTTACGATAAATGAAATTCGCGTCTCATCGTTTTATTGTATATTTTTACAGTGGCTTAATGTGCAGCAAAGCGCACAATTTCACCCTGCGATAGTCAGTTTGAGTTAAGTGATAGGCCTGCCACTATGTCATATAGTGGTCTGACATGCAGTACGCCTGTTGTCTGATTTATCGTTTCATCATTACCATTTCTTATATTTTTTCAGATTTAACCTTACTGTTGAAATGATGACATTGTTGCATTTATGTTGTTATATTGTAATTTTATAGCTATAAATTGATATAGATCGCATTTTTGACAGGCTCATTACAAGGATTACAATAGCAGCCAGCGTCATTCAGCCGTCATAAAACGGCGCTATATCCGCATCGGGAGCCAGTTTTTCCGGCTCGTATACGCGTGCCGCGCTGCAACCCTGATCGAGCTACTCATTAAGGAGAAGTTGATGTCCCTTACGCACTGGCAAACCCGCTTTGAAAACTGGCTGCACGCCAGCTGGTCACAGGATGATAAGGCGCACGATATTGCTCATTTGCGACGCGTCTGGAAAACGGCGCGGCAAATAATGCAGGGCAGCGAGGCCGATCCGCTGGTGGTGCTTGCCGCCTGTTATTTTCACGATGTGGTCAACCTGCCGAAAAATCACCCACAGCGGCATCTCGCTTCCACTCAGGCGGCAGCGGAAACGCGGCGTATTCTGAGCGAAGCGTTTAGCGATTTTCCGCCGGAACGACATGATGCGGTGGCTCATGCGGTGCTGGCGCACAGCTTTAGCGCCGGCATCAGGCCGGAAACGCTGGAAGCGCGTATCGTGCAGGATGCCGATCGGCTGGAATCGCTGGGCGCAATCGGCCTGGCGCGGGTGTTTTACACTTCCGGCGTGTTGGGGAGGGCGCTGTTCGATAGCGAGGATCCGTTAGGGCGCGACCGCCCGCTGGACGATACGCTCTGGACGCTCGATCACTTTCAAAAGAAACTGCTGCGCCTGCCCGATACTATGCAGACCGCAGAAGGGAAACGGCTGGCGCAGCATAACGTCGCCTTTCTGGTCACCTTTATGGCTAAACTCTGCGCAGAGCTGCAGGGCAATATGATTTCGCTGGATGAATCGGTGCTGCGTGATTTTATGCCGGTATTGAGTGAATATTAAATTTTTGTGACACCCTGTTAAATTCGGTCCCGTTCCGCTACGTTGTCGCAAACAACCAGGAGGAAGGGTATGACAGACACGGTTAGCTTAACGATCAAAATCGATCCGGCATTAAAAGAGACGTTAAAAACGCTGGCGCTGGAAAACCAGCTTTCGCTGAGCGAGGAAGTAAGCCAGCGCCTGCATGCCAGCCTGCTGAATCAGCCTCATCCGGCGATTGATAGCCCCCATACGGCAGAGCTGGCGCTACCGCAGGAAGAGGCACAGGAAGAACCGACGCCGCAGCTTACCAACAGCGAGCTAAAACAGCTGCGCACGCTGCTGAAGAAAGGCAAAAAGAAAAAATAAGCGGCGCAGTAAACCGGCGCGCGCTTTGCGAAAGGCGCCGCGCCTGTTGCATCACGGCCTGTGAGGCCAGGGCGCCCTGTTGCGACAGCGGCTGGCGCGCTTTTATCCGCCTTGTTTTTACGCTCCCGCAGCGTAATTTTTCCGCATGCCGGCGCCGCGCCGCAGCGTGCGCTTTCCGCTTCGCCCACCCTGTTACCCGCTTTTATTCGCCGATCGCATAGCGCTGCTGGCTGCCATTGCGCGCGCCTTTGCTGCTGTAGCACGCGGGTCGCCAATCCTCAGGCAAATGTGAGCTACCGCTGATTATTTCATCAGCGCAGCGCGCCTGACCGCATAGCGGGCAGAGCGCGGCGCTATCTGATGGAGCGCTGGGTCAAACCGGTGATACACTTGCCACACTTTTTACCAAAACAGTGAAGTTATGAGCGAATTTGATGAAGTGGCGCTGCAGCTGGCGCAGCAGGCGCAGGCGGATGCGCAGCAGAAACGGCAAGAGGATCGGGCGCTGCTGCAAAAGGTGCTGGACGTGTACGATCGAAAAAGCGTCGCGGCCTGTTTACGTCAGCTAAATCAGCATGAATGGACGCGCGAATCGCTGGGCCGCTGGCTGGCGGGCAAGGGCAGCCAGCGTCTGCTGACCGCTGCAGAGGTTGCGCTGCTGCGCCAGATGCTGCCTGCGCCTCCGGCGCACCATCCCAACTACGCCTTTCGCTTTATCGATCTGTTCGCCGGTATCGGCGGTATTCGTAGCGGTTTCGAGGCCATCGGCGGCCAGTGCGTCTTTACCAGCGAGTGGAATAAACATGCGGTGCGCACCTATAAGGCTAACTGGTACTGCGACGAACAGCAGCATCGTTTTAATCAGGATATCCGTGACGTAACGCTCAGCCAGCGCGGCGATATTGATGAGCAAACGGCGTGGCGGCATATCGATGCAGCTATCCCGCAGCACGATGTGCTGCTGGCGGGCTTTCCCTGCCAACCTTTCTCGCTGGCGGGCGTTTCCAAGAAAAATGCGCTCGGACGCGCGCATGGTTTCGCCTGTGAGGCACAGGGCACGCTATTTTTCGACGTGGCGCGCATTATTGCCGCCAAAAAGCCGGCGATTTTCGTGCTGGAGAATGTCAAGAATCTGAAAAGCCACGATAAAGGCAATACCTTCCGCATCATCATGCAGACGCTGGATGAGCTGGGCTACGAGGTAGCGGATGCCGATGCAAACGGGCCGGATCCGAAAATTATCGACGGACAACATTTTCTGCCGCAGCACCGTGAACGTATTGTACTGGTGGGGTTCCGGCGCGATCTGCGTCTGCAGCCCGGTTTTACCCTGCGCGATATCTCGCGTTTTTGGCCGCAGCGGCGGCGCACGCTGGCGGAGCTGCTGGAGCCGCAGGTCGACGAGAAATATATACTGACGCCGACGCTGTGGAAATATCTCTACAACTACGCGCGCAAGCATCAGGCGAAGGGCAACGGCTTCGGCTATGGCCTGTTCAATCCCGCCAGCACCGATGGCGTGGTGCGCACGCTGTCGGCGCGCTACTACAAAGACGGTTCGGAAATCCTGATCGATCGCGGCTGGGATCGTGCGCTTGGCGAAGCGGACTTTGATCATCCCGATAACCAGCAGCGTCGTCCACGACGGCTGACGCCGCGCGAATGCGCCCGACTGATGGGATTTGAAACGCCGGAAGGAAAAAGATTTCGTATTCCAGTGTCCGATACCCAGGCCTATCGCCAGTTCGGCAATTCGGTGATCGTGCCGGTATTCGCTGCCGTGGCGCAGCTGCTACAGCCGTGGATCGCCGAGGCGGTAAGCAAACGATAGCGCCTGAGCCAGCGGCAGCATCTTCTTCATGCAATACGTGCAGCGCAACGCCTGCGGCGGGCGTGTGACGCTCCTGTTAATGGAAGCGCCAGCCTGACAGTTAGATCCGTGGCTGGCTTGTAAATTATTCCAACAGGCGCATCGGTAATTTGCTGCTTTTCCCCTCAGGCGCATACACTGTTAACAGGTGAAAAGGAGAAATTGCTATGGCTGATGTGCATTCCGTCGCGGTGCGCAGTAAAAACATGCGCGCCATCCGCACGCGTGATACCGCCATCGAGCAGCGTCTGGGCGAGCTGTTGACCGATCGCGGGTTTCACTATCGGGTTCAGGACAAAAACCTGGCGGGGCGGCCCGATTTTGTTCTGGAAGAGCAACGGGCAATTATTTTTGTACATGGATGCTTCTGGCATCACCACCACTGCTACCTGTTCAAAGTGCCTGCTACCCGCACCGCCTTCTGGATGGGGAAAATCGGCAGCAACGTGGAGCGCGATCGGCGCCACATCGCTCAGCTGACGCAGCAGCAGTGGAAAGTGCTGGTAGTATGGGAATGCGCGCTGCGCGGCAAGCTGAAGCTGGAAGATGAGGCGATCGTCAGCCGCCTGGAGGAGTGGTTGCTTGCCAGCAGCAGCAATGCCGCGATCGATCATCAGGGCATGCATCCGCTGATGCTCCAGGCTGACTAGCTTCAGCCGCGCCCGCCGGCAAATGCTACAGGGGCGCGCTGATTATCGCTTCGCTTAATCCGACTTTTGGTTTGCCGCCGTGTTGGAAGAGCGCGTCGGGAACAATGTTTTCCCCAGCGTCACCAGCACCACGGCGAAAATAATAATGGCCAGCGCCAGCCATTCGCGCGGCGTCAGCTGCTCGCCGCCGAAGCTGGTACCCAGCAGCACCGCTACTACCGGGTTTACATAGGCGTAGCTGGTCGCCACGGCGGGCGTAACATTGCGGATCAGATACATATAGGCGTTAATGGCGATAATCGAGCCAAACAGCATCAGGTAGCCCAACGAAAGAAAGCCCTGCAAATCGGGCAGAGCGGTCAGGCGCTCGCCGCTCAACACGCTAACCAGCAGCAGCGCCACGCCCGCCACGATCATTTCAATCGCGCCCGCCATCGCCCCGGTCGGCAGAGTAATACGTGAGCCGAGAACCGAGCCGAACGCCCAGCTCAGCGCCGCCGTCAGCACCAGCAGCGCGCCCTGCGGATTCCCCGCCAGATGGCCGCCGCTGTTCAGCAGGATAATACCGGCCAGGCCAACCAAAATCCCCAGCCATTCAATTTTACGCGTGCGGATGCCAAACAGGCGGCTAAAGCACATAGCGAATAGCGGTACCGTCGCCACCATCACCGCCGCCAGACCCGACGGCACCTGCTGATGCTCAGCCAGCGTAACCAGACCGTTGCCGATCGCCAGCAGCAGCAGGCCGATCAGGCCTGCGTTAATCGCCGCCCGACGATGCGGCAGCGGCTGGCCGCGCCAGCGCAAAAAAATAAACAGCAACAGTCCGGCCAGCAAAAAGCGCAGTCCTGCCAGCAGCAGCGGCGGCCAGCTCTCCACGCCAAGTCGAATAACAAAATAGGTGGAGCCCCAAACGATATATAAAGTAAACAGCGCAAGAGACAGCGGCAACAGCGAGGGGGTGGCGCGCGACATTTTTTCAATCCGATGATAATCAAAGGCTTTAATCTGCCATGAAATAAGACAAATTACCTGATTTTTTCCCATCGCGGCGCGGCGATTTGGCGCAGAGTTTGCCAAAGCGGACCATAATTGGTTAGATCGCTGTTTTGGCCTGATGACTCTGGGGGCGGGATGTCCAGTATTAAGCTGACGGTAAGGCGGCTGTATAAGCTGCAGGGGGAGCGCATGGTCAACACGCGCGCGACGGCGCGGATCTATGTGGGTGAAACCCTGATAGCGACAGAAGAGATCACCGGTATGACTGAAAGTCCGGTGAGTAAATATTTGCACCACCACGCCGGTAAGGGAGCGGTGCGCGTTGAGTGGGATTGTGAGGGCATCGCGGATATGACGGTCAGCGACATCGAAGTGTGCCCCTGCTGTCAGCACGATGAATCATAAAATAAGGAAACCAACTTGGCTGGAAGTAGCTTACTGACACTGCTTGATGATATCGCCACGCTGCTGGATGACATCTCCGTAATGGGCAAAATTGCCGCAAAAAAAACCGCAGGGATGCTGGGGGACGATCTGTCGCTGAATGCGCAGCAGGTCACCGGCGTCAAGGCAAACCGGGAGCTGCCGGTAGTCTGGGGCGTGGCGAAAGGCTCATTCCTCAATAAGTTGATACTGGTGCCGCTGGCGCTGCTAATCAGCGCCTTCGCTCCCTGGGCAATCACTCCGCTGTTGATGATCGGCGGGGCTTACCTCTGCTATGAGGGGGTAGAGAAGGTGCTGCACAGCCTGCATCACGATAAGACAGCTGAGACGCCGCAGGCGCGGCAGCTGCGGCTGAAAAAACTGATAGAGCAGGATCCGGTCGGCTATGAGAAAAAGAAAATCAAAGGGGCAGTGCGCACCGACTTTATTCTCTCCGCAGAGATCGTCACCATCACGCTAGGTGTGGTTTCCGAAGCCACGCTGCTGGATCAGATCCTGGTGCTGGCCGGCATCGCTATTGTTGTTACCATCGGTGTTTATGGCATTGTCGCCGCCATTGTAAAACTGGACGATCTCGGCTACTGGCTGAGCGAGAAAAAGGCGACGGCGGCGCAGGCTATCGGCAAAACGCTGGTGGCGGCAGCGCCGTGGCTAATGAAGATCCTGACGGTTGTCGGCACGCTGGCGATGTTTCTGGTGGGCGGCGGTATTATCGTGCACGGCGTACCGCTGCTGCATCACGCCATCGCCCACTATAGCGAAGGTTTCAGCGGCCTGGTCACCATGCTGCTGGAGAACGGCGCGAACCTGGTGGTGGGCTTTATCATTGGTTCGATCGTGCTGTTGGTAGTAAATCTGATTGCCAGGCTGCGTGCTTAAGGTATAAAGAGCGGCGCAATTTCACTAACGGGAGCAGGCTATGAACGACGATATGTTTGAATTTGACATCGATGCGCAGCTGGAAGCGGCTGAAGCTAACGCGGTAAAAAAAGCCAGTGAAGTGCCTGACGAGCTGGATGATGAAGCGGATTGTGAAGGCTGTAAAATTTAGTTGCCTGCGTTGTCGCCCGCTTCACGCTTGTTCAGCGCGCAGGCGGGCGCAGCGATATGCATAAAACGGACTGGCGTCCGTTTTTTTTCGCCTTTTTTCAGGCATCTGCGTGTCAAACTCAGGCGTAATTTTTACCTGTTTTGTTTATATTCCCTGATTTTCACTGGCTATTGCGCGTTATGTCGAGCTTTTTAACTGCCTTAGAGGAAAATTTAGAAACGGCCTGCTATACATAGTGGATACTTTTTTCACGTTAACTTAACAAAGGAGGCCGCAAGTGTTTATCAGCGTTAGCGATGAAGTGAAGCATAAAGAGAATGGTCAGACGATGATCGTTACCGGTATTGCCAGCGGCATGGTCGAGTGTCGCTGGTATGACGGTTACAGCGTAAGACGCGAAGCGTTTCACCAGGATGAGCTGTTCCTTATTCATTCGTCTAGCCAGCTTGCCAGCTAAACCTCGTCCGCCAGGCTTGACTGGCGGATAGCCATTTTGTACATTTGGTTCATTAGTTCCTTTTTTTGCGTGTAAAGCACGCCTTTAATGAACCAGGTGAACCATGTCAGAAGAAAACCATCGTCACGCTTTTTCCGCCAGGCTTATTGAAGCCTGCAATCGTAAAGGTCTTGAGGCGCACGGGCGCGGCGTGCTGCTGGCGCGCGCGCTTTCCGTTACGCCGCGTGCGGTAGGCAAATGGCTGAACGGTGAGGCCTTGCCGCGTGATGGTAAAATCCAGGCGCTGGCCGACTATCTTGACGTCAGCCGCGAATGGTTACAGCTTGGCACCAGCACGCTGGATAATAACGTGGGCGCAGTGGCGCAGGCTGGCACTTTCCACTGTTATCCATTAATCAGCTGGGTCAGCGCCGGGCGCTGGAGCGAAGCGGTTGAACCCTGGTCGCGCGCCGAGATCGATCGCTGGCCCGCCACTACACGTCATGTCAGCGAAGGCAGCTTCTGGCTGGAGGTAAAAGGAGATTCCATGACCTCGCCCGTAGGCCTTAGCATACCCGAAGGGATGATGATCCTCGTCGATCCCGATATTCCCGCCACATCAGGTAAACTGGTGGTTGCCCGCCTGGTCAATGCTAATGAAGCCACCTTTAAACGCTATATTGAAGATGGCGAACGTAAATACCTTAAACCGCTGAATCCTGAGTATAAAATGCAGGAAATTAACGATGACTGTCGTATTATCGGCGTGGTGGTCGAGGCAAAATGGGAGAATCTGGCCTAGATGGAAATATTAGCAAAATGAACCAATAGTTCTTGTCATATGTGTACTTTTAGTTCATTATTAATTCATCCTTTAACCGTCAGGAGAAAAGGGATGGAGATGATCATGAACGGCGTCGTATTGCTGTTGGGTATTGCGAAAGGTTGTCTTAACCGGCTAACGCTACAGGAGTGGGGCTATCTGCTGGGCGTGGCTTTTACTCTGTTGCGTGGTCTATTGATCTGGTATGACAATCGTACCGAGCAGCGTCGTCGTACCGCCATTTTCGAGCGCTATGCCGGAGAGCTGGCGCAGCGCGGCGTTCGCCAGGCGTGGAACAAGCTGCGCAGGCTGGAAGCGAAACCGCCTGCCTCCGATCGTGCTAAAAAATAGCCGATGCGTTTTACCCGCTTCCGCGCAGGTAATCGTAGCGGGCTGCCTGCGCGGTAGTTTATTTTATTAGCGTTTCGCTGTTATAAAAGCAAAGAACCGTCTGCCTGTTTTTTATTTCTAAAATGAAAATAAATAGCCTTTATTCTTGATGGCGCTATGTTCATGGATAAACAGAATATCGAATCAGTAATTTATCGGGGAGTACGGTATGAACGCGATGAAGAAAATGGCTGTATCAAATATTTTTGCATTATGCCATGTCATATTATTTGCCCACCTGTCATCACTGCAGGTGATGTATAACAGCAGCCCACAGCATATTTATGATGTGCTGCTGGTGGCGGTCGCTTTTTTTGGTTTTAAATATCTCTGTCTGCGGGTTATTAATTTTTTCTGGCGGGCGCCTTCGTAGCGGGACGCTTTAAACTGCGCAAAAATGTAGGAAAAGCGCCGTATCCCTGTCGTCAGGTTCGCAGCAGCCAGGCCATGCGGACGCTGGCGCGTCCGCAGAGCGAATTAAACCTTCCCCTGATTATCCTCTTCCACCGCCTGGTAGATGCGCTGCAAAATATCCGGGAAGGCAGATTGCACGCGGCTCCAGCTGGGAATAAACGGCTTGTCGTTAGGCCGTTCCATAACGGATTGCCCGGCGTCGAGAATCGCCTGGGTAAACATCTCTACCGCCGCCTCTTCACTGTGCTGATCGAAATGCAGTCCGTTCATGCCGGCCTCGTGGCTGTAGATTTCCATCATATCCAGCGCGTTGCGGTAATAGGTGGCTTTCAACACGCGGAAAGAGTCGCTGGTCAGGTTGACGCCCATGGTAGCCAGCTTGCGCAGCAGGGACTGGACAATATCATTGCTCATGCGGCGCAGGCCGCCAGTGCCATCCTCTTCGGAAAGCGGCTGGTGCTTGTGATCGTAGTTATGCGCAATCTCAACCTGACAGCTCTGGCGCGTGGTGTAGTTGCGGTAAATTTCCGACAGCACGCCGATTTCCAGTCCCCAGTCGCCGGGGATTTTGATGTTGTTCAACACATGAGTGCGCATGGCAAACTCGCCGGAAAGCGGGTAGCGGAAGCTGGACAGATAATCGAGATAGTCCGAATGCCCATAGACCTGCTGCAAAGAGCGCAGCAGCGGCCCCACCAGCAGACGTCCCACGCGTCCGTTCAGCTTGTTATTCGCCACGCGTGCATAAAATCCTTTGCAGAACTCATACTGAAACGCCGGATTCGCCAGCGGATAGAGCAGGCGCGCCAGCATGCCGCGCTCGTAGGTAACAATATCGCAGTCGTGCAGCGCCACGCAGCTGCTGCGATCGGAGGCGAGCGTATAGCCGGTGCAGAACCAGACATTGCGTCCTTTGCCCGGCTGGCTGGGTGATAAACCCTCTTTATCCAGCTCGGCATCCAGCGCCTTCAGGCGCGGGCCGTCATTCCATAAGATGCGATGGCGTTGGGGCAGGCGGGAAAAAAACTCGCGTGCAAAAAGAAACTGGTCGCGATCGGCGCGATCGAGGCCGATAACGATCTCCTCCAGATAGGGTACTTTCGCCAGCTCTTCGACAATATGATCGAGCGCCGGGCCTTCCAGTTCGGAAAACAGCGAGGGTAAAATCAGCCCCATCTTACGCTTGCGCGCAAACTGCACCATTTCGCTTTCCAGCGCTTCGGTTGGGCGTCCGGTCAGGTTATGAAAATTGGTAATTACGCCGTTCTGGAAAAAATCACTCATATCTGGCTCCTCATACGTCAATCGGGCGCAAGGGCCGCGATGAGATCATTCCTGCGAAATAAAATAGTCGAGGCCTTCACACCAGCCGGCGGGGCCATATTCCATTGTCTGATAGACGTGGCGTTCATCCTGTCGCGTTAGCTCTACCGGGGTTTTGCTGTATCCCCTGATCACCACGGCGTAATCAACGCTGTCCAGCATTGGCGCATCGTTGGGGCCATCGCCAAGCCCGACGGTAATAAAACGCTTACCACCTGAGGTGGTCATATTTTGCAGCAGCCAGCGCAGCGCAGCGTCTTTGCCGCTGCCTGCGGGCATGACGTGCCAGAATCGTCCGCCCTGAACCAGCATCAGCGCCTCTTGCTCCAGCGCCTGCCGGAAACGCGCCAGCTGCTCGTCGCTGTCGCGCCATATCAGTGGTTCCGATGCTTCGCGCATGCGCGCCAGCGCGACCTCCGCGGGGGGCAGGCCGGTAATATCCGCCAGCGCTTTTTCGGTAAAATCAGCAAAGCCGGTGAAACGAAAATGGTGATGCTGCTGCAGGCGGCGCAGGCAGTGGCAAATTTCATCGTAGTTTTTACCGGCATGGTGGCGTGCCATCTCGCCCTGGGCGTTATCAATCTGCACCAGCGCGCCGTTTTCCGCGATAAAAGGCGCGCCGGAAAAACCGAGCCGTTGCTGTAGCGGAATGATTTCGGCAGAGGTTTTGCTGGAGCAGATCACTAAAGGTATTTGCGCAGCGCGCAGGTGGGACAACCAGCGCTCCGCCGGCTGCCAGCTGTAGGTATGGTGATCCAGCAGGGAACCATCGAGGTCGGTGACGATCATTAAGGGATCTTGCAAGTTCGGCATGGCAAAGTCCTCGTGGTAACGGCGTCGCTACGATAGATAGTGATGCCTAAGTATAACGAGAGTTGTTAACTATGCCGGAGGGAGTGGTAAAGCCAGCGTTAATTATTTGTTCGGAATATTCTGGAATTAAAACGCAAAAGATGCAGATAGTAATAATCAGGCAGGGGAAGTAAAAATTCCTAACCTGACGATTTTAAACATTTAACCAGCAACAGAGCGCGATAATGCGACGATTTCTTGCTGGAAAATAAGATTATTCCTGGTGGTTAACTATCGTAATCTGGCGCGGTAAAGGAGTTTCCTGGTGTAACGAATTTTTTTGACAATGCTGTCTTCCCGGCCGGTAACAGGCCGGGATTTTTTTTGTCTGTAAACGGAGCCGCCAGGCTGCTTTTATCCACAAGCGAACCAGTCAGGCTACTTTATTTCGCTTACCCAGCAGTCGTGAATATCCAGTTCAAAGCGCTGTGCCAGTTCAGGCGAGCCGGCGTTGAGCGATTTCGCGTGCCGATCCTGTTCCAGCTCCCATTCGCCGTAGCTATCCATTTGACTGAACGCCTCTGCGCCAGCTGCAGAAAACGGCGCGCGCGCGGCATCGAAAAATACATTGTCGGGAAAAAGGTTATCGTTCATCGCTATCTCCTGCAGCCAGGCAGAAAGCGAAAGTATAGGCGATTTGTACAAAAATAAAGCAGCGGCAATCGCGAAACGAACGAAATAAGAAATAGCTTAAAAAAAGCCCGCCTTAAGCGGGCAAATATTCTGGTTACTTTTAGGTTCACTGCATCTGTGGGGGTTGGCGCAGTGGCAGAAAGTGTAAGGCGACGTCGTGTAAAAAATCTTGTTGCGGAGCGTTAAGAAAATGCAAATAGCTGACTGCTGACTGCTGCGCTTATGGTTGCGGATTATTGGGCGGTGGGCGGCGGTCAGCTTTACCTACGCTTACAGGAAGGAATCAGCGGGCCTGCTACACTGACACACTGATAACACGAGCAAAACAGGAGAGGCTATGGATTTATTACGTATTATTATCGCCATTATATTGCCGCCGCTGGGCGTATTTTTACAGGTCGGTTTCGGCGGCGCTTTCTGGCTAAATATTCTGCTTACGCTGCTGGGCTATATTCCCGGTATCATTCATGCGGTCTGGGTGATTGCGCGGCGCTAGTTCGCCGTTTATTCTCCGCTGTTAGCGTAGGCATTTGAACAGGGGGAGCAGAATTACGATGAAGGTTAATGACCGCGTGACGGTAAGAACCGATGGCGGCCCGCGGCGGCCCGGAACCATCCTGGCGGTGGAGGATTTTAACGAAGGCACCATGTATCTGGTGGCGCTGGAGGATTATCCGCTGGGGATCTGGTTTTTTAACGAGTCCGGGCATCACGACGGCATTTTCGTTGAGCCAGCTGAGGGGAGCGCAGAGTAAGCTGCCGTCTCTGCGGAGGTGGCTTTTGTTATGGATAAGGTCATCGCGCGTCAGGAGACATTGGCAAAGGGGGACAGGGCGGTATCTCTGCCGCCCTGGTATTCGCTCTCTTTAGTGAAGTGGGTATCTTCAGCGACGCCGGCCGGGAACTGCCGGCCTGGCAGGCGATCCCTTCAGTAAATGGGTATCTTCAGCGGCGCCGGCCGGGAACTGCCGGCCTGGCAGGCGATCCCTTCAGTAAATGGGTATCTTCAGCGGCGCCGGCCGGGAACTGCCGGCCTGGCAGGCGATCTCTTCAGTAAATGGGTAACTTCAGCGGCGCCGGCCGGGAGCTGCCGGTCTGGCAGGCGATCTCTTTAGTGCGCGACAGCGCATCTTTCGCGCGTTGCTATTTTAGTGTCGCCGGTAACCACCTCCTGAGAGGTGGTTTTTTTGTGCGGCGCCGTTAAAAGGTTTCCCAGTTCTCTTCTGCTGCCGATGGCTGGCCTTTCTGCTCCGCTTTTGGCGGCGCCTTAAGCGCTTTAGGCGCGGGGGCAAGATTAACCGGCGCAGCGAGCGGCCCTTCCTGCTGCGTTAGCTGAAAAGCGGCAACCGCCTGTGTCAGACGGGCAGCCTGTTCCTCAAGCGATGCGGCGGCGGCGGTCGCCTGCTCAACCAGCGAGGCGTTCTGCTGGGTCACGTTATCCATTTCCGTTACCGCCTGGCTTACCTGCTGAATGCCGCGGCTCTGTTCGTCGGAGGCGGCGGCGATCTCTGACATAATATCGGTAACGCGCTGTACCGCCTCGACAATATCGGTCATGGTCGTCCCGGCGTGGCTCACCTGTTCTGAGCCCTGACGGATCAAATTCACCGATTCGCCAATCAACCCTTCAATCTCTTTTGCCGCCTGGGCGCTGCGCTGCGCCAGGCTGCGCACTTCGCTGGCGACCACGGCGAAGCCGCGCCCCTGCTCACCGGCGCGCGCCGCCTCTACTGCTGCGTTCAGCGCCAGAATATTGGTCTGGAAGGCGATGCTGTTAATAACGGTGGTAATTTCAGCAATTTTTTTCGAGCTGCCGGAAATATTATTCATGGTATTAATCACGCCGCTGACAATATCGCCGCCTTCGCTCGCTTTGCCGGACGCATCGGCAGCCAGCTGGCTGGCATGATGGGCATTATCGGCATTCTGCTTCACGGTGGCGGTCAGCTGCTCCATGCTGGCGGCGGTCTGCTCCAGCGCTGACGCCTGCTGCTCGGTGCGCGATGACAAATCGGTATTGCCGGCGGCAATTTCGCCGGAACCCTGGTAAATCGCCACCGCGCCTTCGCGCACTACGCCGACGGTGTTTACCAGCGCCTGCTGCATCGCCTGTAAATTCGCGCTCAGCATACCGATTTCGCTGCGCCCCCAGCGGCGGAGCGGGGCGGTTAAATCGCCTGCGGCGATGCGCGCAATGCGTTCGCCCGCCTGATGCAGCGGATTAATTACTACCCGACGCAGGAAAACAAAGGTCATTAGCGTTAGCGCCAGCGCCAGGGCAAAGGCGCTGCCCATGATGATAAAGCCCAGCCGGGCCTGAGCCGCAGCCTGCTGGTTGATCGCATCGGCGCGATCGGTGCGGATTTTAATCGCCTGCAATAATAGATCGTTATAGCTGTCGTCCAGCTTGCGGGTGACGTCGGTTTCCTGCGCGATGGCGCTTTCAAAACTTCCCTCTTTCGCGAAGTGCACCATGGGCTTCAGCCCCTGATTAAGGTAAGCGCTAAAGCGTTCTTTTAGCGGCCCATCCAGTTCGGCGTCTGCCGTACCTTTTGTTGGGCGTTGAAGGTAGGTATCGAAGCTCTGCTGCGCCAGCGTCAGACGCTGTCCGGCGCTGGCGATCAGCGCGCGATACTCATCGATTTCGCCGATACGCGCGGCGGCGGCGGCGTGGATCGCCAACAGCCTGGCGGTGCGCAGGTGATTAGAGCTGTTAGAAATCCCCATGCGTATCTGAATTTCATGCGTTGCCTGGTCCAGCGAGCGGTTGCTCTGCTGCAGAAACCAGCCGGAAAGTGCAATGCTTAGCGCGAAGAGCACCAGGATACCGCTGAAAATCGTGGCGAACATCGGAACCAAACGCAGGTGCTGCCAAAAACTAACCTGCTCTTGGGTTTCATCGGAGGAGATGGTTTTCATATCCTTTTGCTCTCTGTAGGGTAAGTTATGCGATGACAGATCTGTAATAAGCATCGGCATGAACGGCAAAAGGATTAATGGATTAAATGAGAAGTGTGTCGCAAATAGCAAAAGAGAGAAAAAAGGCCGACAGGGTCGGCCTTTTTTCTTATCTTACATTGACATAGATGCCAGAGGTAACGTTATCGGTTAAGCGCACCACGTGGTAAATCACCTGTTTATTATGGGTTTTGATTTTGCGCTTAATATTACCTTTATGTGACGAAACCGTTTTTGCTTTAATCTGCATTTTATCAGAGATCTGAATGGTATCGTGTCCTGACATCCACATCTTAAGCATGTTCGACTCAGTCTGGCTGAGCGTAAGAGGGTTGACGTCAATGCCGGAAACGCTGCGCGTATTAGTGCTGACCTTCTTCTGTAAATAGCCGCTAAGTAATTTATCCAGCGTAGCGGACTTTATCGATTTTGACGTAATAATCAGGTTCTTACGAACGTAGAGATATTCCTCAAAATGGATATTGGCTATAGCCATAAAGATAAAAAATATCGTGTCAGGATGCTGTAAAATAATATTACGAATGCGCTCGCTGGAATCGGCTTCGTGAATGAAACATTCTTCATTAATAAAAACGACGCCGGGTTTGACCTGCTGGCATTTAATAAGTAGCTGTTCAATGTCATTAACGGATGAGATATTTTTCTTTTTAACTCCCTTTGCTGCCATGTAATCCATTAATCCCAGACGTGTGTAGCTGCATGAATCCATAATAATCGTTGGCATGATAGCGACCCTCACCAATTTGTTATCCGTTTAAATCAACGATGAATACGCGTTTGCGGTACGGGAAAGATTTCTATTAACAATCTTGTAATTTTTACTCAGCTGTGCTGAATTCGAAACGGTACATGGCCGAGGACCTCTTTCTTCCTTGTATCTACAGCATATTTTGCGCAAGACAGCATAAATCACTGCCTTAAGCGCAGCAGAACGCGAACGGCTGGCTGTCATGACGACCATTTGCCCTGGTTCAGCATCCGCTGCAACTTTTAAGACGCTGTCACTATCGCGTACAACTAAGATAAACCTGATAGGACAAATCTTAAAATCATTTGTTTCCCGAATGAGTGACAAATTCGGGAGCGCTGACAATGCCGTAAAAACTCCGTTTAGACAAGAAAAAAACGCATAAAAAATTTTCCTTTCTAAAACATCCATTTGCGAGTTTATCTTTAATCGGGCCAGCGTTCAGGCCCGTTGCGAATTCCGTTTTAAAATACGCGATGTGCCATTTATTGCGAATAATTTTCACCGATCAAACTAATTTATCAGAATTTCCTTAGTGAAATTCTGTTAAAAATGGCGTGAAAAATGCGCAAAAACATTTTCAGTGCTTAAGTATAGGTGTAGCTCTTCTTAAGAGATGTTTTAGTTTAGTTTTGCGGTAGTTCAGAAAGTATGTCAGAAAGTAAATCAAAGACTTCGCTGAACAGATGTTCACAGAAAGGGGCCAGAAGGGGCATAAGTATACCGATTGTTAATATTCCGATCGATAAGGTTACAGGAAAGCCAATGGCGAAAACAGAGAGCTGAGGTGCAACGCGATTTAACAAACCCAGGGCCAGGTTGATAGTAAGTAATAAAATGATTAGCGGCAGCGCCAAACGCATCCCGTTAAGGAAAATCAAACCCCCTGCTTTAGCAAGCGCCAGAAATGCATTGGCATTAAGTGGGTCTCCACCAATCGGCAAGGTATGAAAACTATCCGCCAACAGCGAAATCAGCCACAGGTGACCGTTGAAGGTCAAAAACAGTAGCAGGGCCAGCATATCCAAAAAGCGTGCCAGTACCGGCATATTCAACCGGCTGCCGGGATCGAAGAAGGTAGCAAAAGAAAGCCCCATCTGTAATCCGATCAGTTCGCCTGCCATACGCACCGCGGCAAAAGCGAACTGCATGGTAAAGCCCAGCGCGACGCCAATCAGCAGCTGCTGTAGCAGCAGCCAGAAGCCGCCGACGGAAAACAGCGTCACCTGCGTCGGCGGCAGCGTCGGCGCCAGAATCCAGCTAATCATCACCGCCAGTCCGATTTTGACCTTTTTACTGACGGCGCGTTCACTAAAAATCGGCGCGGTGCTGAACAGCGCCAGCAGGCGCACCAGCGGCCAGAAGAACTGACCTACCCAGAGCATAAGTTGGCTGCTGTCCAGCGTTAACATATATTTCTCGCAGAAACGGCGGCGACAGACAGCGCCATTAGCCGATGATATAGGGCAGGTTGCTGAACAAAGTGCGGATATAGTCCAGCAGCAGGTTCAGCATCCAGGGGCCTGCCGCCACTATGGTAGCCGCCACCGCCAGAATTTTAGGAATAAAGGAGAGCGTCTGTTCGTTGACCTGGGTAGCCGCCTGCAGCAGGCTGATCAGCAGGCCGCTGATTAACGCTGCCAGCAGCAGCGGGGCGGCGACCATCAGGGCGACTTTCATCGCGTCGTGGCCAAGGACCATTACCGATTCGGGGGTCATGATTGCTCCGGGGGTCAGGAATAAAAGCTTTGCGCCAGCGAACCAACCAGCAGCTGCCAGCCATCCACCAGCACGAACAGCATCAGCTTAAACGGCAGGGCGATGGTTGCCGGCGGCACCATCATCATTCCCAGCGCCATTAGCACGCTGGCGATAACCAGATCGATAATCAAAAACGGAATAAAAACGGTAAAGCCGATTTGAAAGGCGGTTTTCAGCTCGCTGGTAACGTAGGCGGGCAGCAAAATACGCATCGGCACCGCCTCCGGCCCGGCAATGGGCGCGGTGTTGGCCAGGCGGGCGAACAGCGCCAGATCTGCTTCGCGCGTCTGACGCAGCATAAACTCGCGCAGCGGCTGCGCTCCTTTTTCCAGCGCCACGTCCACGGCAATTTTGTCCTGGCTGAACGGCAGATAAGCGTCCTGATAAATTTTATCGAATACCGGCGCCATAATAAAAAAGGTCAGAAACAGCGACAGCCCCAGCAGCACCTGGTTCGGCGGCGCGGAGGGCGTACCCAGCGCGTTGCGCAGCAGCCCGAATACGATGATGATGCGGGTAAAGCTGGTCATCATCAGCAAAATAGCGGGTAAAAAGGTCAGCGAGGTGATAAACACCAGCGTCTGCACGGGTAAAGACCAGCTCTGCCCGCCGCCGGGCAACGGCTGCGTTACCAGGCCAGGCAGCTGAGCACAGGCCTCTGGCGCTAACAGCAGCAGAGGCAGCAACGGAAGCAGACGACGAATCATTGCGGTTTTCCGGGACGTTTTACCAACGTCTGTAAAAGCTGGCGGAAATCAGGCGTCGCCGCAGCGGGCGATGCCTCCTGTTGGGGAGGGGCCTGCGGCGGCAGCGTATGCAGATGTGTAATCTGCTGCGCGGTAACGCCCAGCACCAGGCGGGCGTCTTCCACGTTAACGATAATCACGCGTTCGCGCTGGCCTACCTGCACGCTGGCGACGATCTGCAGCGCCTGCGGGCCGCCGACGCGCTTCGGCGCGAAGCCCAGCCGTTTTACCAGCCAGGCGCCGGCGAGGATCAGCAGCACGATAATCGCCAGCACGCTGCTGACCTGCGTCAGTGCTGAACCGGTAGAGAAGGCGGGCTGGGCCGCGTGCGCGGCAGCGGGCTGCTGGCTATAGCTGTTCATGTTTAACGGCTCAGACGACGCATACGTTCAGACGGCGTGATAATGTCAGTGATGCGCACGCCATACTTATCATTTACCACCACGACTTCGCCCTGCGCGATCAGGTAGCCGTTGATCAAAATATCCAGCGGCTCGCCGGCCAGTCCTTCCAGCGCCACCACCGAACCCTGCGTCAGGCGCAGCAGCTCTTTAATGGTCATTTTGGTGCGGCCCAGCTCCACGGTCAGCTTGACCGGGATATCCATAATCAGGTCGATATCCTGCAGCGAACCGCCGGAATCTTTACTCTCCAGCGACCTGAACACGCTCTCGCTGGATGACGCGCCCTCGGCGGCGGATTGTTCACCCATCGCCTCAGCCCACAGATCGTCCGCAGAGATAGCATCATCGGACGGTTTATTGCTGTCATTCATCGGGCTGTTCCTCATTCAGCGAATTCAAAATCGGGTTAATCAAATGTTCTACACGCAGCGCGTACTGCCCGTTCAGGGTGCCGTACTGGCTGGTTAATACCGGCACGCCATCGACATGGGCGATAATGCGATCCGGCTTTTCAATCGGTAACACATCGCCCGGCTTCAGCTGCAAAATGCGCGACAGGCGCAGAGAAACATCGGCGAAGTTGGCGATCAGCTCCAGTTCGGAGTGCTGCACCTGTTTCACCAGCGTTTCACGCCAGTGGCGATCTTCCTGGCGCGAGTTCTCCAGCGGCGGGTTGACCAGCAGTTCGCGCAGCGGCTCGATCATGCTGAAGGGGATACAGATGTTGAACTCCCCCACCAGGTTGCCGATCTCGACGTGAAACGGCGTAGTCACCACGATGTCGTTTGGCGAGGTGGTGATGTTGGTGAATTTCACCTGCATTTCCGAACGCACATACTCCACATCCAGCGGATAGATCGCTTTCCAGGCGTCGCTGTAGCCTTCCAGCGCCAGCTTAAGCATGCGGCGGATTACGCGCTGTTCGGTATGGGTAAACTCACGCCCCTCCACCTTGGTTGGAAAGCGTCCGTCGCCGCCGAACAGGTTATCCACCGCGATAAAAACCAGGCTGGGCGAGAACACGAACAGGGCGGTTCCGCGCAGCGGCTTCAGGTGGATCAGATTCAGGTTGGTCGGCACCGGCAGGTTGCGGGCGAACTCATGGTACGGCTGAATCTTGATCGCCCCGACGCTGATATCCGGGCTGCGTCGCAGCAGGTTAAACAGCCCCATACGGAACTGGCGCGCAAAACGTTCGTTAATAATTTCCAGCGCCTGCAGCCGCTCGCGCACCACGCGCCGCTGGGTATTGGGATCGTAGGGGCGAATATTGTCGTCGCCCGTACTCTTATTTTTTTCATCTTCCGCGCTTTCGCTGTCGCCGTTGAGCAGCGCGTCAATCTCTGCCTGGGAAAGAATGCTATCGCCCATTAACTCACCTCAAAATAAAGGCGGTAAACAGCACGTCGCTGACTACCTGCGCAGGTTGACCCTTAACCAGCGGCGGCGCCAGCGCCTGCTTAATCTCTTCTACCAGCGCCTGCTTGCCCGGCTCCGTCGCCAGCTTTAGCGCATCCTGGCGCGACAGCAGCAGCAGCAGACGGCTGCGCACTTCAGGCAGATAGTCATTCATCCGCAGACGCGTCGCCTCATCCGGCAGACGCAGGGTAAAGCCCACGTACAGCACGCGATCGGGGTCGTTATCCGCGTTAACCAGGTTAACCGTAAAGGTATCAAGCGCAAAAAAGACCGGCGCGGCAGGCGGTTCTACTTTTGCAGGCGCCGCATGTCCGTCGGTTTTATTCATCATTCGCCAGACTGCATAGCCTGCCACGCTGCAAGCGGCCAGCGTGACAACCAGCAACAGCGGGATCAGGATGGAACCTTTGCGGCCTTTGGCTTTCGCGTTATCAGACATGTTGCAGAAATACCCTGTGAATTATCTTGGGCAGGCCGTCGTGGCGAGCCGAGAGTGATTATCCCGCGTCTCTTGCCGGTCAATGGCGGGAAAAGACGCGCCTTTTGCTTTTACCTTTGGCGTTTGTCGCCGTCAGGCGAATGTATCTACCGCGCTACTGCCCGCCGCGCGCGCCTGCAACGATGCGGGCGCCGCCAGCGGCGTTATCTCCTCGTCAGCCTCCGGCGTCAGGGAGAAGGCGCCCGATGCGTGTTGCTGGCGCGGCTCCTGCTGCCCGCTGAAGCTCTGGCTCTGTGGGAAGGCGTCGCTGCTGACGCTGCTTTGGCTCAGGTTGATGCCGTTCTCCGCCAGCGCGTTGCGCAGATGGGGCAGGGCCGCCTCCAGCGCGGCGCGCACCTGGCTGTGGCCGGAAACCATATTCAACTGCGCCCGATCGTTATCCAGCGTCAGGCTAATCTGAATCGCGCCTAAATCTTCCGGATGCAACCGCAGCTCGGCTTTCTGCTCGCCGTTGCGGCTGAACATCAGCACCTGCTGGCTGACCGCCTGTTGCCATTCCGGGCTGCCGAGCTGCGCGCTGATCTGCGGCGCGCCCGGCGTCATGGCGGTGGCTGAAGGCGTCGGCGCCGTCGTAACGGCGCTGGCGCTGTTCATCACCGCCGTCAGCGTATGCAGCGCGTGCGGCGGCAGGCTCTCTTCATTCTGTTTGTTCTCGTTCGGCGCGATGCCGTTCAGCACTGTGCGGAAAGCGGACGGGCCGTTGCCGTCAGCGTTGCTGGCTGAAACGGGCGTGATACTGGCGTCCGGCTGCGCCGCGCCTGGCGTGGTTTTTTCACCGTCAGCCTGCGCTGAGGATAGCGGCGCGTTTATCAGCGCCAGCGTCTGTTGCAGGCTGCCGCTCTGCGCCCGCGGCAGGGCGCCAGTGCCAGCTTCAGCGACCGGCTGCCGGCTGCCGTTTTGTATCGCCGGCTGCGGCGCGGCGGGCAGCATGGCAAACAGCGCCTGCAGCGCCTGTTGATCGGCGGCGCTGAGCGTCTCCGGGAGCGGCGCCTGCTTATCATCAGCGGCGCTGTCGCCCTCTTTAGTTTTTTCCGGCGTCAGCAGCGCGCTGAGCGCATCCGGCTTTTCCAGCGCCGTCAGCAGCGAGCTGAGTTCGCTTGCCGGAGCTTTCTCCGCCAGCCTCTCTTTCGCGGCGGCGGTTAGCGGCGCGCTGGCGTTGAGCTGCGGCGTTAATGACGGCAGATGCTGGCCAAGCAGCGTCAAAAACGCTTCCGGCAGCGTGGAGGCCGTCTTGCCGTCGCCGCCGGGCGCGGCGGGAAGGGCGGCACCGCCCCCGACGCTGACGGGGTTGACCGATATTGGCAGCTTAATCATTCGCCTTTCCTCAATGATGCCCGTTGGGCATATTCATCCATCCGTTTCTGATCGAGACGGTTTTCCTGTAAGAGTTCGCTGGCCTGCGAGCGCGCCTGTAGCGTCTCCCAGGCGTGCAGCCGCTGCTGTTTATGGCGCCAGGCGTTCAGCGCCTGTTCGACTTTTTGCGTGCACTGCGCCAGCTGGCGGCGATGCTGTTCGATCGCCTGTTCCAGCGTCTGAATAAACTGGTGATAGTTACTCCAGCGCGAGCTGGCGATGCCGGAAGAGAGGTTGTCGTTCAGGCGATGGCGATATTCATCCTGATAGTTCAGCAGCATGGTGAGCTGCTCGTCAGCCTGCTGCTGGGCGCGGCGCATCGTACCCAGCCGGATTGCCGCTTCCTCTACCTCTTTTTGCGCCAGATCGCGCAGGGTTTCCATCGCACTGTTTGCTTTTGCCATGCTGCGTTGCCCTCACTTCATGCGTCGGGCGTTAGCCCGGCGATATCAACCAAAAATCGCCTGCAGATGCAGGCAGGCGTCGTCATAGCGGCTCTGCTCGAAAATGCCCTGTTGCAGAAAGGATTCCAGCATCGGCCAGAGCTTAATGGCTTTATCCAGCTGCGGATCGCTGCCGGCGGCGTAGGCGCCGACGCTGATCAGATCGCGGTTGCGTTGATAGCTGGAGAGCAGCTGCTTAAACTGGCGCACGCGGGCGTAGTGCGCTTCATCAATCAGCGCGGTCATTGCCCGGCTGATAGAGGCTTCTATATCGATGGCCGGATAATGACCCGCTTCCGCCAGCCGGCGCGACAGCACCACATGGCCGTCAAGAATGGCGCGCGCCGAGTCGGCGATCGGGTCTTGCTGATCGTCGCCTTCGGTCAGAACGGTATAAAAGGCGGTGATCGAACCGCCGCCGTTGATGCCGTTACCGGCGCGCTCGACCAGCGCCGGCAGTTTGGCGAAGACCGAGGGCGGATAGCCTTTGGTGGCCGGCGGCTCGCCAATCGCCAGCGCAATTTCGCGCTGCGCCATGGCGTAGCGGGTCAGGGAATCCATTATCAGCAGCACGTGCTGGCCGCGATCGCGAAAATCTTCGGCGATGCGCGTGGCGTAGGCGGCGCCCTGCATACGCAGCAGCGGCGAAACGTCTGCCGGGGCGGCAATCACCACCGACCGCGCTCGCCCTTCGCTGCCAAGGATATTCTCGATAAAATCTTTTACTTCGCGCCCGCGTTCGCCGATCAGCCCCACCACGATGACGTCCGCTTTGGTATAGCGCGCCATCATGCCGAGCAGCACCGATTTACCCACGCCGGAACCGGCGAACAGCCCCATGCGCTGACCGCGCCCGACGGTCAGCAGCGCGTTAATCGCCCGCACGCCGGTATCCAGCACGTCGGTAATCGGCGTGCGCTGCAGCGGGTTAAACGGCGGCGTTATCAGCGGCGCGCGGTAGCCGGTTTCCGGCGCGGGCAGGCCGTCCAGCGGGCGCCCGCTGCCGTCCAGCACGCGTCCCAGCAGCTGCGGTCCCAGCATCAGCTGCTTGCCGCTCTGGGCGCCGTCGCCGCTGCCGCGTGCAAAAACGCGCGCGCCGGGCAAAATGCCCTCGACCTCTTCCAGCGGCATTAAAAACAGCTTCTGGCCGTTAAAACCGACCACTTCGCTTTCTACTTCGGTAATCTGTTTGCCGTCGTGACGTTCAATAACGCAGGTGGCGCCAAGCGGCAGCTGTAAGCCGGTCGCCTCCAGCACCAGGCCGGTGGCGCGCGTCAGGCGTCCGTAGCGACGCACGTTGGGCAGCTCGCTGATGCGCTGCTCAAAGGCGTCGAGCGCGCCCAGCCAGCGGGAAAGTCGGCTTGTCATCAGAGTTCTCCCGGCGCCGCCAGGCGGCACAGCTCGTGCCAGCGCGTCGCCACGCTGGCGTCGAGATCGCCATCTTCCGCGCTCAGCTTGCAGCCGCCGGGATGCAGGGCGTTATCCGCCAGCAGACGCCAGCCGTGCAGATCGAGCGTCGGACCCAGCGTCTGTTCAACGCGTTGTAAATCATCGGGATGCACCCGCAGCTGCGGCTTGCCGTTAAACATCGGCTCCTGCTGAATCATCTGTTGGATTTGGCGCAGCAGGGCGGAGCCGTCAACCGCGGTAGCCTGGCCAATCACCTGGCGCGCCGCCTCCAGCGCCAGCTGCAGCAGACGTGAAGCGATGACGCTGTCGAGCGCTTCCAGCGTGTGCTGAAACTCGGTGACCAGCTGCTGCATACGCGCCTGAATCGGCGCCTGCTGCTGCTGCGCCTCCGTCAGTCCCTGCTGGAAACCGGCGTCGTAGCCCGCCTGCCTGCCGTCCTGAAAACCTTTTTGCTGGCCTTCGGCGTAGCCCTGGGCGTGCGCATCCAGCCGCGCCTGCAGCTGGATCTGCTCCAGCTGCGAAACGGGAGAGGGCGGCTCAGCTTCTTCGTCAGCGCTGCTGGTAATATCCGGCTCCGACAGCGGTTCGCTGACCGACTGCTCGAAGCGCATCAGATCCTCAGGCTGCCAGCGCTGCCATGGACGGGCGGAAAAAGCATCAGACATAGGTTTCCTCGGCGCCGCCAATCACTATTTCGCCGCTCTCCGCCAGACGGCGGACGATCAGCAGGATCGCTTTCTGTTCGTTCTCTACCATCGACATACGCACCGGGCCGCGGTTGGCCAAATCGTCGCGCAGGATATCGGCGGCGCGCTGCGACATGTTCTTGAGGAATTTCTCGCGCAGCGGCTGTTCGGCGCCCTTCAGCGCTACCAGCAACGATTCCGATTCCACTTCCTGCAACAGGCGCTGGATGCTGCGATCGTCCACGTCCACCAGGTTTTCGAACAGGAACATCTCGTCGATAATTTTCTGCGCCAGCTCGCCGTCGAACTCGCGCACCGCATCCATTACCGCCTCTTCCTGATGGGTTTTCATCAGGTTGATAATTTCCGCTGCGGTTCTCACGCCGCCCATTTTGGCGCGCTTGAGGTTTTGTCCATCAAGCAGCGAGTTGAGCACCTCGGTCAGCTCCGCCAGCGCCGCCGGCTGTACGCCGCCGAAGGTGGCGATACGCAGCATCACGTCGTGACGCAGACGATCGTCGAACAGGGCGAGGATATCCGCCGCCTGCGAACGTTTTAGATGCACCAGGATGGTGGCGATGATCTGCGGATGCTCGTCGCGGATCAGATCGGCCGCCGCCGGCGGCTCCATAAAGTTGAGCGTTTCCATGCCGCTGGTGGTTTCGCGCGTTTCCAGAATATCTTCCAGCAAGGTGGCGGCGCGCTCCTCGCCCAGCGCCTTGATCAGCACCGAACGCAGGTAGTCGTTGGAGTTAAGGCTTAGCGCGGCAAACTGCTCGGCGTCCGCTTCAAATTCACGCAGCACCTCCGCCAGCTGCTGGTGCGAGACCTGACGCATATTGGCCATCGCCGCGCTAAGGTGCTGCACTTCGCGGGCGCTGAGGTGTTTGAACACCTCAGCCGCGCGATCTTCGCCAATCGTCATCAGCAGGACGGCGCTTTTTTCAGTACCGGTCAGACTCATAGTTCGTTACTCATCCATTGGCGGATAACCAGCGCCACAACGCGCGGATCGTTTTCAGACATATCACGGATGCGCTGGCTCATGACTTCGGCGCTCATGCGATGTTTCGATTTACGCTCCTGCTCCTGCTCATCTTTGCTGAGCGAGACGGAGAAGGCTTCTTCTTGCTGACGCTGCTGCGTCTGGGCTGCGGCCTGTTCCGCCGCCTGTTTAAGCATCTCCTGCCGACGCTGGAGCTGCGGGCGCACCATCTTGCGATAGAGCACGAAAGCAACCAGCGCTACCAGCAGCCAGCGTCCGGCGTTCATCAGCTGTTCAAAGAATGACTGCTGCTGCCAGAACGGCAGATCGCCTGCGGTGACATCGCTCTGGGTAAACGGCGAGTTCACAACGTTGATGCTGTCGCCGCGATCGACGGAGTAACCCATCGCCTCACGCGTCAGATCTTCGATCTGCTTCAGCTGTTTCTCGTTCAGCGCGACCGTCTTGCCCTTATCATCGGCGCGATAGTTGACCACCACGGCGACCGACAGGCGCTTCACGCTGCCTACGTTCAGTTTGGTATGGCGAATGGTGCGATCCAGCTCGTAGTTAGTGGTGTCCTCGTGATGGGTATTGGACGGCATCGCGCGGGCGGTGCTGGTGCTGGTGCTGGTCGCGCTGCCGCTGTTGGCGGCGGCATTATTATTCGTGTTGCTGGCATTGGTTTTCGGCGTCTCAATCGGCGCGCTATTGGCAGGCGCAGGCTGGTTCGAGAGCGCGCCCGGTACGCCGCCGGGATACTGGCCGCCAAGCTGTTCGCTGCTGCTGCTCTGACGCGAGCGGATTGCGGCGTTAGCCGGATCGCTGTTCGGCTTGTACTGCTCTTCGGTTTGTTCGCGCGCGTCGAAATCGAGTTGGGCAGTTACCTGGGCGTGGACATTGCCGCTGCCGACAATCGGCGCCAGGATAGCTTCAATACGCTGCTGATAGCGGCTCTCCACTTCGGTGGTGTATTTCAGCTGGGCATCATTCAGATCGCGTCCGGCGGCGTCGGAACGGGTCAGCAGGCGGCCGCTCTGATCGACTACCGTGACGTTGCCCGGCGGTAAACCGGCAACGCTGCTGGAAACCATATGGACGATGGCGCTGATCTGACCTTCATCCAGCGCGCGCCCCGGTTGCAGGTTCAGCGTAACCGAGGCGGAAGGGGATTTCTGCTCGCGTACGAACAGCGTCGGTTTGGGCATCGCCAGATGAACGCGGGCGCTTTTCACCGGGCCGAGGGTTTCGATGGTGCGCGCCAGCTCGCCTTCCAGCGCGCGCTGGTAGTTCACCTGCTCGCTGAACTGGCTAATGCCGAACTTCTCTTTATCCAGCAGTTCAAAGCCGACGGCGCCGCCTTTCGGCAGCCCCTGCTGCGCCAGGCGCAGGCGCAGCTCATGTACTTTTTCCGCCGGCACCATCAACGCGCCGCCGTTCTCTGCAAAGCGATAGGGGATATTCATCTGAGTCAGCTGCGTAACGATCGCGCCGCCATCCTCATCAGAGAGATTGTTATAAAGCACGCGGTAATCGGGCGCTTTCGCCCAGAGCACCAGTGCGACAACGATAGCGGCAGCGGCGGCGGCGGCAATAATCAGCGGGATGCGCGGATTCGCGCGCAGGCGAGCAAGAAGGTCATTGAAACCTTTCTTCTCTGCTGGCTGCTGGGTTGCGGTAGCATTCATGACCATTTCCTGCCTGACTGTTGTCCGGACTCTGTATTAAGTGGTGACAAAACTGACTCCCTGATGCGGCTTAGAAAAGTTCCACCTCAATGGACGCCATTATTTTCCGCGCGATGAATTTCGATGGCTCAAAAAGCTATGTGTTTTGCTGTCATTTGTGCCCTTTGTCTTATTGACTTTGTGTTAAGTTTGCTGGCGAAAATCGAACAGGCCGCCAATAACGAGGGTTAACATGGCAATCCAGGGGATAGAAAGTGTGATTCAGCAGCTGCAGTCTGGCGCGCTGCAGGCCGGCAACAGAACAGCTGAAACCACTACGCACGCGGATTTCGCCACGCAGATGCGCGCGGCGCTGGATAAGATCAGCGAAACGCAAAACAGCGCCCGCACGCAGGCGCAGAATTTTGAACTGGGTAAACCAGGCGTGGCGCTGAATGATGTGATGGTCGATCTGCAAAAATCATCTATTTCAATGCAGATGGGCGTGCAGGTGCGTAATAAGCTGGTGTCGGCTTATCAGGAAGTGATGAATATGCAGGTGTAGTTCAACGCTTTATCTGTTGAGCGCCGGCAGACCCTTGTGAACTGAAAAAGGGTACTGCCAGCCGGATTAATAGCGCTATCGTCAGAAAGTACGGCCTGTAGCGCCGGAAGAGCGCAGATTAAGAGGCGCGTAAAGCGTGACGATCCGCCGCTATCAGGCAGTTTTGCATCAGCATAGCGATCGTCATCGGGCCGACGCCGCCGGGAACGGGGGTTATCGCTCCGGCGATGGCCTGCACGGCGTTAAAATCGACGTCGCCGCAGATAAGCCCGGCGCTGTCGCGGTGGATGCCGACATCAATCACTACCGCGCCGGGTTTGACATAACGGCTGTCTATCGCGCGCGGCTTGCCGATGGCGACGATAAGAATATCTGCCCGCTGGCAGATGTGCGGCAAATTTTTGGTCTGCGAATGACAGATCGTAACCGTCGCGTTTTCACGCAGCAGAAGCTGGGCGACCGGTTTTCCCACGATATTGCTGCGGCCCAGCACCACGCACTCCTTGCCTGCTATCTCAATATGGCTACGCTTCAGCAACTCGATGATGCCTGCCGGCGTACAGGGCAAAAACCCGGTATGGTTCATCGAAAGCGCGCCGACGTTCTGTGGATGAAAGCCATCCACATCCTTATCGGGACTGATGGCCTGGATGACCGCCTGTGAATCAATAGCGGCGGGCAGCGGCAGCTGTACCAGTATGCCGTCAACGTCATCGCGCTGGTTCAGGGTTTCAATATGCTTCAGCAGCTCAGCCTGGCTGGTTGAATCAGGCAGAGTCATTACCAGAGAGCGGATGCCAACATATTCGCAGGCGCGATGCTTATTATTTACATAAATCGAAGAGGCGGGATCGTTGCCCACCAAAATTACCGCCAGGGTGGCAACGCGCGGACGGGCGCTTAGCTGCGCCTTTAATTCTTCTTTGATCGTCGCGGCAATCGCTTTGCCATTAATTAATACCGTCATATTTTCTCTCCGGTTAAAACAGCCCGCTAATCAGGCCATCCTCATTGAGGTCGATAATATTGGCCGCAGGCGTTTTGGGCAGGCCGGGCATGGTCATGATTGAGCCGGTTAACGCCACCACAAATCCGGCCCCGGCGGAGACGTAAACTTCACGAATATTGATGGTGAAACCGGTTGGCTGGCCCAGCAGAGTAGGATCGTCAGACAGGGAATATTGCGTTTTCGCCATGCAGATCGGGAAGTGGCCGAAGCCCATGCTCTCTATCTTCGTTAGCATGGTGCGGGCTGCGGCGCTCCAGGTCACGCCGTCGGCGCCATAAATTTCTTTCGCGATAGTGTCTATTTTGTCGCTTAACGGCAGCTCATCCGGATAGAGCGGCTGGAAATGCTCAGGCTCATGCTCCAGAATATCGATCACCTGTCGGGCCAGCTCGACGCCGCCCGCGCCGCCTTTCTCCCAGACCTCCGCCAGCGCGAAGCGGCAGCCCCGCTGCTGACAGTACTGACGGATAAAATCGTGCTCTTTAGGCGTGTCGCTGGCGTAGGCATTCAGCGTCACCACCACCGGAACGCCATATTTTTTTACGTTCTCAATGTGCTTGCCGAGATTAACGATGCCTTTCGCCAGCGCCTCCATATTCTCGTGCTGCCACTCATTTTTTCCAGCGCCGCCGTTATATTTCAACGCCTTGGTGGTAGCAACCAGCACCACGCAGCTGGGACGCAAGCCGCTCATGCGGCATTTAATATCGAAGAATTTCTCCGCGCCTAAGTCAGCGCCGAAGCCCGCTTCGGTAACCACAATATCGGCCAGCTTCAGCCCCAGCGTAGTGGCCCTGACGCTATTGCAGCCGTGAGCGATATTAGCAAAGGGGCCGCCGTGAATAATCGCCGGCGTATTCTCCAGCGTCTGGATAAGGTTTGGATTAATCGCATCCTTGAGCAGGCTGGACATCGCGCCCACGGCGTGAAGATCGGCGGCGGTGACCGGATCGCCGCTGCGCGAATAGGCAACGATAATCCGCGCCAGCCGCTGTTTTAAATCACCGATATCTCTGGCGAGACAGAGGATCGCCATAATCTCCGAGGCGACGGTAATAACAAAACCATCCTCGCGTACTACGCCGTCTTTCGGGCCGCCCAGTCCCACCACCGTATGACGCAATGCGCGATCGTTCATATCCATACAGCGCTTAAAGACAATTCTTTTCGGATCGATATCTAACGCATTGCCCTGGAAAATATGGTTATCAAGCATTGCCGCCAGCAGGTTATTGGCTGAGGTAATGGCGTGAAAATCACCGGTAAAGTGCAGGTTGAGATCTTCCATCGGCACTACCTGGGCGTAGCCGCCGCCAGCCGCGCCGCCTTTCATGCCGAAGCAGGGGCCGAGCGACGGTTCGCGCAGGGCGATAACCGCGTTTTTGCCGATATGATTCAGAGCCTGGCCGAGGCCCACCGTCACTGTGGTTTTACCTTCGCCGGCGGGAGTCGGATTAATGGCGGTGACCAGAACCAGTTTGCCATTTTCCCGATCGCCGATCTTTGACCAGAGGCCATTGCTGAATTTTGCTTTGTATTTGCCGTGCAGTTCCAGATCGTCCGGATCGACGCCCAGCTTTTCAGCGATAGCCTGAACGGGTAACAGATGCGCCTCATGGGCAATTTGAATATCCGATTTCATATTTTAGTTCTCACTTTTAATGCTTATCGCAAGGTGGATATTTGAGTTGACGCTACCGGCGTTTGCAGTGTGTTGATCGACGCCTTTTTTGGTTTTTGCGGCGCTAATCACTCTGCCTCCTGATTGACCGGCGAGCCTTTTTTTATCGCACGCGTTATGCGTATAACTACCGGCGATAATAATATGAGCGCCGTCAGATTAGGCAGTACCATCAGTCCATTAAACATATCCGCCATATTCCATACCACCTCTACCTTGATCAGCGAGGCGCAAAATATAAAGATGACGACAATGAACTGATAAATACGTACGGCCTTTTTATTATTAAACAGGTAACGAATATTCATTTCGCCGTAGTAGTACCAGCCGATAATGGTGGTAAATGCGAAGCACAACAGCGCGAATGAAATAAAGATGCTTCCGAACCAGCCGAACACCCAGGAGTAAGCCATTTGCGTCAGCTCAATGCCCTGCAGCCCCTGATAAACAGACATAAAGGAGGCGGTTTGCCGTCCGCCAGCGTCCCACATGCTCAGGCCTGAAGTGATAATCGCCAGTGCGGTGATCGTAACGATAATGGCAACGACGAAAACCCCCATCATGGCGATAAAGCCCTGCTGCTCTTTATGCTCCACTTTCGCCAGCGCGTGCGCATGGGGCGTGGAGCCCATCCCCGCCTCATTAGAGAAGAGGCCGCGGGCGATGCCGAAACGCATGGCTTCCTGAATCGCGATACCGATACCGCCGCCAAGCACCGCCTGCGGATTAAAGGCGGCGACAAAGATTATTTTAAATGCCGGAATAATCCAGGCATAGTTGTAAATCAGAATGACGAAGGTGCCGGCAAAATAAAGCACCGCCTTTATTGGCACAATCTTTTCGGTAAATGAGGCGATACTGCCGATGCCGCCAATAATAACAAAGGCGGTGAGCGCCGCAACGATCAGGCCGCTTACCCAGAGCGGGATGCTTAATGAACCGTAAAAGGCCGAGGCGATCGAATTAGACTGCACCATATTGCCGATAAAACCGAGCGCTAAAATAATTAACAGCGAAAAAACTACCGCCAGCCATTTACAATGCAGGCCTTGTTCAATGTAGTAAGCCGGGCCGCCTACCACCTGGCCTTCTTTATCCTGGCTGCGATATTTTTGCGCCAGAATCGCTTCGGCATAAATAGTCGCCATACCCAGAAAAGAAGAAACCCACATCCAGAAAATAGCGCCGGGGCCGCCGGCAAGAATCGCCGTTGCCGGTCCGGCTAAATTACCGGTCCCTACCTGACCGGCGATAGCCGTGGTGACGGCCTGGAATGAACTCATTCCCCGCTTATCCGCTCGTTTGCCGAACAGAGAGATATTGCCGAATAGCGAGGTAATACTCGTTTTAAAGTAACGGATCTGTACGAATCCCAGCACAATGGTGTAATAAATACCCACCCCGCAGAGCAGATAGATAAGTAATACGTTCCATAGCAGGTCATTTACCTGGTTAACAAAGTGACTCAAGATATCCATCTTGCCGACTTTCCTGTTTATTGATTAGCAATACGCTACCCTACTTACCCAGGCATTTTAATCGCCGCTGCGTAAGAAGGTTTGGATCTATATCATCGCGTTATGTTGCAAAAGATATCGATTGCGCAGGTCTGGCGGAAGTTGGGGGCGGCGGTCGCCCCCGAAAGCTACCGGTATTCCTCAGGCGCCGGACAACCGCAGTACAGATGGCGATCGCCATAGACATCATCGAGTCGTTTCACCGTCGGCCAGTATTTATTTGCCGCCTGCTGTGGCGCAGGGAAAACAGCCCGCTTGCGGCTGTAGGGATGCCGCCACTCTTCAGCCAGCTCCCACTGAGTATGGGGCGCGTTTACTAAAGGATTGTCGAGCGGCGGCCACTCGCCGTTAGCCACCCGCGTGGCCTCGTCATAAATACTGCGCATGGCGGCGATAAAGCGATCCAGCTCTGCCAGGCTCTCTGATTCCGTCGGCTCCACCATCAGCGTGCTCGCTACCGGGAATGACATGGTCGGCGCGTGAAAACCATAATCAATCAGCCGCTTCGCCACATCCATTTCGCTGATGCCGTAGCGTTCTTTTAAGGGGCGAATATCGAGAATACATTCGTGAGCGACATAGCCGTCCCGTCCACAATAGAGCACCGGGAACAGATCGTTAAGGCGCCGCGCTATGTAGTTTGCGTTGAGGATGGCGACCTGAGAGGCTCGCTTCAGCCCCTGGGAGCCCATCATGCGAATATACATCCAGCTTATCGGCAGGATCGAGGCGCTGCCGAACGGCGCCGCGCTAACCGCGCCCAGCTGCGTAAGCCGCTTCGCATCGCTCACTACGCAATGTCCCGGCACAAAGTCCGCCAGATGCGCCTTGACGCCGATCGGTCCTACGCCGGGCCCGCCGCCGCCGTGCGGAATGCTGAAGGTTTTATGCAGGTTAAAATGGGAAACGTCGGCACCGATATGCCCCGGCGAGGTTAGCCCAACCTGGGCGTTCATATTGGCGCCGTCTAAATAGACCTGCCCGCCATATTGATGGACGATCTGACAGACGCGGCGAATATTTTCTTCGTAAACGCCATGCGTTGATGGATAGGTAACCATGACGCAGGAGAGCGCATCTCCCGCCTGCGCGGCTTTCCTCTCCAGATCGGCGATATCAATATTGCCGTGACGGTCGCAATCGACCACTACCACGGTCATGCCCGCCATATGGGCGGAAGCCGGATTGGTGCCGTGCGCGGAGGCCGGAATCAGACAGATATGGCGCTGTTGCTGCCGGCAGCTGTGCTGATAGCGTCTGATGGTCAACAGACCGGCATATTCGCCCTGCGCGCCGGAGTTGGGCTGCATACAGATAGCGTCGTAGCCGCTGAGGGCGATCAGCCACTGCGAGAGTTGATCTATTAAAATCTGGTATCCCTGCGCCTGTTCGGGCGGGCAAAACGGATGCAGTTCGCTGAATTCGGGCCAGCTTATCGGCAGCATCTCTGCCGCAGCGTTAAGTTTCATGGTGCAGGAGCCCAGCGGAATCATCGCCTGATTGAGGGCCAGATCCTTCTGCTCCAGCGCGCGCAGATAACGCATCATTTCCGTTTCGCTATGATAGCGCTGGAAAACAGGATGGGTCAGGATTGGCGCGGTACGCAGCAGCTCCGGCGGCAAAGATGGTTCGCTGCCGCGTACCTGTTCGGCATCAAGCGCCTCGATATCCAGCGTGGCCGCCTTGCCGGTTACCACGCTCAGCAGGGTTAAAATATCTTCTCTGCGGGTGGTTTCATCCAGCGAAATAGCGATAGCGTCAGGCAGATCGTCGCGCAGGTTAATTTTTTGCGCCTGAGCGCGGCGCAGAATCGCCGCCTTATCAGGCACCTGTAACGTTAAGGTATCGAACCAGCGCTGGTGGCGCAGAGTCATTCCCGCCTGGCGTAGCCCGACGGCCAGCAGAGTGGTAAGCCGGTGGATGCGCCGGGCGATGCGCTCAAGCCCCTGCGGCCCGTGATAAACGGCATACATGCCCGCGATTACGGCCAGCAGCACCTGCGAGGTGCAGATATTTGAGTTCGCTTTCTCCCGGCGGATATGCTGTTCGCGCGTTTGCATCGCCATGCGCAGGGCTGGATTGCCTGCGGCATCTCTGGAAACGCCGATAATTCGTCCCGGCATGGCGCGTTTATACTCTTCGCGACAGGCAAAAAACGCGGCGTGCGGGCCGCCGTAGCCCATGGGAACCCCCAGTCGCTGGGCGGAGCCCAGGACGATATCCGCCCCCATCTCGCCCGGCGATTTTAGCAGAACCAGCGCCAGCGGATCGGCGCAGACGCAGGTAATAATCTGCCGCTGTTTCAACGCGGCGAGCGGTGCGGCAAGCTGATGAACGTCGCCATCGCTGCCGATCAGCGGAAGCAGGGCGCCGAACAGCGCGTCGTGCTCGGCGACGCGGTCGAGATCGTCGACAATAATTGCAAATCCCAGCGTTTCCGCGCGCGTTTTCACCACGTCCAGGATTTGTGGATGCACATCGCGGCAGACGAAAAAACGGTGGGCGGATTTATCGTTGCAGACCCGGTACGCCATCGCCATCGCTTCGGCGGCGGCGGTGGCCTCGTCCAGCAGCGAAGCCGAGGCCAGCGGCAGCCCGGTTAAATCGATGACCAGCTGTTGAAAGTTCAGCAAGGCTTCCAGACGTCCCTGCGAGACTTCCGGCTGATAGGGCGTATAGGCGGTATACCAGCCTGGGTTTTCCAGCAGGTTGCGGCGGATAACCTCCGGCATCAGCGTGCCGTAGTAGCCCATACCGATAAAGGATTTATAGCGCTGATTCTGGTCGGCGATAGCTTTCAACTCGCTTAACGCCTCCTGCTCCTGCAAGCCATCGCCGACCTGGGGAAGAGAGGGCAGCGCGATGTCCGCAGGCACGATTTTCTGGGTCAGTTCGTCCAGCGTGGCGACATCCAGCGCAGTTAGCATGGCTGTTATCTGCGCTTCCGATGGCCCAATATGGCGATGGACAAACGCATGGCGGTATTCAAGCTGTTTTAATGATGCTGTCATTGTGAATAGCTCCTTATTGATGCCGGTTCGACTTTTACCGCTCGGCGACGCGGGAGAGGCGCGGCTAGTCGGCAATCAAAGCGTGATAATCTTCCGCGCTCAGCAGCGCGGCGACCTGCTCCGGTCGTTCGCTTTTGATTAAGAACATCCAGCCATCCTCATAGGGGGAGCTATTCACTGCTTCCGGCGTATCATCCAGCTGACTATTCACTTCGACAATTTCACCGTCGAACGGGGCATAAATATCAGAAACCGCCTTTACCGATTCCACCGTTGCGCACTCTTCGCCGGCCTGATAGCGTTTTGCCGGCGTCGGCAAATCGATAAATACCACGTCACCCAGGAGTGACTGCGCATGTTCCGTAATACCTACGCGATACAGACCGTTGCCTTCATCTTTTACCCATTCATGAGAATCGGTATATTGCAGATCTGCTGGTAATATGGTGCTCATTATTCCCTGTCTCCTGTTGTTATTTCCGGCGTAAAACTTTGGTAGATCTGTCATTGCTCAGACTGCGCCAGGCGCTGGCCGCAACAAGCGGCAGGCAATATATTCCTTGCAGCCTGAATCAGGCTGTGCCGGTTTATTTTGCTGTTAGTTAATCAACGACGCTTTTTCCGTTACGCACAAATATGGGTTTTACAATGCGTACGGCATGTGGTTTGCCGCGTAAAGTCACGCTTGCCTCATTGCCGATCGCTACCGGCAGCCGGGCGAGGGCGATGCTGCAATTCAGCGTGGGTGAAAAAGAACCGCTGGTGATCGTGCCGTAGCAGATCTCGCCCTGCTGATTGCGGCACTGCACGGGCAGCTGGTTGCGTAAAATACCTTTATCCTGCAGCACCAGCCCCACCAGCTGTTCCTGCAGGGCGTGACGCTGTTTTTCTAACGCCTCTCTGCCGATAAAATCGCGCTGCGGCGGCTCCCAGCCGATGGTCCAGCCCATATTGGCGACCAGCGGCGATGTCTGTTCATCCATCTCCTGCCCGTAAAGATTCATGCCCGCTTCCAGACGCAGGGTATCGCGCGCGCCGAGGCCGCAGGGCGTGACGCCCGCCTCCAGCAGCCCCTGCCAGAACGCCGCCGCCATCGCTGAAGGCAGGGCGATTTCATACCCTTTCTCGCCGGTATAGCCGGTGGTGGCGATAAACAGCTGTCCGGTCTGTTTGCCGAAGAAAGGTTTCATACCGGCGATATCATCCCGCTGCGCAGGGGTGAGCAGCTGCGCGACTTTCTGCTGCGCAGCAGGACCCTGAACGGCTATCAGCGAGAGATCGTCGCGCAGTTTTATTTCAACCTGATACTGCGCGGCGTATTGCCTGATCCAGGCGAGGTCCTTTTCGCGCGTAGCCGAATTGACCACCATGCGATAATGCTGCTGAGTGAAAAAATAGACGATGAGGTCATCTATTACGCCGCCCTCATGGTTGAGCATGGCGCTATATAAAGCTTTACCGGGCGAGGTTAATTTATCAATATTGTTAGCCAGCAGGTAACGTAATAATTGATACGATTTTGCGCCCTGTAAATCTATTACGGTCATATGCGAAACATCAAACATTCCCGCATCGTTGCGTACGGCATGGTGTTCATGAATTTGCGAGCCGTAATGCAGCGGCATTAACCAGCCATGAAAATCTACCATATGGGCATGACATTTTTCATGCTGGGCGCAGAGCGCCGTAGTTTTTAATTTTGAATTAATCATTCCTTTAATCTTCCCGATTAGCGCTATGCGCTATAAGTGAAAACAAAAGCGACCGTCGTTCACCGAAATGAGTGAGGCTGATTATGTTGACTGACTAATAATAAATATGTGCAAGCGATCACAATAATATCTATTTCTGCGCGGAATGTAGCGATAAAACCAGGGGGGAAGGCGTTTGCTATTGGTTGATGTAATTATATCTATTTGTTTTGTATGAATTATTTTTTAAATCCTGATTAGGATTAGATAATTATTTTGCGTCAGGATAATTTTCTAATAAAAAAGCAATGGCGCCATGTTAAATAGCGTGGCGATTTAAGGCTTATTTTCTGTCAGCTGATTCGTTTCATTTATTTATGGTGGCGTTAAATTTGTGCTGAACGAAAAAGGATATGGCAGGCGGCCGGTAGTGATTTATCTTACCGGAACTACATGAATCTGTTCAGGTAACTATTATTACAGCGTATAAAGGCTGGTTTTACCCGTTCAGCCGGCGCGGGAAAAGGGCCAGGGCGCAGTAGCGCCTGTCGCGCAGGCTATTCCACAAGAATGGCTACGCTTTCCTGCATACATTTATTTCCATTAAATAAACTTGATTTTATTTAACAATGGTCATCGCTGTTTTATGGCTGACAGCTTAGCTTATTTACAATAACGCTTAACTATTTTGGCGTTTGGACCGCCAGGGGAGGGTGATGAACGCAGGGTTCACGGCGCGGCCCTGCGAGGATATAGAGTAAAGATATAGTTAAGTTATAATAAACAGCTAAACCGGTTGTTGCAGTTAATCGTAGGTGATATATCGGCTAACCCCGGCAAAAAAGTAACGCCGCACCGGCAAAAAATAAGCGTCAGATGTTGGCCGCCCGTGCCTTAAACCAGGCCTGCTTATTTATAGGCGGCCCCGCTTGAATAGTCGCCATTGCCTGGTTAGTGAATCCGCCATGCAGCTTGTCCATCAGAATAATCTAATAGTTAGCGCAGCAATGATCGGAAAAGCAGTTAGCGCATCAGAAAAAGCGTTAATGCTTTTTGGTATACTTCTCTGCCGGTATCTATTCTGACTGAGGAACAGCTATGAACAAAGGTTATTTAGCTATGGCTATGGCGGCGGCGGTGATGCTGGCTGGCTGTAACGCCACCGGCCCGCTGCCGGGAAACGAAAAGGCGCAGAAAAGCCAGGTTACCTATCAGTGCAGCGACGGAGAACAGCTGGCGGTGACCTATTATAATGGCGACGCCAACCGGCTGGCGGTAGTGAAAAAGGGCAGCCAGCCGCAGCTGGTGATGGTCAACGTCATTGCCGGCAGCGGTGCAAAATATGTCGGCAATATTTATGAGTGGTGGACGAAAGGCGACAGCGGTAATTTCACCCAGCTGATGGATAATAAAATTACCGAGTGTCGCTCGCGCGGCTAATGCCGCCTGCCCACAGGCGTGCGCTTTTACAGGCGTACACTTTACAGATGGAGGTCGTCCGCTTACAGGGGATGGCGTCTGCCCACAGGCGTACGTTTTTACAGCCGTATGCCGCTGTTTCTGGCGGCGGCATTCGCCAGGCTCAACGCTGTTCCGGCAGAAAAATCACCGAGCAGACGTGGTTTCCGCGGCTTCTGGGTATTTCGTCGTACTGCCGCCGTTTTTACGCTGACGTTTCTTTACCTGAGATGTATTGATAAATCTGGCTTTAGTTTTTCCACAAAGAGAGTTAACCGGGAGGACAGACGTTTCTTTACAATCCGATGCGCAGGGCCTGAAAAAAATGCTTTTTATTCTCTCCGCTTAGCGCGTGAAAAGATTTAAAAATAAAGCTTGCGCCCGGCCGGGTTCCATGAGTAAATAGCGCATCGGTTTGGTAGACAGACCTTATGAAAGCAGTTTTAGTAAAGCAGTCCTCATTTAAAGCGTTATCTCAGATACCCCTTCTTCGTGAGCCTCTTCTAAGTGCCCAATAAGTATTCTCTGCAATACAGACCTGTACGCCACAATAGCTGGCTCATCTATCTAAGAAGGAAGTATCAATGTCTAATAAAATGACTGGTTTAGTAAAATGGTTTAACGCTGAAAAAGGTTTCGGCTTTATCTCTCCGGAAGACGGCAGCAAAGATGTATTCGTACACTTCTCTGCTATCCAGAGCAACGATTTCAAAACCCTTGATGAAGGCCAGAAAGTCTCTTTCTCCGTAGAAAACGGCGCGAAAGGTCCTTCAGCAACTAACGTGGTTGCGCTGTAAGTCTCACCAGCCTTGTTCTGCTTTCCGACAGCGATGACGGTAATAACCTGAGCGGTGAAGGCAAATAACAGGCGTGATGATTGCGCAATGCGGCGGGCGGCTAATAAGCTTCCCGCATAAAAAGCCCACTCAGGTGGGCTTTTTTGCGTCCAAAAAAAGCCGCAACGGATTAACTGTGACGGTAACGGCAACTGTCAGCTTTACTGCGGGAGTGGCGCAGTAGGCCGCCTATACTGATTAAGCCCCTGTCGGGTTACTGGAGGTGAATATGTCAGAACGCCCTGATGCAATCGATCCGCTGGAAGATGATGAGTCCGTACCGCAAACGCCTGAGGATATCGCCGACGATGACGATATTGCCGACGACGATGAAGCGGCTGATGATGACGATATCGCCGATGATGACGAAGCAGATGATGATATTGCAGATGATGATATCGCCGATGAGGATGTCGTCGACCCGCTGGATGATGAAGATGATGAGGATGACGATCCCGGCACGGTGATTTAAATAAAAAAAACCGCCCTACAGGGCGGTTTTCTTTAGCGGCGCAAGGCCTATTCCGCCACCAGCCACATATCCGCTTCGTCAAACATCTCCTCAACGATGCGAATAATAATTGATTTGTCGCTTTTGCTGGCATCGCTTTCAATCGCGTTGCGCTGCATCGCTTTAGCCTTAACCTCGGCGTCCGGGAAGGTGCGGTGAATACGCTTTTGCAACTCTTCCAGGATCATTTCATGCGCGCCAGGCAGGCCGGCAACATTGCGCTTGTCATAAATCAGTTCAACAAACATAGGTAGCAATCCTCTTGATTCCGCACCGCTTGAAGCGCCACTCATCATACTGGATAGGTAAACAGTATCAAGCGCAATTTTAACCGCTGACCGGAAAAATTCTTCGGGCAGCGGTAGCGAAGGGTGCATCAGCGGGCCTGTTAACTCGCGACTTAACTCTTTGCCTTGAGCGGCCAAGGGAACGGGGCGTCACTAAACAGGCGGAATGCAGCGTGGTCATGCTTTATCAGCTGCCTCAACGATAAGGTAAGGCTGACATCCGGCGCAGTTTCCCCGGCGCGCTAGCGCTAACGTATCAGCGAGTTACTGAGGCGCCGTGCATGAAGGTGTAGCGCCTTCGCCTACAGCTGATTTTTTTGGCAAAACTCTTCCCACGTCATGCCCAGCGCGGCGGCATGTTCCCTGAGGTAAGCTTCAATCGCCTGCATCGCCACCTCTTTATTCGGTTCCGCCAGCTGAATAGAGAACAAAATCGCATCCTGATTTTTAGCGCGCAGAAAAGCGGCATAGAGCCGATCGGCCTGCATATCGCGATACTGCGGCAGCGTCATATTCACGCTGTCCGCTTCCTCTTGCTTCAGCTCATCCAGCGCGGCCTGCAAATCGGGGTGGGCGGAAAGAAACATGGAGCGGGCGATGGCGTAATATTCCTGAGGCGTTTTCATCAAGGTAACCTGTCGATAAAGATGCGCTAAGTGTAACCTGCGGCCGGCTCGCTGTCAGGAACGGGACGTCCGATAGCGGAAAAGTTATTCGCTTTGCGCGCTTTGCCGCGAAAAGCTCTGCAACACGCCTTCAGGCGCGTAAGTCTCTTGCGTGCGCCAGGGGAAAATTATAACGTAGCCGCCATCGAAAGAAGGTTAGGGAGCCAGGATGAAAAAGTGGATGCTGTTGGGCGCGCTGGCGCTGACGGGCTGTGCGCAGATTACTCAATACCAGCAGGCGGTGAAAACCCCGGTGCCGGCCAGCCTGCAGGGTTACTGGCAAACCAGCGGGCCGCAGAGCGGGCTGGTCAGCGACCAGGCGATCGGCAGCCTGATTATCTCCGCACAGGGCGATACGCTGGACTGCCGCCAGTGGCAGCGGGTAATCGCCAAGCCCGGCAAGCTGACGCTGCTGAACGGACAGTATGTAAACGTCAATAAACAGCTACGCGTGATGCCGCTGGAGCTGGAAGGCGAGGTTCTGCATTACGACAAGCTGAAGCTGAAAAAAGTGGATCGCCCCACGCTGGAATGTCAGCAGGCGCTGGAAGAGGTTAGCGCTCAGCCCGATGCGGCGGTTATCCAGAATATCCAGCCGCAGCTGATGCGCGCCGTTTTCGCCGATCCCTCCGCGCAGCAGTCAGAGCCTGCGGCGGAACAGCCAGCGACGCAGCAGCGGTAACAGACGTTATGGCGCGCATTCGGCGCGTCATCGCTTTCGGCTAACCTCCGGCGCTCTCCCGGCGCGTGTCGATCACCCAAACGCTGACGCTGCCGGCGTTACAGCGAAACCGCGCGCGGCCCCGTTCATCCAGCGTGATGCTTTCCTGGCGATGGCCGAGGTAGTCATGCCAGCACGTTCCGGCAAAGGCTTCGCCAGGGGCGATCGGCTTCTCGCCGTCGCCGCCGTTTGACAGCACCACCACGCAGCCCGGATGTTCAGCGGTGCCGCTGCGGCTGAAGGCGATACAGTTTGCGCTGTCGAAATAGTCGGTCTGCAGGCCATGCGCGTAGCGCTGGCGCGCGCGAATCAGCGCTTCCAGCTCTTCGACCGCGGGCATTTCAATGGTGTCGTGCTCGTCGTCGCCGCCTTCATCCCGGTAGCTGGCGCCAAACAGATCGGGATAAAAGATCGTGGGTATTCCCTGGGCGCGCAGCAGGATCAGCGCGTAGGCCAGCGGCTTAAACCAGTTATCGACCGGCGCTTCCAGCGACTGCAACGGCTGCGTATCATGATTAGCCACCAGCGTCACCGCGTGCGCCGGCGCGCGCGCCGTTAGCGTCTCGCTGAAAAGCGTGCGCAGATCGTAATCGGCGCCCAGCTGCGACGCCTGATGAAACTTCATCTGTAGCGGGGCATCGAACAGCAGGGCGCTGCCTGCCAGCCGATCGAGATAGTGCAGCAGCGTCTCCACATCGTGCGACCAGTATTCCGCCACGATAAACATCGGCTGTTGCGCCGTGGCCTGCACATGCTCGATCCACTGTTTACAGAACCACGCCGGAATATGCTTCACCGCGTCAAGGCGAAAACCGGTACAGGGCAGCTCGGCCATGATCCAGCGCGCCCAGTATTTCAGCTCCTCGCTCACCGCCCGGTTGCGAAAATCGATATTGGCGCCCATCAGATAATCGAAGTTACCCAGCTCATCGTTAACCTGATCGTTCCAGCCGGCGCCGCCGTAGTCGTTCTCGATCTTAAAAATGCCGCTTTCATCGGGATTCTCGATGCGATCGACGCCGCTGAAGCAGTGATAATCCCAGATAAAACGCGAATATTTACCCGCACGCGCCGGGAAGGTAAAGCGCGTCCATGCCTCCGCTGAGATAATTTCTTCGTCGATCTGGTTGCGGTTATCGGCATTAACCCGTCTGACGCCGATGCGTTCTTTCTCATCGGCGCCCATTTTGTGGTTCAGCACTACGTCGAGGATGACGTTGATCCGGTAACGGCGCAGCGTCTCCGCTGCCCGCAGCAGCTGGGCCTTATCGCCATATTTGGTGGCGCGCGCGCCTTTTTGCGCAAACTCGCCGAGGTCGAACAGATCGTAGGGATTATAGCCGACGGAGTAGCTGCCGGATTCGCCTTTATAACAGGGCGGCAGCCAGACTGAGGTAATGCCGATTTCGGCCAGCCAGGCGGCGCGCTCCGTAACTTCCGGCCACAGACGGCCGCCGTCGGGGTAATACCAGTGGAAAAATTGTAACAGCGTGGGGTTGTGCATTTCCCTGCTCCGGTTGTGCGCTTTGCCAACAAGTATGGTCGAGCGTCAGCGGAGCGGGCGGGGAAACGGTTATTTTCCGCTTCTCCGCTCAGGATGCCATCGCTTAGCGATCGTCAGGGGAGAGGATATTGCCGGAAAGGTGTCCGTAGGCGGACGTAATGTTTTTCTGCTGGTTGCCCTGGCTGACCAGCGCGCGCAGCTCATTCATGCGGCTGGAGAGCAGGTTTTTTACCTGGCTTTCGTTATCCAGCAGCTGGCGCAGCAGCGGGCGGATCTGCGTCTGTACCGCCGCGGGCAGCGTCGTGCCGTCCACCGCCTGGGTTACGCTTTCCACCGCGCGCAGATAGCTTACCTCCTGACCAATCAGGGCCTCCCACTGGCCCTGCTGCGCCAGCGAGAGCAGGGTATTGCTGAGCATCAGCAGCTGCTGATAAGCGCGTAACAGATCGAGATGGGCAGGCGTCGTCATGGAACGTCCTGGACGGCGTGCGGGCCGATCTCTTTCCAGGCGTCAGCGATATTGTTCAGCAACTTTTCCACTTCTTCAATCGCCGCGGGATCGTTATGCAGATTAGCGTGCAGCAGGCGGCGCGTCATATAGTCATACAGATCGTCGAGGTTAGCGGCAATCTCGCCGCCCGCCTCGTGATTCAGCCCGGCCCGCAGGCCGTTAGTGATGATATTAATCGCCTTCGACAGCGCCTGGCCTTTGCCGGGAATATCGTCCTGCGCCATCAAAATGGTCGCTTTTTTCATCGCGCTCAGGGCGCCATCGAACAGCAGTACCACCAGCTGATGCGGGCTGGCGCTCATCACCGCACTTTCAACGCTTACCTGTGCGTAGGCCTGAATTCCCGATTTTGCGTACATGATGTCTCCCTGGGTTAGCTCATCGCCGAAAACTGCTGCGTCAGATAGTTCCCGGTCTGCGTCAGCGAGGAAACCAGCGAACTCAGGCTGGTGAACTGGCTTTTATAGCGCGCCATGGTGGCTTCGATCTGCTTGTTTGTCCGGTCGTATTGATCGGAGAGGCGTTTCAGCGAGGTGTTGATGCCATCTTCCGCCCGCTGGATCGCGCCCTCTGAGTCCAGCATCGAATCAAGCAGGTTGCTGGCCTGGGTTGCGAAGCCGGTAGTTTTACCATCGCCGGAGAGAAAGGTAGTGACGCTGGCGGATTTTTCATTCAGCGCTTTGTTCAGTTTATCGCTGTCCACCGTCAGCTTGCCGTTCAGATCCTGAGTGACGCCGATCTGCGACAGCAGCGAAAATTCGCCGCCCGACTGTGAGCTGGAGAGCACCGAACGCAGGCGCGTTTGAATGTTGCGCAGCGTACCGTCGCCCAGCAGATCGCCGTTGCTGCTGTCCTGGGCATCGGTGCCCTGTTCGACGGCGGTATATTTGGTCTGGTTGGCGATGGTAGTTTGCAGCGAGTTATAGGCGTCCACATAGGCCTGCACCGCGGCCACCATCGGCTGGTTATCTTTGGCTACCGTCAGGGTTTCCGGGCTGCCGGCATTGGTTTTGCTCAGCGTCAGGGTAACGCCTTCCGGCGCGTCGGTAATGGTGTTGCTGCTGCGGGTGATCGCCACGCCGTTGATCGTCAGTTCGGCATCGGCGGCGGCAACCTGCTCGGACATGCCGTTAGCGGCGGCGCTTTTGTCGTAGCCGATATATTGCGCCAGCGCGCTGTCGTCGGTAGCGATCGTCATGGCGTTGGCGGTGCCGGTATCACGCGCGGTCAGCGACAGGTAATACGTATTGTCATCAGATTTGATGATGCTGGCGGTGACGCTGCCCTGCTGTTTGTTTATCGCATCGCGAACATCCGCCAGGCTGGTTTGATCCTTGCTCAGCGTGACGGTCATCGGCTTTTTCTGACCGCTCTGCGCAATAGTGATGGTGCGTGAAGCCAGCGAACTGTCGCCGAGATCGCTGTCTTTGCTGCTGGCCGCTTTCGACAGCAGCGACTGCGCCTGCGCCAGCTTGCTGACTTCTACCGAATAGTTGCCGGCAGTCGCGTCGTTCGCCAGCGTGGCGCTGAACGCGGTGTTGCTGCTGGTGACTTTGCTGGCGGCGATTTTCGAGGTGTCTTTCAGCGCAGAGGCGGCGGTCTGCAGTTTTTCCAGCGAGGTTTGCACGATGCCCCACGCGGTCAGCTTTGCCTTATAGGAGCTTTGCTGCGTAGTGATCGGGGTCAGGCGCGATTTTTCAGATGTCTCCAGGCTGTCATATAAGCTTTGCAGGTTGGTGAGACTGGTACCCGCACCGAGAGAGCTAATACTTGCCATTTTGTAATCCTTTGTTGGTTGACTATCACTGGGGTGGGTATCGGCAGCGTTCGGCAAAAGATTAGCGCGGGCATGAAAAATCAATGAGCAGATAAAAAGCCTTTCTTTATGGCTCTTCCGGCTTTTATCCGCAGCTGAATTTTTCGAAAATTTTCTAAAGGTTGTTTTGCTGCTGTCGATAATCAGGTTGACGGCGATGAAGCCGGATAACAGATGCCTGAATCTGAAACAATTTTTAAAGGAAAACCATCATGGCAGTTATTAATACTAACACTCTGTCGCTGACCACCCAGAACAACCTGAACAAGTCTCAGTCTTCTCTGGGTTCAGCTATCGAGCGCCTGTCTTCTGGTCTGCGTATCAACAGTGCAAAAGA
>NZ_VHQI01000018.1 GCF_006517625.1 Mixta tenebrionis | reverse complement strand
GCCAGCGCCAGCAGCGCCAGCAGCGAAAAAAAAGGAAATCGCCTGAATGACATACCTGTCCCCGTTTGCGGAAGATAACGCACCTTACCACCCTAAGCGGAAATTGCCAGCGCCGCGCCGGATGATTCTGTCACCTTTCACTTTCAGTAATTTGGACTAACGTTAACTTTTGCTAATGATTATGACAGGAGTGAGATCATGAAAACAGCATGGCTGCCGCTGGTAACCGCATTAACGCTTGCCGGCTGCGGCGGCAACAATACGCCGGCGCAGGTGCAGACGCCAGGTGCGCCGACCTCAACCAAAATGAAGCTGCTGGACAGCGGCGCAGCGGCAATGCAGTCGCGTCCGCCGATTGACGCCATTAACGCCTACCTCGACGGTTTCCATTTTTACAGCGGTGATAAAAACGGCCAGATGGAAGCGCACCATTACGTTACCGTTCTGAATGACGATGTGATGCAGGCGGTGATTTATGACGGCAATACGCGCAACGCACGGTTGATGGGCGTGGAATATATTATCAGCGAGCGGCTGTACAAAACGCTGCCGCCGGAAGAAAAGAAGCTATGGCACAGCCACAGCTATGAGGTGAAATCAGGCACGCTGGTAGCGCCCGGTCTGCCGGACGCGGCGGATAAGGCGTTAATGACCAAACTGGTGAACACCTACGGCAAAACCTGGCACACCTGGCATACCGATCGTGACCAGAGTCTGCCGCTCGGTATTCCGACGCTGATGATGGGCTTTACCGCCGACGGCCAGCTCGATCGGCGGCTGCTGCAGGATCGCGATAAGCGTTTCGCTATCGACAGCGGCAAAATACGCCAGCAGCGCGCCGATATTATCGCCAATCCTGTGGTTAAGGGCGCCAACGCCTGGCAGGATGGCGACGTTATTCAGCTGCAGCGCGTAGAGGGCGGCGGCGAGCACGCCCACGGCAATACGCAGTCTGGCGTCTCAGAGCAGACGAAGCGCCAGCGGCATTAATCCCAGCGCTCGGCGGCCTGGCGATCGCTGTCGCGTGCATCGACCCAGCGGTCGCCCTGCGGCGTCGCTTCCCGCTTCCAGAACGGCGCGCGGGTTTTCAGGTAGTCCATAATAAACTCGGCGGCCTCGAAGGCGCCGCTGCGGTGTGCGGCGCTGACGCCGACCAAGACAATCTCATCGCCGGGATAGAGCGCGCCAACGCGATGGACAATGCTGATGCGCTGAAGCGCCCAGCGCGTGCGCGCCTCGTCGGCGATCTCCCTCAGCGCTTTTTCCGTCATGCCGGGATAGTGTTCCAGCGTCAGCGCGGAGACATTATCGCCCAGGTTGTGATTGCGCACCTTGCCGGTAAAAGTGACCACCGCGCCATCATCATCGCAGGCGGAGAGCCACGCGTATTCGTCAGCCATGCTAAACGGCGCTTCACCGACGCGAATTCGGCTAGTCATATCAGCCTCCGGTGACCGGCGGGAAGAAGGCGACTTCATCGCCATCCTGAAGCGGATGCTGGAGCGAAACCAGCGTCTGATTGACCGAGGCCAGCAGCTTGCCGGCGTTCAGCGCCAGCGCCCAGCGATCGCCGCGCGCGGCCAGCGCCACACGCAGATCCTCGACCGTGGCGTACTCGGCGGCCAGCGTCAGCGATGAGGTAGCCACCAGCTCGCGCACCTGCGCGAAGAACAGCACGTTAATCATGATCCACCACCTGAAAATCGCCCGATTTGCCGCCGCTTTTATGCAGCAGGCGCACCGTTTCAATCACCATATCTTTCTGTACCGCTTTACACATGTCGTAGATGGTCAGCGCGGCCACCGAAGCGGCGGTCAGCGCCTCCATTTCGACGCCGGTTTTACCGGTTAGCCGACAAAGCGAGGTAATGCGCACCCGGTTTTTTTCCGGCTCGGCTACCAGCTCCACTTCCACTTTGCTTAGCATTAGCGGATGGCAGAGCGGGATCAGTTCCCAGGTGCGTTTCGCCGCCTGGATCCCGGCAATGCGTGCGGTGGCGAACACGTCGCCCTTATGGTGGCGCCCTTCGATAATCATTTGCAGCGTGGCGGGCGACATCACCACGCAGGCTTCCGCGCGCGCCTCGCGCAGCGTTTCGTTTTTGGCCGATACATCAACCATATGCGCTTCGCCGGCGGCGTTAATATGGGTTAATTGCGACATAGTTACGCTTTTTTCAGGTGGGAAACAAACTGGCAGGGACGAGTGCGCGCATCAAGCTGCTCGCAGATAATGCGCTCCCAGGCGGTACGGCAGGCGGAGGTTGAACCGGGCACGGCGAAGATCAGCGTCTGATTCGCCATGCCGGCGACGGCGCGTGACTGCAGCGCGGCGGAACCGATCTCCTCCCAGGAGAGCATGCGAAACACTTCGCCAAAGCCTTCCACTTCGCGGTCAAACAGCGGCAGCAGCGCTTCCGGCGTACTGTTTTTGCTGTAAAAGCCGGTGCCGCCGTTGATTAAAATTACCTGCACATCATCACTGGCGATCCAGCTGGAGACCACCGCGCGGATACGGTAAAGATTATCGGGAACGATAGCGTGATCGATCACCTGATGGCCCGCTTCGCTCGCCGCCTCGCGCAAGTAGTCGCCGGAGGTGTCGTCGGAGGCGTCACGACGATCGGATACGGTCAGAACCGCGATGCGTGTCGCCTGAAATTCGAGATTGGCTTTGCTCATGCTTTTCTCCGCGTTAGCCGCCGATAAATGAAAGATTCTGCGTGATGCCGGTATTGCCCTGATGCAGGAAATGAGTCTGCTTTTTGCGGCCGAGGCTGGCGGCAATGCGCGCCTGCAGCTCATCCTGCTGTTCATCCGACGCCAGCAGATCGCGCAGCGGCACGCCGCTATCGCCGAACAGGCAAAGGTGCAGGTTGCCGATGGCCGAGACGCGCAGACGGTTGCAGCTGGCGCAAAAATCTTTCTCGTAGGGCATGATCAGACCGATTTCGCCCTGATAGTCAGGATGACGGAACACCTGTGCCGGACCGTCGCTGCGCTCGCGCAGCTGGCGCTGCCAGCCCTGCATAATCAGCTGGTCGCGGATTACCTCGCCGGAAAGATGGTGGCGCCGGAAGAGATCGCTGCCCTCGCCGGTTTCCATCAGCTCAATAAAACGCAGCTGAATCGGACGATGGCGAATCCAGTCGAGAAAGGTGTGCAGGCTGTGATGGTTCACATCGCGCATCAGCACGCTGTTGACTTTTATCTTGCTGAACCCCGCCTCGAAAGCGGCATCGATACCGCGCATCACCTGGTGAAATTTATCCTGGCCGGTGATGGCATGAAATTGACGGGCGTCAAGGCTGTCGACGCTGACGTTAATCGAGGTCAGCCCCGCCGCGCGCCAGCGCGCGACGTCACGCGCCATGCGATAGCCGTTGGTGGTCACCGCCAGCTGGGTAATGCCCGGATTTTCGCGCACCGCCGCAATGATATCGACAAAGTCGCGGCGCAGGCTCGGCTCGCCGCCGGTGAGGCGTACCTTCTCCGTGCCGGCGTTGGCGAACGCGCGCGTGACGCGCCGGATCTCATCCAGCGAGAGGAAGCTTTTGTTGGTGGTGCCCTGCGGCTTATAGCCATCGGGCAGACAGTAGGTGCAACGAAAATTGCACACATCTGTAATCGACAGACGCAGGTAATAAAACTTGCGTGCATAAGAATCAATAAATTGCGTCACCAGAACACCTTTCCAAAATGGGAGATGCAGTCATTTCTTTCTGCACCCTGGCAGCTCGCGGCTGCGGCCAGTACACCCTATCAAATGACGTAGGCGTAAAGGCTTGAGTGTGGTTGTGCCTGCCAGGCAGGAATTGCCAAATAGTAGCGTTATTTGCCAAGCTATGCCACGTCAAATTTCGTTATATAACCGTATACATACCGAATTTTCTCTGCATATTGCTGCATAATCGCGCCATGTTTGACCGCCTGATCGGCGCAGCGCGGTTATACAATATAGGTCATCGAGGTAATCACTCAGAAATGTCAGTTATTCGCTGGTTTAACCCTTTCTGGCGCGCGGCGATATGTTAAAGGCGCGAGGAAACCATTATCCTGTGCGCTGCTGACGACGCGGTCAGCACGTTTAACTGTCAGGAGAATTATGCGTAATCGTACCCTTGCGGATCTGGATCGGGTGGTCGCCCTCGGCGGCGGTCATGGCCTGGGCCGCGTGATGTCGGCTCTGGCCCCGCTCGGCTCGCGCCTTACCGGCATTGTCACCACTACCGACAACGGCGGCTCTACCGGACGTATTCGCCGTTCCGAAGGCGGCATCGCCTGGGGAGATATGCGTAACTGCCTTAACCAGCTGATTACCGAACCCGGCGTCGCCTCGGCAATGTTCGAGTACCGCTTTACCGGCAACGGCGAGCTGGCCGGGCATAATCTCGGCAATCTGATGCTGAAGGCGCTGGATCATCTCAGCGTGCGCCCGCTGGAGGCGATCAACCTGATCCGTAATCTACTGAAGGTGGACGCCTTTTTAATTCCAATGTCGGAGCAGCCGGTGGATCTGCTCGCCACCGACAGCGAAGGCCATATGGTGTATGGCGAGACGGAGATCGATACGCTGAAGCTGCCGCCGCAGGAGCTGATGCTGCATCCCAGCGTCGCCCCGACGCGCGAGGCGCTTGAAGCCGTTGCCGATGCCGATCTGCTGCTGATCGGCCCCGGCAGCTTCTTTACCAGCCTGATGCCGCTGCTGCTGATGGAGGAGATGACCCAGGCGCTGCGTCGCTCGCCCGCGCCGCTGATTTATATCGGCAATCTGGGGCGGGAGCTAAGCCCGGCGGCCGCCAGCCTGCGGCTGGAGGATAAGCTGGCGCTGCTGGAAAAAAGGATCGGAAAAAGAGTTATCGATGCGCTGGTGGTGGGACCCGGCGTCGATACCCAGGGCGTACGCGATCGTTTGATTATTCAGCAGCCGCTGGAGGCGGCGGATATCCCCTACCGCCACGATCGTCAGCTGCTGCGCCTGGCGCTGGAAAAAGCGGTGCTGTCGCTCGGCTAACGGCTGGCCGCCCTTCTGCCGCCGTCAGCCAATAGCGGCTGGCAGGCTTTCTGTGGCCTGCCCCGCGTTCAGCCGCGCTACGACGCGGCAATAAAGAGTTCGCGCAGCTCGTGCAGCCGATCGCGTACCCTGGCCGCCTCTTCAAACTCCAGATTCTGCGCATGCTGCTGCATCTCGTTCTCCAGCTGATGGATTTTCTTCTGCAGCGCCTGCGGCGACAGCGCCATATAGCTGGCGTCGGTTTCCGCGGCGCTGCGGCTGGTGGATTTGCCGCGCGTCTTACCTTTGGTAACGCTTTTGCCCAGCTCCAGAATATCGGTGATTTTCTTGTTAAGCCCCTGCGGCACAATACCATGCTCGGCGTTGTATTCGATCTGCTTCTCGCGGCGGCGCTCGGTTTCGCTAATAGCGCGCGCCATTGAGGGCGTAATTTTATCGCCGTAGAGGATCGCCTTGCCGTTCACGTTACGCGCCGCACGCCCGATGGTCTGAATCAGCGAACGTTCAGAGCGCAGGAAGCCCTCTTTATCCGCATCGAGGATCGCCACCAGCGACACCTCCGGCATATCCAGCCCCTCACGCAGCAGGTTGATGCCCACCAGCACGTCAAACTCGCCGAGACGCAGATCGCGGATAATCTCCATACGCTCTACGGTGTCGATATCGGAGTGCAGGTAGCGCACCTTCTCGCCGTGCTCCTCCAGATATTCCGTTAAATCTTCCGCCATGCGCTTGGTCAGCGTGGTAACCAGCACGCGTTCGTTGATCGTCACGCGCTGGCGGATCTCCGACAGCAGATCGTCCACCTGCGTCGCTACCGGGCGCACCTCGATGATCGGATCGAGCAGGCCGGTGGGGCGCACCACCTGATCGATCACTTCGCCGCCCGATTTTTCCAGCTCATAGTTGCCCGGCGTGGCGGAGACGTAGATGGTTTGCGGCGCCAGCGCCTCAAACTCTTCAAACTTCAGCGGACGGTTATCAAGCGCCGAAGGCAGACGGAAACCATACTCCACCAGCGTCTCTTTACGCGCGCGGTCGCCGCGATACATGCCGCCGATTTGCGGGATGGTAACGTGCGATTCATCCACCACCAGCAGACCGTCGGCCGGCAGGTAGTCAAACAGCGTCGGCGGCGGCTGGCCCGGCCCGCGCCCGGAGAGATAGCGCGAATAGTTTTCGATGCCGGAACAGTAGCCCAGCTCGTTCATCATCTCCAGATCGAACTGGGTACGCTGGGTAATACGCTGTTCTTCCAGCAGCTTGTTATTCGCCAGCAGGTTTTTACGCCGATCGGCCAGCTCCACCTTAATTTCTTCCATCGCCTGTACGATGCGCTCACGCGGCGTAACGTAGTGCGTTTTCGGATAGATGGTAAAGCGCGGCACCACGGAATCGATCTGCCCAGTGAGCGGATCAAACAGCGACAGCCGCTCGACTTCTTCGTCAAACAGCTCGACGCGCAGCGCGATATCGTCCGATTCAGCGGGGAAGATATCGATCACTTCGCCGCGTACGCGGAAGGTGCCGCGCTGGAACGCCTGATCGTTACGGCTGTACTGCAGCTCGGCCAGCCGGCGCAGAATGCTGCGCTGATCGATAATCATGCCGCGCGACAGGTGCAGCATCATCTTCAGATAGAGATCGGGATCGCCAAGGCCGTAAATCGCCGACACCGACGCCACCACGATCACATCGCGCCGCTCCAGCAGCGCCTTGGTGGCGGAGAGACGCATCTGTTCGATATGTTCGTTAACCGAAGCATCCTTCTCGATAAAGGTATCGGAGCTGGGCACGTAGGCTTCCGGCTGATAGTAATCATAGTAAGAGACGAAGTACTCCACGGCGTTATCGGGAAAGAACTCCTTCATTTCGCCATAAAGCTGAGCGGCCAGCGTTTTGTTCGGCGCCAGCACCATCGTTGGCCGGTTAAGATCGGCGATCACATTGGCAACGGTAAAGGTTTTCCCGGAGCCGGTCACCCCCAGCAGCGTCTGGTGCGCCAGACCGTCCTCAAGCCCCTCTTTCAAACGGCGTATCGCCTCAGGCTGATCGCCGGAGGGCTGAAAGGCGGAGTTAAGTTTAAAAGCTTTACTCATTATGAAGGTCTCTGCTGAAGGATTGCACGGACAGGATGGTAATTTTACTCCGCTTCGATGATTTTTCCAGCGCGGAACACTGGATAAATAATCAGTTATTTTGCCCTGGCTGGGCAAAAAAGGCAAACAGGAGATTTTAAGGCTTATCATTACGCAGCGATAATATTAAGGGGCGCAAGGTTATCCCCAACTGAGCTCGCCATTTAACATTTGTCAATAGGCGCAACGTAAAACGCGCGCGGCAAAAAAGCCGGCGCTCTGGCAGGCTTGATTTTGTTTAACGTGCTGAAAATAAATGACATATAAATAAAGTCCAGTTTAACGCCAGTTCAGGAACAAGCCGCGCCCGCTCTGGTCTGCCAGCTGTTTTCACTCGGTAATGCACATGGTTATCCACAGGAATAGTGGATAACTGTTTACAGGCCCCGCAACATCGGGGATGGATAAAAAAGATCCCGGCGCCGTCATCAGGCTGAAATATTTTTTTTTCGCGCTTTTGCCGCTCCTCTGCGCCTCAATTTTTACCTCTGGCGCCCGCTGTACGGCGCTGTGGAAACTTTTACGCCCATCTCTTTAGCGCGCAATTAATAAATTTTACTGCCTTATCGGCGTTCAGCTGCACCATAAATGCGGCTCTTCCGGCACCATTAAAGTGCAGCCGGTCCGTTACCGGCTTAAATTATTAAGCATTATTCAACAATCCTCCGACTTATCAGGGCTGCTGCGCCTCGGTTTTCGCCTGTTGCCTTTAGCCTGGCCTGCGCTTTGCAAGCATGGCTGGCGGCGCGCTACCGGCGCGGAAACGCGGCTGTTCCCATGCGCTATTGCTATCCGTTGCTCCTGAACGACGGGCCAGCAGCAGGCGTTAAAGGCGACGGAAGGAGAAGGTAATGCTACGTTTACGCTCGATCAGCCAGTTCTATGGCGACAGACAGGTGCTGTGGAATGTAGATCTTGAGCTGCCGCACGGCAGCGCTACCGGCATTATCGGCCAGCCCGGCATGGGAAAAACCACGCTGGCGAACTGTATTATGGGCCATCTGCCGATCGGCGGCGGCAGCATGGTCTGGCAGCAGCGCGGCGCGCGCGCTGAGGATTTACAGGCGCAGCCCGCCGAAGCGCGGGCACGGCTGGGTATCAGCTATCTGCCGCAGGGCTGCCAGCTATTCTCTCAGCTTAGCGTGGAGGAAAATTTATTGATTGCGCTGCTGGCCGGGCAGCAAGCGGGCCATCCTGTGCTGCCAACGCTGGTTAGTCATCTGTTTCCCGCGCTGTGGCAGCGGCGTCATCTGCGCAGCGGCGCGTTGCCGCTTGCGTTACAGCAGCAGCTGATGCTGGCGAGAGCGCTGGCGCCGCAGCCGGATCTGCTGATTGTCGATGAGCCAACGGCGGGAATGCCGTCAGCGCAGGCGGAAGAAACCGGCGAACGGCTGCATCAGCTTAACCACGAATATGGGCTGACGCTGCTGTTAATTGCACGGCATACTGCGGTGATTCGACGGACAGCGAACGCCTTTTTACTGCTGCATCATGGGCGCAACGTGGCGCAGGGCCACGTTGCTGAACTGGATAGCGGTGCGGTAGATGAGTGGCTGGCGCCTGGCTGATGCCGCTATATTATTGCGGCAGACGCAGATACTCCCCCAGCGGCGCGTTATCGATATCCGCCAGCCAGGGGATTTCCCCCAGCAGCGGCGCCGGCAGGCGCTGACGCAGGGTCGCCAGATACTCCCGGTGCCGTTTGCCGGGCGGCTGCACATCATTAGCGATCCAGCCCGCCAGCGGCAGCCCGGCGCTCCGCACCGCGTCGGCGGTCAGCAGCGCGTGGTTGATGCAGCCCAGCCTGACGCCCACCACCAGAATAACCGGCAGCTGTTCCTGCTTTACCCACTCCGCATAGGTCTGCTGCTCAGAGAGCGGCGTATACCAGCCGCCTGCGCCCTCTACCAGCACCCACTCCGCCTTCGCCCGCAGCGCCGCCAGCCCGGCGGAGAGCTGCGCAAAGGCGATCGGCTGTCCGGTAGCGGCGCTGACAATATGCGGCGAAGTCGGCTCCAGAAACGCCAGCGGATTGACCTCCTCATAGCGCAGCGGCAGGCTGCTGTTACGCTGTAGCGCCAGCGCGTCGCCGTTGCGAATGCCCTCTGGCGTCAGCTCGCTGCCCGACGCTACCGGCTTATAGCCCGCGGTGCGCAGGCCGGCACGGTTCGCCGCCTGCAGCAGCGCGCTGCCGGCGACGGTTTTACCTACTTCGGTATCGGTTCCGGTCAGGAACCAGCAGTTACTCACAGTTAATCACTCCGGTAATCAGTTGCCAGGATAACAGATAGCCACGCTCATCGTGCGGCCAGTGATGCGCCAGCCGCTGCAGCCGCTGGCGGGTCAGCAGACCGCTGGCGCGGCCCTGATGGATATGGGTCGCGCCGATGCCCTTCAGCGACTGCAGGGCGCCCGGCACGTCGGGAAAATATTGTTCTATCCTGGCGCTGTACAGCTGCCGCGAACGGCCCGCGCACGCCTGGTCAATCGCCGCCTCGGATAAGAAGCTGTTCGTATGCTGATACGCATCCAGCGCCTGCCAGGCGCTGCGCATTTCGCTTAACGAGGCGTCCGCCAGCGTGGAGAACAGCACCCTGCCGCCGGGCCGCGTTACCCGGCACAGCTCATCGATGCCCTGCTTCAGGCTGCCGCACCACTGCAGCGCCAGATTGCTCCAGCTGATATCGACGCTGCGGCTGCGCAGCGGCAGCGCCTCAATATCGCCCAGCAGATAGTGATGCGCAGAGTTATCGCGGCGCGCCTGCGCCAGCATGCCCGGCGACAGATCGAGTGCGATAACCTGATGTCCGCGCTGCTGCCAGCGGCGGCTGAACCAGCCGGTGCCGCAGCCCGCATCCAGTACCGTCCCGCCCGTCGTGGCCGGCAGCAGCTTCAGCAAACGCTCGCCGCTGGCGCGCTGGAAATCGGCGTAGCGCTCGTAGCCGCCGGCGGCGCGGCCAAACGCCTGCGCCACCGCCTGTTTATTTACCCGGTGCGTCATACAGCGCCTCCAGCAGGTTATCGATATCGTGCGCCGCGTGCCGCGCCGTCAGGGTAATACGCAATCTTGCCGTACCGGGCGGCACCGTCGGCGGACGGATTGCCGTTACCCAGCAGCCGCGCTGCCGCAGGTAGTCAGAGAACGCCAGCGCCTTTCCCTCATCGCCCACCAGCAGCGGCTGGATGGCGGTAGCAGAGGGGAGCAGCGGCAGGCCGAGCTGCTGCGCGCCCTGACGGAAGCGGACGATATTCGCCGCCAGCCTCCCGCGCAGATCGTCACCCTGCTGCACCGCCCGCAGCGCGGCCCGCAGCGCCTCCGCCTGCGCGGGCGGCATCGCCGTGCTGTAGATCAGATGACGCGCGAACTGCAGCAGATAGTCGGCGGTCGGCTCATCGCACAGCAGCGCCGCGCCGCTGACGCCGAAGGCTTTACCAAAGGTAATCACCAGCAGCTCCGGTCGGATGCGCTGCCGCCAGCAGCTGCCGCGCCCCTGTTCGCCCTGTACGCCGATGCCGTGCGCGTCATCCACCAGCAGCCAGCCGCCCGCCTGCTGCGTCAGCGTATGCAGCTCCGCCAGCGGCGCGCTGTCGCCATCCATGCTGAACACGCCCTCGGTAACCACCAGGGTTTCGCCGGCGCACGGCGCCGCCAGCAGCCGCTGCAGGCTGGTCGCCTGGTTGTGAGCGAAGCGGCGCAGCGTCGCCGGACTGAGGCTGGCGGCCTCCAGCAGCGAGGCGTGCGCCAGCTTGTCCGCCAGGATGCGATCGCCGACGGCGGCCAGCGCGCCGATCGCCGCCTGGTTGGCGGCGTAGCCGGAGTTAAACAGCAGCGCGCGTGGATAGCTCAGCCACTGCGCCAGCTCCGCCTCCAGCTCGCCGTGCGGCTGCGCATAGCCGGTAACGTGGCCGGAAGCGCCCGCGCCGACGCCATAGCGCGCCGCGCCCTGCTGCCAGGCGGCGATAATCCGCGCATCGTCGCTCAGGCCGAGATAGTCATTGCTGGCGAAGTTGCGATAGCGCCTGCCGTCGTGCTGTAACCAGCCTGCGCGGTTTACGCTCAGCAGCGTGCGCTGCCGCCAGCGCTGCTGCCGACGGCGCTCATCCAGCGCCGCCCCAACGCGTTGTGACCAGCTCATTACGGCGCCGCGTTGTAATAGCGCGCGCTGTCGGCGTTGACCAGCTGCCGCGTCAGCGCCTGCTGCTGCGCGTTATCGCCCGCATCGGTATGGGTATGCTCCGGGTTAAGGCCAAGCTTGCGGAACAGCAGCAGATCTTTATCCTCTTCCGGGTTGGGGGTGGTCAGCAGCTTGCAGCCGTAGAAAATGGAGTTGGCGCCCGCCATAAAACACATCGCCTGCGTCTGCTCGCTCATCTGTTCGCGCCCGGCGGAGAGCCGCACGTGGGAGGTGGGCATCATGATACGCGCCACCGCAATGGTGCGAATAAAATCGAAGGGATCGACATCGTCGTTTTCCGCCAGCGGCGTGCCCTTTACCTTTACCAGCATATTGATCGGCACGCTTTCCGGCGCCACCGGCAGGTTTGCCAGCTGCACCAGCAGCGCGGCGCGATCCCTGACCTCTTCGCCCAGTCCGACGATGCCGCCGGAGCAGACTTTGATGCCCGCCTCGCGCACTTTTTCCAGCGTATCGAGACGCTCCTGATAAGTGCGGGTTGTGATGATATTGCCGTAGAACTCCGGCGAGGTGTCCAGGTTATGGTTGTAGAAGTCCAGCCCCGCCTCTCCCAGCCGCTGCGCCTGCGCATCGCTCAGGGTTCCCAGCGTCATGCAGGTTTCCATGCCCAGCGCCTTGACGCCCTGCACCATCTTTTCCAGGTAAGGCATATCGCGATCGCTGGGGTTTTTCCACGCCGCGCCCATGCAGAAGCGCGACGATCCCGCCGCCTTCGCCTTACGCGCCGAGGCGAGCACCTCCTCTACCTCCATCAGCCGCTCCGCCTCAAGGCCGGTTTTATAGCGCGCGCTCTGCGGGCAATATTTGCAGTCTTCCGGGCAGGCGCCGGTTTTTATCGACAGCAGCGTACTGACCTGCACCTGTCGCGGATCGAAGTGCTGCCGGTGTACCTGCTGCGCTTCAAACATCAGTTCAAGAAAAGGTTTATCAAACAGGGCCTGAGCCTGTGCCAGCGTCCAGCGCATCGCCATTGCTTACTCCAGAAAGTGTCGTTTTTATTGTGGAACCGAATTATACTTGTAAACTAAATCTTTTTATTTTGGTTTACAAGCGATCATGAATTCAGACGATCTCGCCTTCGACCGTGACCATATCTGGCACCCTTACACCTCCATGAGCGATCCCCTGCCCTGCTATCCCGTGGTCGGCGCGCAGGGCGTTCATCTGCGGCTGGCCGATGGCCGTCAGCTGATCGACGGTATGTCCTCGTGGTGGGCGGCGATACATGGCTACAATCACCCGCGCCTCAACCAGGCGCTGCAAACGCAAATGGCGCAAATGTCCCACGTGATGTTCGGCGGCATCACTCATCCCGCCGCCGTGGCGCTTTGTCGTCGGCTGGTGGCGATGACGCCTGCGCCGCTGGAATGCGTGTTTCTTGCCGATTCCGGCTCGGTAGCGGTGGAGGTAGCGATGAAGATGGCGCTGCAGTACTGGCAGGCGCGCGGAGAACGGCGGCAGCGCTTTTTGACGCTGCGCCGCGGCTATCATGGCGATACCTTCTCCGCCATGTCGGTATGCGACCCGGATAACTCGATGCACAGCCTGTGGCAGGGCTATCTGCCGACGCATCTGTTCGCGCCCGCGCCGCAGCGCCGCTTTGATGATGAGTGGGATGAGGCGGATATCGCTGAATTCGCCGCGCTGATAGCGCAGCATCGGGGCGCTATCGCCGCCGTGATTCTGGAGCCGATTGTGCAGGGAGCGGGCGGCATGCGCTTTTATCATCCGCGCTATCTGCAACGGGTGCGCGAGCTGTGCGATCGCCATCAGGTATTACTGATCGCCGATGAAATCGCTACCGGTTTTGGACGTACCGGCAAACTGTTTGCCTGCGATCATGCCGGCATCGCGCCCGATATTCTCTGCCTGGGTAAGGCGCTGACCGGCGGCGCCCTGACGCTGTCCGCCGCCCTGACCACGCGTGAGGTGGCGAATACCATCAGCAACGGCGCGGCGGGCTGCTTTATGCACGGCCCAACCTTTATGGGCAATGCGCTCGCCTGCGCGGTAGCCGACGCCAGCCTGGCGCTGTTACAGGAAGGACGCTGGCCGCAGCAGGTAGCCGCCATCGCGCGCCAGCTAAGTGAAGCCCTGTTGCCGCTGGCGGCGCATCCGCAGGTTAAGGAGGCGCGCGTGCTGGGCGCAATCGGCGTGATCGAAAGCCGTCGGCCGGTGAATATGGCGGCCATCCAGCGCTTTTTTGTCGATCGCGGCGTCTGGATTCGCCCCTTTGGGCGGCTGATCTATCTGATGCCGCCTTATGTGATTGATGCCGACAGTCTGGCCCGGCTAAGCGAGGCCATACGCGCCGCACTGGATCGCCCCGATCTGTTTTTATCCGCCTGAAGGCGAAGCACCGCAAAGCATGCGGCGGCGTGATGCACTACGCTTTTAGCATCCCCGTTAGCAAAGGAGTGAGTGATGCCACAAGAGAAAGAACGTAACCGCCGCGTGATCTTAGCCTCGCGCCCTACAGGCGCGCCGACCGAGGCGAATTTTCGTTTTGAGACGCAGCCGGTGCCGAAGCCCGGCGACGGCGAGATACTGTTGCGCACGGTTTATCTGTCGCTCGATCCCTATATGCGCGGCCGCATGAGCGACGCGCCCTCCTACGTCGCTCCTTTTGCCGTCGATGAAGTGCTGGGCGGCGGTACGGTGGCGATTGTCGAGCGCTCTAACCACGCCGACTATCGCCAGGGCGACTGGGTAGTGAGCCAGAGCGGCTGGCAGGACTACGCGCTGTCGGACGGACGCGGCCTGTTTAAACTGCAGGGCCCGGTGCTGAAACATCCCTCCTGGGCGCTGGGCCTGCTGGGGATGACCGGCTTTACCGCCTATATGGGGCTGCTGGATATTGGCGATCCGCAGCCGGGCGAAACCGTGGTGGTGGCCGCCGCGACCGGCGCCGTCGGCTCGGTGGTGGGACAGATTGCCAAACTGAAGGGCTGCCGCGTGGTCGGCATCGCCGGCGGCGAAGAGAAGTGTCGCTATGCCGAAGAGAAACTGGGCTTCGATCGCTGCCTCGATCATCGTCAGGACGATCTGGCCGCGCAGCTAAAGCAGCACTGCCCTGACGGCATCGACGTCTATTTTGAAAGCGTCGGCGGCAAAGTGTTTAACGCCGTGCTGCCGCTGATGAACACCAAAGGCCGTATTCCGGTCTGCGGCCTGATTGCCGACTATAACAGCAGCGGCGAGCTGCCGCAGGGCGGCGATCGTTTACCGCTGTTCCAGAACGCGATTCTGCGCAAACGCCTGCGCGTGCAGGGATTTATTATCAATCAGGATTATGGCGATCGCTTCGAGGAGTTTTTCCGTCAGATGAGTCAGTTGATTAGACTTGAGATAAATGACAGGGAATAAGTGAGATAATTATGGGAAGAACTGGGTCAACATGGGAAGAAACTGGATGGAATATGCAATAACCTTACAGTATGTGAAAATCAGACCGGCCCGAAAAAAAACAGAACTCGCACCAGCCTGATTGCAGATGTTACTCCTTTTTCCCCGTATCGGCATCGGGTTCACCATCAAACAGTTTGCCCTGCATCCGATCCAGTTCTTCTTTTCTGACCCGCTTCACCACGCTGTAAACCCACTGTAGCGAAACACCGAATTTGCGGGCCAGTTCATGATGGTTGCGTCCGTCAAACTCCAGGAAGATTTCCCGGTCGCGCTGGCTGACCTTCCAGACCATGCCCATCGGAAAATAGACGTTTTGCCCACCCCAGACCTGCATCATGCGGTTCGCGACGGCCTGACCAATCTGGTCGGCAACTGCGGGTTCGATATCAATAATCTCGCGGACGGTCTCAGAGGTATGCTGTGCCAGTTCCACCAACAGTTCCGGCCCTTTACTACGAAACTGATTCAGGTCGCTCATTGCTTCACCCCCGCAGCTCTGCGCTGCCACTTCTTCAGTTTCTCAATCACGCTACTTGCCTGCTCATTGCTGAGCCAGCGTAACGCGCTGATGCCTGTTTCCCGTTTAACCCACAGCGCCAGCGCCTGCTCTGAACTGTCTCGGACGGTACCCGCCGCTGCCATTTCAAGCCAAAGCGCACGGATTTTCTTTGACTGGGGATGGTTATCCAGCGGTAAGCCGGACCTGGCTTTTCCGGCAGGCTTAACGCGAAAACCTTTCTTTTTCATAGATTCCAGAACACGGTTTAGCTGTGGGGTATCCATCCCTTTGGTTGAGGCTTTGCCGGTCAGCCCCTGTAGCATCTGGCGGTAGGTGTCCTCATCCATCTGGAGGTCATTGCGGGCAATATGGATGAGTTGAATAAGACGCTGCTTAGTCATCATCGTCGCTCCTTTTACCTGCGCCACCGATATAATCGACATATAAAGGAAGCGCAACAGGCCAGCACATGAACATAACGGCCCAACTGATCCAGTGTCCGGCACCGCTGTAACGTGAGTAAAAACCTGAGCGGCGGTGCAGTTCAGCAGTACACCACCCCACGAGACCATACCAGAACAGGGCACATACAATAGATTCAGCCATCATAAACCACTCCCCAGCTTCCGCTGTTCCTGCCCGCTGACAGGCTGATGCAGGCGGACGTTTTCCCCTTCTCTGTAACCGATGTGGCGGGACATGTCCGCGTCACGGGATTTACCGGCTTTGCGGCCAGAGGTTGTTCCTGAATCAGGATATTTTTGTTCAAGCCAGAGGCTTGCCAGCTCACGTTCTTCGCGGGACATAGCAAATAAATGAACCTCGCTGCGCACGGCCAGAACCCAGCCTTCGGCAAATTTGTCACCACGGCTGGTCTTGGTCGTGTTTTTGATCCTTTTATTCTGCTGCCGAATATAGTTTTTACGGGCCATGATTAACTGTCTGGCCAGTACCTCCCATGTATATGAGGCCAGTTCAACCCGGTCTTTATTACCGTAAAAGCCAACGCTGGGTTTAAAGCCGGAGTGAATAATAGACTTAACGCCAAATGCCACCTGGATAATATCCAGCAGACCCAGCATATAACGTGGCGGATTAACGCTACCTGCAGCCCAGTAGTGACTGACGCTTTCATCAATATCACTGAGTGCGAGTTCAGCCTGGGTGATGTTATAGGCCTGCATCAGTTTCTGGGCGCGTTGCAGGGCCAATGCCGCTTCATGGGGATTATCGGATTTAGCCAGCGCCAGCAGCTTTTTTAACTTCTCCAGCAGCTTTTCATTATTCTGCGGCATAAGTCACCCCCAGACGTTCAGCAAGGCGTTCCAGCTTTTTCTGCTTATGAAAGTCAATCATCAGGCCCATCCCGTTGAGACGGAACTGTTCAATCATGATTTCAACGTCAGCCAGTTCGCCAGCAAGATCAACTTCATTGCCCAGTCCGTTCATGTTGCGGGCAGCGGCAGCGGCCAGTTCGGCGGCTTCTTCCATCAGCTTCAGCGCCTGTGCTTCAGGGCCAAAGGTTTTAAGGGCCAGATTGTAGATCGTCGAACGGTTATATAATTTCATGCCTTTCATTGTTTTGCCTCGCAGGGGATGAACTCCATGGCCGGGACTTCGGTGTAGTAATGCTGGCTGCAGTGCGGGCATACCAGCGTGATGAGGACGGCTGGCACACGGTACTTACCGGAGGTAATGACGCTGGCGTCGCTGAATTTCAGGGTGGTGATACCTTTCTGGCAGTTGGTACATTTGATGGACATGATTTATTCCTCAATGCTGTTTTCGGCGTGCAAAAGCCCACGGCGCTGACGCCGAAATAAAAAGAAAGTGAATTAAAATTAAATGGCAGCGATATCTAACGGAATATTAATTAGCTTCCCGTGTTTATCTTTCTCCCGGAAATTAATATAGGTTTTGGACATTGCCACCTGCAGTGATTCCGATATGGCCTCCATTGCCCGGTTCCAGCGCTCGTCCTGAATCTTGACGCGGCGCAGGGAAAGAATGCGTCCGGTATTAAGCTGGCCCTCTTTGTCCACCTGGAAAGCATCGCTGATGATGGCCCGCAGGTTGGCGTTCGCGCCTTCCGACCACTCGGTGACGCACTCGTCTATCAAGTCTTTGGCAATCTGCAGCTCTGGCCCGAAGGTCAGGGTTTCCTGCACGCGAATGGTGATCTGCTGAGCACCGTCGAAGCTGCTGAAGGTCACGTTGCCTTTGGCACCGCCGCGCGTTCTGCCGTACTTCTCGGCCACAAGGTCAAGCCAGGCATAGCACTCGTCAAAGGCTCGACGCTTGAAGTCGCTGAGTTCGTCGCGTTTAACCTTCGCAGCGGCAACCTGTTCTTTAACGAAAGAGTCCATCGCAAGGTCATAGTCAGACACCTGGTCAACCGGCACCAGACGCCCCTTGCGGTCTTTCATGTAGTCTTCTTTATTTACTTCGCTCATCTCTGTTCACCTTATGGTTAATGTAATGACTCTGACCAGGTAATACGGCAGCCATGCAGTTCAAAGACGCCCTGACGAAAGCGCCCTGAGCCGTCATGACCAACATGGGTATAACTTGCCTTGCCCTGCTCCAGCAGGCGGGCACAGTGCCCGTTGCGGGCGATACGGATAACTGGCTTACTGCCAGCAATCATGACGCTCTGTACGGTGGTGTTCATGGCGTTGAGCGCCATAATGGCAGACTGCACCTTGCTCATCTGCTGGTTGATATCGGCGATGGATTTCATGGTTAAACCCCCTTGACGACGTCGGCGTTGACCTGCGGAACCCCGATTTCAGCAGCCAGATTCATGGCGGCTATCACCAGGTTACTGACGGCCAGCGGATACAGCAGGCTGACCATGCTTTTACGGTTACTGCCCAGATTGCTCAGGCGGGCGCGGATGGCCTCCACTGCGCTGGCGTCCATGATGTCAGCCAGCTGCTTACCGGCGCGTTGCAGTTTGAACGCCAGAAACTCTTCCAGGCTGTTGTCCAGCGGCAGCAGTTCAACCACCTCGCAGCGCTGGACGACCTCACGGACTTCCATGTTGCGTTCGGACAGTTTGTCCGCCAGTTCAGGCTGGCCAATCAGCACGATGGACAGCAGTTTTTTAAAGCCTGATTCCAGCTCGAAGAAGCGTTTGAGGTGCTTCAGCGTCGGGATGGGCAGGCTGTGGGCCTCCTCAATCACCAGAACGTGGCTGAAGCCCGCCTGGCTGCTGTCCTTCAGGACGCGGTGCAACTGGCGGAAGCGGGCGTCCTGGCTGCGCTTGATGCTCTCCAGCGGCGCGATGGTGCTGATAATGGCCTCGGCGATAGCAGCCGCCTTCAGGGTTTTGCCCTTCACGTCGTTGTCTTCCATGGCTATGATGTATGGCTCGATAACAATCACCGGCGCGTTCTCGCGGTTGACGCGTTCAATCAGATCGCGGCGCAGCGTGGATTTACCCGCGCCGGACTCGCCGATAACCGCCAGAAAGCCACCGTGACGGGCGGTCTGGAACAGTGCCTCGCGCACGTAGCGGATATCCGGTGTGGTGAACACATCGTCCGCGCCCTGCATGGCCTCATCGGCGAAAGGGTCACGGAAAAGGCCAAACGCTTTTTTGGTTGCTGGAAATAACACCTGCTTTTTGAGTAACATGTTCTCTGCCTCGCTGAGGTTGGTTTTATCGGTAGTACCCGCTGTACGGGGCGTGGCTGCGCCCTGTACAGCATCAAAACTCTTCGCTGTATCAATCCCCTGACTTTCCAGATACAACGCCAGACGCTGGCGTACCTCTTCGGGGCTGGTGCGGGGCCACTCGTTATGGTTCACAATCTGGGCCAGCGTGGCCTCGGAAACGGCGACGGCTCTTGCCACCACCGCCTGCGGGATGCGGGCCTCTTTCAGTTGTTGCTTCAGTACCAGCATGTCTTCCTCCTCAGTTGCCGTTAACGATGCTGATAACGCTGCTGCGGGCCGGAGTGGTCAGGGTGACCATCACCTCATCCAGCGCGGCTTCCGGTACGCCATCCGGGTACCGTGCCGTTAACTGGCGGTAATGTTCCGGCGTCCAGGTATGGCCGTTCGCGCTGAACTTCTCGCGCAGGGCTTTCGCGGCCTCCACATGGGTCAGCGGACGCTGCTCAATACGCGGGCCGCGCACGTCTGAAGCCTGACCGCGCTTCGGCATATAGGCCGGAAGCGTGGTGTCGTCGATATGTTTATACGGGTCAAGTCGCCCGCCAAACGGCAGCGCCTTCGCCTTGCGTGCAGCAGCTGCATCGGTGGCGTTATCGGTGCCGGTGACCAGCACTTCGATTTCTTTTGCCGCCGTCTGCGCCGGGGTCTCCGGCAGGGCTTTGTAGTTTTCGCCAAATACCGCCGCGCTTTCGGCAAAGCCAAACTCGTTCTTTCTGACCTCTTCGACCAAGAAGAACGTCTCGTGGCCGTCTTCGCCGGTCAGCACCACCTGCGCCACATCGCTGCGCCACGGGTTACGGGTAATCATCAGTTTTTCGCCGACCAGTACGCCCGGCACCGTCGAAACATCAAATTCGCTACCCCGGAATGGCACACGCAGTTTTGATGTGACCTTACGGCTTTCCGGCGCGGCCACTGCCAGCTCCCGGCATACCTCAACGGATGGCGCTTTCTTCAGCTGGTCAGCGGTAATTTTCAGCCAGATATCCGTGCGGGTTTTACCGTGGCGGCTGTGAACTGCCGTGGCGTTAAAGTGGCTGCGCCATTTCACCGCCAGCGCGTTCAGCTCTTCCAGGCTGTGAACCGGCTGGAACTTGAGACCCGGCTCCAGCTTGCGTTCGATAATGTCACGGGCTTTTTCCACCTGTCCGGTGGCGCGGGCGTTATGCGGCTTGTGCGCTATCAGGTCGATGCCCAGCGAGCGGCACATATTTTTCGTCATGCCAGCGGTGTTCGCCGAGCCGGGGTCGAGGTAGAGTATTTTCGGCACGCCGTGCAGCACGTCAGCGCCACCACGCTCCTGCATGGCGTTGATAAGAACAGAACAGAGGTTCTCACCGGATTCCGCGCCCATCACGTACTCAACGTAAATCCAGCCGCTGGTATGGTCGGTAATCTCGTAACTCCACACGCGGTCACTGGCGATGCGTGCGATGTTGGCAGGCTTGTTCTTGTAGAACTTCGTGCTGTCCATCACCTGCAGCCCTTTATGGCCGTTGCTCAGGTAGTAAAGCGTACAAAGTGAGGCATCAATCTCCCAGACGTGGTTGGGATGCAGGCTGGCCATCTCGGACGACGGTGCCGGTGCGTCAAGCTGTTCCGGGTGAAGGCCATAGTTACGCAGGGCGCGGCTGATGGTGTCCTCGGACAGCGGGAAAAACTCGCCTGTGGCCTCGTCCGTTCTGCCTGCAGTGATAAAGCCGTTTGAACGCAGGGTCTCCACCGCATCCGCGATGGAATACAGGCGCTTACCGTTCTTACGGGTGGCCTCGCGCAGCGTGGCAGATATCAGCGCGGCTTCGTCGCGGCTCAGGGCGCTGCGCCCGGCATCGGCGCGTTTTTTGCGTTTGTCAGTCACTGATACCTCCTTCAGCTTGCGCAGCAGGGTGGCGCGGGACATGCCCAGTTCAGCGCAGGCGGCATCGTATATCGCACCGCGCTTACCATGCCCCGCGTCACGTGCCGCGCGGGCAACATAAACCAGTCGTTCAGTCAGGGCGGCACTCATGGGTTATGCCTCCTGCCCGTTAATCTGTGGCGTCGGGTCAGTCAGCCATGAAGGGGCGGCGTTGCCTGTCGGCTCGTCCGGCAGGTCAAATGTGGAGCGCAGGCCACGCGCGGTGCTTTCCAGCTGGCAGACCAGACCGGCCATAAAGTCTCTGGGGGTATCAATCATGTTTTCAGCGCAGTATGCGCACAGGGTCTCAAAGGCGCTGGACAGTCGAACCGCGATGGCAGATTCCGCCTCAACCGCTAACGCCGTCACTTCTGCCCGCATCTTCTTCACCTCTTCGTCAGGCTTAGGCGGCTGGATACGGGATTTCTTCTCCAGTTTGGTGGAGAGAGTGTCGATTTTTTCGTTTTTGTCGGCGAGTACGCGTTGTTGCGCAGCGTTGGTTTCGCGGGCTTCACGTAGGGCTGCCTTCAGTTCGCGGCTGGTCATGCGATCAATATCATCAAGCGTTGCCCCGGCGACGGTTCCACCATCAGCCAATGCGTCGAGTTCTTCGTCATCCAGAACCATCAGTTCATACAACTTGGTCTTACCTAAAACGGTCAGCGCTGTCCGTTTTGAATTTTGATCGCCATTACCCAAAAATTTCACGCTGGCCTGCATCATGCGGCGTGCGACGCGCGGCTCAAGGCCGAGGTCATTTTCGAGAATATTTATAAAATCGCCGTGAGGTTCATTTTCTTTAAGAATTACAAGGCGTTTACCTGCTTCCAGCATGGCCTCAGCACTCTGCGCCATATAAAACCGTGTTTCGTGAACGATACGATCACGTTCATACGGCAGACCATCACCGAACTGCTGCATGATTTCGAGGCGATGTTCGGTCATGGCATTAATATTAACGTTGAGGCCATCACTCAGCGGTGCATCTTCCACTAGTTCAACTGGTTGTGATTTTGTGCGTCCCATTTCAACTCCTTAGCGACTGCCAGCCATAACGCGCTGGTTAATTTCATTGATACGATCCTGCGCCCGCGCCATTTCGGTACTGTGCGCCATGGCGATTTGTAAGAGCTGGACTCCAGGGGCAAAACGCCCGTTATCCAGTTTCAGGGCCAGACCTTCTTCGATAAGGGTGTTCAGCGCACGATTGATATTCGCCGGTGACTCGCCCAGAGCCGATGCCAGTTCACCGTTAGAAACACCGTTCAGAGCATGACCGCGTAAAGCCTTAAGGACACGCAAAATACGGGTACCTGAGCTTGATGTATTTGGTTTACTCATGACGCCTCCTTGAGGATGCCGGGGGTAACTTCTTTGCCTATTGCGACCGAAAGGTCTCGCAAAATCCGATAAGTCAAACGACCGCGTGGAAGTTCGCTTTTGCCTGCCCAGCGGCTGACAGCCTGGGTGACTGTTCGTGGCTCATAGCCCGCGTTAAGCGCAAACTGGCGCAGGCTACTGCCTCGCTCAACCAGCCGTGCCCGAACTTGTTGTTTGTTCATATGCACCGTGTTCCTGTTGGGTTATGATGTACTCTATTGGGTCTATTGTACGCACCCAAACGGGTATGTCAAATTGAGATATGTTCAAATGAGTATAAAAGAGAGATTACGCGAAGCGATGGATACTAAGGGGTTGACGATTAAAGCATTGTCTGACCTGTCAAAAATTCCATATCGCTCACTTCAAAACTATCTGCGTGGTGAGAGAGAACCCAATGCGGAGGCTCTTGTTGCGTTAAGCACTCATTTGGGTATATCAATAGATTGGCTTCTTACTGGTAGAGAACAGATTCCATCTGAAGAAATTATCGCTGTGCCAACACAGCATCAATTCAGCCAGTCAGACCTTAAAATGCTTGAACTTCTAAACCAGTTAGATCCTGAGGTTCGGCGAGACCTCATGCGAGGCGCTGAAGAAAAACAGCGTGTGATTGAGATGGAAAAACAACTGAAGGAATTATCCGCAACGATTGAGCGGTTAAAAAATGTGGGTTAATGTGTTCCTAACGAGAACACACAGCAGTAAGTGTTTGCCATTTAACAATAAAAAATAAGGTGAATAGTCAATGTCTGAGCAGGCCATTGAAGTTAAACACGTCGTAGTTCACATTTTGGACAAGCAACAAAATGGAGACGCTTCTGAGAGATTGAGTCCTGAAGAAGGACTGGTTACTGAGGCCTCCCAGCGCCTTATAAACGATATCTGTGCAAAATACGCAGGACGCACAGGTAAAGGTTATGGCTATTTTGAAGGCGATACGGATAACTATCCGATGGAACGCATGGCTGGGGATTTTCTGGAAGGTGTTGATGATTTCTACCAAAGTTCCTGCCGGATGATGCATCACCTGACGGAACGCTCACAGCGAGAAAACATGGCTACTGGTGGTTATGTTCTTTTTGCAAACATCGTGATAGGACACAATGAACACCTGCTGATAGCTATTGTGAGTGCCACCATCGGGTCAACTGTCACTGATGATTTTAACATCCAGGACAGTACCTATCTTGATATCGCTAAGCTGCGCATGGCTGGGCGCATTGACTTAACCGCATGGAAAAGTGATGCAGAACGCTATATCAGTTTTCTTAAGGGACAAGGGAATGTTTCAAACTACTTTAAACAATTCCTCGGCTGTAATGATGTTTTAATCGCCAAACGAGAGTCTGAAAAGTTACGTGATGTTTTAAAAGCATTTGCAGCAGAGAAAGAGCTTGACGGCGCTGAAAAAGACGCGTTTCTTAAGAGCGCGTTTGAACACTTACATGCGTTAAGTAAGGCTAATGAGCCACTTAGTCTGGAAACCTTTGTTAATGCCGTTTGGCCCCAGGCTCCAGAGGAGTTATCTGGTAAACTTGCTGCCGAAGAGCTGGAGTTATCGGATGGCTTTGTTCCTGATGGTCGCGTCATCCGCGCTTTGGTATCTTTTAAAGGCAAGTCCAAATACTGGGAGCTTAAGTTTGACCGGGAAGGGAAAACTGAAGGCTATATTGATTATGATCCGGCAACAAATATTATCACCCTACGTAATGTGCCTGATGAGTTCAGGGAAATGTGGATGACAGAGGTTTAATCGTGACGATTTCGTTTGAGATGCTGACAGCACTGTACCGTCGCATGGTATTCCAGGAGGAGTTCCGTGTCGGTACGCTGTTGCTCTCAGATCAGTCAGATTGTGACCAGATGAATACCTTGCTCGATGATCCACGTGAGTATGGGCTTTCTATTGATACAGGGACTGTCGCTCCAGGCAACACGATCAACCTACGTGTTACGCCACCACGGAGTGGACTGGGACTTGTGTTTGCCACACACGAAAAATTACTAAATGCTCCAAAGCATCAGTGCCTGGAACCAGCTAATTACTTCATCCTTGAAACAAAATTTCGTAATGATGATGAAGATATCCCCGTTTTCATCAGCAATTACCGGAAGATTCTGGAGTTCGTTAACCTGCTAAAAGAGGCCGCTGCCTACTTTGACAGCTCAACTTGTCAGCTGGTTTTTCTGAAAAAAGAAGTTATCAAGCTATTGCCACACTTCGCTGCTGAAAACGTACAAAATTTGCATCGTGAGCATCTTGATAATCTTTTAGCTTGTTTCAACGATGATACCCATAAGGATCAGAAGCTGGATATTCTGATTGAAAGTATCCAGGCCGTTAGTGATGGAGTTGATTCACCACGAGTATTCGCATTTTTACTGGACAATATTCAGCGTCTACATGAAAAGTTCCTGAAAGGGTATCGTATATACTCTTCTGGATTCTCTTATGACAAAGTCATGGATCAGTTGCGTGCCGCAAAAGTCGAAGAAATGGGTAAAATCCACAAGGCGTTTTCGGATATCCAGAACCATATACTTGGCATTCCTGTTGCCTCAGTTATTGTGGCTACCCAATTCAAAGTAGCTACGAGATGGTCGGGCCAGGGGATAACAAACACGATAATCCTTCTGGGATGCATTTTTGCTGCGACGTTAATCTGGCTGGCACTTTCAAACCAGATGCAATCTATAAAGGCCTTGGGCGAAGAAATTGAATACAAAGAAAAGCAGATTAATAAAGAATATTCTTTCATCAAAGATGATGTAGCTGGTGTATTTCGCAGTATTTCTGCACGACTAGCGACGCAGAAACGTACGTTCTGGATCATCCGCGGTGTTCTGGTTATGGGAATCATCACTGCGATCACGGTTTATTTTTGGTACACAAAGCCAGCTCTTGACTTCATGCAGTACTTGATTGACTGCATGAAGTCTTATCATTCGGTCAAAAATTGAGAATAATGAGTTCCTTCTTGCGACTGGATTTGCCAGTTACCTTAAGGTTGTAGCTGATATCAACCGACAGCATGTTCAGACCATTGAATGCCTGTCGCATTTCCGGGATATCGTTCACCGATATAATCATCTTCCCTTTGATCCTGTGCGCCAAATCTGCCATGTGCTCATAGTTTTCCAGCCCGAACTCTACACCATAGCCTTCCGTTCCCCAGTACGGTGGGTCACAGTAGAATAGCGTATGCGGGCGATCATATCTCTCTATGCACTGGTGCCAGTCCAGATGTTCTATCAGCGTTCTGGACAGGCGCAGGTGTGCCATCGACAGTTCTTCCTCAATACGCAGGAGATTGAAGCGCGGCGCACTGGTTGTAGAGGTCCCGAACGTGTGATCGGCGACCTTGCCTCCAAACGCCTGTTTCTGTAGGTAGTAGAACCGGGCCGCCCGCTGAATGTCAGTGAGCGTTTCTTCCGGCGTATCCTGCAGCCACTTGTATATCTGACGGCTGACCAGCGCCCATTTAAACTGGCGAATAAATTCTTCCAGATGATGCTTGACCACCCGATAGAGGTTCACCAGTTCCCCGTTGATATCGTTAATGACTTCGGTCTTGCTGGGAGTCTTTAGGAAATAGAGCGCAGCTGCCCCGCAGAACGGCTCCACATAGCAGGTATGGGCCGGAAACAACGGTAAAATATGCTTCGCCAGACGACGTTTACCACCAATCCATGTGACGATGGGTAAAGATTGTTCTTTCATTATCCGTAAGCCTTTTGCAATCAATGAAAATATGGCAGGCTAGTCTGGTCTCGCGAGACTGACTGAACCCTGGTCGGCTCACAGTGCATACCTGTGGGTTGATGACCAGCCTGGTGTTACCGCACCGGGCTGGTCGTTCTTTCAAAGCCATCATGCGGTTCTCGTTCGCATCCTCACTATTAACGCTGTTTAAAATCCCTTTCCCCGACCATTTGTGATGCTGTCTCCACCACACAAGGAGACGCACCATGAAAAACCTGAAAAAATTCATTCCCCCTGTTAAAAAGCCCCGTCTCAGCGGCTGGCTGCTGACCTCTGTGCTGTTGCTCGGCACCATCGGTCTGGTCTCGCCCCAGCAGCTGCCGGTGGTTGTCTACAAGCTGTCGCTCATCACGCTGGCGGCTGTGCTGGGCTACTGGCTTGACCGTTCGCTTTTCCCCAAAGCCCGCCCCGGTCAGTATCTGAAGCACGATGACAGGCTGATGGCTGATGGTCGCTTCCCCGTCCAGACTGGCCTTCACCTGGTCTTTTCCGCTGCGCTAATCCGTCGTGCGCTGATTGTTGCCGCAGTCTGTCTGGCCGTAGCGATGGGACTGTAACCATGAACTGGCCTCAAATCACTCTCATCATCCTGCTTGCCTTTGGTCTGGGCGTAACCGCCATCAAGCATGGCGAGCTACGCAATGATAAATACAGCTTCTGGTGGCAGCTCGCTGGTAACCTGGTTATTTCCTGGCTGCTCTGGTGTGGCGGTTTCTTTAGTCAAGCCCGCGCAGCTCAGCCGCCACAGGCTGCTCTGCAGTATCGCGACGATGTGATCCGTAATGCCCGGCTTGAATGGGGAATGTCAGCGCCGGTGGCCGACTTCGCCGCACAGCTGCATCAGGAAAGCGGCTGGCGACCTGATGCGGTCTCGCCGGTTGGCGCTCAGGGGCTGGCGCAGTTTATGCCCGCTACCGCTGACTGGATAAGTCAGCTGATGCCGGAGCTTAACAGCCGTGATCCGTTTAATCCGGCATGGGCCATCCGGGCGCTGGTCAGCTATGACCGCTGGCTGTGGCAGCGTGTCAGCGCCGCCAACGGCTGCGAACGTATGGCCATGACGCTGTCCGGCTATAACGGCGGTCTGGGCTGGGTACAGCGGGACAAACGGCTGGCCTCACAGCAGGGGCTGGACAGTGCCCGCTGGTTTGGCCATGTCGCCACGGTGAATGCCGGACGTAGCGCCGCCAACTGGCGGGAGAACCGCCACTATCCGCAGCGCATCCTGCGGGAGCTGGCTCCGCGCTATCTCACATGGGGAGGCAGCAGCTGTGTGGAACCTGGTTAAAAGATTGCCGTGGCGCGGCATGGTGCTGGCGCTTGTTCTGGTGGCTGCTCTTTATGGGCTGAACCGCTGGGGCTATCACGACGGTTCTGAGGACGCAAAACGTGACGGTGACGCAGCGCTCAGTCGGCTGCAGTCAGCGTTTGATACCTACAAAACCGAACAGACCACGCTTGAGAACGCAGCGCTGCGGGCCTGGGCAAAGCGGTATCAGGAGCAGGTTGCCGCAGGCCATCAGGCCGAAGCCAGTTACCTTGAGCAGATTGCTCAGCTTGAGAGCCAGAACAAACAACTACAGGGGCAAATTAACGATGTCACACAGCGCTGGATTGATGAAAAAGGTAAGAGCCATCCCATTGAGTGCGTGTTTACTCGCGGTTTCGTGCGCCAGTACAACACCGCGCTCGGATATGACAACGCATCCGTCGACACCGGTCATTCAGACACAACTGCCGCCGCTGGCACCGGCGCTCGCGCAGCGTCCGGGCAACCTGAAGCCGCTGACGCCTGGCTACGCGACTCAGGCGTCTCCCAGCGTGACGTCCTCGCCAACATCATCGACAACGCGAAGCAGTGCCGCATCTGGCGCAGCCAGATAAACCAGCTGCTGGACGAACGGGAAGGATTACAGAAATGACGTTGCAGGTTGAATTCTGGACGGTGGTGGGCTTTCTCATCACCTTCATGAGCTTTGTCGGCGGTATGGCCAAGTGGCTGTTCAGTAAAGCGGAGGAGCGTCAGGCGGCGCGGTTCGCCTCCCTTGAGCAGTCGCTGCAACAGTCCGCCTCCAACTGGGGCGAGCTGGAAAAAGAATTTATGCGGTTTAAGGCGGATTTACCGCTGAACTACGTCCGCCGCGAGGATTACATCCGTGGCCAGACGGTCATCGAGGCCAAGCTGGACGCACTCTACAACAAACTGGAAGTGGTACAGCAGTACCGTCATACAGGAGGTCACCATGGTTGATATCGCCCGCGTGCGCCGGGAATCCCTGCGCTGGAGTCTGCTGGTTGCTCTGAACAAAACCCGCCCGTATACCGCCAGCGAGACGCTGCTGCTGGATGTATCCCGCGCCATCTACCCGGACACCACGCCGCTGGAGCTGCGCCGTGAGCTGGATTATCTGGCCGACCGCAAGATGGTTGATCTGGAGAAGAAGCCTTCCGGTGACTGGTTTGCTGACCTGACCCGCCTCGGCGTTGACCTGGTGGAATACACCGTGGAATGCGGCCCTGGCATCGCCCGCCCGGAAAAGTACTGGAGTGAATGATGGCCAGACGCAGCACGATAGAAAAGCTGCCGGAAGACGTGCGTCGCTGGCTTGAGCGGGCGCTGACTGAATCCGGCTTCAGCGGATATAACGAGCTGGAGTCCCTGCTGCGTGAGCAGGGTTACGTCATCAGCAAATCGGCTATCCATCGCTATGGTCAGAAGATTGAGCGCCGCTATGGTGCCATCCGTGCGGCGACAGAAGCGGCACGTATGTTGACCGAGGGAGCTGCTGACGATCAGGATGCGCGTTCAGAGGCGGTGATCGCCCTGATTCAGACCGAGCTGTTCGAGAGTATCGTTCAGCTGCAGGAAGCGGAAGAAGGCGAAGTCGACCCCAAAGAGCGCGTGGCGCTGCTGTCGAAGGTGGCGAAGAACGTGGCCACGCTGTCCCGCGCGTCCGTCAACCTCAAGAAGTTCCAGTCTGAAGTCCGGGCCAGAGCGCAGCAGGCGGCCAGCAACGCCGAGAAAATTGCCCGTAAGGGTGGACTGTCAACCGATGCAGTACAGGCGCTGCGTCGTGAAATTCTGGGGATTGCCACATGAGTCAGCTTGCCCCCGTTTTGCCTGATACCTCGGCGCTGGATATCCCCGCCGTTCTGATGCCTTACCAGCAGCGCTGGGTGGCTGATACGTCGCCGCTCAAGGTGATTGAGAAGAGCCGCCGAACCGGTATCACCTGGGCTGAGGCGTCCGATGATGTGCTGACCGCAGCCTCTTCAGCGCCTGCGGGCGGGATGAACGTGTATTACATCGCCTATAACCAGGACATGACCGTCGAATATATCCAGGCGTGTGCGATGTGGGCGCGGGCATTCAACTATGCCGCCAGTGAAATCGAAGAGGGTTTCTGGGAAGAAGACGAAGACGACAAACACATCAAGACCTACACCATCAAATTCCCTGATTCAGGCTTCCGCGTTGTTGCGCTCTCAAGCCGCCCGTCTAACCTGCGTGGCCGTCAGGGCATCATCGTTATCGACGAAGCGGCGTTCCATGAGCAACTGGATGAACTGCTGAAGGCGGCGCTGGCGATGCTTATCTGGGGTGGCAAGGTGCGGGTTATCTCCACCCATGACGGTGACGATAACCCGTTCAATACGCTTATCGGTGATATCCGGGCCGGGCGTCAGGGGGGCAGCGTACACCGCATTACTTTCCAGGAGGCTGTGTCGGAGGGATTGTTCCACCGCGTCTGCCTGCGTACCGGGAAAGAATGGTCGGAAGCGTCCGAGCAGGCGTGGATGGCATCGGTGTACAAATTCTACGGTGCCGGTGCATCGGAGGAGCTTGACTGTGTCCCGGCCAACGGTGGCGGCGCCTGGCTGTCCCGCGCCCTGATTGAGTCCCGTATGTCGGCTGACACACCGGTGTTGCGCCTGACCTGCCCGGAGGGCTACGAGCTGAAGCCCGATGACGTCCGCTGGAGCGAGACGCAGGACTGGCTGGACGAACACCTCAAACCGTTGCTGGAAGCTCTGCCTGCTGACGCACGTTCTTTCCTGGGGCGCGACTTTGGGCGCAGCGGTGATCTGTCGGTGGACTATCCCCTGCTGCAGGAGAAGAACCTAGTACGCCGCGTACCGTTCGTGCTGGAGCTGCGCAACGTGCCGTTCAAACAGCAGGAGCAAATCGCGTGGTATCTGATGGACGGCCTGCCAAACCTGATGGGCGCGGCGCTCGATGCCCGTGGTAACGGCTCTTACCTCGCCGAATACGCCATGCAGCGCTACGGCTCCAGCCGGGTTAAGCAGGTCATGCCTACTGAAAACTGGTATCGCGAGCATATGCCGCCGGTCAAGGCTGCGCTGGAAGATGGCAACCTAGTGGATTTACCGAAGGATGAAGACACGCTGGACGACCTGCGGGCCGTTCAGGTGGTAAACGGCGTTCCCCGCGTGCCGGAACAGCGCTCAAAAGCGAAGTCTGACAGTGGCAAACGTCACGGGGATTCAGCCATCGCGCTGGCGCTGGCGTACTTCGCCAGCCGTGAAATTAACAAAGGGCCGGTGAAGGCAAGCTCACGCCGTCGTCGTCAGGCGGCCCGTATGCTGGAGGATTACTGATGTCCCGTGGACTCTGGGTTTCACCCAATGAGTTTGTCTCTTTTGCCGAACCCAATAAAACGCTGACGGAGCAGATCGCCTCGCGCAGCCGCTCCATCGACTTCTTCGGGCTGGGAATGTACCTGCCTAACCCTGACCCCATTCTGAAATCTCAGGGCCGGGATATCCGCATCTATCGTGAACTGCGTACCGACCCGCTGGTTGGTGGCTGCATCCGCAGGCGTAAGGCGGCGGTCAAGTCGCTGGAGCGTGGTCTTGAGCGCGGTCATGCCCCGGCGCGGGTATTCAGCTTCATCCGGGATATGCTCGACGATCTGGATTTGTCACGCATCATCGGCGAGATGACCGACGCCGTTCTCTACGGGTATCAGCCCTGTGAGATCATGTGGGGGCGTTCTGTTAAATCCTGGGGCATCGCCGATATCGTGGGTAAGCCGCCAGAGTGGTTCCAGTTCAACAATGACAACCTGCTGCGCTTTCGGGCAAAAGACGCCGGGCTGGAAGGCGAGCCGGTACCGCTGAACAAGTTCGTGGTACCGCGTCAGGATGCGACCTACGACAACCCGTATGGCTTCCCTGATCTGTCGATGTGTTTCTGGCCCGTGACATTCAAAAAAGGCGGCATGAAATTCTGGGTGCGTTTTGCCGAGAAATACGGTTCACCGTGGGTCATCGGCAAGCATCCGCGCGGGACGGCCCAGGGTGAGATTGACCTGCTGCTGGACTCCATGGAGGCAATGGTAGAAGACGCGGTGGCCGCCATCCCTGACGATTCCTCCATTGAAATCAAGGAGGCCGCAGGCAAGGCCGACAGCAGCGATATTTATCAGAACCTGATTACGCTTGCCCGCAGTGAAATCTCCATCGCCCTGCTGGGGCAGAACCAGACCACCGAGGCCAACAGTAACCGCGCCTCCGCGCAGGCCGGACTGGAGGTCACCGATGATATCCGTGACGCTGACGCTGATATCGTGGAAAGCGCGGTGAATCAGGCCATCAGGATGGCGGTATCAATGAACTTTGGCGATGTGGCCAGCCCCGTCTGGAAAATGTGGGAACAGGGAACGGTCGACGATACTCAGGCAACCCGCGACGAGAAACTCAGCCGCGCCGGTGTGGTCTTCACCCCGCAATACTTCAAGCGTGAGTACCAGCTGCAGGACGGCGATATTGACGAGACACCACCGTCAGAGCGCCAGAAGAACACGCTGCCGCTGTCGTTCGCCGAGGCCATAGATGCCGATATTCAGGCCCAGCAGGATCTCGATGATGCGCTGGATATTCTGATGAACGGTGGCACCTTAAACGGCGTACTTGCGCCGGTGCTGGAGCCGCTCTTTAACCAGGTGAAAGACGGCGTTAACCCGTCTGAGCTGCTGGGGGCGCTGGCTGAACTGTACCCGCAGATGAATGCGGATGACCTGCAGGAACGGCTGGCCCGTATCATGTTTGTTGCAACTGTCTGGGGGCGTCTGCATGAGCGTGACAACGGCTGAACTGGCGTACTGCATGACGCTGCCCCCAAAACGGGCTGTCAGCTACCTGAAGTCCAAAGGGTATAGCTTCACGTGGGACTGGGAGGAGATGTGGCAGGATGCCCATGCCCGCGCCTTTACCGTCGCCAAAGTGACCCGCCTTGATATCCTGGAAGATATCAGGAGCGCCCTGCAGCAGGCACTGGATGAGGGCAAGACTGACCGCTGGTTCCGCCAGCAGCTGGAGCCGGAGCTGCAGCGCAAGGGATGGTGGGGGTCACGTGACACCACAGACCCGGTAACGGGCGAGCCGGTCACCATCCAGCAGGGCAGCCCGTGGCGGCTCGACACCATCTTTCGTACCAATATGTCCGTACTCTACAGTGCCGGTCGCTGGGCGGAGCAGATGGAGAACGTAGACGACAGGCCGTACTGGATGTATACCGGCATCAACGACAGCCATACCCGCAAGAGCCATCTGGCGCTGCATGGTCTGGTGCTGCGCTATGATGACCCGTTCTGGCAGGCGTTCTACCCGCCGAACGGCTGGCGCTGCCGCTGTGGTGTCATTGCCCTGAGCGCAGCCGATGTGCGTGCCCGTGGCCTGAAGGTGTCAGATTCTGGCTCAGCCATGGGATGGGAGCTGAAGCTGGTCTCAGAGAAAACAGGCGAGATGCAGAACGTCGCCACCTTCAATACCGGCACCACGAAGGTGGCCACCGACGTCGGCTGGTCTTACGCGCCGGGGGCAGCATACCGTCCCGACCTTGCCCGCTATCAGGGTACGCTTCAACCGCTGGCACAGCAGGAACTGAGAGGATAACGATGGCTTCCGATAACCTGGTCAATATCACCATTAACGATGAATCCCTGCGCCGGAGCCTCCGTGCGCTGGACCTGGCTGCCACAGACCTGGAACCCGCGATGCGCAAAATCGCCGGAACCCTGCTGGCGGAGACGCAGTTTAACTTTCTCGATGAGGGGCGTCCGGGGTGGACTCCCTCGCTGGCAGCAGAAGATCGCGACGGGCAAACACTGCAGGATACCGGGCGTCTGATGGGGTCAGTATCAACCGACCATGACGACCGGCAGGCAGCGGTTGGCACTAATGTCGTTTATGGGCCGATTCACCAGTTCGGTGGAAAAACGGGGCGTAATGAGTCCGTTGAACTTCCGGTCCGTCCGTTCCTGCCGCTGACAGGGGACGGTGAGCTGCAGCCTGAAGTGGTTGTCCCCATCCTCGATACGATTGTCCGCCATCTTGAAGCAGCGGCCCGTCGCTGAGTTTTGTCTCTGCAGGCGGGTGATTTATCATTGCCAGCCGCTGAGGGGCTGTATTACCTTTATAAAGGCTTTACAGTCCCCGCTTTGCGCCACTATTCGCCTGCAGCGTGACATTCCCCGTACTGATACCCCCGATTTTTTCTAAAGCAGATTAAAAGCGCTGCTGATGCTTTTTCCACAGACTGTCCCCGACAACGTAACGCGGGACAGCAAAATGCCAGCTATTCACATTTTTAAAGCCGGTACTCATACCGATATGCACGGCACGAAACTGCCGTTCACGCAAAGCGATCTTGCCGCCTGCGTGAAAGCCTATGACCCGTCCGTCCATGAAGCGCCTCTCGTTATTGGCCACCCCAAAACGGAAGACCCGGCGTGGGGCTGGGTGAAATCCCTGTCGCTTAACGGCGGCGATCTGCTCGCTGAGCCTGACCAGCTCGACCCGCAGTTTGCCGAACTGGTGGGCAACGGACGCTTCAAGAAGGTCTCCGCCTCATTCTATCTCCCTGACTCACCGAACAACCCGAAGCCCGGCACGCTTTACCTGCGTCATGTCGGCTTTCTGGGCGCGCAGCCACCTTCCATTAAGGGGCTGAAGCAGGTCTCGTTTGGTGAGAAAGAAGAAGGCGTCGTGGAGTTTGCCGACTGGAGTGATATCACCAATGCCTCTTTATGGGGCCGTCTGCGCGATTTTCTGATTGCTCAGTTCGGGCTGGACGAGACCGACAAGGTGCTTCCTTCATGGCAGGTTGACTCCCTGCGCGAAGAGGCTTACCGCGACACCGGGAAGTCTGAACCGGACTTCAGTGAACACAATCCTAACCCTCAACAAGAGAACAGCACCATGACTGAAGAAGAAATCAAAGCGCTTCAGGCGGAAAATACACGTCTGAAAGCGGAAGCCACCCAGCGGGCAGAACAGGAAGCGAAGAGCAAGCAGGACAAACTGCACGCGGAGAACGTCTCCTTTGCCGAGAAGCTGGTTGGCGATGGCCGACTGGCCCCCAAAGCGAAGTCGGTAGTCGTGGCCATCCTGGACGCGGTCTCTGCAGGTGACAAGCCGGTTGAGTTTGCCGAAGGCGATACCCGCACCCCGCTGGTCACGGCGTTTAAGACGCTGCTGGACAGCACTGATCCGGTACTGAATTTCAGTGAGCATGCGACCAAAGACCGCGTGAACACGGATATCAAAACGACGTCAGCGGAGTTCGCTGAAGCCGACCCGGAACGTCTGGCGCTGCATCAGAAAGCGCTGGAACTGTCGAAAAAAGAAGGCATCAGCTACGACGCTGCTGTCTCCCGCTGCCTGTAATTAAGGAGAGAACATGTCTGACTATTTAAAGGGTAAGCGCGTCGTTGACCCGGTGCTGACCAGCATCGCTCGCGGTTATAAAAATGCCGCGTTCATCGGTGAGCGCATTTTCCCCATTGTCCTTACCGATAAGGAAGGTGTGACCGTGCCGACCTTCGGTAAATCCGCTTTTGTGGAGTACGACACCGAGCGTGCCGTGGGGGCTGACAGCAACGTTCTGGTGCGCGAGAAAACCGGCAAGCTGGACCTGGTTCTCAACGAGCACGATCTGGCCGCGCCGGTGGACTATCGCGAGCAGGCAGAGTCGATGTTCAACGAAGAGGCCAAAGCCATTCGCCGTGTGACGAGCGGCGTCAACCTCAAGCGAGAACTGTATGCGGCCCGTCTGGCCCAGGACAAGAACGTCTATCGCGCGGCTAACGTCAAAGCGCTGGCCGCTGCCGACCGCTGGGGTGGTGGCAAGGGTGACCCGATTGGCATCATTGAAGGCGGGATCGAAGCGGTGCGTAACGCCACCGGCCTGCGTCCGAACCTGATGACCATGGGGGCCAGCGTCATGTCGCTGCTGAAGTTCCACCCGGCTATTCAGGCCGCGATTGGAGCCAACGAGCGCAAGCGTATCACCATCGAAATTCTGAAAGACCTTTTCCAGCTGGAAGATGTGGTGATCGGCGAGCCGGTCTCCATGGCCTCCATGAAAGACGCACAGAACAAGGACAAAGTCCCGACCGATATCTGGAGCGACAACCTGATGCTGCATTACGTCGGCAAACCGCAGCCGGGCACCGACAGCGCCGACGAAAATGAGCCGTCATTCGGTTACACACTGCGCCGTAAAGGGATGCCGGTGGCGGATAAATACGACGGCATCGGCGGCAAGGTGAAGTACTGCCGTTATACCGATATCTACAAAGTCGCCGTGGTCGGTGGCGATGCCGGGTATCTCGTCACCAACATTGTGAAATAAGGAGACGGTCATGGGTACAACTCAACAGGTCATTCTGACCACCTCCGTGACGGCCAGCGCAGCGCTGACGCAACAGCGCTTTGTCGGTGCCGATAACGCCCCCTGTCAGGCCGGAGCCGTCGCGCTCGGCGTGGCAGAGGTGGATGCCGCTGCCGGTGATGTAACGCCGGTCAACGTACTGGGTATTGTTGCCGTCGAGGCCGGAGCGGCAGTCTCCAGAGGGCAGATCGTTCAGTCGGATGCGAACGCCTGCGCCGTTCCTCAGGTCCCCGCAGCCGGTGAGACCCCGGCAGGCATTTCTGCCGGGATTGCGCTGGATGAGGCTCTGGCCGAAGGTGACGTTATCCGCATCCTGCGCGGGGTGTGACATGTACTGCACCCTGGCGGATTTACTTGAACAAGTACCGGAAAGGACGCTCATTGAGCTGACCAACGAGTCGGTGGGCTTTGATGAGCAGCCTCCGGTCAATGCTACCGTGGTTGAGAGTTGCATCCGCTACGCCGGTGAACTGATAGATGCCCACCTGCGTGGGCGCTATACCCTGCCGCTGACGGAAGTACCGACCGTTCTGCGCGACATTGCCATCACTCTGACCCGTTACCGCCTGTATGTCCGCCGTCCTGAAGGTGACCTGCCTGACACAGTCAAGGACGACAACAAAGAGGCACGGCGGCAACTGGAGGCTATCCGCGACGGGAAGCTCACGCTGGGGCTGCAGTCGACTCAGAAAGATGTGCCTGAGTCCGGTGAAATCCGGGCACGGGCACGCCGTCCCACCTTTGGCGGGCGCGATGGCTTACTGGAGAAATACTGATGAATGTTCTGCCCGTTATTGATGCGGTTGTCGCCCGCCTTAAGGAGAAACTCCCGACGCTGGCAGTGGAATATTTCCCGGAGAAACCAGCGGAATACCGGCTCAACCATCCGAAAGGAGCGCTGCTGGTGAGTTATGCCGGGTCGCGCTTCGACAAGCCCAATGACACCAGCGCGGTTATCCAGGCTCAGACCATCCAGCTATGCGTCACGGTGGTCTTCCGGCAGCTCAACGGTAAAAGAGGCGCGATTGACGTTCTGGATGCAATCCGTCGCATCCTCGGTGGCTACACCCCGCCGAACTGCCGCCGTCGCATCTGGCTGACCCGCGAGGTGTTTATCGGTGAGGTCAAGGGGCTGTGGCAGTACGCCCTCGACTTTGCCACTGAAAGCGTCTTTATCGAAGACAGCGATTTACCGTCCGGCCCGCTGTTAACCGAAGTGAACTATGAGGAAAGCGAGTGATGAAAGAATACCGCTATTCCGGCCCGGCCAGCGGCGTCACGCTGTCGGACGGAACCGAAATCCTGCTCTGGCCGGGGAAGAATGTTTCCCTGCCGGAGGAGCATGACTATGTGAAGGTACTGGTGGCGCTGAAGCATCTGACACCGGTATCTGAAGAGACTAAACCCGCCAGCACACCGGTTGTGCAGTCACCAAAGCGCAGGAACGTCGGCGACAACGATGTGAAAACGGAGGACTCCCATGGCAGCTAACTATCTGCATGGCGTCGAAACCATTGAGGTGGAAAACGGTGCCCGCCCGGTTAAAACGGTGAAGTCTGCCGTTATTGGTCTGATTGGTACCGCCCCGATGGGTGACGTCAATACGCTGGTGCAGTGCCTGTCCGAGAAAGATGCAGCAGCATTTGGCAACCAGCTCACCGGCTTTACCATTCCGCAGGCACTGGATGCGATCTACGACCATGGGGCAGGCACCGTTCTGGTCATTAACGTGCTTGATCCGGCTGTGCATAAAACCGCTGTGGCCGATGAAGATGTAACATTCGACAAGGCGACGGGCAAGGCACAGCTGGCTAATCCGGTGGTCGCGCAGCTGGTACTGAAACCGGACAGCGATGGCCAGCCTTATGTGGAAGGCCAGGACTACTCGCTTGATGCACAGATCGGGGTGATTACCAACCTCGGTAAGAGCATCGCGGCAGATGCAACGGTGAAGGCCAGCTATAACTATGCTGATCCGACCAAAGTCACCCCGGCTGATATCATCGGTGCCGTTAACGCCGCAGGCAACCGTACAGGCATGAAGCTGCTTAACGACAGCTTCAACCTGTTTGGCTATTTTGCCAAAATTCTGATTTCCCCGGTCTTCTGCACCCAGAACAGCGTCTCAGTTGAGCTTATCGCCATGGCTGAGAAGCTGGGCGCGGTGACCTACATCGACGCGCCGATTGGTACCACTTTTGCGCAGGCACTGGCAGGGCGTGGACCGAAAGGCACCATTAACTTCAATACCAGCTCCGATCGCGTCCGTCTGTGCTACCCGCACGTCAAAGTATACGACGCGGCCACCAACAGCGAACGGCTGGAGCCACTGAGCCAGCGTGCTGCAGGTTTGCGTGCCAAGGTCGACCTGGACAAGGGCTACTGGTGGTCGTCCTCCAACCAGGAGATTCTGGGTATCACCGGCGTGGAGCGCCAGCTGTCGGCAATGATTGACGATCCGCAGAGCGAGGTGAACCTGCTCAACGAACAGGGCATCACCACGGTCTTCAGCAGCTACGGCAGCGGCCTGCGTCTGTGGGGCAACCGTATGGCGGCATGGCCAACGGTCACCCATATGCGCAACTTTGAGAACGTTCGCCGTACCGGTGATGTGATCAACGAGTCCCTGCGTTACTTCAGCCAGCAGTACATCGACATGCCGATTACCCAGGCGCTGATTGATGCGCTGACGGAGTCGGTCAACGCCTACGGTCGCAAGCTGATTGGCGACGGTGCGCTGCTGGGCTTCAGCTGCTGGTTTGATCCGGCCCGCAACGAAGAGACGGAGCTTGCCGCCGGTCACCTGTTGCTGAGCTACAAATACACGCCACCACCACCGCTGGAGCGACTGACGTTTGAGACCGAGATCACCTCGGAATACCTGTTAACCCTGAAGGGGAATAGCTGATGGCAAAGATTGAGATCAACCGCATCACGAATGCCAACATCTACCTGGATGGCGCTAACCTGCTGGGCCGGGCCGAGGAGGTCAAACTCCCGGACGTCTCCATGACCATGCAGGAGCATAAGGCGCTGGGGATGGTGGGCAAGGTGGAACTCCCGGCAGGCTTCGACAAGCTTGAGGGCGAGATCAAGTGGAACAGCTTTTACCGCGACGCGATGCTGTCTGCCGCAAACCCGTATAAGTCGCTGGCGCTGCAGTGTCGCTCCAGCGTCCAGCGCTACAGTTCGCAGGGGCTGATTGACGAAATTCCGCTGGTCACCTTCCTGACGATTATGTTCAAGAAGAACCCGCTGGGGACGTTCAAACAGCACGAGAACGCCGAGTTCTCCAGTAGCTTCACCTGCACGTACATCAAGCAGGTACTGGATGGTGAAGAGCTGCTGGAGCTGGACTATCTGGCCAACATCTTCCGCGTCGGCGGTGTTGACCAGTTAACTGATTACCGTGTCAATATCGGGGGCTGACGGTGACCGTCGAGATTGAAGATAAAGGCGGGAACTGTGGTTCGATTGGCATGGGGAATGGCACCTGGTTTACCATCCTCGATATTCCGGGGGTGGAGAACATTTTTAATACCCGTAAAACCAATGACCCGATTGACTGCACACGCTCTAAAGCACGAAAGCTCGCTGACCTGATTGAGGCATGGGAGCCACCTGACCACTGGTTCACCGGCATAGGCAAATCTGAAGGAAAGGCACTTCTTATCGCCTTCCTGCGTAACTGCAAAGGCTTTCGCACTCGATGACATGAAGGGGCTTCGGCCCCTTTTTCTTTAATTTCCTTTAATAACCACCGCCTTCCCACTCAGACATACTGCCCTGAAACCATACAGGAGCACGATCATGTCACAAACCCAATCCGATACTTTTAAGCTGTCCTTCCCCTTCACCACAGCTGCTGGCACCAGAGTTGAGCAGGTTGAACTGAAACGCCTGACGGTCAAAGACCTGAAGCAGGTGCGCAAAGTCAGCAAAGACCCGGCTGACTGGGACGAACCGCTGATTGCCCGCAGTACCGGTATTCTCCCGGAAGACCTCGATAACATGGATCTTGCCGACTATATGGAGCTGCAGAAACGATTTCAGCAAGTCACTGGGCTGGGCAAGAGCGACGAAAACGCTGATGCAGGCGCAGGGGCTGCTGGCGAGGTGGTTTAGATTTCAGCCTGTGGAGATTGATGCCCTCGACACTGACGATCTGGAAATGTGGCTGGAGCAGGCTGAAGAGCAAATCAAAAGCGAGTTCGGCGACAATCAGTAACTCCTTATCATTTAACAGCCGCCACTCGCGGCTGTTCTGCATGGCTTTCAGACATTTTCCTTCCGTTTTTCCGCTTTCAGAGGATAACCACCGTGGCCAGTGAATTTTCAGTCGGCGTCATTATTGGCGGCATTGTCGGGAGCAGCTTCCGCTCAGCCGTCAGTGGCACCCGACGCGCCCTTGATTCCCTGGGTGATACATCCCGACGCCTGCAGGAGCGCCAGAACGCCTTAACCCGTGCGACTGAACGTTATGGCCAGTTAGGTTCTTCGCGGATGCAGCGCCTCAACAGCGAGCTGCTGCGGGTAAGCCGCACAATGGAGCAAATTGAGCGCCAGCAGCGCCGTCTGTCGGCGGTGTCGGCCACCAGTGATGCGCTGAAGTCCAACCGTATGGCGCTCTATGGTCAGGGAGCAGAGACTTACGGCATCGCCCGAACGCTGGGCGCACCGGTCATGGCCTCTGTCAAACAATATTCGTCATTCGAGTCTCAGTTACGAGATATCAGTGTCACCGGCGATCTGGATTCAAGGCAGGAACAGGCCATCGGTACTGCCATTCGTCGGGCATCTCTGCAGGTCAATCAGCTCCAGGAATCTCTGTTGGGTGGCGTGGGTCAACTGGTTGCCGATGGCATGAATCCGCAACAGGCGGCAACCTTTGCCGGGATGCTTGGTAAAGCGGCCACGGCTACCAAAGCGGATATGACCGACCTCGCCAAAATGACCTATGCCTTCAGCGATGCCCTCAAAATTACCGATGCGAAAGAGCTGGAGCAGGCGTTTGGGATTGCGGCAACCGGGGCCAAGCTCGGCTCGTTTGAACTCAAGGATATGGCGAAAGCATTACCCGGTATGGCCAAAGCCTTCGCTGCTCGTGGAATTTACGGTAAAGACGCCATAACCCAGATCGTCGCCAGTCTGGAAGTGGGTAAAGGCAGCGGCTCAGCGGAAGAAGCTGTCACCAATATGTCCAACTGGCTGGCGGCAATGGGACGCGGAGATACCACGCAGAAATACGCTAAGGCTGGCGTGGATTACCAGGGGTCAATGCAAAATTATGTAGCCCAAGGCCTCTCTCAATATGAAGCCTCGCTGATGATTGCCAACCGATTTATCGACGGTAAAGGCAAGGCATTCGTACAGCAATGGAAAGCTGCAGGCTCAAGAGGCGATCAGGAAGGCCAGCAAAAGCTGATGGAGTCCTTCGGACTGGCGGAAGTATTCACCGATATTCAGACTGTTAACCATCTGCTGTCGATGCGTCAGGGTTGGGATAAATACCAGTCTAATAAGCAGGAAATGAATACTCCTTCTGCAATGTCGACGCTGGACAAGGATGCTGCGAAACAAAATGATACGCTCGAAGGGCGCTGGCGCAGAACGCAGATTGGCTTTAACGACTCGGCTATTAGTATCGGTGAATCATTACGCCCAGCGTTGATCCAGTTAGGGGAAACGTTCATCCCATTAATGAACAGCGTTGGAAAATGGATCGCGGCTAATCCGCAACTCGTGAGTGGTACGGTTCAGGTAATCGGTGCATTACTTGCTTTTAAGATGGCCACTATCGGTCTCAAGCTGGGGCTGAATCTGCTGTTCTCTCCTTTCACCAGTGTCTGGAAAAACATCATTTTATTGCGAACCAACTGGCTTCGTCTGACGCTTGCACTGGGTGAAGGCGGTAAACTCCGCTGGCTGGTGACCGGCTTCAGCGTTGTCGCCAGGGGTGCCAGAACTCTGGGGGGCGTGCTGTCAGGTGGGCTGGTTCGCGGCATTATGATCGCCGGACGTGCCGTTCTCTGGATTGGTCGGGCGCTGCTGATGAATCCCATTGGTCTTGCCATCACCGCCGTCGCGGCGGCGGCTTATCTTATTTATCGCAACTGGGGGGCTGTCAGCAGTTGGTTCAAACAGCGCTGGGCTGACATTAAAGAGGCTTTTAACGGCGGTATCGCGGGGATTGGTAAGCTGCTGATTAACTGGTCGCCGGTTGGTCTGCTCTACAAAGCCTTTGCGGCTGCGCTGAAATATCTCGGCGTTGTTCTGCCTGCGAAGTTCACTGACTTCGGTGGCCATCTTATCGACGGGCTGATAAACGGCATCAAAAACAAATGGGAGTCGCTCAAAACCACCGTCACAGATATGGGCGACAGCGTGGGCGGCTGGTTCAAGGAAAAGCTGGGCATTCATTCGCCGAGCCGTGTGTTTATAGGCTTTGGTGACAACATCGCGCAGGGTGCCGCTATCGGCCTGCAGCGCACCACACCGCTGGCAGCGCTTGCCGGACAACGCCTGGCAACAGAGATGACTCCTGATGTTCCCCGTATCCCGTCGCCGGAAATCATGGCTGCGGGATATTCAGGCCGTGGCGCAGCTGCTTCTGGTGGCGGAGCGTCTGGCGGTATTCAGGTCAGCTTTAATCCTCAGTTTTTCCTCAATGGCAAAGAAACCGCAGCGCCAGCCGGACTGACCGGCGCACTGAATATGAGCCTGCATGAACTGGAGAAAATGCTGGAACGTCTGCTGGCTCAGAAACAACGTCGGGGGTACGAATAATGTTTGCGGTACTGGGTGATATTGAGTTTGAACTGATTACCTACTGGGACGGCTTTGAGGCCACTTTCGGTGTCGATTATGCCGAACATGCCCGCATCGAGGGTAAGCCCGGCCTGCAGTTCGTCGGCGATAAGCTGGACGAAATCCAGATAAGCCTGGTCTTCCATCAGCATTATTGTGTGCCCGACGTGGAGCTGGCGAGACTGAGAACGGCCATGAAAGCCCATCAGGCGCTGGCGCTGGTCTTCGGCAACGGTGACTATCGCGGCTGGTTCGTGATTACCGATGTTACTGCGACCAGCGAGCAGACCGACAGCACCGGCAACGTGCTGGCCGTTAATGCCACCGCGTCTCTCCGGGAGTACATCGGCGACCCGAAAAACCCGCTACAGCCTCCTGCGATACGCACAACATTTCCCGGCGTCGGGGCGGTCTCCGGTGCCGTTCCTTCACCTTCCGGGGTGGCGCAGTACGTTCGCGACGGCGTCAATTATGCCAAACAGGCGCAGTCTGTTCTCCAGACCACCATCAGCGCCGTTCGGGTGGCGCAGAAAATGAAGGATAACCCCGCCGTTGCACTGACCCGTGTACCGGGGCTGATGAGCGGGCTGGGCAATTTATCCGGGGCGTTAGGCCAGAGCGTTCCGGCGTTTAATGCACTCTCTGAATCCATGCCTGATGCCATCAGTCTGGCCAGAGCCACCAGTGATGCGGCCACGTATGTACAACAGGCACAGTCTTCGCTGAGCGGAGTGGACGGCAGCAATATCGCAGCGGCGCTGGATGCCGTTTCCGGGCAGCTTAACTCCGCCAGCACCACGTTCACCCGGATGTCGCCGGGGTTAAGCACCATGGCAGCTAAAATTCTGGCGAGGAGTGTGTGATGTTTCTTGAGCATGTCACCCGTGACGGAGAGCGCTGGGATTCTCTGGCATGGCAGTACTACGGCGACCCGCTGGGCTATCCCCGGATAATTGCCGCCAATCCGCACGTGGCCATTACGCCGGTGCTGCCCTCCGGGTTGTTGTTACTGATCCCGGTGATCGAGGCTGAAGAAGCCACCACAGAAGAGGATATTGCCCCATGGCTGAGATAAACAGCACGGCACAGGCCGCATCAGCGTTAACCGGCGTCAGTGATGTTCTGAGTCCGGTGTTCACGCTGTGGTATCTGCAGAAGAACATCACCACCGATATCGCCCCCTATGTCACCCGCGTGACCTACAGCGATAACATCAAAAGCGAGTCCGATACCATTGAGGTGGAGCTGGACGACACCGATGGCCGCTGGCTGGATAAGTGGTATCCGGGCAAGGGGGACACGCTGACGCTGAAAATGGGCTATCAGGGCGAGAAGCTGCTGTCCTGCGGTACGTTCTCGATAGACGAGATCGAGGTGAGTTCGCCCGCGTCCGTTGTCGCTATCCGGGGTGTGGCCACGTCGGTCAACAACGCCCTGCGGACTAAATCCAGTCGTGGTTTCGAGAGCACCACGCTGGCGGCCATCGCAGGGCGGATTGCCAAAAAGCATCAGCTGAAGATGGTTGGCAGCATTGAGTCCATCAAAATTGACCGGGTGACCCAGTACGCTGAAACGGACGTGGGCTTCCTGCGTCGGCTGGCCAGCGAGTATGGTTATGCCGTAAAAGTTGTCAGCGACCAGCTGATTTTCTCTCATCTGGCCACGCTGCGCGGTCAGGAGCCGGTAAAACAGTTGAAGCCACAGGATGTGGCCAGTTTTTCCCTGCGTGACACCATCAACCGCGTCTACAAATCCGCAAAGGTAAAACACCAGAAGAGTAGCGATAAAAAGCTGATCGTCTACGAAGCTGATGGCGGCACCAGCGAAAGCGACAAACAAACCAAAGGCGGTAAGGTCACCAGTGCCGACTCACTGAAGGTCAACAGCCGCGTCAGTGACCCGGACAGCGCCCGGATTAAAGCAGATTCGGCGCTGGCCAGACATAACGAATACCAGCAGAACGGCTCCCTGACGCTGATGGGGACGCCCCAGTTGACTGCAGGCAACAAAATTGAACTGGTGGGCTTTGGTCAGTTATCCGGGCCATGGCTGATAACCACTGCCCGCCATGCATTTGACCGTAACAGCGGCTACATCACCGAACTGGAGGTGGCACGAGGGCCGGTCACGCAGGGCAAGGCGAAGAAAGGTAAAAAGACCGGCAAAACCCAGACGCTGACCGTCTATAAACCGGACGGCAGCACCTCCACGGTAATAAAGGAGAAGAAATAATGGCAGGTGTCACCCGTCAGGTCGGTACAGTCAGCGCCGTCGATGCCGACAAGGTTCAGGCCCGAGTTCGTTTGCCGGAATGCGATAACCTGCGCACTAACTGGCTTAACGTGCTGCAGCGCAATACCCAGGATAACAAGGATTACTGGCTCCCTGACGTGGGGGAGCAGGTTGAGGTGCTGCTCGATGCCAACGGCGAGGATGGTGTCATTCTGGGCGCGGTGTACTCAGACGTCGATAAACCACCGTTCAGCGACAAAAATGTCCGGGGCACAAAATACGCTGATGGTGCTGAGTTCAGCTATAACCGCGCGACCCATACGCTGACGGTTAAAGGCGGTATCGAGCATGTGGTGATCGAGGTTGCGGTGGGTATCAGCCTGAAGGGGAAAACTATTGATTTGACCGCTGACACCACCACGGTGAACGGCGACCTTGAAATCAACGGCAATGCCCACTCGACAGGCAGCATGCTCTCTGACGGCCAGAACTCCAATCATCACTCCCACTGACCTTCTTAAACACCTTTAATATCGGCGTTCCCGCACAGGGGCAATACTGCCCCCATGAAAACAACCTCAGTATTCTGGCAACCGGCTCTGCAGGCCCCCGGCGAAATCGTCCGGGGGCTGGATGATATCTGGCAGGCCATTCAAATCATCCTGCGTACTCCTCGCGGCAGCGACCCGCATCGCCCGGAGTTCGGCAGCAATCTGCACCTTTATATCGACTGGCCTATTGACCGGGCCATTCCGCATGTGGTGCGCGAATCCGTCGATGCCATCCGCCGCTGGGAGCCTCGCTGCCAGCTTATGTCGGTCAAACCCGCCGTCGACGGCGAACATCTTACGCTCCGGGTGAGCTGGAAAGGCTCTGACGGACAGCCCCGGACTCAGGAGTTGCTATGGCGCTGACAGAACCCGATTTTATTGAACGTGATGCCGACAAAATCACGGCTGAAATGATTGCTCAGTACGAAGCCGCAACCGGCAAGACGCTGTACCCCGCTCAGGCTGAGCGCCTGTTGATTGACCTGTGGGCATACCGCGAAATGCTGGTCAGGGTGGCGGCACAGGAAGCGGCCAAACAGAATCTGGTCGCCTTTGCCCGTGAGCCGATGATTGATTATCTCGGTGAACTGGTCGGTGTATACCGTCTTGCCGCGCAGCCTGCCACCACCACGCTCCAGTTCTCCGTGGATGAGGCGCTGGCCATTGATGTGCTGATTCCGGCAGGCACCCGCGTCAGCGCTTCCGACAGCATTATTTTTGCCACCGATACGGACGTGGTACTGAAAGCCGGATTGCTGCTGGTCAATGCCACGGCCACCTGTACCGAGCCGGGGGCCGCTGGCAACGGCTGGCAGCCTGCGCAGGTCAGTCAGTTGCTCGATGAGATTGATAATGTCGATCTGCAGGTGACCAATCTGGCAGCCAGTTCTGGCGGTTCTGAGCAGGAAGACAATGACAGGCTCCGCGAGCGTATCAAACTGGCCCCGGAATCATTCACCAACGCCGGAAGCCGTATGGCATACCGCTTTCATGCCATGCAGGCCCATCCCAATATTGTCGATGTTGCCGTGCTTTCCCCGGTTCCCGGCACTGTAGAACTGTATCCGCTGCTCAGCACCGGCCTGCCGGACGACAGCATCCTTACGCTTGTAGAGAGTTTCTGCTCGGACGAAAAAGTCAGGCCGCTCACTGATACCGTGCGGGCTAAAACACCTGTGCAGGTGGATTACGCCATTGAAGCCAACATCACTATCTATCGTGACCAGGATGCTAACTCTATAAAGGACAACGCCAACAGCGCCATACAGAACTGGGTAGCGTCCCGTACCGCCACGCTGGGGCGCGATATTGTCCCCAGCCAGATTATCAGCGTGCTGTCCGTTGCCGGGGTCTACCAGGTCGAACTGGTGACACCGGTGCTGAAGGTGGTGGCAGAAAACGAATGGGCAAACTGTACGGCGATCACTCTTAACATGACCGGAGTGTCTGATGGCTGAGCCGCTACAACTCCCGCCGCCGCTTGAGGGTGATATCAGTCTCAGAACGCTGGGAAGACTGGCCGGGCGGCTGGATAACATCGACCTGAGCGTACTGATGGTCTATCTCGTCGATATCGTCGACAGTTCCGCGCTGCCATGGCTGGGAGAGCAGTTCTCACTGTTCGGCGATGGGTGGGAGCTGGCGGAATCGGATGATGTTCGCCGCATGCTTATCAAATCCGCTATCGAGCTGCACCGTCACAAAGGGACGCCGTGGTCAATCCGGGAAATTATCCGCCGTTTCGGCTTCGGCGAAGTGGATCTGATTGAAGGCACTGGCCAGATTGGCTACGACGGCAAACACACTTACAACGGGCTTTTCGTCCATGGCGATGCGGAAGCCTGGGCGGTCTATCGCGTCATCCTTCAACAGCCTATCACTAACGATCAGGCAGCACTTTTACGTCAGACGCTCGCTGCTTTTGCTCCGGCCCGCTGCCATCTGGCGAGCCTGGAGTATCAGTCTGTCGCCATTCGCTACAACAACACCGTCAACTATGACGGTAGCTATAACCACGGGAGCAGTTAATTATGGCAAACCTACCTGAAACCCCGCAGTGGGAAGAAGGCATCTACCAGATTGAGGTCTCTGACCCCGTTCTGGGTGGGCCTGACGGAATTTCTAACCGTCAGGGTAAACAACTGGCCAGCCGCACGCTGTACCTGATGCAACAGGTTGAAAAAGGCGGTTCTGATCTTGCGAAACACATCGCGGCAGCAGACCCGCATACCCAGTACGCACCGAAAGCCAGCCCGACATTCACCGGCACGCCAACAGCGCCCACGCCTGCAAATAGCGATAACAGCAAGAAGCTGGCGACGACTGAGTTTGTGGCCAAAGCACTTGCAGCGCTTGCAGGCAGCGCCCCTGAGACGCTGGATACGCTTAAAGAGCTGGCGGATGCCCTCGGTAACGATCCGAATTTTGCGACCACGGTGCTTAACAAACTGGCGGAGAAGCTGGCCAAAGACCAGAACGGCGCAGATATTCCTGACCCGGCGCTCTTTGTCAAAAACCTTGGT
>NZ_VHQI01000017.1 GCF_006517625.1 Mixta tenebrionis | reverse complement strand
ACGGTAATCCGGCTGGGCATAATTTTTATCCATGATTTAAAGGCGGTAAACTTTTTGAGAATTAAATACTGCTAAAACAGGAAGGCGTCAATTATTTATTAAAATATATGGGGGGCAGATGAAACATTTATTATGATTTAAGTTTTATCTTTAATTTTAATAAAATAAACAGCTTATTATTATTTTGAGCATTACTTTTTTATCTTTTAATTTGCTGGTTTAAAATTAAGGTTTATATAAAAATTTATTGTCTCTGACAGATAAAAAACTGATTAAGGCAAACATAAAATCAGTTTATTGTAATAATATAATTTTGCAGGTAGCCCTGTTGATTCTTATTTAAGAAAAATAACATGTGTTTCACTACATCAAACAATTAACAAGCGGGACGCAAAGTATAGGACAGGTAAATCAAGTAAAACCACTTTAGCCGCGCCAGGCTAAAAGCGAGTGTTCTACATAAACACGTAACCTACTCTGTTAAAAGTAAAAGCGATAAGCATCACGCAAGAAAAGCAACGGGGCAGAAAAACGGCGGGCCGGATAACCGGCCCGCAAAGCATTAACCTTCGTTATGCAGTTCGAGGCTTTCCACCTCATTCTGCCGCGCCAGCGCTTTAGCGTCATCGTTGCGCAGCGACTGCAAATACTCCAGATATTGCTGATCGACATCTTTCGTCACGTAGATGCCGTTAAATACCGAGCATTCGAACTGAGCGATATCGGGATTCTCTTCACGCACCGCCTCAATCAGATCGTCCAGATCCTGGAAGATCAGCGCATCGGCTTTAATCAGCTGGCAAATCTCATCCACTTCGCGTCCATGGGCGATCAGCTCCGTCGCGCTGGGCATATCGATGCCGTAAACGTTGGGAAAGCGAATCTCCGGCGCTGCCGAAGCGAGGTAAACCTTTTTCGCCCCCGCCTCGCGCGCCATTTCAATAATCTGCTCAGAGGTAGTGCCGCGCACGATGGAATCATCCACCAGCAGCACGTTTTTATCGCGGAACTCGGCGCGGTTGGCGTTCAGCTTACGGCGCACCGCGTTCCGGCGCAGCTGCTGGCCCGGCATAATAAAGGTGCGGCCCACATAGCGGTTTTTCACAAACCCCTGACGATAGGGTTTATTCAGAATGCGGGCGATTTCCAGCGCCACGTCGGTAGAGGTTTCCGGAATCGGTATCACCACGTCGATATCCAGATCTTCCCATTCGCGGGCGATTTTTTCGCCCAGCTTGGTGCCCATGCGCACGCGGGCGCTGTAGACCGAAATTTTATCCAGGAAAGAGTCGGGACGGGCAAAATAAACGTATTCAAACAGGCAGGGGTTGTTACGCGGATTTTCCGCGCACTGACGGGTATAGAGCTGCCCTTTGGTAGTGATATAAACCGCCTCGCCCGGCGCTACGTCGCGCAGGAATTCAAAGCCGAGCGTATCCAGCGCCACGCTCTCCGAAGCCACCATATATTCGGTGCGCCCTTCGGAAAGCTCGCGTTTGCCCATTACCAGCGGGCGGATGCCGTTCGGATCGCGGAAAGCGACCATACCGTGGCCGATAATCATCGCCACGCAGGCGTAAGCGCCGCGTACCTGCTGATGTACCGCAGCAACCGCCGAGAAGATATCGTCCGCTTCCAGCGGGTGGTGCTTACAGCGATCCAGCTCCTGGGCAAAGATATTAAGCAGGATTTCTGAATCTGAGGTGGTATTAACGTGGCGGCGCCCGCTTTCAAACAGCTGCTTGCGCAGCTCGTGCGCGTTAGTCAGGTTGCCGTTGTGGGCCAGGGTGATACCGTACGGGGAGTTGACGTAAAAAGGCTGCGCTTCGGAAGCGCTGGAGCTACCGGCAGTCGGATAACGCACGTGGCCGATGCCCATATTGCCCTGCAAACGCTGCATATGGCGAGCTTCAAACACATCGTTGACCAGCCCGTTCGCCTTACGCAGACGGAAACAGTTCAGCGCATCGATGGTACAAATGCCTGCGGCATCCTGCCCACGGTGCTGGAGCACCGTTAACGCGTCATAAATCGACTGGTTGACCGGCATGAAACCGGTGATACCGACAATACCGCACATGTTGTCATATCCTCATTGGCCGCACACCCGGCGCGATTACCGGGGTAAAAAACTCGACGTGCTTTGCAGATAGTCAAAGAACCATCTGATGATGTAACTGAACTCAGGAATCAGCTGAGACTGCTGCCAGTCCGGGCTTTTGGAAAAACCGGTAAAGGTATCGAGGAAGAACAGCATCGCTGACACAATCAATACGCCGCGCAGCGCCCCGAAGCAAACTCCCAGCACCCTGTCGGTGCCTGACAATCCGGTCTTTTCGACCAGCGAGCCAATCACATAGTTCACTATCGCTCCAACAATCAGCGTGGCGATAAACAGAACGGCGATGGCGATGCCGTTGCGCACCAGCTGATCGTTAAAACCGGTGAACCAGACCGCAAGATAGGGATAGTAATGACTGGCAACAAAGAATGCGCATCCCCAGGTGATAAGCGATAAAGCTTCCCGAACAAACCCACGGATCAGGCTGACAAGAGCAGAAAAACCAACAATCCCAATGATGACGTAATCTATCCAGACCATGAACTATTCCAGCGACGAGGCCCCTGCATCCAGTTCGGGGCGCATTCTAACAGAAAAAGAAAACGTTTGCGTAGCGTTTTCCCTGCGGCACAAAAATAAAAAAAGCGCGAAAAAAAGGCGGCGTGCGGCCGCCGTTTAACGCCCGACAACGACTGACATTGCCGGACATCGGTACTGAAAGTTACCCCCCTCAGCGCACGCTGTAGGGCTTAACTACTCCACTCAGGCCGGAAAGGCTTTTCAGCTCGCCGATCGCCGCCTGCATTTTAGCTTTTGAGGCGTCCGGGCCAACGTAAATCCGGGTAATCTGCCCCTGTACCGGCGTGGCGGGCACGGTAAAGGCGCGATAGCCGGACAGACGCAGCTGCGCCACAATCTCATTAACCTTGCCGGCGTTTTTCAACGCGCCGAGCTGTACCACGTAAGCCTGGCCCGCAGGCGCGGCAGATTCCGCCGGTTTCGGCTTCGGCTGCTCGACCGGTTTCGGTTTCGGCTGTTCGATCGGTTTCGGCTTTGGCGTCTCTGCCGGCTTCGGTTTCGGCGGCTCGACGCGCGGCCTGGTGGAAACCACCGGCGGCGGTGCAACAACCGACGGCGCGCTGTTCTGCTGCGGCACGGTAGATCCGCTGTCCGCCGACTGCGGCGGACGGTTGCTGTTGCCGCCAATCGCCGCGCCAGCCCCTTCCGGCGGCTGGGTCGGCAGCGCCTGGGTTACCGGCGGCACCATATCGCCGTCCTGCTGATCGTCCGGCTTCGGCACCAGCGGAATCGCAGCGAACTCCTCTTTATAGTGCTTTTTTTGACCGTCAAGCAGGCCTGGCAAAACGATGACGCCGACGGCGACCAGGATGATCGTGCCGACCAGGCGGTTCTGAAACTTACTTGCCACTGCCCTTCTCCATATCTATCGCTTCCATGACCTGTGCTACCGTGTGGAAGGATCCACACACCAGCACGATATCCTGTTTCGCAGCCTGCTGCATCGCCGCCTGCCAGGCTGCGGCAACCGAGCCAAAGGCATCGGCGCGGTCCGTCGCCAGCACGGCCAGCAGCTGCTCGGCGCTGGCGCCGCGCGGGCCTTCCAGCGGCGCAACATACCAGCGATCAACCTGCGGCGCGAGATTTGCAAGCGTACCGGCGATATCTTTATCGTGCAGCATTCCCACCACCGCGCGCACCATGCCCGATTTCGGCAGCTGCGCCAGCCGCGAGGCGAGATAGCTGGCGGCATGCGGGTTATGCGCCACATCCAGAATCACCTGCGGCGCCTGCGCGACGGTCTGAAAACGCCCCGGCAAAATCGCCTTATCGAGGTGCTGACGAATTATCGCCTCGCTGACCTGCAGCCCGGAAACGCTGAGCGCAGCCAGCGCGGTCGCCGCGTTGGGCAGCGGCACCTGAGGCAGCGGCAGGTTCTCCAGCGTGAGGCGGCCATCGCTGAAGCGCCAGCCGTTCTCCTGCTGCTGCCAGCGCCAGTCGCGCCCCAGCTGCCACAGCCGGGCGCCTTTTTCTTGCGCCACGTCGGCAATGGTGTGCGGCATCTCCGGCTCGCCGACCACCGCCGGTTTCGCCGCGCGAAATACGCCCGCCTTTTCCCGCCCGATACTTTCGCGATCCGGCCCCAGCCAGTCGGTGTGATCCAGCGCAATACTGGTGATCACCGCCACGTCCGCATCAACAATATTAGTGGCGTCAAGACGCCCGCCCAGTCCAACCTCAAGGATCACGACGTCCAGCGCCGCCTGTTTGAACAGCTGTAGCGCCGACAGCGTACTGTATTCAAAGTAGGTCAGCGAGGTGGCGCCGCGCCCCGCTTCAATCGCGGCGAAGCTGGCGGTGTGGGCCGCCTCAGGCAGCTCTTCGCCCTGCACCCGTACCCGTTCGGTATAGCGCAGCAGGTGCGGCGAGCTGTAAACGCCGACGCGATAGCCCGCCGCCAGCAGCAGCGTTTCCAGCGTGCGGCAGGTGGTGCCTTTGCCGTTAGTGCCGGCAACGGTAAACACAAAGGGAGCGGGTTTTAACAGATCGAGCGAGCGGGCAACGCGTTCGATACGCGTCAGTCCTAAATCGATGGCCTGCGTATGCAGACGCTCAAGATAATAAAGCCACGCGGCCAGAGGCGACGTGGCTTGAGGAAGTTGAGGATTTTCCATGGGTCCCGTTCACAAAGTTACGGTTCACTGGAGAAAGGCGCCGCGCGCGACGCCTTTCCATCATCTGTCAGGCCTCGTGGCTCTCCGCTTCCGTCGGCTCAGGACGATCTTCGCTGTCCTGCAGCGGCGCGGGCAGATTTTGCATTTTCGCCAGCAGGCTCGCCAGTTTAAAACGCATTTCCGGGCGCCGGATAATCATATCGATAGCGCCCTTTTCAATCAGGAATTCGCTACGCTGGAAGCCCGGCGGCAGTTTTTCACGCACGGTTTGCTCAATAACGCGAGGGCCGGCAAAGCCGATCAGCGCCTTCGGCTCCGCCACGTTCAGATCGCCCAGCATTGCGAAGCTGGCGGAGACGCCGCCCATGGTCGGATCGGTCAGCACCGAAATATAAGGCAGGCCGCGCTCGCGCATTTTCGCCAGCGCGGCGCTGGTTTTCGCCATCTGCATCAGCGACATCAGCGCTTCCTGCATACGGGCGCCGCCGCTGGCGGAGAAACAGATCAGCGGGCAGTTATCTTCCAGCGCCTGTTCCACGGCACGCACGAAGCGCGCGCCTACTACCGAGCCCATAGAGCCGCCCATAAAGGCGAATTCAAACGCGGCGGCGACTACCGGCATGCTGTGCAGCGTACCTTTCATCACCACCAGCGCATCTTTTTCATCCGTCTCTTTCTGCGCCGCAGCCAGACGATCTTTATACTTTTTCGAGTCGCGGAACTTAAGAACGTCTTTCGGCTCCAGCTCGCTGCCCAGCTCGACCAGCGTGCCCTGATCTAACAGGCTGTGCAGGCGCTCGCGCGCGTGCATACGCATGTGGTGGTCGCATTTAGGACAAACTTCCAGGTTGCGTTCCAGCTCGGCACGGTAAAGTACCTGTCCGCAGCTGTCGCATTTCGTCCACACCCCTTCCGGGATATTTGCTCTGCGCGACGGGGTAATTGTGCTCTTATTGAGAATTCGTTCAATCCAGCTCATTGATGACCTTTCTGTTTGAACCTGGTGAGACCAGTTTTTCTTGTTGCTGCTAAAGCCGTCTTCAGCAGACCATAATTGTTGCTCATTAAACCATAACCGCTCAGCGCTGTGGATAAAAATCTGGTCATACCCCTGCGCCGCGCCGGCTTAAGACTGCTTTTGCCGCCGCGCCGCCCGACGATGGCGCCATACTTCAATCACGCCCGGCAGGATTGAAACCACAATAATCGCCACGATCAGCAGCTTCAGGTTTTCCTGCACCATCGGCAACGCGCCGAAGAAATAGCCCGCGTAGGAGAATAACACTACCCACAGCAGCGCGCCGGCCACGTTAAACAGCGCAAAATGGCGGTAGGACATATGCCCCATCCCGGCGACAAACGGCGCAAAAGTGCGAACGATCGGCACGAAGCGCGCCAGAATAATCGTTTTTCCGCCGTGACGCTCGTAAAAAGCGTGGGTTTTATCCAGATAGCTACGACGAAAAATACGCGAATTCGGGTTGCTGAACAACCTTTCGCCAAACAGGCGGCCGATCATATAGTTGACCGCATCGCCCAGCACCGCGGCAATCACCAGCAGCGTCACCATCATATGCACATTCAGATCGTTATCCGGCAGCGCCGCCAGCGCGCCCGCGACGAACAGCAGCGAATCGCCCGGCAGAAACGGCGTAACCACCAGTCCGGTTTCACAAAACAGAATCAAAAACAGAATGGCATACACCCAAATCCCATACTGCGCTACCAGCTCGGCGAGATGGACATCAATGTGCAGAATAAAATCAATAATGAACTGGATGAACTCCATAACTGTTCCTTAGCGGCAGCGCCTGAATGTTAATCTTCAAGAAAGAGTGGCCCCATTGGCGGGGAAGGTAAGGCGAAACGCGCCGGATAGTCGACGGCGACCAGATAAAGGCCCTCCGCCCTTGCCGTTGCGGCCGCCAGCTTGCGATCTTTAGCCGCCAGCAATTCAGCCATCCAGCCTTCGGGCTGATTGCCGCAGCCAATTTCCAACAGGCTGCCGACGATATTACGCACCATATGATGCACAAAGGCGTTCGCCTTGATATCCACCACCACGTAAGCGCCGTGACGGCTGACGTTCAGGTGCATCACATTACGCCACGGCGTACGCGACTGGCACTGCACGGCGCGAAACGAGGTAAAATCGTTCTCGCCCAGCAGACACTGACCGGCGCGATGCATTTTTTCCGCATCCAGCGGAAAGTGAAAGTGCGTGACGCCGCCGTGCAAAATCGCCGGGCGCAGCCGATGATTATAGATGACGTAACGGTAACGGCGCGCCGTTGCGCTGAAACGCGCGTGAAACTCCTCCGGCACCGCCTTTACCCAGCGCACCGCGATATCATCCGGCAGGTTGGCGTTGACGCCCAGCGTCCAGGCCGCATCTTTACGTTGCGAAGTGGTTTCAAAATGCACTACCTGCCCGGTGCCGTGTACGCCTGCGTCGGTGCGTCCGGCGCAGAACACCGTTACCTCGTGGTTCGCCACCTGCGACAGCGCCTGCTCCAGCCGCGCCTGTACGCTGCGTACCTCCTGCTGCCGCTGCCAACCGTAGTAGCGGCTGCCGTCATATTCAATGCCCAGCGCCAGTTTATAGGCGTCTGGATTTACCGCCTGCGTCATCAGTAGAGATACTCCTGCACCAGCTTCTCAGCGGTTTTGATCGCCATCAGCGCGCCGCCGAAGCGGATATTGTCAGCCACCGACCAGAACTGCAGCAGTTCCGGTATGCCGTAGTCGTTGCGCAGGCAGCCAAGGTTAAGATTGCAGTTGTCGGAAGCGTCGCTCACCGGGGTCGGATAAGTATATTCATCCGACAGTACAATCTCTTCGCTGCGCGCCAGCTCGTCACGCGCCTCTTCCGCCGACAGCGGACGCAGGGCTTCCAGGTGGACGATCTGCGCATTGCCGTAAAATACCGGCGCCTGCACGCTGCTCACCGCGATCGGCAGCCCTTCATCCTGCAGCACCTTACGCACCTGATCGACCAGCCGTCGCTCGCTGGCAACGCTGCCCGTTTCATCCGCCAGCTGCGGCAGCAGGTTAAACGCCAGCTGACGGCCGAAATAGTGCTCTTCCGCCGGTATGCCGTTGAGCAAACGCGCGCTCTCGCCCGCCAGCGAATCAACCGCCGCTTTGCCCTGCGACGACACGGAAAGCAGATTAGTTACCTGCAGTCGGGCCAGGCCCGCCTGATCGATCAGCGGCTTGATGGCGCACAGCAGCTGGCTGGTCAGGCTGTCGGCAACGCTAATAATATTGCGGTTGCGGTAATCAGCCAGCACCTGCGAATTAACGTCCGGCACCACCAGCGGCACGTCCGGCTCCAGCGCGAACAGATCGCTGCTGTCGATCACCAGACAGCCCGCGCTGGCCGCTTCTTCGGCATAGCGCGCCGACGCCTCGCGTCCGGCGGCGAAAAACGCCAGCTGCGCCTGCGCCCAGTCAAACTCGCCGGCCTCCTGCACGCGCAGCGATTTTCCGGCAAAGCGCACGCTCTCTCCGGCGCTGCGCTCGCTCGCCAGCAGATAAATTTCACCAACCGGGAACTGGCGTTCAGCCAGCAGCTCCAGTAAAGCGCTCCCCACTGCGCCTGTCGCGCCCAGTAGGGCAATATTCCAGCCGTCAGACATGGTGATTTACTCCAGACAATGACATAAAAACAGAAGGCGGTGATATTCACCGCCCGTTGATTCAGATTATTCCCCTGCGACGGCCAGCGACCGGGCAGCGCAGGAAAAATAAGAATTATGCTGGCCGCCAGACCGCATTAAAGCCCAGCTTTTGCAGCAGCTCTGCCGCCGCCGCGTCATCACACTGTACGCGCAGCGATGACCACTCGCGACGTTCCTGATACTGCTTGCGCAGGCGATCGAATTCGCCCGGCTGCCCGGCGACTTTTCGCAGCGGCGCATCGTCGCGGCGCACATCATACACCAGATGCGCCAGACGTTTTAGCGTTGCCTGATCGAGCGCGCCGTGAAGGGTGATATCACCAAACTCCGGCGCGGGCAGCAGCGTATCCAGCGCCACCTGCTGCGCGGCGCCGATAAAGCGCGTCCAGGCCTCAAATACCTGAGTGGTGCCGCGCGCTTTGCCTTCCAGCGTATAGCCGGCAATATGGGCGGTGCCGATATCGACGCGCTGCAGCAGCTCTACATTGAGATCCGGCTCCGGCTCCCAGACATCCAGCACCACGCTGAGATCGTTGCGCTGGCGCAGCACCCGCAGCAGCGCGGCGTTATCCACCACCGGCCCGCGGCAGGCGTTGATCAGAATGGCGTTCGGCCGCAGCGCGCGCAGCAAGGTGTCGTCCGCCATATGCAGCGTTTTGTAAGGGCCATCTTTAAACAGCGGCGTATGGAAGGTCAGCACGTCCGCCTGCGCCACCAGCGCTTCCAGCGGCTGAAAATCACCTTCATCGCCCCGATCGGCGCGCGGCGGATCGCACAGCAATGTTTTCACGCCCAGCGCTTCCAGCCGCTTTTGCAGGCGGCCGCCGACGTTGCCGACGCCGACAATGCCCACGGTGCGATCGGTAAGCTGAAAGCCGTCGCGCTCCGCCAGCATCAGCAGCGCAGAAAAAACATACTCCACTACCGCAATCGCGTTGCAACCCGGCGCGGCGGAAAAGCCGATGCCCGCGCGGGCGAGAAAATCCTCATCAACATGATCGGTACCGGCGGTGGCGGTGCCGACAAAGCGGATTTTTTTGCCGCTCAGCAGCGCCTCATTAACCTTAGTGACGGAGCGCACCATCAGCGCATCGGCGTCATCCAGCGCCGCCGTTGGAATGGGACGGCCGGGAACCGCAACCACCTCGCCCGTGCGGCTGAACAGCTCACGGGCATAGGGCATATTTTCATCTACCAGAATTTTCACTGCGACTTACCTGCATCGACGGAAAAGAGTAGCTTATGGTGCCACACTCCCTGCGAAAATTCATGCCGCCGCGTGCCGCCGGCGCGCGCGACGGCGGGTAAAAATTTTGCGGATTTTAACTATCCGCTGATAAACGGAGCAGCGTACACTGGCGCCCTCTGTTTTAAGGCGATATCACCATGAGCTTTCTTTTTCCTCTTTTTGCCGTCCTGATCTGGTCGGTTAACGCTATCGTCAGCAAACTCTCGGCTGGCGCCATCGATCCGGCAGCGATCTCCTTTTATCGCTGGCTACTGGCGCTGCTGACGCTGACGCCGTTTGTGCTGCCCGCCCTCTGGCGCAACCGCCGCCAGGTGATGTCGGTGTGGTGGAAGCTGCTGGTGCTGGGGCTGCTGGGCATGGTGCTCTATCAGTGCTTAACTTACTATGCGGCGCACAGCGTCAGCGCGCTGTTTATGGGCATTCTGAGCGCGTTGATCCCGCTGCTGACGGTGCTGCTGAGCGTGTTTATTCTGCGCCTCGCGCCGACGCTGGGCATTCTGCTCGGCACGCTGCTTTCATTCGGCGGGCTGGTATGGCTGGTAAGCCAGGGACAGCCCGCGCAGCTGCTGACGCACGGGCTGGGCAAAGGCGAACTGATGATGTTTGCCGCCTCTGGCTCATACGCGCTGTATGGCGTGCTGACCAGGCGCTGGGCGATCGATCTGCCTGGCTGGCAGAGTCTCTATATGCAGATTTTCTTCGGCGTGCTGCTGCTGCTGCCCGGCTTCCTGCTGGCGCCGGAGGTCGGCCTGACCGCGCAAAATATTCCGCTGGTGCTGTTCGCCGGCATTCCCGCCTCGATTATCGCGCCCTTTCTCTGGATTCAGGGCGTGCTGCGCATGGGCGCCAGCACCGCCAGCATTTTTATGAATCTGACGCCGATTTTCACCGCCGTCATCGCCGTGCTGTTGCTGCATGAAGAACTGCACGGCTACCACTTTATCGGCGGCGGCGTCACGCTGCTGGGCGTGATGCTGGCGCAGCGTCTGCGTCGGCCGCTGTTTAAACGCCGGTCGGATGGGGTAGCGAACAACGATTCGGCGGCCTGAGCCATTGGTAACGGCTTTGTCGCCCGATGCGGGACAGCCTTCATCACAGAAAAACCGGGCGCGGCGACGGTCGCGCCCCTGGATTTTTTACGCTCAGGATTGTTATTATGTCACTCTATTCCACCTTTCCGGTCGCCCCGGATATTGACCCGCCGTGTTAAGGATTCCGCCATGCAACCTCTTACTGGCCCAGGCGCGCCCCAGGGCGATCGCACAACTGTAGCCGGCCAGCCTTCGCGCGGCGGCACGCCCGGCGAGCAGCCGCTTTCTCCGACGCAGCGCACCACGCTGGAACGGCTGATCGTGCGCATTATGTCGCTCAGCCCGCTGAAGGCGCCGGAGCTGTGGGCCGGGCTGCGCCATGAGGTGGGAGTAAAAAACGATGCGGAGCTGCAGTCGCGCCATTTTCCCGCCGCCGAAAACTTTCTCAACGGCAGGCTGACGCAGGTGCAGAATAACCACGCCACGCGCCAGCTGTTGCAGCAGCTGACCGGACTGCTGCCGCAGGGCAACAATCGTCAGGCGGTGAGCGATTTTATTCGTCAGCAGTTCGGGCATACCGTGCTGAGTTCGCTGTCGCCGGATCAGCTGCGTCAGGTGCTGACCATGCTGCAAAACGGTCAGATGACCATTCCGCAGCCGCAGCTTAGCCGCAACAGCGATCGCACGCTGCTGCCCGCGGAGCATCAAACCCTGAATCAGCAGGTAGTGAAGCTGGCCGCCGCTACCGGCGAACAGCCCTCCGCCATCTGGACCTCCGTCCTGAAGCTGGTGGGGCTGAAAAGCGGCGATCCGATTCCCTCGCGCCATTTTCCGCTGTTAACTCAGTATCTGCAGGTGCGTCAGACGTTGAGCCAGCAGCATACGCCTACGCTACAGATGCTGGAGGCGGCGCTGAAGCATCCGCCGGACAGCACCGAACAACGACTGCTGGAGGATTACAGCCAGCAGCGTTTTCAGGCGACGCCGCAGACGGTACTCACCGCCGCGCAGGCGCAGGATCTGCTGAACCTGCTCTTCTCCCGCCGCGCAGAACGTGCCGGCGAAAGCGAAGCGCCGCGCGCCGCCGGCGAGATGAACCCGCAGCCGATTTACAACCCGCTGGTCGCCTGGCTGCCGACGCCGCTGCAGCCGCTGGCCGGCAAGCCGGTGCTGGCGCTGTTTATCGCCATGCTGCTGGCCGCTCTGCTAATCTGGCTGCTGGCGTAATCAGCAGCCGCAGTCGGGCAAGCTCTCCCGCCGTGGCCACTCTCCCGGCATCTCGCCGGCGACAACCGGATGACGGTCGCGCCGCCAAAAATCCAGCCCGCCGATCAGCTCCTTAACGCGCAGCCCGGCGCTGGCCAACTTCCATGCCGCTTTGGTCGAGCCGTTGCAGCCGATGCCGTCGCAGTAGGTGATATAAACTTTGCTGCGATCGAGCGTCGCCAGGCTTTGCGGCGTCATATCGCGATGCGGGAAGTTGACGGCGCCGCAGATATGTCCCGCGCGCCAGGCCTGCGGCGAGCGCGCATCGATTACCACAATCTCCGTTACGCCGTTGGCTAAATCTTCAGCGACATCCCAGGCATCAGCATAGCGGGCCAGTTTGCGCGCCAGCCATGCGGCGCTGTCGGCAGCGGCGGGCGGGGGAAAAGCAAGTACGGCGGAAGTTGTAGTCATGGTTTTCTCCAGTGAATGTTCTTTCATCATAGCGGCATATTGGTATGATGTCGGATACCCATTTCATCCCATTAATAAGACCGATTTTGGCCTCTCTCAGCGCGCGCATCATGATGCTGTACGACTCGCAAAGCGGCGTCACCCGCCGCCATCGTCTCTGCTGCGCGCTGCGTCAGGCGATCAACGAAGGCAGCCTGACGGCAGGCGCCCGCCTGCCATCTTCGCGCCTGCTGGCCGCTGAGCTGGGGCTGTCGCGCGTTACGGCGGAGGCTGCCTATAGCCAGCTGGAGAGCGAAGGTTATCTGCTGCGCCAGACCGGTCGCGGCACCTTTGTCGCCATTGCCCTGCGCGCGACGAAAATCGATGCCGCCGCGGCGGACGCGCCGCCTCCCGTGGCGCTTTCCCGTCGTGCCGCGGCGATAGTCGCCAGCGGCGGCTGTCAGGATCCCGCATTTCCCCACGCCTTCGCCGCCGGCTCGCCGGAGCTTCGCGCCTTCCCCCATCTGCTGTGGCGCAGGTTAACCGCTCGCCAGCAAAAACAGGGCAGCGCCCTGATGCGCTATGGCGATCCGCAGGGCTATCTGCCGCTGCGTCAGGCAATCGCCGCTTATCTGGCGCAGGCGCGCGGCGTGCGTGCATTGCCTGAACAGGTGATGGTTTTAACCAGCTCGCAGCAGGCGCTGCAAATGCTGGCGCTGCTGCTGCTGGATGATGGCGCAGAGGTCTGGATGGAAAACCCCGGCTATCCGGGCGCGCGCCACGCTTTTACCAGCGCGGGCGCTGACCTGACCGGCATTGCCGTGGACGATCGGGGCGCGATCCCCGCCGCTGGCGCGCCGCGGCTGATCTATCTGACGCCTTCGCACCACTATCCCACCGGAGCGGCGCTCAGTCTGGAAAGAAGGCTGGCATGGCTGCAGCTGGCGGAGCAGCAGCAGAGCTGGATTATAGAGGATGATTACGACAGCGAATTTTGGTACGACGCGCAGCCGATGCCTGCGATGCAGGGACTGGCGCGACACGGGCGCGTTATTTATCTCGGCACCTTTTCCAAATCGCTGTTCCCTTCACTGCGGCTGGCGTGGCTGGTGGCGCCCGAGGCGCTTATCGAGCCATTGATACGGCTGCGCAGCATTATGGATGGGCACAGCGCACAGCTGCCGCAGGCGGTGACCGCTGACTTTATTGAACAGGGGCACTATGCGGCGCACCTGCGCCTGATGCGCCAGCTCTACCACAGCCGCCGCGATTTACTGCAGGAGCAGCTCAACGCACGCCTCGCCGATCGGCTGCATCTGCTGCCCTGCCGCGGCGGCCTGCAGCTGACCGTGCTGCTGCGCCAGGGCGATGAGGAGACGCTGACCCGTCAGGCGGCGCGTCAACAGCTGTTGCTGCCGCCTCTGAATCCCTGCTGGCTACCCGCTTCATCCGCCGTACAGCAGGGTTGGCTGCTGGGCTTTTCCGCGCTGGATCGCATGGAAATCGTCAGCGGCGTAAACAAACTCGCGGCGCTGTTTTAAGCCGCCTTTTTCATCAGCAGCGACAGCAGGATACCGAGCGCGGCGCAGGCGGCAGCGGCAAGGTAAACCGAGCCGTAGCCCAGCGAGGTCGCCAGCAGCCCGGTTAGCGGACCGGTTACGCCATAGGCGATATCCTGGAAGGCGGCAAAGCCGCCCAGCGCCGTGCCGCGCACCTGCGGCGCCACCCGTTTTACTACTTCCACGCCAAGCGCCGGGAAAACCAGCGAGCAGCCGCAGCCGGTTAACGCCGCTCCGGCCAGCGCCATCCAGCCGTTGCTGGAAAATCCCAGCAGCAGCAGGCCAGCAACTTCAACCAGCAGCGACACCACCGCCACGCGCGTGCCGCCCAGGCGATCCGGCAGCGCGCCGAACAAGACACGCACCATAACAAAGGCGCAGCCGAACGCGCTCAGCGCAAAACCGGCGTTGCCCCAGTGACGCTCGGCAAACCACAGCGAGGTAAAGGTTCCGATCGCGGCAAAGCCGACGCCCTGCAGGGCCAGCGCGCTGCCGGGCGACAAAATCTGCCCCACCACGCGCCATAGCGCCGGGCGTTCGCCGCCCTGCACCGGCACCGCACGAATCCAGCAGTTGAGCGCCAGCGAAATCAGCGGCATCACCAGCGCTACCGCGCCAAGGCCGGTAAAGCCCCAGCGCGCATAGATCAGCAGCCCAAGCGGCGCGCCCGCCGCCAGCGCGCCGTAAATCGCCATGCCGTTCCAGGACATTACCAATCCGGAGCGCCGCGGCCCTACCAGCCCCAGCCCCCAGGTAAGATTGCCGGTCAGCAACAGGCTTTCACCAAAGCCAAGCAGCAGCCGCCCTACCACCAGCAGCGCAAACTTTCCCGCCGCGGCCAGCGGCAGCTGCGCCGCCAGCAGGTAAGCGACGCCCACCAGCACAATCGCCATCATGCCCTGCTGCGTAGTGATCTTGGCGCCGTGCCGATCGGCGCGCCTGCCCGCCAGGCCACGCGTCAGCAGCGTGGCAAGAAACTGAATACCGACGGCGATACCTACCATTAAATTGCTGTAACCCAGCTGCTGGTGAACAAACAGCGGTATAACGGGCAAAGCCAGCCCGGCGGTCAAATAGGTTAAAAAGACCGCAAATGAGGTACAGGCGATAAGTCCTGTCCCTTTTCTCGATGTGTTGATTGTCGTTTCAGACATTCGTCACGGTTCTCCTGCTATTGCGGGCGCACGTCAGCCGCGCGCCCTTTATGCCCGGCATTATCTGCCGAACCGGGTGCGTTGATTAACGTGAACGCTTACGCAACATCATGACGATGATGTTAATTAAAAGAAAAAACCACGTTAAAAAATAGGGTGTCTGCCAGCAGACGGCAGGAGTGTAATAGAAGTGACCGGGAGCACCAACAGCACCGGACGCTTTTTACCCTGCGGAGGGGAAAATGCGCACTGTTAAACAAAAATCAACTCCAGCGTCATCGCGCAGACACAAAAAAGCCCGGCGCAGGCCGGGCTGATATTAACGCTGCGCTTACTGATACTTACGCATTGTCAGCGTTGCGTTGGTGCCGCCAAAACCGAAGCTGTTGGACATTACCGTAGTCAGTTTACGCTCGGTGGTTTCAGTGATCAGGTTCATCCCTTCCGCCGCCGGATCGCGTTCTTCAACGTTGATGCTCGGTGCAATAAAGCCGTGCTCCAGCATCAGCAGCGTATAGATGGCTTCCTGTACGCCCGCCGCGCCCAGCGAGTGGCCGGTCATCGCTTTAGTAGCGGAGATAGCAGGCTGCTGGTCGCCGAACACTTCGCGAATCGCGCCCAGCTCTTTCACATCGCCAACCGGCGTGGAAGTGCCGTGCGTATTCAGGTAGTCGATCGGCGTATCAAGGCCCTGCATCGCCATCTTCATGCAGCGCACCGCGCCTTCGCCCGATGGCGCCACCATATCCGCGCCGTCAGAAGTGGCGCCGTAGCCGACGATCTCCGCATAGATATGCGCGCCGCGCGCCAGCGCGTGCTCCAGCTCTTCCACTACCACCATGCCGCCGCCGCCGGCGATAACAAAACCGTCGCGGTTAGCGTCATAGGTACGGGACGCTTTTTCCGGCGTTTCGTTATATTTGGTAGAGAGCGCGCCCATCGCATCAAATTCACAGGCCATTTCCCAGCTCAGCTCTTCGCCGCCGCCAGCAAAGACGATGTCCTGTTTGCCCAGCTGGATCTGCTCTACCGCGTTGCCGATGCAGTGCGCGGAGGTGGCGCAGGCGGAGCTGATGGAGTAGTTCACGCCGTGGATTTTAAACGGCGTCGCCAGACAGGCGGAAACGCCGGAGGCCATCGCTTTGGTCACCACATAAGGGCCAACGGCTTTCAGGCCGCGCGGACTGCGCATGGCATCAGCGCCAAACACCTGGAAACGCGGGGAGCCGCCGCCGGAACCGGCAATCAGGCCTACACGCGGGTTATTCTGGTACGCTTCTTCGCTCAGACCAGCGTCTTTAATCGCTTCAGCCATGGAGAGGTAAGCATAAATGGACGCATCACTCATAAAGCGCACGACTTTGCGATCGATGAGGCCGGCGGTATCGAGTTTTACGTTACCCCAGACGTGACTACGCATGCCGGAATCTTTCATTTCCTGAGAGAAGGTGATGCCAGAGCGGCCTTCACGCAGAGATGCCAGCACTTCTTCCTGGTTGTTACCAATGCTGGAAACGATTCCCAGGCCAGTAATCACCGCACGTTTCATTAAAATACCTCTTCCAACTCACTATTAGGATTTGACAGGCACTTTAGCGTACACTTGTAAGCCGAACAAGTCCGATCAGCAAAATTGTTGCGTAAATTTGCGTGAGCCTGCCGCTCCCGATAAAATCCTGGCACTGCCTGATAAATGAGCCATTCCCGTTGAATAACTCACCGATTGAACACGCTAAACTGGACTGGAACGATCAGGGTACACCTGTATCCCGAGAATTTGACGACGTCTATTTTTCTAATCAGAACGGCCTGCAGGAGACCGACTATGTTTTTCTCGGCGGCAACGGCCTGCCCGACCGCTTTGCTGACCATCCGCGCGCGCTGTTTATCGCTGCGGAAACCGGCTTCGGCACCGGCCTCAATTTTCTGACGCTGTGGCGGACGTTTCATCACTTCCGCCAGGCGCAGCCGCAGGCGCGGTTACGGCGCCTGCACTTTATCAGCATGGAAAAATTTCCCCTTACCCAGGCGGATCTCGCCGCCGCGCACGCGCGCTGGCCGGAGCTGGCGCCCTGGGCCGACGAACTGCGTCAGCAGTGGCCGCAGGCGCTGCCGGGCTGCCATCGCCTGCTGCTGGATGAAGGCCGGGTAACGCTGGACCTGTGGTTCGGCGATGTTAACCAACTAATTAACGATTTTGATGACAGCATGCAGCGCAGCGTCGACGCCTGGTTTCTCGACGGCTTCGCGCCGGCGAAAAACCCCGCAATGTGGACGCCCGCGCTGTTTAATGCCATGGCGCGGCTGGCGCGTCCTGACGCCACCTTCGCCACCTTTACCGCCGCCGGCTTTGTGCGACGCGGGCTACAGCAGGCGGGATTTACCGTCAGCAGGCGTAAAGGTTTCGGATCGAAGCGCGAAATGCTGTGCGGTAGGCTGGCCGCGGCGCCGGCGCGCTCCCTTGACACGCCCTGGTACGCACGCTTCCCCGCCGAAGGCGACGATATCGCATTAATCGGCGGCGGCGTCGCCAGCGTGCTGCTGGCGCTGGCGCTGCTGCGACGCGGCAAAAAGGTCACGCTCTACTGCGCCGACAGCGCTCCGGCGCAGAATGCTTCCGGCAACCGCCAGGGAGCGCTCTATCCGCTGCTTAACCAGCACGACCCGGCGCTGGCGCGCTTTTTCCCCGCCGCCTTTGATTTTGCGCGGCGGCTCTACGATCGTTTGCCGGTCGACTTCGCTCATCAATGGTGCGGCGTTACCCAGCTTGCCTGGGATAACAAAAGCGCGGAGAAAATCCGCCATATGCTGGCGATGGGATTGCCGGAAGCGCTGGCGCGGGCGGTGGATGCAGACGAGGCCTCACGGCTGGCTGGCGTACCGCTGGCCTGCGGCGGCATTCACTATCCTGCCGGCGGCTGGCTGGCGCCGCAGCAGCTGACGACCGCGCTGTTTGAGCTGGCCCAACAGCAGGGATTGCTGATTCACTGGCGGCACCGGCTGGAGGCGCTGGAGGCTGAAGATGGCGGCTGGCGGCTGCGTTTCGCCGATGAAAGCGCGACGCGGCATCAGAACGTGGTGCTGGCGAACGGGCATGCGATAACGTCGCTGGCGCAGAGCGCCAGGCTGCCGGTCTATCCGGTTAGCGGTCAGGTAAGCCATATCCCTACCCGCCCCGGCCTGACGGCGCTGAAGCAGGTGCTCTGCTATGAAGGCTATCTGACGCCGCTCAGCCCGGCGTTCGGCAGCCACTGTATCGGCGCCAGCTACCATCGCGGCGATACCTCCATCGCCTATCGTGAAGACGATCAGCAGGAAAACCGCGAGCGGCTGCGGCGCTGCCTGCCGGACTGCGCATGGACTGAGGCGGTAGACGTCAGCGCCGGCGAGGCGCGTAACGGCGTGCGCTGCGCCACGCGCGATCATCTGCCGTTCGCCGGCAACCTGCCCGACTATGAGGCTATACTGCGCTGCTATCAGGATCTGCCGCGCCAGCGTCAGCAGCAGCAGGAGATTGCTCCTGCGCCGGTCTGGCCCGGTCTGTTCGTACTCGGCGCGCTCGGCTCGCGCGGCCTGTGCAGCGGGCCGCTGGCGGCGGAAACGCTGGCGGCGCAGCTGTGCGACGAGCCGCTGCCGCTCGATCGCGCCACGCTGGCCGCGCTGCATCCTGGCCGTTACTGGGTGCGTAAACTGCTGAAGGGCAGGCCGGCAGGCTGATGCCGAACAAAGAAAGGGAGAAAACAATTGCGGCCCGCATCAGCGCTTCAGTAAAGCGGCCTTGCGGGTGAAGAGATGTGCAAGCTAAAGCGGCCCGCGGGCCGCTTTGTTATTCGGGTCAGGCTGGCTGACGCGCCTGCAGGAACAGATTATCCCACATGCCGATGACCAGCGCCTGATCGCGCGGCGAGAGTTCGCCGGCGGCGATGGCGTTTTGCAGACTATTCTGCACGTGGATCTGCAGGGCTTCCGCGGTATGTTCGCCGCTTTGCTCCAGCTCGGCGACCGCCAGAGTGAGGTGACCGCGCAGGTAGCCGCTGGCAAAAAGCTCATCATCCGTGGCATGTTCAACCATATCGTCAATCAGGGCCAGAATACGCGTTTCAAATTCTGCGATCATCTCAATTCCTCATTCAGTCGCGCCTCCGTTCAGCGCAGATCTTCCGGCCAGGGAAACTGCGCCGCCGTCAGCGGGGGCGTTTGATAAAAATGCTGAAGCTCAGCGATAAAACGAGCCGGACGCGCCGGGATCCCGTCTGCAAGATAGCGCATAACCTGTGCATGAACCTGACGCTGAAACGCAATGCGGTCCGGCTCATAATCTCCGTTGAGATTGTCACAGCTTACGTTGAAGGGAAAGCCTGCCGCCACGCTGAACATCCACTCCAGCGCCTGCGGTTTGATTTCTACTGACTCAAACTTATTCTGCGTTGCGGCATCGCGCCCGTCAGGGCAGTACCAGTAACCAAAATCGACCTGCTTACGACGCTCGGCCCCGGCGATGCACCAGTGCGAAATTTCGTGCAGCGCGCTGGCGTAGTAACCGTGGGCGAAGACTACGCGGTGCCACGGAGAGTCGTCGTCTGCCGGCAGATAGATCGGTTCGTCGTCGCCCTTAATTAAGCGGGTCTGAAATTCATCCTGAAAGCAGCGATCGAATAAGGTAATCAAATCCTGATAGTGATGTGTTGTGCTCATATCCATATATCGGTCAGCGGTAAAAAACGTGCAATTGTCGCATTTAGCATGCAGGTTGACGAGCATTATCAGCCGAAGTGGCTCAGCCACTGGCCGACAGCCGCGCCGTAATCTTCATACAGCAGCTTACCGCTCATCACTACCGCCACGATAACCACCATCGGGCGAATCAGCTTCTGCCCGCGCGTCAGTACCATGCGCGCGCCGAGCCGGGCGCCGCAAACCGAGCCAGCCAGCATCACCAGCCCAACGCCCCATACCACCTTGCCGCCAAGAATAAAAAATAGCAGGCTGGTCAGATTAGAGGTGAAATTCAGAACTTTGGCATGGGCGGTGGATTTAGCCAGGTTAAAGCCTGCCAGCGTTACGAAGGCCAGCGCATAGAAGGAGCCGGCGCCGGGGCCGAAAAAGCCGTCATAAAAACCAACCGCGCCGCCCGCTACCAGCGCAAAGGCCAGGCCATCCAGCCGCCGCTGGCGATCTTCCTCTCCCAGCCGCGGCATCAGCAGAAAGTAGAGGCCGATACCGATAATCAACAGCGGCAGCACCTGCCGCAGAAAGCCCGACTGGATATGCTGCACCAGCAGCGTGCCGCAGAGCGCGCCGATAAAGGTCATCGCAATATTGAGCCGCTGCTCGCGCAGCTTTACCGCGCCGCGCCGGACAAAATAGAGGCTGGCGGAAAAGGAGCCGCCGACCGCCTGCAGCTTGTTGGTTGCCAGCACCTGCGCGGGCGACAGCCCGGCGGAAAGCAGCGCGGGCACGGTTAACAAGCCGCCGCCGCCCGCAATCGAATCGATAAACGAGGCCAGCATGGCGATAACAAACAGCACTGCCAGCATGCCGGGAGAGACAATCCACCAGTCCATATCCGTTCCTAAAGTAAATGATTGTCCAGCAGCGCCTGACAGGATGGCGGTAACGGCGGCGGCGTGCGTTTTACCGGCGCGCCGCTGCCTGGTTTTTTCGGTATAAACCAGCTTTCCAGTTCGGCGCCGCAGCCGTCGCCCGGCGGCGGCGGAGCCTGCTCCTGACATTCCAGGCTTTCCGGCGGACAGCGCAGGCGCACGTGCATATGAGCGCGATGGCCAAACCACGGGCGCACCTTGCGCAGCCAGTCTCGATCGCTGCCGGCGTCGGCGCACAGCTGTTTTTTAATCGCCGGGTTAACGAAGATGCGCGTTACCTCATCATCTTTCGCCGCCAGCTTAATCAGGCTGGCGATCTCCGGCTGCCAGTGACGCGCCACCACGCGCTTGCCGTCCGCGCTGACTAAATCCAGCGGCTGCGGTTTCAGCAGCATCTGCGGAGTCCAGCGGCTTTTCGGCAGCTGCAGCCAGATATCCACATCCAGCCCGCTCTGATGGCTGGCGTGACCGCTGCTGAAGCGCCCGCCGGCCGCCATACCCATATCGCCGATCAGTACCTGACCCAGCCCCAGATTATGTACCTGCATGGTCAGGCGCTGAATAAACAGCACCAGATCGGGATGACCGTAATAGCGGCGCTGATCCTGGCGCATGACCTGATAGGCGGGATTATTCAGCGGCAGCGCCTCGGCGCCGACGATACAGCCGTTGGCGAAAGCGCCAATCGCCTGCGGCGCGCCGGGAATGGGCCGGGTAATGCTTTGCCACGGCGTGGCGGCCAGCGCGGCGCCGCTAAGCAGCAGACCCGCCAACAGAAGTAATCTTTTTTTCATGCTTTACCAACGAGGAACCGTGGTGGCGACGTCGGCGCACTGGGCGCGATGACGCAGCAGGTGATCCATCAGCACGATCGCCATCATCGCTTCGGCGATCGGTACGGCGCGGATGCCAACGCAGGGATCGTGGCGTCCTTTGGTGATCATCTCCACCTCTTCGCCGTCGCGGGTAATGGTTTTACCCGGCACGGTAATACTGGAGGTGGGCTTCATCGCCAGATGGGCGATCAGCGGCTGACCGCTGCTGATGCCGCCCAGAATGCCGCCGGCATGGTTGCTCTGAAAACCGCTGGCGCGGATCTCATCGCGATGCTGGCTGCCGCGCTGATTAATTACCGCGAAGCCGTCGCCGATTTCCACGCCCTTTACCGCGTTGATACTCATCAGCGCATGGGCCAGATCGGCGTCAAGGCGATCGAAAACCGGCTCGCCGAGGCCCGGCGGCACATGATCCGCCACGACGGTAACCCTGGCGCCGATGGAGTCGCCCTCTTTTTTCAGCGCGCGCATCAGCTCGTCCAGCGCCTCCAGCTTATCGGGATCGGGGCAGAAAAAGGGGTTTTGCTCCACCTGATCCCACGCTTTCAGCTCGCAGGCGATATCGCCCATCTGCGCCAGATAGCCGCGCACCGCCACGCCGAACTTCATGCGCAGATACTTTTTCGCAATCGCTCCCGCCGCGACGCGCATCGCCGTTTCACGCGCCGATGAGCGACCGCCGCCGCGATAGTCGCGCAGGCCATACTTCTGCTCATAAGTGTAATCAGCGTGGCCGGGGCGGAAGAGATCTTTAATCGCGCCGTAATCCTGCGAGCGCTGATCGGTATTTTCGATCAGCAGGCCGATGCTGGTGCCGGTGGTGACGCCGTCAAACACGCCGGACAGAATGCGCACCTGGTCCGGTTCGCGGCGTTGGGTGGTGTAGCGCGAGGTGCCCGGACGCCGCCGGTCCAGATCGTGCTGCAAATCCGCCTCGGTAAGCGGAATGCCCGGCGGCACGCCGTCGACGATGCAGCCCAGCGCAATGCCATGCGACTCACCAAAGGTGGTGACGCGAAAAATCTCTCCAATCGTGTTGCCTGCCATCTCGGCTCCGTTCTTGTGCGATTAATCTTTGAAGTATTTAAAGTGATGTTGTGCGTTGATAATCTGCTCGCGGGTAAGCATAAAGACGCCGTCGCCGCCGTTATCAAACTCCAGCCAGGTAAAGGGCACGTCGGGATACTGCTCGATCATATGCACCATGCTGTTGCCGACTTCGCAAATCAGCACGCCCTCTTCCTGCAGATAGTCTGGCGCGCAGGCGAGAATGCGCCGCACCAGTTTCAGACCGTCGCTGCCCGCCGCCAGACCCAGCTCCGGCTCATGGCGATATTCGCCCGGCAGATCGTCCATATCATCCGCATCTACATAGGGCGGATTGGTAACGATCAGATCGTATTGCAGCTTCGGCAGATCGCGGAACAGATCGGAGCGGATCGGCGTGACGTGATGGATCAGCCCGTGCTCTTCAATGTTCTGCTCGGCCACCGCCAGCGCGTCGACAGAGAGATCTACCGCATCCACTTCGGCCTGCGGGAAAGCATAAGCGCAGGCGATAGCGATGCAGGCGCTGCCGGTGCACATATCCAGGATATGCTGCGGCGGCTGGTTCAGCAAACCGGCGAAACGGTTGTTGATCAGTTCGCCAATCGGCGAACGCGGCACCAGCACGCGCTCGTCGACGTAGAACTCGTGACCGCAGAACCAGGCTTTATTGGTCAGATAGGCGACCGGAATACGCTCGTTAACGCGGCGAATGACGCGCTCAACGATACGGTGGCGTTCGCTGGAGGTGAGGCGCGCGTTGCGCATCTCTTCAGGAATATCAAGCGGCAGATACAGGGTTGGCAAAACCAGCTGAACAGCTTCGTCCCAGGGATTATCCGTGCCGTGGCCATACCAGATATTCGCCGCAGCAAAACGGCTGACCGCCCAGCGCAGCATGTCCTGAATGGTGTGCAGCTCATTCACTGCTTCATCGACGAAAATTTTGTCCAAGTTGCCCTCCACAGGCCGTTCCGTAATGACGGCGGTTAGTTTGCCATGAAGCGCGCCAGAATTCAGCGCAGCAGGGTGAAAAAGCTAACTTTTGTTTACAATGCGGGGTATCGTAGCCCTCAGGCCGTACAGGCCATGACGTTTAACATACAGAAATCAGGCAATATGAAGAGAAAAGAGCAGCTCAGCGACGACGATAAAGCGCTGTTTCGCCAGCTGATGACCGGCACCCGCAAGCTGAAGCAGGATACGATGGCGCATAAGCCCGCGCGTAAAAAAGCGCAGGTGTCGCTAAAGCGCCAGCTGTTGGAACAGGCGGATAACAGCCACTATTTTTCGGATGAATTTCAGCCGCTGCTGGCGGAGGTTGGGCCGGTGCGCTACGTGCGCAGCGACGTCAGCCATTATGAACTGAAAAAGCTGCGGCGCGGCGACTATACGCCGGAAATTTTTCTCGATCTGCACGGGCTAACGCAGCAGCAGGCCAAGCAGGAGCTGGGCGCGCTGATCGCCGCCTGTCGTCGCGAACATATTTTCTGCGCCAGCGTAATGCACGGGCACGGCAAACATATTCTGAAGCAGCAGACGCCGCTGTGGCTGGCGCAGCACCCGAACGTGATGGCCTTTCATCAGGCGCCCAAAGTGTTCGGCGGCGATGCGGCTCTGCTGGTGTTGATAGAGGTGGAAGAGTGGCAGCCGCCAGAGTTACCCTGACGGCCAGTGGCGTTACATCGCCTTCGCCAGCTTAGAGGGGCTGACCTGCCACTTCAGGCTGCCTTCGCCTCTGTCCGCATCAAAATCGATGCAGGCGATAGCGGAAGTGGCGAACATCGGCGGCGGCTCCTGCGGGCAAAGTTCCGCCACCAGATAGCCGACCAGGGGAAGGTGTGAAATTACCAGCACGGAAGCAACGCCCTCTTTGGCCAGCGCCTGCAGATAGCAGGCCACCAGCGCCGGATCGCCGCCCGGCGTCAGCTCAGGCAGCACCTCCTGCTCCGGCGGCAGCGGCAACGCCTCGCGTACCGTCATTAACGTCTGTTCCGCCCGTAAATAAGGGCTGACCAGCACCCGCTCAATATCCAGTGTCTGGCTGTTCAGCCAGCTCGCCATCTGGCGCGATTCATCACAGCCGCAATGGGTAAGAGGCCGAACCGAATCACTGGCTGCCTCAAGTGCAGCGTCGCCGTGACGCATGATAAAAACTTGCATAAAGCACCGCTGTTGTTTAACAAAATCGACGGATCATCGTGCTGTCCGACGCTTCATTCTGTGAATGAAGGCTGTGTTGTAACCTAATGGCTTGAGTATAGTCAACCGATTGTTTATTAAACGAGCTATTGGCAAAATATCGCGTCCTGCGTAGCAAAATCCCCGTTCGCTAAGCCGCTGAATCATTATGGTTATTCGTTTCTTCTGGAGATTTGTAAAATTTCTCGCCCTCTCCGGCGCGCGCGCGCAGCGCGGCACAGGGGGCAAAACGATCGCCATATTGATGCATCAGATTCCCTAATGTATTAACGACATTTGCCGCTCCCAGCCGATCGATATAATGAAAAGGGCCGCCGAGAAAAGGCGGAAAACCGATGCCGAAGACCGCGCCGATATCACCGTCGCGCGCGCTGCGCACGATCCCCTCATCCAGACAGCGCGCCGCCTCGTTGAGCATCATCATTACGCAGCGCTGCGCAATCAGCGCGCCATCGAGGCGATGCTGCGGCTGAATATGCAGCAGCGGGTAAATCGCTTTATCGGCGCGTTTCCCCTTGCCCGCTCCGTCATAGCGATAAAAACCGCGCCGGTTTTTCCGTCCTTTACGATTATCGTTCAGCACGGCGGCAAACGCCTGCGGCGCGGCGAAGCGCTCTCCCCAGGCCTGTTCCAGCACTGGCATAATTTTTGTGCCGACATCAATACCCACCTCATCCAGCAACCGCACCGGCCCCAGCGGAAAGCCAAACTTCACCAGCGCCTCATCAACCTTTTCAATCGGTTCCCCCTCCAGCACGCAGCGCATCGCTTCATTTATATAGGGGGCCAGAATGCGGTTAACGTAAAAGCCGGGGCGATCGGCTACTACGATAGCTATTTTTCCCTGGCGCTTAGCCAGCGCCACCGCGGCGGCGACAGTCGCGTCGGCAGTCCCCTGATGCGGTATCACCTCCACCAGCGTCATTTTGTCTACCGGACTGAAATAGTGCAGGCCGATAATTTTTTCGGGCCGCTGCGCCTGCGCGGCAATTTCCCCAATCGGCAACGAGGAGGTGTTAGAGGCAAAAATGGTGTGGGACGCGCAGTGCTGCTCAACCTCCGCCACCATCTGTCGCTTCAGGGCTAAATCTTCAAATACCGCTTCGATAATGACATCGCGCCGGGCGAAGCCGCGATAGTCAGTAGCGCCGGTAATCAGCGCCATCTGCCGCTGGCGCTGCGCCGCGGTTATCTGGCGACGTTTCACCCTGGCATCCAGCAGCTGCCAGCTATATTTCATTGCATGGCCGACGCCTTCCGCGCTGATATCCCTGATGCGCACCGGCAGCTGCGCCCTGATGGCGGTAACGGCAGCGATACCGCCGCCCATCAGTCCGCCGCCCAGCACGCCAATCGTCCGCAGCGGCGCAGGCTCGGCATCGGCGCCGCGATCTTTTTTCAACGCGTTAGAGGCGAAGAACAGATGGCGCAGCGCGACCGACTGCGGCGTCATCGCCAGCTCGCCAAAGGCGATCGCCTCAGCCTCATGACCAGCGCGCATGCCCTGCTCCAGCCCGATACGCACCGTTTCCAGCATGCGCCGCGTTGCCGGATAGTTGCCCTGGGTTTTCGCCTCGCTCTGGCGCGCCGCAAGGTTAAACAGCAGCGCGCGGCCCGCCGGCCCGTTCATCATGCGCTCACGCAGCGGCAGCCGGCGACGCGTTTTTTTTCCCTGTAGCGCCAGCGCCGCCGCCGTTTCCAGCAGGATGGCGTGCGGCACCGCCTCATCCACCAGCCCCAGCCTTAACGCCTGCTGCGCCCGCAGCGCCTTGCCGGTCAGCATCAGATTCAGCGCCTGCGAGGCGCCGATCAGCCGCGGCAGCCGCTGCGTGCCGCCGCTGCCCGGCAGCAGGCCCAGCTGTACTTCCGGCAGCCCCAGTCGGGTTTTATCATCCAGCGTGCAGACGCGCCTGTCGCAGGCCAGCGCCAGCTCCAGTCCGCCGCCGAGGCAGGCCCCATGGATCGCAGCCACCACCGGCAGCGGCAGCGCGGCGATTTCCGACATAATGCGCTGCCCCTGCTCCGCCAGCTGGCGCGCCTCATCAGCGCTGCGGCAGGCGTCAATCATGCTGATATCCGCGCCGGCAATAAAAGAATCCGGCTTGCCGGAGATAAAAATCAGCCCGGCCAGCTCCCGCTGCTGGCGCACCTGGGCGATAACGTTGCGAATCTCCTGAACAAACGCCGCTCTGAGGGTATTAATTTTTTCATTGGGCACGTCGATGGTCACCACGGCGATATTGTCGCCGCGCACGCTGAAATGAAATGCGGATTGCTGTGCCATAGTGTTATTCAACCTCCAGTACCATCGCCGCGCCCAGACCGCCCGCCGCGCAGGCGGTAACCAGCCCCAGCCCGCCGCCGCGCCGGCGCAGTTCGTTCAGCGTTTGAGTGATCATACGCGCGCCGGTGGCGGCAAAGGGGTGACCGTAAGCGATAGAACCGCCCAGCACGTTGAATTTCTCCTCATCCACCTCGCCCAGCGCCCGCTCGCGGTTGAGCTGCTCACGGGCGAAGCGCGCATCGTTAAACAGCTGCAGATTAGCCAGCGTCTGCGCGGCAAAGGCTTCGTGCATATCAATCAGGGTTAGATCGTTTAGCGTGACGCCGGCGCGATCCAGCGCCAGCGGCGAAGCGTAGGCCGGCCCCAGCAGCATATCCTGCCAGACATCGGTAGCGGTAAAAGCGTAGCTGCGCAGGTAGCCGAGCGGCGTAATCTCCAGCGCGCGCGCGCGGCTTTCCGTCATCAGCACCACCGCTGCTGCGCCGTCGGTAAGCGGCGTGCTGTTAGCCGCCGTCACGCTGCCGTGCCGCCGATCGAAGGCGGGGTGCAGCCGGGCGTAATCGTCAACGGCGCTGTTTTCACGCACGTTGTTATCCTGACGCAGCGCGTCACGCCACGGCGCCGCCCAGACGGTCATCACCTCGTCATCAAGTCGCCCTTCGCGCCATGCCTGCGCCGCGCGCTGGTGGGAACGATGCGCCAGCGCATCCTGGCGTTCGCGGCTGATGCCGTAGCTTTTCGCCATCTGCTCGGCGGTATCGCCCATGCGCAGGCCGGTAGAGTATTCCGCCACCGCTGGCGGCACCGGCAGCAGATCGCGCGGGCGCAGCCGGCTGAAGAGCTTAAGTTTTTTACCCAGGGTACGCGTTTTGCTGAGATCGACCAGCGTTCGGCTCAGCTTTTTGCTGACGCCGATCGGCAGTACTGAAGAGGAATCCGCGCCGCCGGCGATGCCGGCGCTGACATTGCCAGCCAGCATACTTTCCGCCAGGTTAGCGACCGCCTGAAAACTGGTGGCGCAGGCGCGGCTGACGCTGTAAGCGTCGGTGCTGATATTCAGCCCGCTGCTAAGAACGATTTCACGGGCGATATTGGGCGCTTCCGGCATTTGAATGACCTGGCCAAAGACCAGCTGCTCGATAATCTCTGCTGGTATTTCACTGCGCGCCATCAGCTCGCTGACCACCATACGCCCCAGCTCGATAGCCGGAATACCATGCAGCGCCGTGGCCTGACGGGCGAAAGGCGTGCGAAGCCCGTGGGTAATGGCGATGCGATCGCCCTGACGCGTCAGCAAAGGAAGCGCTCTGCTCATTATTTCCACCTGTTAACCACGACCGCAGCATCATTGCCAAAGAGGTCAGATCCGACCAGTGTTAACCAGTTTGTAACAAGCCGCCAGCGGCGCGCGCAGAAAATGAGAGCAGCAACACAGTTGCCATCGGCAGGAAAAATTAGCGGAAAATGAAGCAGGCGGGCGGAACAGACGGCGCCGTGGTACAGGACGCCGCCGCAGGAAGCTTAACGCAGGCCCAGCTGGAAAATCAGCGTTTCAGCCTGGCAGCTGAAGGTAAAATCGACGTCGAGAAGAACGCCTTCCGGCTGGTCAGTAAAACGCGCGTTAATTTCGCAGGGTTCAGATTCAACGCCGCGCGCTTTTTCGGTCAGCGTCGCCAGCATCGCTTCCGCCTGCTGACGGTCGTCAAACAGCCGCGACCAGGAAGCGGTGCAGTCGCTGTTATCCATTACGGTGCCCACATCCACACAGCAGCAGGCCGCCGTTTCATTGGCGCTACATTTATTCAGAGCATCACTCATTATTATCTCCCACTATTCGCTTTCAACGGCATGAATAAACTGTTCGCCATTTTACGCCGTTCATTCATTCATCACTAAATAGTGTGAGCGTTATCACTGATATTATTGATCTGGCGCAGAAATAAGGCGCGGCGACGGCGAAATTGCGCGCGTTTTTGTTACGTGGATCTTATTTCATCGATCACATTTGAAATATTTTAAAAACAATATTGCAACATACATGCAGGTCAGACCTATACTGTGCGCACTGGTCTGATTTGTGCGTCGTATTTCAGCCCCTACAATCCCCGGTCCCTTGTTACGTCGTGTAACAGAATTTATAAAAATCACATAATGAGGTTGTGGTCATGAACCATAAAAACCTGTGTGCAAAAACAGCGTTGGCGGCTGCAGTGGCGCTAGCTTCCGGCAATCTTTACGCAGCGGGCTTTCAGCTCAATGAATTTTCCTCGGTTGGTTTAGGACGCGCCTATTCTGGCGAAGGCGCAATCGGCGATACGGCGGCATCCGCCAGCCGCAACCCGGCTACCATGGCATTAATGGATCGCCCGATGTTTTCTATCGGTGCGGTATTTATCGATCCTGATGTAAATATCGATGGCGACACCGCCTCCGGCAACAGCCTGAAGGCGGAAAATATCGCGCCTACGGAGTGGGTGCCGAATATTCATTATGTGCATCCGATTAACGATCGCTGGTGGGTAGGCGCATCCGCCACTACCAATTACGGTCTGGCTACCGAGTTTAATAATGACTACGCCGGCGGCGCCTACGGCGGCAAAACCGATCTGCTGACCACTAACCTGAATTTAAGTACCGCCTGGCGTATGAATCAGCATTTCAGCTTCGGCGTGGGCTTTGATGCCGTTTATGCCAGGGCGAAGATTGAGCGCTATCTGGGCGAATATAGCGGCCTGGTTACCGCAGCGACCGGCATTCCGGCCCGTGCCGATACGCAGGTGGCGCACCTGAAAGGCGACGAGTGGGGCTACGGCTGGAACGCCGGCATCCTCTATGAAGTGGATGAGAATAACCGCTTCGGTCTGACCTATCGTTCTGAAGTAAAAATCGATTTCGACGGCGACTATAAGAGTTCGATTCCGCCGCAGCTGAATGCCATTACCGGCCCGCTCGGCCTGCCTTTCGGCACCGGCGGCAGTACCATTCCCGGCGCGCTGACGCTGAATCTGCCGGAGATGTGGGAAGTTTCAGGCTATCATAAAGTCGCGCCGCAGTGGGCGGTGCACTATAGCCTCGCCTATACCAGCTGGAGCCAGTTCCAGGAGCTGAAGGCCACCGGCAATAACGGTCAGGAGCTGTTCTATAAGCAAGAAGGCTATAAGGATGCTTACCGCATCGCGCTGGGCACCACTTATTTTTACGATAAGAACTGGACATTCCGCGCCGGTATCGCCTTCGACGACAGCCCGGTTCCGGCTGACAAGCGTTCAATTTCCATTCCCGATCAGGATCGTTTGTGGCTGAGCGCCGGCGCTTCCTACGCCTTTAACGATAATGCCTCGCTGGACGTTGGCGTCTCTTATATGCACGGGCAGAAAGTGACGGTTCACGAAGGGGTAGATCCGGTTGCCACCGCACGTAACGGCGCGCCCACCCCGTATGAATTCGATTCAGAAGGTAAAGCCTGGCTGTACGGCGCCAACTTTAACTATCGCTTCTGATAGCAGAGCTGAAAGGCAAAAAAGTAAAAAAGCGGGAGATTTCCCGCTTTTAACCGATAACGACCGTGACTGAGTAGGGAGGCCGGGCCGATCGTAAAGACGCAAAACATGTCATCCCTCACCGCTCGGCCCGCGCCGTCTCTGGCGCGGGACGCTTTACTCTTCTGCCCGGCCTCCCTGCGCCTTAAGTCTGTGCCACCATAAAGCGGAAACCTCCCGCTCTCTGATCTTACTCCGCATCAGCCGCGTCGATATCGTCCAGATCGCCTTCTATCGCCTGCGCGTTCGGATTCTCCATCGGCTTCAGCTTGCCGCCGTTCGCCAGGAAATCGTGCCGCTGGAAATAGGCGTTACGCACAAACGCATAGGGATCGCTGGTGTTGCGCAAAATCGCATCGGAATCGAGCAGCTGCGCGCGCGTCTCGACGCCCTCCAGCATCCATTTCCCGGCGGTCATCGGCCAGCTCAGCCAGCCCAGCACCGGATAGAGCGTATCTACGTAGTCGCCGCCATCCTCACGCGGCGTAAAACTGCCGTAGCCGGGCAGCACCACGTAAGGCCCGTAACCAACGCCCCAGGCGCCCAGCGTGCCGCCGAAACGCTGCGGCTCTTCGCGCGCCAGCTTCTCGTTAGCCATCCCGGCGACGTCAATAAAGCCGCCCATGCCCAGCACGGTATTCAGGAAAAAGCGGTTAAAGTGAATCATGCCGCGGTAGGGATCGCCGCGCAGAAAGGAGTTCACCATCGCCGCCGGCTCATCAAGATTGCCCAGGAAATTGCTGAGGCCGGTACGCGCCGGTACGGGCACGTAGTCGCGCCACGCCACCGCTACCGGACGCAAAACATAGGGATCCAGCACGTTGTAGTTAAAATTGAACATCGTGCGGTTAAACCCTTCCAGCGAATCGGAACGCCCCTGCGCTTCGCGGTTATCCTGAGAACTGGCGCAGCCGACTAACAGTATGCTCGCCAGCGCCAATCCCGTCAGGCGGTAGTTCATAATCTTCTCCCTGTACTGATTAAGTGCTTACCGCTTCAGGGCTGCTGCCGATCGATCTCAACAGCCAGATGCTGCTTGCCATCGAAGGGCGTTAGCGCGCTTTCGCCAAACCAGTCGCCGGTTTGCGGAGTAGCGCTGCCGTCGCGCACGATGCGCACGCGCGCCAGCACCTGATGCTGCGTGGAAAGCAGACGATCCGGCACCATGGCGTTGCTGTCATCCAGCGTCAGCGATAGCGGAAAATGACTCAGCGGCACTCTTTTGGCCGCTACCGGAACCGGTGAAACACCGTCGAAAACAGAAATATACATGACTCCGCCCTGCGGTAACATTTTTTCTGCTTCCGGCGCCAGCGTGATGGTTAGCGACAGCCGGCTGGTTTGCAGCCCTGCGGCGGTTTTCGCCTGTTCAATATTGCGCTTCACCTGCGCAACGCGCGTATCGCCTGCGGGCAACAGCAGCAGCATCGATTGCCATGCGCCGATGGCGCGCTGGTACTGCTGCTGCTCGAAAGCGTTAAACGCCGCAAGGCTAAGTATGCGCACATTATCGGGATTCTGCTTTAACATTGCGTTAAGCATCGCCTGCGCTTCGCGGTTATCCTGCGGATCGCTGGAGCGGGTCAGCACATCCGCATAGCTGAGCCTGATCTCTTCATTATTTGGCGCCAGCTGTAACGCACGCTGAAATGCCTGCACGGCGGTATTGCGATTGTTCAACACCATGCCGATGCGCCCCAGAATCAGCCAGTCATGCACGCTATCCTTATTCTGCTGCAGCGCGGTACGCAGACCCAGCCCCAGACGCGCCAGCTCCTCTACCGACATCGGCTTCGCCTGCGCATCCAGCAGACGCGCGCGCAGCGCGGGATATTCCGCCTGCACCTGCTGCCAGCCGACCAGCCCCGGCAGATCGCCGGTTTTCAGATAACAGCCCAGGCTGACCAGCACCAGCACCAGCGCGCCCGGCAGCAGCACCCAGCGGCTCAGCGGCCGTACGGGCGTGGCGGGCGTCGCATCGGCGGGAATATCCGCCAGCAGCGTCTGCTGCAGCTCCTGCACCATCGGCTGACGCGCGGCGATAACGCCCTGCGCCTCATCCTGTTCCAGCTCCGCCAGACGCTGCTGATAAAAAAGCTTATTCAGCGCATCGCGATCGACGGCGACAGGCCGCTCGCCGCGCCAGCCCGCCGCCAGCAACAGCACAATCGCTACCGCCAGCAGCGCCATCACTACCATCCAGAAAAGCGTCATTATGGTTTCCTGTCGCCGTTCAGCAGCGCGTCCAGCCGCTGCTGCTCCGCTTCATCCAGCCGCTCGCTCTCTGCCGGCAGACGGCGGCTGCGTAAAAAAATCACCAGCCCGCCCGCCAGAATAAACAGCAGCGGTCCGGCCCACAGCACCAGCGTCGATGCTCTTACCGGCGGCTGGTAGGTAACGAAATCGCCGTAGCGCGCTATCATATATTGCGTTATCTGCTCCTCGCTCTGTCCCTGCTTCAGCAGCTGATAGACTTTCATCCGCATATCGGCGGCGATCATCGCATTGGAATCGCCAATGCTGTTGTTCTGACATTTGGGGCAGCGCAGCGAGGCGGTCAGCTCGCGATATTGCTGCTCCTGCTGCGCGGAATCAAACTGCCAGGTTTCGATGGTCGCCAGCGCGCTCATGCTAACCAGCATCGCCGCCAGCAACAGAATTATTTTTCTCATCTCTCCGCCTCTTTGCTGTATTTTTGCCACAGCGGCGCCAGCTCCTGCTGCCAGACGCGATCGTTTAAATCGCCCGCATGGCGATAACGAATAGTGCCCTGGCCGTCGATCAGAAAGGTTTCCGGCGCGCCGTACACGCCCAGATCCAGACCGAGCATGCCGCTGCCGTCATACAGGCTGAGTGCGTAGGGATTGCCCAGCGTATTCAACCAGTTAATCGCTTTTGCGCGATCGTCTTTGTAGTTCAGCCCAACCACGCGCACGCCCTGCTCCGCCAGGCCGTTGAGGTATTGATGTTCGGCGCGACAGGTGGGGCACCAGGTCGCCCAGACGTTCAGCAGCAGCGGCCTGCCGTCCGCCAGCACCGACTGATCGAAAGTTTTGCCCGGCGACTCCAGCGACTCCAGCTTAAACAGCGGCACCGGCTTGCCGATTAGCGCCGATTCCAGCCGCGTCGGATCGTCGCCGTCGGCGTTGCGCGACAGCTGCCACATCAGCGCGGCAGCCAGCAGTAAAAACAGAATCAGCGGAATAAAAAGGATCTTCTTGTTCATACCGGTTCCCGTTGCGCTTTGTTACGGCTGCGATAGCGCGGATCGAGCAGGCAAAGCAGACCGCCGCAGGCCATAAGCAGGCCGCCGTACCATATCCAGCGCACAAAAGGTTTGTAATAAATCCGCACCGCCCAGGAGCCGTCGCTCAGCTCCTCGCCAAGCGCAGCATAGAGATCGCGCGTCAGCCCGCCGTCAATCGCCGCTTCGGTCATCATGCTGCGCGCCGCGCTGTAATAGCGTTTCTCCGCCCGCAGCGTCGCCTCCGGCTTGCCGTTGCGCGTCACGTCGATCAGCGCCACGCCGCCGCTGTAGTTCGGTCCCTGCAGCTCCCGCACTTCGCGGAACAGGAAGCGATAGTGGTGGATATCAACGCTGTCGCCGCTCTGCATACGTACGTCGCGTTCCACGCTGTAGTTCTGGCTGAAGGCGATACCGATTACCGTAACGGCCACGCCGAGATGGCCCAGCACCATGCCCCAGTGGCTGCGCGATAGTTTGGCAATGCCGCGCAGCAGGCTGTGCCGGTGCGTGGCGCGCTCGTGCAGTTCCAGCAGCGTCAATAGTATTACCCACAGCGCCATCATCAGCCCTACCACCGTCATCGCCTCGATGCGATCCTGCATCAGCCACGGCAGCAGCAGCGACAGCAACAGGGCGACCAGCAGCGCCAGCGTCAGCCGTTTCCACAGCTTTTGCGGCTCATCACGCCGCCAGCGTACCAGCGGGCCGACGCCCAGCATCAGCGCAAACGGCGCCATCAGCCAGCTGAACATGGTGTTGAAAAAGGGTTCGCCGATAGAGATCGAGCCAAGGCCCAGCTGCTTGTGCACCAGCGGCAGCAGCGTTCCCAACAGCACAATCAGCATCGCGGCGATCAGCAGCACGTTATTACCAAGCAGGAAAGATTCGCGCGACCAGAAAGCGTTTTGCACCCGGCTGCGCACCCGTCCCCCCTTGAGGGCATACAGCAGCAGCGAACTGCCGATCACTATCACCAGGAAAACGAGAATAAACATGCCGCGCGCCGGATCGGAGGCGAAGGCGTGAACCGATACCAGCACGCCCGAACGCACCAGGAAGGTGCCGAGCAGGCTGAGCGAAAAAGCGGTAATCGCCAGCAGCACCGTCCAGGCTTTAAAGGTGCCGCGCTTCTCCGTTACCGCCAGCGAGTGCATCAGCGCCGTCCCCGCCAGCCACGGCATAAAGGAGGCATTTTCCACCGGGTCCCAGAACCACCAGCCGCCCCAGCCAAGCTCGTAATAGGCCCAGGCCGAGCCCAGCACGATACCGATAGTCAGAAACAGCCAGGCGGCAATGGTCCACGGACGCGACCAGCGCGCCCAGGCGGTATCAAGGCGCCCGGCCATCAGCGAGGCGATGGCAAAGGCAAAGGCGACAGAGAAACCGACATAGCCCATATAGAGCAGCGGCGGGTGAAAAATCAGCCCGATATCCTGCAGCATTGGATTCAGATCGCGCCCGTCGATGGGAAAATCGGGCAGCGTGCGGGCAAAGGGATTAGAGGTAAAAATGATAAACAGCAGAAAGCCGAAGCTGATCATCCCCATCACCGCCAGCACGCGCGCAATGGCATCCTGCGGCATCGCGCGGCTAAAGATCGCTACCGCCAGCGTCCAGCCGCTGAGCATCAGCAGCCACAGCAGCAGCGAACCTTCATGCGCCCCCCAGGTGGCGGCGATGCGGTAGCCGAGCGGCAGCTGGCTGTTGGAGTTATTCGCCACGTAGGCGACGGTAAAATCATTAACGATAAAGGCGTGCGCCAGCAGCATAAAACTGCCCGCCACGCAGAGAAACAGCCCAACGGCAAGCGGACGCGCCAGCCCGATCAGGCGGCTATCCTGGCGCGATACGCCCCACAGCGGATAAACGCTTAACAGCAGCGATACGGCCAGCGCCAGGCAGAGCAGAAAATGCCCGATTTCCGGCATCATGGACGGTCACCCTGCGGCAGCGCCATCGCCGCCGGACGTTGATGGTTTTTCTTCATCGCGTCAGCGATTTCCGGCGGAGTATACTTCTCATCATGCTTCGCCAGCACCTCTTTGGCATGGATCTGATTGCCCGTCAGCAGCTCGCCCTGCGCCACGACGCCCTGCCCTTCCCGAAACAGATCGGGCAGGATGCCTTCATAGCTGACATCGACAACGCCGGTCGCGTCATAGAGCTTAAAATTAACGCGCAGCGTTTTCTCATCGCGCTTGACGCTGCCGGGCATCACCATGCCGCCGACGCGCAGCCGCTGGCCCGGCTCAGGCTTCGCCAGCGCCTCGCCTTTGCCGTTAATAATTTCGCCGGGAGTGTAGAAAAGATCGATATTCGAGCGCAGCGCGTACATCACCAGCGTTGTCGCCAGGCCCAGCCCCATAAGGATCGCCACCACCACATAAAGCCGATTTTTACGACGGGTATTCACATTATTCTCCTGCCGCCTGGCCTGCGGCCTGTTTCATTTTTGCCGCCCTGATGCGACGTTCACGCGCCTGATGCTGCCGGACGCTGTTTAACAGCTGGCGGCGCTGCCAGCAGGTATGCGCAATCAGCAGCGCCAGCGGCAGCAGGGTAAAACAGACGGCCAGCCAGACATAAAAGCCGTAGCCGCCCATCGCCAGAAAATCCTGCCATGATGCAAACGCGAGGCTCATGCGGCGTCTCCTTTTCTGTTTACCAGCGCGACAACCCAGGGGCGATGACGCTCGGTCAGTAAAATCAGGTTACGCAGGCGCATCAGCGTCAGCGAGATAAACAGCAGCAGATAGCCAAGGATGGACCAGCGCAGCGGGCTGCGCATTACGGGGGCAATGGCCTGCTGCATCACGCCCGAAGAGCCCTGATGCAGCGTGTTCCACCACTGAACGGAAAAATGGATGATGGGAATATTGACTACGCCGACAAGAATTAAAATTCCGGCGGCGCGGCCGGCAAGACGCCGATCGCTAAAAGCGTTATACAGCGCGATAACGCCCATATAGAGGAACAGCAGCACCAGCTCCGAGGTTAAGCGCGCATCCCAGATCCACCAGGTGCCCCACATCGGCTTGCCCCAGGCGGAGCCGGTAACCAGCGCGATAAAGGTAAAGGTGGCGCCGACCGGCGCCATAGCGGCGGCGGCTAAATCCGCCATTTTCATCTGCCACACCAGGCCGATAAAGGCGGCCACGGCCATCGCGCTGTAAACGCCCATCGACCAGATAGCCGCCGGCACATGAATATAGATGATGCGATAGCTCTCGCCCTGCTGATAGTCCGGCGGAGCAAAAGCAAATCCCCATCCCCAGCCGATAAACAGCGCCGCCGCCGCCGCCAGGGCAAACCAGGGAACCAGTCGGCCGCAAAACTGATAAAGCCGTTCCGGCTTAGCCAGCTGATGTATCCATTTCCACATGATTATCGCTCACAGTAAAATATAAAACGGTTGCGCTCAGTGCAGGCTGATACGCAGCGCCGCCGCCGTAGCGAAAGGCGCAAGAGTTGCGCTGGCCGCCAGCATAGCGCCCAGAATCGCCAGATAGCCGTTAATCGGCAGCCCCATACCGGCTGCGTCGATGGCCGCGCTGGCGAAAATAAGCACCGGCACCGCCAGCGGCAGCACCAGTAAACTCAGCAAGACGCCGCCGCGGCGCAGACCGACGGTTAACGCCACGCCAATAGCGCCCAGCAGGCTGAAGACCGGCGTGCCCAACAATAGCGTCAGCGCCAGCGCCCACCAGCTGGCAAAATTAAGCGACAGCAGCAGCGCCGCCAGCGGCGAGAGCAGCAACAGCGGCAGGCCGGTAATCATCCAGTGCGCAATAACCTTGCCCAGCACCGTGACCGGCAACGGCGTCGGCAGCAGCAGCAGCTGTTCCAGCGATCCATCGGCAAAGTCGTCGCGAAACAGCCGCTCCAGCGCCAGCAGCGAAGAGAGCAGCGCGGCTACCCACACCACGCCCGGCGCAATACGCGCCAGCAGCTGCGGCTCAGGGCCGATGCCCAGCGGAAACAGCGTAATCACGATTAAGAAAAACCACAGCGGGTTAATAACTTCAGCGCCGCTAAGAAAAGCGATGCGCAGCTCCCGCCGAATAACGCGCCACAGCATCAATTCGCCTCTCCCGCCGTCAGGCTTATTTTTCGCAGCGGCCAGGCGGCAGAGGGCAGCGGCTGGTGCGTCGTCAAAATAACGAGGCCGCCGCGCTGAGCGTGCTGCACAAAGAGCGCCATCAGTTTTCCCACTCCGTTAACATCTATCGCCGTCAGAGGTTCATCAAGGATCCAGACCGGCGCTTCGCTGAGCCACAGCCGCGCCAGCGCGACGCGACGCTGCTGACCAGCCGAAAGCTGCGCCACGGCTACCTCTTCAAAGCCCAGCAAATCGACAGCCTCCAGCGCGGCAAAGCGCTGCTCTTCATGACATTCAGCGTGATAAAAGGCGAGGTTTTCCAGCGGCGAAAGCACGTTTTTTACCCCCGGCTGGTGCCCCAAAAACAGCAGATCGCGGTGCCAGCGTTCCCGCTGTCGCCGTAGCGCCTCTCCCTGCCAGCGCACCTCGCCGCGATCGGCGCCGCTGAGGCCCGTCAGCACGCGTAGCAGCGTGGTTTTACCTGCGCCGTTCGGTCCTTCAATCTGGACGATATCGCCACGGTTTATCGCAAAATGAAGTTCGCTGAACAGCGTGCGTTCATCGCGTATACAGGTCAGATTGATGGCTTCCAGCATGGGGGGAAATATCGCACTCTTAAATCGGGTCGCGATAATAACATAAGTCAGTATCACTCCGAAGCCTGTCCGGCGGCTGCGAACTGTTTGATTTGCTTAAACAACCTGTATCAGATCAAGTTTTTGGCGAAAAATACAACGATCTTAAAGCCCCGTTACTTTTTTGCCAAAAAACAGTCACATTTTACTTACCTGAAACCTGGCTACGCTTAAATCACCATTTAAAGCCATCGGGGGCGCTATGTCATCGCAGCAGCAGGAACATGAACCGGAAGTCGAAAGCGAAGAAAAGGAACAGGGAGAAGAGATAGAGGTTGACGAAGAGCGGCTTCCCTCACGCGCGGCGGCCATTCACGAACAGATACGTCAGGATGGGGAGAAAGAGCTGGAACGAGACGGCATGGCGCTTCTGTGGTCGGCGATCGCCGCCGGACTTTCGATGGGCGCCTCGCTGATGGCGAAAGGTATCTTTCAGACCCACCTGGCTGACGTGCCGGGCGCTTTTTTGCTGGAAAATTTAGGCTATACCTTTGGATTTGTCATCGTAATTATGGCGCGTCAGCAGCTGTTTACCGAAAACACGGTTACTGCCGTACTGCCGGTGATGCACAAGCCATCCGGCAGTAATTTTCTGCTGCTGCTGCGCCTGTGGGGCATAGTGCTGCTGGGAAATCTGATTGGCACCGGGCTGGCGGCGCTGGCCTTTGCACAGATGCCGATTTTTGACGAGCCGACGCGTCTCGCCTTTACCCATATCAGTGAAAAAGTTATGGCGAATCCGCCGGGCGAAATGTTTGCAAACGCCATCGTGGCTGGCTGGATTATCGCCACTATGGTGTGGATGTTTCCATCGGCTGGCGCCGCGAAGGTGCTGATCATCGTGATGATGACCTGGCTGGTAGCGCTGGGCGATCTATCGCATATTGTCGTTGGTTCGGTAGAGATCTGGTATCTGGTTTTTACCGGCGCGCTGCCCTGGCAGTCGTTTATCTGGCCTTTCGCCCTGCCTACCCTTATTGGCAATATTATCGGCGGCACCTTTATCTTTGCGCTGCTCAGCCATGCGCAGATCCGTAACGATATGAGTAATAAAGCAAAAGCCGCGGCGGAAGCCGAGCGTAAAAAGCAGGCGCAACGGCAGGAAAAAACCGGCAAAAAGAACGCCTGAGCGTCAAGCTGTCGATATTATAAGCAGTCAGGCGGGTAAGTGGTTAATCTGCGGCAAAAATTGCGCTATACTGCCCGCCGCCGTCCCCTTAGTTAAATGGATATAACGAGCCCCTCCTAAGGGCTAGTTGTAGGTTCGATTCCTGCAGGGGACGCCATATTGACACTACCTACCGCTCCTTTACGTTACCAAACCCCCTTACTTTAAGGCTTAAGCACCCAGCTGAGTTATCCAGCATTATCCACTATTCATTGATTACACCGATATTTTGTTGGCATATTGCAGGCATAATTAAAACCCCCGTGGTTTTATGTCCGTACCTTTGCCCTAAAGCAAAGCTTCAGGAGAGATCGTATTGCCTGACTGACCGGCAGCCTTCCTGTTCGTTCCGTCATCAGGCAGGAAGGTTTGGCACCTGCAATACCGCTTCGGGAATAAAGAAACAGCTTTGGACGTTGGCCTCTCCCTTGAGATGTGATCCATGGGAGTCAGAGTAAAACAGACTGACGTAAAGCTGGGGTTGATTAACAGTGTCAATCCAGCTCAGCAGAAGCAGGTAATAAAGCAATAAAAAGGAAGCTGCCGCTTATTCGTTTAGCGATATCGCCAATGAGTGGCATATGCACAAGTTCAGAGTCTGTTTACATAGCTATACCGGTTAGATGCAATGAATATTCAATAATAACATTCTGTCACTAACCGGGCATAGGGAAGTGAAATAAGTAGTAATGGTGGTATTTCCCTGGATGTCGAAACCTGCAATTAAATAAGGCTCATTGAAGCGAGCCTGTAAAGTGAAAATGAGTTGCTTCCCGGTAATTTGTCTAAATTTTTGTGATCCCCTCTATCATCTTTAAGCGTGTATCGCTCTCGTCAAAAGTATATACTTTCGGCTTACGCCCAATTTCATTTGCAACCAGTTCATCAAAGTAATTCACCTGCGTCATATTTTGTAGATGAAAGCGTTTAGATCCATGAACGGCCCAAATTTCTCCGTTTTTTCCGTTGGCTTTTTTTACATACCTAAAAATCATATCTTCTAACTCCTTATTTTTATTACTGTTTGCATTGTTATCTGTATCATTACTCGTGTTACTGTTTACGAGAAGGTTGAACCAGTATCTGGCCTGGGACTGTCTGGCCGGTTGGTTTGGGTTGTAGGGTCGTTCATAATAACGAATGAAAATATCAGCCAGATATTCCGGTGGTTGTTTACTTTGTGTAAATTGCCTGAATGTCATAGAGGGATGATAAAATTGCTGATTATTTTCCACTTCCCATTCAAGGCGCTTACACTGGCTGATTACATCCTGGTAAACCAGTCCGTTTGATTTTGCCCAATTGATATATTTTGTAGCTGGCGTCCATTGTACTAATCCATAGCCACCGGACATATTACCGACCAGATCGGATTCCCAACGATCGGCAATAATTCCACTTTCAGATTGCATATTACCTAATACCGCTGCGACTGCCTGACTGCTCCATCGTCGCCCCGTCAGATAATTCCATATCCGTTGGGCTGTTTCTTTTTGGCCCACAATTTCCTCCTTAGTTTACGCAGTGCAATAAGGCACAGATATAACACTGGCTTTCATCAGCTCGTTTCGTTAAGCATTTTTAATGTCAGCGTTACTGCCTTAATACTATTCTTTTGTGGAGGGTCCACCAGTCCTTGCTGTTTACTCAGGAATGGCAAAACAAACCTCACTAACAACAGCTGTTATTTTGTCCAAAATTCAACATTCGCCTTGCTAAAAAAACAAAACCCCAGCGGCCAGGCTGGGGTTTAAATGATGAATAATTTTTAATAAAAAATTACAACGTCGTTAATCGTAATAACTATTTAACTATTTCAAATTAACAGATCCTTTGTAACTATGCATTCATTCTTAATAGCACCTTTACGGTGCATAATGTTTCATATTAAAAAAAGATTTAATGGCCCGATCTCATAAACTATTATCAGCAGAAAACGCCATTACTTATCCTGCCTGAAGCAGCAGATAACCACGACGGCTCTTAGTGTTCCAGGGCGATGGCGCAGACGTGATCGATAGCGGAAAGCTGCGTGTAGAGCTCAGGCAGCGTCATTTTTTTTCTGATCACCACCTTAAGATTGACCTCAACCTTCCCCTTTTTCAAATCGCGAATAGTAACAGCCTCAATAATATTTCGCTGCTGATAAATAGTATCCGTTAACGTTTTTAGCCCTGATTTCTCATCAAGAATGACACGGATTTTTACTTTGCCCGGCAGGTGATTTTTACTTTGCAAAAAAACAACAAAGTAGCTGAGTTTGATCGCCAGCAGGAATAAGCCGGTAGCAAGCAGCGCGTGAACAAAAAAACCAGCGCCGCTGATTATCCCCACTCCAGCAGAAGCCCAGACGATGGCGGCCGTTGTCAGACCTGAAATCGCATCGTCATGACGGTGCAGAATCACGCCGGCGCCCAGAAACCCGACGCTGCTGATAATTTGCGCGGCCAGCCGCATCGGATCGCTACGGATATTGCTGGAAAGCGCGGCGTAATACTCCGCCGACTGAATAGATACAACGGTGAGTATACAGCTTGCTACCGCAATAATAGTGCAGGTTTTAAAGCCGACAGGTTTCCCTTTTGATTCCCTTTCCAGCCCGATCGCCCCTCCCAGAATAAAAGCGACGCCGGTTTTACATAACGTTATTAAAAGCGTCTCTCCCTGACCCGATAAAATTACCGCCAGAGTATTCATTATTATCCTCCGGAAACATCCTGCGATAGTCCAAAACAGTACTTCTCTTTATCCGCCCGGCCAGCGCTATGGCGTATAGCTGTGAATATAGTGTTCTATCAATGAAAGCAGCCGTTTATTATCTATGCTTTGCAATATCTGGATCGCTGCGCCTGTCGGTACCGGAACGCCGACATCCAGGCGTAGGGCATCACGGCCATAGCGACAGGTCATCCCGCGCGTAATGCCGTCCAGTGAAACATCCAGATAGTCTTCCGCGATTGCGGCCAGTGAAGGATCAAGCAGCCAGGCGACGGTTAACACATCGTGGATCCAACATCCGGGCAGGTTACGAGTCTGCATGGAGTAAGCGATCCATGGCCGGATAGTTTGTTCCAGATAGCGGCTCAAAATATTATCTGCTTTGGCCAGGCGATCCAGATCGGTATGAAGCATTTGGGTTTGTGTCGTGACATCCATCGGAACCAGCGTAATCGGCGCTCCGCTGGTTAATACGACATGGGCAGCCTCTGGATCCAGACCAAAGTTAGTATCTTTTATATAGCCGGCAACGTTAAAGGCTCCTCCCATAATGACGATATTTTTTACCGCAGAGACCATCGCGGGATAGAGCTGCAACGCAATCGCAACGTTGGTCAGCGGGCCGGTCGCCACCAGCGTTATTTCGCCAGGGTTGTTGCATATAAGCTCACCGATAGCGTTAGGCGCCAGCGGGCTTGTCGCCTGGCAGGATGCCGGAGCAGGAACCGCTGACCACAGTTCGCGCAGACCGAAACGATCTATCCCGTTATCCAGCCTGTCGCGCCACGGTTCGGGATCTTCCAGCAGCGCTTGAGAAGCGCCCCGGTATACCGGTAACGCCAGGCCCAGTTGCTGAATTAAATCGCGGGCGACGGCATATCCCGTTGCGACCGGGGTATTACCCGCTACCACAGATATCATTTCCAGAGAGATTTGCGGCGCGGCGATAGCCAGCGCCAGCGCCAGACCGTCGTCAATATTGGCGCCAGGGATGCCGTTGCCCGGATCGCAGTCAATAATAATGCGCATCGGTTCGCCTTCAGCCCTCTTCGGGGCGCACTTCATATCCTTGACAGCCACACGACTCTCCCACTCTTAAATAGAAATCAAATTCAACGCGACGCACTTCTCCATCCCAGCTTTTCAGCATATCAATTGCAGCACGCGCCATTTTATCTACCGGCTGGCGAACCGCCGTCAGTGACGGGACGTTATAAGCGGATTCCTCTGTTGCGTTAAAGCAGACCAGAGCGACATCCTGTGGAACACCCAGCCCCTGTTCCGCCAAAGCGCGCAGGCAGCCAAGCGCCTGCAGCTCATTGGTAGCGAACAGCGCGCGCGGCACGCTTCCTTGCAGCATACGTTTTGTCGCCTCATATCCGCCTGCTCGCGTATAGTTGGTAGCAAAGATCCACGCCGGGTTAATGCTCAGCGCCGCTTCCTCCAGCGCCCTTTGCCATCCCCTTATACGATCCTGAGTATTAAGCATTTCACGCGGGCCGCAGATAATACCGATCTCCCGGTATCCGTGGCTGATGAGATGACGCGTCGCCTGCCAGGCCGCCAGCTGTTCATCAACCTGAATAACGCTGACGTTTAACCCTGGATCTACGCGATCCAGCATGACGCATGGTGTTCCGCTCTGCTGGATTAGCCCAATATGTGGATGCCGATCGACGCTGGTATAAATCAGACCGTCAACCTGACGATGTAACATATTGTTGATAAGCTCACGCTCACGCCCGCTGTTATCGCCGGCGTCCCCCAGCAGCAACACCTTGCCGTCAGCAAAAGCCTCGCGCTGCAGCGCATGCGCCATTGAAGCGATAAACGGATTGGAGATATCAGGCGCGACCAGGCCGTAGGTCTGCGTACTGCCCGAAGCCAGCGCGCGCGCTATGCCATTCGGGCGGTAGCCGGTTTTCTCAATAGCCTGAAGCACGCGCTGCCGGGTCGCCTCCGCAACGGGGCGCGGACCATTATTGATAACGTAGCTGACTACCGCCACTGACGTTCCCGCCTCGCGGGCTACGTCGGAGCGCGTTACGCGCTGCAAATGTGATTGGGTCACAGGGCACCTACCTGGTTCAGATTAAGCCATTTTTTCCAGACAGCATAAGGCGTTGCAACCCAAAAATCCCGGCTGAAGCATGTGCATTTCAGTTCTACCGCCTTTAAATCGCATCCTCCGGCAGGTTAAGATCCCGTCCACGCGTTTCCGGGGCGAAAAAGGTGGTTGCCAGGCCGATAGCTGCCATACATACAAAATAGAGGGCGATAGGCCACCAGTGTCCATAGAAAGAGAGCAATGCCGAGGCCACCAGCGGAGCCGTTCCGCCAGACATAATAGAACCCAGCTCTTTAGCAAATGCCATTTTAGTATAACGGTTGGTTACGCCGAACAGCTCGACGCCCCAGGCAGCCTGCACGCCGAAAATGCCCAGCGACGCCAGCGCCATTCCTGTGACGATGGTGGCGATAACAATCCAGGGCTCACGCGTATCCAGCAGCATAAAGGCTGGAAAAGCGTAGAGAATCAAAAGCAGGCAGAACCAGCGGTAGGTGATGCGTCTGCCGAACCGGTCAGAAAGCCAGCCCGCCAGAGGAATAATGGCGAACCCCAGCACGGAAGCGAGGAATACGGCAACCGTCGGTACGGATTTATCTACCATCAGCACCTTGGCGACATAGCCAATGATAAATCCCTGAGCGAGGTAAGAAGGGCCATTCTCGCCGATGCGCAAGCCGACCATCGTCCAGAATGCTCTGGTACGCCGCCAGAAACTACGGGTGTCGTGGCGCTGCATCTCCTGCCCCTGCTGCAGCGCACGCGCGCGTTCTGTCTGTAGCTGAGCTTTTTGCCGCTCAAAAACCGGCGTTTCGCGCATATGGCGGCGGATTAACAGGGCCGCTGCGGCAATGAAAATGCTGCACAGGAATGGAATGCGCCATCCCCAGCTCAGTAAATCCTCTTTATCCATTTGTAATACGATCAGCCAGACCAGCGAAGCCAGCAATGTCCCACTATTGGAACCCAGGGCAATGATTGAAGAAACCAGCCCGCGTCGCTTTACGGGCGCATATTCGCCCAGCATAACGGTGCCGCCTGAAAGTTCCGCTCCGGCCCCCAATCCCTGAGAAAAGCGCAGAATAACCAGGCATATCGGAGCCCATACTCCAATCCGGGCATAGCTGGGGATTAGCCCTATCAGCATGGTTGATAGCCCCATCAGCCCAATAGTGATAACCATAACAACCTTACGGCCATGACGATCGCCTATCCAGCCGAAAAGCAGCGCACCGATGGGACGGGCAATAAAACCGACGGAATAGGCGGCAAAGCTGGAAAGCAGAGCCATAACGGGCGTCGCCTCCGGAAAAAAGACGTCGCCGAAGATAATGCCGGCAGCAAGACCGTAGAGGGCGAAATCAGCGTATTCCATGGTTGTGCCCAGCCAGCAGGAGAGCGTCGCACGCCAGAATTCGCGGCGCCCCTCAGGGGTTGCCAGACGTTCCTGTGCGGCCTGTTGATCGCCGGACGGAGGAACAGAGGTTGAATGAGTGTTCATAAGGAATCCTTAAAGTAACTGTCAACAAAGGGCTGCAGGCTTATCCCGTTCCCATTCTACTCGCGTAGATAGCGATTTTTTTAACGCAGAGTAATAGATCTACCCGCGTAGCTTAAGCAAGTGGAAAGATGAAATTTGCAGCGGAGATCACTTATATCTTTTGTTTGTTACAATCACTTGAATCCTGGCGTGAACGTCCTCGCAAAAGCCGCCAGCCGCGACGTAAGATAAAATGACAGCCGGTGCGGAATGGCCTACTGCTAACACGCTAAATTAAGCTAAAAATTTGCTGCGGGACTCAGAATAACAGCACATGTTTACAGGTAATCTCTTCCACATTCCGGCGAGACAATAAAAATGCCCGCCGTTTGGCGGGCTGGCAGGCAATAATTACAAACAATCAAACTGACTAAGCCCCATCTTCAATTACATATAATCCTGGATGATAGGCTAAATTTATATCGCCAATATATGGCTTAAGGATATTTATGGATTCTTGCTCACTGACATTCTCACAAATCATCCTGGGCTCACAAAAAACGATAACGAGTTAAAAGCAGTGACGAATGAACAGAACGGAAGAAGTTAAGTTACGCAGGGTTTTCTGAGATATGGATTTATTCATTATGGGCATGCGCAGGAAAACTTACGCGCATGGCCTTCAATCAGTAAAGCTATTATGAAGATTTATTCGGCATTGAGCTTAAAGCGCTAACAGATTTTAGCACTGTCGAAAGCGCCAAACCGGAACTCATGCTGTCTTAAATCTGCCTGAGGGAAGCGCTGATGCTGGTGCTAGTGCTGGTGCTGGTGCTGGTGCTGGAGCCTCCGATGTTATGTACTGCTTCAGCGAATGGTTTATATGCATCACGTTGATCCCCCAGAAGAGAGTGCCGCTTACTTAACGGCAAAGTCAGGACGGCATCTGGCTAAGGCGCCATTAATTGTTCTAAGATATCCTTTTCCTGTAAGCGCTTCTTATTAGGAATCTATCTCCCTTTCGGGCGAAGATGGAACGATAACCGCTTCCCTTGCATATAAAATCGCCCCTAAAACATTAGCGTTTTTCGTATGCATACAGCCGATGATTCTGGTGGTTAGTAGCTTGTTGAAGCGGGAACCGATCTGATAATAGGCCTCCCGCAGTTTCTCTATCAGCCAGCTTTCTTCGCTAATAGCGCCGCCGATGCATATCACCTCAGGATTAAAGGTCATGGTAAGCGTATACAGCCCCATAATGTTATGCTGGCACCATTCATCGATTGCCAGCTGCGCTTCTGGATCGCCATTAAGATATCTTTGGCAAACCGACTTGCCGTCAGTAACGCTTTTAGCTGCCGGAACTCTGGCGTTATAGGCGGCCAACAGCGCGCTGACGGAAGCCGCGCTGCCAATACCGCGTATTTTCCCCTTCTCTACGGAAAGTGGAATATGTGAGAATTCGCCGGCAATACCGTTCTCACCAGAAATTATCTTATCGCCCAGACAAAGACAGCCGCCGATGCCGGTACCGATAATCCAGTAAGCGCTGGATTTCGTATGCCTTCCGTTGCCCATTTTAAGTTCGCAACAGGCAGCAGCTTTTCCATCATTTAAGGTTTTTATCGGGAGATGAAGCCTTTTCGCTACTTCAGCGTTAACGTTGGTGCCGCAGATAATCTCAAGGCTGCTGGCCGCTTTAGATAACACCCTCGATGATTTATCGATAACGCCGGGCGCGCTGATACCCACCAGTTGAACGGCTGAGTCATCAACGCCCTGACACAGATAATCATAAAAATCCTGCGCCGCATCGAAGCCGAGCGTAGGTTTCTGCCAGGCGCTGATTATCCTGTAGCGGTCATCGACAACGGCATATTTTATAAAGCTGCCGCCGATATCAATCCCTAAATAATGCATGCTCTTTCCCGCATAATGTTAACGGTTAAACAGACAGACGTCTGGCAATCGGATCTTTTATCTCTGTGCCCTCTAACCTGGCGATTGCCTCTGCAAAACGGGGGAGATATTTTCGATGTGCTATAAATAACTCATCTATTACGCGCTTCGCCGTTTCGCCGCCGGGGATCAATGGATTCATGATAAAAGCCTGCAGCGCCAGGCCATAATCCCCGGTAACAGCGGCTTCACAGATGCACAGCTCCATATTCTTCATCAGCTGAAGCCAGCCCCTCTCGGCGGGCGCCAGGCGCCCAAAGGCGATGGGTAATGCGCCTGCCGCGCCGATAAAGCAGGAAACCTCAACCGCACAATCGTCATCAAGATCCGCCACGGCGCCGTCATTGCGGGTGGAAACCACAATATGTGAATGTTTGTTGTTATAGATGGCGGAGATAGCTTCACACGCTGACTCAGAATAGTAGAGCCCTCCTCGCTGAGATAAAAGTTCAGGTTTGGTGCTGAGCGTTTGATCCTGATAGAGCGCCAGCAGCTCCGCCTCCATTTGCTGGACTTTTTCTGCTCTGGTGCCGGTGGTTTGGTATTCTTCGATTCCGCGCTTTAGCGTCTCCTCCTGCCGGTAATAATAGCGATGGTAGCCGCAGGGCAGCAGGTTCATCCGATCCAGCTGTTCTCGCAGGAAAGGAACCTTGTGAATATTGGCCGGTATGCCTGTATCCCGGTTGTTGTACATGGCATCGATAATTTTTGCAGTAACATCATCACCGTTATGGTCAAAAACGCGGTGCCAGTGAAAATGGTTCAGCCCGGCAAATTTATAGGTAAGTTCCGACAGGGTGGCATCGATAGATTGCGGCTCTTTCATCATTGCGTTAACCGGCACGTTGCACAGCCCAATAACGCGCCGCCAGCGGGTATATCTGAGAATAGCCTCGGTAACCATGCCGCTGGGGTTGGTGAAATTAATCAGCCACGCGTTTGGGCACAGCGCCATCATATCTTCGATTATCTCGATAATTACCGGGATGGTTCGCAGAGCTTTAAAAATGCCGCCGGCCCCGTTAGTTTCCTGGCCTAACAGCCCGTATGAAAAAGGAATTCTTTCATCCTTTATTCTTGCTTCCAGCTGCCCGACGCGAAACTGGGTGGTAACAAAATCAGCATCTTTTAATGCCGCTTTACGATCCAGCGTACAATGGACTTTTACGCGGTAAGGAGAGGCGTTCCACATTCTTTGCGCCAGCTTGCCTACAATCTCCAGCTTGTTTTTGCCTTCCTCAACGTCCACCAGCCACATTTCAGTAATAGGCAATTCATCATAGCGTTTTATGAAGCCATCGATCAGTTCCGGCGTATAGGTGCTGCCGCCGCCGATAGTTACTATTTTTAAAGACTTTCTTTGCATTTTAACTTCCTTTTCTTTTCCGGCGCGAGTTGATGTTTAACCGCCGGCAAAAACATGCGCTAACCCTTACTCTGCTGATTCTTCTCTTTTTCCAGATAGATCCTGTCCTGGATAACCATAAACGGATAGTAGATCAGCACCGATACGATAATAACGACCATCTGAACAATAACCCCTTTATATCCCTGCAATATAAAACCAGACAGAATGGGCGGCATTGTCCAGGGAACCTGTATTGCGGTAAAAGGTGGTAAAAATCCGCTGGCGATCGCCATATATATAACGGTCAGCGTAACAATAGGCACGCATAAAAAAGGCACAATCATAATGAAATTATAAACAATCGGCAGGCCAAAAATAATTGGCTCATTGATATTAAATAAACCCGGTAGCAGAGCCAGCCTTGATATATCTTTCATCTGCTTCGATTTTGCACGCAGCAGCGCCGCGATTAGCAAACCGATAGTCACGCCGGTGCCGCCCGCTTTCACAAAGTAGTCAAGCACCTGCGGCGTCATAATATAGGCCCCGGCCGATATTGATAATGTTCCTGCAGCGGCCAGCTGCGCATTTGCCAGGGAGTTAGCCGTCAGTACCGGAAGGATCGGACCCATGACGATATTAGGCCCGTGCAACCCCATCCAGAACAGAAGCGCGCACAGGAAAACCATGATCACCGCTCCGATCCAGGTATCAGTTAACATCTGCATCGGCGTTTGCAGCCCGGTAAAGATAAATTCGGTGAGAGTGGTATTCATTGCGTTAAAAACGCAAAACGCCATCATCGACAGCAGCATAATAACAAATCCGGGGATAACGGCGATAAATGCATTAGCTACGCCATCCGGCACGCCGGCGGGCATCTTTATGGTTATCTTCCTCTTAACGAAAAAGCAAAATATGACGGATGAGAGTAAGCTGATAATTATCGCTGTAATCACGCCCTGACCGCCGGTCCATAATTTTGGTATAACCGCCTCTATCTCTTCGCCGCCAGGCGCGCTAACCGAAGAAGATGAAACGATCAGGAAAGATATTAATGCCGTTATCGCGTTAGATATGCCATCCACACGTTCATTTTTGGCGTAATGATAGGAAATTCCTAAAACTGAGATAATGGCGATAATATCAAATGTCGATCCGACAACTTTGTTTATCCCGCTATCCCAGCGTTCTCCGAAGAGCGAGGCCATAAAATCCTGATATCCCGCCACGGGCAGATTAGCGGCCAGTAAAAATAGCGAGCCTATGAGCGTTGCCGGCATAGTTAAAATGAACCCATCCTTTAAAGCCACCAGGGCTTTAGTACTGGCAATACGCGCAAGTATATTAAGACAGCTTTCTAAGCTGTTAACTGTTTTGTTATTCATGCTATCCCTTCCCCTGCTGGAGCCTGTAAAAAACTGTATTTTTCTTAATTTTCACGCAGGGGAATATAACTATCACCCTGTGTTTTTATCACCTTCAGCAATCGGTAAAATATCCCCCTATCATTACTACTGTGGAATAGCGGTACGTCACAAAATCACTATTCCTTAGTAAATATTCGATTGCTATTAGCTGAATTTAGTTAATTCCCGATCTTGCAATTAACATAAATAAAACAAAAACAATGATAATAAATAATTATTTTTAAACGTAAGAAACAATTGCCTGAAGAAAAGTGTTGCGGAGGATTAATTGAGACAGGGTTATGCCTGGCGATAAAACTACCGCCAGAAAATTATCAAGAAGGAGTTGAAGACAGGAAGTTAGGGTTGGCGTCTGAAAGTGATTAGAGAACAGATGCTGGTGGCTGGTGGCTGCCGAATGGCGAATGGCGAATGGTAGATAGTAACCGATGGCCGGCGGATGATAGCCAGTAAATAGTGGTTGAACGCTGGCGACCAACGAATAGCTGGCGGCCAGTGACGGCTAACCAACCGATGGCTAATGAGTGCTGGTTGCCGTCTAACAACCGGCGGCTGGCGGCTAAAAACTGAAATCAGACACGGGAAAGAAGAGGGAGCGGAAAAATAACAAATTCGGCCGTAAAGCTACCAGCCGGAATGCCGAAACCAATGGGAGAAGGCGCCGCACAGTAACTACCCAGCGCCGTTGAAAATTCAACCGCCCAACCAGCGACTTAAATCGGGGGAGGCATTTACCGCTCAGAGCGAAACACTCATATTGCCGCTAAGCCTTTAAGGGCGCCCGGCGAATCAATCTTCTTTAAACGGCAGCAGCCTCAGGCTGTTATCGCCGGCCTCAAATACGCGCGGCCTGTCCGGATCCAGCTCTTCCCGTTCCAGCACCTGCTTCCAGCTGCTCTTTTGCGTATCAGGATGGCGGAACAGCCCCACTACCGCCACAAATTTAGCGTCGGCTTCCATCGCCATATCCAGCGAAGCATCACCGCCCGGCTTTAACACCACCTCACGACTGGCAAGCAGAACATCACCCAGCAGCACCTCATCCTCTTTTAACAGCTGCTGATAAACCAACTTATCGAACAAGGCACGATCTTTGAGCTGATAAATACGGATCACTACTGGCTCAGAGAGCGAATTATTTTCACGAGCGTCAGTATTCAATGCGCCACGCGCCATAAAATCAAGGCGCAGCACCTTGATCTTTTTATAAAAAATAGAGGATACGGCGCTTTTGGTGCCGTCACTGACGCTCTGAGTCAGCCCACAACCGGCAAGGCCGACAGCCAGCAGCGGCAGCAGCCAGAAAGCAATTTTAGTCAAATTTGTACGTAACACGTCGATTTCCTTTTATCTGTGTTGCGGGCCGCAAGCCGTCATAGTTTCCCAGTTCAGTAGTAAAGGTTGGCGGCACATCATCGGGAACGTGGTTTTCCTCAACGCCCAGCACGCCGTTCATTCCCAGCCAGAGCGGCGCTTCGCCAAGCGGCGGAACGGACAGCAGATCGGTGCTCAGAGTCAGGCGAATTTTGGCCTTAAAGCGCCAGCCGAGATAGACGCGCAGCATCACTAAAAAATCCTGATAAAGCGGGCCTTCCGGCATCCAGCCCCGCGCCTCGGCAGCATTATCAGTGAGCAGCTCGATTAATAGCTGACTACTGGTATCCATTACCTCATCGCCCAGCGGCGTATTGCCGTCCAGCAAGAAATCTTCGTCATCGATAAAACCAGGAGGCCGTTCGATCGCCACGGGCCGCAGGCAGTAAGGACTGACGCGCGCCGTGGTGTTCGGCGCCAGAAGCTGCACCAGCGCCTGTATGCCCTCCGCGGTTTTCCCTGGCTGGCGCAGCACGCTGAGCAACGCGAGAAAGCGTGAGATCGGAGTGGCGATATGATTTGCGGTTCCCGGAATGCCCAGCCCCACCAGCCCCAGCAGCGACTGCGAAATATTATCGCTTCCGCCCGGCTCAAAGGTGGCGGGCCAGGAGTACTTACGCCAGATGCGATAAAACTGCGTCAGAATGCGATGGCTGAAGATATCGAGAAAGCGCTGCTGCGCCTCGTGCCCTTCTCTGCCCTGAGCGATATCGTCAAGATAGGCCGGCGGCAACGGAGAATCGACGCCGTACAGTCCCATAAACGTGGTACGTATCGTTGGCGGCGCCGCTGCATTCTCTTCGTCATACTCCACGCTTTTCAGCTCGCTGGCCGGAAATCCCATTCCCGGATGCGGCCGAAAACGTACCGGATCGTCGGCAGGATGGCTGGTACTGCCCATTAACGGCTTGCCCGGCTGCTGTTTTTCCAGAAGCTGGCAAAAACGATAGAAGTTGATCCGCGTCAGCTCCGCCTCCAGCCGCGGCGTTAGCCGGGAATACGGCGATTGTGTTTCTCTTCCCATTCCAGACGCTCCCCGGTCGGTTGCAGGATAATAATCAGGCGGTTAAACAAATAGATATCGGTATAGAGCGCAAAGAAGCGACTCAGCATTTCGCCAAACAGACAGATATCGCCCCTGCCGGCAAAGCCGCCGCTGTCGAGCGTCACCTCTATCTGTACGCCGCGCAGCAGGTAACCCTGTTCAAAACGCTCGGTTTCACCATGGCGGACATCGACAATCGCCTCCAGCCGACGCCGATTCATTTCACCGTTGGTCCACTCATACAGCGCCAGCGTTCCACGCAGCACTTCCGCATTATCCATCATTGAAAGGAAGTTGGTTCCCAGATGGCTCAGCACGCGCCAGTGAAAACGATCGCGATCGGGCGGGTAGCAGGGCTGCGTCGGCGCGCAGAGATTACGCACCCGAATACTTGCCGAGGTGGTTTTCATTACCGTATCCAGCACCGTGCTTTGCAGCGCCCGCCGCGGCAGCTGGCCGTTGGTTCCGGTCAGCGTCAGCGATAAGCTTTCATCCGCCGGCACCGTATGATTATCAAAGGCTTCGCCGCCGAGGATCAGCCAGGTGTTATGCAGGCCGGAAGGCCCGCGCCGCACGCGGGTATGGTAGTAATACTCCGGCGCCTCATGGCGCAGCATGCCGCCTTTGTGACGGAAGCTGGAGAACGGCACATAGGTATGGTTGCCGGATGACATTACCGAATCTACCGAATAGATTTCAGTATGGCCGTCCTGCACGCGCATCGGACGCAGCAGATACTCCGTTTCCAGCGAGTTCAGCGTCAGCGGATCGGACTCCAGCGGGAAGAGGTTGATCACCGGCACGCAGTTAAGGCGCAGATGCTTTTCCGTAAAGCTGAAATCGTGCTGCCAGCGCTCGGCCAGTACGATATCGATCTCAAACCATTGCAGATCGGCGGGGAAATTCGCCGTTTCCAGCCCGTGCAGGCCGGTAAACATAAATTTTTCGCGGAAAGTAAAATATTCCAACAGCAGCTGATAGCCGCTGAAGCTGCTGCTTCCTTTCGGCCACAGGCCGTCTTCATCGCCAAAACCCAGCGCGCTAAAATGGCCGTTCAGCGGACGCCGCTCCGCATCTCCCGGCAGCCGTAGCCACAGGCGCGCAACATTCATGGTAAAAGCTTCATGCATCGCGCTGGCAAGCGGCGCGTCGGCGTTAAAATAGAGCGGAAGCGTGCTGAGATCGATGCGGCTCCAGTCGGCCAGCGGGCTACAGGCAAAATGCAGGCTGATGACCGAGCGCCCATCGCTATCGGTGGTCAAGGCGGCGCGCTCCAGCGACAGCGGCTGCAGGCCAATTTCTTTGGTGGTGGTATAACGGCAGCGCGTGCCCTTTTCGCCAATCGGCCGGGAGAGCACCTCAAAGCCTTTTGCAATGCGCATCATCTCTTTCATTTCGCGCCAGTCCGGCGTGAATTCGACAATGGACATGGACGGAACGGTACGCAGATAGTGCGGCCATAGCAGGCTGACCAGCCCTTCGGTTAATTCCGGCAGATCGTCATCCAGTTTCTCGCGCAGCCGCCCCATTAAAAAGGCGAAGCCCTCAAACAGACGCTCAACATAAGGATCGCGCGCGCCGGCCTTATCCAGGTTTAACATCGCCGCCCGATCGGGATGCGCGCGGGCGAACTCTTCGCCCGCTTCAAGCAGGTAACGCATTTCAGCGTCATAATAACGCAGGGTTAGATCATCCATTAATGCACCTAAATTATTATTTATTTCATTTTTCTGCGGAAAAAAAGGTAAATAAGGCATGAAATTGAGCAGTTAGTGCTTTCTTTAGGACATTTTGTCCAACCTTAACAATATTTCTCCGAGTCTTTCATGTCCATCATCACCCCGAATTAGATTTTTATTTAACTCATAAAATTGTTCTTCACCCGGAGTTTTAACCAGCAGCCCGAAAGTTTTTTGGTTATTATGAACGAGTAAAACATCATCTAAAGGAATACGATAAGTTTCTGCATAAAGTCCCGGCGTGAGAATCAGACTTCCTTTATCCAGAGCGATAAAGGTACGACTTCTATGAAAGCAACCATTAATAAAGAGCAATAAAAACAAGATAAATAAAGTTTCATTACCACCCACCACGCAATTCAGAAACATCCCACCGAATATAAAAACTATCAAACCATTAATCAAAAAATGTATGGTTTTAAATTTCAATTGCACATCGTTAACTTTAATTACCTCATCTGAAAGTGGCTCCATTGGCTGTTTCAGCCCATTAGCATTATCAATCTTAAGCTGAATCTTATTCCTATATGCAGCCTTCTGAATAGATTGCTGATTATGCAGTTGAGCAGCAACTTTTGCTACTTGCTGGTTTTTTAATTTTTCGACACTGTAGAAACAGCCAAACATAAAAGCTATTCCTGTTGGCAGCATAAGGGCTGAACCTAAAACCCCCACTATAAGCAGCGGCGGCTTTGCCACTGGCGATAATGCTATTCTTCCATGCTATCCATTTCTGCTGCCTCGCTATTTTTAACCAGCAGCTGTGCCGTGGTTGCGGCGTCAACGCTGAAAATCTGCTCCGGCAGGCTGAAGCCGCGCAGCGCCAGCAGCGCCAGCGGCCCTTTTCCCAGCTGCGATCGCAGCACCCACTGCAATGTACGCCCGTCCGGCGTGTTAAAACTCATCATCCACTGGCTGCGGTCAAGCTGCTGCCGCTTGCCCTGCTCCAGCCAGCGGATAAATCCCCAGGTACCGCTGTAATCGCCAAACAGTCTCGCACCTGCGCTGGTGGTGCTCCAGGTAAGCATTGTACCCGGTTTCCAGGTATCACCCGGCCAGCGGAACGTTTGCCAGTCAGCCATCTGATTAAAGTAGCGCAGCTTTTGTCCATCAATGGTCAGCTGCGTTTCTACCACCTGCGCAGCCGGGCGCGCCTGCAGTTCGAAGCTGATGCCCTGGCTGCCGTCGGTAAACAGAATATCCGACAGCTGGCTTAGCTGGTTGACGGCTTTCAGGAATTGCGGGTTAAACGTCAGCCCCTGACTGTTGGTTTTATCCGGCACCCACTGGCTGCCCTCTTTATGCAGTACGCCGCCAAGTTCGCTGGTTAAAAAGCGCTCAATTCGTCCGCTATCCTTACGTATAAACTCCGCCAACATCGGCAGGGAAGCATCGCTTTTGCTGGCGACAAAGGGATAACGCCCTTCAAACGCCGTGCGCCAGTTTGCCACTATTGCCCGGCTCCAGCGGGCGTTCAGGCTGGCAGCCGAGGGCTGCAGTACCGTTTCCCAGGCCTGGGTTAGCGGTTGAACAAACATCGTTTGCCCAAAACCGTTCCACTCTTCGCCCAGGCTGGCGGAGATCAGGCTGCCGTACTGCTGGGTATCGGTCAGATCGACACTCTTGCCCTGAAAAACTGTTTGCGCCAGCGTCTGCATCATCTCCTGCGGATCCGATGCGCTGGCTACCTGCTGCAGGCGCAGCCTCACGCGCGTGATGCGGGTCAGGTAAGTTTGCAGGCTCAGCGTGCTGTCTGCCGACATAAGGTTGCTGGCCGTGTTTTTACCCATTAGCGACAGCAGCGGCCCAAAAGTTTCGTCTAGCGGCCCCTGCGGCCCGGCGGCGCTTTGATCGATCGCCGGTTTTTCTTTGTTGCCGATCAGATCTTTCGCTGATTTGATGAGCGAATCCGATAGCCCCTGGCCGCGTTGTCCGGTCTGTCCCTGCCAGGAAAGCGTATTCATCAACGCAATCACCGGCGACTGGCGCACGTCGCTCATCAGCGTTAACTGATCCGTAACGTCGGCAATATTGTGCGCCGGGTTCCAGCGCAGGCTGTTAAGGAAGTTAAGCCAGCTTCCGGCAAAATCGGTGAAATAGCGTTGGGTAAGACGTGCCTTCAGCGCCTCCGGCGAAATATCTGCGGCAACCGTTTTACGGCTGTCGCTTAGCACCCAGTCGATCTCATCGCGGCGAGAGTTTGCCGCTTTTTCGATAGCCTGCTGAACGCCGCCTTCCCATGCCTGACGCGTAAACATGCCCGGCACCATCTCATCGGTAGTAAACAGACGGCGCGCATCGGTTCCGCTGGTCATATCCTCCAGCGTCACATCGGCAAAATTGCGCCGTACCGATTTAAGCATGTTCTGATAGAGTGTACTTTCCGCGTTGCGACGCCCAATCTGTTGCAGCAGCACCTGACGGCTCTGGGTGACCAGTTCAGCATCAGGCATGGTTTTCCACTGCGGCTGATGCGGCAGCTCATCAATATAAAATCGCCATAAATCAGCGGCAAGGCTCTGCCACAGGCTGGTTGAGAAACCCGCGCGTTCCGGCTGCACCGCTTTCATGGTTTGCGCATAGAAGGCGCTGTCAGCTTTATCGGGATGCGCCATCATCAACCAGGCTTTCAGCTGGTCATAACCCGCTTTGGCCAGCTCCGCGCGTTGCGCGCTGTTTGGTGCGGTATTGGTGAGCTTCATCAGCTTAGCCGCCAGCGCCTCGTTTGCCGCATCGCGGATAAGCCGGTTGTTAGCCACGCCATACCAGGGCAGCATCGCGCCCAGCAGCTGTTGATTATGATCCAGGCCAAAACGCTGATACCACGGCGCGCCTTTCTGCAGAGCGTGTTGTAGCCGTCCGGCATCATTACGCAGCTCATGCAGGGCGATCAGCTGGGCATCAGTGAGCGCCCGGCTTTCCGCCAGAGTATGGGCTTTTTCCGCAACGGAAACGATTTGCTGGCGGTTAATGATAAATGACAGCAGCAGGCCCGCGATCCAGACGCCGGTAAATATCAATGACGACCAGGCCAGCACCTGCTCCCAACGCATACCGACGCGGCGCCCGCGTACGCGCGCGCAGTCGGCAACGATCCCCTGCCAGCTGGCGGGAAGCGTCAGCGCATGGCGATGCAGCGGCGAAAGCACCGCGCTGCCGCTAACCTCTGCGTCAAGCGACGGCTCCGGTTGATTTGCCAGGCTGAACATCAATCCACGCAGCGGAACGCGCTGCTGCGCGCCGTGCAGCCAGGGAGCGAGGCGAGCTTTCCAGCCCTCGCTTTCCCCGCGCTCCAGCCGCTGCGCCAGGCGCAGCAGGAAATCGCAGGCGTGGTTTTGCGCAACCTGCGCCATTCCCTGCTCCCGCAGCTGCGGCAACAGCCTGTTAAGCTGCGCCGCCACATCGTCCGGCACAGCCCGCGCCGGCAACGTCACTCCCACGGCCTGGTTTATTCTTGCCGCCTGAGGCCAGTCACTGCTGCAGAGCTGCCACAGCCAAACCGGCGGCTGATAACGCAACGCCTCGCCTGCTTTTTCCAGCCCGCGTAAATCGTTATCGCTTAACTGCGGCGTCAGATTTTGCTTCTCGCCGATAACGCGAACGATTCCGTCCAGCGGGCGGCTGCGGCGCAGTTTACGCAGGGCCTTATATTTTTCACTGTCGCTATCGGCGGCCAGGCTGCCGCCATAAATCAGAACGGTACGGTCACCTTCCAGCCACAAACTGGCCTGTAAACCAGGAATAAGCTGGCCGATGGCGGCGTCATCGCCGGCGACCAGCAGCAGGCGGACTTTACCGCGCCAGAAAGGGCCGTAGCGACGACGCAGGTATTTTTTTAACTGCTGTAAACCGGCTACTGCCGATGATAATTTATCTGTACTATTCTGTGCATAATTATCGCTGTGCCCGGAAGACAGCGATTTGGCTTTGCGGTAAACGCTTTTGCCATAAAAATATGACATAAAAAAGAAGAGGATAATAAAAAGAAGCAGGCTTCCGGTTAAAACCATAAATAAAGTAAATAAGCGCTCCTGCCAGACAGATTCTGGAGTAACATTTAACAATAGAGGTTGATTTTTTATTACAAGGCAAATAATAACTCCAAGACATAAAAAAACAAATAAAACTAACCATAACTGAAATGTTTTAGACTTCAATCCTTTTAAAATATTATCCACTCTCGCCTCCGAAACAGAGTGATCAGATATAGCTACGTTTTTTTAATTAGAGATATTCTCTTCACGACACCAGGTATATAATTAGCTATTTACCGGACGAACGACCAGACACCATAAAGAAGTATCCTGTCTACACTTGCTTACTACTAAGTGTGATGATGAGTAGCTGTTAGAGCCTGCGCCTGCAGCAAGTATGATTGCAAGCCATGGCGTAACAAGTCCAATATCGCCACTACGATTATTAATGTTAATAAAATTATCAGTGAGTAAATTACTCTGCGAATCGACAATACAGCCAGAAAATAATATTTCCGTAGCTTCTTCACTATTTATGCCGGCCAACCAAAGCAAGTTAATTTCTTCAATGGTTGTTTTACCCCATAATAAAGCGTTGCCTATTGTATCACTGGTTATTTCAGGCGAGGATTTTTCAGGCCTGTGAATATGAGCGATGCAGTTTTCCAAATAAAGGTTTTCTGGCGATGAATGAAGAATTAAAGCAACCGCTGCTTCTCCTTCGCCATTTTTTATTTCCGTATGAATTTTAACTGAAAGTATCAATAGCGTACCGATAGCCTGTTCATTATCCAGCCAGTTATCAATATCAGTTAAACCAAACTGTGAAGAAAAAATGATTTGAGCTTGAGGTGGTACCTGCGGACCAACGCATTCATCAATGGCCTTAACGGCATCCTCTGTTAATATGCTATCACTATCGACCTGTATAATTACTTTAACAACCGCTGAATTATTTATTTGCAGCAATTCCTTCTGGATTTCTTCGTCGATAAGGAGAAACTGAATTTGTTTGATTATCCGACAGGTAACAGGCTGGCCTTTATCACTGAAGTAAGCCTTGTGATCAACACTCTGGGTTAACTCATTGACTACAGCTGGCAATACTACCCCTTGCGATAACATAAATTGCTCGGTCAACACTCCAGAAGTAACAATATGAGGCAGACGTACACAAAATCCTTTTAATGCTAAATAGCGTTGTCCGCGCTGGATTTCATCAGCTATATCTTTTTCACGTTCATGATTCCAGCCATCGGACAAACTTATGGATACGAGATATATTAACCAGCGCAGGCTAAAAAAAATTAGCCATGATAATACTGGCACACCAACTACATAAATCCAAAAAAACATTATCTGGTTTTCTTTATTGGTTGGCCATAACCATGCGACTAATAAGCCGTTGCATACTGTCATAATAAACAAGAAAAACAACCAGCGTTTTAATAACGGCGGTTTTTTACGTTTAACAACAGGCGGAATAATTGAGAGATCGACAGGCATTATTTTAACGTCTTTGCGTTGCTAAGGGATGAGATTAATTTACAGCCGCAGGTACACTTATGCCCATGAAATGCAACTGGCAAACCATTATCTTTCATCGTCGGATGACCTTCCGCTATATATGACGGGTTATGACCTGGAATAGGGCAGCTTATAGGATCGTTTAAACGAGCCACACCAATACCCGCAAATTTCATATTGACGGAACCCGAGAGCACCTTACCACCATGTGTTGTTTTATCACCAATACGAACGATACCCTTCATTCCTTTGTCCCTCTTTTAATTTTTTTGTTTATCTTTTTGCATGCTGCTAGCTATTTTCCACCGCCGTCATCGCCCGCTTTTTGTCCACCATGCT
>NZ_VHQI01000016.1 GCF_006517625.1 Mixta tenebrionis | reverse complement strand
GCCGTATTTCCGCCCGCCAGCCCGCCAGCCAGCCCCGCCGCCAGCGTACCCAGCGCGCTTATCGTCTGCTTCTCCGCTTCCGTCAGCTCACCGACTGTCTTTCCCGGATACAGCTGCTTCATCACCAGCTGACCCATCACTTCGCCGCTCACCGCGCCCGCTGCGCCTGCCGCCGCATCGTTGCCCGCCGCCCACGACGTGACCGCTCCCACCACCGCGTGCGCCATCGCACGGCTCGCCTCGTCCGGCGCCAGCCTGTGTATCTGCTCCGCCAGATACGGCCCCGCCGCGCCGCTTAACGCCTGCGCCAGGTTGCCGCCCGCCAGCCCCTGCATCGCCGCCGTTACCGCCTGTATCGCCTGCTGCACCCTGCCGCCCGTGCCCTGCCCGTTTTCCCCGTTCGCCTGCTCCGGCGCCGCGATTTTCTCCTGCGTCCGCGCGATATCTGCCGCCTGGCTGCCGATTTCACCGATGAGCTGCGCTTCCTTCAGCCGCTGCTGCTCTTTCTCCCGGTCGAAGATTTGCTCCAGCACCTGATTCGCGTTCTCCGTGTCACGGCTCAGCCCCGCGGTATCCTGCCGCTGCTGCTCAGCGTCGCGGACGGTGAGGCTGCCCGCGCTGATGGCCGACTGCGTCACCGAACCGGCGCTGTCGCCGCCCTTCACCCCGCTCAGCAGGCTGTTCGCCATGTTCCCCACAAACTGTTCCCCGCGGCCTCCGCCGCCGCTGCTCAGCCCCGCACTCTGCTGCTCCACCTCATACTCCGCCCGGTTACGGATGGCGCTCCACCCCAGCGTGCCCGTGCTGAGGCTGTTTTTGTCCGCTTCCGCCGCTGACGCTATCACCGCCCCGTCCAGCTGCGTGTGACGGCCCGCGATAATCTCAAAGCCGCCCTTACCGGCCGCTATCCCCGTCTGCTCACGCACCGACGCATATTCTGAATTCATCTTCTCCCGGCTCATGCTGATGCTACCCGAGCCGCCGCCGCCCAGGACCGCCACGCTGCCGCCGGCGCTCACGCTCTGCTGTTTACTCTCGTAGCTTTCCCTGTCCTGTTCGCTGCGCAGCAGCAGGTCGCGGCCCGCGTTCACCTTCACCGCCCCGCCGCTGACCTGCGCTCCCGTCAGCTGCGTGTCCCGCCCGCTGGCCAGCGTCACGTTATTACCCGCCGTGAGCCCGCTTTCGCTGTGCGTGGTCCCGCTGCCGCTTTCATGTCCCCGCCCCTGGCTGACGCCCGCCGATACCTGAAGCCCCCAGCTGCCCGTGCCCACGCCGATCCCCACGCCCGCCGTACTGCCGTGGCTCTCGTTTCTGCCCGTCAGCGCCGAGGTGTTTTCCCCTGACTTCAGGATGAGGTCCCGGCTGGCGTCCAGCAGCGCGTTGTTGCCCGCCTGCAGCTGGCTTCCCTCAATGCTGATGTCCCCCTCCGTCGAACGGATGGTCAGATCGCGCCCCGCCATCACGCTGCTGCCCCGCGAGGCGCTGCTGCTCTGCCGCTGCTCTGACACTGACTTCTGGCTGCCGTAGGAGAGCGTCACCCCGACGGTATTGTTATTTTGCGAACCGGCGCCCTGCGCACCGTCCAGCGCCACCGCCTGTGCCGCACCCACCCCCGTCAGCGCGGCCCTGACGCCCTGCAGCGCCGCCACCCGGTCATTACCTTCACGCTTCGCTTCCCGGAGGGTGCTCACCGCGGTGTTGAGCGCGCTGCCTGCCGTACCCGACAGCGCCAGCGTCAGCCCGGAGGTTTTCTGCTCCACCGTATGCGTCTGCGTGCTGCTGTCCCGCGTGGTTTCAATAACCACGTTTTTCCCCGTCAGCAGCATATCCTGCCCGGCGATCAGCTCTGAACCCTGTACCCTCAGGTCGCCGCCCGCCCGGATGCTGAGGCTGCCCTGCACGCTGCCCACCGTGCTGCCCCGGTGCGTCGTCGCCGCCAGCGTGTCGGTAACCTTCACGTCCTGAGTGCCATAGCTGAACCCGATGCCGCCGGTGCCGGACAGGCCGGATTTTTTCTGCTGCGTCAGGTGCAGCTCCTGATTACTCTCTTCCGCCCCGGTTACCGTCACCGCCCGTCCGCCGCGCAGGGCAACGTCCTGCGTTCCCGCCACGTCACTGCCCCTGAGCAACAAATCGCGTCCGGCATCTATCGTCACGCTGTTGCCGCCGAGCTGGCTGGCCTGCGCGGTGTCGCGGCTCCACGCGTCGCGGGTGGTGACGGTGGTTTTTGAAAACAGGCTGCTGTTGCCCGTTTCTTTATGTCGTTCATCCAGCTCGCTGTGGTTTTCGCCGCTGACGATGCGGATATCGCGGCCTGCCGAAAGGGCAAGCGCATCGTTCGCGTTGAGGCTGACAGCGCGGGCGTTAATATCCTGGCCCGCCGCCAGCGACACGCTGCCGTTACCGGCGATATCAACGCCTGTCTCTGTGCGCTGCGCCTGATGCAGCGTATTGTCGCTGTTCCAGGCCACATCGTCCCGGCTGGCGGTAGTAACAGTGTTCAGATTCACATCCCGCCGGGCAGCTATTAGCGTCTGGCTGTCGTTTCCTTCGTTTACCACCTGCGCCGCCGTCAGGTTCACATCACGCCCGGCGTTAAGCAGCAGCGTACCACCTTCGTTAACCACCGACACGCTCGCTACCTTATCCAGCGTGGTCCGGCTGAACCGGCTGGATACATTTTCACTCTCTGCATGGCGGGTAGTGGTGGTGATAGTAATGTCCCGCCCGGCGTTAGCCACCAGCGAATCCAGCCCCTGTAGGCTACCGCCGATACTGATGAGATCGTTACGTGCCGTCAGGTTGACCTGCGTTCCCTGAATGCTGCCAGCGTTATTTAAAATATTCTCGGCGGTAATCACCGTGGCCTGGCGACCACCCAGCACGCCGCTGTTGGCAAGATCGCCGGTCAGATTCATAACCAGGTTACCGCCGGAGATCAACGCCCCGCTGGCGTTCAGATCGCCTGCTTTAACCGGGGCATAGACTTTCGGTACCAGCACCGTCTGCTGACGACCATCCGGTAGCGTCACGGTACTGCTCACCAGCCACACCAGCGGCTTCGTCAGCTTCGCCATCTGCTCCGCGCTCAGCGCCACGCCGGGCCGCAGGTTATACTGTTTTGAAAAAGCCACGCCGTTATCCATCAGCGCCTTGTACTCTTCTTCGTCGTTACTGAATCCTTCCAGATAGCGCCTGCCCGTCAAGGCAATAATCTGTTCTCGCACCAGCCGTTGCTCATAGTAGCCATCCCCCAGCCGCTTCATCGTTTGGTCAATACCGAGCTGCTCCTGCATATAATCGCTGGCAAGCCACTGCCGGTTGCTGGTAAAGCGCGCATCCGTTTCAATCAGATAGCTGCTGTTATTATCCGTTTTTACGTTAAACAGGCTATTGTCCGGCAGCCGGGTATCAGGCGTGACGGTGCGGATTATCGTTCCTTCATCGCCGTTTTCCGCCACTACGTCAAACTGCGTGCCGGGCCGTGGCAGCTCCGGCGATTTATCGCTGCCGTTAATCTGTGCATCCACACCTCCGGCGCCGCCAGCGCTGATATCGGCAGAGAGGTTGCCCTGCGCGTCGATCGTTTTATTGCTGCCGTTGAACTGGCTGTTATCATCCATCCGTCCGGGATTGAGCAAGATGGTCTGTATCGTGGCGGGCGGCGCGTAGTCAGAGGTATCAATCCCCGGCGAATCACCGCCCTTATGACGCTTACGGTAATAATGTTTCAGCGTTCCCTTATCGGTAACGATCCGCTGACCTTCCGCCTGACGGTTTTCCACGCTGGCAGCGTTAATAGCCAGCGTACCGCCTGCAACGATTTCACTGTTTTCGTTATAAACTTTGTTGCCGTTAATGGTCAGATTACCGCCCGCCAGCAGCTTTGCCGGATCGCTCTCTTTGACCTGCGTCTCCTGGATGGTTTCGGTATAGCGATACTCGTTGAATTTATCCCCGCTGCCGGAGTCATGGCAGGTCACGCCTTTGATGCAAATGATCCATGTCTCATCTTTATCAAGGGAGATGTTGTAATCAGCCGTGTCGTAGATGACGCCTTTCCACTGGTACAGCAGCTTATCAATAACCGATACCGTTACCAGCTCCGTGGCAAAGCGATCGTTGACGTTGTTCAGTCGGTCGACATTCAGCTGCATATCACCAGCAGATTCAATGGTGGCGCTGTGGTTGTTTATTTCGCCAACCTGTCCGGCAACGCTGCCGTCACCGGATAACCTTCCGCCTGTCGCCAGCGTGCCGTCACTGTAGATCAGCGCATGCGTATAGTTATTAATAGTGCGCGCGCCAATATTGACCTGAGCGCGTCCGGCCAGCACAGGCGCAACACCATCGGCGGCCATATTGTTGAAGGTGGTGACATTGACACCAACGCTGTCACCGTAGATGCGCCCGGTGCCGGTATTATTGAGCGTGTTAGCTTCGAGCCACGTCAGGCCACCGTCAATCAGTCCGGTGTTGGACAGCGTACCGGAGAGGGTAAGCCGGTTAGTTCCGGCATTGATTTCACCGTTCTGTAAATTAGAGAGATGGTTACCGCTCAGGGAGAGCGCCTTCCCCGCCAGAATCTGCCCGCGATTAACCACATCGCCCCTGACATCCAGCGTCAGATCCCGGTTAGCAATCAGACTGCCCTGATTGCTGAACGCCTGGCGGCTGGCGATTGCCATATTTCCTGATGACAACAGCCGCCCGTCGCCGGTCAGGCTGTCCGCATTTAACGTTAGCTGTGAACCGGCGCTGGCGATCCCTTCAGTATTAGTGAGCCGCAGCCCGCTGCCTTTCATCAGCAGCGCCTGGCTGGCGGATATCACGCCCCGCACGTTGTTAACCAGCCCGTTAGCGATGATGGTCAGGCTATTGTTTGCCAGCAGGCTGCCGTTCTGGTTATGCAAACTGTCGCTGGTAACGGTCAGCGTTTGCCCTTCAATGCCCTGATTTTCCCCCTGTGTGCTGCTGTTATCGATCTTCTGAGCTGTCACCGTCGCAACAGCGCCACTGCGGATCAGGCCTTCATGGTTGTTCAGCAGCCCGCTCAGGTTCAGCCACAGATCGCCTGCGCTCTGGATCTGCCCCTGCTGATTTTGCAGCGTCTGAACGGTCACGCTGGCGGCGCTCTCGGACACAATGCGCCCACCATTACGGTTATCCAGCGTGCGGGCAACAAGCGTGCCGTTGCCCTTTGCCCCGACTGTTCCCCCCTGATTATCCACTCCGGCGCTGTCTACCCTTAGCGCCGCCAGGCTATAAAGCGTGCCATCCCGGTTATCCAGCGCGTGGCCCTGCGTATCAAGCGCAATACCGCTCGCCTGAATCAGCCCCTGCTGATTGTTTAAATCCCCAACGGTTGAGAGGTTAAGCGCCTGCTGACTGACGATCTGCCCGCTCTGGTTGTTCAGCAACGTATTAAGCAGCGTCAGGCTCTTACCCGCCAGCAACAGGCCAGCACCATTATCCAGCGATGAAGTCACCAGCGTGAGTTCGCCACCGCTGCTGATACCACCGGTATCCATCGTGCCGGTGTTGATGATATTTTTAACGGTAAGTGACATATCGCCGCCGCTGGCCAGCGCCCCCTGGTGATTATTCAGGCTGGCCGCTTTTAACGCTAACCCTTGCACGGCGATAAGCTGACCTTCTTCGTTGTTAAAGGCCGCAGAATGTGAAGTAATATGCCCTGCGCTCTGTATCGTGCCCTCACCATTATCAAGTTGCCGGGCGGCGGAAAGGAACAAATCGCCTTTTCCGGCGTGGGTAATTTCCCCTGCGCGGTTATCAAGCGTGAGCGCGCTCAGCGTCATATTCTTGCCGTTACTGCGGATATGGCCGCCGTAGTTGTCCAGCTTGCCTGTCGGCGTCAGGCTGAGATCGTCTTCCCCAAGCTGAGCGAGCGTACCTGACCGGTTGCTTAGCTGTTGAGAAGAGAGCGTGAGTTTATTCGCCGTCAGCGAGCCGCCGTCGTTGTTCAGGGTAGTAGCCGTTCTGGCTACCAGCGTCTGCTCTGCATCAACGGTAGCATCGCGGGTAGAGAGCGCACCATTTTGCGCGTCAAGCGATATGGATGTCGCCGCCGTCTGGCTGGCGCTAATATCAATACTCTGTCCTTTTGCCTGAATAAGCCCGCCGGCCAGGTTCTGCCCGTGGGCGCTGAGCTGTCCTGACGCCGTCAGGGTGAGATCTCCCGGCTGCGTCAGCTTACCGGCGCTGTCCACGCCCGCCGCCAGCAGGCTGTTACGGGTGCTGCTGAGAGAACTGGCTTTTGCCACCAGTGAGCCGCCGCTTACCAGTGAACCGCTGTTGCTGAGAGCGCCGTCGCTGCTCAGCGTTAGCTGCTGCTGGCTGTGAATGCCGCCGCTGTTGCTGATATCGGCATGGCTGATAATCTGGGCGTTGCCCGTGCTGCTGATGTGTCCGTTGTTTTCAATCCGTCCGTCGGCGGTCAGCACCACGTTTCCCGCCGTAGCGCCAATCTCACCGGCGTTATGTACGCCGACGCCTTTTTCCGTTCCCGTCAGGCGGATTTTTCCGGCATACATCCCGCCAAGCGCCGAAACATCCAGCGCCACGCCTGGCTTTTTACTGCCGTCATCCGCAAGCGCCGTAATCAACTGATGCGCTGCATCCACCTGATTACGCCCGGTGGTAATCTTCAGATCGCGAGCGCGAATGCCCGCATTAACCTTCACGCTGCGGGCAATAATATCGGTATAGTCCTGAGCGGAACTGTCGAGCCCCTTTCCGGTAAGAGTAATGTTACCGTCGTTCACCCGATAGCCGGTAAGATTGCCATCGCTGAGCTGCGGCGTACCGGTCGTTAGCGTCGCCCGGTTGGCATTAATAAAACCACAGCCATCACATTGGATGCCTGAAGGATTAGCAATGACCACCTGGGCCTTTTGCCCCGCGACTTCAATATAGCCATTAAGCTGGCTCGGGTTACGGGAGTTAACCTCATTGAGGATGATCTTCGCTTCCCCTTTCGCCAGGTTCGGGTTCGCCGCCACCATCCCGGCAAGGTTTGTCTGCACGTTGCGGTGGCTGTTGTTGAGAATCACTCCACGCCGATCGACATCAAACTGGCTGTAGGTATTGCGCGATACTCCGGCAGCGCTCGGTGTCTGGATATTGATCTGAGTAATACCGCTGGCGCTGTTGATGATTTGCGGCTGCTGTTTGCCCGGCGCGCTTTTGTCTGCCACAACGCCAGCCAGCGCTGGCGCACACCCGGCAAACGCCAAAAGCAGGCCAAAGGCCAGCGTTGCGAGCCGTGCGGTCAGTGTCACTTCTGCTTTTCTGTCAGACCCGGATGCAGGAGAAACGCCCGCGCGATGAGAACGGGTAATTTCCGCAACCACCATCAGCATTCCACGGGCTTTGTTAAAAATAATCCGATAAAAAAGTTTATTCATTGTCGTTTACTCACTGATATCCCTGTGACGTAATACAGGCAAAAGCTCATCCTGAAATAACGCATAGCCTGAGGCGCGCAACGCTAAAAATCAGAAGCGCCAGCCAATGCCAACGTTGAAGCCATTGAGAGATTTTTTGCTGCCATAAAAGTCGACGCTTGCGCCTTCATAGCCGAGGTTAATTGACAGGTTATTTATCGGATTGATTGCCACGCCCGCCGCATAGGCGAAGCTGGCGGTGTGCCCGGAAGCATGGATATTTAAATGACCGTCAGGCTCGTCTGCCCCTACGCTGTTACGCCATTGATAGCTGCCGTTTATTTTGCTGTAGGCAACACCAAGCAGGCCGTAGAGACTGAGATAGTCATTGAGGCGGTAAGCCGGTCCCGCCAGTAACGAGTAATATTTAGCATCAGCGCTGATTTTATAGGCATCTCCCCATGCATCATGGTACGCCACGCTTTTATCGCCTTTCATATAGCTGAAAGAGCCGATAATACTCAGCGGAGAATCCCATTCGTAGCGGTACTGCAGGTTAATCCCCTGGTATTGCACGTTAATGCCGTTAAGTCCCGCGATATCATTGAGCCTGGCGTAAGCATATCCCATGCTGACCGTCTGTTGCTGAGCCATCACGACGGGACTCAACACAACGCTTCCTGTAATAACCAGAGCGGTAACTATCATCTTAATTTTCATTATTTTTCCCTTTTTTAGTTAAGAGCCGCGGTACGCGGCCCGGCAATAATTAACATTCCTGGACGACCGCACTTAAAGGATGCGCTGTCTGCCAGGCGCGTATTTGTGGCAGTGAAACCCGCCGTCCACGGAAATGCTTCACCCGTTTTCCCCGCTCTGCCCCCCGATGCCAGAGCGAACGAAAGCAGCTGTCCGGAAAGAGTTCGCTCAGCACCAGGCTAACCATCTGCCGGGTATGTCCAAAGGGGGCGATCCAGTCGGTCACCCACATCCGATCGCCGCAGCGCCAACTATTCTCCGGAACCAGCAGCGGCAGTCGGGTGAGGTAACGTTGCTCGGCGTCTTCATCAAGCCAGGCCCAGCTCATAAAGAACACCGGCCTCCCCTCCTGAAACGCCAGCACATACTGTTGTTTTTTGATCACGGGTAGCAGCAGCGCAGGTAACGCTTCCAGCGGGGCTTCTTTATGCCACGCAGAATGCATCCACAGCCAGACGCTGGCCCCCAGTACTTCCGCTTCGTTCACGCTACCGCCCAGCACCAACGGGCACTGTACGGTAAATCCGTTCCACTCCATCAGTAACTCCAGCTGAGACTGAATCCAATCGTGGTTGGGTCGGTTTTAAAGCCATCCGGTTTTGATAATGGAATCCCGGCAAACAGGTCGTAACTGGCCCGCAGATAGCGGCCCCGCCAACCCATAACGCCACCGGCCAGATGTTTCCCCACCAGCGTTTCAATTCCAGAGCCGCCCACCTCGCCATAGTCCGTCCCCAGGTAAATTTCCTGCGCCGGGAGCGGTGTTACCCATGCGATATCATTGCGCACGTACCAGCCGTGGCTGGCGGTAAGCGTTCTTTCTCCATCAAAACCGCGTACCGTCCAGCGGTTACCAACGGACATCATGTCCGGCGAGGTCAGCGGGGTGTTGCTCATCTGGCGCTGGTAAAGAGTGCTGAAGCGGAAGTGTTGCCCGGCAATGGAAAAAGGCAGATTAAGCTGCGTATTAAACTGAAGGATTTTGCTGAGCGCCGTGCCATAACGGTAATACTCTTCTGGCGCGGGCTGCGCGCCAAACCAGCGTGTTCCCCGCTGATAGCTGATGCCTGCATCGAGGAAGGCGTTACCCATATAGTGTCGATGCTGTAACCCCAGCTTCCAGGATGCAGTCTGGCGGCGCTGAACACCAATTTCAGTATCGTTAATGAAGTTACGCTGTTCGCGAGCCATCACATCGGCGGTTAGCGTGGTTTTCTGGCTGCCGCTGCGATGCAATATTCGGCTGAGCTGGAAGTTGATGTTTTTGCTTTTACCGCTGTAGCGATAATCACCGTTACTGCCAGCCGCCGTCTGTACATAATTGTATTCGCTGGCCGTAACGCCTGCCAGCCAGTAGCCAAACGGCACCGAATAATGCGCGGTCAGGCCTTTCGACGATTTTCCGCCGCCGTTGCCATCAAGATTGTGAGAGCCGGAGAGATAAAATAAATCGCTCAGCGAAAGAGGATTATCCAGCGACAACGTCAGGTTGCCCTGATATTCGCCGGTTGATTCCGAACCGGAGTTATCCAGAGAGGCATCTACGCGCCACATGCGGGACTGCTGGCGCTTAATGACAATATCGCTTTCACCGGGCTTATCGCCGGGAACAATATCCATGCTGGCGTTAACCGTAGGCAGACGCTGAAGATTTTCCAGCCCCTGCTCAATATCCCGAAGATCCAGAATATTGCCCCGATGAGCAGGAAAAGAGGCGTACAAGGTGGCCCAGGTATTACTGTCCGGCGTCAGGCGAACGTCCCGAATATAACCAGCCATCACGATTAGGCGCAGAGTACCCGACTTTAAATCCTGCGCGGGTGCCAATACGCGCGTAGTGACATAGCCATGTCCCTATGGGGGGGTAATCATTTTGATACTGACCGTGCATACCTCAAGCAAGCCGACAGCCTTTGACTGGCGCGGCATTGGTCGAAATATGGGGTTTGATACTCGTCGCGAAAAAATGATTCGAAACTGATTTTTTCGAACGGTATTTGATACTCGAATGATTGTTACTTGTGTGAGTTTGAACTGCGTTTAAATCGTTTTGAATTTTGTTTAACAAAGTGGCTAAGCTGTTGACCTGGCTCAATGTCTGCATAAGCTTAAGCAACTACATCTAACCAAAGTGCGGTCTACGATTACTTAGCCTACTTTCTTATTGGATGCTAGGCTCTGGGGGAGCGCTTCGCCAGGATTATCGGCACCACACTCTCTAGCCTCAGCGTCATCATGAGCCATGTCCTCTGGCGTTCTATGCTGAATGCCTAATATCTTCTCTTTCACCACACGATCCATCCTCAGCAACTTAATATTATCTTCGTCAAGCAGATAAAGGGCTGTTTCAATGCCTTTTCGGGCCAGAACCTCAAAGAGAGCCTGCTTTTCATCTGACGATAGCGTCCCAAACAGAGCTAGCAGCTTTAAATCAATATCGTTCACAAATGAGTTCTCACGTTCAAGTGGGGTGTTCTTTGTGTTCTTTTTGGGGGCGTCCCCTTCACCGCTAACCAACCAGCGAACGCTAACCCCCTCACGCTCCGCAATCTGTCTTAGTAGCATTTCTCTAGGCACAGGTGCCTGCTCTCTTCGCTTGTAATAATTTTGCAACGTATTGATGTTTATCCCCCATGCAGCCGCCGCTTCTGCTCTGGAGCCATAACGCTCAACCAGCTTGAAAATTCTCTCGATGATAGGTTCTTTTGCATCATTCACAAAAGAACGTTCAAGTTCTTTACTCATGAAACGTTCCTTTCTTTCTATCTTGTTGAATATATTTGAGAAAATAAAATGAACACAAAAACATAAAAAGAACGTTTGACAGGTTCTTTTTATGTTCTTATGCTTTATCCGTAGAGATAACCACGCGGTTATCCGCACGAGTAACTTTTTAGGATAGATGAATGATGAATCGAAAAGAAGAGCGGGTTGTCGATTGGCACCCTGAAATCATCAAAGCGGAGATCCACCGACGCGGATTGTCGTTCCGTACTCTGTCTCTCCAAGCGGGTTACAGCAAAGATTCACTCAAAAGCGTTTTGCGCACGCCATGCAAGCCTTATCAGCAGATCGTCGCAGATGCACTGGGGGTATCACCGGAAGAGATCTGGCCCAGCCGTTACCAGACTGAAAGTTATATTCAGAGGGCTTCGTAACCATGTTTGTTGTTGCTAAAGACTTAGTGGGCATCCCCGGACTTCCCGCAACAACCAAAGGGGTACGGGAAGCACTGTTTCGGTTATCCAGTGGCCATCCTGATTTTGTGCGAAAGCGTGAAGGCACCAAAGCCTTCGAGTATCACGTTGACTGCCTGCCGGACACCGCGCGTGAAGCTATTCAGGCCCGCATGGCGCGTCAGCTGCTGGCGCAGTCTGCTTCCCTTCCGGTCAAAGCGACCGCCAGAGGCGATCTGGTCACAGGAGCCGGTGGCGAGAAAGTGCAGCGCGAGCTGTCGCTGTACCGCAAGTGTCCGGCCCTGCAGGAGAAGAAGCTGCGCGAGCTGACAGACAGCCAGAAAGCAGTCGGTGATGCGCGGATGGTGCTGGTTCAGGAGGTGTTACGCCTTATGGACAGCAGCGAAAACGGCGGTCTCGGCATGAAGCGCAAACAGGCGGTCGAGTTTATTGCCGACGCTTCCGTCGCCGGGACGCTGCCGGATTATGTGCAAAGGGCCGCAGATATCGCCAACGCCCGCAAGGGTGCCACCCGCGCCGGGGTCAGTGTGCCAACGCTTCAGCGCTGGCTGTCAGCCTGGATGGCTGCGGATACGGTGGGTGAACGCATGGTGCTACTGGCACCGGGTAAGGTCAGCAAAAAAGAGGTGTTCCAGTATTCATGGATGCCGGACTTCATGCGCTTCTGGCGCGATACCAACAAACCCACCGTCATGATGGCATACGAGAAATTTGCGAAGTGGTGGGTTGAACAGTACGGAGACAACGAGATCATGTTATCCATGCTACCTAAGGTCGATACAGTGCGCTATGCGCTGGACAAGCTGCCTGTAGCCGAGCGCGAGCGCGGACGTGCAACTGGCTCCGACTACAAGAAGTATCTGCCGTTCGTGCGCCGCGACTGGTCTGTTATCCCGGTTAACGGCGTATGGGTCGGCGATGGCCACGGCATGAAGATGGAAGTGATTAACCCCGAAACGGGCAAGCCGTTCCGGCCTGAGATTACGCTGGTGATTGACGCCCGTACCCGCGTGGTGGTGGGCTGGAGCCTGGCCATGTCCGAAAGTCAGGTTGCCGTAGGCGACGCCATCCGTAACGCAGTATCACGTTATGGCGTACCGCTGATGTATTACTCCGATAACGGTGGCGGTGAGAAAAACGCCGTATTCGATGCCGATATTACGGGTATTTTCTCCCGTCTCGGTATTGAGCATCCCACCGGTATTCCGGGTAATCCACAGGGGCGCGGGATTATCGAACGTCTTAACCAGGAAATACCTAAGCGTGCCGCGATGGCCTTTGGCTCCTGGGTGGGTAAATCTGGTGACCGGGAGGCGCAACGTAAGTACCGCAAGGCGGTGGATTCAGCGGTCAATGCGCTGGAAAAAGGTAAGCCCCTGAATGAAGTGCAGGCCTCAGCCATGCGCAAGGTGCCGACGATGGAGCAGCTGGTCGCTGAGATTGAGCGCCAGATAGAGCGGCATAATAATCGTCCACACAGCAGCCTGCCGGAGCGTAACAACGGGCAACACTGGTCGCCGCTGGCCTATCGTAATCACGTTATTAAGCAGGAGCAGGAAGAAATTCAGTACCTGACCAGCTCTGAACTGCATGAAATGTTCAGACCTGAGAAAGTATGCACAGCGCGACGCGGCGAAATAAAGTTGTTTAAAAATATCTATTTCAGCACGGAACTGGCCAGCGTCGAAGGCGAAGAGGTTCGCGTCTGCTTTGATATTCATGACCCCCACAGCGTTATCGTGCGGCGTATGGACGGCACCTGGATATGTGACGCCATCTGGAACGGCAACAAGGTCGATGCCTTCCCGAAAGCCCGTATCGAGCAACTTAAAGAGAAACGCGTTAAACGTAGCGTCAGTAATCTGGAAGATAAAGTGCGTCGTAAGCAGGAAGAGCTGCGGCCAGCGCTGGAGCAACGGGCTGAGATTGACGTTACGATGTTTGCCCCGCAACGGAATAACAGCGAGCCTGAAAAGGTTTATTTATTCGAATCGGAATTTGAAAGCGATTTAAAGAAAGCCAGTAATCATCAATAAGGTTATTTAAATGAACATCAAAGATAAATTAATCCACTTGCTGGAGGGGACTGGCTACACCCAAAAAAAGGTAGCCACTAAAACGGGGCTGAGTACTGCGGTTATTTCTCAGTATCTGAAAGGCGTCTATAACGGCAATATCAGTAACGTCGAGTCGGCTATCGCTGACTTTATCAGCCGCGAGGAAGAACGCGCCCGCCGCCGTGAAGTTAAAGAGTCCTTTGTTCAGACCCAACTGGCCGGGCTGGCGCTGGGTTTAATCAGCAACACCCATATGGACAGCGATATCGGCGTTATTTATGGCCCTGCAGGCATGGGTAAAACAATGGCGCTGAAGCGCTATGTGGAGATGAATAAGGGCGCGATCCTGATTGAGGCTGACCCCGGCTACACCGCCAAAGTGCTGCTACAGGAGCTGTGCGCCCGCCTCGGCGTGAAGAAGAACGGCAATATCCATGAGTTAAGCGAGGAGTGCATACAGGCGCTGACGGGCACCGGCTGGGTTGTCCTGGTGGATGAAGCCGAACTGCTTCCCTACCGTGCGCTGGAAGTACTACGCCGCATCCACGACCGTTCTGGCGTCGCCATCGTGCTGGCGGGCATGCCACGCCTGCTGATTAACCTCAAGGGGTCTCGCGGTGAGTTTGCTCAGCTCTACAGCCGCGTGGGCATGGCGTTAGATCTTGAGGCCCACAAGGGCAAGTCCGAGGTCGAAGACTTCAACACCATCCTCGCTAGTCTGCTGCCGGATGATGGTGATGATGTTATTACCGCTCCGGGGGTTGCTGAGGCTTTCCTTAAATATTCAAAGGGCAATTATCGCCGCATGTTCAAGCTGGCGCGGGGTGTTGTTCGTGCCAGCGCTATCGGTAATCAGGGTATCAGCGTCAAGTTAATTGAAACTTACGCGCAACTGTTAATTCACTAATGGAGTAACGGGTCATGGATAAACAAGTTCTTAACTGCCACCGCTCACGCGCCAGAATGGAGATTCAGACTCACGGCGGACGTGTCACTGGCTGGCATCCTAAATTACCCATTGTCTACGCTATTGCACCGCTTAGCGGCCCTCTGTGGCCGGTAGTGGAAGTGGCCGAAAAATTGGGCGGCGTGATTAAAACCATCCGGACATCAAATATCGACGGTTGTACCGTTATCTGGAGGTAATTATGCCGGTCACCCTGGTAATTAAACTAACGCATACGGAGGACGGCATTAACGTTGAGTCAGAAATTAACACGAAGGCAGATTATCACTGCATTCATGAAATGGCGCATGCGACTGCGACAGTTGAATATGCCCGACGCGCAGCTGAGGAAATAAACGAATTACTTAACAGGCGTAATACACACTGGAGACATTAAATGCCGATAGAGATGAAAATTATCATAGAAGAGGATGCTACTGGTGTTGGCACCCGCATTATGGCCGAAGGTCCGTGTACCGAGGCTGAGGCCCGGCAAGCACAATACATTCATAAAACGGTAATTGCTGCTCTGGAAAGTCGTAAAGGCTTTAAGCGCAATGATAGCGATGTTTGTGAAGTAAAAAAAATTAGTAAAACGAACTCAGAAGGAAATAAAAATGTCCACTAACAATGTTATTTCAGCGCAATACACAACCGCCCAGGCTCCGGCTGGTTACTGGGTTGATGCAAAGGGCGTATTAACACCGGAACACCTTATCAAACCGATTGATAAGGCCCGTGACCAGCTGGTCGGAGAGATTGTTGAGCGGGCTATCGCGCTGAATTCCGCGCTGGCTGAGTTTAAACTGGCAGGATTCGGTGACATTGCGGCGTTCGTTGACCTTTCAGCCAATGAGTATGGCGTGAACGTCGGAGGCAAGAAAGGCAATGTCACCCTGCATACCTTTGATGGGCGATTCAAGATTCAGCGGGCAATGCAGGATCGTATCGCTTTTGATGAACGCCTGCAGGCGGCAAAAGCCCTGATTGATCAGTGTCTGACGGACTGGACTGAGGGGGCCAGCCCCGAAATCCGCGCCATTATTAACCGCGCTTTCCAGACAGAAAAAGAAGGTGAAGTGAATACCGGTGCGGTACTCGCCCTGCGTCGTCTTGATATTACTGACGAACGCTGGATTAAGGCGATGGACGCCATCGGGGAGGCTGTACAGGTTGTGGGAAGTCGTTCTTATATTCGTGTATATGAGCGCGTGGGCGATTCAGACCAGTATCGCCCGATTGCACTAGATATTGCCGGGGTCTGAAAAATGAATATGAAAACAGAGAACTCAGCGCGTAATAATTATGGACTGTACGCTGTGGGCGCGGGCCGCGCAGAGCGTAACGGAGAGTGGGGTAAGGCTGCTGAACTGTGGCAGTCAGCCATGAGCCATGCCCGCACCAGCCATTGTCGCCAGTGGGCTGAGGCTCGTATCGCTTATTGTTCAAATGCTGCTGCGCGCGGCTGGGGCGGGATAAATGAAAGCTAAGGCGTTTAATCAGGCGCACGCGGTAGGAAGTCATTTTATATACCAGCCATGCAGAGCGCTCAGGGGCGGTTATCCGGTCAGAACCAGAGATAAAGCGCGGGATTTTAAATGTGGTTGTATTGTTGAAATAGATCGCGCTCCTTATTTTGTTAAAACAGAAACACTGACGCCTGCGGGCTGAATTTAAACCGAAATTAATCATCGTTTAATTTTGGCGTAAACCGTCAGGGGACTGCTTACGCCTGAAACAAGGTAATTCATATGAAGATAGTTAATTCCGAATTCGCTGAATTTATTCAGGATTTAACGTCCTGGCATGAGCAAAAAGTCGCCGACCTGCAGCTCGTCCTGGCTAAACCTGATGCATCCATATCTTTAGGTAACGGGCTGCCAGATATTGAGGCCGGTAGCGAAAAAGCAAAGGGTGTTCGTATCGGTATTATTTTGGCATTGAGTGTATTAGGTGAACTGCCATTTTCATTTGATGAGGATGATGACGATGGCGATTACTAAACCGCAATGGACTGGTATCGAAAATACGCTTAAATCTGGTGCTCCTGTGCGCTTCCTGTATCAGGGGCATGAAATTGAAGTGATGAAAATCACCGTTCGCGAAACCAAAATGGCCTACATCGTAGCGGAGGGCGGCCATGCTCTGGTGGGTTTTCTGAAAAAGGATGATAAGGCTTATAACCCTCTTTCTGAGATGTTTCTTCGCAAGAAACTGATTAACCCTCACGCGCGAATCGCGCGGTCTATTGCTAAGGAGCGCGGCGGTAAGGCTTACCTTAAGCGCAAAGAGAACCGATATATGACGGAGAAAACGCTGGAGGTAACAGATACGTTCTTCCCTACGGCGCGGACGGTGGTAACACACTTTCGCAAAATAAAAGGGCTTGAGCTGGCTCCCGGTGGGTTCGTCAGCGCTGATGTAGTTAAGGGGGGCGATAGTGCTGCTTAGAGTCACCGAAGCAATTTACCCTCAGCCCGGCGAACGGCACGAGTATCGTCTTAATGATGGAAGTTCTGTCGTCGAGTGCCCGGCTCTGCCAGCCGTTTCGCGTTTGAGGTTCTACGACAACCGTAATCACAGGATTCTGAATAAAACAGTCCAGGCATCAATGAAGGCTGCTGTTAATCAGCACAAGAAAAGATGGGGTGGAAGTCATGGCCAGCGCTAATCCGTATGCTGAACACGTTAAAACCGCCCGCAGCCACCTGCGTCGTCTGGCGACGATCGAACGCCATTTGCTCGAAATGGCAGAGTGCTGGGGTGAGCTGGATACCTGGGTGATGTCACTGCTGGAAAGACAGTCGGAACAAATTGGTGAATTATCGAAAGAGCTGGACGGTTCAGTGGATGACTGGAAGCGCGGCACTGAATGGGAGGAAAGTTAATTATGGGTAAGGCTACTTATCTCGATGAACTAAATAAAGCGTGGCAGAAGGAATACCGTTTCCGCCGGAAACGTTGTCACTCCCCGTATAAAAATAGCGATAAAAACCGCTGGATTGAAGTCTGTAATGCGCATAATCGACGCGTTATGCGTAAAGCTCGCCGTTCGGTTGGTAAGTCCAATAAGCTTGGTTGCCGGAGAACGGTGCGAGGTATGTGCGCATTTCTCAATGAGATCCAGATGTGGTCGACAATATGCCGCCATAACCGCAAGGTGTCATCCGCTAAGGAGAACTGTCATGGGTAAAATGACGTTCGTGGTCGATTATCCTGATGGTCAGGAGCCACCAGTAAGCGCTGGTAGCGATATCTACGGTGGAACGTTGGTATCCGCGTCGTTTCATGATGCTATTGAGTCTGGGGATTATATCGCCTCGTTCTTGAGTTATCTTCAGGGCGGATTGTTTTGGCTTGAGGCATGGCTTGAGGTTGCAGAGGATAATGGCTGGAAATTCCAGGAGATTACCCGAAGTTACGCTAAAATCGTCGTCCCTGAGGATCAGGTCTGTAGCGTAGAGAAACTGGTCAAAGTCAGTGTCCCTGTTTTATTCCAGATGGATGTTGTAGCGTCGAAAGCACCTAGAATAGTGGAAAATTTCCGTTAATAGCATAATGGCCTTCTTCGGAAGGCCTTTTTTTGAGGGGTTTTTATATGTCTGATGGATTAAAAACGTTTAGAAATTGTGCGATTGGGGCCGTTCTTTTCTCGACCGTGACATCTATGATTCGTGGGGCTTTTGTCGAAAATCAGTTAGAGAGAATTGCCAACGGTATAGAGCTTATAGCCGGAGTTGTCGTGGTGTGTGGGATTGTCTGGCTATACTCGCTGAAGTATCAATACCCTGAATCTTTCAGGAATACGGATGAAGCTCCTCGTTCGCAGCTAACGCCCCCGAAACGTGAGCCGGAGCAGAAAACCCTTTCTGCCGTTGAAAAAGCAGAAAATGCAGAGCTATGGAGCGGTAAAAAGTGATTCTATTTAATTGACGCTATACTGTTTTTGTGATCCAATTAATCCGTTAAAACTGTTCACCATAATATGAAACTGGCTCAAGCCCCGCCCTGTGCGGGGCTTTTTCGTTCTGGCACTTCCTGTTTTTTACCTCCATTTGAGGCGCACCAATGAAAGCAAATCTGATCCGCATTATTCATACAGGCAAATCATCCCTCGGCTGGGACGATGACACCTATCGCGATGTACTGGCCCGCCAGACCGGCAAAAGTTCGGCGCGTGACTGTACCACTGCCGAACTGGAAAAAGTGGTGCTGTATATGCGCACTCAGGGCTTTGCGCCGTCTTCCCGTGGTCGCCGTCCCCGCGTGGCGACGGGTCGTAAAGCTATGCTGGGTAAGATTGAGGCCATGCTGGCGGAGGCTGGCCGTCCGTGGGGTTATCTGGATGGTATTGTGGAGCGCATGCTGGGCGAGGCGAAGCCGGTAGAGTGGCTGAATGACGATCAGGTGCGTAAGCTGATGCAAATGCTGATTGTTGACGCGAAGCGTCACGGGAGGCTGTGATATGCGCGAGTTTGACCTTGAATCCCTCGAAGAGCTGCTGCCGGATACCGCCCGTCAGATAGCCGATGTGATAGGCTTCCCGGCCACGCAGCGGCTGATTGAGCGTTTTGGCGGTGCATGCTTCCCGGTTGGTCGTGGTCTGCGCGACACTGGTGAGCGCCGTCTGGCCATGCTGCGGGGCGTTATTGGCGACGAGAACACCCGCCAGCTGGTTAAGCGTTTCGGTGGTGACAGTTCGCTGGTGATACCCCGCTGCGCTGACGCGTTGCGCGAGTGGCGCAACCGCTGTTTTCTCGCCGAGGTTGACAGCATGCTGGCCGATGGCGAATCATTGCGTATGGCGCTCACGGTACTCGGCCCGAAATACGGTATCGGTAACACCCGTGCATGGGCCATTGTGGCCAGCCGCCGTCAGGCAACCTCTCCCCCGGCACAGGGGGCACTGTTCTGATGGCATGCCGCTTCACCCCCGTATCATGCCCTGAGTTACGTCACCCATCACAATAACCCTCACAAACTTTGTGAGGGTTTTTTTATGTCTTCTTTCCGCTTCAGTCAGCGCAGCGAGTCCCGCCTGCAGGGTGTTCACCCTGACCTGGTGAAAGTGACCCGCCGTGCGCTGGCACTGTCTCCCGTTGATTTTGGTATCACCGAAGGCCTCCGCACTCAGGAACGCCAGAAACAGATGGTCGCTCAGGGCAGCAGCCAGACCATGAACAGCCGCCACCTTACCGGGCATGCGGTCGACGTGGTGGCGTATGTCGGCAGCGACATCTCGTGGGAGATGCCGCTCTATCAGCAAATTGCGCAGGCGTTTAAGCAGGCTTCAGCTGAGCTTTCCATTCCCGTTGAGTGGGGTGGCGACTGGAAAACGCTGAAGGATGGCCCGCACTTCCAGCTTCCCTTTGCGCAGTATCCGGCTACAGCCGCGTGATGTTCCGGGGGATCGTACTGATGGCACTCCTCAACCGCCTGGGCGAACTAGTTACCAACCCGCAGGGGCGTTTGTCCACCACCGACGCCGCCACGATGGTGGCGCTGGTTGTCAGTTCGCTGGCGCTGCTTATCTGCGTGGTGATGGACAGACAGCCTGATGCCGCACTGGGCCTGTATCTCGGTGCCTGGGTAACACATGCAGGCGTGCAGGTTCACCAGAAGCTGAAGGTGCCAGTTGCCCGGCCTGCGGGAGGTAAGGATGAACAGCGCAGTTAAATGGCTTTTAACCCGTCTTTTACCCGGAGTCGTGCTTTGCGCGGCGCTGGCCGGAGCCGGATGGTGGCTGCACAGCACCGGCTATGACTCCGGCCACAAGGATGCAAAAGCAGACGGCGATACGGCGCTGGCCAGTGAGAAACAGGCCCGTGCGGATGAACGTCAGCAACTGGCACAGGCCGGGCAGCAGGCGCTGCTGCAGGCAAGGGATAATGAGCGCCAGCAGCGTGAACGGGCTGACCAGCTCGCCCTGCAGCTGGCTAATAAAGAATTTGAGCTGACGCAGACGAACCGCCTGCTGCAGCTAGGTATCAATAAGGCGGTCAGCGATGACAATCAGACTTCTGGCTGTGGTTATAACGGGCTTGGGCCTCACGGCCTGCAGCTCTACACCAAAGCCCTTGGATACGCCGCTGGTGGTAACACCCGCGCCGATGATAGTTCAGGACAGTAAACCACCGCGAGCGATGGTCACGGTGGCCCCGATGCCACCCGCACCGTCAGTGTATGCCGGTGGCTCACAGGGGCTACCCCCGGATGCCCTGTTGCAACATGCTACCGACTACGGCGTCTGGTGTCAGACGAACGCCGCGAAACTTCACGCCCTTGAGGCATTTTTCTGGCCCGTGCCGGATAAGGACAATTAGAAATGGATGCAGCCCATCTTGCCGAGTTCTGGCAGACCGCTCTTCTGGGGTTATTCTCCTTTGGGTTCACGTTCTGGATCAAGAACCTGCACGCGACGATTGAGCGTCTGCGGGAAGATAACCGACAGATGTACACCGTGTTTCAGCTCAAATCAGATGCCCTGCGCGATCAGGAAAAAATCATGAGCATGCTTGGTGAGATTAAGCAGTCGATGGAGCGCACCGGCGAGCGTATTGACCGTCTCATTGATGGTCAGGGGGCGCGTTAATGGCACACCCGAAAGCTATACGGGATGCCGTCAGGCGCGATTACATCGCCCAGGGGATCGCCCCCGAAGTGCTGGGGCCGATGCACGGGGTCAGTGTGGCGTCGGTTATTCGCTGGCGTCGGGAGTCGCGGGAGAACGGCGACGACTGGGACAAGCAGCGTGCGGCCCGTCGCCTGTCGTCCGGTGTGCCGGAAGATATCACCCGTGACTTGCTGCTGGAGTTTCTGGAGCACCATAAGCACGCGATGGAACAGCTGCGTAAGGCCCGTGAAGGTGCAGACGGTCAGGTCGCAATGCCAGCCGATGATTACGCCAGCCTGCTGGCAAAGCTGCAGGACGGCTTTAACAAAATGATAGCGGCCAGTAAGCGCATTCTGCCGGAGACCGACCGCCTGATTGTGGCGGCAGGCGTGGTGGAAGATTTAGCCGCCTTCCTCAGCGATAAACACCCAGCGCTGATGGCGGGCTTTCTGGGCGTATTACCTGAGTTTCAGCAGATAGTGGAGAAAAAATATGGCTAACCCAATGATTGAGCTTGATGAGCGCCTTTCGGTTCGCGTCGGAGATATCACCCGCCTCATGCTCTCAGGGGCAAATGTTATCGTCACTCTCAATGGTTGTAGTGATTATTTCGTCTGTACGACGGATGAAGCCGCTGCCCGTAAGGTGAAGTCCGGGATTATTGAAGCACTTAACCGCTGCCAGCCCCGAGAAATAGAATCAACCACCGTGGCCGATATGAAATGCGCCGCCAGAGCCTGCACAGAAAAAGTGCCGCTGGCCTATGGTCAGGCTCAGGTTAACCGGATTGTCGATTTGCTCCGGCAGGAGTTTGGCGACGGCCTGAAGCACACGGGGTTTATGGATGACCTGTGGGTGGCACTGCAGGTGGTATACGGCCCCGGTGGAGCCGTAGATTTCATTACCGATCGTCTGAATTACCGACGATAGCCGTTTCCAGTGTTTGATAAATATGCTGAAAGTCAGTCCGTATGTCGTGCAACTTTTGCTTCTCGACGGCGATTTCCAGCACATCGCTCGACATCTGGTTTGTTTCGGCTCTGCTTAGTTTTGCCGCTGAGTGATTATGCCCGGACTGGTATTCCGTCATATAAATCTCGGTCGCCAGACGGGCAATTTCAATCTTCTGTTCGATGGTGAGTTTTTCTGTATCAGACATAAAGCCTCTCTGTTTAAAGGGTCATTGTTGGCAGCAGTATCCTGGCACAGAGGGGCTTTATTTTTAAGAGGTGAGTTATCTGTGGCATCAAAAACTTCGCTTAAAGCCTTTCGCGAGAAGATTGCCCGCATTCAGGGGGAGCTGCGCGACCGCATAGAGAGCGCAAGCTGTGGTCTGGACAGCAGCCCGGAGGCGATACAGGCTCGCCGGTTACAGGTCAGCGATCCGGTGACCGGGTTTCGCTTCTTCGTCAACACCTACTTTAAGCATCACCTCCATCACCCGGAAACCAGTGCGCTGCACGAGTATCTGTATGAGCGCCTGCCGCAGATTGTCACCAGCCCTGAGAGTGAGAATGACGTTATTGCCGCACCGCGTGGTGAAGCAAAAACCACCCTCGGTCAGCAGCTGTTCGACCTGTGGTGCGTCGTTCTTGAGCTGAAGAAATTCATCATTATCGCCTTTGACACGTCTGCTCAGTCAGCGGAGTCTCTGGAGGTTATCAAGGCCGAGCTGCTCTATAACGCCGGTCTGGCGCTGGACTTCCCGGAAGCCTGTGGACAGGGTCGCGTGTGGCGTATCGGCTGCATTTTGACTGCGTCGGGCATCAAAATTGAATCCGCTGGCCAGGGGCAGAGTCTGCGTGGCCGTAAGCACGGCGCGTATCGTCCTGATCTCGTTCATCTTGATGACCTTGAGAACGACGAGAACGTGGTAACGCCAAAGCAGCGTGACAAGCTGGAGAAGTGGCTGAACAGCACGGTGCTGCCGCTGGGCGGGGCCGGGGTCAAGCTCGATGTTATCTACGTCGGGTCAATCCTGCACTACGATTCCGTGCTGGCCCGCACCATGAAAAACCCGCTGTGGAACGCGAAGCGTTTCCAGGCAATCCTCGCGTGGCCTGAGAATCTGGCGCTGTGGGATGAGTGGGAAGCGGTGCTGCGTGGTAAGGGTAAAAATGCTGCGAAGGCGTTCTATAACCGTCATGAAAAAGCGCTGCTGAAAGGCTCCCGCGTTTCCTGGGCCGCTCGACCACTACTGGCGCTGATGTTGATCCGCGTGCGCGTAGGCACCCGCGCTTTCGATGCGGAATACCAGAATGACCCGGTCAGCGGCGAGCATGCCATTTTCCACGGCTGTATCCATGAGTGGCGGGAGCTGGAGCCTGACCTGATTTACTTCGGTGCCTGCGACCCGTCGCTCGGCAAGCACAACAGCCGGGGCAACGACCCCAGCGCGTTGCTGATTGGCGGATGGCACCGCATCAAAAAAGTGCTGAAGGTCGTCCGTGCCGATATTCGCGTGCGCCGCCCTAAAAAGATTATTACCGATGTTATCCAGCTGCAGCGTGAGTTTGGCTGCGTAGCGTGGGCGTTTGAGTCGGTGCAGTTCCAGGACTTCCTGCGCGAGACGCTGATAGAAGAATCCCTGAAGGCGGGCGTCCCCGTTCCAGCCCGCGCTGTTATTCCCTCTACCGACAAGGCCGGACGTATTGAATCTCTGCAGCCCTTTATGGAGAGCGAGCACATTCTGATCGCCCGTGCGCTCGCCACGTTGCGTGAACAGTTGATGCATTTCCCGATGGCTGACCACGATGACGGCCCGGATGCGCTGCATATGCTGTTTGCCATCGCGTCAACCAGCGTGGGTAACTTTGAATTTATTCCCGTCAGCCAGCTGGAGGCGGTGGAGTCGGATTCTCCCTCACGCCGCAGGCATGACGATGACGACGATTATGGCTCTGACGGGTTCGGGTCTGGAGGATGGTAAATGGACATTAAAACCGCGTTTAAACGATTTTTTTCCCGCGATAACACACAGGCCATGCAGAGCAGTGGCGATGATTTTCTTTATGGTGATACCGCTACGCACCCCTCTACGGGGCTGGATATTCAGCGGGTGTATGCCCTGTTCAGCGCTGCCGAACAGGGCGACATTCAGGCACAGAGCGACTTGTTTACCGATATGGAAGAGCGCGACGGCCACCTGTTCGCCGAGCTGTCAAAGCGTAAGCGTGCGCTGCTGACGCTGCCGTTTTCCGTCAAACCGCCCCCGGATGCGACCGAGGCGGAGAAGAAAGTCGCGGCGGAGGCCGACTGGTGGCTGCGCCATTTGCCGGGCTTCCGCGAGATGCTGATGGATATGCTCGATGCCATCGGCCACGGCTTTTCGTGCATCGAGATCGAATGGGGTCGTAAAGGTTCACTCTGGCTTCCGTCTGCGTTCCACAAGCGACCGGCGCGGGCCTTCACCATGCCGCAGAACGACCTTGACAGTATCCGCCTGAACCGGGGTGGCGTGGGCGGCGAGGAGCTGTGGAATATGGGCTGGATCGTGCATAAGCACAAATCCAAATCCGGCCCGGTGGCGCAGAGTGGCCTGTTCCGCGTGCTGGTCTGGACGTACCTGTTCAAGAATCTGTCTGCCCGCGACTGGGCGCAGTTCCTGAACCTCTACGGCCTGCCGTTCCGTATCGGTAAGTATGATGCCTCCATGACCGACAGGGAGCGACTGAACCTGCTTCGCGGTATCCGCATGCTGGCCCGCGAAGGCGGCGGCATCATTCCGTCTAATGCTGAAATCTCGCTGGTCTCTCCGTCAGCAGGCCAGAGTGCGCCTTTCCTGGATATGGTGAGCTGGTGCGAGAAGGTACAGTCAAAGGTCATTCTCGGCGGGACGCTGACAAGTCAGGCGGACGGCAAATCGTCAACCAATGCGCTCGGAAATGTGCATAACGAAATCCGTCACGATCTCCTCGTCGGTGATGCATGGATGTCGGCGGAGACGCTGACGCAGCAACTACTGTGGCCAGTGCTGGCGATAAACGGGCGTTTTAACCCGGAGCGCGCGCCGTATCTGGAGTTTGATGCCCGCGAGTCCGTTGACCTTGAGCGACTGATGACGGTGGTAACTACGGCACAGCAGGCGGGTTTTGAAATCACTGCTGACTGGGTCTCGGATAAAAGCGGTATCCCGCTGCCGCAGGAAGGTCAGACCATCCTGAAGCCGCTGGCCCGCCAGCAGGCCGGTGACGCCGCACTGTCTCAGGTAATGCAGGCCCGCCTTGCTGCCCTCTCTGTGCCGCAGAGTGGAACTGACAACGTACAGCTGCAGCTGGATGCCGCTCCGCAGCTTCTGGCCATTCAGGCTACTGCCGCTGCTGAAGCAATGTTGAAACCGCTTATTACGAGGGTAAAAGCCGCCCGAAGCCCGGATGAGGTTTACGAGCTTCTTGCAGCCAGCTATCCAGCGCTGGACGATATGGCCCTGCGCGAGCTGGTCGGTCAGGCGGTGTTTATCGCCGATGCAATGGGGCAGCAGGATGCCTGATATCAACGCAGGCTTTGCCATGACCCTGCCACCGGCGCGGGCGATAGCCTACTTCCGCTCGAAGGGGCTGAAGCCCACCATGAGCTGGAAGGACATGCAGGATGATGCCCATGCGGTGGAGTTTGCGGTGGCCGGCATCACAAAGCTGGATGTTCTCAGCGATATCCAGAACAGCCTGACGCGCTCGCTTACGGAAGGGATGAGCTTCCGCCAGTTCCAGGACGAACTGGAGCCGCTGCTGCAGCGTAAGGGCTGGCTAGGGCGCGGGCTGGTTGCCGATGATGATGGCGTGCTGCAGGGCAAAAAGCTGATGCCGTATCGGCTGGATACCATTTTTCGCACCAATATCCAGTCGGCGCATGCAGCGGGCCGCTATCAGTGGATGGTAGCGAATGCGAAAGAGCGCCCTTACTGGCAGTATAACGCCATCATGGACGGTCGCACCCGGCCTGCGCATGCAGCCCTGCACGGGCGTATATTCCGCTGGGACGATCCTATCTGGAATGTACTGTTTCCGCCGAATGGCTATAACTGCCGGTGCTTTGTCAGGGCGCTCACGCAGGCTCAGGTTGATGCGCATCCGATTGGTGTTGAATCCTCGGAAGCGTACATGACCACAATCCAGCAACCTTACGGCACTGACGGGGAGATGCGCCCGGTGACAGCGTTTCGTGATCCGAAGACCGGGCGGATGATGGTGCCGGATGCAGGTTTTAACCTCAACCCGGGGCGTGGGTATCTCGCCGGGCTGGGTCAGTCCCTCCTGGAGAAAAGCGTTGATGCCCCTCCACGTCTTGCCGCGCAGGCAGTGTATGAAACGCTGCGCAATAACCGGCTGGCCACGGCAATGAACCGCGACCTTGAGAGCTGGGTGCGCTCACTACCTGCTCGTCCCGGTAAGGATTTTCGCCGCGCCGGTGCATTATCACCCATAGTGCTGGCAGCAATCAGCGACAGTGCGGCCCTGCCGTCGCCGGTTATCACCTTACCGGCGCAGACGGCGGTCAGTCTGCGGGAAGCCGATGCGTCGTGGCTGGGGCGTCTGGCGTCGGCATTCCGTTACCCGGTGGCCGTTCTGCAGCGCGGCGAGTCACTCCTGATGGTGGTGGAGGATTTAACGGGCTACAGCGTGGTCACGCTTGCCCGCAGCGCTGATGGTTTTGAGCCGGTATCGTCGGTGCCGTGGTCGCCTGCTGCTGTCGCACGCGCCAGCCTGATTGACGGGGCATTACCGGAGGGGGATGCATGAAGCTCGATATCGATATTTCCGACGAGTTCCGTGACTGGCTGGAGAAGCTGGCCACACGTTGTCAGCACCGTGAGCCACTGATGAATAAGGTTGCCGGTATCATGCTCGATGCGGTGGATGAGAACTTTGTTCAGGGCGGGCGTCCCGCATGGCAGCCGCTTAAATATCGCGACGGCAAGCCGCTGATGAAGACCGGACGCCTGCATGGCTCAGTTGAGCCGTTCGCCGATAACGATCAGGCGGTGGTGGGCACGAATGTTGTCTATGCCCGAATCCACCAGATGGGCGGGAAAACCCGCCCTCACATCATCCGTCCCCGGAATAAAAAAGCGCTGTACTTTAACGGACGCTTTGCGAGTCAGGTCAACCACCCTGGTTCAGATATTCCGGCCCGTCCTTTCCTCAGCCTTACGGATGATGATAATGACGCCATCCGCCAGGCGGTCATTGACCATCTTGGCGGGGAAGACTGATAAGCCCACAAAAGGCCGTTGTGGCGTTTTTTCGCTTTCGGGGGTAACGTATTACCCCTGCATTGTTTTAACGCCATTCTGCGCGATTTAAACGGGTTTTAAACGGGGTTGCGCCATGCAGCCACGGTGTTACTGTCTTAATCCCCTGTATCCTCCCCCTGTTCTTACCGCTTCACCCCTGTAACTGTCGGGCATTTAGCCTGCCGCCTATCCTGTCCTCACTTTGACAGTTTCAGGACGCAATACACCGATGTGGAAGCTCGCCACCGCCTCACTTTCAGGCATCAACAAGGACAACACCGCCCGCATTCAGCTGTTTCCGGCTGGCTGGTTTGGTGCGCCGTCAGGGGGTCAGCGCTGGTTCCTGGACGCCTCACTGGCACAGCGTCTGATAGATGCCGCCAACAGCCGGGTGAATGACTACCAGTTTGACTATGAGCACCAGTCCCTGAATGCCCCACAGGCCAGTGGCCCGGTGCCTGCGTCAGGCTGGTTCAAGTCTCTGACCTGGGTGGAGGGTGAAGGCCTGTTTGCTGACGTAAAGTGGACTGAACGTGCCGCCTCGCTGATTCAGGCTGATGAATACCGCTATGTATCGCCGACCTTCCGCTATGACGAGCAGGGAAACGTGCGGGAGCTGGTCAACGCCGCGCTCACCAATATGCCTGTGCTGGACGGGATGCGTCAGGTGGCGGCGTCCTTAATGTTTTTTGATAACGGAGAAAAACCGATGAACGAAAATTTGCGTCTCGCCCTCTGCGCCATCATGGGGCTGAAGCAGGAGGCTGATGAGGCGGCTATTCAGACCGCACTGGAAGACCTGCAGAACAATCAGCTCAAAGAGGCCAACTGCTCCAGCATCGGTGCGCTGATTGACGCTCACAAGGCACAGCTGACCGCAAAAGACCAGGCCATTCAGGAAGGTCAGACGAAGATTGCCGCCCTGTCTGCCGCGCAGACCGGTGCGCCTGACCCCACCAAATTTGTGCCTGTGGCCGTGGTGGACGATCTCCGTAATGAACTGGCCTCTCTGTCCTCTCAGATTCAGGGCGACAAGGTCGAGACCCTGCTGACCGCCGCCCTGAGTGACGGGCGCGTGATGAAAGGTGCGGATGAAGACAACCTGCGCGAGCTGGGCAAAAGCAACTATACGCTTATGGAAAAGATGATCGGCACCCGTAAGCCCATCAAGGCTCTGTCACAGCTGCAGTCTGACGGTATGACGTTTGAGGGTGGCCGGGACAATAGCGTCGAACTGACCGCCGAGCAGCTGGCTATCTGCAGCCAGTTCGGTAATACCGCTGAAGACCTGACCGGAGAGAAAAAATGACCGCTATCACTGAACCCCGCGACACGGCATGGCGCGACTGCATTCTGGTGCCGGTGCCCGTTGCCAAAGGCGAAGTTATCCCGATGGGAGCCATCGTTTGTGTAAACGCGACCGGCTTTGCCGTCAATGGCAAGGAGGATGCCACCCTGAAATATGCGGGCTGTGCCGACGAGTCCGTGGATAACAGCGCCGGTGAAGACGGGGCGCAGCTTATCAACGTTCGCGCCAACAAAGCGTTCAAGTGGGCCAGCGATGGCACCATCACTCAGGCCAGCCTGCTCAGCCGCGCTTACATCGTCGATAACCAGACGCTGTCTGCTGAAAACGGCGGTACGCCTGCTGAAGGCGAGACGCCTGCAGGTGAAGCGACACGCAGCAGCGCCGGGAAAATCATCCTGATCGAAAGTGACGGCGTCTGGATTTACTGATTTATAAGGAAAATATTATGGCTGCAATCAACAAAGCCAATCTCAGCGTGCTGTTTCTGAATCTCAAAAAGTCGTTTCAGGGCGGGCTGACGCTGGGTAAACCCCAGTGGCAGCGCGTGGCAACTCGCATCCCTTCCACGGGGGCGGCGAACTACTACGCGTGGCTGGAGATGTTCCCCAAGATGCGCGAGTGGATTGGTGAGAAGCAACTGACCAAGCTGCTGAAACAGGACTTTACCGTGCCGAACAAGGATTTTGAGGCCACGGTTGTCGTCAAGCGCAACCACATCAAGGATGACCAGCTGGGTATCTACGGCATTCAGGCTGCGGGTGCTGGTGAAAGCGCGGCGATGTGGCCGCATGAGATTGTGTTTGAGTTACTGACCAAAGGTTTCACCGAGAAGGCTTACGATGGTCAGCCGTTCTTCAGCGACAAACACGTTATTGGTGACAAGACCTACAGCAACATGGGCAAGGCACCGCTGTCCGTTGCGTCTCAGGCTGAAGCGAAAGCGTCCTTTGGTGCGGCCCGCACCAGTATGAAAAAGCTGAAAGACCGCCACGACCGTCCGCTGAACATCACCCCGGATGTACTGGTTGTCCCTCCGGCGCTGGAAGATGTCGCCAGGACGCTGATGACCGCTGAACGCCTGGAAGACGGTAAGCCGAACCTCTACAAAGGCTCTGCGGAAGTGCTGGTGATTCAGGATCTGAAAACCGATACCGAGTGGTATCTCCTCGACACCACCAAAGTGCTGAAGCCGCTTATCTTCCAGGAGCGTGAATCCCCGGACTTTGTCTCCCAGACCAATATGGACTCGGACGACGTCTTTATGCGGGCTGAGTATAAATACGGTGTTGAGTCTCGCGGTGCCGCTGCGTTCGGTTACTGGCAGATGGCTTACGGCTCCACGGGTAAAGGAAACTGACCATGAGCTACGCCACCCCGGAGGACTACAAAACCTATTTCACAGAGCGTGATGCGGTCAGCGTGTCAGCACCATGGAACAGTGATGAGGCGGATGATGAGCGTCTCGCCCGCCACCTCCGGTCGGCGAGCGGCAGGATTGATGCGTATATCGGTGCCCGCTATCGCCTGCCGCTGCGGCAGGTGCCCGATGCGCTGCGTGATTACTGCTGTGATATCGCCCGTTACCTGCTGACCGGTAACGAGCATACCTGCAACGAAGTGATCCGCCTGCGCTACGAGGATGCTATCAGCTGGCTGAAGCTGGTTGCCAGCGGCAAAGCCGGTATCGGCTCAAACCCGGAGAACGGCGGCACCGTCGACGCATCGACGCCGACCGTCGAGTTTTATTCCGGTGGCGACGATCTGTGGAGCCGTAACCGCACGGGCGGAGGGGCGTACTGATGATTACCACCATCGAAAAAGCGATGTGTGAACGCCTGCAGCAGGGGCTGGGCCGGATGGTCAACAACCCTGTAGTGACATGGAACGTGCTGGCCACGGATATCGGCGTGGCCCTGCGGCAGCTCCCCGGCGTGTGCGTGGTGTTTTCAGGTATCACTAACAGCCGGGCACATGACACCTCCCGCCGCCGCTTCCTCGTCACCGGTCGCTTCAGCGTCTTTGTCGTGGATTACAACCTGCGCAGCAATGAGGCGCTCCGACACGGCGGGCCGGGGACTGAAGAGCCGGGATGCTATCGCCTCATTCGCAGCGTGCGACGCCTGCTCACCGGGCAGGATTTGGGGCTGAAGATTGATTATCTGAAGCCTGAAGGCGTGCGCCCCGTAGCCGGGCAGACCTTCAATGATAAGGGCGTGGCGGTGTACGAGTGCGTGTTCAGCACGCAGTGGATGGAGGATGCGCTGGATAACGGCCACTGGCCTGCGCCAGAGCTGCCGACCGATGACGACGCTGACTTTGTTCGCTGGAACGGGCGTATTGAAAAACCGCTGCCGTGGCATGAAAGCACCCGCATGGCGTACTTCCAGCCAGGCGAATCCGACCCGGTCGCCGAAGATATCATGCACAACAGGACTGACAACGATGATTAAGGTAATTGCCCGCCAGGGTATTCAGGTGCCGGTGGAAGGCCATCCTGACCGTTACATCACGGACAAAGAGGCTGTGGACGTACCGGAGACGGCCTACTGGCTGCGCCGTCTCAGGGATGGCGATCTGTTGCCGTATGCCGAACCGGCTAAATCCGCTGTAACTGAGGCAGCCGACGCAAAACCGTCCGATAAAACCGCAGATAAACCTGCTGCTTCGGCAGCTAAGGCGGATAAATGACTATGGATATGACAACTATTCCGAACCCGATTTATAAGCCCGGCGCTTATTTCGCGTTCAACACTACGCTGGCTTCACGTGCGCTGGCCACCAATGACCAGAAGCTGCTGATTATTGGCCAGCGTCTTGCAGACAGTGCCACTGTCGATGCACTGACTCCAGTGAACGTTTACAGTGACGATGAAGCGGCGCTGTACTTCGGGCATGGCTCACAGGCGCATCGTATGGCCCGCGCGGCGATCAAGGCAAACCAGTACATTCAGCTGACGGTTGTCGGGCTGGATGATGCTGAAGGCGCACAGGCGGCCAATACCAAACTGACCATCAGCGGAAAAGCCACCAACTCCGGGCAGGTACGCCTGTCAGTCTGCGGCACATTCATCAATGTGGCAGTCGCCAGTGGTGATACCCCTGACGATATTTATAAAGCTCTGGCTACAGCAGTCACTGCTGACCAGAGTCTGCCGGTCACGGCTCAGACCGGTGTTATTCCGCCAGCGGGTGACGATGATCCGTCCACGCCAATTCTTAATTTTACCGCAGTGAACAAAGGCACCTGTGGCAATGAGATTGCGATGACGGTCACCAGTACGGCCAGCGGGCTAACACTGGAGATGGATCCAATGAGCGGTGGCCAGGGTGACCCGTCGCTGGATGCGGCATTCAGCGCGGTATTCGCCTCCGGGCACACGATGATTTTGCTGCCGTATACCAGTGACGATGCACTGGCGAAGCTGTCTGCGCATCTTGATAACGTTTCCGGGCCGCTTGAGCAGCGCGGGGCTGTAGGTGTTACCGGCTGGAACGGGACGCTTGCCAGCGGCACCACGCTGACCAGCAAGGTTAATGCACCGCGCATTTCCTGCGGCTGGCATGCCGGTTCCGCGCTGCCCAACGGCGAGCTGGCGGCAATCTACGGCGCGGTGATGGCCAGTGAATCGGATCCGGCCCGCCCGCTGAATACCCTGACGTTACCGGGTCTGGATATCACGGCGCAGGACAATTGGCCGGGACGTACCGAACAGGAAAACGCTCTGATGAACGGCCTGACGCCGTTTGAGGTGGACGGCAGCGTGGTGCGTATCGTGCGCGCGGTCAGCACTTATGTGAAGAATGCTGCTGGCGTGACCGACCGGTCGCTGATGGATATCACCATTATCCGCTCGCTCGACTATGTGCGTCTGGCATGCCGCACCCGCTATACCCAGCGTTTCCCGCGAGAAAAGCTCACGGACGCCCGGCTTGCGCGTATCCGCTCCGAACTGCTTGATGTGCTGTATTCGCTGGAGCAGCTGGAGATTGTGGAGAACGTCGACGCGCTTAAAGACCAGCTTACCGTCACCCGCAGCCTTCAGGACGACACGCGGGCGGAGGCCACCATTCCGGCAGCAATCGTGCGGGGTCTGCATGTGTTCGCCGCCGTCATTTATCTGATGTAAGGAGACGACAATGGCCCTTGAATACGTAGGCTCGATTGTCCTGGACGTTAACAGCGTGGAGGTTGAGGTCACTGACTTCAACCCCACCGAGACAACCGGGAAAAAGCTGGTCAAGACCATGAACAGCACTGGCCGCGCGAAAGGTTATACCCAGGGTATCGCCACGTGGGAGCTGGCCATCACGGCAGTGGTGCCAAAGGATACCACCGTCAACTGGGCGCAGATTGCCGGGGCAAAACTGACCCAGACGCCGCTCGGCAGCGGCAAACGCACCACCTACCAGGGTGTGTTTGTCACGCAGGTCGGTGAGCAGTACACCGTGGATAACGAGGCGCGGATCAACATCACCGCCTTTGCACTTAACAAAATTGAGGAATAATGATGTCCGGGAACATTACCTGCACAGGTTCACTGCCGGTTGGCATTCTATTTGATGGCAAGCTCCACCAGGACGTGGAGCTGGGTCTGGCAACGGTCGGAGACGAGATTGCCGTGATTGAAGACGGCGTCTCTGACGCTGGCGTGCCGATTGCTGTGCTGGCCCGCACGCTGACGAAGATTGGCGACATTCCCGCTGAGAGCATTACCTATCAGTTGCTCTGCGACAATCTGGTCTCCGAGGATTATGCCTACCTGCGCACCCTGCGCGATGAGGTGAAAAAAAAGCTCAAATCCATGAGCAGCGCTTTACCGAATACCGGTACACAGTCATCCGGCTCGGACGATACGGCATCACAGAAGAGCAAATCCGACGCGCCAGCGCTGTAGAGTTGGCCGGATGGCTGGATGCCATCACCCGCCGGGAAAACCCCAAAGCCTGGCAGAAAAACCGCACCGTTATCAGCCTGCGTCGCCCCCGTAAAAGGGCACGCAGCGCTGCTTCCCGCTAAGAGGACTGCCCCGTGGCCCGTGATTTTGATACTCAGATTAAATTTGGCGTGCAGGATAACGCCACGCCCAAAATCCGGTCGTTATCCGAAGAGTTCCGCCGCATGTCCAGCGCCCGTGAGTCGCTGGGAATACGCTCAGAGCATAACATCCAGCGGGAAATCAGCCGCACGGTCGCGGCCTATAACCGACTTGAGCGTAGCGGCGTTCTGTCGGTCAAGGAGCAGGAACGGGCTTACCAGCGCATGCAGTCAACGGTCTCCCGTCTGCGACAGGAGATGGGCGAGACGCTGCGTGTCCAGGAGAAGATGAACCCGGCCCTGCAGGAGTACCGCCGACAGGCGCAGGCCCGCGAAACGCTGGGTATTCGCTCCGAGCAGTCCATCCGCCGCGAGATTAACCAGACGCTGGCCGCGTACAACCGTCTCTCCCGCAGCGGCACCATGAGCGCCAGCGAACAGACCCGCGCATGGAATCAGACGCAGGCGACCGTTGCCAGGCTCAAACGCGAGCTGGGCGAAACCGAGCGCAGCTATCAGCGCCTTGCCCGCGTGGGCAAAACCGTGGGTGCCATCGGGGGCGGTCTGGTTGCCGGTGCAATGGTGATGCGCAAGCCCATCGAGAATCAGATGGAGTACGATTCCGAACTGCGCAAGGTGGCCAACTTCGCCTACAAGCATGACAATCTGGCCGGGCGACAGTCGGGGATGACGGATATCGACAGTGCGATCAAAACCGCGCTGCGTGAAGGTGGTGGCGATATTAACGGAGCCTTTCATGGTCTGGAGGTGATGCTGCGCTCCGGCACCATGACCAGAGAGCAGGCTTACCGTGCATTGCCTGGTGTCATGAAGAACGCCACCGCAACCGAGACCGATGCGGCCTCCGTTGCCAGCCTACAGTCCAGCGCGTTTAACTTCGGTCTGAATGAGAAGGATGCCCGTGCAGGCCTCAGCGTCACCACCACAATGGCGCAGAACGGCATGGTGGATGTGCCGCTGCTGGCCAAAGAGATGCCAAAGGCGCTGGAGTCTGCCAAGTCCATCGGTCTGCATGGCCGCACCGGCTTCTCTCAGGTTGCGGCACTTTTTGAGGCGGCTGCACGTGGTGCGGGTTCCCCGGAAGAAGCGGCAACGTTCACCACCAATCTGCTCTCCGAGCTGTCTTCACCGACGCTGGCCAACAACTTCAAGCAGATTAAGGTCGGCAAGCGTGGTCTCGATATTCGCGCCCTGATGCGTGCCGACGCGGCGAAGGGGCTGACTCCTCTGGATACTGTCGACCGGGCCATTCGCAGCATGGACGATCACGATCCTCAGTTCGTGGCCCTCAATAAGCAGATTGCCCGGACGGCTCCCGGTGAAGCCAGAGCGCAACTGGAAGCACGCCGCGATCAGATTCACGGGCAGAATGTCGGTCGTATCTTTACCAATGAATACTCCCGCATGGGCTTCCTGAACTGGGAGCGTAACAAGGACTATTACCACAAACTGGTCGGGGAAGGTTACGAGCAGTTTGATATGCCTGCCGGGAAAACCTCAGCTGACCTTGACTTTGAGCTGGTGAAGGACAGCCCGGCATTTCAGGTCAACAAAGCCAAAAACGAAGCGGCCTTTTCATCCAATGATACTGCCTCTCCTTTCACTAAGTGGGTTGGGGAGGCGGCTGATAAAGCGGCTGAGCTGGCGAAAGAATTTCCCAAACTGACCACCGCGATCAGCGGGGCTTATTCAGCCATTCAGGGCATCGGGGCCGCAGGAGGTGCCGGGCTGGGGGCACTGGCGCTGGCGGGCGGGCAGAAGCTGTGGAAACGTCTCCGGGGCGGTGGCTCAGCCGTGGCTGAAGAAGCTGCCGAAACAGCCGCAAAAGGCGGAGGTCTGCTCAGTAAAGGCGGGAGCCTGCTGGGCAAGGTCGTCCGTGCGCCACTGGCTGAAGGGTACATGGCTGCGGGCCAGTTTTACGATCAGTTCCTGGAGCGTGGCGACGATAAGGTTAAACGGCTGAAAGAGGATGGCTACAACATCCCGGACAACATGCCCAAGCCAGTTGGCTTTCTGGATGCCTTTGATGAAATCAAGAGCTTTTTCTCGCAGAACAGTACCGCAAAACCTGCGCCTGCTGGTGCAAATGTTCCCTACGGCCCGCAGGGGCCGCAGCAACCGATTGTGGCTAATATCTACCTCGACAGCCGCGAGGTGACAGATACGGTATTGCGCCGGATTGATGTTGATTCGAGGAGGAAATAGTGGCGGATACGATTAACGAGATTGCTTCAGCGCTGGGGGTAGACCTCCTGATGCCTGCCTCGTTCCGGGGCGTGGAGTTTGACTGCCTGTTTACCCGCGACACGCTGGCAAAGGACACCGTGACCTATGCTTACCCGTACCGGGATGGTGAAGAGGTGGAAGACCAGGGGCTTAAGGCGGTGAACTTTCGTCTGCAGGCTATCTTCTGGGGCAACCGCTACCAGACGCAGCTTAAGGCCTTTTTAAACGCCCTTAAAACGGCGGGCACCGGCGAGCTGGTTCACCCGGTATACGGCTCGGTGCCGGACGTGCAGTTTCTGGAGGCCGGGGTTTTCCATGAGGTGGAGCCGGTTAACGCAGTCACCGTCGACCTGGTCTTTGTGGAGAGCGGTAAGCCCGATGCACTGTTCGCCACCACCCATTACGAGGCAGACGGCGACAGTATTTTCGACAGCGCGATCAGCTGGTTCGGGGACGCAATGGATACGCTGCGCGATATTCAGCAGGATATTGCCCGCGTCACCAATATCATCGCCTCAGCCGAGTACGTGGTAAACGCCCTGGCAAACGAGGTGCAGTCCACCATCGGCAGCGCCCTCGACTATCTGGACTACCCGACCGCCTTTATCTCCGACCTGAAGCACCTGACCGGCGCATTCACTGACCGGCTGTCGCTGAGCGAGGCTTCCCGCCTGTCGGACTGGAACGCCCTGACCGGGCTGAAGGACACCATGCTGACGTTACCGGCTCAGCGCACCACCTCGCAGCAGACCATGTCCTCCGGCAGCGTATTCGCTTCCACGCTACGCCGCGCCAGCGTGATGCCGCAGAGTGATACGGAGATGATCAACCAGGCCATCCGACTGGTGGCCGTGAGCGAAATGACCGACACGGCCAGCGATATCTTTGTGAATGAGACCGCATCCCCGACGCTGTCCTCCACCGATATTGAGCGCATCACCGGCGACGTGCGCACCCTGATTGTGGAGGCGATAGCGGCCCAGCGGACGTCCGTCTCGGCGCGTATGGCCACTGCCGTTCGCGAGCAGGCAGGCACACCGGATACCCGTCAGGATCAGGCCATCATTGCCGCGCTGCAGGAAAGCGCCTGGCACCTGCAGGAGCAGGCTCGCGGGCTGATACTGGCGCTGCCGCCGCTGGTGCAGCGTCAGGTGACGCGCCGCTGTAATCTGCCCCTGCTGGCATTTGAGTGGTACGGCGACGCGTCCCGCGCCACGCAGCTGGCCCGCCTCAATCCATCATTGCGCGAGTCAAATAACCTGAATCCGGGGGATGTGCTGTATGCCTGGGCAAGATGAGCAGCGACTGACGCTGCGTATCGGCGGGCGGTCGCACGACGACTGGGAGCGCTTCGAGGTGGATTCCGACCTGCTGACCCCCGCGGGCGGCTGGCAGTTGTCGGTCGGCACCGCCGAGCCGGTGTTGCCCGCGAACGTGGAGGCCGGAGCCAGAGCCGAGCTGCGCTACGGCGACAGCACCATCATGACCGGCATGATTGACGAACTGAGCCATGACGTGAGCCGTGGCCAGCATATGCTGGAGCTGAACGGTCGCGATGCAGCGGCGGTACTGGTGGACTGTTCAGCTCCCATTTTTACCGCGCAGGAAATGACACTACAGGAGGTTGTCGCCCAGGTGATTAAGCCGCTGGGCGTGACCGCCATCCGTATACAGGCTGAGAACCCCGGCAGCGTGAAGAAAGTCAGCATCGAGCCGGGCGACAGTGCGTGGGATGCACTGAAGCGCGTCGCTGAAATGAGCGGCCTGTGGCCGTGGATGGCCCCGGACGGCACCCTGATTATCGGTGGGCCGGACTACAGCGCCACGCCGGTTGACACGCTCATCATGCACCGTAACGGGCAGGACAATAACCTGCTCAGGCTCGGCAAGCGTACCGATATGAGCGGGCGATACTCTCAGACCACGGTACTGGCGCAGGGTCACGGCACCGAGCATGAAGACGGCAAGGCCAACCGCAAATGCACGGTGAAAGACACCACCATGACGCTCTACCGCCCGCGTATCGTGGTGGAGGGTGATTCGCAGAGCGATGAGGAGGTGCAGTTCCGCGCCCGCAAGCTGCAGGCGGATGCGAGGCTGAACGGTTTTGCGCTCTCGGCGACCCTGCGGGGCTTCACCACCGCGAACGGCACGCTGTGGGCACCGGGCCAGCGGGTTTACGTTAAAAGCGACGTCCACGGGGTCGACGACGTTTACTTCATCATGCGCCGCACCTTCCGGGGCGGTCGTGGCCAGCGGCAGGAAACCTCGCTACTGCTGCGTGAGGACGGTATCTGGCTGCCGGATGCATATCCGAAGTCCGGCCATCGCAAGGGACACCGGCGCGGCAAAAAAGACAAGGGACTGTGGACAACATGGGAGCAGGTCGACAATGCCTGATTTTTCTGGACTGGTGGATAAACGCATCCGTAAGGCGCTCAGTGGCATACGTCTGGCCTTTCGTGGCGTACTAACCCGTATCACCACCACGGGGGGCGTACAGACCGCGCAAGTGGCCGGACTGGCCCCTGAAGGGCTGGAAGGCATTGAGATGTTCCAGCAGTACGGTTTCACCACCGTACCGCCAGAGGGTGCGATGGCGATTGTGCTGCCGCTGGGCGGACGAACCAGTCACGGGATCGTGATTGCCACCGAACACAGCAGCTACCGTCTGCAGGGGCTGGAGTCCGGCGAGGTGGCCATCTATACCGATGAGGGAGCCAGCATCATCCTGAAGCGTAACCGCATCATTGCTGTCACGTGCGACGACTGGGAGCTGGACTGCAAGCGCATGAAGGTTAACGCCTCGGAGTCTGTAGTGTATACCACGCCGGAGCTGAGTACCTCCGAGAAGCTGACCGCACAGGGGCTTATCAGCGGCAACGGCGGTATGACCATCAAAGGTGGTGACGGTGGCGTGACGGCCTCGTTTGAGGGTAATATCAGACATATGGGCGGCACCATCACCTCGGTGGCAGTCACCATCAACGGTGTTAAAATTGGGCCTCACATCCACGACACCCCGGATGGCCCGTCAGGCCCGCCCAAAAACGCATAATCTCACCGGGGCATTCCCGCCCCGGACTTAGCCGCTTCACCCCCGTACCTTCCTGCCTTATTCCCCCTGCGGCATTCTGCCCGCTATGGACGCCTATATCGATCACACCACCGGCGATTACACCGGACAACGCTGCACCGACCTGCATAACGCGGTCTGGCTGCGTCTGCGCATCCGCAAGGGCACGTACTGGGCTGACCCGCAGATGGGGTCTCGCCTGCACGAACTTGCCCGCGCGAAGGATACGCCGCAGACCCGCACACTGGCCCGCCAGTATGCCGAACAGGCGCTACAACCGCTGATTGATGACAAACGGGCGACCGCTGTGGATGTGGTCGTCACCTCGCCTGAAACCGGCTGGCTGCGGCTTTCCATCACGGTCACCAGCGCGGGCGGGGATGTGCTGACCTTCCGGCATCCGGTCAAAGTGGTTTAAACGGGGAATTATGGCTCACAGCGTACCGGCACTCGCCGACATTACTCAACAACAGCTCAGGGATATCCGCAACCAGCTCCCGGATGCGGACGTCTCCGGTGACAGCGACTACGCTATCCGGGCGAATGCCGTCTCCGGCGTGGCGCAGGGGCTGTACAACGACCAGAGCTGGATACTGCGCCAGATATTCCCTGACACCGCCGACCATGACTGGCTGGTGATGCACGCCCGTTCCCGTGGACTGTCACCTAAACCGGCCAGTGCAGCAAGCGGTCAGGCAGAATTCACCGGCTCTGCGGGACTGAAAGTGCCCAGTGGTCTGCAGTTCCGTCCACGTGGCGGCAATATCCTGTACCAGACCACGGCTGAGGCCACGCTCAGCGATAAAGGCACCGTCACCGTGAGCGCCAGCGCCATGACTCCTGGCATCATGGGCAACCTCAGCGACAACACCACCGCAACACTGCTCAGTGCGCCTCAGGGTATCGACAGCGCGGTGACGATTAAAACCATGCGCGGCGGCACGGATGCCGAGAGCGATACCTCGCTGCTTTCGCGTCTGCTGGAGCTGATGCGCCGCCCGCCAGCCGGGGGCAACAAGTACGACTACCGCCGCTGGGCGATGGAGGTCAGCGGCGTATCAGAGGCGTATGTTTACCCCCTGCGCCGGGGCTATGGCACCGTGGACGTGGTGATTACCGCCAGCGGCGGTCTGCCGTCCGACGAGACACTCAAGGCGGTACAGGCCCATATCGACGACCAGCGCCCGGTGACGGCAAAAGACACGCTGGTGATGGCCCCGGAGCCGGTGAGTACCGATATTTTTGTGAAAGTCAGCCTCGACGGGCTTTCGCTTGATGAGGCCAGGTCGCAGATAACCCAGGTGCTGACGGACTACTTCAGCCGTCTGGCTCCGGGTGAGATTGCGGTCAGAACCCAGATGGGAGCGCTGATTTCCGATACCTCCGGTGTGGTGGATTACGAGCTGACCGCGCCGACAGCTAACGTCGTGCCGGAGGTCAGCGAGAAGACCGTGCAGTGGATACGTCCGGGCACCATCACCGTGGATGAACTCAAATGACCGGGAACGACTGGCGCGAACTGCTGTACCTGCTGCTACCCGATGGCTATGCACGCGAGGGTAAGCGGCTGAACGCTGAACTGCAGGCCGAGGGAAACATGCTGGCCAGCGTCGAGCGCAGCGCTCAGGACGTGCTGAACGGCATAACACCCTTTACCGCTGTGGCGCTGCTGTCGGACTGGGAGCGCGTGCTGGGTCTGTCTGTTAGCAACGGCATGACCATTCAGGCCCGCCGCCAGCAGATTATGGCGAAACTCAACGAAACCGGTGGACTCAGCCGCAGCTACTTTATCCGCCTGGCAAAGTCGCTGGGCTATGACGTCACCATCGACGAGCCGGAGCCGTTCCGCTGTGGTCGTAACCGCTGCGGTGACCGTCTGTGGATACCGGAAATTGTCTGGGTCTGGATCGTGAATATTCAGGACGGTCAGGTGCCGGTGTATCGCTTTCGCTGCGGCAGCTCGGCCACAGGTGAGCGCCTGATGTCATTTGGCCAGAATATGCTGGAGAGCATATTCCGCGATTTAAAGCCTGCGCACACGCAGGTTGTATTTAATTACGTGGAGAATAATACGTAATGAAAGATATTATTGAGCCGGTCGATACCGACGATGGATTATTTCACGATGGTGACCCGTCAACCGGCGCGGAAGGCACTATCGTTTACGCCAAAATCATGAATGCGCTTCAGGGCGGTATTATTGATATTCAGACCGAGAATAAAAATATTCTGGCTGAAGCTAAAATGACGCCTGACCCCTCGAAGAATAACCAGCTGGTGACGGCCATTAAAACCATAGCCACAGCGATTGCTGCTACTGCTGCGTCGGTAGCAGTACCGGTTGGCACGCCGCTGGCCTGGCCAACAGCCACTCCGCCCGATGGATATGCCATCATGCAGGGGCAGACCTTCGACACCGCCAAATACCCGAAAACCGCTGCGGCCTATCCATCCGGTAAGCTGCCCGATATGCGGGGGCAGACCATTAAAGGTGCGCCTGATGGCCGTACGCTGCTGAGCCTTGAGGCCGATGGCATTAAGTCACACACGCATACCGCGACGGCGTCAAATACCGACCTCGGCACAAAGACCTCAGCCGCCTTCAATTATGGTAATAAAACCACGACCAGTACTGACCTTGGGACTAAAGCGACGACTTCATTCGATTACGGGACAAAGACAACTAATAGCGCGGGTGCACATGTTCATACATATCAAAAAGTGTATACAGCAGGTGGTGCAGGCCCTGATGGTGCGGGTGATAAAAGTGGTAATGCGAACACCAGTTCAGCGGGAGCGCATACCCATACTGTCGCTATTGGTGCTCATACCCATAACGTAGTTATAGGTGCCCATGCCCATACGGTAGCCATTGGTGCGCATACGCACACTATCGTTATGGGAGCGCACGGTCACACTATTACGGTTGCCGCGGCTGGTAATGCGGAAAACACCGTTAAAAATATCGCTTTCAATTATATTGTGAGGCTAGCATGACTTTTAAAATGTCCGACAACGCACAAACTATTAAAGTTTTTAATTTGCGTGCTGACACTAATGAATTTATCGGTGCCGGTGATGCGTATATTGCACCACATACAGGATTACCCGCCAACTGTACCGAAATAGCGCCACCGGCGATTCCTGTCGACCATGTCGCTATTTTTGATGAAGCGAAGCAGGCGTGGTCGCTCATCGAAGACCATCGCGGCGTCACCGTTTATGATACTGCCTCAGGGGCATCAACTGTCATTGAGGATCTGGGGCCGCTGCCGGAGAACGTGGTGACGACAGCTCCCTCCGGGAAGTATGAGAAGTGGGACGGAAAAGCCTGGGTCAAGGATGAGGAGGCAGAAAAAAATGCACTACTGGCAGAGGCAACAGCCAAACAAAGCCAGTTAATCACTGAGGCCCGACAGGTTATTGGCGAATGGCAGACCGCACTGATGCTGGGTTCTCTCTCTGACGCTAACAAAGCCAAATTACAGACCTGGCTCGACTATATCGAGGCGCTGAAAAATGTCGACCTAAGCAAGCCTGAGTGGCCAGAAAAACCCGCTCAATAAAATTGATATCCAAAGGGGAATAACTTCCACTTTTACTTAAAGAAGAAACACAGGAATAAAAAATGACGTTGATTCAGACTGTATTACTTTATGGCTGCACTGCTGTTTGTGCGCTCTATCTGGTTGCCGGTGGATATAAAACCATACGGAATTATATTCGCAAAAAGATTGACCAGGCGGCAGAGGCAAAAACAGCGGCAGCAAAAGCAGCCTAACCAGACAAATGTGCCGCATGCGGCACATTTTGACTACTGTAACTCACTGACTGGTGTCTTATCTCAAGGGGGGAATGACACTTGCTCCGGCAGTTAGCCTTTTGTGTAACAACCGCGCTTTAAGCCAGTCTGATAACCTTACTTCAATAAACTTGTGCGTATAATGTGCAACAATAAACGTTGTGGTTAACGATAAAATCAATATCAGCATGTCAGGCATTACAAATAAGTGCGCGGCATGTTTTGCAATTTTGATGAAAATGTTCTTTATGTTCTCATGTAAAAGATAAATGGCATATGAACATGCCCCCAAATGGAGCAGTGCACGGTTTTGGAATCGTAAGCCGCTTCTTTCAAGTTTCAACATGGCCACTAACAGCAAGAGACAAGGGAAACCCCAGCCCTGAAGGCCGTGTCCGACCCAATGTGGCGTATAAACGTTGTAGAGGAAATAACCAATAAAACACAGATACAGGCATTTTTCGCTTTGCCTGGTGATTGCCCGCATTCGAGGATAGTACATCCCCAGCAGAGTACCTGCCAGAAACTCAAAAATGATAGGATGAGTTATCATTGAGAAGTAGGTAGACGGAAATGAAAATCCATAAATTAGATAGTTGTCTGGCAAGGAATTAAGCATAAGGGGTAAACCTATAACGCTACTTATCAATGTTATGGAAAATAACCATTTGTATTTACCAAAAACAAAAGAAACAGCAACTACCAGATAGAAATACATCTCGTAGTTTAATGTCCATCCCTGGCCGATTTGTGCGCCCCCATAGGCCGGGCCATAGTCACCACCAATAGGGATAAATAGCATCGACTTCAGACTATGCAACCAAGCTGTGGCATCCGAACCAAAACTCAGCATCGTCAATATGTAATAGAGAGGAAGTATCCTGATTAGTCGGCGCAACAGGTAGTTTGCCCCAGCTCTTGTACCCGTGCTATTTGGCGATACCGTATAAGCCGCAATGAAACCACTAATCAGGAAGAACAGGTCTACTCCCCAGGAGCCACCGGGTATTATCTTCCCGAACGGAGCATTTGCGGGTAATGGTATAAATGCCTGATGGTGAACCAGCATGACCGCAACAGCGGCTATGCCGCGCAGGATCTGAATTGAGTTAAGCGTACCGTTGTTCTTTTCAGCCATGTGTTGTTCGTTTGTTAACCTAAGTGAAGCGCAGATTGTATAGCCTTATCCATTGTATGGCTATTCTTTTGCCACTTTCTCATAAGGTTACGCTTATTTCTCGGTACTTCCCGCATCACTCCCGAAACTGCTGACTACGGAATAACTTTTTTATTATTGGTTTGAGTGATCAATTTTCTTTTATTGATCGTTATAACAGATCGAACATTGGCAGGATTTTATGAAAACGACCGTTTTTCCGTGGGTGGGAGGTAAGCGAAAGCTCGCTAAACATCTATTACCAATTTTTCCTTCCCATACATGCTACGTCGAGCCGTTCTGTGGCGGTGCTGCGCTTTTTTTTATGAAAGAGCCATCTAAGGCCGAAGTATTGAACGATATCAACAGCGATATCGTTAACCTTTACCGGGTCATCCAGAATCACCTGGAAGAGTTTATAAAGCAGTTTAAATGGGCTTTAACCAGCCGTGAGATTTTCCACTGGCTCAAAGATACGCCCCCTGAAACGCTAACTGATATTCAGCGAGCGGCCAGATTTTATTATCTACAGAAATTGTCTTTCGGGGCCAAGTCTGAGGGACGTACATTTGGCGTCACCGCCACAGGCCCATCGAAGTTAAATCTTCTGCGGCTTGAGGAGACGCTGTCAGAGGCCTGGTTGCGTTTGCACCGGGTAACAATAGAGCATCTGGACTGGAAAACATGCATAACCCGTTATGACAGGCCAGACACGCTGTTTTACCTTGATCCGCCGTACTGGCAAACGCAAGGTTACGGCGTACCGTTCGGGCTTGAAGAGTATGTCGCAATGGCGGAACTGGCACGCAGATGCCAGGGGAAGATGATTATCTCAGTTAACGATCACCCGGACATGCGCCGGGTGTTTGAGGGGCTGGAGATGATAGCGGTTAATACAACGTACTCAGTAGGCAGTAATAACGGCCATAAGGCGTCTGAGCTGGTGATATGCAACTTCAGACCTGAGGTTGATGCAACGAGGCTTTAAACTCTTCTGAAAGGCACCACAGGCCGTTATCTTCGACGGCTACATCAAACACCGCCATTTGCTCAAGTATGAAGCGGGTGGCGTGTTCACTTTGTCCAGTCATGTAGGCTATGGCCTGTAGGGTCAGTGAGGCCGTCTGACCGAAAGCTGAGATAACGTCATACGCATCGTCAGTCATGGTCTGGCGAATCTGATAAAAGTACATGGTCAATTCCTTCTAAGCGACTAAGAAACCTACAGGCCTGTAGTGCGACGCACACTAACTCGACGGGATCGGACAGTCCAGTGGAAGGAAATATAGAAGGTTAGAAGTGGTTTTATCGGTTGAAAATCGCTCTTATTTGGAAGGTATTTGATATGCGCCGTAGGGCTATCAGCGCGAATCAAATACCCTTCAAATCAGTATCAAACATTTTTCGCGGCTACATCCCACCAGCTTATTTTGCAGGCGGCTCATTAACAGGTTAATGCCTTTGGCTCCCAGGCAATGACCAACGGCCTGGTTAGCCTGCCGCTGCAAGGGTAGCCAGTGAGGCAGGGCCTGTGTGCCGCTCAGCACAACCTGTGAAACCGTGAAACAGGGTGTTTCTGTCGGAAATCCCTGTTCAGGGAGCGGCTGCTGCACCGAAGAGAGATTCACATCTGGCGCAACAGGAGTAATTTGCTGTTCAAGCGCCTGCTGACGCTGCTGCTGATTAAGGAACTGTTGTGCCGACTGCACGCGTTCGGAGGCAGCCATAGTTGAAAAGGAATGCGCTAAAATCGGCGCAAAGAAAACCAAAGTCTTGCTGTTCACTAAAGATTTCATCCTGAATCTGTTTTAATTATTTATCGGAGCAGGCTATGAGGCTTATGGTAAGCAACGCTAATTTTTACCAAACAAACTTCCAATATTGGCATCGACACATCACAGAAATAATTAATTACCATAAACACTGTAAACACACACTCAATTTTTATTTGTTAGTTTATTTACTAATAATATCCACCCTTCACAAGACGTGTAACTCCGTTAGTGAACAACCTAAACGCTCCCGGCAATCGCTGACAGCAGACTGTACCGGGTTATTAGTTTACGCACCGTTGCATAGCGGGCAGGGTAAGTATCCCACATCATAGTGCCATTCACATTCAGAGAACTTCCGGCATACTCAATCTGCCAATGAAGGAGATCGCTATGCGTAAAGCCCGTTTTACTGAGCATCAGATCATCGCCGTGATTAAGTCGGTTGTAGTCGGACGAACTGTTAAGGATGTATTCAGCCGGGTAAGCCAACGCGGAACGCTTTCATTGAGCGTTTCGGACATACCGTACAGTAATACTCGATTGTTATCTGTTCAGAACGCTGAACGAATTACGGGAAATCACAGAGAAATGGTTCTCAGAATATAACTGTGAACGCCCGCATGAATCGCTGAACAATATGCCGCCGGAGGAATACCGTCAACAACATTATCTGGCCGGGATCTCATAAAATGCACGGTACTAAAACGGACCTGGCTACATAATCACGGTATGCCATCCTGAATCTGTTTTAATTATTTAGCGGTTCAGGCTGTGAAGATCAGAGTAAGCGATGAACATTTTTCAAAAGCGAAGCTGTAAAAAATGAAGCTGTAACAGCGGCGCATCGCAGTAATATTTAATTACCATGCACGCTAAAAAAACACACTTAAGTTTTATTTTTCAGACTATTTCAAAATTATAGCCACGTCCGCCATTTTCTCAGTGATTAAATTTTCCGCCAGGACAGCAAAATGCTTCCTTAATCTCTGCTCTCCGCGATTTAACGCCCCTGCACAAATATATCCTCAGGGGCGTTGCGGTTAGTCATAATATTCAAAAACGCCGTCGAAATTACGCGTTATACCTTCCCGAACCGGCTGCGATCTTAACGCTTCCGCTAACGCCTTCGCCCAGGGTTTATCAATGTTAGGCTGCAGCACAACCAGCCCCATCGGAAATTGCTGCGCGTCACGATCCCTAATCAGATATGAGCGAAAATCTTTATTGGCGTTGCGCATATGCGTAAAGAAAACAACCGAAGCATCCACGTCCGGCAAGGCTCTGACCGTCTGGATTTGATCCATATCCAGAAATTTAAAATTTCTCGGATTCCCGGTGATATCAAGCAGGCTCAGTTCGCCTTTTTTATCAGTATTCAGCTGAATTAAACCGGCGTTCTGCAGGATGCGTAGCCCGCGATCCATATTCATTGCATCGTTCATTATGGCAATAGTCGCGCCCTGCGGTAAATCAGCGATACGTGCATAACGCTCTGAGTAAAGGCCAATGCCGGTCGTAAAGGGATAGGGCTTTACCATTGCTAACTGACCGTGGCTTTTCTGGTTAAAACTCTGCATAAATTTAATATGCACGCCCAGCCCGGCGTCAACGCTTGCGTCATTAATCGCTCTCAGGACATTGACATTGTTATCAACGATAACGGTTTCAATATTAAAGCCCTTTTCCTTCAGCAGCGGCAGCGCCGGAGCAAGGATACGCTCGGTAATCTCAGTACAGGCGACTTTAACGTTTTCCGCGGAGACATCCGCATTTTTTCGATCGCAGGCGGTCAGGATTAACGATGCGAACAGAGACAGCGCCAGAACAACTATCTTTCTCATTTTATTCTCCCTGTAAAATTATTTCTGCTGGTTAGCCTTTTTTCTTTTATGGTATTCAATGGTTCCGTAACCTCCGGTGTAGTAGTTACTTCCCAGCTCAATCTCTAACTGGTCTGCCACGCCATAAAGCGCGGCTTTGCGTTGAATAGATTTCTTGCTTTTATTATTCTCCATCGGGTTAGCGGTCTGGCGAATACCGTCAACGATCTTATCCAGCTGGTTAAAGGGGATGCCGATCCCCATTTCGTCATTATCCCATTTGGCCACCTGACGGGTGCCGGAACATAATAAAGAAACGTTAACCTGATTCATTTCAAAAGGATAAGAAGTACACTCCTGACAGATGGCCTGATTGCCTGCTACCTTAACGTTCTTAAGCTGTCCATAGTGATAGCAATAGCCCTGAATCAAACGCATTGCGCTGGCGGCGTTCGCAATAATAATCACCAAATCAGGATGATAATCCGTATACAGCGCAAGCTCGGCTATTTCTATACCGTAGACCTGGTGATTACAGTAGACCATATCTTTGGCTATCTGACGGCTAATGACATAATCCGCATAAAGCCCCATATTGTAATGGCGCTTACCGGAGGCAATATCATTGGGATGGACAATATCATCCTGCGGTTTTAACAATCCTAAAGCTCTGGCCCCGGACAAACAGGCCGATTGCCGCAGGGTTAACTTGCAGGGGATGCCGGCAGCTGCGTTCTTTACCGCCGCACAGTAAGGCAGCGGGCCTGACAGCTCGGCGGTCGGGCATGAATCATATTCATCTTTATCGTATAAAAAGCGGATGCCAACCGGAGCGCGTTTTAACTCCAGCATGACCTTAATCCAGAGCGCGTCATTTCTCACAGAATACCTCCCGCTGCTGATATTATTTAAATAACCGGTAAGTGATTCGGCCAATGTACTGAATAACGAGAACAATAACCGACAAAATAAAGACGACGGCATAGGTCATAAGATCGTCAAACCGCTGATAGCCATAGGTCAGCGCGACGGCTCCCAGTCCACCGGCGCCTACCGCGCCGGCCAGGGCGGTATTGGCAAGCAGCTGAATGGAAGCAAAGGTCATGCTGGAAACAATCGCCGGCGCCGCTTCAGAAAACATGACTTTAGTAATAATCTGCCGGTTGCTGGCGCCAAACGATCTGGCGGCTAAAATCACGTTTTTATCCACTTCCAGCAAGGCATTTTCTATTAGCCGGGCAACGGCGGGAAACGCCACTATGGTTAAAGGCACCACCGCGGCGATCCAGCCAACCGATGTGCCAATAAGCCAGCGCGTTAACGGCGTAAAGAGCACAATTAATATAATGGCGGGAAAGGAGCGGATGGCATCAATCAGGGTATTAAAAATACGGTAAAGGTATCTGTTGGGCGCCAGCCCTTTCGGATGCGACAGGGTAAGCATTACGGCAATGCTCACTCCGACAATAGTACTTAACAACAGAGAAATCACCAGCATTGCCAGAGTGGCGAGACAGGCGGGCAAAATAACTTTAGGCAGATATTCAAACACGCGGCTTTGCGCAAAATCGATCAACATAGCCTGTTTCCTGTTAAGTAGCATGACATGCCAACTCAGACATCAAGCAGCCAGCTTCTGAAACCGAATATTATTTTCTTTAAGGCAGGTAATAATTCGCATTGCGTCAGCCTGGGGCGCTGCCATGGTGTAATGGACGACCGTAGCGGTTTTACAGCTATCGCTGCGGGTAAATAATATGCGCAGCTTGCCGTTAGCCAGTTTTGCCAGCGAACAGAGCACCGCTGCGCTCTGTGTAATATCGGCAAGCGTAATAATAAAACCGGTTTCGTTAGCCTGCAGCGCGATATCGGCGTGAGCGGAAAGCTCAGCTAATGCCGCCGGCTGACGCAGAAAAATATTCTCAACGCTGTCTGTCAGGCTCAGTTTCCCATGCTCAAGCACGGATAATCTGTCACAGGCATATTTTACTACCTCCATCTGATGGGCAACCATCACAATGGTTATGCCGGATTGCGCGTTAATCGACTTCAGCAAATCCAGAATAGATTTCGCCGTTGCCGGATCTAATGCCGATGTGGCCTCATCACAAAGCAAAACTTTAGGCTGCAACGCCAGCGCTCTGGCAATGGCGACCCGCTGTTTCTGGCCCCCGGATAACTCAGCCGGACGGCAGCCGGCTTTTTCTTCCATACCGACGCACTCCAGCAGGTGCATGGCGCGCGCGCGCATCTTTGCGCCAGCCTGCCGCCAGCATCTCATTGGCAACAGCACGTTTTCCAGCGCGGTTTTTCTCTGCAGTAAAGCGAAATCCTGGAAAATCATGCCAATATTCTTACGAAAGGCCCTTAATCCTGCGGGAGAAAGAGACAGAATCTCCGTATTATCGACGCGGATGCGGCTTTTATCGCTGACCTGTTCAATACCGTTAATACAACGCAGCAGCGTTGATTTTCCCGCGCCGCTGGCGCCAAGCAGCCCGTGGATCTCACCCTGCATAATATCGAGGTTAATATCATGCAGGATAATATTTCCTGAATAGCTTTTACTTAAGTTCCGTATATGAATCAAATTAGCCTGTCCACGTCGCCCCTGTTAACAGAGGGGGCCAAATGTTATTGCCGTGTATTCAAAAATAACTTTTCATCGCCTTTTTCATGGTAAAGCCGTCGCCGCCGGCGCAAACAATATAATCAATCCTTTCGCTTGTTATTAAGAGAATTCTCACAGAATAAAATAAATTGCGAAATAAACTTCCGTCGCCCATCCAGCCGCCCGTAAATATTCGCGCCGCCCCCGGCTATGCCTTGTAGTGCTTTTTATCCAGCTGATATTTCTTCATGCGCAGGTAGAGCTTTTTGCGCGGGATTTTAAGGTAGCTCGCCGCCTCGTTAATCCGTCCCTGATGAATATTTAGCGCTTCGGTGATGATGCGCCGCTCCGCCTCCTCAAGGCGATGATCAAGCGGGAGCGGTGAGCCGATGCGCAGCTGCGGATCCGCCGTGGCCGTGAGTGGCGACACGCCGACGGCAAACAGTTCGGCGGCATGCGCCAGCTCGCGAACATTGCTTAGCCAGACGCGGCGCTCCAGCGCTTTCAGCAATCCATTATCGACCGCCGGCAGAGGACGGTTCAGCCGCTGACAGGCTTTTTGCAGATAGTGATGAAACAGCGGCGCAATATCGTCAGGCCGCTGCGCCAGGGGCAGGCAGGCAATATGGGTCATGGCGAAGCAGTAATAGAATTCCGCCATTATCTGTCCGTCGGCCGCCAGCTGCGCCAGCGAAACAGTACCTGTGCCGATCAGGCGAAACGGACGAGGCTCCAGGCTTTGCAGCTGTATCAGGTGCTGCTGCTGTTCACGGGTCAGATGCCCAGGGTGGCTTAACACTAACGTTCCGTTCCGCGCCTGCGCCATCATTTCATTAAGCTGCGATGCGTTTTCCGGCGTCAGCTCCCGGTAGATAAACGGCCCTGCGGCATGGCGTCCCAGCTGATGCAAATAGCGGGCTCCGCTCATTCGCCCGGTTCCCGGCTCGCCGTAAAACCAGACCGCCAGATCCGTTTCCGCCAGCTGCTCCAGACGACGACGATAGCGCTCTATCCAGGCGCTGCGCCCGATCAGCTCAGCCTGCAGCGTCTGCTGACGGTAATGACGACGCGCAATAACCGCGCGCCTCTGGCGTAGGGCCTGCTCAACCAGAGCGAGCAGCCGGGCGGGATCTACCGGTTTCTGCAGAAAATCCTGCGCGCCTTTCTTTACCGCCTCTACCGCCATCGGCACATCGCCATGCCCGGTGATAAGCAAAATCGGCAGCTGCGGATCGTCCTGATGAAACAGCGTCATCAAATCGATGCCTGAGCAGCCGGGCATGCAAACATCGCTCAGCACAATGCCGGGCCAGTCCTTTTTCACCCACGCTCTGGCCTCAACGGGATTGTTGCAGGCGCAAACCTGATATCCCGCCTGCTCAAGCAGGGAGGCGTAGGCATCCAGCACATCAGCATCATCATCAATCAGCAGAATCGAACATTCATTACCTGACATCTTGCCCATCCGTCAAATTGAATTGCAGCACCACAGCAGCGTTGCGCCTCAGCGTTGATGCCAGACGCAGTGCGCCCGCCATCTGCGCCATCAGCGAAACGCAAATAGAGAGACCGATACCAAGCCCGATAGCCTTACTGGTGGTAAAGGGTTTCAGCAACGACGGCAGTAAGGCTTCAGGCCAGCCGGGGCCGTTATCGGCAATCAGCACTTCAAGCGTGTCTCCCTGCGGGCGCCAGCTCACCCTAATCTTCGCCCCGCCCGGACAGACATCAAGGGCGTTTGCCAGCACGTTCACCAGCACCTGCTGGATCCGTACTTCATCGCCACGCACCAGCATCGCGCCATCCGGCAGCGAAAGCGTTCCCTGCTGGGGGCGGTGCCGCATTGCCAGCAGCTCCCACGCCGCGATAAATGTCTGACGTAAATCTACCGCCTGCAGCGGCGTTTCCGGCTCTGCGCGGCGGGTAAACTGGCGCAGCGAGCGAATAATGGCGTCAATACGATGAATCAGCCCTTCCGCTTTGCCTAAAATGGCGCTTGTCTGCTGCGTCTGCCCCCGCTCAACGGCCCTTCCTGCGGTAAACAGGTACATTGACAGCGCGTTCAGCGGCTGGTTGATTTCGTGCGCCAGCGTGGTCATCGTCTGCCCGACTACCGCCAGTTTCGCCGTCTGGATCAGCTCATCCTGGGTGGCGCGCAGATCGGCTTCAATCGTTTTGCGTTCCGCAACTTCCAGCTCAAGCAGCTGCCTTTGCGCGCTGAGCTGTCCCAGCGTGCGGCGAAGCAGCCCGGCGATACGCCCCAGTTCATCATGACCATAAACCGGAATATCTGCGTCCGTGCGGCCCAGGCCGATCTGCACCACCGCCTGATTCAGCGCGTTAAAGCGCTGCACCAGCCGCGTACGGATAAAATAGCGGTTAAGCCCCCACGCCAGCAGCAGCGCCAGTAAGGTCGCCACCAGTATTAATCCGCCGCTGACCTGCACAATCCGCTCCATACGCTGATTAAGCCGCTGCATTTGCTGGTGATTGCTGCCCAGCTGCGCCTCCAGCAGCGTCCGGAAACGCCCCAGCGTCACCTCCCTGGTGCGGCTGGCCTCCAGCAGCGCTTTACGTGCGGCAATATAGTCGCGCATGGCGTCCGGCATATTGTTTTTCGCCAGGCCGATTTCCAGCAGCTCATCGATAGTCTGCCGCAGGGTAATGGCGCCCGGCCAGTCATTCAGCATACGGAGATTTTCTTCCACCGTTTGCTGCAGATTTATCAGATAGCGAATATGCGTCTCAACCAGCCTGTCGTCATCGTTGCCGGACTTCAGTTCAATAAGCCTGTCGCGCAGGTCGGCTACTATTTGATTTTCAATACGCGCCAGGGTGTAAACCTGCTGTTGCTCATTCTGTACTTCGCGGCAGCGTTTCAGGTAGTGCGCCGCGTCGCCCGGCAGGGATGCGATTTGATCCAGCAGCGTTCCCTGTTGCCAGGTAAAGTCCTGCAGCAGAGAGTTCAGCTCGCTGTTGAAATCATCGTGTAGCCAGTCGATGCGCGCAGAAATGACGCTGACCTTTTCATCCACCAAAAACATGTTGTAGAGCGCGTCGTCCAGCTCAGACAGCAGCGCCCGGCTCTGCTGTAAAATCGCCGCCAGCTGCCGGCGCTCCGGGCGTGATAACTGCTGGCTGAGCCGCTCGATTTTATCCAGGTGCTGGATAATTTGATTACGCAGCTGAAGCCTTACGGCGGTATTCGGCGCCAGCAAGAACTCATTGAGCTGGTCCACCACCAGATTGAGATTGCCCTCTATCTGAAAGGCGGAATGGATGCCGGGAAAATACTCATCCAGCGAATAGCGTATTTGCGAGCTTTGTTCATACCAGGAGTAAAGGCTGACGCTGCTGACAAACAGCGTCAGCAGCGCGCCCATTAAAAAAGCGCCCCGTAAGCTGCTGCTGATACTGATTTGCCGCAGGCGTTGCAGCCATGAGCCGCACTTCATTTCAGCTCTTCCAGTTTCAGGATCGCCTGACGCTGGTTATCAAGAAACCAGCGCTGCCACGCCATCATTTGCTGCTCCGCAAAGCTTTTATTGTCAAACTGCGCCAGCCAGGCTTCATCTTCGCTGCTGGCCGCATCTACCGGTATGCGGGTTAACAGCGCGCGAATCTCAGGCAGCGGGCGTTTTACCCGCGCCTCCGCGCTGTGCAGCGCCCGCCAGACATCTTTCAGCTGCGCGAGACGAAAGCTGATCGCGGTATCAAACATGCGCTGTACCAGCCGCTGCCGCTTCAGGATCAAACGATAATTTAGCGGCGACCGCGCCAACAAAACCCGCTGCTGCGCCGCGCGTGGATTATCAGCCGCCAGCGGCGTAACCGGATATTTGCCGGTATTCGCGTCGGCAAGCATCCGCTGCCCTTCCGGGCTGAGTAAATAGCGAATAAAGCGTCGCGCTTCGCCGGCGTGCTGGCTGTTGTTCAGGACCGCCACGTAGGTCGGCGCTACGGCCGTTTGCGGAAAATAGGCGAAAGCCAGGCGCGCATCGTCCAGCAGCAGATTGGCATAGTTATCAATCACCGGCCCGGCCATCCCCAGCCCGCTTTTGATCTTATCCGCAACGCCAAAACTGCGTGAGGAGATGGTTACCAGATTGCCGGCGCTCGCCAACAGCGTTTGCCAGCCCTGCGTCCAGCCTTGCTGCTGCAGCAGCGACTCCACCATTAAATGGTTGGTGTCCGAGCGCGATGGGCTGCTCATCAGCAGCGTCCCCTGATAGCGGGCAGCGGTCAAATCATCCCAGTCGCCGGGCGCGGGCAGGTTTCTGGCCGCCAGCGCCGGGCGGTTAACCAGCAAACCAAAGCCGGATATCGCAACCGCGACGGCAGTGGAACGAATAGATTCCGGCACCAGGCGCTGGCTGGCGGGCGCGATGCCGTCGAACAGAGCCAGCTTGCGGTGCTCCTGAAGGTGCTGCAGCAGCATCGGAGACGACGTCAGCAGTAGATCGACATTTTCCCTGTTTTCCGCATCCAGCAGCTGCTCCAGCGAGGCGCTGGTGCGGTTAAGCGTCCGGATCCTTACCGCCCCCGGCTCCCTCTGCCAGCGCTGAATAATCCACGCGGTGGTGCCGGGGGAGAAAGTGGTCGCCATCACCAGCTCATTGTTTTGCGCCGCGCTGGGCCTGCACAGCGTGCTGATTAACAGCAGCAGCGCCGCTTTGCCAGCAACAGCCGGCTGGCGAAGCCACACAGATGTGATCCCATTCATAGATATTAATTTTCCACACATTTAGTCATGAGACAAAACTTACCCGTTTATAAGTTTTAGCCGGCAATAAGAGGCCAACAGGGAAATATTGGTCAGGCAGCGGTAAATATTCTGGCAGCCTACCAGATAATAGCGACAGGATTTGTTAATATCCGCACAGGACAATAAAATCAGATTAAATTTAATTATTTCACTCTCGCCTGAAGCAATATGCGTCAAAAATAACCCTGCTGTTCATTAATTTGAGTCAAATATGACTCATTATGGCAACTTGAGTTCCACCCGCGTCCATTGCACTCTGCCTGCTGAATAATCCTGAAACTCACGGCAATATAAAATACAGGTGACGACATGTTATCAATATTAAAGACGGGGCGATCCGCGCAAAAAGTTGCTGCCGATGAAGTAGAGAAAACGTATTATCGCTACCGTATGCAGGCGCTGCTTAGCGTATTTCTCGGCTATCTGGCGTACTATATCGTGCGTAATAACTTCACGCTCTCCACTCCCTATTTAAAAGAGCAGTTAGATCTCAGCGCTACGCAGATCGGCCTGCTCAGCAGCTGCATGCTGATCGCCTATGGGATCAGTAAAGGGGTGATGAGCAGCCTGGCGGATAAAGCCAGCCCGAAAGTTTTTATGGCCTGCGGTCTGGTGCTGTGCGCCCTGGTTAATGTCGGCCTGGGCTTCAGCGCTGCATTCTGGGTTTTTGTCGCCCTGGTGGTGCTTAACGGCCTGTTTCAGGGAATGGGCGTCGGGCCCTCTTTTATCACCATCGCCAACTGGTTTCCACGCCGGGAGCGGGGACGCGTCGGCGCGTTCTGGAATATCTCTCATAATCTCGGCGGCGGCGTGGTCGCCCCGATCGTCGGCGCCGCTTTCGCGCTGCTCGGCAGCGAGCACTGGCAGAGCGCCAGCTACATTGTGCCGGCCTGCGTGGCGCTGATCTTTGCAGGTATCGTTCTGCTGCTGGGCAAAGGCTCGCCGCGCAAAGAGGGCCTGCCGGCGCTGGAAGAGCTGATGCCGGAAGAAAAAATCATCGTGAAAACCAAACAGGCCGCGACCGCGCCGGAAAATATGAGCGCGTGGCAGATCTTTTCTACCTGTGTGCTGCGCAATAAAAACGCCTGGTATATCTCTCTGGTGGATGTGTTCGTCTACATGGTGCGCTTCGGCATGATTAGCTGGCTGCCTATCTATCTGTTGACGGTGAAGCATTTTTCTAAAGAACAGATGAGCGTGGCCTTCCTGTTTTTTGAATGGGCGGCCATCCCCTCTACTCTGCTGGCCGGCTGGCTGTCGGATAAACTGTTTAAAGGACGCCGCATGCCGCTGGCGATGATCTGCATGGCGCTGATCTTTATCTGCCTGATCGGTTACTGGAAGAGCGAATCCCTGCTGATGGTGACGATATTCGCCGCGATTGTCGGCTGCCTGATCTACGTCCCTCAGTTCCTGGCTTCGGTGCAAACCATGGAAATTGTTCCCAGCTACGCTGTGGGTTCAGCCGTCGGCCTGCGTGGTTTTATGAGCTATATCTTCGGCGCCTCGCTGGGCACCAGCCTGTTCGGCGTGATGGTGGATAAAATGGGCTGGCACGGCGGCTTCTTTCTGCTGATGGGCGGCATTATCTGCTGTATTTTATTCTGCTATCTTTCCCACCGCGGAGCGCTGGAGCTGGAGCGGCAACGTAAAGAGCGCGTCGCGGCGCAGAAAATGGAATCTCTTGTTACTTAAGCGCCAGACGGCATCAATACAAGCCCGGCGGTACAGACCTCATACCGCCGGGAAACGCTTAGCTGTGTTTATCTTTCAGCTCAAAGCGCGGAGAGACAAGGCCGTAAAGCGTCCATCCCAGGAAGGTGACGATGGCGCCGTAGAGCATCGCCTCTTCGCCCGAAGAGTAAAGCGCGTAGAAGCTGTACATGGCGCCGATAAAAGCGATGATATTGGCAGGGCGCGCCTTCGCCGCATCCTGACCGGCCATTTTCTGAATAATCACCAGCGCCGCCATCGACAGGATATACGGAATAATATTGGTGACCACGGCCAGGTTAACCAGCACGTTAAACTGATTATTCAGCGACGGGCTAATGGTCATCAACGACAGGCCGGTTTGCAGAATCACGATGGTCAGCATTCCCTGTACCGGCGCGCCGGATGAGGATGCGCGTGAGAAGATTTTCGGGAAATAACCTTCATCCGCAGAGGATTTAAACACCTGCGCGATGGTGAACTGCCAGCCGAGCAGCGAACCGCAGCAGGACATAATCATCAGTCCCATAATGACGTTGCCTACGGCAGGCGTAAACATCCGGGCGAAGGCCAGACCAAACGGCGCCGTGGAATTCGCCAGATCCATATTCGGTACGATGCCGGCAATCACATTGGTAGAGATGATATAGATTACCGCTGCGCCCAGCGTGCCGCCCAACACCGCGATGGGCACATTGCGCTCCGGATTATCAACCACATCGGTGTTGGCGCAGGCGGATTCCAGGCCGAGGAAAGCCCACAGCGTCATGGCGATGGATGACCCCACCGCGCTGAAGAACGGCGCATGATGCGGGTTCCAGGCGTTGACGTACATCGTCGGGCTAAACCAGAACCAGCCGATCGCGCACAGGCCGACTACCGGAATGATAACGCCCCATACGGTGATGCTGCTGATTTGCCCGGTAATGCGCGCGCCACCGAAGTTGGCGACGGTACAGATCCACAGTACGCCGATGGTCGCCAGACCAATCTGAACCGGCGACAGGGCGGCGCCGAATAGTTCGGTGCCATAGCCCACGGCGGAAATGGCGATAGCGACATTCGCGATCAGCAGCGACACGCCATAGGTATAGTTGGCCATAAAATTGCCTGACTTACCGAAAGCGTACTCGGCGTAGCCGCCCATCCCGCCCGATTTGCGGCTGAACATCCCACATTTTGCGAAGGCCCATGCCAGCGCCATCGAACCTACCGCCGTCACCAGCCAGGAGATAATGGAGATCGTCCCCACTTCCGCCAGCTTGGTCGGTAACATAATGATGCCGGAGCCCATCATGTTAACCATCGTCAGGACGGTGAGCTGAACAACGCCCATTTTGTTGCTCGACTTACTCATAGGTTTTCCTCTTTCAGCAACGCGCCCCTTGTTGCGCCTGACGCGATCACATAGCACCAGACCTGTTTGCGCCCGTCGTTTTCCTGGATGTAAACCCCCTGCAGCTCCGGCGCAAAGCCCGGCAGCAGATTGATGCCCTCCTCAAGCGCGGTGAAATAATGCAGTACCGCGCCGCCCCAGACCTCGCCCGGAACCACACACAGCACTCCCGGCGGATAAGGAAGCGCGCCTTCAGCGGCGATACGGCCTTCCGCTTCCGGCAGCGGCACCAGATCCACGTTGCCGCGCAGGTAGGCGTAGTTGGCCTCCTGCGGGTTCATCCGCACGTCCGGGAAGTGCGCCCGACGGAACATCTCTTTCTGCAGCTGTTTCACATTGTGACGGGCGTAGAGGTCATGCATCTCCTGGCACAGCTGGCGCAGGGTGTAGCCGGCATAGCGCGCTTCATGCTGACGATAGATAGAGGGCAGCACATCTTTCAGCGGCGCGTCGTGTTCAAGCAGGGTTTCAAACTGCGCCAGCAGGGCGACCAGCTGCTGCAGCTTGGCCATATCTTCCGCCGGGGTGAGCAGGAACAGAATGGAGTTGAGATCGCATTTTTCCGGGACGATGCCGTTTTCACGCAGGTAGTTAGCGAGAATGGTGGCCGGTACGCCGAACGCCTCATACTCACCGGTTGCGGTGTTGATGCCCGGCGTGGTGAGCAGTAATTTGCACGGATCGACAAAATATTGATGATCGGCATAGCCTTCAAACGCATGCCAGCGTTCGCCTGGGCCAAACGCGAAAAAGCGCAGGTCAACGGCGATTTGAGCGGTTTCATAAGACTGCCACGGTTTGCCATCCACACTGTGCGGCACAAATGGACGGATATGTTTGCAACTTTCCAGGATCAGCTTACGCGCCTTGATACCGTTCATTACGCAATCCATCCACATATTGCGCCCGCTTTCGCCCTCGTGCATTTTCGCGTTGATATCCAGCGCGGCAAACAGCGGATAGAACGGACTGGTGGAGGCGTGCATCATAAAGGCATTGTTGAGGCGCTTATGCGGCACATAGCGCTGCTGCCCTTTGATATGGCTGTCTTTTTTATGGATCTGCGACGTCTGCGAGAAGCCAGCCTGCTGTTTATGTACGGACTGAGTAACCAGAATGCCCGGATCGTTTTCATTCAGCTCCAGCAGCAGCGGAGAGCAGTCGGCCATCATCGGAATAAACTGCTCGTAACCGACCCACGCGGAGTCAAACAGGATGTAATCGCACAGGTGACCAATTTTATCGACCACCTGACGGGCGTTATAAATCGTACCGTCATAGGTGCCTAACTGAATCACCGCCAGGCGGAACGGACGCGCATCTTTCGCCCGACGCGGCGCGGCTTCCGCAATAAGATCGCGCAGATAGTTTTCTTCAAAGCAGTGGGCGTCGATACCGCCGATAAAGCCGTACGGGTTACGCGCGGTTTCAAGGTAAATCGGCGTGGCCCCGGCCTGCAACAGCGCGCCGTGGTGGTTGGATTTATGGTTGTTACGATCGAACAGCACCAAATCCCCTGGGGTAAGCAGGGCATTGAGCACCACTTTATTAGAGGAGGAGGTGCCGTTCAGTACGAAATAGGTTTTATCCGCATTAAATACCTTCGCCGCATGCTGCTGGGCGGCGCACGGCGCGCCTTCATGGATCAGCAGGTCGCCCATGGCGACGTCGGCGTTGCACAAATCTGAACGGAACAGCGTTTCGCCAAAGTATTCAACAAACTGATTACCCGCAGGATGGCGACGGAAAAATTCACCGCCCTGGTGTCCGGGGCAGTCAAACGCGCTGTTGCCCTGCTTAACGTAATCCACCAGCGCGCTGAAAAACGGCGGACGCAGTTGAGTTTCATATTTATGCGCGGCGGCTTCCAGCTGACGACCATAGAAATCACTGCGGGTTTCATCGTGCTCAAATACGCCCTGAATTAATGGCATATATTCAGACGGCACAACCTCATCTTTATTAATCGCGATAAACACCGGGATGTTATAACCGGTAGCGCCGATCTCATCGAGTTTGCCGCTGGCCACATCTTTCATTGTTAATACAGCGGCGGCAACGTCGATAAAATTAGTTTCACCAACCTGTACCCTGCTGCGCTGGGTAGCAAAACAGTTGGGGCAGGTGTTACTAACGGCAATTTTTAAAGCACTCATTTTCATCTCTTTATTTTCAGATAATAGCAGGCCCTCAATTTCTTAAAAAAGAAATTGATTACTCCGGAATAAAAGCAATAGCTTGCCGCTGATAAATCAATATCAGTGTTATGCTTTCTGGAAACAAAAACCCTCGCAGTCCGGATACTGCTGAATAAAGGTTTTATTGGGAGTGAGCGCGGTTAGTTACCAGCAGCAACCGGTAATAACCAGGATTCAGGAAGACCTGTATGCTGAGGCGCCCATAGTCGAAAGACTAGCGGGCATTAAAGAAATGAAAATCGAAGCTGTTGCGGTGGGCAAACATCATTATATGCGTTGTCCGCCTGATATGAGGCATCAGTCGGTTATTATTTTCCATCACGGGTACCTTCAAAGGGTTAACTGAAAGTAGCGCTATTTTAACGCTGGCCGGAGGTAAAACTGTGACGATGATCACTATTGCGCATGTAACGTGAAATTAATAACCATGAAAAAAGCACTATCCAGCGCATTGTTTCACCACATATCGTAATGTTGGATTTATGTGTCGATGTTGCAGCGGGTATGCGCCTGTGGCCGCATGGTTAAATATTAAATAATCCGCGACAGGCTGGCGTTGATATACGCCACGGTGCGGCATAAGCGCGGGAAAAAAGTAAAGGCACAGATGGCGATAGCCCGCCTCGCCATCCGTCGCGATAACTAACCGCATTCGTTTCTGCCAGCTCAGGGAATTAAATTAACGGTATAAGTATTGCTTCCCGCTTCAGGCGCCTGATTATAAAAGGTGATGTGATGCTGCTTATAGTGAAACATCGCTGCATAGGTGATACCGCCGCCGCCGTCCCGAACGCCTTTAATCTGTAACGTCACCGGCACGCCTGGCGTTACGTTCAGCTGAAAGCGTTGCGGCGCATGCTTGATCATAAAGGCATCGCTAAGCGCGCTGTGGTCTTTAAGGATCTGTACGTAATCGCCGTCAACTGCGGCATAATCCCATACCAGCAGCTCCACGCTATGCTTTTCCTGCTCGTCGCCGGCGTCGTTTCCGCTGCGAAACGTGACGTTATAGTCTCTGCCCGGCAGCTGTTTGCCGTCGTTTTCCAGCAGGCGCACGCCGGCGCCAAGCGTCTCAGACACGCCGGTATTTAACGCACTGGCGGCCTCCTGGCCGGTTGCAACAAGGGGAACGCTGTCCGCCAGATAAAAGGTGGCGCCCAGCACGCCGAGGGCGATAAAGCCCAGCACGCTGAATAAATTCCTTTTTTTGACGGCTTTTCCCTCAGCCTGCTCTCTGTGGGAATTTTTATCCTGTTGCCGCCTGGTCTGCGAATCTTGCTGCGTGTGCTTATACTGCGCTTCTGATGGCGCTGGCTTGTTTTTCTTAAAAAAGTTCATCTGATCAACTCAATGGCTTTAGCGGTCTGAAGTGAAAATAAGCGCACATCGCCAGGCGCGAAACAATAATCTGTACGATGGCGAGAACAATAAAAATAATCTGACGGCTTGCGTTGATTACTTCGAAACCTTTAAACAGCAGCCCGGCGCCGGCGGCAAAAATAAGCAGGTTTAGCGAGCCGATAATCACCACGGGCAGCAGCCACGGAAAATACCAGTAGAGGCTGCGCAGACGGGCAAAAAAGAACGTCGGTAATAACGTCATCAAAACAGCCTGCACCATCGAAGAGGGAACGCCCACGCTTGACGCGGGAACCCAACCGCTGCTGATAGTAGTAAAAATATCCATCATAAATCCCAGCGGGGTAATAACCAGCAGCAGCGTTAGCGGCAGGATAAAAAACAGGAAATAGAGCCTGGCGAAGATGCCTGGCGCAGGGCGCTCTTGATAATTCATCGGCTACCTTATTTATAAAAAATGTTTAACAGAGGGAGGCTGGCGACCTGTTGCTGTTCCGTCGCCGGCGCTTCCTTTATTCCTGGCGCGCGATAATATCGCTGGCCTCGATTGTAATCAGCTCTTCCCGCGTCAGATCCGGATCGGTGCTTAACCTTAGCGCCTGCTGGTTTAATGATTTTTCAAAAACGTTACGCACGTAGCGCCCGTTGCCGAACGCCGTTTCGCTGACCGCCTGCGTAAACAGCGCCCGCATCTTCTGCCGCGCCGCCTCTTCCAGCACGTAGCCGCGTTTCTGATAAAGCTGGTCGGCAATGCGCATCAGTTCGTCCACGCTGTAATCATCAAACTGAATAATATTAGGGAAGCGCGATTTGAGGCCGGGGTTCATTGCCAGAAATGCATCCATGTTCTGGCTGTAGCCTGCCAGGATGACCACCAGCCGATCGCGGTTATCGTCCATCAGCTTAACCAGCGTATCGATCGCCTCGCGGCCAAAGTCGTTGGCGCCGCCCTGCGCAAGAGCGTAGGCTTCATCGATAAACAGCACGCCGTCCATCGCCTCCCGAACCTTCTCGGTGGTTTTTATCGCCGTCTGCCCCACATAGCCCGCCACCAGCCCGGCCCGGTCGGTTTCAACCAGGTTGTTGGTCTGAATAACGTGAATATGTGAAAGCACGTCGGCGATAATACGCGCCATCATGGTTTTACCGGTGCCGGGATTGCCTTTAAAAATCATATGCAGGGTCTGGCTGCCGTCGACGGGCAGGCCCATTTTGCGTCGCTCGCTCAGCACCCGCAGCCGGGCATAGAGGCTGCGGATATAGGTTTTAACCTCGTTCAGCCCGATAATATCGTTGAGCACCGCCTCCAGATCGTAGGCTTGCTCCGCCGGCCGCGCCGTGCCGATATCTTCCGGCAGGATGGTGGTCAAATCGGCCGCCGCCACCTCGGTAGTCGCTATACGCGCCGATTGATTGCGCAAAATTTTCTCCAGCATATTACGCACCATGCGCCCGTTGCCGGATGAGGCGGAGGCGCTTCGGCTTGCCGCCGCTACCGACTCATGCAGCCTGGCCTGCGCCTGTTCAGTAAGCCGGAAGCCTTTACGCGCTACCTGCAACAGGGCGATATGGTACAGCTCTTCTGCCGAGTAGTCCGGGAAGTGAATAACCAGCGGAAAGCGCGATTCCAGCCCGGAGTTATTCTTCATAAAGTCGGCCATTTCTTTCTTATAGCCGGCGAGAATCACCACCAGTTCGCCGCGATAATCTTCAATAAGCTTCACCAGCGTATCGATCGCTTCTTTATCGCCAGGGCGGCTGGCGGAGAGCGAATAGGCTTCATCAATAAACAGTACGCCGCCCAGCGCGCTCTTGACGATAGCGGCGGTTTTTTCCGCCGTTTTACCGTAATACTCGGAAACCAGGCCGCTGCGGTCGGTTTCAATAAGCTGGCCCTGCTTCAGCAGCCCCATATCTTTAAACATGGCGGCCATCACGCGCGCAATAGTGGTTTTACCGGTGCCGGGATTACCGGTAAAGATGATATTGAGCGACTGTCGGATATCGACCACCACCTCCGCCTTACGCCGTTTCTCTGCGGCCAGCAGCATGGCGTGCTGGGCGCGAATCGCCTGTTTCACGCTCTCCAGGCCGACGATCGACGCCAGCACGCTTTCTAAATCAAAATCCTGATGCCGGACAAATTTGAAATCTTCCGCCAGCAGCAGCCCCATATCGGCCTTCGGCTCGCGCGCCAGGCGTCTGGACTGTTCGACGATAGCGCCCTCAATAATATTTCTGACCAGCCGCCCGTTGCCGCTGTCGTTGCGCCCTTTAATCTGGCTCTTTTCAAACTGGCGAAGCAGCGGCTCATTGCAGGCGTCGTCAATTACATAGCCTTTAGCGCGCGCCGTGAGGCCGGCGATTTTCAGCATCTCATCGGCGCTGTAATCATCAAAATGAATCAGGTTCGGGAAGCGCGATTTCAGGCCGCTGTTAGCCTGCAGGAAGGTCTGCATTTCATCGCTATAGCCGGCCAGAATCACCACCAGATTGTCGCGATGGTCTTCTATTCCTTTTACCAGCGCATCAACCGCCTCAATGCCGAAAACGTCATGGCGATCGCGACACAGCGCATAGGCTTCATCAATAAACAGCACGCCCCCCAGCGCGGACTGGATGACCTCGTTGGTCAGCCTGGCCGTATGTCCAACATACTGCCCCACCAGATCCGCGCGGGTAACCTCTTTCAGCTGGCCGCCGGTCAGCACGCCAATGGCTTTTAAATATCTGGCGACGATACGCGCCATCATGGTTTTACCGGTTCCCGGATTGCCGGTAAAAATCATATGCATCGAAACCGGAGACGATTTATAGCCCGCCTTCTCTCGGCGCTTTTGGATGCTGGCGTTATTCTCCAGCCCCAGCACATACTCTTTCACGCTGTGCAGCCCGATCACCGCCTGCAGCTCCTGCTGAACCGCCAGCAGGCTGCTGTTTTGCCGGTTGGGAAGCAGCGCATCCAGGCAGACAGGCTGCGCCGTAGGCGATCCCGGCCTGATCGCCAGCGCATCGTCAATAACCGCCAGATAGAGCTTGCCGTCGCCGGCGGCGTTATCCTGCAGGCGATACTCAACCAGCGCCTTATAGATCGTCTCTTGCAGGTAGTGGCGAATCGCTATCAGCCCCTGCTTTTTGCTGTATCTCGCCGTACAGTGCTGCACTAACTCATCGTCGTAATAGAGCGTAAATTGCAGGTTCTTCTGGCTGCGCTGCTCCAGGTCGTTAAGAAAGCGCAGCGTCAGCTGTTTAATTTCGCCAGGCGTGTAGTCATCCACGCTAATCACATCGTTTACCGCCTGCATAAACGGGCCGCCAAACGTTTCTGATATCACGCTTTCACGCACGCTGCTGATAAATACCAGATATTTTCCCCTGGCCGTCAGCAGAGTAGCGTCGCCCCCGGCGCGCATAGATTGATATTGTCCGCTGGTGACCAGCTGCGCCAGCGGCCGCAGATAGCTATCCGCGCACTGCTCAAAATGTTCAAAAACAACGATCTCAGCCGGGCCGCGCAGCGTATTGCCTAGCTCCTGAAGAAAGTTCTGCTCATCGCCCGCGCTGGCATAGCGCGCCAGATCTAAACGCCTGACGCGATCGTGCTGGATCAACGCCCGCTCCGCCAGCTGCCTGGCGATCTGCACGATCAGGGTATTTCTGCCGGAGCTTTCTCCGCCCAGCAGAAAAAGCGTATTCGCTGGCATCAGGCTGTCGCGCCCCGCCACAAACGGGCGCTTAAACGCGCGCAGCAGGCGGGCCTGGCACTGTAGCTGACCGACAATATGCTGTGTGAGATCTGCGCCGATAGCGTTAAATTTACGGTTCAGTTCACCGTTTTTTATCTTATTAGCGCTGCGGGACGAGGCGGAAGCGGCTTGATCGCGCCTGCCGCCGGGCGTTGCGCTCTGGGACGCCTGCGCTGAGGCTCCGGCTTGCTGTTGCCGTAATGGCGGCTCCGACGACGGCGCTTGCGCTCTGGCAGTTAAGCCATATTGTTTAATAAACGAGAAGATTTGCCATTCAGGGAATAAAAATTTTAGCAGTTCTTTAAACGTCACCGGGCGATCCGCCTTTTGGGAAAAATTCCGCCATGAAACAGGCAATTATTTACGTTATATGCAGATGAGGGATTTTACCCACGTGACGGATTAATAGCCAGTTGGAAAACCGCTCTTAATCTCCTGATGAAAAGCAGGCGGCGCAGGGTGGGTGTTATATTGTTGTCAGCGGAGCGCGCGCTAACGCTATTTTGCTGCGGCTGGCGCCGGAAGCGCGATTAAAAATCACGCCTTGCGGCCAGTAATATTAAACGCTGTTTAAAATTAGCGAAATTATAATATGATCCTGTTGCTGATTTGCTGGCAAATTGCTAACGGCCAGCTCTCTTCAGCCTGTTACCGGCGCATTTTCGCGCAAAATAAAGGCGTTATAAAAAGCTGACGTAACCGGCCGACAGCCTGGCTGACCGGTTTGCCACAGGCAGCCGCTTCAGGCTTTACTCATTTCCGCGCTGATTTGCTCCAGTGATTTATCTTTGGTTTCGGTCACGAAGAAAAGGTTCAGCAGGAACCACAGCAGGCAGCAGAAGCCATACATAAAGAACGGAAAGCTGCCGTTAAACAGCCGGTTAAGCAGTTCGCTGTTGGTCAGCATCGGGAAGGTTTGTGAAACGATAAAGCTGCCGGTCCAGATCAGCAGCGTGGCCCAGGACATCAGCTTGTCACGTATCAGGTTCGGCGCCAGCTCCGGAATAATGATCCACAGGATGGGGCCGACGGTGCCGCCGAAAAACAGAATATAGATAATCATGATCGCCAGCATAAACAGGCTGGAGATCCCCAGCCAGATTAATATGCCCAGCAGCGTGATCGATAAGAAGCAGACAAAGGAGCCTACGATCAGCAGTTTACGCCGCCCATATTTTTCCACGCGATATACCGCCCAGACCGCTGCGGCGAAAAAGGCAACGCCGATAACAATCTGCTGATAGTAGGCGGTTTTTTCGCTGGCGATGCCGATGTTTTCAAACAGCACGTTGCCGTAATAGAGCACGGCGTTGATGCCGCACAGGTTCGCCAGCAGCGCCATTGTCAGCACGGTAAGCGATACCCGGCGATATTTTTTCGACAGGATGCTTTCACTTTTATCAGCAGGGCTCTTATTCTGGAAAGAGCCTTTGATCTCGGCGATAGCCGCTGCGCTATCATATTCCTGCCCGTTAACATATTTAATAATGGCGCTGGCTTCTTCTTCGCGGTTTTTATTAATCAGCCAGCGCGGAGATTCCGGTAAAAAGAAGGCGAGGATCATAAACAGGCAGCCGGGCAGCGCCATCGCTCCCAGCATAAAACGCCAGGAATATTGCGTAGCCCACTCAGGATCGGTCGTCCAGCTGGCAACCAGCGCGTTAACCATATACACCGCCAGTATGCCGAAGGCGATCATCATCTGATAAAAGCCCAGCGTTTTGCCGCGTATCTTCTGTGCTGATATTTCGCCGATATAGACCGGAGCAGTAGCGGAACCCAGCCCGACGCCAATACCGCCGATGATTCTGAAAATAATAAACAGCGTGAAGTTATAGGGAAACGCGGTGAACACGCCCGATAAAAAGACCAGCAGCCCGGTAATAATCAGCGCTTTTTTCCTGCCCAGCGCGTTGGTAATAAATTGCCCGCTGAAAGCGCCAATCATAAAGCCGAGCACCACGGAAGAGACCGCCCACCCGGTGCCCATCGCATCGAGGGAAAAGTATCTGCTCAGGTGCGAGATTGCACCTGCAATAACGGCAGAGTCAAACCCGTACAACAAACCGGCTAATGACGCAATAAAAGACAGCCTATAGCTCATACGATATGTTGTTTTCATATGTTCACCCGTGATTATTTTTTAATTCTGGGGACGGCGTTATTTTTGATACGCTCCGATCTCGCTTTATATTCCGGGATCATTTTCATTGAATCATCAAACCAGGCATCAGGATCGGTACTGGCGACCAGAGCAAAATTACCCCACGGCATTAATGAGCCGGAGCGAATAACCACCCTCGCCGCGCTATAGATCTCCGCAACCAGTTTCTGATGAGGTATTAAGGTAAAGTCTGCGCCCGATCCGGTAAAAATTTCCGTAACGTCGCGCAAAAGTTTAGGGTTACTTTCAGGTACTTCAGCGGCAAAAATAACCTCTTCGATAAATATTTCCTGGCGCAGCACGCGTAATATTGTAAATAAATCCACCGTGCCCGCGCAGAACGCCAGATCGATGCGGTTAGCATCGGCCGGAACCGGCGCGCCCGCATCGGTAACCAGAACAATATCGCCGTGGCCGAGGCTGGCCAGCGCCGAGGCGATCTGCGGGTGTAGGATTTTCCCAGGTCTCATGATGTTCTCCGGTATTATTTTCAGTTAATAAGTAGAGTAAGGGCTAAGGTATTAAGCCGTTTTCCATCCGTTGATTTAAAATTTAATTTATTCTTTTCCGTGCATTTCCAGCTCAATTTCCTCCAGCGTTTTACCTTTTGTTTCCGGCACCATGGCTAAGACAAAAAGTAAAGCGACCACGGAAATACCGGCGAAAATAAAGAAGGTGTTGGCCGCACTAATATTTTCTACCAGCACCGGGAAAAAGCGGGATACCAGAAAATTACCGCCCCACAAGGCGAACGTCGCAATGGATACGGCAACGCCGCGCACGTGAATCGGAAAAATTTCCGCGATAATTACCCAGGCGACCGTACCGTAAGAGACAGCGAACACCGCAACGTAGGCCAGGATACAAATCAGCAGCAGGATGGTGTGCGTTTCGCTGGCGCGGAACAGCATACCGGTACAGCCAAGAGCGATAGCCATGCCCAGCGAACCGAAAATCAGCAGCGTCCGCCGCCCGACCTTATCGATAATCCACATGGAAACCAGCGTAGAGATAACCAGCGTCAGGCCAATCAGTACGGTAAAAGACATCGCGCCGCTGACGTTGACGCCCGCGCTTTTAAAGATCTCCGGCGCGTAGTAGAAGATGGCGTTAATACCGGTTATCTGCTGGAAAAGGGCCACGCAGAAGCCGATCGCCAGCGCCTTGCGCAGCCGCGGAGCGAACAGATCGCTCAGGCGCGCCGAGTGCTCATTGCGCAGCGCGGCTTTAATCGCCTTCAGCTGTTCCCTGGCGGCCGCTTCGTCCGGGTTAATCTGACGCAGCACATCCAGCCCCTGCTCATCGCGCCCTTTACGCACCAGCCAGCGCGGGCTTTCCGGCACCCAGGCCAGCAGCAGCAGGAAAACAATCGCCGGCACGATGCCGGTGGCGAAAATCACCCGCCAGCCGTACTCAATATTCCACGCCTCGCTGGCCTGGCTGGCGATAATCGCGGCGATAGCAAACACCGTCAGGTTACCGACGCAGTTAAAAAGCTGGTTAAGCGAAACCAGCCGCCCGCGGATATGCGCCGGGGAGACTTCAGCGATATAGAGCGGCGCTACCGTGGTTTCCAGCCCGATACCGATGCCGACCAGAATACGAAACCACACCAGCATCTCCGGCGACGAGGCCAGCGCTTCGCCCAGCACGCCGAAGATGAAAATCAGCGCCGTCAGCAGCAGAACTTTTTTCCTTCCCGCCGCGTCAGAAAGCGGGCCGGCTATCGCAACGCCGATAATACAGCCGACAATAATCGATGAGGTCACCCATCCGATGCCATCGGCATCCAGCGTGAACCTTTCCTGTAAAAAGCCAACGGAACCGGAAATACTGCCGTTATCAAACCCAAACAAAAATCCGCCGACGGCGGTAACCAGCGAGATCAGCAGAACGTTGCGCATCCAGGTGGTTTTTGCTGAGACATGTGCGTGACTGACCATAAAACTCTCCGTTATCAGGCGGGTGAGCGTGGCGATGGTGTGATTGCGCGTATAGCGCAGGCCTGCTGCAGCGCCTTCAGGCTGACGTCAGGCGCCAGTCCGGCCGTGGGGCTGGCGGCGTTCGCCGCGCCGCAGGCCGCCGCCAGCGTCAGGTGCTGCGCCCAGCCCGCCTGCGGTTGAGCCAGCAGGCTGGCGATCAGTCCGGCGCAGTAGGCGTCGCCGGAGCCTACCGCGCTAACGGTGGTCACGGCGGGCGAGGTAATTTCAAAAGCGCCGTCCGGCGTCAGCGCCAGCGTCGGCCGCTGGCCGTCGGTGATAATGACGCAGCGTACCCCCTGCGCCAGCCAGCTTTCCGGCAGGTTTTCCCCGGACGCCTCTTTTACCTGGCGTAGCTCATCGCGGTTAATTTTGATGATATCGGGCAGCATGGCGGCGGACTGCAGCAGCGCCGGGCCATGCGTATCGAGCAGCGACAGCACGCCATGCTCGCGCGCCAGGGTTATCCAGCGCCCGTATTCGTCCGGCGCCAGGTTTTTCGCCAGCGAGCCGGTGCAGATTACCGCGCTGGCGTGCGGCATCTCTTTCGCCAGCATGGCGTGCAGCTGCTGATGTTCGTCAGGCTGAATCGCCGGACCGGCGGCGTTGTAAACGCTGGCTTTTTCCGGCGCCTGCTTCTCGGTAACCACTTCGCAGATGCGCGTGCTGCCGGAGATAACGCACCAGCGTCCCTCCAGCCGCTCCTGCTCCAGCAGCTCGCGGCACAGGCGGCCCGTGGCGCCGCCGAGAAAGCCAAGCAGCAGCGGCTCAGGCGCGTTGGGCAGCTGCGCCTGTAGCTGACGCAGCACGCGCGCCACGTTGACCCCCTTGCCGCCCGCCAGGGTTTTATCATCCAGCAGGCGATGCACAACGCCGGGGCGTTGCTCCTCCACCAGCAGCAGACGTTCGATAGCGGTATTCAGTGAGGCGATAATCACGTTCACAGTCGATCCTCCCGGTGATGAGCAATAAGCCAGCTTTCGCGGGCGATCATGGCGGCGCCGGTGGCGACCGGCTCAGCCAGCTCGCTGACGTAAAGCGGCATTTTCCAGCGACGCTTACGATGTTCCAGCATCTCCGGGCGCTGGAACAGAGAACCCATCAGCACCGCATCCTGCGGACGAATCGCGCCGGTTTCGCACATCTGGGTCAGCAGCATAAAAGCGCGATCGGCAATATGGTTCAGCGTCGCCTGTACGATATCCGCTGGCCGCACGCCGGCGTTCAGGTGGTGCAGCGAGAACAGCCCCTGCGCTTCATTTTCATTGACGGAAACGGCAAGGCCGGGCGCGCGCTGGCCCTCCAGCAGATCGCTAAACAGCCGGTCGTAATCGCCCTGATAGAGCAGCTCCGCCAGCGTCTGAATAATCTTGCCGGAAGGCGTGGCGCACCCCATGACGAACTCTCCCGCCTGCCAGGTGCGTTCAATATCCACGCCAAGCTGCCAGGCGACAGGCGTATCAGGGAAGTGAGGCGTCAGCACCATCAGATATTCCGAGGTGCCGATGGAGTCAAAAACGTGGGTCGGCTGGCGATTTTGCACCGCCCAGGCGCCGACGATTTGATCGTGCCCGCCGACAAAAACGCAGGCGCCCTGGCCGAGCGCCACGCCCGGCAGCGATTGCGCACGAATCTCGCCGCAGCACTGGCCGGTATCCGCCATCGCGGAAAACAGCTCAGGGCGCAGCCCCAGCCGTTCCAGCGTCGGCTCATGCAGCTGCATGGTTTGCAAATCAACGCACTGTGAGTGGGTGATTTGCGAAGTGGGCGCACGCCATTCCCCGGTGAGGCGCCACATAACATAACTGCCGAAATCCACCCAGCGCTCGGTTTGCTGCCAGATATCCGCATGATGTTGGCGGATCCAGCTCAGCCGTTCCGGGCTTTGGTTCGGGCGCGAGCGCATACCGGATATCCGATAGTGCTGCTGACTGTCGAGCCAGCGGTGCGTATCGGCCGCCAGCGCCGCGACGGGATAGTTCTCCCACCACGCCAGCGAAGGGTAAATCACCTCCCCTCGCTGGTTAACGGCTACCGACTCCTCCTGACCGAATGTGCCGATGGACACCGCCGCCAGCGGGCCGCAGGCGCGGGCCTCGCTGTTGGCGTAATCAACAATCAGCGCCGACAGAAGCTGCCATACCGCCTGCGCATCGTGAAAGGTCAGCCCGTTATGCTGCGTAACGGGCGTACGGCACTTTTTCACCGGCAGCAGCGCGCCTTCTTCGCTAATACCGATAACTTTTATATGTGTGGTGCCAATATCAATGCCGAGAAACCACATCGTGATTACCCTCAATTATCAAATTACAGCCCCAGCTTGCCTGGGTTCAGAACGCCGTTCGGATCGAGCGCATGTTTCAGGCGGCGCAGCAGTAAATGCGCAGAGCCGAGCGATTCGCGAGCGTAGGGCGAACGCACCAGGCCGCCGCCGTGGTGATGCGAAAGCTCGGCATTGTGCTCCAGACAGACGCGCATTGTCTCGCGCCAGATGGTGCGCAGCTTCTCTACCGCTTCGGCGTCGGTTTTTTCCTGACCCAGCAGAATCATGTACATGGAAGTGCCCTGCGGGTAGACGTGCGAGAAGTGCGACAGCACCTCGCCCGCCAGCGGCGTCAGCATTTTATTCAGGTCGTGATAGAGGCCCGCGATGCCGTCCCAGGTGTGCGCAATTTCAATGGTTTCCGCGAAGCCGCCGGTGGTATCCAGCAGGTTTTCCACGGTGGAGAAATCAAAGCGGCGATCCATCCACTTCAGCACCCCTTGCGGGCCGACAGATTTGCCGCCGTGGCGCTGAACGATAGCCATAAAGGCATCCATCTCGGCGCGGGCCACCGCTTCAACGCCCTGGGCGCCCAGGAACATTACCGGTTTGTCCTGCGCCGGATTCTGCATGGCATGACGCGCTTCGGCGGTATCGTAAAGACGCAGCAGGAACGGGCGCAGGCCAGCCATCGCCTGCTCGCGCATAATTTTCAGCCCCGCGTCGACCGACGGCAGCTCCAGCGAATCGAACAGGCGCGTCTGCGGCAGCGGGAAAATTTTCAGCTGTACCGAAGTGACGATGCCTAACGTACCTTCAGCGCCGATAAACAGCTGGCGCAGATCCGGCCCCATCGCCGCACGCGGCGAGGCTTTCAGGCGAATTTTTTCACCGGTGGCGAGGATAACGGTGTAGGCGGTGATCAGATCCTCAATGCCGCCGTAGTAAGAGGAGAACTGGCCGGTCGCCAGCGTGGAGAGCCAGCCGCCGACGCTGGATTGATATAAAGACTGCGGCGAATGGCCGAGCGTCCAGCCCATCGCCTGCAGCTCATCTTCCAGCTTGCCGCCGTTATAGCCGGCGGAGACTTCTACCGTCAGGTTGGTGGTATTCACATCGCGTTCATTTTTCATGCCGGTTAAATCGAGCACGATGCCGCCGCGCGTCGGCAGCGGCTGCCCGGTGACGGAAGAGGCCAGCGCCCGCGGCGTAACCGGCGTATCGTGCGCCGTCGCCAGCGCCAGAACCTGCTGAATTTGCCGCTCGTCGGTGACCTTAACCACGACATCCGCCTGATAATCATGGCACCCTAAGCGCCGCAGCTTGGTAGAGAGCGGCCAGGTATCATGGCTTGACGCCTGAAGCGTATCGCTGTCGGTTAATACCTGGGATTCAGGCAACAGGTTTTTTAAGGCGGAAACGAGATGGGAAATGTCAGACATACAAACTCCTGCATTCACAATTTAGGAAAAGATTCTGGCGCCTCTGAAGGGTTGAAACGCACAGGGCATATTTCATTGACATCGGATTGACGGCTAATATACGATCAATTTGCAGAAAGCTGCAAATTGCTTTTTGCCAACATCTCAACTTTGTGAAGGGGATCAAAATGGATTCAAGAACCGGAAAGGCTGTTCGTTTAGGTCGTATCCTGCGCCCGGAAACCGGACGCGCAGTGGTGGTTGCCGCCTCCCACGGCGTAATGGCCGGGCCGCCGTCAGGGCTGAAAACGCGCAACGAAATTGAAACCGTCTTCGCTCAGCTGCGCGCCGCCGACGGCGTGATGGTCTCGCCGGGGATGATTCCGCTGGTGGAAAATACCTTTATCGGCCGCGATCGTCCCGGTTTTGTGCTGCATCTTGACTGGAAAAACCATGCGCGCGCCATCTATACGCCGGGTAAAGATGGACGCAGCGAAGGGGTGCTGGCGCAGCTGGCTGAGATTGGCGACGTCGCGGCCTGCGGTATCGACGCGGTAATGACCTATATGTATCTGGGGCAGAAAGATACGGCGCTGGAGCAGGCGGAAATCGCGCGCAATACCCGCATCGTACGCGAATGCGAACGTCACGGCATTGCGGTGATCATTGAGCCGCGTTCGGCGCTGGAAGGTATCGATCCCGACGCGCTCAGCGCCAAAGTGATGAGCATGTATTGCCGCATCGCCGCGGATATCGGCGCCGATCTGGTGAAAGCGCTGTGGCCCGGCTCCGTGGAGGATTTTGCTGCTGTAACAAGCACCTGTTATACTCCGGTACTGCTTGCAGGCGGCGCCGGCGGCGAAGATCCGCACTCAACATTGCAGCTGGCGGCAGACGCGATGCAGGCAGGCGCGAGCGGGGTAATGTTTGGACGACGTATCTTCCGCGCGCAGCGGCCCGCCGGGGTTCTTCGTGCGCTCAACGCCGTCGTACATGAGAAGCAAAGCGTTGAGCAGGCACTGCGGTTTCTGGAACAGTAAGAGTCGACGGAAACAATGACGGTTATTGCACATGATGCGAAGCAGCTTTCTCCGGTAGCGTTTATTGCGCGGACCATCCTCTCGCTGGGATTGTCCGGTCGTTTGCCGACCACCTCCTGGTTTCAGGATGTTCTGGAGATAGGCTCCGGCACGGTGCAAAAAGCGCTACAGGAACTGAAGAAATCGGGCGCGGTCAGCCTGGTTTCACGCGGTCATCAGGGGACCTTCGTGGTCTCCTGGGATTTTCCGCTGCTGTGGGACGCGGCGCGTATGCCACCGGTGCATATGTTGCTGCCGCCGCGCGGCTCGCGTGAGGCGACGCAGGTCGCTTCGGCGTTCGTGCAGCAGTGCCGCCAGTGGGACGTGGTGACTACCGTCGGCTATCTGCGCGGCGCGCGCTCTCGTCTGGCCGCCTTCCAGCAGGGCGAGGCGGACATCATGGTTATCTCCTCCGGCTCGGCGCAAAAGTTGATGGCGGATGCCGCCGATCGCGGCTTCGAACTGTTCGAGGTGGGCAACGGCAGCTACTACCGCCCGGAAAGCCTGGTGGTGGTGGAAAAAACCGACGCCGCGCCGGCAAAGCGCCTGCGCGTGGGCATCGATTTTCACTCCAGCGACCATCAGCGCTTAACCAGAGCGCAGTTCCCTGAACAAGCCTGTGACTACATCGAAGTGGATTTTACCCTGCTGCCGCGCTCCGTTTTCCTCGGTGAGATCGATACCGGCGTCTGGCACCAGGAGCCATCGCTGATCCCGCTGGAGAAGATCGGCTTAACCATTAAGCCGCTGGATAATCCTCAGGCGCTGGCGCTGGCGGAAACCTTATCCAGCGCCGTGCTGGTGGTGCGTTCAGCTTCGCCTGTCGCTCAGCTGCTGCGCCAGATCGATTTCGCCACGCTTAACGCGCAGGCGATGCAGCCGCTAAACGCCGCCGATCCCTGGTTTGACAGCGTCCCGGATATTTTGCGCTTTCGCTAATTTCCGCCTTCCAGCGCCGCTTTAGCATAGAGATAGCCAATCCCCA
>NZ_VHQI01000015.1 GCF_006517625.1 Mixta tenebrionis | reverse complement strand
GCTTCCCCCAAACCAACCAAAAAATGAAAGAAAGCCCTGGCCATAGAAAGCGTCACGCTGGCACAATTCTTGCTATTTGGACGAGGTATACCGTGCTGATTGGCTATATCAGGGTGTCAACAAATGACCAAAACACCGATTTACAGCGAAGTGCATTGCTTAGTGCAAAATGTGAGCTGATTTTTGAAGATAAAATAAGCGGAAAAGTATCGGAACGGCCAGGGTTGAAGAAAGCGCTGCGTACTCTTCAAACCGGCGATACATTGGTTGTATGGAAATTGGATCGGCTTGGAAGAAGTATGCGACACCTGGTGATGCTGACCGAGCAGCTACGTGAACGTGGTATTAATTTTCGTAGCCTGACGGACAGCATCGATACCAGCACGCCGATGGGCCGCTTCTTCTTTCATGTTATGGGAGCGCTGGCCGAAATGGAGCGTGAGCTGATCGTTGAAAGAACGCGCGCGGGACTGGCGGCGGCGCGTGAAAAAGGACGAATAGGCGGCCGGCGGCGCATTATGACGCCCGAAGTAGTCAGTCGGGCGGAAAGAATGCTGATGAATGGGGCTACGCTGCATCAAATATCTCTGGTGTGCGAGGTATCCATCAAAACGCTCTATCGCTATATTCCCGCCGAAAAGCAGCGTACTTTGCGAAAGTTCAGTTCAGCCAGCGATCAGTAAACGCTAATGGCATGCATCCCCTGGGCTGAACTGTCAATCTGATTGCACCCATAACACGGAGTGCATCAGATGTCTGACTATCATCACGGTGTCCGCGTCGTCGAAATCAACGACGGAACGCGCACCATTTCTACCGTATCAACAGCCATTGTCGGCATGGTCTGTACTGCAGAAGATGCCGACGCTACGGTTTTCCCGCTTAACGAGCCAGTGCTGCTAGCTAACGTACTTTCCGCTATCGGCAAAGCCGGTAAGCAAGGGACGCTGGCAGCCGCTCTGCAGGCGATCGCCGACCAGGCAAAACCGGTCACCGTCGTCGTGCGCGTGGCGGAAGGCGAAACCGCAGCGGAAACCACCTCCAATATTATCGGCACCACCGATGAGAACGGACGTTACACCGGCATGAAAGCGCTGCTAAGCGCGCAGACGCAGCTTGGCGTTAAACCGCGTATCCTTGGCGTACCGGGCCTTGATACGCTGGAAGTCGCTACCGCGCTGGCCAGCATCGCGCAGCAGCTGCGCGCGTTCGCCTATGTGTCAGCGTATAACTGCAAAACTATCTCTGAAGCGATGCGATATCGTGAAAACTTCAGCCAGCGTGAGCTGATGGTTATCTGGCCCGATTTTATCGCCTGGAACACCGCGACCAGTCAGCCGGAAACCGCCTATGCCACCGCGCGCGCGCTGGGCCTGCGTGCCAAAATCGATAACGATACCGGCTGGCATAAAACCCTGTCTAATGTTGGCGTTAACGGCGTGAGCGGCATTTCCGCTTCGGTTTTCTGGGATCTACAGCAAACCGGCACTGATGCTGACCTGCTTAATGAAGCATGCGTTACAACGCTTATCCGCAAAGATGGTTTCCGCTTCTGGGGCAACCGTACCTGCAGCGACGATCCGCTGTTCGCCTTTGAAAACTATACCCGTACCGCGCAGGTGATTGCCGACACCATGGCCGAAGCGCATATGTGGGCTACGGATAAGCCGCTAACGCCGATTCTGGTGCGTGAAATCATCGCCGGCATCAACGCGAAATTCCGCGAGCTGGTCAGCGCCGGCTACCTGCTGGGCGCGTCGTGCTGGTACGACGATACCGCTAACGATAAAGAGACCCTGAAAGCGGGCAAGCTCTTTATTGATTACGACTATACGCCGGTGCCGCCGCTGGAAGACTTAACTCTGCGCCAGCGCATCACCGACCGCTATCTGGCGAATTTCGCCGCATCTGTTAACAGCTGAGGAGCCGGATAAATGGCATTACCCCGCAAACTGAAAGGGCTGAACCTTTTCAATGATTCAAACAGCTATCAGGGCGTGGTCACCGCGGTGACGCTGCCGAAGCTGTCACGCAAGCTGGACGCCTTCCGGGCTGGTGGTATGAACGGCGCCGCCTTTATCGATAACGGACTGGACGACGACGCGCTTGATATGGAGTGGACGATCGGCGGCATGGATGAACTGGTGCTGAAACAGTGGGGCGCCAGCGCGGCGGTGCCGCTGCGCTTCACCGGCTCTTACCAGCGTGACGATACCGGCGAAGAGATCGCCGTGGAGATTGAGGTGCGCGGCCATCACCAGGCATTTGATTTCGGCGAAGCCAAACAGGGTGAAGATACCGAAACCAAAATCACCACAAAAAATACCTACTTCCGGCTCACATGGAATGGCAAAGAGCTGATTGAAATCGACACCATCAACATGATTGAAAAAGTGGACGGCGTCGATCTGCTGGAACAGCGCCGCATTAACCTTGGCCTGAACTAACCCGGATGCCAGCGCCCGGCGCTGGCACTGCTTAAAACTGAACAGTGTGAGTAAAACAGATGGAACAGAATGAAAACATCATTGAGCTGGAATCCCCGCTGAAACGTGGGGAAACCGAAATCCGCCAGATCGAAGTGATCAAGCCTACTGCCGGCGCCCTGCGCGGCGTGCGCCTGGCCGATCTGTGCGCTTCAGATGTGGATGCGCTGCTGACCGTGCTGCCGCGGATCACCGTGCCGTCGCTGACGAAAGCGGAGTGCCTGGGCCTGGATCCGGTTGATCTGATTGCATTGGGCGGCAAGGTGATCGGTTTTTTGTCAGCGAAATCGGAAGCCTCAAGTGGCCCCGAAGCCTGACCGTCAATGATTTGATGGCCGATATAGCGGTCATTTTTCACTGGCCCCCTTCTGAAATGTATGAAATGTCGCTGGTCGAATTGCTCGACTGGCGGCATAAAGCCCTGTTACGCAGCGGAGCAAACCCGGATGAGTAGTTTCCTCAATACGGAGGCGCTGTTGGCGTCGGTGAAACAGGCATCACGCCCGTTTCAGGCCGTCGTGAAACAGACCCAAAAACTGATCGACAGCATCCGTAAAATGAAGGATGGCATACTGTCTTTGAATAAGCAGGTAGCGAATATCAATGGCTTACGCTTGCCCGATAATTATGCGTTCCTGTGGGAGCTGGAACAGAGCTATCAACGGCAGGCTCAGCAACAGGAGCGATTGAATAAAATTCAGGATCGCTACCGTAAAAGCCAGCAAATAGCAGCAAAAATTCGTACTGGCAGCAGCGCCGCATTAAATATTGCGGTCGATGGCGCGCAAAAGGCATCGAAGGTTTTACGCCCCGGCTATGACTTTGCCGAAGCAAGTAACAAATTACGTGTAGCGACCGGGCTGGATAAAACGTCGGCAGATTTTAAGGCCCTGCAGATGCAGGCGCGCAGCATCGGTGATTCCACGCCGCTTTCTGCCGGCGATGCCGCGCATGCACAAACCGTGATTGCAAAATCAGGCGGCAGCGTTGCTGATATCATGGCGGCCACGCCGGTGACCGTAGGGATGTCGCTGGCGAACGATCGTTCCCTGGAAGAAAATACGCAGCTGCTGCTACGCACCAGAGATGCTTTTGGCATGGCGAACAGCCAGCTTGCGCACCTGGGCGATGTGCTGTTCGCCACGCTAAAAGATGGCTCGACAGGTTTTGACGATCTGAATGAGGCGCTGGCTCATATCGCGTCGGTAGCAAGTGAGGCGGGCGTCAGCGTGGAGCAGACTTCCGCAATGCTCGAGGAGCTGGCGAAAAGCGGCATTACCGGCGGCGCGGCCGGAGCAAGCCTGCGCGCCATGATGCTTAGCGTACAGCAGCCGTCCGATCGGGCAAGTACCGCTCTGCATTCGCTGGGCGTGCAGACCGTTGATAGCGCAGGCAACCAGCGTCCATTCTTCACCATTCTCAAAGAAATTGAAGGCGCCTTTGAAAAGAACCAGCCTGGCGCCTCACAGCAGGCTGAATATCGCCAGGCTATCTTTGGCGAGACGGCGGCGCCGGCTGCCGCAGCCTTGATGAAATCGGCATCTGGCGGTCAGCTGGATAATCGCACCCGATATTATCAGCAGGCGGACGGCAGCACGGCTACGCAGTTAGCCATGCAGCAGGACAGTCTTGGCGGCGATATCAGCAAGCTGGAGTCAGCCTGGGAGGCCATCGGCACCAATCTTTATGTTTCGCTCGAAGGCAGCCTGCGCCAGCTTACGCAGGGCGTAACGAAATTTTTAACTACCGTCAACGACTGGGTAGAGTCTAATCCGGAACTGGCGAGCGGCATCGCCAACGCCGCTGCTGCGGGCATCGTACTGGCTGGCGCGCTGGGGGGAATTGGACAGGCTGTCTGGCCGGTATTAACGGGCATCAATGCCATTATAACCGGCGCTGAAATGCTGGGAGCGATTATTGCTGGCGTCGGCGGGGGCATAACCACGGTAATCGGCGGGTTAACCTTGCCTGTCGTCGCCGTTGTGGCCGCTCTGGTGGGCGGGGCGCTGCTGGTGCGTAAATATTGGGAACCAATCGGCGCTTTTCTTAGCGGGGTGGGGGACGGCTTTATCGCTGCAATGGAGCCTTTGATCGAGGCTTTTAACTCTCTGAAACCGGTTTTTGCATGGTTTGGCGATAAAGTGAAGGCGCTGTGGGATATGTTCAGTAAGTTGCTGGAGCCGGTAAAATCGACGCAGGAAGAGCTGGCCGCTGCCGGAGATATCGGCAAAATGTTCGGCGAGGCGCTGGCCAGGTCGTTGATCATTCCAGCCAAAACGCTGGAATATCTGATGAAGGGCGCCAGCTGGTTTATGAGGATGCTCGGCGCCGTTAAGGAAGAGCCTGCCGATAGAAAAAATCCTTTACCGAATCCGGATACGCCAGCACCTGATGGCTCCTCCTATTTTGCTCCGCCGCAGTTAACGGCCTACAGCCCGCTGACGGGCGCGGCGTTCAGGCAAAACTCGCAGGAAAATACCTTTAACAGCAATTACATAATCAATACTCATCCGGGTATGTCCAGAGATGAAATCGTCGCAATCATGAGGCAGCACGAGGAACAGGAGCGGTTTAACGCTCTGAGTCGTCAGCGCGCCAGTATGAACTGGGGGACATAAAGTATGTTAATGATTTACGGCATGCTGCCTTTTATCCAACAGACGTTGCCTTACAGCACTCTGACGCGTTCTAACGCTTACCGCTGGGCAGATAACGCTCGCGTTGGAGAGCGTGCAGCGTCACAGTTTCTTGGGCCGGGCGATGAAACCATTAAAATCAATGGCGAACTGCGCCCGCCGCTTATCGGCGGCACGGCATCTCTGGTAACGCTTAAGCTAATGGCGGATAACGGACGAGCCTGGCCGTTGATTTCCGGCAACGGCTTAATTTATGGCATGTACGTTATCCAGAGCATTAATTCAACCTATACCGAGCTGTACCGTGACGGCAGCGCCCGCAAGATTTCATTTGATATGACGCTGAAGCGCGTTGATGAATCCCTGATTACCCTGTTCGGCGATCTGAAGGATCAGGCGGTAGAAACTCTGTATAAGGTGCGCGATAAGGCGCTGGATGCCGTAAACAGCGTGACATCGTCAATAAACGGAGCAGGGAGCTAAATAGCATGAGCGACCTTAGCCGGTTACCGGTCCAGATCGGGACGCTGCTGGCGCCTGATTTTCTGATAGAGATTAATAACCAGGACGTCACTACCCAGTTTCGCGAGCGCCTGATCGAGCTGAAGCTAGAGGATAAGCGTGGTTTTACCGCCGATCTGCTGAATATTTCACTGGACGATACGGACGGACAGCTGGCGCTGCCGCCGCGCGGCGGAATTATTAAACTGTTTATTGGCTGGAAAGGGCAGGAGCTGCTGAAGAAAGGCGAATATACCATTGATACGGTTACACATAGCGGCACGCCGGATAAACTATCGATTACGGCCAGCAGCATTGACTATCGTGGCCGGATGAACGTTCGTCGCGAGGCGTCGTATCATGAAACCACGCTGGAGGCGGTAGTCAAACAGGTGGCGGAGCGTCAGCGGCTCCGGCCGGTTGTTGCCGAAAAATTTAAGCATATTGCGATAAAGCATATCGACCAAACGCAGGAAACGGATAGTGCATTTATCACACGCCTTGCTTCGCTGTATGGTGCGGTGGCGGTTATCAAGATGGCAAGCCTGCTTTTCTTCGAGCCAGGCGGTGCCGTGACGGCAAGTGGTAAACCTGTTCCTCCTCTGTCTTTAGCCCGTCACGACGGCAACGCGCATAACTTTAGTATTGCCGATCGGGGCGCCTATACCGGCGTGGTAGCCCGCTGGCTGGATACGAAGGATACGCAACCGAAGCAGGTAACCCTGCAGCGCAAGAGCAAGGGGCAGAGTAATACCGCAGGTCAGCAGGGAGATAACAAGAGCCAGACAGCGGCAGCCACCGATCCGGAAACTTACCTGATGGGCAGTCCGCATAACGTGCTGGTATTGCCATCAATTTATAAAAATAAAGAAGATGCGGTAAGCGCTGCAAAAGCGAAGTGGCAGGAGTTACAGCGCAGCGTGGCAACCTTTAGCCTGACATTGGCGAACGGGCGTGCCGATTTGATTCCGGAAATGCCGGTTAAAGTCAGCGGGTTTAAATCTGTTATTGATGCTCAGCCCTGGCTGATTGAGTCTGTCGAACACCGCATCAGCAGCAGTGGCTATACAAACAAGCTGTACCTGGAAGCGGTAACCGAAAGAATCGAATATGAGGTTATCGAAGAGTAGGTGATTCACAATAAGTGTATTTTTTTGCCAATTTTGGTATTTTGCGGTATTAATAATTGGTGATTACTACAGGGAGATACCTTAATGATGCATTGTCCGCTTTGCCAGAACGCCGCCCATACCAAAAGTAGCCGCTATATCTCGCCGGAAACGAAAGAGCGGTATCATCAGTGCCAGAATATTAACTGCAGCTGTACTTTTAAGACGCATGAGACCGTCTCCGGCGTGATTGTTACGCCGGGATTGATCAACGAGGTGCCCGAACATACGGGTGAAGAGAAACAATATGCGTCAGGCAGTTAAAGGCCACCGATGAAGCCCGCGAAAGCGGGTTTTTTTATCGAGAAAGAAAAGCAAATGCGGAAGGTCTGCTGCCATTTTATAGTTATTCGGCAGGCTATAAAAAAAGCTACCTTCTACCGATCTGGCGAACGGCATCAACCGGGCGGAAGCGCTTCATCTTGATAATTTTATGAGTACGTTTATCACGTGCAGATTCCACCAGCTTCTCTATATATTAAGCGGCGGCAATTACATTTTTGCCCGGCGTTTAGTGCGCGGCATCTGTCTTTGTGGCTGGCACGCTGGTAGAAGTGGCGTTTACCGACGGGCGCCCGGACAAGCCGTTTATTCGTCGGACGCTGGCGCAGGGAAACAGCCTGCCGGACATTAAATCCGGTGAGCAGCTACAGCAGCAGCGCGAAGGCGTGTCACAACGCGTGACGGTGGCGGGAGACTGGGAACGGCAGACGGACCAGGCAATCCGCGAAAATTCCATGAGCTGGGTTATCGTTGCTGATGATGAGACGCGCCAGCTGGTCGCGCGCGAAACTACGGTACAGGCGACAGATAAAACTACGGTACTGGGAACCGCCAGCCTGATGGCCGGGGCCGTGCAGCAGATTGCCAGCGGCGACTACTCGCTGGCGAGCGGCGGCAACATGGTCACCAGCGTGACGAAGGACGCCAGCCTGCAGGCGGGCGGCAACCTCATGGAGAAGACAGGCCAGCTGCGGCAAAGCATCGCGGGCGCCCGGCAGGAAATTATCGCGCCGGTGGTGTGGGTCGGCAGTCAGTCGATTAACGTGATGCAGCTGATGCTGGACACGCTGGACGTTGTGCAGCAGCTGGCGCAACAGACGGCCAGCCACACCCATAGCAATACGGGCGCGCCGCAGAATGCCAGCGCTATCAGCGCGACCGGTGCCAGCGCCGCAGGATTGCAGATGAAATATAAACCCGTTATCGGATAAAAATCAGATCGCAGCACCGACAGCCCGCATTATGGGGGCTTTTTTTATGCCAGTAAAACGTAGCCAGCGCCCCCATACGGGGCGCTTTTGCTTACAGGCGGCACCGCATGGCATTAAATGGATCGTGCTGCTACGTCCTCACCAGCGCAGCGACAGCGCCACGAAATCACGAAGGAAGTGACGAAAACGGCACTACACCGCACCCGCCTGCGGTTTTTGGATCATAAAAATTTTTCAGTTTTCTTTTTTTACAAAACGCCCCGCCAGCCCGCGCTGCCGCTGGGCTTCTGCGGAAAAACCGCAACTGAAATGAGTGAAACGAATTACAGTTTTTTTCAGTAAACCGGATCATATTTAAAATAACATTAAAATATAACTTTTTGATTTTTAAATTTTTATTTTGAATTACGTGGATCGTTTCGGGCTGGTGCCCTGTGTGGAAAAATTTAGAAACCAGCTATAGCAGGGATTTAGATGAGATTCGGTAGTCAAATCTATAGCAATGTTCCCGTAGGTAAATAGCTTATGTAAATAGCCATAATTATGATAGGGAATTCATCATATTACAGGTGGATTGTATGGACACAACAGAGCAATTAAACGGAAAGTATTTTTTTGATGGAATGAGTGTCGATAAAGAAGAGCTGATTTTCTGGCTAATCCTGGATGAGTTCAGAAAACGATTTGAAATCATTGATGTGCTGGCTGTTGCCTCAATGCTGGCAAGCCTACCGGTCATACCTGTTCGCGGTAAGCTGGATGCCAAACGAGCTACAAGAGGGACCAGCCCAATTTCATTGGCATCGCGTACGTTGATACAGGCGAAATTTAAGCGCCCACATAAAACCATAACCTGGGCGCAATTACTTCGTGGAAACTGGGCTTATACAACCAGCGTAGGGGCATATGTTGGGCGCTGGGTGCCCTGGCTGGGTGCAGCTTTGACTTTATACGATTTAAACGTGATTACTCAAAACGTCATTCACCGTTATAAATTAATAACAGGGGGTAAGTGACAAATATGTGTAAAGCTAAAGCAAATTACGTCCATACGTTGCTAAAAAAATACTTTTGGGAAATGACAGATGACACCTCATTGAGTACAGGGGACCGTCCTGTTTTACCTGAAGAAGCCGCAGATTTTTTAAATGAGTATGCAGCTGCGTTAAACGTCGATATGACTCATTTCCATTTCAACCGGTATTTTCCGCGCGAAGGCGTACCGTTCCTGCCAAATGCTGTTTTGCCCGCCTTTATGCGCACAGAACATCATGCGCCAAAGCCGCTAACCGTAGCGATGTTGATTGCCAGTGCTGAAGCGGGACGCTGGGTCGACTAAGCATCAGATTTTTTCTTCTGCGACACTTTTGCGACACTATGAAAAGCCAAATAAAAAAGCCACCCTTGAGAGGTGGCTTAATTATATGATTTTAAAGTTAAAATTTGGTGGCCCCTGCTGGACTTGAACCAGCGACCAAGCGATTATGAGTCGCCTGCTCTGACCACTGAGCTAAGGGGCCTTGTGATGCGGGATTATAAAGTAACTTGTCGGGGCAATCCAGCTATCGCTTACCGGTTGACGCTTTTTGCAGCAATTCAATCAATTGAAAAATCTTCGTTTCTTTACCGCAGGCACAACAATGAGAAACGTCCTGAAAGCCGACATCCCTGTTCTGCGGTGCCGCTTGTTAAACAATGAGCCATAATAAAGCCATGCTGATAAACAACAGGAGTACAGGGATGAGTGAGCATGACATTACCGATATCATTGCACCCGGCCTGCGGGTGGTGTTTTGCGGCATTAATCCGGGCAAATCTTCCGCCCACACCGGCTATCATTTTGCTTACGCCGGCAATCGTTTCTGGAAAACGCTCTGGCTTGCTGGCTTTACGGAACGGCAGCTGATGCCGGAAGAAGAGCAGCATCTGCTGGATACCCGCTGCGGCATCACTATGCTGGTTGAACGTCCGACGAAAGAGGCCAGCGAGCTTTCCAGCGGTGAACTGCGCGCAGGGGGAAAATTATTAATGGAAAAGATGCTGCGCTATCAGCCGGCGGCGCTGGCAGTGCTGGGAAAAGACGCCTACAGAAAAGCATTCTGCCAGAACAAGGTAGAGTGGGGCAGGCAGGAGGCGACAATTGGCGGCACAGAGATTTGGGTGCTGCCTAATCCCAGCGGATTAAACCGCATTACTCAGGAGAAGCTGACCGAAGCCTACCGTGAGCTGGAATCGGCGCTGACGCTGCGCGGGCGTTAGCTCCGGCGCTTCAGGCCGGCCCCGATCGGTAACTTCATCTGCGGGGAAATTTTGCCTGTTCCAGGCGCCGGTCCCGATTAGTAACTTCATCTGCGGGTAGATTTTGCCTGCTTCAGGCGCCGGTCTCAGCCAATAAAAAAGCCTCCCGCAGGAGGCTTAATATGCCTGGCAAGGCGGGGTAGCTTAGTCGTCCAGGAAGCTGCGCAGCACTTCTGAGCGGCTTGGATGACGCAGCTTACGCAGCGCTTTCGCTTCAATCTGACGAATACGTTCACGGGTAACGTCAAACTGTTTGCCGACTTCTTCCAGCGTGTGGTCGGTATTCATATCGATACCAAAACGCATACGCAGCACCTTCGCTTCACGGGCGGTTAGCCCGGCCAGCACGTCGTGCGTCGCGGAGCGCAGACTTTCGGAGGTGGCGGAATCCAGCGGCAGTTCCAGCGTAGTATCCTCGATAAAATCGCCCAGATGCGAATCTTCATCATCACCAATCGGCGTCTCCATGGAGATCGGCTCTTTAGCGATTTTCAGCACCTTACGAATTTTATCTTCCGGCATCAGCATGCGTTCCGCCAGCTCTTCCGGCGTCGGCTCGCGGCCCATCTCCTGCAGCATCTGGCGGGAAATACGGTTGAGCTTGTTAATTGTCTCAATCATATGCACCGGAATACGAATAGTGCGCGCCTGATCGGCGATGGAGCGGGTAATCGCCTGACGAATCCACCAGGTAGCATAGGTAGAGAATTTATAGCCGCGGCGATATTCAAACTTATCTACCGCCTTCATCAGGCCGATATTGCCTTCCTGAATAAGATCGAGGAACTGCAGGCCGCGGTTGGTATATTTCTTGGCGATTGAAATAACCAGACGCAGGTTTGCTTCCACCATCTCTTTTTTGGCGCGACGCGCTTTAGCTTCACCGATCGACATGCGACGGTTGATATCTTTTACCTGTTCAATGGTCAGGCCGGTCTCTTCCTCGATCTGCATCAGCTTCTGCATGCTGCGCTGAACATCTTCTTCCACGTCGCGCAGTTTTTCAGACCAGGGTTTGTTCATCGCCAGCGCGGCCTGGAACCAGGTTTCGCTGGTTTCATTGCCGGTAAACAGCGTGATGAAGTTCTTCTTCGGCATTTTGCACAGTTCAACGCACAGCTTCATGATGATGCGCTCTTGCGTACGCACGCGATCCATCATTTCACGCATGTTGTTGACCAGGTAGTCAAACTGCTTCGGCACCAGACGGAACTGTTTAAAGACTTCCGACAGTTTTTGGATCTCTTCAATCGCATCCGCGTGGCTGCGGCCTTTGGCTTTAATCGTCAGACGCGTAGCTTCGTACTGATCGCGCAGCTCGATGAATTTCTCACGCGCCAGCTCAGGATCGATGCTGTTGTCGTCATCGCTGCTGTCGCTGTCGTCATCTTCATCTTCGTCGTCTTCATCGTCGCGCTCTTCTTCAGAGAGCTCAGAGCCAACGTGGGTAGCGGTCGGAGCGAGATCCTCCTCGGCGTTAGGATCGACAAAGCCGGTAATCAGATCGGAAAGACGTGACTCGCCGGCTTCAACGCGATCGTACTGCTCCAGCAGGTAAGTAATGGCTTCCGGGTATTCGGCAACGGAGCACTGTACCTGGTTGATACCGTCTTCGATGCGTTTCGCGATGTCGATTTCGCCTTCACGCGTCAAAAGTTCTACGGTACCCATCTCGCGCATATACATGCGCACAGGATCGGTAGTGCGTCCGATTTCAGACTCTACGCTGGATAACACTTGAGCTGCCGCTTCAGCTGCATCTTCGTCCGTGTCGGCGCTGTTTTCGTTCAGCATCAGATCGTCGGCATCAGGCGCTTCTTCTACTACCTGAATGCCCATGTCGTTGATCATCTGGATGATGTCTTCGATCTGATCGGAGTCGACGATATCTTCCGGCAGATGGTCATTGACCTCGGCATAGGTCAGATAGCCTTGCTCCTTACCACGGGTGACAAGCAGCTTGAGCTGTGACTGCGGGTTTTGCTCCATAAGACGGTATCCACACTTCTGTTAATTTGATTGGTGTCGGGTCAGCCATAAGGGCCAACAATAACAGTTGAAGGCGTTTGGATTATTGCCGCTGCCCTCGTAGCGGCTTGTCAGGATCTGCCTGAGTATATATCGGCACTTAAGCCGCGAAAGTTTGCTGTGAGACTGGTCATGCTTATGCGGTTGCGTTCCGGCCTGCGCGGTGTATGCTACTAGTGGCGCGGTGCCGGGGCGTTGATAACGTCTCTCAATATCAACGCGATCGCTAAATCTATTTCTTTGCCAGCGCCTGGCTGAGCGAGCGCACCTCTTCCCGCTCTTCCGGGGTGAGGCCATGCGTTCTGGAGCGGGCGATGAGCGCTTCCAGTCGTTGCTCCAGGGCGGAATCATACATTTTCGCCAGGGAGTCCTGAAACATCGCGTCGACTTCCTCATCTACGATCATGTGGTTCCATGTTGCCAGCGTTTCAAGGTGCTGGCTAAAATTTGTTCCGCGATATAACTCTAGTAGCTGGCCGGTGGTCAGGCCAGGGGTTGCGTTGCAGCTGTTCACCAGCTCCATAAACAGCGGCAGCCCCGGCATATTCAGCTGCTCCAGCCCCTGTAGCGAAGGTACCATCGCCGCCAGGCGCGGATTCTGTACCAGCAGACCCACAAGTATACGCATGGTGGTGCGTTTTAGCTGCGGCGCCACCGGCTGCATGCCGCTTTCGGCCTGCTTCGGCAGCAGTTTTTCCAGCTGCCTGTCATCCAGAATGCCGAGCATATTGCCCAGCTGCTGGCGCAGATAGATGCGCAGCGTTTCGCCGGGAATCTGGCCTATCAGCGGCAACGCCAGCGTACTCAGGCGCGTTCGTCCATCTTTAGTGCTCAAATCCACCTGGGGCAGCAGCGTATCAAACAGAAAGCTCGACAGCGGCATCGCCTGATCCATCCGCGCCTCGAACGCCGCCTTGCCCTCTTTACGAATCAGCGTATCCGGGTCTTCACCGTCGGGCAGAAACATAAAGCGTAGCTGACGTCCGTCATTCATGTAAGGCAATGCGGTTTCTAAAGCACGCCATGCTGCTTCACGTCCGGCGCGATCGCCGTCATAGCAACAGATCACGTTATCGGTGCTGCGAAACAGCAGCTGAATATGATCGGCCGTGGTGGAGGTGCCCAGCGAGGCAACGGCGTAATCCACGCCAAACTGCGCCAGCGCCACCACATCCATGTAGCCTTCGACAACTAATAGCTTTGCAGGTTCGGCATGCTGTTTCTGCGCTTCGTACAGGCCATACAGCTGGCGGCCTTTGTGGAAAATATCGGTTTCCGGCGAGTTGAGATATTTTGGCGTGCCGTCACCCAGCACGCGTCCGCCGAAGCCGATAACCCGGCCTCGCTTATCGCGAATAGGAAACATCACGCGATCGCGGAAGCGATCGTAGCTGCGTCCCTGATCGTTGGTAACCAGCATTCCCGCGTCCGTCAGCGACTGACGATCTTCAGGATTACGGCCAAAGCGCTTTAGCGCATTATCCCAGCCGGGCGGGGCGAAGCCGATAGCAAAGTGCGCAATGACTTCATGACTTAACCCGCGCTGATGCAAATAGGCGCGCGCTGATTCCGCCTGCGGCTGGTTCAGCGCCTGCTGATAAAAATCGGCCAGGCCGGACATCAGCTGATACAGGCTTTGGCGCTGATGGCGTTCCAGCTGGCTTGGGCCGCTGCCCGCTTCGTAGGGCACTTCCAGGCCATGCTGCGTCGCCAGCTCTTCAATACTTTCGACAAATTCCAGACGATCGTAATTCATCAGGAAATCGATCGCGTTGCCGTGCGCGCCGCAGCCGAAACAGTGGTAGAACTGCTTCTCGCCGTTAACGGTGAAGGAAGGGGTTTTTTCGTTATGGAAAGGACAGCACGCGTGGAAATTCTTACCCTGCTTCTTCAGCTTAACGCGGGCATCGATCAGGTCCACAATGTCCGTGCGGGCAAGTAAGTCATTGATAAATACGCGTGGAATTCGTCCGGCCATAAGCCCCGTTTTCTTCGCTCATAAACGAAAATAAGCCGCGCTTCCTTCCGGAAAGCACGGCCTCTAACTTGACTCTGTCTGCGTTTAACACGCGGTGGAAGCGCGGTGCTTCCGGAAGAAATTAGTACAGACGAGTGCGGCGTGCGTTTTCGCGAGCCAGTTTCTTGGCGTGACGCTTAACAGCAGACGCTTTAGCGCGCTTACGTTCGGTAGTCGGTTTTTCATAAAACTCACGACGACGAACTTCAGCCAGAACGCCTGCTTTTTCGCAGGAACGCTTGAAGCGACGCAGTGCTACGTCGAACGGCTCGTTTTCACGTACTTTAATTACCGGCATGTAACTCTCACCTCGATAAAATTCGGTCTTTTGCTGACATCGGCGTCAGCTCATTTCAAAATGGTGCGGAATTTTACAACAATAGCGGCTGCGTTGTAAAGCAACATTGAGCGATGCAAACCAACAGCGGGCCTGGCCGCTGCCGATTTTTTGCAGGCGGAAGAGTATAGCGTAAAGCTTTTATCGTCGTTCAAAGTTTTTTCGCTTTTTGCTCATAAAAGAGACAGCGCCTGATAAAAGCGCGTCAGAGTCGCGATGGGCTGTGATACACTGCGCGCCGCAACTGAGAGGTAAAGCAACCATGCGCGTTCTGGGTATTGAAACATCCTGTGATGAAACCGGCGTCGCCATTTATGACGATCGGGCCGGTCTGCTCGCTAATCAACTCTATAGTCAGGTGAAAGTCCATGCCGATTATGGCGGTGTGGTGCCGGAACTGGCTTCGCGCGATCACGTGCGTAAAACAGTGCCGTTAATTCAGGCTGCGCTGCAGGAGGCGGGGCTGACGGGCAAAGATATTGACGCGGTTGCCTGGACCGCCGGCCCTGGTCTGGTCGGCGCGCTGCTGGTCGGCGCCACTATCGGCCGCTCGCTGGCTTTCGCCTGGCAGGTTCCTGCCGTGCCGGTGCACCATATGGAAGGGCACCTGCTGGCGCCGATGCTGGAAGATAATCCGCCGCAGTTTCCCTTTGTCGCACTGCTGGTATCCGGCGGACATACCCAGCTGATTAGCGTTACCGGCATCGGCGAGTATCGCTTGCTGGGCGAATCTATTGACGACGCCGCAGGCGAAGCCTTCGATAAAACCGCCAAGCTGCTGGGGCTGGATTACCCCGGCGGGCCGATGCTGTCGCGTATGGCGCAGCAGGGAACGGCGGGGCGCTTTACGTTTCCGCGCCCGATGACCGACCGGCCAGGGCTGGACTTCAGCTTTTCCGGTTTAAAAACCTTTGCCGCCAATACCATTCGCGAGAACAGCGACGATGCGCAAACCCGCGCCGATATCGCGCGCGCTTTTGAAGATGCGGTTGTGGATACGCTGGCGATTAAATGTAAACGCGCGCTGGATCAAACCGGTTTTAAACGGCTGGTGATGGCGGGCGGCGTCAGCGCCAACCGAACGCTGCGCCTGAAGCTGGCGGAAATGATGCAGGCGCGGGGCGGCGAGGTTTTTTACGCCCGTCCTGAATTCTGTACCGATAACGGCGCGATGATCGCCTATGCCGGTATGGTGCGTCTGAAAGGCGGTACCCGCGGCGATCTTAGCGTCAGCGTGCGTCCGCGCTGGCCGCTGGCTGAACTGCCGGCGATTGCCTGAGCAGGACGTTGTCGTCGCAACGCAACCATTCGGCTCCAAAGGGCTGGCTCTGATAAGCGGCCGCCCTTTTTTGTTATGACGTTAGCGAATTATCCGACAGCCTGTTCAGGCGTTATGGCGTTTGCTGGTTTGTTCGTTCAGCCCTTGTTAACGCCGTTACCTGATGCAGAAAAAGCAACAAATTATATTGCTGGTTCGATTATCGTAGCGGATAACAAAGTCAATTTCTGCTGAGCTTGCTTAGCAACATCGGATAAATAGCATTTCCATCCCGCGCATTAAAAAGAGTCAATCTGTTCCGACTCAATTCCTTTTTTAATTTTTTCTAACGCAGGAAAATAGACAGCGAAGAGAAATCATGAAAGTTATAATCGTACCGGCCTCGCCTGTAGCGTCAATAAACGAGGCCGGATAACTAACGTCGATACACTGGCAGCAGCAATTCGGCGTAGCGTATTCACATTTTTCCGATTAAGGTTTGCCGGCGCCCACCATGAAGCCGGGAGGCGTCAGTTCAAAGCCAAACAGTTTAGCGATGGGGTTCAGAAAATCATAAATTGCGTTCTTAACGATATCTAAAACTTGCTGCCATTCAGGTACGTCGTTATGTATTTTTCCATCCTCGCCCAGATAAGCGCCGCCGCTGACATGATTGATTTCACGTGTAGTAAGATTTCTCATTTTGTTTTCCTTGTATACTGGTAGTGAGTTACTTGTAAAACAAAACCACCTTAATAAAATAAGCGACGCTTACTATCGTAAAAATTTTATTTGCGGACGAAACGGGAATAAACAGAAATATAAACTACCTTGCCAGTCAGTTAAATATTTCCCTGCGTGCATCTTTGATGGCGGCACCTGTGTTGGCCGGATGATTGAGCTTAACGAATAAAGGGCGGAAAGTGATTATTTTTTGCCTTCACTAAGCATGCTTCCCGCCTTCCTGATTTGCCAGCCGGCGTGAAATATGCCCGAAAATAAAATAATCTTAAGGTTTACGCTTTTTCTTCCAGATTTTCGACTCCTGCCCGCGCCACAGCCGCTGAATATTATCATGATGGCGTAACAGGATCAGACAGGAAAGCATCGCTACCGGAAAGGTAAACTGCGGTTTAAACCACCAGACATAGAAAGGCGCGATGAGCGCGCTGACAATAGCGCCCAACGATGAATAACCGCTCAGCAGCACGGTCAACAGCCAGGTTCCGGTCATCAGGCCGGTCAAATCCCAGCCAATAGGCGCGATGGCGCCCAGCGCCGTGGCCACGCCTTTGCCGCCGCGAAAGTGAAAGAAGACAGGATAGATATGGCCCAGACAGGCGGCGATCGCCGTCAGACCAAGATAAACCGGAGAAACGCCCATTGCGTAAGCCAGCCATACCGGCAGCATCCCTTTCAGGATATCAAACACCAACACCGCCGCCGCCGCGCCTTTACCGCCGATGCGCAGTACGTTCGTGGCGCCGGGATTGCCTGAGCCGTTATGACGCGGATCGGGCAGGCCGGCAAGCCGGCACACCAGGATGGCGCTGGAGACAGAGCCGCACAGATACGCGAAAATAATCATACCAAGCGCGATTGCACTCATAACACCGTTCCGTTTCGCAAGGGTCGTTTTAGTCTCATCATCTGTGGATAATACGCATAATTTGCCGGAAGTGGTATCCGGTTAACGTAAAAACAGAGACTGCCATCATGGATATCGTATTTATAGAACAGCTGTCGGTGATCGCTACCATTGGCGTTTACGACTGGGAACAAACTATCCAGCAAAAACTGGTTTTCGATGTCGAAATGGCATGGGATAACCAAAAAGCGGCGGCCAGCGATGATGTAAAGGATTGCCTGAGCTATGCCGACGTTGCCGCTCTGATTATCGACCACGTTAGTCAGGGGCGCTTCGCGCTGGTGGAAAGGGTGGCGGAAGAGGTTGCCAGCCTGCTGCTGACCCGCTTTGCCACGCCCTGGGTGCGCATCAAAGTCAGCAAGCCAGGCGCCGTGGCCCAGGCTGCGCAGGTCGGCGTGATTATTGAGCGCGGCGCCCGTCAGCGCTAGCGGGGACTATTCTGAAATAGATCCAATGTGATTGCTATCACAGTGAAACCGAACCACATTATGGCTGTCATATAGCTGGCGCAACGCTGAGTTGGCATCTTTTCTGGCGGTTACGTTTTGAACGTCCGCCTTTTTCATGGCTTAAACATTAGGGTAGAGGACTTTTGATGGCAGATATTCATCAGCTCTGGGTGGCTGCAATCCTTGGCATTGTCGAGGGGCTGACAGAGTTTCTTCCTGTCTCATCCACCGGACATATGATCATTGTTGGACATCTGCTGGGTTTTGAAGGCGATAAGGCAGAAACGTTTGAAGTTGTGATTCAGCTTGGATCTATTCTCGCCGTAGTGGTTATGTTCTGGCGGCGGCTGTTTGGCCTGATTGGCATCCACTTTGGTCAGGTCAGGCATGAAGGCACCGGAACCGGTCATCTTACTCTGATTCATATTCTGCTGGGGATGGCGCCCGCGGTGGCGATCGGGCTGATCCTGCACGATCAGATTAAGTCGCTTTTTAATCCGGTCAACGTGATGTATGCGCTGATCGTCGGCGGCGTGCTGCTGCTGGTGGCGGAATATCTGAAGCCGAAGCAGCCGAAAGCGCCGGGTATCGATGACATCACCTACCGTCAGGCCTTTATGATTGGCTGCTTCCAGTGTCTGGCGCTCTGGCCGGGCTTTTCGCGTTCCGGCGCGACCATTTCCGGCGGGATGCTGATGGGCGTCAGCCGCTACGCTGCCTCAGAGTTCTCCTTTATTCTTGCCGTACCGATGATGATGGGCGCTACCGTTCTCGATCTGTATAAAAGCATGGGTTTTCTGACGCTGGAAGATTTGCCGATGTTCGCCGTCGGCTTTGTTACCGCATTTGTCGTCGCGCTACTGGCGATTAAGTTCTTCCTGCATCTGATTAAGCGCATCTCCTTTGTGCCTTTCGCCATCTACCGTTTTATCGTTGCCGCTGCGGTTTATCTGGTTTTTGTCTGACGCTGCGCGCTATTAAAAAAGGAGGCGCCGGCGCCTCCTTTTTTATTGCTCAGCGCCCGCTGGCGCGCCAGTTCTCCAGCGCCGCCACCCGCCGCCGGGTCAGCTCCTCGCGCACCTGAACGCCCTGAAAGCCAGCCTCGATCACCGCTTTGGTCGACACCGCCAGCGCCGTGCGGAAAGCTTCGCGCAGGTAGGCGCCCTGCGGATAAGGGTTATTTTCCCAGCCGGTGCGCCCGCGCGCATCCGCCTCGCTGGTTTGCGCCAGCTGCTCAACGCGCAGCGGCTTACGCCAGGCGTCGATACGATCGAACAGGGCGATTAGCCGTTCTGCCGGCTGTTTTTCAATGGTGTGCACCATATCGTGAAACTCAGCGACCAGCATGGCGAGATCGCGTAGCTGATTAGGAATGCGCAGGCGCCGACAAAGCTCCGCTACCAGCGGTACGCCTGCAACGCCGTGCCCAGGATGGCTCGGCCATTTTTCCGGCGGCGTCAGCCCCTTGCCGACGTCGTGACAGAGCGTGGCAAAGCGCACATCCGGCTCCGGCGTTAGCTGAGCCGCGATCGCCAGCGTCATTAGCGTATGTATCCCGGTATCGATCTCCGGATGCCATTTCGCCGGCGCCGGAACGCCAAACAGCTTATCGATTTCCGGGAAAAGCACTGCCAGCGCGCCGCAGTCGCGCAGTACCTGAAAATAGACCTGCGGATTACGGGCGCGCAGCGCGTTCTCCGTCTCTTTCCAGACGCGTTCGGCGGTTAAGTCGCCGAGCTCGCCGCTGACGACCATCTGACGCATCAGCGCCTGGGTCTCTTCGGCGATGCGAAAGCCGAGATGTGCGTAACGGGCGGCAAAGCGCGCCACGCGCAGCACGCGCAGCGGATCTTCGATAAACGCCGCTGAGACATGACGCAGCAGACGTTTTTCCAGATCTTCGCGTCCGTGGTAAGGATCGATATAGTTGCCCGCCTCATCCTGCGCGATCGCATTGATGGTTAAATCTCGCCGCTGTAGATCCTGCTCCAGCGTGACATCGGGCGCCGCCCAGGTGACAAAACCGGTGTAGCCGCTGCCCGTTTTGCGTTCGGTACGCGCCAGCGCGTACTCTTCCCGGCTTTCAGGATGAAGAAAGACCGGGAAATCGCGCCCCACCTGCTGATAACCCTGTTCCAGCATCATCTCAGGCGTAGCGCCGACCACCACCCAATCTTTGTCTTTGACCGGCAGCTTAAGTAAACCATCGCGCACCGCGCCGCCGACAAGATATGTTTTCACTAAGGGACTCCAGAATTCATTCAGTTAAATATCAGGCGTACCGGCATCGGAATTCCGAGCGGCAGCTTACAACCTGTGCCGAACAGTTATTCTGGCACAACCATCGCGGAATGACGGACATGCCGACAACAGGGCCGCCTGGATGCCCTGTTGCCGCGATCGCTGAGATGGGAAAAAACGGCTGGTTAATTCATCCAGCGGTTGTTTTTCTTCCGACGCGGAATCATGTGCGGCAGCAGCAGGCCCAGCAGTAAGCCTACCCCGGCAACGCCGCCGCCATACATAAACCACTGCATGATGATGGTACGCTGTTTATCATCCAGCTGCACATTCGCCGCGTTAACCTTCTTCTGTGCGACGATCAGCTGATTTTTCAGCTGCTGATTCTCTTCCTTCAGGCCGTTAATCACACTATCGCTGGCCGCGACTTTCTTTTGCATATCCGCCGTGCGCTGGTTCCAGCTGTTGTCGATATTGGCCAGCTTATCGGTCAGATCTTTTACCTGTTTTTCCAGCTGCGGCACGCGCGTACGCAGGCTGGGTTCGGCGCTCAGCTGCGCCAGCGGGATCCAGTTGGTTTTGCCTTCCGCATCGCGGATTTGACCATACTGGCTCTGGCTGTTGGTCTGCAACAGCGTGACCTGTTCCCCTGCGTTCAGTTTGCCGACCAGGCGATACTGATCGCCGGGACCGCTGCGAACCCAGGTGGATAACTCATCGGAAATATAACGTTTCTCTTCGGCGTGGGCGGGCAAAGTAACGCTGAATGTCAGCAAAGTCAGAGCAATAAGGTGTGATTTATTCATTCGATGTCGTTTTTTCATGTGTTCCGGAAAAATTTTAGGGCACAGTCTGGATAGGCTACGCACAAATCTGAATGAGAACTATCCTGGTCTCAGACTGATGCGGCAACGCTCGCGAATACATAATAAAGCAGAGACAGCTGAGGGTTATCTGCATTACTCTTCGGCATATTCCTGAAATCTGCGCCAGTGAAAGATGAATAAAAAAATATGACCATTGAAATCGAGTTAAAGTTCATTGCAACGTCTCAGGCGGCGGATCGGCTTGGCAGCCAGCTGGCTGCATGGCCTCACCAGCACAGCGCGCCGATTGCATTGACCAATATCTACTATGAAACGCCCGACAACCAGCTGCGCCGCTGGGATATGGGGCTGCGTATCCGGGGCATCGATGAACGTTATGAGATGACCCTGAAAACGGCAGGCCAGACCATTGGCGGCCTGCATCAGCGCCCTGAGTATAACGTTGAGCTTACCCGGCCGGAACTGGATATTGCGCGCCTGCCGGCAGAAATCTGGCCTGAAGGGTGCGATATCGGCGTGCTGCAGCAGCAGCTGAAGCCCTTATTCACCACGCACTTCGTGCGTGAGCGCTGGCTGGTCAGCTATGGCGCAAGCGAAATCGAAGTCGCGCTGGATCGGGGAGACATCAGCGCGGAGGGGCTAAGCGAGCCGCTGCATGAAATCGAGCTGGAGCTGAAGCAGGGCGCGCTGGCGGACGTGCTGGCGCTGGCTGCGGAGCTGGGCAAAGCGGGCGGGCTGCGTCTCGGCAGCCTGAGCAAAGCTGCGCGCGGCTACTGGCTGGCGCAGGGCAAACCGCTCCAGCCGGTACGTCCGTTACCGCTGTTACAGGTGAAGCCGAAGGCGACGATTGAAGAAGGAATGCAGGCGGCATTCAGCCTGGCGCTGAGGCACTGGCAATATCATGAAGAGCTGTGGCTGCGTGGCGAGGCGGCGGCGCAGGACGCGATTCTGGACGCGCTGGAAACCGCCCGGCAGGCTTTTGCGCTGTTCGGCGCGCTGGTGCCGCGCAAGGCCAGCAGCGCGCTGCGGCGGCAGCTGACCGCCCTGTTTGAGGAGCTGGAACAGAAACAGCCGGACGCGCAGTCGCTATGCTACAGCCCGCTCTGGCTGGATGCCCAGCTAAGCCTTACCGGCTGGCTCAGCAGCGCCGGCTGGCGGCCCTTTACCACGGCGAAAAATGCCGAACGGCTGCAGGGATCGTTTAAACGCTTTGCCGATATTATGCTGGGGCGCGTGGCTGCCGATCTCAAGGAAACCTTCGGCACGATACGTCAGCACAATGAGTATCAGGATAAAGCAGTGCGCCTGACGCGCCAGCTGCTGGCGGTTCATCTGCTGGCGGGCGCTTATCCGGCCGCCGAGGTAGAGGGCTGGCTACAGGCCTGGCAGCAGCTGGCGCAGGCCATTTATAGCCGCCGGCAGCATGAGCTGGACGCGCTATGCCGTCAGGCGCTCAGGCAACCTGCGTTTTGGCTTAACGGCAAGGTCTGATTAAGGTTAAGGAGAAGTGATGTTGCCAACCTTTCACGGCACGCTGCCCGCGCTACTGCAAACGCAGGCGGAAAAAGCGGCGGAGCGATTAAACCGCCCGCTCACGTCGCTGAGTATGCAACAGCAGGGAGTGCTGGCGTTTAGCGATTTTATTACCGATAACCTGCTTCAGCAGCCGGAATGGTGGCGACAGCTGGAGCAGGATCCGCCGCAGCCCGACGAGTGGCGTCACTATAGCGACTGGCTAAGCGATGGGCTGCAGACGGTCAGCGACGAGGCGACGCTAATGCGTCAGCTGCGCCTGTTCAGACGACGCATTATGGTGCGTATCGCCTGGATGCAGGTCACAGGCGAAAGCAGTACGGAGGCATCGCTGCGACAGCTAAGCACGCTGGCGGAGGCGCTGATCGTCGCCGCGCGCGACTGGCTATGGCAGGCGTGCTGTGTTGAATACGGCACGCCGTGCAACGCCGCCGGCGAGCCTCAACCCCTGTTGATTCTGGGCATGGGCAAGCTGGGCGGCGGCGAACTGAACTTTTCTTCCGATATCGATCTGATTTTTGTCTGGCCGGAAAACGGCGTGACCCGCGGCGGGCGCCGCGAGCTGGATAATGCGCAATTTTTTACCCGCCTGGGGCAGCGGTTGATCAAAGTGCTCGACCAGGCGACTGCGGACGGCTTTGTGTATCGTGTTGATATGCGTCTGCGTCCCTTTGGCGATAGCGGGCCGCTGGTGCTCAGCTTTGCCGCACTGGAAGATTACTATCAGGAGCAGGGGCGCGACTGGGAGCGCTACGCAATGGTGAAGGCGCGGCTGATGGGCGACAGCGACGATCGCTGGAGCCAGGAGCTGCAGCAAATGCTGCGCCCCTTCATCTATCGGCGCTACATCGATTTCAGCGTGATTCAGTCACTGCGCAATATGAAAGGGATGATCGCGCGCGAGGTGCGCCGTCGCGGTTTGAAAGACAATATTAAGCTGGGCGCCGGCGGTATTCGCGAATGTGAATTTATCGTACAGGTCTTTCAGCTGATCCGCGGCGGGCGCGAACGTTCGCTGCAGCAGCGCTCGCTGCTGCCCACGCTTGCGGCTATCGAAGAGCTGAACCTGCTGGCTGAGCCGCAGGTCAGCGCGCTGCGCGCGGCCTGGTTCTTTTTACGTCGCCTGGAAAACCTGCTGCAAAGCATCGCCGACGAGCAAACGCAAACGCTGCCGGCGGATGCGCTGAATCAGGCGCGTCTGGCCTGGGCGATGGGCTTTAGCGACTGGCCGGCGCTGCTGGAAGCGCTGGAACGGCAGATGGCGCAGGTGCGGCTGATCTTTAACGAGCTGATCGGCGAAGATGCGCCGGAGAGTGCGGAAGAGAACGAAAGCCGCGAAATGTCCGAGCTGTGGCACGATAAGCTGGATCAAAGCGATCTGGATACGCTGCTGACGCAGCTTGATGAATCGGCAAGGCAGCGCCTGTTCCGCACCCTGAATGATTTCCGACAGGATGTTGATAAACGCACTATTGGGCCGCGGGGAAGGCTGGCGCTCGATCAGCTGATGCCGCGTCTGCTGAATGAGGTTTGCGTGCGCGTCGATGCCGATCTTACCCTTGAGCGCCTGATACCACTGCTGCTGGGCGTAGTGACCCGCACCACCTATCTGGAACTGCTGACGGAATCTCCCGGCGCGCTGCAGCAGCTTATTCGCCTGTGCGCCGCTTCGCCGATGATCGCCAGCCAGCTGGCGCGCTATCCGCTGCTGCTGGATGAACTGCTTGATCCCGCCACGCTTTATCAGCCTACCGCGACCGATGCCTATCGGGATGAGCTGCGGCAGTACCTGCTGCGGATCCCGGAAGAGGATGAAGAGCAGCAGCTGGAGGCGCTGCGTCAGTTTAAACAGGTGCAGCAGCTGCGTATCGCCGCCGCCGATATCGCCGGTACGCTGCCGGTGATGAAAGTCAGCGATCATCTAACCTGGCTGGCGGAGGCGATTATCCAGGCGGTGGTGCAGCAGGCGTGGCATATGATGGTTCAGCGTTACGGCAAACCTTCGCACCTGCAGCAGGAGGATCGCGGCTTCGCGGTGGTCGGCTATGGCAAGCTGGGCGGCTGGGAGCTGGGATATCTCTCCGATCTCGATCTGGTTTTCCTGCACGATTGTCCGATAGATGCCGTTACCGACGGCGAACGGGTGATTGACGGACGCCAGTTCTACCTGCGCCTGGCGCAGCGGGTAATGCATCTGTTCAGCACCCGCACCTCGTCCGGTATTTTATACGAGGTAGATGCGCGCTTACGGCCTTCCGGCTCCGCCGGTATGCTGGTCAGCACTATGGACGCGTTCGATGAGTATCAGCGTAACGATGCCTGGACCTGGGAGCATCAGGCGCTGGTGCGGGCGCGCATCGTTTATGGCGAACCTTCGCTAAGTAAACGCTTCGAGGCTATCCGCCGCCATACGCTCTGCCTGCCGCGCGAGGCGGCGACGCTGCAAACCGAAGTGCTTGAAATGCGTGAAAAAATGTACGCTCATCTCAGCCATAAGCATAAGGGGCGCTGGGATATCAAAGCTGACGAGGGCGGCATTACGGATATTGAATTTATTACTCAGTATCTGGTGCTGCGCTACGCCGCCGAAGCCCCGGCGCTAACGGGTTGGTCAGATAACGTGCGCATACTTGAGCTGCTGGCGCATCATGACAAAATCTCCCAGCGCGAGGCGGATGCGCTAACGCAGGCTTATGTGACGCTGCGTGACGAGCTGCATCACCTGGCGCTGCAGGAGCAGGCAGGACATGTCGCGCCGGACGCCTTTATGCGCGAGCGAGAGATCGTGCAGGAGAGCTGGCAGCGCTGGCTGCTGGTTTCGCCAGCGAAAGCCTGACGAAAGCTGCGCGCGCCGCGTTTTGACGCAGTTATGCTATTATCGCGCGCAATATTTTACTGCAGTCTGGAGTCTCTGTAATGAAAGTGACACTGCCCGAATTTAACCGTGCAGAAGTGCTGGTCGTTGGCGATGTAATGCTGGATCGCTACTGGTATGGCCCTACCAGCCGTATCTCCCCGGAAGCGCCGGTGCCGGTGGTGAAGGTGGATAACATTGAAGAGCGTCCGGGCGGCGCCGCTAACGTGGCGATGAATATCGCCGCGCTGGGCGCCTCCTCGCGTCTTGTCGGCCTGACCGGGATTGATGATGCGGCGCGGGCGTTGGGCTTAAGCCTGCAAAACGTCAACGTAAAATGTGATTTCGTGGCGCTGTCCACCCATCCAACCATTACTAAACTGCGCATTCTTTCCCGTAATCAGCAGCTGATCAGGCTGGATTTTGAAGAGGGTTTTGACGGTATCGATCCTGAGCCGCTGCATCAGCGTATTGCCGCCGCGCTGCCGCACGCCGGTGCGCTGGTGCTTTCCGACTATGCCAAAGGCGCGCTGGCTACCGTGCAGCAGATGATTCAGCTGGCGCGCGCGGCAAAGGTGCCGGTGCTGGTGGATCCCAAAGGAACTGATTTTGAACGCTACCGCGGCGCTACGCTGCTGACGCCTAATCTTTCTGAATTCGAAGCCGTTGTGGGCAAATGTCAGGATGAGGCGCAGATCGTTGAGCGCGGCATGCAGCTGGTTGCTGATTATGAGCTGTCGGCGCTGCTGGTGACCCGTTCGGAAAACGGTATGACTCTGCTGCAGCCGGGCAAAGCGCCGCTGCATCTGCCTACCCAGGCGCAGGAAGTCTATGACGTGACCGGCGCCGGCGATACCGTTATCGGCGTGCTGGCCGCCTCGCTGGCGGCAGGCGACGATCTGGAGGCCGCCTGTTTCCTGGCCAACGCCGCCGCGGGCGTGGTAGTGGGCAAACTGGGCACCTCTACCGTTTCGCCGGTTGAGCTGGAAAATGCCATTCACGCCCGGCCGGAGAGCGGCTTCGGCATTATGAACGAGGCGCAGCTGAAGGAGGCGGTCATGCTGGCGCGCCAGCGTGGCGAGAAGGTGGTGATGACCAACGGGGTATTCGATATCCTGCACGCCGGGCACGTTTCCTATCTCTCCAACGCGCGCAAGCTGGGCGATCGCCTGATTGTCGCGGTTAACAGCGATGCCTCCACAAAACGCCTTAAGGGCGACAGCCGTCCGGTGAATCCGCTGGAAAACCGTATGATCGTGCTGGGCGCGCTGGAAGCGGTCGACTGGGTCGTCTCCTTTGAAGAGGATACGCCGCAGCGGCTGATCGCCGGTATCCTGCCGGACCTGCTGGTAAAAGGCGGCGACTATAAGCCGGAAGAGATCGCCGGAAGTAAAGAGGTGTGGGATAACGGCGGCGAGGTGCGCGTGCTGAACTTTGAGGACGGTATTTCTACCACCAATATCATCAAGCGTATTCGTTCTTAGGCTGCGGCAGACCGGCTAACCGGTAGCATGACGGTTGGCCGGCCGGAAAGTTATTGGGAAAAGGCGGTGCGAAACTAGCGGCAATTTAACAGCAAGGCTATCCGGCAGGGCGGGCGCTTCCTCCCTCCTGCCGGCGCTGCCGCTCCAGCCGTTACTGCGGATCTTCCTTTTTAACCTCATCGGTTAAAAGCGGCGAGCTTTGAGAAACGGAAGGCGACGCCGGCGTTTGTGGCGTTGCGGTCGCGGTTTGCGGCGCGGCGGGCGCCATTGCCGGAGCGGAGGCTGACTGCGTGGTCGGTTTGCCGCCCTGGCTTTCCAGCGCGGCCAGACGCTGTTCCAGCGCGGCCAGCTTTTCACGAGTGCGCAGCAGCACCTGTGTCTGAACATCAAACTCTTCGCGATTTACCAGATCCATGCGCGTCAGCTGCGCCTGCAGTACCTGACGAATCTTCTTCTCCACGTCATCGCCAAATTCGCGAATGCCTCTTGGCATCGCGTCGTGCACCTGACGGGCGAGTTGTTCAATTTTTTTCGGGTCAATCATGGCGGTTTCCTGAGCGCAACAAAGATAACATAAGTGTAATGCCTGTCTGGAAAAGGATAAACCTAAAATGGCGGCGGCATAAATTCAGTAAGCATATGTTGCTATTGGACGTTGCCGCGCTACTTTTTTGGCGTTATAGTGACTTCGCTTATTCTCAGGGCGGGGCGAAATTCCCCACCGGCGGTAAATCAGCATAGCTGAAAGCCCGCGAGCGCTTCCGATCATCGATTGGAAGGTCAGCAGATCCGGTGTAATTCCGGGGCCGACGGTTAAAGTCCGGATGGGAGAGAGTAACGGTTCTGGCCGGGCATTCGCTCGCCTCGCGTTATTTTTATGCACTCCTCAAGCACGCCCTGGTTCTGGTAACCACAATATAAATAAGGACTTTTTTACCATGAATCAGACGCTACTTTCTGAATTTGGCACGCCTGAACAGCGTGTGGAACTGGCCATCGCAGCATTACGTGAAGGCCGCGGTGTAATGGTGCTGGACGACGAAGATCGTGAAAACGAAGGTGACATGATTTTCGCGGCGGAAACCATGACCGTCGAACAGATGGCTTTGACCATTCGCCATGGCAGCGGCATCGTCTGCCTGTGCATTACCGAGCCTCGCCGCCAACAGCTGGATCTGCCGATGATGGTGGAAAACAACACCAGCTCCTTCGGAACCGGCTTCACCGTTACGATTGAAGCGGCGCAAGGGGTAACCACCGGCGTTTCGGCGAAAGATCGTCTTACCACCATTCGTACAGCTATTGCGGATAACGCTAAGCCTGGCGATCTCAACCGTCCCGGCCACGTGTTCCCTTTACGTGCGCGTGAAGGCGGCGTATTAACGCGCGGCGGCCATACGGAAGCGACTATCGATTTAGTCACTCTGGCCGGCTTTAAGCCGTTCGGCGTACTGTGTGAGCTAACCAACGACGACGGTACGATGGCGTGCGCGCCAGAGGTTATTGAGTTCGCTAAACAACACAATATGCCGGTCGTAACTATTGAGGATCTGGTCGCATGGCGCCGTAGCCATGAAACCCGCCAGGCCAGCTAAGCGCTGAAGCCTCTCCTCCGCTGGAAAGCAGCGATTGAAAAGCCGGGCGCTGCCCGGCTTTTGCATATTGACCGCCGGGCAAAATGAAATAATCCGGCTTTTATCGCCGGTAAAGGCCGTTAACCCGCCGCGCTAAAGCAACCAACCCTTAGCGTCGGGCGTAGAAGACGTGGCTGCCGATAGTGGCGGTGCGGGCGAATTCGTTGCGCCAGACGGGCGTAACGGTTTGGTTGTGATAGTAGGTTGCGCCGTTAGTCACATCAGAAAGCTCGCCGTTAATAATCTGGTGAGCTATCTGTTGTGCCCGTTGCCAGCTTTTATCGCTGCCGGGCGGATAACGCCAGGCGGTTTTCGTCAGATGCGTCCAGGAAAACTGTTTGGGCGCATACACCACCGGGCAGATCTGATTAATATCCCAGTTAGCCCGATTCATGGTGACTGAAGCGATGGCGATTTGCCCTTTCAGCGGTTCTCCGCGCGCTTCATGATAGATATTCAAAGCCAGACATAGCAGGGCACCCTGAGCCAGCATAGTATTTCCGTCATTGTCCAAACAGAGCGCCAGTGTACGAAGCGGCGGACGGCAAAAATAGCAGATAGCTCCTGAAAATTCCGGTAATCAACTATCCCTTTGATTTATAATTGGCTGGTTAATTATTTTCAGACAACTTCCTCAGCCTGCGCCGCTCATTTCCAGCAGCGTCAGGCTGAATCCCATTACCGTCATGCCGCACAAAACGCCGTAGCTGGGATTATTTTGCGGATCGATATCACGCGCCAGCGGCATCAGCTCATCGACGGAGAGCGCGACCATAATCCCGGCCACCATCGCCATAATCGCTGCGATAATCAACGGGGAAATTACCGGGCCAAGCAGTACAAACGCCAGCAGACCGCCTGCTATCTCCGCCATGCCGGAAACCGAAGCCCAGAAAAGCGCGCGCGCTTTTGAACCCGTTGCGGCATACATCGGACCCGCGACCGCCAGCCCCTCTGGAATATTATGAATCGCCACCGCCAGCGCGATGCCGAAACCCAGCTCCAGATCGCTGCTGGCCGTAACAAAGGTGGCAATGCCTTCCGGAAAATTATGCAGGCTGATGCCCAGCGTCAGCAATATAGCCGTGCGCCGCAGGCTGCGGGGCTGCTGATCTGCCGCCATCAAATCCTGTGGATGCTGATGGGGCAGGCAGCGATCGAGGGCGAAATAGCCCAGCAGGCCAAGCAAAAACATACCGTAGCCCATCAGCGACGACATGCCCTGCGTATTAAGCGCGGCGGGCAGCATCTCCATCAGGGAGATTAACAGCATGATGCCGGCAGCGAATCCCAGGGCAAAAGCCAGCATGCGGTTGGAAGGTTTTTGTCCCAACACGCCTGATAGCGCGCCAACGAAGGTGGCGGCGCCCGCCAGCAGGGTCAGCAATAAAGGTATCACTATGTCACAACCTATAATGAGAATTATTCGTATTAAGACTATGGGAATTCTGGCAAAAAGCGAAGGGGATTAGCGTAAAGTTTTGTCTGAAACAGATTCAAAAAAGTTGAATATGTTGGTCAGGGTTATCCGCCTGCATCCGCCAGGCAAAGGGCGTAAGGTGGGCTGCATAATCACTGAGGCAAGGTTGAGGATGTTATGAAACACGCGCGTATGCCCGCTCTGTTTTTGGGACACGGCAGCCCGATGAACGTGCTGGAAGAGAATCGTTATACGCAGGCCTGGCGCGCGCTGGGCGCACAGCTGCCGCGGCCAAAAGCGATAGTGGCGATTTCGGCGCACTGGTACACGCGCGGCACCGCGGTTACGTCGATGGAGAAACCGCGCACCATTCATGATTTCGGCGGCTTTCCGCAGGCGCTGTTCGATACCGAATATCCAGCGCCAGGCTCGCCAACGCTGGCGCAGGACATAGTCGATGCGCTGGCCCCGGCGTCGGTGCATTTCGATCATAACTGGGGATTAGATCACGGCGCCTGGGGCGTGCTGATCAAAATGTATCCCGCAGCGGATATTCCGGTGGTGCAGCTCAGCATCGACGGCACGCAGCCGCCGGCCTGGCATTTTCAGATCGGGCAACGGCTGGCGGCGCTGCGCGAGCGCGGCGTGATGCTGGTCGCCAGCGGGAACGTGGTGCATAACCTGCGTAAGGTTCGCTGGCAGGAAGATGCGGAAGCCTGGCCCTGGGCAGCCTCTTTTAACCAGTACGTTCAGGATAATCTGGCCTGGCAGGGCGCGGCGGAAGCGCATCCGCTGGTGAATTTCATGCAGCATGAAGGCGCGGCGCTTTCCTGCCCGACGCCGGAGCACTATCTGCCGCTGCTCTATATTCTGGGAGCGCGCCAGCCTGATGAGCCGGTAGCGGTGCCGGTTAACGGTATCGAAATGTCGGCGCTCAGTATGTTATCGGTTCAGGTGGGTTAGCAGAGATAAAAGGGCAGCCGGCGGCTGCCCGATAAGGTTATTCAATAAACGCGTGCGGGTAAAAGCGCGAGAGATCCTGAGTAATCAGCGCGCGATCTTCACGCAGACCGATGCCGGCGGGGCGATCGTTTATCAGCCAGCTGCCGATCAGCGTATAGCTGTCGCCAAACTGCGGCAGGGGATGGAACTGCTGAACGATCATCCCCTCTTCGCCATAGGGGCCATCAACGCGCGCTATTTCCTTGCCGCCGTCAACGATGCGGATATTGGCGCCCTCGCGCGAAAACAGCGGCTTCACCACATATTTATCCATCGCCGGCACGTTATCTTCCGCAAAATAAGCGGGCAGCAGATTAGGATGATTAGGGAACATCTGCCACAGCATCGGCAACAGCGCCTTATTGGAGATAATGCTCTTCCAGGCCGGCTCCAGCCAGCGCACGCCCGCATCGTTCAGCTTGGTGGAGAACATTTCGCGCAGCATGAACTCCCACGGATAGAGCTTAAACAGATTGCTGATAACCCGATCGTTGAGATCGGTAAACTGACCTTTTTCGCCCAGCCCGATATCGTCAATGTAGAGGAATTCGCTGGGTAAGCCCGCCTCGCTGGCGCAGTCCTGCAGATATTGCACCGTACCGCGATCTTCCACGCTGTCGCGATAGCAGGCAAAGTGCAGCAGGCTGAAACCATGCTGCTGGTGCAGCTCGGCGAAACGCTCGATCAGCTTCTCCTGCAGGCTGTTGAACTGATCGCTGCCCGCCGGCAGATTGCCGGCGTTAAGCTGATCTTCCAGCCACAGCCACTGGAAAAAAGCGGCTTCATACAGCGAGGTCGGCGTATCGGCGTTGTTCTCCAGCAGTTTGGCATCGCCGCTGCCGCCCCAGGCGAGATCGAGGCGGGAGTAAAGCGAGGGCTGCGAGGTGTGCCAGGAGGCGCGCACAAAATCCCAGGTGTGTTTCGGGATGCGGAATTTCGCCAGCAGCTCTTCGCTGTTAACGACTTTGTCCACTACCTGCAGACACATCTGGTGCAGCTCGGCGGTAGTCTCTTCCAGATAGTCCACCTGCGCCAGGGTAAACTGATAATAGGCGTCTTCGCACCAGTAGGGCTCGTCATACATGGTATGAAAACCAAAGCCGAATTCGGTTGCGCGGGCGCGCCAGTCAGGGCGCTCAGCAATAGCGATGCGTTTCATCTGGCGCGTTAGCCTCCCAGCGAGCGGCTGCTGGTGCCGGCGGCACTGCTGCGCTGCATGGTGGCGTGCTTAGCGACGGATTCACCGAACCCACCGCGGGTTACCGTGCTGGTAGTAGCCGGTTTCGGCGCCAGCGCGGTTTTCGGCACCGTCATGGAGCGTCCCGGCGTGGCGGCGCCATAGCTGCGGCCGCTGGCGTCGACGAACTTGCCGTTCATCGGGCTGGCCGGATTTTTAGAACTGAACAGCGGCTGCGGCGCAAAACCGGCGCCGCCGCCCATCATGCGCGCCATCATATAACCGGCCATCAGCGGCATCCAGAAGCTGCCGCTCTGATGCGCCTCCGCATTAGCGCCGGTCGAGGATGGCGCCTGCTGGCACTGCCCCTCGCCGAATTCCGCAATGCAGTCTTCGCGTGTGGCATATTTCGGCGCGGTTTTTTCCGCCTCTTTCAGCGCGTTGTTATAGGCCGTGGCGCACTGCGCGCTCTGGTCGGGGTTCGCTCTGCTGCAGTCTTCAGCGTTTTGATAAAGGGAAACCGTTTCGTCGGTTTTTTCACAGCCTGCCAGCATAAAGACGGCGGTAACGGCCAGTGCGACAGGCGTCAGATGACGGGCGCGCCAGCTCTTACGGAAGGCGTCGCGATTAATATTTTTTGTCCGTTTCATGGGGATAGTCCTCTGCCCAAAGGTAGCGCAAAGGATAGGTGAAACCGGATTAAAAATGAAGCAACAGACGGCGCTGCGCCTGCATCTTTACGTTGCTATACGTTCAAATGCGAGCAGGGTGCGTTTCAGCAGCAGCGCGGAAGAAAAAGCAGGCGGCGGTCGCGCTGGATATCGCTTTCGCGACCGCCGGGATGCCGCTGTTTAATGGCGGAACGGGTTACCGCTCCGGCCGGCAGCGGAGGGCTGCGCGGCGCTTTCAGCGCTCTGATTAGCGGCGGATTGCAGCTGCGTGCCGCGATCGGCCGCCGCATCCTGCTGCGGATTTTCCGGCGCGACCGTTTCCGGCGAAGTCGGAATCTCTCTGCCGAGGCTGGCGTTCAGCGTCGCCAGATCCTGCTCGTTCAGCGTGCCCAGCGCAGATTTGATGTTCAGCTGATTAATCAGGTAGTCGTAGCGCGCATCGGAAAGCTGCTGTTTGGCATTATACAGCGTGGTGGTGGCGTCCAGCACGTCGACAATGGTGCGCGTGCCGACCTGATAGCCTGCTTCCATCGCATCCAGAGAGCTTTGAGCAGAAACGACCGCCTGTTTGTAAGCGTCAATGCTGCTAATCGAGGCGTTAATATTGTTAAAGGAGGAGCGTACCGTCTGCACCGTGGAACGATGCGCGCTTTCCAGCTGTTCGCTGGCGCTGACAAAGGCGTACTGCGCCTGTTTTACACGCGAGGAAACCGCGCCGCCGTTGTAGAGCGGCAGATTGAAGCTCAGGCCCACCTGGTTACTGCCGGTGATGCTGTCGCTCTGCACCGCACGACTGCCGCCATATTTATTGTTCGACAGGTTGGTGGAGGCGTTCAAATCAAGCGTCGGCAGGTGGCCGGACTCTTCGGCGCGGATGCTCTCACGCGCCAGATCCTGCGACAGGCGCGCGGAAAGCAGGTTGAGGTTACGGCTTTCCGCCTCTTTCAGCAGCACGTTAACCGGCTGCGGCTTATCGGTACGGAAACGATCGATATTCAGCGAGGCGAGCGTCGGATAGTAGTTGCCGGTTACCTGACGCAGGGTTTCCACCGCGTTATCCAGGGCGTTACGCGCCGATACTTCATTCGCCAGTACGTTATCGTACTGAGCGCGGGCGTTCTGCACGTCGGTAATCGCTACCAGACCAACGTTGAAGCGCTGGGTGGTTTGATCGAGCTGGCGATAAATAGACTGTTTCTGCGCCTCAATATAGGAGAGCGAATCGATGGCGCGCAGCACGTTAAAATAGGCGGTGGCCGTGTTCAGCATCAGGTTCTGTTGCGAAGCCTGATAGCTGACGTCCTGAATACCGGCGTTTTTTTCCTGCAGGGTCAGGGCGCGCCACTTGCTCATATCGAACAGCGTCTGCGTCAGGCGCAGCGAGCCGCTGGTAGTATTCGAGTGGGTATCGCGGCTGTCGCGATAGCCGCTGTTATAGGTATAATCAGCGCCCAGACCCAGCTGGGGCAGTAACGGGCTGCGTGTTTCGTTAATCTTTTCAAATGCCGCGTCGCGATCGGCCGCTGAGCTGCGCAGATCGGGGTTTGTCAGTCGGGCCTGTTGATAAATCTGCAGCAGGTTCTCCGCCTGACTTGCTACGCTGAAGCCGCCCAGGCTCAGGCCAATTAATAAAGGGAGCAGTTTCTTCATTTGCATTCCTTGTAGTGCAGCGAAGTTTACTATGTTAGCGCTGACTTAAGCGAAAAAATATGCGCCGATTCTAGCAGAGTGTGCCAGATTGAGAAGTTGGCTGAACGTGCCATCTTCCGTTAATTTACGTAAATAATTCAGAAAGAACCACCCTTCCTGGCGGAGCGCCATTGAAACATTTCGTTCCCGCCGCCACTGTAAAGGACACCGGCTTTATGGTTAAGAAAACGAAATACCCAGTGACTTTCGACAAAAACGATGTAGAAATTATTGCACGCGAGCCGCTGTACGAAGGATTTTTTTCTTTAGTCCGCTATCGCTTTCGCCACCGCCTGTTTAACGGGCAGATGAGCAACGAAGTGGTGCGCGAAGTTTTTGAGCGCGGACACGCCGCAGTCCTGCTACCCTATGATCCCCTGCGCGATGAAGTGGTGCTAATCGAACAGATTCGCATACCCGCTTATGATACCAGCCCAACGCCCTGGCTGCTGGAGCTGGTGGCCGGGATTATTGAGCCTGGCGAAAGCGTTGAGCAGGTGGTGCGCCGCGAGGCGATGGAAGAAGCGGGACTGACGGTAGCGCGCGTGCGGCCGGTGATTAACTACCTGGCCAGTCCGGGCGGCACCAGCGAGCGCCTGTCGGTGCTGGTGGGAGAAGTGGATGCCAGCGTGGCGCAAGGATGCCACGGTCTGGAGGATGAGAATGAGGATATTCTTGTGCATGTGGTGAGTCGTGAACAGGCTTACCGCTGGGTGGAAGAGGGGAAAATTGACAACGCGGCTTCCGTCATCGCCCTGCAATGGCTGATGCTGCACTATGAGAAACTGCGAAACGAGTGGAATCCAACATGATTAAGCGCTACGTCCCTGATTTTCCCGAAATGATGCGGCTAAGCGAAACCAACTTCGCCCAGCTGCGTCGTTTGCTGCCGCGCAACGATGAAGCGGGGGCCTCGGTGAGCTATCAGGTAAACGGCGCCAGCTATAGCATTACCATTACTGAATCTACGCGCTACACCACGCTGGTGGAGATCCGTCAAACCGCGCCCGCCGTCAGCTACTGGAGTCTCCCTTCCATGTCTGTCAGGCTGTATCATGACGCGATGGTTGCTGAAGTGTGTTCGACGCAGCAGATCTATCGCTTTAAAGCGCGCTATGATTATCCGAACAAAAAGTTACACCAGCGTGATGAAAAACATCAGATCAACCAGTTCCTCGCTGACTGGCTGCGTTATTGTCTGTCGCACGGCGCGATGGCCGTTCCGGCCTGGTAAGCCGCAATAACCTTGATATGGCGTAAAGATTAAGGAAACTCTTTGGATAGCCTGCTAAAACTTCCTGTGGTGAGTGGGGCCAGTATCAGGATATTACAAATTACGGACACCCACCTTTTTTCAGGCAGACATGAGACGCTACTGGGCGTCAACACCTGGGCCAGTTTCAACGCGGTGCTGGAAGCCATTGAGGCTGAACAGTCGCCGATCGATCTGATTATCGCCACCGGCGATCTGGCGCAGGATCATTCGTCTGAGGCCTATCAGCACTTTGCTGAGGGTATTGCGCGTTTGCCCGCTCCCTGCGTCTGGCTGCCGGGCAACCACGATTTTCAGCCGGCAATGTTTGAGACGCTGGCGCGAGCGGGCATCGCTGAAGCCCGCCAGGTGCTGATTGGCGATCGCTGGCAGCTGGTGCTGCTCGACAGCCAGGTAGCGGGCGTGCCGCACGGCATGCTCAGCGACTATCAGCTCGACTGGCTGGAAAACACGCTGGCGCAAACCGCCGATCGCCATACTTTGGTACTGCTGCACCATCATCCGCTGCCGTCGGGCTGTTCGTGGCTCGATCAGCACAGCCTGCGCAACGCCCATGCGCTTGCCGCCGTGCTGCAGCGCTATCCGCTGGCGAAGACGCTGGTTTGCGGCCATATTCATCAGGAGATGGACGAAGAGTGGCACGGCTGCCGCCTGCTGGCGACGCCGTCCACCTGCGTACAGTTCAAACCGCACTGCACTAATTTTACCATTGATGCCGTGGCGCCGGGCTGGCGCTGGCTGGCGCTGGCCGAGGATGGCGCGGTGCGCACCTGGGTCAACCGCCTGGGAAACCGCGCTTTTACGCCCGATCTCGATGCTGAAGGTTACTGAGCTATGGCGACGCTGCTCTATCTGCATGGTTTTAACAGTTCGCCTGCCTCGGCGAAAGCGACGCAGCTGCAGCGCTGGCTGTCAGCGCGCCATCCGGAAATCACCATGCTGGTGCCGCAGCTGCCCGCTTATCCTGGCGATGCGGCGCAAATGCTGGAAGAGATGGTGATGGCGCGCGCCGGAGAAAACCTTGGCATCGTCGGCTCCTCGCTGGGCGGCTACTACGCAACCTGGCTGTCGCAATGCTTTATGCTGCCGGCGGTCGTGATTAACCCGGCGGTACGCCCTTTTGACCTGCTGCTCAATTATTTGGGCGCCAACGAGAATCCATACACGGGCCAGCAATATGTGTTAGAGTCTCGCCACATTTACGATCTGAAAGTCATGCAGATTGACCCGCTGGAGTCGCCGGATTTGATCTGGCTGCTGCAACAGACCGGGGATGAAGTGCTCGATTACCGTCAGGCGCTGGCTTACTATCAGGCCTGCCGTCAAACGGTGGAAGAGGGCGGTAACCATGCCTTTTGCGGCTTTGAACGCTTTTTCCCTGCGATTCTTGACTTTATCGGTCTGAATCACGCCTGACGCCGCGGGATCGTATACCCATTTTAACGCCACCAATTCAGAACGATACGATGACTCAATCCAGCTATAACGCTGATGCCATTGAGGTACTCAGCGGCCTCGAACCCGTTCGTCGTCGTCCGGGAATGTACACTGACACCTCGCGCCCTAACCATCTGGGCCAGGAGGTGATCGATAACAGCGTTGATGAAGCGTTGGCCGGCCATGCGAAGCGCGTGGAAGTGATCCTGCACGCCGATCAGTCACTGGAGGTGATTGATGACGGACGCGGGATGCCGGTAGACATTCACCCGGAAGAGGGCGTGCCGGCGGTCGAGCTGATTCTCTGCCGCCTGCATGCGGGAGGCAAATTTTCTAATAAAAACTACCAGTTCTCCGGCGGCCTGCACGGCGTGGGGATTTCGGTGGTTAACGCCCTGTCGAAAAGGGTGGAAGTGACCGTGCGCCGTAACGGCGAAGTGTACGATATCGCCTTTGAAAATGGCGATAAGGTTCAGGATCTGACCGTCAGCGGTACGGTGGCTAAACGCAACACCGGCACCCGCGTACACTTCTGGCCGGACGGCAGCTTTTTTGACAGCCCGCGTTTTTCCGTATCGCGCCTGTCGCATCTGCTGAAAGCGAAAGCGGTGCTCTGTCCGGGCGTTGAGATCGTTTTTAAAGATAAGGTGAATAACACCGAGCAGCGCTGGTGCTATCAGGATGGCCTGACCGACTACCTGAGCGAGGCGATAAACGGCCTGGTTACCCTGCCGGAAACGCCGTTTGTCGGCAGCTTTTCCGGCGACGTCGAGGCGGTGGACTGGGCGCTGCTCTGGCTGCCGGAAGGCGGCGAGCTGCTGACCGAAAGCTACGTCAATCTGATCCCCACCATGCAGGGCGGCACGCACGTTAACGGCCTGCGTCAGGGGCTGCTCGACGCCATGCGCGATTTCTGCGAATACCGCAATATTCTGCCGCGCGGCGTGAAGCTCTCGGCGGAGGATATCTGGGATCGCTGCGCCTATGTGCTGTCGGTAAAAATGCAGGATCCGCAGTTTGCCGGGCAAACCAAAGAGCGCCTCTCTTCACGTCAGTGTGCGGCCTTTGTCTCCGGCGTGGTTAAAGACGCCTTCAGCCTGTGGCTGAACCAGAACGTACAGGCGGCGGAGCAGCTGGCGGAACTGGCGATCGCCAGCGCCCAGCGGCGTATGCGCGCCGCCAAAAAGGTGGTGCGTAAAAAGCTGACCAGCGGCCCGGCGCTGCCCGGCAAGCTGGCTGACTGTACCGCGCAGGATCTGGCGAAAACCGAGCTGTTTCTGGTGGAAGGGGATTCCGCAGGCGGCTCCGCCAAGCAGGCGCGCGATCGTGAATATCAGGCGATCATGCCGCTGAAAGGTAAGATCCTGAATACCTGGGAAGTCTCTTCAGACGAGGTGTTGGCGTCGCAGGAGGTGCACGATATCTCGGTGGCGATCGGTATCGATCCCGACAGTGAAGATCTCAGCCAGCTGCGCTACGGTAAGATCTGCATCCTGGCGGATGCGGACTCCGATGGTCTGCACATCGCCACGCTGCTGTGCGCGCTGTTTGTACGCCACTTCCGCTCGCTGGTAAAAGGCGGGCACGTCTACGTGGCGATGCCGCCGCTCTATCGTATCGATCTCGGCAAAGAGGTCTGGTACGCGCTGGATGAAGAAGAGAAAGATGGCGTGCTGGAGCAGCTGAAGCGTAAAAAGGGCAAGCCGAACGTGCAGCGCTTTAAAGGGCTGGGCGAAATGAACCCGATGCAGCTGCGTGAAACCACGCTCGATCCTAACACGCGACGTCTGGTGCAGCTGACGGTTGATGATGAGGACGTAGAGCAAACGCTGGCGGTAATGGATATGCTGCTGGCCAAGAAACGTTCCGAAGATCGCCGCAACTGGCTGCAGGAGAAAGGGGACAAGGCGGAAATCGAAGTTTAACCGCTGCCGCAGAGGAACAGGAGAGCGGTTCCTCTGTTCACTGGCATATCCGGTGCGTCGCTGGCTTATATTAGCGGGCCAGCGCGTTATCCTGCCTGTATCTCATATTATTAAATAAAGCTGTTAACTAATAAAATTAAACTGTTTTTGGTGTGCTTTTCGCTAAATAAAACTAAGTAAATTTTTCCTTTCATCTGCCGCGTTAATAATATTGGTTGTAACATCGTCGGACGGATAAAGGTTTACATAAGCAATATGAAAAATTTCGCTGTAAAGGTAACTGATTAATACTCTGGTATTATCATTTTTTATAATTGGTTAACTGCCTGACTTTTCCCTGGAGCTGTTTGCACAGAAGATAATTTTGTTAAGCTGGTTTCGGTAAAATATACAAGGTGTTGTGAGGGTTAACGTAAATATAATTGCTGTCGCTCTTTGTAATAATTACTGGAAGTAGTTAAGGCTTTTTTTAATACAGGTAAGAAAGGTTTCATGACGTAGATCTCGTTTTAACGTATTAATATAGACCGACAAAGAGAGATGAAGAATAAAAGGCAGAACACGGCTTCCGTCCGTCGCTTTTTCCGGACGTCGAAACAATAACCCTTCGCCATGCTCATACGCCTCTTTAAGCCAGACGGCATTATCTATGCGCCGCGTCTGTCCATTATGTCCGCACTGATACATTTCATCGAGCACGTGACGAAAAGAGGGAAGCTGGTCCAGATTATGCTCAAAAAGCACCGGCTTATCTTTCCATCCTTCTTCACCTGACGAGATATAGTGCAGCTCCAGCATCTGATCGGCGCGGAATATCTCAAAGTTAGGCAGCAAAACCGCCGGCTGCAGGCTAATAAAAATATCGTCATCGGTATGCATATTTCCCGCATACCTTATTGTGGTTTTTTCCGGCAGCGAAGGCTGACATTTAGCCAGCAGATCCGCCATAAAGCTATGGCCAGCCTGAGGCGAAGATATTCTGAAATCTCTTTCCGCAGAGGGATGATGAAACTGCGTCAGAGCGCTGTAGTGCGGGTAAAGCTGCTGATAAACGTTGTCTGCCGCTTCGGTAGGAATAAGGCGATTACGTTCTAAAATAAAAAGCTGCTCGCCCAGCCACTCCTCCGTTAGTTTCAGCATCCGGGTGATGGGCGGCACGGTCAGACAAAGCTTGTCCGCCGCCGATTTCAGATTCTTTTCTTCATATAAAATGATAAATACGCGCATGGCTCTGGTGATAAACATAGTAGTCCTTAAAATGTTTTTGGAGAGTATGGTTATATCGCTGAATTCATTATTTGTTATCTGTCAGCGGCATGGTTTTTAGTTTCGTATGAAATATTTTTTCCTCTGTCAGAAACCTCCTGTAGCTAATGGAAAAAGTTGCCCTTATTTAACCCGTTTTTAAAGGGCGCTATTGGCGCTTTTTACTGCCATAGCGTAACGCAAACCTTTGCTTCATCAATTCTACCGAGCCGGTTATTGCCGAACGGGCGGCCTGCACTGGCTGATATTGATGCAGAATTAATTATTATTCATCTAACAATAAATATTATTTATACCAGATTCGCTTCTGTTTCCCCTGTTCGCTAACCTGCCAACAGACCGCAGAACGATAAGCGGTCCGCTGGCGACCGGGGCAGCATTTCCGGCCGATGAAAATAGTTTGGACAGGATTGTTCCTTTCCGTATTTCAAGGAGAAAAAGATGATTACAAAACCTTTTCCTGATGACCTGTGGATTGTTTCATGGCTGGTGGTGGGCTTTTTTTCTGCCTGGAGTGGAGTGGTTCGCTATCTGATGGATAATCCAGCGGGTAAATGGTCCTGTGCAGGTATGGTATCGCAGGTGGTAATTTCCGGTTTTACCGGCTTCCTCGGCGGCTTGTATGCCTATGAATATAACTACAGCGGCGTAATGACCATCGCAATAGCCGGCGTGAGCGGAACTTTCGGCGGCGGCCTGCTCCGCTGGCTATGGCAACGTTTTATTCAGTCAGATGGAAAGCCGTATGGTTAAACCAGCAGGCGGGAAGAGCCGGTTTTCCGCTAAAGAGCGCAAAGACGGCGTCAGGCTGAAATTTCAGAGCAGAGGAGGTGGCAGGCAAGGTGAAAGGAACAGGCTACAGCATGGTTTATTATCTGACGGGAAACGGCCGGGCCGGGGCTGCAGCGTCGCCGGACCGGCCGCTGTCATAGCAACGACGCACAGAAAAACGCGGCCTGCGATACTAACTAAGCAGGCAGAAGCTACAGCCTGCAATATAAGCGAGCAGGCAGGATCTATAGTCTACGATATAAGCAAACAGGCAGGAGCTACAGTCTGCGATATAGCAAGCGGGCAGGGAGTCGCACCTTCAGGCCGATACCGGCGCAGCGCAGGCTAACGGTTACGCGGCAGCACGCAGCGTCGGCCTGGCGGTTAGCCACTCCTGTCGCGGCGGCGAAGAGAAAAAGCGACAGGCCGCGGGTGATACGGCCCGCCGTGGCAGCAGCATCGCCTGGCTACAGCGCCGGGGCGTCAGGCGCCGCGTCACAGGGATCTTCCATCACCAGAATCTTCACATCCACCACCTCATCTTTAATACGCTCGCGATGCGCATCCATATGCGGCTGCTGTTGATGTTTTTCCAGGTGGCGCAGGCTTTCCCAATACTCCAGCATAAAAATGGAATCGGGCAGATTCTGTTTCCACGGCACCTGCGCCTGATGATCTACCAGTACCTGATATTTACTGCAGCCCTCCTCCTGAAGAACGGTTGGCGTCAGCTCCCGTATTGCCGCCAGCACCGCCTCGCGGCGGCCCGGCTTAACGCAAATCTCCGCTACAACTGTCAGCATAATTAGCCCCGGATCTGTTCAGAGCTTTAAGTTAAGCAAAGATTTTGCCCAGGTGCTCACGGTAGCGCTCGATATCGCGCGGGATATCCGGCTGTTTAATCACGTCGTTACAGATAAAGGTGGGCAGACCCTCCATACCGAGGAACTGGTTGGCCTTATGGAAATGCAGATAAAGCCCGTCCACGCCGACGCCTTCAAAGAACTGCTGCGGATCGGTAAAAGCCTCCAGCGGCGCGTTCCAGGTCAGCGACAGCATATATTTTTTCCCCTGCAGCAGGCCGCCGGAACCATACTTCTTACTGGCGTCGGAGCGGGTACGTCCGTCGCTGGCGTACAGCGAGCCGTGACCTTCAGTAAAAACTTCGTCGATATATTTTTTCAGGATCCACGGCTCGCCCATCCACCAGCCCGGCATCTGATAGATCACCACGTCGCTATCGAGATACTTCTGCACTTCCTGCTGAATATCATAGCCGTCATCAACGCGCGTTACCTGTACCTCATGGCCCAAATCGCGTAGAAAGGTTTCGGCCACGTTGGCCATAGTGTGGTTCAGCTCGCCGTTCGAGTGGGCGAATTTTTTGCCTGCGTCGAGAATCAGAATCTTGCTCATAATGCGTTGCTCCGTTAAAAAAGGCTGCGGGCAGTGTACGCGTGCAGCCGGCGCAGAAAAATGTACGTTTGATCATAACACTTTTGCTGTCAGAGCAATAATCACCGTTCAATATGAAGTAAAAATGGATAAAGCGGACAAGAGAAACTGCCGCTTCAGCCGATGACTAATCTGTGACATCGCCGCACCAGATAAGGTACTATCCTCGCCAAACAGATCGTCATGCGGCGCGCTGCCGCCCGCCGCAACGTGAGGAATAATTAATGAGTGACTTGACGCAGGATGGTGCAGAGCGTCTTGCTCTGCATAAGTTTACCGAGAATGCGTACCTGAACTACTCCATGTACGTCATCATGGACAGGGCGCTTCCCTATATTGGCGACGGCCTGAAGCCGGTACAGCGTCGTATTGTCTATGCGATGTCGGAGCTGGGGCTGAACGCCAGCGCAAAATTCAAAAAATCGGCGCGTACCGTGGGCGACGTGCTGGGTAAATATCATCCGCACGGCGACAGCGCCTGCTATGAAGCGATGGTGCTGATGGCGCAGCCGTTCTCCTATCGCTATCCGCTGGTCGATGGGCAGGGCAACTGGGGCGCGCCGGACGATCCGAAATCCTTCGCTGCGATGCGCTATACCGAATCGCGTCTGTCGCGTTACGCTGAGGTGCTGCTGGGCGAGCTGGGGCAGGGAACGGTCGATTTCGTGCCCAATTTTGACGGCACCATGAGCGAGCCGAAAATGCTGCCGGCGCGCCTGCCGAACATCCTGCTGAACGGCACCACCGGTATCGCCGTCGGCATGGCGACCGATATCCCGCCGCACAACCTGCGGGAAGTGGCGCAGGCGACCATCGCGCTGATCGACAATCCGAAAACCAGCCTCGATGAGCTGCTGGAGATCGTGCAGGGACCGGATTTTCCCACCGAAGCGGAAATTATCACGCCGCGCGACGAGATCCGTAAAATCTATCAAAACGGGCGCGGATCGGTGCGTCAGCGCGCGGTATGGAAAAAAGAGGATGGCGACGTGGTGATCACCGCGCTGCCGCATCAGGTTTCCGGCGCGCGCGTGCTGGAGCAGATCGCTGCCCAGATGCGCAATAAAAAGCTGCCGATGGTTGAAGATCTGCGCGATGAATCGGATCACGAGAACCCGACGCGTCTGGTGCTGGTGCCGCGTTCAAACCGCGTTGATCTCGATCAGGTGATGAACCATCTGTTCGCCACCACCGATCTGGAAAAAAGCTACCGCATCAACCTGAATATGATCGGGCTGGATAACCGTCCGGCGGTGAAAAACCTGCTGGAGATCCTGAGCGAGTGGCTGGTGTTCCGGCGCGATACGGTGCGCCGCCGCCTGCAGCACCGCCTGGATAAGGTGCTGAAGCGCCTGCATATCCTTGAGGGCCTGCTGGTCGCCTTCCTTAATATTGATGAAGTGATTGAGATCATCCGTAGCGAAGATCAGCCGAAGCCCGCGCTGATGTCGCGTTTCGGCATCAGCGAAACCCAGGCGGAAGCGATTCTGGAGTTAAAGCTGCGTCATCTGGCGAAGCTGGAAGAGATGAAGATTCGCGGCGAGCAGAGCGAGCTGGAAAAAGAGCGCGACGGCCTGCAGGCGACGCTGGCCTCCGAGCGCCGCATGAATACGCTGCTGAAAAAAGAGCTGCTGGCGGACAGCGAAGCCTACGGCGACGCGCGTCGTTCACCGCTGAACGAGCGGGAAGAGGCGAAGGCGATCAGCGAAAACGAGCTGGTGCCGTCCGAGCCGGTTACCATCGTCCTGTCGCAGATGGGCTGGGTGCGCAGCGCCAAAGGCCACGATATCGATCCTGGCGGGCTAAGCTACAAAGCAGGCGACAGCTATCTGGCCGCCGCGCGCGGCAAAAGCAACCAGCCGGTGGCCTTTATCGACTCTACCGGACGCAGCTATACGCTCGATCCCACTACGCTGCCGTCGGCGCGTAGCCAGGGCGAACCGCTTACCGGCAAGCTGACGCCGCCGCCGGGCGCGGTAATTGAGCAGGTACTGATGGAGGCGGAAAACCAGCGTCTGCTGATGGCTTCCGACGCCGGCTACGGCTTTGTCTGCACCTTTGCCGATCTGATATCGCGCAACCGCGCCGGTAAAGCGCTGCTGACGCTGCCGGAAAACGCTAAAGTGATGACGCCGCTGGCGATTCACAGCGATGACGATATGCTGCTGGCGATTACCGCTGCGGGACGTATGCTGATGTTCCCGGTAGGCGATCTGCCGCAGCTGTCGAAAGGCAAAGGCAACAAAATCATCTCTATTCCGTCGGCGCAGGCCGCCAGCGGTGAAGATCGTCTCGCCTGGCTCTACCTGCTGCCGCCGGGCAGCGCGGTCACGCTCCATGTCGGCAAGCGCAAGCTTACGCTGCGCTCGGAAGAGCTGCAGAAGTTCCGCGCCGAACGCGGGCGTCGCGGTACGCTGTTGCCGCGCGGGCTGCAGCGCATCGATCGCGTTGAGATTGACGCGCCGGCACGCGCCGTTTCTGACGACAGCGAGGCCTGAGTACGGGCAAGGATACCGGCGTGCCGCTCAGGCGGGCGCCGGGGCGGTATCGGCAGGTTTTTAACCAGCCGGTATACTTAGGCGGAAGCCACAATGAGGTCGTTATGCTGGTAATTTTACGTACCCTGATAGTTGTTATTTATTCCATTCTGGTGTGTGTATTTGGCTGTATCAGGTGTCTGTTTTCGCCGCGTAATCCGCGCCATGTCGCCACTTTCGGCCGCATGTTCGGCGCGCTGGCGCCGGTGTTTGGCGTGAAGGTTGAGGTGCGTAAGCCGCAGGATGCGGCAAACTACGGCAATGCCATCTACATTGCTAACCATCAGAACAATTTCGATATGATTACCGCCGCGAATATTGTTCAGCCGACCACGGTTACCGTGGGGAAAAAAAGCCTGCTGTGGATCCCTTTTTTCGGCCAGCTTTACTGGCTGACGGGCAACCTGCTGATCGATCGCGATAATCGCGCCAAGGCGCACAGCACTATCGCCAGGGTGGTAGAAGAGTTTAATAAAAAGCGTATCTCTTTCTGGATGTTCCCGGAAGGAACGCGCAGCCGCGGGCGCGGGCTGCTGCCGTTTAAAACCGGCGCGTTTCACGCGGCGGTAGCGGCGGGCGTGCCGATTATTCCGATCGTCGTCTCGAATACGCACGATAAAATCAAGCTCAACCGCTGGAAAAACGGATTGGTGATTGTCGAAATGCTGCCGCCAATTGATGTGGCTGATTTTGAAAAAGAATCGGTGCGCAAGCTGGCGACGTACTGCCGCGAGCTGATGCAGGCTAAACTTATTGAACTGGATGCCGAAGTAGCTGAACGGGAAGCCAGCGGTAAATTATAATTCATTCGGGCCGCGGTCGCGGCCCACAGCAATCCCTGAACAACAATAAAAACGGACTGCGTCAGCCTCTTGCCGCGCACCGCTATGGAGTCGTTATGTCTTTCAGTCGACGTCAATTTATACAGGCATCGGGCATCGCCCTGTGCGCGGGCGCGTTGCCCTGTAGCGCCCGTGCGGCGGCTGGCAGTGAAACGCCGTTACCGATACCGCCGTTGCTGGAATCGCGTCGCGGCCAGCCGCTGTTTCTGACTATCCAGCGCAGCCACTGGAGCTTTTCCGGCAGCGGCAATAAGGCGTCGGTGTGGGGCGTTAACGGGCTCTATCTGGGGCCAACGGTGCGCGTCTGGAGCGGCGACGATGCCAAACTTATCTACAATAACCGCCTTAACGAACCGGTAGCGATGAGCGTCGGCGGCCTGCTGGTGCCCGGCGCGCTGAGCGGCGGCGCTCCGCGACTGATGTCGCCCGGCGTTGACTGGGCGCCGGTACTGCCGATCCGCCAACGCGCCGCCACCTGCTGGTATCACGCTACTACGCCTGGCCATATGGCGCAGCACGTCTATAACGGCCTGGCGGGCATGTGGCTGATTGAAGATGAGCTCAGCCAGTCGCTGCCGATTCCCAAACATTACGGCGTCGATGATTTTCCGTTGATTATTCAGGATAAGCGCCTCGATAACTTCGGTACGCCGATCTACAACCCGCCGGAAAACGGCGGGCTGGTGGGCGATACGCTGCTGGTTAACGGCGTGCAAAATCCCTTTATTGAAGTGTCGCGCGGCTGGGTGCGCCTGCGGCTGCTCAACGCCTCTAACTGTCGGCGCTATGAAATGGTTCTTAGCGACAATCGCCCGTTCCACGTTATCGCCAGCGATCAGGGTTTCCTGCCGGCGCCGGTTGCCGTGCAGCAGCTCTCGCTGGCGCCCGGCGAGCGTCGCGAAGTGCTGCTGGATATGTCGCAGGGCGAAGAAGTCTCGATTACCGCAGGCGTGGCGGCGGGGATCATGGATCGCCTGCGCGGCCTGTTTGAACCTTCCACTATTTTAACCTCAACGCTGATCCTGACGCTGCGTCCAACCGGCCTGCTGCCTCTGGTGACCGATAACCTGCCGATGCGCCTGCTGGCTGACCAAATCATCGACGGCGCGCCGATACGCACGCGCGAGCTGCGTCTGGGCGACGCGCAGCCGGGTATCAATGGCGCGCTGTGGGATCTCTCTCGTATCGATATCCAGGCGCAGCAGGGCACTTATGAGCGCTGGATCGTGCATGCCGATACGCCGCAGGCGTTTCACATTCAGGGCGTCGCCTTCCTGATAAAAAGCGTTAACGGCGCGCAGCCGTTTGGCGAAGATCGCGGCTGGAAAGATACCGTCTGGATCGATGGCGAAGTAGAGTTGCTGGTGGCTTTCACGCAATCTTCTTCTGAGCATTTCCCGTTCGTCTACCACAGCCAGACGCTGGAAATGGCGGATCGCGGCAGCGCCGGACAGCTACAGGTGCTGCCAGCGCAGGGCGGCTAGCGCCGCGTACATTTTTACCTGGCCCGCTCTCTCCGTGCGGGCACAATACTGGCAGCAGCGCCCCGTAACTTAGTTCAGCTCATCCGGGTGCGGCCCCAGACGGTTACCGCTATCAAGCTTCGCGATCTCGCTAATCTCCCTCTTCTCCAGACGGAAATCAAACACGTGGAAATTCTCCTCAATGCGCGACGGCGTCACCGACTTCGGAATCACTACCAGACCGCTATCCAGATGCCAGCGAATCACCACCTGCGCAGGCGTCTTACCATACTTCTTCGCCAGCTGCTTAATCACATCCTGATCGAACACGCCCTTGCCGCCCTGCGCCAGTGGGCTCCAGGACTCGGTCTGAATCTGATGCATCGCATTCCAGGCATGCAGTTCGCGCTGCTGTAGCATCGGATGCAGCTCTACCTGATTAACTACCGGCGTCACGCCCGTTTCATCAATCAGCCGCTTCAGATGCTTCTCCTGAAAATTACATACCCCAATACTCTTCGTCAGACCCTGCTGCTGCAGCTCAATCATCCCCTTCCAGGCCGCGACATAATTGTCGTTGCCGGGGCAGGGCCAGTGCATTAAATAAAGATCCACCGAATCCAGCTGCAACTTTTGCAAACTGCTCTCCATCGCCTGCTGCCAGTTCAGCTGATCCTCATTCCACAGCTTGGTGGTCACGAAAATATCCTCGCGCGGCACGTCGGTCTGCTGCAAAGCCTGACCGATACCTTCCTCATTCTTATAAATAGCGGCGGTATCAATAGAGCGGTAGCCAACTTCCAGCGCCTTCAGCGCCGCATTGCGCGCCTCCTCAATGCTGGCCTGCCACACGCCCAGTCCCAGCTGTGGCATCATATTGCCGTCGCGCAACTTAATAATCGGTTGGTCTGCCATAACGTCTCCTTAATGGGGTAATTAGACCGGATAACGCTTAAGTCTAGTCGAGATATCCTCGCGCGCCTGAGGCGCAACCCATTGTGGTCAACGGCTGCCGGCGCCTCAATGCTCGTTTCTGCGGGAATCTTGCCTGATTCTGCTAACGGCTGGAGAATTGCATCCACAACGGGCACACTGCCGTAAAAATTTCTCAGCGAGTAAACACAATGGAGCGTGAAGCGATCTGCGCCACCCTGGCGCAAAAAGTCATACGGCTGCGTAAGGCAGGGCGCGCCGCGCTGCCGGAGCTGCCGGAAGTCCAGCTGCTCTACGCCGACCACCCCTGCGGGCGCACTCCGGTCATGTATCGTCCCGGTATCGTCGTACTGTTTCAGGGCAAAAAAGTGGGCCATATCGGCGCTACTACCTTCAACTATGACGCCAGCAAATATCTGATGCTCACCGTTCCGCTGCCGTTCGAGTGTGAAACCTTCGCCACGCCGGAAACTCCGCTGGCGGGGATGATGCTGCATGTGGATATGTTGAAATTGCAGGATCTGCTGATCGAGCTTAACAACGATGACAGCTTCCAGCCGAAACCGCTCAACCAGGGCATCCACTCCGCGTTCCTTTCGGAAGCGCTGCTCTGCGCCACCGAACGGCTGCTCGACGTTATGCAGCATAACCGCGATGCGCGCGTGCTTGGCCCGCAGATCGTGCGGGAAATCCTCTATTACGTCCTCACCGGCCCGTGCGGCGGCGCGCTGCTGTCGCTGGTCAGCCGCCATACCCGGTTCAGCCAGATCGCGCGCGCGCTGCGCCGTATTGAAACCAGCTACACCGATAGCCTGAGCGTGGAGCAGCTGGCGGCGGAGGTTAATATGAGCGTCTCGGCGTTCCACCATAGCTTCAAGGCGGTTACCAGCACCTCGCCGCTGCAATATCTGAAAAGCTATCGCCTGCACCAGGCGCGCACCATGATGCTGCAGGAAGGGCTAAAGGCCAGCGCGGCGGCGATGCGGGTAGGTTATGAAAGCGCCTCGCAGTTCTCGCGCGAGTTCAAACGCTATTTTGGCGTAACGCCGGGGGAGGAGATAATGCGTATGCGGCTGGCGGGATAACCATCCCGCCGCCGCAGCGGATTCAGGCACGCTGGCGCTGACGGCGCTTTTTCCAGATCAGCGCGATACTGCCCGCCAGGCCGAGGAACAGCAGGGCAACCGGCAGAATAATCAGAATCGCCATTACCTGATCTTCGTGACGCTTAATAAAGGGTACCTGGCTGATACCGTAGCCGAAAGCAACCACAATCGTTACCCACAGCAGGCCGCTCAGCCAGTTAAACAGCTGAAAACGCCCGTTTTGCAGGCCGGAAATGCCCGCCATGGTAGGCAGCAGCGTGCGGACGAAAGCCAGGAAACGCCCTACCAGCAGCGCCATCAGACCGTGGCGGTTAAACAGATGCCAGGCGCGCTGGTGGTATTGCGCCGGCAGATGCATCAGCCAGCTTTTCACCAGTTTAGTGTTGCCAAGCCAGCGCCCCTGTAGATAGCTCAGCCAGCAGCCGAGGCTGGCGGCGGTGGTCAGGATCACCATGGTGGGAATAAAATCCATCACGCCCTTGGCGATCATCGCGCCCGCCAGCAGCAGCAGGCTGTCGCCGGGCAGGAAAGAAGCGGGGAGCAGACCGTTTTCCAGAAACAGCGTCGTAAACATAATGCCGTAAACGATCCAAACCACGTCTGGATTGGCCAGCGCGGCAAAATCCTGATGCCAGAGCGCCTGGACAATCTCATGTATCACACCCATCTGCTTCCTCGTTGACTGTGGTAATCATTCTAAGTGTAACCGCAAACGGCCGCCCTTCTCCGCAGCAAAGGGAGCGGGGAGGCGCGCCGTTAAGCTTCTGTTTAAGGTTAGCGTGCTTTGCGCCGCCTATGCCTGCGCGATACGCGCAAAGCCGGCGGCTAAATCGGCAATCAGATCGTCGATATGTTCCAGACCAATATGCAGGCGAACCAGCGTGCCGCTAAAATCAACGCCGTTCACCGGACGGATCGCCGCCAGCTCCTCCGGCTGATTCGCCAGGATTAGCGACTCGAAGCCGCCCCAGGAGTAGGCCATGCTGAAATGGTGGAAGCCGTCGAGGAAGTGTGCCAGTTTTTCGTCGTTTAGTTTTTGTTCCAGCACAAAGGAAAACAGTCCGCTGCTGCCGCTGAAATCGCGTCGCCACGCCTGATGTCCGGGACACTGCGCCAGCGCCGGATGATTTACGCGCGCCACTTCCGCACGCTGCGCCAGCCAGTGAGCGACCGCCAGCGCGCTCTCCTCATGCTGGCGCAGGCGCACCGCCAGCGTGCGCAGGCCGCGGCTGGTGACATAGGCGGTATCGGCATCCACCATCTGCCCCATCAGATAGGAGTTCTCGCGCAGGCGATCCCAGCAGCGCGCATTGCTGACGGCGGTGCCGATCATCGCATCCGAATGGCCGACCAGATATTTGGTGCCTGCCTGAATGGAAATATCCACGCCGTGATCCAGCGGGCGGAACAGTACGCCCGCCGCCCAGGTATTATCCAGCATGATAATCGCTTCCGGCGCCTTGCTGCGCACCGCCTGCACGATCGCCGGCACGTCCTGCACCTCCATGGTGATGGAGGCGGGCGATTCAAGAAACACCACTTTGGTATTGGGCTGCACCAGCTCGGCGATCTCCGCGCCGATGCAGTGATCGAAATAGCGCGTGGTCACGTTAAGTTTGCTGAGGATCTTATTACAGAAATCCTGCGTCGGCTCATAGACCGAGCCGGCCATCAGCACCTCATCGCCCGCCTCGACAAATGCCAGCATGGCGTTGGCCACCGCCGCCGCGCCGCAGGGATAGAGCGCGCAGCCTGCGCCGCCTTCCAGCTCGCACATCGCTTCCTGCAATGAAAAGTGAGTCAGGGTGCCGCGACGCCCATAAAACAGCTCGCCCTGCGCCCGCCCGGCGGTAGCGCGCTTTTTATCGGCGACGGTATCAAACACCAGTGAAGAGGCGCGTTGAATCACGCTGTTAACGGAACCCTGCGTATAACGTTTTTTTCTTCCCGCGCCGACGAGGGTGGTTGCAATATTTTTTTTCGACATGCTGCCAGCGTTCCTGCCTGAGCCATAGTGAGCCTCTAACTTACCACGTTTAGCCCGCCGGGGTTGAGCGTGATTTGTCACTATCAGACAGTGGCTGCATCGGCAGGAAGAGGGCGGAAAGCGGTTGCGCTTCCGCCTTCTGTCGGATTACATCACGCCCATCATACGCGGCAGCCAGAGTGAGATGGCCGGAATATAGGTAATCATCATCAGCACCACGAACAGCAGACAGTAGAACGGCAGCATCGCCTTTACCACCTGTTCGATCTTCTGCTTACCCACCGCGCTGGCGACAAACAGCACCGAACCCACCGGCGGCGTGATCAGACCGATGCCGAGGTTGATCATCATAATCATGCCGAAATGGACCGGATCGACGCCGAGCGCGTTGGTTACCGGCAGCAGCACCGGCGTCAGAATCAGGATAATCGGCGCCATATCCATCAGCGTGCCGATCGCCAGCAGCAGAATATTAATGCACATCAAAATGACATATTTATTATCCGACACGCTGGTAAAGAATTCGGTAATCAGCTGCGGCAGCTGCATAAAAGTCATCACCGCGCCGAAGCCGGAAGCGAAAGCGATCAGCACCATCACGATGGTGACGGTTTTAATGGTGCGGAACAGCAGAATATGCAGCTGGCTCCACTTAAATTCGCGGTAGATGAACATGGTGACGAAAAAGGCCCACAGGCAGGCGATGGCCGCCGACTCCGAGGCGGTAAAAATGCCGGAGAGAATGCCGCCGAGAATAATCACCACGGTAAACAGGCCCCAGAACGCATCGAAGAAAATCTTCAGCGCCTGACGAAAGGGGATGCGCTCGCCGCGCGGGTAGCCGCGTTTGCGCGCGAAGCCGAGGCACATAATCATCAGACAGAGTCCCAGCAGCAGGCCGGGGAATATACCGGCGACAAACAGCGAGGAGATGGTCACCACGCCGCCGGTCGCCAGCGAGTAGATCACCGAGTTATGGCTGGGCGGCGTCAGCACCGCCTGCACCGATCCGCTGGCGGTAACGGCGGCGGCGAAATCGCGCGGATAGCCTTTCTCCTCCATTTGCGGGATCATTACCGAGCCGATCGAGGCGGTATCCGCCACCGACGAGCCGGAAATGGCGCCGAAAAAGGTGGAGGCGACAATATTTACCAGCGACAGGCCGCCGCGGATAAAGCCGACAAAGATATAGGCGAAGTTAACCAGCCGCCGGGCGATGCCGCCTTCAGCCATAATCGCGCCCGCCAGAATAAAAAAGGGTATGGTCAGCAAAGAGAACTTATTAATGCCGTTGGTTATCTGGATCACTACCGCTTCCAGCGGCAGATCGATCCACCAGGCGCCGATAAAGGCGCTGAGGCCGACGGCGAAAGCCACCGGAAAGCCAATCAGCAACAGAACTATCATACTGCCAACTAAGATCAGTGCGTCCATCATCAACTCCGAATCAGTGAGTGCCGCCGAGGCTGACCAGCGGGCGTCCGGATTGATCGCCGCACAGCAGGCGCTCAATCACAAACAGAATGGTTAACAGCGCGCCGACGGGAATCGGCAGATACATCTGACCAAAGGTCACCATCGGCAGCGAGGCCTGCGGCTGAAACCACATCGCTTCGCACAGCGCATAGCTGGCCTGGAAAATCACCAGGCAGGCCGCCAGCATCAACAGATCGCAGAGCAGCGCGGCGCTTTTCTGGCCGCGCGGCGGCAGGCGATCGGTCACCATTGAGACGCAAATATGCGTACCGGCGCGAAAGCCGACCGGCGCGCCGATAAAGGTAAAAATAATCATGCAGACGATGGCGACCGGCTCCGGCCAGGAAAGCGCATCGTTAAGCACGTAGCGCGCGAAGATCCCTACCGGGATCACCGCAACCATCAGCATCAGCGCAACTGCGGCGATCGTCATGCACAGCAAGTAGACCGCATCCATCAGACGTGAATAGGCAGACATAGTTTTTTACCTGGTTAGCAGCGCCGCGCGAGGCCGCGGCGCGAGAAAAGTTATTTCACCGCAGCGATTTGCTGCATCAGGTCCTGATAGTTCTTGCCATATTGATCGCGCACCGGCTGGGTCGCCTTGACGAAATAGTCGCGATCGATCTGCTGGAAAACCACGCCGCCCGCCTTCATTTTCTCCAGCGACTGCTGGTTATAGTCGGCCCACAGCCTGCGCTCATCCTCCTGCGCCTCTTTGCCCAGCTTGCTCAGCAGCGCGCGATCTTCAGCGGAAAGCTTGTCCCAGGAGCGTTTCGAGAACAGGATCATCTCCGGCTGTATAAAGTGGCCGGTGAGGGTGTAATACTTCGCTACCGGCATATAGTTATGGGCGACGAAGGTCGGCGGGTTATTCTCGGTGCCGTCGACCACGCCGGTTTGCATCGCGCTGAATACCTCGCTGACGCCCATCGCTACCGGATTCGCGCCCATCGCCTTCAGCGTTGCCAGGGAAATCGCGCTGTTCTGCACGCGGATCTTCATGCCCTTAAGATCTTCAGGCCTGGTTACCGGTTTTTTGGTGATCATGTTGCGCACGCCCGCATCGGTCCAGCCGAGGAACACCATACGGGTGCGGGGATCGTTATCAAACTTACTGACAATCGCCTTACCGATATCGCCATCCAGCACGCTGTGCATATGCGCTTCATCGCGGAAGATATAGGGCAGCGTCAGCACGCTGGTTTCCGGGGCGAGAGTGGAAACCGGCGCCAGCGATACGCGGATCATGTCTACCGCGCCGATCTGCACCTGCTGCAGCGTCTGCTCTTCATCGCCCAGCGTGCCGCCCGCGTAGACGCGCATTTCCAGGCGTCCGTCGGTGGCCTGCTTCAGCTTTTCGCCCATATGCTCAAGCGCAACGACGGTGGGATAGCCGGCGGGCTGGACCTCCGCCACTTTCAGCACCTTTGCCGAGGCGGCGGCGGCTAACAGCGCGGTGGATGCCAGCGTCATCGCCAGCAACAGACTTTTTACTCTCATCATTGTTCTCCTGCGCTTAAAGGGAGCCCCAAGCCTGGCTGGAAGAAGGGAAGGGTAGCGGTCTGACGCCAGCAGGGCTGATTCACTATAGATAAATTGCGCAGGCGGAAAATTGGCAGGGGTGAATTGAATGAATTGCATCACATAATTAAAACGATGTTTTAATAAATTTATATGCAACGTCACAGTTTAAAAACTATGCGTTTACATTGCGATCACATGGTAACGGGCAAAAAAAGTAAGAGATGAAATGTTTGTAAATAGTAATGATAACCACTATCAATTCACTTCTGTTTTGGTATGATCTAACCTGTTTTAATAAATTTCCTAAAGGTTGGAGATATAGCGTGGTAACCAGTGAGTTGATGCAGACAGATCTTTCCATCTGGGGCATGTTTGAACATGCGGACATCGTGGTAAAAGCGGTAATGATTGGTCTTCTTCTGGCGTCCGTCGTCACCTGGGCCATCTTCTTCGGCAAGTTTAGCGAGCTTTCTTCCGCGCGTCGTCGCCTGAAGCGCGAGCAGCAGACGCTGGCGGAGGCGCGTTCGCTGCGTCAGGCCGCTGAAATGAGCGACAATTTTGATGCCCGCAGCATGACCACTCAGCTGGTGCGGGAGGCGCAGAACGAACTGGAGCTTTCTGCCGGCGTTGAAGATAACGAAGGCATTAAAGAGCGTACCGGCTTCCGCCTGGAGCGTCGCGTTGCCGCCATCAGCCGCCACGCCGGACGCGGTAACGGCTTCCTCGCCACCATCGGTTCCGTCGCGCCCTTTATCGGCCTGTTTGGCACGGTCTGGGGCATCATGAACAGCTTTATCGGCATCGCTAAAACACAAACCACCAACCTGGCGGTTGTCGCGCCCGGCATTGCGGAAGCGCTGCTGGCGACCGCCATCGGCCTGGTAGCAGCGATTCCGGCGGTAGTGATCTATAACGTTTTCGCCCGTATGATCGCCAGTTATAAAGCCAGCCTGGGCGATGTTGCCGCGCAGGTCCTGCTGCTGCAAAGCCGCGATCTCGATCTGGCGCGCGGCAACGGCAGCGCGCAGCCGGTAGCGACAGCCCATAAACTGCGGGTGGGTTAAGCGTTATGGCGATGCGGTTAAATGACGATCTGGACAGTAACGGTGAAATGCATGAAATCAACGTAACGCCGTTTATCGACGTTATGCTGGTGCTGTTAATTATCTTCATGGTGGCCGCGCCGTTGGCAACGGTGGATGTCAGAGTGGATCTGCCCGCCTCGACCAGCGCGCCGCAGCCGCGCCCGGAAAAGCCGGTTTATCTCTCGATTAAAGAAGATAAGCAGATGTATATCGGCAACGAGGCGGTTTCCAGAGAGAACCTGATCGAGGTGCTGAACGCGCAGACGGCGGGTAAAAAGGATACCACCATCTTCTTCCAGGCGGATAAAGCGGTAGACTACGAAACGCTGATGAGCGCGATGGATGCGCTACGCGGAGCGGGCTACCTTAAAATCGGTTTGATGGGCATGGAAACCGTGCGGCAATAAACCCTTTATTCGCACCAGTAAAAACCGGAGCCTGCGCTGCGGTTTTTTTATGCCTGCGCGCACGGTATTTGCCCTGTTAGCCAGACGCTGGCCGGCGGTTAGCCGCGCCACGCGGCGTAAGCCGGCCGGCGCGGTTGCTTCATCCCTTAATTGATAAGTAAAAATCACTTCCAGGCCGGCCTGCCCGGCGAGAATATTACGCCCCGTAAGTAATATTAAGGTTTAAACAGCTGTAACCTATTAAAAAAACATGCACAGCGCAATAAAGTTAAAGATAAGAAAAAGTGAATGATATGCGCGAAAGCGCGCTTTGGCAGTTAAAAATATCCTACTTTTAACTCTGTTAAATAATGGTTACTAAATTGATGCGTATGTAAGGTTGAATGGTGAGGTAAATCACATTATGGCGTGAAGGATCGGGATAATAAGGGAAAAAAACACAAGGAAGCCACTATGTCATCTTCTCCCTGTTTACAAAAACCCTCCCGCAGCGGCGCCAAAACTATCTTTAGCGTAACCAGCGGTAATTTTCTCGAAATGTATGATTTTATGGTGTTTGGCTATTACGCCAGCGCTATCGCTAAAACCTTCTTTCCCGGCGACGATCCCTTTGCTTCATTGATGCTGACGCTGATGACCTTCGGCGCCGGTTTTTTGATGCGCCCGCTGGGAGCGATCGTGCTGGGCGCCTATATCGATCGCCACGGGCGACGTAAGGGGCTGCTGCTGACGCTGGGGCTGATGGCCATCGGCACTCTGACTATCGCCTGCGTGCCCGGCTACGCGACGCTGGGCGCCGCCGCTCCGGTGCTGATTCTGCTGGGGCGTCTGCTACAGGGCTTTTCCGCCGGCGTAGAGCTGGGCGGCGTTTCTGTTTATCTTTCAGAGGTGGCGCCGCAGGGGCGCAAGGGATTTTATGTCAGCTGGCAGTCCGGCAGCCAGCAGATTGCGGTGATCTTCGCCGCGCTGTTGGGCCTGCTGCTGAATCATCTGCTGGCGCCGCAGCAGGTAACGGAGTGGGGCTGGCGTATTCCGTTTGTGGTCGGCTGCCTGATTGTGCCTTTCCTGTTCTGGATCCGGCGGATGCTGGAAGAGACCGAGGCGTTCAGCCAGCGTAAACAGCGCCCTTCGATGCGCGCCATTATGCGTTCGGTTGCCGGTAACTGGGCGCTGGTGCTGGCGGGAATGCTGATGGTAGTGACTACCACGGTGATGTTTTACATGATTACGGCCTTTACGCCGACCTTTGGTAAAACCGTGCTGATGATGAGCGATAAGCAGAGCTTTCTCGTCACCCTCTGCATCGGTCTTTCTAATCTCATCTGGCTGCCGATTATGGGCGCGCTTTCCGATCGGCTTGGGCGTCGTCCGCTGCTTATTACCTTTACCCTGTTAATGATCCTTACCGCGTGGCCGGTGCTGCACTGGCTGGTGGGCGCGCCTTCATTCGCTCATCTGCTGGAGGCGGAGCTATGGCTGTCGTTTCTCTACGCCAGCTATAACGGCGCAATGGTGGTCTATCTGGCGGAGGTGATGCCGGCGGAAGTGCGCGCCAGCGGCTTCTCGCTCGCCTATAGCCTGGCGACCGCGCTGTTTGGCGGTTTTACGCCCGCTATCTCCAGCTATCTGATCCATGCTACCGGCGATAAGGCGATGCCCGGCATCTGGCTGACGCTGGCCGCCGTTTGTGGATTAATCGGCACGCTGATTATCAGGCGGCTGCTGAAGCAGTATCAAACGCGGCGCGATCCCGTTGCGGCCGCCGTGCTGTAATTAAAACGATAAATCCACTACTACGCTGTCGGTATAGTTTCCCGCCGGCGGCGTGTTTTGCGTGGTCAGGATGCGCGCCGTATAGGGAAAAGTACGCGTCAGGCCGTCGCTGCTGACCGTGGTCGCGTTAGCGCTGGACTGTCGCTCGCTGCCCGCTGGCCCCCAGCGGTTGCTGGTGCTGCCCTTGTAAATTTCATAGCTCAGCAGGCTGGCGCCGTTCGCCATATTACGCACGCTGCCGCTGGCGTGGCTGCCATTGCTCAACCCGACGGTATAGCTGCTGCCCTTGGTGCACACCACATTGATTGACTGCGAAACGCTGGAAAAGCCGCTGACCAGCGGCGCGCTGCCGAAGCTGACATTGGGCGCGGTAATGGTGGTGCAGTCGTTGGTAATGGTCAGGCTGAGGGTAATGGGAATGGTGCCGGAACCGTTCTGATCCTGGCCTGCCAGACAGATGCCGAGCGCGGCGATGCCGGTACAGATGCGGTAGGTAACGGCAAGATTAAGCGTCAAACTGTAGTTGCCGGCGGCGACCACCTGGCCCGGCAGCGTGCGCAGATACAGCGGAACTGAAAAGTTAAGCCCGCCGAGCAGGCCAATCAAATTTAACAGCTGCGAGGAGCTATAGGTTATCGGCGTTGCGCCGATGGTCATCTCCGTGGCGCAGTTGGCCGTGGTGCAAAGCTGTACCGGAATTCTGTCGCCGCTGGTATCGCCCGCGCGGGTCAGCGCGCCGCGGTTGCCGGCAACGCCGGAGGCGCTGGCCAGCTGTAAGGTGATGTTATTGTTCGACAGCAGCGCCAGGGTACTGCCGGAGCCGCAGTTAACGTTAGCGGTGGTGGAGCTGGTGCTGGCGGCGGCGTTAACGGTAAACGAGGTCACCGAGCCGAAGCTGGCGCTGGAGGCGGGCAGGGCGCAGGCCGCCTGCAGCATCCCGCTATAGCCTCCCGACAGCAGAGCGAAACACAGTAGCGGCGTTAGTTTCATGGCAAAATTCCTGCGGTAGCGTTAGCGGAAGTGCTGTCCGGCGCGTCATGCGGCGCCGGCGGCAGCGCGCAGACGATCGGGCCGTATGCTTTCAGCGCCTCCGGCCGTCCCTGCGCAAGGGAAAGATACGCGGTGCAGCGCCGCCCGTCCGGCGTCAGCACCTGCATTTCATTTTCGCGCTCCAGGTTGTCCAGCCAGGCGATGCCGTCCCAGCCGACATATTGCGCCGGCTGGCCCGCGCGCGTCACCTGGCTGGAAACCGGCAGCGGATTGCCCTGCGCATCGTACAGAATAACGCTGGCGGCGCGCAGCGGCTCGATCGGGAAGTTGAGCAGGTAGCCGCTCTGGCGCTTCACGGCAAAGCGTTGCTCTACCTGCGGCGCCGTCATATCCGCCGGCAGATCGAGCGCGTCGATATCATATTTCGCCGGATAGTAGGAGCTGATGCGCGGCACCAGCAGATAGCCCGCGCCATCGGTTCGTCCCATCGCCTGGTTTTCATAGCGCACGGTAACGCCCGGATAGCCGGTTTTTACCAACACAAAGGCGTCATTGATCTCGTTAGCGGCGAACCAGCGGTTATCCATCAGCACCAGCGAGCCGGTCAGATCCGCCCACTCGGTGCTGTTATCGCTGTCGCCGTAAAAACCGGCGGAGGTATCGATTTTCTGATTGCGCCAGCGCAGGCTGCCCTGGCGGTAGTCGCCGCCGCTGCTCTGGTTGGCCCAGGAGGCATCCCAGGCGAAGCCGCCGTCGCTCGGCATCGCGCGCGACAGGTAGATGCGCTGCGCGTCATGACCCTGTGCATCGCGCTCCAGATTGAGGCTGGCGCTGCCGTGCTCGCCGAAGGGAATAATCAGCGAAAGCGCGCCGCTCCATGCGTCGCTGCCCACGTCACGCGTTGCCGCGACGTACAGGCTGCTGTTGCCCCAGATATTTTTACTCCAGGAGAGGTTCCAGAGTCGGGTGCGATCGCCGCTGCCGCTGGTGATATCGATAAAGGCCGCGCCCAGGTTGCCGAAGCGGTTCAGAGAGAGGCTGGCGTTATACTGGGCGCTGCGGCGGCTGAGCGACCAGCTGATGTCGTTAACCGCGCCGCTGCGAATGCTGTAGAGCGCCAGATCGGCAAAGCCGGCGCTGCGGATGGCGTGCTGGGTGCCGAGGCTGAACCAGCGGTTATTGTACTGATAGCCCCAGCTGTATTGCGTGCCGCTGCTGTTCTTCATCCGGCTTTGCGCCAGCGCGCCGTTTACCACGCCGAATGCGCCCAGCTTAACCTGCGCGCCGCCGCCGCCCAGCGCCAGTCGATCGGCGCCTTCCGCATGGGTTTCCAGCGTCAGCCAGTCGGTAGCGCCGTAGCGCCAGGAAGCGCTGGCGGCGCCGCTGCCGTAATCGAAATTCTTAATACCGTAGTTATTGCGCAGCGCCCCGGCGGACAAGGCGTAATCGGACAGGCCAGGCTTCAGCAGATCGCTGGAGACATAAAACGGCAGGGCGGTGGTGACGCGGCGGCCCACCGCGTCGGTAGTGACCACTACCGCATTTCCCGCGCCGTTAACGAACGGCATATTGGTCATCGACCAGGGGCCGGGCTGCACCTGATTGCTGCTGGTGCGGTAGCCGTTGACGAACAGATCGACGGTAGAGGGCACCGCCGCCTGTCCGGCGAAGCTGGGCAGCGGCCAGGTAACGATATCGGGGCGAACGCTAAAATCGCGCGCCAGCTGAATGCCGCCCAGACGCACGCTGCTGCTCCAGCTCAGCGCATCGGTCACCAGATCGCCGACGCGCCAGCTCAGGATGCGATCTTCATCTTCGTAGCTCCACCAGCTGTCATAGCGGATATAGCCATCGTTAAGCGCGCTGCTGTTGCCGCTGAGCTGTTCCTGCCAGACGCCGTTGGAGGAGAACTGTCCCGCAGCGCCGAACAGCCGCAGCTCATTCCAGGCGGAGAGGCGGCTGCCCGCCTGGCTGTTATGGCTGGTATAGAGATCGTAGTTAAACAGGGCGCCGGCGCTGCTGCGTCCCGGATAGCGCGGCCTGTTATCGCGTCCGGCAAAGGTTTGTTCGGGCAGCCAGGCGCCGGGAACGGTCAGCATGATGCGCTGGCGCTGGCTGTCATAGCGTACGTCAACCTGCGGCATGGCGGAAACATCCACCTCCGGGCCGCTGAGCTTATCCGCCGGAATCCCCGCCTGCTGTAGATCGGCGGCGTGTAGCCAGTAGTGGCCGTGTCGCAAGGTTACCGGCACAATCTGCTGGCTCTCACGCTGGTTAACCGTCAGCCCCAGCATATACTGCTGGCTTTCGCCCTGCGTCGCCGTCAGCGTGGGCGGCGGCGGCAGTGAAGAGAAGGTTTCGGCAGCGCTGAACGGCACCGTCAGGCCGCCGCACAGTCCGACAACAGCCAGCGAGCAGCGGCGCAGCACAGGGCTGGGAAGCGGGCGCATAGCTTAACGCGCGCTGCTGGCGCTGCGCCAGGGGCGGTCATTGACCTCCGCCGCCAGTACCGCGCCGGAAGCGACGGCGGCGTTAAGCGGCCAGCGGTGGCTGCTGTTAGCCAGCACGTAGCCAAACAGTCCGCTGCTCAGTTCGCGCCCGTTCAGCGTGGCCTTGCTGAGGCGCGCATGAACCGCGCCGTGGTTGACGATCTCCAGCCAGCGCTGACCGCCTTCGCTGACCGCGCGCCAGCTGAGCTGCGGCTGAACATCCGCCGTCAGCCCGCTGCCGTACACAAACAGCGGCACCGAGTAGCGCATCTGAAAACGCAGCCCCGCCTGGTTCTCGCCTGGCTGCTGCGGCGTCGGGATCTCATCCAGCACCACGCGATAGGCGGCCTCCTGGCCGGCGGCGGGCGCGCTTTGCTTGATCAGCCGCACCAGCTGTTTCTGGCCAGGCTCAATGCGCACCACTGGCGGGCTGGCGACCACCTGTTGCTGCGTCTGATACTGTTCGCGTCCCGCTATTTGCTGCCAGGCGAAAATGCGCACCTGCATCAGCGTGGTGCCGCCGCCGCGATTCTCCAGCCACAGCTCGCTGGCTTTATCCTCGCTGATGATTTTGGGATCGATGGGCCAGATCATTACCGAGTTGGCGGCATGAGCAGCGAAGGTTAATGCCGTGAAGAGCGCCAGAATAAGCGTGCTAAGGCGAGTCATACCCGATGTCCTTATTATCTATTACCAGCCCAGCGTCACCGTCAACGTATCGTTATAGACGCCGGCGCGCTGGGCGCCGCTGAGCTGTAAAAGGCCGTAAATCGGCAAAATAATGTTATTGGCGTTGCCGTAACTCAGCGCTACGTTCTGGCTGACCGGAATTTCGCTGGCGGCGCTGTAGCTGGCGTTGGTAAACAGCCGGTAGGCTACCGTGTTGCTTCCGCTCGCCAGCTTCAGATTGCGCGTGGTGGTGTAGTTGCTGCCGCCGTTAATGCTCATGTTCAGCGTGGTGCCTGGCGTACAGGCGATAGTGATAGCGCTGTTCTGCACAAAGCTGGCCCCGACGCTGGCCGTTTCCACGCCGGAGCGGGTGCCGAAATTAAGCGAGCCGAACACGCCGGTATTGCTGCCGGAGATCACGCAGCCTGCCACCACCGCAGCGCTGACCTGAAAGGTTTGCGTCGGCAGCGCCAGCGCGTTGTGAGCGATCAACAGCAGCAGCGGGACGTAACGCCCCAGCGTGCGCAACCTTTGTTCCGGCACCTGGCTTTCCCTGCGCGCGACGTTAGTAGTTCACCGCAACGCTAATAGTGTCGGTATAGGTGCCGGCAGGAATGGCGGCGTTAAAACCGCCGCCGGTAATGCGCCCGAAAATCTGGTAGTTGTCGCCCAGCGTGGGGTTGGCGGTGCCGGTCGCGGGCAGGTTGGTATTGTTGGCGATGGCGTTGGTAAAGCCGGCATCGCTGTAGAGGGTGTAGGCGATGCCGCGGGTATTGTCGGCGCCGAGCAGCAGATAGCGCGGCTGGCCGGTCACCTCGCCATAGACGGTGGCCGGCGCAGCGTTACTGCTGGTGACCTGAACGTTATAGGTTTGACCGGTAGTGCAGCGTACGTAGATGCCGGTGCCCGCCGCCCCTACCAGCGTGGCGTTCAGGGTATCGAAGGTAGCGGCGCTGCTGCCGAAGTTCAACGTACCGAAGTTAACGCCCGTAGTGCCGGGCTGGCCGTTAACCAGACAGCCGGTAGTTAACGTCAGGGTGGCGTTAATGGTGCCGGTGGTGGTGGCGGCGAAAGAGGGCGCGGCAAGCAGCGGAAGCAAGCAGCCGGCAGCAACCAACAAAGACCTTGTTTTCATAAATATTTCTTACTGATAGCGATGGCGTATAAGCGTTATCACCTGGTGTTCAGTAAAGAGCAATACTCAAAAGCAGTAATAAAAAGGCACAGCTAAAAGTAAAAAAAAGGCGCATCCACAGCCTGCGCAGATTTGGTTTTAGTACATTTATATTAACTTCTCTTACTATATAACAGCGGTTAGCAAAGCGGTAAATACAAAGTTAAAAATTTATCTGCAGTTTTAGTCTGTATCGCCAGTTCCAGGCGTCACGCTGATCTCAGCCAGGCGCGAATAAACGACAGCGATCGGAGTTGTAACAACCCGCTGAGATCGGTGACAATGTCGGGCGCTTTCCCATACGGCGAAAAAGCAGCGTTCATGTAGTTTATGCTGGCACTGTTGCCGGGGGAAATGAGCGTGGCGGGCAGATAAATTTTTAAATCTTTCAGCATCAGAGGGCGGAGGCCGGCCGGGAGAGTACGGCAGATACGTAAAAATAAAATTTATGTTTTACCGGCGGTGCGGTGCTGACTTACTGAGGAAAACGGCTATAGCGAGCAATTTTTCTTCTCGCGTTAATCGTTTTTATTCATCAAGGCGGCGATAAGCATTGACGCCGGCTTGCCGATAATTTAGCCGTTAAAGGCCATCGCGTCCTTGCACTTTTATTCTTTTAATTTCAGCGCGTTGATGCAGACGCCTATTGGCAGGAATCTCTATGCTGGCAACTTCCTACGATACGATTATGGTGATTGTATCCATTATCGTGGCTTTTTTGGCCTCCTATACCGCATTAGATATGGCCGGACGCGTCGTTACCAGCACCGGAAACGCCGCGCTTGTCTGGCTGGGCGGCGGCGGCTTTGCGATGGGGATCGGCATCTGGGCGATGCATTTTATCGGCATGCTCGCCATGAATATGCCGATGATGATGAGCTACAGCGGCACGCTTACGCTGCTGTCGATGCTGATCGCTATCGCGGCCTCGATATTCGCGCTCTGGATCGTCTGCTTTGACGAGCTGCGCTGGCGGCGGCTGAGCTACGGCGCGCTGGTGCTGGGCAGCGGGGTAGTGGCGATGCACTACACCGGCATGGCGGCGCTGATGTTTAGTCCGGGCATCGTCTGGGACTGGCGCTGGATCGCGCTGTCGATCGTGATCGCGCTGCTGGCGTCGGGCACCGCGCTGTGGCTGGCTTTTCAGCTGCGTCAGGGGCCAGGGAGATTGACGCTGCTGCGTGCGGGCGCGGCGGTGGTGATGGGTTTCGCCATAGCCGGTATGCACTATACCGGCATGGCCGCCGCCAGCTTTCCGGCTGCCGGCCATGCGATGGCGCACGGCGTGGACAGCAACTGGCTGGCGATTCTGGTGGCGGTGGTCACGCTCTCTATTCTCGGCATTACTCTGCTGGTATCAATGCTCGACGCGCGTTTACAGGCGCGTACTTCCATGCTGGCCTCGTCGCTGGCGGAGGCCAACCGCGAACTGGCGCAGCTGGCTCTGCATGATAATCTGACGCGCCTGCCGAACCGCATCCTGCTGGAGGATCGCCTCGATCAGGCGATCAGCAAAGCCACGCGGGAAAACTCGCGTTTTGCGTTGATGTTTATGGATCTGGACGGCTTTAAGGCGGTTAATGACGCTTTCGGCCACCATATTGGCGATAGCCTGCTGGTGGCGGTGACCGAGCGAATGACCGCTAATATGACCGGGCACTACACGCTGGCGCGGCTGGGCGGCGACGAATTTGTGCTGCTTACCGAGATTGACGATCCCAACGACGCGGCCACTATTGCCGATGCGCTGGTCAGGCTGATTGAACAACCCTTCACCATTTCACGTTATGAGCTAATGGTTTCGCTCAGCATTGGCATTGCGGTCTATCCCGGCGACGGCGCCGACGAGCGCGAACTGATGTTTAATGCCGATGCGGCGATGTATCACACCAAAAACAACGGGCGTAACGGCTATAACTTTTTCCAGCGCTCGATGAATACCATCGCGCAGAGCCAGCTGCAGCTGGTGAACGATCTCTGGCTGGCGCTGGAGCGCGCTGAGCTACGGCTGTTTTACCAGCCGAAGTATACCGCGCCGAGCGGTCCAATCGTCGGTCTGGAGGCGCTGCTGCGCTGGCAGCATCCCCAGCGCGGTTTGCTGCCGCCCGACATTTTCCTGCCGCTGGCGGAAAAAAGCGGGCTGATTATTCACGTCGGCAACTGGGTGATTAATGAGGCGTGTCGTCAGCTACGCTGCTGGCATCAGCAGGGCCATGAAAACTGGTCGGTGGCGGTTAACCTGTCGGCGCTGCAGTTTGAGCAGAGCAGCCTGGTGGATACGGTGGTAACCGCGCTGGAGAAGCATCAGATACCGCCGCGCCTGCTGACGCTGGAAGTCACGGAAACCACGGCGATGCGCAATCCCGATGAGAGCGTACGCATCCTGACGGCGTTAACCGCCCTTGGCGTGCGCGCCTCCATCGATGATTTCGGCACCGGCTACTCCAGCCTGCTTTATCTGAAGCGCCTGCCCGCCAGCGAGCTGAAAATCGATCGCGCTTTTGTTAACGAGCTGAGCGAAAACAGCGGCGACGCCACTATTGTTTCGGCGATTGTGGCGCTGGCGAAGTCGCTCAATCTGAAGGTGGTGGCGGAAGGGGTGGAGACGCCGCAGCAGCAGAACTTTCTTACCAGCCTTGGCTGTAACAGCCTGCAGGGCTACCTGCTGGGCAAGCCGATTCCGCCGGAGCGTATTGATGAGCTGCAGGAGTTTATTTCGACCGACGCGCGCCAGACGGTTGCCTGAGCTGACGCCCAGCCGCCCGGCAAACGCTGACGGCGCTATGCTTATCGCCCACCCGGCAAACGCTGATGGCGCTATGCCTGTCGTCCGCCCGGCAAAGGCCGGCGAGACGGGCCTTTTTACCCGCTATGCGGACTCTGGCCGGGCCATATCCCTTGCCCGGCAGACCAACTATAATGGCCGTCACCATTTTTTCAGGGGCCGGTAACCGTCTATGGCGAAATATCTCCAGCTGGTGGAGCGAATTCAGGCGCAAATTGATGCCGAAGTCTGGCAGCCGGGCGAAAAGCTGCCCTCGCTGCGCGATCAGGTTAGCCTGAGCGGCATGAGCCTGATGACCGTGATGCACGCCTATCAGGTGCTGGAAAGTCAGGGGATTATCGTCTCGCGCCCACAGTCGGGCTATTATGTGGCGCCTCGCGCCGAATACCTCAGCCAGCCGGTAACGCACCAGAAGGTGCAGCTGGCGGAAAGCGTGGATATCAACGCCTTTATCTTCGATGTATTACAGGCCTGCCGCGATCCGCTGATGATCCCTTTTGGCTCCGCTTTTCCCGATCCGGAACTGTTTCCGCAGCGGCAGCTAATGCGCGCCCTGAATCAAGTTTCCCACAGCCTGACGCCGGGCGATGCGATCAATAATCTGCCGCCGGGCAACGAGGCGCTGCGTAAAACGCTGGCGCGCCGCTATGCCCAACAGGGCATTACCGTAGCGCCGGATGAGATTGTTATTACCAACGGCGCGATGGAGGCGCTCAGCCTGAGTTTGCAGGCGGTAACCGAGCCGGGCGACTGGGTTATTGTTGAGAACCCGACGTTCTACGGCGCGCTGCAGGCGATTGAGCGGCTGAAGCTGAAGGCGGTGGCGATTGCCACCGATCCGCAGCATGGTATGGATCTCAACGAACTGGAACAGGCGCTACAGCGCTGGCCGGTAAAAGCCTGCTGGCTGATGACCAACCAGCAAAACCCGGTGGGATTTACCCTGAGCCGCGAGAAGAAAAAGGCGCTGGTCGAGCTGCTGGCGGAGCATCAGGTGGCGCTGATCGAAGATGACGTCTACAGCGAGATCTATTTCGGCGCCGACAAGCCGCTGCCGGCGAAGGCGTTCGATCGGCAGGGCAGCGTGCTGCACTGTTCCTCTTTCTCAAAGAACCTGGTAGCGGGATTTCGGGTGGGCTGGGTGGCGGCGGGCAGGCAGGCGCAGCGCATTCAGCGGCTACAGTTGATGAGCACGCTGGCTACCAGCGCGCCGATGCAGCTGGCGCTGGCGAACTACCTCGGCACGCGCAGCTATGACAGCCACCTGCGCCGGCTGCGCCAGGTGCTGGAGCAGCGTAAAAACCTGGCGCGTCAGGCGCTGAAGCGGCATCTGCCCCATGGCGCCAAAATCAACGACTCGCGCGGCGGCTATTTTCTGTGGATTGAGCTGCCGCGCCAGGTTAACGCCACTCAGCTCTATTACCGCGCGCTGGCGCATAACATCAGTATTGCGCCGGGCAGCATGTTCTCGTCGGGACAGCAGTATGCCAACTACTTTCGCTTTAATACCGCCTGGGCGTGGGATGATGCGATGGAGGCGGCGGCGGCCAGGCTGGGCGGGCTGATTGCGGAAATGATGTGAAGCGGCGAACGCCCGTAAGCCGGTACGTCTGCCGCTGGCCGCTCAGACGGCGGCGGCGGGCTTGTTGCCCCAGGTAAGATGATAAAGATCGTAAAAATCCACTTCGCCTTTCAGCGACAGCAGCTTACCTATACCTTCTCTGACGTGATCCGGAGTGGAAGGGTGGTTAAGGATATCGTTTACCGCCTCTTCTGACAGCGTGCGCACGTAATACCACTCGCCGTTATAGCAAACGCGTAGATCCAGCGTATCAATATCCTCAAAGCGGTATTTGGGATTGATATCCAGCAACATCAGAAAGCTCATCAGCAGCACAAACGCGGTGGCGCCCCAGAAGGCGGGCCAGCCGAGATAATCGGTGGTAAAGATCAGCGCCGCACAGAGACCGTAACAGATATACATCGTCAGCCACAGTCCGGGGTGCGTCTTGAGAAAGTTAAAGCTGAAACGCGGCTTGTTATCGCGCAGCTCTTCGCGGTTCAGCGTGTCGATTTCACGCAGCATAATCTGTTTGATGGCGTCCATTGTTTTACCTCGTTCATTGAAGCCAACGATAAAATAATTAAACCATGAGTATGGCAAGAAACAACAGAAACAGATTCTGATAAAAAAACTATAACAGTGATAACAAAAATTTGGCTTAAGTCTTATAAATTAGCAAGTTATGTGAAGCAGGCAACAGGCTTTCGGTTGCAAAGTTATTTACTTTTGCCACAATTACTTAACGTCGCGTTTAACAGGAGAGGCGCTATGATTCCTTTATCGGGCAGCCTGATGGCCATGATGTCATTTGCCGCCGGTACGCTATTTGCGGGCATGTCTAATAATCCGCAGCACCTGATGCTGTCTCAGCCCTCTAATGGCGTGCCTAATAATCCGCTGCCGCTGATTATCTATCCGCGGGTGGCGCCGGGCGAGGTAGAGGATATCGCGGCCTGGTTTGAACAGCGCTTTTCGGAAAATCACTGGCCGGCACGCTGGCGCGCGGCGATTTTTCCCTATACGCACTACCATTCTAACTGTCATGAACTGCTGGGCGTTGCGGCGGGCTGGGCGGAGGTGCTGTTTGGCGGCGAAAGCGGACGGATGGTGACGCTGCGTGCCGGTGATGCGGTACTAATTCCCGCGGGCGTGGGCCATCGACAAATTGCGGCCAGCGAAGATTTCTTTACCGTGGGCGCTTATCCGGCGGGCATGGAGCCGGACACGCTGCGCGATGAAAAAAGCCAGATGGAAAAAGCGCTGGCTACGATTAAACAGGTGCCGTTACCGCCGTTCGATCCGTTAACGGGCGGCGAAGGGGCGGTAACGGATTTCTGGCATCCTGTAGCACAGCAGATATCCCATTCTCATTAACCATCGGCGGGGCGGGGTAACCGGCCGCCCTGTTAACCCTGGGTAAACTACCTGCTGTGGACTGATTTAATATAGCGCAGGTTATTTAGTAATTTAAACCAGGTAATTTCTTTTCGCGACCTCATTAATATCAACCACGCTTTTAATGCCGAGCTTACGCAATATTTTTATTTTATAGGTGCTGATAGTTTTATTACTAAGCGAAAGCTGTAAGGCGATCTCTTTATTCGAATAACCAGCGGCCAGCTTTCTGAGCACCATCAGCTCGCGGCGAGAAAGCGACATAAGTTTTTCACTTTCCGGATGCAGATTTTTAGCTTCCACGCTGGAAGAGTTGGGATAGAATTTCACCCCTTTATCTATAGTGCGAATGGCCTGCAGCAGCTGGGCGGTGTCGTGACTCTTATAAAGATAGCCATCCACGCCAAGCATCAGGCAGCGCTGCATATGGAACTCGCTTTCCGAGGCGGTTAACACAATGATTTTCTGTTGATCGTTGATGCGTTTCAGGCTTTCAATGACCTGCATACCGTCCCGTCCCGGTATATTGAGATCCATAATCACCAGATCGGGGCGATGCAGGCCAACGTCCGCGATAACGGAAGTGCCATCTTCCGCTACGCCCGCAATCACATAGCCATTAGCGCGTAAATAGGCCTTGATGCCTGAACAGATAAACGGGTGGTCGTCGACAATAAATACGCTATTAATCATAAGCAGTCCTGTGCGATATTATAAAAATTCAAAGGAATAGGTTTTATTAGTTTGTTCTTATATGGTGTGGCGGATTATACCGCTCCCGATAAATCATCAATGTGAGAATTGTCTCTAATTCAAACTTTAGCCAGCTGGCCCGCCGCAGTTATTTTTTGTTGCGAATAAATAAGATGAGATTTCAATGGGTTGCTGGCTGATGGCGTCTTATTCCGCTTCACTTCTGTGTCGCCGGAATTTAAAATGACGATAAAATCTTAAAGCAAATAAATGTTTTTAACCTGCTTTCCGTGGGGGCCTGAAAAGGTAGTTAGTTAACTAAAAGGAACAAAACTTTTTCAAAAAAAGTTATTACAGAAAATAATAAATAAAAAACTTACCAGCCGTGACAAAGCTTTTTGGCTACGACGATTCAGGCAATGGCTCCTTTACTATGGCAAGTAGTATCTCATCCGTAACGGTAAAAAGAGAAAAAAAGCCAGTTAAGACAAGAAAATAAATGCTCTGCAATGCGTTCAGGCGGCGTTTTTTGCGCGCCAGGCCCATTTTAACGCCGCGCGCGTGCGGCGCAAACCTGACGAAACAGGATTACATAAAATAGCGCGGGGTTATTTTTTTTCAGTTAAAGTCCTGTTTATCAGCAGGCTAAACGCCCTTTTTCTGATACTGAAATAAATCTGAGCGCTGCTCGTTACTAACGCTAGTCTCTACTCAGATAAATTCCATTACTCTCAGGCTAATAATCAAACTTCCTGCTTAATTGATGCGCCGGGCTAACAGGCAGACACTTTGGTCATCGATTTCAGATAAATCATAAATGAGCCAGGAGGTTAGCTATGTTGCCTGAAACGTCGTCAGGCCGCGTCTGGGATACGCGTCGCACCGAGAAACAGCGACGCATTGCATCACTCGCTATTCCAGGCAAAGTTCTGCCCACTCACGATTTACCCGCCGTACTGGAAAAACTGATCGCGCCGGGCGACCGCGTGGTGCTGGAGGGGAATAACCAGAAACAGGCCGATTTTCTGTCGCGTATGCTGGCGGAGGTCAACCCGCAGAAGGTGCACGATCTGCATATGATTATGCCGAGCGTCAGCCGCAGCGAACATCTGGATATCTTCGAAAAGGGCATCGCCCGCAAGCTGGACTTCTCTTTCTCCGGTACGCAGAGCCTGCGTATTTCGCAGCTGCTGGAAGATGGACAGCTGGAAATCGGCGCGATCCACACCTACATCGAGCTTTATGCGCGCCTGTATGTGGATCTGGTGCCGAACGTCGCGCTGGTCGCCGGCTTTAAGGCCGACCGTCAGGGCAACCTCTATACCGGCCCCAGCACCGAAGATACCCCGGCGCTGATTGAAGCCGCCGCCTTCCGCAACGGCATCGTTATCGCTCAGGTTAACGAACTGGTGGATGACGCCTCCGATCTGCCGCGCGTTGATATCCCCGGTTCCTGGATTGACTACGTGGTGGTCGCCGACAAGCCTTTCTTTATTGAACCTCTATTCACCCGCGATCCGCGCCTGATCAAACAGGAACATGTCCTGATGGCGATGATGGCGATCAAGGGGATTTACGCTGAGCACCAGGTGCAGTCGCTGAACCACGGCATCGGTTTTAACACCGCCGCGATTGAGCTGCTGCTGCCTACCTACGGTGAAAAGCTGGGGCTGAAAGGCAAAATCTGTAAACACTGGACGCTGAACCCGCATCCGACGTTGATTCCCGCCATTGAAAGCGGCTGGGTGGAAACGATTCACAGCTTCGGTAGCGAACTGGGGATGGAAAACTACATCGCCGCGCGCCCTGACATCTTCTTTACCGGCTCCGACGGTTCGATGCGTTCAAACCGCGCCCTGTGCCAGCTGGCTGGTCAGTATGCGGTGGATATGTTTATCGGTTCAACGCTGCAGGTTGACGGCTACGCCAACTCCTCCACCGTTACCCGCGGGCGTCTCTCCGGCTTCGGCGGCGCGCCGAATATGGGGCACGATCCGCACGGGCGTCGTCACGCCACGCCGGCATGGCTGGCGATGATCGACAAGCCCGATCCGATGGTGCGCGGGCGCAAGCTGGTGGTGCAGATGGTGGAAACCTTCCAGGCGGGCGGTAAACCGACCTTCGTGGAAAAACTGGATGCCGTTGACGTGGCGAAAGCCTCCAATATGCCGCTGGCGCCGGTGATGATCTACGGCGAAGACGTAACTCACGTTCTGACCGAAGAAGGTATCGCCTATCTCTATCGCGCAGAGTCGATGGAAGAGCGCCGGGCGATGGTCGCGGCGGTAGCCGGTATCACCGATATCGGTCTGGGCGTGGATGCCAAACGCGTCGCGCAGCTGCGCCGTGAAGGCAAAATCGCCTGGCCGGAAGATCTGGATATTCGCCGTAGCGAAGCCACCCGTTCGCTGCTGGCGGCGGGCAGCGTTGCCGACCTGGTGGAATGGTCCGGCGGCCTTTACAACCCACCGGCTAAATTCCGGAGCTGGTAATGACGATGCAACCGCAACTCTCTGAACAGCGCGCTGAACGGCTGGCTGTACAGCTGGCGGAGCGGGCGAGCATGGCGCTGATCGATGAAGCGCGCCTGACGCCCAAACCGGGGCTGGTAGACGGTCGCGGCAGCGGGGCGCATCAGGATCTGACGCTGGCGCTGATGGAGCTTTCCGCTCGCAGCCTGCAGCCGACGTTCCACGCCCTGGCGCTGCACAGCTGGCAGCGTCCGGCAGATATCGCGCTGCGCCAGCGCGTTGGTCAGCTGGGGCGCGCAGGCGAAGCGCAGATGATGGCGGCTACTAACGGCGTCAACACCCATCGCGGCGCCATCTGGGCGCTGGGGCTGCTGGTCAGCGCCGTCGCCATGCTGGACGGCGAGGCGACGGCGGAAGCCGTTTGCCGCACCGCCGCCGCGCTGGCGAGCCTGCCGGACGATCGCGCGCCGCGCAGTTTCAGCAAAGGGTTGCGGGCCACGCAGCGTTACCGGGTGCCCGGCGCGCGCGAAGAGGCGCAGCAGGCGTTTCCGCATATTCGCCAGCTGGCGCTGCCGCAGCTACGGCGCAGCCGCGCAGCGGGCGCGACGGAAGAGCAGGCCAGGCTTGACGCGCTGATGGCGATCATGACCTCGCTCAGCGATACCTGCGTACTGTCGCGTTCCGGCCTGACCGGCCTGCAGGCGATGCAGCAGGGCGCGCAGCGGGTGCTGGACCACGGCGGCTGCGGCACCTTGCCGGGGCGTCAGGCGCTGGCCCGGCTCGACGCGGAGATGCTCAGCATGAACGCTTCTCCAGGCGGCGCGGCGGATCTGCTGGCGGCCACGCTGTTTCTCGATGGTATCTGTCTACTCACACATTGAGGATGTTATGGAACAAATCACACTTTCTTATCCTGCCACCCGCACCCTGCAAGGGCGTGCACTGGTTGGAGTAGTGGGCTCCGGTGATATGGAAGCCCTGTTCGTCCCTGACGCGGGCGAAAAACTTGAAGTCAGCATCACCACTTCGATCGTTAACTTTGAAGCGCGCTGGCGTGCGCTGTTTGACCGACTGAGCACCTTAACTGAACTGCCTGCCGGCCAGCTTACCATCCACGACTTCGGCGCCACCCCTGGCGTCGCGCGCATCCGAATCGAACAGGTTTTTGAGGAGGCGGCCCATGCGTAACGACAGCAGTTTTATTGAACTGCGGGCGCGTGAACGCGCGCACCTGCTGCTGGATGAAGGTTCATATCGCGAACTGCTCGATCCTTTTGACGGCATTATGTCTCCCTGGCTGCCGATGCAGGGCATCGTGCCGCAGGCCGATGACGGCATGGTGGTAGCGAAAGGCACGCTGAACGGCAAGCCGACGGTGGTGATCGCTATCGAAGGAACCTTCCAGGGCGGCAGCATGGGCGAAGTCTCCGGCGCGAAAATGGCGGCGGCGCTGGAGCTGGCGGCGGAAGATCATCGCCGCGGCGTACCGACTCAGGCGGTGCTCTGCCTTGAAACCGGCGGCGTGCGCCTGCAGGAGGCGAACCTCGGCCTGGCGGCGATTGCCGACATCCACGCTGCGATTGTCGATCTGCGGCGCTACACCCCGGTGATCGGCGTAATTACCGGTACCGTCGGCTGCTTCGGCGGCATGTCTATCGCCGCTGGCCTGTGCAGCTCGCTGATCGTCACGCGTGAGGCGCGCCTCGGTCTGAACGGCCCGCAGGTGATCGAACAGGAAGCGGGGATCGAAGAGTATGACTCACGCGATCGTCCGTTTATCTGGAGCATCACCGGCGGCGAAGTGCGCTATCGCAGCGGCCTGGCCGATGTGCTGGTTAACGACGGCGTACATGCGGTTAAGCAGGCGGTCAGCGATGCGCTGGCGCGCGGCGTACCGGCCCGTCATCGCACCGATAACTACGAGCCGATGCTGGCGCGTCTGAAAGCGACAGACACCAGCAAACAGGTAGAGAGCGAACAGATTAAACAATTTTTTGCGGGAGACGCGCTATGAAAACAATCAGTCGCGGCGAGCGCTGGCTGGCGCTGCTTAGCCAGGATGCGCCTCGCTTAGGTGGTTTATGTCCGTCGGTACAGGTGGCGGATGCCGATCTGGATGGGGAAAGCGTGCGTTATATCGCCGTGGTGCCCGATGAAAATAATCACTTCCCGCGCGCGGCCGGCGGCGAAGTCGGCCTGATGGAAGGCTGGACGCTGGCGAAAGTGGTGAAAGAAACCGTAGCCGCCGATGCCGGCGCCGAACGTAAACGCCCGATTATCGCGGTGATTGACGTTCCCAGCCAGGCTTATGGGCGTCGTGAAGAGGCGTTCGGCATCCATCAGGCGCTGGCCGCTTCCGCCGCCGCCTGGGCTGAAGCCCGCCTGGCCGGTCATCCGGTAATTGGTCTGATCGTTGGTAAAGCGATGTCCGGCGCTTTCCTGGCGCACGGCTACCAGTCTAACCGACTGATCGCCTTTAACGATCCCGGCGTTATGGTTCACGCCATGGGCCAGGCCTCTGCGGCGCGCATCACCCTGCGCAGCGTGGAAGCGCTGATTGAGCTGGCGTCAACGGTGCCGCCGATGGCCTACGACGTGAAGAACTACCAAACCCTGGGCCTGCTTGATGAACTGCTGAATATCGCTAAGCCGGATGAACCGGGCGAAGCGGAAAAGCAGCAGGTCGTTGAGTCATTAATTCGTCAGATCAAAGACGCCCGCGATGGCGATAACAGTCTGCAACACCGGCTGCGTGGTGAAAATCGCCGCAGCTCCGCGTTAGTACGTGAACGTATGCGCGCGGCCTGGTAATTATCATTCACGCCGGGACAAACCTGCCAGGTGGATAGTGATGGGCACGCGTTGCCCATCGATAAAAACAGCCTGTAAATAAAAATAAACCATCGCACCTGTGCCAACTTTCAACTCATTGTTATACAGGTGAAATATGACATATATCATTCTTCATGCTCTTGCTCCTATTTTTGTCATCATGCTTTTGGGCTTCTTAGCCGGTAAGGCAAAAATGGTGGATAACAAGAACGTCGCTTTACTGAATATCTTTGTAATGGATTTTGCACTGCCGGCGGCGTTATTTAGCGCTACGGTACAAACGCCCTGGAGCGGCATCGTTGAGCAGATGCCGCTGGTGGTGGTGCTGACGCTGGCGATGTGGATCACCTACGCCGTTATCTATTTTCTTTGCATCAAGGTGTTCCATAAGTCGCCGCAGGATGCCGCGGTGCTGACGCTGACGGTGGCGCTGCCGAACTATGCCGCGCTGGGCCTGCCGATCCTCGGCAGCGTGCTGGGGGAAAGCGGCAATACCTCGCTGTCGGTCGCCGTCTCTATCGCCTGTGGTTCGGTGTTAATGACGCCGTTCTGTCTGTTGATTCTGGAACGTGAAAAAGCGCGCGCCGCCGGTACGACTCAGGGCTCATCGCTGGCGATGCTGCCGGTGCTGATGTGGCGCTCGGTGAAAAAACCGATCGTCTGGGGGCCGCTGCTGGGGGTAGTGCTCTCCGCGCTGGGCATCCATATGCCGGATCTGGTGCTGACCGCGATTAAACCGCTGGGCCTTTCCGCCACCGCAACGGCGCTGTTCCTGACCGGTTTGATCCTCTCTGCGCGTCAGCTGAAGCTGAACGGCGCGGTAGCGCTCTCCAGCGTAACCAAGCTGCTGATTCAGCCGGCAATCGCCTGGGGTCTGGTACTGGTAATGGGTCTGCACGGCACGCTGGCGATTACCGCTATTCTGATGGTAGCGCTGTCCGCCGGCTTCTTCGGCGTGGTGTTCGGCAACCGCTTTGGCGTGCAGTCGCCTGATGCGGAAGCGACTCTGCTGATCAGCTCCGTGCTCTGTATTGTTACACTGCCGCTGTTTATCTCTTTAACCGCAGGAATGTAACCGATGCTGCCGCGCCCCCACGATTTGATTTGGCTTAGCGATCCGCAGGCGCTACAGGGCGAACTGCCCGACTGGGTAGCGCAGCAGTGGCAGCCCACGCTGCCGCTGGTGGTGCGCCGGGATAGCCATCCGGCGGGGCTGATCGCCGTGGGGATCCGCGGTATCGGGCGTGAACGCCGCGCCGCCGCCTGGCTGCCGGCTACGGCGGTGGCGCGGCGCGTTACGCCAGAGTCGCTGGCAAACGTTGCGTCGCTGCTGCGTTCGGTGTTTGTTTCCCAGCCGCCGGTACAGGGGGCGATTCTGCTGGCGCAGCGCGCCTGGCCCTGGCAGTGGGGCATTACCGGCAGCTGCGGCTACGCGCTGGCAACTGAAGTGCCGGTGCTGCATAGCGGCAGCGATCTCGATCTTTTAATTCGCGCGCCGCAGCCGCTGGCGCCGGAAAAATTTCAGGCCTGGCGGCAACAGCTGCTGCGCCTGCCGTGCCGGGCGGATACCCAGGTAGAAACGCCCTGCGGCGCCTTCGCGCTTAATGAGTGGCTGCGTGATGGGCGGGCGCTGCTGAAAACCAACCGGGGGCCGCGTCTGGTTAAGGATCCCTGGCAGGCAGAAACGGAGGTATAAGTTAATGAAAGTGCTGTTTATGTTTCCCGGACAGGGGCCGCAGCGCGTCGGGATGTTGCAGGGGCTGCCGGACGGTGACAGCCTGCTGCGTGAAGCGAGCGCAGCGTTAGGCGAAAATGCCGCGCTGCTGGACAGCGCCGAAGCGCTGCGTCATACCCGTGCGGTGCAGCTCTGCCTGCTGATTGCCGGCGTCGGCTGGGCGCGCGAACTGGCGCGACAGGGGCTGGAGCCGGAAATGGTCAGCGGCCTCTCTATCGGCGCGTTTCCCGCGGCGGTGGTGGCCGGCGCGCTGGCGTTTGACGATGCGGTGCGGCTGGTGGCGCTGCGCGGGGAATTAATGGAGCAGGCCTGGCCGACAGGCTACGGGCTGACGGCGATTACCGGCCTGCGCCAGAGTGAAATTGAACCGCTGCTGGGCGATTGCTACCTGGCGAATATTAACGCCGCGCAGCAGATGGTGATTGCCGGCAGCGAAGAGGCAATGCGTCAGACCGGCGAACGGGCGATAGCCCACGGCGCCCAGAAAGTTCACCGGCTGGCGGTCAGCGTGCCTTCGCACTGCGCATTGCTGGACGCCCCGGCGCAAAAGCTGGCGCAGGCGTTTGAAGGCGTGACCCTGACGCGCCCGCGCTGTGCCTATCTCAGCGGCAGCAGCGCGCGTCTGCTGTGGCAGCCGCAGCAAATCGCCGACGATCTGGCGATGAATATGGCGCGCACCGTACGCTGGCATGAGGCGATGGAGGCCGCCAACGAGCGCGATATCGGTCTGGCGCTGGAGATGCCGCCCGGCGCGGTGCTGACCGGGCTGGCCCGCGCGCCGCTGTCGCGCGGCGATGCGCTGTCGCTGGAGCAGGGCGGCGTAGCGCTGGCGCTTAAGCTGGCTCAGCAGGCGCGCTGCCAGCGCTAGCAGGTTGGGATTGTGTTCGCGATCNTAGCGCTGGCGCTTAAGCTGGCTCAGCAGGCGCGCTGCCAGCGCTAGCAGGTTGGGATTGTGTTCGCGATCGCGCTTAAGCTGGTTCAGCAGGCGCGCCGCCAACGCCAGGCGATATCTCCCGCGCATATATGCGGCCTTTCGCCGCCAACGCCAGCAGGCTGAGACCGTGTTCGCGATTGCGCTTAAGCTGGTTCAGCAGGCGCGCCGCCAACGCCAGGCGATATCTCCCGCGCATACATGCGGCCTTCCGCTACCAGCGCCAGCAGGTTGGGATCGTGCTCGCGATTGCGATCGAAGACGATAGCAATGGTCTGGCGCATCTGATAAGGCTCTGAAAGCGGCAGCAGCTGCAAACTGTTTTCATAGATGCGCCGCATCCGCCCCGGCACCAGCGCGAAACCGACGCCAGCCTGCACCAGGCTGAGCATCGAGAAGATGTCATTAACGCGCATCACGATATTGGCATCGAATCCCGCCACGCTGAAGGCTTCCTGAAAACCGTGAAAGGTGGCGAAGCCTTCCGCCAGCGAAACGAATTTTTGCTGGCGATAGTCGCGCAGATCGACGGATGTTCGCGTGCCAAGCTGCGCATCCGCCGGCGCGGCGAGAAAAATATGATCCTCAAACAGCGGCAGCACCTCATGACGGCGTCGGTCGATCTGGCTGTCGGTAATCGAGAGCAGAATCGCATCCAGCTCTCCCTGCTGCAGTTTCTCCAGCAGCAGCTGATTGGAGCCCATAGTTAAATCAAGCTCCAGATCGGGACGGCGCAGCTTCATGCCCATAATCAGGCGCGGCACAGTTTCCAGCGTCAGCGAATAGAGCGTGCCGATGCGCATATGTTTCTGCCCCAGCCCCGCCTTATTGCGCGCCTCATCGATGCCTTTCACCATCACATCTACCGCGTCCAGCGCATACTCCAGCAGCGTGCGCGCGGCGGGCAGCGGCTTCAGGCTGCGTCCCTGATGAATAAACAGCGGGCAGCGCACATTTTCTTCCAGCGTATGCAGCGCGCGATGTACGCTGACGTTGCTCAGATTGAGCTGCTCAGCGGCGCGAGCGATATTGCCGCTGGCCATAAAGGCAATAAAGATTTCCAGTTTGCGAAAGCTGATATCCGCATCAATTTTCATGCAGCGCCCTGTTTAGTTAAATATTCAGTGAAAACAAAGACAGCATAACCTGTTTATGGCAGCGCGTTTTTGATTTCCTCTTTTCCCCTCCGGCGGCGGTAACAGAAAAGTTTGTGCGTCGTGCCGCAATCCTCCTTGCCGCGCCTTGCCGCCAATCTGGCTTAAGTTGTTTAGTTAAGATCATTTCACCCGTCATTTGCTGAAAAAAACGCTGCCTTTGCCGATATGCATGAAATGGAAAGGTGCCGTCGACAGTAGTGATGTGGGCGCACCGGCAAGCTTCTCTTTAGCGTAGCGCTGAACAGCCAGACGCACTACGTTGCCATGTCCAACTCACCCAGACAGCCGTCTGGGCCGCTATCGGGCAACATAATGAACAAGAATCCAGACACACTTTATCGACTGTTGGTGCAAAGCGTGGTCGATTACGCCATTTATATGATCCATCCTGACGGCACTATCGCTAACTGGAATGCGGGCGCCCGGCAGGCCAAGGGGTACCTGGCGGAAGAGATCGTCGGCAAAAACATCGCTGTTTTTTACAGCGCCGGCGAGCAGAAGAAAGGCCAGGCGGCGAACAACCTTGCCGTAGCCACCCGCTGCGGACGCTTTGAAACGGAAGGCTGGCGCTATCGCAAAGATGGCAGCGCCTTCTGGGCGCACGTGGTGATCGATGCGATTTATGATGAAAGCGGCGCCATGCTGGGCTTTGCGGTTATCACCCGCGACTGCACCGAACAGCAGGCGCTGCTGCGGCAGAAGCATGAACAGGAGGAGAAGTTTCGGCTGCTGGTGGACGGCGTTACCGATTACGCTATCTACATGCTGGATGCCGAAGGCCTGGTGGTGAACTGGAACAGCGGCGCGCAGCGCGCCAAAGGCTATACGACGGAGGAGATCGTCGGCAAACATTTTTCCATCTTTTATAGCCTGCCGGAGCGCATGGCCTATATTGCGGAAAAAAATCTGCAAATCGCTTTTCGTACCGGACGTTTTGAGGATGAAGGCTGGCGCTACCGCAAGGATGGCAGCGCCTTCTGGGCGCACGTGATTATCGAGGCGATTCACGATGATAACGGCAAGCTGCTCGGCTATGCGAAAATTACCCGCGACTGTACCGAACAGCGCAGGCTACAGCAGGAGCGGCGTACCCAGGAAGAGAAGTTTCGTCTGCTGGTGGAGAGCGTTACCGATTACGCCATCTATATGCTCGATCCCGGCGGCCACGTGGTGAACTGGAACGCCGGCGCGCAGCGCGCCAAAGGCTACAGCACCCAGGAGATTATCGGCCAGCACTTTTCGCTGTTTTACAGCGCGCAGGATCGTCAGAATAAAATTCCTGATTCCAACCTGAATATCGCGCGTAAAACCGGACGCTTTGAGGATCAGGGCTGGCGCTACCGTAAAGACGGCAGCGCCTTCTGGGCGCACGTAGTGATTGACGCCATTCATGACGACAGCGGCAAGCTGGTCGGCTTCGCAAAAATTACCCGCGACGTTACCGAGCGGCGCGAGTATGAACAGCAGATCCTGCGCGCTAAGGATTTGGCGGAGGCGCAAAGCGAGCGCATGACCTCTATGTCGCGCTTTCTTGACACCATTATCACCAGTATTCCCTCCTGCGTGCTGGTGGAGGATGCGGTGTCGCGGGAAATTTTGCTGGTAAATCGCAAGGCGGAACAGCTGTTCGGCGTGGAAAAAAACAGCATGCACGGCAAGAAGCCGCACGAGTGTCTGCCGCCGGAGCTGAGCGACTATTTCAACGCGCTGGCGGATGCGGCGCTACGCAGCGAGGGCATTCACCAGAACGAGCAGCAGCTGATGACCGCCAGCGGCGATCGCATTCTGCATACCCGCGCCGCCACGGTGCGCGGCGGCGATGCGCGCACTCACTATGTGATGCTGATTGTGGATGACGTCACCGATCAGCGTGCCGCCGACGCCCGCATCCACCATATGGCTCATCATGATTACCTTACCAGCCTGCCGAACCGGATTCTGTTTCGCCAGCGGTTGAGCGATGCGCTGCGCCAGGATGGCCTGCACGAGCGGCAGACGGCGGCGCTCTGTCTCGATCTGGACAACTTTAAAAACGTTAACGATGCGCTAGGTCATCAAATGGGCGATGAGCTGCTGCGCGTTATCGCCAGACGCCTGCGCGCCATACTGCGCGAGCAGGATACGCTGGCGCGCATCGGCGGCGATGAATTCGCTATCGTGCTGCCCGGCCTTGGACGCCAGCAGGAAGCGAGCGCGGTGGCGCAGCGGCTGATCGATATCGTACAGCCGCCGATTAACGTGGAGGGGCATAATCTGTCGGTGGGGCTGAGTATCGGCATCGCCTTTGCTGACGCTGAACTCTCGACGCCGGAGCAGCTGCTGCGCTGCGCTGATATGGCGCTGTATGAGGCCAAGCGTAACGGACGCAACCGCTATGAACACTTCACGCTGGAGATGGATGCCCAGGCGCGCACCCGCCGCTGTATGGAAAACGATCTGCGCGAGGCAATTACCGAAAACCAGCTGCGGCTCTACTATCAGCCAATTACCAACAGCGAGCAGAAGGCGATAATCGGCTATGAGGCGCTGATGCGCTGGCACCATCCGCAGAAGGGGTTGATTATGCCGGGCGAGTTTATCGCCATCGCCGAAGAAACCGGGCTAATCCATAGCCTGGGCGCCTGGGCATTGTATGAGGCGTGTCGTGAGGCGAAGAACTGGCCGGGCGGACAGACGGTGTCGGTGAATCTGTCGCCGGTACAGTTTAAAAACAGCACGCTGATCGCGACGGTAGAGGGGGCGCTAAAAGCTTCCGGCCTGGAGCCGTGGCGGCTGGAGGTGGAAATTACCGAGTCAGTGCTGCTGGATGATTCGCTCGGCAATATTCACACGTTGCAAAACCTGAAGGCGCTGGGCGTGCTGATTGCGCTGGATGATTTCGGCACCGGCTATTCATCACTCAGCTATTTGCGATCTTTCCCCTTTGATAAGATCAAAATCGATAAGTCCTTTATCAGCGATATGAGCGACAGCCGGGAGGCGCTGGCGATTATCCGCGCGATTACCGGCATGAGTCGCAGTCTGGATATTCAGATTACCGCCGAGGGCGTCGAAAACCGTGAGCAGTTCGATAAGCTTAAGGAGGAGGGATGTACGCTGTTCCAGGGCTATTTCTTCGGACGTCCGCAGCCTTCTGAGCTGCGGTTGACCATGCTGTAAACCTGACCCCGGCAGCATGCTGCGCCGGGGCCGGGGAGCAATATCAGGCTGCCGGGCCGTGGCTGGCGCTGTCCATCGCCGCCAGATCTTTATCGACAAAGAACAGGCTCTTGCCGCTGTCGCCCACCAGCGCCAGCTTATCAAGCACTGATTTAAACAGCTTCTCTTCTTCATGCTGCTCGGCTACGTACCATTGCAGGAACTGGAAGGTGGAGTAATCCTGGCCGGTCATTGCCGCATGCGCCAGCTCATTGATTTTAAGCGTGATCAGCTGCTCATGTTTGTAGGTCTGCTGGAACAGATCCGTCAGGGAATCGAAGGAAACCGGCGGCGCGGGGATAGTGCCCAGCACCGGCAGCGCGCCGGTATCGCTGAGGTAATCAAACAGGCGCTGCATATGTTCCATCTCTTCGCGCGAGTGGGATTTCAAAAACGCGGCGGCGCCTTCAAAACCTTGATCGCTGCACCAGGCGCTCATTTGCAGATAGAGGTTAGCGGAATAGAACTCCAGGTTCAGCTGGTCGTTTAAGCGGGTGATCATCTCATTTGTCAGCATAGCATTTCCTTATTCGTGGCAGGCAAAATTTGTCTGGCGAATTATGCAGCAAACGCGCGGCGGGTAAAATGCTTTTTTTACCCGATTTTCGCTTTTAATCTTTTGATTTTAAAGATAATTAATTCGATATCTGAATGCGACTAACTCGCATTTTCACCCGTATTAGCACGCTAAAAGCATAACTATAGAGGTTTCAGTAGGTTATTGGTTTTATTTTCGCTAAATAACACGCTTTTTACGCCCGGCAGGTAATTTTCCGCCAGCCTGAAGAGAGAACCGTACTGCCCGACGGCCAGATGAAAAGGCGTAAAATAGTTGTTTATTCCCTTAACGGTGATGATATAGCGCTGCAGGAGGAACCTTTGGTATTAAAACGCGCTCCGCCGCCCGTGCCGACCGGGGACAGCAGCGCTGGTTAACTTTTTCCGCCAGCTGAACGGCGGAAAAAAGAGGCGGCGGGTTGGCGCCGCCCCGTATGCTTACTCCTCTTTCAACGCTTCGGTGACGTTGCTGATGGCGCTGACGACCTCAGCGGCGCTGCCGCGAATTTCGGCAATGACGTCTCCCGCTTCCTGAGCGAGGGCGACGCCGCGATCGGCGCGCTGTAGATTAGATTCAATACTGGTTAGCGCCTTACCCGCCAGCTGGTGGTTGTCCCTGACCATTCTTTCGATCTCGCTGGTGGCCTGATTAATGCTGGCCGCCAGCGAGCGTACCTCGTTTGCCACTACGGAAAAGGTGCGCCCGTGCGCGCCAGCCCGTGCGGATTCGATCGCGGCGTTCAGCGCCAGCAGGTTGGTCTGGCTGGCGATGCTGCGAATGGTATCGACAATCTGGCCAATACGGTCGGATTGGGCGCTGAGGCTGGAAATATCGCCGGAGATATCATGCAGTTCGCCCGCCAGCGCGTTAATATTTTGTACGCTGTTTTCCACCACGTCCGCGCCGAGGCGCGTACTTTCATTGGTGCGCAGCGCGGTTTCATAGGCCTGCTGCGCCGCTTCGCGCTCCAGCTGATTTTTCTCCACCTGGGCGGTAACGTTAGAGGCGAACTTGACGATTTTATACAGCTCGCCGCTTTCATCGAACACTGGGTTATAGGTAGCGCGCAGCCACAGCGTGCGGCCCTGCTTATCCACCCGCTGAAACTGACCGGCGATAAAATCGCCGTGATTCAGTTTTCGCCAGAAGGTTCGATACTCCTCGCTGGCGCGCAGCGCCGGGGTACAAAACATGCTATGGTGCTGCCCGATAATTTCCTGTTCGCGATAGCCGGTCGTCTTGAGAAAATTGGCGTTTGCTTTCAGTACCTTGCCCTGAAGATTAAAGGCGATCACCGCCATTGAGCGATCGATAGCGGTGGTCATGGCGCGCTGTTCTTGTGCATCCAGCACGTGCGCGGTGATATCCGACGCCAGCTTGACAATTTTTATCACTTTGCCAAAGCGATCGCGTACCGGCACATAGTTCGCCTCCAGCCAGACCGGATGACCCTGTTTATCCAGTCGCAGAAATTTATTGCTGAAGCTTTCGCCGCGCTGAAGCCGTTGCCAGAAAGCCTGATACTGCGGCGAGGCGGCCAGCTCCTCGGTGCAGAAAATGCGGTGGTGTTTTCCCTGAATTTCCTCCAGTTGATAGCCCATACGCTGCAGAAACAGCTCGTTGGCGTTTAAAATCGTGCCGTCCGGCATAAAAGCGATGGTGGCGATGGCGCCGTCAAGCGCGGCCAGCGTTGCGGAGGGATAGGCGCTCTGCTGTGAAGCGAGACGTGAAGCAATTCCTGATGTAATAGAACGAAACATGGTGAACCTTTATTGTGTTATGGGTTTCACCAGTGGTTATCGGCCCCGATGCTTAAAAGTTAAACGGCATTGGCAACAGGCAATGCGCTTTGCGGCAGCTTTTTAGCGATTGCTGCAAAAGAGCGCAAACAGAGATTTTTTGATGAAAAGCATTTGACGACCAGGCGCCTTTACGGTTTAATGCGCCCCGTTGCCCGGATAGCTCAGTCGGTAGAGCAGGGGATTGAAAATCCCCGTGTCCTTGGTGCGATTCCGAGTCCGGGCACCACTATTCATAAAGCCTCGCTGAAAAGCGGGGCTTTTTCCTTTCTTAGCTACGGTAGATTTCTGGTCGTT
>NZ_VHQI01000014.1 GCF_006517625.1 Mixta tenebrionis | reverse complement strand
TCGAGTCCCGTCCGTTCCGCCACCCTATTTAGGGGCGTAGTTCAATTGGTAGAGCACCGGTCTCCAAAACCGGGTGTTGGGGGTTCGAGTCCCTCCGCCCCTGCCAGATAAAGGATCCTTTGCTAACGCAAAGGATTTTTTTTTTGCCTGCGATTTATCCCATTCCAGCACGACATTATCACGCTTTTCTGTACGAGGATGAGCGTAACTTCTCTCATCCTGTGCGCGCGTGACATCACTCGCAGCATATCCAATCTGCTGTTATTGCTGAACCAGCACTGGAAATTTCAGCAGCTGACGAATATGCGTCTGCTGATCGCTATTCTGTAGCCAAACGGCATACAGCGGCCTGACGGCAACCGGCGTATCGGGGATAACGGTTAAATCGGGGTAGCGCTGTAGCCAACAGTCAGGCAGAAATGCGCATGCGCCGGTAGTATGTAGCAGCTGGCGGGTCAAATGTGCTGACGTGGTTGTCAGAACGGGCACATCATCGGCGCCGGCAAGATAGCTTTCATGCTGATGAAAATCGGCGCCCCATTCCAGCTTGATATAGTCATATTTTTCTTTCTTCTCGCTTTTCCGCGAGCGAAACAGCGTCAGTGAAATATGTCCGATTTGCTGGCTGGTGAGTTCATCCATCTTCGGCGCTTCGGTGGTAATCAACAGATCAAGTTGACGTTCATGCAGCTGTTTAACCAGTAGATGCCTTTGCGCAACGCGCGCTTCAAGATGCAGGCTTTCACGATTTTCATACAGCGTCTGTAGCCAGGGCGTCAGATAGGCCTCCCAAAGAGAGGCGCTGGCCCCGATAGAGAGTTCATGATGCTGTTGTGTATGGGCAACCTCTTTTTTCGCCATCAGCCAGGTGCTCATCAGGCTTTCAGCATAAGGAAGCAGGCGTTCACCTGCCGAAGTCAGGCGAATATTGTTGCGATGCCGGGTAAAAAGATTTACACCCAGCTGATTTTCCAGCTGTCTGATGCGAAAACTGACCGCAGACTGCGTCAGGTAGAGCGCTTCTGCAGCGCGTCCAAAGTGACGCGTTCTGCTCACTTCGAGAAAGGTCTTCAGTAATTCCGTATCCACAGCCCACTCCAAAAATTTGTTTGTCGTAATGATTTAAATGTTTTGTTTTACACTCTGTCAAGCCTAACTAATACTCCGCGCCATAAATCGCACGGCCATAGAAGAGTTAGGAGCGTGTAAAATGGCGGATAGCTTCGCAACAAATAATCGTTTTTTTGATAACAAACACTACCCGCGTGGGTTTTCGCGTCACGGTGATTTCACTATTAAAGAAGCTCAGCTTCTCGAAAGACATGGTTACGCGTTTAATGAGCTTGATCTGGCCAGACGGGAGCCGGTGACAGAAGAAGAACGTCAGTTTATAGAAGTATGCCGTGGTTTACGTGAACCACAAACTGAAGCTGAGCGCGTATGGAGCAAATACATGACGCGTATCAAGCGTCCGAAACGTTTTCATACGCTCTCTGGCGGCAAGCCGCAGATGGAAGGCGTTGAAGACTACAGCGATACGGAAGATTAACCAACCGGTCTCGCTTTGACAAAGCGGTTACGTGATGATGGGGCCGCGGCCCCATATCCTACTCAAGGCTTTTATGTAAATGAGCCAGCATTCTATCCATACCCCGATAGCTTAACGCCTCAAGCAGATGCGCTCGCGTCAGCGTTTCCTCTCCTGCCAGATCGGCAATCGTTCGTGATACCTTTAGCAGTCGCTGCCATGCCCTGACTGAAAGCCCCAGCGTTAACAGTATCGATTCAAGCCATTCAGCGTCTGTAGGCGCCAGCGCGCACCACTGTTGCACCTCGCGGTTATCCAGCAAAGCATTAATCTTTCCCTGACGCGCCAGCTGCCGTTCACGTGCTTTGAGCACCCTTAGCCGCACCTGAGCGCTCTGTTCAATCTCTTTTGGCTGATGACTAAGCATACCGGCGGGCAGTAACGGGATCTCCAGCGAAAGATCGAAGCGATCCAGAAACGGGCCTGACAGGCGGCTAAGATAGCGTAGCGTTTGCTGCGGCGTGCTGCGGTTATGCTTACCCTGATAATGCCCGGCGGGGCTGGGATTCATCGCGGCGATTAGCTGAAAGCGCGCGGGCCAGGTAACCTTCGCTCTGGCGCGGGAGATGGTAATTTCTCCGGTTTCCAGCGGCTCCCGCAACGCATCCAGCGTTTTTCGGCTGAATTCGGGCAGCTCGTCGAGAAACAGAATCCCGTTATGCGCCAGCGTAATCTCGCCCGGTTGAGGGATCGCTCCGCCGCCGGTCAGCGCATAAAGCGTGGAGCTGTGGTGAGGGATGCGAAACGGGCGTTTTCGCCATTGCCTGTGTACGCCTCCGCGGTTAATCAGGCTGGCAATGGTGGCGCACTCCAGCGCCTCGCGTTCGCTAAGCGGCGGTAACAGGCCAGTGAGGCGCATCGCCAGCATAGTTTTTCCTGTGCCTGGCGGGCCGATAAGCAGTAGATTATGTCCTCCCGCAGCGGAGACTTCCAGCGCGCGTTTGCCCTGTTGCTGCCCGACAATATCGCTTAGATCTGTGCTGTTCGCCTCTTCAGCGGGCAAAACCGCGCAGCCAGGCGCCAGCGATCGTTGCTCGAGGAAAAAAGCACATACTTCTGGAAGATTGCTGGCGACTAGCGTTTCCCTCTGCTTAATCAGGCCGACGTCCGCGCCGTTTTCCGCCGGAACGATCAGCGTCCTGCCAGCGTCGCCAGCCGCCATAGCCGCTGGAATAGCGCCCTGTACGCCTCTTAAGGCGCCGCTAAGGGCCAGCTCTCCCAGGAATTCAAACTGCGACAGTCTCGCTGCAGGAAGCTGCTCAGAGGCGGCGAGAATAGCAATGGCGATAGGGAGATCGAAACGTCCGCCCTCTTTAGGCAGATCGGCAGGCGCCAGATTGACAGTAATGCGCTTTGCCGGAAAGGTAAAACCGCTGTTCAGGATCGCGCTGCGAACCCGATCGCGCGCCTCTTTTACCGTGGTTTCAGCGAGTCCTACCAGTGAAAGGCCTGGCAATCCGTTACTTATGTGAACTTCAACCGTAACCAGCGGCGCGCTGACGCCAAGAGCGGCGCGCGTGACGACATGGGACAGAGCCATAATCCCTCCTTGTGCTGGATTGCTGCAAAGTATGCTGAGTGTTTGTCGCCAGAGCGATCGTCAACCAGAAGAGTTGCGCGTTTCCTCGAAAAAATTTCCGCAGCGACGACATGAGTTGCCATACGTCAGCCGCGACAACCACCATCGTAAAAGTTCGATTTATTACGGCAGGGGCGTGATGAAAATTTTTCACTTACTGTAAGTTATTGATATAAATATTCATTAATCAAACTGATACAGGCGGCATAAAAATTAACTAATAAAAATAGTTGTCGAGCTGCGTCTGTCTGTGTTACCTCTTTAGGCATTACTTCGACTAAGCGAAATTTTGAACATTATATGAAAGCCCTTCTACGAGTGATTAGCCTGGTTGTGATTAGCGTGGTGGTGATTATTATCCCACCGTGCGGGGCTGCACCTGGAGGAAGAAAGGCTTAAAAATCAAGCCTCAATCTAAAAGAACCCCCGCACCGAAAGGTCCGGGGGTTTTTTTATGGTCAGGCATCGGGATAGTCAATGAAAGAGGAACAAACAATGCACAGTAGCATAAAATTCTGTTGTTCCCGGCAAACGATAGGGGAATAACGATGACAGGCGCTCAGTGGGTGGTTCAAGTATTGCGTGCGCAGGGAGTTGATACCGTATTTGGTTATCCTGGCGGTGCGATTATGCCGGTTTACGATGCGCTATATGACGGCGGCGTCGAACACCTACTGTGTCGTCATGAGCAGGGCGCGGCTATGGCCGCCATCGGCTATGCGCGTGCTACGGGCAAAACGGGCGTCTGCATCGCAACCTCCGGGCCGGGAGCGACCAACCTGATTACCGGCCTGGCGGATGCGTTGTTGGATTCCGTTCCGGTAGTCGCCATCACCGGACAGGTTGCCGCACCGCTGATCGGCACCGATGCTTTTCAGGAAATAGATGTTTTAGGTCTGTCGCTGGCCTGTACGAAACACAGCTTTCTGGTGGAGTCGCTGGAGTCTTTGCCGGAAGTGATGGCCGAGGCGTTCGCGATGGCGCAGTCAGGTCGTCCGGGGCCAGTACTGGTTGATATTCCGAAAGATATTCAGATCGCCAGCGCTGAGCTGACGCCGCATTTGCTGCCCGTTGAAGCAATGCCTGCCTGTCCGCAGCAGCATCTGGAACAGGCCCGCATGCTGATCGCCCAGGCAAAAAAACCGGTGTTGTATGTAGGTGGCGGCGTAGGGATGGCGCAGGCCGTTCCGGCGTTACGTGAATTTATCCGACAGACCGGTATTCCCGCGGTCGCAACGCTGAAAGGGCTGGGCGCCCCGGATGCCGGCGATCCCTGTTACCTTGGCATGTTGGGCATGCATGGGACAAAAGCGGCGAACTTGGCCGTACAGCAGTGCGATCTGTTGATTGCCGTCGGCGCGCGCTTTGACGATCGCGTTACCGGCAAACTGGATACTTTCGCCCCGCATGCCAGCGTTATCCACATGGATATCGATCCGGCGGAACTGAATAAGCTGCGTCGTGTGCATGTCGGTTTGCAGGGCGATCTGAATACGCAGCTGCTGGCGCTGGCGCAGCCGTGCCAGATCGATGAGTGGCGTGCGGAGGTGATGGCGTTAAAAGCCGGGCATAGCTGGCGTTACGATCATCCGGGCGAGGCTATCTATGCCCCGCTGTTTTTGCGTCAGCTGTCCGATCGTAAAGATGCCCGTACCGTGGTGACCACCGATGTCGGTCAGCATCAGATGTGGACGGCGCAGCATATGACCTTTACCGCGCCTGAAAACTTTATTACCTCCAGCGGTCTGGGCACCATGGGATTCGGCCTGCCCGCCGCGATAGGCGCGCAGGTCGCCCGGCCTGAAGATACCGTCATCTGCGTTTCCGGTGATGGCTCCTTCATGATGAATGTACAGGAACTGGGCACCATCAAACGTAAAGGGCTGCCGATCAAAATCGTTCTGCTGGATAACCAGCGCCTGGGGATGGTTCGCCAGTGGCAGCAGCTGTTTTTTTCGGAACGCTACAGCGAAACCAACCTTTCCGACAATCCCGATTTCCTGACGCTGGCCAGCGCTTTCGATATCCCCGGCCAGCGTATTACCCGTAAAGATCAGGTCGACGCTGCATTAGATGCCCTGCTGACCAGTCAAGGCCCCTGGTTGCTGCATGTGGCCATTAACGAGCTTGAAAACGTCTGGCCTCTGGTGCCGCCCGGCGCCAGCAACGCAAATATGATGGAGAAAACCGTATGAACCAGCACCAGTTGTCTATTGAAGCCCGCTTTCGGCCTGAAGTTCTGGAACGCATTTTGCGCGTCGTTCGCCATCGCGGCTTTCGGGTTTGTTCCATGAATATGGCCGCCGTCGCTAACGCTGAGAATATTAATATCGAAATGACCGTTGCCAGCCCACGCTCAGTCGATTTACTGTCAACACAGCTGTGCAAATTGATGGATGTCGCTTGCGTCCAGATTCAACAACAGACAACACAACAAATCCGCGCCTAGTCGCGAAAGGAAATAAGAATGAGCACCAAGAAAGCAGACTTTATCTGGTTCAACGGCGAAATGGTGAAGTGGGAAGAGGCAAAGGTCAGCGTGATGTCCCATGCTCTGCATTACGGCACGTCAGTTTTTGAAGGCATCCGTTGCTACGATTCGCATAAAGGACCGGTAGTCTTCCGCCATCGTGAACACATGCAGCGCCTGCGCGACTCCGCCAAAATCTACCGGTTTCCGCTGCAGTACAGCGTGGATGAACTGATGGCCGCCAGCCGCGAGGTTCTGCGCGTGAACAAACTGAAAAGCGCCTATATCCGTCCGCTGGCGTTTGTTGGCGACGTAGGCCTGGGCGTCAACCCGCCGGAAGGCTACAGCACGGATGTGATTATCGCCGCGTTCCCGTGGGGAGCTTATCTGGGCGCTGAAGCGCTGGAGCAGGGCATCGACGCGATGGTTTCCTCATGGAACCGCGTGGCGCCGAATACCATTCCTACCGCGGCCAAAGCGGGCGGCAACTATCTCTCCTCGCTGTTGGTCGGTAGCGAAGCGCGCCGTCATGGTTATCAGGAAGGCATTGCGCTGGATACCCATGGCTATATCTCTGAAGGCGCCGGTGAAAACCTGTTTGAAGTGAAAGACGGCATCCTCTTTACCCCGCCGTTCACCTCTTCCGCGCTGCCGGGCATCACTCGCGACGCCATCATCAAGCTGGCAAAAGATGCCGGTATCGAAGTCCGCGAGCAGGTGCTGTCGCGTGAATCGCTCTATCTGGCGGATGAAGTCTTTATGTCCGGCACGGCGGCGGAAATTACCCCGGTGCGCAGCGTAGATCGTATTCAGGTCGGCGAAGGAAAATGCGGTCCGGTAACGAAACGTATCCAGCAGGCGTTTTTTGGCCTGTTTACCGGCGAAACCGCAGACAAATGGGGCTGGTTAGATCCCGTAAACCCATAACTTACCCTTTTGCGGGCGCCAGCCGGGCCCGCTTATTTATCCAGACTGGAGTAAACAGAGCATGCCCAAGTACCGTTCCGCAACCACTACTCACGGACGTAATATGGCCGGCGCCCGTGCCTTATGGCGCGCCACAGGAATGACCGACGACGATTTCGGTAAGCCGATTATCGCTGTTGTTAACTCTTTCACCCAGTTCGTGCCTGGGCATGTGCACCTGCGCGATCTCGGCAAGCTGGTGGCCGAACAGATTGAAGCCGCAGGCGGCGTGGCGAAAGAGTTCAACACCATCGCGGTCGATGACGGTATCGCCATGGGCCACGGCGGAATGCTCTATTCACTGCCGTCGCGCGAGCTGATTGCCGATTCGGTGGAGTATATGGTCAACGCTCACTGCGCGGACGCTATGGTCTGTATCTCCAACTGCGACAAAATCACGCCGGGAATGATGATGGCGGCGCTGCGCCTGAATATTCCGGTGATTTTCGTTTCCGGCGGGCCGATGGAGGCGGGTAAAACCAGGCTCTCCGATAAAATCATTAAACTGGATCTGGTGGATGCCATGATTCAGGGCGCTAACCCGAACGTCAGCGATGCCGACAGCGAACAGATCGAACGTTCAGCCTGTCCGACCTGCGGCTCCTGCTCCGGCATGTTTACCGCAAATTCGATGAACTGCCTTACCGAAGCGCTGGGGCTTTCTCAGCCGGGCAACGGCTCGCTGCTGGCGACCCATGCCGATCGTAAAGAGCTGTTTATTAACGCCGGCAAGCGCATTGTTACGCTGGCGAAGCGCTACTACGAGCAGGATGACGAAACGGCGCTGCCGCGCAATATCGCTACCAAAGCCGCGTTTGAAAACGCCATGACGCTGGATATTGCCATGGGCGGCTCCACCAACACCGTGCTGCACCTGCTGGCGGCGGCGCAGGAAGGCGAAGTGGACTTCAATATTTCCGATATCGATCGGCTGTCGCGCAAGGTGCCGCACCTGTGCAAGGTGGCGCCCAGTACGCAGAAATATCATATGGAAGATGTCCATCGCGCCGGCGGCGTGATCGGCATTCTCGGCGAGCTGGATCGCGCCGGGCTGCTGGATACCAACGTTCACAACGTACTCGGCACTACGCTGCGTGAAACGCTTGATAACTACGACATCATGCTGACGCAGGATGAGGCGGTGAAGAAAATGTTCCGCGCCGGGCCGGCTGGCATCCGCACCACACAGGCGTTCTCGCAGGATTGCCGCTGGGATACGCTGGATGACGATCGCCGCGAAGGCTGTATCCGTTCGCGCGAGTACGCCTTCAGTCAGGATGGCGGGCTGGCGGTGCTCTACGGCAACATGGCGGAAGATGGCTGCATCGTTAAAACCGCCGGCGTGGATAAAGAGATCCTGACTTTCCGCGGCCCGGCCAAAGTGTATGAGAGCCAGGAGGATGCCGTTGAGGCGATTCTGGGCGGCAAAGTCGTCGCTGGCGACGTGGTGGTTATTCGTTACGAAGGGCCGAAAGGCGGGCCGGGGATGCAGGAAATGCTCTATCCCACTACCTATCTGAAATCGATGGGGTTGGGTAAAAGCTGTGCGCTGATCACCGATGGGCGTTTCTCCGGCGGCACCTCCGGCCTCTCTATCGGCCACGCCTCGCCGGAAGCGGCCAGCGGCGGCACCATCGCGCTGGTGAAAGATGGCGATATGATTGAGATCGATATCCCCAGGCGCGGCATCCGTCTGGATGTGCCGGAGAGCGAGCTGCATGCCCGTCGTGAAATGGAAGAGGCGCGCGGTGAAGCCGCTTACACGCCGCATTCGCGTCAGCGCCAGGTCTCTTTCGCGCTGCGCGCCTACGCCTCGCTGGCGACCAGCGCCGACAAAGGCGCGGTGCGTGATAAATCGAAACTGGGAGGCTAAGGATGGCTGAATCGCAACCGTTACCAGAGGCGCCGTGCGGCGCCGAATACCTGCGCGCTGTGCTGCGCTCGCCGGTTTATGAAGTGGCGCAGGTTACGCCATTACAAAAAATGGAGAAACTTTCCGCCCGTCTCGGCAATACGGTGCTGGTAAAGCGTGAGGATCGACAGCCGGTGCACAGTTTTAAACTGCGCGGCGCCTACGCGATGATCGCCGGGCTGAATGCGGAGCAAAAGGCGCGCGGCGTAGTGACCGCTTCGGCCGGTAACCATGCGCAGGGCGTGGCGCTTTCCGCCAGCAAACTCGGTATTACCTCGCTGATTGTAATGCCGGTGACCACGGCGGATATCAAAGTCGAGGCGGTGCGCGCCTTTGGCGGCGAGGCTTATCTCTACGGCGCTAATTTTGATGAGGCGAAGGCGAAGGCGATTGAACTGTCGCAGCAGCAGGGCTACACCTTTGTGCCGCCTTTCGACCATCCGGCGGTAATTGCCGGGCAGGGGACGCTGGCGATGGAGCTGCTGCAACAGGATGCGCATCTCGATCGCATCTTTGTGCCGGTTGGCGGCGGCGGGCTGGCGGCGGGCGTTGCGGTGTTGATTAAACAGCTGATGCCGCAAATTAAAGTGATCGCGGTCGAGGCGGCCGACTCCGCCTGCCTGAAGGCGGCGCTGGAGGCGGGCGAACCGGTAGATCTGCCGCGCGTCGGGCTGTTTGCCGAAGGCGTGGCGGTAAGGCGCATCGGCAATGAAACCTTCCGTCTCTGCCAGGCTTACCTGGATGATATCGTCACCGTCGACAGCGATGCCATCTGCGCGGCGATGAAAGATCTGTTTGAGGATGTGCGCGCCGTCGCGGAACCATCCGGCGCGCTGGCGCTGGCGGGGATGAAAAAATATATCCAGCAGCATAATGTGCAGGGCGAGCGGCTGGCGCACATCCTTTCCGGCGCCAACGTTAACTTTCATGGCCTGCGCTATGTCTCGGAACGCTGTGAACTGGGCGAGCAGCGCGAGGCGCTGCTGGCGGTCACTATTCCGGAGCGGCAGGGCAGTTTTCTTCGCTTCTGCCAGACGCTGGGCGGCAGGTCGGTAACCGAATTCAACTATCGCTACGCCGATGCGCATGACGCCTGCATTTTTGTCGGCGTACGGCTGGCGCGCGGCGCGGAAGAGCGCCAGGAGATTGTTAGCGAGCTAACCGCAAACGGCTATCAGGTGGTCGACCTCTCTGATGATGAGATGGCCAAGCTGCATGTGCGTTATATGGTTGGCGGGCGCCCTTCCAAACCGTTGCGCGAGCGCCTGTTCAGCTTTGAGTTCCCGGAGGCGCCCGGCGCGCTGCTGAAATTCCTGCAAACGCTCGGCACCCACTGGAATATCTCGCTGTTTCACTATCGTAGCCACGGCACCGATTACGGGCGCGTGCTGGCCGCGTTTGAATTGGGCGACGACGAACCGCGCTTTGCGGAGCACCTGACCGCGCTGGGCTACGATTTCCATGATGAGAGCCGGAACCCGGCGTTTCGCTTCTTCCTGGCGGGCTGATTAAAGCAGCTGCCAGAAGGCCTTCATCAGCGGCTCGCCGAGCCGCTTTTTCTGCACGCAGACGCCCAGCTCGAAAGGCGCCACGGCGTCGATATCATCCAGCACCAGCACCCGGTTGCGTACCGGGTCCGGGCTGTTTTCCAGCACCACGTCCGGCAGCAGGGCGATGCCGCAGCCCAGCGCTACCATCGAAACAATCGCCTCGTGGCCGGAAACGGTGGCGTAAATCAGCGGGTTAGCGATGCGCTGACGGCGAAACCAGAGATCGATACGGCGCCGCGCCGGGCCCTGTTCCGGCAGAATAAAGGGGATCTGCGCCCAGTCCGGCTCCGGCTGCGTCGCCTGCTGGCGCACCGGGCAGGGCAGCGCTGGCGCGATCAGCACCAGCGGAATATGTCCCAGCGGCGTGAAATCGATGCTGGCGGGCAGGCTTTCAGGACGGCCGGCGATCGCCAGATCGGCATCGCCGCTATGTACTTTTTCCACCGCGTCGGCGGCGTCGCCGGTAGTTAGTTTGATTTCCACCTGCGGATGTTCGGCGCGAAAACGATCGAGAATCGGCGGCAGATGGCTATAGGCGGCGGTCACCGAACAGAAGAGTTTCAGTTCGCCGCTTAGCGAAGGGCCGTTTTGCTCTATCGCGTGGCGCATCTGCTGATACTGCAGCAGCGTTTGCTGGGCGAACTGGCGCAGCAGCTCGCCCGCCTCGGTGAGCGTAACGGTGCGATTATCGCGTAAAAACAGGCTCTGGCCGAGATCTTCCTCCAGACGCTGTATCTGGCGCGACAGCGTGGATGGCGAAACGTGCATCGCGCGGGCGCTGCGTCCGAAGTGGCGGCTTTCAGCCAAATGTAAAAAAAGCTTCAGGTCTCGTAAATCCATGCGATTCAGGCCTCGTTTTTACGTTGCAGTTATTGCAATGCAGCGTTGTTAATATATCAATTTAAGCAACGGATTTCCTGTCATATGATGGGGCTAACAGAAAGCGAGCCTTAGCGGGATTCGCGAGAAAAAATAACGCTAAACACAACCTCAAAAACGGAGTGCCCATGGCTAACTATTTCAATACTTTGAACCTGCGTCAGCAGCTGGCGCAATTAGGTAAATGCCGCTTTATGACGCGTGATGAATTTGCTGATGAAGCAAGCTACCTGAAAGGGAAAAAAGTCGTCATCGTTGGCTGTGGCGCTCAGGGCCTTAATCAGGGCCTCAATATGCGCGATTCCGGGCTGGACGTTTCTTACGCGCTGCGCGCCGAGGCGATTGCGGAAAAACGCGCCTCCTGGCGCAAGGCGACGGAAAACGGCTTTAAGGTGGGCACCTATGAAGAGCTGATTCCGCAGGCCGATCTGGTGGTTAACCTGACGCCGGACAAACAGCACTCCGCCGTGGTGCAGGCGGTGCAGCCGATGATGAAAGATGGCGCCGCGCTGGGCTATTCGCACGGCTTTAACATTGTCGAGGTGGGCGAGGCGATCCGTAAAGATATTACCGTGGTGATGGTAGCGCCAAAATGTCCCGGCACCGAAGTGCGCGAAGAGTACAAGCGCGGTTTCGGCGTGCCGACGCTGATTGCGGTACACCCGGAAAACGATCCCAAAGGCGAAGGTATGGCGATTGCCAAAGCCTGGGCTGCGGCTACCGGCGGTCATCGTGCGGGCGTGCTGGAATCCTCTTTCGTCGCCGAAGTGAAATCTGACCTGATGGGCGAGCAAACTATCCTTTGCGGAATGCTGCAGGCGGGTTCGCTGCTCTGTTACGACAAGCTGGTAGCGGAGGGCGCCGATCCGGCCTGGGCGGGCAAACTGCTGCAGTTCGGCTGGGAAACGATCACCGAGTCGCTGAAGCACGGCGGCATTACGCTGATGATGGATCGCCTGTCGAACACGGCGAAACTGCGCGCTTTCGCACTGTCGGAACAGCTGAAAACCATTATGGCGCCGCTGTTCCAGAAACATATGGACGATATCATCTCCGGCGAATTCTCTTCCGGCATGATGGCCGACTGGGCGAACGACGATAAAAAACTGCTGACCTGGCGTGAAGAGACCGGCCAGACCGCCTTTGAAAATGCGCCGCAGTACGATGGCAAAATCTCCGAGCAGGAGTATTACGATTACGGCGTGCTGATGGTGGCAATGGTTAAAGCGGGCGTAGAGCTGGCGTTTGAAACCATGGTCGATTCCGGCATTATTGCTGAATCCGCCTACTATGAATCGCTGCATGAGCTGCCGCTGATCGCCAATACTATCGCTCGTAAGCGCCTGTATGAAATGAACGTGGTTATCTCTGATACCGCTGAGTATGGCAACTACCTGTTCGCTAACGCGGCGGTGCCGCTGCTGAAAGAGTTTATGACCACGCTGCAGGCGGGCGATTTAGGCAAGGCGACAGCGCCTGCGGCGGTAGATAACGCCCAGCTGCGCGACGTGAACGAGGCGGTACGTAACCATCCGATCGAAGCGGTGGGCCGCAAGCTGCGCGGTTATATGACTGATATGAAGCGTATCTCCGTTGCTGGCTAAGCTTTTAACCAGCGAGAGATAAACCTGACGGGAGAGCCAGCGCTCTCCCGTTTTGTTAGTTGCGGTAGAGCACCTTGATGATATGGTAGCCGAACTGCGTATGCAGCGGGCCGTAAGGCGTCAGCAGCGGGCAGGAAAATACCGCTTTATCAAATGCGGGCACCATCGCGCCTTTTTTGAATTCTCCCAGATGGCCGCCTTTACGTCCGCTTGGACAGGTAGAGTGTTTTTTCGCCAGCTTTTCAAAGTCGGCGCCCTTTTCCAGCTGCGCCAGAAGCTCCTGCGCCAGTTTCTCTTCCTTTACAAGGATATGCATTGCCGCTGCGGTTTTTGCCATGATCGTGCCTTGAGTCGTATGGATGCTGCTGGATATACTACCACGCTGTTAATTAACCCTCCTCCTTTTCACTGAGTACTTCTATGCGTCTTAATCCCAGCCAACAACACGCTGTCGAATTTGTCACCGGCCCTTGTCTGGTGCTGGCTGGCGCGGGTTCCGGCAAGACGCGCGTCATTACCAATAAAATCGCTCATCTGATCCGTGAGTGCGGTTATCAGGCGCGGCATATCGCTGCCGTCACCTTTACCAATAAAGCGTCGCGCGAGATGAAAGAGCGCGTGGCGCAAACCCTCGGCCGTAAAGAGGCGCGCGGCCTGATGATCTCCACTTTCCACACGCTGGGGCTGGAGATCATCAAGCGCGAGTATGCAGCGCTGGGGATGAAATCTAACTTCTCGCTGTTTGACGATCAGGATCAGCTGGCATTGCTGAAGGATCTTACCGGGCAGTGGCTGGAGAACGATAAAACCCTGCTGCAGCAGCTGATCTCAATGATTTCAAACTGGAAAAACGATCTGATCGATCCGCTGCAGGCGCAGGGGCGCGTGCAGTCAGAGCGCGATCGTATTTTCGCGCACTGCTATGAGCTGTACGATCGCCACCTGAAATCCTGTAACGTGCTTGACTTTGACGATCTGATTCTGCTGCCGACGCTGCTGCTGCAGCGTAACCAGGAGGTGCGTGAGCGTTGGCAACAGCGTATCCGCTATCTGCTGGTGGATGAGTATCAGGATACCAACACCAGCCAGTATGAACTGGTAAAGCTGCTGGTGGGCGCCCGCGCGCGCTTTACCGTGGTGGGCGATGACGACCAGTCGATTTACTCCTGGCGCGGCGCCAGGCCGCAAAACCTGGTGCTGCTGAAAGAAGATTTTCCGGCGCTGCAGGTGATCAAGCTGGAGCAGAACTACCGCTCCACCGGGCGTATTCTGAAGGCGGCGAACATCCTGATCGCCAACAACCCGCACGTCTTCGAGAAGCGGCTGTTTTCTGAGCTGGGCTACGGCGTTGAGCTGAAGGTGCTTAGCGCCAATCATGAAGAGCATGAGGCGGAGCGCGTTACCGGCGAGCTTATCGCCCATCACTTTATCAACAAAACGCAGTACAAGGATTACGCCATTCTCTACCGCGGCAACCATCAGTCGCGGGTATTTGAAAAGATGCTGATGCAGAACCGCATCCCCTATCGCATTTCCGGCGGCACCTCGTTTTTCTCGCGCCCGGAGATTAAGGATCTGCTCGCCTACCTGCGCGTATTAACCAACCCGGATGATGACAGCGCCTTCCTGCGCATTATCAACACGCCGCGGCGTGAAATCGGCCCGGCGACCTTGCAAAAGCTGGGTGAATGGGCCAATCAGCGCAACAAAAGCCTGTTCACGGCCAGCTTCGATCTGGGTCTGAGCCAGACGCTAACCGGGCGCGGGCTGGAGAACCTGCAACGCTTTACCGGCTGGCTGCAGGAGATTGCGCAGCGCGCGGAGCGTGAGCCGATCGTCGCCGTGCGCGATCTGATTCGCGGCATCGATTATGAAAGCTGGCTGTTTGAAACCTCTACCAGCCCGAAAGCGGCGGAGATGCGCATGAAAAACGTCAATACGCTGTTTCAGTGGATGACGGAAATGCTGGAAGGCAGCGATATTGATGAGCCGATGACGCTGACGCAGGTGGTCACGCGCTTCACGCTGCGCGATATGATGGAGCGCGGCGAAAGCGATGAAGAGCTGGACCAGGTACAGCTGATGACGCTGCATGCTTCCAAAGGGCTGGAGTTCCCCTATGTCTACCTGGTTGGCATGGAAGAGGGGCTGCTGCCGCATCAAAGCAGCATCGACGAAGATAATATCGAAGAGGAGCGCCGTCTGGCCTATGTCGGCATTACCCGCGCGCAGAAAGAGCTGACCTTTACGCTGTGCCGCGAGCGACGGCAGTATGGCGAACTGGTGCGCCCTGAACCGAGCCGCTTCCTGCTTGAGCTGCCGCAGGACGATCTGATATGGGAAACCGAGCGGAAGGCGGTCAGCGCAGAGGAACGGATGAAAACCGGACAGAGCCGCGTCGCAGGCCTGCGCGCGATGCTGGATAAGGCGAAAAAAGGCGCATAAAGGAGCGGGACGGCGTCTGAATGCGCCGTCCCGGATTGGATCAGACTATCGTCAGCGGCCAGTGCACGTAAGATTGCCAGCGGCTCTCCTGCTCCAGCATCTCCGCGCGTAGCGGATGCGCTTTCAGCCAGCCCGGAGGCAAGGTTACCTGCAGCGTTTCATCGTCGCTCTGTAAGCGCACCGCGGGCAGCGTATCATCACGGTGCCGGCTGGCGAAAATTACCGCCAGACGCAGCAGCCGACACATGCGCTCGGCCATGCGCGACGGGACCGCGTTTTGCTGATTGAGCTGCGCCAGATCGATACTGTTGCTCTGATTTTGCAGCAGGGTGGCCAGCAGCTTTTTCTGCGCGGGCGTAAAGCCCGGTAGATCGAGGTGACGCACCAGATAGGCCGCATGCTGCGCCGCAAGGCGGAAATCGACGCTCAGGCCAATTTCATGGATCAGACAGGCGCTTTCCAGCAGATCGCGACAGTAATTATCCAGCTGCCATTGCGGGCTGACCTGCCGCGCAAAGCTGGCCGCCAGCTGACGCACTCGTTCCGCCTGCTCGATATCGATAGAGAAACGGCGCTGAATATTATGCAGCGTGCGGCTGCGGATATCGCGATCCACCGGATAGTGCAGCATGCCGTAGAGCAGCCCTTCACGCAGGGCGCCGCCCGCCAGCGTCATGCTGTCAATATTCAGCTCGGTGAAAATCGCTATCAGGATGGCGAGCCCGCTGGGGAAAACCAGCGCCCGTTCCAGCGTCAGGCCTTCAATTTCCAGCTCTTCCAGCTTGCCGCACTGGATGGCGCGCTGCTTCAGCTGCTGCAGCTTGCTGAGCGTAATACGCTCATCCATGCCCTGCGCCACCATAATTTCCTGCAGCGCCTGCACGGTGCCGGAGGCGCCGACGCAGATCTGCCAACCCTGCGCGCGCAGATGCTCAGCTACCGGCTGAATTATCGCGCGCGCCGCCTGTTCCGCCTGGTCAAAATTATCTTTGCCCAGATTGCGATCGCCGAAATAACGCTCCAGCCAGGTCACGCAGCCCATGCTCAGGCTAAACAGCGCGGTTGCCTGAGCGCCGTTGCCGGTGACCAGCTCGGTGCTGCCGCCGCCGATATCCACGACCAGGCGCCGATCGGAACCGCCAGTCGTATGCGCCACGCCCTGATAGATCAGGCGCGCTTCCTCTTCACCGGTAATCACATTAACCGCGCAGCCCAGGATAGCTTCGGCCTGGGTAAGAAAGCGCTGGGCGTTGGTGGCCAGACGCAGCGTCGCGGTAGCGACCACGCGTATCTGAGGAACAGGAATATCCTGTAGCTGCTCGGCAAAAAGCTGCAAACATTGCCAGCCGCGCGCCATTGCCTCCGCGGATAGCTCGCCGGCGCTGTTAAGCCCGGCGGCGAGTCGTACTTTACGCTTGATGCGCGCAACGGTCTGGATATTTCCCGCCACTTCGCGCACCACTAACATATGAAAGCTGTTGGACCCAAGATCGACCGCAGCATAAAGTGACGAGGCGCTGAGCATGTTGTCGTTAACCTGATCGTTTACGGTTAGTATTACGCGGCGCGCCGCTGCGACGGTTATTGCCCGTGGAACGGCGCGGGCCGTTGCTGGGGCGATTACGCGTCAGCCGTTTCGGCGGCGGCAGATCGTTCATCAGCGCTTCGCTGTTGTATTTACTAACCGGAATGCCGTGACCGATATATTCTTCGATCGCTGGCAGATTCAGCGCGTACTCTTCACAGGCAAGGCTGATCGAGGAGCCGCTGGCGCCGGCGCGGCCGGTACGGCCGATACGGTGAACATAGTCTTCGCAGTCGTCAGGCAGATCGTAGTTAAAGACGTGCGTCACCGCCGGAATATGCAGCCCGCGCGCCGCCACGTCGGTAGCGACCAGAATATCAAGGTTGCCCTGGGTGAAATCTTCCAGAATCCGCAGGCGTTTTTTCTGCGCCACGTCGCCGGTTAACAGCCCAACGCGATGGCCGTCGGCGGCCAGGTGGCCCCAGATATCCTCGCAGCGATGTTTGGTATTGGCGAAAATAATCGCGCGATCCGGCCACTCTTCTTCAATCAGCGTCTGCAGCAGGCGCATCTTTTCTTCGTTAGAAGGGTAGAACAGCTCTTCTTTAATGCGGTGGCCGGTTTTCTGTTCCGGTTCAACCTCGATATATTCGGCATTGTTCATATGTTCGAACGCCAGCTCGCGGACGCGGTAAGAGAGCGTGGCGGAGAACAGCATATTCAGACGCTGGCTGGTGGCCGGCATACGGCGGAACAGCCAGCGGATATCTTTGATAAAGCCGAGATCGAACATACGATCGGCCTCATCCAGCACCACCACCTGAATCGCGCCAAGGTTGATATGATTCTGTTTAGCGTAGTCGATCAGACGCCCGGTGGTGCCGATCAGGATATCCACGCCGCTTTCCAGCACTTTCAGCTGTTTGTCATAACCGTCGCCGCCATAAGCCAGACCCAGCTTCAGGCCGGTCGCCTGTGCTAACGGCTCGGCGTCGGCGTGGATCTGTACGGCCAGCTCGCGGGTGGGGGCCATAATCAGCGCGCGCGGTTGATTAACCTGGCGGCCTTCTGCGGCGGGATGGGAAAGCAAATAATGAAACGTCGACGTCAGAAACGCCATCGTTTTGCCTGTTCCGGTTTGCGCCTGACCCGCAACATCGCGCCCGACCAGCGTGAGCGGCAATGCTAACGCCTGAATAGGCGTACAATTATGGAAGCCTTTCTTTTCAAGGGCTTCGATAACTTGTGGGTGCAGGGCGAAGTCGGAAAACTTCTTTTCGGTTAAGTGTGTTTTGCTCATAGTGTGGTAGAATATCAGCTTACTATTGCTTTACGAAAGCGTATCCGGTGAAATAAAGTCAACCTACGTTGGCAGATTTTACGCCAACCAGCCAGGCATAATCTTGTGGAGTAAGACATGAGCAGCGATAAAATCGTTCATCTGACCGACAAAAGCTTCGAAACCGACGTGCTGCAGGCCGAAGGTTTAACGCTGGTGGACTTCTGGGCAGAATGGTGCGGTCCATGCAAAATGATCGCCCCGATTCTTGATGAAGTAGCAGAAGAGTACGACGGTAAGCTGACCATTGCCAAACTGAATATCGATGAGAACCCGGAAACGGCGCCGAAATATGGTATTCGCGGCATCCCGACGCTGCTGCTGTTTAAAAATGGCGAAGTGGCGGCGACGAAAGTTGGCGCGCTGTCCAAAGGCCAGCTCAAAGAGTTCCTGAACGCGAACCTGGGCTGATTTCACTGCCGGCGCTGGCGGTCAGTAATTTTTTCCCGACCGCTAGACGCCCGGCATGAAGCGTGCTAAGTTAATTCTACTGCATTACGAACTTACCTGTAGTTTGTTTCCCTTGTTGAACGCTGGCTTTTTCTGCGCGGTGCGTCAACAATCTGACGGTAGCATCATTTTCCGGTATCTGTTTTCAACCGTCTCCTCGTTTTCAGATCGGCATTCACGCATAAGATCACCGAGCAGACATGGAAACGGAGCCATTAACGGGCATGGACCTTCTTGCCATACCATTCACGACAACCTTTTCGAGATATACCCCGAGTTTAAGAACCCACCATTATGAATCTTACCGAACTAAAAAATACGCCGGTTTCAGAGCTAATTACTCTCGGCGAGAACATGGGGCTGGAAAACCTGGCGCGCATGCGCAAGCAGGACATCATTTTCGCTATCCTCAAACAACACGCCAAGAGCGGTGAGGATATCTTCGGAGATGGCGTGCTGGAGATATTGCAGGACGGATTTGGTTTCCTCCGCTCCGCAGACAGCTCCTACCTTGCCGGTCCCGACGACATCTACGTTTCTCCCAGCCAAATCCGCCGCTTCAACCTTCGCACTGGCGACACCATTTCAGGCAAAATCCGTCCGCCGAAAGAGGGCGAGCGTTACTTTGCGCTGCTGAAGGTAAATGAAGTCAACTATGACAAGCCGGAAAATGCGCGCAGCAAGATTCTGTTTGAAAACCTGACGCCGCTGCATGCCAACTCTCGCCTGCGCATGGAGCGCGGCAATGGTTCAACCGAAGACCTGACCGCACGCGTGCTGGATCTGGCTTCGCCGATTGGCCGCGGCCAGCGCGGCCTGATCGTGGCGCCGCCGAAAGCGGGTAAAACCATGTTGCTGCAGAACATCGCGCAGAGCATCGCCTACAATCACCCTGACTGCGTGCTGATGGTGCTGCTGATTGACGAACGTCCGGAAGAAGTCACCGAGATGCAGCGTCTGGTTAAAGGCGAAGTGGTCGCTTCCACCTTTGATGAGCCGGCTTCCCGTCACGTTCAGGTTGCTGAAATGGTTATCGAGAAGGCGAAGCGTCTGGTTGAGCATAAAAAAGACGTTATCATCCTGCTCGACTCCATCACCCGTCTGGCGCGCGCCTATAACACCGTGGTGCCGGCATCCGGTAAAGTATTGACCGGTGGCGTGGACGCCAACGCCCTGCATCGTCCGAAACGCTTCTTCGGCGCGGCGCGTAACGTGGAAGAGGGCGGCAGCCTGACCATTATCGCGACGGCGCTGATCGATACCGGTTCAAAAATGGATGAAGTGATTTACGAAGAGTTTAAAGGCACCGGCAACATGGAGCTGCATCTCTCACGTAAAATCGCGGAAAAACGTGTTTTCCCGGCTATCGACTACAACCGCTCCGGTACGCGTAAAGAAGAGCTGCTTACTTCCCAGGAAGAGCTGCAAAAAATGTGGATCCTGCGCAAAATCATCCATCCGATGGGTGAGATTGACGCGATGGAATTCCTCATCAATAAGTTGGCGATGACCAAAACCAACGATGAATTCTTCGATATGATGAAACGTTCATAATCTTTTTAACCGTCAGGCAAAGGTCAGTTAAATAGCCATAGCGGTGGAAAGAAAACTCGGGTAACGCCACGCTCAGACGTGGCGTTTTTTATTTTGCGACTATAGGATAAAGCGACTGTTGGCGTCATAAGCTGTAAAGCGTACAAACAGCCATCGCTTTTGCTTAAAGAACAAGCGGTCAGGCGGTGAATTTGCATTATTCAGACGTCAGTCAGGCTGGTGGGCATAATAATTGCTTATAGTTATCCGATGTCTTAGCAGAGAGCTGTCAATGTGAATTTACTCACGATGAGTACCGAGCTTGGTCTGATTTTCCTGTTTTCACTGGCGTTCCTTTTTTTTGCACGGAAAGCAGCCAAAAAAGTCGGCCTGGTCGATCGACCTAACTATCGTAAACGCCATCAGGGGTTGATACCGCTGGTCGGCGGGATTTCCGTCTATGCCGGAATCTGCTTCACCTTCCTGATTACCAATTACTATTTGCCGCACGGTCTGCTCTATCTGTTTTGCGCGGGCGTGCTGGTGCTGGTAGGCGCGCTGGACGATCGCTTTGATATCAGCGTCAAAATCCGCGCCGTGGTGCAGGCGGCGATCGCAGTAGTAATGATGGTGGTGGGTAAACTCTATTTGCTGAGCCTCGGCTATATCGTGGGGCCGATGGAGCTGGTGGTTGGCCCGTTTGGCTATGTGCTGACGCTGTTTGCCGTCTGGGCGGCAATTAACGCATTCAATATGGTCGACGGTATTGACGGCCTGCTGGGCGGCCTCTCCTGCGTCACCTTCGGCGCGATGGGCATCATCCTCTATTTTGACGGTCAGCATAGCCTGTCGATGTGGTGTTTTGCGATGATCGCCGCCACGCTGCCCTATATCCTGTTAAACCTCGGCGTGTTCGGCAAGCGCTATAAAGTCTTTATGGGCGATGCGGGCAGCACGCTGATTGGCTTTACCATCATCTGGATCCTGCTGGAAACCACCCAGGGCGTTACGCATCCTATTACGCCGGTTACCGCGCTGTGGCTGATCGCCATTCCGCTGATGGATATGGTGGCGATCATGTATCGTCGCCTGCGCAAAGGCATGAGTCCTTTCTCCGCCGATCGCCAGCACATTCATCATCTGATCATGCGCGCCGGTTTTACTTCTCGTCAGGCCTTTGTGCTAATTACTCTGGCGGCGGCGCTGCTGGCCGGCGTTGGCGTGCTGGGAGAATATCTGGCTTTTATTCCTGAGTGGATAATGCTGGTACTGTTTTTGCTTGCTTTCATCCTCTATGGCTACTGCATCAAGCGAGCCTGGCGCGTGGCGCGGATGATCAAACGTTTCAAACGGCGCCTGCGTCGCGCCAATAAAAATAAGCTTGCTGGCTAAACTCCCTTTTGGAAAAGGATAACTGGATATGACCACTGAGTGCGTGGATAACGAACTGGACATCAGAGGCCTGTTTTGCACGCTATGGCGCGGTAAGCGCTGGATTATTGGGCTGGCGCTGCTGGGCATGGCGCTGGCCTGGCTATTTTCGCTGCTGGTTAAGCAGGAATGGAGCGCGACGGCGATTACCGATCGTCCTACGGTCAACATGATCGGCAGCTATTACTCCCAACAGGAATTTTTACGCAACCTGGATATACGCAGCAGCGGCGGAGCGGCGGCCGTGCCGCAGACGTCGGTAATGGACGATGCCTACCAGGAATTTATTATGCAGCTCTCTTCATGGGATACGCGCCGTGAATTCTGGCTGCAAACGGATTACTACCAGCATCGTAAAAGCGGCAACGTACGCAACGACGCCGCGCTGCTGGACGAAATGGTCAGCAATATTCAGTTTTCTCCGGCCGATAGCGCGAAAAACCTCAGCGATAGCGTCAGGCTGGTAGCGGAAACGGCGGCTGACGCCAATAACCTGCTGCGGCAGTATGTCGCCTTCGCCAGCGAACGGGCGGCGCGCCACCTTAATCAGGAGCTGAAGGCGGCCTGGGCGGCGCGTACCGTACAGATGAAAGCGCAGGTGAAGCGTCAGGAGTCAGTGGCTAACGCGGTATACCAGCGACAGCTGCACAGCGTGGAGCAGGCGCTGAATATCGCCCGTCAGCAGGGCATCGATCGCAGCAAAACCAGTACGCCATCAGAACAGCTGCCCGATTCAGAGCTTTTTCTGCTGGGCAGGCCGATGCTGCAGGCACGGCTGGAAAATCTGCAGGCGAACGGGCCAACCTACGATATCAGCTATGACCAAAATCGGGCGATGCTCGATACGCTAAACGTCGGCCCGACGCTGGAGGCTAAGTTCCAGACCTATCGCTATCTGCGTACGCCGGAAGAGCCGGTGAAGCGCGACAGCCCGCGCCGTGCATTTTTAATGATCCTGTGGGGCGCCATTGGCGCGCTGGCTGGCGCTGGCGCTGCGCTGATCCGCCGTCGTGCCTGAAATGCGCGTTGCAGGCGTTGCTGTGTCTGACGCGGCTAAAGAACGAAGAGAAAAACAGTGAAAGTACTGACCGTATTTGGTACGAGGCCGGAAGCTATAAAGATGGCGCCTCTGGTTCATGCGCTGGCGAATGATGACGCCTTTGACGCTCGTCTGTGCGTCACCGCCCAGCATCGGGAAATGCTCGATCAGGTTTTGCGTCTGTTTGCGCTCAAGCCTGATTACGATCTGGATATCATGCGCCCGGAACAGGGGCTGACCGAAATTACCAGCCGCATCCTTGAAGGATTGAAGCAGGTTTTTGCCGAATTCCGTCCCGATGTGGTGCTGGTGCACGGCGATACCACCACCACGCTGGCGGCCAGCCTGGCGGCTTTTTATCATCGCATCCCGGTAGGGCACGTTGAGGCTGGCTTACGCACCGGCGATCTCTATTCCCCCTGGCCGGAAGAGGCCAACCGCAAGTTAACCGGCCATCTGGCGACCTGGCACTTTACCCCGACGGAAAACTCCCGGCAGAACCTGTTGCGCGAGAACCTGCCGGACAGCCGGATTTTTGTTACCGGCAATACGGTAATCGATGCGCTGCTCTGGGTACGCGATCGTATCCTCTCTGATCGTCAGCACTACGACGATCTGGCGGCGCGCTATCCGTTCCTCGATGCATCAAAGAAAATGATCCTGGTGACGGGGCATCGCCGTGAAAGTTTTGGCGGCGGCTTTGAGCGTATTTGCAGCGCGCTGGCGAAGCTGGCGCTACAGCATCCGGAAGTACAGATTGTTTATCCGGTTCACCTGAATCCGAACGTTAGCGAGCCGGTCAACCGTATTCTGAGCGGTATCGACAATATCGTGCTGATCGACCCGCAGGAATACCTGCCGTTTGTCTGGCTGATGCACCGCGCGTGGCTGATCCTCACCGATTCCGGCGGCATTCAGGAAGAAGCGCCTTCGCTCGGCAAGCCGGTACTGGTGATGCGGGAAACCACCGAGCGCCCGGAGGCGGTAGCTGCCGGTACGGTACGGCTGGTGGGGACGGACGAAGAGAAGATTGTCGCAGAGGTTAATCATCTGCTCACTCACGAAGAAGCCTGGCAAACAATGAGCCGCGCGCATAACCCATATGGCGATGGGCATGCCTGCGCCCGTATTTTGCAGGCGCTAAAAAATAACAGAGTAACGCTATGAGCTTTAATACTATTTCGGTCATTGGCCTTGGTTATATCGGCCTGCCTACCGCGGCGGCTTTCGCTTCGCGCGGGCAAAACGTTGTTGGCGTGGATATCAACGCCCATGCGGTGGAAACCATTAACCGCGGGGAAATTCATATTGTTGAACCGGATCTGGATGCGGTGGTGAAAAAGGCGGTGCAGGCGGGTTTTTTACGCGCCGCGACGCAGCCGGTTGCGGCCGATGCCTTCCTGATTGCCGTGCCGACGCCCTTTAAAGGCGACCACCAGCCCGATCTCGCCTATGTCCAGGCAGCGGCGCTGTCGCTGGCGCCGGTGCTGAAAAAGGGCGATCTGGTGATCCTGGAATCCACTTCGCCGGTGGGCGCGACAGAGCAAATGGCGCAGTGGCTGGCGGAGGCGCGCCCCGATTTAACTTTCCCCCACCAGCAGGCAGACTCGCCCGATATTCATATCGCCTACTGCCCGGAACGCGTACTGCCTGGCCAGGTGATGGTGGAACTGATTAAAAACGATCGTGTCGTAGGCGGCATGACGCCCGCCTGTTCGGCGCGCGCCAGCGAGCTTTATCGTATCTTCCTTGAAGGCGAGTGCGTAATTACCAATGCCCGCACGGCGGAGATGTGCAAGCTGACGGAAAACAGCTTCCGCGACGTCAATATCGCTTTCGCTAACGAACTGTCGCTGATTTGCGCCCAGCAGGGCATTAACGTCTGGGAGCTGATTGCGCTGGCAAACCGCCATCCGCGCGTCAATATCCTGCAGCCGGGGCCGGGCGTCGGTGGCCACTGCATCGCGGTCGATCCCTGGTTTATCGTGGCGCAGAACCCCGATCTGGCGCGTCTGATTCGTACCGCGCGCGAGGTGAACGACGCCAAGCCGCACTGGGTGCTGAACCAGGTAAAAGCCGCCGTGGCCGATTGCCTGACCAACAGCGGCAAACGTGCCGGCGAGCTAACCATCGCCTGCTTTGGCCTGGCGTTTAAGCCCAATATCGACGATCTGCGTGAAAGCCCGGCGATGGAAGTGGCGCACCTGATTGCCGACTGGCACAGCGGCGCCACCTGGGTGGTCGAGCCTAACGTGAAGCAAATCCCTACGAAGCTGGCGAATGACGCCACGCTGGTCACTCAGCAGCAGGCGCTTGAACAGGCGGATGTGCTGGTGATGCTGGTCGATCACCGTGAGTTCCGGGCGGTAGCGGGCGAGCAGGTGGCGCAGCGCTGGGTGGTGGATACCAAAGGGGTATGGCGATGAAACAGTTTCTGGTTACCGGCGGCGCGGGTTTTATCGGCTCAGCCGTGGTACGCCATCTGATCCAGCAGACGGAACATCGCGTGGTGGTGGTGGATAAGCTGACCTACGCGGGCAATCTCTCCTCGCTGGCGGACGTCGCACAGAGCGAGCGTTTTGCTTTTGAGAAGGTGGATATCTGCGATCGCGCCGCGCTGGACCGCGTTATGGCGCACTATCAGCCGGACTACATTATGCACCTGGCGGCGGAAAGCCATGTCGATCGCTCTATCGACAGCTCCTGGCCGTTTATGGAAACCAATATTATCGGCAGCTGGCAGATGCTGGAGGCGGCGCGGCACTACTGGCGCGGCCTCTCTGCCGAACGCCAGGCGGCGTTTATTTTTCACCACATCTCTACCGATGAGGTGTTCGGCGATCTGCACGGCAGCGACGATTTCTTTACCGAAACCACGCCCTATGCGCCGAGCAGCCCTTACTCCGCCAGCAAGGCGAGCAGCGATCATCTGGTGCGCGCCTGGATGCGCACCTACGGCCTGCCGGTTATCGTCACTAACTGCTCTAACAACTATGGCCCGCGTCATTTCCCGGAAAAACTGATTCCGCTGATGATCATCAGCGCGCTGGCGGGCAAGCCGCTGCCGGTGTATGGCGACGGCGGTCAGGTGCGCGACTGGCTCTACGTTGAAGACCATGCGCGCGCGCTGGTTACCGTCGTCACGCAGGGAAAAGCCGGGGAGACTTACAACATCGGCGGCCACAACGAGCAGCGCAATATCGATGTGGTAGAGGCGCTGTGCGATCTGCTGGACGAGCTGGCGCCGGCGAAACCGGCGGGGATCGCCCGCTTCCGTGAGCTGATCGCCTTTGTCGCCGATCGCCCCGGTCACGATCGGCGTTACGCCATCGATGCCGGTAAAATCGAGCGCGAGCTGGGCTGGCGCCCGCAGGAAACCTTCGCCAGCGGGCTACGTAAAACGGTGCTGTGGTATCTGAACAATGAAAGCTGGTGGCGCAGCATTCTTGACGGCAGCTACCAGGGCGAACGGCTTGGGCTTTCTCACAGTTCTCACTGAGGCCAATAACGATGAAAGGCATTATTCTGGCGGGCGGATCGGGGACGCGGCTGCATCCGATTACGCGCGGCATCTCGAAACAGCTGCTGCCTGTCTATGACAAGCCGATGATCTACTATCCGCTGTCGGTATTAATGCTGGCCGGCATTCGTGAAATATTGATTATCACCACTCCGGACGATATGCCGCATTTCCAGCGGCTGTTGGGCAACGGCAGCGAGTTCGGCATCCAGCTCGACTATGCGGTGCAGCCCAGCCCGGACGGCCTGGCGCAGGCGTTTATTATTGGCGAAACCTTCCTGAACGGCGAGCCGAGCTGCCTGGCCCTGGGCGACAATATCTGGTTTGGTCAGGGCTTCAGCCCCAAGCTGAAAAAAGTTGCGGCGCGGCGGCATGGCGCCACCATCTTCGGCTATCAGGTAATGGACCCGGAGCGCTTCGGCGTGGTGGAGTTTGACGATCAATTTCGCGCGGTATCGCTGGAAGAAAAACCGGCGCAGCCGAAATCAAACTGGGCGATTACCGGCCTCTACTTTTACGACAGCCAGGTAGTGGAGTTCGCCCGCCAGGTGAAGCCTTCGGCGCGCGGCGAGCTGGAAATCACCTCGATTAATCAGCGCTACCTGGAGCGTGGCGAACTGAACGTTGAGCTGCTGGGGCGCGGTTTCGCCTGGCTCGATACCGGCACTCATGACAGCCTGATTGAGGCCAGCACCTTTGTTCAGACGGTAGAGAAGCGCCAGGGCTTTAAGGTCGCCTGTCTGGAAGAGATCGGCTGGCGTAACGGCTGGCTGGATGATGACGGCCTGCGACGTGCGGCGCAGGCGCTGCAAAAAACCGGCTACGGCCAGTATCTGTTGGATATTCTTCATGCCCGTCCACGCCAGTATTAAGCCCCTCGACTGGGAAAACCGGTTTTTCCAGCGCAGCAGCGCGCAGCTGGTGTGGGATGATGCCGCCACGCTCGATGCGCAGCAGCTGGACGCTTTCGATCTGGTGCAGGCGAAGGTAGATAGTCGCCAGACGGCGCGGCTGGACGCGCTACAGCGGCTGGGTTTTCGCCTTGTGGAGGGCGAGGTGGATTTGCAGCTGGCGGTGACGGCGGCGGCAAGGCAAACCGGCATTCGCATCGCGCGCCCGGAGCATATCGAAGCGCTGCGCAGCGCGGCAGGCGCGGCGTTTGTTCATAGTCGCTTTCGCACGCCCTGGTATTTGCCGCATGACAGCGCGCGCTTTTATGCCCAGTGGATTGAGAACGCGGTACGGGGCGCCTTCGATAATCAGTGCCTGCTTGCGCACGATGAGCAGGGCGGGCTACAGGGTTTTGTCTCGCTGCGTGAGACCGGCGCCGATGAAGCGCGTATTGGCCTGCTGGCGACGCTGCCCGCTGCGCAGGGACAGGGCGTCGGCACGCGGCTGATGCTGGCGGCGACGGACTGGTGCCGCGCACGACGTTTGAGCAGGCTGCGCGTGGCAACCCAGCTCGGCAATCTGGCCGCCATGCGGCTTTATCTTCGTTGCGGTGCCGTTATCGACAGCACCGCTTATTGGCTATACAGGTAACGTCATGATTCCATTTAATGCGCCACCGGTGGTGGGAACCGAACTTGAATATATGCAGTCTGCGATGGAAAGCGGCAAGCTGTGCGGCGACGGGGGCTTTACGCGCCGCTGCCAGCAGTGGATGGAACAGCGTTTCGGCAGTAAAAAAGTGCTGCTGACGCCCTCCTGTACCGCCTCGCTGGAAATGGCCGCGCTGCTGATCGATATCCAGCCCGGCGATGAAGTCATCATGCCGAGCTATACCTTTGTCTCTACCGCCAACGCTTTTGTGCTGCGCGGCGCCAAAATCGTCTTTGTTGACGTGCGTCCGGATACGATGAATATCGACGAAACGCGCATCGAAGCGGCGATTACCGATAAAACACGGGCGATCGTGCCGGTTCACTATGCGGGCGTACCCTGCGAAATGGATGTCATCATGGCGCTGGCGAAGAAGCATCAGCTGTATGTTATTGAGGATGCGGCGCAGGGCGTGATGTCAACCTGGAAGGGGCGGGCGCTGGGCAGCATTGGTCATATCGGCTGTTTTAGCTTTCACGAAACCAAAAATTACACCGCGGGCGGCGAAGGCGGCGCGACCTTAATCAATGATGAAGCGCTGGCGGAAAGAGCTGAGATCATCCGTGAAAAAGGCACCAACCGCAGCCAGTTCTTTCGCGGGCAGGTGGATAAGTATACCTGGCGCGATATCGGCTCCAGCTACCTGATGTCCGATTTGCAGGCGGCTTACCTCTGGGCGCAGCTGGAGGCGGCCACGCGCGTGAATCAGCAGCGTCTGGCGCTCTGGCAGCGCTATTATGAGGCGCTGCAGCCGATCGCCGCCAGCGGGCGCATATCGCTGCCCGCACTGCCGCCGCACTGTCAGCACAACGCCCATATGTTCTACATCAAGCTGCGCGATGGCGAAGATCGCGCGGCGCTTATCGAATGGCTGAAAGAAGCGGAGATCCTGGCGGTATTCCACTATATTCCGCTGCACAGCTCGCCTGCCGGAGAACGCTTTGGCCGCTTTGACGGCGAGGATCGTTACACCACCGCCGAGAGCGAACGCCTGCTGCGCCTGCCGCTGTTTTACAATCTGTCGGAGAATAACCAGAGCACGGTGATTAATTCTCTGCTGAGCTTCTTCGCCTGATATGTCACTTGCTAAAGCCTCAGTGTGGACCGCCGCGTCCACGCTGGTAAAAATCGCCGCCGGTTTGCTGGTGGTGAAGCTGCTGGCGGTAAGCTTCGGCCCGGCGGGCGTCGGCCAGGCGGGGAATTTTCGTCAGTTGATTACCGTACTGGGCGTGCTGGCCGGCGCCGGCATCTTTAACGGCGTCACTAAATATGTGGCGCAGTATCAACAGCAGCCGCAGCAGCTGGCCAGGGTTACCGGCACCGCCTCGGCGATGGTGCTGGGGTTCTCTCTGCTGCTGGCGCTGGTCTTTCTGCTGGCCGCCGGGCCGATCAGCCAGGCGCTGTTTGGTCACGACGGCTACCAGCAAATTATTCGTATCGTCGCGTTTTTACAGCTGGGCATCGCCTGGGCGAACCTGGCGCTGGCGATTATGAAAGGTTTCCGCGATGCGATGGGCAATGCGCTATCGCTGATGGCGGGCAGCGTAATTGGCGTGATCGGCTATGTGATTTGCTACTGGCTGGGAGGCTATCGCGGCGCGCTGGTTGGCCTGGCGGTGGTGCCTGCGCTGATCGTGTTTCCGGCGATGCTGCTGCTGATCCGGCGCGATCGCCTGCCGCTGCGCGCGCTGCTGCCGCGCTGGCATAGCGATCTCGCTCGCCAGCTGGCGAAATTTACCCTGATGGCGCTTATTACCTCCGCCACGCTGCCGATTGCCTGGATGATGATGCGTAATCTGCTGGCGGCGCGTTACAGCTGGCAGGATGTCGGCCTGTGGCAGGGCGTGACGACGATTTCCGACGCCTGGCTGCAATTTATTACCGCCACCTTTAGCGTCTGGCTGCTGCCGACGCTCTCAAGACTGGAAAGCAAAGCGGATATTACGCGGGAAATTCTGCGCACGCTGCGCTTTGTGCTGCCGCTGGTGGCTGGCGTAGGCTTCTGCGTCTGGCTGCTGCGCGATGTGGCGATCTGGCTACTGTTTTCCAGTGAATTTCACGGCATGCGCGATCTGTTTGTCTGGCAGCTGACTGGCGATGTGCTGAAGGTGGGCGCTTACGTTTTCGGCTATCTGGTGATTGCGAAAGCCTCGCTGCGTTTTTATATTGCCGCCGAGCTTAGCCAGTTTATTTTACTGACCGCTTTTTCTCGCTGGCTGATCCCGCTTTCCGGCGCCGCCGGGGCGGCGCAGGCCTATATGGCGACCTATATTGTCTATTTTGCGCTCTGTTTGTTTGCCTTTTTGATTTATTGCCGAAGAGTATGACGACATTGATTCATGTACTGGGCTCAGACATCCCGCATCACAATCACACGGTGCTGCGCTTTTTTAACGAGGCGCTGCACGAGGCGCAGCCCACGCGCACACCGCGCCGGTTTATGGTCGTAAGCCGCGAGGCCGCGCTGCAAAGCCGCTATCCGGGGTTACAAATCGAGGTTTTTGCCGGTAAAAAAGCGCTGGCGCAGGCGGTGCTGAAGCTGGCGCGCGATCGTCAGACGCGTTTTTTTCTCCACGGCCAGTTTAATCCCTGGCTCTGGCTGGCGCTGTTGAGCGGCGGGCTGCGTCGCCGTCAGGTTTACTGGCACGTCTGGGGCGCCGATCTCTATGAAGAGTCGCGGCGCCTTAAATTTCGCCTGTTTTATCTGCTGCGCCGGCTGGCGCAGGGAAAAGTGGCGCATCTGTTCGCCACGCGCGGCGATATCAGCCATTATCAGCAGCGCCACCGTCGCGTGCCCGCCTCGCTGCTCTATTTCCCGACGCGCATGCACCAGAAGATGCCGGCACGGCAGCGACAGGATCGGGTTTTTACCCTGTTGCTGGGCAATTCCGGCGATGCCAGCAACCGTCATATCCCGGCGCTGCAGGCGATACGCCGGCAGTTTGGCGAAGAGGTGCGGATTATCGTACCTATGGGCTACCCGGCGCATAATCAGGACTATATCAGCCAGGTGCGCGCCGCCGCGCAGTCGCTGTTTACCGCCGGTCAGGTTGAGCTGCTGACGGATAACCTGGCCTTTGACGATTACCTCCAGCTTATCGCCGACTGCGATCTCGGCTACTTTGTTTTTGAACGGCAGCAGGGTATTGGTACGCTCTGTTTGCTGATACAGGCCAATGTGCCGGTGGTGCTGAATCGCAAAAATCCCTTCTGGCAGGATATGGTTGAGCAGCAGCTGCCGGTGCTGTTTGCTACCGACGCGCTGAATCAGCAGGTTGTCGCGCAGGCGCGTCAGCAGCTGACGGGTATCGATAAAAGCAGCATCGCCTTTTTCGATCCCGCCTTTATCAGCGGCTGGCGTCAGGCGCTGACGCTGGCAGAAGGAGAAACGGCATGAGCCTGACCGAGTTCGGCGGCCTGCTGCTGGTGTGGCTGATTTCGCTGGCCTTTATCCTGACGCTGACGTGGCGCGAGTTCCGTCGGGTACGCTTTAACTTCAACGTTTTTTTCTCGCTGCTGTTTTTGCTGACCTTCTATTTTGGCTTTCCGCTCACCTGCCTGCTGGTATTTCGCTTCGATGTCGCGGTGGTGCCGCCTGCGTATTTGCTACAGGCGCAGCTGGCCGCCGCCAGCTTTTACGCGATCTATTATGTCAGCTACAAAACGCGCCTGCGCGCGCGCCGGAATAGCCAGGAGCGCAGCCTGTTTAGCATAAACCGCGTAGAGGCGCATCTGATCTGGGGGATTCTGGCGCTGCTGGCGCTGGCGACGGTGGCCATCTTTTTTATGCGCAACGGTTTTCTGCTGTTTCGCCTGCACGCCTACAGCGAAATTTTTTCCAGCGAGGTTTCCGGCGTGGCGTTGAAGCGATTCTTCTATTTCTTTATTCCGGCGATGCTGGTGGTTTACTTTCTGCAGCCGGGGCGTAAAGCGTGGCTGTTCTTCCTGGCCAGCACCGTCGCCTTCGGTCTGTTGACCTATGCCATCGTCGGCGGCACCCGCGCCAACATTATTATCGCTTTCTCGCTGTTTCTGTTTATCGGCATTATTCGCGGCTGGATTACGCTGTGGATGCTGGCCGCCGCCGGGGTATTCGGCATTGTCGGCATGTTCTGGCTGGCGCTGCGGCGCTATAACCTTGACGTAAGCGGCGAGCAGGCGCTGTACACCTTTCTTTATCTGACGCGCGATACCTTCTCGCCGTGGGAAAATCTGGCGCTGCTGCTGCAAAACTATGACAACATCCATTTCCAGGGGCTGGCGCCGATTGTGCGTGACTTTTACGTCTTTATCCCCGGCTGGCTGTGGCCGGAGCGCCCGTCAATGGTGTTGAACAGCGCCAACTACTTTACCTGGGAAGTCCTGAATAATCATTCCGGCCTGGCGATATCGCCTACGCTGCTGGGATCGCTGGTGGTAATGGGCGGCGCGGCTTTTATCCCGGTGGGCGCGATAGCGGTGGGGCTGATTATTAAATGGTTCGACTGGCTGTATGAGCGGGGCCGACAGCATCCGAACCGCTATAAGTCGGCCATTATGCAGAGCTTCTGCTTCGGCGCGGTGTTTAACATCATCGTGCTGGCGCGTGAAGGGCTGGACGCCTTCGTCAGCCGCGTGGTCTTTTTCTGCCTGGTTTTTGCCGCTTGCGTCGTTATCGCTAAACTACTTTTCTGGCTGCTGGATAGCGCCGGTTTAATCCGCCCGCGTCAGCGCGGTGCGCTGGCCTCTGAGGCGCTGCCAGCGTCGCCGGAGTAATGGAAGATGAAAATAAACGCTATGCCAAATCTGCCCCAATATGTGATTCGCGGCATTACGCTGCAGGGCTTTACCGATATGTCCGCCTGTCTTGACTACCTTTGCCCGGATGGGGAGGTACGCAGCGGTACGCTGGTCGCTATCAATGCGGAAAAAGTGCTGACCTATGAAAATAATCCCGCGCTGCGCCAGCTGATCGATGCGGCGGAGTTTAAATATTCTGACGGCATTAGCATCGTGCGCGCTATCCGTAAAAAGTATCCGCAGGCGCAGGTAGCGCGTATTGCGGGCGCCGATTTATGGGAAGCGCTGATGGCGCGCGCCGGAAAGCTGGGTATACCGGTGTTCCTGATCGGCGGTAAGCCGCAGGTGATGGAAGAGACGGTAGAGAAGCTGCGGCGTCAGTGGCAGGTTAATATTGTTGGCACCCAGCATGGCTATTTTAACGATAGCGAGCGTGACGCGCTGTTTCAGCGCGTGGCGGCAAGCGGAGCGAAGATCGTCACGGTGGCGATGGGATCGCCGAAGCAGGAGCTGCTGATGCAGGCATGTAAAGCGGTGTGCCCACAGGCGCTGTATATGGGGGTAGGCGGCACCTACGACGTGTTTACCGGCCACGTCAAACGCGCGCCGGCTGCCTGGCAGCGGCTGGGCCTGGAGTGGCTCTATCGGCTGCTTAGCCAGCCAGGGCGTCTGCCTCGTCAGCTGCGGCTGCTGAAATTCCTCGGTTACTATTACCGCGGGCAGCTGTAATTGCGCGCGGCGGATGGCGTTTAACCGGCCGCCCGCGCTATTTTTATCCATCTGACGCGTGACGGCGGCGTTTGTTTAGACGGAATGCACAAAGCCTAATCAAACGCACTTTTTTCTTAAAAAAGCACTGGACAGCTCAGGCGCAAATCCGTAGTATCCCCATCCGCAACGGCGCTACGCGCCCGTAGCTCAGCTGGATAGAGCGCTGCCCTCCGGAGGCAGAGGTCTCAGGTTCGAATCCTGTCGGGCGCGCCATTAAACCGGGCGCAAGAGCTGCGGTGGTAACATTTACCGCGTTAGTAGTAAGAAGTAATGGTGGCTATAGCTCAGTTGGTAGAGCCCTGGATTGTGATTCCAGTTGTCGTGGGTTCGAGTCCCATTAGCCACCCCAACTTTTGCTGGAACATGCGAAGGTGGCGGAATTGGTAGACGCGCTAGCTTCAGGTGTTAGTGTCTTAACGGACGTGAGGGTTCAAGTCCCTCTCTTCGCACCAGGCAAGAGTAAGTAAAGAGTAAGAGTATACGTCGGCGAGTAGCGCAGCTTGGTAGCGCAACTGGTTTGGGACCAGTGGGTCGGAGGTTCGAATCCTCTCTCGCCGACCATCTTATTAACCTGCATAACGCAGGTTTTTTTGTTTTTATCGTTCTGCTTCTGCTTCTGCTTCTGCTTCTTTCTTTCGTCTTCCATAACTTCTGCCGCCTTTAGCGTCTCATTTTTTTATCGCAGCCTCAGGCTCCGCTTTTTGCCGATTCGCGCCTCTGATAAGCCGCCCGCTGGAGAAGAGGATTAAAAACGGCAGGGAAATATTCGTGGCTTTGTCGCAAAGTGAAGACATTTAATATTTTGATAAATAACATTTTTTTACGCAAGGGCGCTTTTTGTCTCTTAACGGAGACATCGCAGGTTTATAGTTGTTGCTTCTCTGCGACAAGTCCTGAAAGTTAAAAATGGGTGTTTTTTAAAATTTACTGTTTATATTCAGTCATATAGAAAAATATTTTCAGATAAGTTCGGTTTTGGCACGGCTTATGCAATAATATGCCTGTAGATGCTCATTCCACTCCTTATGTTTGCCCCTGGCTTCATAAACCCAGGAATGATGCAGAGCCATTCAGGTACCTGTTGTCCAACCGGCCAATATCGTTCGCTTTATTGGAGTAGCAGGACACTACGTTGAGTCGGGTACCAATTCGGTTGTCTTACCGACCTGATTTTATACCTGCCCTTGTGGGCAGGTTTTTTTTTGCCTGCTTTCAGAGGGGTCAAAAAAAAGCCGGGAAGATCCCGGCTTTGCATTGCGCTTAAGCTTAGCGATTATTCTGTAACGTCAGCAGCAGGCCTTCGCGCCGCATTTGCGCCGCTTCTTCCGGGTGATGCAGGCGATCCAGCGTATCGGCGAGCCAGGCGTAATCATAACCGTCAGGACGCTGCTTAAGCGCCTCCCTGAACGCATCGCTTGCCTGCTGCCATTCGCCGTGTTTCATCAGCAGCTGCCCCAGGGTGCTGTGCAGCAACGGCGTGGCGCCGTGCTGTTTAATCTGCTGGCGCAGGGCTTTTTCCAGCTGCTCCGGATTACCGCTTTTCAGCCGCGGCATCAGCAGGATCAAACGCTCATCGTAGTGACGCTTCAGCCCGTCCAGCACGATCTGCTGGGCGGTTTCATGATCGTCGCAGGCGATCAGGTGATCCGCCATCGCCACCTGCAGCGTAGTCTCATGGCGCGTTTTGCGGCTCTGGCTTTGCCACCAGCGCTTCAGACCATCGCTGCCCTGTTCCGCCATCGCCTGATTCATCAGGCCAAGCCAGGCCTGCTGGCGTAGCGCGTTGACCTGTTCTTCACTGGCGACCTGGGTTTTTTCCATTGCCGGCAGAATATCGAGCAGGGCGCTCCATGCGCCGGTACGAACATAAGCCTGCTCTGCCAGACGCAGCACTTCAGGATGACGCGGCGCGACATCCAGCAAACGATCGATGCCGTGACGGGCCGCGTGATCTTCATTACGCGCCAGCTGAATACGCACGCGGGTAATCTCTACCGGAATCGGATCGTTCTGGGCCAGCTCGGAAGCGCGTTCCAGATGCTGATTAGCGCGCGCTTCATCGCCGCGCTGCTGGGCGGCTTCGGCGGCCAGCAGATAGTTAACCACCGGCTGTTCAGCGTGATCGGCATTGCGCGACAGCAGTTTTTCTACCTGCCGGTAATCGCCTTCCGCCAGCTTCACCAGCGCCTGATGCGTCTGGCGCCGGGCGCGGTTACGCTTACGTCCGGCAAACCAGCCGCGCGTTCGGGCGCCGGTACGAAACAGGCGGCGCAGCAGCCACTCAACGCCAAGGATCACCAGCAGCGCTACAATTAAAATAATCACCAGGCCGGTAACGCTGGTTTCAATATTCCAGCTGTCGGTCTGGATCAGCACATAGCCCTGATGGCCCGCGATCATCGGGCCGATAACGATCCCGGCGATCAACAGCAGAAACAGCACAAAGACTTTTAGCATGGTTACTCTCCCTGCTGCGGCTGCGCCGGTTCTGTCGGCTGCGCCAACAGGTTACGCACCCGCGTCTGCATCAGCTTATCCAGCAGCGGCTGGCTTTCCAGCGCTTCCGGGATCTCCATAGAGATGCTCTGCTGGCTTAAATCATCAAGCTGCGCGAGGAAAGATTTTGTGCTGGCGTCGCTGGTATCAAACCAGGCGCGCACCCAGGTAGAGACGGTATCCACCGACTGACGGTAGATCTCATCCTGATGACGCGGTACCGCTTGTGCGGCGATCAGCAGGCGCGAGCGGATATTTTCCCGCAGGTAGACATCCTGATTCGGCGCCAGCAGCGGCTCTGCGGTGTTATCGCGGCGGCGGATGGTAATGAAATCATCCATAAAATTGTGCCAGCTTTTCACCAGGTTCTGCCGCCACTCGCGCAGCGATGAAGTAAGCTCGTTGCTGTCGGCATCCATCGGCGCGCTGTCGCTGTCGTTATCCGCCAGGCGCAGATTATCGACGCCGTTAGAGAGCTGGTTGAGCTTCAGGATGATGCCGTCATAGTCCACCTGACTGACGGCGGAAAGGGCGCTGATATCCTGCGTTAGCGCCCGACGTACCGGCACCAGGCTGGGATCGTTCATATCGGCGAGGCTGGCGTCCGCGCTTTTCAACAGCGCCGCCGCGGTAGTGACGTCCTGATCGCTCCATAGCTTACGGCCCGCCAGCTTAACCAGATAGTCGGCCTGCGCCAGCAGCCAGGTGCGCGCATCGTTGCCGGAAATCGCGGCCACTTTTTCTTTTATTTCGTCCAGCTGTCGTGCCAGCGCGTCCTGCTGCTGCTGCGCCGCTTGCAATTCTTTAATTTGCGCGCTGAGGCGCTGCTCCAGCTGCGTTTTTTCGCGTTCATTTTGCTGTTGTAGTGCGGTTAGCTGCTCGCTTAGCGCCTGACTGGCCTGAGCCTGCTGCTGCGCCTGTTGATGCGCATTAACCCATAGCCCGGCGCCGACCGCCAGAGCGATAACAATCGCCAGCGCGCTGAGAGCGGTGCCGGTCTGGCCTGATTTACGCGGGGGCTTTTGAACAGGCGGTTTTTTTGTTTCTGCCGCGGAATTGGTTTCTTCAACCATGGCGGAGGAATCTTTTTGTTCCGTCATTGTGGCACATCCCATTTTCAAGTTTATTGTAACGCGCGCACCAGCGCATCGTTATCAGCACCATCAGCTACCGTGATACGGTTCCAGCCAAGTTCCCTGGCCAGGGTAGCCAAACGTTCGCTGACGACTACCAGCCGACAGCGCAACAGCCATTCCTCGCGATCGATCGCCGGAAACAGCCGATAAAGTTGTTGTAGCATCTCACCGCTGGTCACCACCAGCGTATCGATAGCGCGGTCGCGCCAGCGCTTTCCTTCGCTGGGCCCGTGATAATATTTCTCACAACGCTGATAGCATTCAAGGAAACGGACCTGCGCGCCGCGCTGCGCCAGCGTTTCACCCAGCAGCTCACGTCCGCCGTTGCCGCGCAGGATCAGCGCGTTCTTACCTTTTAAACGGCGTAATGCCGGCAGCTGCAGCAGCATTTCGCTGGTTTCGCGTTCCTGCGGCCAGGCTACCGTTAAACCACTGACGCCGTGTAGCGCCAGCGCGGTACTGCGTCCTATCGCATAATAGTTTAGCGCAGCGGGCCAGCTTAGCCCTGCCTGGCGCAGACAGGGTTGCGCATATTCAACGGCGTGCTGAGAAAGCGCAAAAACCAGATCGCCCGGCGCCAGCGCCGCAAGCTGTGCTGCCAGCTGCGCCAGCTCGCGCCCCGGCGTAAATTCAATCAGAGGAAAGCTCCATGCGGTATGGCCCAGCGCGCACAGACGCGTCACCAGCTCAACGCCTGCGGGAGAAGGGCGGGTGACGAGAATACTCATTGCGGCGGATTCCCCTGATAGACCTCATGCAGAATTTCACGCGCGCCGTTGCTCAGCAGCTCTTCCGCCAGCGAAATACCCAGCTGCTCCGCCTGATGGCGCGGACCGCGCCGCTCGCCGCGAATCATAGAAACGCCGTCCGGGGAGCCGACCAGGCCGCGTAGCCAGATATTGTCGCCTTCCAGCACCGCATAGCTGCCGATTGGCACCTGGCAGCCGCCTTCCAGGCGCGTATTCATCGCACGCTCCGCTTTTACGCGCGTTGCGGTATCCTCATCATTTAATGCCGCCAGCAGCATTATGGTTTGCTCATCGTCGAGGCGGCATTCAATGCCAACCGCTCCCTGGCCAACGGCGGGCAGGGAAACTTCAGCGGGAATCGCGTAGCGGATGCGATCCTGCAGGCCGAGGCGCTTAAGGCCGGCGGCGGCAAGAATAATGGCGTCATAATCGCCGGCATCCAGCTTCGACAGGCGCGTACCAACGTTGCCGCGCAGCGAGCGAATCAGCAGATCGGGGCGCAGCGCGGCCAGCTGGCACTGTCGACGCAGGCTGGAGGTGCCAACGATCGCTCCCGGCGGCAGAGCATCCAGCGTGGCGTAGCGGTTTGAGACAAAGGCGTCCAGCGGATCGTCGCGTTCGCAAATCGCGACCAGTCCCAGCCCCTGCGGAAATGCTACCGGCACATCTTTCATAGAATGCACGGCGATATCAGCACGGTTTTCCAGCATCGCCAGCTCCAGCTCTTTAACGAACAGACCTTTGCCGCCTACTTTCGCCAGCGGCGTATCGAGGATGATATCGCCGCGCGTCACCATCGGCACCAGCTCTACGCGCAGGCCCGGATGGCAGGCCATCAGGCGCTGCTGAACATATTGTGCCTGCCATAAAGCGAGCGGGCTTTGCCTGGTGGCAATTCTTAAAATTTTGTCTAACATGCTTGATACCGTTTTGATCGTTCACTGATTATCCTATCATTGTTACAGGAAGGCTGTCAGTTACCGCGATTTTTGAACGGGAAGGAAAAGCGTAGAAGGGAGAGGCCAGGTCAATCGGTGGATAAAGCGTGCTAAACTGTTAAGTAGCGCAACTTTCTTTACGGTCAACCAGCCAAGTGTTAAATTGATCACGTTTCCAGCAGTAATCTGCCTGAAAATTTTTCATACCATGTGGCAGGTCCGGGAAACGGGGTTATTTGTAAGCACTGGGATAATCAGGCGAGACGTCTTGTACCTCTACATTGAGACACTGAAACAGAGACTGGATGCCATTAACCAGCTGCGTGTCGATCGCGCGCTGGCCGCTATGGGTCCTGCTTTCCAGCAGGTATACAGTCTGCTGCCGACCTTATTACATTATCATCATCCGCAGATGCCGGGCTACCTTGAAGGTAACGTTCCCTACGGCATCAGCTTCTACACGCCTGATGAAAACCAGCAGCGCTACCTTACTGATATTGAGCATAAATCAGGCCAATCGGTTGCTGTGCCGCCGAAAGGAGAGATGCCGATTACCGGCGTTTACTCCATGGGGAGTACCTCTTCGGTAGGCCAAAACAGTACCTCCGATCTCGATATCTGGGTCTGTCATCAGTCGTGGCTTGATAACGAAGAGCGCCTGGCACTTCAGAAAAAATGTCAGCTGCTGCAGATTTGGTGCGCGGCGATGGGCGTTGAGGTCAGCTTCTTCCTGATTGATGAAAACCGTTTCCGTCATAATGAAAGCGGCAGCCTCGGCGGCGAGGATTGCGGCTCCACCCAGCACATCCTGCTACTGGATGAGTTTTACCGTACGGCGGTTCGCATGGCGGGCAAACGTATTCTGTGGAATATGGTGCCGGGCGAGGAAGAAGAACATTACGATGACTATGTGATGTCGTTGTATGCGCAGGGCGTGCTGACGCCGAACGAATGGCTCGATTTAGGCGGGCTCAGCACCCTTTCCGCCGAAGAGTATTTCGGCGCCAGCCTGTGGCAGCTCTATAAAAGTATCGATTCGCCTTACAAAGCGGTACTGAAAACGCTGCTGCTGGAGGCCTATTCCTGGGAATATCCGCGCACCCGTCTGCTGGCGATGGATACTAAACAGCGCCTGCACGATGGCGAGATCGTCTCGTTTGGCCTGGATGCTTACTGCATGATGCTGGAGCGCGTAACGCAATACCTGATCGGTATCGACGATCATGCGCGGCTCGATCTGGTACGCCGCTGCTTTTATTTGAAAGTCTGTGAAAAGCTGTCGCAGAATGAAAACCCGTCGCGTTCCGGCTGGCGCCGTGAAATTCTGGCGCAGCTGGTCAGTGAATGGGGCTGGGATGAAGCGCGCCTGGCGGTGCTCGACAGCCGCGCCGACTGGAAAATCGAACGCGTGCGCGAAGCGCATAATGAATTGCTGGATGCGATGATGCAGAGCTATCGTAACCTGATTCGCTTCGCCCGCCGCAACAACTTAAGCGTCAGCGCCAGCCCGCAGGATATCGGCGTGCTGACGCGTAAGCTGTATGCCGCTTTTGAGGCGTTGCCCGGCAAGGTCACGCTGGTCAACCCGCAGATTTCGCCCGATCTTTCGGAGCCGCATCTCACCTTTATTCATGTTCCGGCGGGACGCGCTAACCGGGCAGGCTGGTATCTGTATAACCAGGCGCCGGATATGAATTCCATCATCAGCCATCAGCCGCTGGAGTATAACCGCTATCTGAATAAGCTGGTGGCCTGGGCGTGGTTCAACGGGCTGATGACGGAGCGAACGCAGCTGCATATCAAAGGCAATGAGCTGTGCGATCTGGCGCTGCTGCAGGAGCTGGTGGCGGATGTATCGCATCATTTTCCGCTGCGTCTGCCGGTGCCGACGGCGAAAGCGCTCTACAGCCCTTGTGAAATCCGCCATCTGGCGCTGATTGTGAATCTGGAATATGACCCGACGGCGGCTTTCCGCAACCAGGTGGTGCATTTCGATTTTCGCAAGCTGGATGTTTTCAGCTTCGGGCAGCAGCAGCAGTGCCTGATCGGCAGCGTGGATTTACTCTACCGCAACTCGTGGAACGAAGTGCGCACGCTGCATTTCAACGGCGAGCAGGCGATGCTGGAAGCGTTAAAAACCATTCTTGGCAAGATGCACCAGGATGCCGCGCCGCCTGATGCGGTAGAGGTGTTCTGCTACAGTCAGCATCTGCGCGGCCTGATCCGCACGCGCGTGCAGCAGCTGGTTTCCGAATGTATTGAGCTGCGTCTCTCCAGTACGCGCCAGGAACCAGGACGTTTTAAAGCGCTGCGGGTCGCCGGGCAAACCTGGGGGCTGTTCTTTGAACGCCTCGGCGTTTCGGTGCAGAAGCTGGAAAACGCGGTGGAGTTTTACGGCGCGATCTCCAATAACAAGCTGCATGGCCTGTCGATTAAAGTTGAAACCGAGCAGGTACAGCTGCCGCCGGTGGTAAACGGCTACGCCAGCGAAGGGATCATTCAGTTTTTCTTTGAAGATACCAACAGAGACAGCGGCTTCAATATCTATATTCTGGATGAGGCTAATCGCATCGAGGTTTACCACCACTGCGAAGGCAGCAAAGAGGAGCTGGTGCGCGACGTCAGCCGCTTTTACTCCTCCTCGCACGATCGCTTTACCTACGGTTCCAGCTTCGTCAACTTTAACCTGCCGCAGTTCTACCAGCTGGTAAAAGTAGACGATCGTACCCAGGTGATTCCGTTCCGCAGCCAGACGATCGCCCAGCTCTGCGCTAACGTTCCGGAGAGCAACGGCGATTACCCGCAGCGCTTTCAGGTTTATTAAAGCCCGCCAGGGCGGGGTGAATGGCTTATCCGCTTTTACCCGCCGCTCAACAGGCGCACGAAGTCGCTATTCAGCACGTTTCGTTGCGGCTACAGCTTCAGCTGCGCGATTTCGTGTGATCCAGGGGGACAGCATGGCTGCTGAAGTCCGCCAGATTTTCAGGCGGACCAGTGCTGATGGCCGGCGGGTTTTAAATACTTTTATCGGCGCGCGCCGGCGTGATTAACGCAGTGATACCGCCTCGCCAGCCTGCGTGCTGCAGGCCTCCGACAGCAGCTGCCAGAAATCACCGCCGCTGCGGTTACAGATCCACTGTCCGTCGCGGTAATCAAAGTGGTAGCCGCCGCCTTTGGTCGCCAGCCAAACCTGATGCAGCGGTTCCTGGCGGTTAATAATTATTTTGCTGCCGTTTTCAAAGCTGAGCGTCATGATGCCGGCATGGATTTCATAATCAATATCGCTATCGCCGTCCCAGGCGTCGAGCTGTTCCTCAAGCTTCAGCATCAGGCTATCCGCCAGCTGGTGAAATTCACTGTCATTCATCGTTGCATCCTCTGGGTTTTGGCGCAGTATACCTGTCGCCGCATTTTACTACATCGTTCGGCAACAGTGAGAGGCAGCACGCCACATTACCTTTTCCTGTTGCTTTTCCAAAGTCAGCTGCGATGATAAGCAACCAGGTAAACGCATTAAACATAAGCAGGAAAAGCATGAAGAAAATCATTTGTCTGCTGGCAATGACGCTGGCGTTAACCAGCCTGGCCGGTTGCGGTTTGAAAGGGCCGCTCTATTTTCCGCCGCAGGATAAGCCGAAACAGAGTGCGCCGCAGCCGCCGGTAGAGCAAAGCGCGCCTTCTTCAACTTCAACGGCGACCCAGCCGGATGGCCAGCAGGAAAATAGCCTGACCAGCCCGGATGTGGACCAACAAGCGACGCAGTAACGATGATGGCCCAGCCGGCGGAGCAGAAAATGCAGTTCTCAAAAATGCACGGTCTTGGCAATGACTTTATGGTTGTTGACGCCGTTACGCAAAACGTCTATTTCTCGCCGGAGCTGATCCGCCGTCTGGCGGATCGACATCTGGGTATCGGCTTCGATCAGCTATTGATCGTCGAGCCGCCTTACGATCCCGATCTCGATTTCCACTATCGCATTTTTAACGCCGACGGCAGCGAGGTGGCGCAGTGCGGCAACGGCGCGCGCTGCTTTGCCCGCTTTGTGCGCCTGAAAGGCCTGACTAACAAAAGCGATATTCGCGTCAGCACCCAGACCGGGCGCATGGTGCTCAGCGTTACCGGTGACGAGCTGGTGCGGGTAAATATGGGCGAGCCGAACTTTGAACCGCAGCAGGTGCCGTTTCGCGCCAACAAGGCGGAAAGCCTCTACCTGCTGCGCGTTGCGGAACAGACCATTATGTTCGGCGTGGTTTCGATGGGAAATCCGCACTGCGTGATTCAGGTCGCCAGCATCAAAACGGCGGCGGTGGAAACCCTGGGGCCGGTGCTGGAGAGCCACGAGCGTTTCCCGGAGCGGGTAAACGTGGGCTTTATGGAAGTGGTGAGCGCTGACCATATTCGCCTGCGCGTCTATGAGCGCGGCGCGGGCGAAACGCAGGCGTGCGGCAGCGGCGCCTGTGCGGCGGTAGCCAGCGGCATCCAGCAGGGGCTGCTGGCGGAAAAAGTACGGGTCGATCTGCCGGGCGGCACGCTGCATATCGCCTGGAAAGGGCCAGGACATCCGCTCTATATGACCGGGCCGGCCACGCATGTTTATGACGGGTTTATTCATTTATGAAACAGGTTGGAGAACAGAGCGCCGCTGAGCTGATGCTGGACGACGACGCGGTATGCGATTATCTGCTGCGCCATCCAGATTTCTTTATTCGCCATGCGCGCCAGGTTGAGCAGATGGCGGTGCCGCATCCGGTACGCGGCAGCGTTTCGCTGGTGGAGTGGCATATGGCGCGTCAGCGCAACCATATTCACCAGCTGGAAAACGAAATCACTCAGCTGATGGAACAGGCTTCGGCAAACCATCAGCTTTTCGATCGACTGTTAAGTTTGCAGGGCCATTTAGCTTCAGCATCTTCTTTACAGGAGATGCTTAACCGGCTGCAGCGCTGGGCGCGCGAGCTTGGCCTGGCAAGCGCCGACGTGCGCCTGTTCAGCGATCGCTGGCAGCTGGGCGCGCCCTCCAGCTTTACACAGCTGGCGCTGTCGCGTCAGGCGTTCGAGCCGGTGCGTATTCAGCGGCTCGGTAAGGATCAGCATTATCTCGGCTCGCTTAACGGGCCGGAACTGCTGCTGCTGCTGCCTCAGGCGCGCGCGGTAGGATCGGTCGCGATGTCGCTGTTCGGCGAGCGCGGCGAGCTGGGCGTGCTGATCTTCAGCAGCCGCGATACGCATCACTATCAGCCTGGACAGGGCACGCTATTGCTGCACTATCTGGCGCTGATGCTGCCGGAACTGTTGAGCCGCTGGGTGGCGCGCGTATGAGTGCAAGGCTTCCGCTGCAGGCCGCCGTCGCGGACTTTCTGCGCTACCTGAAAGTGGAGCGCCAGCTTAGCCCGTTGACGCAGAAAAACTACGCGCGTCAGCTTGATACGGTTATACAGCTGCTGGGCGAGCTGAAAATCGCCGACTGGGCGCAGCTGGAGCCGGCGCACGTGCGTTCGCTGACGGCGCGCGGCCGTCGCGCCGGTTTGCAGCCTGCCAGCCTGGCGCTGCGGCTTTCCGCGTTGCGCAGCTTTCTTGACTGGATGATAGACCAGGGAGCGCTGAAGGCGAATCCGGCGAAAGGCGTTTCCGCGCCGCGCGCCGCGCGTCATCTGCCGAAAAACATCGATGTTGATGAGGTGAATCAGCTGCTGGCTATCGACCAGAGCGATCCGCTGGCGGTACGCGATCGCGCCATGATGGAAGTGATGTATGGCGCCGGGCTGCGTCTTGCTGAGCTGGTGGGAATTGACTGTCGCCACCTCGATCTTGACGCGGGCGAAGTATGGGTTACGGGTAAAGGCAGCAAAGAGCGCCGCCTGCCGATTGGCCGCACCGCGACGGAGTGGGTGCGAAAGTGGCTGGCGCTGCGTGAGTTTTTTGCTCCGCAGGATGATGCGTTGTTTATATCGAAAGAGGGGCGGCGCATTTCGCCGCGCAACGTGCAGAAACGTTTTGCCGAGTGGGGCGTGAAGCAGGGCGCCAGCAGCCATATTCATCCGCATAAGCTGCGCCATTCGTTTGCCACGCATATGCTGGAATCCAGCGGCGATTTGCGTGCGGTACAGGAGCTGCTTGGCCATGCCAGCCTCTCCACCACGCAAATTTATACCCATCTCGACTTTCAACACCTGGCGTCGGTGTATGATGCGGCGCATCCGCGCGCCAAACGAGGGAAATCCTGATGCATTTTTATCGTCGGCTCAGGCCGATCGAAGCGATCACTTTCGATCTGGATGACACGCTGTATGACAATCATCCGGTAATTATTAAAACCACGCTGGAATCGCACCGCTTTTTACAGGCTTACCACCCGGCGCTGAATGACTTCTCCACCGCGGCTTATCAGCAGCTGCGTGACCAGCTGCTGGCCCAGGAGCCGGATATCTACCACGACGTCACCGAATGGCGACGCCGTACCGTTGAGCAGGCGCTGCTGAATGCTGGTCTCTCCTGCGCTGAAGCGCGGGAAGGCGCGGACAAGGTGATGGCGGTTTTCGCCCACTGGCGCAGCCGGATCAGCATACCGCAGGAAACGCATGACACCCTGGCCGCGCTGGCGGAGAAAGTGCCGCTGGTGGCGATCACTAACGGTAACGCGGAGCCGCATCTGTTCGGCCTCGATCGCTATTTTCAGTTTGTGCTGCGCGCCGGCCCGCACGGACGCGCCAAGCCTTTTGAAGATATGTACCATCTGGCGGCGCAGCGGCTGGGCATCGCGCCGGGAAATATCCTGCACGTTGGCGACGATCTCACTACCGACGTGGCTGGCGCGGTACGCTGCGGCATGCAGGCGTGCTGGATCAACCTGCGCGCCGGCAACCTGATGCATATCCCGGATGCGCGGCTGCTGCCGCACGTGGAAATTACGCAGTTGGCATCGCTGACCGCGTTGTTATAATCTTCTGTACAAATATCCAGTGACTTTACTGGCGCATTTTCCTGACTGACGGTGCTTATGGACGTTTCTGACCTGCTAAACAGCCTGAATGATAAACAGCGCGAGGCCGTTGCGGCGCCGCGCAACAACCTGCTGGTGCTGGCGGGCGCGGGCAGCGGCAAGACACGCGTGCTGGTGCATCGTATCGCCTGGCTGCTGACGGTGGAGAACTGCTCGCCCTATTCGATTATGGCGGTCACCTTTACCAACAAGGCCGCAGCGGAAATGCGTCATCGTATCGAACAGCTAATCGGCACCAGCCAGGGCGGCATGTGGATCGGTACGTTTCACGGTCTGGCGCACCGTCTGCTGCGCGCGCACCATCTCGACGCGGGCCTGCCGCAGGATTTCCAGATCCTCGACAGCGAAGATCAGCTGCGCCTGCTGAAGCGCCTGATTAAGGCGATGAATCTGGATGATAAGCAGTGGCCCGCGCGTCAGGCGATGTGGTACATCAACGGCAAAAAAGATGACGGCCTGCGTCCGCAGCACATTGAAAGCTACAACAACCCGGTTGAGCAAACCTGGCTGCGCATCTATCAGGCCTATCAGGAGGCGTGCGATCGCGCCGGGCTGGTCGATTTTGCCGAGCTGCTGCTGCGCGCTCATGAGCTGTGGCTCAATAAACCGCACATTCTTAATCACTATCGCGAACGCTTTACCAATATCCTGGTGGATGAGTTTCAGGATACCAACAGCATCCAGTACGCCTGGATTCGCCTGCTGGCCGGCGACGGTAACCGGGTAATGATTGTCGGCGATGACGATCAGTCTATTTACGGCTGGCGCGGCGCGCAGGTCGAGAACATCCAGCGCTTCCTGAACGATTTCCCCGGCGCGGAAACCATTCGCCTTGAGCAGAACTACCGCTCTACCAATAATATTTTGAAAGCAGCTAACGCCCTGATTGCCAACAATAATGGACGCCTCGGCAAAGAGCTGTGGACCGACGGCAGCGATGGCGATCCGATTTCGATCTACTGCGCCTTTAACGAGCTGGATGAGGCGCGTTTCGTCGTCAACCGCATTAAGGTCTGGCAGGAAAACGGCGGCGCGCTGAACGACTGCGCTATTCTCTATCGCAGCAACGCCCAGTCGCGCGTGCTGGAGGAGGCGCTGCTGCAGGCCAGTATGCCGTACCGCATTTATGGCGGTATGCGCTTCTTCGAACGGCAGGAAATTAAAGATGCGCTGGCCTACCTGCGCCTGATCGCTAACCGCAACGACGACGCCGCCTTTGAGCGCGTGGTGAACACGCCGACGCGCGGCATCGGCGATCGCACGCTTGACGTGGTGCGCCAGACATCGCGCGATCGTCAGCTGACGCTATGGCAGGCGAGCCGTGCGCTACTGCAGGAGAAAGCGCTGGCCGGACGCGCCGCCGCCGCGCTGCAGCGCTTTACCGAGCTGGTGGATGCGCTGGCGCAGGAAACCGTTGAGCTGCCGCTGCACGTGCAGACCGACCGGGTGATTAAAGATTCCGGGCTGTGGCTGATGTATGAGCAGGAGAAGGGCGAGAAAGGCCAGGCGCGTATCGAAAACTTAGAGGAGCTGGTTAACGCCACGCGGCAGTACAGCTACCAGGAAGAAGATGAAGATCTGATGCCGCTGCAGGCGTTTCTGTCGCATGCCGCGCTGGAAGCGGGCGAAGGCCAGGCGGATAAATGGCAGGACGCGGTGCAGCTGATGACCATGCACGCGGCGAAGGGGCTGGAGTTCAGTCAGGTATTTATCGTCGGCATGGAAGAGGGGATGTTCCCCAGCCAGATGTCGCTTGATGAGGGCGGCAGGCTGGAGGAAGAGCGCCGCCTCGCCTATGTCGGCGTTACCCGCGCGATGAAAAAGCTGACGCTGACTTATGCCGAAACGCGTCGCCTGTACGGTAAAGAGGTGTACCATCGCCCGTCGCGCTTTATCGGCGAGCTGCCGGAAGAGTGCGTGGATGAGGTACGGCTGCGCGCCAGCGTTAGCCGCCCGGTTAACCACCAGCGTATGGGGACGCCGCTGGCGCAGAATGACAGCGGCTTTACCCTGGGCCAGCGCGTGCGCCACGCTAAATTTGGCGAAGGCACCATTATCAATCTGGAAGGCAGCGGCGATCACAGCCGTTTGCAGGTGGCTTTTCAGGGGCAGGGCATCAAGTGGCTGGTTGCCGCCTATGCGCGCCTCGAAGCGGTATAGTTTGGCCGTTGCCCCGGCGTAGCCTTGCGCTGCAGGCTACGCTCATCTGGTGAGAGGCGCGCTGCGCAACCGCTGGCGCCGCCTGGTCAGACGTTTGACGATGGCGTCCGGCGGCGCTTGACGCCTTTTTCGTCTCAGCGTAACATGCGCGCACGATTACCCTAAGAGGACTTTCGCCTTGGACACTCCCAGTCGATGCTGGCTCAATCACCTTATCAACAGGTACAACCCCTAAGGCCATCCTCTTATGCTGGTAGCCTTTGTGGTTGTCAGCGACCTCTTTTCCCGTCGCGCGAGTTAGCGTTTATCACTGACTGAAACTCAGGTTTCCGTGTTCTGGCGTATTGTCCCGTTTGAATGACAAATTGGGAGTACAGCTATGCTGAGCGCTTTTAAACTGGATCACAGCCGCCTTACCCGCCTGGAGCTGGAAGATACGCCGGAAGACCTGGTTTCTTCGGTTTGGGTCGATCTTATTGAACCGGAAGAGGCGGAGCGCGAGCGCGTACAGTGCGAGCTGGGCCAGAGCCTGGCCACCCGTCCTGAGCTGGAGGATATCGAGGCCTCGGCGCGTTTCTTCGAAGATGAGGACGGTCTGCATATCCACTCCTTCTTTTTCTACGAAGATGCCAAAGACCACGCCGGCAACGCCACCGTGGCGTTTACCATTCGCGAGGGCCGTCTCTATACGCTGCGCGAACGCGAACTGCCGGCTTTTCGTCTCTACCGTATGCGCGCCCGCAGCCAGACGCTGATTGACGGCAACGCCTATGAGCTGCTGCTGGATCTGTTCGAAACCAAAATTGAGCAGCTGGCGGATGAAATTGAAAACATCTACAGCGATCTGGAAAAGCTCAGCCGCGTAATTATGGAAGGGCAGCAGGGCGATGAATTCGATCAGGCGCTCTCGACGCTGGCGGAGCTGGAGGATATCGGCTGGAAGGTACGTCTCTGCCTGATGGATACCCAGCGCGCGCTCAATTTCCTGGTGCGTAAGGCGCGTTTGCCTGGCAATCAGCTGGAGCAGGCGCGGGAAATTTTGCGCGATATCGAATCGCTGCTGCCGCATAATGAATCGCTGTTTCAGAAGGTTAACTTCCTGATGCAGGCGGCGATGGGCTTTATCAATATCGAGCAGAACCGCATTATTAAAATCTTCTCGGTGGTATCGGTAGTTTTCCTGCCCCCGACGCTGGTTGCCTCCAGCTATGGCATGAACTTTGAGTTTATGCCGGAGCTGAAATGGAGCTTCGGCTACCCCGGCGCGATTGGCCTGATGATCCTGGCGGGACTGGCTCCCTATCTCTACTTCAAGCGTAAAAACTGGCTGTAAACCTGCGCGGCCGGGCTTTGCGCCCGGCTGGTTTAGCGCTGGCGTTCCCGGCGGGTTATGCGTAACCTTGTGGTTTTCAACCAGCTGTGACCGCGCTGCATAATGGAACACCTCTCAACCAGGCTGCAATGGGCTCTCCTGCTTGGCACATCCCTGCTGCTGGGCTTTCTGCTGCAATATTTTCACGTTCCGGCTGCGCTGTTGCTGGGACCGATGATCGTCGGCGTCACCATGGGGCTGCTGGGAAGCACGCTGCGTATCAGTAAGCGGCTGTTTATTCTCTGTCAGGCCGTGCTGGGCTGCATGATTGGCCAGAGCCTTGCGCCTGCGGTAATGGATACCTTACTTAGCGACTGGCCGGTAGTGCTGGCGGTGCTGCTGATGACGCTGGCGGCCAGCGGTCTGTCGGGTTTTCTGCTGGTGCGCTACAGCGAACTGCCGGGGCCGACCGGCGCCTGGGGCTCCTCGCCTGGCGGCGCGTCGGCAATGGTGGCGATGGCGGGCGACTACGGCGCCGATGTCCGTCTGGTGGCGTTTATGCAATATTTACGCGTGCTGTTTGTCGCGACGGCGGCGGCGGTAGTGGCGCGTATTGGGCTGGGCGACAACGCGCAGGGCGCGACCGCGCTGCAGTGGTTTCCCGCGCTGGATATGCGCTTTGCGGCTACGCTGGGGGTGATGTTGCTGGGCGCCTTTTTAGGCCAGCGCTTTCGCATTCCCTCCGGCGCGCTGCTGCTGCCGGCGCTGCTGGGCGCAACGCTGCAGAGCAGCGGTACGCTAATGCTGCAGCTGCCGGAATGGCTGCTGGCCGCCGCCTATGCGCTGATTGGCTGGACGGTGGGGTTGCGTTTTACCCGCCCGATTTTCCGCCTGGCGCTGCGCACGCTGCCGCAGATGCTGGCCGCCATCTTCGGGCTGATGCTGCTTTGCGGCGGTATGGCGTGGCTGCTGACGAAACTGCTGCCGATTGATTTAATGACCGCCTATCTGGCAACCAGCCCTGGCGGGCTGGATACCGTGGCGATTATTGCCGCAGGCAGCCGGGTCGATATGTCATTTGTGATGGCGATGCAAACCCTGCGGCTGTTTGCCATTTTAATCACCGGCCCGGCGCTGGCGCGCTTTATTTCACGCTTTGCGCGTTCGTGAACGGCGCAGCGTATACAGCGCATCGACGATAAACAGCGCCAGCGCCAGCCAGATAAAGCCGAAGGTAATCGCCTTGTCGGGCGTCATCACTTCGCCATAGAACACCACCGCCAGCAGAAACATCAGCGTTGGCCCCAGATACTGGAAAAAGCCCAGCGTTGAGAGGCGCAGGCGCGTAGCGGCGGCGGTAAACAGCATCAGCGGAATGGTGGTAACGATACCGGCAGCAATCAGCAGTAGATTGAGGGTGGCGGCGTTCTGCGTTAAATGGCTGGTTGAGCTATCGGCAATGCCGAACAGATAAAGTGACGCCAGCGGCAGCAGCCACAGCGTTTCGAACAGCATGCCGCTTTGCGCATCTACCGCGATTTTTTTGCGCGCCAGGCCGTAAAGCGAAAAGCTCATCGCCAGACCGAGCGCGATAATCGGCAGCGAACCAAACTTCCACAGCTGCACCAGCACGCCGCAGGTCGCCAGCAGAACCGCCACCCACTGCATCCGGCGAAAGCGCTCGCCTAAAAACAGCATGCCTATCACTACGTTAAGCAGCGGGTTGATAAAATAGCCGAGGCTCGCTTCCAGCATATGATGATTATTCACCGCCCAAATAAACAGCAGCCAGTTACCGCCTACCAGCGTGGCCGAAACGGCCAGCAGCAGCACCTTTTTCGGCTGGCGCACTACGGTTTTTACCCGGCTCCAGCTGCGGCTAACGGTGATCAGCATCAGCATAAACAGCGCTGACCAGATAACGCGGTGCGTCATAATTTCGCCCGCTGGGACCTGCTCAATCAATTTGAAATAGGCCGGTGCGATGCCCCAGATAAAATAGGCGCCTAACGCGCAGAAAATGCCCTGGCGTGTTTGTTGTGTCTCCATCACTTTTTTGGTCTCAGCTGTAAAAGCGCCATTTTAAAGGAAAAGCGAGCGCCGCGGTGAAAATTAGCCCACCAGGTAGGTTGCGGTGGCGCTGGCGATATGTACGCCAGCATCGTTATGCAGCTCAACGCGCGCCACGGCCACTTTATTGCCGGCGCGCAGCAAACTACTGGCGGCGATAAAATGCTCACCGCGTCCGGGACGTAAATAATCGACGCGCAAATCGATGGTGCCCATCCGCGACAGACGCTGGCGTAGCGTCTGTTCGGTAAGGTTCTCCTGGCGCGTCAGGGAACTGCTGACGCAAACCAGCCCGGCGGCCACGTCCAGAATAGAGGCAATGGCGCCGCCGTGCAGGATCTGTTGCGCCGCGTTGCCGACCAGCATGGTTTTATTGGCGAAACGCAGCTCGGCATAGTCGGATTCAAGCCGCACCAGCTCCAGCCCCAGCGCCTGGTTAAAAGGCATCTGACGGACAAAAATTTCGCCGATAAGCTGGCGGGCCGCGGTTTGCTGCAACTGAGTCTCTGACATAAAAGGTTTTTCCTGACGCAGGGAGATAAAGATGCCGTAATGTTAACAATTTGTACATTTTAAACTGCGGGAAAAGTGCTTTCTATTTTAAGAAAACAGCGCTGATCCCATTATGGGATTGTGTGTAGAATGGCCTGCTTTTTTAGTTACTATTTACACAGCGTATCACCGGAGAAGACTATGCGTATGCTAAGAGGATTAGTGGTAGCTTTGTTATTGCCCGCTTTCGCACAGGCTCAGCAAGCTACTGTCAGGGAAGTGCATGATGCGCCTGCGGTGCGCGGCAGTATTATCGCTAACCTGCTGGAAAAACATGATAATCCCTTCGTGCTTTATCCTTATGAGAGCAACTATTTGCTCTATACCTGGACCAGCGATATGAATAAGGAAGCCATTGATTCCTATGAATGGAGCAACAGCGCAAAGAAAGATGAGGTGAAATTCCAGCTTAGCCTGGCGTTTCCGCTCTGGCGCGGCATTCTGGGCGATAACTCCGTGTTGGCCGCTTCCTATACGCAGCGCTCCTGGTGGCAGCTTTCAAACCGCGGCGCCTCGTCGCCCTTCCGTGAAACTAACTATGAACCACAAATTTTCCTTGGCTGGGCGACGGATTACACTTTTGCCGGCTGGACCCTACGTGACGTGGAGCTGGGCCTGAACCATGAGTCGAACGGACGTTCCGATCCGACCTCGCGTAGCTGGAACCGCGTCTATGCGCGGCTGATGGCGGAAAACGGCAATTTCCTTGTGGAAATTAAGCCCTGGTATCGCCTGCCGGAAAGCGCGAGCGATGATGATAACCCTGACATTACCAAATACATGGGTTACTATCGCGCCAGGCTGGGTTATCGCGTAGGCGACAGCATCTTCAGCCTGCAGGGCAACTATAACTGGAACAGCGGTTACGGCGGCGCACAGCTGGGCTGGAGCTACCCGATTACCGAGCATGTCCGGTTCTATACTCAGGTATTCAGTGGTTACGGCGAATCGTTAATCGATTATAATCATCGCCAGACGCGCGTCGGCGTTGGCGTAACGTTAAACGATCTGTTCTGATTCAGGCCCGCGCGGCGGGTCTGCCACACAGCAACTGTCTCTTCGGGCGGCTATCAATCCCGCCCGTCACCATCATCAAATAGAGTGCAATACGGGGAAGACGTGTCTACGGCGGCAGTAATTAATCACGAAGCGCTGGCGGAGCAGGTATTACGCGATACCTTCGGCTATCAGCAGTTTCGCCCCGGTCAGCAAGCCATCATTCAGGCCTCGCTCAGCGGGCGGGATTGTCTGGTGGTGATGCCCACCGGCGGCGGGAAATCGCTCTGTTATCAGATTCCGGCTCTGCTGCGCGATGGCCTGACGCTGGTCGTTTCGCCGCTGATTTCGCTGATGAAAGATCAGGTGGATCAGCTGCTGGCGAACGGCGTTGCGGCGGCGTGTCTGAATTCGACGCAAACGCGCGAAGAGCAGCAGGCGGTAATGGCGGGCTGTCGTCGCGGCGAAGTGCGTCTGCTCTACATCGCCCCTGAACGCCTGATGATGGACAACTTCCTCGATACGCTGATGCACTGGCAGCCGGCAATGCTGGCGGTGGACGAAGCGCACTGTATTTCGCAGTGGGGCCACGATTTTCGCCCGGAGTATGGCGCGCTGGGCCAGCTGCGTCAGCGCTTCCCGGCACTGCCGGTCATGGCGCTGACGGCGACCGCCGATGAAACCACGCGTAACGATATTGTCCGGCTGCTGCAGCTTGAGGATCCGCTGATTCAAATCAGCAGCTTTGACCGGCCTAACATTCGCTACATGCTGGTGGAAAAATTTAAGCCGACCGAGCAGCTGCTGCGCTACGTGCAGGATCAGCGCGGCAAAAGCGGCATTATCTATTGCAACAGCCGCGCTAAGGTGGAAGATACGGCGGCGCGCCTGCAAAGCCGCGGCCTGAGCGTCGGCGCTTACCATGCGGGTATGGAAAACGCCCATCGCGCTCAGGTGCAGGAAGCTTTTCAGCGCGACGATCTGCAAATCGTGGTGGCTACCGTCGCCTTCGGTATGGGCATCAATAAACCTAACGTGCGCTTTGTGGTGCATTTCGATATTCCGCGCAATATCGAATCCTATTATCAGGAAACCGGGCGCGCCGGGCGTGACGGCCTGCCTGCCGAGGCGATGCTGCTTTACGATCCGGCGGATATGGCCTGGCTGCGTCGCTGCCTGGAAGAAAAGGCGCCGGGCCCGCTGCAGGATATCGAGCGCCATAAGCTGAATGCGATGGGCGCGTTTGCCGAAGCGCAAACCTGCCGACGTCTGGTGCTGCTCAACTATTTCGGCGAAGGCCGCCAGCAGCCGTGCGGCAACTGCGATATCTGTCTCGATCCGCCGCGACGCTATGATGGTCTGGTTGAAGCGCAAAAGGCGCTGTCCACCATCTACCGCGTCGGTCAGCGCTTCGGGATGGGCTACGTGGTTGAAGTGTTGCGCGGCGCCAGCAGCCAGCGTATTCGCGATTTAGGTCACGATAAGCTGCCGGTTTACGGTATCGGCCGCGAGCAGAGCCATGAGCACTGGATTAGCGTGCTGCGTCAGCTGATTCACCTGGGACTGGTCACACAAAATATTACGCTGCATTCGGCGCTGCAGCTCACCGAGGCGGCCCGGCCCATTCTGCGCGGCGAAGCGCCGTTGATGCTTGCCGTGCCGCGCCTGATAACGGTTAAAGCAAAATATAACAATCAGAAAAGCTACGGCGGAAACTATGACCGCAAGCTGTTCGCCAAACTGCGCAAGCTGCGTAAGGCCATTGCGGATGAAGAAAATATTCCGCCCTACGTGGTGTTTAACGACGCCACGCTGATTGAAATGGCTGAACAGATGCCGCTTACCGCTTCCGAGATGCTCAGCATCAACGGCGTAGGGCAGCGCAAGCTGGAGCGCTTCGGCAAGCCGTTTATGGTCATGATCCGTGAGCATGTCGACGGCGAAGAATAAACTTTTTCGTTGCCGCGCTGCTGCAAATAACGGATGAAACAAAAAGATTTTAGCGTAATAATCATCCTTACCTGAGAAAGCCAGCCGGCTTTCTCTCACCTTTTCCTGGCAAGGAAACAGTATGCTCGCGCTTTTTCTTACCGTGGCCGCAGTGCATTTAGTTGCGTTGATGAGTCCCGGACCTGATTTCTTTTTTGTGTCGCAAACCGCCGCCAGCCGCTCCCGTAAGGAAGCGATGCTGGGCGTAATGGGAATTACGCTGGGTATCGTTATCTGGGCGGGCGTCGCGCTGATGGGGCTGCACCTGATTCTGCAAAAAATGGCCTGGCTGCATGAAATCATCATGGTATGCGGCGGGCTCTATCTGACCTGGCTGGGCTGGCAGCTGCTGCGATCCGCGCGTCGGCAGCATCGCCAACCTGCAGTAAACGCCGAGCCGGAGGTGCAGCTGGCGAAAAAGGGACACAGTTTCCTGAAGGGCTTTCTGACCAATCTTTCCAATCCCAAAGCGGTAATCTATTTCGGCAGCGTGTTCTCGCTGTTTGTCGGCGACGATGTTGCGGCAGGGGCGCGCTGGGGATTGTTTGTGCTGATTATCAGCGAAACCTTCGCCTGGTTTACGCTGGTAGCGGCAGTGTTCGCGCTGCCGTGGGTACGTCGTCAGTATCAGCGCCTGGCGAAGTGGATTGATGGTATGGCGGGGGTGTTGTTTGCCGGATTCGGTATCCATCTGATCCTCTCCCGCTGAGGGCGGCCTGGCTTACCTGCTATTTGCGGTGAATTCCTGGCAGAGGCAGCTGCGCCAGGGAAGCGGCATGCGCTGAAGCCAGGGAGGCGGGGTCAGGCAGGGGAGTAAAGCCTCCGCGTCATGGATGACGCGGCGGAGCCTCCAGGGACGGATTAACGGCGACTTTACGGACCCGCCTGTCCCCGCTGACCGCAAACAGAAGCTGGCCAACGAGCCGCTGACCGGAAGCCGCAGCCCGCACACAGAAGCCAGCCGCCTGCCCCGCTAACCGGAATCCACAAACATAGGCAGAAGCCAAACAGCGCGCCGCTAAATGTAACCCGCTGCCGGAAGCGCAAGATCCCTACGCTACGCGCCGTGCTGATGCCAGCAGCGCACCGACGGCAATAAACAACCCGCCAAAAATGCGGTTCAGCAACTTCATCTGTTGCGGACCTTTAATCCAGGCGGCGATACGCGTTGCCAGCGCGGCATAGCCAATCATCACCATAATATCGACGACAATAGTCGTTGCACCCAACACCAGATACTGCATCGCCTGTGGCTGATGCGGTATCACAAACTGCGGAAACAGCGCGGCCAGAAAAATAATGCTCTTCGGATTGGTCAAATTCACCAGCACGGCGCGCTGAAACAGACGGCGGCGCGGCATAGCGCGCGAAACCGCATCCAGATTAATCGCTCCGGCAGCCCGCCATTGCTGAATACCCAGCCAGATAAGATAGGCCGCGCCCGCCCATTTCAGCACCTCAAACGCCAGCAGGGATCGGGAAAACAGTGCGCCCAACCCTACGCCTACCAGCATAATATGTAACCCCAGCCCCACCTGCAGGCCGGCAATAGAAGCTGCTGCGCCACGATAGCCGTGGCTGATGCCGGTACTCATGGTATTTATCGCGCCGGAGCCGGGCGACAGGCTAAGAACCAGCGTGGTTAACAAATAGGTCAGCCACCATTCGGTAGTCATGGGTAACGCTCCCTGAACGCGCAGAATTGTGCCACAATACGCCATTGCCAGCGGTTGCGCTATGGCGGCAGTTTACTGGAGGGTTTAAAGGAGTCGAGCCATGACCAGCCATATAAAACAGTGGCCAACGCGAGAGCAGGCGTTTACCGCTTTTGCCACCGGGCCGCTGCTTGATTTCTGGCGCCAGCGTGAGGAGAGCGAGTTTGCCGGCGTTGACGCTGTACCGATCCGCTACGTGCGTTTCACCTCTCCGCAGCATGATAAAGTCATTGTAATAGTGCCGGGACGTATCGAAAGCTACGTCAAATATCCAGAACTGGCCTACGATCTTTGGCACTGCGGTTATGATATCGTAATCCTCGATCATCGCGGTCAGGGCCGATCCGGACGGCTGCTGAAAGATGCGCACCTTGGTCACGTAACATGCTTTGAGCACTATGTTGATGACTTAGAAACGCTCTGCCAGCACCTTAATCTGGCCGGAAGCTACCGGCGTCGCTATGCGCTGGCGCACTCGATGGGCGGCGCGATTTTAACGCTGCTGCTGGCCCGGCAGCCGACGATATTCGATGCGGTAGTCCTCTCTTCACCCATGTTTGGCATCTACCTGCCGATGCCTGCCTGGATGGCGCACCGCATCCTCAACTGGGCGGAAAAACGTCCGGCGGTGCGCGATGGCTATGCGCTGGGAACCGGGCGCTGGCGCGCGCATCCGTTCAGCCTCAACGGATTAACCCACAGCCGCGAGCGCTATAAACGCAATCTGCGCTTCTATGCGGACGAGCCGGCGCTGCGCGTCGGCGGCCCCAGCTATCACTGGGTGCGTGAAGGTCTCCATGCGGGTCAGAGCATTCTGAGCAAGGCGGCAACCATTACCACGCCGCTGCTGCTGCTGCAGGCTGAAGAAGAGCGGGTAGTGGATAACCGCTCGCAGGATCTGTTCTGCGCGGCGATGTCCGCCGCTGGGCACCCCTGCGAGGGCGGAAAGCCCAAAGTTATTGCCGGCGCGCGTCACGAGATCCTGTTTGAAAAAGACGCCATGCGCGCCGAGGCGCTACATGCCATCGTCGATTTTTTCGAACGGCATCATTAAGTTGCACTACTCAGACCGTTACCACATCCTTCGATACCAGAGGTTTGCATGTACCACGTTGTCGCTTCCGATTTGGATGGCACCCTGCTTTCACCCGAACACCGTTTAACACCTTATACCAAAGAGACGCTGCGGCTGCTAACCGCACGCGGCGTACACTTTGTCTTTGCTACCGGACGTCATCACGTTGATGTCGCGCAAATGCGTGATAACCTGGAAATTGAGGCCTACATGATCACCTCTAACGGCGCGCGCGTACACAACACCGCCGGCGAGCTGATTTTCAGCCATAACCTGGATGAGGATATCGCCCACGATCTCTATGCTCTGAAACATGACGATCCCGATATCCTCACCAACGTCTATCGTAATGATGACTGGTTCCTTAACCGCCATCACCCGGACGAAGAGCGTTATTTCCAGGAATCGGTATTCCGCTATCAGGTTTATCAGCCGGGTCTGCTGCCAACCGATGGCATCAGCAAAGTCTTTTTTATTAGCGACGAGCCGGAAAAACTGGTGCCGCTGGAAGAGGCGATCGTGGCGCGCTGGGGCGATCGGGTTAACGTTAGCTTCTCTTTGCCAACCTGTCTGGAAGTGATGGCGGGCGGCGTTTCCAAAGGCCATGCGCTGGAAGAAGTGGCAAAACTGCTGGGTTATTCGCTGCAGTCCTGTATTGCCTTTGGCGACGGCATGAATGATAAAGAAATGCTGATTATGGCGGGAAAGGGCTACATTATGCGCAACGCGCATCAGCGCCTGAAAGATCTGCTGCCGGAGATGGAAGTTATCGGCAGTAATCTTGAGGATGCCGTACCCCATAAGCTGCGCGAGCTGTTTCTCTGATAACTGTGCCGGGCGGCATGGCACGCCGCCTGCTACCTGCGTCGCTAACGAGAGGTTATCTGCCGTTTGCGCCGGCGCGCTGTACATTATGAATAATGCATTATAGTCTAACCGCCAGCACGAAAATATTTATTTGCCTGCCAGCTAATAAATACGTACTTTATGATCGGTATTAAAAGCTTCTATTAAGTATCGAATATAATCTCTGCGAGGATTTCCCGAATAAAATAGTAATTCTTCTATTGAGCTGTTTTATAAGGTATCGGCGTGATGTATCAATCTGGCGCGGAACGCTAAGGTTTTGTGTTTTATTTAATGATGATAGCAGCGCGTCTGTTTTAATTATGTACAATTTAAACTTTTGATAAGGAATTCAAAATGAAAAAGTTATCTTTAGCTCTCTTGCTGGCGGCTGCGACGTTAAGCGGCTCAGCGCTGGCCGAATACCAGTCGGTAACGGTAGGCTACGCGCAAAGCAAAGTAGAAGATTTCAAAAACATTCGCGGTGTCAACCTGCAATATCGCTATGAATTCGATGATATGGTCGGCGTAATGGCCTCTTTTAGCTATATGAAAAATAGCGAGCTTAAAGGAGGTAAAGATACAGGCTATGAGCAGGGTTATGAGATTTCCCGCAGCCGCAACGCCGATATGAAATATTATTCCGTGCTGGTTGGTCCAACATTTCGTCTGAATGATTATGTCTCACTGTACGCGCTGGGCGGGCTGGCCCATACCAAAGCAGAATTAAATGATACGTGGAATATTATCAATATTTATGAATTAGAATCAAAAAGCTCTGAAAAATCGTCCGCTTTTGCCTATGGGTTAGGCGTAATCATTAATCCGACGGCAGCGCTTTCAATTAGTCTGGGCTATGAAGGCACAGAAACTGACTTCGGAAAAAAGTATTCCATCAATGGGTTTAACATTGGGTTAGGATACAATTTCTGATAATGAAGGAGAGCGGTTGCGCTCTCCCCGTCATACCGCTTTCCCCATCATCGGCTGGCTGAATATCTTCAGTCGCGATGATGGATGCCTGGGTTTATGTTAGCTGCTGCTTGTGCTGCTTTTCACTCAGCATGGTTAACAACAGCAGAATAACCGCCAGCACGCAGCCGCCGATCATCACCAGAAAACCACCGTCCCAGCCGAAATAGTCGACGGTGTAGCCGACAATGGCGCTGGCCGCGACGGAGCCGCCAAGATAACCAAACAACCCGGTAAAACCGGCAGCGGTGCCTGCCGCTTTTTTCGGCGCCAGCTCCAGCGCGTGCAGCCCTATCAGCATTACCGGGCCATAAATCAGAAAGCCGATAACGATCATACAGGCCATATCGATGCCGGGGTTACCCACCGGATTGAGCCAGTAAATTACGGTAGCAATGGTCACCAGCACCATAAAGAAAACGCCGGTTGCGCCGCGATTGCCCCGAAATACCTTATCCGACATCCAGCCGCAGAGCAGCGTGCCGGGAATACCGGCATATTCATAGAGGAAGTAGGCCCAGGAGGATTTATCCAGCGCGAAATGTTTCACCTCTTTCAGATAGGTCGGCGACCAGTCCAGAATACCGTAGCGCAGCAGGTAGACAAAAACGTTGGCCAGCGCGATATACCATAGCAGCCTGTTCGGCAGAATATAGTGCATAAAAATCTGCTTCGCGGTGAGCTCCTGCTCGTGCGCTTCGCTGTAATCGGGCGGATAATCCTCTTTGTATTCTTCTACCGGCGGCAGGCCGCAGGATTGCGGCGTGTCGCGCATTAAGGCAAAAGCAAACAGCGCCACAAGGATGGCGGCAAAAGCGGGCATATAAAATGCCGCCCTCCAGTCATTAAACCAGGCCATACCCAGCAGAAACAGCAGGGGAGGAATGCCGCCGCCAACGTTGTGGGCGCAGTTCCAGACGGAAACAATGCCGCCGCGCTCTTTTTGCGACCACCAGTGCACCATAGTGCGTCCGCAGGGCGGCCAGCCCATGCCCTGAAACCAGCCGCAGATAAACAGCAGCGTAAACATCACCATAATGCTGGAGGTGGCCCAGGGCACAAAGCCCATTACCAGCATCACCGTCGCGGCCAGGATCAGACCTGCCGGCAGGAAAACCCGTGGATTGGAGCGATCGGAAACCGAACCCATAATAAATTTAGAAAAGCCGTAGGCAATAGAGATGCCGGAGAGGGCAAAACCTAAATCGCCGCGTGAAAATCCCTGCTCTACCAGGTAGGGCATAGCGAGAGCAAAATTTTTACGTACCAGGTAGTAAGCGGCATAGCCAAAAAATATCCCGAAAAAAATCTGCCAGCGCAGGCGGCGATAGAGCGGATCGATACTCTCCTCTGCGATACGAGATCGATGTTGTGCCGGCTTAAAAATGCTAAGCATAGAAAGGCCTCCGAAAGCGCGATGAATAAGTCCTTAATACTACGAAAAAAGCTTTTCCATCAGGTTATTGTGGAGCGCAAAGGATAACTAACGCCGTGCGGGCGGGTTGTGAAGAAAAACGCAAATGTTTCAATTTTATGACAGAGAGATCTTGTTCCTGTCACAAAAACGCTTTTTTAGTCAGGCATTCCCGCCTCCGGCTGCGAGCGACGGCAGAGCGCTATTCTCATTTTCGTATCTGGCGTGGATAAAGCACGCGCTAAATGGTCAAAATAAATACAGATGTCAACTAAATACGCGCGGAGGATCGCTGTCGTTCCGTTACAATAGGGGACTGTTTAACCATCAGGTGCGTTACGTGACATTACTGATTATCACCACCGTTTTGTGGGCTTTCTCTTTTAGCCTGATTGGCGTTTATCTGGCGGGCCAGGTTGATAGCGTCTTTGCCGTACTGGTGCGTCTGGGGCTGGCCGCGTTGGTTTTTCTGCCATTTTTACGCTGGCGCGGCTATCGGATTTCCACGCTGCTGCTTTATATGCTGGCGGGCATGATGCAGCTGGGCATTATGTATTTGCTCAGTTTTGAAGCCTATCTCTATCTCAGCGTACAGGAGCTGCTGCTCTTTACCGTTATGACGCCGCTGTATATCACGCTGATTTACGATCTGATGAGCCGGCGAGGCATTCGTCCTGGCTATGCGCTTAGCGCGCTGCTGGCGGTAGTGGGCGCGGCGATCATTCGCTACGATCATCTGAGCGAACACTTCTGGACGGGCCTGATCCTGGTTCAGCTGGCTAACCTCAGTTTCGCTATTGGCATGGTGGGCTATAAGCGGCTGCAGGAAACGCGGCCGATGCCGCAGCATACCGCCTTTTCATGGTTTTATATCGGCGCGCTGCTGGCGGCGGTTATTGCCTGGTTTTTATGGGGAAATCCGCAAAAGCTTCCCGTCACGTCCGTGCAATGGGGAATTCTGGTTTGGCTGGGGATAGTTGCGTCCGGGCTGGGTTATTTCATGTGGAACTATGGCGCGACGCAGGTTGACGCCGGAACGCTGGGGATTATGAATAACATGCATGTACCAGCAGGCCTGTTGGTAAATCTGGCTATCTGGCAGGAACAGCCGGACTGGCCGCCTTTTATTATCGGCGGAGGGCTGATCATCGCGTCACTGTGGTTTCATCGACGCTGGGTGCGCTGAACAAATACCGGACTTTTCAAGGTCCGGTATTTTTTTAATTAGCCGAGAAGACGGCTCTGCAGATCACCAAAAGCTTTAGTGATGAAATCTTCGTAAGCTTTACCGATACGGCTGCCGAAATCTTTACCTACTTCTTTCGCAGTTTCGACATCATAACCTGTGTTGAATACTTTATTCAGCGCAGCAGTCATTTCACCGAAATACTGACTAAAAGCGTTTGAATACGCGTCCTGAATTTTACCAGCGCCGCTAACTTCCTGAACTTCAACAATTGATAATTCTTTCATTATTTATCCCTCTAAAAGTTAATACTTCCTTTGTGGGGAAATTTTTTCCCCGCAGGCAATTATGCTTTTTAACATTAAATGATCAATTAACTAAACTTCACGAAATAGTTAATGTTACAGACCCATTTAGTGCTGTAAATCAATTAAGAATACGGTCGCGAGCGCTGTCTAAAGCATCTTTAATCCAGTATTCTACGGCCTGTCCCAGATGGCTGCCGATGGTTTTACCCTGCTGTAAAGCTTCATCGTAGCTTTCTTCCAGCCCGATCTTACCAGCCATTTTTTTATTGAAATCACCAAACAGATCGCCAAATACTTTTGATAAGGCGTCCTCAATTTTTCCTGCACCGCTAACTTCGCTGATATCAACGATAGTTAATTCTTTCATTAATAATTCTCCATAACCGGTAGTTGTGTAAGGGAGAAAACTTTTCTCCATGAGGGATTATGCGGTACAAAAGATAAGGGTCAATTAATAAAGGGTTAGGGTTTAATTAATTTTGTTGAAGAAAAAAAATGGCATTTTTTCTAATAAGCAAAAGAATATCTTAACTTTCCCGCGGGCTCAGCTGCCATCGGGAAAGTAATTTTAGCTTACCGGCAATGGGTGGCATGAAGCATCGCGTACAAAAGGCAGGTGGTTACAGGCATGCAGGCGCGCTGAGCGAATAAAGGCGTCGATTACCGGCTGCCGCTGTTCTCCTTCGCGTACCGCTGCATACAGACGGCTCCATAAGCCGTCGCCAGGGGTTTTCGTCACAATCAGCCCCTGGCGTTCAAAGCTTTCCACCACCCAGTGCGGCAGCGCGGCAATGCCCATGCGCGCCGCCGCCATCTGTACCAGCAGCAGCGTATTATCCACGCTTTTCAACGTCGGGCTGACGCCGGCCGGCTGCAGGAAGTGCCGCCAGATATCCAGCCGCTGTCGCTGTACCGGATAGATCATTAACACTTCCTGCGCCAGATCCTCCGGGGTGATGGTTTTAGCCTGCGCCAGCGGATGATCCGGCGCCAGTACCAGACGCACTTCAAAATCGAACATCGGCACATAGTGCAGCCCGCTGCGCGGCAGGATATCGGAGGTCAGCACAATATCCAGCTCGCCCTGCTGCAGGGCAGGCTGCGGATCGAAGGTTACGCCCGATTTAAAATCCATCGCCACCTGCGGCCAGCTCTGGCGGAAGATATCCAGCGCAGGGGTCAGCCACTGAATGCAGCTGTGGCATTCAATAGCGATGCGTAGCGAGGTCTGGTGCGGCTCGTGGCAGGCCTGTAGCGCCTGCTGAATCTGCGGCAGTACCTGCTCTGCCAGCTGCAGCAAAATCTCGCCCTGCGGCGTAAAACGCAGCGGCTGGCTTTTGCGCACGAACAGGCGAAAACCGAGGCGCTGCTCCAGATCGCTGAACTGATGAGATAACGCCGATTGCGTCTGATGAAGCTGCGCCGCCGCCGCGGCCAGCGAGCCGGTATGCCTGAGAGCCTGCAGCGTTCGCAGATGCCTGATTTCGATCATGAGAGTCCTTCACATCGACAATGAACAATTTGCGCTTGAGGAATATACACTACCTGCAGATTATAGCGGTGTAAACATCTGGACGGCTAAACATCTTTACGTTTCGTCATTTTACGTTTGGGCGGCGTTTACGATTGATGAACCACGCCCGGTAGCGCAAGGCTGGCCGTACGTAAAATGACGGCGCCGTTAGCGCCAAATTAACAGGATTTGATGGAGAAACCGCATGACCATACTGAACCATACGCTTGGCTTCCCCCGCGTCGGCCTGCGCCGCGAACTGAAAAAAGCGCAGGAGAGCTACTGGGCCGGCAATATCAGCCAGCAGGAACTGCTGGCGGTGGGCCGCCAACTGCGCGCTCGTCACTGGCAGCAGCAGAAAGAAGCGGGCGTGGATATTGTGCCGGTGGGCGATTTCGCCTGGTACGATCATGTCCTGACCACCAGCCTGCTGCTTGGCAACGTCCCGGCGCGCCATCAGAATCGCGATGGTTCTGTCGATCTTGATACGCTGTTCCGCATCGGCCGCGGACGTGCGCCGACCGGCGAGCCCGCGGCGGCGGCGGAAATGACCAAATGGTTTAACACCAACTATCACTACATGGTGCCGGAGTTCACCAAAGGGCAACAGTTCCGTCTGGCGTGGCGGCAGCTGCTTGATGAGGTGGATGAAGCGCTGGCGCTGGGTCATAAAGTGAAGCCGGTGCTGCTGGGGCCGGTTACCTGGCTGTGGCTCGGCAAGGTAAAAGGCGAGCCGTTCGATCGTCTCAGCCTGCTGGAGGCGATCCTGCCGGTTTACCAGCAGGTGCTGGCGGAGCTGGCGCAGCGCGATATCGAGTGGGTGCAGATCGATGAACCGGCGCTGGTGCTGGAGCTGCCGCAGCCGTGGCTGGCCGCTTTCAGGCGCGCTTACCAGGCGCTGCAGGGTCACAGCAAGCTGCTGCTGACCACCTATTTTGACAGCATCGGACAGAATATCGACACCATCCGCGAGCTGCCGGTGCAGGGGCTGCATGTCGATCTGGTACACGGTAAAGATGATATCGCCAGCCTGAATGCGCAGCTGCCGGATTGCTGGCTGCTTTCGCTCGGCGTGATTAACGGACGCAATGTCTGGCGCGCCGATCTGAGCAGCTGGTTTGAGCGCCTGCAGCCGCTGACGACGCAGCGTCGGCAGCTCTGGATCGGCTCCTCCTGCTCGCTGCTGCACAGCCCGATCGATCTCAGCGCGGAAACCCGCCTGGATGATGAGGTAAAAAGCTGGTTCTCCTTTGCTCTACAGAAGTGCGGCGAGCTGGCGCTGCTGAGCAGGGCGTTAAATAACAACGATGCGGCCTCGCTGGAAGCCTGGAGCGCGCCGGTTCGCGCCCGCCGCCGCTCTTCACGCGTGCACAATGTCACGGTAGCGCAGCGTCTGGCGGCGATTAGCGCGCAGGACAGCAGACGTCAGAGCGGCTATGCCGAGCGCGCCAAAGCGCAGCGTCAACGCTTTAAGCTGCCGGACTGGCCGACCACCACTATCGGCTCCTTCCCGCAGACCACGGAGATTCGCGGCCTGCGCCTCGATTTCAAACAGGGGCGGCTGGACAGCAGCCACTATCGCACCGGCATCGCCGAACATATTAAGCAGGCGATCGTTGAGCAGGAGCGTCTGGGGCTGGACGTGCTGGTGCATGGCGAAGCCGAACGTAACGACATGGTGGAGTATTTCGGCGAGCATCTCGACGGCTTCGTCTTTACGCAAAACGGCTGGGTGCAGAGCTACGGCTCCCGCTGCGTGAAGCCGCCGGTTATTATCGGCGACGTCAGCCGTCCTGAGCCGATCACCGTGGAATGGGCGACATATGCGCAGTCGCTGACCGATAAGCCGGTTAAAGGGATGCTCACCGGGCCGGTCACCATTCTCTGCTGGTCTTTCCCGCGTGAGGATGTTTCACGCGAAACCATCGCCAGACAGATTGCGCTGGCGCTGCGTGACGAGGTGGCGGATCTGGAGAAAGCGGGTATCGGCATCATTCAGATTGATGAACCGGCATTGCGCGAAGGTCTGCCGCTGCGCCAGTCCGACTGGGCGGCCTATCTGAACTGGGCGGTGGAGGCGTTCCGGCTGAACGCGGCGGTGGCGCAGGATGAAACCCAGATCCATACCCATATGTGTTACTGCGAGTTCAACGACATTATGGATTCGATTGCCGCGCTGGATGCCGATGTGATTACTATTGAAACCTCGCGTTCCGATATGGAGCTGCTGGAATCGTTCGAAGAGTTTGACTATCCGAATGAAATCGGCCCCGGCGTATATGACATTCACTCGCCGAACGTGCCCGACGTTGAATGGATTGAGGCGCTGCTGCGCAAGGCGGCGAAGCGTATTCCGGTTGAGCGGCTGTGGGTTAACCCGGACTGCGGTCTGAAAACCCGCGGTTGGACCGAGACGCGCCTGGCGCTGGCGAATATGGTGCAGGCGGCGCGTAAGCTGCGGGCGGAAAAGGTGTAATTCACCCTGTGACCGCAGCGTTATTGACGGCGGATCGTTTTGCTCCGCCGTATGCCCGGCGCTGTCGGTTTGCCTGTTGTTCTGGGGCGTAATGCGCCCCTTTTCGCCGCCTCAGCGCGCAGGCTTAACGCCGTAGCGATGAAACCAGGCCAGCATCCGTCGCCAGCCGTCTTGCGCCGACGCCTGGTGATAGCTGGGCCGATAATCGGCGTTAAAGGCGTGACCCGCTTCCGGGTAAACCACGATTTCCGCCGTGGCGTCGGCATCCTTCAGCGCCTGACGCATGGTTTCCACGCTTTCTAATGGAATCCCTTCATCTTTCGCCCCGTACAGCCCCAACACCGGCGCAGTTAAATCGACGGCAATATCTACCGGATGGGAGGGCTGCTGCATGGTTTTTTCGCCGGTCAAACGCCCATACCAGGCGACGCCCGCTTTCAGCTGCGGATTATGCGCTGCATAAAGCCAGACAATGCGTCCGCCCCAGCAAAAACCGGTCATCGCCAGATTGCGCATATCGCCGCCGTGACGCGCCGCCCAGTTGGCAACGTGATCGAGATCGGCCAGCACTTGCGCATCAGGCACCTTGCTCACCAGCTGCTGAAACAGCTGCCCGATATCACTGTAGTCGTTGGGATCGCCCTGGCGGAAATAGAGTTCCGGCGCTACCGCCAGATAGCCTTCGGCCGCCAGCCGCCGGCAGATATCGCGGATGTGCTCATGCACGCCGAATATCTCCTGCACTACCAGCACCACCGGCAGCGGGCCTGCGGCGTTTTTAGGGCGGGCAAACCAGGCCGGCATATTTTCGCCCTGGGTATTGATAATGGCGTCGCCGCCTTCGATCGCCTCGCTGTCGGTGATGATAGCGGTAGCGGCGGCGGGCGATGCCGCAGGAGCGAACCCGCGATGACGCTCTTGCTGAGCCAGATGGTCTTGGTTTTTCATCGTTCTCTCCGTGCTGGTAGTAGCGCAATTCGCTAACTATAGTCAAAATCAGCTAAAGGCTCCGGCATGCGCCTTTGTCTTTTGTTTATATTTCTGTTGAATAAAACCGCACGGCAGGCGGCGGCAACGCGGCCACACGATCGATTTTAATGTGACTAAAATCACGTTATTTTATTTGTTAAATGTAATTTTCATTTTCACTAGTGATTCTCTTCACATATTTCCCGTAATGCTTGCCGTAGAGTAGGGAAATTAAACGATTTTTCTCAGGGGGATTAATGGCTCAGTCAGATGTGTTTCATTTAGGACTTACTAAAGCGGACCTGCAGGGCGCCACGCTGGCTATCGTGCCGGGCGATCCTGAGCGCGTAAAACGCATCGCCGCGCTGATGGATAATGCGCAGCATCTTGCCTCGCACCGTGAATTTACCAGCTGGCGCGCCGAGCTGGACGGTAAACCAGTGATTGTTTGTTCCACCGGCATCGGCGGCCCGTCAACCTCTATCGCCGTGGAAGAGCTGGCGCAGCTGGGCATCCGTACTTTCCTGCGCGTCGGCACCACCGGCGCTATTCAGCCCGATATTCAAGTGGGTGACGTGCTGGTAACCACGGCGGCGGTACGCCTGGATGGCGCCAGCCTGCACTTCGCGCCGATGGAGTTTCCTGCCGTCGCCGATTTCGCCTGTACCACCGCGCTGGTGGAAGCAGCGAAAGCCTCCGGCGCGACGCCGCATATCGGCGTTACCGCCTCCTCCGATACCTTCTATCCGGGGCAGGAGCGTTACGACACCTTCTCCGGCCGCGTCGTCAGCCGCTTCCAGGGTTCGATGAAAGAGTGGCAGCAGATGGGCGTGCTCAACTATGAGATGGAATCCGCTACGCTGCTGACTATGTGCGCCAGCCAGGGGCTGCGCGCCGGCATGGTGGCCGGAGTGATCGTGAACCGTACCCAGAAAGAGATTCCGGATGCGGCGACCATGAAGCAGACCGAAAGCAACGCGGTGGCGATTGTAGTTGATGCCGCGCGTCGCCTGCTGGCGTGATCCTCAGGGCCGACGCGCCGTCGGCCCGTTTTTAGCTGGACATTCCTGAGGTGCGCCTCTACCGTGGCTCTGTTTGCGACAGTAAGGAGAGAGGGCGGTGGAGATTCAACTGATCGTCGGCGTAAGTTTCGCGCTGGCCGGCGGGCTGGCGGGCTGGCTGTTCGCCCATTTTCGCGCGCAGCGCGAGCAGGCGATGCAGGAAACCGAACGGCGGCTGCTGGAACAGGCGTTGGATCAGGCGCAGCAGCAGGAAGCCCGACTGGAACAGCAGCTGCAGACGGAACGGCAACAGCGACAGCTGTGTGAAAAAGAGCTGTTACAGCTGCATGGCGCGCTTACCGCCGCGCAGGAAAAGCTTCAGCACTTCGATTACTGGCGCAACGAAAGCGAACAGCTGAGCCGTGAGCTACGCAACCAGCTGGAGGTAAACAGCGCCCAGGAAGCTGAACTGCGCGAAGTCACCATCCGTCTGGAAGAAACGCGTCTCGCTGCCGAAGAGAAACAGCGCCTGCTGACCAATAGCGAACAGCGTCTCAGCGCCCAGTTTGAAAACCTTGCCAACCGTATCTTTGAACAGAGCGGACGCCGCGTGGATGAGCAGAACCGCCAGAGCCTGAACGGCCTGATTGCGCCGCTGCGCGAACAGCTGGACGGCTTCCGCCGTCAGGTGCAGGAGAGCCTGGGCCAGGAAGCGCGCGAACGCCACACGCTGGCGCATGAAATCCGCAACCTGCAGCAGCTGAACGCGCAAATGGCGCAGGAGGCGATCAACCTTACCAAAGCGCTGAAGGGCGATAATAAAACCCAGGGCAACTGGGGCGAGGTGGTGCTGAGCCGCGTGCTGGAAGCGTCCGGCCTGCGCGCCGGCCATGAATATGAAATCCAGGTCAATATACAGGTGGATGCGCAAAGCCGGATGCAGCCGGATGTGATTGTGCGTCTGCCGCAGGGCAAAGATGTGGTGATTGATGCCAAGATGACGCTGGTGGCCTATGAGCGCTATTTTAACGCCGATGATGATATCCAGCGCGAGCGGGCGATCGGCGAGCATATTTCCGCCATCCGCAATCATATTCGCCTGCTCAGCCGCAAAGATTATCAGCAGCTGCCCGGCCTGCGTTCGCTGGATTACGTGCTGATGTTTATCCCCATCGAACCGGCGTTTTTGCTGGCTATCGATCGGCAGCCGGAGCTGATTAGCGAGGCGCTGCAGCACAATATCATGCTGGTCAGCCCCACCACGCTGCTGGTGGCGCTGCGCACCATTACTAATCTCTGGCGCTATGAGCATCAAAGCCGCAACGCGCAGCGCATCGCCGATCGCGCCGCCCGGCTCTATGACAAAATGCGGCTGTTTGTCGATGATATGACCAGCGTCGGCCAGCACTTCGATCGCGCGCAGGAGAGCTACCGCCAGGCGATGAAAAAGCTGTCGGAAGGACGCGGCAATCTTATCGCCCAGAGCGAAAGTTTTCGCCACTTAGGCGTGGAGGTCAAACGCAGTATTAACCCCCGATTAGTGGAGCAGGCGCTGCCGGAAGAAGCCCGCTCCGAAGAGGAACGACAGGCGCCCGCCGAGCCGGACGACACGCAGCAGCAGGGGGCTTCAGCCTGGCATGATACCCTGCGCCGCATACATGAATAACGCCAGGCCAACGTGCCTGACTACGGGGACTCTGTTACACTGCAAAGATATTTGATTGTGGAGCAGGTGAAGTAGATGGCAGATGAATCCAGGGAAACGACACATTTCGGCTTTCGTACCGTAGCAAAAGAGGAAAAGGCGGAAATGGTAGCGGGGGTGTTCCACTCCGTTGCGGCGAAATATGATCTGATGAACGATTTGATGTCCATGGGCATCCATCGTATCTGGAAACGTTTTACCATTGACTGCAGCGGCGTGCGCCGTGGGCAGCGCGTGCTGGATTTAGCCGGCGGCACCGGCGATTTAACGGCAAAATTCTCCCGTCTGGTAGGCGATACCGGGCAGGTGGTGCTGGCGGATATCAACAGCTCCATGTTGAAAATGGGGCGTGAAAAACTGCGCAACAGCGGCGTGATCGGCAATGTCAGCTATGTCCAGGCCAATGCCGAAGCGCTGCCCTTTCCGGACAACTACTTCGATTGCATTACCATTTCCTTCGGCCTGCGTAACGTCACCGATAAAGAGAAAGCGCTGGCCTCGATGTTTCGCGTGCTGAAGCCGGGCGGACGTCTGCTGGTGCTGGAATTTTCCAAACCGATAGTGGAACCTCTGAGCAAAGTGTACGACGCTTATTCATTCCACGTGCTGCCGCGTATCGGCGAGCTGGTGGCGCAGGACGCGGAAAGCTACCGCTATCTGGCGGAGTCGATTCGTATGCATCCCGATCAGGAGACGCTAAAGTCTGTGATGATGGATGTCGGTTTCGAAAATACTTCGTATTACAACCTGACGGGCGGGATTGTCGCTCTGCACCGTGGGTTCAAGTTTTAAGCAGGAAAGCGAATGACGTTAACCCCGTTGTTAACCGCCGGTCTGGAGACCGCGCTGAATCGAATTCTTTACCGCGATCGCGGCCTGAAAGCGGCCCGGCAGCGCCTGAACGGACGCGTGCTGCAGCTGCAGTTACTGGAGCTGACACAGCCGATCACGCTGGTGTTCAGCGAACAGCAGGTGGATGTGCTGGGCGACTGGCAGGATCGCTGCGACTGCACGGTGAAAACGCGCCTGGCGCTGCTGCCGAAGCTGCGCGATCGCCAACGGCTCACCGGCATGATCCGCAGCGGCGAGCTGGAAGTGGAAGGCGATCTGCAGGTGGTGCAGCAGTTTTCTGCGCTGATGGATATGGCCGAGTTCGATCCGGCTGAATATCTGGCGCCGTGGGTGGGCGATATCCTGGCCGAAAGCATCAGTAAAGCGGCGCGGCGCGGCCTGCAGCTGCTGCGCAGCGATATCGATCGCAAACAGCGTTATCTGGCGGAAACCCTGACCGAAGAGTGGCGCGTCGCGCCCGGCGCGCTGGAAATGGCCTGGTACGGCGAAGAAGTCGATGCGCTGCAACGCCAGGCCGACCAATTTGAACAACGGCTGCGACAGCTGGAGACGAAATGACGCCTGGAGAAATTCGCCGCCTCTACTTCATCATCAAAGTGTTTTTAAGTTATGGCCTGGATGAGCTGATCCCCCGCCTGCGTATTACGCTGCCGATCCGCCTCTGGCGCCGCGGCGTTTTCTGGCTGCCCAACCGTCATAAAGATCTGGCGCTGGGCGTGCGCCTGCGTATGGCGCTGGAAGAGCTGGGGCCGGTGTGGATCAAATTCGGCCAGATGATGTCTACCCGCCGCGATCTTTTTCCGCCGCAAATTGCCGATCAGCTGGCGATTTTACAGGACCGCGTGGCGCCATTCGACGGCGCGCGCGCCAAAGAGCAAATTGAGAAATCGCTGGGCGGCCCGGTAGAGTCCTGGTTCGATGATTTTGATATTACGCCGCTGGCCTCCGCCTCTATTGCGCAGGTGCATACCGCCACGCTGAAGGAGAACGGCAAAGAGGTAGTGATTAAAGTTATCCGCCCCGACATTCTGCCGGTTATCAAAGCCGATATGCGCCTGATTTATCGTCTGGCGCGCTGGCTGCCGCGCCTGTTGCCGGAAAGCCGTCGTCTGCGTCCGGTTGAAGTGGTGGCGGACTACGAGAAAACGCTAATCGATGAGCTGAATCTGCTGCGGGAAGCGGCCAACGCTATCCAGCTGCGGCGTAACTTTGACAACAGCAACCTGCTCTACGTGCCGGAGGTTTACTCCGATTACTGCAGCGAAGCTATGCTGGTGATGGAGCGTATCTACGGTATTCCCATCAATGACGTAGCGGCGCTGGAAAAGCATGGCGTTAATCTGCGCCTGCTGGCGGAGCGCGGCGTTCAGGTCTTTTTTACCCAGGTGTTTCGCGACAGCTTTTTCCATGCGGATATGCACCCCGGCAATATCTTTGTCAGCTATGAGCATCCGCACGATCCGCTCTATATCGGCATCGACTGCGGCATTGTCGGTTCGTTGAATAAAGCGGATAAACGTTACCTGGCGGAGAACTTTATCGCCTTTTTTAACCGCGACTACCGCAAGGTGGCCGAGCTGCACGTCGATTCAGGCTGGGTGCCGCCGGATACCAACGTGGAAGATTTCGAGTTTGCGATTCGCACCGTGTGCGAACCGATTTTCGAGAAGCCGCTGGCGGAAATTTCCTTTGGTCATGTGCTGCTGAACCTGTTCAATACCGCGCGCCGTTTCCATATGGAAGTGCAGCCGCAGCTGGTGCTGCTGCAGAAAACGCTGCTCTATATCGAAGGCGTGGGGCGCCAGCTCTATCCGCAGCTCGATCTGTGGAAAACGGCGAAGCCGTTCCTTGAAGAGTGGATTAAAGACCAGGTGGGCATTCCGGCAATAATTCGCGCGGTGAAAGAGAAGGCGCCGTTCTGGGCTGAACGACTGCCGGAGCTGCCGGAGCTGTTTTACGACAGCCTGCGGCAACATAAGCGGCTACAGCACAGCGTCGATCGCCTGGCGAATGACATGAGCGTACAGCGTGAAAGGCAGCATCAGTCGCGCTATCTGTTCGGCGTCGGCGCCACGCTGCTGCTGAGCGGCACGGCGCTGTTGATTGCGCGCCCCGGCCTGGAGGCGGTGCCGACCATGATGATCGTGGTGGGGCTGTTGTGCTGGCTGGCCGGCTGGCGACGTTCCGGCTGATTGTCAGGAAAGGTAAAATCGCATTTTGTGGCTGGGGCGACAGGCTAACGCATCGTCACCGGCCATTAAGCTGAGGTATACTGCCTCTCCACCTTTTTCTTATTTTTGTTCAGGGGCATACTCATGGGCGGTATCAGCATTTGGCAATTACTTATCATTGCCGTAATCGTAGTTCTTCTCTTCGGCACTAATAAACTGCGTACTCTCGGTTCAGACTTAGGCTCATCTATCAAAGGCTTTAAAAAAGCGATGAGCGATGACGAAAAAGAGACGCCTAAACAGCAGGATGCGGAATTTGACGCGCGGCCGCTGACCGATAAGCAGGCGACTACGGCAAGTAAAGAAGAGGCAAAAAAAGATAAAGAGCAGGTATAAAACGTGTTCGACATAGGTTTTAGCGAACTGGTTCTGGTGTTTATCATCGGGCTGGTCGTTTTAGGTCCGCAGCGTTTGCCGATAGCGGTAAAAACGGTGGTGGGCTGGATTCGCGCAATGCGCTCTTTGGCGGCTAACGTACAAAACGAACTGGCGCAGGAGCTGAAGCTGCAGGAACTGCAGGATAGCCTGAAAAAAGTCGAGCAGGCCAGCAAAGATACGCTTTCGCCGGAGCTTAAGGAATCGATGGAGGAGCTGCGCAAAACGGCAGACTCGATGCGCCGTTCTTATCTTGGTGAAAATGAGCAGGCTGACGACGAAGCGCATACGATTCATAATCCGCTGATAAAGCATCCGCAGGATGAGCACACCGGCGTTACGCCGGCCAGTGCCGATCAGCAGGCCAGCGCGCCGGCGCAAAAGCCGCAGGTCGCCGCCGCGGAAGCCGCGCCAGCCAGCGCCGCGCCGCAGCCTGCCGTTCAGCCTGAAGAGGGCGCCGCGTCGCCTGCGACGCCCGTCGCTCAGGGCGCCGCCTCCGTTTCCGCGCCTGGCGCAGCAGAGGAAAACCTCGCCGCTTCCCCTCAACCAACAATGAATGATAAACATGGCCGTTGAAGATACCCAACCGCTTATCAGCCACCTGATCGAGCTGCGGAAACGGCTGCTTAACTGCATTATCGCCGTGCTGGTCATTTTTCTCGCGCTGGTCTATTTCTCTAATGATATTTACCAGCTGGTGGCGCAGCCGTTAATCAGGCAGATGCCGGCAGGCGCCAGCATGATCGCTACCGACGTCGCTTCGCCGTTCCTGACGCCGATTAAGCTGACCATTATCGTCTCCGTGTTTCTCGCCGTTCCGGTGATCCTTTACCAGATCTGGGCCTTTGTCGCGCCGGCGCTTTATCGCCATGAGCGTCGTCTGGTGATGCCGCTGCTTTTCTCCAGTACGCTGCTGTTCTATCTCGGCGTGGCGTTTGCCTATTTCATCGTCTTCCCGATGGCGTTCGGTTTTTTCGCCAAAACCGCGCCGCAGGGCGTGACGATGGCGACCGATATCACCAGCTATCTGGACTTCGTCATGACGCTGTTTATGGCGTTCGGCGTGGCGTTTGAAGTGCCGATCGCCATAGTGCTGCTCTGCTGGACCGGCGTGACCACGCCAGAAGCGCTGCGCCAGAAGCGGCCTTATATGCTGGTTGGCGCCTTTGTGGTGGGAATGCTGCTGACGCCGCCTGACGTTTTTTCGCAAACTTTGCTCGCTATTCCGATGTACTGCCTGTTTGAGGTTGGCGTATTCTGTTCACGCTTCTATGTAGGCAAAGGGCGTCAGGATCGCGACGAAGAGCAGGACATCGACTCCTGACGCGCGCCGCAGGGCCCGCCAGAGCGGGAAAATATCCATCGCTAACCGCCCATTCGGGCGGTTAATATTTTCAGGACATCCCCATGTTTGATATCGGTGTAAACCTGACCAGCACGCAGTTTGCGAAAGATCGTGCGCAGGTAGTGACGCGCGCGCGCGAAGCAGGCCTCACCGGCATGCTGATTACCGGCACCAACGCGCTGGAGAGCCAGCAGGCGCAGAGCCTGGCGCAGCGCCATCCTGATTTTTGCTGGTCGACCGCCGGCGTACATCCTCACCATGCCAGCGAATGGTCAGCGGATACCGCCGCCACGCTGCGTCGTCTGGCGGAAAAGCCGCAGGTGGTGGCGCTCGGCGAATGCGGGCTTGATTTTAACCGCAACTTTTCCGCCCACGATCAGCAGGAGTATGCGTTTGACGCGCAGCTGGCGCTGGCGGCAGAGCTGCAAATGCCGGTATTTCTGCACTGCCGCGATGCCCATCAGCGCTTTATCGCGGTGCTGAAGCCGTGGATTGCGCGCCTGCCCGGCGCGGTGGTGCACTGCTTTACCGGCACGGCGGAGGAGCTGGCGGAATGTTTAAGCCTGGGGCTGTCGGTAGGCATTACCGGCTGGGTATGCGATGAACGGCGCGGTATGACGCTGCGCGAGCTGCTGCCGCAGATCCCGATCGAACGGCTGCTGTTGGAAACGGACGCGCCCTGGCTGCTGCCGCGTGATATGCGCCCGCGTCCGACATCGCGCCGCAACGAGCCTTGCTTTCTGCCGCATATCGTGCGGCAGGTGGCGCTGTGGCGCGGCGAGGATGCCGCCTGGCTGGCGCAGCAAACCGACGCCAACAGCCGACGTCTGTTCCGCCTGTAACAGGCGGCAGCGGAAGCATAAAGGAAGAGGGCAACGGCGGCGGCTGCCGATGCCAGCGTCAGGCTTTGCGGAACGAACCGTTTTCAACGCTTTGCCTGACCTGCTTATTCAACAGGGTAAGCAGCAGCATAGAACGCGCTTCGCCATCCGGCTCGGTAAAGATCGCTTCCAGTCCTTCCAGCGCGCCCTTAACGATCACCACCCGGTCGCCCGGACGGGGCACATCAGGATCGATCATTTTCTCCGGCGTGTTGGTGCTGAGCGCGTCGATCACCTCTGGCGGTACGATTGCCGGGTGCGCGCCAAAGCGCACAAAGTGGCTGACGCCGCGCGTTGCGCTCACCGTGGTGGTGTGAATCGCTTCCGGATCGAATTCAATGAACAGGTAGTTAGGAAACAGCGGCTCTTCTACGGTGGTGCGTTTGCCGCGCACGATTTTTTCCATGGCGATCACCGGGCTCAGGCAGTGTACCGCCTGCCGTTCCAGATGCTCTTTCGCGCGTAATAGCTGACCACGTTTGCAGTAGAGGAGGTACCAGGATTCCATAATGTCGCTTTCCAGTTTATGAAGGTTAAGAATAGCAAAACTGTTATCAAATCGGTAGCGGCATCACGCGTGCGGTGAATATCGCTCAGCCCAGGTATTTAGCGCCATTCAGGCGATAACGGCCCCCCTGAAAAAAAGTTAGCAACGCAGCGATCGCGGTAAATTACATCATTGTGAATTGACGAATACCGCATCCCTGGTTCAGACTCGCAGCGCGATCTTTTAACAAAAAAGAAAACTATTAACCACAGGATTGCGCTACAGGTGTTTTGTCCTCGCTGGCGGGGACAGCACAAAACTCAGCATATCCGCCGAATCCTCCTTATAATGGCTGATTCTGCGGCCTGAATAATGAAACTGATGAAATACCACGATTTACGCGAGTTCCTTACGCTGCTTGAACAGCGTGGCGAGTTAAAACGTATAACGCTGGAGGTCGATCCGCTGCTGGAGATGACCGAGATCGCCGATCGCACCCTGCGCGCCGGCGGCCCGGCCCTGCTGTTTGAAAATCCGAAAGGCTACGCTATGCCGGTGCTGTGCAACCTGTTCGGTACGCCGAAGCGCGTGGCGCTGGGCATGGGGCAGGAAGAGGTCAGCGCGCTGCGGGAAGTCGGCAAGCTGCTGGCGTTTCTCAAGGAGCCGGAGCCGCCGAAAGGTTTTCGCGATCTGTTCGATAAAATGCCGCAGTTCAAACAGGTGCTGAACATGCCGACCAAACGGCTGCGCAGCGCGCCATGTCAGGAGCAGGTGTGGCAGGGCGACGAGGTGGATCTGTCGCGCATTCCGGTGATGCAGTGCTGGCCGGACGATGCCGCGCCGCTGATTACCTGGGGATTGACGGTTACGCGCGGGCCGCATAAAGAGCGTCAGAACCTTGGCATCTATCGCCAGCAGGTAATCGGTAAAAACCGTCTTATTATGCGCTGGCTGTCGCATCGCGGCGGCGCGCTCGATTTTCAGGAGTGGTGCAAGGCGCATCCCGGCGAGCGTTTCCCGGTCGCGGTGGCGCTGGGCGCCGATCCGGCCACTATTCTCGGCGCGGTGACGCCGGTACCGGATACGCTGTCAGAATATGCCTTTGCGGGCCTGCTGCGCGGCACTAAGACCGAAGTAGTGAAGTGTCTCTCCAGCGATCTTGAGGTGCCAGCCAGCGCTGAAATAGTGCTGGAAGGCTATATCGAACCGGGCGATATGGCGCCGGAAGGGCCGTATGGCGACCATACCGGCTACTATAATGAGGTCGACGACTTCCCGGTATTTACCGTGACCCATATTACCCAGCGCCGCAATGCTATTTACCATTCCACCTACACCGGCCGTCCGCCGGATGAGCCTGCGGTGCTGGGCGTGGCGCTTAATGAAGTGCTGGTGCCGATTCTGATTAAACAGTTTCCTGAGATTGTCGATTTTTACCTGCCGCCGGAAGGCTGTTCCTATCGTCTGGCCGTAGTGACGATGAAAAAGCAGTACGCCGGCCATGCCAAACGGGTAATGATGGGCGTCTGGTCTTTCCTGCGTCAGTTTATGTACACCAAATTCGTGATTGTTTGCGATGACGATGTGAACGCACGTGACTGGAATGATGTAATCTGGGCGATCACTACGCGCATGGATCCGGCGCGCGATACGGTGCTGATTGAAAATACGCCGATCGATTATCTCGATTTCGCCTCGCCGGTTTCGGGGCTGGGCTCTAAGATGGGCCTGGACGCCACCAATAAATGGCCGGGCGAAACGCAGCGCGAGTGGGGACGTCCGATTGTCAAAGATCCGGCGGTCACGGCGCGCGTCGATGCTATCTGGGATCGGCTGGGAATTTTTAACGATTTGCCGTCATCCTGATGCAGCAAATTACGAATGACGACCCGACAGAGGGAACGATGACAACGTTAAGCTGTAAAGTGACTTCGGTAGAGGCGATTACCGACACGGTTTATCGCGTACGTCTGGTGCCGGCGGCGGATTTCACCTTCCGCGCCGGACAGTATCTGATGGTGGTGATGGATGAACGGGATAAGCGCCCGTTTTCCATGGCCTCTACGCCGATGGAAAAAGATATTATTGAGCTGCATATCGGCGCCTCTGAGCTTAACCTCTATGCGATGGCGGTGATGGAACGCATCCAGCAGCAGCGCGAGGTGGTGGTGGATATTCCACACGGCGACGCCTGGCTGCGGGAAGAGAGTACGCGACCGATGATTCTGATTGCGGGCGGCACCGGCTTCTCCTACGCGCGCTCTATCCTGCTGACCGCACTGGCGCAGCAGCCGAATCGCGAAATTGCGATTTACTGGGGCGGACGCGAGGCGCATCATCTTTACGATCTGGCCGAACTGGACGCGTTGGCGATTCGCCATCCGAAGCTGAAGGTGGTGCCGGTGGTCGAACAGCCGGAAGCGGGATGGCAGGGCAGAAACGGAACCGTGCTGACGGCGGTAATGCAGGATTTCGGCTCGCTGGCTGAGCACGATATCTATATCGCCGGACGCTTTGAGATGGCCAAGATCGCCAGAGAACGTTTCTGTGCCGAACGCGGCGCGCAGGAAGCGCATATGTATGGCGATGCCTTCGCCTTTATCTGAGCCGAACCTGCGTCGTCAGGAAAAACCCGCCCCTGACAGGCGGGGAGTTCCACCAGCATAGCGTATCAGAGGCGTTCAAAAACGGTGGCGATGCCCTGGCCCAGGCCGATGCACATAGTAGCAAGGCCGAACTGGACGTCACGCCGTTCCATCAGGTTAAGCAGCGTGGTGCTGATGCGCGCGCCGGAGCAGCCCAGCGGATGGCCTAATGCAATTGCGCCGCCGTTAAGGTTAACTTTCTCATCAATCCGCTCCAGCAAGCCCAGATCTTTAATACAGGGCAGCGTCTGAGCGGCGAAAGCCTCGTTCAGTTCAAACAGGTCGATATCGCTGACCGTTAGTCCGGCGCGCTTCAGCGCCAGCCTTGTGGCGGGCACCGGCCCGTAACCCATAATCGAGGGATCGCAGCCGACTACCGCCATAGAACGGATGCGCGCGCGCGGCGTCAGGTCGAGCTCATGCGCCCGTGATTCGCTCATCACCAGCATCGCCGCCGCGCCGTCCGACAGCGCCGACGAGCTGCCTGCGGTTACCGTGCCGTTCACCGGATCGAATGCGGGCTTCAGGGTTGCCAGGCCCGCGGCGCTGGTATCGCTGCGGATCACCTCATCAAAATCGTAACGCTTCAGGACGCCGTCGGCATCGTGTCCGCCGGTCGCCACGATCTCGTTGCGGAAATGGCCCGCCTGCGTGGCGGCCCAGGCGCGCTGGTGCGAGCGGGCGGCGAATGCATCCTGCATGTCCCGGCTGATATGGTGCATACGCGCCAGCATCTCGGCGGTCAGCCCCATCATACCCGCCGCTTTAGCGACCGTGCGGCTCAGGCCTGGATGAAAATCGACGCCGTGATTCATCGGCACGTGTCCCATATGCTCCACGCCGCCGATCAGGCAGGCCTGGGCGTCGCCCACCATAATAGCGCGCGCGGCGTCATGCAGCGCCTGCATTGAGGAACCGCAGAGACGGTTCACCGTGGTTGCCGGTACGCTGTGCGGAATTTCCGCCAGCAGCGCGGCATTGCGCGCGATATTAAAGCCCTGTTCCAGCGTTTGCTGTACGCAGCCCCAGTAAATGTCATCCAGCGCCGCCGGCTCCAGCTGCGGATTACGGCTGAGCAGGCTGCGCATCAGATGGGCAGAGAGATCCTCCGCCCTGACATGGCGGAACGCGCCGCCTTTAGAGCGCCCCATAGGGGTACGAACAGCATCAACGATAACGACCTTTTCCATTCTTTTGCTCCTCACGCCGTCGCCAGCGCGATATCAGTAATCGGTTCGGCGGGCGGATACCAGCTTTCATGCTGCCGCGCCTTCGCCAGCAGGGAGTCGGGCAGCGCGTAGAGCGGGCCAAGTTCCTGATAGCGCTGCGCCAGTTCGACAAAGGCCGCGTTGCCGCAGGTATCAAGATAACGGAAGGCGCCGCCGTGGAAGGGAGGGAAGCCCAGGCCGTAAACCAGCGCCATATCCGCTTCCGCCGGGCTGGCAATGATCTGTTCTTCAAGGCAGCGCGCCACTTCGTTAATCATCGGGATCATCATCCGGGCAACGATCTCTTCATCGGTAAAGACGCGTCCGGGGGCGCTAACGCTTTGCAGCAGCGTATCGGTTTCGCTATCCGCCGCTTTCTTCGTTTTGCCTTTGCTGTCTTTTTCCCAGGCGTAGAAGCCGCGCTGGTTTTTCTGACCAAAACGCTGCGCCTCAAACAGCACGTCGATGGCATCGCGCCCCTCTTTACGCATGCGCGCAGGAAAACCATCGGCCATCACGCGTTGAGCATGGTGCGCGGTATCGATGCCGACCACGTCCAGCAGCGTGGCAGGTCCCATCGGCCAGCCAAACTGCTTCTCCATAACCTTATCGATCTGGCGGAAATCGGCGCCGTCGCGCAACAGTAAACTGAAGGCGGCGAAGTAGGGGAACAGCACGCGGTTAACGAAAAAGCCGGGGCAGTCGTTCACCACGATCGGCGTCTTGCCCATTTTACTGGCCCAGGCGACCACCTTCGCCAGCGTCGCTTCCGACGTTTTTTCGCCGCGAATCACCTCAACCAGCGGCATACGATGTACCGGGTTAAAGAAATGCATACCGCAAAAGTTTTCCGGACGCTTCAGGGAGCGCGCCAGCAGGCTGATGGGGATGGTTGAGGTATTGGAGGCGAGGATGGTATTTTCACCCACCTGCGCTTCGGTTTGCGCCAGCACCTGCGCTTTGACCTGCGGATTTTCTACCACCGCTTCCACCACGATATCCGCACGCTCAAAGCCGGAAAATGAAAGGGTCGGCTGAATAGTGGAAAGTATCGTCGCAAGCTGCAGCCCATCGATTTTGCCGCGCTCCAGCTGTTTATTCAGCAGCTTGCCCGCTTCGCTCATGCCCAGCGTCAGCGCTTTCTCGCTGATATCTTTCATCAGTACCGGTACGCCTTTCCAGGCTGACTGAAAGGCGATGCCGCCGCCCATAATGCCTGCGCCCAGCACCGCGGCCTGCTGCGGCGCGGAGGCCTGCTGCGCCAGCTTTTTCGCTTTGCTTTTAAGGTATTGATCGTTCAGAAAGATACCGACCAGCGCGCGCGCCTCTTTCGACTGCGCCAGCGGGACAAAGGCCGCGGTTTCCAGCCTGAGCGCCTCGTCACGGCCTGAAGCCGCCGCCGCTTCAATAGTTTTCACTGCCTTAAGCGGCGCCGGATAGTGTTTGCCTGCGGTTTGCTGCACCATGCTTTTCGCCACGTTGAAGCACATCGCCGCTTCGATGGGGCTAAGTTTCAGCGGCTGGAGCTTGGGCTGACGACGTTGACGCCAGCTTTCGCCATCGGCGATGGCCATTTTTAGCATGGCGATCGCGCCGGAGCGCAGTTTCTCCTGCGGCACAACCGCATCCACCAGTCCCAGCGCCAGCGCGCGGTCGCCATCCACATCTTTGCCTGCGGCGATAATTTCCAGCGCGCTGTCGGCGCCCAGCAGACGCGGCAGGCGTACCGAGCCGCCAAAGCCGGGCATGATGCCCAGCCGGGTTTCCGGCAGCCCGATGCGCGCGTCCGCCGTGGCGATGCGATAGTCGGTAGCAAGAATACATTCGCAGCCGCCGCCTAGCGCATAGCCCTGTACTGCGGAAATGGTCGGCACCGGCAGATCTTCCAGACGATTAAAGATGCTGTTAGCGAAGGCGAGCCAGGCCGCCAGTTTTTCCGGCGGCGCGTTAAACAGCGATAAAAACTCGGTGATATCTGCGCCAACAATAAATGCTGACTTAGCTGAGCTAAGCAGAACGCCTTTCAGCGCCGTCTGCTTCTCCAGTACCGCGATGGCTTCGCCGAGGCTGGCTACGGTTTGCGTATCCAGCTTATTTACCGAGCCGGGCGCGTTGAAAACCAGCTCGGCGATGCCATCGTCCAGCCAGTCAAGGGAAAGGGTGTCGCCTTGATAGAGCATGTCCGTCTCCTGAAACCGCAATAGGGGATCTGGTCGTACCAGATGATCGAGAGTGTGGGATTTATGTTAATTATTTGCAAACGAAAGTTTGATCATTTGCAAACAAGATCACAGGAGGCGGCGACACGGCATCCTCCCCTTCGCTGTGATAAGATGCGGGCAATTTTGCAGATACGGAGTACGACAATGGATACGCTGGCTACCTTGTACAAAGATCACATCGCAACATTACAACAGCGCGCGCAGCAGGTGCTGGCGCGTTGCCAGCTGGACGCTATGCTGATTCATTCCGGCGAGCTGCTGACGGTGTTTCTTGACGACCACGATTATCCTTTCAAAGTGAACCCGCAGTTTAAAGCCTGGGTGCCGGTAACCCAGGTGCCTAACTGCTGGCTGTGGGTGGATGGCGTTAATAAGCCGAAGCTTTGGTTCTGGTCGCCGGTAGACTACTGGCACAGCGTTGAGCCGCTGCCGCACAGCTTCTGGACCGATGAAATAGAGATCGTCGCGCTGAAAAAAGCGGATGAGATTGGCAGCCTGCTGCCCGCGCAGCGTCAAAACGTCGCCTATATCGGCCCGGCGCCGCAGCGCGCTATGCAGCTGGGTATCAGCGCTGAACGCATTAACCCGCAGGGCGCGCTCGATTTTCTGCACTACCATCGCTCTTATAAAACCGATTACGAGCTGGCCTGCATGCGTGAAGCGCAAAAGCTGGCGGTAGCCGGGCATCGGGCGGCGCAGGAAGCCTTTCTCTCAGGCATGAGCGAATTTGATATCAACCAGGCTTATCTGACCGCTACCGGCCATCGCGATACCGATGTGCCCTACGGCAATATCGTCGCCCTTAATGAGCACGCGGCTGTGCTGCATTACACCAAACTCGATCATCAGACGCCGCCGCAGCGCCGCAGTTTCCTGATCGATGCCGGCGCCGAATATAACGGCTACGCCGCCGATCTGACGCGCACCTACGCTGCGCAAAATGATTCGCTGTTCGCGCAGATCGTGCAGGAGATGAATCATCATGAATTAGCCTTAATCGATACGTTAAAAGCAGGCGTGCGCTATACCGACTACCATCTGCAAATGCATCAGCGTATCGCCGAACTGCTGCTGAAATTCGATCTGGTACGCGGCATCAGCGCGGAAGCGATGGTGGCGGAAAACCTGACCGGGCCTTTTATGCCGCACGGCCTGGGCCATCCGTTGGGATTACAGGTGCACGATGTCGCCGGCTTTATGCAGGATGATAAAGGGACGCATCTGGCCGCGCCGCAGCAGTACCCGTTCCTGCGTTGCACCCGTGTGCTGGAGCCGCGTATGGTGCTGACCATCGAGCCGGGCTTCTATATCATTGCATCTCTGCTGGCGCCGTGGCGTGACGGCAACCACAGCCAGCACTTCAACTGGCAGGCGATTGACGCCTTACAGCCGTATGGCGGCGTTCGCATTGAAGATAACGTAGTGATATATGCGGATCGTATTGAGAATATGACGCGTAACCTGCACCTGGCATGATGGATGTTTATGATATTCCCGCTGAGCCGCTCAGCATCAGCGAAGAGACGATAAAAAAGAGCCGCTTTATTACCCTGCTGGCGCATACCGAGGGCGCAGAAGCGGCGCGGGCGTTCGTCCAGCAGATAAAAGCGGAGCATCCGACGGCCCGCCATCACTGCTGGGCGTATGTAGCGGGTCATCCGGATGACTCGCAGCAGCTCGGCTTTTCTGATGACGGCGAACCTTCCGGCACGGCGGGAAAACCGATGCTGGCGCAGCTAATGGGAAGCCGGATTGGTGAAATTACCGCAGTAGTGGTGCGCTACTACGGCGGCATTATGTTGGGCACCGGCGGACTGGTAAAAGCCTATGGCGGCGGCGTACAGCTGGCTTTAAAGCAGCTGGCGCGCAAACAGAAAATACCGATGCGCCGTTTTCGGCTACGCTGCGATTACGCGCAGCTGGGCGATATCGAGCGGCTGGTGCAACGTTTTGAAGGAGAACTACTTAAGACGGATTTTCTGGATGTCGTCTCGATCATATTGGCGTTGCCCCATGCGCAGATTGCGGGATTTACGCAAAATTTGACGGACGTTAGCCGGGGAGCGTTAACGCTCGAACCGGTAGACCCCTAATTTTTATCTTAAGGAAACGGCAGAATGCATTTTCGTGCCATTACCCGTATCGTCGGGTTGCTGGTCATTCTGTTCTCCGGAACGATGATCGTGCCCGGCCTGGTGGCGTTGATTTACCGCGATGGCGCGGGGCGCGCATTCAGTCAGACATTTATTATGGCGCTGCTTATCGGCGCCGTGCTCTGGTGGCCGAACCGCAAACAAAAGAATGACCTGAAGCCGCGTGAAGGATTTTTAATCGTCGTGCTATTCTGGACGGTGCTGGGCAGCGTCGGGGCGATGCCGTTTATTTTCGCTGAGCATCCGAATCTGTCGATTACCGACGCTTTTTTCGAGTCCTTTTCCGGCTTAACTACTACCGGCGCGACCACGCTGGTAGGGCTGGATTCGCTGCCGAAAGCGATTCTGTTTTACCGCCAAATGCTACAGTGGCTGGGCGGTATGGGCATCATCGTTCTGGCGGTGGCGATCCTGCCGATACTGGGAGTAGGGGGAATGCAGCTTTACCGGGCGGAAATGCCCGGACCGCTAAAAGATAACAAAATGCGCCCCCGCATTGCCGAAACCGCTAAAACGCTGTGGCTTATCTATGTATTATTGACCGTGGCCTGCGCCGTATCGCTCTGGCTGGCGGGCATGCCGCTGTTTGATGCGATAGGGCATAGTTTTTCTACCATCGCCATCGGCGGTTTTTCAACCCATGATGCCAGCGTAGGCTATTTTAACAGTCCGACGATCAATACCATCATCGCCGTGTTTCTGTTGATTTCCGGCTGTAATTACGGGCTGCATTTCTCTTTGTTGAGCGGGCGCAACCTGCGCGTTTACTGGCGCGATCCTGAGTTTCGCATGTTTATTGGCGTACAGTTTACGCTGGTGGTTATCTGCACCCTGGTACTATGGTTTCACAACGTTTATGCCAGTAGCTGGCAGACGTTGAACCAGGCTTTTTTCCAGGTTGTCTCGATGGCGACCACGGCAGGATTTACCACTGACAGTATCGCGCGCTGGCCGCTGTTTTTGCCGGTGCTGCTGCTTTGCTCCGCCTTTATCGGCGGCTGTGCCGGTTCAACCGGCGGCGGCCTGAAGGTAATCCGTATTTTGCTGCTGTTTAAGCAGGGATCGCGCGAGTTGAAGCGTCTGGTGCATCCGAATGCGGTTTATACCATCAAGCTGGGACATCGCGCCCTGCCGGAGCGTATTCTGGAGGCGGTCTGGGGCTTCTTCTCCGCCTATGCGCTGGTGTTCCTGTTAAGTATGCTGGCGATTATCGCCACCGGCGTTGATGACTTTTCCGCCTTTGCCGCGGTGGCCGCAACGCTGAATAACCTCGGTCCAGGTCTGGGCGTGGTGGCTGATAACTTCACCTCAATGAATGACGTTGCAAAATGGATTCTGATTTCGACTATGCTGTTCGGTCGTTTGGAAGTGTTCACGCTGTTGGTGCTGTTTACTCCAACGTTCTGGCGTGAGTAAAAAAGGAGAGGACAATGAAGGCGTTGATTCTGTATTCCAGCCGCGATGGACAAACCCGCGAAATCGCTTCTTATATGGCTAATACCATCAAACCGCATCAGGAATGCGACGTGATGAACATCCTGCACGTTCAGCACCTTGACTGGGAGCAGTACGATCGCGTACTGATTGGCGCATCGATTCGCTATGGCCATTTCCATCCGGCGTTAGGCCGCTTCGTGAAAAAACACCTTGCCCAGCTGCAGCAGCGTATTAGCGGTTTCTTTTCCGTAAACCTGACCGCGCGCAAGCCGGAAAAGCGGACGCCGCAGACCAACGCTTATACGCGGAAGTTTCTACTGCATTCGCCCTGGCAGCCCGACAGCTGCGCCGTGTTCGCCGGCGCGCTGCGTTATCCGCGCTATCGCTGGTCAGATCGCGTAATGATCCAGCTGATTATGCGTATGACCGGTGGAGAGACTGACACCAGTAAAGAGGTGGAGTACACCGACTGGCAGCAGGTAGAGAGATTTGCCGAAGAATTTGTGCAAATGAGCGGCAAATTGCGCTAAAAAAAGCCTCTTTGCCGAAAAATGAACCTAACGGTCATATTTTTGCAATAAACGCTTGTCAGGCCCGAATTACTCCCTATAATGCGCCTCCATCGACACGGCACGGCGGCTTACGCCACGCGGCGTTGAGCGGTTCAGCGGTTCTGAATCGCCGGAGAAAAACTTCCTGAAAAAGGGGGTGACTCTGAAAGAGGAAAGCGTA
>NZ_VHQI01000013.1 GCF_006517625.1 Mixta tenebrionis | reverse complement strand
CGCGCTTTTAGCGCCCGTTTTTTGACCGGCATGCCCCCGTGCTGCGGATAAGCGTCTTCCCCGCCGTCAGACGCCGTCTCAAAACCTCAACCGCCCATGCTGCTGCCGTTAATAAGGCCGGACCACTGAATAATAAAAGCGGCGATCTGCGGCGGATGGTTCAAATCCAGTAGTGGGACAGATAGCTTTATATCAAGCGGTTCATCACAGGCTACCGCAATCACCCGCTCATCCAGCAGCGTTTCCCAGTCCGCATCAGTATGGTGCTTACCAGCTTGCCTACGCCACAGCAGAATACGTGGGATCGGCTCATCTTTAAAACCTTCAACCAGTACAATATCCAGCGTACGCGCATCCATTTGACTCACCAGCCAGGCAAAATCGGGATCCTGTGCATCGGGTGTTTCCGTCATCAACGCCCAGCGTTGCCTGCTGGCGACCAGCACCTGCTCGGCGCCTGCTTTACGTAGTTCGTAGCTGTCTTTGCCCGGCGTGTCGACATCCATATTATGATGCGTATGTTTAATCAGGCCTGGGCGAATTCCCTGCTGTTTAAGCAAGGGAATCAATTTCTTAAGCAATGTCGTTTTCCCGGTTCCACTCCAGGCGGCAATAGCCAGTATCGGTAGCATTACGCTTTTTCCTCATAATGCAGAAGATCTGCAGGAGTATTCATATTCACGAAGGCCTGTTCATCGTCGTCAAATGTCACCGCGTGGCCGCCTGCCTGCCTTAAAAAATGAAGCACGCGTCGTTCGCCGCTGGCCAGATATTCGGCGAGCTGCGGAGCCAGGCTACGATGCATCAGAGACAGAGCCGGATGATCTCGATGCTGCGATCGCACCCATACCGCCGGCGCCTGCGCTTGCGCTTTTTGCTGCCAGAGACGGGCAACGTAGTCTTCGGGAATAAAGGGCGTATCGCAGGCGGCGAAGGCGAACCATGAGCGATCAATCTGCTGAAAAGCGCTGAGCATCCCAGCCAGCGGGCCTGGGTAATCGGGTAATGTATCGCTAATTACGCGCAGCTGGCTTTGTTGATAGATTTCCAGATGCCGGTTTGCGCTAATGCTTACCTCATGAACCTGTGGCGCCAGCCGCTGCCAGACATGCTGCCATAACGGTTTGCCCCACAGCGTTAGCTGCGCCTTATCCTGTCCGCCCATGCGGCTGCTTCGTCCGCCTGCCAGAATTACGCCGGCTACTGCAGTGCGCCAATCGCTCACGTTTAAAACCTCTCTTTTATTGTGATGATAACCCTGCTAACGTAAGTGCCCGTTAAATCGTTATGGATAACAATATGAAATATCATCGACTGAATGAACTGCTGGAACTGTTACAGCCAGCATGGCAAACCGAGCCGGATCTAAATCTGTTGCAATTTTTACAAAAACTGGCGGAAGAGTCAGGCTTTGACGGCCCGCTGCATACGCTAACCGACGATATCCTGATCTATCACCTGAAAATGCGCGGCGCTGATAAACAGGAAGCCATTCCCGGCCTGAAAAAAGATTATGAAGATGATTTTAAAACGGCGCTGCTTCGCGCGCGCGGCATAATTAAAGATTAATCTTTCCGGCCTTCTGTTGGGCCGGCCAATCGGTGTTATTCTTATCCGCTTCTGGCACTAAGCAGAGATGCACGATGGAAAACACCGCCTTTCATTTTCATACCCTTAATCCTGACACCATAATCGATGCGCTCTGGGACACAGGTCTGCGTGTCGATTCAGGTCTGACCGCGCTCAACAGTTACGAAAACCGCGTTTACCAGTTCTCTGATGAGGAGAAACGGCGCTATGTGGTGAAATTTTATCGGCCGCAGCGCTGGAGCCGCGAGCAGATCGAGGAGGAGCATCAGTTTGCGCTGGAGCTGCAGCAGGATGACGTGCCGTTGGCCGCGCCGCTAATGCTGAACGGCAGCACGCTGCATCAGCATGATGGTTTCTGGTTTGCGGTGTTTCCCAGCCTTGGCGGACGCCAGTATGAAACGGATAACGAGGATCAGCTGGAAGCTGTAGGGCGTTTTATCGCCCGCATGCACCAACGCGGCGAACGCCAGCCTTTTCACGTTCGTCCCGCCATCGGCCTGCAGGAATATATCAACGAGCCAGCCCGGATCTTGCAGCAGAGTAGCCTGGTGCCAAACGGGTTAAAAGCAACTTTAAGCGATACTCTTGATCGGCTAGGCAAAACTTTACAAGATTGCTGGCATACTGACTGGGCGCCGCTGCGCCTGCATGGCGATTGTCATCCAGGCAACATTCTGTGGCGCGACGGACCGCTCTTTGTTGATTTAGATGATGCGCGCAGCGGGCCCGCGGTGCAGGATCTGTGGATGTTGGTCAATGGCGATCGGCAACAGCAGCGTATTCAGTGGGATATGCTGCTGGAGGCCTATAGTGAATTCAGAGAGTTTGATATTAATGAATTGTCACTGATTGAACCTTTACGCGCTATGCGCATGGTTTATTATCTGGCGTGGATTGTTCGCCGCTGGCAAGATTCTGCTTTTCCGCGCAGCTTTCCGTGGATGACGGAAGAGGATTTCTGGCGCAGGCAAATTGCGTCTTTCAAAGAGCAAAATAACGTGTTACAGCAGCCGCCACTGCGGTTAATGCCTGAATTCTGATACTTGTTTAAGGAGATGGTCTCAAGATGAAAAAATTATGGCTTGCGCTGGTGGGTCTTGTTCTGGCGTTTAGCGCCTCAGCAGCACAGTTTACCGATGGAAAGCAGTACGTTACGCTGGATAAGCCGGTTGCTGGCGAGCCGCAGGTAATGGAATTCTTTTCCTTTTTCTGCCCCCACTGCTACCAGTTTGAAGAAGTTTTTCATGTTGGCGATGCCGTAAAGAAAAAGCTGCCGTCGGATGTGAAAGTGACTAAATATCACGTTGATTTCCTCGGCGCTGAAATGGGGCCGGTGCTGACGCATGCCTGGGCGGTCGCTATTGCTCTGGGCGTTGAGGATAAAGTCTCCTCACCCATTTTTGAAGGTATTCAGAAAACCCAAACCATTAACGATCCTGCCAGCCTGAAGGCTGTCTTTATTAAAGCTGCCGGCATTACGCCGGAAGAATATGACGCTGCCTGGAACAGCTTTGCTGTAAAAGCGCTGGTAGCTCAGCAGCAGAAAGCGGCGGCGGATGTAGATCTGCGTGGCGTTCCGGCGATGTTTGTTAACGGCAAATATATGGTTAACAACGGCGGCCTTAATACCGACTCGCTGGACGTCTTCGTTCAGCAATATGCCGATGTGGTAAAATTCCTCGTCGATAAGAAGTAAAAACGATCTAAAAAAGACGCCGGCGATGCCGGCGTTTTTTTATTCATGCAGTATACTTTCCCCTGTCCCTGTTGAAAAAATAACCGTTCGCTCGGATCGAGGGGCAATTTAAACCTGAAGATCGGGACAATTTCAGGATCCTCCATATTTATATCCACATTTGATCTGAATTAAATTTCATCGGGAAGCGATCTTTTTATTGATCCAAGCTGATGATTTTTAATGGTTAATTTTGGTGATTTTTTCTCTAACTGCGTAAATAACAATACGTTAGTATTTTTGCACACAAAGTTATCCACAGGTAGCGCATCTGGCCGCTGCGCTTTTTTCCAGAGCTGACGCTAAACTTCCGTCCAGGTTATTTCATTTTTGTCCGTATCATGTGGCATCCTTATGCCATATCAACGATCATCCTGGAACGTGAAAACTTATGGCTCAAATCGCAGAAAACCCTTTGATTCTGGTAGATGGATCCTCCTACCTTTATCGCGCTTATCACGCTTTTCCGCCGCTGACCACCAGCGCCGGAGAGCCGACCGGAGCGATGTTAGGCGTTCTCAATATGCTGCGCAGCTTGTTATTGCAGTACAAGCCCAGCCATGTAGCCGTAGTGTTTGATGCAAAAGGCAAAACGTTCCGCGACGAACTGTTTGAGCATTACAAATCTCATCGTCCGCCAATGCCTGACGATCTGCGCGCGCAGATTGAGCCGCTGCACAACATGGTGCGGGCGATGGGGCTGCCGCTGCTGGCGGTTTCCGGCGTCGAGGCGGATGACGTTATCGGTACGCTGGCGCTACAGGCGGAAAAACAGGGGCGAGCGGTGCTGATCAGTACCGGCGATAAAGACATGGCGCAGCTGGTTACGCCTAATATCACGCTAATCAACACCATGAGTAATGCCATCCTTGGCCCGGAAGAGGTAAAGAATAAATATGGCATCCCTCCTGAGCTGATTATTGATTTTCTGGCGCTGATGGGCGATTCCTCAGATAACATTCCGGGCGTGCCTGGCGTTGGCGAGAAAACAGCCCAGGCGCTGTTGCAGGGGCTGGGCGGTATCCATACGCTGTATGAAAATCTGGATAAAGTTGCTGATTTAGGCTTCCGTGGCGCAAAAACCATGGCGGCTAAGCTGGAGAAAAATAAAGATATAGCGCTGCTTTCTTATCAGCTTGCGACGATTAAAACGGATGTAGAGCTGGAAGTCGGCTGTGATCAGCTGACGGTGAACGATCCTGATGTGGAAACGCTGCTTGGCCTGTTTCGTCATTATGAATTCCGTCGCTGGATTAGCGATCTGGAAGAGGGTAAATGGCTACAGGAGCGGAAAAGCGGCGCTGGCGCGCAGCAGGCGCCGGCAGAAGCGGCAGAGCCGCAGCCGGAAAGCAGCAGCGTGCTCTCTTCAGACGGCTACGTAACCATTCTTGATGAAGAGACTTTTGAGCGCTGGCTGAAGAAGCTGCAGGAGAGCGCGCTGTTCGCCTTCGATCTGGAAACCGACTCGCTCGATACGCTTACCGCCAATATTATCGGCCTCTCTTTTGCCATCGCCCCCGGCGAGGCGGCTTATTTACCGGTAGCGCATGATTATCTTGATGCGCCCGATCAGCTGAATCGCGATGCCGTACTGGCGCGCCTCAAACCGCTGCTTGAGGACGATAGCCTGTTGAAGGTAGGTCAGAACCTCAAATTCGATCGTAGCGTGCTGAAAAATTATGATATCGAACTGGGAGGGATTAAGTTCGATACCATGCTTGAATCCTACATGCTGAACAGCGTGGGCGGTAAGCATGATATGGACAGCCTGGCGGCACGCTGGCTGAACCATAAAACGGTGACCTTCACCGAGATTGCCGGCAAGGGCAAAGGCCAGCTCACCTTTAACCAGATTGCGCTGGAGCAGGCGGCGCATTATGCGGCGGAAGATGCTGACGTCACGCTGCAGCTGCACCTGAAGATGTGGCCGGAGCTGGAAAAAGAAGCCGGGCCAAAAAAGGTATTCGAAAAGATTGAGATGCCGCTGCTGACGGTGATCTCGCGCATCGAACGCAACGGCGTCTTAATCGATCAGCATATTCTGGCGAAACACTCGCAGGAGCTGACGATACGCCTGAAAGAGCTGGAAGAGAAAGCGCATGAGCTGGCGGGCGAGCCGTTTAATCTCTCCTCGCCTAAGCAGCTGCAAACCATTCTGTTTGAAAAACAGGGCATCAAACCTACGAAAAAAACGCCGGGCGGCGCGCCTTCCACCAGCGAAGAGGTGCTGGCGGAGCTGGCGCTCGATTACCCGCTGCCTAAGGTTATCCTTGAACATCGCGGACTATCGAAGCTGAAATCTACCTATACCGATAAATTGCCGCAGATGATTAACCCGCGCACCGGACGCGTGCATACTTCTTATCAGCAGGCGGTAACGGCAACCGGGCGACTTTCTTCTACCGATCCTAACCTGCAAAACATACCGGTGCGTAACGATGAAGGGCGGCGTATTCGCCAGGCTTTTATTGCCCCGCAGGGGCATCGTATTGTTGCGGCCGACTATTCGCAGATTGAACTGCGCATTATGGCGCATCTTTCTCAGGATAAAGGCCTGCTGGCCGCCTTTGCCGAAGGCCAGGATATCCACCGCGCTACGGCAGCGGAAGTGTTCGGCGTCAGCGTTGATAAGGTGACCAGCGAACAGCGCCGTAGCGCAAAAGCCATTAACTTCGGGCTGATTTACGGTATGAGCGCTTTCGGTCTGTCGCGTCAGCTGAATATTAACGCGGGCGAGGCGAAGGTCTATATGGATCGCTATTTCGAGCGTTACCCTGGCGTGCTGACCTATATGGAAAATACCCGTAAGCAGGCTTCAGAGCAGGGCTATGTCTCTACGCTGGACGGACGCCGGCTGTGGTTGCCGGATATCAAGTCCGCCAATGCGATTCGCCGTAAGGCGGCCGAGCGCGCGGCGATTAACGCGCCGATGCAGGGAACGGCGGCGGATATTATCAAGCGCGCCATGATTGATGTTGACGCCTGGCTGCGGCAGCCGGATGCGCCGCAGGTTAAGATGATCATGCAGGTACACGATGAACTGGTGTTTGAGGTGCGGGAAGAAGAGGTCGAGGCAGCCAGCGCTAAAATCCGCCAGCTGATGGAAAACAGCATGAAGCTGGATGTTCCGCTGCGTGTGGATGTTGGCGTAGGAGATAACTGGGATCAGGCCCACTAGGCATGGGAAAGGCCTGTCGCTGCGGCAGGCTAACCGATCGCCGGGCGATGGCTTTTTATTCAAAGCGTTAAAAAGCTCAAGGTATCGCGGCTAACCACTTTTTTAGTAACTAAGCTACAGACATGGGCCGTTTATGTGACGGCTGTTAAGAAAAAATTACTGTTTTATGAAAATTAACCACAAAAAATGCTTTGTGGGTCAGAAAAAATCAGGTAAAGTCTAAGACGTAGGGTACAGAGGTAAGATGTTCTATCTTTCAGACCTTTTACTTCACGTAATCGGATTTGGCTGAATATTAGCCGCCCCAGTCATTCTGTGACTGGGGCGTTTTTTATTGGGCAGCTTTATATGGCTGCGCAGCAGGGCGCGCAACCATTTTCATCTTACTCTGCCGTCTGGCCATTCAACGGGCTGAACCAGCTATCCAGCTTTTGCCGCAGCTTATCCACGCCGATTTTTTTCAGCGAAGAGAAAATCTCCACCTGCACATCGCCCATAAAGGCAAGCGAAGCCTCACGCACCATATTAAGCTGGCTCTTACGCGCGCCGGAAGCCAGTTTGTCCGCTTTGGTCAGCAGCACCAGCACCGGAATCTGGCTTTGTACCGCCCATTCAATCATCTGCTGGTCGAGATCTTTCATCGGATGGCGGATATCCATTAATACTACCAGCCCCTGCAGACATTCGCGTTTTTGCAGATATTCGCCCAGCGCCCGCTGCCACTTGAGCTTCATCTCTTCCGGCACTTCAGCATAGCCATAGCCGGGCAGATCAACTAACCGTGCCCCCTCGGCAACCTGGAACAGGTTAATCAGCTGCGTGCGTCCCGGCGTTTTACTGGTGCGCGCCAGGTTTTTTTGATTAGTCAGCGTATTGAGAGCACTGGACTTACCCGCATTTGACCGCCCTGCAAAAGCCACTTCAATACCGTTATCCGCCGGGAGGTGGCGAATATCGGGGGCGCTGGTAACGAAGTGTGTAACGTGATAATTCCAGCCAGACAAAATAGCGGCTCCTGAAACGTTGATTAAGTTTGAATGGGGTGATTATACCCTTAAAGCGCGTAAAGCGCTTGCTGGCCGGCTTTATGAAAAAAATTGTAAGATATTTGCCATATTTATTGCCATCTATTGACGTTAATTTTGTAGTCTGTTTTGTTAAAAATCTTATTATTCATATAATTAGATTTGCGCTTTAAAAAGCGCTGCTAATAAATGCTGCACGGACCTTGTGACTTTTCCTGTTTCGGCTAAAGTAATTCCCAGAGTTCGGATAGCTTGCTTCAGGATGAAGCGCTCAGGGATCTCAGGGAAAAGCGGAGCGGGAATCAGGACAGGGTACGAAGGAATGTGCCGACAGGGATAGGGAATTGCTCAGGAGAGAGCGAAAGGCAAAGGGAAAAACCGGGACGTTGTTTGCAAAAACGGACTTTAAGGAAAGTTGTCCTTCTATGGAAGGTACGAAAAAAGGCGACAGGGTGACCTGTCGCCTTTTTTCTTTGCGCGCTTTCTGCTAGATTCCGCCGCAATTCTATACTAAAGAAAAAAAACCGGATAAAAGATGATGAAACCTGCACGTAAGCCGCAGACCAGCACGGCACCGAAAGTAAAACGTAAGGCGCGGGAAGAGCAGAATCAGGAAGCGCGCGATCGCAAACGCGATAAAAAGCGTCGCGGCCATGCGGCAGGAAGCCGCGCCAATCCCGTGGCTCAGCAAAGCGGCAAAGGAAACGCCAGCAAGGACAAAGATCCGCGTATCGGCAGCAAAAAGCCGGTTCCGCTGTTGAAAGAGCAAGCCGTTGTCGCTACGCCGGTGAAAAAAGCGCCCGTTGAGCAAAAACCGCTGATGAGCCCGGAAGATGAGCTGGCGATGCTGGAGAACGATGAGCGTCTTGATGCGCTGCTGGATCGTCTGGAAAACAACGATATGCTGTCAGCGGAAGAGCAGGCATGGCTGGATCAAACGCTTGATCGTATCGACGCGTTAATGGAACAGCTTGGTATCGCCATGGATGATGAGACGGATGAAGAAGCCGATGAGGATATGTATCGTCTGCTGAAAGGCGAGCGTTAAGCCTCTCTTATAGAAAGCGGGCCAAAGCGCGTCTCTGCGGCTCGCCGTTCAGGTATTCCATCATGTTTTGGCCTGGATCAATTATCGCATTTTTATTAGCGTGTTATCTGTTTTGGCTGTTTGTTAAACTACGCCGCCTGACGCAGCTGAAATCCCGGCTGCGCCGTGCTACCGCTAACCGGCAGCGCCAGGCCTCCTTGCCACTGACGCGGCCCGTAAAGCGTCGTAACTGGAAGGAGTAAACATGCCATTGCCGTTAACCGAGTGGGATCAGGCCCTGATTGAAAAGTATAACTATGCCGGGCCGCGCTATACCTCTTATCCCACCGCGCTGGAGTTCGCTGAGGGCTGGAGCGAGGCGGCATTTCAACAGGCTGCCCGGCGCTATCCCGATCGCCCGCTTTCTCTCTATATTCACATCCCGTTTTGCCATCGTCTCTGCTACTTCTGCGGCTGTAACAAACAGGTTACCCGGCAGATGCACAAGGGCGATCGTTATCTTGACGTGCTGGAGCAGGAAATCCGCCAGCGCGCCGCCTTATTCAGCGAACGCAAGGTCATGCAAATGCACTGGGGCGGCGGAACGCCCACCTGGCTGACTAAAGCGCAACTTAGTCGGCTGATGACGATACTGCGTGAATCTTTCTCTTTCAGCGATGCGGCGGAAATCTCTATTGAGATCGATCCGCGCGAATTAGAGCTGGACGTGCTCGATCACCTGCGATCTCTGGGCTTTAACCGCCTGAGCATGGGGGTGCAGGATTTTAATAAAGTGGTGCAGGAGCGGGTGAACCGGGTTCAGGACGAAGCATTTATCTTTGCCCTGATTGCGCGCGCGCGCGAGCTGGGCTTTACCTCCAGCAATATCGATCTGATCTATGGTCTGCCGATGCAGACGCCGGAAAGCTTCGCCTATACCCTGGAAAAAGTTGCGCAGCTGCAACCCGATCGCCTGAGCGTGTTTAACTATGCGCACCTGCCGACGCTGTTTGCCGCCCAGCGCAAAATTAAAGATGAGGAGCTGCCGGGAGCGGCGCAAAAGCTGGTTATTTTACAGCAAACTATCGCCACGCTGACCGCGCAGGGTTATCAGTATATCGGGATGGATCACTTCGCACGTCCGGATGATGAGCTGGCTGTGGCGCAGCGCGCGGGCAAACTGCATCGCAATTTTCAGGGTTATACCACCCACGGCGACAGCGATCTGCTGGGGATGGGCGTATCCGCCATCAGCATGCTGGGCGACTGTTACGCGCAGAATCAAAAAGAGCTGAAAGCCTACTACGCCAGCGTGGAGCAGCAGGGCAACGCTCTGTGGCGCGGTCTGACGTTAAGCGCGGATGATTGCCTGCGGCGTGACGTGATTAAGTCGCTTATCTGCAACTTCGCGCTTTCTTTCTCTGAGACGGAAGCGGCAAGCGGCGTGAAGTTCACCGAGTACTTTGCCGAAGACCTGGCGCTTCTCGCGCCGCTGGCGGCGGACGGGCTGGTGGAGATAGCTGCGGATGGCTTAACGGTAACGCCTAAAGGACGCCTGCTGATTCGTAATATCTGTATGTGCTTTGACGTTTATATGCGTCAGCGCGCCCGGCAGCAGCAGTTCTCGCGTGTGATCTAGACGGCGTAACAAAAAGGCCGGTATGCGCCGGCCTTTTTGCTAACTGAAAAAATTAAGCATCACGGCGCATAGCACAGCCGCCAGCGCGGTTTGTGGCGAATGGCCGAAAGCGGCGCCGGTTTCAGCGCCTTGCGAGACCAAATGCATCAGTGATTCAAACATAATAAACCTCCGGATAACCGCACAAAATAATACTGAACGGCGCCGGCGTGTAAAGCGTAATGCTACTAAATTTGCGCAATAAATAACCTTTTTTGATCTGCTCTGGCTTATTCCATACCCAGCTCTTTCAGTTTCCGCGTCAGCGTATTACGTCCCCAGCCGAGCAGGCGCGCCGCCTCCTGTTTATGGCCCTGCGTATGACGCAGGGCGGTAGTGAGCAGGGTGCGCTCCAGCTCCGGCTGCGCTTCCGACAGCAGATCCTGATGGCCGGAACGCAGCGCTCGATCGGCCCACTGCGCAAGCAGCGTTGCCCAGCTGTCCGGCAGCGACTCTCCAGCCGGATCGCTGCTGACGCTTTCAAACAGCTCCGGCGGCAGATCCTGAATCAGCACCTCTTGTCCCGCGGCCATTACCGTCAGCCAGCGACAGGTATTCTCCAGCTGACGCACGTTGCCTGACCAGCGCAGCCGCGTCAGCGCCGCTTCGGCTTCAGGATGCAGAATTTTGGCCTCGACGCCCAGCTCGCGCGCGGCGACCTGCAGAAAATAGCGCGCCAGGCGCGGAATATCCTCCCGACGCTCGCGCAGCGGCGGCAGGTGCACGCGAATCACGTTCAGGCGGTGAAACAGATCTTCCCTGAATTTACCTTCCTGGACGCGCTTTTCCAGGTTCTGATGGGTGGCGGCGATAATACGCACATCTACCTTTACCGGCGCATAGCCGCCGACGCGATAAAATTGCCCGTCGGCCAGCACGCGCAGCAGCCGCGTCTGCACGTCCAGCGGCATATCGCCAATTTCATCCAGAAACAGCGTGCCGCCGTCCGCCTGCTCAAAGCGCCCCTGGCGAACCTGATTAGCCCCGGTAAAAGCGCCTTTTTCATGGCCGAACAGCTCGGACTCGATGAGATCTTTAGGAATAGCGGCCATATTCAGCGCGATAAACGGCGCCCTGGCGCGCGGACTGTGGCGATGCAGCGCATGTGCTACCAGTTCCTTGCCGGTACCGGATTCGCCGTTAATCAGCACGCTAATGGAAGAGCGTGAAAGGCGGCCAATAATACGAAACACATCCTGCATCGCCGGCGCTTCGCCGATAATATCGGTAGTGGGGCCGTTAACCGGCCTGTCACGCGGCTGCTGCTGCTCCTGATAATGGCTGATGGCGCGATCCACCAGCGCAACGGCCTCATCAATATCAAAAGGCTTGGGCAGATAATCAAAAGCGCCCTGCTGATAGGCGCTGACGGCGGCATCCAGATCGGAGTGCGCCGTCATAATAATTACCGGCAGCATGGGATGACGCTGCTTAATCTGCTTTAACAGCGCCAGGCCATCCATGCCGGGCATACGAATATCTGACAGTAAAACGTCTGGGGTTTTGCTGGCGAGCGCTTCCAGCACCGCATTGCCGCTTTCAAAGGTCGTGCAGCTTAAACCAGCTCCGGTCAGTGCGCGTTCAAGCACCCAGCGGATGGAGCTATCGTCATCGACGATCCAAACTATCCCTCGTTGCATAGAAACCTCACTGGCGAATAGGCAGGTAAATGGAAAATTCGGTATGGCCGGGCCAGCTGCTGAATTCTATTTTTCCCGAATGCTGATCGAGCAGGCTGCGGGCAATAGAAAGGCCCAGCCCGGTGCCGCCTTCTCGTCCGCTGACCATGGGATAAAACAGCGTATCCTGTAGCTGAGCAGGAATGCCCGGCCCGTCATCCACCACATCAATGCGCGCCACCAGACGATAGCGTACGCCGTGCAGCGTCAGCTGAAAGGCGGTGCGGGTACGTAGCATAATGGTGCCGCCCGCTTCGCCCAGCGCCTGTAGCGCATTGCGCACCACGTTCAGTAAAACCTGCTCTATCTGGTCGGGATCGTGCGGCAGCTCCGGCAGGCTGGGATCGTAGTCGCGCACCAGCGTAACATTGGATGGCAGCTCCATATTGACCAGGCTTACCACGCGCTCCGCTACCTGATGAATACTCTGCGTTACGTGCATTCCCGGCTGCTGCGGGCCTAGCAGGCGATCGACCAGGTTACGCAGGCGATCGGCCTGTTCGATAATCACTTTGGTATATTCCGTCAGGGCCGGGTCGGGCAGGGCTTTCGCCAGCAGCTGCGCCGCGCCGCGCAGGCCGCCGAGCGGATTTTTAATCTCGTGCGCCAGCCCGCGCACCAGATCGCGGGCGGCGACCTGCTGTGCGTGCTGAATCTGTTCCTGGCTAAGGCGGCGCTGGTTATCCATCGGCGCCATCTCCAGCAGAATCAGGCCGTCAGGCAGGCGCTGTGCGGTCAGCGACATAATATGGGCGCGTCCATCCACCACCAGCGTTACCTCGCTGTCGGTAAAGCCCTGACCTGCGGCCAGGCTTTCCTGCATCACGGCGATATTCAGCGAAAAATAGCCCGTCAGCTCCGGCAGCGGCGTGCCGAACAGCTTGCGCGAACTTTGCGCCAGCAGCTGCTGCGCAGCCGGATTGGCGTAGTGAATGACCAGTTGATTATCAACCAGCAGAATAGCGTTGATCAGGGAGTTGAGAATCTGCCCAGCATCGGGCAGCAGGCCAGTTGCCATACAGCGTTCTCCTGCACCGTTTTAGTGCATTATAGTTTCAGGTTTGATAACGCGATATCCCGGCCGGTGGAGATGCGGAGAAAAAAGCCCATCCGAAGATGGGCTGAAAGTTTCCACGGCAACAACAACTCAAATCAGTTAGACGCTGTAGTAGAGCTCGAACTCAACCGGATGCGGCGTCATACGTACACGTTCCATTTCAGACTTGCGCAGTTCGATATAGGCATTGATAGCATCGTCGGTGAAGACGCCGCCGCGGGTCAGGAATTCACGATCTTCGTTCAGCGCATCCAGCGCTTCTTCCAGCGAGGCCGCTACTTTTGGAATCTCTGCCTCTTCTTCCGGCGGCAGGTCATAGAGGTTTTTATCCATCGCATCGCCAGGGTGGATTTTGTTGATGATGCCGTCCAGGCCAGCCATCAGCAGCGCGGCGAACGCCAGGTACGGGTTAGCGGCCGGATCCGGGAAGCGCGCTTCGATACGACGCGCTTTCGGACTGGCGACTACCGGAATACGGATAGAGGCGGAGCGGTTACGCGCCGAGTAAGCCAGCATAACCGGCGCTTCATAACCCGGAACCAGACGTTTGTAAGAGTTGGTGGTAGGGTTAGCCAGGGCGTTAATCGCTTTCGCATGTTTAATTACGCCGCCGATATAGAACAGCGCCATTTCAGAGAGGCCGCCGTACTTGTCGCCAGCGAACAGGTTAGTGCCGCCTTTGGACAGGGACATATGGCAGTGCATACCGGAGCCGTTATCGCCAAACATCGGTTTCGGCATAAAGGTAGCGGTTTTGCCCCAGGCGTGCGCGACGTTGTGCACGACATATTTGTAGATCTGGATTTCGTCCGCTTTCTTCACCATGGTGTTGAAGCGGGTAGCCACTTCGTTCTGACCAGCGGTAGCCACTTCGTGGTGATGCGCTTCCACCACCAGGCCCATCTGCTCCATAGTCAGACACATCGCGGAACGGATATCCTGCGCGGAATCAACCGGCGGAACCGGGAAGTAGCCGCCTTTCAGACCCGGACGGTGGCCTTTGTTGCCGCCTTCATACTCTTTGCCGGTGTTCCATGCCGCTTCGATATCATCAATAGCGACGTGCGAGCCGGAAGTGCTGCTGCCGAAACGAATGTCGTCGAACAGGAAGAATTCCGGCTCCGGGCCAAACAGCACGGTATCGGCGATGCCGGAAGAACGCAGGAAATCTTCTGCGCGTTTAGCAATAGAGCGCGGATCGCGGTCGTAGCCCTGCATGGTGCCTGGCTCAAGGATGTCGCAACGGATGATAAGCGTTGAATCTTCGTAGAACGGATCCAGCACTGCGGTAGTCGGGTCCGGCATCAGTACCATGTCTGATTCGTTGATGCCTTTCCAGCCGCCGATAGAGGAGCCGTCAAACATTTTGCCTTCTTCAAAGAAGTCTGCGTTGACCTGATGGGCAGGAATGGTTACGTGCTGTTCTTTACCTTTGGTGTCGGTGAAGCGCAGATCAACAAACTTAACTTCATGTTCATTCATCATCGAAAGAACGTGTTCAGCGGACATACTCAACTCTCCTGATCATTGTCGTTGTCGTCGTGGTGAGAGAACTTCATCCTGCCAGACGCGTAAAGTCGGGCGTACAGCCGGCAACAAAGTACTCGGACAAGCTATCAACCGTTGTGGAAAACGTGGTTTTTACCTGAGTAAATTAAAGCGAATTTTGTGCCAACTTTTTTATTTGGCCTAAAAAGCGCTATGATGCATGTTCTCGACGAAAGAGAGATGCACCATGATGGATGTCGCGCACCATTATAGTGCAAATGAGCTGATTTAAAGCACCGTTATGGTGCATCTGGTCAATCAGGTGCATTTTTTGCACTGAAAGTGATGTCTGAAGCAAGCCCTGAAGCATTCTTTCTTTGATATTTGTGATCCTGTTCAGTCCTTCGATTAATCCGTGTACAATAGCGCGCTATTTCTAATGCCTGAGGCAAAGCTGTGATCGAAAATTTGCGTAACATCGCCATTATTGCGCACGTTGACCATGGGAAAACCACCCTGGTTGATAAACTGTTGCAACAGTCCGGTACTTTTGATGCCCGTACTGAAGCAACCGAGCGTGTAATGGACTCCAACGATTTGGAGAAAGAGCGTGGGATTACCATCCTCGCGAAAAATACCGCCATCAAATGGAACGACTATCGTATCAACATCGTTGATACTCCCGGACACGCCGACTTCGGCGGCGAAGTTGAGCGCGTAATGTCCATGGTTGATTCAGTGCTGCTGGTTGTCGATGCGATGGACGGCCCCATGCCGCAAACGCGTTTCGTGACCAAAAAAGCTTTTGCTCATGGTCTGAAACCGATCGTGGTTATCAACAAAATCGACCGTCCTGGCGCGCGTCCTGACTGGGTTGTCGATCAGGTGTTTGACCTGTTCGTTAATCTTGACGCTACTGACGAGCAGCTTGATTTCCCGATTATTTATGCTTCTGCGCTGCAGGGCATCGCCGGCGCTGACCATAGCGATATGGCCGCCGACATGACGCCGCTTTATCAGGCGATTGTCGACCACGTACCGGCGCCGAGCGTCGACCTGGACGGCCCGCTGCAGATGCAAATCTCTCAGCTGGACTACAACAACTATCTCGGCGTGATCGGCATTGGCCGTATCAAACGCGGTAAAGTGAAGCCGAACCAGCAGGTTACGGTTATCGACAGCGAAGGTAAAACGCGTAACGCAAAAGTGGGCAAGGTGCTGGGTCACCTCGGCCTGGAGCGTATCGATACTGACCTGGCTGAAGCGGGCGATATCATCGCCATCACCGGTCTGGGCGAGCTGAATATCTCCGATACCATTTGCGATCCGCAAAATGTTGAAGCGCTGCCGGCGCTGAGCGTCGATGAGCCGACCGTTACCATGTTCTTCAACGTTAATACCTCGCCGTTCTGCGGTAAAGAAGGTAAATACGTCACGTCGCGCCAGATCCTGGAGCGTCTGAAGAAAGAGCTGGTGCACAACGTTGCGCTGCGCGTGGAAGAAACCGAAGATGCGGATGCTTTCCGCGTATCCGGGCGCGGTGAGCTGCACCTCTCTGTCCTGATCGAAAACATGCGTCGTGAAGGCTTTGAGCTGGCGGTATCCCGCCCGAAAGTTATCTTCCGTGAAGTGGATGGCCGTAAGCAGGAACCGTTCGAAAACGTGACGCTGGATATTGAAGAACAGCATCAGGGCGCGGTGATGCAGGCGATGGGCGAACGTAAAGGCGATCTGAAAAACATGGACCCGGATGGTAAGGGCCGCGTGCGTCTGGATTACGTAATCCCAAGCCGTGGTCTGATCGGCTTCCGTAACGAATTTATGACCATGACCTCCGGTACCGGTCTGCTTTACTCTACCTTCAGCCACTACGACGACGTGCGTCCGGGCGAAGTGGGCCAGCGCCAGAACGGCGTGCTGATCTCCAACGGTCAGGGCAAAGCGGTTGCCTTTGCGCTTTTCGGCCTGCAGGATCGCGGCAAGCTGTTCCTGGGTCACGGCGCGGAAGTGTATGAAGGCCAGATTATCGGTATCCACAGCCGTTCTAACGACCTGACCGTAAACTGCCTGACCGGTAAGAAGCTGACCAACATGCGTGCCTCTGGTACGGATGAAGCGACGACGCTGGTTCCGCCGATCAAGATGACGCTGGAGCAGGCGATCGAGTTTATCGATGATGATGAACTGGTGGAAGTGACGCCGACCTCGGTACGTATTCGTAAACGTTACCTGACGGAAAACGATCGTAAGCGCGCGGCGCGCGGCAGCAAAGACGTATAACGTTACGCCAGCCCGTAAGCTAACGCTGTAATATGGCCCCGCAAGGGGCCATTTTTTTCTCCGCACATTAAAACGTACCGCTTTCCCGCCTGAAACCCCGTTCTGATTTCTTTATCCTTTGCGTCATACCCTGTTCAGCCTGCCGTTTTATCGTTAGAGTGAATAGCTCAACGGGACAAAAGGAGATGACCATGCTGTATATCTTTGATTTAGGTAATGTCGTTGTAGATATCGATTTCAGCCGGGTGCTGGGCGTCTGGAGCGATCTGAGCCGTGTCCCGTTAGCGCTGTTGAAAAGCCGCTTTCAGATGGGGGAAAACTTTGCACGGCATGAGCGCGGTGAGATTAGCGATGAAGAGTTTGCGGCAAACCTCTGCGCCGAGCTGGATATTGCGCTGAGCTATGAACAGTTTGTTTCCGGCTGGCAGGCGATTTTTGTCGGCCTGCGTCCTGAGGTTATCGAAATAATGCAGCAGCTTCGCCGCCGTGGCGAACGTGTGGTTATCCTTTCCAATACCAACCGTCTGCACTGCGACTACTGGCCTTCCCAATATCCGCAGGTGCGGCAGGCGGCGGATCAGCTCTATCTCTCCCAGGAGACAGGAATGCGTAAGCCGGAAGCGCGTATTTATCAGTATGTTCTGGAACAGGAAGGGGTTAGCGCCGATCGGGCGATTTTCTTCGACGATCATCCGGAAAATATTGAGGCGGCCCGCCAGCTTGGCATCACCGCCGTCCATGTTACCGATGCGCGCGTTATTCCGGCGTGGTTCGCCGCCAACGTTAAACAATGAAGTCCTTGTCTGTGAAGCGGCGCCTGCATGCGACGGGCGCCTGGCTCAGGCTGCTGTGGCGGCGTATTGAGCATGACAGCATGACTACCGAGGCGGGTAATCTCGCCTTTGTTTCGCTGCTGGCGCTGGTGCCGCTGGTGGCGGTGGTTTTTTCTCTTTTTGCCGCGTTTCCGGTCTTCGCGGATATCAGCGTTCAGCTCAAGCATTTTATTTTCAACAATTTTGTCCCGGCGGCAGGCAATGTGGTGCAGGAGTATCTCGATCAGTTTGTCGCCAACGTCAACAAAATGACAGTGGTGGGCGCGGTAGGCCTGATCGTAACGGCGCTGCTGCTGATGCACTCTATCGACAGCGCGCTGAACGCTATCTGGCGCAGCCAGAAAAAGCGCCCGCTGGTCTTCTCCTTTGCCGTTTACTGGATGATTCTGACGCTGGGGCCGCTGCTGGCGGGCGCCAGCCTGGCGATCAGTACGTGGCTGCTTTCGCTAAAGTGGGTGGCCGTTAGCGGTATGACCGGACTGGTTGACCATACGCTGCGTATTTTTCCGCTGCTGCTCTCCTGGCTGGCATTCTGGCTGCTGTACAGTCTGGTGCCCACCACGCGCGTACCGCAGCGCGACGCGCTAATCGGCGCGCTGGTGGCGGGGATGCTGTTTGAACTGGGTAAAAAGGCGTTCACTCTTTACGTCACCATGTTTCCGTCGTATCAGCTGATTTACGGCGTGCTGGCGGTGATCCCGATTCTGTTTCTGTGGGTGTACTGGACATGGTGTATCGTACTGTTAGGGGCGGAGATAACCGTTACGCTGGGGGAATATCGCCAGCGACAACAGGAAGAGAAAACTGACGAGGAAGCATGATTGCATTAATACAGCGTGTGCTGAGCGCCAGCGTTACGGTGGCGCATGAAACCACGGGCAGCATTGGGCCTGGCCTGCTGGTGTTGCTGGGCGTGGAAAAGGAAGATAACGAGCAGAAAGCGCAGCGCCTTTGCGAACGGGTTTTAGGCTATCGTATTTTTAGCGATGAAAACGGCAAGATGAACCTGAACGTACAGCAGGCCGGCGGCAGCGTGCTGGTCGTTTCACAATTTACCCTGGCTGCCGATACGCAAAAAGGCATGCGTCCCAGCTTCTCGCGCGGCGCCGAGCCGCAGGAGGCGGAGCGTCTTTATCACTATTTCAGCGATTGCTGCCGCCAGCAGGGCGTGGCGGTTGAAAATGGCCGCTTTGCCGCGGATATGCAGGTGGCATTGGTTAACGATGGCCCGGTCACCTTTTGGTTACAGGTTTAACGTCGATCGCTATTGACGCCGCCGCTACCGGACAGCCGAACGAGAGAATCCTTTTATGTATCATCTACGAGTGCCGGAAACAGCTGAAGAACTGGAGATGTATTATCAGTTCCGCTGGGAAATGTTGCGTAAGCCGTTGCGCCAGCCGCAGGGCTCGGAACGGGATGCCTGGGATGCGCTGGCGCATCATCAAATGGTGGTGGATGAGCAGGGCAAGCCGGTCGCCGCGGGGCGGCTCTATATCAATGCCGATAACGAAGCTTCGATTCGCTTTCTGGCCGTGCACCCGACGGTGCAGGGAAAAGGGTTGGGAACGCTGGTGGCGATGACGCTCGAATCAGTCGCGCGTCAGGAGGGCGTTAAGCGTGTGGTCTGCAGCGCGCGTGAGGATGCGGTAGAGTTTTTTGCCAAGCTGGGCTACCTCAATCAGGGGGAGATCACTGCGCCGCTGACTACGCCGGTACGCCATTTTTTGATGATTAAACCGGTGGTCACGCTGGATGACATATTGCATCGCGCCGACTGGTGCGGTCAGCTACAGCAGGCCTGGTATGAGCATATTCCGCTCAGCGAGAAAATGGGCGTGCGGATCACGCAGTATACCGGGCAAAAATTTATGACCACCATGCCGGAAACCGGCAATCAAAATCCGCATCACACGCTGTTTGCCGGCAGCCTGTTTTCGCTGGCGACGCTCACCGGCTGGGGGCTGATCTGGCTGCTGCTGCGTGAACGTCACCTGGGCGGCACCATAATCCTGGCGGATGCGCATATCCGCTATAGCCAACCTGTTATCGGTAAGCCCAGCGCAACGGCGGATCTGGGTTCGCTGAGCGGCGATCTCGATCGCCTCGCGCGCGGGCGCAAGGCCCGCGTACAGCTGGAAGTGGAACTGTTTGGTAATGATGAATGCGGGGCGGTATTTAATGGCGTTTATATCGTGCTGCCCGCCGATCCTGACGGGCCGCTGGAGCCTCAGGGCTGAGTGCTGACCGCGCCCTGCGACAGAGTCTGTTGCAGGGTATGGCCGCCGGCATTCAGCATTAGCGTGCCGCTGGCGCTGTTTTTTAGCGGCGTCTCCGCTGTCAGGCGCGCCTCCAGTTTTAGCTGCAGCGTTGCCGGGCCGGCAAGTGGCGAAGCGGGCCAGCCCCAGTTTTGCAGCACGTCTGCCGGTACTGCGCGTCCGTTTAGCGTCAGAGACAGCTGGCGCGCGGGCGCCTGTTCCAGCGTCGCTACCCCCTCCAGCATTCCTTCGCCGGTAAAGCCGCTTATTTCCGTTACGTTGATCTGTTCAGCGCTGGCATTCAGCGCCAGCGATGGATGACGCACGTCGGTACGGTTAAAGGTGGCTTCCGCGGCGTTCAGGTTGAGATCGCCTTGCCATATTCCCCATTGATGCTGACGGGCGAGCAGCAAATTAGCGCCTGACGCATCCAGCGCCGTAATCTGGAACGGCCAGGCTGGATTCACATCAATAAGCAGATTGCGGTTGCCGCTCAGCTTTTTCACCAGCACGCTGTCGAGCCAGCCCGGCAGCGCCGCCATCCAGCGCTCGCGCCAGTTTTCCGGCAGCGTATATTCCAGCCCCGCCAGCGCCAGCTCATCCAGCGTCAGCCGCTTGTTCTGGCGCTGCCAGCTGCCCTGGGCGCGGATCAGGCCGTTAACCCAGCGCGAGCTGAAGCGGGCGTCGGTAACGCCCTGCGGCGAGAGACGCAGGTTAAGGATAGGATCGTTAAGCGTCAGCTGGCCGTTGATAAAGCTGTCTGCGTTCAGCGCCAGCGAACCCTCTTCGCTTTGCCAGCGGCCGTGGCGCAGCGTCAGATTCTTAACCAGCAGATTGAGATCGGTCACAGCCCAGTCCGGCCCCTGTAGCCGGGCGTTGGTCATATCGATGCGGGCGATGTGAACGGCGGGAAGCGCACGCAGCGGCTGTAGAAAAGCAGCCAGCGGCTTATCGGTTTGCAGGCGAATATCATTCAGCCGCAGCGCCGCCACGCGCCAGTTGCCCTGACTGTCCCGCTGCGCGCTGCCGGTTACTGAACCGCGCGCGATATCGGCGCCAAAATTATTTACCAACAGCTGGCCGTTGCTGATACGTCCCTGAACCAGCGTATTGGTTGCCGTCAGGCCGTTAAACGTGGCGCTGTCGGCGCTGAACTGGAAACTGGCGTTGCTGCCGGCGATTCGTCCCGGCTCCGGCTGCCATGGAATTATGCCGCCGTTGAGTTTTTTAGCGTTAACCGCCAGATGCGGACTGTTAACCGTCATATCATGCAGCTGCAGCCGCCCGGCCTGCAGCGGCCACGCCAGATTATTCGGCATATTGGCGACATCCAGTATGCCGTCGCGCAGCTCAATAGTGGCGAAGCGCAGAGGATGATCAAACAGGTTGAATGACAGGCCCAGGCTAACGGTTTTCGCCACCGTAACGGCCGGGCGGCCATCGTGACCAAAGCTGACGCTGTGTAATATAAGCAGGGCGGGATGGGAAAAGTTATGCTCGATTTTAGCGACGGAAAGATGGTATGCCGTATCGTCGCTGATGCGTCTGCTTGCCCACTCCGCCCCCCAGCGGGTTTGCAGCAGAAAGTAACTCACCACCACTATCAGCAGCAGCAGTATAAGCAGCGAAAGAATTAACTTTCCGACAAATTTCATTGCATCTATCCGTATGAATTTCCGGTATCGCCAGTTATGCCTGAATTAACGGCATAGCTCAACCGCCTGAGAGCAAAGAGGGAAATAAACAGGCAGGTATGCAGGGCGAGCCGTTACTCGCCCTGACAGATTACTTCTCCTGAGGAAAAACCAGATTCAGCACAATCGCCGTAATACCGCCAGCCGCAATGCCGGAGGAGAACAGCGTTTTCAGCCAGTCCGGAGCAAACTGCAGGATCAGCGGCTGCTGCGACACGCCCAGGCCAACCGCCAGCGACAGCGCAATAATCATAATCGCGCGACGATTTAGCGGCTCGCGGGAGACAATACGCACGCCGGAGGCGGCGATGGTACCGAACATCACAATGGTCGCGCCGCCTAATACCGGTTCCGGAATATGCTGTACAAATCCGCTTACTGCCGGGAACAGGCCGAGAACGATCAGCATTAATGCAACGACAAAGCCGACATAGCGGCTGGCGACGCCGGTTAGCTGAATCACGCCGTTATTCTGACCAAAACAGGAGTTGGGGAAAGTATTGAACAGCGCGGAAACGAACGAGTTAAGGCCATTCGCCAGCACGCCGCCCTTCAGGCGTTTCATATAGAGCGGGCCGCTGACCGGCTGCTCTGAAACATCGGAGGTTGCGGTAATATCGCCGATGGTTTCCAGCGAGGTCACCATAAACACCAGCATCAGCGGGATCAGCAGATTCCAGTCAAAACCCAGGCCGTAGTAGAGCGGCATCGGCACCGCGATAACCGCGCCGTTGGGCGCTGCGATATTTTCCGGCAGCATACCCAGCGCCCAGGCCAGCAGATAGCCTACCGCCATAGCGATAACCAGCGAGGCCACGCGCAAGTAAGGGTTACGTTGGCGATTAAGCAAAATAATCACCGCCAGCACTACGCCCGCCAGCAGCAGGTTTTTCGGCGCGCCAAAAGTGTGATCGTTCATCGCGGCGAAGCCGCCGCCAATTGAGGTTAATCCCACCTGAATTAACGACAGGCCGATAATCATCACCACGATGCCGGAAACCAGCGGCGTGATAATACGGCGCGCCAGATGCAGTACGCGCGAGAGCACCATCTCAGTACAGGAGGCCACCATCAGCGTACCGAACAGCGCAGCCATCATCGTCGGCACATCGGCGCCGCCGTTTTTCAGCGCCAGACCGCCCATAATTAAGGGCGTAACAAAGTTGAAACTGGTGCCCTGAATAGAAAGCAGCCCGGAACCGACCGGTCCCCAGGTCTTAATCTGCAATATTGACGCCACGCCGGAAGCAAACAGCGACATGCTGATGATATGCTGCGTATCCTGAGCGGGCAGGCCAAGCGCCTGGCAGATGAGCAGAGCGGGTGTGATCACCGCCACGAACATAGCCAGCAGATGCTGACCGGCGGCGAACAGCGTTTGCGGCAGCGGCGGACGATCTTCCAGGCGATAGATAAGTTCGCTCTTTGGCGTCGCAGCGGCAGCGGACGGGGCGATTTCGTTAGGGGTGACGGACATAATAAAGGATCCCTGAGAAACAAAGTGGCGATTGTAATTCACTCGATGGCAAAAGCAATCGTTTGCCATGCCGCGCGGCGCCTTTAACGCGTTTTATTTATTCTGGATCAGAAAAGCTTTAGCGCCCGGATTCAGGCGTTGGTATAGCGATCGGTTTCCGGCAGCCAGCGCTCAATCAGCGCCTGGGCCTGCTGCGGATAGTGCTGATGGATATGGCGGGCTATGCGCTGTACCTCCGGGATCAGCGCTTGGTCGCGCAGCAAATCGGCAACTTTAAATTCTGCGTTGCCGGTTTGGCGCGTACCGAGCAGCTCGCCAGGGCCGCGGATTTCCAGATCGCACTGGGCGATAACAAAGCCGTCATTACTGTCGCGCAGCACCTGCAGACGCTTTTGCGCCGTTTTGCTTAGCGGAGATTTATAGAGCAGCACGCAGTGCGAGGCGACGGCGCCGCGTCCCACGCGTCCGCGCAGCTGGTGGAGCTGCGCCAGGCCAAGCCGCTCCGGGTTTTCGATAATCATCAGGCTGGCATTAGGGACATCCACGCCTACTTCAATTACCGTCGTGGCAACCAGCAGCTGGAGCTGTCCCTGCTTGAAGGCCTGCATAACTTCCTGTTTTTCCTGCGGCTTCATACGCCCATGCACCAGGCCGACCTGCAGATCGGGCAGCGCCAGCTTTAGTTCTTCCCAGGTTGCTTCCGCCGCCTGCGCCTCCAGCAGATCGGACCCTTCGATCAGGGTGCATACCCAGTAAGCCTGGCGGCCTTCGTTCTGGCAGGCGCGCTTCACTCGCTCAATAATTTCCGCTCGCCGCGTATCGGGGATGGCGACGGTGGTAACCGGCGTACGTCCCGGCGGCAGCTCGTCGATGGTGGAGGTATCAAGGTCGGCGTAGGCGGTCATCGCCAGCGTACGCGGAATGGGCGTGGCGGTCATAATCAGCTGATGCGGATGAAAACCCTGCTCCTCGCCTTTCTCCCACAGCGCCAGCCGCTGATGGACGCCGAAGCGGTGTTGTTCATCAATAATAACCAGCGCCAGCCCGTTAAACTGCACCTGCTCCTGAAAAATCGCGTGCGTGCCGACCACCATCGATACCTGGCCGCTGGCGATCGCTTCCTGCTGGGCAAGGCGCGCCTTGCCCTTTTGCTTGCCAGCCAGCCAGCCCACTTCCAGACCCAGCGGCGTAAACCACTGGCGGAAATTGTTAGCGTGCTGTTCGGCAAGCAGCTCAGTCGGCGCCATCAGAGCGACCTGTTTACCGTGGGCAATGACGTGCAGCGCCGCCAGCGCCGCAACCAGCGTTTTGCCTGAGCCGACATCCCCCTGAACCAGCCGCATCATCGGGTAGTCATGCGCTAAATCCTGCTCAATTTCTTTAACTACGCGCTGCTGAGCATTCGTTGGCTTAAACGGCAGCGCCGCCAGCAGTTTGTCGCGCAGCTGGTGGCGTGGCGGCATCGGTAAAGCGTGATAGCGCTGCGCGCCAGCGCGCACCGCCAGCATGCTTAAATTGTGCGCCAGCAGCTCTTCAAGAATTAACCGGCGCTGGGCTGGGTGGCGGCCGTTTTCCAGATCGATCAGCTGCACATCCGGCGGCGGGCGGTGTAACGTGCGTAACGCATCAGGCAGGCTGAGCAGGCCGCCGCTCAGCTCGGCGGGCAGCAGCTCGGCGATCGGGCAGCTTTCCAGCAGCTTAAGCGCCTGATCCGTCAGATTACGCAACGTGGCCTGACGAATGCCCTCGGTGGTTGGATAAACCGGCGTCAGCGTTTCCTGCAGTTCGGTAACGCCATGCTCGCCCTGGATACGATATTCGGGATGGATAATTTCAGCGCCGCGCTGTCCGCGCTTGATCTCGCCCCAGGCGGTAACGCGCGCGCCAGGGGCGAGCCCGTTTTTCATACCGGCGTTAAAGTTAAAGAAGCGCAGCGTGATGACGCCGGTGCCATCGCTAATCTGGCTAACCAACATACGGCGGCGGCCAAAAGTAACGTCAGTATGCAGCACTTCGCCTTCAACGGTGGCCCAGATACCGGGCAACAGATCGCCGACAGGATAGAGCTGGGTGCGATCTTCATAGCGTAGCGGCAGATGCAGCAGTAAATCCTGCACGGTATGCAGCCCGATTTTCGCCAGCTTTCCAGCCTGGCTTGCGCCTACGCCGGAAAGGGAGTTTAACGGGACGGCATCCAGCAGGCGGCCCTTCATCGCGCCACCGTCGCCTGCATTGCGGCCCACCATGCGGCATCGGCAACCACTTCACCGTGGTCGTTAATTTCAGGACGAGGAAGGCCCTTTTGTTTCGCGACGCGGGCCAGCACAGGATAGCCGCCTTCAAACAGCAAACGCTGCTGCTCTGCGCGGGGCAGCGTACTGCTGCTACGTTGATACATGCCCGCATTCTGCCGCTGGCGCTGCGCCTCATATAAAATCAGCGCGGAGGCGACGGAAACGTTGAGCGACTGCACCATGCCGACCATGGGGATAATAATATCGCGATCGGCCAGCGCCAGCGCTTCCTGAGTAATGCCGGTTTTTTCCTGGCCCATCAGAATGCAGGTGGGGCGCGTATAGTCGATTTCGCGAAAATCAACCGCGTTAGCCGAAAGGTTGGTCGCCAGCACCTGCATATCCCGCTGTTTCAGATGGGCGACAGCATCAGCGATAGTGCGGTGCGTTTTCACCTGCACCCAGCTGTTGCTGCCGGCGGCGGAAGAGGCAGCGGTACGCATACGGCTGGAGGGCCAGACGGCGTGAACCTCATGCACGCCGACTGCGTCCGCCGTGCGAATAATGGCGGAAACGTTATGGGGCTTGTGAACCTGCTCCATACACACGGTTAAATCATGCTGGCGTGCGGCCAGCATCTCGCGTATACGAGCGAAACGTTGAGCATTCATGCGCTAATTTCGGTTACGGTGAACTTTAATCACGTCCGGCATGACGCGAATTTTACGCATAATATTCGCCAGATGGACGCGATCGCGCGCCGTCAGGCGGATAAAGGTGCTGTAAACGCGCCCGTCACGCTCTTCGGTGTTGAGGCTTTGAATATTGGAGCCGGCGGTATTGATTGCCGCGGTCAGATTCGCCAGCGCGCCCTGGTGGTTGAACATCTCCACCTTAATCTCCGCAACAAACTCCTGATCGGTCACTTTATCCCATTCGACCGCCATAAACTTCTCAGGCTCTTTCTGATAGCCGCGAATATTACGGCATGACTCATGATGCACGACCAACCCTTTGCCAGGGCTAACGTGCGCCACAATCGGGTCGCCGGGGATAGGGCGACAGCATTTCGCGAAGGTAATCAGGACGCCGTCAGCGCCTTTAATCGGCAGCTTGCTGCGCGAAGTGGCGCTGTTAGGCTGCGCGCCCGGCGTATCCTGCAGCAGGTTTTTCGCTACCACCACGCTCATGGCGTTGCCGAGGCCGATTTCCGCCAGCAGATCGTCCAGCGATGCCAGCTTCATTCGCTCCAGCTCTTGCGCGACATTTGCTGCCGGTATCTCCGCCAGCTTGCGGCTGCCGCCCAGCGCATGGCTGAGCAGGCGTCGCCCCAGGCTAACGGAGTCTTCGCGCTTAAGGTTTTTCAGCAGCTGGCGAATTTGGGCTCGGGCTTTGGAACTCACGACAAAGTTGAGCCAGGCGGCGTTTGGACGCGCGCCCGGCGCCGTAATAATTTCCACCGTTTGACCGCTGGCCAGCGGCTGCGAAAGCGGGTAGGGCTGCCGATCGACGCGTGCGCCGACGCAGGCGTGACCGATATCGGTATGCACCGCATAGGCGAAATCTACCGGCGTTGCGCCAGCGGGCAGTTCGACAATGCGTCCTTCCGGGGTAAACACGTAAATCTCATCCGGGAACAGATCGGATTTAACGCTTTCAATAAATTCAAAAGAGCTGCCGGCGCTTTGCTGCAGCTCCAGCAGGCTTTGCAGCCAACGCTGCGCGCGTATCTGCGCCGTGGTGCTGCTTTCGCCCTGTTCTTTATACGCCCAGTGCGCCGCGACGCCCATCTCCGCCATCTGATCCATATCTTCAGTACGGATCTGCACTTCAACCGGCACGCCGTGCGGCCCGATCATTGAAGTGTGCAGCGACTGGTAACCGTTCGCTTTCGGAATGGCGATATAGTCTTTAACCCGCCCTGGACGTGGTTTATACAGGCTGTGCATCTGACCCAGTACGCGATAGCAGGTATCCACATCGCGAACGATGACGCGAAACGCGTAGATATCCATAATGGAGTGGAAACGCTGCTCTTTGAGATGCATCTTGCAATAGATGGAGTAAAGGTGTTTCTCGCGGCCGAAAACGCGGCAGGGAATACCCGCCTCCTGCAAACGCCCTTCTATTTCCGCAAGGATTTTCTGGATCATCTCCTTACGGTTACCGCGCGCGGCTTTCACCACCTCTTTAATAACGCGGTAGCGGTTAGGATAGAGCGCTTCAAAGCCCAGCTCTTCCAGCTCGGTTTTCAGATGATGAATGCCCAGACGGTGGGCCAGCGGGCTATAGATCTCCAGCGTTTCGCGCGCAATACGCCGCCGCTTATCCGGGCGCAGCGAACCCAGCGTCCGCATGTTATGCGTACGGTCGGCAAGCTTGATCAGGATAACGCGGATATCCTGCACCATCGCCATGATCATTTTGCGGAAGTTTTCCGCCTGCGCCTCTTTCTTATCGCGGAATTTCAGCTTATCCAGTTTGGATACGCCTTCAACCAGCTCGGCAACGCTTTTGCCGAACAGCTGTTCCATATCCTGATAGGTCGCCGGCGTGTCTTCTATCACATCATGCAGCAGCGCGGCCATGAGGGTTTCATAGTCGAGCTTCATTTCCGCCAGGATGCAGGCGACGGCGACCGGATGCGTGATATAAGGCTCGCCGCTGGAGCGTGTCTGCCCCTCGTGGGCATCACGCGCGACAAGATAAGCTTGCTTGAGGCGCTTGATCTGCTCCTCAGGCAAGTATTTTTCAATCAGCTGATTGAGGCTTTCAAAAAGATACAAGGGCGAGCCTTCCGGCTAATTAACGACGGCCTTCAGCGATAGCGGTTACAGCCTGTAGTTCGGCGGCTTCCTGCTCCTGCTGTTCCTGGCGCTCACGGACATCGAGAATCTGATTGGTGATCAGGCCTTCTTCGATTTCACGCAGGGCGATAACGGTCGGTTTATCGTTCTCTTCCGGTACCAGCGGATCTTTACCGCTCACCTGCATCTGACGTGCGCGACGTGCAGCGACCAGAACCAGGTCAAAACGGTTACCAATTTTCTCTACTGCGTCCTGAACGGTTACGCGTGCCATAAATGTGTTACTCCACAGGTGAAGAAATGACTGGGCATAATACTGAAAGTGGCTTCAGTCTGCCAATAGTTTGCTGATTAAAGCATCATGCCGGGATTTTTGACGCCCCATGCGCAGACGCTCGGCGCGAATGATGGTTTTCAGATCGGACAGCGCCAGATCGAAATCATCATTCACAATTAAGTAATCGTATTCGGCGTAGTGGCTCATCTCCGCAACGGCCTGCATCATGCGGCGGGCGATGACCTCTTCGCTATCCTGACCGCGCCCGCGCAGGCGGCGATCCAGTTCCTCTTTTGACGGCGGCAGAACGAAAATGCTGCGTGCGCCGGGCATTTTCCGTCGGATCTGCTGCGCGCCCTGCCAGTCAATATCGAGAAATACATCGACGCCGGTAGCCAGCACCTGCTCAATCGCCGCGCGTGAAGTGCCGTAGTAGTTGCCGAACACTTCGGCATGCTCAAGAAAAGCATCCTGCGCGATCATCGTTTCAAACTCTTGTTTAGAAACGAAATAATAATGTTCGCCATGCTGCTCGCCGGGGCGCATTCCGCGAGTGGTATGCGAAATGGATACCTGCGTATCGTATAGCGGCTGCGTTTTCAGCATAGCCTGAATCAGACTGGATTTACCCGCGCCGCTGGGAGCGGAAATAATATAAAGCGTGCCTTGAGCCATGATAATTCTTGAAGTGTGTAAAAGGGCGGAGTCTGTTTCCTGCACAGTATACACGGCTTGCCGCCGCCATGCAGCGTTTGCGCCGTTACGCTGATTTTTTTCTGCTTTTTCTGGAACCGCCCCGCATAAAGTTTAGCCTTTTGCTCTTGTTACATAAAAAACCGTCGGGACAAATTCCATTTCCTTTTACCGCCGCTCGCCGTCGGGCGCTACGTGCGTTGTACTGGGGCGGTTGATAACAAGGAGAAATCATGACTGGAAAGCATGTGCTGTGGCTGTTGTGGTGGTGCGCCGGCGCGGCGCAGGCGCTCTGCCCGCGCTGGTCGCCCGCCCGCGCTACGGAAGAGATCGCTCATTTACAACAGCAGCTGCGCAGCTGGGACAGCGCTTATTATCGTGATGGCGAAACGCTGATTGATGATGCGCTGTACGACAGCCTGCAAAAACGTCTGCGGCAATGGCAGCATTGTTTTCACGCCAGTACCGCGCCGGATCAGCCCGTTTGGGTCGCGGATGGCACGGTCGCGCATCCGGTAGCCCATACCGGCGTAAAAAAATTAGCGGATAAGCTGGCGGTCGCGTACTGGATGCAGGGTAAAGGGCCTTTATGGCTACAGCCAAAAATCGATGGCGTGGCGGTAACGCTGGTCTATCGCGATGGAAAACTGGCCGCATTGATCAGCCGCGGCGACGGGTTAAGGGGCCAAAGCTGGCTGGATAAGGCGCCTTATATTCCGGCGATTCCGCCGCAAATTCCCGATCGACGCCCACAGCTAGTGCTACAGGGCGAACTGTTTTTAACCATGACCGATCATCAACAGGCGGCGCATGGCGGCAGAAATGCGCGCGCTCAGGTTGCCGGAGCGCTGAGGCGGCAGGAAGCCTCGCCGCTGCTGGCACAGCTGGGTATTTTTATTTGGGCCTGGCCTGACGGGCCGGAAACCATGGTGATGCGCCAAATCGCCCTTAAGCGGCTGGGATTTGGTTTATCCAATGACTGGACGCAGCGGGTAACCGATGAAGAAGAGGTCGCCCGCTGGCGCGATAGCTGGTTTCGTATGCCTCTGCCTTTTGTTACCGACGGCGTCGTGATACATACGGACAAGCGGGCGTCAGGCAAACAGTGGATGCCCGGCGATAACGGGTTCGCTGCCGCCTGGAAATATACTCCGCCGATTGTCAGTAGCGAAGTCCGTTCGGTGGCGTTTCCGGTTGGGCGTACCGGTAAAGTTGCCGCAGTATTAAATGTCATGCCGGTTCAGCTGGATGATAAAACCGTGCGACGCGTCAGTCTGGGTTCTCTGGCACGCTGGCAGGCGCTGGATATTGTGCCTGGCGATCAGGTGGCCATTAGCCTGGCCGGGCAGGGTATCCCACGCTTTGAAAAGGTAGTCTGGCGGGTTATGCAGCGCGATCGGCCCACGGCGCCCGATCCGCAGCAGTACCATCCTTTGAGCTGCTTTTATAACAGTATGGTATGCCGTCAACAGTTTCTGTCCCGATTAAGTTGGTTAAGCCAGCGGCAGGTACTTAACTTGCCAGGCATTCAGCGCAGTACCTGGCAACGGTTATTGCAGCTGCCCGGCTTTACGCATATTTTTTCCTGGATGACGCTGGAGGCGGAGCAGCTTTCCACTCAGGCAGGCATCAGCCCTTTGCAAGCCCGGCAAATTATCCATTACTTTAATATGACGCGACATTTGCCTCTGCGTCGCTGGATAAAGGCGCTGGGCGCGCCTGTGCCGGAGGTTACGCTATCAGCGTTGCCGGATAACAGCTGGGCGCAGCTGTTGGCGCGCGACGCTCACTCATGGCAGCAGCTGCCTGGCGTTGGCATAAAGCTGGCGCACAGGATAGAAAACTGGCTAAAAGATAAGCAGGTGCGCGATCTTATTACGCTGATTCAGCAATGGCAGGCCGATGCCGCTTACACGGCGACCCAGCCGATACTGCCTTCGCTGGCTGGGCCGCCCGCGGCTAATGTTCAGGATGCGTATAATTGAAAACGGGCAGCCCCAGCCGAAAGCGCAGCGCCAGCAGGCGGGAGAGAAAACCGAACAGCAGCGTAATGATGACCACGGTTTCATGGCTTAACGGCGTTTGCTGCAGCAGGATATAGAGCCAGCCGGCGGCGAAAGCGATGCCGGCATACAGCTCTTTCTGAAATACCAGCGGGATTCGGTTACAGAACATATCCCGCAGCACGCCGCCAAATACGCCGGTAATGACGGCGCTGATAGCGGCGATAATTGCAGGATGGCCCATATCCAGGGCGACCTGGGCGCCAATAATGGAGAAAACCACCAGGCCTAGCGCGTCCAGCACCAGAAACACCTTGCGCAGATGGGACATCAATGGCGCTACGACGGTGGTCAATACGGCCGCCACGGCGACGATAATGATATATTCGGGATGCTTCACCCAGCCGAGCGGATAGTGTCCAAGTAATATATCGCGTACCGAACCGCCACCGATGGCCGTTACCGATGCGATAATAATGACGCCAAAAAGATCCATTTTACGACGACCTGCAGCAAGCGCGCCGGTCATCGCTTCGGCAGTGATGCCGATGATATAAAGTACGGTTAGTAACATAGCCAGCTCCAGAAAAACGGTGGCAAGCCTACAGCGCTTGCCTGATTGTAGACGAGTGAAAATTTCTAAGGTAGCGCTTTTCGGATTAGCTATATTTATGCGAATAGTTACGGCGGCGGTAAGCAACAGCGATAAAAAAAGCGTGCCGACGCGGCACGCTCAGAAAGATCCGGAATAACCAGGCGTTATTACCAGCAGTAAACAGCTCTATTAAGTTGACGGGTTTTCGCTTTTTAATGTGACTTTAGCTCGGACCTTACGCTGCGCAATTGCTTTTAATTCAAGCACTAATGGATGGCGGCTGCTTAACATCATCAGGCCCCAAACCAGCGCGCCGGCGGCGATCTGAATCGCCAGGGTAACAGTGACAGGTAAAATACCTTCAAGAAGGTAGTCGAGCGCATAGCTTATCCAGAGCGTTGGCAACGCCATACGCAGCGGCATCCACTGGCTGGCAAGAAAGGCCTTTCCGCTGGCACCCAGGATGGGCCGAATCAGCATAAAATAATTCGTTAATACCGTCATAACCTGTAGCGCGGTAAAACTAATAGTTGCCCCCAGTAAACCGCCCCATGTGGCTCCTGACCAAATGACCGGTATGGAAAGCAGCAGGCGGAACGCATTCAGCTTAGAGCTAATATCAACCGTTCCTTTCGCCATTACCAGCGCGCCGACAGGGTTGTTAACCGCGCGCATCATGCCGGCGACACATAAGATCTGCAGTACGGGGACGATAAACAGCCAGCGTTCGCCAAACACAGAACGCACCAGATTATCCGCCACGCCGATCATGCCCAGCAGGGCGACAAAGTTCAGCAAACTCATGATCGATAACATTTTGTAAAAGTTATGGCGTAAACGCGGGCGATCGTCCTGCATTTGAGCGAAAGTTGGAAACAATACGCGAGTCAGGATAGGGTTAATTTTGGCTGGCGGCATAACGGCCAGATTATAAGCCAGATTGTAGCCGCCGATAGCAATAGCCCCCAACAGGCGGGTAAGCAACATCGTAGGCATATTTATGGTTAGCTGGTTGATCAAATTGTCGGCCGTCAGATAACTGCCATAACGTAAATTACTGCTGACGCTCTTCAGTTTAAAGACGAAGATTGGCCGGTATATGCTTCTGCCATAGTAGCAAAACAGCAGCATCCTTACTGAAACCATAGTGAGGTAGCCCCAGATAGCACACAGTGCTGAGGGCGATATAAACGCTGAAGCGAGCGTAACCGCAAAACCTGCCAGCGCAGCCAGCACTTCGGTGCGGCCGATTTCGGTAAACGCCAGCTCCTTTTGCAACAGTGCCCGGAACTGCTGCCCCTGGGGAATAATAATAAAGGCAACGGAAAGCGTCTGAATTAACTCAACCAGCTCCGGCTGATGGAACAGCGCGCTGATATAATCGCTGCTGCTGTAAACCACGATAAAAACCAGCGCGCCAATGATGATATTTAACCAGTACAGCGTAGAGAGTTCCGTCTCTGCCATATTTTTACGCTGAATAACAGAGTTGGACAGGCCAAAATCAGAAAGCGTATCTACCAGTGTCAGAATAACTAACGATATGGTCAGCAGACCGAACTGTTCAGGATCGATAATTCTGGCAAGGAGCGCCAGCTGTAAAAGGCCAAGGCCGATAGTCGTTACTGACGATATTGCGGACCACTTTGCGCCGTTTATCGCCTTTTGTTTTAAAGTCATAGTTTGCTCATAAAGGTAAAACATCAGGTGAAAGATAGACGGCTTTTGATAGATAGTCTTATTATTTTAAATCGCAACAGGATAATATTCTTCCCTGAAGCCGGACAGGCCGTTCTGTAAGCGCCAGTTTTTAACAAACTCTACCATGCTTTTAGGTGTAGTAATATTAAACTCATCAGGATAGCAAATGAGATCGGTGCCGGATGGGTGGCCGCATAATAATACAAACTCCATTGCTGCGTTTACCAAATCTTCGGTTGTTTCAAAATCTGCAAGCAATATTCGCTGAGCAAAATCTGTAAATTCCTGCTCGGTAAATTCCTGTAGGGATGTGCGTTCCATAGAAGTTTTCCTGGAAAGTCTGTTTAAAAGGTTGCTGTGTGCGGGGAGATTTATATCTTTTTTTGCGCATTAAAACACCATCAGAAATATCTGAATTTATTTATGCGATAATTATTGGTACTGAAAATCTAAATGCTTTACTAAAAAAGCAAAAAAAATCATTTGCCCTGTTAAAGGTTAGCAGCGGAAAATAAAAAGGATTTATATATAACCTGATGTTATTACTCTGTTTTTAATGTGGCGATACGGCTAATTATTATCAAGCCCTGCTTAACGTAAAAATTTTTGCGTGCTGAAGAAAACGTTTTTCCTTAACCAATTAGCAGCGCGTCATCCAGCGGTAAATTACCGGCCGTTTAGCACCGGCAGGCGATTGAACCGCCGCAGTCAGTAAACTTCGTTGCGAGCAGTTGCGGAAGCTCACCAGGTTGATTTTCGCTCGTTTACGCTATTGTTTCAGCAGCTGTAGCCGACGCCTCACCTTTATAGCCCAGAGGCAGAAGCCAGTAATATGTTCTTCAGCAGAGATATACAGAAAGGGGCCAGAGCATGTGATTTATGCGCTATGTATTACCGCAATGAGAGTTCATCGTTACCGCTCCAACTTGTTGCCTGCCCATTAGTTACTGGTTGTATCGTAAGCTGCTTTTCTTTGCGCTTGCCACCTGTACGCTGTTGTGAGCAGATGCTGGGTATCGGGTATCGGGTATCGGGTATCGGGTATCGGGTGCCAAATGTTGGGCGGCAGGTATCGGGCGCTGGATGTTATTGAGTGCAGGCATTGGTGTTGGATCCTGATGCCACGTAACACGGATCGTTCCGTTGAGCGGCGGCGAGAATGGTTTACCCTGCACATAATCTGTAATGCGGGAGAAATTAATTTAAGCAAGATGACTAAAGTCGGTCACCTACCTGAAAATTGATGCCGAACAGATATTAACTTTTCCTTTAAAATAGCAGAATTTGCTGCAGCTTCGGGTTTGTTATTTTCTGGCTGGCCAAACTATTACGAATTCACGGCATAGCGTGACGCTTCTTTGTTGTGTTTTCACGGCGTGCGTAATGACCGGTGAAGCTTTACCACGATGGTTAAAAGCCCTGTAACAGGGCTCAGGTCTCTTTCACCGGCACGGTGGCAGGAAGTTACTCGATATTCTGGATCTGCTCGCGCATTTGCTCAATCAGCACCTTCAGTTCAATCGCTGAGGCGGTTACATCAGAATTGATGGATTTAGACGCCAGCGTATTCGATTCGCGATTGAATTCCTGCATCATAAAGTCAAGGCGGCGGCCAACGGCCTCTTTCTTTTTCAATATGTTATAGGTTTCTTTAACGTGCGCTTCAAGACGATCCAGCTCTTCTGCGACATCAATGCGCTGAGCCATCATCACCAGCTCCTGTTCAACGCGATTGTTGTCCAGCTGCAGTTCGGCTTCCTCAAGCTTTGTGACCAAACGCTCACGCTGCCATTTCAGAATGTCAGGCATCCAGGCGCGGACTTTTTTGACCTCAAAACTGACGCCTTCCAGACGCTGTTCAATCAACGCTTTCAGCGCGGTCCCTTCGCTTTCGCGCGCCGTAATAAAATCATCAATCGCCAGTTCCAGCGCCTCCAGCAGCGCAACGTTAATTGCGTCCAGATCCTGTTCCTGAGCTGACATTACGCCAGGCCAGCGCAAAATATCAACCGGATTAATCTCACCGCCTGCATACTGCTGGTTCACCCATTGCGCGGCCTCCAGCAGCTGCTTTGCCAGCGCCTGATTTAGTATCAGCGCGCTTTGCGCGCCTGGATCGGCGTCAAAACGCAGGTTGCATTCAATCTTGCCACGCGTCAGACGATTACGCAGACGTTCACGAATCACCGGTTCCAGACTGCGAAACTGCTCCGGCAGACGGATGTAAGTTTCAAGATAGCGCTGGTTTACGGAACGCAGCTCCCAGGCTGCGCTGCCCCATTCACCCCTGATTTCACGCCGGGCGTAGGCGGTCATACTGCGGATCATTTTGCGTACCCGTATTAAGTAAAGTTTCAGGGATTATAGCGATGCAGCCTTCCCCTTAACAGGTAAAAAAGCGCATTCTGAAAAACCAGGTGAGGTAGCACCAGCACCAGACAGAGGTCCCGGCCAGCGCAAAGTGAGCCAAACGTAATAAAGCAAGGGAGAGGATAAAGCGATAACAACGTATAAGCGATAAAAGAAAATAAGAAAGGAGTCTCAAAAAGTAAAAATAGCACTTATTGTTCGGCTATCAACAAAAATCAGGCTCTGAAGGAATAATTATCTGCGGGTAAACAGTCGATAGTTGTTTTTTTTCATTAAATTATCTGCATTAAATTGGTTGTTGATAATCATTAGCGGGTTTATTAAATCATTTTTTAATTGGGTTTTAAATGGTTAGGCATAAAATAATATCCAGTAATCTATTATTTTATTTAGTAAAATTAATAAATTTATGATTTAAAAATGTTTTTTATGATATTATTTTTTCTTACCCCTTTTTATCATATGATAAATAAGTTATGGCTAATAATTTCTTAGATTCAACTAAGGTTGAAAGTTTACTATTAAGTAAGCTGAGGGAAAACATGATAAATGCGTAAATGAAAGTATGCTAAGGAGAAAGAAATACAATGGATGTAATTGATGAAATCACACAGGAGTTTTTCCCGGAAAGAAAAGTATCCCCCTTACTAAAGATAATAATCAGATGGGCTGTAGGATTAGATGCGCTTTTTTCTCGAGTCAGAGGTGCTGAGAACAAAGATGGTATAGATTGGTTAGCAGCTGTAGTAGAAAAGTTAAGAATTAATTTGGCTGTTGATAATATTTATAACATTCCCAGCGAAGGTCCGGTGGTTATAGTTGCTAATCATCCTACCGTTATTGATGGCATGGCGGTAATCGTAGCCGCTTCCAAAGTAAGGCGTGACATCAAAATTGTGGCCAACCAGGTGTTAACCCATATGTTGCCAAAAACAAAAAGCCTCACTATTGGCATCAGAAATATGCAGGGAAAGATGGGCGCCAGCCAGTATCGCGAAATGAATGCGCAGCTTAAAAAAGGCGGGGTGCTTATCATTTTTCCCTCCGGAAGGCTTGCCAGCCTGAAAAAAACAGGGTTACAGGAAGCGCCATGGAACCCCGGGTTCCTCCACCTTGCCAGTAAAAACAATGCCGCAGTCGTACCCGTAAGTCTCAAAGGCTTAAATTCATGGCGTTATTATATTACCGCGAAGCTCTGGCGTCCGCTGTCTAACCTTATGGTGATCAGAGAATGTTTGCGCCATAGCGGCAAGACTTTGAAAATGAATTTTCTTCCGCAGGTTAACTTAGCTAAGCTGGATATTGATAAAGAGCGCGTGACAGAAGTTGCGGCTACCTTTATGGAGCATATTGCACGTGCAGGTAAAAACCAGCCTGGAATATTGCCCGTTATCACACCTGTTGCTGAACCCCTCGATAAAAATTTACTGTGTGCAGCGCTGGAGAGCTGCACGGAATTAAAAAAGCTGAATGACGGTAAAACCGTTCTGCTGTATCGCCACCAGGGGACGGAATACTCACCTGTATTAAGAGAACTGGGACGTCTGCGCGAGATCTGTTTTCGTGAAATAGGCGCCGGAACAGGGCAAGAGTATGATAACGATATTTATGATATAGATTATCAACATATCATGGTGTGGGATCCTGAAAGGCTTGAAATCGCCGGCGCTTACAGATTTGTCATGGCGGGTGAGCAAATTGCAAAGAAAGGCCTGCAGGGGCTCTACAGTAACGATCTTTTTAATTACAAACAGAGCTTTTCGTCCATTGCCAGTAAAAGCATTGAGATTGGGCGAGGTTTTATTCAGAAACAGTATCAAAAAACTAACGTGCTTGATGAGCTTTGGAAGGGGATCTTTAATGTTGCGCTGAAACATAGCGAATATAAATATCTGCTGGGCGTGTTGACTATCCCACAAGATTACTCTGAGTATGCGAAAAAGCTAATGATAGGTTTTTATCAAACCTACCTCTCTGCGGATGTTGATGCCTGCACTCCTTTACATCAATATGATGTGGTTGATGAAGAGGTTAACCAACTCTTTAACCGCGAAAATTTTGATGAGGACTGGAAAAAACTTAATATAAAGCTGCGGGAAATGGAGTGCGATCTTCCCTGGCCTTATAAGCAAGCTGCTAAGTGGTACAGCGCCGGAGGCTCAAAAATATTATGCTTCGTTGAGGATAAGCATTTTAATTCCATCGCTGGTTTAAATCTTTGCGAAATAGATAAGCTTAAGAAAAGCTATGGTAAACGTTATTTGCCTAAATAATAGCCTGAAACCTGAATATTAATCAGATCTTGTTAAATAATTTGTATCTCTAGTGTTTAACTGAAATAACTTTGCCTTACTTTTACTGCTTTCTGGGATTTAAGATGCTGAATAACAAGCTTATTATATTTTTGTGCTGTTTAACTTTACTGTCGGGCTGTAAGGATGCAGAACCGTTCGCTTTAGCAGGTTACACCTATGGTGAGTTTACCTATCTGTCGTTTCCATTCACGGAAGAAGTGGAAGAGCTGTTTGTCGCTAAAGGCGAGACGGTCAGTAAGGGGCAGAAGCTTATGCAGATGGTTAAATTTACTGCAGAAAATGCGTTGCACGTAGCGGAAAAGAACGTACTGGCTGAACAGGCGCTGCTGCATAATTTAGAAACGGGTGAACGCCAGGCCGCATTAAATATGGTTCGCGCCCAGCTTGAAAGAGCTAAATCCGCCGCGAGCCTGGCGAAGAGAGAGCTGGAGAGGCAACAGCGCCTTTATAAAGCAAAAATGGTATCGGTTGCTGAGTGGGAACGGGCGAAAGAAGACTACATACAGAAAAAGGCGCAGGTAAAAGAGCTGCTGCATCAGCTGGAAGTAAAAGAGCTGCCGGCCCGTGAGGCGGAAATAAATAATCAGAAGTCACGCGTTGAATCGGCCGTGCTGCAACGTGATAAAGCGCGCTGGGATCTTGAGCAAAGAACGCTGTTTGCCCCACAAGACGCGCTGGTGTATGACATTCTGTATCATCCGGGAGAACGCCCGGCAGCCGATCGCCCGGTTATCAGCCTGCTCTCCCCGGATCGCATCAAAATTCGCTTTTATGTGCCGGAAAAAAGACTGGGTGAGATTCAGACTGGCACCCGAATAAAAGTTCACTGTGACGGATGCAGCAGATCGCTGTCGGCCTATATCAACTATATCAGCCCTCAGGCAGAGTTTTCCCCACCGGTTATTTACAGCACTCAGCGACGTGAAAAACTGCTGTTTATGGCTGAAGCCGTTCCGGTAAAGGAAGATCTTCCGCTGGTTAAAACAGGACAGCCCGTAGCGATAGAGGTTGTTTCTGATGAGTGATATTTGTATTGAGGTAAGTAAACTAAACAAGCATTTTGGCAGTAACCATGCGGTAAAAGATTTTTCACTAACGGTAAGAAAAGGTGAAATATACGGTTTTTTGGGGCCGAACGGTAGTGGAAAAACCACATCGATACGCATGATGTGCGGGTTAATTACGCCTGATTCAGGGAGCGGTCACTGCCTTGATATGGATATTTTTACCCAGCGGGCGCAGATAAAACGTCATATCGGCTATATGACGCAGCATTTTTCTATGTGGGGAAACTTATCAATTCGGGAAAATCTGCTGTTTATTACCCGTATCTATAATCTGGATAAGGGGAAAGCCAGGGTGGATCAAACGCTGGATGAACTGGGGCTGACCTCGCGTCAGCATCAGCTGGCGAAATTTCTTTCCGGCGGATGGAAGCAGCGCATGGCGCTTGCCGCCTGTACGCTGCATCAGCCCTCTTTGCTTTTTCTGGATGAGCCGACCGCCGGCGTCGATCCCAAAGCGCGCCGCGAATTCTGGCAAATTCTTCATCAACTTTCCGATCGGGGCATCTCAATACTTGTCAGTACGCACTATATGGATGAGGCGGAGCGGTGCCACAAGGTAGCCTATCTCTCTTATGGCAATCTGTTAGCTAACGGTAGCGTTCGCTCAATTATTCAGGAGCAAAACCTGACCACGGTTAAAATAAGCGGCAAGAAGCTGACGGAACTGGAAAATGAGCTGCTTAAAATGCCTGGCATCGAACAAACGGTAATTTTTGGTAATAGCCTGTTTGTTACGGCCGAAGATGAAACAGTATTAAACCCGATTCTGTCACAGGCTGTTACTTCTGATTACGACGTTTGCAAGGTGGAAACGACGCTGGAAGATGCCTTTACCTGGCTAATGAAAAACAATGCTAAAAAAAATGAGAATTAATTTTTCTTTTTTGCGCTGGATTGGCGTAGTGATTAAGGAAATTCATGAGCTGCGGCGTGATAAAATTAGTATGGCTATGGTAGTGATTACGCCGCTGTTGCAGCTAACCATACTTGGCTATGCCGTTAATATGGATGCGCGTAATATACCTACTGGGCTGTTGAATTATGATACGGAGCAAATGAGCCATGTCTTCGTTTCCGCGGCGCAAAATACCGGCTATTTTTCGGTGATTCCTTTTCAGTCGGAAAAGCAGGCGCGCTCGGCATTCGTACGCGGCGATATTATTTTTATTATGACGATTCCGCAGGGATTTAGTCGGGATCTGCTACGCGGAGAAAAACCGCAGATACTGGTACAGGGAGACGCCATCGATCCGTTAACCATAGGTAATGCGTTAAGTGCGATTACGCAGGCGGCGAAAACCACGTTTCAACAGGATCTTCCACCAGCCATGCGCAGCGAAGTAAAAGAGGATGATTTTGAGTTAGTAATACATCGTATGTTCAACCCGGAAGGAATTACCCAGTACAATACGATACCGGGCATTATCGGTTCGATACTCAGTACCACGCTGGTGCTGATGACCGCGCTGGCAATCACCCGCGAGCGCGAGAGCGGCGCTATTGAAAATTTACTGATATCGCCGCTCACCAGCCTGGAAGTTATTACCGGTAAAATCGTTCCCTATGTCCTTATCGGTATTTTCCAGTCGCTGCTGATTCTGCTCTGTGCGGTTTATCTTTTCGGCATACCCTTATTAGGCAACCCTTTCCTGCTTTTTCTGGTGCTGTTCGTCTATGTTTTTCTCTGCCTGTCGATCGGTATTACTATCTCAAGCCTGGCGCAAAATCAGCTGCAGGCTTTACAGATGTCCTCGTTCTACTTTATCCCCTCGGTGATGCTTTCCGGCTTTATTAGCCCCTTCATTAGCATGCCGTTATGGGCGCAGTGGATCGGTTCGTGCCTCCCCTTAACTTACTTTATACGTTTAATTAAGGGGATCATGCTAAAAGGTTATGGTTTTATCGAGCTGCTGCCCGATTTGCTGCCGCTGGGATTGCTGGCGCTGATTATTGTAGGGATTGCCCTGAAGTCTTTCCGTAAAACGCTTGACTGATCGCGGTCCCGATCTCTGTTTTCCCGCGCAAACCCCGTTAAGGGGCGGTAGGCAGAACAGACCTAAATCCGTATAATGCGCAGCCACTATTTAGCAAGCCGGAGAAAAACCATGCGTCCAGCAGGCCGTCTCACACAGCAGGTGCGTCCCGTCACCCTGACCCGTCATTACACCAAACATGCAGAAGGCTCTGTACTGGTTGAATTCGGCGACACTAAAGTACTTTGTACCGCTACCGTAGAAGAGGGCGTGCCGCGCTTTCTGAAAGGCCAGGGGCAGGGCTGGATTACGGCAGAATATGGCATGCTGCCGCGTTCAACGCACAGCCGCAACGCGCGTGAAGCGGCAAAAGGCAAGCAGGGCGGGCGTACGCTGGAAATTCAGCGGCTGATAGCCCGTTCGCTACGTGCAGCGGTCGATCTAAAAGCGCTGGGCGAATTTACTATTACGCTCGACTGCGACGTATTGCAGGCTGACGGCGGCACCCGTACCGCTTCTATTACCGGCGCCTGCGTTGCGCTGGCGGATGCGCTTAATGCGCTGGTCGCTGCGGGTAAGCTGGCGAAAAACCCGATGAAAGGGATGGTAGCGGCAATTTCCGTCGGCATCGTTAACGGCGAAGCGCTTTGCGATCTGGAGTACGTGGAAGATTCCGCGGCCGAAACCGATATGAACGTGGTGATGATGGAAGATGGCCGCATGATTGAAGTGCAGGGCACCGCCGAAGGCGAACCCTTCAGCCATGAGGAGCTGCTAACGCTGCTGGCGTTAGCGCGGGGCGGCATCGAAACCCTGATTCAGGCGCAGAAGGCGGCGCTGAACAGCTAATCATTTCAGGCGACCAGAGAGTCGCCTTTTTTACGGCTATTTTTGAGGAGAGCAGAATGAAAGCCTGGCAGCGGGAATTTATTGAGTTTGCTTTAAATAAACAGGTGCTGAAATTCGGCGAGTTTACGCTGAAATCGGGGCGTAAAAGTCCCTATTTCTTTAATGCGGGCCTGTTTAATACCGGACGGGATTTAGCGCTGCTGGGCCGTTTTTATGCGCAGGCGCTGGTCGATTCCGGCGTCGATTTTGATTTACTGTTTGGCCCCGCTTACAAAGGTATCCCTATCGCCACTACGACCGCCGTGGCGCTTGCCGATCACCATCAGCGTGATGTGCCTTACTGCTTTAACCGTAAGGAAGCGAAGGATCACGGTGAAGGCGGCACGCTGGTCGGCAGCCCGCTACAGGGACGCGTAATGCTGGTTGACGATGTGATTACCGCCGGAACAGCTATTCGCGAGTCGATGGAAATTATCGCCGCTCACGGCGCCCGGCTGGCCGGCGTGTTGATCTCCCTTGACCGTCAGGAACGTGGACGCGGTGAGATTTCAGCGATTCAGGAAGTGGAACGTGACTATCAGTGTCAGGTTACCGCCCTTATTACGCTGGCCGACCTGATTGATTACCTTGAGGAAAAACCGGAAATGGCCGATCACCTGGCGGCAGTGCGCGCCTATCGTCGAACCTACGGTATCTAAAGGGTATGCGATGCCGGGCCGCCTGCCCGGCAATCTTTTTCAGACCAGCTGCGCCGCCAACAGCGGCCAGCGCGCTTCAAAATCCTGGGTAGGAAGATAGCGAAATTCAGAACGCACAAAGCGCGACAGCAGCCCTTCGCAGAAGGCCAACAGCTGGCTGGCCAGCAGCGTCTCATCCGTAACAAAACCTGCGCCTTCACGCATTTTTCGCTCGCGCAATACCTGCCGCAGCTGCACTTCGATACGCTCGAAAAGCTGGTTGATGCGTCCCTGCAGGCGATCCTGTTCAAACATCAGCGCGTGACCGGTGAGAATACGCGTTAGCCCAGGATTACGTTCGCCGAAACCAAGAATCAGCTGCACGATTAAACGCAGGCGCGTCATGGTCTCTTTTTCATCTTTCAAAATCGTATTGATACGCGTAATCAGACTGTCTTCAATAAATTCGATCAGGCTGTCAAACATGCGCGTTTTACTGGGAAAATGACGATACAGCGCGGCTTCGGAGACGCCGACCGTCGCGGCTAGTTTTGCTGTTGTAATTCGTTGGCTTCCGTCGCTGGATTCCAGCATTTGCGCCAGAGCCTGCAGGATTTCATCGCGACGATTCCTTTTTGCGATCTTTTTTTCTGCCATGACGTTATAAACCCCTGAGATTTACCATAAACGGGCACAGGCCCACGCAGCACTCGTGGGAAAGGCTCTCACGGTGCTGAAAATTTAATAATTCGGTTTACGGAGGGTAGTGGTGGCGCGTTTAATTTCGACCTGAATGGCCGAAGCCGCCTTCACCGCGCGCGCTGGCGTCAAAATCTTCTACCAGATTAAATTCCGCCTGCACGACCGGAACAAAAACCAGCTGGGCGATACGTTCGCCGGGCTGAATCGTGAAGCTTTCCTGACCACGGTTCCAGACCGACACCATCAGCTGGCCCTGATAATCGGAATCAATCAGGCCAACCAGGTTGCCCAGTACGATGCCATGCTTATGACCAAGACCTGAACGCGGCAGAATTACAGCCGCCAGGGCAGGATCGGCGATGTGAATCGCCAGGCCGGTTGGCAGCAGCGTAGTGGCGCCCGGCGCCAGCTCCTGCGGAGCATCAAGGCAGGCGCGCAGATCCAGCCCTGCGGAGCCGGAGGTGGCATAGGTCGGCAGAGGAAATTCTTTACCTACACGCGCATCAAGAATCTTAACGTCGATTTTTTTCATCATAACGGCTGACAATCTCGTCTAATAACTGCTGGCCAAGGAGCGTTTTACCCATGAGCGGCAAAACTTTTTCTCCCTCCTGCCAGAAAAGGTGAAGAGCATTGGTATCGCTGTTGAAACCTTGCCCGGATTTAGAAACATCGTTAGCGCAGATAAGATCCAGATTCTTCCGCACACGTTTTTGTTGGGCGTATTCTTCCACATTACGGGTTTCAGCGGCAAACCCTACGACATAGGGGCGCTGTTCGCGCATGGCGCCGACGCCGGCGACAATATCGGGGTTTTTTACCATTTTCAGCGTGATTTCATCACCCTGTTTTTTTATTTTTTCCACCGCGATGTCTGCTGCGCGATAGTCTGCCACGGCTGCGCTGCCAATGAAAATCTGTTGCTGAGTAATTTGCGCCATCACCGCTTTTTGCATCTCCAGCGCGCTGGTGACGTCAATGCGCCGCACGCCAGCGGGCGTGGCAAGCGCGACCGGCCCGGCAATCAGCGTGACGTTTGCGCCTCTGGCTGCGGCGGCGGCGGCGATGGCGAAGCCCATCTTGCCGGAGCTGTGGTTAGTGACATAGCGTACCGGATCGAGCGCTTCGCGCGTAGGGCCGGCGGTAATCATAATATTGAGATGTTGCAGATCGTTAGTCGGTGTCGACCAGGCGACGGCACGCTCGACAATCGCCAGCGGGTCGAGCATGCGCCCCGGCCCCACGTCGCCGCATGCCTGGCTGCCGCTGTCCGGCCCCCAAATCATTACGCCGCGCCCGGCAAGGCGCTGTAGATTGTCCTGCGTTGGCAGAGCGCGGTACATCTGCTGATTCATGGCGGGCGCCACGGCAATCGGCGCAGCGGTAGCCAGGCAGGTTGTGGTTACCAGATCGTTCGCCATGCCTGCCGTTACGCGCGCAATCAAATCAGCCGTAGCGGGAGCAAGAATGACCAAATCGGCCCATTTGCCCAGTTCGATATGCCCCATTGCCGCTTCTGCCGCCGGGTCGAGCAGATCGTCATAGACGGGATAGCCGGAAACCGCCTGCAACGTCAATGGGGTAATAAAGGCTTTTGCCGCCTGGGTCATTACGACGCGTACTTCCGCGCCGCGATCGCGTAAGCGGCGTACCAGCTCTGGCGTTTTATAAGCGGCGATGCCGCCGCTGACGCCGACTACGATATGTTTTCCGGTTAAGCCCATCATTTTCATGTCTGCCCTTATCAAACCTGCTGAGATGCCTGGCGGCAACACTATAGCGCCATTTTACCATATTCTTACCGCCGGGCCGTTTAGCATCCCGCCACCTTTGCGAGCGATGCCGAGAAGTAAAGTCTGACCGCTGGCGCGTTTTCAATGTCGGAGGCAAAGTTACGGCTGGATGCGTAACAGCGCCGGCGGGGGAATAAGCGCATGTTGAAGCCAAGGGAAAAACTCGATCAAAAAGGCGCTGCGGCGTTAAGCGACGCCGAGCTGCTGGCTATTTTTTTACGCACCGGCGCCAGCGGCAAACCGGTTATGGCGCTGGCTAACGAACTGCTGATGACTTTTGGCTCGCTTTATCTGCTGATGAGCGCGGATAAAAGCGCTTTTAGCGCGATAAAAGGAATCGGTAACGCCAAGCTGGCGCAGCTGCACGCGGTGGCGGAGCTGGCGCGCCGCTTTTTTGATGCGCAGCTGATGCGGGAAGATGTGCTGGAAAACCCGCAGATTACGCAACGCTATCTGCAAAGCGTGCTGGCGCACCAGGAGCGGGAGATCTTTATGGCTATTTTTCTTGATAATCAGCATCGGGTTTTACAGGCGCAGCAGCTGTTTTCCGGTACTATCTCCAGCGTAGAGGTGCATCCGCGCGAAATCGTCCGGGCGGCGTTGAAGCTTAACGCCGCCGCAATGATTCTGGCGCATAACCATCCCTCCGGCCATGCGGAGCCGAGCGTCGCCGACCGTGATATTACACAACAGATTAAACAGGCCTGCCAGCTGGTGGATATTCGCGTGTTAGATCACCTGGTTATTGGAAAAGGCGAATACGTTTCTTTCGCCGAAAGAGGCTGGCTTTAATGGTTAAAATTGCCTCATTCCTGCGCTGTTGCGGCGATCCGGAGGGATCTTTATCTGTTCGGGACTTGAGCACCGACGCGACAAGGCGTATACTACGCCACCTTTGAGAATCTCGGGTTTGGCGTTTAGGCCTGCTCAGCGGGTTCGCATCGAACTCGCCTGGATGGGCTACCAGCCTGACGAGGCGGCCAAGACCTAATTTTTAAAGCTCGAGCTGATTTGATTTTTGGAGAATTGACATGTCACGAGTCTGCCAAGTAACTGGCAAGCGTCCGGTGACCGGTAACAACCGTTCCCACGCAATGAACGCGACGAAACGCCGTTTCCTGCCGAACCTGCACTCTCACCGTTTCTGGGTTGAGAGCGAGAAGCGTTTCGTTACCCTGCGCGTATCTGCTAAAGGTATGCGTGTAATTGATAAAAAGGGCATTGATACGGTTCTGGCCGATCTGCGTGCCCGTGGTGAGAAGTACTAAGGAACTGAATCATGGCTAAAGGTATTCGTGAGAAGATCAAGCTGGTTTCCTCTGCTGGTACAGGTCACTTCTATACCACCACGAAGAACAAACGTACTAAGCCGGAAAAACTGGAACTGAAAAAGTTCGATCCGGTTGTACGTCAGCATGTGATGTACAAAGAAGCCAAAATTAAATAATTGCGGCTTCCACGGAAAACCCGGCTTCGGCCGGGTTTTTTGTTTTTATGAGAACATAAAACGTGGGGGAGCTGCCATGCCTGAATTACCTGAGGTAGAAACCAGCCGTCGCGGCATTGAACCGCACCTGGTTGGAGAGACAATTCTGCATGCCGTGGTGCGTAATCCACGGCTGCGCTGGCCTGTCTCGCAGGAGATTCATACCCTGAGCGATCAGCCGGTGTTAAGCGTGCAGCGGCGCGCAAAATATCTGCTGCTGGAGCTGCCGAAGGGCTGGATTATCATCCATCTGGGCATGTCGGGCAGCCTGCGCGTACTGCCGGAAGAGATCCCGGCAGCGAAACACGATCATGTCGATCTGGTGATGAGCAATGGCAAAGTGCTGCGCTATACCGATCCGCGTCGCTTCGGCGCCTGGCTCTGGAGCAATGATTTACAGGCCAGCAATGTGCTGGCGCACCTGGGGCCGGAGCCGCTCAGCGCCGCTTTTAACGCCGACTATCTGTTTGAAAAATCGCGCGGCAAGCGCACCGCGGTCAAGCCCTGGCTGATGGATAATAAGCTGGTGGTGGGCGTGGGAAATATTTACGCCAGCGAATCGCTGTTCGCCGCCGGGATCTTGCCCGATCGACCGGCTATGTCCCTGTCGTCAGAAGAGGCGGCGCTGCTGGTGAAAACCATCAAGGCGGTACTGCTGCGCTCCATTGAGCAGGGCGGCACGACGCTGCGCGACTTTTTGCAAAGCGACGGCAAGCCCGGCTATTTTGCTCAGCAGCTACAGGTGTATGGGCGTGCAGGCGAACCCTGCCGCGTATGCGGAGCGCCCATCGAGAGCGCCAAACACGGACAGCGCAGCACCTTCTTCTGTCGTTGCTGCCAGCACTAAAACGGCGTTCCGTGCGGCAAAGAGCAGAAACAGGCGTAACTGAATATGGCACGAATCAGGGCGCAGAGGTTAGCCGTTGCAATCTGAGCGGCGGAGCGAAATATCATGGTTANTGGCACGAATCAGGGCGCAGAGGTTAGCCGTTGCAATCTGAGCGGCGGAGCGAAATATCATGGTTATACGCCCGCGGTGATGGTTATACGCCCGCGGTGATGGTTATACGCCCGCGGTGATAGTTATCGCCCGCGGTGATGGTTATACGCCCGCGGTGGAAGAGCTATCCCACCACACCAGCGCCCAGTCGCGCGGCGGAATCAAGGTAGATAGCGTTCCCTGACGGCGCTGTTGCTGCCAGAGCTCATACAGACGTTGCCGATCCTCGCAGCTGAGCGTGCCGCCTGACCAGCTTACGCTTTCGGCAAAACGTTCAAAATCTTCCGGGTCGGGCGGCAGACGTGGGTCGCGAATAAAATCAACGTGGGCATAAATGCCCATTTGGTAAAGCAGATTAACGGCGTAAATGTAGGTGGGATATGCAGTAACTTCACGCCCCAGAAGGCGCTGGATAAGCGGCGAAATAAAGTAGGGCCTGACCAGATGCGTGGTATAAACCCGCAGCCGCGCCTTTTGATTTAACTTTGCCAGCGCCTGCGCCAGATCGGCAACCAGCGTCGATCGCGAGGCAACGGCAATATCACACACCGGCAGATCATCCCAGTTCTCTTCCCAGGCGCGTCGTATTAGCCTGAGGTTATCAACGCCGGCCTGCTGCGCGCGCTTTCTGGCCGCCTGCAGCATGCCCTGGCTGTAATCGACGCCATAGACATGCGTCAGTTTATCCGCCAGCGGCAGACAGACGGAGCCGGGGCCGCAGCCCATATCCAGCAGCGTGGCGGCGCCTTGCAGGTCGATCTTCGCCAGCAGCTGTCTCAGGTAGGCGTTATCAGGATGGTCGCAGCCCTGGGCGAGCTTTTCCGCGCGCCTGTCCCAGTGTTCGGGCGCTTTTTCCGTTCGCCCGTTAAGCGCCCACTGCTGACGATAGAGATCGGCAAAAGCAATATTATCAATCGACATATTTCCTCCCCAGGGTAACGGCGCCGCGACGCCGACGCGCCCACCATCTTAATAAGCTGCTGAGGATGATTTAATCATCAAAAACGAAATGTATTATTGTATATAACGCCAGATCGATGTCCGGCATCAATATTTAACTACGCCAGTTTCGCCAGCAGCGCCTGATAAACCGGCTCCGGCAGAAAGGCTTTTACCTCGCCGCCGTGACGCGCGACTTCTTTTACCAGCGAAGAAGAGACAAAGGAGTAAGCTTCGGAGGGCATCAGGAATACGCTTTCCAGCGCAGGCAGCAGGTGGCGGTTCATATGCGCCAGCTGCAGTTCATATTCGAAATCGGACACTGCCCGCAGGCCGCGAACCAGCACATTCGCCTGCTGCTCGCGGGCAAAGTTCGCCATCAAATCGCTAAAGCCGGTCACTTCTACGTTAGCCAGATGTGCGGTAGCCTGCCGCGCCAGCGTAACGCGCTCTTCCAGGCTGAACATCGGCTTTTTGGACGGGCTGGCGGCGATAGCCAGAATAATATGATCGAACATCATCGCGGCGCGGCTTAAAATATCCAAGTGCCCGTTCGTCAGAGGATCAAAGGTGCCGGGATAGATAGCTTTGGTGCTCATGATTTATCTCCATTCGCTGACTGACCCAGCGCCCACAGCGCCGCGTACTTATTGAAAGTATATTGCGCATTCACCACTGCCAGCATCCAGCCCTGAGGCCCGTCGAGAAAACCGGCGCGCAGCACCAGGGTTTTACAGAAAGCGCCCAGCGTATGACTGAAAACAGAAAAAACGCCGCAGCGTTTGCCCTGCTGATATCGCTGCTGCGCCCAGGCCGTAGCGTAGGCCAGCTGCTTACGCTGAAAAGCTGAAAAATCGCGGCAGGTAAGATGTTGTAAATGGCCCGGCAAAGGTATTACCTGCGCCTTTCCCGTCTCCAGCGACTCATGAACCTGATGATCGTTATAGCGATAGGCGCGCGGGTAGAGGCGTACCACGCGGTCAGGATACCAGCCGCTGTGGCGCATAAAGCGGCCTAAAAACAGGTTCAATCGCCCCAGGCTGTAGACGATATCCGACTGCGGCGCGCCGTTAAGCACCTGCTCAATAGCGGCACGCAGCTCTGGCGTCACGCGCTCATCCGCATCGATCATCAAAATCATATCGCCGCTGGCGTACGACTGCGCCAGCTGACGCTGTTTGCCATAGCCGGGCCACTCCTGTGACTGAAAAACCTTTGCGCCGTGCTGCTGCGCGACGGCAAGCGTATCGTCGCTGCTGCCGGAATCCAGCAGGATAATTTCATCCGCCCAGCTAACCGAGGCGAGACATGCGGGCAGCAGCTCAGCTTCGTTTTTAACGATTGTCACGACGGAGAGGCGTTGGCGAGTGCTCATTTAATGGTTCCGTGGCGGCAGATAGGGTTCGAGTAGCTGAAGCAGGCGCTGCAATGCGCCCTGGTTTTGATGCAGCACCTCCACCGCATGGCGTCCGTGATAGCGCCGATAGTCATCATCAACCAACAGGTTGGCGATTTCATGCACCAGCGAGGCGGTATCCGTTACGGTGATCAGACCATCGGCCTGTTTCAGCTTGCTGCAGATATCTTTAAAGTTAAAGGTGTGAGGCCCCATCAGCACGGGAATCGCATGTGCGGCCGGCTCCAGCGGATTATGACCGCCGCGCTCCACCAGGCTGCCGCCGACAAAGGCGAGATCGGCAATGCCGTACAGCAGCATCAGCTCGCCCATGGTATCGCCAATCACCACCTGAGTCGTACCGGAAGGAATTTCGCCGCTGCTGCGTAAGGTATAGCTGAAGCCGCTTTTTTGCGTCATTTCCCGCGCGCTCTCAAAACGCTCCGGATGACGCGGCACCAGGATCAGCAGCAGATTGGGAAAGCGCGCCAGCAGGCGACGATGCGCCTCCAGCATGATGCTCTCTTCCCCTTCGTGGGTGCTGGTGGCGATCCAGACCGGACGGCGCGGCGCCCACTGACGACGTAGCGTGATCGCCCGCGCCGCCAGCTCCGGCGTAACGGAAATATCGAATTTCAGGCTGCCGGTGATGGCCAGCTGGGAACGTTTCAGGCCCAGCTCAATAAAGCGTGCGCCATCCTCTTCATTCTGCGCGGCTATCAGGGTAATGCGTTGCAGCAGACGACGCATAAATTTCCCCAGCTTTTTGTAGCCAGCCGCCGAGCGCGCCGACAGACGCGCATTAGCGATGACCAGCGGTATTTGGCGATCGTGCAGCGCCTTAATCAGATTCGGCCACAGCTCGGTCTCCATAATAATGACCAGCCGCGGATCGACGGTATTAAGAAAACGATGAACGGCGTCGGGCAGGTCGTAAGGCAGGTAAACATGATGGACATCTTTGCCGAAGGCCGACTGCGCGCGCTCCGAGCCGGTTGGCGTCATGGTAGTGACGGTAATCGGCAACGTTGGATAGCGATGACGCAGCGCCCGCACCAGCGGCACCGCCGCCAGCGTTTCTCCTACGGAAACCGAATGCAGCAGAATGCCGCCGGGGCTGACTTTTCCTGCGCAGAAACCGTAGCGTTCAGCCCAGCGTTTACGATAGGCAGGCGCTTTACGACCGCGCAGCCAGAGGCGCAGCCAAATCAGGGGCTGGATAAGGTAAAGCAGGGTGGTGTAAATCGTCGTCATACCGATCTTTACGACACTTATGCGTCAAACCTGGGCAAAATATGCGGAATGCGCATGTTAGCAGATAACGCGCCGGCGCTCATCTAACTTCCGCCGAGCCTGCCAGCAGCTGCTGATAAAGCGAATTTAGCTCAGCGCCCAGCCGCTGCGGCGTATAAGGCAAAATTCTGGCGCGTGCCGCGTCTCCCATCGTTGAATTCTCTACTTTAGCGGGAATAGCTATTACCGCTTCGTGTAATGCCTTGATATCTAACGCGTCACAGACAAAGCCCTGCCTGCCCTGCGCGATAAATTCCGCTCCGCCACAGCCGGTGCTGGTAATCACCGGCAGGCCGCAGGCCATCGCTTCCAGAATAACATTCGGAAAAGGATCGTAGAGCGTGGGCAAAATCAGACCGTCCGCCGCATGGTAGAAGGGCTGAACATCCTGCTGAACGCCAACAAAACGCAGGCGATCCAAGCAGTTAAGCTGGTTAGCCAGCTGCTGATAGCGCGACTGGCGCTTATCCTGGCCGACGACGATCAGATAGCGATCGCTATGGGCTATTGCCTCGATCGCCGCCTTCAGCCCCTTACGCTCGAAGCCTGAACCGACATAAATCAGCGCCACGGCCTGCTGAGGGATAGAGAGCTGCTGCCGCGCCGCGTGACGGGTAGCCTCGGTTGCGGGCTGGAAGCGCTGTGCATCGATAGCGTTATAGATCACCGTGATGCGCTCGTGCGGCAGATTAAAGCAGCGGATAATATCCTGCCTGACCATCTCTGAATTGCAGATCACCTTTTTTAAGGCGGAGGAGTGAAACATCTCCTCTTCCGCGCGCAGTACATAGCGATGGTAGGGGCTGAGCGAGGCGCTCAGGCGCTGCAGCGGCGAGACGATGCGCGCGCGCTGCTCCAGCCAGACGCGATGGACGCCATCCCCGGCGCGAAAAATATCGCAGCCGGCGATTCGCTCGTGGCTCTGTACGATATCAAAGCGTTCACGCTGCCAGCAGGCGCGCGCGGCGGCGGCAAAACCGCGCTCGCGTGATACCCGTCCCCATTGAGGCGGGTTGCAAATATGCAGGCGCCAGTCCGGCTTTGGCGTGCCCTGCCAGCTGCGCGTGATGATATTCAGATCGAGTCGTTCATGGTTCAGCGCTTCCAGCGCCCGTGAAATAAAGCGCTCGGCGCCGCCGTCAGGGCGATATTTTTGGCGAACGATCGCCAGGCGAATATTACGCATCCAGATAACTCCTTGCGGCTGCAACCACGTCATCAACCGGAATCGCGCTCAGATAACGTCGTTCGGTTTGCGTATCGATAGAGTCCGGCGCGGGCAGCGGACCGTAATCGCCGGCCCAGATAACGCGGTTGTTTTCACCCCACGGACGCCAGTGCTGAAGTTTGGTTGGGCCAAACAGCGCCACGCAGGGCGTTTGCAGCGCCGCTGCCATATGCATCGGCGCAGAATCGACGCCGATAAACAGCCGGGCATGATCGATCAGCGCCGCCAGCTGCGTCAGGCTAAGCTGGCCGGCGATGGTTGTAACCTGCGGGTTGCGGCAAAGCGACAGAATATGCTCGATCATTGCCATCTCCTTCGCATCCGGCGCGGCGGTTAATACAATCTTCAGGTCGGGCTGATTAAGCCGATCGATTAATGCCGCCATCTTTTCATCATCCCAGCATTTGAATACCCAGCGTGAGGTGGGCTGAATCACTACGTAAGGGCCATTAACGCCGCGCTGGAGCAGCAGCTGCTCCGTAGCCAGCCACTCCTGATGAGCGTAATGCATTGAGACGGGGACATGGTTCGTCGGTATGCCAAGCGGGGAAAGCGCCAGCAGATTCTGCTCAACGGTATGCAGCTGATTAAAGCTTGTGGCGGCAACCAGCTGGTTATGGCAAAGACGCCAGAAAGCGTTATCGCGCTTGTTGTAGGCAAAGCCGATGCGTTCCTGCGCGCCGGAAATCAGCGTAATCAGCGCGCTGCGCCACTGATCGGCCAGGTTGATAACCAGATCGTAGCGGCTGCGCCGAATGGCGTTTACCAGCGCCAGCTCATGCTTTAGCTGTTGCCAGGCGCCCAGCTTTTTCCATTTACGGTCGATCCGATGCAGATGACGTATGGCGGGATGCGCCTGTAGCATCGGAGATGTTTCCTGATAAAGCAGCACATCAATCGAAGCGTCGGGATAACGCTGGCGCAGCGCATTAATGACCGGCGTCGTTAGCAGCATATCGCCGTGATGGCGTAGTTTAATCACCAGAATAGTACGCGGTGTAAAGGATGCAGGGATAGTTGCCATACAAAACCTGTCTCAGGATCAAGTGAGCCGATTCTAGGGGAAAGCTAACTGCGGGAAAAGCGCCGCACAGGCTTCTCCCGTTTTGTCGTTAACGCTGGCGCCAGCGATAAAGACGACAGAGCCAGAGTAGTAGCTGATACCACTGCTTCAGACCACGCGCATTGCGTAACATTCGACGATGGGTTTGGGTGGCGAAGATATCAGCAATAATCGCCTGACGCGCGGCGGCTTCCGGTTCACGACGCACCGAGTGGCAAACGCTTAGCGCTTCATGGGTTATCTGATAATGAAACTCAGGATAAATAGTTACTTTTCCGCGATAGCGCTGATTTATCTCCTCCAGCATACGCGCAATTTTCAGATAATGACGCTGGTACTCCACGTTGCGCTGGCCGGTACGTTTGCGGTTGCTGATAGACTGGTCATGGACATGATAGCGATACAAAGCTACGTCGGTATAACGTACCCGGCGCGCGTTAAGCATAAATTCCGTCGTCCAGGGGATATCCTGGTGGTGCAGCCCCGGTTCAAACAGCAAGTTACAGGATTTGATCAGCGATAAACGATAGATGCCAATCCAGACCACGTGCAGGTAGCGGCGGGTTGCCAGCGCCTTGCTTAGCCAGGCGGCGCCGTCCAGCACGCCGGTCGAGGTCAGCCGATCGTGAGGGATCAGCGTTCTGACGCGCTGGCTGCCGGTATAGAAACACTCGGCGTTGCACTGGGCGGCATCCAGCTCATCCTGTTCCGCCATCTCTACCAGCGTCTGATAGAGGGCGGGCGAAAGGGTATCGTCGGCGTCCGGAAAGGTAACATACTTGCCGCGCGCTACCGCGAGGCCGGCGTTGCGCGCGCGGGAGACGCCGCCGTTCTGCTGATCGATCACGCTGATATGCGCATAGCGCGCAGCGTACTCCGCCGCCCGTTCGCCGCTGCCGTCCGTCGAGCCATCATTCACGATGATGACCTCAAGACGGTTAAAGGTTTGCGCCAGCAGCGACGCCATAAACTTGTCGAACAGCTCGCCTGCGTTATACATCGGAACGATAACGCTCAGCAAAGGGGAAGCGGTGTCAGAAAGTTGAGTCATGGTTAATGAAGTTTGGTCTGGCGCAGCCGGTGCGGCTGGCGTGCGGCAATAAAATCATGGATATCATCAAGCCTGTGCCGATCGAGCGCGTAAAGCTGTTCCGCCGGATAGGGAAAACGATATTGTGCGGCGAAAACAAACGAGGAAGGCGCGATACGATCGGGGCCAATCAACAGCACATCGCCTAACGGGCGCTGCTCTTCTATGCAGCAGGGGCCGTAGATCAAAATCACCGGCACGCCAACGGCGTCAGCGATATAAACATTACCGGAATCTGAGGCGATGTAAAAGTCCATCATGCTGATCGCATGCGGCAGCCCCTCCAGCGGGATATCGCCAATCAGGCTGATAATATTATCGCGTTCTCCCACCACCTGATAGAGCGCCTGCAGCCGCTCCATTTCGCCAGGCGAGCCGAATATATAAAACAGGCAGGGCAGATCGGCCAGCCGATCAAACAGGCGCTGCCAGATAACCGGGGGAATAGTTTTTGCCTGATTGCCTGCGGAAATGCTCAGGCCGATTTTGATCCCGTCCTGGCGCTGCAGCGCTGCCGGAATAGCGGCAAGCGGACAGAGCGGACGGGTGGCGTGCTTTGGGTAGCTGTCCTTAGTCAGCCGCGGATCTCCCAGCTTAAGATAGTTTTCTAGCGTCAGCGTATGCTTTTCATGTTTTACGGTGCCGCTGGCCGTCCAGTAGAACAGCGCCTGATACCATCTACGCCGATAGCTGGAGAGGAAACGCTTATTTCCCGCGTTACAGCAGGCGGCATAAAAAAGATTGATGTTGTTTGGGTGCAGCAGATAAACATTGTCGTAGCGATTCATCAGCTGCAGCGCCAGGCCAATTTTAGCGCGCAGGCTGTTTTTGTGATCTTCGATATACCAGATTTCCTGCAGCGTATCGTCGTTTTGCGCCAGGGGCGCGACGGTACGGCTGAGCAGCGCATCGCTGCGCTGCAGGTAGGCCAGCAGCGGCGTGATATTAATAAAATCGCCGATTTTAGCGGTCTGAATTACCAGATTGCGCCCGGTTTTTTTATGGAACAGTTTTCTTATCCATTTTAGCGGCAGCAGTAAAATAAAAATAAAAATGTAATTCACACCGTTTCCTCAGCGGTACTGGCTTCGAGGCAAAACATAACAATCCCCTGTTAAAAAATATATTCCATTAGTGTGCTTCATGCTCAGTGCTCGATCAGTGCGAGGTAACGCTGACAGATGACCTCAAGAGAATAGCCTGAAAGATCAAGCTGCTGAAGTTCAGGTGGATGATGGTAGATATCCCGCATTTTTTCCGCCAGCGACTCGCTGGTCATCTCTGCCAGACCGCGCGCCAGCTCGCCCTGCAGTATAGTTTCCGGGCCGCCGGGACAACGGGTGCTGACAACCGGCGTCCGGCAGAGCAGCGCTTCAACCAACACATTGCCAAACCCTTCGCTGTCTGAACTGACAATCAGCATACGTGCATGTTTTATCCATGCATAGGGATTATGGGTGAAACCTTTAAAAATGACACGTTCGGCAATATTCAGCCTTTCAGCCAGCTGCTTTAGCGTGGCGATACGCGCCGGATCGCCCTGACCAATCAACACCAGCGGCGCCTGCAAACCGCTTTTGGCGTAGGCCTCCAACAGTCGATCGTGACGCTTGGTAGCGTGAAAACGCCCAACGTGCAGCAGGTAATCCTGGCCGGAGAGTTCGCAGGGTTCGCCGGACTGTTGAACAATCAGTCTGACGTCGAACGGATTGAATATCACCGCTTCCCGTGCGGGCTGGATGCCGTAATGCCGCTTCAGATCGTCGATAACGAACGGCGATACGCCAATAATGTTGCGATGCTGATAAACGCGGCGGGTTTTATGAATTTTCAGCCAGCGGGAAAAACCTTTGCGTCGCGCCAGATAGGAGGCGGAAAAGACGCCGTGCAGGCAGTACCAGGTTCTCGCCGGGTCGAGGTGGCGGCAGCGGCTAACGATGCGGTCCGTTTTATGCAAATGGGAGATCACCAGATCGAAGGCGCCGTAGCGATGCTCGGCATCGATAACCGCCTGGTCCAGCAGATGCGCCCGGCGATGCAGCTCGGTAAGTTTACGCCATGGCCGGCGGCAGCTATCCTGAATCACCTGATAGTCCAGCCCGGTCGGCAGAGGGTAATCACAAACGCTGCGCAACGAAAACAGCGAGACGTGATGCCCCAGCGATAACAGGCCCTTAGCCAGCGTTAGCACGACTTTTTCCGCACCTCCGCCTGGTAAGCCATCAATGATCATCAAAATACGCCTGGACAATGTTTAAATCCTTCTGTGTGTAACAATAACTACTACGCACTGCCAAAAGTGTAAAAGCAATCTTGTCGTTAGTTAAGTTATTCGTTTTTTAACGTCGATAAGCGCATGTCGGCGGCAGATGCGCCTCTGCAGGGCTGCTGGCCCGGCGTCGTATTGTCGTTGAAGATTACTCCATCATATCGGCTAAAAAAACCTACCGATCTGCCCATAACATCTTAATTAAACCCTGTTTGACCGGTTGTTACAGACCATGGCGACTTCTGTAAGGTGAAATAATTTTGCCCTTAAGAATCGGGCTGCGTAACATGGCGGCTTAACCTGTGGAGCGTTGAAAGTAAGATGAATAAACCGGCATTTCTCATCACAATTGATACCGAAGGCGACAATCTCTGGCGCAATCATCGTACCATCACCACGCGGAATACACTTTTTTTACCGCGTTTTCAGGCGCTCTGTGAAAAATATGGTTTCAAGCCGACCTGGCTGACTAACTATGAGATGGCCTGCGATCCGGCTTATGTAGAGTTTGCGCATGACGCCGTCAGGCGCGGTCAGGCCGAAGTTGGTATGCATTTGCACGCATGGAACAGCCCGCCGACAGCGCCGTTAACGGATGATGACTGGCGCTGGCAACCCTATCTTATTGAATATCCGGATGACGTGCTGCGTGATAAGGTCAAATTTATGACCGATCTGCTGGAAGAAAAGTTCCGCACGAAAATGGTGAGCCACCGCGCCGGTCGGTGGGCCTTTGATGAGCGCTATGCCGCGGTGCTGCGTGAGCTGGGCTATCAGGTTGACTGTTCGGTCACCCCGCGCGTGAGCTGGCGTAACTCACCGGGCGCGCCGCAGGGGCAGGGCGGTACGGACTATACCCATTTTCCTCGCCACGCTTATTTTCTCGATGCTGACGATATCTCACGCAGCGGCGCAACGACTCTGCTGGAAGTGCCGATGAGTATTCAGTACAAGCATTCCGCGCTGGTGAACCGCCTGAAGCAGGGCTACCATCGCCTGCGCGGCAAGACGCGCGGTCCATCGGTGAACTGGCTGCGCCCCTCAGGCGGCAATCTGGCCGCGATGCAGCAGGTTGTGCAGGCGAGCCTGGCGGAAGGAAGTGATTACGTAGAATTTATGCTGCATTCGTCGGAATTTATGCCGGACGGCAGCCCAACGTTTAAAAACGAAGCGGATATTGAACGGTTGTATGATGATTTAGAAGGGCTATTCAGCTGGCTACAGGCGCGTACGTGCGGCATGACGCTGGCGGAATATTATCAACACTTCAGGTACGGTGAGAATGATTAAGGTACAACCTTTTACGGACCGGTTAAAAATTTCCGATATGAAAATAAACTGGCGAGAACTGCTGTATGTTTTTGCTCTGTTAACCGTTATGCTTTCTGTTATATGCACCTTTATTGATGAAAAATTAGCAAAGGTTGCTTTTTACTGGGCATTCTATTTCTCAATCGCTGGAATTATCTCAAGCTGGCGACAAGTTAACCGCAGCCATATCTGGCCGGTCGCCGCACTGGCTTTGCTGGGCGGCAGCAAAGTCATTTGGTTCTACTGGCACTATTTGGGGCAGCCAGAGTTAAATCCTTTTAATGACTACCTTAATGCCGGGAAACGTTTATTGATAGCTGCCGTTATAGGCTATTATTTGTTTAAAAAGTACATAAACTTTCCACTACTTAGCCAGCGTATAGTTGAGTGGGGATTATTTATTGCTTTTATCGGAGCAACAGCCTATGGATTCTACCAGTTTTTAAGTGGCGCCCAACGGGTTGAATTTACCTTGGATCGCGCAACCGTCTCCGCTTACGGCTATGCAATGTTATCAGCGGTTACGATTTTTATCCTGGCGGCGAAAAAAAACAGTAAATACCAGCTGTTGTTATGTCTGGCCTTATTTATCGTCTCCTGGTTTATTATTATACAAACCGGTACGCGTAATATGATGGCAGCGTTTCCAATCGTTATCTTTTTCATTGGCCTGCTGCAGTTCAACTATTTAGGCTGGAAGGCCGCCATGGGAAGCTTTATCGCTATACTTTTGCTTGGCGCAGCATGCTACCAGCCGATGATTAAACCCAGACTGGACAAAACGATTACTGAAATCGATCGCTATAGTCAGGACCAGGGAAACAAAATGGGATCGTTAACCAGCCGGTTTGCTATGTGGAATATAGGTATAGCCTGTTTCAGAGCACATCCGCTGGGAATGAATATGGAACAAAGGGAAATATGGTTTAAGCGCTATGTTAAAGAACATCATCGTGATGCCAGCGCGCTGCCCTATGTCTCCGTGCACTTGCATAATGAATTAATCGATAGCGCGACCCTGCAAGGCATCCTGGGTGCTTTGACGATGCTTTTGTTTTACATGGTAACTTTGATTAACGCGCTGTGTAGAAGAAACGCTTTGCTACTTTCTGTGATAGTCATAGTAATAATAAGCGGCCTGACGGACGTCGTTTTTATCAGCCGTGAGCTGACAATATGTACCTCGCTTCTGCTAATTTTAAGCGTTATGTGGAAAAATATTAGCGTTATGCAGCAGAATCGATTGTCATAATACCAGCAGGCGGCTACTTCAGCCGCCTTACTTTTAACATCTTACGCTTATAACTCCATCTTATCTGACTGTTAAAAAGGAAAGCGAGCAGGCTTTGCTGGTTAATGCGCTTTATCACCTTTTCCCATTCTCCTGTTGCTTTCAATATTTCACTGTGTCGATTTGCAACTTCAATCCAGTGACAGGTAATAAGCGGTTGATAATGAGATGGCAGAACCTCATCCATATGTTGGGTCGCCGTTAACAGACAGTTGATTTTATCAGGATGGATACGCGTTGACAGGCTGGAGGCGTGTTTATTGTAGAGATAAAAACCTGAATCCGCATATAATATTTTTTTGCTTTTTATTAATAATAAAGGGAAAAGCCAGGCATCCTCATAACAAATAAAAGGTGGAAAAGGATATTCCTGCAGTAAACGACGCAGAAAGTACTGGCCGATAAAATGCGCCTGAATATCACGATGTATCAGAAAGCGGGTAATCGCCTCGTTGTTGGTCAACGTCTCAGGAGAGCGATTATGCCATACAGCGGCACGGCTTGTTTTACCGTTCCGGCTTTCAATCAGCTTGCTTAAAAATATATCAGGAGACTGCTCTGTTAAAATTTTCAGATGCGCATCAACGGCGCCAGGAAGTAGCTTATCGTCGCCATCAACCATCAGAACATAATCGCCCCGTGCCTGTGTGACCGCGTAATTACGAACTTTACCAATATTACGCAGCGAGGTTTGTTGATAGCGAACCTGGGGATATGCAGCAGCAAAAGTCTCAATAATATATTGTGTATTATCCTCTGAGGCGTCATTAATAATCACGATATCGCAGCAAGACAGGGCGCTGCCCGCAGAAGCGACAATGCTGTCAAGCGTCCCCTGTAACCATTTTTCACAGTTATGGGCAGTAACGATGATACTCAGGCGACAGGAGTTCATGGTATTTCCGCATGTAAAAATGACTGTAGCGCGTGTTGCACCATATCGGCGCTTATCGTAGCCATATCGCCGTTCTCAGGCGCGCGCAAGGCTTGCTGATTCAATCCATATCCGCCGATCAGCCCTGGGTCCGTTGGGCCGTATAAGGTAATGTTAGGGCGATCGAGCGCGGCGGTAAGATGGCTCAGGCCGGTATCTACCGAAACCACGGCTTTAGCGCCCGCCAGCGTGCGCGCCACCTGCTCCAGCGTCAGCCTGGGCAAAACTTCCACATAATCAAAACCTTCCGCCAGGCGCTGCGCCCTTTGCTGTTCGTGCGCGGCCCCCCAGGGAAGCTTAATTTGCAAACCGCTCGGCGCCAGCCGCTCGATCAGCTCGCGCCAGCGGCTCTCCGGCCAGTGCTTGTTCTCACGCGTGGTAGCGTGCAAAAAAACCAGATAGCGATCGGCATCCGCCGGCGGATGCGCCAGAAAATGGGAAGCGATGGCGTAATCGCCTGGCGTCTGCGGCTTGTCATAGCCAAGGCTTTTAGCGAATAGCTCACGGGTACGTTCAACCGCATGCTGCTGCTTGCTGATCTCATGACGTTTGTCATACCACCAGCTGGCGAAAGGTTCGCGCGCGCTGCGGCTGTCCTGCCCATGCTTAATGCCTTTCGCCAGGCGCGTTACCAGCGCGGCGCTTTTTATCAGGCCCTGGGCATCAATGACCACGTCATATTCGCGCGACTGCAATGCCTGCCTGAAGCGCACGCGTTCTTCGCGCTGCTGGCTGCCGAACCAGTGTTTGCGCCAGCGGCGAATCGCGACCGGCAATACGCGATCGACGGCCGGGTGCCACGAAGGAATTTGCGCAAAATTCTCTTCCACTACCCAGTCGAAGCGTACCGCAGGGATCGCCTGCATGGCATCGGTAAGCGCCGGCAGCGTATGGAGTACATCCCCCATTGAAGAGGTTTTTACAATCAGCACTTTCATCCGCGCTCCTGCTGGCTCAGTAAAGTTTGCAGCTCTTCCATAACGCGTTCAGGCTGGATATCGATCAGGCTTTGATGATAACCCTGCTCCGCATCGCCTGTACGCACCTTGTGATAGCCGGTAATCAGGCGGATCACGCGCGCCTGCTGCGACAGCGGCGGGGTAAAATCGGGACTGCTGGGGCCGTACAGCGCTACCAGCGGACGGTTAAGCGCGGCGGCGACATGCATCAGCCCGGAGTCGTTGGTAACCACCGCTGCGCAGTGCGCCAGCAGAATTACCGCCTGATCCAGCTGCGTTTCCCCCGCCAGGTTACGACAGTGGGGACGATTGGCTTCGCTCAGCGTTTGTCGAATCTGTTCGCCGGTTTCTTTATCTTTTGCGGAGCCGAACAGTACGATCTGATAGCCGGCGCCGATCAGCTGCTGCGCCAGCGCGGCGTAATGGTAGTGCGGCCAGCGTTTCGCCGGGCCGAATTCGGCGCCGGGGCAAAAGCCAATAATGGGACGTTCGGATAAAAGCGCAAACTGTGCGGCGGTATCCAGCTTCTCCTGCTGCTCAACGCGCAGACGCGGCCACAGCAGCGGCTGCGGCAGATCGCGCGCGCTGCTAACGCGTGCGCTGTCGTAGGCCAGCGCAACATAGCGCTCCACCATCAGGGGAAAAGCGGGTTTATTCAGCACGCGCAGATCGTTCAACAGGCCGTAGCGCATCTCGCCGCGCCAGCCGGTGCGCTGTGGAATATTGGCAAAGAAGGGCACCAGCGCTGATTTGAACGATCCGGGCAGCACAAAAGCGCGCTGGTAACGCCGGTCGCGCAGCGACTTGCCCAGACGATAGCGTTCGCCCAGCGCCAGCGCGCCATGGCCCAGCGGCATCGCCAGCGCGTCGTTAACTTCCGGCATTCGCGACAGCAACGGCCGGCACCATGCAGGCGCCATCACATCGATCGCGGCATCAGGATGTTCGGCCTTTAGCGTGCGATAGAGACTTTGCGACATCATCATATCGCCGACCCATGAGGGGCCGATTACCAGTATTTTCATGCCGGTGCGCCTTCCTTGTGGTTATGCGTCGCGGTTGAGCCAGGCCATATAGTCAGCCACGCCTTCGGCCACGGTTTTGAACGGTTTATCATAGCCTGCGGCGCGCAGTTTAGTGAGATCCGCTTTGGTGAAGGCCTGATAGCGCCCTTTCAGTTTCTCCGGGAAAGGAATGTATTCAATAGCGCCTTTCTGGTGGAAAGCGAGCGCGGCATCCGCCACCGCCTGGAAAGATTCGGCACGCCCGGTACCGCAGTTGAAGATGCCGGAAACGCCGTTTTTCCAGAACCACAGATTCACCGCCGCCACATCGCTGACGTGAATAAAATCACGCTTGAAGTTGTCGCTGCCTTCAAACAGCTTAGGATTTTCACCGTTATTAAGCTGGGTGTTGAGATGGAAAGCAACGCTCGCCATGCTGCCTTTATGGCCTTCGCGCGGCCCGTAAACGTTGAAATAGCGGAAACCGCAAACCTGGGAGTTAGCTTCCGGCAGGATCTGACGCACATAGTGGTCAAACAGCATCTTAGAGTAGCCGTAAACGTTCAGCGGCTGCTCATAGCGGCGCTCTTCGATAAAATTATCGTTGCGCCCGCCGTAAGTGGCGGCGGAAGAGGCATACAGGAACGGAATCTCGCGCTCCAGGCAGAAGTGCAGCAGCTCTTTCGAGTACTGATAGTTGTTATCCATCATATATTTGCCGTCCCACTCTGTGGTAGCGGAACAGGCGCCTTCATGAAACACCGCGTCGATATCGCCCAGATCGTCACCGGCCATAATACTGGCGATAAAATCCTCTTTATCCATGTAATCGGTGATATCGAGATCGACCAGATTAACGAACTTGGTGCCGTCTTTCAGGTTATCAACCACCAGGATATCGGTAATGCCTTCATCATTTAGCGCTTTCACAATATTGCTGCCGATCATACCGGCGCCGCCAGTGACAATAATCATGTGTTTAACCTTAACAGTGAGGGGGAACGGGGGGCTCCACGCCTGAATAAGCATTATCATAACATTTCATCGGCGCGCAGACAGCCAGAGGAGTCCGTTACCAAAACTAAGGTGGCGTCAGGCGTGATATCTGCTGCAAAATTCACATTCTGTTGCGTGGATTATCGTGCGAAAGGCGGGCGTTCAGTATGATGTGCCGACAGTAAGCCGGTAACGGAGAATAAAAATGCCTGCAGATTTTTATCGTCAAATTAATGAACAGCTTGCCGCAACGCAGCGGGAAGGGCTGTTTAAACAGGAACGGATTATCACGTCGGCCCAGCAGGCCGATATCCGCCTCGGTGCCGGGCAGGAAGTAATCAACTTCTGCGCCAATAACTACCTCGGACTGGCGAACCACCCGGCGCTGGTGCTGGCGGCGAAGGAAGGCATGGATAGTCACGGTTTCGGCATGGCGTCGGTGCGCTTTATCTGCGGCACGCAGGATATCCATAAACAGCTGGAACAGCGGCTGGCCGACTTTCTTGGGATGGAGGACGCCATTCTCTACTCCTCCTGCTTCGATGCCAACGGCGGCCTGTTTGAAACGCTGCTGGGGCCGGAGGATGCGGTAATCTCCGATGCGCTGAATCACGCTTCGATTATCGACGGCGTGCGTCTGTGCAAGGCGCAGCGCTATCGCTACGCCAACAACGATATGAAAGAGCTGCGCGCGCGGCTGGAGGAGGCGCGACGCGCCGGCGCCCGCCATATACTTATCGCTACCGACGGCGTTTTCTCTATGGACGGCGTCATCGCCAACCTGCGCGGCATTTGCGATCTGGCCGATGAGTTTGATGCGCTGGTGATGGTGGATGATTCTCATGCCGTCGGCTTTGTTGGCGCCAGCGGGCGCGGCACTCATGAATACTGCGACGTTATGGGACGCGTCGATATCATTACCGGCACGCTGGGCAAGGCGCTGGGCGGCGCTTCCGGCGGCTATACCGCGGCGAAAAAAGAGGTAGTGGAATGGCTGCGGCAGCGCTCTCGTCCTTATCTGTTCTCTAACTCGCTGGCGCCGGCGATTGTCAGCGCATCGCTGCGCGTGCTGACGCTGCTGAGCGAAGGCGACGGGTTGCGCCAGCGGCTGTGGGAAAACGCACGCTATTTCCGTGAGGCGATGACCAAAGCGGGCTTTACCCTGGCGGGCGCCGATCACGCCATTATTCCGGTGATGCTGGGCGAGGCGCCGGTGGCGCAGGAGTTTGCCCGCCTGCTGCAGGATGAAGGCATTTACGTGACCGGCTTCTTCTATCCGGTGGTGCCCAAAGGGCAGGCGCGTATCCGTACGCAAATTTCAGCAGATCACACGCATCAGCAGCTTGAGCGTGCGGTAGAGGCGTTTACGCGCATCGGCAAACAGCTGGGCGTTATCGCCTGAGGAGAGCGGTTATGAAAGCACTGGCAAAACTAAAGGCGGCGGAAGGGATCTGGATGGTGACCGATGCGCCGATCCCCGAACCGGGCCACAACGATCTGCTGATTAAAATTCGTAAAACCGCCATCTGCGGCACCGACATTCATATCTATAACTGGGACGAGTGGTCGCAAAAAACCATTCCGGTACCGATGATCGTCGGCCATGAATATGTTGGCGAAGTGGTAGCGATTGGTCAGGAAGTGAAAGGCTTCTCTATTGGCGATCGCGTTTCCGGCGAAGGCCATATTACCTGCGGGCACTGCCGCAACTGCCGCGCCGGGCGTACCCACCTTTGCCGTAACACCGTCGGCGTCGGCGTCAACCGCCAGGGCTGCTTCGCCGAGTATCTGGTGATTCCGGCGTTTAACGCCTTCAAAATTCCCGACAATATTCCCGATGAGCTGGCGGCCATTTTCGATCCTTTCGGCAATGCGGTGCATACCGCGCTCTCGTTCGATCTGGTGGGAGAGGATGTTCTGATTGCCGGCGCCGGGCCGATCGGCATTATGGCGGCGGCGGTATGTAAGCATGTCGGCGCGCGTCACGTGGTGATCACCGATGTTAATGCCTGGCGGCTGGAACTGGCGCGAAAAATGGGCGTTACGCGTGCGGTGGACGTCAGCCAGCAATCGCTGTCGCAGGTAATGAGCGAGCTGGGTATGACGGAAGGTTTTGATGTCGGGCTGGAGATGTCCGGCGCGCCGCCCGCATTCCGTTCCATGCTGCAGGCGATGAATCACGGCGGGCGTATCGCGCTGCTGGGAATACCGCCGTCGGATATGGCGATCGACTGGAATCAGGTGATTTTCAAAGGGCTGTTTATCAAAGGCATTTATGGCCGGGAGATGTTTGAAACCTGGTACAAAATGGCTGCGCTAATTCAGTCCGGGCTGGATCTGACGCCGATTATTACCCACCGCTATCATATCGATGAGTTTCAGCAGGGATTTGATGAGATGCGCTCCGGGCGTTCCGGCAAGGTAGTGCTGAGCTGGGATTAGTTCTGCGTAACGCCAGCCCGCTGTTGCTTGCGGGCTGGCGGATAATTACTGCTTTTTTTCCGCATCGGTCAGGTAACGCACTTTGCGCGTGTAATCCTGACCTTTAAACCGCAGCGGCGCGTCGGCCGATTGCAGATATTTTTGCCACTCGGCCAGCGGGAAACCGCCGTGCGCGCCGATTACCTCTGGCGGTATCACCGCTTCATGGCCGCCGATGCGCTTGGAAACCGGCCAGTTCATCCACTCGCCGAGATTAATGGTTTTAATATCGAGCAGATCCAACAGGGCGGCCAGCGGCAGCTGATCGGTCGGCGGTTGGGAATCATCCATCAATTCCCAGGTATCCTGAAACAGCGTCAGCCAGAGCGGACAGATGCGCTTCCACGTCTGGCGCGTCGCGGCCAGAAACGCGCCGTTCACGTGATCGACCAGATAAGGACGCACCGTACCGGCGTAGTAGGCGGGGCGGTTTTCCGCCGGGGCGTTATCCAGCTTGGCGATCATTTTCCCCTGACGGAAGCTGGAGTAAATATGGCCATTTTTCATGCGAATATCAGGCATTTTTAGCAGGTTGAGATCGGAATCGATCATCAAAATCCCTTCGGTGCGGGCCTGCAACGGCGCCTGAAGTTTAATCAGGCGGCTGCGGTAGATTTGCTTGTAGCGATAGCTCTCTTCCCGTTCCGCTACCTGCAGCGTTACCACGCGCGTTTTTTCCGGCAGATGATGAAAGCGTGCGGCAGGCTGATCGCTGACAATAACGATTTCTTCGGCGCGATCGGCATAGCGTGAGGCAAACAGCGCGCTCAGCTCCGCCTCCTCGATAAAATCGGCGCCGGTGCAGGGGATGACCACCGAGGTAACCGGCACGTCGCCCTGCGCCTCTGCTCTGGCGTAGGGGATATTATGGCGCGACTGAATATAGCGATAGCGCGGATGAAGAAAGTTAAGCATGGGGTCGAGGCTCCCTGGTTACGCTGTGCAGCAGGGCTTCAACCCCTGCGACATAATGTTCGATAGCGTAGTGTTCTTTAACATTGGCGTTGGCCTGGGCAACCAGCTGCTGGCGCAGCTGGTGATTCTGGCTGAGCGCCTGCATATGGGCGCAGAGCTGCGCCGTATCGCCATATTCAAACAGTAGGCCGGTACGTCCGTCATCAACCAGCTCGGCAGTGCCGACTACCTTCGAACCGATGACCGCCGTATTGACCAGCATCGCCTCCAGCACCACGCGCGGCAGGCCCTCGCTGCGCGAGGCGAGAACAAAAACATCCATTGCCGCCAGATAGTCGAGCGGGTTATTACGAAAGCCGGTAAAAATCACGCGATCGGCAATACCTTCACGCGCCGCCAGCTGTTGCAGTTTCTCCAGCTGCGGGCCGGCGCCGACAACCACCATATGCCAGTTAATCTCTGGACAAGAGCGACGTAAAGCGCCCAGCGCCTGCAAAGTATGGTGCGTCGCCTTGCGCGGGATCAGCGAGCCGATGCTGCCAAACAGGAAGCCGTCCGCCGGCAGCCCAAGGCGCGCGCGCGCCGTACCGCCATCGGGCAGCGGCTGATGGATATCGATAGCGTTGGAAACGGTAAAGCAGCGCGCCGCATCCACGCCGTGGGCGCGCAGCGTCTGGTTAACGCCGTGGGAAACGGCGATAACAACATCGACGCGCTGGTTAATCATCCTGACCAGCCGCTTATCCAGCTGCGGCTCGATACGGCAGTGCTGTACCAGGCCAACCGCCAGATGCTGCGCCGCCAGGTAGCCTTCGACGTTAGTGCTGGGCTGGTTGTTCATATAGAGGGTATCGTAACCGCCCTGCAGCAGCAGTTCACGCAGCCTGCGGGCGTTCGGCTCAACGCGCCAGCGGCGATCGACTGCATTCACCACGCGCTTTTTCAGCGCGCGGCTGAAAAACAGCAGCGAACGCAGCAGCTCTTTTTGCAGCCGGGCGGAAAGCGGCTGTTTACGCTGCGGGATAAAGACCACAGGAATGCCGAGAGCATTCAGCACCGATTGAATAGTTTCACCTTCGCCGCGCTGGTAGTTGTAGTAAAAACAGCAGGTAACGTCAAAACGATCGCGATCGATTCGCCTGAGCAGCTCCAGCATACTGTTGGTGCCGCCGCCCCATTCTCTACCGTTATCCAGTAACAGGATCTTTTGCCGAGATTGCGTCATTGCGCGATATCCTTACGCCCACGAAGGTGGAGTGATCAGGGCGGCATTATAAAGATTAACCGCCGCCCTGACGATGGGGTATCGTTCAGAACAGATTGCTTATTTTTTGTACCAGCGGGCTTTGCTGGATGCTTTCCGCCACCACCATCAGCGCGCGCGTTGCCGGAACCGGCGCCGGCGGCTGCGTTGCCCGACACACGCCGATGCCGCGGAACGGATTATGCGGCTTCGCCGCTGGCGGCGTCGGCAGCGGAGCGGGCCGATCGGTTTGCGGCTCATTCAGCAGCTGGCTGGGACGGACCAGCGTGACGTCAGCCGGCAGGCCGGGCAACATCTGCTGTAGCACGCGCACGGTAGTGGGGTGCGGATGACCAATAGCGATAGCGGAGCCGTTGCGCTGCGCCAGCTGTACCGCGCGGTTAAACTGCTTACGAATCTCCGCTTCGTTCTGGTTATCGTCAAGAAATACGCGGCGCTTAATCACCTTTACCCGCGTGCCTGCGGCGGCGCGCGTTGCCTGGCTGTTGCCGATAGTCATACTGTCGAGGAAGTAAAGATTGTAGCGATCCAGTACCTGCATCACCTTCAGCATGCCCGGCAGGCTGGAGGTCATTTTACTGCCCATATGGTTATTGATACCAACGGCCCAGGGCACGTTATTAACCGCGTTGCGGATAATACGCGCGATCTCTTCCGCGCTCATCTCTGGCTGCAGGGTGTCGCGCTCCAGCGGCTGCTTGCTGAGCGGCGCCATAGGAAGATGGATCAAGACTTCGTGCCCGCGCTGGTGGGCTTTGGTCGCCATCTCATGCGCGTGGGGAGCGTTTGGCAGCACCGCCACCGATATAGCGTTCGGCATCTGTAACACCAGATTTTCCTGCTGCGGACGGTAGCCGAAATCGTCGATAACGATGGCGAGCCTGGCGGCCTGTGCCGAGCCAGCCAGCAGCAGACCGCCCAGCAGCGGCGCGATTTTTTTTACTGAAAACAACACTTATTTTCCTAACCACGGGAGTGGGTTGACCGCCTGTCCCTGGCGACGAATTTCAAAATAGAGCGACGGCGTACCGCGTCCGCCGCTGGTGCCGACCAGCGCGACAGGCTGCCCGGCTCTCACCTGATCGCCGGTGCGCACCAGCGCGCTCTGGTTATAGCCATACAGGCTCATATCGCCTTTACCATGCTCAACCACCACCACCAGGCCGTAGCCCTGCAGCCAGTCGGCCATCAGCACGCGCCCGTCGGCAATCGCTTTTACCTCGGTGCCTTCCGGCGCGTTAATCACCAGCCCTTTCCAGCGCAGCTCGCCCTGCAGCGTTTCACCAAAGCGATGTTCGATACGGCCGCGTACCGGCCAGAGCGCCTGCCCGCCAGGACGGCCCAGGCCGCCGGTTCGCGACATCAGCGAGCGTTCGCTTTCGGTGGGTTTGTAGGTGGAACCTTTGGCTTTCGCCTGCGCCTGGCGCTTACGTACCTGCTCGGCTTCACGCGCTTCGCGTTCGGCACGCGCTTTTGCTTCGCGTTCGGCGCGCGCAATTTTACTCTGCAGGCGGCTTTCGTTCTGGCGCATCTCTACCAGATCGGCCTGATCTTTCTCCAGCGCGTTTTCCAGCGATGCCAGCGTTTTTTTCCGCGCCGCGCGCGCCTGTTCCAGCCGTCCCTGCTGCGTCTGCTGCTCCGCTAACAGGGTTTTCTGCTGATTTTGCTTACGCAGCAGATCGGCTTTTTGCATCGCCAGATCGCGTCGCGTTTGCTGCAGTTCGCCGATAGTTTTCTGGCGTTCCTCGTTGAGGTAGCCGAAATAGGACAGAATGCGCTCGTTGCGCTGGCTCTCTTCGCCGCTGAGCAACAGTTGCAGGCCGCTGTGTTTGCCCTGACGAAAGGCGGCGTCCAGCTGCTGCGCCAGCAGCGTTTCCTGCTGTTTTTGCCGCTTTTGCAGCTGGGCGATGGAGCGGTTAAGGGCGACGATCTCTTTATTCAGACGGCTCAGCTGCTGCTGCGTCTGGCGCAGTTTGCGGCTCGCCTCGGCAATGGCTTTTTCCTGAGTTTGCAGCTGATCCAGCAATTTGCTGCGCTGCAGCTTCTGCAGACGGACGCTTTTCTCTTTTTCCGCAATGCTCTGCTGAATAGACTTAAGCTGAGATTTGTTATCTTCCGCTGCGTGCGTATACAGCGGCAACAGCAACGCGCCAGCGCATAACAGGCAGGCGGAAAGCGCAGACAGGCTGCGGCATAGCGGCGCGTAACTGTCCATAAAATTACCTGAAATCCATGAATGTGAAACTGATGCTTTTTCCCTCATAAGAACCGATTATTCCACGATGAATAGCGGCTTGCCAGTTAACAACCGCGCTTTTCCGTTTCCGTTCATGTCAAAAGCAGACCTACTGGCGCAGTCGAAAGCGCGGCGGATACTGTCCTGAAAGGACATTAGCGGATAATTGCGCTCTCTGCCGCGCCTTTTTCGGCTTTCGCTTCCGTCTTGTTTGCGCTGCGGCAATTTTTTTCCTTTTTCTGCGGCAGAAAACGAAACTCTGACCGCTTCACGTCTGTACATGCGAGGTGGCGCAGGTATACTCAGAAACCTTATTTTCGCTTATTAACCCTGTCGGGAGTTGTTACCCCTCATGCAAGAATTTATGCAATTCGCAAGCAATCACCCCATTCTGTGTCTGGCATGGGTCGTGTTGCTGGTTTTGGTAATCGTGACCACGTTTAAGGGCATGTTTTCCAAAGTTAAAGCCATCAGCCGCGGTGAAGCCACCCGACTGATTAACAAGGAAGATGCGGTTGTTGTGGATATCCGCTCCCGCGACGATTTCCGTAAAGGTCATATTTCCGGCGCTCATAATATTCTGGCGGCGGATATTAAAAAGGGCAGCTTCGGCGAGCTGGAAAAGCATAAGGTTCAGCCCATAATTGTAGTTTGCGCGACGGGTAATTCCGCCTTTGAAGCAGCCGCTCAGCTGCACGCGGCAGGCTTTGAGCGCGTCAGCGTACTGAAAGATGGCGTCGCCGGCTGGAGCAGCGAAAATCTGCCGCTGGTGCGTGGTAAATAACCGTAAAGGTGCTGAATATGGCTAACGTAGAGATTTATACCAAAGCAACCTGTCCTTACTGCCACCGGGCAAAAGCGCTGCTGGCGCAGAAAGGCGTGGCCTTCCAGGAAATCCCTGTCGATGGCGATGCGAACAAGCGCGAAGAGATGATTAAGCGCAGCGGACGCACCACCGTGCCGCAGATTTTTATCGATGCGCAGCACATTGGCGGCTGCGACGATCTTTACGCGTTGGATAGCCGTGAAGGGCTTGATCCTCTGCTGAAATAACGGCAACTGGCGTAACGATGGATTTTTTTAACTAACAGGACCAAATAATAATGTCAGAACAGAACACCAGCGAGATGTCATTCCAGATCCAACGTATCTATACCAAAGACGTTTCTTTTGAAGCGCCTAACGCGCCGCAGGTTTTCCAGAAAGAGTGGGAGCCGGAAGTTAAACTGGATCTGGATACCGCCTCCAGCCAGCTGGCGGAAGGCGTTTACGAAGTGGTGCTGCGCGTCACGGTCACCGCTTCCGTAGGAACCGAAACCGCGTTCCTGTGCGAAGTGCAGCAGGCCGGCATCTTCACCATCGCCGGTATCGAAGGCACCCAGATGGCGCATTGCCTTGGCGCTTACTGCCCGAACATTCTGTTCCCGTACGCCCGTGAGTGCATTACCAGCCTGGTTTCACGCGGCACTTTCCCGCAGCTTAACCTTGCGCCGGTTAACTTCGATGCGCTGTTTATGAACTATCTGCAGCAGCAAGAAGGCGGCGAACCTCGTCAGGATGCCTGATGAATAAGCGTAACGCTTCAGTTACCGTGCTGGGTGCCGGATCTTACGGCACCGCATTGGCGATTACCCTGGCTCGCAACGGCCATTCTGTGCTGTTGTGGGGCCATAATCCGCAGCATCTGGCGCAGCTGGAAGCCGATCGCTGCAATGCCGCCTTCCTGCCTGACGTTCCCTTTCCCGATACGCTCTCTACCGAGCCTGAACTGGCGGAAGCCGTCGCGGCCAGCCGCGATCTGCTGATCGTGGTGCCGAGCCATGTTTTTGGCGACGTGCTGAAACAGGTTAAGCCGCACCTGCGGGCTGATTCACGAATCGTCTGGGCAACCAAAGGCCTGGAGCGTGAAACCGGGCGTTTATTGCAGGACGTGGCGCGTGAAATCGTCGGCGACGCGCTGCCGCTGGCGGTGATCTCCGGCCCTACCTTCGCTAAAGAGCTGGCGGCGGGCCTGCCGACCGCTATTGCGCTGGCCGCGACCGATCCGCAGTTTGCTGACGATTTACAGCAGCTGCTGCACTGCGGCAAAAGCTTTCGCGTCTATAACAATCCCGATTTTATCGGCGTACAGCTGGGCGGGGCGGTAAAAAACGTGATTGCCATCGGCGCCGGCATCTCTGACGGCATCGGCTTCGGCGCTAACGCGCGTACCGCGCTGATTACCCGCGGGCTGGCGGAGATGAGCCGCCTTGGCGCCGCGCTGGGCGCCGATCCCACCACCTTTATGGGCATGGCGGGATTGGGCGATCTGGTACTGACCTGTACCGATAATCAGTCGCGCAACCGCCGTTTCGGCATGATGCTGGGTCAGGGCGTGGATGTGGAAAGCGCGCAGACGCAGATTGGACAGGTGGTGGAAGGTTACCGCAACACCAAAGAGGTGAAGGCGCTGGCGGCCCGCTACGGCGTAGAAATGCCGATAACCGAGCAAATTTATCAGGTATTGTATTGCGAAAAATCGGCGCGCGAGGCAGCATTAACGCTGCTGGGGCGTGCCCGTAAGGATGAAAACAGCAGTCGCTGAGGCGGAGCCCGGCTGTCATACCTGTGGCGTTCCGGGGTAACCGGGCGCTATTTTTTTATCGGGAGAGAGCAATGTCGGATGAAGAGTTAAGCCTGGTCTGGAATAACATCAAGGCGGAAGGGCGCGCCCTTGCAGATTGTGAACCGATGCTGGCCAGTTTTTTCCATGCGACGCTGCTCAAGCATGAAAATCTGGGGGGCGCGCTAAGCTATATGCTGGCTAATAAGCTGGCGAATGCGATTATGCCCGCCATCGCCATCCGCGAGATTGTTGAAGAAGCCTACCGCCAGGATCCTTCCATGATTGCCGCCGCCGCCCGTGATATCCAGGCGGTGCTGCTGCGTGACCCGGCTATCGATAAATACTCCACGCCGCTGCTCTATCTAAAAGGTTTTCATGCGCTGCAGGCCTACCGCATTGGTCACTGGCTGTGGAAGCAGGGCCGACGCGCGCTGGCGGTGTATCTGCAAAACGAAATCTCCGTCTCGTTCGCCGTTGATATCCATCCGGCGGCGCGTATCGGCTACGGTATTATGCTTGACCACGCCACCGGCATCGTAATTGGCGAAACGGCGGTGGTGGAAAACGACGTTTCCATCCTGCAGTCGGTTACGCTGGGCGGTACTGGTAAAACCAGCGGCGATCGTCATCCGAAGATTCGCGAAGGCGTAATGATTGGCGCAGGCGCGAAAATTCTCGGCAATATCGAAGTTGGACGCGGCGCGAAAATCGGCGCGGGCTCCGTGGTGCTGCAGCCGGTGCCGCCGCATACCACTGCCGCTGGCGTTCCGGCGCGTATCGTGGGTAAACCCGCCAGCGATAAACCCTCGATGGATATGGATCAGCACTTCAACGGCATGGTGCCGGGCTTTGAGTTCGGCGACGGCATCTGAGTCATATCACCCTATCGGCGTCAGCTTTTCAGCAGGGCGCCGACATAATCCAGCTGGCGCCACGCTTCATATACCACAACGGAAACGGCATTAGAGAGGTTCATGCTGCGGCTTTGCGCCAGCATCGGCACCCGAATCTTCTGCTGCGGCGGCAGCGCGTCGAGAATCGATGCCGGTAGCCCTCGGCTTTCCGGGCCAAACAGCAAATAGTCGCCGATTTGATAGCTTACCGCGCTGTGGGCGGGCGTGCCTTTGGTCGTCAGGGCAAACAGGCGTTCCGGCTGCTCGCTGGCGCAGAAGGCGTCAAAGCTGGCGTGACGCTTAACCGCGGTGAATTCATGGTAATCAAGCCCGGCGCGCCGCAGTCGCTTATCATCCCAGGCAAAACCCAGCGGCTCGATCAGATGCAGCTGAAAGCCGGTATTGGCGCACAGGCGGATAATATTGCCGGTATTGGGCGGAATTTCAGGTTCAAACAAGACGATGTTCAGCATAGGGCCCCCGATAACGAGGGCCGAAGCATAACAAATTAACGCGCGGAGTACAGCGGCAGCCAGATAGTCAGACGCAGGCCGCCAAGCGGACTGTCATCCGCTTTTACCCAGCCGCGATGCTGCTGCACCGCCGTTTCGACAATGGCAAGGCCGAGGCCCGTACCGCCAGATTCCCGATCGCGCGCCTCATCGGTGCGATAGAAAGGACGAAATATCTGTTCGCGATCTTCCGGGCTGACGCCGGGACCATCATCATCCACATGCACCGTAATACCCTGCTTATCAACCGAGAAGCTGACGCAGATATGGGAATGCGAATAGCGCAGCGCGTTGCGAACGATGTTTTCCAGCGCGCTTTCCAGCGCATGGGGGTTGCCATACAGCGGCCACGGGCCGGGCGGATAGGGAACTTCCAGCTTTTTACCCATCTGCTCCGCTTCGAAAACGGCATCTTCCAGTACGCCGTTCCAGAGGTGGTTCGCTTTCATCGCTTCGCTGATCAACGCATTTTTATGCTGGGTGCGCGACAGCACCAGCAAATCATTGATCATGCCGTCGAGACGCTGCGCTTCCAGCTCTATGCGCCCCAGCTCTTTGCCTTCGCCGTAGCGGCGCCGCATCAACGCCGTCGCCAGCTGCAGACGCGTCAGCGGCGTACGCAGCTCGTGTGAGATATCGGACAGCAGACGCTGCTGCGCCGACATCATTCGCTCCAGCGCGCTTACCATCTGATTAAAGCTGGAACCGGCGGCAAGAAACTCCTGTGGTCCAGCCTCCAGTTCCGGGTGCTGGCGCAGGTTGCCGCTCGCCACCTCATCTGCCGCATGCTTTAGCTTGCGCGCCGGCTTTGCCAGGCTCCAGGCCAGCCAGAGCAGCAGCGGCGAACTGATCAGCATGGTAACGATCAGCAGCAGCAGCGGGCGGTCAAACAGCAGGTTAATAAAATCGAGCTGCGAGCTGCTGGCCGGGCGCATCAGATAGAGCTGATAGTTATCCTCGCCGTCGCGTACCGCAAACGGTCCAACCAGTTCGACGCGGCCATATTTCTTTTTCTGCGGATGATCGGCGTTGTCGGATTGCCCGATGAAGTTGCGGATAATCTGCATTTCATTATGCTGCGCGCCGATCACTCGACCTTCGCTGGTGACCAGCAGCAGACGCTGACCCGGCGGCGCCCATTTATCAATAGCGCGAAACAGCCTGCGCCACCACATCAGATCGTTGGGCGGGTCCTGCATCAGTTCCGCCTCAACGTGCTGCTCAATCATGGTGCCCTGGCGCTGTTCACTTTCCAGCAGCGAGGTCAGCTGTCGTGAATCAAGTTTGGGAAGCAGCAGCACCAGCATCAAAACCAGCGCCAGGGTTAACCAGAAAATGGCGAAGATGCGGGTGGTCAAACTGCTTATCATGATGCGGAAACCATCAGATAACCGCGTCCGCGCAGCGTTTTAAACCAGGGATGGCCGTCGCGGCGTTCCGGCAGCTTGCGGCGCAGGTTGGAAATATGCATATCAATAGCGCGATCGAAAGGCGTCAGGCGTTTACCCAGCACTTCCTGACTTAAATGTTCACGCGACACCACCTGACCCAGATGCTGCGCCAGCAGATAAAGCAGCGTGAATTCGGTGCCGGTCAGATCCAGCGTGACGTTATCAAAACTTGCTTCCTGACGTCCCGGATTCAGACGCAGACAGTCTACCTCCAGCGTAGGGGAGCTGTTGTCGTGCTGCTGCTGCTGTTCGCTCCAGCTGGAACGACGTAAAATCGCCCGGATACGCGCCACCAGTTCGCGGTCGTTAAAGGGCTTCGGCAGGTAATCATCGGCACCCAGCTCCAGGCCCAGCACGCGGTCCAGCTCGCTGCCGCGCGCGGTTAACATAATCACCGGCGTTTGATATTGCTGGCGCAGCTCCTTCAGCGTATCGATACCGTTCTTTTTCGGCATCATAACATCGAGCAGCAGCAAATCGATGGTATCATCAAGCATGTTCAACGCCTGCTCGCCATCGGTGGCAACGACGATATCAAAGCCTTCCATTTCAAGCAGTTCTTTCAGCAGCGAAGTTAATTCGCGGTCATCATCTACCAACAGGATTTTATTCATTTTCTTAAGCCCTCCGCAGGCAAAATAGCGTGATCGCACACCCCATTCCATCGCTTTACGTAGTTTTACACCCCCTGACGCTAGTTTGCAGCTATCCCTGTAGTCTGAACCTCGTTGAATCAAATGACGTAAACGAAAGTGGGAGTGAACGATGCGCAAAGTGACCGCCGCCGTTTTAGCTTCAGCCTCGGTGGTTTTAAGTTACTCCAGCGCATGGGCGGCAGACGTTAACACGGTTAGCGTAATGCAGCAGCCGGGCGAAGCGATGTTTGGCAGCATAGCGCAAAATCTGCAAAGCCATATGTTCGATGGCATCAAGCTTTCGGAACAGCAGCGTCAGCAGATGCGCGATCTGATGCAGCAAACGCAGTATGCGCGTCCACTGGTCAACGTGAAAGAAATTGAAACCCTGCATAATTTAATCATTGCAGATGAATTTAATGAAGCAGCCGTCAGGGCTCAGGCAGAAAAGTTAGCGCAGGCACAGGTTGTGCGGCAGGTCGAAATGTCCCGCATCCGCAACCAGATGTATCACCTGCTAACGCCGCAGCAGCAGGCTGTTTTACAAACACGGCATGAGCAACGTATGAACGAGTTGCGCAGGCTGACGAATCAGCAGCAGGTTCCATCGCTGCATGAAGCGAGTAGTACCGGCAGTAACCAGTAACATAGTATCCCTGTTTTCCTTGCCATAGACACCATCCCTGTCTTCCCCGCCATGATGGCGGGGTTTTTTTTATCAGGCGCCTGATGAAATCTATTATAAATCAATAGCTTTTTAATTATCATCAGCCATCAGCCATCAGCCAGTCAACCACCGGACGGCTGCGACTCAGCGCAGTTTTGTATGCAGACAACCAGCAGCGAGAAATAAGGATGATTCTGTTAACAACCCGTCATAGCTGGCAAATACATTATTAAATTAATAGCAAAATAGCGTTGCGTAATGGTTTTTTCAGCTTTACCTGCAGCTTTATTTAACAGGATAAATACAGGGGCAGCGGTTTATAATTTATTATTGATAACATTTCTGCCTGATGATTTTATAAATAATTGCTCCGGCAGGATAGGCAGCGGTTTTATGGCATCCGCCTTGACCCTGATAGTTAAATGCAATTATATTCCCTGAAGCATATAACGCCGTTTTTTCAGACCTTAATTTTACTGATAAATATAATATAAATTAATTAATATAACTTTTTACGGGTAAAGATTAAGCGTTTGCAGCTCGCTTAAGGAAAGCTTAATGGATAAGGGTGTAGTAAATAAAATTTTAGTTATACGTATCGATTTTTTGGGCGATATGGTTTGCACCACGCCATTGCTCCACGCTTTGCGGGTTCGCTGGCCCCATGCGGAAATACACGTTCTGGCGAATAAGTATAACGCCGCCGTACTTGAAAACAGCAAAGATATTAATAAAATCCACTATTACGTTTACTCTAAAAACTTTCAGAAAAATATTCGCCCCGGCTTCCTTCATTATCTTATCGATCGGGCAAAATTGATTGTTAGTCTGAGAAAATATAAATTTGATTTACTGATTATTCCTAATGGCGGGATGAATAAAAATGCCATAGGCTTTGCTAAATGGTTAAATGTTGCTGACTGCCGCTGGCATAACGCCGATACGGAATTTGATGATCGATTGCAGGAGCATGTGGCTACCCGCCCAATGGATCATGAAGCGCTTTCCGGTTTTAAGCTTTTACCTGAGCTGGGAGTGCCCGATATTAGCCAGCTGCGCCTGTACCTCCAGCCACGCGCGGAGCTTATTTCAGCCTGGCGCCAGCGTTTTAAAGATAAGACAAAGCCGCGCATCGGTTTTTTCATCTCCAATAACAATGCCGCGCGTCGATGGGCATGGGATAAATGGCAGGCGCTGACAGATAAACTGGCCGGAGATTATGAACTGCTGATTTTTCATTCTCCGCAGGAGCATTTTCCTGTCGGCTGGCGGGATGGCTCCAGCGCGCAGCGAATATCCACGCCGACCGTTCCTGAACTTTTAGCCGCGATGACGCAGCTTGACTGCGTGGTTTCCGCAGACAGCGCGCCTGTACATTTCGCCTCCGCGTTACAAATTCCGGTTGTCGCTCTGTTTGAGTCGCGGCCAGAAAAGTATCTACGCTGGCACCCGCTGGGTGTGAAACATATTATTTTACATGAAGGGAAGCGCGTAGAGGATATTAAGGTTCAGTCGGTTCTTCTGGCGATACAGGCATTGTTCAGCGACGAGTCTGACCAACAGAACGATATTTCACAAAATCAGCCGGCAGAGGCAATAGCTTGCATAGCGTAAAGACGAACAGGGATGTGATGAAAAAAAGGCCGGGACTTGCAAAAAAATATTGTGCGGAATGCGGTAGTAAGCGAAGCCTGATAGCGCGTTTAACGGCGACGGATAATGAGTTTTGCGAACGCTGTTATTTTGTCCTTATCGACCTGCTGCGTAACGCCGGCGCCGATCCCCTGAAAGATATAAACTGATGCGGATTAAAGTGCGCCATCGCTGCCTTAAGTAAACTTCGCGGCGAAAAGTCATCCGGGCGTGGCGCTGGAAAACGGTACGCTACGCCGCTATTTTTCTTCTGTACGGCAGAAGCATTGATCCTGTGCCGGTGCGCATAACGGTCTCTGTTTTGCCATATTGCTCTTATACTTAGCTTTTATCTTTCGTGGAGTGCGCATGACAGATTCCTATGCGCGGCTGGTTAACCGTGCTGCGCTGGCGGCGACGGTGCTGGCGTCGCTGCTGTTGCTGATTAAGATTTTTGCCTGGTGGTATACCGGATCGGTTAGCCTGCTGGCGGCGTTGGTGGATTCGCTGGTGGATATCGCCGCCTCATTAACCAATCTGCTGGTGGTGCGCTATTCACTGCAGCCGCCTGATGCCAGCCATACCTTTGGCCACGGTAAGGCGGAGTCGCTGGCGGCGCTGGCGCAAAGTATGTTTATTTCCGGCTCCGCGCTGTTTCTGTTTCTGACTGGCCTGCAACACCTGGCGCGCCCTGAAACGCTGCATGCGCCGCTGGTCGGCATGGTGGTAACCTTAGCCGCTCTGGTTTCCACCCTGCTGTTGGTAACCTTTCAACGCTGGGTGGTACGTAAAACGCACAGCCAGGCGATCCGCGCCGATATGCTGCACTATCAGTCAGATGTATTAATGAACGGGGCGATTTTACTGGCGCTGGCGCTAAGCTGGTACGGCTTTGCTCGCGCCGATGCGCTGTTTGCATTAGGTATCGGCGTATGGATTCTGTTTAACGCGCTGCGAATGGGCTACGATGCCGTACAGTCGCTGCTCGATCGGGCGCTGCCCGATGCGGAACGGCAGCGCATTGTCACTATCGTTACCACCTGGCCAGGCGTCCAGGGCGCGCATGACTTACGTACCCGCCAGGCCGGGCCGACCCGCTTTATTCAGGTACACCTGGAGATTGATGATAATCTGCCCCTGTTGCAGGCGCATCGTATCGCCGAGCAGGTTGAACAGGCGCTGCTAAAGGAGTTTCCCGGCTCTGACGTAATTATTCATCAGGATCCCTGTTCGGTAGCGAGAACCGAGCCACAGGGTTTTTTATAACCAGAAATGTGAAATAATATCGATCTGTCTATAGTTGGCGACTACGCGCCTGTTAGCGTAAAGATTACCAGAAATTGTCTGACCTGAATCAATTCAGCAACAGTGGTTTGATATACTATTTGCCATTATGAGTCGGTAAGATTGGGCACTAAGCGGGCGTCGAACTCTCCCGGCGTAACGAATTCACATCAAGTATTGAGTCCAGAGGTAGCCATGATCAAGAAAATCGGTGTACTGACAAGTGGCGGCGACGCCCCAGGGATGAACGCAGCAATTCGCGGCGTAGTGCGCTCTGCCCTGAGCGAAGGTCTGGAAGTATGTGGCATTTATGATGGCTATCTCGGCTTGTATGAAGACCGCATGATCGACCTGGACCGCTATAGCGTTTCCGACATGATTAACCGCGGCGGTACTTTCCTGGGTTCCGCGCGTTTTCCTGAATTCCGTAACGAAGAAACGCGCAAAGTTGCTATCGAGAACATGAAAAAGCGCGGCATCGATGCGCTGGTGGTAATTGGCGGCGACGGCTCCTATATGGGCGCGAAGCGTCTGACCGAAATGGGTTTCCCCTGCATCGGTCTGCCGGGCACTATCGATAACGACGTTGCCGGCACTGATTACACCATCGGCTATTTTACCGCGCTGGAAACCGTGGTTGAGGCGATTGACCGCCTGCGCGATACCTCTTCTTCGCATCAGCGTATCTCCATTGTTGAAGTCATGGGGCGCTACTGCGGCGATCTGACGCTGGCGGCGGCAATCGCCGGCGGCTGTGAGTTTATCGTACTGCCGGAAATCCCCTATACCCGTGAAGAGCTGGTTGCCGAGATTAAAGCAGGCATCGCCAAAGGTAAAAAACACGCAATCGTCGCTATCACCGAGCATATCTGCGATATCGATGAGCTGGCTAAATATATCGAGTCAGAAACCAAACGTGAAACCCGTGCGACGGTGCTGGGCCATATCCAGCGCGGCGGCGCGCCGGTAGCCTACGACCGTATTCTGGCTTCCCGCATGGGCGCCTACGCGATTGAGCTGCTGCTACAGGGCTACGGTGGACGCTGCGTTGGTATCCAGAATGAGAAAATGGTGCACCACGATATTATCGACGCCATTGAAAACATGAAGCGCCCGTTCAAAGGCGACTGGCTGGAAACGGCGAAAAAACTCTACTGATGGCTTCAGGGCGCTGCATGGTCAGCGCCTTTTTCCTCCCCTGTTATATTCCATAAAGTAATAAACTCCATTTTTTAATTCTTTAAAACGCCGCGCGCTTTATGTCACGCTTTCGTTAATAAACATTCGGAGAGCGTAAAATGAATAAGTGGAGTGTGGGTCTGGCGGTTTTACTGGCGTCAACCAGCGTACTGGCGAAGGATATTCAGCTACTGAACGTTTCTTACGATCCAACTCGTGAGCTGTATGAGCAGTATAACAAGGCGTTCAGCACCCACTATAAGCAGGAAACGGGCGATAACGTGGTGATCCGTCAGTCGCATGGCGGCTCAGGCAAGCAGGCGACCTCGGTTATCAACGGCATCCGCGCTGATGTGGTCACCCTGGCGCTGGCTTCGGACGTTGATGCTATCGCCGCGCGCGGCCGTATTGATAAAGCGTGGATCAAGCGCCTGCCGCATAACGCCGCGCCTTACACCTCCACCATCGTGTTCCTGGTGCGCAAAGGCAATCCGAAGCAGATTCACGACTGGCCAGATCTGCTGAAGCCGGGCGTATCGGTTATTACGCCGAACCCGAAAACCTCCGGCGGCGCGCGCTGGAACTATCTGGCTGCCTGGGGCTATGCGCTCGATCGGAACCACGGCGACCAGGCGAAAGCGCAGGAATTCGTCAAAGCGCTGTTTAAAAATGTCGAGGTGCAGGATTCCGGCGCGCGCGGCGCTACCAATACCTTTGTTGAGCGTGGTATTGGCGACGTGCTGATTGCATGGGAGAACGAGGCTTACCTGGCGGTGAACAAGCTGGGCAAAGATCAGTTTGAGATTATTACGCCGAGTGAATCTATTCTGGCGGAGCCAACGGTTTCCGTAGTCGATCGCGTGGTGGATGAACGTAATACGCGCAACGTTGCAAACGACTATCTTAACTACCTCTATTCGCCGGAGGGACAGGCGATAGCTGCGCAAAACTACTATCGTCCGCGTGATGCTGAGGTGGCGAAGAAATATGCCAGCACCTTTACGCCGCTGAAGCTGTTCACCATTGATGATAAATTTGGCGGCTGGACCGCCGCGCAGAAAGCGCATTTCGCTGATGGCGGCACCTACGATAAGATTATGCAGCGCTAAGCCGGCGGCTCCGTCTTTGCTACCGTGACGGTTCTCGCTGGCCGATGAGGATCGTCACCGGTTAAATACGGAGAAGTTGTTCATGCCTGGAACTGCCCGCACGCTAAAATACGTCGCGGTTGTTATTCTGCTCCTCCTGCTTACGCTCGCTTTCGCACTCTGGCGCTTTTATCACAATGGCAACGCGCTGTGGCAGATTATCAGCCAGCAATGCATCCCCGGTCAGCTGCAGCAGAACAATCCTTCCCCCTGCGAGCGCGTTGACGTCGCGCAGGGATTCGTTACGCTAAAAGATCGCAACGGTCCGCTACAGTACCTGCTGCTGCCGACGGCGCGTATCAGCGGCATTGAAAGCCCGGCGCTGCTCAAAAAAAGTACGCCTGACTTTTTAGCGCTGGCGTGGCAGCAGCGCCGCCTGCTGTCGTTACGCCACGGCGCGGCGCTGCCTGACAGCGCGATCGCGCTGAGCGTTAACTCGGAATTTGGCCGCACGCAAAATCAGCTGCATATACACATCTCCTGCCTGCGTTCCGATATTCGCCAACAGCTAAACCAGCTGGCGCGGCGGCTTGATAAGCGCTGGCGGCATTATCCGTTGGGCGATCGTGACTGGCTGATGCGTACCCTGACGGCGGCGGAGCTGACGCAGCAAAGCGGCTTCAGGCGACTGGCGTATGAGGTACCGCAGGCGCAGAGGGAGATGGGGAAATATGGACTGGCGCTGGCGGCGCTGCCGGACGGCAGGCTGGCGCTGATGGCGCTTAAGCGTGACGGGGTAAGGCTGAACAGGGCGACAGCGGAGGAGCTACAGGATCATCGGTGTGCGATTCTGCACGCGGCGACAGAACAACGGGCGGCGCCGGGCCGCCCGTAGATCATCAGGCTTTTGCCGCCGCAGCTGCCTTCACGATAACGGCGAAGGCGTCAGCCTTCAGTGAAGCGCCGCCAACCAGCGCGCCGTCGATGTCCGGCTGGGCGAACAGCTCAGCGGCGTTTTTATCGTTAACGGAACCGCCGTACTGAATAATGACCTGCTCAGCCACTTTCGCATCTTTTTTGGCGATATGGTCACGGATAAATTTATGTACCGCCTGCGCCTGCGCCGGGGTAGCAGATTTGCCGGTGCCGATGGCCCAGACAGGTTCGTAGGCGATTACCACGCCGTTAAAGGCTTCTGCGCCCTGCGTTTCCAGCACGGCGTCGATCTGACGTGCGCAAACTTCTTCGGTTTTACCCGCTTCGTTTTCCGCTTCGGTTTCACCGATGCAGAGCACCGGCGTCAGACCGGCAGCTTTCAGCACGGCGAATTTTTTCGCAATAAACTCATCGCTCTCTTTGTGATAAGTACGGCGTTCTGAATGGCCGATAATGATGTAACGCGCGCCGATATCTTTCAGCATTTCCGCAGAAACTTCGCCGGTAAACGCGCCGGACAGGTTAACGTCAACGTTCTGAGCGCCCAGTACGATCTGGCTGTCGCCCAGCGCCTGCTGTGCCTGATCCAGATAGATCGTCGGCGGGGCGATGGCGACGCCACAGCCCTGAACGGCGCTCAGCTCTTTACGCAGGCCATCGATCAGCTCGCTGACCATTTTTTTGCTGCCGTTCAGCTTCCAGTTACCCATAACTAACGGATGTCGCATCATATCCTCCACGTGTAACGCAATACCAGGAAAGTACACTGCCTGCAGGCAGCGCTGTCTGCCAGACAGTATAGAGATGTTGAACCTGAATGGCTTTGTTTTTCGTCATTTTTGCCGCGACGCTTACGGCTCCGATAGCGCAAGCTTAATCGGTTCAACGGCGAAGGTTAGCCCTTTTTCGCCGTTATCTGCTACCACAAAACGTAGCGCGCCCTCGGTCTGCGCGTAATAACGCGCGCCTTTGCCCTTGCTTAGCAGTTCGCCTAATCGCCTGCTGCACTCTTCCGGCGATCGGGTGGGAGAAAAGAAGCGCATCAGCGCGGTCATATAGGCGCGAGCCTTCTCTTCCGCCGCCTGCTCTTCCGGACCGGGAATCGGCAGCCAGGTGATTTGCAAGGTTTTTATCTTGCCGGTGCCGGGCTCCAGCGCGGTAGAGGCGTAAAGCGTTTCGCTAATTTTGCTGGCGGCGCGGGTTAAGTTGCTTTTATCGCGGCGGCTGTCGATGGCCCGATATTCGCTGAGCGGCAGCGTGGGGTTCGCCGCGTTATATTTTTCCCGAAACTGCGCAATACTCATGTCGAACGTCGGCGCGCCCGGCAGAAGATAGGGAGCGGTGGAGAGCGGTTGTTGACGAGCCGTCGCCTCATCGGCCCGCGCTATGCCGCCCTGGAATAGTAACGCAGCCAGTATCAGGATTGGCGTCAGCAAAGTGCCTGGCGCTTTCTTCATTTTTTCTGCCCTGTCCAGTAAACTCAGCCCAGATTAGAACGGTTTTTACCCGCCAAAGTCAAAAGCTGCGGCGGCCAATTTATAGTTTTCCTCGGGACGAAAAGATGACGCTACAGCAATGGTGTTTTTCCTGGCGCGGTCGCCTGGGACGACGAGACTTCTGGATTTGGCAGGTAGTCTGGCTGTTAACCATGACGGCGCTGTTCGTCCTCGCCGGCAATGGCCTGCTTGATACGCAAATGGCGGCTTTCTGCGTGGTGTGCCTGCTGTGGCCCGCCAGCGCGGTGCTGGTTAAGCGCCTGCACGATCGCAATCATCGCGGCTACTGGGCGCTGCTGCTAATCCTCGCCTGGGTATTGCTGGCGGGAAACTGGAATGTATTGGGCGATGGCTGGCAGTGGGCGCTGGGGCGTTTTGCGCCCTCGCTTATTCTGGTCATCATGCTGATCGAACTGGGCGTGCTGCAGGGATCGCCGGGCGAAAACCGTTTCGGCCAGGCGGCGCAGCGGGTAGATTTTTTCCGCAAACGCCGCGCCTGATATTGGCTACCAATAGTGTTCGCTGGTGATATGGCCCGGCTTGCGGCGAAGGTGTTTCTGCATCGCCCGCGTATCTTTCAGCAGCTGCTGGGTGTCGCGCACCATTTGCGGATTGCCGCACAGCATAATATGGCTGCTCTGCGCCTCTATCGGCAGCCCGACGGCGCGTTCCAGGCTGCCGTTTTCAATCAGCGCCGGAACGCGTCCGGTTAGCGAGCCTGGCGCCTCCTCACGGCTGACCACCGTCTGAATGCGCAGCTGACCCCGATAGCGCTCTGCCAGCTGCTGCATCAACGGCAGATAGCTTAAATCGGCGGCGTAACGCGCCGCATGCACCAGCACGATATGACGGAAACGCGCCAGCCCTTCGCCCTGCTGTAAAATTGAGAGATAGGGGCCGATAGCCGTACCGGTCGCCAGCATCCACAGCGTCTCGCATTCCGGCACCTCGTCCAGCACAAAAAAACCGGCGGCCTCTTTCGTCACCATGATTTGATCGCCCGGCTGGAGCGCGTGCAGCTTTGGGCTGAGCTTCCCTTCCGGCACGTTAACCAGGTAAAACTCTAAATCGGGGTTATCAGGGGCGTTGACATAGGAGTAGGCGCGCTGAACGCGTTCACCGTTGATTTCCAGCGCCAGCTTGGCGAACTGGCCGGCGGTAAAAGGAGCAACGGGCGCATTCACCTTGATGCTGAACAGACTTTCCGTCCAGTGCGTGACGTTGACTACATTGCCATTAACCCATTCAGCCATTGAGCTTTCTCCATCCAGTTAGCTTTGCGCCTATCTTCGCCACTCCGGGCGGCTTTTTCCAGCCCGTGCGCGGGCGGAAAGCTCTGAGCGACAAAAAACGGCGACACTTTGTGCGCCCGTATAGTTAGTTTTACAAAGAAGGGCAATTTCTGCTGCCACGCGGACAAAATAACTTTATGCCGCTGCCGTTCCTTTTCCGGCACAACCTGATATTTTTCCCGCCATCAATCCTTTTTTACCCGCTGATTAGCTGCGCAATCGCTGAATAGCGGGTTTTCATCCTGTAATTTTCTTCTGAGTCGTCATGAAAAGATTAGAAAACGGGCATCTGTTGCTGATGCTGATTGTGCTGGTGGCGGTAGGGCAAATGGCGCAAACCATTTATGTCCCGGCGATGTCTGTGATTGCGGAATCCCTTAACGTGCGCGATGGTGTAATACAGCGAGTTATGGCCGCTTATTTGATGACCTATGGCGGATCGCAGCTGTTTTATGGGCCGCTGTCGGACAGTATTGGCCGCCGCCCGGTGATTCTGGCGGGGATGAGCATCTTTATGGCAGGCGCGCTTGGGGCGCTGCTGGCGCCCTCGATTAACTGGCTGGTAGCGGCCAGCGCGGTACAGGGGCTGGGCACCGGCGTCGGCGGCGTCATGGCCCGCACCATGCCGCGCGATCTCTATTCCGGTCATGCGCTGCGCCGGGCGAACAGCCTGCTGAACATGGGCATTCTGTTTAGCCCGCTGGTAGCGCCGATGATTGGCGCGCTGTTAACCCAGACATTCGGCTGGCACGCCTGCTTTGTTTTTATGCTGCTGCTGTGCCTGTTGGTTACCGGCGCTATAGCGCGCTGGCTGCCGGAAACCCGCCCGCAGCAAAGCGAAACGCGTCCGCTGTTCTCCCGCTATGGGCCGCTGCTGCGCGATAGTATTTTTGTTCGCTATCTGCTGATGCTGATCGGCGCGCTGGCGGGCATCGCGCTGTATGAATCAAGCTGCGGCGTGCTGATGGGCGGAGCGCTGGGGCTGGATGCGATGACCATCAGCATTCTGTTTATCCTGCCGATTCCGGCAGCCTTTTTCGGCGCCTGGTTTGCCGGACGCGATGATAAAAGTTTTCACACGCTGATGTGGTATGCGGTGAACAGCTGCCTGCTGGCATCATTATTAATGTGGCTGCCGGGGTGGTTCGGCATTATGAATACCTGGACGCTGCTGGTGCCCGCCTCGCTGTTTTTCTTCGGCGCCGGCATGATGTTTCCGCTGGCGACCTCCGGCGCGATGGAACCCTACGCCTGGCTGGCGGGCACCGCCGGCGCGCTGATCGGCGGGTTGCAGAATCTGGGTTCTGGCCTGGCGGCCTGGCTGTCGGCGCTGCTGCCGCAGGACAGCCAGTTTAGTCTGGGCATGCTGATGTGCGCGACCACCCTGTTGATGCTGATATGCTGGTGGCCGCTGTCTAAAAATCCGCAGCCGCAGACCGTTTAGCCGTTACAGCAGCCACTGCTGCAGCGCCGTATCCTTACGATCCAGATAGTGAATTGACTGGATGCGGCGAATGGTGCGTGATTTGCCGCGGATTAGCAGGGTTTCGCTGGTGGCGATATTACCCTGACGCGTAACGCCTTTCAGCAGATCGCCGCTGGTAATGCCGGTGGCGGCGAAGATGACATTATCGTTGCGCGCCATCATCTCCAGCGTCAGCCGCTGGCTGGCGTCGATGCCCATTTGCCGGCAGCGCGCCAGCTCCTGTTCGCCGAGGCGACGATTTTCTTCGCTTGCGCCTTTCACCTGATGGCGAGGCAGCAGACGCCCCTGCATATCGCCATCCAGCGCGCGAATTACCGCCGCGGAGATTACCCCTTCCGGCGCGCCGCCGATGCCGTACAGCACATCGATTTCGCTGTCCGGCATACAGGTCAGAATGGAGGCGGCGACGTCGCCGTCGGGAATAGCGAAGATGCGTACGCCCAGCTGCTGCATCTGCTTAATCACCGCGTCGTGGCGCGGCTTCGCCAGAATAGTCACCGTCAGCTCGTTAAGCGTTTTGCCTGACGCCGCCGCGATATTTTTCAGATTGGTTTCCAGCGGCAAATCAAGATCGATATGGCCTTTGGCGGCGGGGCCGACAATCAGCTTCTCCATATACATATCGGGCGCGTGCAGAAACGTGCCTTTATCGCCCACCGCCAGCACCGCCAGCGCATTTGCCTGGCCCATCGCGGTCATCCGCGTGCCTTCGATGGGATCGACGGCGATATCTACCGCATCGCCGTTGCCGGTGCCGACCTTCTCGCCGATATAGAGCATCGGCGCCTCATCGATTTCACCTTCTCCGATAACGATCTGTCCGTCGATATCCACTTTATTCAGCATAATGCGCATGGCGTTGACCGCCGCGCCGTCAGCCTGGTTTTTGTCGCCGCGGCCCAGCCACTTATAGCCAGCCAGCGCTGCCGCTTCGGTCACGCGGGAAAATTCAATGGCGAGTTCTCGTTTCATCTCAGCCTCTGCAAAAACGAATGAGGCGAAAGTGTATCACAGCGGGGAGGGCGGAGAAGAAATGCCCGCACCGGCTGGCGGTACGGGCCTGAGGCATTACGATTCGTGATCTTCCCACGCCTGGGCGCGGGCGACGGCTTTTTTCCAGCCGGCGTAGCGATAGTTACGTTCGGTGGTTTCAATGCTGGGGCGGAATTCGCGCTCGATAACCGCCTTAGCGCGCACCTCTTCCAAATCCTGCCAGAAGCCCACCGCCAGCCCGGCCAGATAGGCGGCGCCCAGCGCCGTCACTTCACGCACTTCCGGCCGCTCAACGCGCGCGCCGAGAATATCGGCCTGGAACTGCATCAGGAAATTGTTGGCTACCGCGCCGCCGTCCACGCGCAGCGACTGCAGACGGGTATCGGCATCGTTTTGCATCGCCTCCAGCACGTCACGGGTCTGATAAGCGATAGATTCCAGCGTGGCGCGGATAATGTGGTTTGCATTGGCGCCGCGCGTCAGGCCGAACAGCGCGCCGCGTGCATAGGGATCCCAGTAGGGCGCGCCGAGACCGGTAAAGGCGGGCACCATATAGACGCCGTTTGAATCTTTGACCTTCATTGCAAAGTATTCAGAGTCAGCGGAATCGCTAATCAGCTTCATTTCATCGCGCAGCCACTGGATCGATGCGCCGCCGATAAATACCGCGCCTTCCAGCGCGTAGTTAACTTCGCCGCGCGGGCCGCAGGCGATGGTGGTCAGCAGGCCGTGAGTAGAGGTTACCGCCTCGGTGCCGGTATTCATCAGCATAAAGCAGCCGGTGCCGTAGGTATTTTTCGCCATGCCTGGCTGTACGCACAGCTGGCCGTACAGCGCTGCCTGCTGGTCGCCGGCGATACCGGCGATCGGAATACGGGTGCCGCCTTTGCCGCCGATGTTAGTCTGCCCGTACACCTCGGAGGAAGATTTCACCTCAGGCAGCATTTCACGCGGAATATCAAGGATATCCAGCATGCGCTGATCCCATTCCAGCTTGTGAATATTGTACATCATGGTGCGGGAGGCGTTGGTGTGATCGGTGATATGTACCCGGCCCTGCGTCATTTTCCACACCAGCCAGGTATCCACGGTGCCGAACAGCAGCTCGCCGCGTTTAGCGCGTTCGCGCGCGCCTTCCACATGATCGAGAATCCATTTTACCTTGGTGCCGGAGAAGTAAGGGTTAATAACCAGGCCGGTGGTATGCTGGATATACTCTTCCAGACCCTTTTTTTTCAGCTTTTCACAGTAGTCTGCGGTGCGTGGATCCTGCCAGACGATAGCGTTATAGATCGGTTTGCCGGACTCTTTATCCCAGACAATCGCCGTTTCGCGCTGGTTGGTGATGCCGATAGCGGCGATCTGGTCGGAACGAATATCCGCATGTGCCAGCACCTCTACCAGCGTGGAGCTTTGCGAAGCCCAGATGTCTAACGGATCGTGTTCAACCCAGCCCGCTTTCGGGTAGATCTGGGTAAATTCGCGCTGGGAAACCGCAACGATATTGGCGTCATGGTCAAGCACTACGGCGCGGGAGCTGGTTGTACCCTGGTCGAGCGCAACAATATATTTTTTATCTGCAGACATAATGATTTCCTGATGAGCAAAAGTTGAACAGGGTTACGCTTTAGGTTGTTCAGCACGGGTAACAGGCTTACTGGCGTCGCTTTTCTGCGTGACGTTAAGGTTGCACGGCAGATGACGACAGATCAGCGAACGATAGCCCCACGCGCCCAGACAGGCGCCTGCCAGCGGGCCGAAAATCGGCACCAGAAAATAGGGAATATCGCGTCCGCCGGTAAAGGCGACATTGCCCCAGCCTGCCAGCCAGGCGAAAATTTTCGGGCCGAAATCACGCGCGGGATTGAGCGCGAAACCGGTAAGCGGCCCCATTGCGCCGCCGATAATAGCGACCAGCAGGCCGATCAGCAGCGGCGCCAGCGGGCCGCGCGGTACGCCGTTGCCGTCGTCGGTCAGGGCCATGATTACCGACATCAGAACGGCGGTAATTACCAGCTCCACTAAAAACGCCTGACCTACGCTAATATGCGGGTTGGGATAGGTAGAGAAAACCCCCGCCAGGTCCAGGCTTTCAGCCGTGCCGCGCACCATCTGATGAGCGCTTTCATAATCAACGAACAGATTATAGTAGAGGCCGTAAACCAACGCCGCGGCGCTAAAAGCGCCGGCTACCTGGGCGATAATATAAGGGATGACTTTGCGCCCTTCAAAATTGGCGAACAGGCAAAGGGCGAGGGTAACCGCCGGGTTAAGATGCGCGCCGGATACGCCCGCCGTCATATAGACCGCCATTGAGACCGCGAGGCCCCAGATAATACAGATTTCCCACTGGCCAAAAGCGGCGCCGGCCAGCTTCATCGCGGCAACACAGCCAGCGCCGAAGAAGATGATCATGCCGGTTCCGAGGAATTCGGCAATGCACTGGCCCTTAAGTGTGCTCGTTGCTGTCTGACTCATAATGAAATTCCTGAAGGCGAGGTTAAATTTTATCAATCGTTGTTTTCATTCCATTGAACCACCCAAACAAATGTATGGCTGGTGTGAATTTATCGTTAACGCTCATAAACGAGAAATAGCGAAATTGAATTCTGTGTACTCCATCAAAAAAATGCGCGTTTTCGCGTCTTTTACCCTTCTGTAAAGGTTCTTTTAGCGGTCGCGCGCGCTGCGCAGTGCGCATTTTATTTAACAACGCGCAAATAATCTGAGATTCGCGTTCAGATAGCGTTTAAGCGCTCGGCATAAGCTGAAAATTGTTACATACTGCGCTTCACAACGGTTCGCCGCTGGACTTGGGCTGTGCGCCTACTTACAATCGGTATATCAGCATTTTCAACGGAGTTTTGTGATGTCTCGTCGTCTGCGGCTGGCATCATCAACGCCTTGCGATTAGGAGAAGTCATAGAATGTCATTTGAAGTATTCGAGAAACTGGAAGCGAAAGTCCAGCAGGCGATTGATACCATCACCCTGCTGCAGATGGAAATTGAAGAGCTGAAAGAGCAGAACAATACGCTGAGGAATGAAGTGCAGCAGGCCTCAGGCAACAGCGAAGCGCTGGTGCGTGAAAATCAGCAGCTGAAAGAAGAACAGGTGCAGTGGCAGGAACGCCTGCGGGCTTTGTTAGGTAAGATGGAAGAGGTGTAATCCTTCGGGGATGCTGCTTTCATCAACCATAAAAAACGGGTGCCTTCAGGCACCCGTTTTCGTTATCAATTTTAAACCACCTCCTGTGGAGGTGGTGATCCTTTATTGGTCATCCGCCGCGTTTGGCGCGGCGCGATGTTATTCGATATCCAGCGGATCTTCTGACAGGATGATGCCGGTGTTGTCCGCGTAAAGGTGATCGCCGGAAAAGAAGGTGACGCCGCCGAAGTTAACCCGCACATCGCTTTCGCCGATGCCTTCGCCCGCCGCGCCCGCCGGAATAGCGGCAATAGCCTGAATGCCGATATCCAGCTCTTCCAGATCGTCTACCTGGCGCACGGAACCATAGACGACGATGCCTTCCCATTCATTTTGCACCGCCAGCTGCGCCAGCGCCGCATCAACCAGCGCGCGTCGTACCGAGCCGCCGCCATCGACCAGCAGCACACGTCCCCGGCCGTTTTCTTCCAGCAGGTCGTATAACAGGCCGTTGTCCTCGAAACATTTTACGGTCGTAATTTGGCCGCCAAACGAGGTGCGACCCCCAAAGTTGGAGAAGAGTGGTTCTACCACGTTAACTTCTTCGTGATAGATGTCGCAGAGTTCGGAAGTATCATATTTCATAGGATTTTCGTCTGTTTGCCACAGGAGCGGTAAGTATATCGCTTTATCTGAGTTGTTGGCAAAATCATCAACCGCGCAAAAATTGCGTTATATCAGCAATCCGGCGATCAGCTGAGCAGTACGCCCACCGCAAACAGAATATTGGTCAAAAGCGCCGCCTTTACCGTTTTCTCCAGCATCGGGCGCATCGCCTGGGGCGACTTTTGCTGCAGGATATAGCGGCCCTGTTGCCACAGCAGCGGAACGACCAGCAAAAACAGCCAGCGTCCCCAGCCCTGCTGGCCGGACCAGGCGAAAACGGCGAAGCACAGCAGCGCGCCGCCCAGCAGCAGCGCATGATAGCGTCGCGCATGGTCTGCGCCGAGCCGTACCGCCAGCGTCATTTTCCCGCACTGACGATCCGTTTCTATATCGCGCAGATTGTTAATGTTCAGCACCGCCGCCGCCAGCAGGCCGCAGGCGGTGGCCGGCAGCAGAACCAGCGGCGGCAGGTTGTGGCTTTGCAGATAGAAGCTGCCGCCTACGCCCAGCCAGCCAAAGAAGATTAAAACGGACAGATCGCCCAGCCCCAGGTAGCCGTAAGGTTTTTTGCCCACGGTATAGGCAATAGCCGCAACCACGGCCAGCGCGCCCAGCAGCAGAAAGCTCAACACGTCGCCCAGCGTATGACAGGCCTGACTAATCAGCATGATGCCGCAGATCAGCGCCAGACTGGCTACCAGCATCATGCCTCTGCGCAGCTGCGGCAGCGTAATGATCCCTTTCTGAATGCCGCGCAGCGGGCCAAGCCGCTCGCTGCCGTCGCTGCCTTTCAGCGCATCGCCGTAGTCGTTAGCCAGGTTGGAAAGCACCTGCAGCAGACCGCTGGTAAGGAAGCAAAGCAGGGCGATGGTCAGGCTGAAATGATGTTGCCACCACGCCAGCGCGGAACCGGTCAGGATCGAGGCGAATGCCAGCGGCAGCGTACGCGGGCGCAGGCTTTCCAGCCAGCCCCGGAATTGAAAGGAAGTTATCCGTTGAATCTGTTCCATAAGCCTGCCCGCAGCGGGTGTAATTAAAAAGGAGTAGGCGCATTCTAAGGCGCTGCGCTATCTACCGCTTTAATCTTCGTCAAGTTGCCGGAGTTAAGGGAGAAGAAAGCAACAAAAAAGGAGGCCGTAGCCTCCTTTAACGCAGTAGTGATGTCGCTTACAAAATAAAGCGGCTCAGGTCTTCGTCGGCGACCAGCTGATCCAGATGCTGGGAAACGTAGTCGGCGTCGATAGTGATGCTTTCGCCGTTGCGATCGCTGGCGTCATAGGAGATATCCTCCATCAGGCGCTCCAGCACCGTATGCAGGCGACGCGCGCCGATATTTTCCGTAGTTTCGTTGACCTGCCAGGCGGCTTCGGCGATGCGGCGGATACCGTCATCGGTAAAGCTGATGCTCACGCCCTCGGTCGCCATCAGCGCCCGGTACTGAACGGTAACCGAAGCGCTCGGTTCGGTCAGAATGCGCTCGAAATCATTTACCGTCAGCGCCTGCAGCTCGACGCGGATCGGCAGACGGCCCTGCAGTTCCGGGATCAGATCGGACGGGCTGGCCACCTGGAAGGCGCCGGAGGCGATAAACAGAATATGGTCGGTTTTCACCATTCCGTGCTTGGTAGAGACGGTACAGCCTTCCACCAGCGGCAGCAGATCGCGCTGTACGCCTTCGCGTGATACGTCCGGGCCGGAGGTTTCGCCGCGCTTACAGATTTTATCGATCTCATCGATAAATACGATGCCGTGCTGTTCAACGGCGTCAATCGCTTCCTGCTTCAGCTCTTCCGGATTGACCAGCTTCGCCGCCTCTTCTTCGATCAGCAGCTTCATCGCATCTTTAATCTTCAGCTTACGCGGCTTCTGTTTCTGCCCGCCCAGGTTCTGAAACATAGACTGCAGCTGGCTGGTCATCTCTTCCATGCCCGGAGGCGCCATGATTTCTACGCCCATCGGCGCGGCGGCCAGGTTGATTTCAATTTCTTTATCGTCCAGCTGGCCTTCGCGCAGCTTTTTACGGAACGACTGGCGCGCCGCGGAGGGCTCGGCGCTCTGCTCCGGCTGGCCCCAGTTGTTTTTTGCCGGCGGGATCAGCGCGTCGAGAATGCGCTCTTCGGCCATCTCTTCAGCGCGATAGCGATTTTTCTCAATCGCCTGCATACGCACCATTTTCATTGCCGCATCGGTCAGATCGCGGATGATGGAATCCACTTCTTTACCTACGTAGCCGACTTCGGTGAATTTGGTCGCTTCGACTTTGATAAAAGGGGCGTTCGCCAGCTTGGCCAGGCGGCGGGCAATTTCGGTTTTACCGACGCCGGTAGGGCCAATCATCAGGATATTTTTCGGCGTAACCTCATGGCGCAGATCTTCATCCAGCTGCATACGACGCCAGCGGTTGCGCAGGGCGATCGCCACAGCACGCTTGGCGCCATCCTGGCCGATGATAAATCTGTTCAGTTCGCTGACAATCTCGCGCGGAGTCATTTCAGACATAATTTCGATCCTTACGCTTTGGAGGCTAATTCTTCAATAGTCAGATTGTGGTTGGTGTAGATGCAGATGTCACCTGCAATACCCAGGGATTTTTCAGCAATGTCGCGGGCGCTGAGCTCGGTATTTTCCAGCAGCGCGCGGGCAGCGGCCTGCGCATAGGGGCCGCCGGAGCCGATAGCGATCAGATCGTTTTCAGGCTGAATCACATCGCCATTGCCGGTAATAATCAGGGAGGCGTTTTCATCCGCTACCGCCAGCAGCGCTTCAAGCTTGCGCAGCATACGGTCGGTACGCCAGTCTTTAGCCAGTTCCACCGCCGCTTTCACCAGATGGCCCTGATGCATCTCCAGCTTGCGCTCGAAAAGTTCAAACAGAGTGAAAGCATCCGCTGTGCCGCCGGCAAAGCCCGCAATCACCTTGTCGTTGTAAAGACGGCGCACTTTCTTGACGTTGCCTTTCATTACGGTATTGCCGAGCGTAGCCTGGCCATCACCGCCAATCACTACCTGGCCGTTGCGTCGTACACTTACTATCGTTGTCACGGGCAGACCCCTTGTTACAGTGGAAAAAAGGCTCCGCGCTGCGTGGCGCGGAGCATAATGCAACAAGATATGGGGCAGCTTTAGAGGGTTTCAACCCCCAAGAGCAAGAGGAATACAGCTGGAGTGGCCGGCGCTGCGCAGGCGCTTCAGGGTATTATCGACGCTGGCGCGGCTGTTATAAGGGCCGATCACGACGCGATTCCAGCCGCCGCCGGTGGTAATGCGGCTTTCAAAACCTTCGAAGGCCAGCTGGGCGCGTACCGACTCCGCCTGTTCGCTGCCTTTAAAAGAGCCGCACTGCACCATCCAGCGCTGGGATTTCTCTTTTTCCACCCTGGCCTTAGCGGCTTCCTGCGGTTTGGCGCGGCTGCTTTCCTGCGGTTTCGGGGCGGCAGCCGGCGTACGCGGCTGCGCCGGCTGGCTGTGTTGCTGCTGGGCGCGCTGTTGCTGCGCCTGTTGCTGTTGCGCGCGTTGCTGCTGCAACTGTTGCTGCTGTTGACGCTGTAGCGTTTGCTGGCGCTGTATCGGCGTCTGTTCGTTCCACGGCACTTCGTTCAGCTGGGTCGGCTCCTGGCGCATATCCGCCTGCATCTGTTCCAGCAGCTGACGCTGCTCGTCGGTAAGCTGCGTTTGCGATTTAATTTCGCCGCCTGCGGAGGGCTCTTTCGGCGCCGGCACGGTAACCTGCCGATTTTCCAGCTCTTTAATATAGCGCCAGCGCTCTTCAGGTTTAGGCGGCAGCCCGTTGCCGGTCGCTTTATGATCGGGTATCACCGGCGTTTCTTCTTTTTTATGATGGGCGATAAACCACAGCCCGCCAACGAAAGTCACCAGTACGGCAACCGCCAGCCCGATCATCACCTTAGAAATACCGGCGCTGCCGTTACGCTTTTTGCTGCGGCTGTTGCCTTTCTTGCGACGCGTCCCTGTCGAACGCCCGCGGCCTACGTAATCTTTTTGTGCCACTAATCGTTCCGCTAATTCAAAGAAGAAAATGCCTGCCGGACGAGCGGGCGCTGAAACGGGCGCGCCGCAGCTATCCGGCTGTCAGCCCGCCATGTTACTCAAGGGCTGGAAGTTTGACCAGCAGTGAGTCGTTTAAGAATTTGCTGAAACTGCCTGAACGGCGGCACGCGGCGGTTTAACTGGCGTGTATCGTGCTTCCGCGCAGCTTCAGCTCAAACTCCAGCAGCCGCGAGCCGTTGCGTACCATCTTACCCTGCAGCTGCTCCAGCAGCAGCAGCATCGCTTCGCGTCCCAGTGCAAAACGCGGCTGCGCGACGGTGGTGAGCGGCGGATCGCTGTAGCGGGATAGTTCGATATCGTCAAACCCAATCAGGGAGATGTCGCGCGGAATGCGCAGGCCCATGCTTTTCGCCTGCGACATCGCGCCCAGCGCCATAATGTCGTTGTGACAAAACAGCGCTTCCGGCGGCTGAGGCTGCGCCATCAACCGTTTAAAGGCGGCGGCCCCCGCCTCGAAGGTAAAGTCGCCGCGCACGATATAGCGCGGCTCGACATCCTGGCCGTGACGGCGCAGCGCCTGGATATAGCCCTGCAGGCGATAGTGGCTGAGCGGCATCTCTTCCGGCCCGGCGATGCAGGCGATACGGCGGTGGCCAAGCTGCCACAGATGATTGACCGCTTCGAAAGCCGCCGTCAGATTATCGATATGCACCGTCGGCAGCTCCAGGTCCGGCGCGAACTCGTTCGCCATTACCATCGGCGGCAGGTTGCGCTGCTCCTCTACGCCGGTATCGAAAGGCACCTGCGAGCCTAACAGCACCATGCCGTCGATTTGGCGCGTCAGCATCAGGCTGAGAAAGGTTTTTTCCTGCTGGTTTTGGTGCGCGCAGTCGCCGATCAGCACCAGATAGCCTTCCGCCGCGGCGGTGACCTCCACGCCACGTATAATTTCGCTGAAAAAGGGATCGCAGATATCGGGCACAATAACCAGAATAGTGCGCGATTCGCTGCGCCTGGCGTTGCGCGCCAGCGCATGGGGGGAATAGCCTACCTCAATTACCGCCTGTTCGACTTTCTGACGGGTTACCGCCGAAACCTTCTCAGGATTCATCAGCGCGCGCGACACGGTGGCGGTTGAGACTCCCGCCCGTTCAGCCACATCTTTCATCGTCGCTGCCGTCGACGCCTGGTTCTGCTCCAACGCTTTTCTCCTCGCATCGGCTGCGCCGATCTGACTTGCTGTCCGTTATGTTTCGTCAGGCTGCGCTTGTTGCGGCTAAAGCTGACGGTCATCACATTTTTAACAGATTGTCCGGAGGGCCGTTACCCAAATTGCATAAAAATTGTGACTTATCCGAGGTTTTTCGATCCAGCTCGCAAACTTTCGCGCCGGACGCCGCTTAGCTTTCCGTCGGATCGATATCCAGCGTCCATTTTACTTTACGCGCCAGCGGCAGGGTAGAAATCAGCGGCAGCGAGCTTTTTAACAGCTGTTGCAGACGAAGACGCGCCGGATGCTGCAGTAAAAGCTGCCAGCGATAGCGTCCGCTGCGTTTTGCCTGCAGTGCCGGAACCGGCCCCATTATCCACAGCGTTTCGTCGCGCAGCGGGCTCGCCTCCAGCAGGTTGCGCAGCTGATGTAAAAAGGCGGCGGCCTGTTGATTGTCATGATCTTCGGCGCGGAACAGGGCATGGCTGGTAAACGGCGGCAGCTGTACGCTTTTGCGCTCATGCAGCGTCTGGCTGGCAAAGGCGTCATAGCCCTGATGCAGCAGGATCTGCAGCAGCGGATGTTCCGGGTGATGGGTTTGCAACAGCACTTCGCCCTGTTTGCCGGCGCGTCCGGCGCGTCCGGCGACCTGAGTATAGAGCTGGGCGAAACGCTCCGCCGCCCGGAAATCGGCGGAGAACAGGGTGCCATCCACATCCAGCAGCGATACCAGCGTCACGTCAGGAAAATGGTGCCCTTTCGCCAGCATTTGCGTACCGATAAGAATACGCGCGCCGCCGCGAAATACGTCGGCCAGATGCTGCTCCAGCGCGCCTTTGCGGCTGGTGGTATCGCGATCGATACGCGACAGCGGCACGGCGGGAAACAGGCCCTGCAGATTATGCTCCAGCTGCTCGGTGCCCAATCCTACCGGAACCAGATGCGTGGAGCCGCACTGCGGACACTGGCGCGGCACCGGACGCTGGCTGTCGCAGTGATGACAGCGCAGCTGGCGCTGTTGCTGATGCAGCGTGTAGTAGTGATCGCAGCGCGGACATTCGGCGGTCCAGCCGCAGTCGTGGCACAGCAGCGCGGGCGAAAAGCCGCGGCGGTTAAGGAACAGCAGCACCTGATTATCCGCCTGCAGATGCAGACGCATACGCTGTATCAGCGCCGGAGAGAGGCCGCCCTGCAGCTGGACGCCTTTTAAATCGATCAGCTGCTGGGTAGCCTGGCGGGCATTGCCGGCGCGTTTACTCAGGTTGAGCTGACGATACTTGCCGCTCTGTACGTTATGCAGCGTTTCCAGCGCGGGCGTCGCCGATCCCATCACAATGGGAATGTTTTCCTCACGCGCCCGGAACACCGCCAGATCGCGGGCGTGATAGCGCCAGCCTTCCTGTTGCTTATAGGAGCTGTCATGCTCTTCATCAATAATAATTACGCCCGGACGGGCAAAAGGCGTGAACAGCGCCGAGCGGGTGCCGATAACGATAGCGTTTTCCCCCTGGCGCGCGCGCAGCCAGACGGCCATACGCTCGCTGTCGTTCAGGCCGGAGTGCAGCACATCGATCGGCGCGTTAAAGCGCGCGCGGAAGCGGGAAATAGTTTGCGGCGTCAGGCCGATTTCCGGCACCAGCACCAGCGCCTGTCGGCCCCGGCTCAGTACGTTTTCCAGCACGCTGAGGTAGACCTCGGTTTTACCGGAACCGGTAATGCCTGCCAGCAGCCAGGGCGCGAACTGCTCATCCTCACTGCGAATAGCGCCAACCGCCATCGCCTGTTCGGTATTGAGACGCAGCCGGTCGCCATTGATGCTGAAGCTGGCGCGCCACTCCTCCCTGGCGGGCAGCTGTTCGCGCAGATCGCACAGCCCTTTCGCCCGCAGCGCCTGTAATGCCTGATCGGCCAGCTGGTGCTGCGCGATTTCATGGCGGTAAAGCGGCTGCTGACGCAGCGCGGCCAGCGCCTGCTGCTGTTTGGGAGCACGCTTCAGGCTTTCCGGGGCGGTTTCGCGCCCCCGTTCGGTGATAAACCATTGCCAGAGCGGCGTCTCCTGCGCCGGTTTACCCTGACGCAGCAGCACCGGCAGGGCATGAAACAGCACTTCGCCCAGCGGATAATGATAATAATCCGCCGCCCAGTGCAGGATGCGCCAGAGGGAAGGTGGGAACAGCGATTCACTGTCGATAACTTCCTGCACGCTTTTCAGCTGCGCTTCCGGCAGATCGCTCTGCTCGCTGAACCCTACCACGATGCCGACCATCTTACGGTTGCCGAAAGGCACGCGCACGCGGCCGCCCGGCACGGGATGCAGGTGAGCGGGAAGCAGGTAATCAAAGCTGCGCGCCAGCGGAACGGGCAGCGCGACCTGAGCAACGGGCATGAGGTTATCCGTAAACAGAGTTGGACGGCGTAGTGTACACCGGGTCGCCATAAATGTGCGGATTCGATTGCATCGGGCGGTTATTTTCTGTATAGTTCGCCGCCTTTGATGCAGAAAAAAGTATCAAAAATCACCAGAATCTTTAATCCACGTGTGGTGCCGGCGCAGGTTTTTCCTGGCGCGGGAGAGCGACACGGCCTTTACTGAGGTTATCCCATGAAACAAGGTATTCATCCTAACTATGTTGAAATTACTGCAACTTGTTCTTGCGGTAATGTGATCAAAACCCGTTCTACCGTTGGTCACGATCTGAACCTGGACGTGTGCGGTAAATGCCACCCGTTCTACACTGGTAAACAGCGTGTTGTTGATACCGGCGGCCGTGTTGAGCGCTTCAACAAACGCTTCAGCATTCCGGGCAGCAAATAAGTTTCCCGGCAGACGCTACCCTGGTTTCAGCGGAGCGGATGCAAGAAAAAACCCAGCTTCGGCTGGGTTTTTTTATGGGCGCAACCGACGGATTAATATTCCCAGGTATCGGGATCTTTCCCCAGTTCACGCATAATTTTCTTCGCCTCTTCCGGGATTTCATCGCTGCGCTCTTTACGCAGATCGACGTCGTCCGGCAGCGGCTGCCCGGTAAAAGCATGCAAAAATGCTTCGCACAGCAGTTCGCTGTTGGTGGCGTGACGCAGATTGTTTACCTGACGGCGCGTACGCTCGTCTGTCAGGATTTTTAATACTTTCAGCGGAATAGACACGGTAATTTTTTTAACCTGCTCGCTCTTCTTACCATGCTCAGCATAAGGGCTGATATATTCGCCATTCCATTCAGCCATGAGTTACCTTAATTATTAAAAGTGAAAGTGCCGGAAATCAGCCAATTATGCCCGATCTTTCCACGTCTCACTAATTAAAGTCAGCATATAACAGCCGCTTTGCCGGTTGAGGTAAGACGTTTTACAGCAGGGCAATGTCCCGCAATTTTAGCGGTTATTGCGCCTTTGCTCAATCTATACGCAAAGACATTTAGATGTCCAGATGTATTGACGTCCAGAAGCGAGATGTTATCCTGTGAGCCTTCTTTCAGGCCCTTTCAGGAACAGTAAGCACCATGACGCGCAAACAGGCAACTATCGCAGTACGTAGCGGTTTGAATGATGACGAACAGTATGGCTGCGTTGTCCCGCCGATCCACCTTTCCAGCACCTATAACTTCACTGATTACAACCAGCCGCGCGCCCATGACTATTCGCGCCGGGGCAATCCGACGCGCGATGTGGTGCAGCGGGCGCTGGCTGAGCTGGAGGGCGGCGCCGGGGCGGTGATGACTAATACCGGCATGTCGGCGATTCATCTGGTTTGTACGCTGTTCCTGAAGCCCGGCGATCTGCTGGTGGCGCCGCACGACTGCTACGGCGGCAGCTATCGCCTGTTTGACAGCCAGAGCAAACGCGGCGCATACCGCGTGAAGTTCGTCGATCAGGGCGATGCTGAAGCTTTGCAGGCGGCGCTGGCGCAGAAGCCGAAGCTGGTGCTGGTGGAAAGCCCCAGCAACCCTCTGCTGCGCGTGGTGGATATCGCCGCCATCTGCGCCGCCGCGCGCGCCGCCGGCGCGGTGAGCGTGGTGGATAACACCTTTCTCAGCCCGGCGCTGCAGAATCCGCTGGCGCTGGGCGCCGATCTGGTGCTGCACTCCTGCACCAAATATCTCAACGGTCATTCTGACGTGGTAGCAGGAGCGGTGATTGCCAAAGAGGCCGGGACAGCGACGGAGCTGGCCTGGTGGGCGAATAATATCGGCGTAACCGGCTCCGCCTTCGACAGCTACCTGCTGCTGCGCGGTATGCGCACGTTAGGCCCGCGCATGGCGGCGGCACAGCGTAACGCGCTGGCAATTATTGATTATCTGAAGCAGCAGCCGCTGGTGAAAAAGCTGTATCATCCTTCCCTGCCGGAAAACCCTGGCCACCAGCTCGCAGCGCGCCAACAGCGCGGTTTCGGCGCGATGCTAAGTTTTGAGCTGGATGGCGATGAAGCGCGCCTGCGCCGTTTCCTGAAGGCGCTGGAACTCTTTACCTTGGCGGAATCGCTGGGCGGCGTAGAAAGTTTAATTTCCCATACCGCGACCATGACCCATGCCGGGATGTCTGCGGAAGCGCGAGCGGAGGCCGGTATCTCCGACGCCCTGCTGCGCATATCGGTTGGGATAGAAGATCACGAAGATTTAATCGCCGATCTGGATCAGGCATTCCGGGCGGCGGTCGAGGATTAACAGATGAGTATTTCAGCCACAGCGGGCGCGTCGAACAGCAGGCAGCTGCATAAATTTGGCGGCAGCAGCCTTGCTGATGTCAGCTGCTATCAGCGCGTTGCCGGCATTATGGCCGATTACAGCCAGCCTGGCGATCTGATGGTGGTTTCCGCCGCCGGCAGCACCACTAACCAACTGATCGGCTGGCTGAAGCTGAGCCAGAGCGATCGGCTGTCGGCGCATCAGGTACAGCAGAGTCTGCGCCGTTATCAGTCCGATTTAATTAAGGGCCTGCTGCCAGCGGATATCGCCCAGCCGCTGCTGGCGCGCTTTATTCAGGATCTGGAGTACCTGGCCGGTCTGCTGGACGGCCAGATTACCGATGCGGTTTATGCCGAAGTGGTGGGGCACGGCGAGGTGTGGTCGGCGCGCCTGATGGCGGCGGTGCTGCAACAGCGCGATCTGGCGGCCTGCTGGCTGGACGCGCGTGATTTTCTGCGCGCCGAGCGTGCGGCGCAGCCGCAGGTTGACGAAGGAAAATCCTGGCCTCTGCTGCAGCAGCTGATGACGCAGCACGCGCATCAGCGCCTGGTGGTTACCGGCTTTATCTGCCGTAACGACGCCGGCGAAACGGTACTGCTGGGGCGTAACGGTTCTGACTATTCCGCCACCCAGATCGGCGCGCTGGCAGGTGTCAGCCGCGTTACTATCTGGAGCGACGTAGCGGGGGTGTACAGCGCCGATCCGCGCAAGGTTAAGGATGCCTGCCTACTGCCGCTGCTGCGTCTGGACGAGGCCAGCGAACTGGCGCGCCTGGCGGCGCCGGTGCTGCATGCCCGCACCCTGCAGCCGGTTTCCAATAGCGATATCGATCTACAGCTGCGCTGCAGCTACCAACCGGAGCAGGGATCGACGCGCATTGAGCGCGTGCTGGCTTCCGGTACCGGCGCGCGCATCGTTACCAGCCATGACGATGTCTGCCTGATTGAGATTGAGGTGCCGCCGCAGCACGATTTTGCGGCGCTGCATAAGGAGGTGGATCATCTGCTGAAGCGTGCGCAGATTCGTCCGCTGGCGACCGGCGTGCACAGCGATCGCAGCCTGCTACAGCTCTGCTACACCTCCGAGGTGGTTAACAGCGCCTTCGAACTGCTGCTGGAAGCGGGGCTGCCGGGGCGCCTCCAGCTGCGTGAAGGGCTGGCGCTGGTGGCGCTGGTCGGCGCCGGCGTAAGCCGTAATCCGCTGCACAGCCATCGCTTCTGGCAGCAGATTAACGATCAGCCGGTAGAGTTTATCTGGCAGTCGGAAGAGGGTATCAGCCTGGTGGCGGTGCTGCGCGTCGGCCCGACGCAGCATCTGATCCAGGGGCTGCACCAGTCGCTGTTCCGCGCCGAGAAACGCATTGGCCTGGTGCTGTTTGGTAAAGGCAATATCGGTTCACGCTGGCTGGAGCTGTTCGCTCGCGAGCAGAAAAGCCTCTCTGCGCGTACCGGCTTTGAATTTGTGCTGGCGGGCGTGGTGGACAGCCGCCGCAGCCTGCTGAGCTATGACGGGCTGGATGCCAGTCGCGCCATGGCGTTTTTTGAGGATGAGGCGGTTGCGCAGGATGAGGAATCGCTCTTCCTGTGGATGCGCGCCCATCCTTATGATGATTTAGTGGTGCTGGACGTCACCGCCAGTGAGTCGCTGGCTGAGCAATATCTGGATTTTGCCAGCTACGGTTTTCATGTGGTGAGCGCAAATAAAGTCGCTGGCGCATCGGGCAGCCATCGTTGGCGCCAGGTGCGCGACGCCTTTGCCAAAACCGGACGCCACTGGCTTTATAACGCGACGGTAGGCGCCGGCCTGCCGGTCAACCATACGGTGCGCGATCTGCGAGAGAGCGGCGATACTATTCTTTCTATCAGCGGTATTTTTTCCGGTACGCTCTCCTGGCTATTCCTGCAATTTGACGGCACGGTGCCCTTTAGCGAGCTGGTGGATCAGGCGTGGCAGCAGGGGTTGACCGAACCCGATCCGCGCGTCGATCTTTCCGGGCTGGACGTGATGCGCAAGCTGGTGATTCTGGCGCGCGAGGCGGGTTACGATATCGAGCCCGATCAGGTGCGCGTCGAGTCGCTGGTGCCTGCGGGCGGCGAAAGCGATTCTGTCGATCACTTCTTTGAAAACAGCGAGGCGCTGAACGAGCAGATGCTGCAACGGCTGGAGGCGGCGCAGGAGCTGGGGCTGGTGCTGCGCTACGTTGCGCGCTTCGACGCTAACGGCAAGGCGCGCGTTGGTATCGAGGCGGTGCGTCCTGAACATCCGCTGGCGGCGCTGCTGCCCTGCGATAATGTGTTTGCGATTGAGAGCCGCTGGTATCGGGATAATCCGCTGGTGATCCGCGGGCCGGGCGCCGGGCGTGACGTGACGGCGGGGGCGATACAGTCCGATATTAACCGGCTGGCGCAGCTGCTGTGAGGTAAGTAAAAAACGGGTGACATTGGTCACCCGTTTGTTTTTCAAGCTGTCCGTCAGGCGGCGCGCTTAGGCCAGTACGAACTGGCTTTCATGCAGCTGATCGAGCGTGACGCCTACCAGCGTGACGCTGCCCGCATCGCAGGTAAACTGTACGCCGTCCTCACACTGCGACAGATAATCCAGATAGTTGCCGTTGGCGGTGGTCTGCGCATTAACCATAAACGCCAGCTTGTCATCCTGACCGAAGCCGTAAACGGTTTTATTGCCGATATCGTTGCCGGTCAGCAGGATGATGTCGTCGCCGCCGTTGATATAAATGATGTCATCGCCTTGCTGACAGATGAACACGTCGCTGCTGTGAGAACCGTGCATCACCGTATCCTGAGCGGAGCCCATCAGCCAGCTGGTCTGGTCAACGTAGAAGCCGCCGTTTTCCGGCGCGAAGATTTCGCCGCTGCGTTCGGTGCTGGCGTGTACGGTATTGGCGTAGGTAAGGGAAAGCTTGCCGTCCAGCGTCAGCCCTTCGTTGGTCACCTCATAGGTGAGGTAGTTGTCCCAGAGAAACCAGTAGGTTTCCTTTATCGCCTCGACATCGTGCAGCAGGGTGATGCCGCCGTCGGCCCCCTTAATGGCAAGAATGCCGTCGGCCAGTTGCGCAATAGAGGTTTTGCTGATTTCACCCTGCAGATCGAACAGATCGTAGCCCGCGCCGCCGTCGATAAGGTTAAAGCCGCCCGCATCGCGGAAGCTGTCGTCGCCGGCAAAGCCTTCCAGGTAGTCCATACCTTTGCCGCCGGCAATCAGGTCCGCTTTATCGGAGCCAAAAATAAAGGTCGGGCCTTCGTGCGGTTCGGCAAAGCGGTTCAGATCCGTTACCCAGGTTTTTTCGCGCATTTCATCAGACATACGGGAAACGATAACCGTGGAATCTCTGTTGGTGATTTGATAAGTCAGAGAGTTAAGTATGCTCTGTAAACCCTCAATATAATTTACAGCATCGTGGCCTGCCCAGGCTCCCCACGTCTGTCCGGCAATAGATAAAATAGTGAAATCTTCAGAGCCATAATAGTCATTGAATATCACCAGGTTGTTAACGCAGGTATCCAGCGGCTTGTCATGCTCAAAGAAAGTACCGGGAAAGTTAATTGATGTGCCTTCCAGCGCACGATAAACCGGATCGTTTTCACAGCCGATATTCAGCACCTTATCATCGTAGGTATTTTGCACCGGCGAGGAGATGGCGATATAGCTGGAATCTTCATAAAAACCGTCCCAGGCATTGTTCGCCGAGGCCATCGCCGTACTGTTTACCGCCATGCCGCCCAGGCTCATACCGCTAAAAATAACGTCTTTGCCGGAAAGCCCGTTTTCCGTGGCCAGGCGGGCGACGCAGCTCAGCAAATTGCCAAAGGCGTTGCTGACATAGGTTTCGCTGAATTCGTTTTCCAGCGCAATCAGGATATCGTGCAGGCTATCCGTCATGGTGTTGAGCTGTTCGCCAGGGACGCCTTTCACATCACCGGTTCCCCAGTAGCACACGCCGATCGAGACTAAATCTCCGGCATCGTTATATTTACCAAATACGTTAACCTGCGCAGACCAGTAAAACAGCGTTTCGCCGTTAAATATATTGTGCTGGTCAAAGGATCCTGAATAGGATAAATCCTGCGCGCTTAAAACTTTCCAGCCGCTTTCAGCAGCGCGCTGCTGAAAAGAGGTATCCAGCGTAAAGCCGGCCAGCTCAGTACTGTAGGCGTTTAGCGTCAGCGCATCGTTAATTAACGCTATATCGTTTTTATTTTGATAATCAAAAATAGCCATTGGCATTCCTTTTGCTGTAAGTTTAATTAAATATCCTGAAGAATAAGGTTATTTTTTTAATATATAAGTAAAACACCCAGATAAAACCTGAGCTGGCGTAAATTACTCCTCTCTCTGCCGGCTGGCTTCAGGACGAGTAAAATACAGGGCGGCTTAACCGGAGTAATGGTTAATGTAATTATGCTGTTATTCGCAATGCGACAGCCTGTTTAATTGCCGTTTCTCTTTTTTATCGGCGCTTAATAATTAAACAGGCTATTTATGAGTTAGCCAATAGCATTATGATGAAAAATAGTCGGCGATGATTTTCAGTTTGTCGGGCGTAAGCTGGCCGGAATAGTAGTTCAGCATTAGCCAGGCGCGCATATGTTGATACTGTTCATTAATTAAATTCAGCCGCGCGCCGTAGAGCTGGTATTCCGCATTGAGTAAATCCATATTGGTACGCTGGCCTGCCTTAATTCCCTGGCGGGTGGCCGTAACCTGAATTTCCGCCGCCCTCACCGCCTTTTGATACGCTCCCAGGCGCTGGCCGGCGTGGCGGCACTGGTCAAAATAGTTGTGCAGGTTATTCACGATCTCATTAGTGCTTTTTTCTAAATCAAACTTGCTTTGGTTATAGCGCGCGTTGGCCTGTCTGACGGCGGCGCGGCTGTAGCCGCCTGAATAAAACGCATAGTTAAGCTGGATGCCGACGCTGCTGCTGTCGTAGCGTTGATCGATGGTGGTATCGCTGGAGGAGTGGCTGATACTGTGCGAGGCATAGAGCTGAACGCGCGGAAAAAATCCGCCGCGCTGCTGTTCGCGGTGATAAAAGCTAATCTGCAACTGCTGCCTGGCCGCCGCCAGCTCAGCATTCTCTTTCAGCGCGATCTGCTGCCACTGCGCAAAATGGAGCGGAGAGAGTGGAATTGGCTGAAAAGGCTCCGGTAGCAGCCTGTCGAGCTGAGCCAGGTTGGCGATCGGCTGCCCGATTAGGCTTTCCAGCGTTCTGTGCGCCTTATCCTGTTCATCCTGTGCGGCAAACAGCTCTGCTGCGGTTAGCGCCAGGCGTGATTCCGTTTCTGCTATCTCAGTAACCGTACCTTCGCCGGCATGCAGCCAGCGGTGGTTTTGCTCAAGCTGCCGCCGCAGAGCGGCCTGTTGCTGCTGCGTCAGGGCGACTTTTTCCTGTGCGGCGATCAGGTCGAGGTAGCCGTTAACCACCCGCACCGCCAGTTCCATAAAGCTGGCGCGCCATTGATCGTTTGCCATTAGCGTCTGCGCGATTCCCAGCTGATAGCTGGCCCACGCTTCGTAATCAAAAAGGGGCTGAGTTAACGTGACTGAACCGCTTTGCGACTGATAGCGGCGATGGGTGATGACCTTTTCCATGTTTGGATTCAGTGCGCTTTTGCGCTGCGGCACCTCGGCGGTTTGCCAGTTTCTTACGCCGTTCTGGTAGGAAAGGTTAATGGAAGGCAGCAAGGCTGCACGCCCCATCGCCTTATACTCTTCGCCCGCCATTTTTTCTTCAACCGAGGCGCGGAACTGCGCATCCTGCTGCTGGGCCAGGGCGTATATTTCCATAATGCCGATGGCGCGGGCCGGCAGACAAAAACCGCAGCAAAACAGCAGCATGATTATCTTGTGATGCATCAGTTACTCCTCGGTCAGAGCGGTAGCGGTGCGATCCCAGACCGGCTTGAAGAGATAGCTCAACAGCGAACGCGCCCCGGTTTTAATCAACACGGCAACCGGCATGCCCGGTCGAATATCTTCATGTCGCAGCAGCGTCATCCCCTCGTCGCTGACGGTAACCTGGATAGCGTAATAGGGGGCGCCGCTTTTTTTATCGATAAGCCGGTCAGGCGAGACGAGGCTGACGCGCCCCGGAATTACCGGCGTGCGGTTTTGATTCAGCGCGGTAAACATCATATTGACCGGCAGCCCTGGGGTAACTTTATCAATCAGATCGGCAGTGACCTGCGCATCAATAATTAACGGCGTGTTATCCGGCACAATTTCCATTAGCGTTTCGCCAGCGGAAAGCACGCTGCCGGGCGTTAACACCGCAAGGGACATTACCGTTCCGGATACGGGGGCGACAATAGCGGTATGTTTAAGATCCTCCGCGGCAATCTGCATATTATTTTGCTGTTCGTTAATGCTGGCGGCGGCTTTTTCGAGCTGGGTGTGAACCTCTTTATCGTATTCACGCTCTATTTGATCGATTCGCTGTTCAATCTCATCCCGTTTTTTCTGATTAACGGCTATTTGTCCTGCCAGCTCTTCCGCCTGACCTTGCGTATCGTGCTGCTGGCGTTCTAATTCGCGGTAGCGATTGAGCGGCAGAAAATGTTCTGCCACCAGCTCCTTCATATCGTGCAGCTGCTGTTGCAGACTGGCGTTAAGCTTGCGTTTCAGGGCCAGGGCGCGCTGCAGGCTTTTTATCTGCTGTGTCAGGCCGGCCAGCATATGCTGGCTGGTATTTACTTCGCTGAGCAGGGCATGCCGGCGTGCGGCAAGCAGCTGGTTTTGCAGAGCGATAACGGCTTCCCCCTGCGCCTGCCACTCTTCCTGACGAAGCGCGGCGGGATAGCGCGGCGTCGCCTGCTTATCCCGCTCCGCTTCCAGCCGGGCAACGGTAGCCACGGCGGAGAGATATTTATCCCGCGACTGCTCATAGCGCGCCAGAGCTGCGGTGCGGCTTAAGGTAATCAGCGGCGCATCGGCCTGAACGCTGTCACCCTCTTTTATCCAGACTTTATCGACAATGCCATTAACCGGCGTCTGCACCATTTTCCGGTTACCGGAAACAATAACGGTGCCTGATGCCGTTACGCCTTTATCCAGCGGCGCAAAAGCAGCCCAGCTGAAAAAACCGATAACGCCGATAAAAATGATGGCCAGCCCCATCCGCTGGTAATAATGCTCATCCTTTCCACGATGGGCGTTTTCATCGGGCGTCGGGACAATAAAATCTTTTTTCTGATCCATCAGTAACTATCATCCTGTTAATCCAGCCTGTGTCGTTTCTTCGGCGCCAGCCTGAGCAGCCTTGCTTTTTACCGTCGCCGCGCTGATTAATTTGTTTAATACCGCAGGGGTGGCGCCGAAATCTTTTACTTCTCCTGCCTGTAAAACCAGCAGCTTATTAGTTAGCGTCAGCAGCTGTTTGCGATGGGTAATCAGAATGACCGTAGCGTTGCGCTTTTTCATGGCGGCCAGCGCCTGCGCCAGCGCCAGTAAGCCCCTGTCGTCCAGACTGGCGTCCGGCTCATCGAGAATCAGCAGTTTTGGATCGCCATACAGCGCCCTGGCCAGGGCGATGCGCTGCTTTTGGCCGCCGGACAGGCCAATACCGGTGGGCGTATCGTAACCGGCGGGTAAGCGCAGGATCATCTCATGCACGCCGGCCAGCTTAGCGGCCTCGATGGTTTTTTCCGGATCGACCTGATTAAAGCGGGCGATATTTTCTGCGATGGTGCCGGGAAATATTTCGACTTCCTGCGCCAGATAGCCCAGCGATGGGCCCAGCTGTTCGCGATTCCACTGTTGTATATCCGCACCGTCCAGGCGAATGGCGCCGCGGGTGGGCGGCTGCAGGCCGGGCAGCAGCCGCGCCAGCGTACTTTTTCCTGAGGCGCTGGGGCCTATAATGCCCAGTATATCGCCCGCCGCCAGGCTGAAGTTTATGTTGTGCAGAATGTTCGCCTCGCTGTTATGCGGCGAGACCAGCGTCAGATTCTCAACTGAGACGTTCCCTTCGAGCGCGGGCAGCCGCATCTTTTCGGCGGCGGGCGGATGTTGAGAGAGCAGCGCTTCCAGGCGATTCAGCGCGCTCCAGGCGCTGCCCCACTGCTTCCAGGCAGCGATCAGCTGCTCAATAGGCGCCAGGGCGCGTCCGAGTAAAATTGAACCGGCGATCATCATACCCGGCGTCAGCTCTCCCGCGAGCGCCAGCCAGCCGCCGACGCCGAGAATCAACGACTGCAGGGCCATACGCACAAAGCGCGTGACTGAAGTCAGGCGCCCATTATATTCACTGGCCTGGTGCTGTAGCTGGATAAACCTTTCATGCAGCCCCCACCAGCGTTGCTGGAAGGCGGGCAATAGCCCCATTGCCGCGATGGTGGAGGTATAGCGAAACGTCATGCCGGCGGTATTTCCCGAACGGTGGGACATTTCTCCTGCCTCTTTCATTGGCTGCTGGATAATTCTATGGTTGATTGCTGCCAGCGCTATTAATATTAGCGCGCCGGTGAAAGAAAACAGGCCCAGCCACGGATTAAAAAGAAAAATAACCAGAATGAACACGGGAAACCATGGCGCATCGATAAAAGAAAAAATGGCGTTGCCGGTAAAAAATTGCCTTACCGTAGTGACATCGCTTAAATAATTTTCGGCGTTCTTGCTTTGTTGCTGAACGCTGGCGGCAAAAGCTGCCTGATAAACCGCCAGGCTCAGATGGCGATCGATTTTTTTGCTGATGTTAATTGCAATCATGCTGCGGCAGTATTCCAGCAATGCGATGGTCCCCAGCGCGCCAAGAACCATAACCGTCAACATCAGCAAAGTCATTTCGTTACGGGAGGGCAATACCCGATCGTAAACCTGTAGCATATAAATCGAAGGGGATAAAACCAGCAGGTTGGTCAGCGCTGAAAAAAGGATAACCGAATATAGCGCGCTTTTATGATGCCTGAAAATAGTAAAGATAAAGGTTATGGCTGGTGATAACGGCATGCTGCTTCATCCCTGAAGGTTTGATAAATGGTATTGTGATAACAGGCAAAGATATTCCATTCTTTGCATAATACGTTTCCTGAACATAATAAGCAGGCAAATTATTTGGTTTAAGTTATCGATCTATTTTTATGGTATCACAAATTTTTTTAGCGATGCCCGGTTCTGGAGTTGTAAATAAAGAAAAACTTTTTGTTATTTTTCTTAAAAATTATTTTAAGAGAATAAATAATTATAAATAAATATTCAATGTTTGTTTTATAAGCAATATCATAATAAGCGGGTAAAAAAAGGAGCATATCTTCCGTTTACGTCAGTTTCTCTCTCTGCTGTTGGGCCAGCGCTGGCGGTGGTGTAACTTTTTCATCTGCCATGAAAGAAAATCACCGGCTTCTGGCTGCTTTTCAATTGACAACAAAGTGCGCAACACGCATCTTATGGCTATGTGGACGTCTATACGTTTAGATGTGTAACGACGTACCAGCGTAATCACTTAGAGATTGATTAAGGCAGAGCGGATATGAGTTTCTTTCACGCCAACCAGCGCGAAGCGCTGAACCAAAGCCTGGCAGAGCTGAACGGGCGCATTAACGTATCTTTTGAGTTTTTCCCGCCGCGCACCAGCGAAATGGAAGAGACGCTGTGGAGTTCTATCGATCGTTTGAGCAGCCTCAAGCCGAAGTTTGTTTCGGTTACCTATGGCGCTAACTCCGGCGAACGCGATCGCACCCACGCGATTATCAAAGGCATTAAAGATCGCACCGGGCTGGAAGCGGCGCCGCATCTGACCTGCATTGATGCTTCACGCGAGGAGCTGCGCGCTATCGCCGAGGATTACTGGCATAACGGCATCCGTCATATCGTGGCGCTGCGTGGCGATTTGCCGCCGGGCAGCGGCAGACCGGAGATGTACGCTACCGATCTGGTGGCGCTGCTGAAGGAAGTAGGGGATTTTGATATCTCCGTCGCCGCCTATCCGGAAGTACATCCGGAAGCCAAAAGCGCCCAGGCCGATCTGATCAACCTGAAGCGTAAAATCGATGCCGGCGCCAGCCGCGCCATTACGCAGTTCTTCTTTGACGTGGAGAGCTATCTGCGCTTTCGCGACCGCTGTGTCGCGACCGGTATTGATGTGGAAATCGTGCCGGGCATTTTGCCGGTATCCAACTTCAAACAGCTGCAGCGCTTTGCCGCGATGACGAACGTGCGGGTTCCCGGCTGGATGAACACGATGTTCGCCGGGCTGGATGACGATGCGGAAACGCGCAAAATGGTCGGGGCTAACGTGGCGATGGATATGGTGAAAATCCTCAGCCGCGAAGGGGTGAAAGATTTTCACTTCTACACGCTGAACCGTGCAGAGATGAGCTACGCCATCTGCCATACGCTGGGCGTGCGCCCTGCTGCGGCGCTGGTTGCCTGATTTCCCACGCCGCACATAAAAAAGGCTCATACCTGACGGGTATGAGCCTGTTGTTACGCCGGTTAGCCGGTGTTGCGCATGCCCGCCGCCACGCCGGCGATGGTCACCATCAGCGCCTGCTCGACGCGCGCGTCTGCCTCTTCGCCTTTGGCCTCCTGCGCGCGTGAGCGGTGCAGCAGCTCCGCCTGCAGTACGTTCAGCGGGTCGGTGTAGACGTTGCGCAGGGCGATAGATTCGGCAATCCACGGCTCGTCGGCCATCAGGTGTGAATCGTTGGCGATGGTCAGCACCGCTTTAATATCCGCCGCCAGCCGATCGCGCAGTTCCTTACCCAGCGGCCAGAGCGAAGCATCTACCAGGCGCTGATCGTAATATTCCGCCAGCCATAAATCCGCTTTGGAAAACACCATTTCCAGCATGCCGAGCCGGGTGGAGAAGAAGGGCCAGTCGCGGCACATGGTTTCCAGCTGATCCTGCAGGCCTTCGTCCATCGCCTGCTGCAGCGCCGCGCCCGCGCCGAGCCAGGCAGGCAGCATCAGGCGGTTCTGCGTCCAGGCAAAGATCCAGGGGATGGCCCGCAGCGATTCAACGCCGCCGCTGGGGCGGCGCTTGGCCGGGCGAGAGCCCAGCGGCAGCTTGCCCAGTTCCAGCTCCGGCGTTGCCGAACGGAAATAGGGGACAAAATCGGCTTTTTCACGTACGTAGCCGCGATAAATCGCGCAGGATGCCGCAGATAGCTGATCCATAATGCTGCGCCATTCGTTTTTCGGCTCCGGCGGCGGCAGCAGGTTAGCTTCCAGGATAGCGCTGGTGTAGAGCGACAGGCTGGCGACCGCCACTTCCGGCAGACCATATTTAAAGCGAATCATCTCGCCCTGTTCGGTAACGCGCAGGCCGCCTTTCAGGCTGCCCGGCGGCTGGGAAAGCAGCGCCGCCTGCGCCGGAGCGCCGCCGCGCCCGATGGTGCCGCCGCGTCCGTGGAACAGCGTCAGCGCGATGCCCGCTTTTTCGCAGGTTTTAATCAATGCATCCTGCGCCTGGTACTGCGCCCAGGAGGCGGCCATCACGCCCGCGTCTTTCGCCGAGTCGGAATAGCCGATCATTACCATCTGTTTGCCCTGAATAAAGCCGCGATACCAGTCGATGCTCAGCAGCTGCGACATAACATCATTGGCGTTGTTCAGGTCATCAAGGGTTTCAAACAGCGGAGCGACCGGCAGCGCAAAGGGGATGCCCGCCTCTTTGAGCAGCAGATGCACCGCCAGCACGTCGGAAGGGGTTTTTGCCATGGAAATAACATAGGCGGCGATGGAGCCGCGCGGCGCTTCCGCCGCAACGCGACAGGTTTCCAGCACTTCGCGCGTTTCTTCGCTCGGCTCCCACTGGCGCGGCAGCAGCGGACGTTTGGAGTTCAGCTCGCGGATCAGGAAAGCCTGCTTATCCGCCTCCGACCAGCTTTCATAATCTCCCAGGCCGAGATAGCGGGTGATTTCGGCGATCGCTTCCGTATGGCGCGTGCTTTCCTGGCGCAGATCGATCCGCACCAGCGGCACGCCGAAACATTTCACCCGGCGCAGCGTATCCAGCAGCAGACCGTTGGCGATGATGCTCATGCCGCACGCCTGCAGCGATTGATAACAGGTGTAAAGCGGCTCCCACAGCTGATCGTTAGAGATCAACAGCCCTTCCGGACGCGGCAGGCGCTCGCCCTTCAGGCGGCGTTCCAAGTAATCCTGGGTGGTGGTCAGCTGGGCGCGCAGGCGTTTCAGGATCACGCGGTAAGGCTCCAGCGCCTGCGGATCGCCGCACAGCGCGCGCAGTTCATCGGTACACTCCGACATCGACAGCTCGGAAACCAGCACGCTGATATCGCGCAGGAAGAGATCGGCGGCCTTCCAGCGGCTGAGCTGCATAACGTGGCGGGTAATGCTGGCGGTAACGTTGGGATTGCCGTCGCGATCGCCGCCCATCCAGGAGGTAAACTGTACCGGCACGAAATCAACCGGCAGCGTAAAGCCGAACGTCTCTTCAACCTGTTCGTTCAGCTCGCGCAGAAAATTGGGTACGCCTTCCCACAGGCTGTTTTCCACTACCGCAAAACCCCATTTAGCTTCATCAACAGGGGAAGGGCGATGTTTACGAATTTCATCGGTATGCCACGCCTGCGCCACCAGCTGCCGCAGGCGGCGCATGATCTGGTTGCGGTCATAATCGGTGAGATCGTTATGGTCGAGCTGACGTAAGCAGGTATTAACTTCGACCAGTTTGTGGATCAGGGTGCGGCGGGTGATTTCGGTAGGGTGAGCGGTCAGAACCAGTTCCAGCGACAGAGATTCAATTGCCTTGCGAATATCCGCCTCGTTCAGATCGGGCTGCTGCTTGAGACGCTCAAAGGCTTTTTTCATCAGCTCCGGATGGTTGGCGCCTTCTCCATGCGGCGAAATGGTCTGGTACTGTTCGGCAACGTTGGTCAGGTTAAGAAACTGGCTGAAGGCGCGCGCGACCGGTAAAAGTTCATCATTGGAGAGATTCTGTAGCGTGGTGAGCAATTCCTTGCGATGCGCATCGTTGCCCGCGCGGGATGACTTGGAGAGTTTGCGGATAGTTTCCACCCGATCAAGAATGTTTTCTCCCAGCGCATCCTTAATCGTATCTCCCAGCAGTTTGCCGAGCATACTGACATTACTTCGCATTGCGGAATATTGTTCGTTCATATGACCCCTGACACCCTTCTTGTCTTTAATTTTCGCCCTGGCGGGCATAACGCCGCCTTTTATCTAGCCATGTAACTGCCGATTCGTCAATTGCACAAAGCGCGTCGGCTGCGGCGGTTAAATCCCGGTAATTTAAGAAATTTAACAACCCTGAAGTGGGATAAGTTATTCTTATCGGCAAAGTCGGAACTTTGCCGGGGAAAACCGCCATTTTTGCAGTGAATTGCCCCAAATGCTGCCAGTCAGTAACAGAAATGGTTAACCAGTTGTCCAATCAGCAAACGCGTCGGCTTAATAAATGCCATATCGATAAATTCATCCGGCTGGTGCGCCTGATTAATTGAGCCAGGACCTAATACCAGCGTCGGGCAGATTTGCTGAATAAACGGCGCCTCGGTGCAGTAGTTCACTACTTCGGTCGGCGTACCAAGCAGCTTTTCCACTACCTGAACCAGCTCATGGTTATGCGGGCACTCATAGCCGGGGATCGGCGGATGCAGCTCGGCGACGGTCAAACGCCCCGGCCAGCGGGCGCTCACCGGCTCCAGCGCGCCGTTTAACAGTTCGTCTAAATCGCTTAGCGTCAGCCCCGGCAGCGGGCGAATATCCATATGCAGCTCACAGCAGGCGCAGATGCGGTTGGCCGCGTCGCCGCCGTGAATATGACCAAAATTCATCGTGGGATAAGGAATCGCGAAGCCGTCGTGGTGATAGCGCTCCTTCAGCGTATTACGCAGCTGCATCAGGTGGCCAATGGCCTCATGCATCAGCTCAATGGCGTTTACGCCACGAGCCGGATCGCTGGAATGACCCGACTGGCCTTCAATGCGAATGGCGTTGGAAAGGTGGCCTTTATGCGCGCGCACCGGCTTCAGCGAGGTCGGCTCGCCGATGATCGCGCAGTCCGGGCGCAGCGTGGCCGATTCAGCAAAGTATTTTGCGCCCGCCATCGTTGTTTCTTCATCCGCCGTGGCAAGAATACAGAGCGGCTTTTTTAGCTGGCGGATATCGGTATCGCGCAGCGTATCAAGAATGAAGGCGAAAAAGCCTTTCATATCCGCCGTACCTAAACCGTACAGCTTGTTGTCATATTCGGCCAGCGTAAAGGGATCGCGCGTCCAGCGTCCGTCATCAAAGGGCACCGTATCCGTATGGCCTGCCAGCAGCAGCCCGCCAGCGCCTTCGCCGCTTTTAGCCAGCATATTGAATTTATGGCGCGTGCCTGGCACCGGCTGCACCTCTACCTTAAAGCCGAGATCGCGGAACCAGCCCGCCAGCAGAGTGATTAAATCCTCATTGCTTTGATCGAGCGCGCTGTCGGTAGCGCTGATGGAAGGCGTGGCGATTAGCTGGCGATAAAGTTCGATAAAAGGCGGTAATTTTGTCTTCACTGTTGACGGTCCTTGAGTTAGGATGTATCAATATTCATGCAATAATAGTGAATAAAAATACAATAACGTGCGCAGGATGGGAACTGAAAAAGCCCGCCGGCTAACGTTGGATTTCATGGGCGCGCGGCAATGAGGCTGCACACCGGGTTTGAATGACAGTAAATAAGGTAAACGGCCTGATGTTGAACACGCTGATTGTTGGTGCCAGCGGCTACGCCGGGGTAGAACTGGCAACCTTTCTGAATCGTCATCCGCATATGAACATAGCCGCTTTAGCGGTTTCAGCGCAAAGCCCCGATGCGGGAAAACGCCTTTCCGAACTGCATCCACAGCTGAAGGGCATCGTCGATATGACGCTGGAGCCGCTCAGCGACGCCTCTGCCTGGGCTGGCAAGGTGGACGTGGTGTTTCTCGCCACCGCTCATGAAGTCAGTCACCATCTGGCGCCGCAGTTTCTGGCGATGGGCTGCGTGGTGTTCGATCTTTCCGGCGCGTTTCGCGTCAAGGATGCCGCGTTCTATGCACGTTATTACGGCTTTACGCATCAGCATAGCGCATGGCTGGAGAAAGCGGTCTATGGCCTGGCGGAATGGCAGCACGAGGCGATTAAAGAGGCGCAGCTGATTGCGGTGCCTGGCTGCTATCCCACCGCCTCGCAGCTGGCGCTGAAGCCGCTAATCGAGGCCAATCTGCTGAGCGATGCGCAGCGGCCGGTGATTAATGCCACCAGCGGCGTAAGCGGCGCGGGCCGTAAGGCGACGTTAAATAACAGCTTTTGTGAAGTCAGCCTGCAGCCATACGGTATTTTCACTCATCGTCACCAGCCGGAAATTGAAACCCATCTTGGCGTGCCGGTGATTTTTACTCCGCATCTCGGTAATTTCCCGCGCGGTATCCTCGCTACTATCACCTGTCGTCTGCGCGCCGGCGTAAGCCGCGCCGACGTGGCGGAAGCGTTCCACAACGCTTATCAGGATAAACCGCTGGTGCGCCTCTATGAGCAGGGCGTACCGGCGCTAAAGGCGGTGGTGGGGCTGCCGTTCTGCGATATTGGCTTTGCGGTGCAGGGGGAACACCTGATTGTGGTAGCGGCGGAAGATAACCTGTTGAAAGGCGCGGCCTCGCAGGCCGTGCAGTGCCTCAATATTCGTTTCGGTTTCCCGGAAACCGAGTCACTTATCTGAGCGGATAAATATGATGACGACTCCACTGATTATCAAACTGGGCGGCGTGCTGCTCGATAGCGAAGAAGCGCTGGCGCGTCTGTTTACCGCGCTGGTGGCTTACCGGGAAGCGCACCAGCGTCCGTTGTTGATCGTTCACGGCGGCGGCTGTCTGGTGGATGAGCTGATGAAGAAGCTCTCTCTGCCGGTGCAAAAGAAGCATGGCCTGCGCGTTACGCCTGCCGATCAAATCGACATTATTACCGGCGCGCTGGCGGGTACGGCGAATAAAACCCTGCTGGCCTGGGCGAAAAAGCATCATATCCCGGCGGTTGGTCTTTGTCTGGGCGATGGCGATATGGCTAACGTGACGCAGTTTGATGATGAGCTGGGCCATGTCGGCAAGGCGCAGCCGGGTGCGCCTGCGCTGTTAACGATGCTGCTGCAGGCGGGCTATATGCCGATCGTCAGTTCGATTGGCATTACCGAGGCGGGCGAACTGATGAACGTCAACGCCGATCAGGCGGCGACGGCGCTGGCGGCGACGCTGGCGGCGGATCTGATTTTACTTTCCGACGTTAGCGGTATTCTTGATGGCAAAGGCCAACGGATTGCTGAAATGACGGCGGCAAAAGCGGAGCAGCTGATTGCCCAGGGCATTATTACCGACGGCATGATTGTTAAAGTTAATGCGGCGCTGGATGCGGCGCGCACGCTGGGACGTCCGGTGGATATCGCCAGCTGGCGCCATGCCGAGCGGCTGCCTTCTCTGTTTAACGGCGTGCCGATCGGCACCCGGATTCACGCATAAAGAAACTACTTTCAAGGATTAAGAAATGCAAAATCAAGGCATTAAAAAAATCGTTCTGGCTTACTCCGGCGGCCTGGATACCTCCGCTATTATTCCGTGGCTGAAAGAGAACTACGGTTGCGAAGTGGTCGCCTTCGTGGCGGATATCGGCCAGGATCGTGAAGATTTGGTCGGCGTTGAGAAGAAAGCGCTGCAGTCCGGCGCTTCAGAATGCCATGTTGCCGATCTGCGTGAGGAGTTTATCCGCGATTACGTTTATCCGGTATTGCAGACCGGCGCGCTGTATGAAGGCAGCTATCTGCTGGGCACCTCAATGGCGCGTCCGATTATCGCTAAAGCGCAGGTTGAACTGGCGCTGAAAGTGGGCGCCGATGCGCTCTGTCATGGCGCTACCGGTAAAGGCAACGATCAGGTACGTTTTGAAACCACCTATACCGCGCTGGCGCCGCAGCTGAAAGTGGTAGCGCCGTGGCGTGAATGGAACCTGCGTTCCCGCGAAGCGCTGCTCGACTATCTGAAAGAGCGCAATATCCCGACGACCGCCTCACTGGAAAAAATTTACAGCCGCGATGAAAACGCCTGGCATATCTCTACCGAAGGCGGCGTGCTGGAAAGCCCGTGGAACGCGCCGAATAAAGATTGCTGGGTCTGGACCGTCGATCCGCTGGAAGCGCCGGATCGGCCGGAGCAGGTCACGGTAACGGTAGAAAAGGGCCGCGTGGTAGCCGTTAACGGCGAAGCGTTGAGCCCGTTCCAGTGCCTGGAAAAACTCAATGTGCTGGGCGCCAAACATGGCGTTGGCCGTATCGATATCGTTGAAAATCGTCTGGTAGGCATTAAATCACGCGGCTGCTATGAAACTCCCGGCGGCACTATTATGGTTAACGCGCTGCGCGCGGTGGAGCAGCTGGTGCTGGATCGCGACAGCTTTAAATGGCGCGAGCAGCTGGGGCTGGAGATGTCTTACGTAGTTTATGACGGACGCTGGTTCGCGCCGCTGCGTAAATCGCTGCAGGCCGCCGCTGAATCGCTGGCCGCCGAGGTTAACGGCGAAGTGGTGCTGCAGCTTTATAAAGGCCAGGTGACGGCGATCCAGAAGAAATCACCGAATAGCCTCTACTCCGAAGAGTTCGCCACCTTCGGCGAAGATGAAGTTTACGACCACAGCCATGCCGGCGGCTTTATCCGACTGTTCTCGCTCTCTTCACGCATTCGCGCGCTGAACGAGAAACAATAAACGGTAAGGGCGATGCCTGCGCGTCGCCCAGGAAAAAGCCAGGCGCAGCCGGTGCGCAACAGATTTCAGGAGCATTTAACATGGCATTATGGGGTGGACGCTTTACACAGGCGGCCGATGGACGCTTCAAGCAGTTTAACGATTCGCTGCGTTTTGACTACCGTCTGGCGGAACAGGATATTATTGGCTCCGTCGCCTGGTCTAAAGCGCTGGTAACCGTTAACGTTTTAACTTCAGAAGAGCAGCAGCAGCTGGAAACCGCGCTGGGAGCGCTGCTGGAAGAAGTACGCGCAAATCCGCAGCAGATCCTGCAAAGCGATGCTGAAGATATCCATAGCTGGGTGGAAGGCAAGCTGATCGATAAGGTCGGCGCGCTGGGTAAAAAGCTTCATACCGGACGCAGCCGCAACGATCAGGTCGCTACCGATCTGAAACTGTGGTGCAAAGAGCAGGTGCTGCAGCTGTTAAGCGCGGTGCGCGAACTGCAGCAGGCGCTGGTGGCGACGGCGGAGGCGAATCAGGATGCGGTAATGCCGGGTTATACTCATCTGCAGCGCGCTCAACCGGTCACCTTTGCCCACTGGTGTCTGGCCTATGTTGAAATGCTGGCGCGGGATGAAAGCCGTTTGCAGGATACGCTAAAGCGCCTTGACGTTAGCCCGCTGGGCTGCGGCGCGCTGGCCGGCACCGCCTATGAGATCGATCGCGAGCAGCTGGCCGGCTGGCTCGGTTTTGCTTCAGCCACGCGTAATAGTCTGGATAGCGTTTCCGATCGCGATCATGCGCTGGAACTGCTTTCCGATGCGGCTATCGGCATGGTGCACCTGTCGCGTTTTGCCGAAGATCTCATCTTCTTTAATACCGGCGAAGCTAACTTTGTCGAACTATCCGATCGTGTCACATCCGGCTCTTCATTGATGCCGCAGAAAAAGAATCCGGACGCGCTGGAACTGATTCGCGGCAAATGCGGGCGCGTGCAGGGCGCGCTGACCGCTATGATGATGACGCTGAAAGGGCTGCCGCTGGCCTATAACAAGGATATGCAGGAAGATAAAGAGGGGCTGTTCGATGCGCTCGATACCTGGCTTGACTGCCTGCATATGTCGGCGCTGGTGTTGAATGGTCTGCAGGTGAAGCGTCCGCGTTGCCAGGAGGCGGCGGAGCAGGGCTATGCTAACGCGACGGAGCTGGCCGATTATCTGGTTGCTAAAGGCATTCCTTTCCGGGAGGCCCATCATATCGTCGGCGAGGCTGTGGTTGCGGCGATTGCTCAGGGCGTCGCGCTGGAAGCCCTGACGCTGACGCAGCTGAAGCAGTTTAGCCCGGTTATCGAACAGGATGTGTATTCAATTCTTTCACTACAGTCCTGCCTGGATAAACGTAATGCGCAGGGCGGCGTAGCGCCGCAGCAGGTGCAAAAAGCCATTCTGCATGCGCGGCAGCGGCTTAATTAAATCCCGCCAATAACCAGAAAGGAGAATGAATAAATTCTCCTTTTCCATATTAATTCCTTATTTTCATTACAGTAAGATATTGCTGCGCGGCGCCAGAATTAACCGCATGTTTTTAATCATCTTATTACTTCTTAAAATAATCATTCGCCATCTGATAATTTGTTAAAACTTATCTTTTATTTAGAATGGAATTTTAAAATGGATTTTTTTCGATGTTAATATTTAGGCATTCTTCTATTCTTTTTGTCCTGTTTATCAAAACAGCAACCTGATTAACAATAATTAATTAAATAACGAGAGGGAAATATGAGACAACTTTCTTTTGAGGAAATAACTATCGTTGCTGGTGGTGAGGGCGATGGTTTTTTTGACTTTCTCGCGGATCGCCTGCATACCGCTGCGCTTGGCGGCTTTGCTGCTGCTGTAACCGGGGCCGCTATTGGCTGGGTTCATGGCGGTAAAAATACGGGTTATTTAGGCTTAAGCCTTATCGGTCATCCCGTCGGCGCCATTACCGGAGCTATTATCGGCGCCATCGGCGGCGTTATCGGCGGTTTACTGGTTTCCTATGAGTTTTGTTATAACATGGCAATGAAAGCTTTCGAATCGATCAGGAATGGTCAAATCGAGTAAGAGAGTTGAAGTTTGGACTAACGTTGTTTAAAGGGAATTATCATGCGTGAATTGAACCATAATGAATTAGTAAGCGTGTCCGGCGGCTATGGCGCGAATATGCTGGCCAATATCGGCGAATTTGCCATCTGCGCGGTCGGCGGAGCTGTGGTCGGCGCCTGGACGCTGGCGATATGGGGCGACTGGGGCGGCGCGTCCCGCTATGATTTAATCGGCATCGGCGGCGGCATTACCGGATTCCTTGGCGCGCTGGCCGGCGCGGCCGTGGGTATCGTTCTCGGCGCCATTAAGGGAACCGCCATGGGTTATGAAAGAGGCCTGGCATATGCGGAAGAGCTGATGCTTAATATGATCCACGGCAAGCCAGGAAATCTGCGGCCTTAATCAGAGTAATTGTTAACGACAACATCAGATTTGCTAATGTTTAACAGGTTATTTGCTCTCTTTCCAATGACGAAAAGCAAAAAACCGGTTAATTATTTAGCTGCTGTCACTCATCATACTTTATGCCTGACAGTCTCCGGTGTAGCTTACGAAAGTAATAAAAAAGGCGGGCATTCTTGCCCGCCAACCTCTGACTTCAGATTTATTTTTATAGGCACATCTGAAAACCGGCTTGAGAGCCGGCCTCCGGATTCTCAGGCAGCCTGAAAGAATTTTTCCAGATCGTCGCTTCCGCCAATATGACGTCCGCCGATAAATACCTGCGGCACGGTCGCCCTTCCGGTCATGGCGCGCAGGCTGACGGTAGTGGCATCCTGTCCCAGCACAATTTCTTCATATTGAATGCCGCGATCGAGCAGCATCTGTTTCGCTTTGGTACAGAACGGGCAGCCTGGCTTAGTAAACAGCGAGACCGATTCCTGCACTTTAAATTCCGGCGCCAGATAGCGCAGCATCGTATCAGCGTCAGAAACTTCAAACGGGTCGCCAGGTTTGTTCGGCTCTACAAACATTTTTTCGATAACGCCGTCGCGAACCAGCATTGAGTAACGCCAGGAGCGCGGGCCAAAGCCGAGATCCGCTTTCTCAACCAGCATGTTCATGCCGCGGGTAAAATCGCCGTTGCCGTCCGGAATGAAGGTGATATTTTCTGCATGCTGATCCGCTTTCCACGCATTCATCACAAAGGTATCGTTAACGGAAACGCACAGGATGGCGTCAACGCCATGACTGGCGAATACGCCTGACAGCTCGTTATAACGCGGCAGATGGCTGGAAGAGCAGGTTGGGGTAAACGCGCCCGGCAGCGAAAATACGATAACGGTTTTGCCCTTAAACAGCTCGTCAGTTGTTACATCAACCCAGCTGTCGCCCTGGCGCGTATGGAAAGTAACCTGTGGGACGCTTTTGCCTTCCTGACTTGCAAACATAAGAATCAGCACCTCTTAATTAACGTTGCGGTTCATATTTATCTTCTGCTGTGCATTATTCTTATCCAGGCTTGATAGGGCTAATCGTTCATTGCTATTCTATCCATTGCCACGGGCTATCGTGGCTCGGAGGATAAAATGAATATTCGTGATCTTGAATACCTGGTTTCCCTCGCAGAACATCGCCATTTTCGGCGCGCGGCCGATGCCTGCCATGTCAGCCAGCCGACGCTGAGCGGGCAGATCCGTAAGCTGGAGGATGAGCTGGGCGTTATGCTGCTGGAGCGCACCAGCCGTAAAGTGCTGTTTACACAGGCGGGTTTACTGCTGGTCGATCAGGCGCGCACCGTACTGCGTGAGGTTAAAGTGCTGAAGGAGATGGCCAGCCAGCAGGGCGAGGCGATGTCTGGTCCGCTGCATATCGGTTTGATTCCGACCGTAGGGCCCTATCTGTTGCCGCATATTATTCCGATGCTGCATCAAAGCTTTCCCAGGCTGGAGATGTATCTGCACGAGGCGCAAACGCAGCAGCTGCTAAGCCAGCTGGATAGCGGCAAGCTTGACTGCGCTATTCTGGCGCTGGTTAAAGAGAGCGCGGCCTTTATTGAGGTTCCGCTGTTTGATGAACCGATGAAGCTGGCGATCTGGCAGGATCATCCGTGGAAGGATCGCGATCGCGTGCCGATGTCCGATCTGGCGGGCGAGAAGTTATTGATGCTGGAAGATGGACACTGCCTGCGCGATCAGGCGATGGGCTTCTGCTTTCAGGCCGGCGCCGATGAAGACACTCACTTCCGCGCAACCAGTCTTGAAACGCTGCGTAACATGGTGGCGGCCGGAAGCGGCATTACGCTGCTGCCTGCGCTGGCGGTGCCGCCTGAGCGCACCCGCGACGGCATCAGCTATCTTTCCTGCTATAAGCCCGTGCCGCAGCGCACTATCGCGCTGGTTTACCGGCCGGGATCGCCTCTGCGCAGCCGCTATGAGCAGCTGGCTGAAGCGATTCGCAGCCATATGCAGGGCAAAATGGAAACCACGTTAAAACAGGCGGTTTAAGCCGTTCAGGGCGGCTACGCGATAGGCTTCCGCCATTGTGGGATAGTTGAAGGTGGTATTCACAAAATATTCGATCGTGTTGCCACCGTTTTTTTGCTCCATAATCGCCTGGCCGATATGAATAATTTCAGCTGCGCGCTCGCCGAAGCAGTGAATACCTAAAATCTCCTTCGTATCGCGATGGAACAGGATTTTCAGGCTGCCGACATTCATACCGACGATCTGCGCACGCGCCAGATGTTTAAATTGCGCGCGGCCCACTTCATAAGGCACTTTCATCGCCGTCAGCTGCTGTTCGGTTTTTCCTACGGAGCTGATTTCCGGGATGGTGTAGATGCCGGTGGGGATATCTTCAATCAGATGCGCCGTCGCTTCGCCTTTTATCACCGCCTGTGCGGCGATGCGCCCCTGATCGTAGGCGGCGGAGGCCAGGCTGGGATAGCCGATGACATCGCCTACGGCATAGATATGCGGCTGTGCGGTCTGGTACATACTGTTAACCTTAAGCAGCCCGCGCCCATCCGCTTCCAGCCCCACATTTTCCAGCGACAGCGAATCGGTGTTGCCCGTGCGTCCGTTGGCGTAAAGCAGGCAGTCCGCCTTAACTTTTTTGCCCGACTTAAGGTGCATGATCACCCCGTCGCTTACGCCCTCAATCTTCTCAAATTCTTCGTTGTGACGAATTACCACGCCGCTGTTCCAGAAGTGATAGGAGAGCGCATCGGACATCTCCTGATCGAGAAACGCCAGCAGGCGATCGCGCGTATTGATTAAATCCACCTTGACGTTCAGGCCGCGAAAGATCGAGGCATACTCGCAGCCGATTACGCCGGCGCCATAGATAATCACGTGTCCCGGTTCATGATGGAGATTAAGGATTGAGTCGGAATCATAGATGCGCGGATGGGTGAAATCGACATCCGCCGGATGATAGGGACGAGAACCGCAAGCGATCACAAATTTTTCCGCCGTCAGGCGATCGACCGAGCCGTCAGGATGCGTCAGGCCGATGGTGTTGGCGTCAAGAAAGCGGGCGTCGCCCTGAAACAGTTCGCAGTGGTTGCGCTCGTAAAAACCCTGGCGCATGCGCGTCTGCTGGCTAATAACGTTTTCCGTATGCGCCAGGATATCGGCGAAAGAGGAGCGAAGATGGCGGGTGTGATCGCTGTATAAAGGGTTTTGATTAAATTCGATAGTGCGGCTGACCGCATGTCGCAACGCTTTGGACGGTATCGTTCCCCAGTGTGTGCAGCCGCCGCCAATATTGTGATAGCGCTCAATCACGGCAATACGGGCGCCCTGTTTGACCAGGCCCATCGCGGCGCCTTCGCCGCCAGGGCCAGAGCCAATCACAATAACATCGTAATCGTAAGCATGTTGCATACCGGCACTTCCTTTATTTTATACACATTTTAGCAACGTGATTCTAACATCTCAGCGCTCACATCCCAATTCCTGCAGTGATTTTAGCCGCAATTTGCTAAAGCGTGAGGTTAACAGCCGTTCACAAACTTTGACGGACTGTACGCTGAGTTATTTGTTATAGTGGGCCTCCGGTAGGCTAACAGGCAGTAATGATGGGCGTCAGAGCACAGCAAAAAGAACGTACACGACGTTCACTTATTGAAGCGGCATTTAGTCAGCTAAGTGCCGAGCGCAGTTTTGCCAGCCTGAGTTTACGCGAAGTGGCGCGCGAAGCCGGTATTGCTCCAACCTCGTTTTATCGGCATTTTCGTGATGTGGATGAACTGGGGTTAACCATGGTGGATGAAAGCGGCCTGATGCTCAGGCAGCTTATGCGCCAGGCACGTCAGCGTATCGCCAAAGGCGGCAGCGTAATTAAAACCTCCGTCGCCACCTTTATGGAGTTTATTGAAAGCAATCCTAACGCCTTCCGCCTGCTGCTGCGCGAGCGTTCGGGCACCTCCGCTGCGTTTCGCGCCGCCGTGGCGCGTGAAATCCAGCATTTTATCGCCGAACTGGCCGATTATCTTGAGCTGGAAAACCGTATGCCGCGTAGTTTTACCGAAGCGCAGGCGGAGGCGATGGTGATTATTGTGTTCAATGCGGGCGCGGAAGCGCTGGATGTTGACGTGGAGCAGAGGCGCAGGCTGGAAGAACGGCTAGTGTTGCAGCTGCGTATGATCTCTAAAGGCGCCTACTACTGGTATCGCCGTGAACAAGAGCGGACAGCGGTCACGCTCGATAGTCCTGACTAACATATAAAAAAGGATAAGCTATGACAGATCAGAACCCTCGCGATAAAGGAACCCTGGTGCTGGCGTTTATTACCGGCCTCGCGATTAACGGTTCTTTTTCGGCCCTGTTTAATACTTTTGTGCCGTTCTCTATCTTTCCCGTTCTTGCGCTGGGCCTTGCTGCCTGGAGCCTGCATCAACGTTACCTCGATCGCGCGATGCCGGAAGGTATGCCTGCGCTGGCCGCCGCGTTTTTTCTGCTGGGCATTTTGCTTTACAGCGCGATTGTTCGCGCCGACCACCCTGAAATCGGCTCGAACTTTATCCCGACCGTTTTAATGGTGGCGCTGATCTTCTGGATTGGCAGCAAACTGCGTAAGAGAAGCTGATGCCGGGGCGCTATCCGCGCGATAGCGCCAGGCAGCCAACCTGCGGGAAGTTTCCGCTGTCGCCCTGCCGGGCAGACGCTTCCCGCCGGGTTTTAACGGCGCGTCAGCAGAACGCCGCACTCCATATGATGGGTATAAGGAAACTGATCGAACAGCGCCAGACGTTGTATAACATGGGTTTCCTTCAGCGTTTCCAGATTTTGACACAGCGTTTGCGGGTTACAGGAGATATAGAGGATCTGCGGATAGCCCTGCACCAGCTTCACCGTCTCTTCATCCAGCCCGCTACGCGGCGGATCGACGAAAATCGTTTCACACTGATAGCTCTGCAAATCGATACCCTGTAAGCGGTTAAAGGTGCGCACGCCGTTCATCGCCTGGGTAAATTCCTCGGCCGCCATGCGAATAATTTGCACATTATCGATCTGATTGGCCGCGATATTATACTGGGCGGCCGCGACCGAAGGCTTGGCGATTTCCGTTGCCAGCACGCGGCGGAAGTTACGCGCCAGCGCCAGCGAAAAGTTGCCGTTGCCGCAGTACAGCTCCAGCAGATCGCCCTGCGCGCCTTTAGTTACCTCCAGCGCCCACTCCAGCATCTGAATATTCACCGCTGCGTTGGGCTGAGTAAAACTGTTCTCGATCTGGCGATAGATCATGTCGCGCCCGGCGACCGGCAGCCGTTCATCGACATAGTCGCAATCGAGGCAGATTTTGGTTTTGGTGGCGCGCCCAATCAGCTGTACGTCAATGCCCTGCGCCCGTAGCTCGTCACGCAGCGCCTGCGCCGCCTGCCGCCACTGCTCATCAAGTTTGCGGTGATAAAGCAGTGAGATAACGACCTGGTTACTGAGCGTGGAGAGATAATCAATCTGGAAAAGCTTGCGGCGTAGCGCGTCATTGTCGCGGATCGCAGCGATCATCACTGGCATTAGCTGATTGATCAGCCGGCTGGCGGCCGGAAATTGATCGACGCGAATACGCTGGTGCGTCTGCTGATCGAACATGATGTGGTAAAGATCGTCGCCCTGGTGCCAGATGCGAAATTCAGCGCGCATACGATAGTAGCTGGCCGGCGAGCGAAATACCTCGACCTCCGGCGCAGAAAAGGCCGCCATCATCGTTTGCAGGCGCGTCACCTTTTCCGCGAGCTGGGCTTCATATTGTTCGACAGGCAGTTGTTCGGGCGTCATGGCTTTTCCTGATTGAATGGCAAACTTGCCGGGCGATTGTAGGGATTCACTGCGCGATGTCCAGCCTTCTCACGTTTACTGAGAAGGGCAACCTGGAAGTCTGGACTTCCAAAAAGCGCGCTTGTAGACTGCGCGAGCCGGTCTCCTGCTGAGTTAACAGGGAACCCAGTGCGATTCTGGGGCTGACGCGCAGCGGTAAGGAATGTCGTGGCGATAGCGCAAGCAGACACTGTCATTTGATGGGAAGTCATCGCCATATAATAGATTCCAAGCCCGAAGACCTGCCGGTAATACGTCGCACTCTACGGCTATCGCGTGCTATTGGCCGTACCACTGCGGCATCCTGCCCGATCTTTTGGATGCTTTGATAAATGATGATAATGAAAAAAACGCCGCTGGCATTGGCTATTGCGGCACTTTCCTGCTGGGTGCCGTTCGGCATCGCCGCCAGCGGTAATAATGATATCGTAGTAACAGCAAATCGTTTTGCTCAGCCGGTTTCCTCTGTACTGGTGCCCACTACCATCGTCACCCGCGATGATATCGAACGCTGGCAGGCGAAAAGCCTGGTGGATGTGATGCGCCGCCTGCCCGGCGTCAACTCAGCGGTTAACGGCGGCCTGGGGCAGCAAAGTTCGCTGTTTATTCGCGGCACCGAATCGGATCATGTGCTGATTTTGATTAACGGCGTGCGGCTTAATCAGGCGGGCATTAGCGGATCGTCCGATCTTAGCCAGATTCCGCTCTCGCTGGTGCAGCGCATCGAATATATCCGTGGCGCGCGTTCCGCCGTATACGGCTCAGACGCTATTGGCGGCGTGATCAATATTATTACCGGACGCGGGCAGCCCGGCAGCAGCTTAACGGCGGGCGTCGGCTCCCACGGCTATCAGACCTATGACGGCGCGACGCAGCAAAAGCTGGGCGAGGCGACGACGCTCACGCTGGCGGGAGACTACACCTATACCAAAGGGTTCGATGTCAGGGCGGGCTATCCTAACGCTTATGGCCCAGCCCAGCCCGATCGTGATGGCTTCATGAGTAAAACGCTGTATGGCTCGATTGAGCAGCAGTTTACCAATGAGCTTAGCGGCTTTATACGCGGCTATGGCTTCAGCAACCGCAGCGCCTACGATTCCGATTACCTTTATGACAGCAGCTATACCCAGGTAACAGGCATCAGGGATACGCGGCAGCTGTACAGCCGCAACTGGGATAGCGGGCTGCGTTTTCAGAACGATATCTATTCGACCCAGCTGATCGCCAGCTACAGCCGCACTAAAGATTATAATTACGATCCGCGTCTGGGCCGCTATAACGCTATCTCCACGCTGGACGATATCCAGCAATATAACCTGCAGTGGGGCAATACCCTGCGTGTGGCGCAGGGAGAAGTCAGCGCTGGCGTGGACTGGCAGAAACAAACCACGGAGCCGGGCACTAATTATCTGGCGCAGGGTTATCAACAACGCAATACAGGGCTCTACCTGACGGGGCAGCAGCAGTTCGGCAGCGTAACGCTGGAAGGAGCGGTGCGCGGTGATGATAACAACCAGTTCGGCTGGCATAGCACCTGGCAAAGCGCCGCTGCCTGGGAGTTTATCGAAGGCTACCGGCTTTTTGCCTCTTACGGCACCGCCTTTAAAGCGCCGAATCTGGGGCAGGTTTATTCACCGGGCTATGGCAATCCTGATCTCTCGCCGGAAAAAAGCAAACAGTGGGAAGGCGGCGTTGAAGGTTTAACTCATGCGGTTAACTGGCGCGTATCGGCGTATCGTAATGATATCGACAATATGATTAATACCGATGCCTCTTACCGTTATTACAATATTCAGCAGGTGCGGATTAAAGGTATTGAGGCAACGGCGCAGTTCGATACCGGGCCGCTAAGCCATCAGCTTTCCTGGGACTATAACGATCCGCGCGATACGCAAACTGACCAGGTTCTGGCGCGTCGTGCCAGGCAGCTGGTGAAATATCAACTGGACTGGACGCTGTCTGATTTCGACTGGTCATTAACCTGGCTCTACACCGGCTCGCGCTATGATACAGACTATAGCAGCACGCCGACGCGGCGCGTGAAGCTGGGCGGCATGAGCCTGTGGGATCTTGCGGTTGCTTATCCCGTCACCTCTCAGCTGACGGTTCGTGGTAGAATCGCCAACCTGTTCGATAAAGATTACGAGACAGCGTATGGCTTCGAAACCCCAGGCAGAGAGTTCTATCTCAGCGGAACTTACAGTTTCTAATCAGCGGCCCACCGTACTGGTATTTGATTCCGGTGTGGGTGGGCTTTCTGTCTATGATGAGGTTCGGCGGCTGTTGCCGGATCTCCATTATCTGTATGCCTTTGATAACGTTGCTTTTCCCTATGGGGAAAAATCGGAAGCGTTTATTGTCGAGCGCGTTGTAGCGATCGTGGAGGCGGTAACGCGTCGTTATCCTTTAGCAATGGTGATTGTCGCCTGCAATACGGCCAGCACCGTTTCTCTGCCTGCGCTGCGGGCGCGCTTTGATTTTCCTGTGGTTGGCGTGGTGCCCGCGATCAAACCTGCCGCCAGACTGACGCGCAACGGCGTGGTGGGATTGCTGGCGACGCGGGCGACGGTGCGCCGCTCTTATACCCACGATCTGATTGCTCAGTTTGCCAGTGAATGTAAGACTGAAATGCTGGGTTCGGGCGAGCTGGTGGAGCTGGCGGAGATGAAGCTGCACGGTCAGATGGTGTCGCTTGATGCGATTCGCCGTATCCTGCAGCCGTGGCTGCGTATGGCGGAACCGCCGGACACGGTGGTGTTGGGCTGTACTCATTTTCCTTTGCTGGCTGAAGAACTACAGCAGGTTTTGCCAGAGGGAACGCGTTTTATTGATTCGGCCGCCGCCATTGCCCGGCGTACCGTTTGGCTGCTGGAGCATGAGGCGCCTGATGCGCGCTCTTCCGATAACAACCTGGCCTTTTGTATGGAAATGACTGCGGAAGCTGTACAATTAACGCCCGTTTTGCAGCGTTATGGCTTCGAAAAGTTGGAAAAACTCGCGCTTTGATGAAAAAAGCGACATACGAATCTTTTTTTGCATTTAGTACTTGTCAGCCAAAAAGAACTCCCTATAATGCGCCTCCACTGACACGGCACAACGGCTTGTAAGCCGGCTTAGTCAGGAAGGGAAAAGAAAATAAAATCTTGACTCTTCAGCGGGAAAGCATAATATATGCAGCCCGCGCCGCAGTAGAATGTGGCGCTGCTCTTTAACAATTTATCAGA
>NZ_VHQI01000012.1 GCF_006517625.1 Mixta tenebrionis | reverse complement strand
TGCGAGGTGGCGTATATTACGCTTTCCTCTTTCAGAGTCAACCCCCTTTCGGGAAGTTTTTCTCCGGCGATTCAGAACCGCTGAACCGCCTGACCAGGCCGACTTACAAGCCGTTGTGCCGTGTCAGTGGAGGCGCATTATAGGGAGTTCTCTTCGGCTGACAAGTACTAATCGCAAAAAAACGATTGAGTGTTTCTTTTTTGGACAAAAGTCGGTGAATCACGCCTTTTTCGTCGCTTTATTGCGCAAGCCGTCCCTTTTTGCCCTCTGTTTTTAGCAAAGTATCGCGCTTTGCCTGATGCTATCCTCTACTTCTCCGCCGATTTTTCTTTTTGCCGTAATAACGTAATAAAAAAAAGGAAGCTTAATGATCAAATCCGCACGCAGTATGGCCGGACTCCCCTGGATTGCTGCGATGGCCTTTTTTATGCAGGCGCTCGATGCGACGATATTAAATACAGCGCTGCCGGCAATAGCCGATAGCCTGCAGCGTTCTCCGCTGGCAATGCAGTCCGCGGTTATCAGCTACACCCTGACAGTGGCCATGCTGATTCCCGTTAGCGGCTGGTTAGCGGACCGCTACGGTACGCGAAAAATCTTTATCATCGCCGTTTCTCTTTTTACTTTCGGTTCTTTAGCCTGCGCGCTTTCCAACTCGCTATTGATGCTGGTTATTTCCCGCATTGTTCAGGGCGTCGGCGGCGCCATGATGATGCCGGTTGCCCGCCTGGCGCTATTACGCGCCTATCCGCGCAGCGAGCTGCTGCCGGTACTGAACTTTGTTACGCTGCCTGGGCTGGTTGGCCCGGTGGTAGGGCCGCTGCTTGGCGGCATCCTTGTTACCTGGGCCAGCTGGCACTGGATATTCTTAATCAACATTCCGGTCGGCGTTCTCGGCATCGCCTACGCACGTAAATATATGCCCGATTTCACTACGCCGCGCCGTCGTTTCGATACGCTGGGTTTTATTCTGTTTGGCTTTGGCCTGGTGCTGCTCTCATGCGGCCTGGAGTTGTTCGGCGAAAAGATCGTTACCAGCGCTATCGCCATTGCCGTTCTGCTGAGCGGCATCCTGCTGCTGCTGTTCTATATTATGCACGCACGCCGCCATCCCTCGCCGCTGATCGGCCTGCCGATGTTTAAAACCCGTACCTTCTCAATCGGCATTTTGGGCAATGTCGCTTCGCGGCTTGGCACCGGCTGCGTACCTTTTCTGATGCCGCTAATGTTGCAGGTAGGATTTGGCTATTCGGCGATTATCGCTGGCTGCATGATGGCGCCGACGGCGATTGGTTCGATGCTGGCGAAATCGACGGTAACCAGCGTACTGCGTAGGCTGGGATATCGCACCACCCTGGTCGCCGTTACGATAACCATCGGCCTGTTTATCGCCAGCTTCGCCTTCCAGTCGCCGGGAATGCATATTGCCGTACTGCTGTTGCCGCTGTTTTTACTGGGGATGGTGATGTCGACGCAGTTTACCGCCATGAACACCATTACGCTGGCCGATTTAACCGATGAGAACGCCAGCAGCGGCAACAGTATGCTGGCGGTAACGCAGCAGCTGGCGATCGGCTTCGGCGTGGCCGTCAGCGCTGCCGTGCTGCGTTTTTATGAAAACTTCGGCGGCACTACCGTAGAGCAGTTCCACTCGACGTTCCTGACCATGGGGCTGGTAACCATTCTGTCCGCGTCAGTCTTTATGCTGCTGAAACCGGGCGATGGCCGCCATCTAATCAGCGATCGTGAAAAGCGGCGTAAAAAGGCTTAACGCATTACGGAGCGCCGCTCAATAAGCTCAGGCGTCAGCACCAGCTTTTGCTGGCTGGCGCCGGGCGCCTGCATGCGATGAATTAGCGTATCGATCGCCAGCTCGCCCAGCTCATCTTTAGGCTGATGAATAGTTGTCAGCGGCGGCGTCATATAGCGCGCCAGCTCAATATTGTCATAGCCCATAATGGCCATATCTTCCGGGATACGCAGCCCCGCCTGATACAGCGCATGGTAGGCGCCTACCGCCATCGCATCGTTACTGGTAAATACCGCCTGTGGCCGGATCTTACAGGCCAGCAGCGCATTCATACCGTTAAAGCCGCCCTGAAACTCAAAATCGCCGTTGACGATATATTCCGCCGGCAAAGGCAGACCGGCAGCGGCCATTGCTTTCTTGAAGCCTTCCAGCCGCAGGCAGGCGGGAGTTTTATCCAGCGGCCCGGCAATGCAGGCGATACGCTGATAGCCGCGGGCGATAAGATAGTTGGCCGCCAGCTCGCCGCCCAACAGCGAATTATCCTGAATGATATCGCTGTCGCCCTCAAAGGGCGCCCAGTCCATCATCACTGAAGGAATGCCGGGATAGCGCGTCAGAATATCAACGGAAGGCAAATGGCTTTCCGTGCACATAATTAGCAGGCCGTCGACGCGCTTTTGCAGCAGCGTTTCCAGGCTACGATTCATCCGCTCTTCATCCCCTTCGGTATTGCACAACACCAGGCTGTAACCGCGCTCATAGCAGCTGTTCTCCACGCCGCGCACCACTTCCGAATAAAAAGGGTTGCTGCTGGCGGTGAGCAACATACCAATAGTATGGGTTTGATTGATTTTCAGGCTACGCGCCAGCGCGGACGGCGCATAGTTGAGCTCACGGATCGCCGTCTCAATTTTTTCCCGGACCGTCTCGCTAACGAAACGGCTGTTGTTGATAACGTGCGAAACGGTAGAGGTGGAGACGCCCGCCAGGCGGGCGACATCTTTCATCGTAGCCAATCAGCTTACCCCTGCTGCTGTAAAAAACGGTCGATCTCTTCCCGCCAGGGCACCGACGGCTGCGCGCCCGGACGCGTCACGGCAATCGCCGCCGCCGCATGGGCAAAACGTACCGCGTCAGACATCGGCTGCTGCTCCAGCAGCGCGGTAATCAGCGCGCCGTTAAAGGTATCCCCTGCCGCGATGGTATCTACCGCCTGTACGCGAAAGCCGGGAATGCGGCTACCTTTGCCGTTTTCGCTCAGCCACACGCCGCGGCTTCCTAAGGTGATCAGCACCTGCGCGATACCTTTTTCATGCAGTACGGCAGCGGCGCGTGCGGCATCCTCGTCGTTTTTAACGGCGATACCGGTCAGCATCTCTGCTTCGGTTTCGTTAGGAGTAATCATATCCACCAGCGTCAGCAGCTCGTCCGACAGCGGGGCGGCGGGAGCCGGGTTGAGTATGACGCGCGTCTGATGCTGCCGGGCGATTTTCGCCGCTGCCAGCACGCTTTCCAGCGGCGACTCCAGCTGCATCAGCAGGGCAGAAGCGTCAGCAATAACCTGCTGATGCTGCATAACCCGTTCCGGGGTTAACGCGGCGTTAGCGCCGGCATGGATACCGATACTGTTTTCGCCCTCGCCATTAACGAAGATGAGCGCCACGCCGGTAGTCGCCCCTTCGATGACGGAAACCGGGGCGGTATCGATGCGATCCGCAGCCAGCTGCTGGCGAATGCGCTCGCCGATATCATCAGCGCCGGTACAGGCGATAAAGGCGATATGCGCCCCGCTGCGCCCTGCGGCGACCGCCTGATTCGCGCCTTTTCCGCCAAAGGCGACCTGATACTGCTTCCCGATCACCGTTTCGCCGGGCCGGGGGAATTGAGAGAGGTTTAAAATATGATCGGCATTAATACTGCCAAGTACAGCGAGTTTAGCGGATTGCGTCATTCGGGGTTCATCCAGAAAAGTGCGCCACCTGACGGTGGCGCGGTGCCATGCTTTTCTTTGTTATTTGGTGACCAGCTTCAGATCGACCGGATTGATAGCCTGTACTTTCTCGCCTTTCAACGCCTTATCAGCGGTCTGTACGCCTACCTGACCAATTTTTTCCGGCATCTGCGCTACGGTCGCGGCCAGTTTGCCGCCTTCAACGGCTTTAACCCCGTCTGCGGTGCCGTCGAAGCCCACGACCACCACATCAGATTTGCCGGCAGTTTGCAATGCTCGTAACGCGCCTAACGCCATTTCATCGTTCTGCGCGAACACCGCCTGAACCTCCGGATGCGCCGTCAGCAGGTTCTGCATCACGTTCAACCCTTTGGTGCGATCGAAATCAGCCGGCTGGCTGGCCAGTATCTGGAACTTATGCGCTTCCGCAGCCTGCTGGAAGCCTTCGCCACGCTCGCGCGCGGCCGAGGTGCCGGCGATGCCCTGCAGCTCGATAATTTTCGCGTTCTCGCCTAATTTTTTCGCAATAAAGTCACCGGCCATTTTACCGCCGAAGCGGTTATCAGAAGCGACGTGGCTGATCACTTTACCCTGCGATGCGACCCGGTCCAGAGTAATGACCGGGATGTTCGCCTGGTTCGCCATTTTCACCGCATTGCCCACCGCATCGGAGTCGGTAGGGTTGATCAGCAGCAGTTTAGCGCCGCGCACGGTAAGATCCTGCACGTTCGCCAGCTCCTTCGCCGGATTGTTCTGCGAATCGAGCACCACCAGGTTATAACCCAGCTTGTCCGCCTCTTTTTGCGCGCCCTCTTTCAGCGACACGAAGAAGGGATTGTTCAACGTAGAAACCACCAGCGCAATGGTATCTTTTGCCAGCGCATTGGTGCTGAGGGTGGCGCCGAGCAATACCGCCAGTGCAGTCAGTCTGTTCATTTTCATCTTAGTATCCTTAGAGATAAGCGCTATTTACTGCTTTTGTTGTCCACCAGAACCGCCAGCAAAATCACCGCCGCTTTGACGATCATCTGATAGTAGGAAGAGACGCCCAACAGGTTAAGGCCGTTATTGAGAAAGCCAAGGATCAGCGCGCCGATCAGCGTGCCCATAATGCGGCCTTTGCCGCCCGCCAGGCTGGTGCCGCCCAGCACTACCGCCGCGATGGCGTCCAGCTCATAGCCGGTACCGGCGGTTGGCTGCGCGGAAGAAAGACGCGCCACTTCGATAGTACCCGCCAACGCCGCCAGCATGCCGCTCAGCGCATAAACGATAATCTTGACGCGGTTAACGTTGATCCCAGAGAGACGCGTTGCCGCTTCATTGCCGCCCAGCGCGTAGATATAACGCCCCAGACGGGTATGGTGCAGCATGTACCAGGCGGCGAGAAACACCACCGCCATCAGCCAGACTGGCGTCGGGATACCCAGCGGGCGGCCGATACCGAACCAGCCGAAGAGATCGGCATTATCGCTGAAGCCGGTATTCACCGGGCTGCCGTTGGTATAAACCATGGTGACGCCGCGCAGCAGCAGCATCATAACCAGGGTAGCGATAAACGCCTGTACCTTCCCCTTAGCCACAATGGTGCCGGTAATCGCGCCAATAAACGCCCCCAGCGCCAGCGCCGCGGCTACCGCCACCAGCGCGTTGACCTCGACGCCGACGATCGAGGCCGCCACCGCGCCGGTCAGCGCCAGCAGCGAGCCAACGGAAAGATCGATACCGGAGGTCAGGATAACCAGCGTCATTCCCACTGCCATAATGGCGTTGACCGAGGTCTGCTGCAGGATGTTGAACAGATTATTTACGGTGAAAAAATGCGGGCTCTGGCTGGCGACCACCGCAATCAGCACAATCAGCGCAATCAGCGATTTCTGCTCCATCAGCCAAGCTTTGCTGAACCAGCGGCGGCGAGCCGGTATAGTTTGCGTACTCATAGATGTGCTAGCTCCTCGGTGCTTTGCTTGCCTACGGCGGCGGCCATCAGGGCTTCCTGCGTGGCCTGTTCAATGGAAAACTCGCCGCTCAGGCGGCCTTCGTGCATAACCAGAATGCGATCGCTCATGCCCAACACTTCCGGCATCTCTGACGAAACAAGAATGATGCTCAACCCTTCTTCTTTAAACTGATTAATCAGCTGATAGATCTCTTTTTTCGCGCCGACGTCCACGCCGCGCGTTGGCTCATCGAGAATCAGCACCTTCGGGCGCGTCATCAATCCACGCGCAATCGCCACTTTCTGCTGATTGCCGCCGGAGAGCAGGCCGATAGTCTGATCCATGCCGGGCGTTTTAATATTAAACAGACGGATAAAATCGTTGACCGCCAGCTGCTCGGCGCGGTGCTTCAGCCCGCCGCCGCTACGGCTGAAATAGCGCAGCGCGGTAAGCGACATGTTTTCTTTCACCGACATCCCCAGCACCAGACCATCACGCTTACGGTCTTCGGAGATATAAACGATGCCGTTTACCAGCCCATCCTGCGGCGAGCGGATATTCATTTCGCGCCCGTTCAGCACCATGCGGCCCGCGCTGTGCGGCAGCGCGCCGTACAGCACCTTCATCAGTTCGGTACGCCCGGCGCCCATCAGGCCCGCAACGCCGAGAATCTCGCCTTTGCGCAGCGTAAAGCTGACATCACTGATGCCCGATCCGCTAAGGTGTTCTACCTGCAGGCAGATCTCGCCCGGCGCCTTATCCAGCCGTGGATATTGATCCTCCAGCTTGCGCCCTACCATCATCTCGATAAGCGAAGCCTCGGTGAGCGTAGCGACGCTGCGCTCGGCAATAAACTGGCCGTCGCGGAATACCGTCACGTCATCACAGATTTCAAAAATCTCCTTCATGCGATGGGAGATATAAACAATGCCGCAGCCCTGCGCCTTGAGTTCGTTAATCACGCGGAACAGCGAGAGCGTTTCGGTATCGGTGAGCGCATCGGTAGGCTCATCCATCACGATCACTTTCGACTCGAAGCTGAGCACTTTGGCGATTTCCACCATCTGCTGATCGCCGATCGAGAGATCGCCCACCAGACGATGACTGGTAAAGCGCAGGTTCAGTCGCTTCAACAGCGCATCGGCGGCGGCATACATCTCTTTCCAGTCGATGCGGCCAAAACGGTTAACGAATTCGCGCCCCAGGAAAATATTTTCCGCCACCGAGAGCTGCGGTATCAGGTTCAGCTCCTGATGAATAATGCCGATGCCCGCCTCCTGCGAAGCCTTGGGCCCGCTGAAATGGGTCTCTTCGCCAAGCCACTTCAGCGAACCGGCGTCACGGCTGTAGATGCCGGTCAGCACTTTCATCATGGTGGATTTACCCGCGCCGTTTTCGCCCACCAGCGCCATCACGCGCCCCGGATAGACGGAAAGCGAAGCGCCGTTAAGCGCCTTCACGCCGGGAAAGGATTTTTCAATGCCGGTCAGTTGCAGTAACGGTTGCATGGCAGCCTCAGAAGGTCACGCCAGCGGTCAGGATGATATTGGCATAGGGCGTACATTCCCCGCTGCGCACCACCGCCTGGCTCCGTTGCGTTAAGGTTTTAAATTGCTCGTGCGGCACGTAGTCGATGCGGATAACGTTGCCCTGCTGCTGCTGCAACGATTCCAGCAGCGCAAGCAGCTCCTGATGCAGCCCGGCGTTATGCGTGCGAATCTCATCGGCTATAATCGCGCTCTCCACCTGCATCTCATGCGTAACGGCCTTCGCTACCTGCAGAAAGCTGGGAATGCCGTGCGTAACGGCCAGATCGATACGTTGCGGTCCTGGTGGAATCGGTAAACCGGCGTCGCCGATGGTCAGGCTGTCGGTATGGCCAAGGCGGGAGATGACCGAGGAAACTTCGGCGTTAAGTAGAGTACCTTTTTTCATTATACGCTCCTGAGCGAAACGTTTCGCTGACGGGAGTTTCAGAAAAATCGGTAAACAAGACAACTGGCAGCTAACGAATTTGTGATCGCTATCGAAACGTTTCGCTGACCAGAGGAAAAATGCGCATCAATAGAAAAACGGGCCGCGACGGGCCCGTAAAAAACTTTAGCGGAAGACCATGCCGCCATCGATAAGCAGCGCCTGACCGGTCATATAGTCAGAGTCGGGGCCGGCGAGAAAGGCGACGCAGTTAGCCACATCTTCCGGCTCAGAAAGACGGCCCAGCGTGATGCGTTTAGCAAACTCGGCGGTGCCGTAACCCAACGGCTGGCCGGCGGCGGTAGAGATTTGACGGTCGATCTCTTCCCACATCGGCGTTTTGACAATTCCAGGGCAGTAGGCGTTAACGGTAATGCCCAGCGGCGCCAGATCGCGCGCTGCCGTCTGCGTCAGGCCGCGTACCGCAAATTTACTGGAGCTGTAAACCGCCAGCTCAGGGTTGCCGACGTGCCCCGCCTGGGAAGAGGCGTTAATAATTTTACCGCCGTGCCCCAGAGCCTTAAACGCTTTCACCGCCGCCTGAATGCCCCAGATCACGCCTTTCACGTTGATGTTGTAAACCTTATCGACGATCTCCGGCGTAATATCTTCAATCAGCGTGGTCGGCGCCACGCCAGCGTTATTGACGATAACATCGAAGCCGCCCAGCTGCTGCTGCGTCTGCTCTACCACCGCAAATACCCGATCGCGGTCGGCGACATCAGCCCGCAGCGCAATCGCTTTGCCGCCCTGACGGTTAATTTCTTCGGCAACCTGACGGGCGGTTTCAATATTGTAATCGACGACGGAGACAGCAAACCCATCTTTCGCCAGCCGCAGCGCGATAGCTTTACCGATGCCCTGACCGGAACCGGTCACTAATGCAACTTTGCTGTTCATAACTGCTCCTTGCTGAGTTGATAAAGGTAATTACAGGATCTGGCTCAGATGCAGTTGCCCCATCAGTTTCGGGTTGTCGGCGTAATCCACCGGCACCGCTACCACCGCAGGCCCCTGAACATCCATCGCCTGACGCAGAACTGGCTCCAGCCGATCGGCGCTCTCCACCGCGAAGCCGGCGGTGCCAAAAGCTTCTGCGTAGGCTTTAAAATCTATTGGGCCGAAGTTCACGCCGGAAAGGCGCTGATACTTCTGCTCCTCCTGAATCGCAACCATGTTGTAAGCATTGTCGACCCAGATAATGTGCAGCACATTCGCCCCCAGGCGCACCGCCGTTTCCAGCTCCATGCTGGACTGCATAAAGCCGCCATCGCCCGATACCGAAACCACTTTGCGGCTCGGATCCACCAGCCAGGCGCCGATAGCCCACGGCAGCGCCACGCCCATAGTTTGCTGCCCGTTAGAAATCATGATCTGACGCGCGCGGAAACTGTAAAGATAGCGTGCAATCCAGATATGAAAACTGCCCATATCAACGGTGAGCGTAACGTCGTTGTTGATGATGTCCTGCATGGCGCGCACGATACGCAGCGGGTGCAGCGCGAACTGGTTCAGCTGGCGGCCGCGCATCGCCAACAGTTCACGCTGCTGCTGACGATCTTTAAGAATTTCCGCAGACGCCGCGCTAAGGCGCAGCGGCGAATCGATGTGTTCGGCGAGTTTGTCCAGCGTGGCGGCAATATCACCGATCAGCTCGATATCCGGCTGATAGCAGTTGTCGGTTTCCGCCGGCAGCACGTCGATATGTACCAGCCTGGCGCTACCGCTGTTCCATTTAGCCGGTTCATACTCCACCGGACTGTAACCGATGGTGATAATCAGATCGGCCTGGCGCAGCAGGCGATCGCCCGCCTGGTTATTAAACAGGCCGACACGCCCCGCAAAGCGGGTGATGTGGCTTTGCGATACCGCGCCCGCCGCCTGATAGGTGCTGGTCACCGGGATATGGCTGCGTTCCAGCAGGCGATGCAGCGAGGTTGCGTTATGCGGCTGGCTGGCCATCAGGCCCAGCAGAATCACCGGATTTTTAGCGTTGGCGATATTATCGGCCACGGAACGGATGGCGCTATCGGGCGCGGCGCCCAGCAGCAGATCGCCGCAAGGCGACAGCACATTGCCGCGTACCGGGCCGTCAACGATATCCTGCGGCAAACTGACAAATGCGCCGCCGGGACGTCCCATTTCCGCATAGCGGAAGGCATTGGCAATGATTTCGCCCAGCGCATCCGGCGCGCCCACCTCAGCGGCATATTTGGTGACCGGGCGGAACATACCGACGCTATCCATGCTCTGGTGCACCAGCTTGGCGCTGTCGGCACGTTTTACCGCTCCGCCCAGCGCGACGATCGGGTCGCCTTCCGAGGTGGCGGTAGCCATACCGGTAATCAGATTGGAGCAGCCGGGGCCGGAGGTCACCAGCGCCACGCCCGCTTTACCGGTCAGCCGTCCTACCGCCGCCGCCATAAAGGCGGCATTCGCTTCATGGCGAACCGGGATGGTTTGAACAGAAGAGTCCACCAGCGAATCGTAAACTTTATCTACCTTAGCGCCCGGAATCCCGAATACCTGCTTCACGCCCTGCGCCTCAAGCTGGGCAACGATTAAATCGGCGCCGTGCGCCCATTGTTTTTGCATATCGCTTTTCATGGTTTCTCCTGTGGCGAGGTTTAGCTTTCTACCGCGCGGATGGCGCTGTCGAGATCGGCGGGATTAAGGTTGGCCTGTAAAAAATCGCGATGTTCCGGCAGATCAACCACCAGCTTGCTGATGGCGCCGAAGGTAAGTACCCCGGATGTCAGACGGTAATTGAGCACGTGTCCGCCGCCCTGGCGATCGTCGGTAATAAAGTGCTCGTGATAGCCGGCCACGTTGATGCCCTGCATATACTGCGGCGTCCGAAAACCAATCAGTACGCCGTCACGCTGGTCAAAGTGGAAAGTTGGCTGCTGCTCCACCGCCTCCATCATCGGCTTATAGGGGCGATGCTGGCAGGGTACGGTGCGCGTCTCTACCTGTTGGAAGCGGCCATCGATACGCAACGCGCAAAACTGGTTATCCGAGACGATTTGACGATCGATAACGGCATGAACTTCATCACGACTGGCCGGGCCAGCGAAACGATGCTGGTACTGCGGCTGGAAAAAGGTCATCACCGCAAACGGCGTGCGCTGCTCCGGATGCGCCGCGCTGGCGCTGCCGTCGGCGCGCAGCTGATAGACCCTGCTGTTGAAAGCGATCATCTCGCCGTCAAGATGATTAAAGGTGCCCAGACCAAAATCACCTTTTTTCAACAGGTCGGCGATGGTAGTGGCGCCTTCATACACTCCGCTCAGCAGGGCGCTCATTAACGAGGTCTGATAGATTACGCTTTCTGGCTGTTCATTGCGCATAGCAGTGACGGTTTCAGTCAACTCTTTTGCGCATAAACAATCGCTTACAGAATGAGTCATAAATCACCCTTTGTCTGAATGGTTAATAGTGATTAACTATATGTTGACTCGATTCAGTGCGAGAATCCAATATAGAAAGCTCTTCACTTTGAGACGTTTTAGATATGGAACTACGCTATCTGCGTTATTTCGTCGCCGTAGCGCAAACGCGCAATTTTACGCGCGCGGCGGAAATGCTCGGTATTTCCCAGCCGCCGCTGAGCCAGCAAATCTTGCGTCTGGAACGCGAAATCGGTACGCCGCTGCTGAAGCGGCTGCCGCGCGGCGTTGAGTTAACCGAGACCGGGGAGGCGTTTTATCAGGATGCCTGCCAGATCCTCGATCTGACCGGTCATGCGCTGGAGAAGGCGAAAGGAATCGCACGCGGCGTAACCGGCAAACTTTCGCTGGGCTTCGCCAGCTCGGTCGCCTTTCATCAGGATATTTTTGCGCTGCTGCATCGCTTTCAGCGGCAGTTTCCAGGGGTTACGCTGCTGCCGCGCGAAGCAAGCATGGCAACGCTAATGCAGGATTTACAGGAGGGGTTGCTGGATGCCGCCTTTGTACGTCTGCCCTGCGAAACCAGCAAATCTTTTCAGCTGAAGCTGATCGCCAGCGAGACGATGCGTATCGTCTTGCCCGTTTCACATGCGCTGAACGCGCAGCAGGAGGTTCGGCTGGCGCAGCTGAGCGATACGCCAATGGTGATCTTTCCACGCGAGGTGGCGCCCAGCCTGTATGAGTCTATTATCAGCGCCTGCGTGCGGGCAGGCTTTCAGCCGCAGACCCGCGCGCAGGCGCCGCAGATTTCATCCACTATCGGCATGGTCGCCGCCGGTTTCGGCTTTGCGCTGGTGCCCGAATCGCTCTGCTGCGTAACGATGCCGGGCATCCGTTTCCATCCCTGCCCCGAAGCGTCGCTGGCTACCGATATCGCGCTGGCGTGGCGACGCTGGGACCGTTCGCCAACGATACAGCATCTGCTGGAAACGCTGGCGCAGCAGCTAAGCGAGAAGGAGACGGAAGCGAATGATTAGCCCTTGATCTTACGCACCTGTTTTACTTCCAGCTGCGCATCGTTAAAGGCTTTATCCAACTCTCCCTGTAGCTCGACGTTATCGGTGGGAGAGACGCTTTGCCCTTTCCAGACATCATCGTCAATTTCTACCGATAGCGTACCGGTTTTATCGCGGAACAGATAATCATCGTCGCTGAGGCGCTTCTCAATATGACCGCGCACCGTTACCCAGCTGTCATCCTTCATCTCTTTCGCTTCTTTCACCGTTACGACGTTCTGCGGCTGTTTAAAGCCCTCCTTCTGCGCTTTGGTTTGCGGCGCATTCGGATCGACAAAGCCGCCGCTCTGCGCCGCTAATGCCGGCAAAGTAAACAGCGCAAGAAGCGCCGCGGCTGTTGCGTGCTTTTTCATCATTTTTCCCTCTTCCGATAAACAAACTCAGTCAACAGCTCTAAGTACAGCACAGAGTTGGCGTCTGGATAGCAACAACGCTACTTTTTTATCGCCGACTTTAACGCCGGCAACCGCGCCACGGCTTAAATTTCAACCTGCGTCCCCAGCTCGATAACCCGGTTAGGCGGGATTTCAAACTGATCGGGCGCGCGCAGAGCGTTACGCTGCAGCGCCAGGAACAGCCTGCCGCGCAGATGCAGATACCACGGACGTTTGCCGATAATCAGCGATTCGTGCGACATAAAGAAAGAGGTTTCCATCATCCGGCAGTTAAGCCCTTCCAGCCCGCAGCGATGGAAAATTTCTTCCACATTCGGCGTTTCCCGCCAGCCGTAGCTGGCAACCACGCGCCAGAAGGTGGGCGAAAGCTGCTCAATGGTAACGCGACGAATGTTATGAACATAGGGCGCATCCTCCGTACGCAGCGTCAGCAGCACGACGCGTTCATGCAGCACCTTGTTGTGCTTCAGGTTATGCAGCAGCGCAAAGGGAATTACATTCAGCGCGCGCGACATATAGACTGCCGTGCCCGGCACGCGCACCGGCGGCGATTTCTCCAGCGAAGTAATCATCGCATCCAGCGAGTTGCCGTGCTCGTGCATCCGGCGCAGCAGGCGGAAACGCTCGCTTTTCCAGGTGGTCATAATCAGGAACATAGTCAGGCCAAGACAAATTGGCAGCCAGCCGCCGGTAAAAATCTTCATCAGGTTAGCGGAGAAGAGCGGAATATCGATGCAGAGCAGCGCCACCAGGATGATGCCCACCAGCAGACGGTTCCAGTGCCAGTTCTTAATGGCGACGGTACACACCAGGATTGAAGTCAGGATCATGGTGCCGGTTACCGCGATGCCGTAAGCCGCCGCCAGATTGCTGGAGTGTTCGAAACTGATAATCACAATCAGCACCGCATAATAAAGCAGCCAGTTAATTACCGGGATATAGATCTGGCCCGACTCCTCTTCCGAGGTGTGGATAATGCGCATCGGCGGCAGATAGCCCAGGCGCACCGCCTGACGGGTCAGGGAAAAGACCCCGGAAATTACCGCCTGCGAGGCGATAACCGTCGCCAGGGTGGCGAGGATCAGCATCGGAATCAGCGCCCAGTCCGGCGCCAGTAAAAAGAAGGGATTCTTAATTGCCTCCGGATGCTTCAGCAGCAGCGCGCCCTGGCCGAAATAATTCAGCACCAGCGAAGGCACCACTACGCTAAACCAGGCCAGACGAATCGGCGTTTTACCGAAGTGGCCCATATCCGCATAGAGCGCCTCCACGCCGGTAATCGCCAGCACCACCGAACCGAGCGCGAAAAAGGAAACCTGCTTATATTCAAGAAAGAAGTGGATCGCCCAGGCGGGATTCAGCGCCTGCAAGACTTCCGGGTTGTGGAAAATGCTGCGGGCGCCGAGCACGGCCAGCACGCTAAACCACAGCAGCATCACCGGCGCGAACAGCTTGCCTACCATGCCGGAGCCGTGCTTCTGAATAATAAACAGCAGCGTCAGTACCGTAATCGACAGCGGCACGATATAGGAATCGAGCGCCGGCGCGGCGATCTCCAGCCCCTCGATCGCCGACATTACCGAGATGGCGGGCGTTATCACCACCTCCCCATAAAAGAAACTGCCGCCGATCAGCCCCATAATCACCAGCATAGCGGTAGCCTTGCCGCCGGTATTGCGTCCGGCCAGCGACATCAGGGTCAGGATGCCGCCCTCGCCGGCGTTATCGGCGCGCATCACATAGCTGATATATTTCAGCGACACCACCAGGATCAGCAGCCAGAATATTAACGATAAGAAGCCAAACACGGCATCACGCTCTACGCCAAAGCCAAACTGTCCGGAAAGACATTCGCGTAAGGTATAAAGGGGACTGGTGCCGATATCTCCGTAAACCACACCGATTGCTGCCAGCGTGACAGCGCCAAGCGGCTGCTTCTTGTCAGAACTCATAATGTCATCTTTTGTTGGAGCGCAGCGACGCTTGCGCGCGCACGGCTCAGGCCATCAAAAAGCGCACAGTATGCCTAAATTTATATAAAAGCCCACCCCTGAGCAGCAGGGAGCCTGGATAATCGTTGGCAATAAAAGCGCAGCTTCACCCTTTCATGATAAAAAAGCTGACGGCTATCAAAGCTTTCAAGCATGATAGCCCGTAATGTTTGCGCCCGCCGATCGGGTTAATGCGTGTGCAGTAGTAACAGGATAATTGACTGATTATGGCTCAACCACACTTACTGGCGGAAAGAATTTCACGTCTCAGCAATGCGTTAGAAAAAGGCCTGTATGAGCGGCATCATGCGATACGTCTTTGCCTGCTCGCCGCGCTCAGCGGAGAAAGCGTTTTTCTGCTGGGGCCGCCCGGCATCGCCAAAAGCCTGATAGCCCGTCGCCTGAAGTACGCTTTCCAGCACGCGCGGGCGTTTGAGTATCTGATGACGCGTTTTTCCACGCCGGAAGAAGTTTTCGGCCCGCTCTCTATTCAGGCGCTAAAAGATGAAGGGCGCTATCAGCGTCTGACCAAAGGCTACCTTCCCGACGCGGAGATCGTCTTTCTGGATGAGATCTGGAAAGCGGGTCCGGCTATCCTGAATACACTGCTTACCGCTATCAACGAGCGCCGCTTTCGCAACGGCGATATTGAAGAGCCTGTTCCGATGCGTCTGTTGGTCACCGCCTCCAACGAACTTCCCGAAGCGGACAGCGGCCTGGAGGCGCTCTATGACCGGATGCTGATTCGCCTGTGGCTGGATAACGTGCATGAGAAGCACAATTTCCGCAATATGCTTATCCACCAGCAGGATGAAAACATCAATCCGGTAGAGAGCGCGCTCTGTATTTCGGATGAGGAATATCGGCAGTGGCAGGCGAGCATCAGCCAGGTCGCGTTACCGGAGCCGGTGTTTGAACTGATTTATCAGCTGCGCCAGCGGCTGGAAGCGCTGCCGGAAGCGCCCTACATCTCCGATCGCCGCTGGAAAAAGGCGCTTCATCTGCTGCAGGCCAGCGCATTTTTCAGCGGACGGCAGGCTATCGCTCCGGTAGATCTGATTCTGCTGAAAGATTGCCTCTGGCACGATCTCTCCTCTAAGTCGCTGCTGGATCGGGAGATCGACAGCCTGATGATCCAGCAGGCATGGCGGCAGCAGCCGATGCTGATCGCGCTGCAGCGCATTAAAGCGCGCCGTCTGGCGCTGTCGCAGCAGCAAAGCCTCGATCGGGCGGTTAAGCTGGAAAAACATGGCGGCATGTTTAGCCGCAAAGCGCACTATGAACTGCCTCCCTCGCTGCGCGGCGACTCGCTGACGTTGATGCTGCAGCAGCCGCTGACGCTGCATGATATGCAGGTAACGCATGTGGTCATAATGCGCGCTGCGTTGCAGCAGTGGCTGCAGAAAGGCGGCGAGGCGCGCGGCAAGCTGAACGGTATCGGCTATGACCAGACGCTGGATTTGCAGGTGGACAGCAGCGACTGTTTGACGCTGCGCGACGTCAGCCTGCAATCCTCCCGCCTGGCGCTGCCGGGCGAGCTGAGCAACGAAGCTTTGCCCGCTGAAATCAGCGACGCGCTGGACGCGCTGGAAAGCCAGCTGCGGGCGCAGCGGGCGCTGTTCAATCAGCAACAACGCTGTCTGTTTATCAGCGATGACTGGCTGGCGCGCATCGAAAACAGCCTACAGGATGTGGCGGAACAGCTGAAACAAGCCAGAAAATGATTTCGCTGGATACCATAAGCGCCCTGCTGTCGATAAGCCAGGGCGAGCTGATCGAAGATCTGGCGATTGCGCTGCTGGCGTCACCGCAGCTGGTGCTGTTTTTCGAAAAGTTTCCCGGCATGAAGAAGTCCCTGCTGCGCGATCTTCCCTACTGGAAGGCGGAGGCGGGGGAAAACCTGAAGGCCACGACGGTACCGGAAGCGCTGCAGCAGGAGTTTCGCCTGTTTCAGCAGCAGCAGACGCTGAGCCTGAACGCATTTACCCAGGCGCTGCCCGCTTTACTGACCGAGCTGGAGCGCCTGGCCTCTCCTTTTAGCCAGCAGGCCCGCACGCTGGCGGCGCACAGCGAAAGCCAGCTAAGCCCGGCGCAGCATACGCTGTTCCTGCAGCGCTGGCGGCTGAGCCTGACGCTGCAAACCATGACATTAAACGAACAGCTGCTGGAGCAGCAGCGGGAAAAACTGCTGGCCGAGCTGCAACAGCGTATGGCGCTTAGCGGCCAGCTGGCGCCGCTGCTGACGGGGAATGACGAAACGTCGTCAGGGCGTCTGTGGGATCTGAGCGCCGCGCCGTTGCAGCACGATGATTATCAGCAGCTGGTGGAATATGGCGAATTCCTCGCCGGGCAGCCGGAGCTGATGCAGCTGGCGCAGCAGCTGGGGCGCAGCCGTGACGCTAAATCAGCCCCGGCGCAGGATGCGCCGCCGGAAGCCTTTCGTCAGCCGGTACGCCATGCCGATAACCTACCAGAGGAGGTCAACGGCCTGCACCAAAGCGAAGACGTACTGCGTCTGCTGCCCACGGAGCTGGCCACGCTCGGCATCAGCGAGCTGGAGCTGGAGTTCTACCGGCGGCTGGTGGAGAAGCGCTTGCTGACCTATCGCCTGCAGGGCGAAAGCTGGCATGAAAAGGTGGTGCCGCGTCCGGTCAGCCAGCAGCAGCAGCAGCCCTGTCCTAAAGGGCCTTTTATCGTCTGCGTCGATACCTCAGGATCAATGGGCGGCTTTAACGAGCGCTGCGCCAAAGCGTTTTGTCTGGCGCTGCTGAAAGTGGCGCTGGCGGACAAGCGCCGCTGCTATGTAATGCTGTTCGCCCATCAGGTGATCGGCTACGAGCTGACGGCGGAAGACGGCATCGCGCAGGCGATCCGCTTCCTCAGCCAGCGTTTCCGCGGCGGCACCGATCTTGCCGCCTGCCTGCAGACGGTGCTGCAACGGTTACAGGACGCAGCGTGGCGCGAAGCGGATGCGGTGATCGTTTCCGACTTTATCGCGCAGCGATTGCCGGAGCCTCTCATCCAGTCGGTACGCCAGCAACAACAGCAGCAACGACAGCGCTTTCACGCCGTCGCCATGTCGGCGCACGGCAAACCGGGCATTCTGCGTATTTTCGATCATATCTGGCGCTTTGATACCGGCCTGCGGCAGCGGCTGCTGCGTCGCTGGCAACGCTAAGAAGCCTCCTCCTGCCGTTTGCAGCTTTGCCTTTGCAATCTTTTCCGGCACAGGTAGGATGCCTTTATGCTGACGGAGCATATTGCTCCGGCTGGTCACCCCTGTTTTTTCCGTTAGCTAAAAGTGGAGCGCAACGTGGCAGAAACGCTACAACTCGATAATCTGGATCGCGGCATCCTTAATGCGCTGCTGGATAATGCCCGTACCGCCTACGCTGAGCTGGCCAAGCAATTCAACGTCAGCCCCGGCACCATTCATGTACGCGTGGAGAAAATGCGCCAGGCGGGCATTATTAAAGGCACGCGCGTAGAAATCGATCCCCGGCGGCTGGGCTATGACGTCTGCTGCTTTATCGGCATTATTTTGAAAAGCGCGCGCGATTATCCGGCGGCTCTCGCCAGGCTGGAGGCGCTGGATGAAGTGGTTGAAGCCTGGTATACCACCGGCCACTACAGCATCTTTATTAAGGTCATGTGCCGCTCCATCGATGCGCTTCAGCAGGTGCTGATTAATAAGATCCAGACCATTGACGAAATTCAGTCAACCGAAACGCTGATCTCGCTGCAAAACCCGATCATGCGCACCATCAAGCCCTGATCTGTGCATAAGGTTATCCTCCGCGTGGCACCGCTTGCTAAAAGCGGATCCACCCTATCTCTCATTATTCATCTTCCGGTTTTCCACAGGTAGATCCCAGCCTGATCACAGCGTACAATGCCCGCTCTTATAACAGCGCGTTGCAGGATCGCCCAATGGCAGATATCACCCTTATTAGCGGCAGCACTCTGGGCAGTGCGGAGTATGTAGCAGAACATCTGGCTTCCAGGCTGGAAGAAGCGGGCCTGGCAACCGAGACGCTGCACGGGCCTTCGCTGGAAGAACTTCAGTTGCAGGGCGTATGGCTGGTGGTTAGCTCCACCCATGGCGCGGGCGAGCTGCCTGACAATCTGCAGCCGCTTTATGACGAGCTGGAACAGCAGCGGCCCGATCTTTCCGGCCTGCGCTTCGGCGCAATCGGCATCGGCAACCGTGAATACGATCTCTTTTGCGGCGCGATTAAGCATATTGAGCAGCTGCTGATCGCGCTCGGCGCGCAGCGTATTGGGGAACGGCTGGAGATTAACGTGCTGGAACATGAGATCCCCGAAGATCCGGCAGAGGCCTGGCTGGAAAACTGGCGTCTTTTACTGTAGATCGACCGCTCGCCGCTGGGATCACCGCGCTTTTTTCCGTTGATCCCCAGCAGATTCCACTCTTTTTTATCCCAGGATCCTGTGCAAACTTGTGGATAACCATGCTCAATACGGTCTGATAACCGGTAGTTATCCCAAGTATAACCGCTGCTGCTTTTTTGCTCTGTGTATAACTCGCCATTTCGATCCCAGCTTATACGGATCAGGATCACCGATCATTCACAGCAAAGGATCCTCAGTAAGGGGTTGACAGCAAAGCAAAAGCTGAGCTTATCCACAGAAACGGGCGATCCTAATAAGAGATCTAACAAAGAGATCCTTTAAAGAATAAGATCTTTCTTTTAATTACCCGACGATCCCGGCGCTTTCGTCACGCCATGAATTTGAGTAGAATCCACGCCCCAGGGCAACGATCCCTGATCGAACACTAACGAGGTACTTCCCATGTTTTATCCCGATCCTTTTGACGTCATCGTCATTGGCGGCGGTCATGCAGGCACAGAAGCCGCTATGGCCGCGGCGCGGATGGGTCAACAAACGCTGCTGTTAACCCATAACATCGATACGCTGGGACAAATGTCCTGCAATCCGGCGATCGGCGGCATCGGAAAGGGACATCTGGTGAAAGAAGTGGATGCAATGGGCGGTCTGATGGCCAGCGCGATCGATCGAGCCGGCATCCAGTTTAGGATACTAAACGCAAGCAAAGGGCCTGCAGTACGCGCTACCCGCGCTCAGGCTGACCGCGTGCTCTATCGTCAGGCAGTACGCACCGCGCTGGAGAACCAGCCGAACCTGATGATCTTTCAGCAGGCGGTAGACGATCTGATCGTGGAAAACGATCGTGTCGTCGGCGCCGTCACCCAGATGGGGTTAAAATTCCGGGCGCGCGCCGTGGTGCTGACGGTTGGCACCTTCCTCGACGGCAAAATCCATATCGGCCTCGATAATTACAGCGGCGGACGAGCGGGCGATCCGCCTTCTGTTCCGCTGGCGCGCCGCCTGCGCGAACTGCCGCTGCGCGTCAGCCGCCTGAAAACCGGTACGCCGCCGCGTATCGACGCGCGCACCATCGATTTCAGCGTGTTGGCGCCGCAGTATGGCGATAGCCCACTGCCGGTGTTCTCGTTTATGGGCGACGTTTCGCAGCATCCGCAGCAGGTGCCCTGCTACATAACCTACACCAACGAGCAGACTCACGAGGTGATCCGCAATAACCTCGATCGCAGCCCGATGTATGCCGGCGTGATCGAAGGGATCGGCCCGCGTTACTGCCCGTCGATCGAGGATAAGGTGATGCGCTTCGCCGATCGCAACGCGCACCAGATTTTCCTTGAGCCGGAAGGGCTGACCAGCAACGAAATTTATCCGAACGGCATCTCCACCAGCCTGCCGTTTGATGTACAGATGCAGATCGTGCGCTCAATGAAGGGGATGGAAAACGCCAAAATCGTTCGTCCCGGCTACGCTATCGAGTATGACTTCTTCGATCCGCGCGATCTGAAGCCGACGCTGGAAAGCAAATTTATTCAGGGTCTGTTCTTTGCCGGCCAAATTAACGGCACGACCGGTTATGAAGAGGCGGCGGCGCAGGGGATGCTGGCGGGGCTTAATGCCGGTCGTCTCTCCGCCGACAAAGAAACCTGGGCGCCGCGCCGCGATCAGGCTTACCTTGGCGTGCTGGTGGACGATCTCTGTACGCTCGGCACCAAAGAACCGTACCGCATGTTTACCTCGCGCGCCGAATATCGTCTGATGCTGCGTGAAGACAATGCCGATCTGCGCCTGACGGAAACCGCCCGCGAGCTGGGACTGGTGGATGATGCCCGCTGGGCGCGCTTCAACCAGAAGCTGGAAAATATCGAACGTGAACGTCAGCGTCTGCGTGATATCCACGTACATCCGAAGTCAGTTGATGTTGAGACGGTCAACGCCGCGCTGAATACGCCGCTGACCAAAGAGGCAAGCGCTGAAGATCTGCTGCGTCGCCCGGAAATGACCTATACGCGACTGATGACGCTTAACGGCTTTGGCCCGGCGCTGGACGACGTGCAGGCGGCGGAACAGGTTGAGATACAGGTAAAATATGAAGGGTACATTGCGCGTCAGCAGGAGGAGATCGAGCGCCAGCAGCGTAATGAGAACACTCTGCTGCCGGTCGATCTGGATTACCGCAACGTCAGCGGGCTGTCGAACGAAGTCATCGCCAAGCTGAACGATCACAAACCGGGATCCATCGGTCAGGCGTCGCGTATTTCCGGCATCACACCGGCGGCAATTTCTATTTTGCTGATTTACCTGAAAAAACAGGGTTTACTGCGTAAAAGCGCCTGATAACCGGGCGGCATCGCCCTCTTCTGTTTCCGGATGGTTCGCGCCGTCCGGCTGACCGCTGACCTGCGATTGATACTGTACGCGCAGGTGCTTTAACCGCCCTTAGTTACTGGAAGACGTTGTGATTAACAGACTCACTCAGCTGCTCAGCGCAGCCAATATTTCTCTGTCCGATCAGCAAAAACAGCAGCTGGTGGGCTATGTTGAGCTGCTGCATAAATGGAATAAGGCTTATAACCTGACTTCGGTGCGCGATCCGCAGGAGATGCTGGTGCGCCACATCCTCGACAGCATTGTGGTCAATCCCTGGCTGCAAGGGGAGCGCTTTATCGATGTTGGTACGGGGCCGGGCCTGCCGGGAATTCCACTGGCGATCGTACGCCCGCAGGCGCATTTTACCCTGCTGGATAGCCTTGGTAAGCGCGTGCGCTTTTTACGTCAGGTGCAGTTTGCGCTGGGGCTGAGCAACGTTGAACCGGTGCAAAGCCGCGTGGAAGCCTTCAATGCCGAGCCGCCTTTTGACGGCGTGATCAGCCGAGCCTTCGCCTCGCTGAACGATATGGTGAACTGGTGCCATCACTTGCCGGCGGAGCAGGGGCGCTTTTATGCCCTGAAAGGACAGCGTCCTGATGATGAAATCGCTGCGCTGCCGCCGCAGTTCCAGGTAACGGATATCGTGGCGTTAAGGGTTCCCGAACTGGAAGGGGAGCGGCATCTGGTGACGATTCAGAAACTGTGATGGTTTTACCGCCAGCGGCGCCGGGTTAACTTTGCGCTGTTGGCTGACGAACTGGTGAAAAAATGACCATTTAAACTGCATTTTTTCATGTCGCGGGCGAATAAATATTGTTGCAATAGTCTCAAAATCAAACACGGAAATTATCTGAAATCTTCCGTAATATTTAACTTGTGTATTACAAGTTATTATCACTAACGTTACGCGGCAAAAAAAGAATTCGACAATAATGCGTAACGTAAAGAAATAGCGCGGCTTAAACACGCGCGGCTGGTAATGATATTTTGGCGGTATAAATTTTCACTACGATGTCAAATTGCCCTTTTTATCAAGCTCTACGGGAAAACAGGCGATTTCTTTGTTTAACATCATGAGATAAAACGTTTTTATTCGAGATTTCGCTCAATTAGCTAAGATAAATCCTGAACGCTGTACCACGATTATATTGATGAATTGTGATCTATCGCACGCTTTATGAGCGCAAATTTGACGGAAATGTTGCCTGCGGCAACGGCTAATTTGTGCGCCAGATTTTTAAAAAACAGGGCTGTCGAAAGAAATTTAAATAATTGTTCACCTTTTCGCTACTTATCCATTGAAATCGCAGGTGCGGCCCGTATAATTTGCTCGTTTTTTGCTGCTTGACTCAAAAGAGCAAAGGCAGTTTTATACGACACGCGACATACCCCGATCGGGGCAGGAGAGTTTCAGCGTCATGTCAGTGTCTCTTTACAGTGTGAAATTAGCCCGAACCGTGCTGCTGTGGCAGCTGGCGACTCTGTTCGTTATCGGCGCGCTCTTTTTTGCCCTTAAAGATATCACGTGGGGCGTATCTGCCATCGCTGGTGGGCTGGCAGCCTGGCTGCCAAACGTGTTGTTCGTGATTTTGGCCTGGCGCCTGGGCGCGCAAGCACCGGCTAAGGGGCGTATCGCCTGGAGCTTTGCGCTCGGCGAAGCGCTAAAAGTGTTTGTCACCATTTTTTTGCTCATTCTGGCGCTGGGCGTGCTTGATGCGGTGTTTATACCTGTCGGGCTGACCTGGTTATCGGTGCTGGTGGTTCAGATTGTTGCACCGGCTGTAATTAACAACAAAGGGTAAGAGGCATCATGGCTGCAGGAGAAATCTCTACTCCGCAAGATTACATAGGTCACCACCTGAGTAACCTTCAGTTGGACCTGCGTACTTTCGAGCTGGTGAATCCGCACGACGCTCCGGCGACGTTCTGGGTGTTAAATATTGATTCCATGTTTTTCTCCGTGGTGCTGGGTCTGATTTTCCTGGTGCTGTTCCGTAAGGTGGCTAACAGCGCTACCAGCGGCGTGCCGGGGAAATTGCAGGCAGCTATTGAGATGGTGGTTGGCTTCGTTGACGGCAACGTCCGCGATATGTACCACGGTAAAAGCAAACTTATCGCCCCGCTGGCGCTGACCATTTTCGTCTGGGTTTTCCTGATGAACTTTATGGATCTGCTGCCAATCGATTTCCTGCCATATATTGGCGAGCATGTGTTCGGTCTGCCTGCGCTGCGCGTGGTGCCGTCCGCTGACGTTAACGTCACGCTCTCTATGGCGCTGGGCGTCTTTATTTTGATCCTGTTCTACAGCATCAAAATGAAAGGTGTTGGTGGTTTTGCTAAGGAGCTGACCCTGCAACCTTTTAACCATCCGCTTTTCATTCCCATCAACTTAATCCTTGAAGGGGTAAGCCTGCTGGCCAAACCGGTTTCTCTCGGTCTGCGACTGTTCGGCAACATGTATGCGGGTGAACTGATCTTTATCCTGATTGCGGGTCTGTTGCCGTGGTGGTCACAGTGGGTTCTGAGTGTGCCGTGGGCCATTTTCCACATCCTGATCATTTCGCTGCAGGCTTTCATTTTCATGGTCTTAACGATTGTCTATCTGTCGATGGCATCCGAAGAACATTGATTTTTTAATAACACTACTGCGTTTTAACTGAAACAAACTGGAGACTGTCATGGAAAACCTGAATATGGATCTGCTGTACATGGCTGCCGCTGTGATGATGGGCCTGGCGGCAATCGGTGCTGCGATCGGTATCGGCATCCTCGGAGGTAAATTCCTGGAAGGCGCTGCGCGTCAGCCGGATCTGATCCCTCTGCTGCGTACGCAGTTCTTTATTGTTATGGGTCTGGTGGATGCTATCCCGATGATCGCTGTAGGTCTGGGTCTGTACGTGATGTTTGCCGTCGCGGGTTAAGCGGCCAAACACGAGTTCATCGGCCTGGGGTTTAACGTCAGACGATGAGCGGATTCTGCGGGTTGTCTCTGATAACGGCAGAGTAAGTTAACTTAACGAGAGGCATTGTGCTGTGAACCTTAACGCAACAATCCTCGGCCAGGCCATCGCGTTCGTCCTGTTTGTCCTGTTCTGCATGAAGTACGTATGGCCGCCGATTATGGCTGCCATCGAAAAGCGCCAGAAAGAAGTCGCTGAAGGCCTTGCTTCTGCAGAACGCGCCAAAAAAGATTTGGATCTCGCACAGGCAACTGCGACCGACCAGCTGAAAAAAGCGAAAGAAGAAGCTCAGGTTATCATTGAGCAGGCAAACAAACGCCGCGCTCAGATCCTGGACGAAGTGAAAGCTGAAGCTGAGCAGGAACGTAACAAGATCGTGGCGCAGGCGCAGGCGGAAATTGAAGCCGAGCGCAAACGTGCGCGTGAAGAGTTGCGTAAGCAAGTCGCGATGCTGGCCGTGGCCGGCGCCGAGAAAATCATCGAACGTTCCGTGGATGAAGCTGCTAACAGCGACATCGTAGATAAACTGGTCGCTGAACTGTAAGGAGGGAGGGGCTGATGTCTGAACTAATCACTGTAGCTCGCCCCTACGCCAAAGCAGCTTTTGACTTTGCCGTTGAGCATCAAAGCATCGATCGTTGGCAGCAAATGCTGGCGTTCGCGGCAGTTGTCGCTCGCAACGAACAGATGGCCGAAATGATTTCCGGTGCGATAGCGCCGGAAACCCTGGCCGCCTCGTTCATCGCAGTCTGTGGCGAGCAACTCGACGAAGCAGGTCAGAACCTTATCAAGGTTATGGCGGAAAACGGACGTCTGTCCGCGCTGCCGGCAGTACTGGAGCAGTACATTCAACTGCGTGACGCCTGGGAGGCGACCGCTGAAGTTGATGTCATCTCTGCCAGTGCGCTGAGCGACGAGCAGCTGACCAAAATCAGCGCCGCAATGGAAAAGCGTCTGTCACGCAAAGTTAAGCTGAATTGCAAAATCGATAAGTCTGTAATGGCAGGCGTTATCATCCGAGCGGGTGATATGGTCATTGATGGTAGCGTACGCGGCCGTCTTGAGCGTCTGGCAGACGTCTTGCAGTCTTAAGGGGACTGGAGCATATGCAACTGAATTCCACCGAAATCAGCGAACTGATCAAGCAGCGCATTGCTCAGTTCAATGTCGTGAGCGAGGCTCACAACGAAGGTACTATCATTTCCGTCAGCGACGGCATCATCCGCGTACACGGCCTGGCCGATGTTATGCAGGGTGAAATGATCGCGCTGCCGGGCAACCGTTACGCTATCGCCCTGAACCTGGAGCGCGACTCCGTAGGTGCGGTAGTAATGGGCCCCTACTCTGACCTCGCCGAAGGCATGAAGGTTAAGTGTACCGGCCGTATCCTGGAAGTACCGGTTGGCCGCGGCCTGCTGGGCCGCGTGGTTAACACCCTGGGTGAACCTATCGACGGTAAAGGTCCGGTTGAGCATGACGGATTCTCTCCGGTTGAAGTTATCGCGCCGGGCGTTATCGAGCGTCAGTCGGTCGATCAGCCGGTGCAGACCGGTTACAAATCCGTCGATGCGATGATTCCAATCGGCCGTGGCCAGCGTGAGCTGATCATCGGCGACCGTCAGACGGGTAAAACCGCGCTGGCTATCGACGCCATCATCAACCAGCGCGATTCCGGCATTAAGTGCGTCTACGTAGCTATCGGCCAGAAAGCGTCCACCATCGCTAACGTGGTGCGCAAGCTGGAAGAGCACGGCGCGCTGGCCAATACCATCGTGGTAGTGGCCTCCGCGTCTGAATCCGCTGCGCTGCAATACCTGGCGCCTTATGCCGGTTGCGCCATGGGCGAATACTTCCGCGATCGCGGCGAAGATGCGCTGATTGTTTATGATGACCTGTCCAAACAGGCCGTTGCTTATCGTCAGATTTCTCTGCTGCTTCGTCGTCCGCCGGGCCGTGAAGCTTTCCCTGGCGACGTGTTCTACCTCCACTCCCGTCTGCTGGAACGCGCTTCTCGCGTCAACGCTGACTATGTTGAAGCCTTTACCAAAGGTGAAGTGAAAGGTAAAACCGGTTCGCTGACCGCCCTGCCGATTATCGAAACGCAGGCGGGTGACGTTTCCGCGTTCGTTCCGACCAACGTAATCTCCATTACCGATGGTCAGATCTTCCTGGAATCTAACCTGTTCAACTCCGGTATTCGTCCGGCGGTTAACCCCGGTATCTCCGTATCTCGTGTGGGCGGCGCCGCTCAGACCAAGATCGTGAAGAAACTCTCCGGTGGTATTCGTACCGCGCTGGCGCAGTATCGTGAACTGGCGGCGTTCTCTCAGTTCGCTTCCGATCTGGATGATGCAACCCGTAAGCAGCTGAGCCATGGTCAGAAAGTGACCGAGCTGCTGAAACAGAAACAGTATGCGCCGATGTCCGTTGCCCAGCAGGGTCTGGTGCTGTTCGCTGCCGAACGCGGTTACCTGAACGACGTCGAACTGGCGAAAATCGGTAGCTTTGAAGCTGCGCTGCTGGCGTATGCCGATCGCGAACATGCCGATCTGATGCAGGAAATCAACCAAACTGGCAACTACAACAACGAAATCGAAGAGAAGCTGAAAGGCATCCTCGAAACGTTTAAAGCAACCCAGTCCTGGTAATGTCTGGCGGCCTGTCTGAAAAGGCAGGCCGCAAGGCTTTGAGGAGAAGCTAATGGCCGGCGCAAAAGAGATACGTAACAAGATCGGAAGCGTAAAAAATACGCAGAAGATCACTAAAGCGATGGAAATGGTCGCCGCCTCCAAAATGCGTAAAACGCAGGAACGCATGGCGGCCAGCCGTCCGTATGCAGAAACCATGCGCAAAGTGATTGGTCACATTGCGTTAGGTAATCTGGAATACAAGCACCCTTACCTGGAAGAGCGCGACGTTAAGCGCGTCGGCTATTTGGTCGTTTCTACCGACCGCGGGCTTTGTGGTGGTTTGAACATTAACCTGTTCAAAAAATTGCTGGCAGAGATGAAAACCTGGTCTGATAAAGGCGTGCAGAGCGATCTGGCGATTATCGGCTCCAAAGGGGTAGCTTTCTTCGGTTCTGTTGGCGGCAATGTCGTGGCGCAGGTGACCGGTATGGGCGATAACCCATCCCTGTCTGAGCTGATTGGCCCGGTAAAAGTCATGCTGCAGGCCTATGATGAAGGTCGTCTCGACAAACTGTATGTGGTCAGCAACAAATTTAACAACACCATGTCCCAGACGCCAACCATTACTCAACTGCTGCCGTTACCGCCAGCGGAAGAGGAAGAAGAGTTGAAGCGTAAAACCTGGGATTATCTGTATGAACCCGATCCGAAATCGCTGCTGGATACCCTGCTGCGTCGTTATGTCGAATCACAGGTTTATCAGGGCGTTGTGGAAAACCTGGCCAGCGAACAGGCCGCGCGTATGGTGGCGATGAAAGCGGCGACCGACAACGGCGGCAACCTGATCAAAGAGCTGCAGTTGTTGTACAACAAGGCTCGTCAGGCCAGCATCACCCAGGAACTTACCGAGATCGTCTCGGGGGCCTCCGCGGTTTAACCAGGTATACCTCCGTCGTTGCCGCGGCCTTTCCGCCGCCGCAGCGAGTCGCGTCTCAGGCGCTGATTCGCCGCAGGGACAACGACGATGGGTAGAAACGAATTAGGTAGAGGATTCAAGATGGCAACTGGAAAGATTGTCCAGATCATCGGCGCCGTAGTTGACGTCGAGTTCCCTCAGGACGCTGTACCGCAGGTGTACAACGCCCTTGAGGTTAACAATGGTGATGCGCGTCTGGTGCTGGAAGTGCAGCAGCAGCTGGGCGGCGGCGTAGTACGTACTATCGCTATGGGTACTTCCGACGGCCTGAAACGCGGCCTCGAAGTTACCGACCTTAAGCAGCCGATTCAGGTTCCGGTAGGTAAAGCTACCCTGGGCCGTATCATGAACGTGCTGGGCGAGCCGATCGATATGAAAGGCGAGCTGAAAGAAGAAGACGGCAGCGACGTGGTGCACTGGTCTATTCACCGTGCAGCGCCTACTTACGAAGAACTCTCCAGCTCTACTGAGCTGCTGGAAACCGGCATCAAGGTTATCGACCTGATTTGTCCGTTCGCCAAGGGTGGTAAAGTTGGTCTGTTCGGCGGTGCGGGCGTAGGTAAAACCGTAAACATGATGGAGCTGATCCGTAACATCGCGATCGAGCACTCCGGTTACTCCGTATTCGCAGGCGTGGGCGAACGTACCCGTGAAGGTAACGACTTCTATCACGAAATGACCGAATCCAACGTACTGGATAAAGTTTCCCTGGTGTATGGTCAGATGAACGAGCCGCCGGGCAACCGTCTGCGCGTAGCGCTGACCGGCCTGACCATGGCGGAAAAATTCCGTGATGAAGGCCGTGACGTTCTGCTGTTCGTCGATAACATCTATCGTTATACCCTGGCAGGTACGGAAGTATCGGCGCTGCTGGGTCGTATGCCGTCTGCGGTAGGCTATCAGCCGACGCTGGCGGAAGAGATGGGTGTGTTGCAGGAGCGTATTACCTCCACCAAGACCGGTTCTATCACCTCCGTACAGGCCGTTTACGTTCCTGCGGATGACTTAACCGACCCGTCTCCGGCGACGACCTTCGCCCACCTTGACTCTACCGTTACCCTGAGCCGTCAGATCGCCTCTCTGGGTATCTACCCGGCCGTTGACCCGCTGGATTCCACCAGCCGTCAGCTGGACCCGCTGGTAGTTGGTCAGGAGCACTATGATACCGCGCGTGGCGTGCAGTCTATTCTGCAACGTTACCAGGAACTGAAAGACATCATCGCCATCCTGGGTATGGACGAACTGTCTGAAGACGACAAACTGCTGGTGGCGCGCGCGCGTAAAATTCAGCGCTTCCTGTCTCAGCCGTTCTTCGTGGCAGAAGTGTTCACCGGTTCTCCGGGTAAATACGTATCGCTGAAAGACACTATCCGTGGCTTTAAAGGCATTATGGACGGTGAATTCGACCACCTGCCAGAACAGGCCTTCTACATGGTTGGTTCCATCGACGAAGCCGTGGAAAAAGCGAAAAAACTGTAATTACTTCCCCGGCCGTCAGGCTGCGGTAAGCGTGTAAACCCGCTGCGTCAGAACAGGCTGCAGCGGGCCAGCCGCTAAACTTCAAGCAGCCTGAACGTTGGGGCGGTTTTCCGGGAGGTTAACTATGGCTATGACTTATCACCTGGATGTGGTCAGCGCTGAAAAGCAGATGTTCAGCGGCCTGGTGCAGAAGATTCAGGTGTCAGGCAGCGAAGGTGAGTTGGGGATCTATCCTGGCCATACGCCGCTGCTGACCGCCATTAAGCCTGGTATGGTGCATATCGTTAAGCAGCACGGCGAAGAGGAGTTTATCTATCTCTCCGGCGGCGTGTTGGAAGTTCAGCCGGGTTCGGTTACCGTACTGGCTGATACAGCGATTCGCGGTACCGACCTTGATGAAGCGCGTGCGCTGGAAGCGAAACGCAAAGCTGAAGAGCATATGAACAAAGCCCACGGCGATGTGGATTATGCGCAGGCTTCAGCAGAGCTGGCAAAAGCCATCGCCAAACTGCGCGTTATCGAACTGACTAAGAAAGCGATGTAATCAGGCTTAACAGCATCATCGATGCCAGCTCTTACGGGCTGGCATTTTTTATTGCCCTGCTCTTTTCTTCCAGTCTTGCTACTCGTCTAAAATTAAGCGGCTGAAATTAGCCATTTTTCATTGTATTTAGCCTTGATTCCGGTGCATCCTTTTTCGCTGCGATAGCGCGCAAGCCCGTTAATTTTGACATGAGAAAAATGTAGTAATCTCAGGGCGAAACCGTTTAACTTTCATCTGAAAAAATTCAATCAGGATAACTATGTCTAACAGCGCAATGAGCGTGGTGATCCTTGCCGCTGGCAAAGGCACCCGTATGTATTCCAGTCTTCCTAAAGTCCTGCATCTGCTGGCGGGAAAGCCAATGGTGCAACACGTGATCGATGCTGCAAAAGGTCTTGGTGCGCGCATGATCAACCTCGTTTACGGTCACGGCGGCGATCGTCTTCAGGCGATGCTGAACGATGAGACGCTAAACTGGGTATTGCAGGCGGAGCAGTTAGGCACCGGACATGCCATGCAGCAGGCTGCGCCCTTCTTCGCCGATGACGAAGATATCCTGATGCTGTATGGCGATGTGCCGCTGATTACCGTTGATACGCTGGCGCGGCTGCGGGCGGCGAAACCTGAAGGCGGCATTGGTCTGTTAACGGTAACGCTGGATAATCCAACCGGCTACGGGCGTATCGTGCGTGAAAATGGGCAGGTTGCCGGCATCGTAGAACAAAAAGACGCCACGCCGCAGCAGCTGGCGATACAGGAGATCAATACCGGTATCCTGGTGGCTAACGGCGGCGATCTGAAACGCTGGCTGAGCCAGCTGACTAACAATAACGCGCAGGGTGAGTATTACATCACCGATATTATCGCGCTGGCGTGGGCGGAAGGCCGACGTATCGAAACCGTGCAGCCGACGCGCATTAGCGAAACGGAAGGCGTGAATAATCGTCTGCAGCTGGCGACGCTGGAGCGCATTTATCAGACCGAACAGGCGGAAAGGCTGCTGCTGGCGGGCGTCATGCTGCGCGATCCGGCGCGTTTCGATCTGCGCGGCGAGCTGCAGCACGGACGTGATGTGGAAATTGACAGCAATGTGATTATCGAAGGTAAGGTTACGCTGGGCCACAACGTCAAAATTGGCGCGGGCTGCATCATTAAAAACAGCATTATCGGCGACGGTTGTGAAATCAGCCCTTACAGCGTTATTGAGGATGCGCAACTGGCGCCGGCCTGTACCGTAGGGCCATTTGCCCGTCTGCGTCCCGGCAGCCAGCTGGGTGAGGCGGCGCACGTCGGCAACTTTGTTGAAATGAAAAAGGCCACGCTGGGCAAAGGTTCAAAAGCTGGTCATCTCAGCTATCTGGGCGATGCCGAGATTGGCGACGAGGTGAATATCGGCGCAGGCACCATTACCTGCAACTATGATGGCGCGAATAAATTTAAAACCATTATCGGCGATCGCGTTTTTGTCGGTTCCGATACTCAGCTGGTGGCGCCGGTTTCGGTAGCCAGCGGTGCGACGATCGCCGCCGGGACCACGGTGATGAAGGATATTACCGCAGATGAACTGGTCTATAACCGTAAAGAACAGCTGCAAAAATCGGGCTGGCAACGCCCGGTGAAGAAAAAATAAAACCATAATCCCCACTCTCTACAAGGCTCGGGGAACCGGCAAAGCCGGAATATCAGGTCAGATGACAACGCTGGCGCATCAGCGCCATTAGTCAGGAAATAAACTATGTGTGGAATTGTTGGCGCCGTTGCGCAACGTGATATTGCTGAAATTCTGTTGGAAGGTCTGCGCCGTCTCGAATATCGCGGCTATGACTCCGCCGGGCTGGCGGTGGTGGATCGACAAGGGCACGTTACGCGCCTGCGTCGGGTAGGCAAAGTGCAGAAATTGTCTGAAGCGGCGGAACAGCATCCGCTGATCGGCGGCACCGGTATCGCTCATACCCGCTGGGCAACGCACGGCGAGCCTTCCGAGGCAAACGCGCACCCGCATGTCTCTGAGCATATCGTTGTCGTGCATAACGGCATTATCGAGAACCACGAACCGCTGCGTAACATGATGATCGAACGCGGCTATCGTTTCGCTTCTGAAACCGATACGGAAGTGGTGGCGCATCTGGTGCACTGGGAGCAGAAACAGGGCGGCACGTTGCGGGAAGTAATACTGCGCGTTATCCCTCAGCTGCGCGGCGCTTACGGCATGGTGATTATGGACAGCCGCGATCCGTCGCTGCTGGTGGCCGCTCGCTCCGGCAGCCCGCTGGTAATCGGCTGCGGCGTCGGGGAAAACTTTATCGCCTCCGATCAGCTGGCGCTGCTGCCGGTAACGCGTCGCTTTATCTATCTGGAAGAAGGCGACATCGCTGAAGTAACGCGGCGCGAAGTAACGATTATCGATCGCGATGGCAAACAGGCGAAGCGTGCCGAAATCGAATCGAGCGCCCAGTATGATGCAGGCGATAAAGGCATGTACCGCCATTACATGCAAAAAGAGATTTATGAACAGCCGAACGCGCTGAAAAACACCTTAACCGGACGTTTCAGCCATGGCGAAGTCGATCTCAGCGAGCTTGGCCCGCAGGCGGAAACGCTGCTGGCGCAGGTGGAGCATGTGCAGATTATCGCCTGCGGCACCTCCTACAATTCCGGCATGGTAGCGCGCTACTGGTTTGAAGCGCTGGCGAACCTGCCGTGCGATGTGGAAATCGCTTCTGAATTCCGCTACCGCAAATCAGCGGTGCGTAAAAACAGCCTGCTGATTACTCTGTCCCAGTCGGGTGAAACCGCCGATACCCTGGCGGCGCTGCGTTTGTCGAAAGAGCTGGGTTATCTCGGCTCGCTGGCTATTTGTAACGTGGCGGGCTCTTCGCTGGTGCGTGAATCCGATCTGGCGCTGATGACCAAAGCCGGGGTAGAGATTGGCGTCGCTTCAACCAAAGCCTTTACTACCCAGCTGGCGGTGCTGCTGATGCTGGTGGCGAAGCTGGGGCGGCTGAAGGGCGCGGACGCGCAGATTGAGCATGATATCGTTCACGCCTTGCAGGCGCTGCCGAGCCGCATCGAGCAAATGCTGGCGCAGGATAAATTAATCGAGTCGCTGGCGGAAGGTTTCTCTGATAAGCATCATGCGCTGTTCCTTGGCCGGGGCGATCAATATCCGATCGCGATGGAAGGGGCGCTGAAGCTGAAAGAGATTTCTTATATTCATGCGGAAGCGTATGCGGCAGGCGAGTTAAAACATGGTCCACTGGCGTTAATCGATGCCGATATGCCGGTGATCGTCGTTGCGCCAAATAACGATCTGCTGGAGAAGCTGAAGTCGAATATTGAAGAAGTGCGCGCGCGCGGTGGTCTGCTGTATGTGTTTGCCGATCAGGATGCAGGCTTTAGCGATAGCGAAGGGATGAAGATTATCCCGCTGCCGCATGTAGAAGAGGTGATTGCGCCTATTTTCTACACCGTGCCGCTCCAGCTGCTGTCTTATCATGTGGCGCTGATTAAAGGAACCGATGTCGATCAGCCGCGTAACCTTGCCAAGTCGGTGACGGTAGAGTAAAGCGGGGCGCCAGCTGTTACGTTTCGGCTATGTGCTTTAACAGGCATAGCCGAATTGTTAGTGCTAAATGCGCAACGACAGAAATAGTAAAAATAGCTGTCGCCATCTCTGGAACGATAGACGTTAATAAAAAGAGGAAAAATACTTTCCTCTTTTTTAATCTTTATCTTTACCTGTTAATAACGTATAAGCTTTTATCCCCCAGCGCGTTGTAGCGATGAGTACGATAATCATAACAATGAATTTAGAAATTAACTCACTTCTTGAATGAGTGTTTAAATCAAGTACGTTAGCGTTGTTAAGTAATGCAAAACCAATAATAAAAAGCGCCAGGTATAATGAAAAATAAATAATGGTTTTCATCGTGACGGCCTGTTTTTGGGTTCGTTTTTCTGGTGGTTACCAGGTACATTGACTGCCATAATTTGAATCAGATTTACCGCCACAGCCATTACTAAAGCTGTCCTTTGTACATTGACCAGCAATCATTCCTCCAGTAATACCTGCTGCCATACCAGGGCGTTTCCTGGCGCAGCTGCAGTCAGGCCGCCAATGAGCCCGGCCCCACATGAATCGACACTACTATAAGCACCCCCTTTATTTTTGACCAATTATTTCTGTTAACATTAAAACCAGAGTTAGAAGCGCCGCCTTGCACAAAGGAAAAAGCGGATTATGGATTCCTCTGCACGCTTTCCGCCTGTCACAAAACTGTCATATTTAATACATTTCACTGTCATTAAACTGTCCTATTTTTCCTCCTGCAGCAATCACAGATTCTTACTAAAACGGCGTACAGCCTGAATTTTACTCCCCCGGAGGGAATATGACACTGATGCGTAGCACCGTAGCCAAATTTGTTGCCGCCACCCTCTCCCTGAGCGCGGTATCTGCCTTTGCAGCCACCGATCTGACGGGCGCAGGCGGTACGTTCCCGGCTCCGGTTTATGCCAGGTGGGCAGCAGATTATCAGCAAGCGACCGGCAGTAAAATCAACTACCAGGGCATTGGATCTTCCGGCGGCGTGAAGCAGATTATCGCAAAAACGGTGGATTTCGGCGCCTCTGATGCGCCGATGAAAGATGAAGATTTACAGAAAAACGGCCTGTTCCAGTTCCCCACCGTGATTGGCGGCGTGGTGCTGGCGGTTAACCTGCCGGGCTTACAGTCTGGTCAGCTGACGCTGGACGGTCAGACGGTAGGCGATATCTATCTCGGCAAAATTAAAAAATGGAACGATCCGGCGATCGCTAAGCTGAACCCCGGAATCAAACTGCCGGAAACCAACATCGCCGTAGTGCGTCGCGCTGACGGCTCCGGTACTTCATTCGTCTTCACCAGCTACCTTTCCAAGGTCAACCAGGAGTGGAGCGAAAAAGTCGGCAAAGGCAACACGGTTAACTGGCCGACTGGTCTCGGCGGTAAAGGCAACGACGGCATCGCCGCCTTTGTCCAGCGTCTGCCCGGCTCTATCGGCTATGTGGAATATGCCTACGCGAAACAGAACAAGCTGGCCTATACCAAACTGATCGACGCCGATGGTCAGCCGGTATCCCCGACGGAAGAAACCTTCAGCAACGCGGCCAAAGGCGCCGACTGGAGCAAATCTTACGCTCAGGATCTGACTAATCAAAAAGGTAAAGACGCCTGGCCGATTACCACCACCACCTTCATCCTGATGTACAAGAACCAGACCAACGCGGAAAAAGGCGCCGAGATCATTAAGTTTTTTGACTGGGCTTATAAAGATGGCGACAAAACCGCTTCCAGCCTGGATTACGCGACGCTGCCCGATTCCGTGGTAGAGCAGATCCGCTCCGACTGGAAAGCGCAGATTAAAGACAGCTCAGGTAAGGCGCTCTATCAGTAATGCTTTTACGGTGTATCCGCCGTTACAGGGGGCGACGGAACGTCGGCCCGTAGTATCCGGGCGGCTGATGGCCGCCCCGAATTTCTTCTGTCGAGACTTTTATGGCTGAAACCAGGCCGTCTTTTAAGGCCCCAGGAAAACAAGGCGACATACTTTTCGGCGTGCTGGTCAAGCTGGCGGCGCTGATTGTGCTGTTGCTGCTTGGCGGCATCATTATCTCTCTGCTCTTCTCCTCCTGGCCCAGTATTGAGAAATTCGGTTTCTCGTTTCTGTGGAATAAAGAGTGGGATGCGCCCAATGAAAACTTCGGCGCGCTGGTGCCGATTTACGGCACCGTAGTGACCTCGCTGATCGCGCTGCTGATTGCCGTGCCGGTCAGCTTCGGTATTGCGCTGTTTTTAACCGAGCTGGCGCCCGGCTGGCTGCGACGTCCGCTCGGCGTGGCGATCGAGCTGCTGGCGGCGATCCCCAGCATTGTGTACGGCATGTGGGGGCTGTTCGTCTTCGCCCCGCTGTTTGCCGAATATTTCCAGACGCCGGTCGGCAACGTGCTTTCCAGCATTCCGCTGGTGGGCGCGCTGTTCGCCGGTCCGGCGTTCGGTATCGGCATTCTCGCCGCTGGCGTCATTCTGGCGATTATGATTATTCCCTATATCGCTTCGGTAATGCGCGACGTCTTCGAACAGACGCCGGTGATGATGAAAGAGTCCGCCTACGGTATTGGCTGCACCACCTGGGAGGTGATCTGGCGCATCGTGCTGCCCTTCACCAAAAACGGCGTAATCGGCGGCGTGATGCTGGGTCTGGGGCGCGCGCTGGGCGAGACGATGGCGGTTACTTTTATTATCGGCAACACCTACCAGCTCGACAGCGTCTCGCTTTATATGCCCGGCAACAGTATTACCTCCGCGCTGGCGAATGAGTTTGCCGAAGCGGAATCGGGCGTACACGTCGCCGCGCTGATGGAGCTGGGGCTGATCCTGTTCGTTATCACCTTTATCGTGCTGGCGGTTTCCAAACTGATGATTCTACGGCTGGCGAAAAGTGAAGGAGCGCGCTCATGACCACGCTCGATATACATGCCCGTACTGAACTGCAGGCATCGCGGCGCAAAATGCAGGCGCGCCGCAGTCTGCGCAATAAAATCGCCCTGACGCTCTCGATGCTGACCATGGCCTTCGGCCTGTTCTGGCTGGTGTGGATCCTGTTTACCACCATTACCCGCGGCGTCGATGGCTTCTCACTGGCGCTGTTTACCGAAATGACCCCGCCGCCGAATACCGCCGGCGGCGGGCTGGCTAACGCCATCGCGGGCAGCGGCCTGCTAATCCTGTGGGCTACGCTGTTCGGCACGCCGCTGGGCATTCTGGCCGGGATCTATCTGGCGGAGTATGGCCGTAAATCCTGGCTGGCCGAGGTGATTCGCTTTATTAACGATATTTTGCTGTCGGCGCCGTCGATTGTGGTGGGACTATTTGTCTACACCCTGGTCGTGGCGCAAATGCAGCACTTCTCCGGCTGGGCCGGCGTGATCGCGCTGGCGCTGTTGCAGGTGCCGATCGTTATTCGTACCACGGAAAATATGCTGAAGCTGGTGCCGGATACGCTGCGTGAAGCCGCCTATGCGCTCGGCACGCCGAAATGGAAGATGATCGCCGCCATTACGCTGAAGGCGTCGGTATCCGGCATTATTACCGGCGTGCTGCTGGCGGTGGCGCGTATCGCCGGCGAGACGGCGCCGCTGCTGTTTACCTCATTGTCGAACCAGTTCTGGAGCACCGACATGATGCAGCCGCTGGCAAACCTTCCGGTCACCATATTTAAGTTCGCCATGAGCCCTTTCGCCGAGTGGCAAAGCCTGGCCTGGGCGGGCGTTCTGTTAATTACCCTTTGCGTTCTGCTGCTGAATATTCTGGCGCGCGTGATTTTCGCTAAATCGAAACACTAAATTATTGCGCCGCGGCTGTCAGGCGGCGTTAACAGAAAGAGAAGACTATGGTTACTCAGACATCCGGTAAAATTCAGGTTCGCGATCTGAACTTCTGGTACGGAAAATTCCATGCGCTGAAAAATATTAATCTGGAGATAGCCCGCAATCAGGTGACCGCCTTTATTGGGCCGTCCGGCTGCGGCAAATCCACCCTGCTGCGCACTTTTAATAAAATGTTCTCGCTTTACCCTGAACAGCGCGCCGAAGGGGAAATTCTGCTGGATGGCGAAAATATTCTTACCGAAACCCAGGATATCGCACTGCTGCGCGCGCGCGTCGGTATGGTGTTCCAGAAGCCGACGCCCTTTCCGATGTCGATTTATGACAATATCGCCTTCGGCGTGCGCCTGTTTGAAAAGCTGTCGCGCGCCGATATGGATCAGCGCGTGCAGTGGGCATTGAGCAAGGCGGCGCTGTGGAATGAAACCAAAGACAAGCTGCACCAGAGCGGTTACAGTTTATCGGGCGGCCAGCAGCAGCGACTCTGTATCGCGCGCGGCATCGCCATTCGTCCGGAAGTGCTGCTGCTGGACGAACCCTGTTCGGCGCTGGATCCCATCTCTACCGGACGCATTGAAGAGCTGATCACCGAGCTGAAACAGGATTACACCGTAGTGATCGTCACGCACAATATGCAGCAGGCGGCGCGCTGCTCCGATCACACCGCCTTTATGTATCTCGGCGAGCTGATCGAATTCAGCGATACCGATACGCTGTTTACCAAGCCGCATCAGAAACAGACCGAAGATTATATTACCGGCCGCTATGGTTGATGACTGGAGAACCCGATGGATAACCTTAACCTGAATAAACATATCTCCGGCCAGTTCAACGCTGAGCTTGAGCACATCCGCACCCAGGTGATGATTATGGGCGGGCTGGTGGAGCAGCAGCTCACCGATGCCATTACCGCCATGCATAATCAGGATGGCGAGCTGGCGAAGCGGGTCATCGACGGCGACCAGAAGGTCAATATGATGGAGGTGGAGATTGATGAAGCCTGCGTGCGTATTATCGCCAAGCGGCAGCCTACCGCCAGCGATCTGCGTCTGGTGATGGCGATTATCAAAACCATCTCTGAGCTGGAGCGTATCGGCGACGTGGCGGAAAAGATCAGCCGCACGGCCCTGGAAAAATTTGGCCAGCAGCATCAGCCGCTGCTGGTGAGCCTGGAATCGCTCGGCCACCACACTATTCAGATGCTGCACGAAGTGCTGGATGCCTTTGCGCGGATGGATCTTAGCGCGGCGATCGAAATTTACCGCGAAGATAAAAAAGTCGATCAGGAATATGAAGGCATCGTGCGGCAGTTAATGACCTACATGATGGAAGATCCGCGCACCATTCCCAGCGTGCTCACCGCGCTGTTCTGCGCGCGCGCCATCGAGCGCATCGGCGATCGCTGCCAGAATATCTGCGAAATTATTTTCTATTTCGTAAAGGGACAGGATTTTCGTCACGTTGGCGGCGACCGGCTGGATAAGCTGCTGGCAGGCGATGAAAACGGCAGCAGCCCCGCCTGATCCTCTACCGCTCTGCATATCAGCCGCGCCGTTGACGCGCGGCTGGTTTTTACGCGCGGCTCTCCACGCTTCAGCGGGTTAATGCCCAGCCGCGCTCGCGCCAGAGCGTGGGAAGCTGGGCCAGATCGTTAAACGACGTAACCAGCGGATGATCGATTGGCCGGTTATGGGCATCGGCGCAGTAGTAAAATACCGGAATGCCTGCGGCGATGCCGGCGTGAGCGCCAGCTTCTGAGTCGTCAACCAACAGACAGCGCTCAATCGGCACCTGCATCTGCTGCGCTGCATGAAACATCAGCTGCGGATCGGGCTTCCAGTGGCCGATATCGTAGCCGCTGTACAGCCGGTCAGCAAAAAAGGAAAGCATGCCGGTCAGACCGAGCGAATGTTGCATTTTCGGCACCGTGCCGTTGGATACCACGCACATGGGCACGCAGACCTGCTCCAGCAGCGCTTTTGCGCCCGCAACAGGTTGCAGATGAGCATCAAACAGGCGCGCCACCTGCTGGCGATATTCCCGTTCGATCTCCTCTACCGGCGCGTTAAGAGGATGCTGACGCGCTACGTCGGCAATAATGTCGTAAAGCTTTACGCCTTTGTATTTTTCAAACATCTCCTGCAGGGAAAGGGCAGCGCCATAACGTGCGAAGGTGTCTACATAGGCCTGGGTGCAAAGACGTTCGCTATCCACCAGCGTACCGTCGCAGTCAAAAAACAGACATTCAATACTCATGTTGCTTCATCCTTAATGGTGCGGTCAGGCTCACTTTAACCGACCGGGCGCGGAAAGCGAGCCAATAACGGGATTTTGCAGCAAACCGCAACCGTTTGCGAAAAATAGTGTACAGTTCGGCCAAAATCGCTAGCATACGCAGCGACTCTTTCCTCCCGTTCGGATGTAACAAATGACAAAACAAGGCTTATTGCAACGCCTGTTCCGGCTTCAGGAGCACGGCACCACGGTGCGAACTGAAGTTATCGCCGGATTTACTACTTTTCTGACGATGGTCTATATCGTCTTTGTTAACCCGCAAATTCTTGGCGCTGCGGGCATGGATACCCAGGCGGTATTTGTCACTACCTGTTTAATCGCCGCGCTGGGCAGCATTTTAATGGGCGTGGCGGCCAACCTGCCGGTAGCGCTGGCGCCGGCAATGGGGCTGAACGCCTTTTTCGCCTTTGTGGTGGTTGGCGCTATGGGCTATTCATGGCAGGTCGGCATGGGGGCGATTTTTTGGGGAGCGACGGGGCTGCTGCTGCTGACGCTGTTCCGCGTGCGCTACTGGATGATTGCCAATATTCCGCTCAGCCTGCGCACCGGCATTACCGCCGGGATCGGTTTGTTTATCGCGCTGATGGGGCTGAAAAACGCCGGCATTATCGTCGCTAACGAAGCGACGCTGGTTTCCGTTGGGGATCTATCCTCGCACAGCGTTCTGCTGGGCGCGCTGGGCTTCTTTATTATCGCCGTGCTGGCGTCGCGCAATGTTCATGCCGCCGTGCTGATCTCCATTGTGGTGACCACGCTGGCCGGTCTGCTGCTGGGCGATGTGAAGTACAGCGGCATCTTTTCCGCGCCTCCGGCGATTGACTCCGTTATTGGCCAGGTCGATGTAGCCGGCGCGTTTAATATCAGCATGGCCGGAATCATCTTCTCTTTTATGCTGGTGAACCTGTTTGACTCTTCCGGCACGTTGATTGGCGTTACCGATAAGGCCGGGCTGGCGGATAAAGAAGGAAAGTTTCCGCGCATGAAGCAGGCGCTGCTGGTAGACAGCGTTAGCTCCGTTGCCGGCGCCGCAATCGGCACCTCTTCCGTGACCGCCTATATCGAAAGCTCTTCCGGCGTCTCCGTTGGCGGACGTACCGGCCTGATGGCGGTCGTTACCGGCATTTTGTTCCTGCTGGTCATGTTTCTGTCGCCGCTGGCGTCAATGGTGCCCGGCTATGCCGCCGCGGGCGCCCTGATTTATGTCGGCGTGCTGATGACATCCAGCCTGGCGCGCGTTAAGTGGGACGATCTGACTGAGGCGGTGCCCGCTTTCGTTACCGCCGCCATGATGCCCTTCAGCTTTTCGATTACCGAAGGTATTGCGCTGGGCTTTATCGCTTACTGCGTGATGAAGGCCGGAACCGGACGCTGGCGTGAAATCAGCCCCTGCGTAGTGGTGGTGGCGCTACTGTTTGTGCTTAAAATCGCGTTTATCGACGCGCATTAACCTTATGGCGCTGTAGCATCATGCTGCAGCTGCCTCTCCGCCGGCATACTGGTGAGCCGCAGCGTATGCGGCCCCATATTCGCCTTATTCATTTCAATATCACGCAGCGCGGTCCAGTTATGGCAATCGTCTATTTCCCACAGCCGCAGACGGCTGGTAGCAGGCGACAGCGCGCATGACCAAATCAGCAACGGTTCGACGTCGCATACCGCCTGCACATCGGCAAGCAGCTGCGACCGCAGGCGGCCGGAAGCGGGATGCAGGCGTAATGAGGTGCTGCTGTCGTTGCTCTCTCCGGTTAGCTTCAGCACGCTCTGGCGCAGCGTCCATATTTGCGTGATAGCTTCCAGCGGATCCTGCTGAGCATTAATCCACGCCCGCTCGCCGGAAGATAAGTGCTGAAGGTGATGTTCTACCGTTTGGCGGCTATGCGCCCGCACCATTTCCATATCCAGTCCGGCGCGGCTGTTTTCTTCAGCCAGCAGCACGCCAACAACGTTGCCGGCATAGGCAATACTAAAGTCGGGAAGATCGGGATCGATAAAGCAGGGACGACCGCTGTTGCTGGTGGTCAGAGCGGGTAGCTGCGGCATGCCGTAGACGCGCATCATCAGCTCAGCCAACAGCATACGCGCCGCCAGATAACGACTACGCCGTTTTTCGCCAAGGAAACGGGCGTTTTCCACTATATCCGCTGGGATACGTTGCACATCTGCCCGGTACTGGGCAAGCGTCCAGCGTACAAAATGACTTGCCATCTGTCGCTCCGTGAAAATGGTCCGATAATCATCCATCTTATTGTAAGAATTTTCTGAGGTATTTGCACCTCGCTTTAACAACAGGGTCCTTTTTTTCGGATTAAGTTGAATGCCGGCTCATAAGTTAGTGCCGACAGAGAAACCTTTACAGGCAGTATCACAGTAAAGCGTATGCCCCTTATAAAGCGTGGCTGGCCTGATTAATGTTTAGTTCTGCTAAAAATAATTAACAGCTTCATTATTGTGGTTAATGTCATTAGCGCCGGGGCGGCGCCGTATTAATTTATGGTAAGCCCCTGTCCGCCAGCTTACTGGAAGATATGCCGTTTTTTGTTTGCGTTATTTCTGGCTTAGCTAAACTATCAGGCGAGGCGTTATTCCTTTAGCTCCTTTCACCTCTCCAGTTTACTGGATTTCCCTGCCCGCTACGCTGCCGTAGTTAACAACCCTCTGACGCCATGCTTAAGCATGGTAAAAAATCACGCTTTCAGCCAGTTTGCCGTTGAGGTTAGCCATTTTTTGTGAAGGTATTTTGCTTTAAAACTGTTTTAAAACATATGGATAGATAGGTTTTATCAGTAACTGTTTATTTGTAAGTAATATTTTTCTGTAAGAGAAAACTGAACGGCCTTGCCAGAGGGAGAAGCTACCTGTCTTTACGATGTCAGAAAAACCGGCGCCGGTCGGCGCTGGACGATGGCGTTGAACACGCCTTTTTCTGGGGTTCGGCGCGCGACGGGCCTTTGGTAACCGTTGCCGCATAGCTAAGCAGGAAGAGAGTGTAACGAAAGGATGGTTTAAACCAAATGACATATTGCGCCTTAATGGCTTTAACAGCGCGCTAATATGGCTTCAATTAAATAGTTACGCAAATTTATTACGGTAATAATAGATTATTTCATCAATAGTCACCTGGTAAGCTAATTGCGTAATAAACGAATAGAAAACGCTTTTTTTCTCGGTTATGAAATTTCTTGTCGCGCGGATAGCTAAGTTAATTAACGTAAGTCTATCACCGGCAATAATAAAAGGGTATTAACGATAAAAGATAAGTCTTAGAAAATCTCTCTCCGATCTCAAACACTCCCATCGACGCTATTGAGAATGGTCTTCAAACCTGATCGAGACTTGTCTCATAAATTAAGGTTTTTTAGGTAAAATTGAGATATTAATTAGTTAACTTGAGATTTAAAGGTAAAATTCTCTTTTAAAAAGATAAGCATAGTTGCTATTTTTACCAGATCTCATATGAAGTCTCATCGTCTTAATTGAATCAAAATCAATAACTTACTATGTGATCTCAGGTTTCCCTGGTAGCAATGATAGCAATTAGCATTAAATGAGTTTATCGAAGCTTTGCTATTTTTGATTCGCTTGTTTAATGTAGGTATGTCTTGTTAATAGTTGAAGTAGCCATTAGGATTGATCAGAAATTATTGAGTGAAAAGAAATTAGCTCGTCTGCCTGGCCTAAGGAATTAAGCTGCGTGACGAGCTAATTATAGGGAACCAGCTGTCACCGGGTTAGCATCAGAGAAGGATATCTCAATATGTTGAAAATTAACTTAGCTATATCAGATAAGTATCCTGCCATTCAGTATTTCCTTTGTAACTACGTTAAGGATGAATTAGGTTGCAACATCATTTCTGACTTTTCATTGAGTGAAGCAGGCATTGTTCGCTCATCCTGTAAAGAGAAGATCGACGCGATAATCACAGACCTTTCTTATGGGAACGATGAAACGCAAATCTACGGCGTTTCGAAAATCAGAGCCATCCAGCGAGCTGCGCCAGAAGCCAAGGTAATACTATATGTAGAATATGACAATTTATCGATTCTGAAAAAAGCAATAAGCTATGGTGCTGATGCTATTGTGAGTAAATACGATCCCGTAAGCGAAATGAAAAAAGCACTGTGTGAAATCTTCAGCAAAAAGCGCAACAGCGCCTACCTTTCTAAGTTCATCTCTTCTATTCTCGAAAACGATGTTGAAAAGACCAGCCGCTTAACGGCCAAAGAGTGGGAAATTATTCGCCTTTACTCAATGGGTCTTTCGCTGTCGAATATTGCCAAAAAGCAAAACCGTGCGGTAAGTACCGTTGCCACACAAAAATACAACGCTATGAAAAAATTAAACGTGAATACTAATAGCGAGCTTATCCAGTACGCTTGCATGAATAACATTATTTAATCCTCGCTTTCTTATCAAAAAAAGGACTTGGTAATGAACACCAGGAAGGTTCACGTCATCATGGCGTCTCTTTGCGCGGCGCTGGCTATGATGCCGGCATGCAGCTATAGCCTGACATTACAGGAGGCGGTACTGTCAGCCAGCCTTTATGACAGCGAAATTAGCGCAGCGCGTAATGCGCAAAAAGCAGAAAGGCAGAAAAGGTGGCAGGGTCTTGCGGGCCTGCTGCCGGTCATTAGCCTGAACGGCTCCCACTCTAAGCAGGATCAGCCGAAAGCAACCTATGCCGCTGGCGTAACGCGCCACAGCTTCAGCGTTAATCTTTCCCAGCCGCTGTTCGATATGTCGAAATTCGCCACGTGGAAACGTGGCGATGCCATTGCAAATTACGCCGACGTTACGCTGATGCAGGCGGAACAGCAGCTCATCGCCAACGTAGCGGAAGCCTATTTTCGCGTTATCTTCCAGAGAGAGATCCTGCTCAGCGCCATTAATGCTAAGGAAGCCTTCGCAAAACAGCTCAGCCAAACGCAGGTAGCGTTAAAAGTTGGGGAAGGCACGCGTCTGGAGCGGGATGAAGCGCAGGCTAACTATGATAAAGCGGTAGCGGATGAGATAGCGGCCAGAAACGATCTTGAAGACGCCAATATGGTTTTCAACAGGATTACCGGGCGCAATGCCGATGAGATCCAGCCGATAGATATGGCCTGCGTCACACGTTCGCCGGTACCGCAGGATCACAAGGCGCTGTTGGCGAAGGCGGCGCAAAATAACCTCAAGGTGCGCGCCGCGCTTTTCCAGCTGGATCAGGCGAAAGCCGACGTGATGGGCGCGCATGGCGCTCACTTGCCGGTCGTCACCTTACAGGCCGCCTACGGCACCAACTGGAGCCGCGCTGAAAATGCGAATAGGTATGATGATATATTTGGTACCACCTCAAAAACGCGTAACAGCAACGTCGGCATTAACGTGTCCGTTCCGCTGTTTGCTGGCGGCTCGCAAATCTCCCAGTCTATTGAAGCTGTCCGTCGTCGGGAGCAGGGAAAAGATTTACTGGAAGATGCGCGTCGTAAAGCGCGTCAGGAATCGCAAAGCGCCTGGCTGAAGCTGAAAAATGGCAAAAGCCAATATCTGGCGGAAAAGAAAGCGCTGGCCTCCGCCAAAGATAAGGTCAATTCAACCGTCTATGGGCGTAAAGTTGGATTAAGAACCATTATCGACGTGCTCAATGCCGAGCAGGGTTATTATAAAACTCTGCAGGAACTGGCAAAAATACAGTACGACTATTTAAACGCAGGCCTGAAATTATCAATGGAACTGGGCGAGCTGGATTACTCAACGTTAAATCAGTTCCAGTGTCCGGCCAATAGTAGTCAGCAATCTACCAAACAAGGACGTTAAAGTAATGAGTGAATCCTTATTTCGCCAGGAGGCTTTAGAGGCGAACAAAACCACGATGATCGGTACCGTGGCTTTATATTGTCCTCCTTACCGCTGGCTGGTTATTTCTCTGGTTGGGTTTATTACCGTAGTTATCGCCGCATTTTTTATTTTCGGCAGCTACACCAAACGTGAAACGGCGGTCGGGCAGCTGATGCCGGCGAAAGGCATTATGAATGTCGCCTCGATGACGGCGGGAACCGTAGTGGATATTTCGGTACAGGAAGGCCAGCTGGTGACCAAAGGTCAGCCTATGGCCACTGTCTCTTCAGAGGTGTTTACCGCCATCGGACAGACGCGTGAAAAAGTCGCGCAGCAGCTTGAGTTACAGCGCGATCGTCTGAAAGCCGATCTGGAAAACCAGGAAAAGCTTTTCATTGAAGAAACCAAAGGCTATGAGGAGCGCGAACAGCTGCTGAGCTCACAGCTGCAGCAGCTTGAAGTACAGCAGCAGCAGCGTACCCGCCAGGCTCGGCTCGCCCAGCTCCAGCTGGATAAGCTGATTCTGATGCGTAAAGAAGGCTACGCCTCAAACAGCCAGGTCGAGCAGCAGGAAGCGGCGGTTATTGATGCCGATGCGCGCCTGCAGGATATCGCGCGTCAGCGGCTCGACGTGCAGCAGCAGCTGGTGCAAACGCGACAGCAGTTACGTGAAATGCCAATGAATAAGCGTAACAAGGAAAATGAGATTGAACGTCGGCTTTCCGAGCTGGAACAGTCGTTAGCGGAAAATGAATCACGTCGCTCTATCGTGCTGCGCGCGCCGGCTGATGGCCTGGTAGGTTCGATTATGACTAAATCCGGTCAAATGGTAAGCGCAGGACAGACGCTGTTTTCCGTATTACCTGATGATGGCAAATTACAGGCGCGCATTATGGTCAGCAGCCGCGCCATCGGATTTATTCGTCCGGGACAAAAGGTGGTTTTACGCTATCAGGCTTTTCCCTTCCAGAAATTTGGCCAGCAGTATGGCAAGGTCAGCGAGGTATCACGCGTCGCGCTTTCACCGCAGGAAGTCGCCACGCTTACCGGCAATAACAATATTCAGGAACAGCATTATCGCGTAGTCGTTGAGCTGGATAAGCAAGATATCAATGTTTATGGGCGTACAGAAAAACTGCGTCCGGGCAGCGCGCTGGAAGCTGACTTCCTGATCGATAATCGCCGTCTTTATGAATGGGTACTGGAGCCGCTGTATGCGCTTGGCCGTCGCTCAGGCAATTAATTTACCCCAGCCATTAGCTAACAACAGGGAGTTGTGATTGTTATGAAGTTTTTAGAAGCACTTAATTTTGGCTGGCGCCGTAAATTACCGGTTATGCAGCAAACGCAGGCTACCGAGTGCGGTCTGACCTGCGTTGGCATGATAGCCAACTATTTTGGTCACGGTATCGATATGGTGACCTTACGTAAACGCTTTCCCACTTCGCTGAAAGGGGCCACGCTGGCGGATGTGATGCTGATTGCGCATCAGCTGGGCATGGCGGGCAGGGCGTTACGTCTGGAACTGGACGAACTGCATAAGTTACGTCGCCCCTGCATCCTGCACTGGGAAATGAACCACTTTGTCGTTTTGAAAAGCGTTTCGAAAGACAAAATAACCATTCACGATCCCGCCAGGGGCAAGCGCGACGTGCCGATGGACGAAGTTTCGCGCTGTTTTACCGGCGTTGCGCTGGAACTGCTGCCGACTGCCACCTTTACCCAGGTGCAGGAAAAACAAACCATCTCGATGCTGAAGCTGATCGGCAACGTAACCGGCATTCGCTCCGCATTTGCTCAGGTTATGATCCTGTCCATCGCGCTTGAACTGTTCGGCATATTAAGCCCGTTTTACATGCAGTGGGTTATGGACCAGGTGCTGGTTTCCGCGGATTACGATCTGCTTACCCTGTTAGGCAGCGGCTTTATTATTGTTACGCTGCTGAATATCTCCATATCGGCGTTGCGATCCTGGGTAACGACATGGTTTTCCAGTTTGCTGAGCGTGCAGTGGACGGCCAACGTCTGTTCGCATCTGCTTGGCCTGCCCATGTCCTACTTTGAATCGCGCCATGTGGGCGATGTGCTGTCGCGCTTTGGCTCTATCAGTACCATACAGAGCACCCTGACTGGACGCTTTATCAGTTCGATCCTTGATGGCGTGATGGCGATTGTAACGCTGGGCATGCTGTTCATTTATAACATCAAGCTTGCCTGGCTGGTACTGGCCTTGCTGGCCGCCTATGTGGTGATTCGTTGGATATCGTTCCGTCCTTTCCGTCAGGCGAATGAAGATCAGATTACCGCCTCGGCGCGCGCGCAGTCGCAGCTGTTAGAGTCAATCCGCGGCGTGCAGGCGGTAAAACTAAACAACAAACAGGAAATTCGCGTTGCGGCCTATGCTAACGCCGTGGTGGAAAGCACCAATAAAGGGGTGGCGATTCAGCGTTTATCCATTGCCTTTAGCTCTATTCAGGGCACGATTTCCGGGGTTGGGCGTATTGTCCTTATCTGGATGGCGGCGCTGCAGGTATTAGAAGGCAACTTTACCAGCGGTATGCTGGTTGCCTTTATCAGCTTCTCCGATCAGTTTATTAGCCGTGCTTCTGGGCTGGTTGATGCGGTAATTGATTTCACCATGCTGCGTCTGCATGGGGAACGTCTGGCCGATATCGTTTTAACCGATCGCGAAGCGGATATGGAAACGCTGCTGCCGTCCATGCCTGACAGAGAGAATAAGGCGCCTTCGGTAACCATTAAAGATCTCTGCTTCCGCTATGCGGAAACCGAACCTTACGTTATTAACCACTGCAATATCGCTATCGCCGCCGGTGAATCGGTAGCTATTATCGGCCCTTCAGGCCAGGGTAAAACTACGCTGGCCAAGCTGATGATGGGGTTACTGAAAGCAGAATCGGGCGTGATTGAAATCGACGGCATCGATATTAAAAAGCTGGGAATGCGCAACTACCGCGACCGTATTGGCTGCGTTATGCAGGATGATATTCTGTTTGCTGGTTCGATATCCGATAACATCTCCTTTTTCGATGCTGAACCCAGTATGGAAAGGATCGAATATGCGGCAAAAATAGCGCAAATCCATGATGACATTACCGCGATGCCGATGGGCTACCACAGCCTGGTAGGGGATATGGGCTCTTCCCTGTCGGGAGGGCAGATACAGCGAGTGCTGCTGGCGAGGGCGCTATACCGTAAGCCTGACTTACTGATTCTTGACGAGGCCTCCAGTCATCTTGACGTCGAGCGTGAACGAAGCATTAACGAAGCGATAGGCAAAATGCCGGTAACGCGTATTATCATCGCGCACCGCCCGGAGACGATACGCAGCGCTGACAGGATTATATTACTGAATCAGGGGCAGGCAATTGAGGTGTCGCATGAACAGCTGGAGGCGATGCTGGCGTCAACAACTCTTAATTAATTGCGCAGTCACCCTTTACCTTTATTATTAAATTTTTGATATGCCGCAAACGCCGTCCTTTATCAGGGCGGCTTTTTTTTTGATATAAATAAACTTACGTCAATATTGAATAATTACTATTTTTAATAAAAACATGCTTATGGTCAATATTGGAATAATTACTATTGTACGAAATTTCAATGCTAATTAATATAAGCCCATCTGCTACGGAAGGTGGCTGATTAAAAAAGAACAGAAAATCAAAAAATAAAAAATTAAGGAAAATATCATGCGTGAACTAACTGTATTCGAAATGCAAAACGTAGCTGGTAGCGGTTTCTTTGACACCATCGGTGGCATGTTCCTCGGCGGTGCTGCGGGTTGCCTTTCTACCGCAATGAAATGGGCTACTATCGGCGGCCAGGCTGGCGGCATCTTAGGTCTGAGCATTCTGACTTCAGCCGTTTACGGCGTTGCCGGCCTTGTCTTCGGCGCAACTTTCGGTGCGATTGATGGCATGGTAAACGGATATGACTACGCGCTGGAAAGGTTCAATAATGTTATGGACCAGCTGTACGATATGGGTACTCCGCTGCCGGCTTAATTAGTAAACTTATAAAATAATAAAAATGAGGTGGGTGAAATCCGCTTTGCCCGCCCTTCAGGTTAATAATAACCCTAAAGCAGGATAAGACTATGCGCACTATTAATACTTTGGAAATCGAACAGGTTTCAGGTGCCGGATTTAGTATCTCTACTTCCGATATCCTTAATTTTTTCCGCCCGCAAAAGCCGGCAACCGACTGGGAAAGTAACTTTACTACCAATGCGGAATCTACCGGTTTTGGTAAAGGCGATCTCTTCGGTAAAATTTTCGTTGGTCTGTTCGCCGTTGCGGCAGTAACGGTAGCGGTAGCCGGCGCAATTGGCTCTGCTGGCGCCCTGGCCGTAGGCGGTGCGGTTTTCGCTGCTGCAAAATAATTATTTTAAAAGGATTATCGCCTGGTAAATATTACCTGTTCTCTGATGCTTTATCAGGCGATAAAAGGTGAGCCGCCAAATAAAACTTAAGCAGGCTGCTCACTTTAATTAAAATGTCATATAAAAAATGGAGTTTAAAATGAAAAAAACCTTATTAGGGACAATCGTAGCTGTAGCTTTCTCTTCTGCAGTTCTGCCGGCCAGCGCATCAAATGGTACTATTACCATCAATGGTAAAATCGAAAGCAATACCTGTGTTGCTAAGGTTAATGGTACTAATAAAGATGCCACTGTTACTCTGAACCCGCTGAACGCTTCTTCTCTGGCTACTGCTGGCGCCACCGCTGGTTATGCGTCCTTTACTATCGCTCTGACGGATTGCGGTACTGCAACTAACAAAGTAAACGCCTTCTTTGAGCCGGGCAGCACGGTAGATATGGACACCGGCTATCTGAATAACGTTGCTGCTACCACTCCCGCTCAAAACGTACAGATTCAGCTGTTAAATAAAAATGGTGGCGTAATCCAGGTTGGCGATGCCGAATCAGCACGTGTTGTACAGGAAACTATCGCCAATGGTACGGCAACCATGAAATATGGCGTTCGTTACTTTGCGAAGGGTGCCGTTACCGGTGGTAATGTTTCTACCAACGTAACCTATTCTATCGAATATAATTAATTTTGCTTTATATGCAGGGGGGCAGCCCCCTGCATTTTTCTACTTTATGTTCACATCAGGGATAACTTCAGTATGAAAACAAAAAAATTACTCTTAATTTTTACCACCCTGCTGTTAAATGCTAACGCGGCTTTTTCCGGCGTAATCATTAACAGTACCAGGGTGATTTATCCTGAAGGGAAAAATGAGATTAACGTCCGTATTGAAAGTAAAAACGACTATCCCACCCTGGTACAATCCTGGATTGATAGCGGAAAGAAAGAGGAAAATGTAAATAAAATAAAAGTGCCCTTTGTTCTGCTGCCGCCCGTTGCGCGGATAGAACCTTTTCAGGGGCAAACCCTGCGCATTAACTATACAGGTGAAGATGCTACCTTACCTGCCGATCGGGAGTCGGTTTTTTGGCTGAACGTGCTGGAAATTCCACCCAAGGCGTCTGAAGCAAAAGGCAATGCCTTGCAGATGGCGATTCGCTCACGTATCAAACTTTTTTACCGCCCGCTGGCCATTCAGCCTTTATCCGCTAGCGAAGCCGCTGAAAAACTGAGCTGGCGTTTGGTTAAAGAGAACGGCAAAACCCTGGTTGAAGCAGAAAATAGCACGCCGTTTCATATATCAATAACGACCATTACGGCCAGCGCTAACGGAAAATCGGTAAATGAAAATGGCCGTATGATTGCGCCCTTTAGTAAAGAAGCATTCACTTTTTCCGGCGCTAAGCTGCTGCCGAATAAAATAAGCTACACCTATATCAACGATTTTGGCGCAGTACAAACCCTTGAAAAGGGGCTTTGAAACGGATTATTTTTTATAAAAGGGAATTTTCATGTCGCTATTACAGATTATAAAAACAGGCATGAAATTAAAAAATAGCGCGCCGTTATTATGGTGCGTTATTGTTGCGCTTTATGGCCTGCCGTTGAACACCGCCGCACAGGACGTCGATTTTGACCCGGCATTTCTTAACTCCGCGGCGGGCGGCTATATTGATGTGTCAAAGTTCAGCGGCGAATATAGCGTGCCGCCAGGGGTATACGACGCGGACATCTATCTGAACGATAGTTTTTTAAGCAGGGAAACGGTTCATATTAAAGATAAAGACAATAAATCCGTTATCTGCTTCTCTCAGACGTTGATTAATCTGACCGGGTTTAAGGTAGCGCTGCTTTCAGCTGAGCATCAGGAGCTGCTGCGCCAGGGCAAAGAGTGTATCGCGTTAGAAACGCTGGATGCTTCCTCCAGTGCAAAATTCTTATTCTCTGATATGAGGCTTAACATTCATATCCCCCAGGCGCATCTGCATAATCTTGCCAGGGGCTATGTCGATCCGGCTTTATGGGAAGACGGGGCTAACGTTCTGTATGGCAGCTACGATAATAGCTATTTCAGGCAGGAAGCGGGAAAAGAAATTTCCGAGTCATTTTACAGTAAATTAAATGGCGGTATTAACCTTAACGGCTGGATCTTCCAGCACTCAGGTAACTGGGCGTGGAGCAATAGCAACACCAGGGGACAATACACCGTATACAGCAATAATCTGCAGCGTGATATCACTCCGCTCAGGGCGCGGTTAATGCTTGGCGATAACTCCAGCCCTGGCAACCTGTTTGATTCCTTTTCCTTTCGGGGCGTACAGCTGGCGACCGCTGAACAGATGCTGCCGGATTCCCAGCGCGGCTACGCGCCGGTGGTGCGCGGTATCGCCCAGACAAACGCGCGGGTTACCATTCGGCAAAATCAGTCGCTGATTTATGAAACTACCGTACCGCCAGGCGAATTTATGCTGAATGATATCTATCCGTCGGGCTATGGCGGCGATCTTCAGGTTAAGGTAACGGAGTCCGACGGGCGGGAAACTACCTTTTCCGTGCCCTACACGGCGATTTCCGAAATGCTGCGTCCCGGCAGCTATCGCTACAGCATGCTGCTGGGAGAGTTGCGCAATCAAAGCGCGAACTATTCGCCTGAAGTTTACCAGGCGACAATTCAGTATGGGATAAATAACTGGCTGACGGGCTACAGCGGGCTGACGGGCACTAAAAACTATTATGCCGGGCTGATTGGCGGCGCGGTAAGCACCCCGGCAGGCGCTTTCGCGCTGGATGTTACCGGCGCCAGATTTGAGGCCGGCGACAGCAGCCAGAGCGGCCTGAGTATACGCGCCGGCTATACCAAATTAATTACCGCTACGAACAGCTCTGTTTCGCTGTCCGCCTACCGTTTTTCCTCTTCCGGTTATTTATCCCTGGCTAACGCCGTCAGCCTTGCTGAAATATACCGCCGGGATGAAGACGCTAAGGTGCAGTTAAGCGGCCAGCCGCAGCAGCGTATCTCTTTAACGCTGAACCAGCCTTTGGGTAATGACAACGGCAACTTTTACGCCAACGGATATATAGAGCGTTATTGGGACAAAACGGGCAGCGATGTACAGTACCAGCTGGGTTATAATAATAGTTTTCACTCCCTGAGCTACGGCATCAGTATCAACCGGGCAAAAACCAGCACCAGTACGGAAACGCAATACATGCTTTCTTTATCCATGCCGCTGGGAACGGAAAGGCATGCGCCGCACGTAAATAGCTATTCCACAAAGGATGCGGACGGCATCTCCAGCCAGCTTGGCGTAAGCGGCAACCTGGGAACAAACGATCGGTTTGGCTATAGCCTGGGGTTTTCGCGCGGAAATATGGGCGATAACACGCAAAACCTGTCTGCTTCTTACCGTTTGAAACAGGCGCAGCTAAGTGCGGGCTATACGCATGGCCAGGGTTTCCAGTCCTATAACGCGGGTATGAGCGGCAGCGTGGTAGTGCTACCCAATACCTGGTTAACCAGCGCCTATACCGGAGATACCATGGGGATTGTTGAAGCGAAAGGGGCTGGCGGCGCATCGATTGCAGGCTATAGCGACATTGTGATTAATAAGGACGGCTATGCGCTGGTTCCTTATCTGGCGCCCTATCGTATTAATAAAATTGGTATTGATCCCGAAGGGATGCCGTTAGACGTTGAGCTGGAAACTACCGTTAAACAGACGGTGCCGCGCGCCGGCGCGATAGTCAAAATTAATTATCCAACTAAACAGGGACGGGTGGTATTAATCCATGCGCAGCTTCCGGATGGCGAGGAGTTGCCCTTCGGCGCCAGCGTGCATACCGATGAAGGTCAGGAGGTAGGCGTGGTGGCTCAGGGCGGACAAATCTATGTGCGCTTAGAGGAAAAAAACAGCCATTTACAGGTGCGCTGGGGGGCGGAAAGTCAAAACGTTTGCGCATTTGATGTCACGCTACCGGAAAATAACAACACAAGACAAACGCATTTTCAGCGGTTAGACACGGTCTGCCACTGACCGTTCAGACAGCGATTATGGAAAGATCGGCTCAATAAAACTGAGGAATCAGGGAGAATATAATGCTACCAAAAATAAAAAAATCCGGCTTTAAGACTGGGGGGCTACTGTTGCTGTTTGCCGCCCCTTTTATCTGCAACAAAAGCTTTGCGGCTACCGTTGAGTGTGAAAATGTTTCTAATTCCGTCGCCGCTATTAATGTTTTCGATTTTAACAGCCTGCCGGCTCAGATACCTAAGTCTGTGCCGGTAGGCACCACGATTTATGAAACCACCATTCACCTGGATGCGCGCTGTGCAAAAAGCCTGTCGGGGCTGGCCAGCGGGCCGCAAAAAATCTATGTCAGCAGAAACGCTATTAAAAATCCGTTAGGAAGCAAAAGCGGCCTGACGTTTTACGTTACCATCAAAGGTGAACGCGGGACGGAGCGAAAAAGCTATGATACCGGTCTGGTAACGGAAGCGTTTGTCGTCAGCGGCCTGGGTAATAAGGATGATTACACCAAAGTAAATATTCCCATATATGTAGAACTGGTTAAGACGGGAGAAAACGTCTCTATTTCTCCGTTAAGTAATGAAGTCTGGTTATTTTCCCTTGGCGATAGCGGGACGGGGAATCTTCGCTTTCGCGCTCAAAACGTGAAAAAACTCGCCTTTACTGACTACACCTGCAACGTTACTACGCCCAGCATTCAGCAGACTTTGCCATTAGTTAACGTGGCCGATCTAAAAAATGTGGGCCCCGTACCCGGCTATTCTACCGATTTTAACGTCTCGCTTAACTGTAATGGTAATCTATGGAGCACCTTAGCTATTAATATGGCGTTTAGCGGCCAGACGGTTACCGGGTTAGAGCAGCAAGGGGTTTATCAATTTTTAGGGCCGACAGGTACGGCGGCAGAGGGAATTGGTTTTCAGATTTTTCATAAAGACAGTTCCGGTGGTTATGTTTCTCCGGCAAAAAATGAGTGGTTTGAAATTGGTAATTTTGCTAATAATATTATCGGGCAGGGTGATATAATTACGGTGCCATTAAGAGCTGCTTATTACAGGACTAATGGTAATCTGAATCCGGGAATGTACTCCGGCACTGTTACTTATACCATTGACTATAAATAATAACGCTTATGCGCGCTTAACGGCGCATAGCGTTTATGCTGCCTGAATAACCTCTGCCTGGCCTACAGGTTGTAACAATCTGCTTATGTTTTAATGGAACGATATCAATACGAAGGATTGTTTATGAATAGCAAGAAATATCTGGGTTTTTTGCCGATTACCGGGTTAGGGGTGGGTAAAACCTGCTTGCTCATATCTCTGTTACCCTTTTCGGTAAATGGCGCATCGTCCTGGAGAGAAGAGAGCGGCGGCACCACGCAAGTTACCTCCGGCTATACCAGTACCGATGATAAAGACTATCCGCTTTATGTTTCCGGTGCAGGAAGCGAGCTGATTGCCAACGGCAATTATGAATTCAATGCCAACAGCGCTACCTCGGGCGCGGCGGAGATTTTGAACAACGGCAAGCTGACGGTTGATGGCGTAACGTTAAAAAATGACGGCTCTGCCAGTCCTGGCGTTACTGGTATTGCCGTGGTTAATATCGAATCAGGCCAGCTGGATATGAAAAACAGCTCGGTGATAACGAATGCCCAGACCGCTTATGGGATTAAGAGCAGCGGTGATTCGATTATCGATATTACAGACAGCGAGATCACCATGGGCAACGTTGCGTCAAACGCCATTGACCTGTCTGGTAATACAAAACTAACGGCCGATAATCTGACGATTAATGCTAATAGCGCTACGTCCCGTGGCCTGCTTATCAACGATGCCGGCGTATCGGTAGATTTGAAAAACAGCACCATAAACTTCAACGACCCTACAAATAACTATGTTGCAGCTATCGAGCAAAATGCGGGATCGCTGGTGGCGGATAATCTGACGATTAAAAACAAAGGCGTAGTAAGCGGTATTGTTATCGATGGCGGAAATAGTCATCAAGTTAGCCAATCCCGTATTAGTAACAGTAATATTAGCGTCGATGGCGGAAATGCACTTACCGTTAGTAATGCGTCAGTCACGCTGAATAATGTTAATGCGTCCACTGCTCAGGATAATAGCAACGTACTGGATCTTTATGCAGACGGGCACGCTGATATTAACGGCGGCAGCTATAGTTCTACAGGAAATAACGCCAATATTATCTGGCTGGCCAGCGCTGACAGCAGCTTAACGATTAAAAATGCCACGCTGTCATCTTCCGGTAATAGCTCTCATGCTCTGAACGCAGATTCTGCCGGCGCCGATGCCACCTCGGTAAAAATAATTACTAAAGGTGAAAAGAGCTATGGCTTTTATACCACTAAAGCCTCCAGCGGCACCGATCTGACCATTGAAACCACCGGTAAAACGGGCGTAGGCGTCTTTAGTGCCGGTGGCGGCTATTTAACGCTGAAAGACAGCACTATTACCACGCGCGGTGAAAATGCTTACGGCGCGGCGGTCAATCCCTCTTCCGTTTTAAAAGTAGAGAACAGCGAGGTGACGACCTATGGTGACAGCGCGGCAGCCATCTACAGTACGGTAGGAAAACTGGTGGCTAAGGACAGCGTCTTTACCAGCGCCGGCAATGCCGTAGGCATGTGGGCGCGGGGTTACAGTGAGCAGATGCAAAGTAATATTAGCTTTGATCACGTTACGCTTAGCAGCGCCAGCCTGGAAGCGATTAAGGTATCCGGCAGCAAACTGGTAATGTCCGCGACCAACGGCTCGCTGCTGGAAGGTAAAGGCGGCAAATTATTAAACGTGCTTACTAATCCCAACGACGCTACGCAAATATCAGACGCTACGCTGGAAGCGCGCGGTAATACCACTCTGAAAGGGGATATCTATGTCGATGCCGACAGCAAAGCTTCCATTAAGCTTTATGAAAACTCACTGTTGACCGGCGCCGTAGAAAATGCCGATATCAACGTCGATGGCAGCAGCCAGTGGCAGATGACCGGCAACTCCACGGTGCAGAACCTGATCAATGCGGGCACCGTGGCGTTTAACAGCGGCGTGGTTGCCGATGTACTGACCGTTAAGGGAAATTATCAGGGCAATAACGGCACGCTGATATTTAACAGCGCTCTGAACGGCGACGACTCTGCAACCAATAAGCTGATTGTGGCAGGCGATACGTCCGGTACTACCAACGTGGTGGTAAACAACGCGGGCGGCACCGGCGCACAAACGGTTGACGGGGTTGAGCTGATCCATGTCGACGGCGCATCTGACGGTGAGTTTGTACAACAGGGCCGTATTGTTGCCGGCGCCTATGAGTATCAGCTGGGACGCGGCGCAGGCGATAACGCCGGTAACTGGTATCTGACGAACTGGCTTACAGAAGAAGATACGCCGGAGGAGCAGCCGGGCGATAACGGTAACGGAAATAATCCCGGCAAGCCGGCTAAACCGACGCGCGCCGTGGTACGTCCTGAAGCCGGCGGCTATATTGCGAACAGCGCCGCGGCCGCCACGTTATTCAACCTCAGCCTGCACGATCGCCTCGGCAACCGTAGCCTGTCTGACGTGAACGACGAAGCGCGCTCCAGCCTGTGGCTGCGTCAGGTTGCCGGTCATAACCGCGCCTATATGGGTAATTCGCTGGATGCGAAAAGCAACCGCTATGTTGTGCAGCTGGGCGGCGATCTGCTGCAGGCTGACGTAGGCGAAGGTCGTCTGCATATCGGGCCGATGCTGGGCTACGGTCGTCAGTCAACCAACGTTCACTCAACCCTGACTAACCACAAAACCGACAGCTCTATCTCAGGCTATAGCGTCGGCGCCTATGCCAGCTGGTTTGCTAACCAGGCCAGCGACAGCGGCTTCTGGCTGGATAGCTGGCTGCAATATAACTGGTTTGACAGCAGCGTGGCAGGCGAAGGTCTGTGGACAGAGAAATACCGCACGCAGGGCGTCAGCGCCTCGCTGGAAGGCGGCTACGCCTGGAAAGCGCTGGAACGTCAGGGCAAAAACCAACGCACCTATGGCTTCTATCTTCAGCCGCATGCGCAGCTCATCTTTAACGGTCTGAAAACCGTCAGGATGGTTGAGCAAAACGGTACGCAGGTAGTTACCAATAAAAACCGCAACTGGTTATCCCGTGTTGGCGTACGTGGCTGGATCGAAGAGTCAAAACTGCCGGGCGAAAGCAACCTGAAGCCGTATGTAGAAGTAAACTGGCTGTATAACAGCGACCCTTACGAGGTCAACCTCAACAGCGTCAATGTACAGCAGGACAGCGGCAGCAGCCGCGCTGAGCTGAAAACCGGTATTGAAGGGAAAGTAAGCGATAACTTCCATCTCAACGGCAGCGTCGCGCTGCAGAAAGGGCGCGATCACTATCAGGATGCCAGCGTGATGTTAGGCGCGAAGTACACCTTCTGATAAATTCACCTACAGAAAAGGCGCCGCTTCGGCGCCTTTATTTTTTCCCATGCTTCGTTTTCCGTTCGGCGTGACGAAACTTATTTACCGATACAGAAGCTGGAAAAGATCCGTCCCAGCAGATCGTCAGAGGTAAATTCCCCGGTAATTTCACTTAGCGCCTGCTGCGCCAGCCGCAGCTCTTCGGCTAACAGTTCACCCGCCCATGCGCCGAGCAGCTGTGCTTTACCCTGCTGTAAGTGAGTATCCGCTAACTCAAGAGCCTGCAAGTGTCGCCGACGCGCCAGAAAACCTCCTTCCATATGGTCATTAAAGCCCATACTCTGTTTCAGATGATCGCGCAACAGATCTACGCCCTCGCCGGTACGCGCCGACAGACGAATAAGTGAGTAACCATTTACTTCCGTCAGGCCGGACGATTCGCCGGTGACGTCCGCCTTATTGCGCACCACGGTAATCGGCAGCGAAGCTGGCAGGCGGCTGATAAAATCGGGCCAGATAGCGGCCGGCTCGGTATCCGCGGTAGTGGTGCCGTCAACCATAAACAGCACCCGATCCGCCTGTTCAATCTCCTGCCAGGCGCGCTCGATGCCGATACGCTCCACCTCATCGCTGGCCTCGCGCAGGCCTGCGGTATCAATAATATGCAGCGGCATCCCGTCGATATGGATATGCTCGCGCAGTACGTCGCGCGTGGTGCCGGCAATATCCGTAACGATCGCGGCCTCACGCCCGGCCAGCGCGTTAAGCAGGCTCGATTTTCCGGCGTTGGGACGACCGGCAATCACCACCTTCATCCCTTCGCGCAGCAGGCTGCCCTGGCGCGCCTCGGCGCGCACGGCGTTCAGATCGTTGATGACCTCATTTAACCGGGCTTCAATTTTGCCATCGGAAAGGAAGTCGATCTCCTCATCCGGAAAGTCGATTGCCGCTTCCACATAGATGCGCAAGTTAGTAAGTGCTTCCACAAGATGATTGACGCGCATGGAAAACGCGCCCTGCAATGAATTTAACGCCGAACGCGCCGTCTGCTCTGAGCTGGCGTCGATCAGGTCGGCAATCGCCTCGGCCTGGGCTAAATCCAGCTTATCGTTAAGAAAGGCGCGTTCGGAAAACTCGCCGGGCCTGGCGATGCGCACGCCGGGCAGCGCGGCGATGCGCTTCAGCAGCAGATCGAGAATCACCGGGCCGCCGTGCCCCTGCAGCTCCAGCACATCCTCGCCGGTAAAAGAGTGCGGCCCAGGAAACCACAGCGCAATGCCCTGATCGAGGGTAGTGCCGTCAGCCGCCTTAAACGGCAGATAGTCGGCATAGCGCGGTTTCGGCAGTTTACCCAACAGCTGCCGGGCGACATCCGCCGCCTGGCTGCCGGAAATACGCAGAATACCCACGCCGCCGCGTCCCGGCGGTGTGGCCTGGGCGACAATCGTATCGCTGTGGCTCATGGAAACTCTCTCAACAGGCTGGTAAAAAAGAAGGGCAGCCGGCAGCCTCAGATGAAAGGCGCCTGCGCCTTGACTATGTTTGCTGGTTGTCGATCCGCTACATCAATTATGATGTCCGGACGGCCACAAATAAACAGGGGCGGTAAAATCCGCCCCTGTTGGGTTCTGCCCGAAACTGTTTCAGCTCAGGCCGTTACGCTTTCTTCTTGTCGCGGCTGTGCAGGCCGCGTTTTTCCAGCCCGCGATAGATCAGCTGCTGCTGGAGGATGGTCACCAGGTTGCTGACGATGTAATACAGCACCAGACCTGACGGGAACCACAGGAAGAATACGGTGAAGATTACCGGCATAAAGGTCATGATCTTCTGCTGCATCGGATCGGTCACGGTGGTCGGCGACATCTTCTGAATGAAGAACATCGTTACGCCCATCAGGATCGGCAGGATGTAGTAGGGGTCCTGCGCAGAGAGGTCGTGGATCCACAGCGCAAACGGCGCATGACGCAGTTCTACCGAGCCCATCAGCATGTAGTAGAGCGCCAGGAAGATCGGCATCTGAATCACCAGAGGCAGACAGCCGCCCAGCGGATTCACCTTCTCTGATTTATACAGCGCCATCATTTCCTGGCTCATACGCTGTTTATCGTCACCCAGGCGCTCGCGCATCTCCTGGATTTTCGGCTGCAGCATACGCATCTTCGCCATGGAGGTGTACTGCGCCTTGGTCAACGGGTACATGATGCCACGAACGATAAAGGTAATAACGATAATAGAGAAGCCCCAGTTGCCGATAAAGCTGTGCAGGAACTTCAGCAGTTTAAACAGCGGCTGAGAGATAAACCACAGCCAGCCGTAGTCAACGGTCAGGTCGAGATGCGGCGCTACGGCCGCCATTTTGTCCTGAATTTCCGGGCCTACCCACAGCGTGGCGGCCAGCGTCTGCTGCGCTCCTGCAGCGACGGCTACCGGCGCGGACTTATAGCCAACAGCGGCGATGCCGTTGCCCAGGTTGCTGGTATAAAGCGTGTTATTGCCGGCGGTGCGCGGCACCCATGCGGTAGCAAAATATTGCTGCAGCATGGCCACCCAGCCGTTAGCGGTGGTGGCGCTCAGGTTTTCGTTATCAGCGATGTTATCAAACTTATATTTCTGATATTTATCATCGCTGGTGGAGTAGGCCGCGCCGCGGAAAGTATGCAGAGCAAAGTTATTGCTGCCGGTATCGCGGTGCTTCGGCAGATCGATAGTCTGCTTCAGCTGGCCGAACATAGCGACTTCCAGCGGCTGCTGGGTAGCGTTATTGATCTGATATTCGACGTCGATGGCATATTCGCCGCGCTTCAGCACAAAGGTCTTGGTATAGACGGCGCCGTTTTCTGCGGTGAAGGTCATCGGAATACGCAATTCATTCTGGCCGTCGGCCAGCTCAAAGCTATCCTGCGTCGTGGTATACAGCGGGCGGGCGCCGTTATTCGGGTTATCCGGTCCGTTCCTGCCGGTCAGGCCGCTCTGCGCCTGATATAAAAAGGCGGGAGAGGTTTCCAGCAGCTGGAAAGGCTGAGAGGAACCCAGCTTATCCGGGAAAGTCAGCAGCTGCGCCTGTTCTACATCGCCACCGCGGGTATTGATGTTCAAAGACAGGACATCGGTCTTAACGGCGATCGTTTTGCCCTGACCGCTGGCGGGCACGCCCTGATTAGCGGCATCACCGGCAGCTGTCGTGTTTTGCGTGGTCTGAGTTTGCTGCGGCTGCGGAGCGTGGTCCGTCTGCCAGGCTTGCCAGATCATGAAAGACACGAACAGAAAAGCGATGAGAAAAAGATTGCGTTGCGAATCCATCGTTAATGTTCTCTGTTATCGTCGGTTTTTGGCGGCACCGGATCGTCGCCACCCGGGTTTAAAGGGTGGCATTTTAATACGCGTTTCAGCGTCAACCAACTGCCTTTTATCATCCCGAACCTGCGCAGGGCGACAACGCCATAATGCGAACAGGTCGGGTTAAAACGGCAGTGGGGTCCCAGAAGCGGGCTAATGACGCGTTGGTAAACGCGGATCAGCGCAATCAGGAGCCGCGCGCCAGGCGACAGTGACGACGCCATAATTTCTCCAACGCTTCCAGTAGCGCACGGTTATCGAGGTCGGCTACCCCTTTCTTGGCCACGACCACAAAATCCATTGCGGGGAGTTCGTGCTGGCGCAGGCGAAAGCTTTCGCGGGTCAATCGCTTGATCCGGTTACGCTCGTGCGCACGCTTAACGTTTTTTTTCGCGACGGTAAGACCGATACGGGGATGCCCCAGCGAATTAAGGCGGCCGAGAATAGTAATTTGCGGCGTGCCAGCCCGTTGTGGCTGCTGGAAGACGAAAGTGAAATGAGTGGGAGTTAGCAAACGTAACTCCCTGGGAAATGCGAGCTTAACCACTTATGGGTTAGCTTTTATTACTTAGAAACGGTCAGACGAGCGCGGCCTTTAGCACGACGACGTGCCAGAACCTGACGACCATTTTTAGTAGCCATACGAGCACGGAAGCCGTGAGAACGGTTGCGCTTCAGTACGGACGGTTGAAAAGTGCGTTTCATGGCGATTTCTACCTAAACTTGAAAAATTTCACGTGGTGACGCGTACCCGGTTCCGTAAAACGACCGACGCCTCAGTGTATCTTTAATAAAGAGGCGGGATTGTAATAATTGTACAGTCCGGAGTCAATTTACTTCGCTTGCTGCGCGCGCCTGGCTGCCCGAATCGACCTGCAATTCCTGTCGAAATCGACAAGGCGCATCACGCCGGGACGGGAATTATACGGCGTCCGTGCTAAAGCGCAAGGATCGCCCAGGATCTTCTGGCGATCGTTTTCATTGCCGTTGCGGTAATAACGTGACGGAGGCCGAATATTTGCATCAATATGGCGGATCGGTAGTCCCTTTTAACCAGCCTGACGTAAACTTAGCTTCGTCCGATGCCTGTGGATAAAATGGATCAAAACTGTGTAGAAAGTGAAGATCTCTGTCTCGCTTTGCGCTATGATCCGCCCTTCCGCTAACGATCCTCTCTGCGATCGCGATCGGAGCAACCGCGGATAGCGGTTCGTATGTCTGTCACTGACATGCGTCAACAATGATGATTGATCTGTTTCAGCGCCTGTTTTCTTATCGATTTTGTTCGAGTGGAGTCCGCCGTGTCACTTTCGCTTTGGCAACAGTGTCTTGCCCGTTTGCAGGATGAGCTACCTGCCACTGAATTCAGCATGTGGATACGTCCGCTGCAGGCTGAACTGAACGACAATACGCTGGCCTTATATGCCCCGAATCGGTTCGTACTCGACTGGGTAAGAGATAAATATCTCAATAATATCAATGGGCTGCTTAATGATTTTTGCGGAGCGGATGCGCCGCAGCTGCGCTTTGAGGTTGGCAGCAAGCCGATGACGCAGACCATCCCGCAGCCTGCCGTCGCCAGCGTTGCGGCGCCGGTAGCCGCCAGCGTCGCGCCGGTACAGCCTGCGGCGCGTCCCAGCTGGGACAGCGTGCCCGCGCCGGCGGAGCGCTCATGGCGCTCGAACGTTAACGCCAAACATAATTTCGATAACTTCGTCGAAGGTAAATCCAACCAGCTGGCGCGCGCGGCGGCGCGTCAGGTAGCGGATAATCCCGGCGGCGCCTACAACCCGCTGTTTCTTTACGGCGGCACCGGCCTGGGTAAAACTCACCTCCTGCACGCCGTCGGCAACGGCATTATCGCCCGCAAGCCCAATGCGAAAGTGGTCTATATGCACTCGGAGCGTTTTGTGCAGGATATGGTGAAGGCGCTGCAGAATAACGCCATCGAAGAGTTCAAGCGTTACTACCGCTCGGTGGATGCGCTGCTTATCGATGATATTCAGTTCTTCGCCAATAAAGAGCGCTCGCAGGAGGAGTTTTTCCACACCTTCAACGCGCTGCTGGAGGGCAACCAGCAAATTATTTTAACCTCCGACCGCTACCCAAAAGAGATCAACGGCGTGGAAGATCGCCTGAAATCGCGCTTTGGCTGGGGGCTGACGGTGGCTATCGAGCCGCCGGAGCTGGAAACCCGCGTGGCGATCCTGATGAAAAAAGCGGATGAGAATGATATCCGCCTGCCGGGCGAAGTGGCCTTCTTTATCGCCAAGCGCCTGCGCTCCAACGTGCGCGAGCTGGAAGGGGCGCTGAACCGCGTTATCGCCAACGCCAACTTTACCGGGCGCGCCATCACCATTGATTTCGTGCGCGAAGCGCTGCGCGATCTGCTGGCGCTGCAGGAAAAGCTGGTGACCATCGACAATATTCAGAAAACGGTGGCGGAATATTACAAAATCAAGGTGGCCGATCTGCTCTCTAAACGCCGCTCGCGCTCGGTAGCGCGCCCGCGCCAGATGGCGATGGCGATGGCGAAAGAGCTGACCAACCACAGCCTGCCGGAAATCGGTGATGCTTTCGGGGGTCGTGACCATACCACCGTGCTGCATGCCTGCCGTAAAATCGAGCAGCTACGTGAAGAGAGTCACGACATTAAAGAAGATTTTTCGAATTTAATCAGAACATTATCTTCCTGACGCTATGAAATTTATTGTAGAACGCGAGCAATTACTTAAGCCGCTACAGCAGGTGAGCGGTCCGTTAGGCGGACGTCCAACGTTGCCGATTTTGGGCAACCTGCTGCTGCAGGTAAACGACGGCAGCCTGTTGCTGACCGGAACGGATTTAGAAATGGAGATGGTTGCGCGCGTTACGCTGACGCAGCCGCACGAGCCGGGCGCCACTACCGTGCCGGCGCGTAAGTTTTTGGATATCTGCCGCGGCCTGCCGGAAGCGGCGGAAATCAGCGTCGTGCTGGAAGGCGACAGAATGCTGGTGCGCTCCGGGCGCAGTCGTTTCTCGCTCTCCACCCTGCCCGCCAGCGATTTTCCCAACCTCGACGACTGGCAGAGCGAGGTGGAATTTACCCTGCCGCAGGCGACGCTGAAGCGTTTGATTGAGGCGACGCAGTTCTCAATGGCGCATCAGGATGTGCGTTACTACCTTAACGGCATGCTGTTTGAAACCGAAGGGGAAGAGCTGCGCACCGTTGCCACCGACGGCCATCGTCTGGCGGTCTGTTCGATGCCGGTAGGGCAGCCGTTGCCAAACCATTCAGTTATTGTGCCGCGCAAAGGCGTGACGGAACTGGTACGCCTGCTGGACGGCGGCGAGACGCCGCTGCAGATCCAGATCGGCAGCAGCAATATTCGCGCGCACGTCGGCGATTTCATCTTTACCTCCAAGCTGGTGGACGGGCGCTTCCCCGACTACCGCCGCGTGCTGCCGAAAAATCCGGACAAAACGCTGGAGGCGGGCTGCGATCTGCTGAAGCAGGCGTTTGCCCGCGCCGCTATTTTGTCGAATGAAAAATTCCGCGGCGTGCGTCTCTACATCAGCCAGAACCAGCTCAGGATTACCGCTAACAACCCGGAGCAGGAAGAGGCGGAAGAGATCCTCGACGTCACCTATGGCGGCAGCGATCTGGAGATCGGCTTTAACGTCAGCTACGTGCTGGATGTGCTCAACGCGTTAAAATGCGAAAACGTGCGTCTGCTGCTGACCGATTCGGTCTCCAGCGTGCAGATTGAAGATGAGGCGAGTCAGAGCGCGGCTTATGTCGTGATGCCGATGCGTCTTTGACGGCGTCGCCCGCAGCCCTGGCGCATGCCGGGCTGCCTGCCGTTGCGGCAGCTTTGTCGCCCGGCGCGGCGCTATTACGGCATAGCCGGCCCTTGTAAAACGCGCGTTTAGCCCCATATTGTATGACAAGTAAGCGTTTACTCATGTTTGGAGTATTGCCTGACCTGAGAAAACCCGCCTCAGCACCACGGCCTTTACTGTCACGCCATCGCTTTGGATTATTTCATGGCTTTAACCCGCCTGCTGATACAAGATTTTCGTAATATCGAACAAGCCGATCTGGCGCTGGCGCCGGGCTTTAACTTTCTGATCGGCGCTAACGGCAGCGGCAAAACCAGCGTGCTGGAGGCGATTTACACCCTGGGACACGGGCGCGCTTTCCGCAGCCTGCAGGCGGGGCGCGTAATTCGTCACGAACAGGATGCGTTTATTCTGCATGGGCGCATCGACGGCGCCGAACGGGAAACCAACGTCGGCCTGACGAAAAACCGCGCCGGCGACAGTAAAGTGCGCATTGACGGCAGCGACGGGCATAAGGTAGCCGAGCTGGCGCAGCTGCTGCCGATGCAGCTGATTACGCCCGAAGGTTTTACGCTACTGAACGGCGGACCAAAATACCGGCGCGCCTACATCGACTGGGGCTGCTTTCATAACACTCCCGGCTTTTTTCTGGCGTGGAGCAATCTGAAACGTTTGTTAAAGCAGCGCAATGCCGCGCTGCGTCAGGTTACGCGCTATCAGCAGATTGAGCCGTGGGATCGCGAACTGGCGCCGCTGGCCGCGCAGATCAGCCAGTGGCGCGCCGAGTACAGCGCCGCCATCGCGGCGGATATTACCGCTACCTGCGCCCAGTTTCTGCCGGAGTTTGCGCTGGATTTCTCCTTCCAGCGCGGCTGGGACAAAGAGAGCGACTATAGCGAACTGCTGGCGCGCCAGTTTGAACGCGACCGGGCGCTAACCTACACCGCCAGCGGCCCCCACAAAGCGGATTTTCGTATTCGCGCCGAGGGGACGCCGGTAGAAGATTTACTGTCGCGCGGACAGCTGAAGTTACTGATGTGCGCGCTGCGTCTGGCGCAGGGTGAATTTCTCACCCGGCAAAGCGGACGCCGCTGCCTCTACCTGATCGATGATTTTGCCTCGGAGCTGGATGAAAGCCGACGCCGCCTGCTGGCGGACCGGCTGAAGGCCACCCGTGCCCAGGTTTTCGTTAGCGCTATCGGCGCTGAACACGTAGCTGATATGGCTGACGAAAAGGGCAAGATGTTCCGCGTAGAACAGGGTAAAATAGCGGTTCAACCTGAAGATTAAATGAGCGAGAAACGTTGATGTCGAATTCTTATGACTCCTCAAGTATCAAAGTCCTGAAAGGGCTTGATGCGGTACGCAAACGCCCTGGAATGTATATCGGCGATACGGATGACGGCACCGGTTTGCATCACATGGTATTCGAGGTCGTGGACAACGCCATCGACGAAGCGCTCGCAGGCCACTGTAAAGAGATTGTCGTTACCATTCATGCGGATAACTCCGTATCGGTGCAGGATGACGGTCGTGGCATTCCTACCGGTATTCACCCGGAGGAAGGCGTTTCGGCGGCGGAAGTGATCATGACCGTGCTGCACGCTGGCGGTAAGTTTGATGACAACTCCTATAAAGTCTCCGGGGGTCTGCACGGCGTAGGCGTTTCCGTGGTTAACGCCCTGTCTGAAAAGCTGGAGCTGACCATTCGTCGCGAAGGTAAAGTGCATCAGCAAACCTACGTGCACGGCGTGCCGCAGGCGCCGCTGGCGGTTACCGGCGAAACCGATCTTACCGGCACCCGCGTGCGTTTCTGGCCAAGCCACCAGACCTTCACCAACGTCACCGATTTTGAATATGACATCCTGGCCAAGCGTCTGCGTGAACTATCGTTCCTGAACTCCGGCGTTTCTATCCGCCTGCAGGACAAACGTACAGATAAAAGCGATCACTACCACTACGAAGGCGGTATCAAGGCCTTTGTTGAATATCTGAATAAGAATAAAAACCCGATTCATCCGAACGTCTTCTACTTCTCCACCGAAAAAGATGGCATCGGCGTGGAAGTGGCGCTGCAGTGGAACGACGGTTTCCAGGAAAATATCTACTGCTTTACCAACAACATTCCGCAGCGCGACGGCGGCACGCACCTGGCGGGCTTCCGTGCGGCGATGACGCGCACCCTGAACGCCTATATGGATAAAGAAGGCTACAGCAAAAAAGCGAAGGTCAGCGCTACCGGCGACGATGCGCGTGAAGGGCTGATCGCCGTGGTTTCCGTGAAGGTGCCGGACCCGAAATTCTCCTCGCAGACCAAAGATAAGCTGGTCTCCTCCGAGGTGAAATCGGCGGTTGAATCGCAAATGAACGAACTGCTGGCGGAATATCTGCTGGAAAATCCGTCCGATGCGAAAATCGTGGTCGGCAAAATTATCGATGCGGCGCGCGCGCGTGAAGCGGCGCGGCGCGCCCGTGAAATGACCCGTCGTAAAGGCGCGCTGGATCTGGCCGGGCTGCCGGGCAAGCTGGCCGACTGTCAGGAACGCGATCCGGCGCTGTCGGAAATCTACCTGGTGGAAGGTGACTCTGCGGGCGGCTCCGCCAAGCAGGGACGTAACCGTAAAAACCAGGCGATTCTGCCGCTGAAGGGTAAAATCCTTAACGTTGAGAAAGCGCGCTTCGACAAGATGCTCGCCTCGCAGGAGGTTGCCACGCTGATCACCGCGCTGGGCTGCGGCATCGGACGCGACGAATATAACCCGGACAAGCTGCGCTACCACAGCATCATCATCATGACCGATGCGGACGTCGATGGTTCGCATATCCGTACCCTGCTGCTGACTTTCTTCTATCGTCAGATGCCGGAAATCATCGAGCGCGGCCACGTCTACATCGCCCAGCCGCCGCTGTATAAGGTGAAAAAAGGCAAACAGGAACAGTACATCAAAGATGATGAAGCGATGGATCAGTACCAAATCGCCATCGCGCTGGACGGCGCCACGCTGCACACCAACGCCAGCGCGCCGGCGCTGGGCGGCGAGCCGCTGGAAAACCTGGTTTCCGCCTTCAACAGCACCCAGCGCATGATTAAGCGCATGGAGCGCCGTTACCCGCTGGCGCTGCTGAACGCGCTGATTTATCACCCAACGCTGGCAAGCCTGGAAAATCAGCAGGACGTTACCCGCTGGATTGAGACCCTGGTTACCCTGCTGAATGAGCGTGAAGTACACGGCAGCACCTATGTGGCTCAGGTGCGTGAAAACCGCGAGCTGAACATCTTCGAACCGGTACTGCGCGTGCGCACCCACGGCGTGGATACCGACTATCCGCTGGACAGCGAATTTATCCAGGGGCCGGAGTACCGCAAAATCTGCGCGCTGGGCGAGCAGCTGCGCGGCCTGCTGGAAGAGGATGCCTATATCGAGCGCGGCGAGCGCCGTCAGCCGGTTGCCAGCTTCGAGCAGGCGCTGGAATGGCTGGTGAAAGAGTCGCGCCGCGGCCTGTCGGTACAGCGCTATAAAGGTCTGGGCGAGATGAACCCGGATCAGCTGTGGGAGACCACTATGGACCCGGACAGCCGCCGTATGCTGCGCGTTACCATTAAAGACGCCATCGCTGCCGATCAGCTGTTTACCACGCTAATGGGCGATGCGGTTGAACCGCGTCGCGCCTTTATCGAGGAAAACGCGCTGAAAGCGGCGAACATCGATATTTAATCCAAACCCTTCTGCCGCGCACCGATGCGCGGCATTTTTTTATCCAGCCACTGGCTGTTACAGGACGTTTTAAACGCGACTAAGGAGCATTAAATGGGACTTTTCGATCAGGTTGCCGGCATGTTGTTGAACGGCGACGCGGCTAAATATCAGGCCATTTTAAGCTGGGTTAACCAGCAGGGCGGCGTTCAGGCGCTGCTGGAAAAATTTCGTCAGGGCGGGCTTGGCGAAATCGTTATGTCCTGGCTGAGCAGCTCGCAGGCTAACCAGCTGCTCAGCTCCGAGCAGGTGCTGGCGGTGCTGGGCAGCCCGGCGCTGGCGCAGCTTGGCGCCAAACTGGGCATCGATACCCAGGCCGCCTCTTCTATGGTGGCGCAGTATCTGCCGACGATTATCGATACGCTTTCACCGAAGGGTGAGGTTCACGCCGAAGCGGACAACGATTTACTGACGGCCGGCATGAACCTGCTGAAAGGTAAACTGTTCAGCTAACTTCTTACTTTCACCGTTTCATCATGGCGTTCATGGCGAAGCGGTGATTATTATCATTCAACGTCGTTTGTCGCCCGGTCATGCTGCTTTTCCCGCGCGTTAAAATCTTCAGGTTCCGCTCCGCCGCACCATGAATACTGTTTTTTGCCCCGGATCGTGCCAGGATGAGAACTGTCGCCATTACCCTGAAGAAAACTATGTCCATAAAACTTATTGCTATCGATATGGACGGCACGCTGCTGCTGCCGGATCACACCATCTCACCTGCGGTTAAGCAGGCTATCGCCCGCGCCCGTAAGCGCGGGGTTAACGTTGTTCTTACCACCGGGCGTCCCTATGCCGGCGTGGAAAGTTACCTGAAAGCGCTGGATATGAACCAGCCGCAGGATTACTGCATCACCTATAACGGCGCTCTGGTCCAGAAGGCGAACGACGGCAGCACGGTGGCGCAGACCGCGTTAAGCTACGATGATTATCGCTATCTGGAACAGCTTTCGCGCGAGGTAGGCTCGCATTTCCACGCGCTCGATCGCCATACGCTGTATACCGCTAATCGGGATATCAGCCGCTACACGGTACATGAATCCTTCGTTGCCACCATTCCGCTGGTTTTCTGCGAGGCGGAGAAAATGGATCCGAACACCACCTTCCTGAAGGTGATGATGATCGATGAGCCGGAAATTCTGGATCAGGCCATCGCGCGTATCCCGGCGGAAGTGCGTGAGAAATATACGGTGTTAAAAAGCGCCCCTTACTTTCTGGAGATTCTGGATAAGCGCGTCACCAAAGGCACCGGCGTTAAAGCGCTTGCCGATGCGCTGAATATCAGGCCGGAAGAGGTGATGACTATCGGCGATCAGGAAAATGATATCGCGATGCTGGAGTATGCCGGCGTCGGCGTGGCGATGGGCAATGCGATCGACTCGGTAAAAAAAGTTGCGGACTACGTGACTAAAACCAATCTGGAAGATGGCGTGGCTTACGCCATTGAGAAATTTGTACTGTAGGTTTTTGCCGCCGAATCTTTTACCCTGAGGCGATACTTCGCCGCAGGGTTTTTATTTATGAAACAGCTTACTTTCGCTCCGCGCCATCACCAGCTGACCAATATCAACGTCTGGACTGCCGACAGCCAGTGGCTGGCCTATGATGTGCGCCCTTCCGGCGCCTCTTTTACCGGCCTGACCATTGAGCGCGTCAACGTGGCGAGCGGAGCGACGGAAATTCTCTATCAGGCGCGCGACGGCGCGCACGTAGGCGTGGTTACCGTTAGTCCCGATCTGCCGCCGCGCTACGTCTGTATTCATGGCCCGGAGCATCCGGACGCCAGCTGGCGCTACGACTTTCACCATCGGCGCGGCGTTATCATTCAAAACGGCGTAGCGGAAAACCTCGACGCCTGCGATATCACGCCGCCTTTCACTCCCGGCGCGCTGCGCGGCGGATCGCATGTCCACGTCTTCAGCCCCGACGGCAGCCGCCTTAGCTTCACCTATAACGACCATGTGATGCATGAGTGGGACCGGCGGGAAGATCTGCGCAACGTCGGCGTCGCCGTACCGCTGCATGCCGTCTGCCCGGTTAAACAGCATCCGCGCGAATATGACGGCAGCCATTTCTGCGTGCTGGTCAGCCGCACTACCTCCGCGCCGCAGGCGGGCAGCGATGAAATCAACCGCGCATACGAAGAGGGCTGGGTGGGTAATCTCGGCTATCAGCGCCCGGACGGCAGCCGCCAGCGCTGGGCGCTGGCCTTTATTGGCGATACGCGCGCGCAGGACGGTACGACGGTGCCGGAAGTTTACCTTGTCGATCTGCCGGAGAGCCTGAGCGACTATGCCCAGCCGGGCGAGGCGCCGCTGGAGGGAACCGCTACTCAGCTTCCGGCGCCGCCGCGCGGCGTGCGGCAGCGGCGTTTAACCTTTACCCATCAGCGCCGCTATCCAGGGCTGGCCACCGCGCCGCGCCACTGGCTGCGCAGCAGCCCGGACGGCAGCGAAATCGCCTTTTTAATGCGCGATGACGCCGGCGTGGTGCAGCTGTGGAGCATTTCGCCCTGCGGCGGCGAACCGCGCCAGATTACCCGCGGCGCCGGGGATATGCAGTCGGCGTTTAGCTGGCATCCTGCGGGCGGAAGCCTGGCGATCGTCTGCGATAACAGCGTAATGCTGTGCGACAGTCAAAGCGGTGAGATGCGGCGACTGACGCCGCGCAGCGCGACGCCGCCGGTGGGCGATGCGGTAGTGTTTTCGCCCGATGGCCGCCACATCGCCTGGATGAGCGTGGTTGACGGCTATCAGCAGATCTTTACGGTGGCGGTGGATTAATTAGCCGCCAGCGGCGCGGCCTGGGAGAGCGTTTCCTGCGTGTTCGCCAGTCTTTCCGCCTCAGCGACGCGCGCGCGCGGTGAATCGATAGACTGGCAGTCATCGGCGCGCAGATAGTCCCAGGGCAGCAAGACGGTATCCAGCACGGCGGAAAAAGGAAGATCGATCAGCGCCAGCGGTTTTATCGCCCAGCTGCTGTTTTCATCGGTCAGCATATCAGCGCTGGCGCGGGTGCCGGGATAGTAGCCCTGGCTGGCGCCGGTATGGGACATCATGCTGGAACAGCCAGAGGTAGTAAATAATGCGCTACAGGCCAGTAGCCCCGCCAAACGGTATTTCTGTATGACATTCATTTTCTTTGTCCCTTCAGTCATAGCTTCGGCCATGCTGAGTTATTTCGTCTGCGGCGGGGAAGCTCCCGATCACTCTGTGGTGACTCGCGCCGGATGCACGACGATATCTTCCCCTGAGTGTATGACATTCTCTGTGCTTTGCTTAAAAAAATCGCGAAATCGATCTTGAAAGAATATCAGTAGACCCCATTTTACTAACACGGTCAGCGCGGCTCTCGCCGCATGGGTTTGCCAGCGCGACCGGACGGCCTGTCCATAACGGAAGGCTGCGTTTAACCTACTCGCTGAAATTCAGGAGCTTTGTATTATGCGTAACTTTGACCTTTCTCCGCTGTATCGTTCCGCTATCGGTTTTGATCGTCTGTTTAACCTGCTGGAATCCAACCAGAACCAGAGCAATGGCGGCTACCCTCCGTACAACGTTGAGCTGGTGGCTGAAAACCACTATCGCATCACCATTGCCGTGGCCGGTTTCGCACAGAACGAACTGGATATCACCTCGCATGACAATATGCTGATTGTGCGCGGCGCCCATGCCGAAGAGCAGACCGAGCGGAAATACCTGTATCAGGGCATTGCCGAGCGCAACTTCGAACGTAAGTTCCAGCTGGCCGATCATGTCGTCGTGCGCGACGCCCGCCTGGAAAACGGCCTGCTGTATATCGATCTGGAACGTATCGTTCCGGAAGAGATGAAACCTCGCCGTATCGAAATCCTCAGCTAATCTCTCTGATAACGCCGCGGAAACGCGGCGTTGTTGTATCCGCGTTCCGCTACTCCTGCGGCGCGCGCGCCATGCGCCATGAAGTTAACCGGCCGCCAAACATATTCATCAGCAGTCCCAGCACGATTGCTGCCGCTCCCGCCAGCTGCGGTAAGCTGAGCCTTTCGCCCAGCAGTAGCGCGGCGCTGAGAATGCCTACCACCGGCACCAGCAGCGAGAGCGGCGCCACACGCCAGGTTTCGTAGCGGCCCAGCAGGGTGCCCCAGATGGCGTAGCCTACGATAGTGGCGATAAACGCCAGATAAATCAGCGCCAGCACCGTCGACAGAGTGATATGCATCAGGCTGTCGGTTATCGCATCACGCCCTTCAAACAGCCAGGAACAGAGAAAAAAGGGCGCGATGGGCACCAGCGCGCTCCAGACTACCAGCGACATAATCGGCACGTTGCCGCGGCGCATAATGACTTTATTAGTGATATTGCCCAGCCCCCAACAGAGCGCGGCGGCCAGCGTCAACAGCATGGTGGTCAGGGTCACGCCGGCGGCGCTGCCGGTACCCGATATCGCCAGCAAAAACATGCCGCCCGCCGCAATGGCGATCCCGGCGATATGATGCCATTTCAGCGATTCCGCCAGCAGCAGCGCGCCAAGCAGCAGGGTAAAAAACGCCTGCGCCTGCAACACCAGCGAGGCCAGCCCGGCGGGCATTCCCAGCTTGATGGCTAAAAACAAAAAGCCGAACTGGCCGAAGCTGATGGTTAACCCATACAGCGCCAGCCAGCGCAGCGGAATACGCGGCGGCGGCACAAAAAAGATCGCCGGCAGCGCCACCAGCGAAAAACGCAGTCCCGCCAGCAGGAACGGCGGCATACCGTGCAGCCCCACCTTAATCACCACAAAGTTAATGCCCCAGGCGACCACCACGCAGAGCGCCAGCAACAGATCTTTTACCCTCATCTTCTCTCCTGCCAGTCAAAATAAATAAACTTTTAATTAACATACTCTCAGCATTGGCAGTTTGACAGCGACAGAGGGGGCGTAATGCTAATTGTTGGGCAGGTAAAGGATGGCGGACGCCAGCGGCGGAGGCCTGGGGCGCAGCTGCGGCGACGGTTATTTGCCTGAGCTGCGCCGGAAAGTGATGCCGGCGGGTGGGCGTTACGCGATAGCCTCGGCGTGGGCGCGTTCGATCTCTTCAGCCAGAATCCTGACGCCCTGCTCAATCTTCTCGTTATCCGGCACATAATTCATCCGCATACATTGATGAGTATGCGGCCACTCCTGCGCCAGACCGGGGAAAAAGAAGTGTCCCGGCACCATTAATACTCCACGCTGCTTCAGGCGCTGATAGAGCGTTTCGGTCGTAATCGGCAGATCCTGAAACCACAGCCAGAGAAAAATAGCGCCTTCCGGTTTATGGATCAGACAGCGCTCCTCCGGCAGATAGCGGCGAATAATGGCGATCGCCTCCTGTACGCGCTGACGGTAAAAGGGCTTAATCACCGTTTCCGACAGCCGCAGCAGATCGCCGCGCTGAATCATCTCCACCGCAATGGCCGGGCCAATGCTGCCGGGCGCCAGGCTGATAATGCCGTTCATATTGCCGATAGCGTCGATTACCTTCTCATCGGCAAGGATAATGCCGCAGCGCGAGCCGGGCAGGCCAAGCTTCGACAGGCTCATGCAGAGAATAATATTGGGGTTCCACAGCGGGCGCGCCTCGCTGAAAATAATGCCGGGAAAGGGCAGGCCGTAGGCATTATCGATCAGCAGCGGGATATGGTGCTGTTGCGCCAGCCGATCCAGCCGCCGCAGCTCTTCATCAGTAATGACGTTGCCGGTGGGGTTGGTGGGGCGCGAGACGCAAATCAGGCCGGTTTCTGCCGTTATCGGCAGATGATCGAAATCGATATGATATTTAAACAGCCCCTGCGGCAACCGCTCAATATGGGGACGGGCGGAGACAAACAGGTCTTCGTCCAGCCCGGCATCGGCATAGCCCAGATATTCCGGCGCCAGCGGAAAGAGCACGCGCCTGGTGGCGCCATCGGCGCAGCGCCCGGCGTAGAGGTTAAACAGATAGAAAAAGGCGCTCTGGCTGCCGTTGGTCAGCGCCAGGTTTTTGGCGGTGATCGGCCAGCCCAGCGTTTTGCTCAGCAGCGCCGCCAGCGCATCCAGCAACACCGCCTTGCCGCGCGGGCCATCGTAATTGCACAGCGCTTCGGTCAGCTTGCCTTCCTGCTGCATCTGCGACAGCAGCTGGTGAAAATAATCATTCATGGCGGGGATTTGCGCCGGATTGCCGCCGCCCAGCATGACCGTTTTGGCATCGCGCAGCCCTGCGCCCATATCTTCCATCAAACGGGCAATGCCGCTATGACGGGTAAATTTGTCACCGAACAGAGAAAAGCTCATAGCTGTAAATCAAATGTAATTGACAAGTAAGCTCCACCTTACCGTCAGCCGTGCAGGGATGCAAACCGCACGCGGCGGAAAAGGGAAGTTAAACAGCTATCTCAGAATTTTAGCAGTAAATACATCAGGTTGATCTGGCGGGACGCAGAAAATGCTGAGCGGGCGATCGTCGTTTGCCGGCGATCGCCCTGTCTTACAGCGGGCGGCTGGCGCCGCTTGTTTAACGCAGTACCTGCGGATTGACGCAGTTTTTCTCTACCTTGCCCGACAGCGCGGCAATCAGATTATCAACGGCGTCGCGCGCCATGCCGTAGCGGGTTTCATGCGTGGCGGAGCCGATGTGCGGCAGCGCTACCACGCCGGGCAGCTTCAGCAGCGGTGAGTCCACCGGCAGCGGCTCCTGCTCAAATACATCCAGCCCGGCGCCGCGAATGGTCTGGTTTTGCAACGCCTCAATCAGCGCCTGCTCATCTACCACCGGGCCACGGCCCGCGTTGATTAAAATAGCGTCCGGCTTCATTTTCGCCAGCTGCTCACGGCCAATCATATGATGCGTCTGTTCAGTCAGCGGCAGGCTGATGCAGAGAAAATCAGCTTCGCGCAGCAGCGTATCAAGATCGCAATACCGGGCGTTAAAGCGTGATTCGGCTTCTTCATGATGTTTACGCGCGTTATACAGAATTGACATACCAAAGCCGTGATGCGCGCGCTGCGCCAGCGCCAGGCCGATACGCCCCATACCGAGGATACCCATTTTTTTATGATGTACGTCGGTGCCAAACCAGTCGGGGCCAATGCTGCCGCGCCATTCGCCTGCTTTAACCCGTTCGGCTACCTCAACCACGCGGCGCGCGCTGGAAAGTACCAGCGCCATCATGGTATCGGCGACGGTTTCGGTCAGTACGGTCGGCGTATGCATTAGCACCACGCCACGCTGATTCAGGGCATCGAGGTCAAAATTGTCATAGCCGACGGAAATCGTTGAGGCAGCGCGTAGCTTCGGCAGCTTTGCCAGCAGCGCGGCATCCACTTTGCTGCTGGAGCCGATAATGCCCTCCGCGCGCGCAAAGGCATCCGCCTGCCGATCGGCATTTTCCAGCGTCAAATCTTTAATCACGGTTACGGTAAAATGCTCATCAAGACGGGCGCGTAAATCGTCAGGCAGGGGTTTGTACAGTAATACTTCAGGCTTCATCTCAGGCTCCATCCGCTTGCGCGGTAACACAAAAAGAGGCGATGCGACAATGTCGCTTAGCGTGCTGACAAGACTAACAGCGCGCAGCCTGCATGCGCTGCGCGGTGAGCTATTGCCGGTCCGGCCTCAGGGCGTGACGCATCAGGCGTGTTTTGCCGCGCGGTCCGGCGAGGAGGGCTGCTGGTTCTCCGCCGGCTTCACAATTAGCGTCAGCCAGACGGACACCAGCAGCGCCGCGCCCATAAAAATATAGGAGGCGGAAGGGCTGCCGGTCGCTCCGTTAAGATAGCCGACAATCCACGAGCCGACAAAAGAACCGAGCGCGCCCATGCTGTTGATCAGCGCCATTGCGCCGCCGGCCACGTTGCGCGGCAGCATCTCAGGAATAATGGCGAAGAAGGGGCCATAAGGCGCATACATCGCCGCGCCGGCCACTACCAGCAGGCCGTAAGAGAGCCAGAAGTTGCTGGAACCCACCAGCCATGAACCGAGGAATGCCAGCGCGCCGATTAACAGCAGCGGCCAGACGAACAGCTTGCGGTTTTGCATGCGGTCAGAGCACCAGGAAACCACCAGCATCGCTACGGTGGCCGCCAGATAAGGCGCCGCCGAAAGCCAGCCCGCTTCCACCATGCCCATCTGCGTGCCGTTGCGCAGAATAGAGGGCAGCCAGAGTACGAAACCGTAAACGCCGATGCTCCAGGCGAAATACTGTACGCAAAGGATAATCACATTGCGTGATTTAAAGGCCTCGCGGTAGTTGCGTACCGCCTTGATGCCCTCCTGCTCTTTGCGTAGCTGCTCCTGTAAGGCGGCTTTCTCGGCATCGCTCAGCCAGCGCGCCTGCGAGGGTTTATCCTGCACCAGAAACCACCACAGCACCGCCCAGATAACTGCCGGGATGCCTTCAAAAATAAACATCTCGCGCCAGCCGAAGGCGTTGATCAAATAGCCGGAGACAATAGACATCCAGAGCACGGTAACCGGATTGCCTAAGATCAGGAAAGTATTGGCGCGTGAACGTTCCGATTTGGTAAACCAGTTGCTGATATAGATCAGCATCGCCGGCATTACCGCGGCTTCCACCACGCCAAGAATAAAGCGGATCGCCGCCAGCATGGGGATATTACTCACCACGCCGGTCAGCGATGCGCACACGCCCCACAGTATCAGGCACCAGAACACCAGTTTTTTAACGCTGCGGCGCTCTGCATAAACCGCGCCTGGAATCTGAAAGAAAAAATAGCCGAGAAAAAACAGGGCGCCCAGCAGGGATGACATCCCTTTGGTAATGCCTAAATCTTCATTAATCCCCGCCGCCGAAGCGAAGCTGAAGTTCGCGCGGTCGAGGTACGCCAGGCTGTAGGTAATAAAGATGATGAGAATGATATACCACCAACGTTTTGGCGCGATTGTCTGCTTATTCATGAGCTATTCCTCTGTTGAGGGCGCATATTCTGATGACAACGTCATCGATGTGCAGCGTTTTACATTACGTCAGGATGATGCTCACTCTTCGCCCAGGCCGTCGCGCGTCGGCAGGCCTTCGCTGTCGCCGATCACCTGGATCGCCAGCGAGCCGATCTTATTGCCGCGGCGGATTGCCTGCGGAAGCGTTTTGCCTTCCAGCAGCGCGCTGATTACGCCTACGGCGAAACCGTCGCCTGCGCCTACGGTATCCACCACGTTTTCCACGCGAATCGCCGCCACCTGGCCTTTTTCGCCGTCGGCGGTTTTATACCAGGCGCCTTCGCTGCCGGTTTTAATGATTACCGTCTTCACGCCTTTATCCAGGTAGAAATCAGCGATAGCTTCCGGCTGGCGATGACCGGTGAGGATCAGCCCCTCTTTTTCACCCGGCAGCACCCAGTCCGCCTGGAAGGCGAGATTGTTGAGCTGTTTCACCATTTCCTGCTCGCTCGGCCACAGTACCGGACGCAGGTTAGGATCGAAGGAGATGGTTTTACCCATCGCGCGCATTTCCTGCGCCGTATGGTTCAGCAGTTCCAGCGAGGTCGGCGAGAGCGCGGCGGCCACGCCGCTCAGGTGCAGATGGCGCGCGGAGCCGAAATAGTCGCGGTCGAAATCGGCCACGGAAAGGTGGCTGGCGGCCGAGCCGCGACGGAAATATTCCACCGCCGGATCGGAACCATCTTCGACTTTTGATTTCAGCTGGAAGCCGGTGGGGAAGCGATTATCGCTGGTAACGCGCTGATGATCGACGCCCTCTTTCGCCAGCTGTTGGCGGGTAAAGCGGCCAAAAGCGTCATCGCCGACGCGGCTTACCCAGCCCACTTTCAGGCCGAGACGCGCCAGGCCGATCGCTACGTTCAGCTCGGCGCCGGCGATCCGTTTGGTAAAGTTTTCAACAGCGGCCAAATCGCCGGTTTCGCAAGCGACAAACAGCGCCATCGCTTCACCGATGGTCACAACATCTAAAGTTCCGTTTTGATGGGTATAAGTGCTCATAAATTACTCCTCACGCAGCAGGTCAACGTAGTGGCGCGTCACGGCAACCAGATCGTCGCCTTCCAGTGGAAATTCAATACCGCGCGGCAGGTCGCCGGGCAGCAGTCCTGTTAATGTGCGCCAGCTATCGTCCGCGTCGTCGAGCGCGATGGCTCGAAAACTATCACGGTGAGGAACAGCCGCTTTCACATGAATATAGCTGACGTAGCGGGCAAGGCGATGCGCAGCGGCGCTGGCGTCATCGCCGGTCCACAGCCAGTTGCCGGTATCGAACGTCATGCCGCCGGTAAAGCCGCTCTGTTCGAAGAATGCGGCCATCGCTTCCAGCTTGCCGCAGTTGGTCTGGTCGTTTTCCACCACCAGCCGCACCGCGCTCTGCTGCTGCAGCGTCTGCAGCTCGCTGATATCCGCGCCGGGGCGATAGTGGCCCAGCGATAGCTTCAGCAGACGCGCGCCCAGCTGCTCCGCCTCCTGAAAATAGCGGCCCAGCTGCGCATTGAGCTGGCCATTTTCGCTGAACAGCGCGTCAGGAACAGAGTAAAAAGCGTAGAGCTGATGTTCGTTAACGGCCTGCGCCAGGTGAGAAAGCTGTTGTAGTTCAGGTTCGGTCAGTAGCTCACGGCGAATTTCCACGCCGTCAGCGCCTGCGTCGGCAACGATCGGCAGCAGGGCGCGTTGCCCGCCGAGATCGCCCACTTGCTGATGACCATAAGCGGTAGTCACCACAATAATTTCAGGTTTCATTTTTTCCTCCGGGGGCGTTTACAGGAAAGCCCTCTCGCGGTGGAAATTAAATGGAACCGGTTCCAAAGCAAAGGGCGGAAGTACAAAATTATGATCGCGCTCACGATGTAACTATTTTATGCCAGGCATTGTCCGATTTATCAGTGTCAAAGCAGGCGTAGTAAAAGTAGGGTTTATACCGTTTTGCAGTAGCGATAGCGCCTTGCCTGGAAGCTACGGCTAATCTAACTGGTGGAGAGAATATGCGTCAGAGAATTATTGTTTGTCCGATTATCCAGAATGGAGGGGACTTTCTGCTGTGTAAAATGGCTGGCGATCGCGGCGTTTTTCCAGGCCAGTGGGCCTTGCCGGGCGGGGGCATGGAGCCGGGCGAAACTATCGAGGCGGCGCTAAGACGTGAGATTGCGGAAGAGTTGGGCGCGGCGCTGGAAATCAGCACGATTAAGCCCTGGGCTTTTCGCGATGACGTGCGGGTCAAAACCTACCCGGACGGTTCCACTGAAGAGATCTATATGATTTACCTGATTTTTGATTGTATCAGCGCTAACCGCGAGATTACCTTTAACGAAGAGTTTCAGGAAGTCGCATGGGTCTCGGCAGAAGCGTTGAAAGAGAAGGATCTGAACGAAGCCACCCGTATTACCTTCGCGCAGAAGGGGCTGCTGTAACGGCCTGATATATACAGGGCGATCGGCTCCAGAAGGTGAAAATACGCGTCTTTTCATCCCGGCGGCCTTTAAAATTACTGGCTTTTAACTTTCTGAAGGTCTGAATGTCCGTATCCAGACCTCAACAGGGCTTCCTCGCTTACTTTCATCAATTTTTATCCTTAAAAATTTATCAGTTCAGCATAAGCAAAATTATATGCAATGGCGGCTTCAATAACCGCTTCTGGCTGCGCCGCAGTAAAGCCCGGCTCAGGCCAGCGCGCGCGAAGAGCCGCGTACCACCAGCTCGCCCTGAAAGGTTTGCTCCTGCACCGGCGCGGCCTCGCCCTCGATACGCTGGATCACGCGCTCCAGCGCCGCATAGCCAATCTGCCAGGTGGGCTGCTTCAGCGTGGTAATGCCGTCGCCGGCCAGCTCCGCCCACTCCAGCTCGTCAAAGCCCACCAGGCCCATCGTGCGGCCCCACTCCAGGCCAAGCCGCCGCATGGCGCGCGCCACCTGAAGGGTCAGCGCGCCGTTGGCAACGATCAGCGCGGCGTGACGATCGCCGTGGCGCTGGTAAAAATCCAGGATGATGCGCTCCAGCGCGCCGCTGTCGCTAAGCGCCGCCTCAGCATTTTCACTGACCACCTCCGGATAGCGGGCGCAGCTCTGGCGGAACGCCTGTAAACGCTCAAGGCGGGTATTCACCATGCCGATCGGCTCGCTGAGAAACAGCAGGGCGCGGTAGCCGTTATTTACCAGATGTTCGGTGGCGTCGGTTGCTGCCTGCCTGTTGTCAAGACCGACTACGTCACAGGAAAAATCGGGAATTTTACGGTCGATCAGCACCATCGGCAGCAGCGACTGCTGCAGCCGATTCAGCGCTTCCTCGCGCATGCCGACGGCGTTAACCACCACCCCTTCAACCTGGTAGCTGCTCAGCAGCTGCAGATAGTGCTGCTCCTGATCGATCTCATTATTGGTATTACATACCAGCAGCGTGAAACCGCCGGCGCGGCAGGCGGCTTCAATGCCGCACAGCACGTCTACTGAATAGGGATTGGTAATATCAGCGATAATCAGGCCGATCAGACGCGTGCGGCCCCGCTTCAGGCCGCGCGCCATCTGGTTGGGGCGATAGTTAAGCGCGGCAATCGCCTGCTCGATGCGCTGCTTTAAATCGGGCGACAGTGCATGATGCTCGCCGTTAAGATAGCGGGAAACGCTGGTTTTTCCGGTTTTTGCTGCTTTAGCAACATCGCTAATAGTGGCGCGTGCGGCCTTATGCTTCATCTCTGTCCTTTACTCCACGGTTATCCCAAGAGACTAACACAGCCAATATTTTGTCGTTAGCATAGCGGGACAGGCCGTTATCCATCGCACAGTTTAGTGCGCCGCCAGCGCCGCGCCGCTGCATTTTGCGGCGTCCGCGCGTCGGAAGAATGCCTGGCTGATGACTATAGTGAAATGAATCAAAAGCTGTTTGCTTTTTTAGACCGACGGGAAGCGCGTTATACTGCTGCGCAGGTCTGATTGCCCTTTCCGGTAATTCGCCTCTGAGTACCGGGCAACGGGTTCAGTCAATGGAGTGCAGGGCAACCTTTGCCGGGTGATGCGGCCTGCGGCTTCCGATCTGTACCCTTCGCGACCTGACTAACGATTAGATAACTGAGAGACGTCACGTTCTGACGGTAAAAACCCCATGTCATATGATTTAAAAACCAGCAAAGCTGCGCCGACGCATGCTCATACGGATGCCAACGGCTTCCTGATGTCTGTGGTTGGCGCGGTAGCCGTTTCCCACGCCTGCAACGATATGATTCAGGCAACGTTGCCAGCGATTTATCCTTTACTAAAGGCGAGCTATGCCCTGAGCTACACGCAGATCGGCCTGATTGCGCTGGTCTATCAGATTACCGCTTCGCTGCTGCAACCCTGGGTTGGCCTGTTTACCGATAAGCGTCCGATGCCGTTCCTGCTGCCGGCGGGTATGGCGGTTACGCTGGCGGGGATCGGCCTGATGTCGATTGCCGGCTCCTATAACCTGCTGCTGCTCTCTTCGGCGCTAATTGGCGTCGGTTCCTCTACTTTCCACCCGGAAGCGTCCCGCGTGGCGCGCATGGCTTCCGGCGGGCGCTTTGGCACCGCGCAGTCCTGTTTCCAGGTCGGCGGCAACGCCGGAACGGCATTCGGCCCGCTGCTGGCGGCGCTGCTGATTATCCCGCATGGCCAGACCTCGCTGGCGTGGCTGATGCTGATTGCGCTGGTGGCTATTTTTGTGCTGTCGAAAGTCAGCAAGTGGTCGGTTTCTCACGGCCACGCCCGTATGCAGAGCCAGACGTTAACCGGGCCGGCGCTTTCACGCGGCCGCGTGATACTGGCGCTGAGCGTGGTGGGCGTGCTGCTGTTCGCCAAGTTCAGCTACATCGCCTCTATCAGCAACTATTACACCTTTTATCTGGTGCAGCGCTTCGATCTGCCGGTTGAGCAGGCGCAGTTCTGTCTGTTCGCCTTTCTGGTCTCGGTGGCCGTCGGCACCTTCGCCGGCGGCCCCATCGGCGATCGCATCGGACGTAAATCGGTTATCTGGATCTCTTTCCTCGGCGTGATTCCGTTTGCCCTGATGCTGCCGCACGTCAACCTGTTCTGGACGGTGGCGCTGACTATCCTGATTGGCATTATTCTCTCCTCGGCCTTCGCCGCGCTGGTGGTCTACGCGCAGGAAGTGGTGCCGGGCCGTACCGGGATGGTCTCCGGCATTATGTTCGGCACCATGTTCGGCGTGGGCGGCATTGCCGCGGCGGGGCTGGGCAAGCTGGCCGATCTGTACGGCATTACGTCCGTTTACGAAGCCTGTGCCTGGCTGCCATTGCTGGGGTTGGCGACGCTGCTGATGCCGGAAACCAGAGTGAAGAAAAGTCATTAACGCTGTCGGAACGACGGCAGACAGGGTGATAAATACGCAAGAAAAGGGGCAGCGCGCTGCCCCTGAAAGCAAGGATTAAGAGAGCGGGCTGAGGGTAATTTCAACGCGGCGGTTCTGCGCTTTACCTTCTTCCGTGCTGTTGCTGGCGATCGGATTATCCGGGCCCATGCCGCCGGTGCGAACGCGGCCGCTGGCGACGCCCTGCAGGATCAGCGCGCTGGCGACGCTGTCGGCACGCTGCTGGGAGAGACGCATATTCAGCGCGCGCGTACCGGTGCTGTCGGTATAGCCGATAACGTTCACCGCGGTTTTCGGATACTCTTTCAGCACCATCGCTACGCCGGTCAGCGTTTGCGCGCCGGCAGGCTTCAGCGTGCTGCTGCTGCTGTCGAACGTTACGTTATTCGGCATATTAAGAATAATGTTGTCGCCGTTGCGCGTTACGCTAACGCCGGTGCCGCGCATTTTGTCACGCAGCTTCGCTTCCTGCACATCCATATAATAACCCAGGCCGCCGCCCAGCGCCGCGCCGGAGGCCGCGCCAATCAGCGCGCCTTTGCCGCGATCTTTCTTGGACGAGGAGAGCACGCCAACGCCGGCGCCAACCAGCGCGCCAACGCTTGCGCCGATGCCCGATTTGCCCGCCTGCGATTCGCCGGTGTAGGGATTAGTGGTACAGCCAGAGAGGGCAATGGTGCCGCTCAGTAATAGTGACAGAGCAATAATGCTTTTTTTCATCTTTATTTCCTTTGGAAAACTTTTTTTTACAGGCGCACTCGCTGCAAGCGGCAATCATGCCGCGTAAGACAGCAAAAAATATCCAGGAATTTCCTCAGATTTGTATCCGGCTACTCAAGGGTTCGCGCGGGATGACGAAAACAGCCGACAACATGATCGTTAACCAGCCCGCACGCCTGCATAAAAGAGTAACAGGTGGTGGGGCCGACGAACTTAAAGCCGCGCTTTTTCAACGCTTTTGACAACGCGACGGAAGCGGGAGTTTGCGTCGGCGCCTCACGGTAATCGCTGAAATGGCTGATTTGCGGCTGACCATCGACAAACGCCCAGACAAACTGGGCGAAGTCCTCGCCGTTTTCCTGCATCGTCAGATAAGCGCGCGCGTTAGCGACGATAGCTTCCAGCTTGCCGCGATGGCGGATCAGCCCGCTGTCCTGCATCAGCCGGTTGATATCCTCTGCGCTCATCGGCGCGATCGCCTGCGGTGCGAACTGATGAAAAGCGGCGCGATAGTTTGCGCGCTTTTTCAGCACGGTAATCCACGACAGGCCCGCCTGCTGCCCTTCCAGGCACAGCATCTCAAACAGCGCCGCGTTGCGCATCTGCGGCGTGCCCCACTCCTTATCGTGATATTCCTGATAAAGCGGATCGGCAGTGACCCAGCCACAGCGTTGCATAACGGCTCTCCTTTTCTGGCGATATCATTAGCGCCCCATGCTATCACGTTTGCCATACGGCGCACGCCCAACCGCGTCGCGTCGGGGCGGCCAGACTGAGTCATTAACCTTTCTTATGCTATGGTTATTGGCTGGCGGCGCTAAAACCGCCCCATTTCTTCACCTCCGAAGGCATAAAATGAGAAATTTGTTGATTACTCATACTTATAATCAGCGCGCTAATCATTTTCAGGGAAATTACATGTCTGACGATATAAAAACTATCGCGTTAAAATTTGTTCTCTTTTTAAGCTGCGCGCTTTTTATTGCTTTGATGATGGGGCTGGTTTTCATTGATGTTCACTGGATGCAGGATGCGCTGCATGAAACCTCGTTTACCGAAGTTTTTCAGGAGGCATTTCTCGGCGCGATAGCGCTGGCATTCTTTTTTACCGCTTTTCGGCAGGGCGAAGCGCTGCGCCACAGCCTGATACTGATCGGCGGATTCTTCGCCTGTATGCTGATCCGCGAAATGGATTTTCTGTTTGACCAGATTTTTCACGGCGCCTGGGTTTGGTTTGCGCTGGCGGTAACCGCTCTCTGCCTGTGGCAGGCAGTGCTGCATCCCGCCGCTTCGCTCTCCGGGCTGGTTCACTTTCTGCATCACCCCTGCTGGAACATGATGGCGGCCGGCCTGCTGACGGTGCTGGTTTTCTCGCGCCTGTTCGGCATGCATGAGCTGTGGGAAACGCTGATGCTGGATGGCTATAACCGCACGGTAAAAAATATGGCGGAAGAGAGTACCGAACTGCTGGGCTACAGCTTCTGCCTGCTTGCCAGCTTGCACTATCTTTGGGATCTGCTTCGGCGAAAAGCGGCGACATCCAACCTCGCCTGACGAACAGGGCGCTACGCAACAGGCGATTCCCGCCGCTAAACTTGATAGACTAGAGACTGTCGCGGCCGCTACGGCGGCCCGTTAGGTTTCGCCTGCAATGTAATCCGGAATTTACCATGTCTGTCAAGATCTTAACCTCCACCGTTATCGGCCTTGAGGCGTTTCGTCAGGATCCGGTCGCCGCGCTCTCTTCTGCGGAAGCGGGCGCGGTCGCGGTCTTTGATAATAATGCGCCGGTGCTCTATGCGCTTTCGCCTGAACGCCTGGCGCAGCTGCTGGAGCTGGAGGCGGCGGCCCGGCTGCCGCGCAGCGACGTGACGCTGGATGAACAGCTCTACGATGAATCTCCCGCTTATGCGGCTGCGCCGCAGATACCGGCGGGTAAATTTATGATGTACGCCGGCTGGCGGCCGGACGCGGATTTTCAGCGCCAGGCGGCCATCTGGGGCATCGCGCTGAGCGAGCCGGTGACGCCTGCCGAGCTGGCCTCTTTTATCGCCTGGTGGCAGGCTGACGGACGCCCCTTCCATCACGTACAGTGGCAGCAAAAGCTGGCGCGTAGCGTGCAGCAGAGCCGGGCGGTAAGCGGCAGCCGCGCCGCGCGCGACGTGAATCAGCTGCCCGAACCCGATCGTACCATTCCCGATGGTTTCCGAGGTGAATAATGAAAACGCCCGCCGAGTTATTTAATCGCCTGCACCGGCTGATGCCCGCTCATATCCAGCCGAAATTCCGCAGCGGCGAAGAGCTGCTGGCATGGAATCAGGAACAGGGAAGGCTGCGCTCCGAGGCGATCGCGCGCGAAAACCGCGCGATGAAAATGCAGCGCATCCTTGGACGTTCAGGCATTCGCGAACTGCATATGAACTGCTCGTTCGATAATTATCGGGTAGAGAACGAAGGCCAGCGCAAGGCGCTGGAACAGGCGCGGCGCTACGCCGATGATTTTGAGCGCAGCATCGCCAGCTTTGTCTTTTCCGGGCGCCCCGGCACCGGGAAAAATCATCTGGCGGCGGCGATCGGCAATCACCTGATCCTCAGCGGCAAAAGCGTGCTGATCGTCACCGTCGCCGACCTGATGTCGATTATTAAAGGCACCTTCAGCGGCGGCAGCGATCGCACGGAGGAGCATCTGCTGCACGATTTCAGCACCGTCGATCTGCTGGTGATTGATGAAATCGGCATGCAGACCGAATCGCGCTATGAGAAGGTGATTATCAACCAGATCGTCGATCGTCGCTCCTCCTCCAAGCGGCCTACCGGTATGCTGACCAACCTGAATCACGCCGAGATGGTAAAACTGCTGGGCGAGCGGGTGATGGATCGCATGCGCCTGGGCCAGAGCCTGTGGGTCACCTTTAACTGGGACAGCTATCGTGGCCGCGTGGTCGGCAACGAATATTAATCCCGCCGCAGCAAAAGCGATCAAGCGAAGCCGCCGCACGCCCGGCCGCGCAGGCGGTTTTCAGCCGTTCGCTACCGCGTCAGCCAGCGCATCGGGCCGCATCGGCGAGACCGCCTGCACCAGCGAATCGCGGGTAATCTCAGCAATCGTCCGTGCGCCGGTCAGCGTCATCGCCACCCGCATCTCCTTCTCAAACAGATTCAGCAGGTTGGTTACGCCCGCTTCGCCCGCCGCTGCCAGCGCATAAAGAAACGCGCGCCCCAGCAGCACGGTATCCGCGCCCAGCGCAATCATCCGCACCACGTCCAGCCCGCTGCGCACGCCGCCGTCCGCCAGAATCGCCAGATCGCCTTTTACCGCGTCGGCGATAGCCGGCAGCGCGCGTGCTGAAGAGAGTACGCCGTCCAGCTGGCGTCCGCCGTGGTTGGAAACCACAATGCCGTCCGCGCCGAAGCGCACCGCATCGCGCGCATCTTCCGGGTCGAGAATGCCTTTAATTACCATCGGGCCTTTCCAGAAGTCGCGAATCCACTCCAGATCGCGCCAGGAAATAGAGGGATCGAAATTATTGCCCAGCCAGCCGATATAATCTTCCAGTTTGGTCGGCTCACCGCGATAAGCGGAGATATTGCCGAGATCGTGCGGGCGGCCATTAATACCGACATCCCAGGCCCACTGCGGATAGAGCGCCGACTGCAGATAGCGCCGCATCGCCGCGTTCGGGCCGCTCATGCCGGAGTGCGCATCGCGATAGCGCGCGCCCGGCACCGGCATATCCACGGTAAACACCAGCGTCGAGCAGCCCGCCGCCTGCGCCCGCTCCAGCACGTTGCGCATAAAGCCGCGATCGCGCAGCACGTAGAGCTGGAACCACATCGGGCGCTTCATCGCCGGGGCGACTTCCTCAATCGGGCAGAGCGAAACGGTAGAGAGGGTAAAGGGGATGCCTTTTTTATCGGCGGCGCTGGCCGCCTGCACCTCGCCGCGTCGCGCGTACATGCCGCACAGCCCCACCGGCGCCAGCGCTACCGGCATCGCCAGCGTCTCGTTAAACAGTTTGGTTTCCAGATTCAGCGCCGACATATTGCGTAAAATACGCTGACGCAGCGCGATCTGCGCCAGGTCTTCGCTGTTGCGCCTGAGGGTATATTCGTCATAGGCGCCGCCATCGGCGTAGTGGAACAGAAACGGCGGCACCTTTGCTTTCGCCGCGGCGCGGTAATCTTTTGCGGATGAGATAATCACGGTTTTTCCTCGCTTACATATTACTGTCAGGGATGCGCATACTGCGCGCCCGTCGCGCCTCTTCCTCATGCAGGCTGCGCATGGTGGCGTCGACAAATTCAAGATGGTGGATGGTGGCGCTGCGCGCCCGATCGGCGTCGCCCCCGACGATGGCCTGACATATCGCCTGATGCTGTACCGCCAGCTGGCGGAAAATTTCCGGCGCGGTATACATGCGCTGGCGGCTCTGCATCACCGACGACTGCAGCAGATCGAACAGGCCGCGCATCGCCTGTAGCAGCACCAGGTTATGCGCCGCTTCGGCAATCGCCAGATGGAAACGCACGTCGGCGTGAGCGGCGAGATCCGGGTCATCGCGATCGCTGATTTGCAGCGTCGCCTGATAGCAGCGCGCGATATGCGCTTTATCCTCAGCGGTGGCCCGCCGCGCCGCATGCCAGGCGGTGCTGGATTCAATGGCGATGCGCGCTTCCAGCACGTCGTAGCGGTAGCCGGGATCGTCGGCCAGCAGCGTGCTGAGCGGCATCACCAGGCTGGCCTCCGACCAGCCGGCGCTCTGTTCGGCGATAAAGTTGCCGCCGCCGCGTCGGCTGATCAGCACCCCTTCGCTAATCAGCTTTTGCAGCGCCTCGCGCAGCGAAGAGCGGGAGACCGTCAGCTGCTGCGCCAGCTGACGCTCCGCGGGCAGCCGCTCGCCGGGCCGCAGCCGCTGCTCGGTAATTAAGTGGCGCAGCCGCTCCGCCAGAATATCCGCCAATCGCCTTTCCTCGCCCATTACGGAATCATCCACGGGAAGACCCAGGCCTGTAGCGACGTCATCACGCCGACGATGCAGGTAAAGATCAGACTGTGCTTAACGGTAAAGCGGAACAGATCGGCCTCTTTGCCCACCAGCCCCACCGCGGCGCAGGCGATAGCGATCGACTGCGGCGAGATCATTTTGCCGGTTACGCCGCCGGTAGTATTGGCGGCGACCAGCAGCACTTCCGGCACGCCGATCTGCTGCGCGGTAGTGGCCTGCAATGCGGCGAACAGCGCGTTGGATGAGGTATCGGAACCGGTCAGGAACACGCCCAGCCAGCCGAGGAACGGTGAAAAGAAAGTAAAGGCGTTGCCGGTATGGGCCAGCGCCAGCGCCAGGGTGGCGGAAAGGCCGGAATAGTTGGAGATAAAAGCAAAGGCCAGCACGGCGCCGATCGAATAGATGGGCAGCGCCAGCTCGCGCAGGGTTTCGCCAAAGGCGCCGATCGCCTGGGCAGGGCGCATGCGCAGCCAGACAACCGACAGCAGCGCGGCGATAAAAATGGCGGTGCCGGTAGCGGAGAGCCAGTCGAGCTTGTAGATCGCGGCGTACGGCGTGGCGGCGGCGACCACCGGCGGCATCTTGATCACCTGCTGATGCAGGAAGGGGACGTTAAAGCTCAGCACCCAGTCATAGAATGCGCCGCCGGGAGCAAACAGCGCCTTAAACGGCGGTATGCTCCAGAGCGTTACGGTGATGGTTAAAAACAGGAACGGCATCCAGGCGCGAATAACCTGAGCGGCGCCGTAGCGGGTCAGGCCCCGCGCTGCGGCGCCGCTTTGCCGATCGCCGTCGAAGCGGAAAATACGTTGCGGCCGCCAGACGCGCAGAAACAGCGTCAGGCAGAGCAGGGAAACCAGTGCGGAAATCACGTCCGGCAGCTCCGGGCCGAGAAAGTTTGAGGTCAGGAATTGCGCAATGGCAAAAGAGCCGCCGGAAACCACTACCGCCGGCCAGGTCTCCTTCACGCCGCGCCAGCCATCCATAATCGCCATCACCCAGAACAGCACGATCAGGGTAAGGAAGGGAAGCTGCCGTCCCGCCATCTGGCTGATAGCCATCGCATCGACGCCGGTGACCTGACCGGCGACGATAACTGGAATACCCATCGCGCCAAAAGCGACCGGCGCGGTATTAACGATCAAACACAGCCCGGCGGCGTAAACCGGCTTAAAGCCCAGCCCGACCAGCAGCGCGGCGGTAATCGCCACCGGCGCGCCGAAGCCGGCGGCGCCTTCCAGAAAGGATCCGAAGGCGAAGCCGACGATCAGCATTTGCAGGCGCTGATCTTCGGTAATGGAAAGGATGGAGTTGCGGATAATATCGAACTGGCCGGTTTTTACGGTGATTTTATAGACGAATACCGCGGCAACGATAATCCAGGCGATCGGCCAAAGCCCGTAAAAGAAGCCGTAAACGGCGGAGGCGAGCGCCTTATCAAACGGCATGCGGTAAAACAGCAGCGCCACGGCAAGGGCGATCAGCACCGTAATGGTGCCAGCCAGCCAGCCTTTCATCCGTAGCCGCGTCAGGGCGAAAAAGAAGAAGATAATCGGAAGCGCCGCAATCAGGCTCGACAGCCAGATATTATTCAGCGGATCGTACCATTGCTGCCAGTTTTGCATAAACCTACTTCTCCTGAGCGTTGGCCTGCCAGCGGCGCGGCGTAAAAAACGTCCTGGTCTGCCATAATCTGGTCTGACCAAAAGGCGCTAAAATGTTAAATAATTGTTTGCCCGGAGCGGAGTAATTGCAATATTTAGGTAACGCCTTCAATTCAGGCTGGAAGAGACATCACAAAGCAGTGTTTTTGGTAGGACCAATTTAGGAAAAGTCAGCGTAAATAATTGTCGCCGCGCCTGACAGGGGAGGATGAGGGACGGGCAGCGCGCGGCAAAAAAAAAGCTTTTCCGCGAGGAAAAGCCGGCAAATCACACAAGAGAGGATCGCTACTTTTATATAATAATGTTGTAAGAACGCGACGTGCCTTTATTTTCCGACTGCCCGCCCGCGTTATAGAGCTTCGGCGCCGCTACCGCCGTTTTTTCCATCGCGCGCGCAAACTGCTGCGCTTTCTGCATATGCATTTCCAGCAGCTGGCTGGTTTGATAATTCATTTCGCTGGATTTTTTAATCACCGGCATCATTTGCGCCCAGCGTGCCGCCAGCGTTGCCTGAGCGGTGTAGGGCGCAAACAGCTGCAGTCGATCTTCCTGCTGCTTGCGCTGTTCGTCGTAAAAGGCCACCGTCGACAGCAGACGGCTTTTCGCATCGGAAAGATGCTGGAGCGCAACGGGATCGACGCGCGCGCCGCTCAGCTGCTTAATTTCTTCCGCCAGTACCGTCTCCAGCTCGTGCAGCGCTTCCTGCAATTTTTCTAAGGTCGTTGCCAGATTTTCCATGTTTGTTTCGGTGTAATTACTCGCTAAGGATATGTTGCAGCAGCGCATTGGCGATTTTATCGCTGTCCATTTGCAGCTCGCCGTTACGAATCGCCTGTTTAATCTGCTGTACGCGCTCCATATTAATGTCCTGCGAGGTGTCATCTTTAATATGCTGCGTCAGCGCGCTGAGCTTCACCTCGCTGTTTTGCTGCGGCGAGCGGCTGGTTTTGGATACGTTGTCCGCCAGAGGCCGTTGGGTCAGTTTTACTTCCTGATGAAGCTGGGCTGGCGTAACAGGTTGCGTTTTCAGCGGATGGTTAATACTCATAATGTCTACTCCGAAACCTGTGTGATTAATATCTTGCGTTATTATCAATATCGGTATTTTTCCGGGTAACTAAAGATATTACTATAAATTTATCCGCACGCTGCCATCCTGACTGACGCTGCCGTTTACCAGCTGACCCGATTTCATCCGTATCCGTACCGCGCCGTTGACCGCCGCATTATCCAGCGCTTTGCCTTTGGCGACGATCTGGAACCCGGCGCCATAGGCGATAACGTCTACCTCATCGCCGCGCTTAACGCGCCAGCTTTTGCGCAGCTGGCTTTCGGTTAGCGGCTGTCCGGCGCGTAACGCGCGCGTCAGCACCGCGCCGTTAAGCGGCTCCGGCTGCGTCAGCACGCCTGCCGGCAGGCTGGCCAGCGAACCGCTGCGCCTGACCAGATCCTGCTGGCTCAGTACGCTGCCTGCTTTCAGGTCGCGCGCGGCGACCCACCATCCGCCTTCCGCCTCAATCCGTACCTGAATAAAGGTCTTTTTCTCGCCGCACTGCGCCACAACCGTTCTGTTGCCCGTCAGACGCTGGCCGCCGCTCAGGGAAAGTTGCGGATCGTCACACAGCGCCGCCAGCTTTTCCGGCGCGGTTAACAGCACCGCGTGCCGGGTAATATGCTGCTGGCTGCCATTACCGCTGAGGTTTAACAGCCGGTTAATTTTTACCGTCAGCGCGTCGTTCTTATTCTGGGCCGATAAAGTAAAAGAAATGAAAAATAAAAGTAATAATGTTTTTCGCCAGTAATAACATCTGGTTTTCATGCTAATTCCGGCCCGGTGAGTATAATTGAGAATAAGATGATTTATTCGCCTGAGTCGTCCGTAGTGTAGCGCTAACCTGACATAAATAAATGGCTTAAATGCTCACGCTAATGTCGCTATTTAAGCGCATAGCGCTCTTTTTCTTAATTAATCGTTTAAAAGCTATAATATTTGTCTGATTTTCACGGTATAGATTATTTACGATCCCCTTTATAGTCCTCTGCGTTAATCTCCGTGTAATAAGGCCAGTCTTGTCATGATTGATAAACTCGATAAGGCACTATTTTTTCAGCAGGAAGCGTTGAGTTTACTCACCCGCCGGCAGGATATTTTAGCCTCGAATATCGCCAATGCCGATACGCCGGGTTATTTAGCCAGGGATATCGATTTTTCTCAACAGCTTAAACAGGCTGTGTCTCAGCAACGCCAGCGTACTGAGCCGTTGTCGCTGAGCCTGACCGCCTCCCGCCATATTCCGGCGACGGCGACGGTGTTTAACCAGACCGAATTATTATACCGGATTCCCGATCAGCCAAGCGCTGACGGCAATACCGTTGATATGGATCGTGAGCGGGTTAATTTCGCTGACAATAACATTAAATATCAAACCAGTTTAACCATACTCGGTTCCCAGATTAAAGGGATGATGAGCGTTATTGGTCAGGGCTAATTGTCATGTCTTTATTCAGCATTTTTGAAATATCCGGATCGGCGATGACGGCGCAGTCCAAAAGGCTGAACGTCAGCGCCAGTAATATGGCGAATGCTGACAGCGTTGCCGGGCCGGATAGCGCGCCCTACCGCGCGCGTCAGGTAGTTTTCCAGGTTAATCGCGCGCCGGGCCAGGAAATTGGCGGCGTGCGGGTCAGCGACGTGGTGGAAAGCAACGCGCCGGATCGTCTGGTCTATGAACCAGGCAACCCTCTGGCGGATGCCAAAGGCTATATACGTATGCCGAACGTCAACGTGGTGGATGAGATGGTCAACACCATTTCCGCCTCACGCAGCTATCAGGCCAACGTGGAGGTGTTGAACACCGCCAAGGCGATGATGATGAAAACGCTGACGCTTGGTCAATAAGGAGAGTTGCCATGGCCGTTTCGCCAGTTACCAGTAACTATGCTGCTACCAGCAGCGCCAGCGCTACCAGTTCCAACGGCTCCTCGATTGAAGATATCACCAATAACTTTATGAATCTTCTCGTGGCGCAGATGCAGAACCAGGATCCCACCAACCCGATGGATAACACGCAGCTGACCTCGCTGCTGGCGCAGTTTAATACTGCCGCGGGCGTTCAGCAGCTGAACACCACCATGAACGGCGTGGGCCAGCTGGTGATGGATATGCAGCAGCTGAATACTACCCAGTGGATTGGGCGTACCGTTCTGATCGAAGGGGATACCAACGTTACGTCTGAAGATGGCAAGTTCGCCTTTGCGCTCGGCAACGACGCCGACAGCGTCAAGGTGGTGCTGACCAATAGCGCCGGTGAAAGCTACACCGCCGAGTTAAAAGATGTCGAGGCGGGCGTACATCAATACACCCTTAAAGATTTGACCGGCTTCCAGCCGGCGAAGCCGGGCTTCGATAACGAAGAGAGTTATAAAGTTACCTACAGCGCGACGAACGCTCAGGGTTCCCCGGTCATTGTTTCGCTTAAAAGTGCCAAAGTTGAAGGCGTTGCCCTGATTCAGGGACAGGCCGTTCTGCAGCTCGGTGTTAACGGCACCGCAAGCTTGGGCAATATCTATCTAGTTGAGTAATAACTGTTTCAGCATTGATTGTTAGCGGCCAGGAAGGTTACGAATGAGTTTTTCACAAGGTCTTAGTGGACTTAACGCAGCGTCAAAGGCGCTGGACGTTGTCGGCAACAACATCGCCAACTCCCAAACCGTTGGGTTTAAATCCGGCTCCATCTCTTTTGCCGACGTTTTCGCCGGCTCCCAGATCGGTATGGGCGTGCAGGTTGCCGGGGTTAAACAGAACTTCAGCGACGGCGTGCTGAGCCAGGGCAGCAGCAGCCTGGATATGGGCATCCAGGGCAACGGCTTCTTCCGTCTGGTTGGTGAAGGCGGTCAGGTTTACTACAGCCGCAACGGCCAGTTTAAGAAAGACGCAAACGGCTATATCGTCAACGATATGGGGCTACAGCTCACCGGTTATCAGGCGACCGGCACGCCGCCCGCCATTCAGCCCGGCGCCGCGGTAGGCCCGATTCAGATTCCAACCGGCCAGATGCCGGCCCGCGCCTCTGACGGCGGTACGTTAAAAGGCAACCTGAATTCTGAGGCGGAAGCGATCGATCCCAGCATCGCCTTCGATCCGACCAAGAGCGAAAGCTACAACTCGGTAACGCAGGTGACCGCCTACGACAGCCTCGGCAATCGCCATACCGTTAACGCTTACTTTGTGAAAACCGGCCCCAACGAGTGGAAAGTCTATACCAACGACGCCACCGCGCCGGTCGTCGATGCTGCAGGCAAGACGCAGTATCAGGAAACCACCCTGAAGTTTAACAGCTCCGGTCAGCTGGTAACTGATGACCAGAATCCGGGCAAGATTGGCGTGGTCAGCTCCGCCTATAACGGCGCGGAAGCATTGAATTTTGAGCTGGATATGGCGGGCATGACCCAGCAGGCGCTGGCTACCGCGATGGACAACCCCAGCACCAACGGCTATCCGCCGGGATCGCTGAACGGCTATACGCTGGGCGATAACGGACAGATTGTGGCCGCCTACAGCAACGGCGAACAGCAGCTGCTGGGCCAGGTGGTGCTGGCGAACTTTACTAACGCCGGCGGCCTGGCTTCCAGCGGCAACAACTGCTGGACGGAAACGCCAGATTCCGGTCAGCCGGCAATCGGCGTGGCCGGCACCGGCAACCTGGGCAACCTGTATGGCGGTAAGGTAGAGGCGTCTAACGTCGATCTGAGCCAGGAAATGGTAAATATGATCGTCTACCAGCGTAACTACCAGTCTAACTCTCAGACGATCAAAACCCAGTCTGAACTGTTGCAGACGCTGGTGAACCTCGGCTAACGGCGGAAAGCTATGGATCGCGCTATTTATACCGCCATGGGCGCGGCGAACGCCGCGCTGAATCGGCAGGCCGTTACGGCGAACAATCTGGCGAACGTCTCCACTAACGGCTTCCGCGCGCAGCTTACCGCTTACCGCGCGGTGCCGGTTAACGGCCCCGGCGACGCCACGCGCGTGCTGACGACGGAATCCACGCCCTACAACGACTACACCATGGGCGCGGTTAACCAGACCGGGCGCAGCCTGGACGTGGCGCTGCCGCAGAACGGCTGGCTGGCGGTACAGCTGCCTGACGGCGGCGAAGCCTATACGCGCGACGGCAATATTGAAGTTGATAGCGAAGGGCAGCTGCGCGTCAGAGGTTATCCGCTGATAGGCGACGGCGGCCCCATCGCTATTCCGCCGCAGGCGCAGGTTACCATCGCGCCGGACGGCTCCGTGACCGCGCTGGGCGCCGGCGATGAGCCAACCGCGCTGGCGCTGGTGGGAAGACTGAAAACGGTTACCGCGCAGCCTTATCTGCTGCGCAACGGCGACGACGGCCTGTTCCATGTCGATCCTGCCCGGCAGGAAAATCCGGTATTGCCTGCCGATCCTGAGCTGCGGCTGATGCCCGGCGCGCTGGAAAGCAGCAACGTCAGCCCGGTGAAAGCGATGGTGGAGATGATCTCCACGGCGCGCGGCTTCGATATGCAGATGAAAGTGATCGCCGCCGTCAATGAAAACGAAAAAAACGCCAACCAACTGCTTAGCTTAAGTTAATAACCGGCAAGGAGAAGCCTGCCATGATGCGTGCCTTATGGATTGCCAAAACTGGTCTGGAAGCGCAGCAGACCAATATGGACGTCATTACCAATAACCTGGCGAACGTCAGCACCAACGGATTTAAGCGCCAGCGCGCGGTATTCGAAGATCTGCTCTACCAAACGCTGCGTCAGCCGGGCGCGCAATCTTCCGAACAGACCACTATCCCTTCCGGCCTGCAGGTAGGTACCGGCGTGCGTCCGGTAGCCACCGAGCGTATTCATAGCCAGGGCGGCATGACGCAAACCAGCAACTCTAAAGATGTCGCCATCAGCGGGCAGGGTTTCTTCCAGGTGCTGCTGCCGGATGGCACCACCGCCTACACCCGCGACGGTGCGTTTCAGATCGATCAGAACGGCCAGCTGGTGACCGCTAACGGCTATCCCATTCAGCCGGCGATTACCCTGCCGCAGGATGCCGATACCCTGACCATCGGCAGCGATGGCCTGGTGAGCGTCACCCAGGCCGGGCAGACCGCGCCGCAGCAGGTGGGACAGCTAACGCTGGCGACCTTTATCAATGATTCCGGTCTGGAAAGCATTGGTGAAAACCTCTATCGCGAAACCCAGTCTTCCGGCGCGCCGAATGAAACCACGCCGGGGCTGAACGGCGGCGGCACGCTGAAGCAGGGCTATGTGGAAACCTCCAACGTGAACGTTGCGGAAGAGCTGGTCAATATGATCCAGACGCAGCGCGCTTATGAAATCAACAGCAAAGCGGTCTCCACCTCCGATCAGATGCTTCAGCGTCTGGCACAGCTCTGATCGTAGCGGGAGCAGGGCGGCGATCTGACGATCGCGCCCGCTTTCATCCGTACTTACCGTAGTGAATATCATGATAAATCCGCCTGAATCCGCACGACCCGCCGCGCGCCGCGCTACTCATCACCGCGCCTTGCTCACTCCGGCTCGCCTGCCGGCGCTGCTGATGCTGGGAACGCTGCTGTCAGGCTGCGGTACTTTTATCCACAAGCCGTTAGTCAACGGCGTAACCAGCGCCAGCCCGACGCAGTCGACGCCGGCGGCGGCGAACGGTTCGATATTTCAGACGGGCCAGGCGATGAACTACGGCTATCAGCCGCTGTTCGAGGATCGACGCCCGCGCAACGTCGGCGATACGCTGACCATTCTGCTGCAGGAAAACGTCAGCGCCAGCAAAAGCTCTTCGGCCAACGCCTCCAAAGGCGGCTCGGTGGGGTTGGGCTTTAGCGCTATGCCGCGCTTTATGAGCGGGCTGTTCGGCGGCGATCGCGCGGATACCGCTATCGAAGGCGACAACGATTTCTCCGGCAAAGGCGGCGCGGCGGCTAAAAACGCCTTTAGCGGCACCATTACCGTTACCGTGCGGGAAGTGCTGGCAAACGGCAACCTGGCGGTGGTAGGTGAAAAACAGATCGCCATTAACCAGGGCACCGAATATATCCGTTTTTCCGGCGTGGTGAACCCGCGCACCATCAGCGGCAGCAATACCGTTATTTCCACCCAGGTCGCTGACGCCCGTATCGAATACTCAGGAACCGGCTATATCAACGAGGCGCAGCAGATGGGCTGGCTCCAGCGTCTGTTCCTCAATCTTTCACCTTTATGACGGGCGGCTTATGAAAATGTTACCGCATCGCGCTTTTTTGCATGCGTTCTGTCTCTGCCTGAGTCTGCTGTTAATCCCGTCAGGCTATGCGGAACGTATTCGTGATTTAACTACCTTACAGGGCGTGCGCAGCAACTCGCTGCTGGGCTATGGCCTGGTGGTCGGGCTGGATGGCACCGGCGACCAGACCATGCAGACGCCGTTTACCACCCAAAGTCTCAACAATATGCTGTCGCAGCTGGGCATCACCGTGCCGCCCGGCACCAATATGCAGCTGAAAAACGTCGCGGCGGTGATGGTTACCGCAGATTTGCCGCCGTTCGCCCGTCCCGGAGAAAAGATCGACGTGGTGGTTTCTTCAATGGGCAACGCCAAAAGCCTGCGCGGCGGCACGCTGCTGATGACGCCGCTGAAAGGGGTGGATAATCAGATTTACGCGCTGGCGCAGGGCAACCTGCTGGTTTCCGGCGCCGGCGCGCAGAGCGGCGGCAGCCGGGTACAGGTAAACCAGCTTAACGGCGCCCGCATCAGCGGCGGCGCAACCGTTGAGCGCGAAGTGGCGACCCAGTTCGGCAGCGAGAACGTGCTGCGTCTGCAGCTTAATCAGGAAGATTTCGGCCTTGCCCAGCGCATCAGCGATGAAATCAACCGACGCTACGGCGGCGGCGTCGCCATGGCGGAAAACGCCCGCGTGATTAAGCTGTTTGCGCCGGCCAGCAGCGCAGAAAAGGTACGCTTCCTTGCCGGCATCCAAAATATTCCGATTAAAACCGGCCCGATTGAGGCGCGCGTGATCGTTAACTCACGCACCGGCTCGGTGGTTATCAACCGCCACGTCACGCTGGAAGCCTGCGCCGTGGCGCAGGGCGATCTGTCGGTGGAAATCTCGCAGACCAACCGGGTCAGCCAGCCGGATACGCCGCTGGCGGGCGGTGAAACCGTGGTAGTGCCCGATACGCAGATCTCGCTGCGTGAGCAGGGCGGCTCGCTGCAGCGGGTGAACACCAGCGCCGATCTGAACGCGGTTATCCGCGCGCTGAACAGCCTGGGCGCTACGCCAAACGATCTGATGTCGATTCTGCAATCGATGAAAAGCGCGGGCTGTCTGCATGCGAAGCTGGAGATGAACTGATGAAAAGTTCGCTGATGATGCAGAGCGCGGCGTTTGACGCGCGCGCGCTCGATAAGCTGAAACAGGTAGCGAAACAGGATGCGCAGCGCGGCTTACGCGGCGCGGCGCAGCAGATGGAAGGCCTGTTCGTGCAGATGATGATGAAAAGCATGCGCGCGGCCAGCTTTAAAGATGGGCTGTTTAACTCGCAGCAGACTGAAATGTTCACCGCCATGTACGATCAGCAGCTGTCGCAGGATTTAGCGGCGCAGGGCCGGCTTGGCCTGGCTGATAAGCTGGTAGAGCAGATGGGCGGCGAGGCGGCGAAAACCTCCGGCGGTACGCCGGTGGCGCTGACGCTGCGTCAGACGCTGCCGGCGCGTACGCCAGCCCAGCCCGCCACGCCGCTGCCGGCCGTCACGCCGCCCGCCGCGCTAACCGGCGGCAGCGGCAGCTTTATTTCACGTCTGCTGTCGCCAGCGATAGACGTTTCGCGCCGCACCGGCATTCCGCATCAGCTGATTCTGGCGCAGGCGGCGCTGGAGTCAGGCTGGGGCAACCGGGAAATCCGCCAGCAAAACGGCCAGCCGAGCTACAACCTGTTCGGCATTAAAGCGACGCCGGACTGGCAGGGTAAAACCACCGAAATCACCACCACCGAATATATCAACGGCAAGGCGCAAAAGGTCAAAGCGGCCTTCCGCGTTTACGCTTCTTATACCGAGGCGCTGCACGACTACAGCTCGTTGCTGGCACGCCACAGCCGTTATCAGCCGGTAATGCAGGCGAAAACGCCGGAGCAGGCGGCGCAGGCGTTACAAAAAGGCGGCTACGCCACCGATCCTAATTACGCTAAAAAATTGATCGATATTATGCAACAAATAAAAACAAATATTACACAGGCTGCTAAAGCTTATAAAAGTGATTTGACCTCAATATTTTGAAAAATATGTTTTAGCAAATTTCTGATGCGCCGATATATATATAAGGCTGTTTCTGAACCCTATTTTTTACGAAATTTCGCATTAATGGAACGCGGGTGATTTATGAATCTCATGTATCTGGCGCAAAGCGGTTTGAGCTCGGCTCAATACGCGTTAAACGTAGTAGGCAATAACCTGACCAATGCCTATACCGTAGGATACAGCCGACAGAATATCGTGCTGGGCGAAGCAGGCGGTAAAACGACCGACAACGGCTTTTTCGGCTACGGCGTTCAGGTAAACGGCGTCCAGCGCGCCTACGATGGTTTCATTAATAATCAGCTGCGTAACTCCGACACCGAGCTTTGCGCGCTGGGCAGCCGCTATGAACAGCTGAAGCAGATCGATAATATGCTGGGCGATAAGAGCAATAATATCGCTAACTCGCTTAACGGCATCTTCGGCGCGCTGGAAAAAGTCAGCGGCGATCCGGTCAGCATGGCCGCGCGCCAGGAAGCGCTGTCGCAGTTTAAATCTACCGCCTATCAGTTCCAGACCGCCGCGCGCACGCTTAACGGACTGGAAAAAAGCACCAACACCCAAATTAATCAGACCGTCGATCAAATTAACACCTGCGCTAAAGCTTTGGCGACGGTGAATGAGGCGATCTATAAAGTTCACACCCAGACCGGCGGCCAGCCTGCCGATCTGCTGGACCAGCGCGATATGTTGCTGGATCAGCTTAGCGAGCTGGTCGGTATCCAGGTGAATGAAAACCCGGCGACCGGCGAGGTCAGCGTCGCCCTGTCCAACGGTCTGTCGCTGGTTAACGGCGATAAATTCAGCCAGCTGGAATGTACGCCATCCGATGCGAATCCAGCGAAACTGGAAGTCTCCTACATTGACGCATTGGGCAACAGCATCAGGCTGGATGAAGAAAAGCTCAGTACCGGCGCGCTGGGCGGCCTGTTTAAATTCCGTAATGAAGATTTAATCAGCGCCCGCGATCAGCTTAACCAGCTCGCCCTGCAGATGGGCAACCGCTTTAATGAGGTTAACCGCGCGGGCTGGGATATTGACGGCGTGCAGGGCGGCGATATTTTCAAACTTGCCGATCCGGTGGCGCTGGTAAACCGCAACAACGGCGGCGATGCCACGCTGAACATCCGCTTTAGCGAAGATGATAAAGGCAATAAAGAAATTGCTAAGGTGAAAGCGCAGGACTACAGCGTGGTTTATCAGGGTCCGGGCGCTAATGACTGGCTGATCACCGACAGCAGCGGCAAGCAAATCGTACCGGATATCAGCGCCGACGGAGAGCTGAGTTTTGACGGCATCGTAATTAAACCGCAGGGCACGCCGGAGCCAGGCGACAGCTTTATTTTCAACCCGACCAGCGGAGCGGCGGAAAAGATCGAAGTAGCGCTGAAAAGCGGCGATCAGATTGCAGCTTCCGGCTCTGACGACGTTGAAGGTGAAAGCAACGACGTAAATATAAAAGATATGATCGCCATTAAAGATCAGGCGCTTATCGGCAAGGCGACCTTAACCGAAGCCTATGCCAGCCTGGTCAGCTCCGTGGGTTCCAGCACCAGCTCGCTGAAAGGGGACTTTACGGCAGCCGGCAGTGTCTATAAGGAATATGAATCGCAGAAGCAGAGCGTGTCGGGCGTCGATCCGATGGAAGAATATATGAGGCTGCAAATGTATTCGCAATATTTCCAGGCGAATGCCCAGGTGCTGCAAACGGCCACCACTATTTTTGATTCTCTGTTAAGTATTCGTTAATTAGTTGCCCGGTTTGCCGCAAGCCCGGCAATAGAAACGCGAAAAGGAAAAGAATATGCGAATTAGCTCACTTTATCAGTACCAGAGCCAAATCGATAAATTATCGTCAGCGATGAATCGCTATAACGATGACTATACGCGTTTATCCTCTTTGCAGATGATACTGAAGCCTTCCGACGATCCGGCCGCCTCTTCGCAGGCGATTATTTACCAGAACTCGCTGGCGCAGCTGGAACAGTATGACACCGCGCGTCAGCACGCTGAAGATATGCTGGGCCAGCAGGATAATATCCTCAATTCCGTCAGCAATATATTGACCAAAAACCTGGCGGAGAAGATCGTTGCCGGCGGCAACGGCACCTACTCGGCGGAAGATCGCGAAGCGCTGGCGCAGGAGCTGGAAGGTATTCGTGATACCCTGATGGGCCTGGCCAACAGCCGCAACAGCAACGGACGCTATATCTTTGCCGGTTATAACACCGGTAAAGCACCCTTTGAAGAGGATGGCACTTATATCGGCGGCAGCACGCCGATGACGCAGAAAGTTGCGGACAGTACCGAAATGCAGGTTTCCTTTACCGGCAGTGAGGTTTTCCTTTCCGGCTCGGAACACGATCCTTTCAATGCGCTGAATAATGCCATCGACGCGCTGCGCGAACCTATTGAAGATGACGCCGGGCGTGAAAAGCTGCAGCAGACGCTGGATAGCGCCAACGTCGCAATCAAGAAAAATATCGATAATTTAGGCAAAGTGCAGGCGACCATCGGCACCAATTTGCAGCAGCTGGAAATGCTGGGCCTCAGCTCCGAAACCAGCAAAATAGATATTCAGACGCGCCTGGAACAAACGCTGGGCAACGGGACGGAAGCTTTCAGCACCATGGTTACCCAGTCAAAATTATCTGAATTCGCATTGCAATCTTCTTTTATGGTGTTTCAGTCCATGCAGCAGTTGTCGCTCTTTAACATGCTACGCTAAGGCGTGTGAGGCTGTTAGGGATGGGCAGTCTGGTCGTATAACAAAATAACAAGTCAGGCAGTAAGGTTAAGGATAATCTATGCTCAAAAATGTAAGAATTGCCACCGGTATTAATACCGCTTTTTTTGCTTTTATTATTTTAATGTTCGGCGTGCTTGGCTACGGCTATTACAGCGTTTCGCAATCCGATCGGCACTTTAAGCAGTTTGTTGCGCTGGGTGAAAGGTTCAGCCAGCTTAATACGTCGGCCGATTATATTAACGATGCGCTGGAAACGCTCTATTCCTTAACGCTAATGGCCAGCGAGGGTAAGCCGCTGGATCCGCAGCTGTTGGCGCAGACTAAAACCTCGATTGCACAGGCGCAGACGGAATTAAATCGTTTTGTGGCGATAGAACAGGGGACGACCACCGAACAGGACAGCGTGAATTTAAAACAAAACGCTGACAAACTGCTGGCGCTGGCTGCGAAACGCCTGGCGCAAATCAGCTATACCCACCAGGCGCTGGAAGATATAGAAAATATCGCGGTAGCGCGCGCGGAATTTGATAACGGGCTGGAGCGCTATCGTATGCAATTCGGCAAGCTGATAATGCAGTTCGATCGGGAAGCGCATGAGCATCACTATCAGTACAATCTGTTAGCCATCGCCGCAGGCATCGTCGCCATCGGCCTGATTATTTTTACCCGCCTCTGGCTGCGGCGCGAGCTGTTCCAGCGCCTGGAAAAAACGGTAGCTACCTTCCAGGTGATGGCAAGCGGCAAGCTGGATGAAGAAATTGCCACTGGCGCCAATAATGAAATCGGCAAGATGTTTATCGAGCTGGAAAAATTACGCCAGTGGGTTACCCAGACGGTATCCGGGATTCGCAGCGGCGTCGATCAGATCAATAGCGCGGCGCAGGAAATTATCAGCGGCAATAACGATCTCTCTTCCCGCACCGAAGAGCAGGCTTCCGCGCTGCAGCAGACGGCGGCCAGCATGGAAGAGCTAAAAATTACTGTACGCCAGAATGCCGATAATGCGCATACCGCCCGCCAGCTGGCGGAAAGCGCCAGCGGCAGCGCCAAAAACGGCGGTGAGGTCATGGACGGCCTGGATACTATTATGCGTAAAATTATCGTCAGTTCGCGTCAGATTGCCGATATTAACAGCGTGATTGACAGCATCGCCAACCAGACCAATATCCTGGCGCTGAATGCTGCGGTTGAGGCAGCGCGCGCAGGTGAACAGGGACGCGGCTTCGCCGTCGTGGCCGGCGAGGTGCGTAACCTTGCCAAGCGCAGCGCCGATGCGGCAAAAGAGATTCGCTCGCTGATTAATACCTGCGTAACGGATATGCATACCGGATCGCAGGAAGTTGAGCAGGCGGGAACGGCAATGAAGAATATTATCCAGTCCGTTACTCAGGTCACCGATATCATGTCGGAAATTGCTTCCGCCTCGGATGAACAGAGCACAGGTATTAATCAGATCGCCCAGGCGGTAAATGAGCTGGATCAGGTGACGCAGCAAAATGCCGCTATGGTAGAGCAAGCGGCGACGGCGGCGCTAAATATGGAAGAGCACGCAGATTCGCTGGGCAAAATGGTGGCGCATATTCAGTTAAAAGGCAGCGAAAATAAGACGAGAGTATTAAAACGCGCACTATTAAAATCGCCGACGCCGGCGGTTAAAAAGCGAAAAGAAACTGCGATGGATCAAATTAAAATCGAAGATGAATGGGAAAGTTTTTAATCTGTTGTCTTTTCGAAGATTTGATTAGCTAAGCAACCCGGTAAAGCCGTGAAAAAGGTGTTAATTAAGCAAATTACGCAAATTCTTAAGGCTTTATCGGGCTATGTTTACCCTGGACGATGAAAGATAATCGGTATATTACCCATGACAGGATGGACGATGTCATTGTGAATGGATTATATACCCCAGAGGGTATGGTAGACAAAAACGCACTATGGAAAAAATATGCTTTTCTGGTTCGACATGAAGCGTTAAGGCTTCAGGTGCGTTTACCCGGCAGCGTAGAGCTTGATGATTTGGTACAGGCCGGCGCCATCGCCCTTCTCAATGCTATCGATCATTATGACCCGAAAAAAGGGATTGTTTTTAGCACCTATATTACGCAGCGCATTCGCTGGGCGCTGATTGATGAACTGCGGGAACGCGACTGGGTGCCGCGACGTATTCGCAGCAACGCGCGGGAAATTGCTGCGGTTATTCATCGCATCGAACAGTCAACGGGCAAGGCGGCGAAAGAGGCCGACGTTGCCGCGGCGATGAATGTTTCGCTGGAAGAGTACCGGCAAATGCTGGCGGATACCAATACCAGCCAGATTTGTTCGCTGGATGAGCTGCAGGAAGAGCTGGCGGATCGTTTTGAACAGCCCGACGCGCAACATGAAAAACTTAATCCGCTAAACGAGACCACTAAAATAAGGCTGGTCAGTAAAATCAGCGATGAGATCAGAACGCTGCCAGAAAGAGAACAAACGCTACTGAATCTCTATTATCAACAAGAGCTGAATATGAAGGAAATTGGCGAAATCCTGGGAATAACGGAAACGCGGGTCAGCCAGCTGCACAGCCAGGCGGTAAAAAGGTTACGTTCACGATTACAACCAACATAGTGAGTTGTTAAGATGATTAGGAAATTTCGCTAACTGGTAATTAACTTGTTAACCAGCGAGAACTGTTTTCTGCGGATTTAATTCGCTGGTTAATGGTAACTGCATTTTTTTATCTTAACCGAATTAGGCATTGTAACTTTGATAACCTAAAAACTAATAAGATAATTAAATGTAGATTAAAAAAACCTTGAAAAGTGTTGGTTGGCTATATGATAATCGAGTGCCAAATAGGAAATGTCTTGAATATGCCAGCATCAGGAAATAGTCCTCCGGATGTTAAGGAAGGCAATTAACATCTCATATCAACGCCTTACTATTATTAGTGTCACCTTGCCTGACTTACCCAGCGCGGAAATGCGAGTAATTACCGTCATTTACGTCTGAGGATAACATAGACATTCCATATTGTTTGGATCTTATCTATTCTTGTTACCTAATGATAACAGGCAGGATTGTTTAACATGAACTCAATGTGGAATAGCGTATATGAACAAGCCAGATTCAAACGACCAGCTGCAAAGTATCCATAATCTTAATCTTACCTACCTCCTTCTGGCGCAGCGGCTTATCCGTGAAGATAAGTTTGCCGCCGGCTTCCGCCTGGGGCTGGATACCAGCATTCTCGATACGCTCAGCGAACTCTCTTTGCCCCAACTCATCAAGATGGCGTCAACCAGTCAGCTGATCTGCCGTCTGCGCGTAGATGATAAAGCGGTCATTGATTGCCTGACAAAAGCGTCGCGCATTGACGCCCTGCAGCAAATACATACCGGCATTATATTGTCCACCGAACTGCTCAATTCACTATCTGAGCAAAACCATCCAACCTGTTGATGGAACGAACAATTATGAGTGAAAAAAGTATCCTGGATGAAATTAAAGAAGTTCAGATGGCGATGGAGCTTATTTCCTTCGGTGCCAGAATGCAGGTGCTGGAAAGCGAGATTAGCTTAAGCCGCAGGCGGCTATTAAGGCTTTATAAAGAGCTACGCGGCTGCCCGCCGCCGAAAGGCATGCTGCCTTTTTCCGCCGAGTGGTTTATGTCATGGGAACAAAATATCCATTCGTCGATGTTCTATAACATCTATCTTTTTATTAAAAAAACGGAAAATTGCCGTCCGATCGAAGCCCTGATTAAAGCCTATCGTCTCTATCTTGAGCAGTGCCCGGTTAAACCCGATGAAAAACCGGTGCTGGGATTAACCCGCGCCTGGACGCTGTTGCGCTTTATTGACTGCGGCATGATTGAGCGCACCTCGTGCGTGGCCTGTCACGGCGGCTTTATCGTCACCCATGAACATGCCAAAGACCCCTTTACCTGCAGTCTGTGCAGCCCGCCGTCGCGCGCGGCGAAAAAATGCGAAAGCTATGACATTGCGGGTTGATAACTCTCTAACGGGTTTTAGCGTTGATGACAAGAAGGACTAAATCGTTAATGGCGTATCTGCGGCATACGATACGTCAGCGCCTGCAACGCGCTTTATCCGCAGAAAAAGAATTAAACAGGCGTTTCGGTACTAAGGAGTTAGCGTGCTGGTTATTTTAGGTTATGTGGTTGTTTTCGCCACCGTTTTTGGTGGGTTTGTTATCTCTGGCGGACAGCTTGGGGCGCTCTACCAGCCAACTGAACTTCTGATTATCGGCGGGGCCGGCGTGGGCGCCTTTATCGTCGGCAATAACGGTAAAGCCATTTCCGCCACGCTGAAGGCCTTTCCGATCCTGTTTAAGGGATCGCAGTATAACAAAGCGCTCTATATGGATCTGATGGCGCTAATGTTTCTGCTGCTTGCTAAAGCCAGGCAGAGCGGCATGATGTCGCTGGAAAACGATATTGAAGATCCGCAAAGCAGCCCGATATTCTCTGCCTATCCGCGCCTGCTCGGCGATTCAATGCTGATGAACTTCGTCGTTGACTATTTGCGCCTGATGATCAGCGGCAATATGAGCACGCACGAAGTTGAAGCTCTGATGGATGAAGAAATTGAAACCTGCGAGCATGAGCTGGATGTTCCCGCCAGCAGCCTGAACGCCGTAGGCGACGCGTTCCCGGCGTTTGGTATCGTTGCGGCGGTAATGGGCGTGGTTAACGCGCTGGCGGCAGCCGATCGTCCCGCCGCCGAGCTGGGCGAACTGATTGCGCACGCGATGGTCGGCACCTTCCTCGGTATTCTGCTGGCCTACGGTTTTATTCTGCCGCTGGCCGCGCTGCTGCGTCAGAAAAGCAGTGAAAAGATCAAAATGTTTCAGTGCATTAAAGTTACCCTGCTCTCCAGCATGAACGGCTACGCGCCGCAGATCGCCATTGAATTCGGCCGTAAAATCCTCTACTCCACCGAACGTCCTACCTTCCTTGAGCTGGAAGAACATGTACGTCAGGTGAAATCCGCCGCCTCCAACGCCTCGGAAGGCAACGCGCCATGAGTAAGGAAAAACATCCCGTCATTATCGTGCGCAAGCGTAAAAAAGGCGGGCACGGACATCACGGCGGCTCGTGGAAAATCGCTTACGCTGACTTTATGACGGCAATGATGGCCTTCTTCCTGGTGATGTGGCTGATTGCCAACAGCACGCCGCAGCAGCGGCATAAAATTGCCGAATATTTCCAGATGCCGCTGCGCGTGGCGCTGACGCAGGGCAGCCAGGTGAGCCTGAGCGACAGCATGATTCCGGGCGGCGGCGAGGATATTGAAAAGAAAGAGGGCGAGGTAAAGAGATCGCGCCCGCGCGATGCGGAAGCTGAGAAAGACCTCAGGCGCCTGAAGAAAACGCGCAACCGCATACAGAGCATGATTAAAAGCGATCCGCGCTTAAGCAACTTCCAGTCGAATATACGGCTTCAGCTAACGGAAAACGGCCTGCTGATACAGATTATCGACAGCCAGGATCGCCCAATGTTTAAGCTGGGCAGCAAAGAGCTGGAAGGCCATCTGAAAATTATTTTCGATACGCTGGTGCCGCTGCTGAATCAGCTGCCGAACCGCATCAGCCTGACCGGCCATACGGATTCGCTGCGCTATGCGAACGGCAACGTGGGATACAGCAACTGGGAGCTTTCCGCCGATCGCGCTAACGCCTCGCGGCGCGCGTTAATTAGCGCCGGCCTCTCGCCGGATAAATTCCTGCGTGTTATTGGCACGGCTGACTCTATGGTGCTGGAAAATACCGCGCCGGATAACCCTATTAACCGCCGCATTAGTATCCTGGTGTTAACCCAGAATAAAGAAAAAGCCATTATCAGGGATGATAACTTAATCCAGAACGTCGCTGAAAATGAATCGCTTGAAGCGATCAAAACTGAATTGAAAATGACGCCTCAACCCGTTGAGGCTGCCGCCGCGCTTGCGAATTAAATCAGGGTAGGGTTAAAAAATATGGATGTAAGCGATTTTTATCAAACTTTTTTTGATGAGGCCGATGAGCTGTTGGCCGATATGGAAAAATATCTGCTGCAGCTGGATGCGACATCTCCCGATAAAGAGATGATGAACGCCATATTTCGCGCGGCGCACTCAATTAAAGGCGGCGCAGGTACGTTCGGCTTTAAAATATTGCAGGAAACAACGCACTTAATGGAGAACCTGCTGGATGACGCTCGCTGCGGCGCATTAGCGCTGAACAGCGACATCATTAATCTGTTTCTGGAGAGTAAAGATATTATGCAAGATCAGCTTGATGCCTATAAATCTTCTCAGGAACCCGATGAGCAAAGTTTCCAGTATATTTGCGAAGCCCTGCGGCAGATTGCGCTGCAAAGCAAACAGCAGGGCGCGGCCCCTGCGCCCGCCCCTGCGGCAGCCGCGCCGGCAGCGGCCTCTGAGCCGGCGGCGGCGGATAGCGGCTGTCTGAATATCACCCTGCTGAAGGTAAAAGAGCAGGAGGCGCGCCTGTTGACCGACGAGCTGGGCAACCTCGGCACGGTCCTCGACCAGCAGCAGGAAGGCGATCGGCTGCAGGTAACGCTGCAAACTACCGCCAGCGCCGACGATATCGAAGCGGTGCTCTGCTTTATTCTCGAACCGGAACAGATCGCGATTAGCGCCGGCGCCGCGCCGTCGGAAGAGCCGTCGGAAGAGCCGGCGCAGGCGCAGGCCGCAGACGACGCGGCGGAACCGGTCGCCGTTGCCGCGCCGGTAAAAAGCCGCGCTCCTGCCGTCAGGCCGGCCGCGCGTGCGCCGACGGCGGAATCCAACAGCATCCGCGTGGCGGTGGAAAAAGTCGATCAGATTATCAACCAGGTCGGCGAGCTGATTATTACCCAGTCGATGCTGTCGCAGCTTGCCGTCGGGCTGGAGCCGTCGGCCCATGACACGTTGATTAACAGCATCGCCCAGCTGGAGCGCAACGCGCGCGACCTGCAGGAATCGGTGATGTCGATTCGCATGATGCCGATGGAGTACGTCTTCAGCCGCTTCCCGCGTCTGGTGCATGACCTGGCCGGTAAGCTGAATAAGCAGGTGGAGCTGACGCTGGTCGGCGGCTCGGCGGAGCTGGATAAGAGCCTGATTGAGCGCATTATCGATCCGCTGACGCACCTGGTGCGCAACAGCCTGGATCACGGCATCGAGTGCGCTGATGAGCGCGTGGCGAAAGGCAAATCCGCCATCGGCAACCTTACGCTGTCGGCCGAACATCAGGGCGGCAACATCGTGATTGAGGTCAGCGACGACGGCGCCGGGCTGAACCGGGAGAAAATCCTCGTGCGCGCCCAGGCGCAGGGTCTCAACGTTAATGAAAACATGAGCGATGAAGATGTCTGGATGCTGATTTTTGCGCCCGGCTTCTCTACGGCGGAAAAAGTTACCGACGTTTCCGGGCGCGGCGTCGGCATGGACGTAGTGCGGCGTAATATTCAGGAGATGGGCGGGCACGTTGAGATCGCCTCCTGGCAGAATAAAGGCTCGACGATTCGCATTATTCTGCCGCTGACCCTGGCGATTCTCGACGGCATGTCGGTACGCGTGGGCGATGAAACCTATGTGCTGCCCCTTGGCGCGGTAATGGAATCATTAAAGCTGACGGAAAAATCGCTCTATCGCATGGCGGGCGGCGAACTGATGCTGCAGGTGCGCGGCGAATATATTCCGTTGATTACCCTGCAATATGTTTTCGGCAACGGCGAAGAGCCAGCAGATATTAATGACAGCGTGGCGGTGATTTTACAAAGCGCCGGCGCGCGCTACGCCCTGACGGTTGATCAGCTTATCGGCCAGCATCAGGTGGTAGTGAAAAACCTGGAGCTTAACTATCGCAAAGTGCCGGGCATCTCTGCCGCCACCATTCTGGGCGACGGCAGCGTGGCGTTGATTCTGGACGTCGCGGCGCTGGCGAAACTGTGTAAAACAAAGCGTGTCGCGGCTAAAAACGGACAGGCGTTCTCTGTTTAAGGATAAGCTAAATGACCTCTTCCACATCCGGAACCAAAATGGCCACTGATAATCACGGCAATGAATACCTGGTGTTTACGCTGGGAGCAGAAGAATACGGCATCGAAATATTAAAGGTGCAGGAAATTCGCGGCTGCGAACGGGTTACCCGCATCGCCAATACGCCCGATTTTATTACCGGCGTGACTAATCTGCGCGGCGTGATTGTGCCGATTGTCGATCTGCGCATTAAGTTTGGCCTGAACGTTGAGAAAAACAGCGACAAGGCGGTGGTTATCGTCCTGAGCCTGGCGCAGCGGGTGGTGGGCATTGTGGTGGACGGCGTCTCTGACGTGCAGTCGCTGAGTGCGGAGCAGATCAAGCCCGCGCCTGACTTCTCCGTTACGCTCTCTACCGACTATCTGCTGGGGCTGGGCTCGGTGGAAGAACGTATGATTATCCTGGTGGATATCGAAAAACTGTTGACCAGCGAAGAGATGGAGCTGGTTGAAAAAAGCGTTAACGAAACGCTGTAGCCCCTGCCTTCAGAGCCGCGCACCGCGCGGCTTTTTTTTGCCGCCTGTCACGCTTCCCGCTCTCTTTAATCTTGCTGATATTCCGTCTGCCGCTCTGCCCGGCGTTAGGCCGTTTTCCGCCTTTGCCAGCTAACCATCAACGGGGCATAAAAAAACTCCCTGCCGTTGCCGGCAGGGAGCGAAAGGGTAAAGCAGGGAGCGTCACCCCTGTAATCAGGCTTAGCGCAGCAGAGACAGTACGTTCTGCGGTACCTGGTTGGCCTGTGCCAGTACGGTGGTACCTGCGCTCTGCAGGATGTTAGCACGGCTCATGTTGGAAACTTCAGAAGCGAAGTCCGCATCCAGGATACGTGAACGAGATTCAGACAGGTTGTTTACGGTGCTGTCCAGGTTGCTGATAACAGAAGCGAAACGGTTCTGTACCGCACCCAGGCTGGAGCGTAATTCGTCAACTTTGTTCAGCGCTTCATCAACTTTATCCAGCATTTTGCTGGCATTGATGGTGGCTTTATCGTCGATACCTGTACCTTTAGTGAATGTGTATGCGGGAGGAGTAGCTGCTGCGTCATATGCAACGGTCATTTTAGTAATAACATCAGTGCCATCTGCTTTTTGACCAATGGCAACGTATTCTTTTACGCCAGCGTTATTTTCTTTGACATAAAGCTGACCTTTACCATCGGTTCCAAAAGCTGCTGTTTGCATAGCTTCTAACTCATCAGCAGTCAGCGCATGGGTACCATCCAGCTTATCACCAACGGCTGCCGCAGTGCCGTAATCTACTGCTTTGCTGTAATCGTTAACGTCAAAACCGGTCATTTCCAGCGTTGTGGCATCTACTTTTTTCAGGTTCAAAGCGATGGTTTCATTATCGTTAGCGCCAACCTGAATATTCAGCGTCTGTTCTTTGCTCAGAACCTTAACGCCGTTAAATTCGGTCTGCTCAGAGATACGGTTGATTTCCGCCAGACGGTCGTTGATTTCATTCTGGATAGAATTACGGTCAGACTCAGAGTTAGTGCCGTTGGAAGCCTGTACGGTCAGACGACGGATGTTCTGCAGGTTGTCGTTGATTTCGTTCAGTGCGCCTTCAGTGGTCTGGGCGATAGAAATACCATCGTTAGCGTTACGGGATGCCTGTGTCAGGCCGGTGATACTGGCGGTAAAACGGTTACTGATCGCCTGGCCAGCGGCGTCATCTTTTGCACTGTTAATACGCAGACCGGAAGAAAGACGCTGAATAGCTGAACCCAGAGAGTTCTGCGATTTGTTCAGGTTATTCTGGGCCATCAGGCTCAGGGCATTGGTATTAATCACCTGTGACATGTTTTTCCCTCATATATAGGTTTGTTGTCTTTGATTGCAGTTTCCATGCAATTTGATGATGCGTTGACAAGCGCATATTAAAAATATCGGCACCACGAAAAATCTCTAAAAAAATATTTGCAGGATTTTTCCTGGTTGCGCGAAAACCAGGCGAATAAACAGGACTGCGCGATGGGTTAGCGACAAAATCAGACATAATGCACAAAGCAGATAAAAGCGGGCGGCAGCGGCTTTTAATACATGGTTAGCTTTTGGTGAAAAAGTGACATAATTCCCTTTACGCTGGCGCAGCTACGCTATTTATTAAGCGCTTTGTGAAGCGATAACATAATAATAAACAAATTGCTTACCAGTAAGTAAATAGTTGATAACCGTGATGAGAAATTACGGAAAAAATGCCGTTAAAGAGGGGTGTTTAATCAATAAGCGGGAAGAAAAAGATTTATCTTCGTGCGGTTTATACCGATAGCTAAAAAGAGACCAGGCAAGAATAAATCCTCAAAGGAGAATAACATGGCAACCCTATCTTCCCTCGGCATCGGTTCCGGACTGGATACGGCGAAGATGCTGACGCAGATGCAAGCGGCTGAGCAGACCCGTCTTAACCCCTACACCAAATTAAAAAACGGCTACGAAAACAAAATTTCCGCCTGGGGAAAAATTTCCAGCGCGCTTTCCAGCCTGCAAACCACAATCAAAAAGCTCAGCGGCGAAGCCTTTAATACGCTGACCGTGAGCGATAACAAAGCGTTCAAAGCGACGGCGACCTCAGACGCCGACGCCGACTCCCACAGCGTGATCGTTTCACAGCTGGCGACCGGACATAAGCTGAAAACCGCAGCTCAGAAGAGCAATGAAACTCAGCTGGGCGAGCAGAACGGCGGCAGCCGAACCCTGACCATTACCCAGAAAAATGGCAAAGAGATCAAGGTCACTCTGAAGGATGATGAAACCTCGCTTGAGCAGATCGCCAAAAAGATTAACAAAGAGGATGGTGACGTGCGCGCCTCGGTGCAGCGCACCGGCTCGGAATATGTACTGGTCTTAAGCTCGCGCACTACCGGCACCGAGGGGGAGATGTCGGTGAACGTAGAGGGTGATGACAAGCTGGCCAATATCCTCAATACCTCAAAGGGCGGCAAACCTGATGAGAATGACACCACCAGCGGCGATAAGATGATCTCCATCGCCAAAGCGCAGGACGCTGAGGTGACGGTAGACGGTATTACCTACACCCGCTCCAGTAACAGCATCTCCGATATTATCGCCGGCGTAACTTTAAACCTGAAAAGCGTCTCTGAAAACGGCGCCGCGGAGCAGCTGACGCTCAACGTCGACAATACGGCGATCAAGTCCACGCTACAGGAGTTTGTGAAGCAATATAATGCGCTACTGACGCAAACCTCCGCCGCCAGCAAATATGTGCCTAAAGATACCTCCGGTTTAGCAGATGATGAGGTGGCTACCACCAGTTCAGAGAACGGGGCTTTAATGGGCGACGGCACACTACGTAGCCTGGTGGGTGAGTTGCGCTCGGCAATAAACGGTGTATATGGTGAAAAAGGTGCGGATTATGATTCACTCGCCTCGCTCGGCATTAAAGTCGACGCCGCCACCGGACAGATAACGCTGGACGAGAAAAAGCTGGATAAGGCGATTGAAGATAACCCTGAGGAAATTGGGCGCATCTTCAAGGGGCGCGGCGATAGCGAAGGTTTGGCTGGCGTACTGAGCGAGGCCATTACCAAGTACGTTGGTGACACGGAAAACAAGAAGGATGGCCTCATCAAGGGCATGACCGATACCCTTGATGAACAGGTTAAGCTGGTTAAAGAGCAGATCGATAAAACGCAGAAGCTAATCGATGCGCAGGTTGAGCGCTATCGTGTGCAGTTTCAGAACCTGGACTCCACCATGTCGCAGCTGAATAACTTGAGCAACCAGCTAACCGCTGTCTTATCCACCATCGGTTAACCAACAGAGTCTGAGTAAACAGGTTGTCTGCCTGTTTACTCTTATGGAGACAAGAATGTACGCCAAACAGGGAACCCGCGCCTACGCTCAGGTCGATCTTCATAGTCGCCTGGCGGGCGCGACGCCGCACCAGCTGATTACCATGCTTTTCGAAGGCGCGCACAGCGCCATCGTGCGGGCGCAGCTCTACTTTGAAAACGGCAATATCGCCCGCCGCGGCGAAATGATTTCCAAAGCCATTAATATCATTGATAACGGCCTGCGCTCCGCGCTGGATTATGAAAAGGGACAGCAGATCGCCCGCGATCTGGAGGCGCTCTACAGCTACATGTCGCGCACGCTGCTGCAGGCGAATCTTAATAACGATCCTACGCCGCTGGCGCACGTTGATGAGATCTTAATGAATATCGCTGAGACATGGAAAGAAATTGAACCACGTTAACATGGGCAAGTTATGAGCAAACCGCTAAATAAAGATTACAACGCGCTTTATGAGATAAACCAGGCGATGCTGGTGATGGCCAGACAGGGCCAGTGGGACGATTTCGTCACCCTGGCGCAGGAGTATATTGTCAATTTAGGCGCGATGCTGGAGCAGGTGCCGGACACGCTCTCCGCAGATGAAAAGGCGCAGCTCAGCGCGCTGTTGACCACGCTGCAAAGTAACGAAGTGGAAATCAGCCGGGCGCTGGAAGCGCGGCTGGACGTACTGAAAAAAGGCATCTCATCGCTGCATAACGGTAAAAAATGCAGTCAGGCCTACAACTCGCAGGTTATATCGCCGTTTCAGTAACGGCGATGGGGCGTTCTGTCCGCTATCTCCTCTGTCCCGTTCACCGATGCCGGTTCTCCCGGGCGCTTTTCACCACTGATAATTAACTGTCACCTGGCTACGCGTAATTTGAACCGGGGGCCTTAGCTGCCCGTAAGCCTCTACCGCGTAGATAAAGCGCAGCGTCTCGCCGGGTAGAAAAGGCAGCGGCGCCGCCCGCTGTCCGGCGAGCTGATCCAGTTCGATGCAGGCGCTGACGCTGCACAGTTTAATCTGCAGGCCCGGCGGCGGCGGTGAGAGCAGGGTGATGCGCCAGGCGATCTGGTTCAGGCGGGCGCCTGCCGGCAGCGGCGAGGGCGGGCTGATGGCCGGCCCAGGATAGCTCTGCTTGCCGACGCTAAGCCGGGGACCGGCGGCGCTGCCGCTCCAGGCGCCGTGCGCCGCCAGCGCCGCCGGCGGGGCGACGGCCAGCAGCGCGGCAGCCAGCAGTATCAGCTTCATCCGTTTCATCGTTGGCCTCCGATAACATGGCTCATGCGCACCGTGCGGCTATGATTCAGCTCCAGGTTAGAGAGCACCGCCAGCTGCGGGAAGACGCGGCGCAGAAAGCGCGACAGCATCAGCCGCAGCGGCTGGTTTACCAGCAATACCGGCGGCGCATCGAGCGCCTCCTGCTGCTGAATAGCTTTTTCCGTTTGCGCGATCAGGTTTTCCGCAATGCCCGGCTCGATGGCGCTGCCGTTCTGAATCGCCTGGATTAGCAGACGTTCAAGCTCCATATCGAGGCCGATAACCTGAATCTCCGGGCGGTTCTGGAACCACTGTTGGGTAATGGCGCGCCCTAGGCGAATGCGTACCTGCGCCGTCAGCTCATCGGCATCGTTCTGTCCCGGCGCGAACTCCGCCAGCGTATCGATAATGGTGCGCATATCGCGAATTGAGACGCGCTCCGCCAGCAGATTTTGCAGCACCTTATGGAACAGGGTCAGCGACATCACGGTAGGGATAAAATCCTCCACCAGCTTCGGCATCTCTTTCGCGATCTGATCCAGCAGCTGCTGCGTTTCCTGACGGCTGAACAGCTCGTCGGTATGCAGGCCGATCAGGTGGTTCAGGTGCGTCGCCACAACCGAGCTGGGATCGACTACCGTATAGCCCTGAATCGCCGCCTGGTCGCGCAGCACTTCATCAATCCAGACCGCGGGCAGGCCAAAGGCGGGCTCCTGGCAGGGCTGCCCTTTCAGGGTGCCCTCGGCGCAGCCGGGATCGATCGCCATCCAGCGTTCCGGCTGAATTTCGCCGCGGCCAATTTCCACCCCTTTGAGCAGGATGCGGTAATCGCCCGGCGCCAGATCGAGATTGTCGCGGATATGTACCGGCGGCGGCAGGAAGCCCATATCCTGGGCGAATTTTTTACGGATGCCGCGGATACGCGCCAGCAGCTGTCCATCCTGCGCCGAATCCACCAGCGGGATCAGGCGGTAGCCCACCTCCAGCCCCAGCACATCTTCCAGCTGTACGTCGGACCAGGAAGCCTCTGCCGCCTGCGCCGCCTCCGCTTTCGCTTTTGCCGCCTCCCGGCTGGCGTTGCCGGCCAGCGCCGCCGTCGCCGCAGGAGTTGGAAGTTCGCGCCCGCGCAACCACCAGGCGGCGCCGAGCAGGGCGGCGGTAAACAGCAGGAACACCAGGTTCGGCATGCCCGGAATAATGCCGAGCAGGCCGATCACCCCGGCGGAGAGCAGCATTACACGCGGGTTGTTCAGCAGCTGGCTGACCATCTGCTCGCCGATATCCTGCTCGTTTGACACGCGGGTAACAATCACGCCGGCGGCGGTGGAGATAATCAGCGCCGGGATCTGCGCCACCAGGCCGTCGCCGATGGTCAGCAGCGTATAGGCTTCGCCCGCCTGGGCAAACGACATATCATGCTGCATCATGCCGATCATCAGGCCGCCGATAATATTAATCGCCATAATCAGCAGGCCCGCAATGGCGTCGCCGCGCACGAATTTACTGGCGCCGTCCATCGAGCCGTAGAAATCGGATTCCTGCGTTACCTCGGCGCGACGTTTCTTGGCTTCCTCTTCGCCGATCAGACCGGCGTTCAGATCGGCGTCAATCGCCATCTGTTTGCCCGGCATGCCGTCCAGCACGAAGCGCGCGCCCACCTCGGCGATACGTCCGGCGCCTTTGGTGATAACCATAAAGTTAATAATGATCAGGATGGCGAATACCACGATACCGATAGCGAAGTTGCCGCCCACCAGGAAGTGGCCGAAGGCTTCAACTACCTGGCCCGCCGCGCTGGCGCCGGTGTGGCCTTCCAGCAGGATAATACGCGTCGAGGCGATATTCAGCGCCAGACGCAGCAGCGTCGAGAACAGCAGAACGGTAGGAAAAGCGGAGAACTCCAGCGTCTTCTGGGTGAACATTGCCACCATCAATATCATCAGCGATAAAACGATATTAAAGGTGAACAGCAGATCCAGTAAAAACGCCGGCAGCGGCAGTACCATCATGGCCAGAATCATCATGATTAATACCGGCCCGGCCAGGATTTGCCACTGTGTATCTTTCAAATGCGGCAGACGAAGCTTGCTGGCGAAATTTGACATTACTCTTGACTCTTAGGGGTGAAATCCAGCGCGGCAGGCACTGGAAGATTAACGGGTTTTTTCGGGCGCAGGCCGCCTGCATGCCGCCAGCGGCGCAGGCTGTAGACCCAGGCGAGAACCTCGGCCACCGCGCCATACAGCGCGGCGGGGATCGGCGCGTTCAGCTCGCAGTGGCGATAAAGGGCGCGCGCCAGCGGCGGCGCTTCCAGCATCGGAATACGATGCTCCCCGGCCACGGCGCGGATGCGCAGGGCGGTTTCGCCCGCGCCCTTCGCCAGCAGTATCGGCGCGGCCATGGAGCCTTCCTGATAGCGCAGGGCGACGGAATAGTGGGTCGGGTTATTGATAATTACGTCGGCGTTCGGCAGTTCCGCCATCATGCGGCGGGTAGCGGCGGCGCGCTGCAGCTGTTTGATGCGCCCCTTAACATGGGGATCGCCCTCATGCTCTTTATGCTCGTCGCGGATCTCCTGACGGCTCATGCGCAGCTTCTTCAGGTTGCTGAACAGCTGCCAGAACACGTCATATCCCACCATCGGGATCAGCGCCAGAATCACCATCAGCAGGCAGCCCATAATCAGGCTGGCGAAGTTATGGAGCGCCTCATACAGCGGCTGCTCCACCAGGTGAATGAAATTTTGCCGGTGCAGGTAGAGATAGAGACCGCAGACGCAGCCCACCAGCGTGACTTTCAGTATCCCTTTCAGCAGTTCGGAAACCACCTGGGCTGAAAACATACGCTTCAGGCCGGAAATCGGCGACAGGCGCTTCAGATCCAGCTTCAGCGATTTGCCGCCAAGGTGCAGGCCGCCCAGCAGCATCGGCGTAGTCAGCGCGGTGAGGAACAGGCCGGGCAGCAGCAGCAGCAGCGCCTGCAGCGCTGCGTTGCTCAGATGACGCAGCTGCCAGAACAGCAGCGAGGTATCGCGCGCCAGCAGCGCGTCGAAGGTGAGGCCGTCGTGCAGCAGATTGGTCAGATGCATAACCAGATCGTGGCCGCCGGCCAGCATCAGCGACCAGCCGACCAGCAGCATCATTACTGAGGTCAGCTCTTTGGAACGGGGAATTTGCCCCTCTTTGCGCGCCTTCTCACGCCGGTAGGGCGTGGGGTCTTCGGTTTTTTCTACATCACTTTCTTCAGACATCGGCGCTGATTCCTGGGGCTTTAATTAAAAGCCGAGGCTCTCCAGCAGATCGTCAACCTGATCCTGAGAGGCGACCACGCCCGCCTTGGTGTGATCCAGCTGCGGGCCGTTTTTCAGGCTTTCGGCTTCGCTGATTTCCGCCGCCGGTTTCTCCGGCATATTGTCCACCAGCACCTGGATCAGGCCGCTTTCGATCTCGGCGATCAGATCCATCATCTTTTTGATCACCTGACCGGTCAGATCCTGGAAATCCTGCGCCATCATGATTTCCATTAGCTGCTGGTTGGTTTGCTGGGTCAGCTCCGGCGTCTGTTTTAAGAACTGGCGCGTATCGTTCACCAGCTCGCGGGCGATGGGCAGCTCAACCGGATCGGCAAACCAGGCGTCCCAGCGCTCCGCAAGGCCTTTTGAGGTGGCGTTAAGCTCATCCTGCAAGGGGCGGGCGACTTCGACGCAGGTCAGCACGCGGTCGGCGGCCTGCGAGGTTTTATCCACCACGTAGCTCAGGCGATCGCGCGCGTCCGGAATGGCTTCCGCCACGTCCATAATGGCGCGATCGAGGCTGAGGTTATTCAGGCTGACGCGCAGCTGGCGCGCCAGTTGACCAATCTGGGAAAAAATAACCTTCAGGTTATCGGCTGATGTTGTACTTGCGTCTGCTTCCATGCGTTTTACCATCCTAGTTTTTCGAAAATCTTATTCAGCTTCTCTTCGAGCGTGGCGGCGGTAAAGGGCTTAACGACATAACCGCTGGCGCCAGCCTGCGCCGCCGCGATGATATTTTCTTTTTTGGCTTCCGCCGTCACCATCAGCACCGGAATGGCGCTGAAGTTGGCGTCGTTACGGATCTCATTCAGCAGCTGCAGACCATCCATATTCGGCATATTCCAGTCGCTGATAACAAAATCTACCGGCGCGGCCTTGAGCTTAGCCAGCGCATCGCTGCCGTCTTCTGCTTCTTCAACGTTGTTGTAGCCGAGATCTTTTAAAAGGTTGCGGACGATACGACGCATCGTTGCGAAATCATCTACTACCAGAAAACGTAAGTTTTTGTCTGCCATCTTATTATTCGTCCGTAATAAAAGTGAAATAACCGGATTAGGTCATGAATAAAAAGCGCTATATACGGCGCGCCTGTCCGACAACGTTATTCAGAATGCGCTGACACATCTGATCGAGATCGACAATTTCATCCACGCCGTCGAGCGCGACGGCTTCGCGCGGCATACCGTATACCACGCAGGTTTTTTCGCTTTGCGCCAGCGTACGGGCGCCTGCTTTACGCATCGCCAGCAGCCCCTGGGCGCCGTCATGGCCCATGCCGGTTAAAATAGCGCCTACCGCATTGCTGCCTGCTGATTTGGCGACCGAGTGGAACAGCAGATCGACCGACGGGCAGTGTCGGTTGACCGGCGGCAGATCCTGCAGCTGCGCATGATAGTTCGCGCCGCTGCGCGCCAGTTCCAGATGCAGTCCGCCCGGCGCGATATAGGCATGGCCCGGCAGCACGCGATCGCCGTTTTCCGCCTCTTTCACATTGATGCGGCACAGCTTATTCAGGCGCTCGGCAAAAGAGCGGGTAAAGCCGGCGGGCATATGCTGAGTAATCACAATGCCTGGGCAGTTCAGCGGCATCGCGGTTAATACCCGCCGCAGCGCTTCCGTGCCGCCGGTTGAGGCGCCGATGGCGATAATTTTTTCACTGCCGACCAGCGGGCCGCTTGCCATACGCGCCGGCGGCGTAGCCGTTGAATGCTGCGGAAAATGACGAACCCGCGCCGCCGTGCGGATTTTATCGGCGATCAGCTCGCTGTATTGCAGCATCCCGTCGCGCAGGCCCATTTCCGGCTTGGTGACGAAATCTATCGCGCCCAGCTCCAGCGCGTTAAGGGTAATCTCCGAGCCTTTTTGCGTCAGGGAAGAGACCATAATTACCGGCATCGGGCGCAGACGCATCAGGCGCTCAAGGAAATCGAGCCCGTCCATGCGCGGCATCTCAACGTCCAGCGTCAGCACGTCGGGTGAATAGCGCTTAATCAGATCGCGGGCAATCAACGGATCGGGCGCCGTCGCCACCATCTCCATATCCGGCTGCTGGTTGACAATATTGCTCATGATGCTGCGGATTAACGCGGAGTCATCAACGCAAAGTACCCTGATTTTATTCATTATCTCTCCTGGGCCAGGCAGTAAACTGACTGACCTCGCAGGCGAAACGGCCCGTTCATGTTGCTAAAATTTTCGGAGTGGCCGACAAACAACAGGCCGCCCGGCTTCAGCATTTTCGCAAAGCGCCGCAGGAGCTGATGCTGCGTATGTTGATCGAAATAGATCATGACGTTACGACAAAAAATAGCGTCAAAGGGCGCCGGTACGCGCCACTCCGGCGACAGCAGATTCAGCTGTTGATACTGAATCGACGACAGCAGCGCCGGCTTAACCTTGACCTGTTCCCGCTGCGCGCCGGTGCCGCGTAAAAACCAGGCGCGCTTCTGTTCCGGCGTTAACGCCTGAATATCGCTGTGCCGGTAAATGCCTCTGGCGGCTTTCTCCAGCACTTCGGTATCGATATCGGTCGCCAGCACGCGCGGCCCGCTCAGGCTCTGCCCCAGCGCTTCGTTCAGCGTTATGGCGATCGAGCACGCCTCCTCGCCGGTAGAGGCGGCGGTACACCAGACGCTGTAATTATTCTGTCTGGCGCGGCTGCGGGCGTGCTCCGCCAGTACCGGGAAGTGATAGGCTTCCCGAAAAAACGACGTCAGATTGGTGGTCAGCGCATTAATAAAGTTTTGCCACTCGCTGCTGGCGGGATCGGATTCCAGCAGGTTCAGATAAGCGGTAAAACTGCGCAGCCCCAGCTGACGTAAGCGGCGCGCCAGGCGGTTATAAACCATGTCATGTTTTTGTTGATTCAGCACGATGCCCGCCCGGTGATAAATTAGCGCGCTGATTTTTTGTAACTCCGCTTCTGTCAGAACAAATCCCGGCGGCGTGTTAACGTTTGTACTGTTCAATTTATGGGTTTCACTTGTTGCGTTTAGCCGATTCACGCTGCAGCGCCAGCCTCTGCGCTGAGAGGCTGATTCAGCCGGGCCGACTTTCTTTTATCTTCACCTGAGAGAGAACAGGCGCACGGCGGCACATAGCAATATGGACAGGCTAACGCCCTGTCCGGGAATAAGTTATCCCCGGCGAAATAACAGCGGCGTCAGCAATTAACTGTCAGACGGACATACTCATGATTTCCTGATACGCGCTAACTAACTTATTGCGTACCTGGATACCCAGATTTAATGCAACGGAGGATTTTTGCATCGCGACCATAACGTCATTAAGCCCAATCCCCGGCGCTCCGGTGAAATAACTTTCAGCCTGGTTTCTGGCGCTGCTTTGTAATTGGTTAATATTGTTAAGACTGTTAATTAAAAGGTCGGAAAAGGAGACGGATTTGTCGCTTTGTTGCGTATTATGCAGTGAGAGTTGATTGCCCGTTTCTGCAATTTTACGCGCCTGAAATTGAATCTGATCCAGGACATTCGTGGATTGAATCGACATGACATTCCCTTATGAAATAACTTCGGTTGACGCACATGTCACACCAGAAGTTTTCCTTTTATTAACGTTTAATTAATGGCGAGAATACCATGATTTGAGTTATGGCGAATAATTCAAATAGCTGACAGAAGCACTCCTTTATTCAGGATTAATATTTTTCCTAAATGGCGGATAATGTTTAGAAGGCGCAGTGCCGGTAAAAGGCATTGCGCCTATTTTACTGGAGTTGGCGTGCTGATTAACGGCTCACGGTGCATGATTGCATCATCTATTTTCAGGCAGGATGACCGCATGGATGCCAACAATAAGAGTAATAAAATTAACGCTTCTTCTAATTTGATGTCTGCGGTGGAACGCATTCGTGCGAATCCACGGTTCTTATTCGTCGTTCTGGCCGCGGCCGCCGTTTCCATTGTAATTGCGTTATTCTTCTGGGCTAAGTCACCAGACTACCGCACCCTTTACAGCAATATCAGTGATGAAGACGGCGGAGCGATTGTCGCACAGCTGGCGCAGATGAATGTGCCTTACCGCTTTCAGGAGCACGGCGGCGCGATTATGGTGCCGGCCGATCGCGTCTATGAAGCGCGGCTGAAGCTGGCCCAGCAGGGCCTGCCCAGAGGCGGCCAGGTAGGTTTTGAACTGCTCGATCAGGAAAAGTTCGGCCTCAGCCAGTTTAATGAACAGATCAATTATCAGCGCGCGCTTGAGGGCGAGCTGGCGCGTACCATTGAAAAACTGGGACCGGTGCGTCAGGCGCGCGTGCATCTGGCAATGCCGAAACAGACGCTGTTTGTGCGCGAGCAAAAATCTCCTTCCGCTTCCGTCACGCTTAACCTGAACGCGGGCCGTTCGCTGGACGCCGGACAGGTTAACGCTATTAGCTGGTTGATTTCCAGCGCCGTGCCCGGCCTGAATGCCGATCATGTGACGCTGGTCGATCAAAACGGCAACCTGCTGACCCAGCGCGGCGATCAGGCGGTACAAACCACCCAGCGCAAATATATCAACGATATCGAGGCGGATTACCGTCGTCGTATCCAGGCGATCCTGGCGCCGGTGGTGGGCGCGGCCAATGTAAAAACTCAGGTTACGGCGCAGGTCGACTTTACCACCCATGAGCAGACGGCGGAGCAGTATCAACCTAACGCCACGCCGGAAACCATGGCCATCCGCAGTCGCCACGCCAGCAGCAGCGAGCAGGGCAATAAATCCGGGCCGGGCGGCGTACCGGGCGCGCTGAGCAATCAGCCGCCGACGCCGACCTCCGCGCCGATTACCCAGCCGGCGGCGGATGCGAACGCTGCGGTAACCGCCGTTCCCTACAACCGGCAAAACGATGAAACCACCAACTATGAGCTGAACCGCACGCTCACCCATACCAAACGCAGCGCGGGCACGATTGAACGTCTCTCCGTCGCGGTGGTGGTCAACTATCAGCTGGATGACGAAGGCAAGCCGATCGCGCTCAGCGAAGAGCAGATGAGCAAGATTCAGGCGCTGGTAAAAGAGGCGATGGGCTTCTCCAGCGAGCGCGGCGATACGCTGAACGTAGTTAACGCGCAGTTTAACGATGCGCCGGCCGAACCGGAAATTCCGTTCTGGCAGCGTCCTGAATTTATTTCGCTGCTGATGACGGCGGGCCGCTACCTGCTGGTGGCGCTGGTGGCGCTGTTCCTCTGGCGCAAGATGCTGCAGCCGTTCTGGATCAGGCATCAACAGCTGGCGTTGCAGCGGCTGGAGCTGGAGAAAGAGGCGCGCGAGGCTGAATTTAAAGCACAGATGCGTAAAGCGGAGATGCGCGAGCAGGCGAAAGCCCAGCAGCGTATCGAAACCGAGGTCAATATCCAGCAGCTGCGCAGCACGGCTGAGCAGGATCCGCAGGTTATTGCCCTCGTTATCCGCCAGTGGATGAATAAGGAGCAGCCTTCATGAACGCATGTGAAAAAAGCGCGGTGATCATGCTCACGCTGGGCGAAGAGCGGGCCGCTGAGGTATTTCGTCATCTGAGCACCCATGAAGTGACGATGATCAGTAGCGCCATGGTCAGCATGAGCGGTTTTACCCATGAGCAGCTGGGCGAGGCGCTGAAAGAGTTCCAGCGCGACGCCAGCGAATTTGCCGCGCTGAGCATCAATACCAACGATTATCTGCGCAACGTGCTGGTACAGGCGCTGGGCGAAGAGCGCGCCTCCAGCCTGCTGGAAGATCTGCTGGATACCCAGGGCAACAGCAACGGCATCGAAACCCTGAACTTTATGGAGCCGCAGGCGGTATTTGAGCTGATCCATGAAGAGCATCCGCAGATTATCGCCACCATCCTGGTGCACCTGAAACGCGCCCAGGCGGCCGATGTGTTAACCCGTTTCGACGACCGCGAACGTAACGACATCATGCTGCGTATCGCCACCTTCGGCGGCGTGCAGCCGGCGGCGCTGCAGGAACTGACGGAAGTGCTGAACAATCTGCTGCATGGTCAGAACCTCAAGCGCAGCAAAATGGGCGGCGTGCGTCCTGCCGCCGAGATTCTCAACCTGATGAAATCGCAGCAGGAAGAGGCGGCGATCGAAGCGGTGCGCGAGTTCGATCAGGAGCTGGCGCAGAAAATCATCGACGAGATGTTCCTGTTCGAAAACCTGCTCGATATCGAAGACCGCAGCATTCAGCGCATCCTGCAGGATGTGGATAACGAAACGCTGATTGTCGCGCTGAAGGGGGCCGAACAGCCGCTGCGCGACAAATTCTTCCGCAATATGTCGAAACGTCAGGCGGATATCATGCGCGAAGATCTCAACGTGCGCGGGCCGGTACGTATGTCGCAGGTGGAAGCGGAACAGAAAACCATCCTGCAGATTGTGCGTCGCTTAACCGAAAGCGGCGAGATCAATATCGGTGGCAGCGAGGATGTTTATGTCTGATTCACAGTCGGCATCCGCATGGCGGAGCTGGCAGCCGGAAGATCTCTGCGCGCAGGACGATCTTGCTGTCGCCTTTCTGCTGACGGAAGGCGAACCGACGGCGGAGCAGCAGCAGGCGGAATTACAGCGGCTGCGCCAGCAGGCGGAGCAGCGCGGTCTGGCGCAGGGCCAGGCGAAAGGGCTGGAAGAGGGCCGTCAGCAGGGCTACGAGCAGGGCTACCGCGAAGGGCACCAGGCGGGCCTGGAGCAGGGCCTGGCGGAGGCGCGCGCGCAGCAGGAAAAGCTGAACGCGCAGTTCGCCACGCTGATCTCCTCTTTCCAGACCTCGCTGAATAACCTGGAAAAAGTGATTCCTTCTCGTCTGGTACAGCTGGCGCTAATGGCGGCGCGCGCCGCCATCGGCAAAAGCCTGGCGTGCGACAGTACGCTGCTGCTGGAAAAAATTCAGTCGCTGATGCAGGAAGAGCCGATGTTTCAGGCGCCTGCGCAGCTGTGGGTCAGCGCGGAAGAGTTTCCGCTGATACAGGCGCAGCTGAACGAGGTGCTGGCGCAGCAGGGCTGGGAGCTGCACGCCGATGAGGCGATGCTGCCCGGCGGCTGCCGTATCACCTCCGCCGAAGGCGAGCTGGACGCTACCGTGAACGGCAGCTGGCAGTCGCTCTGCCAGATCTGTCGTGAGGATTATGTGGCATGAGCCAGCGGCTTGAGCAGTGGCTGCAGGCGATCGACGAGAAAGAGCAGCGCATCGCTCAGATCGCCGGCTCGCGCCGCTATGGCCGCCTGACCCGCGCCACCGGTCTGGTGATGGAGGCGGTAGGTCTGGCGCTGCCTATCGGCACGCTCTGTCGGGTCGAGCGCGACAGCGCCCACGGCGGCGGCAGCGTAGAAAGCGAAGTGGTGGGCTTTAACGGCCAGATCCTTTACCTGATGCCGCTGGAAAATATGGACGGCATCCTGCCCGGCGCGCGCGTTTGCGCCCCGGAGCCGGGCAGCGCGAAAGGCAAGCTGCTGCCGCTTGGCCGCGAGCTGCTGGGCCGCGTGCTTGATGCGCGCGCCCGTCCGCTGGACGGCCTGCCCGCACCGGCTACTCATCAGCGCGGCGCGCTGTTCTCCGCGCCGTTTAATCCGCTGCTGCGCGATCCGATTAAGTCAGTGCTGGACGTTGGCGTACGCGCCATTAACAGCCTGTTGACGGTGGGCCGCGGCCAGCGTATGGGGCTGTTCGCCGGCTCCGGCGTGGGTAAATCGGTGCTGTTGGGCATGATGGCGCGCTATACCAGAGCGGACGTCATCGTGGTCGGCCTGATTGGCGAACGTGGCCGCGAAGTAAAAGATTTTATTGAAAATATCCTCGGCAAAGAGGGGCTAAGCCGCGCGGTGGTCATTGCCGCGCCCGCCGACGTTTCACCGATTCTGCGTATGCAGGGCGCCGACTACGCGACCCGCATCGCGGAAGATTTCCGCGATCGGGGGCTGAACGTGCTGCTGATTATGGATTCGCTGACCCGTTATGCGATGGCGCAGCGTGAAATCGCGCTGGCGATTGGCGAACCGCCCGCGACCAAAGGCTATCCGCCCTCGGTTTTCGCCAGGCTGCCGGCGCTGGTGGAACGCGCCGGTAACGGTACTCAGGGCGGCGGATCGATTACCGCCTTCTATACGGTGCTGACCGAAGGCGATGACCAGCAGGATCCGATTGCCGACTCGGCGCGCGCGATCCTTGACGGGCACGTGGTGCTGTCACGACGGCTGGCGGAGGCGGGGCACTATCCCGCCATCGATATTGAAGCCTCTATCAGCCGCGCCATGACGGAGCTGATTGCGCCTGCGCACTATAAAAAAGTGCAGCGCTTTAAACAGCTGCTCTCCGCCTGGCAGCGCAACCGCGATTTAGTTAGCGTCGGCGCCTACGCCGCCGGCAGCGATCCCTTGCTGGATAAGGCCATCGAGCTTTATCCGCAAATGGAACGCCTTCTGCAACAGGGAATTTATGACTGCAGTGATTACGAAGCCTCATGCGCCGCGCTTTTCACACTGTTTCCTGACTTACCTGACCAATAATGGACTATAGCGAATGGCAAAAAGCTCTCCGATGCATGTTCTGCGCAACCTTGCGGAACAGACCCTGAACGACACCACGCAGGAGCTGGGCAAAATGCGCCAGCTGCATGCCAATGCCGCGGCCCAGCTTGAGCAGCTTACCCGCTATGAACAGGAATATAGCCGCCAGCTGCAGGACGCGATGTCCGCGACCGGTATGCCGGTGGTCAACCTGCTGAGCCATCAGTTTTTTATCTCCTCGCTCAGCCGGGTAGCCAAACAGCACGCCAGCCACGTTGAGGAGTGCCAGAAATCGGTCGATCGGGCGCTCGACAGCTGGAAAAAAGATAAGCAGCGGCTGAACGCGTTTGAAACCTTAATCAGCCGTGCCGATGCGGTTCTGCAACTGAAAGAGAGCCGGCAGGAGCAAAAAATGATGGACGAATTTGCGCAGCGCGCAAGCTTAAGGAGCGCAGGCTTATGATGGTAAACGTGGTTGCCGCGCTGACGGGCGCGTCTTTCGATAATGCTGGCAATGCGCCGGCTGAAACCGGCGAGAACGGCGATTTCGCCACCACGCTGGGCATGCAGCTGGCGCTGCTGCCGTTGGCGGCGGGCGGAGAACTGCCGGTTGACGCAGCGCTGCCTGACGGCGAGCTGCCGATCGATCCCGACGCGGCGGCAGATAAAAAGCCGGATGAGGTTGGCGATGAGCAGTGGCTGAGCATACCGTCCGCGCCCGTGCTGGCGCCGGCAGCGCTGATTGAAACCGCGCTGGCGCCCGCTTTGCCGCAGGCGGCCGCCGCCGCCGTCGTGCCTGAAACCGCCGACGCGCCAGCCGAACCGCATAAAAACGCCGTAACCGATCTGCTGCGCATGATCGCCAGCCCGCAGTCCGCCGTGGCGGCGGAGCCGTCCGTAACGCCGCAGACGCCAGCAGCGGCGCAAAGCGCGGCGCAGACGCAGGCGGCCAGTGCTTTTGCGGTGCCGGATCAGCCAGAGCAAGAGCAGTTGCCGGTGGAAGCGCGCGAGCCAGTCAGCGTGGATAACGCGCCGGCAGCTGAGCACCGTCCGGTCTCGCTGCCTTTTACCACCTCCACGACTACGCTGACCCAGCCGGCCAGCAGCAGCAGCGCCCCGATGACGCCGGCAACGGCCTACGCGACGCTGGAAGAGAAGGTGGGATCGCCCGCCTGGCAGCAGGCGCTGGGCCATCAGCTCAGCAGCTTTACCCGCAACGGCGTGCACCATGCCGAGCTGCGTCTGCATCCGGAAGAGCTGGGGCCGTTACAGATCAACCTGCGTCTGAGTCATGACCAGGCGCAGCTGCACTTTATGACCGAGCACCATCAGGTGCGCGCCGCGCTGGAAGCCGCCATGCCGCATCTGCGCGCCTCGCTGGCTGAATCAGGCATCCAGCTGGGTCAGGGCAGCGTCGGTAGCGAAGCGCCAGCGTGGGGATCCTCGGAATCCGGTTCCGGCCATTCATCGCAGTCGCAGCAGGAGCGGGAATCCGCTATAGCGGCGGAGGTGGAAGAAGAAACATCACCGCGACTAATACATGGACAGGCCTCCGGCATCAGTATTTTTGCTTAAACGCGTTAAACGACAATATCGCCAGCAGTAATTTCTGCTTTTTGACGAATTGTCACTACGCCTGCGTGTAATAGAATTCGCTATTCAATTAAGCCTTATTAATTGAACACCAGGTGGTTTACAACAGGAATTGTTAATTAGATGTCAAATAAAAAAAAGAAGGCGCCAGGGAAGGGTAAATTACGCACGCTCTTTATTTTTATCATTTTGTTAATCGCTGTTTTTGCCTGCGGCGTCGCGGCATATTCGCTTTATGAAATGAAAAATATGCAGACGCGCCTGTTGTCAAGCGGCGACGCGCCTGAAACTACAGAACCCGTTGCGCCAGTGATGCCGGTTTATGTACCGTTAGATACTTTTACCGTTAGTTTACGACCCAACGAAGAAGAATACGATCGCGTACTTTATATTGGCCTGACGCTGCGCGTCAGTAAAGATGATGATAAAGCGCTGATCGAAAAGTTTTTACCAGAAGTACGCAGCCGCCTGTTAATTTTATTTACCGGGCGTAGCGCGGAAGAGTTATCGCATCAGGAAGGCAAGGCGCAGCTTGTCCAGGATATTAAACAGGCACTGGAGAAACCGCTTGATGCCAAACAGGGCGTGCAGGTTACAGATGTTTTATTTAACGCCTTTATTTTACGGTAATCCTTATGTCTGACAGCATCTTATCGCAGGCGGAAATTGATCGCCTGCTGAATGGTGGTAGCAACAGCGACGCTGAGCACGTTGTGGAAAGTCTCAGCGGCGATGAGTCGATTAAGCCGTACGACCCGAATACTCAGCGCCGCGTGGTGCGTGAGCGCCTGCACTCTCTTGAGATAATCAACGAACGCTTTGCGCGCCAGTTCCGCGTCGGGTTGTTTAATCTGCTGCGGCGCAGCCCGGATATTACCGCCGGGAATATTAAGATTCAGCCCTATCATGAATTCGCCCGTAATCTGCCGGTGCCTACCAACCTGAATCTGGTGCATATGAATCCGTTGCGCGGGACGGCGCTGTTCGTCTTCTCGCCCAGCCTGGTCTTTATGGCGGTGGATAACCTGTTCGGTGGCGATGGACGCTTTCCTACCAAGGTAGAAGGGCGTGAATTTACCCCCACCGAACAGCGCATTATTAAACGTATGCTGTCGATGGCGCTGGAGGCGTATGACTATGCCTGGAGCTCCATTTTTACCCTGAAAACCGAATACGTGCGCGCCGAGATACAGGTGAAGTTCACCAATATTACCTCGTCGCCGAACGATATCGTGGTGACGACGCCGTTTTATGTGGAAATCGGTTCGCAAAGCGGCGAATTCGATATCTGCATTCCCTTCAGCATTATCGAACCATTACGCGAGCTGTTAACCAACCCGCCGCTGGAAAACTCCCGTCAGGAAGACGATCAGTGGCGCACGGTGCTGGCGACGCAGGTTAAAGATACCGAGGTGGAGCTGATTGCTAATTTCACCGAGGTTCAGACGCGCCTGTCAAAAATTCTGGAGCTGCAAACCGGCGATGTGATCCCGCTGGACAAGCCCGAACATGTCGAAGCCTGCGTGGATGGCTACCCGGTGCTGACGGGGAAATATGGCAGCGTGAATGGCCAGTATGCCCTCAAGGTTGAGCAATTACTAAACCCGACTTTACCGTCATTAAATAAGGAGCAGAGTCCCCATGAGTGACGCCAAACTACCGTCTGGTGCTGATGAACCATCAGTGGATAGCCTCTGGGGCGAAGCATTGGCCGAGCAGATGACGGCGGAAAGCCAGCCCGCTGCGCCGGTGATGCCGAAAGACGCGCCGGTGGCCGCGTTCAGCGAGGATCTCAAGCTTATCCTGGATATTCCAGTGAAGATGACCGTTGAGCTGGGGCGCACCAAAATGACCATTAAAGAGCTGCTGCGCCTTAGCCAGGGTTCGGTGGTCACGCTGGACGGCCTCGCTGGCGAACCGCTTGATATCCTGATCAACGGTTACTTAATCGCCCAGGGCGAAGTGGTTGTGGTATCTGATAAATTCGGCATCCGCATTACCGATATCATCACTCCTTCTGAACGTATGCAGCGCTTAAGCCGCTGATGCCGCGCGACAGCGCTAACGGAAACAGGCCGATCCGCCATGACAGATACATCCACGCCCGCCTCTCTGGTAATGCAAATTGGCGGCGCGATGGCGTTGGTTATTTTGCTGATTTTTGCCTGCGCCTGGCTGGCGCGGCGCAGCGGGCTGGCGTCTCGCCTGCGCGCCGACGGCAATATTATCGCAGTAAAAGCCAGCTATTCTCTGGGGCAGCGAGAGCGGCTTGTGGTTGTTGAGATTGATGGCGAGCGCCTGCTGCTGGGCGTAACGCCCGGCGCTATCACGCGTCTTGGGCGCCTGTCGGCGCCAACGCCGGCGCCGCATGAAGCAGGCGAGACGCCGAATTTTCAGCAGACCCTGAAGCGTCTGTTAAAACGCGATAAGGTGGAGCCTGAAGAGTGAATTTGATGTTACATGCGCTATGGCGACGCCGTTGTATTGCGCTGCTGCTGTCGTTGCTGCTGCTGCCGGCGCATGCCGCCTGGGCCGCTAATGGCGATATCCTGCTAACGCGCGCTACCGGCGGCGGCGAGGGCTGGTCTCTGCCGATTCAGACGCTGGTTCTGCTCACCTCCCTGACTTTTTTACCGGCTATCCTGCTGATGATGACCGGTTTTACCCGCGTGATTATCGTGCTGGGACTGCTGCGTAACGCGCTGGGTACGCCCTCCACGCCGCCCAATCAGGTGCTGCTGGGACTGGCGCTGTTTCTTACCTTTTTTGTGATGTCGCCGGTATTTAACCAGGTCTATGACGATGCGTGGCTGCCGCTGTCGCAGGATAAAATTTCGCTGGAGGAGGCGCTGCCGCGCGCGGCAAAACCGATGCGCGAGTTTATGCTGGAACATACGCGCGAAGCGGATTTAGCGCTTTATACCCGTATGGCGAAGCTGGACAATTTCGCTACGCCCGATGAAGTGCCGTTGCGCATCCTGTTACCCGCTTTCGTTACCAGTGAACTTAAAACCGGTTTTCAGATCGGCTTTGCCGTCTTCATTCCCTTTTTGATTATCGATCTGGTGGTTGCCAGCGTACTGATGGCGCTGGGGATGATGATGGTGCCGCCGGCTACCATTTCGCTGCCGTTTAAGCTGATGCTGTTCGTGCTGGTAGATGGCTGGCAGCTGATTATGGGCTCGCTGGCGCAGACCTTTTATTAACAGGCAGGAGGATATATGACGCCGGATAGCGTAATGGCTATGGGTTTTCAGGCGATCAAGGTGGGGCTGATTATTGCCGCGCCGCTGCTGCTCGCTGCGCTGGTTACCGGTCTTATCGTCAGTATTTTACAGGCATCGACCCAGATTAATGAGATGACGCTGAGCTTTATTCCCAAAATTCTGGTGATCGTGGCGGTTGCCGTCGCGCTTGGTCCTACCATGCTGGCGACCATGCTGGACTATATGCGCGCGCTTTATACTAATCTGCCGCAAATGATTGGCTGAGACGATGAGCTACTCGCTGGACGCGCTGCCGCTGCTGGTGAGCCACTATTTCTGGCCGCTGATGCGTATCCTGGCGCTGTTTAGCACTGCGCCGGTATTTAACGACAAGGCTATCGGCGTGCGGGTCAAGGTTGGGCTGGCGGCGCTGATCACTTTTCTTATTGGTCACAATCTGCCGGATAATTCGGTGCCGTTATTCTCCATTATGGGGCTGTGGGTTGGCTGCCAGCAGATGCTGATTGGCGCGGCCATGGGGCTGACGATACAGATGATTTTCGTTGCCGTGCGCTACGCCGGTGAGATTATCGGTTTACAGATGGGGCTTTCTTTCGCTACCTTTTTCGATCCCTCCGGCGGCGAAAATATGCCGGTGATAGCCCGCATACTTAATCTGCTTTCCATCCTGCTGTTTCTGCTGTTCAACGGCCATTTGCTGATGCTGAATGTTCTGGCGGAGAGTTTTCAGCTGATCCCCATCAGCACGGCGCCGCTTAGTCGTGATGCTTTTTTCGCGCTTGCTCAGACGGCGGGGCTGATCTTTCAGTGCGGCGTGGGGCTGGGGCTGCCGGTAATTACGCTGCTGCTGGCAATTAACCTGACGCTGGGGCTGCTTAACCGCCTGACGCCGCAGCTATCGATCTTCGTGGTCGGCTTTCCGCTAACCTTAACCGCAGGCATGCTGGCGCTGCTGCTGTCAGTCAACCACCTTTCGCCCTATTTTAGCTACCTGATGGAGCGCTTTTTTAGCCGACTTTCGCAGATCCTGCTGCTGTTTACGCCCTGATATCCGCTGGCCCGGCCTTGCCAGGCCAATGTGCTGTTGTTAGCATCTGTAGTTTGCCGAATTAATCTTTAATGGCCAAAGCAGAGGAAGGGGGTCAGGTCCATTCGGGAGGACGATCGGGAAATATCCAGACCGCTCCGCCAGGGCAGCTATCATAAAAAAACCAGGTTCCATCATTCATTTCAACTTCATTTTTTGGAAAATGTTTACAGAAGAGCTTCAGCTGTTCTTTAACCGTGCCCGCTAAAAAAATGCCATCTTTGGCTAATTTAATCCGCCCTTCCTGAAGCAGTTTTTC
>NZ_VHQI01000011.1 GCF_006517625.1 Mixta tenebrionis | reverse complement strand
AATCAGACCTGCCGCATGCCGGGCAATTAGCGCCTGCGCATTCTCCGCCAGCCAGTACCGCGACTGTGCGTCATCACCGATAAGGAAAAGCGCACCAATGCCCGGCAACTGCAGCGGACGATCCTCCACCGCCCCCGGCGTCATCTCCGGCGTGCTGATCGGAAACATCGCTGCCATCGCAGAAACTAGCGGTTGTGTGGTTGCCGGCGACGCCTCCGGCAGGCCGGGTTGTTTATTAATGCCATCAAAATAAGGCGTGGCATCCTCCCCGCCGAGGTCAGCGAGGACGTTCAGTCCGGCATGGCCCGTCAGGGGCAGAAAAAGACACATCATTAAAAACCGTTTTTTCATCAGGGTTCACTCCCGGGCTCAGTCCAGATAAAACCAGGTTCAGGGGCAATGGCTGCCACTGTCTGAGGTAATAAAGAAGGCGGCAACAAAGGGGGCTGGCGGGTCGTGCCGCTGAGACGGACAAGATGACGTTTCACGATAGTTTTGTATCGTGCTGCAGCCTGCCCACCCGCCGGATGGTGATAACAACCGGCCGCATCCAGCCAGCTACCCGGCTTACGCTCCTGGCACTCGCGCAGAATGGTGGCTGCGGCATTGAGATTGGTGTACGGGTCAAACGCCTCCCAGGTGGACGCAAACAGATGCCCGTTCCAGCCCAGGTTTACCTGAGCCAGACCGACATCAATACGTTTCAGGGGGTAACGCTTTATGAACACCTGCAGCGCCCGCCAGGCCTCCAGTCGGCTGGCGTAGCGGTATCCCTTACCCGCCACGTTAATCGTCCACGGCCAGGGACGGCTCACCACCGGCAGATTTGTCTGCTGCCTGACTACCGCAGCAATCGATCGTGGCGCCATAGCGGTTTCCGTCAACGAGACAGCATAGAGCGCTTCCGGCGGTATCCCGTGCGCAACGGCCACCCGGATATACCCTTCCGGTACAGCCTCACCCGCAGCAGATGCACTGCCGTTTCCCGACAAGACCAGCATCAGGGCGATCAGAACGCGGCGATATGCCATCCTTTTTCCCCCTGTTGCAGCAATACCGGCATTTTGCCATCACCAAAGCGCAACCAGCGCCCACCGTCATGATTCAGCGTAACCTGCCGGGAACGGACTTTTTCCGCCGGGATACGGTGAGCGCGAGCCCACTGGCGTAACTTATCGTCACTCCCCTCGCTGTCGACCAGGTAAATATCAACCGGACGATTGTCACTGAGCACCGCAGACAGCCGCGCATCGCAGGTCGGACAGTCCTTCGACTTAACGAACAACGCCAGACGCCCCCCGGCATCCCGGGCAACACCGGCAGCATTCCCCAGATTCACCGGCAGTCTGTCCGGATAAAGCCGTTGCCAGGCGGCATTGATTTCCCACTGGAAATCCAGTTCTTTTTGCGTACGGACAAACTCCTCTTTAACCCATTTTTCCGCATACTGACGGCGCTCTGCCGGCGTGCGGGCCTCAATCCCCAGCGCCGACAGCGGATCCAGACCCGGGGACTGAATCCCCCTGGGGCCATTCATCAGTTGCTGATACCGTTGGTAATCCTCCGGGCTTAGCCCCCATTCGCCGGCTTTCTGCTGCAGGGATTGCGTCTGGCTCTGTGTGGTTTGCGAGTTTTCAACGACGGAGGTATCTGTGGCCGCCTGAGCCTGCGAACTCAGCATGACCAGCGCCAGAAAGGTCAGTTTCAGTTTCATGATGGTTTACTCCACCTTAAGGGCAGTCAGGCGCCCGTTGACACGGAAAGTCGCTTCGCTGTAACCGGCACGCACCAGCGTCCAGCCGGAGACGGTTTCCCCTTCCCCGATAAGCGCTATCTGCGACAGGCTGTGGTAACCGCGGGGGGCCACCGCCGCCCACGACTCCGCGCCTCGTCTTTCCACGCCGGTCAGCACAAACGGCGCATGACGTACAGTTGAACGGGGTTTAACGGGTAACTGTTTTTTGATCTCTGTCGGTGTTTTTCCCGGAGCCGGAGTCACAGCCGCCGGTACCGCTTTCAGGGCATTCAGTTGTTCAGCAAGCGCACTCAGCCGGGTCTCCATCTCCTGCTGCACCTGTTGCAGCCGTGCGGCAGAGGCCTGCAGAGCGGTCAGTTCCTGCGAAGGCCTGGTCCGGGCTTCAGTGTCTTTCTGCAGTGTGGCCACACGCTGCTGGTTATCGGCCAACCCGGCCTGCAGCGTTGAGACCTCCGACTGAAGGGTGGATAACATCGTGCTGGTTGTGCCGGTATTGTCCTGCGCTTCCAGACGTGAAAGGCGCATATCCAGATCAGTCACGCCGCTGACGAGTACATACAACACAAAACCGGCCGCCGCCATCATCAGGCAAAGACAGGTGCCAACAGCAGACCACCATGAACGCAGACGCCTCTTTTTCCCGACGTGTAAAGACTCAGTGATGTTCCTGTCGCTCATTTTTTCAGAAACCCTCCCTTAGCCGGGACGGGTGCCTGCCAGGGAGTCCGGACAGGCGGTAACTGGCTGGCCGGTAACTGATATCCGTCGCGCAGGCTGTGGCAGACCACGCGCTGAACATCATCAACCTCCAGCTGCCAGGCCGGGCCCGCCATCACCTGCAGGGCGGTGCGCAGGCGCATGGGCCCCAACTGATACTGCACGGCCGGCAGTGGCTGGTGGTACAGAACACCGTTTGCCGGTCCCGTAGCACAGAGAGAGTAACCGGATTGCTTCAGCGCGTAGCGCAGGGCATCCGCCACGGTCGGATGCAGGGATGACGGAATACGGATATCAATAACCTGGGACAGCGGATCGCGCTGGGCAACCATCGGAGCCGTGCTGACCAGCAGATAACGGTCATAACGCACCACCTCCGGCGTCCGGGCATATTCATCAGGCGCGACGGGCTGAACATTGCGGGTGACAGTCACGGAAGGCGTGAGCACCGCTGCATCACGCTGCTGTAGTTTCTGAGGTGGAGAGGAGCAGCCGGCCAGTAAAAGCAGCGGCAGAACAGCGGTAAGGGTCTTACAGCGGGAATGAAGTTTCATGTGGGATTTCCATTACAGTGATTAACAGGCCTCACTGTGCGAAATCCCCCCGCATTCACTCAATTAACAACTGATTTTCCATAAATGAAAAAAAACGCCGACCGGAAGGTCAGCGTTAAGGGTTGTGTATAACGGTAAATCAGTCAGGCCAGAATTCCGGATCCATCACCTGTTCAAATGTCCAGGGGCACGTTGCCGGAAAAACTGAACGCCGGATATTGGTTTCACGTTCAGCCGAAATAATGGCCAGACGCCAGGCGCTTTCTGTAAGTCCCGGGAGACGATTTCTGAGGCTGGGGTTTTCCGCTAGTAATTCAGCAACCTGCAAACGCTGCTCCTCAATAGTCAGTTTCCAGCTCCGGCTCTGGCGCTCGGACTGATACTGCCACTTGAGCAGGTGCATGAACAACACCCTGAGGCGGGATTCCAGTTCACGACGTTCGCTTCTTCCCATCGCTTCAATTTCCTCCAGCAGATGCTGTGTGTCCAGCTCTGACAACTGACCGGAACGCAACAAATCGGCCTGCTCCTGAGTCCAGCCGTAGAAATCATTATCGTAAAGAGTTCCCATAGGAGCCTCCGGTTAGTAAAAGAAGTTATGGCATACTGTTACTACAGAGCATACCATAAACAAAACAGGGGCGTAAAAAGCAGCCCCGGGCGTTAAATATCAGAGCGCATATATGGCAGATTTACCCGTTCCATAGCCCCGCCCGACAAAGGGGATATCATCACCGAAGGGCTCACCCGCAGCATTACCTGCCGATGGCTGCGCGGTTTTAGCGGGTTGCGATTTAGCTGGCTGTCCACTGTATGCCGGCGCAGAGGGCTGCTGAGGCTCGCCCCATCCCCCGGTTTGTGATCGGGAGGATGTCTGCGAACGGCTACCCAGCATCTGCATGACGCCATTCACGGAAACCACCACCTCGGTGGTGTAACGATCCTGGCCATCCTGCCCCTGCCATTTACGGGTACGCAGCTGACCCTCGATATATACCTGAGAGCCCTTACGCAGATATTCCCCGGCGATTTCAGCAAGCTTTCCGAATATCACCACCCGGTGCCATTCAGTCACTTCTTTCATTTCACCGGACTGCTTATCGCGCCACTGCTCCGATGTTGCCAGTGATAATGTCGTTACCGCTCCGCCATTATTGGGCATATACCGAACTTCGGGGTCCTGACCGAGATTTCCAACCAGGATAACTTTGTTAATGCCACGTGAAGCCATGTTTTTCTCCTTATGTCCAGGGCTGGCAGCGCTGTGTCCAGCCACCGCATTCAAGCGCTTTCTCTGCCAGTTCAAAGGTATCGAAATATTCTTCCGATTCTCTGGAAACAGGACCCTGATGATTCATCGTGCCAATGTAATAGCCGGCATTGTTTTTCAACACCTGCAGGGATAAGTGAAAGCCAGCGGCTGCAGCCAGAACGCCTTGAGAATTGTTCATGATTTGTTTCCTGTAAAAGAAAACAGGCCTCCCTGACGGAGAAGGCCTGTTCAGGGAGGTGAAGGTAAAAATGGTTCAGAAAGAGTTTTCAGCGTATTCGTGCTGAGCAGCACCAGTCTGGGGCGGCACGGAGTCCGATTCAGCTTTGAAAACCATATCCTGGCCTATCTTGATCCAGTCCACTTTGATTAAGCGGGCTTTCAGGCTGACACGCTGTTCGCCGGCATGCTCGCCTTTGTTCAGCGTAAAGATGTCGGTGGATGGATTACTCAGATTGAATCCCAGCAAAACCTTCTTGTCCTCATCAACGGCCTTATGGCAGCGGGCAATCAGGCTGGTTGCCTCTTTACCGGCAACCACGACATCGAAACGGACATACGACGGGTTATCAGTCGGGCCACTCAGTGCATTAATGACGCAACTGAGAAACGAGCCGTTCTGATGGTTAACCTGTCGGATATTACTGAGATACCCCAGGCCTTTAATGGTCAGATTGAAGTATTCAGTTTTGGCAGTAGTGTTGTTAGCAGACATGATGTTTTCTCCATGGAGGTAAAAGAGGTACGACGGAGAAAACATCAGCCCTGACGGGGGTTGTTTTCCCGTCGGGGAGTCAGAATCAGCTGTATTCTGACAGTCTGGTAAGTTGAGNGAATCAGCTGTATTCTGACAGTCTGGTAAGTTGAGTGAAATGACCTTCATCGCCGCGTCATAGCGCGCCTAAACTAAACTGGCGATATCTGCTTTCAAAGGTGAGCAGGTTTCCCCACAGAATTCTCTGTGCTCTCCCTTCTCAGGGTACGGGAGAGTTTATGTAGCCACCCGAAGGCGTTCCTCACAGACTACAGGAACATTAGTGGTCGTAAAAACGACAGTTCAGCCATGCCATAATTAAACCGCCGTTAAAAAATGTCAACCCAGAACCGATAAAGATAATCGCAATTAACTGTATTTATAGGTAAACCTGCTTCAGGGGGAGCGTATAACAAAAAGGCGCTGTTACCAGCGCCCTGGGGTCAGTACGTAACCCGTGGTCATTATTCTGTTCTCCGGGGAGTATCCATATTCTCCCTGGCGCGGTTTTCACGGAGGTTTCGCGTCTTACAGTCCGGTAGTGTGCAGGTACCGACTGTCGGGCCGGCCAGCGATAAACCCCGTTATAAGTTTACCGGCAGCCCCTCGGCCAGCGGGGTACTCATTGCATCAAAGCCCGGCAACCATAGCAGAACTGGCTCACAATGTGTAGATGGAATCAGTTGCCGGTCGCCGGTGATTTTGCTGATTTTGCTGTAGCGCCTTTTCTCTTACGGGCACCGGCTTTTTTACTTTTCCCGCCGATAATGCCGTTACAGTCCGGATAGCGAATGCATCCCCAGAAATCCCCGTTTTTCCCTTTCCGTTTACGGGTCGGTCCCTTGCAGACCGGGCAGGGCGGCGTGACCGGCGCCGTGATTTTTATTCCCTGACTGCGTCCCTTTTCAATCAGGTGGCGGGTCCACTGCTGTTGCTTCTGCATGAAGACGTCCAGCGACATTTTTCCCTGCGCGATATCGTCCAGCGCCTGCTCCCACAGGGCGGTCATCCCCGGGCTGGTCAGGGTGTCGGGCAATGCGGCAATAAGCTCCCGGGCCAGCTGTGTCGAACGGATATATTTTCCCTTCTTCTCCAGGTAGTTACGTTTAAACAGCGTCTCCAGTACGCCGGCACGGGTCGCTTCCGTACCCAGCCCTGCGTTATCACGCAGCACCTTTTTCAGCTTTGGATCGCTGACCTGGCTGGCCGCGTTCTTCATGGCCGCAATTAATGTACCCTCGGTAAACGGTTTCGGCGGCGCGGTGACTTTATCATCCACCACGGCTCCACTGACCGTACAGCTGTCGCCATTACTCAGTGGTGGCAGTAATGACTGCTCCTCTTCACCTTCAGCGCCGTCTTCCGGTTTTTCTGCCTGGAACAGACTTTTCCAGCCGGTGACCACATTCACTTTTCCGCGGGTTCTGAACAGCTGTCCGCCAATATTGAATGAGGCATCGGTAACATCAGACTCCTGCAACGGCAGGAACTGAGCCAGATAATGCAAACGAATCAGCTGATAGACCTTCAGCTCATCATCACTCAGGCGTGAAATATCAAACGCCTGCCGGGTGGGAATGATGGCATGGTGCGCCGTAATTTTTTTATCATTCCAGACCCGCGAGACAAATTCCCGGTCCAGTTGTGCCAGCACTGGCGCTATCGACGGATCTGATTTAGCAACGGCAGACAATACCTCAGGAATTTCCTGCTGCATGGATGTTGGCAGGTAACCACAATCGGTGCGCGGATAGGTCGTCGCCTTGTGCGTCTCGTACAGCGACTGGGCGATTGAGAGTACCTGCTGGGCACCCAGCCCAAATTTCCGGGAACAGATCTGCTGCAGCGTTCCGAGATCGAAACACAGCGGTGCAGGCATTTTCTCCCGTTTCTGACTGACCTCCAGTACAGCGGCGCTTTTATGCTGCTGACACAGCTGTGCAACCGCCTGTGCAGCCTGTTTATTAATGCAACGCTTTTCATCGTCACAGTACTGAGTAACAGGAACCCAGGTTGCATGGAAACGAATCCCATCCTTCTCAAGTACGGCCTGCACCTGCCACCAGGGAACCGGAACAAAACGGGCAATCTCGTTATCGCGGTTCACCACCATGGCAAGCGTGGGCGTCTGTACCCGTCCGACAGACAATACTTCTGAGATACCGGCATCACGGGCCTTCAGCGTATACAGGCGCGTCAGGTTCATACCAATCAGCCAGTCGGCCTGGCTTCGGCCCTTGCCGGCATCGTACAGTCTGGCGGTTTTTTCTCCGGGCAGAATATTGGCCAGCGCTTCCCTTACGCTGGCTTCATCCAGTGCCGACAGCCACAGGCGGCGTACAGGACCATGGTACTGGCAGTATTCCAGCAGCTCCCGGGCGATGACTTCCCCCTCCCTGTCAGCGTCGGTAGCAATCACCACCTCACTGGCCTGCTTCAGCAGTTTACTGATAACCGTAAACTGGTCCCGGGTCTGGGATTTTACTACCATCTTCCAGCGCTCCGGCTGGACGGGCAGCACGTCTGCCCGCCAGGGTTTACCAAATTGCTCCCCGTACGATTCCGGATCGGCCTGCTCCAGCAGATGCCCAATGGCCCAGGTCACAACGGTATTGCCATCCCCAATAAATCCCTGTCCACGCCGGCTGACGCCCAACACCCTGGCAATATCCTTTGCCTGTGAGGGCTTTTCACACAGATAAAGTTGATAAAGTTGCATAGTCTGCCTCAGCGTTTTTCCAGCGGCGGAGAAAACGACGAACGTATTTTACCGGAGAAAATATCGGGATCGGGTTCGCCCAGTAGCTGCACCGCCTCTCGCCCCCGTTCGGTCAGGTTCAGGATATCATTCCGGTTAACCGCAACGGTGCGGTAATGCTGAACGGCGCCATAAACCTTACGGATGGCGTGACCACCATTATTAAGCCAGGTATCACGCTGAGTGCGGGAGATAAGACCGTAATGGAATGCCTGGAAGGCTTTCATCGCCAGCTGATCATAGCCGACCAGCAACCAGACGCAGCGGTATCCGAGGGGAGAACGGCTGTAGACCTGAATATTCAGGGGCTGGCTGGATTCCACATCCGAGAGCGTTACGCCTTTGGGGATATCAGACAGGGTACTGTCGAGAACAGAAACATACCCCTGAATTTTGTCGGACGCGGCTTTAATCGCCTCTTCCATTTTTACCAGCACCGCATCGGCATAGGGATTATCCGCAGCAGCATCGCGAAACGCGATCCCTGCCCGGGAGATAACCTGCGGCATACTGATAATCTCATGGCGGCTGTTGTCGTCATCGCGCCTGCGCCCTTCCCAGAGCCGAATTGCATACCAGGTATGCAACAACATGGAAAGTGATGACTGCAACGCCCCGGGTTTTGGTACCGGTGCAGTTTTCTTTTCAACGCTGTTTTTCTCGTCAGCCATTCAGGCCCCCCTTTTCCTTTCAAGTGAATAATGATGGACGCACTTCCGCTTGAAATAGTCCCGGACAGGGTATGACGGGACAATCAGAAACCAGATCCCGACAGAATAAAATTTCAGGAGGGATATCACTGCAGGCACTGCCAACGCTGCTCACATTTTAACCGCTGTTGCCACTGGCAGCGCTGTCTATTTTTTAATCACCGTTGGCACTACCAACACTGTTCACTTTTTAATCACTGTTGGCACTGCCAACACTGTTCACTTTTTAATCACTGTTGGCACTGCCAACACTGTTCACTTTTTAATCACAGTCTTAAGTCTGGCCCGGAGCTGGCTCACATACTGACGGGCCTGCTGCTCTGTCACTGGTTGCCCCGCAGGTTGACAAGCTGGCACAAATGGTCGCTGCTCCGGGCGTGGCTGCGGTTTATCCTCTGCGACGGCTGTTCCAGGATTTAGATTCAGCTGTCCCTCCCGGGCTTTTTTCATCATCGCCAGCAGCCAGCCGGTAGGGTTTGCCACCTGTCGGCGGTCCAGCATGATTTTCAGGCTGGACAAAATCTGCCGGGATTGCTCTTCAGGCAACGCCTGCAGCTGGCCGTTCAGCATCATCCGATCCTCAGCGGAAACGATGCTGTTCAGAATATCCGGGAGCAAATTGCCATCGGCAACGTACGTATTTTTTTTCACACTCTGTGTGATACTACGTACGTAATGGTTCGGTTTCCGAACTTTGTGGTAACCTGCTGATTTTACTGGCAGTTCGGAATCCGAACTCTGTGCATCCTGTCTCTGTTTTTTACTGAGTTCGGCTTCCGAATCCGGTGATTTTTGCCCGTTTTTTATTTGCCGGAGACAGGGTTCGGTTTCCGGACTCTGTTCCCTGACTGCCTGCCGGGCTGCCATCTGCCGCCCGTCCTGTGGGCTGCCCAGACGAGTTTCCAGCAGGGAGAGATGGCTGCGGTAATGACGCATGGTGGGATCGGACTTGATCTCCTCAAGAATTTCCCTGGCGGTCTGGCTAATTGTTTTGTTTTTGCTCCGGCAGGCATCGACGACCGTATCCAGAAAACGTGGATCGAAGGTCTCCGCATCACGGAACGTTAACGGCTCATCATGCTGAGCGTAGATATTGCCCCGCACACGGCCATATTCGTCGCGTACCCGTTTACAAAGGCTGAGCCAGCCGGTTATTCGCAGCATCAGCAACACCCGGCTGACCGTCTCCCGGGAAGCTTTCCCCTTTCCCGGGGACGCCAGCTGCAGCTGCAGCTCATCATAAGTGGGGAACACGGCCCCCTCATTATTCTGCGCGTACAGGCGGATCATCATCCAGCCCAGCTTGTCGAGCGGGGACAGTCGGGTATCCAGAAGCAACCGACGCGGGATGGCATCATGGACGTTCCCGGTATACAGAAGACCACTGCGTATCCGGCCATCCTCATGCAGAGGTTTCGTGGCCAGGCGGGCATTCATTTTCTCCAGCGTATGTGCAATCAGACTGTCAGCCGGCATCATGGTTATATATATCCTTCTGTGGTCATTCGCAGCCATTCCGTTCACAACATTCAGAATAAGTACGCTTATTACTGCACCCGACTGACAGGTGCAGGATAAAAGTACTGTTCAGTTTTCCCCCGTCCTATTTACGTATTTCGCGGTTATAGCGCTCATGGCTCAGTAACAGCCAGGTCCGGCCATTATTTCGGCTGAGCAGACGCCAGAACGGACCGATATCAATTTTGAAATATCCGCATCCTCTGTCCTCCAGCCGTTTGTAGTTATGGGTACCGCAGCGGAAAAGTTGAATCTGTCGCCGTGCCTTCTTACAGTACCGGACTGGTATACCGGGAAGGGCCCGCAAACCGGGCCCGATCGTGATCAACTTCATGCACCTGCCCTTACCGGGGATTTCTCCCGCCCCCGGGGACTTTTGTGCCAGCCTTTTACGGCATTCCAGACCGACGTCAGCGAGACGTTCAGTTGCTCGGCAGCCAGCATCATGACATCCAGTCCGTCCGGACTTTCAGCATCTTCGACGCCACTCTTCTGCCAGATACGCCAGATTTCCGCATTTTCCTCATCACTGAGCGTACAGCCCCGTCCGGGCCTGACAGTGATGCCCGCGATACGGCGCCGGGCGGCGATATCCGTGCTCGCCAGCCCGAAGAAGGTCTGCATCAGCTCAATGGAGCCGCCCAGGGCCAGCGCCCGATCGATTCGCTGCAGACGCTTCTGTTCCTGCCGGGCCCGCTGCAGCATGCTGACCAGATTGCTGTGGTTAATACTGACGTTAACCACCGACACCTCGCTGTTGGACAGGTAATGCAACTCCTCCAGGGAAAGCCCCATCAGCATCTGCATTTCCTCGCGGGCCAGCCCCAGAGATTCACAGCGACGGAGGTATCCCGATTTCAGGTCCAGCACCAACTGCATCAGCAATCCGTTAGTGTTAGTATTTTTCATGAGGAACTCTCCGGCTAAAGGGGATTGCGATAAAGAAAGGGGACAGCAATAAAGCTCCATAATCCCCACGCTATGCAGGCATAAGACCAGAGAACGCCATACAGAAAGAGGGCATAATCATAATGCCATTGCCAGACGATCACGCTGTAAATCAACCATCCCGCGTGGAAGAGAGCCAGGCTCGTTAATAAAGGAAGGAAAGCAGCCCATCCCATAACCCGGATGAAGTCCCCCTTGTCCTTATAAGCTGCCAGCATTCCCACCATGACAGAGGATAATGCGGCAACGCCCAGCCCCCGGATGAATGTCCATGAGTCTGTGGTTGCCCATGACCATGGAGCTGGTCCAAAATAAACATTTGCGGCCAGTGTCCCCAGAATCACGCAGCTCCACAGACCGTGCAGTGCCCCCACCTTAAGTGCGTTCTGATACTCCTTTTTCATGACCGCTCCGCCCTGTAACCAATACCCACCGGACCACGGCCACCCACAGCGTGGTTCAGGCGGGCATTTTTGCCGGCTTCAATACCCTGCTGTCGGGCCAGGTCACTGCCCCGACAGTCCTTCACATCCCGGAGCGTGGCCGTTTTCATATTCTGGTTGTTCATCCAGTTTTCCATCAGCTGCACCTCCTGCTCTGAAATATGAAAGGTCGATATCACCCGGCGTACGCCACAAACCCAACCAGCACGGAACTGATCGGCCCGGTGACGACGGGTGGCCAGCTTCAGCCGCTTGTTTTGCGTCTTCAGATATGCCGTTGTGGCATCCTTCAGCTGACGACACAGCACATCCCAGGCATACGCCGCCACCTCCGGCCGCTCACCGGTACCGTAAAAAACCACAATCCGACGATATGTACCGTCATTCGCCTCCCGCCAGGAGTAATACGCCCGGCACCCAAAAGCGTGGTTAATTGCCCAGACCAGGCTTTCCTGCCACGCCGGCACTTTCTCCGCATTTGACGGGGCGCCCTGCGTGGGGGCTTTCCGGATAGCGGAAAGGCCGGCCTCCTGTTCAGTGATGCCATATTGTTTCATCAGGCGTTGCGCCCGGCTGAGTGCCAGACCGGCTTCATGGGGATTACTGTTACGACGGCTCAGATCCAGCAGTTTTCGTACAAGGCTGACCAGTCGTTCCTGTCGGGTGTTATTCATCATTGTTATCCTCTTCAGTAAAGGTCACTTCCCGCTGCAGTTCGCGCAGGCGGCGCAGCACACGCATCAGGCGCAGCAACTTCATGGCATGTTCATCATCAAGCGTTGGTACGTCCTGTTGCGACGGCCCACCCGTCAGCACAGCATCAAGACCACAGGGGGAAGTTCGGGGCGGACAGAGCCCGGCAAGAGAGAGCAGCAGGGCTGCCGGGGCACTGCAGTGGTCACCAACGGCCCGGAACCCCGGGGAGGTATCACTGTCGCGGTCAGGCAGGATTTCATCTTCACAGCCCAGCTTTTCAGCCAGCTCCCACGCCAGCAGGAAGACGATATTCTGGAGATGCTCAATATCATCCTGATATGCAGGGATGGGCCAGATGGCATCGTCATCAATGGGAGATAACGTAGACACATCGTCGTCCCCGTCGTCATCCGACTCCCTCTCCGGTGCCAGCATCGACATCAGCGCCTCATCGCTGTCGCCAGTATTATCATCACTGTACGGCTCCGTAATATCCTCGCTGCCCCCGGAAATCACGGAGGCTCCGCCGTACATATCCGGCTGAATCTCAGTCCGTGGGGGGACAGTATTCCCGGGATCTGACGGTGGTTCTGAAAAGCCCGTCGGTGGTTCCTGCTGCTCCGGTGGTTCTGATTCTGACTGCTGTTCACCACCATCACCGTCGGTAGCGACAGATCCATCAGATATGGCCAACGTTTCAGGAAGAGGAGGCTTTTCATCAGGCTGCCAGTGACGTTTGGGGTCCAGCTCGATCATCCAGCGGTCATAGTTCAGCTCAGGATGCGGCAGCGCCTGCAGCAAATCACCAATCAGTTCGTCCCGGAACATATCCGGTGACCACAGTTCGGGAGAATCAAACTTGCGGCAGCACGCCCCGAATACGTCGGTAAAGCAGGCATCACTGCTGTCAGACAGCAGTACGAACTGTTCCCAGATCCGCTCCGCTTCCTGCCGCAGAGACAGAAGAAGCCGTATCTGAGGAGCACCCAGCCCGGACTCCAGCAGTTCTTTCATCCAGGGATAAAGATATCTGACGGTATCTTCCATACGGTTTATGGAAGAGTAATGAACCGGCAGTCCCTCCTGCGCGAGCAGCCCGGACAGCTCACGCAGTGAGACAGAACGACCGATTTCATTCTCATAAATGGTGCGGGCGTGGTGGACACCCAGCGCTTTCTCGATGAACGTCAGGTTGCCGCGGACTTCATTCTCCGCCAGATGCCCCACCAGACATTTCAGCCGGCCCGGCCAGGGTTTTACCAGCGTATGGATACGCCAGAATCGCTCATCACCAGTCTCCTGCCACAGCTCCTTCAGGATCTGATAACGGGTATTTCCGCCGTTGCTGAAAATGTATTTATCCGGATTATCCGGGTTACGGGTGACGATCGGCACCGAATCCAGTCCACTGGCGCGAATGGACGCCTTGATATCGTCATACAACGGGTTGCGGGTTATCCGTGGGTTATCGGGGTTCGGAGCCAGTTGATCCAGCGTCAGCACCATGGGAAGCAGCAGTACCCCAGCTTCCGTCGCACTGGATTCTCCGGCCGTGCTGGTTTTACGCCCCGGCTGCAGCATGGCCGCCCCGACGTTTGGGTTCTTACGGCTCATACGCGCCCTCCCTGATAGCCCAGGTCATAACCGCCTTCCTGAAAATCGGAGAAGAGCGTATACCGGCCATCAAACTTGACCTTCATTGTGCCGGTCGGGCCCTGACGCTGCTTGCCGATGATGACTTCTGCCACGCCGATGTCCATCGTACCAGGGTTGTAGACCTCATCGCGGTAGATAAACATGATGAGATCGGCATCCTGCTCCAGCGCCCCGGAATCCCGCAGATCGCCATTGTTAGGGCGCTTGTCCGCTCGCTGTTCTACCTGGCGGTTCAACTGAGAGAGTGCCAGAACGGGGCAGCCAAACTCTTTTGCCAGCGCTTTCAGCGCCCGGGAGATTTCCGCGATTTCCTGGGTACGGTTCTCCTGCTCCGGTGAACGCATCAACTGCAGATAATCCACCATAATGAGCGAGGGTTTACCGTATTTACGGACGTAGCGACGTACTCTGGCTCGCAGAGTGGATGGCGTCTGATAACTGGTGTCGTCAATTACCAGACGGTTATTCCAGGCCACAATCTCGCTCATGGCAGCAGACAAGCGGGCCCACTCTTCATCTCCCATTTCACCACTGCGCAACCGGGACAGCTCCACCCGTCCCAGCATCGCCATCAGACGCATACTCAGCTGCTCTGCCGGCATTTCAAGGCTGAAAATAAAGACGTGGGCGTCCGGACGTTCTCTTACCGCTGCGGCGCAGGACGCCAGAGCCAGAGCGGTTTTTCCCATCGACGGGCGGGCGGCCAGCAGCACCAAATCGCCCGGCTGCAGACCACAGGTTTTCTCATCCAGCTCCCGAAAGCCTGTGGGCGTCCCACTGCTCCCCTCCATCCCTGTCAGTGTTTCCAGGCGGCTGACCATCGCATCCATCACGTCATTGATGACCCGCTCCGTGCAGGTCTGCGCAATCTCCCGCTCAGCCAGGCGAAACAACTGGCTCTCTGTTGACTCCAGCAGGGTTGATGATTTTGCCCCCGGTGCCTGCACATCGGTAACCAGCATATTGCCTACCGCCTGCAACTGGCGCAGACGGCTTTTTTCTGCCACCACGCCGGCGTACGCCAGGATATTAGCCGCCGATGGCGTGTTTTTACTGAGTTCGGCCAGATACGCAAAACCACCTTTCGGTTCAAGAAGTCGCTGAAGCTCCATATGATTTGCGAGGGTAATTAAATCTAACGGCTGATTTTCTGCAGCTAACTCAGCCATGGACCTGTAGATGGCTCTGTGTTGGGCCACGAAAAAATCATCAGGTGCCAGCAACAGGACCACTTCGTCCCAGCGTTCGTTATCCAGCATCAGGCCACCCAGTACAGCCTGTTCTGCATCATAAGAGCAGGGAATATTGATATTCGTCATATCCCCTCCTCAGTCATAATCTTCAGTGCAGGGATGACTGAAGATGAATTTGACAATATCAGCCAGCGTTTCTGGCACGAGGCTGAACAGGAAAAACCTGAAGACCGGCAACTGAAATTCCGGCTGATGTGGCTGGGAGAATGGTTGCAGCGTACCCATAACTGGAGCATTCATGCAGATACCTCCCGCAGTGCACACTCCAGCACTTCCCGCAGGCGGGCAGACGCAATCAGGATCAGAGGCTCCCGATCGTAATACATCTTTCCGTTTCCACCTCCAGACTCCAGCAATGGCAGCCCGGCTGGCATTTGTGCTCCTGTGGACATAATGCGTAGGTCTGATTCATTCCACAGGTTGTATATATCGATAAAGCCCCTCGGAAGACCCCATTCCTCGGCCAGACGCTCGTAAATACGCTCATTTGCTGTTTCGTAATCAGGAGCATCAACAAACACGTGAATCTCTTCATGCCCTTTGTATGTATCGGTGGAATAAGCAACAGCACGCCAAATTTGATTACGGCTCATACACGCTCCCTCCGGGGCAGGACATTATCAAAGAGCACTTTCCATTCAGGAAATAGTTCACAGGCAAGGCCATGCATGGTATCCGCGGCCGCGGGTCCTTTACGCCGGGTTTTATATTCAAGTCTATGAACCGGCTGTGACTTAACATGACCCAGTTTGTAAATATCCAGTTGCTCGATACAGGTATTGAGGAGACTGAATATATTTCGGCCTCCCAACACGCTGCTGTCATACAGCTTCTCGCTGATAATTTTTGAGAGACTATTCATCGCCTCTCGATCAAGGAGCGTATTTTCGAAGCAGTTCACAAGAATAGAGATATCGGGAAGGCGGATGCCGTAATTTTCATAGGTTTTGAGGCGAGCAAACATGTGCAGGGAACCGCGAATAAACTCACGTACGTCCGGTAAAATTGGTTTCACTATCCCCAGAACATTGCCTGTTGAAGACAAAACAGACAGCTCTGTCATTACCCCCGTAGCACCTTTGGAATCAACAATAACTGCGTCATAACGGGAAAAGAATGGATGCAGAAGTATATTTCTCAGACGCAACCGACCATCTGCCGCATGCAACATCGCTGTAGGTAGAAGCTCATCCGGATCATTGGAATAAAGCACCTCCAGATTATCAATCGCAGAGAGTGAAATGGCCTGCAGAGGGTCAGGAACCGTCTGCATCAGGAGTTCATAGAGACCAAACGGCGCTTCTTTTGTCAGGGGGAAAATACTGCTGGCTGTAGGCTGAGACCAGTCTGCATCAATAAGAAGGACCTTCAGCCCCGCATCGGCAAGGAAGCCCGCCAGATAAGCAGCGAAAGTGGATTTACCTTCACCACCTTTAGGAGAAATAACGGGTAAAATCTTTGTCTTCGGCATCCAAAAGTCAGGAGCGAAGTCAGCGGGAATCGATTTACCTTCACCGCCTTTAGGGGAAATAACGGGAAATGTTTTCATATTGCACACTCGTAAAAGTGTGCACAGGGTCAAAGTAACATTTTATTAACCTTGGCACGAGGATTGAAAATCCCCGTGTCCTTGGTTCGATTCCGAGTCCGGGCACCACTATTTAAAGAAACCAGCCTCAGGGCTGGTTTTTTGCTTTCCGGGGTTCCGGTAGATTTTTGGTCGCCTTAAGCATAGATGCCCTTGCTTTACCTCTTGAGCCCCATCTGAGCATTTCCCTTTCGCGGCTCCCTGCCCTTCCGGTCACAGTGCCACCGTCTACTGCTCTTCACGCTGCCAATAAACACTATCTCCATCATGTGTCATGGCTAGTAGATTCTTTGCATCCGGTCCTTGTCCGGTTTTAGGGGAACCTCGTTTCATCGCTTCCCTTCTGGTAAGTGAAATAAAAGCATCTGGCCAGTCTTCTTCTGCATCGACTTTATCTTTGTTTGGAAAGCTCCCCGCAACCATTCTTCAAGTGCATTGACGCATTTCCTGCACCTGAAGAAAACTAAGAACGTCGCTTATAACCAGGCCCGTTTTAGTACCGTATATTTTTTGCGAACCCGGCCAGATAATGTTGTTGGCGGTATTCCTCCGGCGTCATATTGTTCAGCGACTGATGCGGGTGTTCACCGTTATATTCTGATAACCATTTCTCTGTGATTTCCCGTACTTCATTCAGCGTTCTGAACAGATAAAAATCGAGTGTTTCTGTACGATATGTCCGAAACGCTCAATGAAAGCGTTCTGCGTTGGCTTACATAGGTTTATCCATTGCGCGCTTTGCGCGTCACCTGGTTCTCGTTTCACAAGACGCAAGTAACGCGCTGTGCATACCCCGCGCCAAATGCCGTTTCCGCAGTTGCCAAATGTTCCACCTGGCATAGCTGAACACGGCAAATGTTGCCGGGATTGCTGAACGTAAGTCTAAAAGAAACTGCATTGAAGTACTGAAAATGATCTAATCAGAAAATAAGAGAGGATCTATATTGTTTGAAGATAAGAAATATAATATGGAAAACTATAAAAATTAAATAAAAAAATACCCATTATGCTGCGATGGTTTCAACGATATTGTGTCTGGAAGCCCAACAGAAAAGGCATTGTTAAAAAACAGATGGGGTTTAATAACAGATCCTTTGTCAATGGCTTTGTTTTCGACACAGGCCATGATAATGGCGCAATCGCATGGGATCTTGCGGCTTTACCGAAATCCAAAACACTAATACAAAATATAAAAAATGGTCATACTCATTTGTTCCACACTCTAAAGAGCCCAGTTCTGATAACTGGCCCGGTAAGAATATTTTTGATTACATCGAAACGTTTTATAACAGTAAACGCCGGCATGGTTCGAGCGATCGGACATCGCCGGCAGAATATGAAAAACAGTATTATCAAAAGCCCGAAAGCGTCTGAATTATCCGCGGCAATTCATTCCACTCCGTACATTTTCATCTTTCGCCACAGCGTGGTCGGGCTTATACCCAGAATAGTCGCCGCTCTGGTGCGATCGCCGTTGGTCTGTTTCATCACGGAAGCAATCAGCTTCTGTTCCTGTTTTTTCAGTAAATCTACCTCGCCGGCCAGCGGGACTACGATTTCTTCACTGCCTGTGGCAGAAGCCGAAAGATTGCACAGCGACTGTAACATACCGATATCCACCTTGTGCACATTATGCACAATCAGACGGAAAATTGCGGCCTGCAGCTCCCGAATATTGCCCGGCCATGCATAACGGTTAAGAAAATCCACGGCCTCATCGGTAAAGCTCAGCAATCTCCCCTGCTTTGCCAGCAGAGACTCAATAATTAACATCACATCTCCGCTACGCTCTTTGAGTGCTGGCAGACGTAGTTCAAGAATATTAATGCGATACCAAAGATCATGTCGGAACTCACCCGCAGCCACCTGCGCACCGAGGTCTTTATTGCTGGCAGTAATAAGACGGAAGTTAGCGCTGATTAACGCATCTCCCCCCACACGACTGAACTTTTTCTCCTGCAATATGCGCAACAACTTAATCTGCACGGCCGGTGGCGCTTCACTGATTTCATCGAGAAATACTGTACCGTTCATTGCCATTTCAAAAATACCGGCTTTCCCGCCCCGACGCGCATTGGTGAAAGCGCCGTCGGCATAACCAAACAGCTCACTTTCCAGAAGCGTTTCCGGAATGGCGGCACAGTTAAGCGCGATAAAAGGCCCGGCGCTGCGCGGACTGGCATGGTGGATGCTCTGGGCAAACAGTTCTTTACCGGTGCCGGTATCGCCCAAAATATTCACTGGCAGATCGTGGGCGGCATAAATTTTAGCCTGATCAATAACCGCCTTCATAACCGGTGAACGCCCAACAATGTCGGCAAAAGAATAAGTGGTGGTAAAGCCTTTATTGTCACTCTTTCTGACGTTACGAGAAGCGGATCGCCCCGTCTGCTCCGGCCTGACGCCGGTGATAATGGTGTAAAAACCATGCTTATTAGAAAAATGCTTCACCGCGAGATAAACTATTTCTCCCTCAATCTCCAGCGCATGTTCTTTCACATCCAGCTCGTTAATGATGTAACCAAAAATCCCCTTAAACGCCTCTTTTTTGAATATTTTCTCCCCGGTATGGCATTGAAACAGCGCGAACCCCCGGGAATTAATATTGATGATTTCTCCCGACTGATCGAGACACATCACCCCTTCGTTCGACTGGTTGAGTGCAGACCAGCACATCGCCAGCTTCATACTCTCAGCATTGATATATTTCAGCATGCTGGCAGCGACGTCGAGCGCCTGTTCAATGGAGATATTGTCCGTATCCCCCATGATAACGTTCAGATCGTACTTTTTCGCCATCTCAGCCACCGTCAGGCCGCCAATAACCAACTGATAGTGATTGTCTGCCAGATTTTTTACGACATTTTCAATATCGTAGTGGTTATAGACCTGACAAATTTTAAATTCGTCATTTGTCATATTCTGATAATGGCGAAGTACGTTACAAAACTGCGGAAACCCTACGGCTGCAATTTTCTGCGACTTTTTGTGTGCGTCCTGCAGGATACGATAGATGCCATGCAGGTCATGGGCAATTTCAATAACCGGAATGTTCAGATTGCTGCGCAGCAGTGCCGCCGTACCTCCCCGGCTGATGAGTATTTTGGTGCCGCCCTGAATCAGCTTGCGGGCTTTTTCCACCACGTCGGAATAGTGGTATTCGTAAACGGGAATAGAGATTTTTCTTTCGATAAGCACATTGGATATGCGTTGCGTAATGGTTTTTGACACCGAGAAAATGGCGATTTCGTTGTTTTTCATTGGCAATCCAGAATTATCGATTTATGCGGGAATATCATATTGTCACGCACTTCATCCCACAAAGCGCCATCAGTGCAATGAAAAAAGCCCGCGCATATGCAGCGCACGGGCAAAGGATCCTGAACCGATTTTTCACTCAAAAATGTTGGCGTCGATAGACAATTTGTCCGTTGCTGATGGTGGTACAGTTATCGATATAGCGATCGCCCTCAAGTAATACGCCTTTAGTATCTTCAAACATCACTTTCTCTTTACGCAGCTTCACGATGGCGATATCGGCCAGTGCACCGGGCGCCAGCGTGCCGATCTGTCCCTGCATTTTCATCAATCGTGCGGGCGTGCGGGTTACCGCACGAACTACATCGAAAAATGACATCCCCATGTTCAGGTACTTCGACATGATAAACAGCAGGCTGAAGACTTTGTTAGTACGCAGGCTGTTACGAAGCGTCAAATCGGTACTTATGATATCGGGATTGAAACCCTGCTCCAGGGCATGGCGAGCTACGTTGAAATCAAAGTGCGCCACGCCGTTAGAGCAGTCAAAAATCACCCCGCGCTCTTTGGCCTCCCTGATAGCCGGGAACAGTTCACCGTTTTCCTTAAGAATCGCATTACCAGTGCCGTGGAAGCAGTGGGCATAGATGTCATCGGACTGAAAATGACTAATCAGTTCGTCAGCAGGCAGGCGCGAATCCGTCACGTGTACACACAGCGTTGTCTTCAGCGCTCGGGCCAGTTCTACGGTTGCGTAGAAGGGATCCTCACTGTAGTTGCGCCCGCCAGCAATGTCCCGGCTGTAACGTAGTTTCAGGCCGAGGATATTGTCGCGGTTTTCTTCCAGCGTCTGGCTAATTTTCTCCAGGTTGAAATTAGCCGGGTTGGTGTTTTCCAGATACCCCGTCGGCCCGCCGCCCAGCGTGGATAACCCCACATTGACCACATTCAGGTAGCTCTTAATGCGCGACTGCGCCGTATTTATCACGCTGTTGCGGAACATTTTATAGTTCACCCAGCCGCTGCTGCCGGCATCCACTACGCTTGTCACCCCGTTGGGCAGGCAAAGCACATCTGGATTGACGCTGATGGCGGTTCCGCCATGAAAAACGTGAGCATGAAAGTCAATCAGTCCTGGCAGGACAATACAGCCTGCCGCATCAATGATGGTTTCAGCTTCCGTATTTTCAACGCTCTGCAAATCAACAATACGGTTGCCGACGACGCCGATGTTCTGATTCACATAGCTTGCACTGTCGAGGTCGGCCACCAGACCATTTTTAATCAAAATATCCAGTTTCATTTCGCTCTCCTTATCAGATACCAATCATCTTCCAGTAAGGGATACCTATCAGGAAGTAAACCAACACGTTGATCAGCACCATGACGGTACCGAGCAGCCAGAAAGTTTTTTGCGGAACATAGCCGCTGGAAAAGGTAAACACCCCTGCGCCGTTACCGTAGTGCGTCAGCAGCGCGCCGTAACCCGCAGAGAATGCCAGCGACAGGGCAACATACATCGGGTGCGCCTGGGTGGTCATGCCGAGAGTAAAAAGAACCGGGTAGAAAGACACCACGAAGGCGCTGTTAGATACGAAGAAGTAACGCACTGCAAGGCTGATAAACACCAGCACGCCCAAAGCGGTGATTTCACTTAGCTGCGACAAATCGAGCCAGGTTTTGATCACTTCTACCAGGTAGACATAAAAACCGCCTTTGGATAGCGCGACGGCGCATCCATAAAACGCTCCGTACCAGACAAAGGTCTGCCAGGCCGATTTTTCACTGACCACATCGTTCCAGCTCAGTACGCCAAACAGCAACAGGCAGGCAAGGAAGGCGAGACCGACAGGAATAAACGCAATACCGGTAACCGAACCCGTCATCCAGCCGATAATACCCAGCACAAAGAAGACTACCAGCAGCTTCTCTTCTCGCTTCAACGGGCCGAGTTCCTGCAATCCTTTGGTAGCGATTTCGTTAACGTTGGTGATGGTTTTCAGCTCAGGCGCATAGAGCTTGTAGAGGATCCACGGCGCGGCTAACAGCACAATGCCTGCCGGTACGATGGCGGCTTTGAACCACACCATCCACTCAAGATTGACCCCCATTATCTCATTAGCGAGTGAGACGGTAATAGAGTTGGTGGCCATCCCGGTCAGGAACAAACTGGAGGTTCCCATCGACACCACATACATCAGGATCGTGAGATAGGCCCCGATTTTACGGCTGCCGCTATCCGGCTTTGAACCCAGCGCTTCTGCGATATTACGGAAGATTGGGAAGGTTATTCCGCCGGAACGTGACATGTTTGACCCGGTGGCAGGAGCCAGAACGGTATCGGTAATCATCATCAGATAGCCCAGCGTCAGGGTATTTTTACCGTAGCGCTGAAGCAACAGGTAGGCGATACGTTTGCCTAAGCCGGTGATCACGAAAGCCTTACAGATGATAAAGGCGCTGATAATAAACCATACCATCGGGCTACCGAATCCGGCAAACAGCGGGCCTGGCTCGATCACCAGCGAGGCGAAACCGAGGATAATGAGCATAATAACGGCGTCGGTAAACGGACGCAGAACCAGCCCGCACAGCATCGCCAGGTAGATACCGACCATTTCCCAGGTCTGCGCGGAAACACCTTGCGGATGAGGTATAACCCAGAACAGAACAGGGAAAAAGATAATGGGTAAGAGTTTAAGATAAAGCATGTTTACATTACCTGTATTTGACAGCCACACGCCCTGATTACAGCGTGCGGCATTTCATTATTGGTAGGAACTAGCGGTAGATGTCGTCGATGAATTCAACACCTTTTTCATCTAATGATTTTCTTACCCACGCACGGTTGGCAGTGCCGTTCTTCGCGGCTTCCACCTTGCTCGCATCAAATCTGGAATAGTCCTTTGCTTTGTCGAGCAGGGCGGCGGCATCGTTCAGCGGCACCACGATCACGCCGTCAGCATCTCCCACAATCAGGTCGCCAGGAGACACCGCCACGCCGCCGACGGCAATTGGCGTGTTCACTTCGCCTGGGCCTTCTTTAAACGGGCCTGCCGGGTTTGAACCGGTAGCGAAGACAGGGAAATCCAGCACGGAAAGCGCATCAATATCGCGAACAGGCCCATCCAGCACGATACCGGCGATTTTCCTGGTGTAATGGGCGTAAGCGATCATGATTTCGCCCATCAGCGCGCGGGAACGATCGCCTTCGTTAGAGACGACGATAACGTCGTTTTCCGTTGCCATATCCAGTGCTGCGTGCAGCATCAGGTTGTCGCCCGCACGCGCTTTCACCGTAATGGCATAGCCCGCCATAATCGGTTTCTTTGGTGAAGAGATGCGTTTAATGCCGTTGCCGAGTACTGCAATGCGATTCATGGTGTCGGCTATGTTTGCCGCAGGAAGCTGTTCGTAATGTTTCAATAATTCAACATCGAATGCCGGACGCTTGATAAAAACACGATTGCCAATGGACATAATTCTCTCCTTAAAAACCCGGCACCGGCCAGGACGGTTTTTTGCCTGACAACACTTCGTCGATACCGATAGCGGAGTGCAGCGAGGCGCGATCGGTGGCTTCTTTGGTGGCGGCGCCAATGTGCGGAGCGATCACTATGTTGCTCAGGGTGAAAATTGGATCTGCCGGATCGAAAGGCTCTTTTTTCAGCACGTCGACGCCTGCGCCGGCGATGGAGTGGGTTGAGAGCGCATGATAAAGCGCTTTTTCGTCGACCAGCTTGCCGCGCGCGGTGTTGATGAAATAGGCGGTGGGTTTCATCAACGAAAATTGCTTTTCGCTAACGAAGTCAAAGGTTTCCGTAGTGGCAGGACAGTGCAGGGAGACAAAATCGCTTTCTTTAAATATCCGGTCGAAATCGTTGGTTAATTCCACCCCTTCCGGCACTTGCTGCTGGGTTTTGTAAGGATCATAAGCAATAACTTTCATGTTGAAGCCGTGCAGCGCTTTGATGGCCACACGAGAACCGATGTTGCCCACGCCGACCAGCCCCAGGGTTTTACCGTCCAGCTCAACCTTCGGGGTGCGCAGCTTTGCCCAGTAATAATCTTCCAGCATTTTCTCTTCCACCAGCTTGAAGTTACGTGAACAATGCAACATGTAAAAAATCGCCAGTTCTGCAACAGACATGCTGTTAGCAACGGGTGCATTCAGGACGGTCACGCCATGGCGTTTAGCGGAGTCTAAATCGACGGTGTCATAACCAGCGCCGTGGCGTGCTACCACTTTTAATTTTTTTGCCGCTTCGAACACGCGATCGGACATTTTAGAGAGACGAACAATAATGCCATCGCAGTCAGGAATATCGCGGATAATATCTTCTTCTTCCATCCCGGAACCGGTAATCAACTCGTAGCCGCGACTCTCAAGATATTCTCTACCTTCCTTCATGATTTCTTGCGGAAGTAAAATTTTGTACGCCATTTAACTTTCTCCTTTGTTGTTTCCCACATATTTGCAGGCACCGTGCCAGGCTTAATTAAACAAGGACACTTGCGCTGATATATCATTGAATTACAAACACTTTAGATATTTCACGCAAAAATTAATTAGTGATTTAAATCGCAAACAGATGGCATAAGACATCATTTTTTTTGCAAAATAAATTGAATGCATTCCATTTTGAAATATGAATTTGAATACACATCACATTATTGTATTGTGGGATTTAAGCGTTGAGCTTTATTTGCTATTAACCGATTAATTTATAATTTCCGCTCTCTCCCCGCTTATAAGGAAGCGATTTTTAACGGTTGCTTTTAGGGTTGAATTTAATTCAATTAACTAGCGTATAAAAAACGCTCCCTGGCGGGAGCGTTATGGTGTAATTATGCAGCCTTATGTCGCGGCGCATGCAGCCGGAGCGGCCAGCCGCCCAGATAATGACCAGGCGTAATACATGACGCAGTCCGTCACGCAAACAACCTTTCCGGCCGCGCCGCAGAGTGATACTGGAGGTAGGCCATGCCTTAAAACAGGTATTTAAAGCCCAGTATCGCCTGCGTATCGCTGTACGCTTTATCGCCGATCTGCTGTGCGATATTTACCCACAGGTTGATATTTTTTCCCAGCTGGCTTTCAACGCCAACTTTGATTTCACCGATATTACGCGTGCCGGCCTGCTCAATATGATAGCCATTTAGCGATGCGCCAAAGTTTTTCGTATTGTGCAGCCAGTTAACTTCCACAAACGGCTCAAACAGACGCTCTTTACCTTCATCTAACAGGCTGTGCCCTTTAATAAACGTACGCACCCCAAGGCGGCTCTGAATATTGCCATCGCCCGTGCCTTCAACCGAGGTACCGTTCATTTCATGATGACGGTCAGCCTTAACGCCCATCCAGGTCAGCTGCGCCACCGGCTGAATGAAATAGCTTTCACGCTTATTTTTCTCTGCCAGCTTCCACGTATAGCCCGCTTCCACCGATGCCGTGATCCCCTTAGATTTATAGCTCTCTGCGGCCAGCGACTGCCCGGTTACGCTATTATCAAACCAGCTGTACAGCATCCAGCTATCGATGTAAGCGCCGGTCTTCTCTTCATTATCCTGTAGCCAGGTAGCGTAAGCCCCCAGGCTATAGCCGTGAACGCTGCCATCCGCCCGGTAATCGCTTCGGTAGTTACGGGTATTGCTTTTCTGATTCGCATATCCCCCCATGATGCCAAGGTGGAAGCGATCCCGCTGGTCGCTGCTCCACTGAGCGATATCTCCGCCCAGCTGCAATACATAGCGGTTAGCCTGGGTTTTCAGCTGACCGCTGTTATCCCTGAAGCGCGTGTGCCCTCCCACATGCCGTAGCCACATGCTGGTAACTTTTTCTTCGCCGGTCAGGGAATCGACATAATGAGGTTCGCCCAGACGATCGTGCAGCCGGTGTACAAACAACATATTTGCTGCCCGCAGGTTAGCGCCATACTCACTTGCTTCCGGGCGGAGCACCGCTTCCGGCTCCACCGCTGGCTCCGGATCCAGCTCAGAACTCGGCCGGGTATTTACCAGATACCAGTTACTGCTATCCTTACCCACGCCGCGGCTCAGAAAATATTCATAGGCGCCGCCAACGATACGCTCTTTCTGAACGAACTCACCCTGCGATTGCCCGGCCACATTGATTAGCTCAATACCTTTTTTCGTATAAGCGCCGTTGCCGCCCACGTTATTAACGTGTACGAAAGTTTTGCCGTCAGTATCGCCGGTAACGATCATGCGGTCAGTAGCGGAAGTATCGTCTGCCAGTACGGTATTAAAATAGATATCGCCGTTCTGACCGCTGTAGTTGCCATTCACCAGCAGCTTATTTCCTACCTGTTGCCGGGTAATATTACCGCTTTTTGCCAGCAGAATGGTTCCGCTGTTAGTCAGCCCGCGATCGATTTCCAACGATACCGGAGTTTCTTTCTGCTGATACTGGCTGCCTGCTTTCAGAACGCCCGCGTTCATCACCTCAGTTTTACCAAGGTAGCCTTCCGCAGATAGCGTGCCGCCGTTATGAACCGTTATATTTCCGCCCAGCGCTCTGGATGAATCCACGCCTCCGCTCAGTACGGCGATAGCGCCATTATATTGTCGACTGTCGCCGCTCAGATAAAGCGTCGCAGTCCCCTTCTTTTCAACAGAGCCTGCGCCAACAAAAGAGCCGGCATAAAGGCTGGCTGAATTTTGATCGATAATAAGATTTGCCGTAGTGACATCTACTGCGCCGCCTTTGCCGGACAGCGATGACATCAACAGATCGTGCTGGTTAAGATTCAGCTTACCGCCATTAACGGTATAGGGTGTATTATTGACGAGGGCGCCATCGTTATCAGCACGCAGCTCTCCTCCTTCTACCCAGGTGCCGCCGAGATAATGATTTTTTCCGGCCAGCGCAACTAACCCTGCGCCTGTTTTAACTATCCCACCTTCTCCTGCTAATGACCCCTTTAGCAGCATCTGATTATTATCGCCTGATTCAAGCGTCGATCGTGACAGGACATTCATATCCACTTCAGTAGAAAGCGTATCCTCACAATAGCTGCAATCATTAACCCGCAACGTACCGCCATTTAGATTAAAAGCATACACGCCGTCGCCTGCGACAATCGCATCTTTATCCGGCGATAAGGTGCTGTTAGCGATGGAAATAAAGCCATCCTGGTTCAGATTTACGGTAGCGGATGTAGCGGCATTACCGGCCATAAACAGGCCGGAAACAGGATTATCAAAACCATCAATATCGGTGTTGGCCTTACCTTCAAAAATAACTTCAGCATGATCGCTTACGTTCAGTACCGCAGAACCCGCCCCTTTTTGCGTAAGTGTGGCATCAATCATCTGAAGATCGTCATAGGCGTCTGCGGCCAGCACCATCTGACTACCGATAATAAGCTGGCTTTTCTCTCCGGTAACGTTGATTTCAGCAAACGGAGGCTTAGCCATAGTCACTGAGTTTTTACCTGCCAGCGTAGTTGATGCGCTAACTCTGCCAGCGGACAACTTACCACCATCAGTGATATTGATAATACCGTTACCTATGAATCCTAAATACAAGGTTCCATTTTCAACCGAATCACCATAGTAGGGCGCGTTGTTTATCAGATGCAGAGCGCTACCAGCGCCGGAAATATTAATTATCCCGGTATTACTGATATTACCGGCACCGACGTATGCTTTATTATTAGAAAAGTTTTCGGCTTTTCCAACATTCATTACCGCGCCATCAACTATATTAAGCGTCCCTGTTACCGTGCTTTCCCGTTTTGTGTGCCAGTCAGAAAAACCGCTACTTCCTATATCGAGACCGAGCGTTGTCACTTCACCAATATCTGCCCCAACAAGGTTTAATACGCCTTCAGTATTACTGAGCGTCACATTCTCTTTAGTGACCGAGCCTACGGAGAAATAAGTAGTATCATTTACGTTACGAGAAAACTCTGAAATAGTCAGCGTGCCTTTACCTCCGTCCTTACCGGCAGAGAAATCGTGATCGTAACCTGACGTGCCTTTTAACGTCAGATCGCCGCTATTATTTTCTCCTGCGCCAATGATATATCCCAGAGATTGCCAGTCCCACATGCCTGCGCTATGTTCGCCGGTAGTGTTATAATAAAGGGTTTCAGCAAAAGCTGTGGAGGTACTATTTATTAGCGATACTGCTATAGCAGCAGACAGAACCTTTATTTTCAAAGTCATCAACATCTCCCTGTAAAATCTACCCTGCTTAAAAACACTCAAAAAGGATAACCAGCAATTATATTATCAACCCTGTTTCATCAGCGCTGATATAAGCGATGATAAACAATAATTCAAATTACCGCCTTCACAAAATATATCATACCCTTTTTAGGGATGATTCAAACTTCAAATCTCATTGTCCGTATATTGGCGCGCTTATCCACATCAGCCAGATGCCTCGCTGAGCGGGTAATTTATAAACAGGCAGCGGCCCAACCAGTAGAGAATCCTTTATCGGCGCTATAATCATACATCGCCTGAAAACCTGAGTATTGATCTGTTCAGCGTAAAGCAGCTCAATATAGCTTCACAAAGGCGGGAGACTCATTGCATCCAGCGCTATGGCAATTGATCATCGCCCGCTGGCGCAATCGCTTCGATTCCCTGTCGGGATAAATAACTTTGATATTGATCATTAATAGTGAAATCGGAAATCACCATATTAATCAGCCCGGTTGGACCAAGGGGATGTGGATGAACCACGCCGAATTTTGAGCTATCGGTTAATATTATATTTGTTGCCTGTTTTTGTAGCGCGCTGTTGACAATATCCGCTCGCAGCATATCTCTGCCGGTAAATCCGGTATCAATACGGAAGCCATCAATACCGATAAACGCCTTACTGAAATGAACGTTTTTCAGCGCCAGCTGGGTAAGAGGGCCAACCATGCTTTCGCTGCGCTTTTGCAATACTCCGCCCAACAGAATAATTTCGCACTGGCTGTGGCGCAGCAGATTAGCGATGTAGGAGCTTACCGTTACAATAGTTAAATCCCTGCGCTTACTTAAAATACGCGCCAGTATCGCATTGGTACTGCCGCTTTCAATAAAAATGGTTTCGCCGCTATTCACGATGGAGGCGGCATATTCGGCAAGGATTTTTTTCTGATTGAAGTTATTCAGCATCCTGGTATCAACGCTGTCGCTGTCAATTGCCACAGCGGAGCCGTGCACGCGGCGCAAATAAGCATTTTTCTCCAGCACGTTCAGATCGTGGCGAACGGTAACCACAGATACGCCGGTGAGTTTAGCAAGCTCCGCGACAGAAATTTTCCCGTTTTCTGTTACTGTCTGTAGTATCAACTGCTGCCTTGAATTCATCACCGTCCCAATCCATAACGTCCATTTAACGAAAAATCAATAAAACTCGAATTTTCAATCCGTTAGCAAGAATAACACAGATAATCAGAAGGACAAATCCTCACATAAGAAAGAGGATCACGTTTCGAAAGAAAGTTTGCTGCTACGGTGTTTAAAGTAATGAGGGTAATAACACCTTAAAACTTACTTTGTGAATACAGTCCGATAAGGGGAACCGATATGGCTAAGTTTGTATATTCATCACCGCGTAAATATGTTCAGGGTATGGGCGTAATCGCTGAACTGGGTAAATATGTCGCAGAGCTGGGAAATTCAGCATTTGTGGTTGCTGACGATGTCGTCTGGGGTATTACATCCGGTTGCGTAACGGAGTCCTTAAGCCAGGCACATATTAACTTTAAAAAAGAAGCCTTTAGCGGCGAATCCTCCGCTAACGAAATTTCCAGGCTGACTGAGCTGGCTAAAAGCTGTAAAACCACCACGGTAATTGGTCTGGGTGGTGGCAAAACCTTAGATACGGTAAAAGCGGTTGCCGATGAACTTAAGCAGCCGGTGATTATTGTTCCTACCGTCGCTTCCACTGATGCTCCCTGCAGCGCGCTTTCAGTGATTTATTCGGATGCCGGCGTATTTGAGAAATACCGTTTCTATACCAAAAACCCCGACCTGGTGCTGGTGGATACCGCTATTTGCGTTAAAGCGCCGGTTCGCCTGTTTGCCTCCGGCATTGCCGATGGTCTGGCTACCTATATTGAAGCGGCGGCCGTTAAGCGTAGCCATGCCAAATCGATGGTGGATGGAGCGCCTACCGTTGCGGCGATGGCCATTGCCGAAGCCTGCGAAAAAACCCTGCTTACATGGGGGAAAAGCGCTTATCAGGCGGTCAGCAAACAGCTGGTAACGCCGGCCGTTGAGGCGGTTGTTGAAGCAAATACTCTGCTTTCCGGGCTTGGCTTTGAAAACGCCGGCCTCGCCGGCGCGCACGCCATTCATAACGGCTTTACGGCGATTAACGGCGATATTCATCATCTGACGCATGGTGAAAAAGTTGCCTACGGCACGCTGACGCAGCTGGTTCTTGAACAGCGCCCCGATGAAGAGATCGCAAAATATATCGCTTTCTATCGCGCCATAAAAATGCCAACTACGCTTAAAGAGCTGCATCTTGAAACGGCCAGCTGGAGCGATCTGGTTAAGATTGGCAATCTGGCGAACAGCGCCGGCGATACCTTACGCAACCTTGACGCCACGCTCAGCGGGGAAGATGTCGCCCATGCCATACTGGCTGTTGACGCCCTCAGCCGTTCGCTGTAAAGCGCGGTTGTCTGGCGGTTAAGTTTTCGGCGGGGGGCGGCTGAAGGAAAGACTTCCGCCCCTGCCGTAAATATTCCCCGGCTATTTTTTAATTGCGGGCCGGGTATAATCCCATTGCATAACACTATCAAGCATCGCCTCACGCCGCGTGGCGCTAAACAGAATAGAAAACCAGTTCGTTGCATTTTCGGTAGCTGAGAAATAGGAACGATAAAATTTTTTGCTTTCGTTTTTCATATAAACTCCATATTGCGATAGTTGTCGGCTGTAAGCCGGCGGGTGAATATTCACGCCTTCCATAGTTCTTATTAACGCCGTTTTTAACCGCTGGCTGGCGTTACGTCATTTTGCCGCTATAAAAGTACGCTTAGCTGAAAACAGTTCTGTCCATCCCCTGAGGTAATAAGTGTGATCAAAAACGCGGAAGTAATAAACTGATGGGTTAAGCGAATGTTGTTCCCCTTTTTCGTCTCCTGTTGCACAGGCATGGGGCAGCGGGAGCAAGTTGAAATTATCCCTGCTGTGGCCGGTAGCAGTGATTTCAGAACAACATAGCGCAAGGCGTAGCGGGAGAAGCGCGCCGGGATAATATGGCAGGTTAGTCGGAACGGCCCTGCTCTTTCAGATAAGCGCAGCGTTAAAAACCTGGGCGGATAATTATGGCGCCAGGATCACGCCGCGCAGCAGGCTGTCAGCAACCACAGCCTGCTGCGGATATCAGAATGTGTAGGCCACGCTTAAATTACCGCTGAAGCCGTGACTGTGGTTGCCGCCGGCAACGTCCGCCTGCCCGCCGAGATTCAGGCTAAACGCCCCGCGCGTTACGCCAATATTTGCCCCGGCGTTAAAGGTGTCGCGGCTGTTGAATGCGGAGCGCTGGTCAACGTCGTAGCCGTGCAGCTGGGCGCGGCTGTGGGCGGAAGGCGCGCTGAAGCTATGCTCATAGCCAACAGACACGGCGGGAGTCAGGGTCCAGCTCCCGCTGCTGTAGGGATTAAAAGTGATATTGATATTAGCCAGGCCGCTGGAGCGGTTTTCGCTGATACCGTCAACGTTCAGCGCCAGTTCGCTGCCGTGTTCGCGGAAGCCGTCCATATGCAGATGCGTGAGCCGGGCGCCAACTGAAGTTTCAACGCTAAACATCTCATGCTGGCTGACATAGCCAACACGAAGCGCGCCGGAAAACAGCTGCCCATGCGTATCGCCTGCGGCCGTATCTAATCCTCCACCCAGACGACGGGTGCTGCTGTAGTCTACCCAGCCGGCGTTAATATCGGCGGCGGCAAAAGGACCATACGAGAGATCTTCGAAAGCGTATCTGGCGCCGGCGCCCAGCATCGTCGTATTGGCATCCGCCTCGGCGCCGGCGCTGCCCAGCGAGCCCCAGCTATACCCCAGCGCGCCATAGCCGCTAAGCCGGGCGTTAACCCGCTGGGTATAGCCGAGCAGCGTGCCGGTGCTGTGCTCATTACTGCTGGCCGCCTTGTCTGAGCCTTCGTTGCCCGTATAGCCGTTAAGGGCGGTGATCCACAGCTTCCCTTCCCCATTTTGCAGCTGACGGCTGTCAAGGTTTGGCGCCAGCGCTCTGTCCATCCGCGCACCGCTGCGCAGCAGATAGCTGGCCGTATCGGCATGGATCTGTCCGCCGATCCGGGCTTCCACGCCGCCAAGGCTTCCACTGTCAATCGCGGATTGCAGGTAATAGTTATATGCGGTATAGCGTCCTGACAGTTCGCTGTTTTGTAACGCGTTGAGCAGCGCTGCGCCCTGAGCGGCGTTCCCACGCAGCGCGGCCTGCCCCGGAAGCTGGCTATATTGCACCATCCGGCCGCGCAGCACGTAGATCGTCTCCTGTGATAGACCCAGCCCTTCCCTGATATAGTTATCAACTGAGCCGTACAGACGCGCCACCTCATCCAGGCCCGCCTGCAAATAGCTGGCGTCGGCATACAAAAACGGCGTGTAAATCTCAGCCAGCGGCGGCGGCAGCCTGGCGATAGTTGCTTCAATATGCTCACGCGAGTAATCATTGCTTGCCAGATAATCAGCCATAATCGCGCTATCGTCAGCTCCGGCGATGCTCATTAGCACCATTGAGATCCAGCCGGTACGATCTTTGCCCTCGGTACAGTGGAATACGGCGGCCCCATCGGTCAACGCCATGCTATTAAGCAATTTCGCAAACTGCGTATGCAGCCCGGTATCGCCGGCAAAGGCAATATTGGCCTGCAGCATCAACGATTTCGTCTCTTCACCGCTTTGCGGCATCGCGACGGGCAAACTTTCATCATCTCGTCCAAGTACCGCCATAATCACGTTGATATGGGTATAGTCAGCGCCATCAATTTTTGTATTAGGCGTTTTAGCGATTTCCTTCAGCGTTCGCAAATCGTAAATGTTGGTTATACCCAGTGAACCGAAGGCGGCCTTATCTGCTTCAGTTAAGGTTAGCGCGCTGGAACGGTAAAATACGCCGCTACGCATAAGGCCGCCGCCCCTGGTTTCATAAACAGACGTAGTACCGGCAATATCCCGGAAATTATCAACGCCTTTAAATATCGGGGTATTTACTGGCGCCGCATTAAGCGCGCCAGAGATAATAACTGAAATAAGTGACACAGGTATTGGAATATAGCGAATCAAAATAGACCTCAATTTTAAATTTCTGATTATGACAAAACATGGCTAAAAGCCATTTGAAATTTTTTCTTATCTGTTTCTGTTACAGAATGAATTTTTATTAATGTTGTTTTCGTTATTCGCGTTAATGCTTAACTTGCTGTTGTTGCTTCACCCGGTTTTACTACCATGCTGGATATTTTTCAGGACATTATTAGTTTCATTGCCGTAATTATCACCACATAATCCAGCTGCAGATATTTGTTACGACAGTAAATCAGGCAATACGGTCTTGATATACAGAAAAAATCGCTACAGTCATTAGCGGTAAAAACTAAATAGCATCTTTGCTATTTACGTATAAAATTTTTATTAAACTAATATAATTATTTCCATACGCTTACGCACGGCTATTACAACCTTAGCTGCTATTAATCAGATCATCAACGGCGTAGCGTTCTCTGTTTCCGGCGTCACGACATCATCAAATACATTGGCGTTTTTGCTTTATGTTGCTGATTTATCTTTAAACGTCTGCCGGCATGAAAAGCTGACGCCGCAGCCCTGTAGATTACTGGAGACAGACAAGCTGCCGGATCGCTACCGATATAACGAAACGAAAAGCGCTTGCCTGAGCCGCAAATTTCTATACCGCCTATTAAACGCCGACATCTTAAGTGAGTTTATTGCATTCGTGAGATATTTATTTTCGATATAAGTTTATCATTCTGCTTCATTAGTAATTTACTGATAATATTAATACATTAATAATGAGTTAATTAATTATATTTTATCTACGATGGCGGATAATTACTCATTGCTGAAGCATTCAAATAAGAGTTTTAAGGAATGACAGGCTCAGGCCAAAAAACGTCGCCTCAGCTTTTGCCAACGGCAACCGCCTGTGGACTGAGCCAGCTGCGCGCAGCGAGGGAAAATGGGAACACATCGGCACTTTGCCAGGCAGGAAGCAGGTCAGCAAAGAGGCCGCTGACCGCTGTATTTCCCTGGTGTTGGAAGAAAAGACAAAAAATTAAAAATTATTGTATAGCGAACGTACGCTTTATGTAGACAACCTAATATTTTATGGCATATAAAGTCAACACAAAAAGAGACAAAATGAAATTAAAAATGACCACCAAAGATAACAAACATTAGTTAACTTATTAAAATTTAAAGACAAAGTAATAAAATGGCGTATACATTAATTATGGCTAAATGTATAGTTCCTCTCAGATCTGAAAACAGTGCTTATTGAAACACAGCAGCTTTCTTTATAGCATGCCGTGCGCCACTACCGACGGGGATGTTTATCAATGAAGTTATCGGGTTCTCAAAGAAAAGAAAACATAATCAATAACATAGAATATATTATGAGAAGCCGGGGCGAGACCAAAGTCTCATTCGCCAATCGTACCGGCGTCACGCGCGCCACCTTATACAAGATCCTCGATGGTAAGGTGAACAATGTGCAGCGCTCCACCATCTCGCGCATTGCCGACTTTTTTGGCGTCCCCTGCGACGTTATCGAAAACTATGATTTAGAACATATTGAAACAATAGAAAACACGCTATCCCCGGAAGGAAATAAAAATCCCGCAGCGGTTCCGATCATTCCGCAATCCGCTTTTCTGATAAACGCAGGAAAAAGGGTTGGCGATCTGGCAACGCAATGTCCCTTAACCTGGTTTTTTGGCGATGTGTCGAATATGGTCGCCATGCGGGTAGAAAATAACATGAGCAACATTTTCTTCCCTGGCGATATTTTGCTTATAAAGAGAAATACCACGCCTAAAAACAAGCAGCTGGCGTTATACCATGCGGAAGGCAGGGGAATGTTCATTAAAAAAACGGATGACAGACTCCAGCCTTTTAACGCGGAGCAGGAATGGCTGTTAGGCACAATTATTGAAGAAAGAATCCAGTAACAGAGTATAGCTTTAATAATTTTAAGGATGAAAACAGGATGGAACAGAACCAAAAGTATAAGCTACTCGGCTTTAACCGGGCGGATACTATAACCGCTAACGTTATGGTGCTCGCGACCGGAAAACATATTACCATTGGGTTACAGGAACTGGAGAGCAGCGAAATTTCAGACGACTTTAATCCTAATGAGCTTAAGGCGCTTTACCGTCGGCTTTACGGCGATGGCAACACCGTTACCGCTTATGATCTTGGCGACAGACATGAACGTTCCTGGTACGCCTACCTGATATTAAGCGTTGCGCTAACGGTAATCTATCTGCTAAGTACCGTTAGCGGCGTGAAACCTATCCTGATTCCGGTGGTAAATTTTGTTGTACCACCCGCTATATTTATCTATCCGCTCTCGTTTATCTTTGTTGATATTATCAACGAGTTCTATGGCTTAAAGATGGCGCGCAGAACCATTCTTATTTCATTTGTTTCTAATACGCTTTTCGTGACCGGACTATGGATTACCAGCCTGCTGCCGGGCCTGGCGGAATGGGAGCTGAACGCCTCCTATAGCGCGTTTGTGCAAAGCATTATCGCGGTACTTTTCGCCTCTTCCGCCGCCTATCTGATATCTGAAAACATCAACTCAATGATACTGTGCAAAATTAAAGAGCTGACCAACTCCAGATATCTTTTTATCCGCGTTATCACCAGCAACGTCATCGCTTCGGCTATCGACAGCGTCATTTTCTGTACGCTGGCCTTTTATAATGTACTGAGTATCGAAACCATCAAGACGATGATTATATCTCAGTTCATTATTAAGCTGATGTATGCGCTGATCGGCGTTGGTCCGATCTACGCGACAAGGGCGCTATTCAGGAAATATATTAATAAGGAAATCACCTTAAGCCGTGTGAAACCCGCAAAAGAGTGTGTGGAAATCTAAATAAGCGGCGCGTTCGGGCAGGCTGCCGGCACGGTTGAAAGGCGGAATCTGGCATGGCGCGGGGCTTAAAACCGCTATGCCAGGCCAGCGGCTATAAAGCACGGCCCTGCCGATATCGCAATGTTAAGCCTGGTTCCACGCGCTTAAATCACCGGCTTTACGCCTCCTGCCGCCGCCACGACGTTACCGTGACTCCCGCCAGCAGCCCTTCCGGGCTAAATAAACGGGTTAGGGTCCGGCCCCGGACTCTTCTCGTTTAGCAGCCGGAAACCTTTCTCGCTGAGGCAGCGCGTTGCCGCATCGATATTGCTGACTTTAAATTCAATTCACGCCTGCGGTACGGGAAGAGCCGTTGGCCACTGCTCGCTGGCAATGCAGGAAGCGGCCGCCGGCGCCGGCGGCCCTTATCTGCCCGCGTCCGCAGAGCTTCCCGTTACCAGAATGACCTCAACGCCCGCTTTCTGCAGCTCCTGCAGGCTCTCTGCCGGTACGCCGCGATCGGTAATAATGGTATGAATACGTGGAATATCGATAATCTTGTGCAGGCTGGAGCGGTTAAATTTGCTGGAGTCGGTGACCACGATAATCCGCTCCGCCACCTCGCACATGCGGCGATTCAGGCGCGCCTCATCTTCATTGTGCGTGCTAACGCCGCGCTCAGCGTCAATGGCGTCCACGCCAAGAAACAGCATATCGAAGTGATAGTTTTGCAACGACTGCTCCGCCTGATCGCCATAGAAAGAGAGCGACTGACGGCGCAGGTGCCCGCCGGTCATCAGCAGTTCCACGCCTTCCGCCTCCAGCAATGCATTGCCGATGTTGATACCGCTGGTCATCACAATAACGTCCTGATGCTGACGCAGCATACGCGCCACTTCATAAGTCGTCGTTCCCGAATCGAGGATAATGCGATGGCCCGGCGCAATCAGCTTAGCCGCTTCCTGAGCGATTTCGCGTTTTAACGCGGGATTAAGCGAGCTTTTATCCTTAACGGACGGCTCAACGGCTGGCGTATTGCTGTCGCAGATCAGCGCGCCGCCATAGGCGCGAACCGCAATGCCCTGCTTCTCCAGAAACGCCAAATCGTTACGAATCGTCACGGTTGAGACATTAAATAGCGCAGAGAGATCGTTAACCTGGACGCTTCCCTGCTGCCGCAGCCGCTGAATAATCAGTTCACGCCGCTCGCTGGTTCCCACGACGCGCTTATCTAAGGAAATATCAGTGCTACCCATAACGGCCCCTTGCTAAAAACTTTCGTTTCATTTCGAACATTCTATTAACACCTTTCTTTGCGCAAAATGCAAGCCGCTTTCACCGCGTAAAGGTGACCTGCCTTACGTCTTACTGCTTTCATTATGCTTCTTTTGTGAAACAGATCGAAAAACCACTATCTTTCGTTTTGTTTTCATGACGCGCTAATGCAGCATAAATAAAAGGAATCGAAATGCAAGCATCCTGGCATCTGAGACGGAGACGAAAGTGAAACTTCTTACTGAAATGGTAACGCGGCACAAGCAGGGCGCAACGAACGGGATTTATGCCGTCTGCTCCGCCCATCCGCTGGTACTGGAATCCGCATTACGCTTCGCGCAAAAAAATCAGCACACCCTGCTGATTGAGGCGACGTCTAACCAGGTCGATCAGTTTGGCGGCTATACCGGTATGACGCCCGCAGATTTTTACGGTTTTGTCGGCCGGCTCGCCGATTCATTAAACTTCCCGCGAGCGCAGCTGATTCTGGGCGGCGATCATCTGGGTCCCAACCGCTGGCAAAACCTGCCGGCGGCAGAAGCGATGGCCAATGCGGATGCGCTAATTGAAAGTTACGTCGCCGCGGGCTTTAAAAAGATTCACCTTGATTGCAGCATGTCCTGCGCCGACGATCCGCTGCCCCTGACCGATGAAATTGTCGCTGAACGCGCGGCGCGACTGGCAAAAATAGCCGAAGAGACCTGCCAGCGCCACTTTGGCGCATCCGATCTGGTGTACGTTATCGGCACCGAAGTGCCGGTACCCGGCGGCGCGCATGAAACGCTGACTGAACTTGCCGTCACCACGCCTGAAGCGGCGCATGCCACGCTGGAGGCGCATCGTCAGGCTTTTGCGCGCCAGGGCCTGCAGGCGGTCTGGCCGCGGATTATCGCCCTGGTGGTTCAGCCTGGCGTAGAGTTCGATCACACCAACGTGATCGATTACCGGCCGCAGGCCGCCGCCGCGCTGAGTAAAGTAACCGAAGGCAGCGAGACGCTGATATTTGAAGCCCACTCCACCGATTATCAGACGCCCCATGCGCTACGTCAGCTGGTAAAAGATCATTTTGCCATTCTGAAAGTCGGCCCGGCGTTAACCTTTGCCCTGCGCGAAGCGTTATTCTCACTGGCGGCGATTGAACAGGAGCTGCTGCCGGAAAGCGCCTGTTCCCGGCTGCGCCAGGTGCTGGAAGAGGTAATGCGCAAACGCCCGGAATACTGGAAAAGCCACTATTTCGGCGACGATAATGCCTGCAGCCTCGCCCGCAGCTACAGCTATTCCGACCGGATACGCTACTACTGGCCGGACAGTGAAATTGATGAAGCCTTCTCCCGGCTGGTAAGCAACCTGGCGGAAAGCCCGATTCCGCTGCCGTTAATCAGCCAGTATCTTCCACTGCAATACCAGAAAGTACGCCAGGGCGAACTGCTGGCGACGCCGCACGAGCTAATTATCGATCGCATCCAGGATGTACTGCATCACTACTTTGCCGCCTGCCAGGGCGAGCCTCGCGATAACGCATAACAAATAAGAGGAATATGACTATGCCAAATATTGTTTTAAGCCGCATTGATGAGCGCCTGATTCACGGTCAGGTTGGCGTTCAGTGGGTTGGATTTGCCGGGGCGAATCTGGTGCTGGTCGCTAACGATGAGGTTGCTGAAGATAGCGTACAGCAGAATCTGATGGAGATGGTGCTGGCGGAAGGCATCGCCGTTCGCTTCTGGCCCTTACAGAAGGTGATCGACAACATTCATCGCGCCGCCGATCGGCAAAAAATCCTGCTGGTCTGCAAAACGCCCGCCGATTTTCTCAAGCTGGTAGAGGGCGGGGTGCCAATCGAGCGCATCAACGTCGGCAATATGCACTACGCCAACGGCAAGCAGCAGATTGCTAAAACCGTCTCGGTAGATGCCGACGATATCGCCGCGTTCCAGGGCCTGAAAGCCGCTGGCGTGGAATGTTTTATACAGGGCGTCCCAACGGAACCCGCTTTAGATCTCTTTAAAGCGCTTTAAGGAGCTGACGATGGAAATCAGTCTGTTACAGGCCTTTGCTCTTGGCATTCTCGCCTTTATCGCCGGTCTGGATATGTTCAACGGCTTAACGCATCTGCATCGCCCGGTGGTGCTTGGTCCGCTGGTCGGCCTGGTGCTGGGCGATCTGCAAACCGGTATCCTTACCGGCGGTACGCTGGAGCTGGTATGGATGGGTCTGGCGCCGCTGGCCGGCGCGCAGCCGCCTAACGTAATTATCGGCACCATTGTCGGTACCACCTTCGCTATTACTACCGGCGTCAAACCGGACGTCGCCGTCGGCGTGGCGGTGCCTTTCGCCGTCGCGGTGCAGATGGGCATCACCTTCCTGTTCTCGGTAATGTCCGGGGTGATGTCGCGCTGCGACCGTATGGCCGCCAACGCAGATACGCGCGGGATTGAACGCGTGAACTATCTGGCCCTGCTGGCGCTCGGCACCTTCTATTTCCTCTGTGCGTTCCTGCCGATTTACTTCGGCGCCGAACATGCCAAAACCGCCATTGACGTACTGCCGGAGCGCCTGATTGACGGCCTTGGCGTGGCGGGCGGCATTATGCCAGCCATCGGCTTCGCCGTACTGCTGAAGATCATGATGAAGAATGTCTACATCCCCTACTTCATCATCGGCTTTGTCGCCGCCGCCTGGCTGAAGCTGCCGGTACTGGCGATTGCCGCCGCCGCGCTGGCGATGGCGCTGATCGATCTGCTTCGTAAAAACCCGGAACCCGCCGTTTCTAAGCCACAGCAGGAGGAATTCGAAGATGGCATCTAATCAAACCACCCCGAGCAATGCCGCAGTAAACGAAACATCGCTGCTGACCGGCGTAAACGAAGATGTGTATGAAGATCAGTCTATCGGCGCCGATCTGACGAAAAAAGATATTAATCGCGTCGCATGGCGCTCGATGCTGCTGCAGGCCTCTTTTAACTATGAACGTATGCAGGCCTCCGGCTGGCTGTACGGCCTGCTGCCCGCGCTGAAAAAGATTCATACCAATCCGCGCGATCTGGCGCGCGCCATGAAAGGGCATATGGGCTTCTTCAATACCCATCCGTTCCTGGTGACCTTTGTGATCGGCATTATTCTGGCGATGGAGCGTTCCAAACAGGACGTCAACAGTATTCAAAGCACCAAAATCGCCGTGGGCGCGCCGCTGGGCGGCATTGGCGACGCCATGTTCTGGCTGACGCTGCTGCCGATTTGCGGCGGTATCGGCGCCAGCCTGGCGCTGCAGGGTTCGATACTCGGCGCGATAGTTTTTATGGTGCTGTTTAATGTGGTCCATCTCGGCCTGCGCTTTGGTCTTGCCCATTACGCGTACCGCATGGGCGTTGCGGCCATTCCGCTGATTAAGGCCAACACCAAAAAAGTAGGCCACGCCGCCTCAATCGTCGGTATGACGGTTATCGGCGCGCTGGTCGCCACCTATGTACGCCTGGCGACCACGCTGGAGATCACCGCTGGCGACGCGGTTGTTAAGCTGCAAACGGACGTGATCGATAAGCTGATGCCCGCCTTTCTGCCGCTGGTTTACACCCTGACCATGTTCTGGCTGGTGCGTCGCGGCTGGAGTCCGCTACGTCTGATTGGCATTACCGTACTTCTTGGCATCGTCGGCAAGTTCGCCCATTTCCTGTAAGCAGAAGGAGCTTCTATGTTAGGTATTATTCTTTGCGGTCATGGCGGATTCGCCAGCGGTCTGGCGCAGGCGATGAGGCAGATTCTGGGAGAGCAGCCGCAGTTTATCGCTATCGATTTTCCGGAATCCTCAACGACCGCGCTGCTGACCTCGCAGCTGGAGGAAGCCGTCGCCGCGCTGGACGCTCAGGAAGATATTGTTTTTCTCACTGACCTGCTGGGCGGCACGCCGTTCCGCGTCGCCTCCACGCTGGCGATGCAGAAACCCGGACGCGAGGTGATTACCGGCACGAATTTACAGCTGCTGCTGGAAATGGTGCTGGATCGCGACGGACTCAGCGGCGAAGCATTCCGGCTTCAGGCGCTGGAGTGCGGCCACCGCGGGCTGACCTGCCTCGCGGACGAACTGGGGCGCTGCCGCGAAGAGACGGTGGCTGAGGAAGGAATATGACCCAGCTGCTGCGCGCCAGACGTCTGCTGAGCGAGCAGGGCTGGCTTGATGACTGTCAGATTCGTATCGATAACGACACGATAACGGCGATTGAGCCGATTCCCGCTGGCGTGAAGGCGCGTGATGCCGAGCTGCTCTGCCCGGCCCTGATCGACATTCACGTGCACGGCGGCGCCGGGGATGACGTGATGGATGAGGCGCCGGAGACGCTGGACAGGCTGGCGATGCATAAGGCGCGGGAGGGGGTCGGCGCCTGGCTGCCGACTACGGTGACCGCGCCGCTGGCCGGGATCAAAGGCGCGCTGACGCGCATTGCCCAGCGCTGCCAAAGCGGCGGCCCAGGCGCAATGGTGCTGGGCAGCTATCTCGAAGGCCCTTATTTTACGCCGCAGAACAAAGGCGCTCATGCGCCGGAACTGTTTCGCGAGCTGCAGCTGACGGAGCTGGCGGAGCTGATCGCCATTTCGCAAAACACGCTGCGCGTGGTGGCGCTGGCGCCGGAGAAACCGGGCGCCCTGGAGGCGATTCGCTACCTTAAACAGCGCGGCGTCCGGGTAATGCTCGGCCACAGCGCCGCCAGCTATGCTCAAACCGTCGCCGCGTTTGATGCCGGCGCCGATGGCCTGGTTCACTGCTTTAACGGCATGACCGGCCTGCACCACCGCGAACCAGGGATGACCGGCGCCGGGCTTAGCGACAGGCGCGCCTGGCTGGAGCTGATTGCCGACGGCCATCATGTGCATCCGGCGGCGATGCAGCTGTGCTGCAACTGCGCGCCGCAGCGGCTCATCCTGATTACCGACGCCATGCGCGCAGCGGGTATGCCGGACGGCTCCTATACGCTTTGCGGCCAGGCGGTAGAAATGCGCGAGGGTATTGTACGCACCGCCGCCGGCGGACTGGCGGGCAGCACCCTGTCGCTGGATGCCGCCGTCAGAAATATGGTCAACCGCGTCGGCGTCCCGCCGGAGGAAGCCATACATATGGCCTCGCTGCATCCGGCGAAACTGCTGGGCATCGACCAGCGACTGGGGTCAATTCGCGAAGGGAAGCAGGCCAACGTTATTGCGCTAAACGACGAACTGCGTTTACAGCGGATCTGGATTCAGGGGCAGCCGGTCGCCCTGTAGCGTTATGGCGCTGTAGCGTTGCGGGTTTCTTTACCTTACTGGCGATAGCGATATCGCCAGCTTTCTTTTCCTTTAGGCGGGAAAACATCCTTTTCCTTTCAATTAATTTATTACTTATCAGCAAGTTATTTAACCACCTTTTACCCCGATCACAGTTTCCGCTTTCTTTCATTTTCCTTCGTTGAACTTTCTTTTTCTTTGCTATACATTGCCATTAATGATTTAAATGACTCAATAGAAATGAAACGAAAGCAGGGTTTCTCGCTTCGCTACCTGCCAGGTTTCATCCCACTAAGGATTGCGCTATGTCTGAAATCTATGTTCCCTCCCCCGCTGCCACCGGCACCTGGACAGAAGAAGAGATCCGTCAACAGCCCGCCAGCTGGATGCGATCGCTTGCCCATATCGATACGCTGCGTCATTCAATCGACGCTTTTCTTGCGCCGCTGCTGCAGAAAGAGGATTTGCGTATTGTCCTGACCGGCGCCGGCACCTCGGCCTTTATCGGCGATATCATTGCGCCCTGGCTGGCGAGCCATAGCGGAAAAAATTTCAGCGCTATCCCAACGACCGATCTGGTGACCAATCCCATGGATTATCTGGCGCCGGAAAAACCGCTGCTGCTGGTCTCCTTCGCCCGCTCCGGCAACAGCCCGGAGAGCGTGGCCGCCGTCGATCTGGCGAACCAGTGCGTTAAACAGTGCTATCACCTGGTGATTACCTGCAATGAAGCGGGCAGCCTCTATCAAAACGCGACCGGCAGCGATAACGCTCTGGCGCTGCTGATGCCTGCGGAAACGCACGATCGCGGGTTCGCCATGACCAGCAGTATCACCACCATGATGGCGAGCTGCCTGGCAGTGTTTGCCCCTGAGGTTATCAACAGCCATACCTTCCGCCAGGTGGCCGATCGCTGCCATGCGATTCTGACCTCGCTGGGCGATTTCAGCGGCGGCGTATTTGGCGACGGCCAGTGGAAAAGGCTGGTTTATCTCGGCAGCGGCGGCTTACAGGGCGCGGCGCGTGAATCGTCGCTGAAAGTGCTGGAGCTGACCGCCGGTAAAATCGCCGCCTTTTATGATTCGCCGACCGGCTTCCGCCACGGGCCTAAATCGCTGGTTGATAACGAAACGCTGATCGTGATGTTTATTTCCAGCCATCCCTACACCCGTCAGTACGATCTCGATCTGCTGGCCGAGCTGCGTCGTGATAATCAGGCGATGCGCGTGGTGGCGATCGCGGCGGAAACGGACGCCGTCATTGAGGCTGGCCCGCATCTGCTGCTGCCGCCGTCGCGCGCCTTTATCGACGTTGAGCAGGCGTTCTGCTTCCTGATGTATGCACAGGTCTTTGCGCTGATGGAGTCGCTCAAGGCGGGCATTACGCCGGATACGCCTTCCGCCAGCGGTACGGTAAACCGCGTGGTTAAAGGCGTGGTTATTCATCCGTGGCAGGCATAAGAGGATTACTGTATGGGAATTATCTCTACCAAATACCTGCTTCTTGATGCGCAGGCGAAAGGCTACGCCGTACCGGCGTTCAATATTCACAACGCCGAAACTATTCAGGCCATCCTGGAGGTTTGCCGCGAGATGCAGTCGCCGGTGATCCTGGCCGGTACGCCCGGCACCTTTAAGCATATCGCCTTTCAGGAAATCTTCGCGCTATGCGAAGCCTACTCCAACAGCTATGGGATGCCGCTGGCGCTGCATCTCGATCATCATGAAGCGCTGGATGATATCAGGCGCAAGGTTGATGCCGGCGTACGCAGCGCCATGATCGACGGCAGCCACTTTCCATTTGAGGAAAACGTCGCGCTGGTTAAATCGGTAGTGGATTACTGCCACCGCCACGATTGCAGCGTTGAGGCGGAGCTGGGACGACTGGGCGGCGTGGAAGATGATATGAGCGTTGACGAAGAGAGCGCCTTTCTCACCGATACGCAGGAAGCGCGCCGCTTTGTGGAGCTTACCGGCGTGGACAGCCTGGCCGTAGCGATCGGTACGGCGCACGGCCTCTATACCAAAGCGCCGAAAATCGATTTCCAGCGGCTGGCGGAAATTCGCGCCGTGGTTGATGTGCCGCTGGTACTGCACGGCGCCAGCGACGTACCGGACCCGCTGGTGCGGCGCGCCATTGAGCTGGGCATCTGCAAGGTTAACGTCGCTACCGAACTGAAAATCGCCTTCGCCGCGGCGGTAAAAGAATGGTTTGCGGAAAACCCGCAGGGCAACGACCCGCGTTACTACATGCGCGTGGGCATGGACGCGATGAAAGAGGTAGTCAGAAGCAAAATTAACGTTTGCGGATCCGCCGGACGGGCGCAGCTCGCAAGCGCTGCGGTAGCCTGATCGCCCGCGCGGGCGCGCTGACCATCAGCAGCCCGCACTCCCCGCCGCCAAACCCTGCGCTTAGCAGGGTTTTTCCATTAGCCGCCGACTTAAATCCGCTTCTTCTCCGCGCCGTTTTCAGACCCGCATCATAAAATAACGATTTCCTTTGGCTGCATAAGAAATTTCCATTGCCTAAAGATCGTCCCTGCATAACGATGAGTAGAACGTTCTAGTAAAACGTTTTACTCATCATAAAAAATCTCAGGCATCGCTGGCTATTCCACCGGGGGCACTATGCGGCTGTTCACAGGGTTATTCACCTCATTATCGAAGTTATCTATGATCGGACGCGCGCTAATGCTGCCGATTTCGCTGCTGCCTGCGGCGGGCCTGCTGCTGGCGTTTGGCGATAAGTTTCATTTACCGCTGATGATGAACGCCGGCGGAATCATTTTTGACAACCTGCCGATGCTGTTCGCCATCGGCTCTGCGGTGGGTCTTGCTTCGGAATCGGGTATTGCGGCGCTTTCCGCTGCGGTATCGGTGCTGATTACCAATGTCACCATCGGCACGGTGATGCATATTACGCCGGAGATGGCGGCCAGCGGCGGTAAATATGCGCTGGTGATCGGCATTCCCACGCTGCAAATGGGCGTGTTTGGCGGACTAATCTGCGGCATTCTGGCGGCGTGGTGCTTCAACCGCTTCCATACCCTGCAGCTGCCGGAATTTCTCGGCTTCTTTTCCGGCAAGCGCTTCGTCGCCATCGCCACCGCCTTTCTCTCCTTCCTGCTCGGCCTGACGCTGCCCTATATCTGGCAGCATATTCAGAACGGCATCGATGCGCTGTCGATGCTGGTAAACGGCGATAATCAGGCTGCCTCGACTTTTATTTTCGGGCTGGTAGAGCGCGCGCTGATTCCGCTGGGCCTGCATCACATCTGGTATCCTTCGTTCTGGTACTCCTTTGGCGATTACACCACCCAGGGCGGGCAGCTGATTCATGGCGACCAGACTATCTGGTTTAAGATGCTGGAAGAGGGGGTGAAATCGTTCAGCAGCGACAGCTATCACGACGCCGGTAAATTTATGCAGGGCGAATTCCCGCTGATGCTGTTTGCGCTGCCCGCCGCCTGTCTGGCGATGTACCACGAAGCGAACAGTAAAAATAAAAAGATCGCCTCCGGCATTCTGTTTTCCGCCGCGCTGACCTGCTTCCTGACCGGCATTACCGAGCCGGTGGAGTTCACCTTTATTTTTGTGGCGCCGCTGCTGTATATCTTTAACGCCGTAATGGCCGGGCTTTCCTATATGTGCATGTATCTGCTGCATGCCCATATCGCCAAATCTTTTTCCGCTGGCCTGATCGACTATATTTCCTTCGGCATCCTGCCTTCACTTAACGGCTTTCAGACAAACTATCTCAATGCAGCCATCGTTGGCGTGCCGATGGGGCTGATTTATTACTTCACCTTTCGTTTCGTTATTCGTCGTTTTGATATCAAAACGCCGGGGCGCATCGATGCCGCGGCTAACGCCGGCGCCAGGAGCGACGAAGCGCTGGCGCAGGAGATCGTCGGCCTGCTGGGCGGCGAACGTAACATTACCAGCGTCGGCTCCTGCATTACGCGCCTGCGCCTGGAGGTAGCTGATGGTCAGCCGGTTGATAAGGATGGCCTGCATAACCTTGGCGCGCGCGGCGTAGTTTTTGTCGGCGACAGGGGAATTCAGGTTATCTTCGGCGCAAGGGCACAGTTTATCGCCCAGCAAATGCATAAACTAACGGGGCGTTAAACAGAGCAGGCGTCCCTTTTCCGGCGCTGCCGGAAAGGGGCCATTACAGGGATCGCCATGAGAAAGGTGGGTATCATTGACGTGGCAAAAGCAGCGGGAGTGTCGGTATCAACCGTCTCGCTGGTGCTGCGTCAAAAAGGAAAAATCTCAGCGCAGACGATTGCAAGGGTGCAGGCGGCTATCGCCGATCTCGGCTACGTGCATAACGTTGCCGCCGCTAACCTGCGCGCCAGCACCTCTAATTTGATCGGCCTGATCGTCAGCGACCTGAGCGATACCTTTACGCTTAAGGTCATGACTCACCTGGTGCAGGCGCTGGAGCAGCAGGGTTATATGACGCTGCTGGCCCATCCACAGGATGAAGAGACACAGCTGGCGCAGTGCCTGCTGGCGTTCAACCGCCAGGGCGTGGCGGGCGTTATCTTTCTGAATGCCAACCCTCGCCGCCAGACCCTGCCGGAAGCGCTGCGTCAATCGCCGCTGCCGCAGGTGGTGGTTTCGCAGACGCAGATTAACGATCCCTGCGATCTGGTGATGCGTGATAACCGTCAGGCGGCGGCGCTGGCAACGCGCTATCTGATTGGCCGCGGTCACCGCAATATTGGCTATATCGGCGGCGAAGCGGGTTCGTTAATTCGTGAACAGCGGCTGGCGGGCTATCGCCTGGCCCTGCAGCAGCATGGCCTGCCGTTACGCGCCGAATGGACGCCCGCCTGCGCGGAAGAAACCGATGCCGCCCGGCTGGCAAGCCGTCGCCTGCTGGAGAGCAATAACAAAATCACCGCCCTGCTCTGTCATTCCGCGCACGCCATTATTGGCTGCCTGAGCGGTATTTATCAAACCGGACGCACCGTTGGTAAAGATGTGTTTCTTACCCAACAGGTTTCGCTGGTCGGTTTTGAGGATATGCTGCAAATTAATCTCAGCTCCCCTGCTTTTACCTACGTCTCCTCCGCCAGCGAAGAGGCGGGACGCCAGGCGGCCGCCGTAATCATCGGCAAACTCCGGCAGCCCTGTTTAACGCCGCAGCGTATTACGCTATCGGGAGAGCTGGTGCTACGGGAATCGGGCTAACTTAAAGGGCGCTTTACTCAACGGGACGCTTCTGAAATCAGCAAAAAAGTCTCTTATTAGCGCCTGTTTTCTCACGGTAATATTAGCGCCGGTTATTCTTTGGTGAAAACGGGCTGGCGGTCAGCCGCAGGTAAACCGGCTTTTAAACAGGCGCACGCGTTATTGTCGATGACTATTGCCGATAACCATCCGCTAATTTATTTCCGAACGGTTAGTAACTAAAAAATGAGCTGAGCGACGGTTCATATTTGGCGTTCGGCTTCCCCAGATTAAGTCGTCGGGCCATAGTGAAATAATCTGCCGCTCAGGTCCTGCTATTAGTGAAGAGTTAATATCCAGCCAGCTGGCTTAGCTTACGGCGAGATTTTCATTACCGGATATTCAGACGGGTTGATTTATTGCTCATCCCTTTTCTGTCGTATTACCGCTCAAATGCAACATTTTTGATCACAATATTTTACAGTGGATGCCATTTTGTTACTCGTCATTTTGTTACATTCATCACCCGCAAAACCGTATCTAACAAAACTATAACAATAGTTACTGTCTGGGTGGCAAAATGGGCGCAACGCAAAAAACGCAGTACATTCAGGATCTGATCGCGTGGATTGAAGATAATCTGACGGAAGCGTTGAATATCAACACCATTGCGCAAAAATCGGGCTATTCAAAGTGGCATATGCAGCGGCTGTTTAAGGAGATGACCGGCCAGACCGTTGCTGCCTACGCCCGCAAGCGGCGGCTCACCAAATCCGCGATGGCGCTGCGGCTAACGCGCCTGTCGCTGATCGATATCGCTCTGCGTTACGGCTTCGATACGCAACAGAACTTTACCCGCGCGTTTCGCAACCAGTTTGCCCTGACGCCCCATGCTTATCGCTACGCCAGCGAACTAAATACCGCCGCTTTTCACAGCCGTTTCCAGCCGGTACGGGATAATGCGCCGCAACCTGAGCTGGTCACGCTGCCCGAACAGGTTATTTATGGCGAGAAAGAAGAATATCACTGTCTGTATGGCGATTTTGTCGAGGATAAGCAGCGAATTCTGAGCCGTTATTTCAGCGATTTTATTCGCGATAATAAGGGAAGCCGCGCCTCAGCTTTCGTTACGCTGGAGTTTGGCGCCTGCGCGCAGCGCAAAGAGTATCACCGGGTTTCATTAATGCGCGGGCTGAAGCAGCGGGAAGGCGAATATTCGCTACAGGCACAGCGCGATATTTTAGCCGCCGGGCTTTGGTTAAAGCTTCCTTTTCAGGGCGATCCGCGCGATTTCAGCGCCTTTATTATCGAGGCCTATTACCGTCATCTGGCGCAGCCGGGTTTATCGCGCCGCCCCGGCCCCGATCTACAGACGTTCGACCTCATTAACTGCACGCCGGAACGGCTGACGGGATATTTCTTTATGCCGGTTAGCTGCCATTTGCCTGCCATAGTTCCGCTGGCTTCCTGAACCATAAATACCATCGGATAATTCAGCGCTGCGCTTTCTCTGCGGCGCAATAAATGAGCAAAAATAATCCGGCCTGCGATCGGGATAAAAAAACGCTTTCTCTTTGTTCATCAGCATAGCTGACGCTTATTTTTCGCCCACAAATCAGCCACAGCTGCTATATAAAAAAGCAACGAATGAATTTTTCGCCAAAAAAATCGGTAAAACGCAACCTTTGTTCATATAAAACTTAACATATCAGGAACATTAAGCTCACAGGAAGAGCGCTAACAGGAACACTGAACACCCGTACTTTATCTATCTGCTGGTACGCAACCGGACTGGTTGTTTACTTAAGTTTATGGCAACACTCAAGAGGACTACATTATGGGGAAAGACTCCTCATCTTTACGCGTGATACGGTTTTTGACCGTATTGTTCGCTGTGCTTTGCGGCGCGTATTTGCTGGTTGGCGGCCTGTGGCTCTCAACGGTAGGAGGTAGCTGGTACTACATCATCAGCGGCGTGGCGATGCTGGTGACGGCGTTTCTGCTCTGGCGACGTCACAGCGCCGCGCTGATCCTCTACGCGCTGCTGCTGCTTGGCACGCTGGCCTGGGCGGTATGGGAAGTCGGCTTCGATTTCTGGGCGCTGACGCCGCGTACCGATGTCTGGGTGATTTTTGGTATCTGGCTGATCCTGCCGTTTGTTTATCGCGGCATTTCTCAGCGCGGTAACAAAACGGCCGGCGTTGCGCTGATGGCTATCAGCCTGATTGTCAGCGCCGCGGTGCTGAGCTGGGCGGTGTTTAACGATCCGCAGGAGATCAACGGCACGCTGCCGACGGCGGATCAGGCGGCACCGGCCGCCGCTGACGGCGCCATTTCGCCAGGAGACTGGCCAGCCTACGGACGCGATCGGGCCGGCACCCGCTACTCCCCGCTGAACCAGATCAACGAGAAGAACGTGAAGGATCTGCAGGTTGCCTGGACATTCCGCACCGGCGATCTGAAAACCCCGAACGATCCGGGCGAGATCACTAACGAGGTGACGCCGATCAAGGTTCGCGACACGCTCTATCTCTGTACCGCTCACCAGATCCTGTTCGCGCTGGATGCGGTTACCGGCAAGGAAAAATGGAAGTTCGATCCGGGCCTGAAACCTAACCCAACCTTCCAGCACGTTACCTGCCGCGGCGTTTCTTATCATGAAGCCCCGGCGGCGGCCGATGCCGGGGCAGCGACGCCAGCGCTATGCTCGCGCCGCATTATTCTGCCGGTGAATGACGGCCGTCTGTTCGCGCTGGACGCGGAAAGCGGCAAGCGCTGCCCGGATTTTGCCGACAACGGCATGCTCGATCTGCAGCACAAACAGCCGGTCACTACGCCGGGCGCCTATGAGCCGACTTCTCCACCGATTATTACCGATAAGGTAATTGTGATCGCCGGCGCGGTAACCGATAACTATTCGACGCATGAGCCGTCAGGGGTGATTCGCGGCTTCGACGTTAATACCGGCGCCCTGCTGTGGGTATTCGATCCTGGCGCGAAAGATCCTAACGCTATCCCGGCGGACGGCCAGAGCTTTGTGCCGAACTCGCCGAACTCCTGGGCGCCGGCGGTCTATGACGCGAAGCTGGATATAGTTTACCTGCCGATGGGCGTCACCACGCCGGATATCTGGGGCGGCAACCGCACGCCGGAGCAGGAACGTTACGCCAGCAGCGTACTGGCGCTGAACGCCACTACCGGTAAGCTGGTATGGTCTTATCAAACCGTGCACCACGATCTGTGGGATATGGACCTGCCCTCGCAGCCGACGTTAGCGGATATTACCGATAAAAACGGCAACACCGTACCGGTGATCTACGCGCCGGCGAAGACCGGCAATATCTTCGTGCTGGATCGCCGCAACGGACAGCTGGTAGTGCCGGCGCCGGAAACGCCGGTTCCGCAAGGGCCGGCGAAAGGCGATCGTCTCTCGCCCACCCAGCCTTACTCTGAGCTGACCTTCCGCCCGCAGCAGCATCTGTCCGGTAAGGATATGTGGGGCGCGACCATGTTCGATCAGCTGGTGTGCCGCGTGATTTTCCATCGCCTGCGCTATGAAGGACCGTTTACCCCGCCGTCCGAGCAGGGCACGCTGGTCTTCCCTGGCAACCTCGGCATGTTTGAATGGGGCGGCATCGCGGTAGATACCGACCGTCAGATCGCTATCGCGAATCCAATGGCGCTGCCCTTTGTCTCTAAACTGGTGCCGCGCGGCCCAGGCAACCCGATCGAGCCGCCGAAGGATGGCGCGGGCGGTTCAGGTACCGAAACCGGCATCCAGCCGCAGTATGGCGTACCGTTCGGCGTAGAGTTGAATCCGTTCCTGTCGCCGTTTGGTCTGCCGTGCAAACAGCCGGCCTGGGGCTATATCTCCGCGCTGGATCTGAAAACCAACCAGGTGGTGTGGAAGAAACGTATTGGCACGGTACGCGACAGCTCGCCGCTGCCGCTGCCGTTCAAAATGGGGATGCCGATGCTTGGCGGTCCGGTAACCACTGCCGGCCATGTATTCTTTATCGCCGCGACAGCCGATAACTACCTGCGCGCGTTCAGCACCAATACCGGTGAGAAGCTGTGGGAAGGACGGCTGCCGGCGGGCGGCCAGGCCACGCCGATGACCTATGAAGCGAACGGTAAGCAGTATGTGGTTATCGCTGCCGGCGGTCACGGTTCTTTCGGCACTAAGCTCGGCGATTACATCATCGCCTATGCGCTGCCAGACGATAAATAAACGGTTCTGTGCTTAACCAACCCCGGCCTGCGCCGGGTTTTTTTTATCTCTGCGCCCCCGGCCGCCTGCTGAACCGGTATCCTCATCATCCATGGGATCTGTGCGCCCGCGCGTAAAGCTGCGCTTTGCAAGGCGTATAGCCAGGCCCTTCGTCTGTCTCTGTTTATTGCCTGGGTGTTGGTTTGCCGGTTTGCCGGTTTGCCGGTTTGCCGGTTTGCCGGTTTGCCGGTTTGCCGGTTTGCCGGGGCAGTTAATCAGACGGGCGGCGCCGGTCAACCAGCGGCGTCAGCAAAGAAGCGGAAAAGGCGGGCAAATTAAGTAATGAAGGAGGCCTGCGCGGGACAGAGCAGGGCCGCCCTGAGGCGGCCCGAAACGGCTATTTTTTCGGCTGCTTCAGATCGTCGCCCGGCGGCTGCGATCCCAGCTCGGTGCCGGTAGTCGGATTAATATCGGGATTCGAACGGGTACGCAGTACCATGCTTTCCAGATCGGCTTTTTCGCCTTCTGAAAGCATTACTGAGGCCAGCCCGTCGCCGCCGTCAACCGCCGGCTGCGGATTTGCCACGTAGTCGAAGTTCTCGTCGGAATTCCAGCTGCCGCGCACTTCCCCACCTTCAGACATATTAAAGTAGGTGTTCGCATACTGCTCAATCGGCGGCAGTTTGCCCGGCGGGAAGTTATTACGAATCGCGTAGAGCGCTTTCTCAAAGGAAATCTGATGCGCAACTTCGCGCGTCATCAGGAAGCCCAGCGCATCTTTCACGCCCGGATCGTCCGTCAGGTTGATCAGACGCTCATAAATAATCTTTGCGCGCGCCTCGGCGGCGATATTCGAGCGCAGATCGGCAGTCACTTCACCAATCGTATCGATATAAGCGGCGGTCCAGGGCACGCCGGCAGAGTTGGTCAGCGGCGGCCCGCCGCCGTACAGCAACGCGGTAGTATGGCTGTCGTTGCCGTTGCCGGTTAAAGAACGATAAAGCTCAGCTTCCTGTTCGGTTCCTTCCGCCAGGGCGCCTTTAGCCCCTTTGTTCAGCATCCCTACCAGCGAACCGATAATTTCAAGATGGCTCAGCTCTTCCGTTGCGATATCCATCAGCATATCTTTACGGCCGGCATCATCATCGCCAAGCCCCTGGGTGAAATAGCGGCAGGCGGCGGCCAGCTCGCCCTGCGGTCCACCAAACTGCTCAAGCAGCAGGTTTGCCAGCCCAGGATTAGGCTCGGCAACGCGTACCGTGTACTGCAATTGTTTGACGTGTCTGAACATTACTCACTCCTCTATTGGGATTGCCAACTACGGCAACCCCGATACAGTGAAATGCCATTTCTGGCTTTGGTTTTATTTTTTTGCTTCGGTGTCCGGCTGCGCCGAGCGCACCATAAACTGTTCGGTAACATCGGGCAGGTGCGTCAGCGCCCAGTCGGCCATCGCTTTTTCCTGCTCGCGGATCTGTTCGAATACGCGCGCGCCTTCGCTGTCGCCTGCCAGTTCAGCGGCGGCAATCAGAGAGGTATAGCAGGCGATTTCAAACTGTTCGAAGACATAGCCGCTGATAGCGCCTTTAACCACTTCGTCAGAGGCAAACATGCCGCCAACGGCCTGGCCCATCGCCGCCACTTTGCCCATCATGTCTTTCATGGTGGAGTTGGAGGTATCCTGACGATCGATAACCTGTTGCAGCATCTGCTGCTGTTGACGGGTTTCTTCAATATGCTGTTGCAGGCGGGCTTTCAGATCGGGGTAATGTTCCAGACGGGAGGACATTTTCTCCAGCATTTCTTCTGCTTGTTTTTCCATTGCATGCGCATCGCGCAACCAGCTGAGATAGTTTTCCTGATAAGTCATATATTCACCTCGTGATAAGTGAGTCAGAAAATAAAGCGGAAGCCGTTATAAAACCGGACTTCAGAATTATCTCTCTGTCATTATTCACCGATAATCAGCCAATAAAATTATATTTAACCCTTAAAAAGCGTAGGCAGGCGAGCCGCAAATAACAACCCTAACGGTAAATTTTTTGGCGGTTTGTTTCCTGACGCGGCAGGTTTAGGAATAAACCTAATGAGTAACGCAGAATGCATCGGGAAAGGGAAAGGATAAAATCCCGGCGCACGCGGAGGTGCGCCAGGAGGAAATAAAGCGTTTAGCAGGTTAAGAAATTAACTGCCCTGCGGACGTCCGCCGCCGTGGCTGTTCTGCCCGCCTTTTTTACCGGCTTCGGATGCTTTTTCACGGTCGTTTTTAAAGTTACCGCCGCTGTGCTGTCCGCCTTTCTTACCGGCTTCAGAAGCCTTTTCACGGTCTTCAGCGAAATTACCAGGATTGCCACGATGTTCAGCCATTGTATTCCTCCTCGATATTCCATAAATAATATTCTTATCCAGTACCAGAGCAGTGGAGAAGAATATCTGCGTCTTCGGATCTAAATCTAGTCGACGAGCAGAATAAAGCAAATGGCTAACGCAGCGGTAATAAGCTGATGATCTTAATAAAAACAGGGCAAAAAATACGCTGTTTTGAAAGATTTAATTACAATCAGACGTAAAAATAATAATATGCAGCCGACCGCTAAACAGACGCAGCGGTAAATAACGCATCAGCGTTCTGCTTATTCCATTGCGTGGGAAAGTTTTAAAATAGCCTGGCCCGACAGCCAGCTATATTGTCACAACGCATTACTGTCGACATTTTTGCCGAAACTCGCCGGGCGTCATACCATAGTGACGAACAAAGGTCTTATGAAAAGTATCGTGCGAAGAAAACCCATGCTGTACAGCAACATATTCAATGGTTACGTTATCTTCGATCAACATACGCGCTGAAGCAACCAGCCGCTTCTCCCGGCAAAAGGCAGCCAGGGTTTTACCGGTTGCGGCATGGAAATAGCGCTGCAAATACCACTTCGAATAGCCGGTTTTTTCCGCACAGTCATCTACGGTAATACGCCGATGCGGATTGCTTTCGATCCAGCGCATCAGCTCGCGGATCACGCCATAGGTAAATATTTTTTCATTTGCTACGCTTACGCCCATTATCCTCTCCCTTTACGATACGTCCATTGTTGGCTGTAGCTCCAGCCGGATAAGATGAAGCAGATTACTCTTCACGACATCCGGCTGGCCGTTCAGCATGCCGTGCATCGCCAGTGAATCCTGCCCCAGCGTCTGGCCTATTAATCGCCATGCCGTAGCCGACGGCGAGTCGTGGCAGCGCAACAGTTTCTGTCGCATACCGCGCTCAATAGTGCTGCTGACCGAACGGTGCCAAAGGTGCAGCGCGTACACAAAAATTTCATGCAGTTCTTTATCCTGCTGCGCCAGAATGGATACCTCGCGCCACAGCTCCATGCGGTGATCTTTCTTGTCAGGTTCGACCAACAGCGCCAGCACCGAATCTACGCCTTCCCGCGCGGCGCTGGCTGCCTGATGCTCGACGACTTTTTCATGAACGATGGCGAGAAAAGCCTGACACTTCAGCTGGTTGAGCGAAGTGAAATGACGATTGATATGTCCGATCGCCGCCCCGCTCGCCTGCGCGATTTTCCGGGCAGTGACGGCGGCATAGCCTTCCTTTTGAATCAGTGCGCGGGTGGCGTCGATCAGTAACTCCGTACGTGCATCCGCCTTTAAATAGCTCATCCTTTCGCCTCGTCTGTTTTCACCGGCCTACATTGTGCCGATTTTTGAACAGGCGTTCAATATTTTTCCTGAACATACGTTCAAGATTTTTGCGACATTATTTATCTACCGCTACATTCTGCCCGCTGTGGAGCGCGGGTAAAACGCCGACGATTAAACGTTTTCGTCCGCTACGTAAGCGTTTGCCTGTAGTTATAAACTGATTTTATGACGGCCGTTTTACTACTAATCGAACCGTTAGTGATCTGCATCACAAAACAACTGAATCAAAATGAAACAAACTTTGACAAACGTGAGCAATATCTATTTTCTAACGGCTGGATACGGGCACCCTAGGCGGGCTGCTCAGACATATCCGTAAGCCTTCCCTGGAGTGGCGTATAACAACATCTTCCCGTTCAGCAATGAACACTGGTTCGTGGCCATCTCTGACTCAGCAGAGCGGCCTTTAAGCATGTGGTAACCCATGAAAAAGAAATTATTGATGGCCGGCGCGCTGCTGGCAGCGTCCTATAGCCTCACTTCCCAGGCCGAAACCAACGGCCCTGACTACTTGTCAGACTGGTGGCATCAAAGCGTTAACGTCGTGGGAAGCAACCACACCCGCTTCGGGCCGCATCTGAACAACGACGTCTACCTGGAATATGAAGCCTTCGCGCATAAAGACTGGTTCGATTTTTACGGCTATATCGATATCCCTAACTTCTTCGGCGCGGCGAACAGCTATCAGCAGGGGATCTGGGATAAGGGTTCGCCGCTGTTTATGGAAATCGAGCCGCGCTTTTCTATCGATAAGCTGACCGGCACCGATCTGAGTTTCGGCCCGTTCAAAGAGTGGTACTTTGCCAACAACTATGTCTATGACATGGGCCGCAACAGCGCTAACCGCCAGAACACCTGGTATATGGGCCTCGGCACCGATATTGACACCCATACCAAAATGTCGCTGGCGCTGAACGTCTATGCAAAATATCAGTGGGAAAACTACGGCGCAGCCAATGAGAACAGCTGGGACGGCTACCGTTTCAAAGTGAAGTATTTCCTGCCGTTGACCACGCTGTGGGGCGGGAACCTGAGCTATATCGGCTTTACCAACTTTGACTGGGGCTCCGATCTGGCGGATAAAACGCCGGGCTCTTCCCGTAGCAGCAACTCTATCGCCTCCAGCCATATCCTGGCGCTGGGCTACGATCACTGGCACTACTCGGTAGTGGCGCGTTATTTCCATAACGGCGGCCAGTGGGCGGATGGCGCTAACCTGAACTTTGGCGACGGCCCGTTTGAAGTGAAATCGACCGGCTGGGGTTATTACCTGGTGGTGGGTTATAACTTCTGACCGGCGGCGGCCGGGACGAACATATCGTCCCGGCTACGCCTTTTGCCGCCGGGCTGGCCGCTGCCGGGCGGCGCCAGAATAGTCGTCAGCTGCCGCTGACAACGCGCCCGGTCGCTACAGCGATCGTCAGCGATAACTATTTTTTAAGCGCGTTAGATACTGTTCCCGGCAGAAGCAATAAATATTACTTTTCCTTATCTGTTATTTAAGACTTAAGCTAACCTGAGCGATGAATTATATTGCGTATATAATGATGAATATTAATTTTTGCAGCAGGCAGTCAGGATATACATAGCAGGAAATTTATTTACCCCGCCTAATTATAGTAAACCCATTAAGCGCGCCGGCATCCATCCGATGAAAATAACCTTTTATCCGCCATCAGAAGCGCCATTTTTTAGTGCTTCCCGGCACGCTTTAACGCATGAGGAAAATCACAGTTTCTATAAATAAGCGTGCAGGGCTATTTATTTTCTAAGCCACTGTGCTAGCGTAATTGCTCTGCGGATTGTTACTGTAATACAGGCAAAACCTGCTTTGCTGAACGAACTTCCCGGTGAACTTTCACCCGTGGGAAGCGTTCAGCAAGGCAGGTTTTTTTTCGCCTGCAGTACATCATTGCTCCTTTTATCGCTTTTTAAATAAGGAAGGTTATATGAAAAAGTGGCTTATTGCGTTTGCTCTGCTTTTTTCTACCGGTTCCGTCTGGAGTACGGAACCCATTCCTGCTTCGACGCCGGAAAACAGTGATGCCATTACCATCTGGCTGGCGCGCCACGGCGAAACCTGGCTAAACCGCTTTGGTCATGCGCAGGGCTGGGCGGATACCCCTCTTACCGCAGAAGGTAAGGAAACCACGCGCTATCTTGGCGAAGGCCTGAAGGGCATTCCTTTCGACAGCTTCTATACCAGCGATGCCGGGCGCCAGCGCGAAACCATGCAGATTGTAATAAAGCAGGCCGGGCTGCAGGCCAGCCAGGTCCGTGAATTAACCGGCCTGCGTGAAGTCTTCTTCGGCAGTTTTGAAGGCGCCCCCGATGAAGTGATGCAGGATGCCGGCGCCCGTAAAATGGGGCTAAGCGGGCGTGATGGGCTGTTTGCTCAGCTTAAGGCGGGCGCCTTCAGCATCGATCGCTATATTGACGGCATTGCCGCGGCCGATCCTCAGGGCTACGCGGAAAATTTTAGCCAGGTTAAATCCCGAACCCAGCAGGCCCTGCATACCATTATCGCTAACGCCAAACAGAACGGCGAAAAAAATGTGCTGGTCGTCTCTTCCGGCATGGCTTTGATGGTAATGATTTCCGATCTAACGGACGATCCACGTAAAAATCACCCGCTGGCCAATGCCGCCGTGATCAAAATGACTTATCAGAATGGCAAATTTAACGTTACTGAACTGGGCACGCAGCGCTATATCAATGAAGGAAAACGCGCGCTTGATAAAAATAGCGCTCGCCAGGCCAAAACGCTTTAGAAAATTTAACGGATAACATTACGTCAGCTACGTTTTTACGGCTGTGCGCATGGCAAAGAAGCGCGACAAATAACGGCGGAATTAATTATTCCCCCTTTACTCTGCACGCTACACCTGGCTAAAAAGTTAAGCTTATAAAATTATATCGCTCGTGCTTATCAGATCATATCAGTTAATTATTAATCATTATGGCCAGACATTCACCAGCAAAAAGGTAAGCCGGAGGGAAACAGAAATTTTCAACCACCAGCCTGTGATTTTTATGCTAAGTATTCATGAGGAGAATCACAAAGTTTACAAATAATCGCGCTGGCCCATTTATTTTTTTAAATGCTGTGCTAGCGTAACGGCTCTGCGGATTGTTACTGTATTTACAGGCAAAACCTGCGTTTCTGATTAATTTCCATGACAGACACTGTTTCTGTATTGGCGATATCGGAGGCGCAGGTTTTTTTATATCTGTCGACCGTCATAAAGCTCAATGCGGGCGGCAAAAAATAATAAGGAACAAGGTATGAAAAAATGGCTGATTGCGCTGACGCTGCTGCTGGCAGGTAGTTCGACATGGGGCGCTGAAACCACCGCGCCCTCTCCACAGGAAGAGGGCGAAACTATTACCTTCTGGTTTGTTCGTCATGGCAAAACGTTGCTTAATACCCTGGATCGCGTTCAGGGCTGGGCCGATTCGCCGTTAACCGAGGAAGGAAAACAGGTGGCGCGCTATTTAGGCGAAGGATTAAAACCCATCGCTTTTGATGGTTTCTATACCAGCGATGCGGGACGCCAGCGGGAAACGATGCAAATAATTTTACAGCAGGCAGGAAAAAACGGCATTCGTCCGATTGAACTGCCCGGCCTGCGCGAAGTCTTTTTCGGCAGTTTCGAAGGCGGCTTAAATAAGGATATGGCCGCTGCCGGCGCCGCTCAGCTGGGCCTGCCGGACGCCGCCGCGTTATTTGCCGCCATGAAGGCCGGTACCTTATCGATCGAACGCAATATTAACGCTATCGCCGCTGCCGATCCGGCCGGCCAGGCAGAAACCTATCAGCAGGTAAAAGCGCGTACTCAGGCGGCGCTGCAAATCATGATTGAGAATGCGCTGCGTGAAAAGCAGAAGAACGTACTGGCGATCTCTTCTGGTTCATCCATTCAGATAATGATTTCCGACCTTACCACCAATCCGCAAAAGAATAAGCCGCTCGCTAATTCCTCCGTAGTGAAACTTATTTATCACAACGGAAAAATAGAGGTGACTGAAATTGGCGACCTTTCCTGGATTGCAGCGGGCAAAAAAGCGCTGGAACAGGCATCCCGCCATTAAGCTCGACCATGATATTTCAGCGCTTATAAAGCTTAACCGGCACGTTTATTTCAACATCAGCTAACTTATTCGGCTAATAAAAACTGGCCAGCGAAACGTGCCGACATAATTAATCTGACGCAGTCTGTTTATCACTTTGCGGGCGGCGTCCTGCCGCCCTGTCACAGGGAAAAGAGATGAAAAAGAAAAAAATAGCTATATTATCCGCCAGCCTGCTGCCTCTGTTTTGCGCGGCGGAAAGCGGCGATAACCGTTTTATTGATCGTGTGGCCGCATTACCGTTATTAAGCGAAAGCTCGCTCGACGTATCGTTACGCAACCACTGGAAATATCTGAAGGAAGACGCCGCTAATCCGAAAACCGTTCATGCCGCCTGGGGACAGGGCCTGACGCTGGACTATAAATCGGGCTATCTGGCGGATGTTATCGGCTTCGACGCCTCATGGTACGGTGCGGCAAAGCTGGGAGCGAGCGATCACTTCGGCAGCCGCGGCATTTTATATAAGTCAGGCAGCGAAAATAAAAAAAGTAACGCCCACGGCTTTAATAAATTTGGTCAGCGCTACGTGAAGCTGAAATATGGCAGCGATGATTTTCAGCTTAAGGCGCAGGGCGGCTGGCAGCGGCTGAAAGAGCAAGGCGTGATTTCCACATCGCTGCGCCTTTCGCCAGTTACCTATCGGGGCTGGAGCGGCGACATGACGCTGGGTGATTTCTCCCTGCTGGGCGCCTGGGTCGATCGTTCCCTCTATCGGGATTCACCCAGGCAAAGCGTTTTAAAAACTAATGACGGACGCCCGATCGATCATCTTGCCAGCGGCGAACTGCGCTACAAAAGCGAAAGCTTCAGCGCGCGCTATGCGCTGGGCGAAAGCGATGGCTATTTGCGCCGTCAGCACATTTTTCTGTCCATGCCGCTAACATCCAATTTCACCTTAGGCAGCCAGCTCTACTTTACGCGCGCGCTGGAGGAATACCGCGCGATGGCGCCGGGCAAGCGCGATTTCGATCGCTCCGCGCGCCACTACGCGCTGGATTTGACCTGGCAACAGGAGAAGTGGCGTTCCAAATGGGGGCTGGGCTATACCGAAGCGGCGAAAAAAGACAGCATCGGCTTTTATCCGCGCCATATGAGTAAACAATCCTTTGGCACCTTTATCTCTATGGCCTCCGCCGGCGAAGACTATTTACATGATAAAGAGCTGATGATCGCCACCATGACCGATTACCGGCTGAACAAAGATCTGTTGGCGGGGATAGCGGCCAATGCCGGGCGTATTAATTATAACGGCCGCCCGATCGCCACCGCCGAAATTAATCTCTACGGACAGTGGACGCCCTCTCATCCCAGCCTGAAAAATCTGCGCGTCTGGGCAATGTTCGGCCCCGGCTGGTCGTATAAAAACATCAAACGTAAGCCGGTTATGCATAACGGCGACTACAGCCATTCTCACTTCCTGGCTGGCGAAGTCATCATCGATTACAAATTCAAGATGTTCTGACCGCCAGCGGCGAAGCGCCCCTGACTCCGGCCCCGGCTGCGCAGCCGGCAGCAGCGCTTCAGCCGAAGGAAGCAACGAACGGCAACCTGTCCCGCGCAAGGGAGCGCGCGGGCCGGCAGCGCCGTTTTGCCTCTCTGCACACGGCTCAGTCTCCTGCCAGCGCATAAACAAAAGCCAGCCCCTGGGGCTGGCTTTAAAGAGCGACTCGCGCTTAGCAGTAGCGGAAACTGGCTTATTTAGCCTGGCCCAGCACTTCGCGCACAAAGTTTTCGATCTCTTTATCCTGGCAGTTTGCAAAGAAGCACTGCTGGAAACGCTCGCCGCTAACGGCGGTTTTCACCAGTTCAGGATCGATAGCGCGCAGCGTATCCAGATAGTTCTCTTTCACCACGGCCGCTTTCACCTGGTTCAGAATACCGGCATTACGCACCTGCGGTTCTTTACGTTCCGGCGGATAACCCTGGCCTTTAACGCCGCTGAAGGCTTTTTCAAAGATAAAGCGCAGGTTCAGCTCGGCGCCCCAGCCAAAGCCCTTAGCAAAAGGCAGCGACAGCGCATTGCCGTTATTGATTTGCGCGAACAGATAGGCATCCGCCGGATCGATACAGTAGCCGCACACTACGCCAGGATGAATATTCAGCGACATCAGCGCGCCCTGACCGGTGCCGCAGCCGGAAACAACAAAATCCACCGCTTTAGAATTCAGCAGGATGCTGGCCATAATCCCCAGATGGATATAGGTCAGATGATGATCCTGTTCATCGCTCATGCCAACGTTGAATACCGGGTAATCCAGCCCGCTCGCGACCTGCTGCAATTCTTTCAACACGATGGCATTTTTCGCCGCCTGGCTGTTCTCCATCATCAACGCAATTTTCATCATTTATCCTCTTCGTTACCTAGCGTTTATCAGGCCGACAGAACTCAGAGTTCCCCGCCCACGTTTCCTGCATCATACTCATCCAGGCGCAACCGCCGCTGCTACCGCTACGGTCGCCCTTTATAATTATGAAACAACGTTTCATAAATTAAGATTCGACGTTCCTTATAGAGATCGGCTGGCTATTTTGCTGTGACTACACTCACATTTCCTTTGATATGCCTTTTTGTAAAGTGCGTTTTGCGAGCCAGGCAACACTCTTTTGCGGCATAAAAATTTATGTGATCCGCCTTACATTTTCCGTTGAGGCTATGCCGCAACTTTGCCGAACAGGTTATTATCGCAAATTATGAAACATCGTTTCATTTTTAAACAAGGCTGAATGTGGAAATAGTATGGCAGGCGAGGCTTATCGCCGATAACGCAGACCAGCGGGCGCCCATCAGCGATAATTTTTTAGCTCAGCAGAATAACGGATAAGCGAATGTTTACTTTCAAAAAAGATACCAAACTGGAAACCGTAGGCGAAGGCGTTACGCGCCGCGTTCTGGCGCACGGCGGCGGCATGATGGCGGTTGAGGTGACCTTTGAGAAGGGCGCCATCGGCCCGCTGCACCATCATCCGCATGAACAGCTAACCTATGTGCTGTCGGGCCGTTTCTCCTTTACTATCGATGGCGAAACGCATGAGGTCGGCGCGGGCGACACGCTGTATAAAAAACCTGACGTGGTTCACGGCTGCGTCTGTCTGGAAGCGGGCGTGCTGCTGGATACCTTTACCCCGCAGCGCGATGATTTCCTCTCCTGACAGCAAAAGGCGGCGATGCGCTAAACATCGCCGCCGTTAGTTAGCGGCGGGCCGTAGCGCTTTGCCGCCTGGCTTCGGCGGTCAGCGCGCCGCCTGCGGCAGCTGCTCAATGTCGACGCTGCCCTGCCGCCGCGCGACAAAACTCTCTTTACGCACTTTAGCAACCTCGCCTGCCGTTACCGGTTTCTGCGCCTTATTGCCCCAGCTGGTGCGAATAAAGTTCACCACCTCAGCCACCTGACTGTCGTTCAGGCGCCAGCCGAAGGCGGGCATCACCACGCTGCTCGGCGCATCCTTTACACCCGGCAGCGTACTGCCGCTCAGCACGATGTGGATCAGCGAAGTGGCATCGTCGGCCAATACCACCGGGTTGCCGCGCAGCGCCGGGAAAAAGCGCTGATAGCCGCGGCCATCGGTACGGTGGCAGGCGGCGCAGCTGTCCACATACTCCGCCGCGCCCGCTTTACCGTCATCGCCTTTCCACAGCGCCTGGGCGACGGTATCGTCAGGCTGGAAGCCGGTTTGCGCCGGATCCTTCGCCCCCAGCGATTTCAGATAGCGCGCAATCGCCCGGATATCCTTATCGTCAAGATATTGCAGACTGTGCGCTACCACATCGGTCATGCCGCCAAAGGCCGCGGTATCGTTATTGCGTCCGGTGCGCAGGAACTGCACCAGATCCTCTTCGCTCCAGCGCCCCAGACCATCGCGGTTATCGCCGCGCAGATTGCGGGCGGTCCAGCCGTCGATCGGCGCATTGCTGCCGGAAAGGTAGTCGCTGCCCTTGTCATCGCTGAGCGCCTTTTCCTGCATGGTGATGCTGCGCGGCGTATGGCAGGCGCCGCAGTGGCCCAGCCCTTCTACCAGATAACGCCCGCGCGCCAGCTCGCGATCTTCACCGCTGCGCGGCTGAAAAGCGGTGACGTCCGGTGCGAAGATCCCACGCCAGATCGCCAGCGGCCAGCGCATGGAAAGCGGCCACGGAATATCGCTCTGCCGGTTCTGCGCCGCTACCGGCGCTACGCCATGCATGAAGTAGGCGTAAAGCGCCTGCATATCCTCATCGCTTACCACCGCATAGGAGGGATAAGGCATCGCCGGATAGAGCGTATCGCCGTTTTTCGCCACGCCGTGACGCACCGCCTGCTGAAAATCATCGTAGCTATAGTCGCCGATACCGCTCGCTTTATCCGGGGTGATATTGGTGGAGTAGATGGTGCCGATCGGCGTCGCCATCGCCAGGCCGCCCGCAAAGGGCTTGCCATCCTTGCTGGTGTGGCAGGCGATACAGTCGCCGGCGCGCGCCAGATATTCACCGCGCTTAATCAGATCGCCAGCCTGCTCGTCAGCCGCAATCGCGCCGGTAGCGCTCGCCAGCAGGCAGAACGCCAGTAATAGATTTTTCATCGCCATCGTCCTTATGCCTGCACCAGCGGCCCTGGATTTTTCAGATACTGTTCACGAATCGCCTGTGCTGACCAGTAAGTGAGCGCGGCGACCATGCCGGTAGGGTTATAGCCCAACCCTTGCGGGAAGGCGGAGGCGCCCGGCACAAAGACGTTGGGCACGTCCCAGCTTTGCAGATAGCGGTTCAGCGCGCTGGTTTGCGGATCTTCGCCCATAATGGCGCCGCCGTTCATATGGGTGGTTTGATAAACGGTAGTGTCAAAATGAGCGCCCTGCGTTTTCGGCGCGCCGATGATCTCTTTCGGATTCATCGCCACGGCGATTTTATGCATCCGATGGTGCATAAACTGCGACATTTTGATGTCGTTATCCTGCCAGTCGAAAGTCATACGCAGCAGCGGCTGCCCATAAGCATCCTTATAGTTAGGATCGAGATCGAGGTAGTTGTTGCGGTAGGACTGATGCGCGCCGTGCGCATCCATAGAGACATGGTGCGTGTAGTGATCGGCCACCGCCGCTTTCCATTTGCTGCCCCAGCCCGGCGTGCCCTGCGGCACCGGCAGGCCGGAGATCGGCTTCACGCCTGCCTGGTTAACCCAGAAAGGCGAGCCGCCGACAAAGCCATATTTGCCGTGATCAAAATTATCGGCGTTGAAATCATCCACGCCGACGCCCGCGCCGCCGGCGCCGATAAAGTTATTGGTATGCACATCCTTGCCGAAAAACGCCTTGATAGTGGAGATATTCTGATAGGCGAAATTGCGCCCTACTACGCCTTCATTGGTTATCGGGTTGTAGGGCTTGCCGATGCCGGAGAGCAGCATCAAATGAACGTTATGGAACTGGAAGGCGGAGAGAATCACCAGATCGGCTGGCTGCTCAACCTGACGTCCCTGGGCATCCACATAGGTCACGCCGGTAGTTTATCGTCGGTCAGGTTAACGCGCAGCACGTGCGAGTTATCACGCAGCTCGAACTTCGGCTCCTGGCGCAGCGCAGGCCAGATATTCACGTTCGGCGACGCTTTGGAATACATATAGCAGGCGTAGCCGCTGCAGTAGCCGCAGAAGTTGCACGGCCCCATCTGCGCGCCATAGGTGTTGGTATAGGGACCGGTGGTGTTGGCCGAAGGCAGATCGTAAGGATGGTAGCCCACCGACTCGGCGGCTTTGGCGAACAGCTGGGCAGAATAGGTGCGCTTTTGCGGCGGCAACGGGAAATCATCCGAGCGATCCGGCGCAAAGGGGTTGCCTCGTCCCTGACCGACGATTTTGCCTCTGATACTCCAGGCGGAGCCGGAGGTGCCGAACACCTTCTCCGCCTTAGCGAAAAACGGCTCCAGCTCGTCATAGGTCACGCCGAAGACCTGAATGGTCATGCCTTCAGGGATAAAGTTCTTGCCGTAGCGCTCCTCATAGTGGCTGCGCATCCGCAGCTCAATGGGATCGACGCGGAAATGGACGCCGGACCAGTGCAGGCCCGCGCCGCCGGTGCCGGTGCCGGGCAAAAATGCCGCCAGCTGGCGGTAAGGCTGCGCGGTCTGCGAGACGTTGTGGCGAATAGTGACGGTGCTTTTCGACAGATCCTGGAACAGCTTTTTGCGTATGTTGTAGGTCAGCTCATCGATGACCTGCGGATAGGCGCCGTCCGGGTAAGTATCGCGACGCGGCCCGCGCTCCAGCGCCACCACCTGCAGGCCGGCTTCCGTTAGCTCTTTCGCCATAATAGATCCGGCCCAGCCGAAGCCGACGATCACCGCATCCACTTTTTTCATTACCTTTGCCATGCTTACGCTCTTTCTCCACGAATCGATACTGCCGGGAAGGGATAGCGCTCGCCGCGCTCCACCCAGTCCATAAAATCAGCGCGCGCGCCGGGAAAGCCGATCAGCTTCCAGCCCGCCATATGCTGATTGCCGCCGTGCAGCGGATCGCAGAAAAAGCCCTCACGGGTGTTTTGCAGCAGGTAGGCGAAAAAGGTTTTCGCCGGTAGCTGTTTAAAGCTGGCTTTATTGCTTTCGAAATCGCCCAGCAGCGTATCCTGCTGCTCCGGCGCTAGCGCGGCAAAGGCTTTACCGTGCTGCTGTTGCGCCCAGGCATCCGCTTCGGCAATACCCAGACGATAGATCTGCTGCGGCACCAGCGGCAGCTGGTAGCCCAGCTCTTTCGGCGCGTCAGGATCGAACGGCCCCTGCATATACCAGTTGTTGCCGATGGCGTAAGGCGTATTCATTTGGCGATCGATAAACTCCGGCACGCCCGCTTCCAGCGCACCTGGGCCTCGTTCATCGGCTGGAATGAGCCGAGCGACCGCCGCTTTAATAAAGGCGAACTCTTCCGCTGAAAACCACGCTGGCTGATAATCTCTGGCGGTTTGCGCCCCGGCTGGCGGCGTATCTTCCTGCGCCTGGGCGCTCTTGCCGAGGCCCAGCGCTGCTATTCCGCTACCGCCCATCGCGACGGCGGGCGCCAGCGTAATAGTTTTCAGAAGAAAATCTCTTCTGGAGGTGCTTGTTTTTTCTTTCGACATGACATTGCCTTAGCGCGCGTCACCATACGACGCAACAGTTGATCGTTTCGGATTTATTGTAGTTAGGGATAAATACAGGGTTTTCCCGAATGGAAAAAACCAGACTGTTACCGGTAACAATGACGCGCATTGTAACAGCATTTATGCAAAAAATTCAGCTTAAGAAAACAAAACAGAACAAATTAATTAACATTATTCCTTCTACAGCGGAGATTTTTCCGCCCTTCCCGCGGGCACGCTTTTGGCAGGTTGATTTGCGCCATACCCGAACACCATGAACATCAAATTAGCGTCTGGTCTGCACCGCGCGTGCCTGAGCTTCATGCCAGGCAGATTCGCCGCAAGATCATATGGTGAAGATGGCGCCCAATATCAGGAGGAACTGATGATTGATCATTTTACCCTCACCCTTAGCGGCGTAAACGCCAGCACGCCAGGGCTGGAAGATGCGCTGTTTGAAAGCGGCTGCGATGATGCGCTGCTTTGCTTCTATGACGATAACGTTTATCTGGAATTTGACCGCGACAGTAAAAGCGTTGAACGGGCAGCGCTATCGCTAATATTGAAAGCGGCGTGCCGTTAGCGCGGGGCATGTCTGTTGATGCTACCCCTGCCCGGCCGGAGTGATATCGCCCAGCGTAGCCAGCTTTCCCGCCAGGCGATTGCGATGTTAAAAGACGGCGCCTATTTAAGCGCGGCGAACACGCGCTCTACCGCGTAAGCGCCCGGATCCTTGACGCCGTTAAGGCTCTGCTGGTTAAGGTAAGAGGAGCGGCCCGCTTTTGCGGCGCTCATGCTGGCCGTCGCGTCTGCGCCTTTTTCCGCCGCCGCCGCCGCCTCGCTCAGCCCTTTACCTGCGATAAGCTGCTGTAACGCCGGCTCCAGCGCATCAATCAGGGTACGATCGCCAACGCGCGCGCCGCCGTAGTGCTTCATGCGATCCAGCCCGGCCATCAGCGCCTGCGCCAGCGGCTTGCCCTCTGACAGCTGCTGTCCGGCGGCGGTAAACATAATCGACATCAGCACCCCGCTGGAACCGCCCATCACCACCGCCAGCTGCTCACCAATCAGCGTTAACAGGCGGGCAGGCTCATTCAACGGCAGCGCCTTTTGCTGACAGCCCTGCAAAATTTTACGCGCGCCGGCGGCAAAGGTGGAACCGGTATCGCCGTCGCCGACTTTAGCATCCAGCTTATTCAGCTCGCTTTCCAGATCGATTAATGTCTGGCAAGCCGTCATCACCACGCGCTGCGCCGCCGCATTTTCAGAAGGCGTCGCTTCCTGCCGGCGCGCTATCGCCGCGCCCTTTATTACTTTCGGCGCGCTCAGCGCCTGTACCGGCTGCCAGCCGCTCGCCTCAACCGGCGCCTGAAGCGCCCGCAGCCGCTCTTCATCCAGCAGCAGCGTCGTCAGAGAAAAACCTTTCATATCCAGCGAGCTGACCAGCGTTGCGGGGCCGATAAGGTGGCTGACGCGCTCGCCCAGCGGCGTGCGCAACGTTTCACGTAACAGTACGCCCAGCTCCAGCACAGAGAAGCCGCCGAGGTTATTGATTAACAGCAGCGCCTTTTGCCCCTGAGCAACCTTTTCCGCCAGTTTTTCCGTCATAATCTTTACGATTTCACGACTGTTCTGCGTTTTTAGCGTAGAGACGCCCGGCTCGCCGTGGATACCCATCCCCAGCTCGCTTTCCCCTTCCGCTACGCGGTTATCCGGCGCTTCGCCGGGAATATGGCAGGTGGAAAACGCCAGACCGATACTGGCCGTAGCTTCAATCGCCTGTTGCGCACGGCGCGCCACCTCTTCCAGCGTTGCACCCTGTTCGGCGTAGTAGCCCGCCAGCTTATGGATCAGCACGGTGCCCGCCAGGCCGCGCGGCTGCGGATTCTCCGGCAGAGCGATATCATCCTGCACAATCGCCAGCTCAACTTTGTAGCCCAGCGCGCGCGCTTTCTCTGCCGCCAGGCCAAAGTTAAGGCGATCGCCGGTATAGTTTTTCACAATCAGCAGGCAGCCCGCCTCGCCGGTAACGTTGATAATGGCGCTCAATACCGCATCCACGCTGGGCGAAGCGAAAACGTCACCGCAGACCGCAGCGGTCAGCATGCCCTTGCCGACAAAGCCGACATGAGCAGGCTCATGCCCGGAACCACCGCCGGAAATCAGCGCCACCCGGCTTTTATCCCAGTCGTTACGCACTACGACGCGAATGTTGTCGCCCACCTCAAGCCAGCTGAGGTTATGCCAGGGGGTGCTCAGCAGCGCGCCTTCAATCGCTTCGTTGACCAGTTCGCTTTTAGCATTCATGAAAAACTGACTCATCGCTTCCTCTCTTAGTGTTGGTTCGCCCGGACGCAGCGGCGCAAAAGATTAACTGTAGTTGAAAAGCGATCGGCCAGGTACGGGCACGCCAGGCAGCGGGCGACGGGCGGTAAACAACAGCATGCGTCGGGCAGGGCCGACGCGTAAGGGCTAACGCTAATCGCCGCTGGCTAACGGAAAACGCTAATCGCCTCTACCAGGCGAGTCGCCTGACGCGTCATGCGTCCTGAAGCTTCAGCGCTCTCCTGCACGCGCGCGGCGTTGTGATGGGTAATATCATCCAGGTTTTCGACTGCGGTACTGACCTCGCTCAATGCGGCGGCCTGCTCCGCCGTTGCGGCGCTAATCTGACCAATCAGCGTCGAGACATCCTGCACGCGTGCCACAATCTCCTGCATGGTGCTGCCGGTCTGATTAACCTGCCCGGCGCCCGCCTGCACCCGCTGCACGCTGGTTTCCACCAGCGCTTTGATTTCGCTGGCCGCTTTGGCGCTACGGCTTGCCAGGTTACGCACTTCTCCGGCAACCACGGCAAACCCTTTCCCCTGTTCGCCGGCCCGCGCGGCTTCAACCGCCGCATTCAGCGCCAGGATATTGGTCTGAAAAGCTATGCTGTCGATCACGCTGATAATGGTAGCGATTTTCTGCGAACTGTCGGCGATATCCGCCATCATACTAACCATTTCCTGCATCGCCGCGCCGCCTTTTTGCGCCGCCTGGCTGGTGCTGGCGGCAAGACGATCGACTTCATCCGCGCTCTGCTTATTGCTTTTTACCGTTGCGGTCATCTCATTCATCGTGGCGGCCGTTTGCTGTACGTTGGCCGCCGCCTGTTCAGTCTGCTGGCTGAGCTCATCGTTGCCGCGCGCTATGGCGTCGCTGGCGCCCAGCACGTTTACCGCCTGCCCGCTGACATCATCCACCAGCCAGCGGAACATCAACCCCAGCTGGCCGATAGCGCGCAGCGTCATACCGATTTCATCGACGCGATCGAGCGGTTCCACCTTATGACAACTGCCGGTAGCGACGTTCAGCGCCTGCTGGCAGACGCGTTCAAGCGGGCGCGCAATCTGCTGCTCCAGCCAAAGGCCCGTCAGCAACAGCAGGCTGGACATACCGGCGCTGAACAGGCCCAGCACGCCGGCATCCACCCCCAGCGCCCAGACGCCGCCGATGCTGAGCGGCAGCAGCGTCAACAGCGCGGCGCGAATACGCCAGCGCAGCGGCATGGTTTTACCTGCCGAGCGCCAGCGCCGCCAGCCGCTGTAAACCAGCAGCCCGCGATGCAGCTTGCGCCCCTTTTGCCGCCCGGCGCGAAAGTCAGCATAAAGCCGCTCCGCCGCATCGATTTCTGCAGCTTCAGGACGGGTGCGTACCGACATATAGCCGTGAATGGCGCCGTTACGCATTACCGGAATGGTATTGGCGCGCACCCAATAGTGATCGCCGTTTTTACGTCGATTCTTAACCAGCGCTGACCAGGGCAGCCCCTGCTTCAACGTCGCCCACATATCGGCAAAGGCTTCCGGCGGCATATCGGGATGGCGTACCAGATTATGCGGCTGACCGGCGATCTCCTGTGGCGTAAAGCCGCTGACATCGATAAAGGCGTCATTGGCATAGGTTATATAGCTGTTAAGGTCGGTCGTTGACATCAGGGTCGCATCATCGCTGAACGCAAACTCCTGTTGGGTGACGGGTTGATTGTTACGCATGAAATAATCCTTGAACGGAGTATGCAGCCAGTCGCGGCGAATAGATTACGTTTTTTTATATTTTCGGCACCCTGCGCCAGGATCTTTAGCGCTAAAAAAGCGGATTATTTCGAGGGAGATCGCAATTCTCTGCCTTCGGGCCGGCAGCACAACGCGTTTTAGCGCGTCTGCGACTTAACGCTGAACGGTAAATTTTTATTCAGGATAGATAAAAAGTAAGCTCAGAATGTTGATGATAAAAAGAAACGCCCCGCCAGCTGCATATGGCGCCATGATAAAAAGGCCGTCTGCGGCTTATCGCAACGGCCTGCTGCTGGCGTTCCTCTGCCGCTGGCGGCTGCCGCGCGGATTAACGTTGTGGCCTGGCGGCCTGACGCAGCGCCTGGCGGATAAACCCCTGATGCTGAGTCAAAAGCCGGGTCGCCTCCGGCGCGGAAAGCTGGCCCAGCACCATTAAAATAGCGGTTTTACAATGACCGTTGCAGGCCGCCAGCGCCGCCTGCGCCTCTTCTGCGCCGCAGTCGGTCGCCTGACGAACAATATTGATCTGACGCTGCACCAGCTTCTGGTTGGTCGCCTCAACATCCACCATCAAATTGCCGAACACTTTACCGCTGCGGATCATCGCCCCGGTGGTCAGCATATTGAGCACCAGCTTCTGCGCCGTTCCGGCCTTCAGGCGCGAGGAGCCGGTTATCACTTCCGGTCCCACTACCGGCGTTAAGGCGATATGCGCCACGCGCGCCATTTCGCTGTCAGGATTGCAGCTCAGCGCTACGGTAGTCGCTCCCTGTTGCCGCGCATAGCCCAGCGCCCCCAGCACATAGGGCGTGCGTCCGCTGGCGGCGATGCCCACCAGCACGTCGCGGGCGCTAAAACCGATATCCTGCAAATCAGCCGCTCCCATTTCCGCTTTATCTTCCGCGTTTTCTACCGCCTGCAGTATGGCGCGCTGTCCGCCGGCGATTAATGCCACCACCTGCTCGCGCGGCGTACCGAAGGTGGGCGGGCATTCGCTGGCATCCAGCACGCCCAGCCGCCCGGAAGTACCGGCTCCGCTGTAAATCAGCCGTCCGCCCTGTTGAAAGGCGGCGCTGATAGCCTCTACCGCGCTGGCGATTTGCGGCACGATGGCCTCGACCGCCAGGGCCACTTTTTTATCTTCATTGTTGATAACCCGCAGCATCGCTTCCGTGGTCAGCTCATCGATATTTTCGCTGGCCGGATTGCGGCTTTCGGTGATCATACGTGACAGATCGAGACTCATCGCTACTCCTGAATAGTGCTGTTACCCATGGTGGGCGCATCGTTCGCCCGGCGCCTTATAATGAGCAACTTGCCGCCAGAGTTAAACCACTTAAGCCGCAGAAACCGGCGCCAGCTGGCGAAGATATAGCGACGCGGGCAAAAAAAATGCCGCCCGAAGGCGGCATGACAAGATAAAACGACTTAGTGAGCGGAGCGCGGATGCAGCATCTGCCGCTCATATTTCTCCGCCTGCAGATCGTCAAACTGATCTTCCCATTTGGCGATAACCAGCACCGCCAGCGCGTTGCCTACCACGTTCAGCGCGGTACGCGCCATATCCATGATACGGTCGACGCCGGCGATAAACGCCAGGCCTTCCAGCGGAATGCCGACGCTGCCCAGCGTCGCCAGCAGCACCACAAAGGAGACGCCCGGCACGCCGGCGATACCCTTCGAGGTCACCATCAGCGTCAGCACCAGCACGATCTCATCGGTCAGCGAGAGATCGATGCCGTACAGCTGCGCAATAAAGATCGCCGCGATGCTCTGATAAAGCGTGGAGCCATCGAGGTTAAACGAGTAGCCGGTCGGCACCACGAAGCTGGTGATCGCCTTCGGCGCGCCGTAGGCTTCCATCTTCTCCATAATACGCGGCAGCACCGTTTCAGAGCTGGAGGTAGAGTAGGAGAGGATCAGCTCATCCTTCAGGATGCGCATCAGCGTGGTGATTTTCAGCTTACAGAAGCGCGCCACCGCGCCCAACACCACGAAAGCGAAGAACAGGATGGCGGCATATACCAGCAGCACCAGTTTCGCCAGCGGCCACAGCGAGGCAAAACCAAAGTTCGCAATGGTCACGGAGATCAGCGCAAAGACGCCGATCGGCGCATAGCGCATGATCATATGCGTCACTTTAAACATGGTTTCTGAAACGGAACGGAACACTTTCACCAGCGGATCGCGATGTTCCGACGGCAGTGAAGAGAGCCCCAGACCAAACAGCACCGAGAAGAAGATAATCGGCAGCATATCGCCTTTGGCGAACGCCGCGAAAATATTCTGCGGGATCAGCGACAGAATGGTCAGCACCAGACTGTGCGCCCCGCTCTGTACCTGTTCGGTAGTCGCTTCATATTTAGAGATATCCACCGTTGCCAGCGTCGACATATCAATGCCGGTGCCAGGCTGGAAAACGTTCGCCAGGGTAATCCCTACCACGATGGCAATGGTGGTAATCACTTCAAAGTACACAATTGTTTTGACGCCGATTCGTCCAAGCTTCTTTGCGTCGCCCACGCCAGCGATACCCACCACCAGAGTGGAGATTACGATAGGCACAACAATCATCTTAATCAGATGAATAAAGATATCACCGGCAGGCGAGAGGATATTGGTGATTAACCATTCACGATCCCCAGGCTGATTATGCAAAATCGCACCAACGATGACACCCAGCACCAATGCAATCAGTATCTGCCAGGCAAGGCTGATTTTAAAACCTTTCATAGTGTTTCATTTCCTTAACAAACCCTGTTACCGCAGTGAGATAGCGGACATTTACACACTTAAGGGAAATGGACAAAGTCCGGTAAAATCGAGGGTTATTGATGGTAACGCCCGGAAAAGGGCATTTGATAAGTACCATTATCAATGGGCGAAAAGCAACCTTTGCCGCTATCTCTTTCGTCAGGTTGAGCTATGGCGCGATAAATTCCTTCAGGTTATCAATTCACTAACTCTATGTTCTAAAAAGTAATATAGCTGACGCTTTTGGCATAGCTATGCAATAAGGACCACAAACCGTTTGCTGTTTTTTTCAACAACTTCTTCCCCGCTTACCTACACTTTATTGAAAACTGAAAAATAAAACGCCCACCCCTGGCTGTTAAAAAAAGCAGCTTGTTCTACCGCAACGGGTAATCACGTGATCTGTCGCGCAAAAAGGAAACAAAGCGCAGCTCCCCGCTGTTATTAACCTTTGTTTGACATATCATTAACATATCCAAGGAGATCAGCCATGAGCCAACTATTCAAACACCCGATTCCCGCCGCTATTGCGGAAAGCGCCCTGATAAACGCAGAGCAGTATCAGGCGATGTATCAACAATCAGTACAGGATCCTGACGCTTTCTGGGGCGAGCAGGGCAAAATTCTGGACTGGATTAAACCCTACACCAGGGTGAAAAACACCTCTTTCGCCCCCGGCAATATCAATATCCGCTGGTATGAAGACGGCACGCTGAACCTGGCGGCAAACTGTCTTGACCGCCATCTGCACGAGCGCGGCGATCATCCGGCGATTATTTGGGAAGGCGACGACGCCAGCGAAAGCAAAACATTGACCTACCGCGCCCTGCATCGCGAAGTATGCCGTTTCGCCAATGTGCTGAAAGAGCTGGAGATCAAAAAAGGCGACGTGGTGGCGATTTATATGCCGATGGTGCCGGAGGCGGCAATAGCAATGCTGGCCTGCGCCCGCGTCGGCGCGATCCACTCTGTTATTTTCGGCGGCTTTTCGCCGGAGGCGGTGGCCGGACGTATTATCGATTCCAGCGCCAGACTGGTGGTGACGGCCGATGAAGGCATTCGCGCTGGCCGCGCCATTCCGCTGAAAAAAAATATTGATGAAGCATTAAAAAATCCTGGCGTGACCAGCGTTGAGCAGGTGATCGTGCTGAAACGCACCGGTAGCGAGATCGGCTGGCAACACGGCCGCGACAGCTGGTGGCATGAGCGCATGAACAGCGCCTGCGCGCACCATCAGCCGGAAGAGATGAACGCGGAAGATCCGCTGTTTATTCTTTATACCTCCGGCTCTACCGGCAAGCCAAAAGGCGTGCTGCATACCACCGGCGGCTATCTGGTTTACGCCGCCGCCACATTTAAATATGTTTTTGATTACCACCCCAACGACATTTACTGGTGTACCGCCGACGTCGGCTGGATCACCGGGCACAGCTATCTGCTGTATGGCCCGCTGGCCTGCGGCGCCACCACGCTGATGTTTGAAGGCGTGCCGAACTGGCCGCAGCCAAGCCGCATGGCGGAAGTGGTGGATAAGCATAAGGTGACGCTGCTGTATACCGCGCCCACCGCAATTCGCGCTCTGATGGCGGAAGGCGATAAGGCGGTTGCCGGCACCAGCCGCGCCTCGCTGCGCATTATGGGTTCGGTAGGCGAGCCGATTAACCCGGAAGCCTGGGAATGGTATTACCAGAAGATCGGCAACGGCCGCTGCCCGATTGTCGATACCTGGTGGCAAACCGAAACCGGCGGCTTCATGATCGCTCCCCTGCCCGGCGCTACCGAACTGAAAGCGGGCTCGGCCACTAAACCTTTCTTTGGCGTCCAGCCGGCGCTGGTGGATAACGAAGGCACCTGTCAGGAAGGCGCCTGCGAAGGCAACCTGGTAATTGTCGATTCCTGGCCTGGCCAGGCGCGCACGCTGTTCGGCGATCACGATCGCTTTGAGCAAACCTACTTCTCCACCTTTAAAAATATGTACTTCAGCGGCGACGGCGCACGACGCGACGAAGATGGCGACTACTGGATCACCGGGCGCGTGGATGACGTGCTGAATGTCTCCGGCCATCGTCTGGGCACCGCCGAAATTGAATCCGCGCTGGTTTCCCATGCAAAAATCGCCGAGGCGGCGGTGGTGGGCATTCCCCACAGCATCAAGGGCCAGGCGATCTACGCCTACATTACGCTGAACCACGGCGAAGAACCCACGCCGGAACTCTATGCCGAAGTGCGCGGCTGGGTACGCAAGGAGATCGGGCCAATCGCCACGCCGGATGTGCTGCACTGGACCGACTCCCTGCCGAAAACGCGCTCCGGCAAAATTATGCGCCGCATCCTGCGCAAAATCGCCGCCGGCGACACCAGCAACCTGGGGGATACCTCAACGCTGGCCGATCCGGGCGTGGTGGAAAAACTGCTGGAGGAGAAACAGGGCATCACCATGCCATAACCCGTCAACGGCATACGCCGTCTACCCTGAGCAACAAGCGGCACGGCTGGCCCTGCGCCAGCCGGTAAAACAGACGTCAAAACCCTATAAGATCCCCCAAAAGGTTGCTGCAGCCTTTGATACCCTGGAGACGCTGTAATGAACGACGCTATCTACGCCCGGATAGAGAAGAGCGCGCGCTTTAAACAGCTGGTGCATAAGCGCCAGCGTTTCGCGCTGATCCTCTCCATCATCATGTTAATCCTGTACGTCGGCTTTATTTTACTCATCGCTTTCGCCCCCGGCTGGCTGGGCGCCCCGCTGCATGAAGGCACCAACGTCACGCGCGGTATTCCTGTCGGCATCGGTCTGATTGTGATCTCCTTTTTGCTGACCGGCGTCTATGTCTGGCGCGCCAACGGCGAGTTCGATCGTTTGACCAAACAGATCATTGATGAGGTGAAATAATGCGCGTGTTGAAACGCTTTGCCACGGCGGGCGCCCTGCTGCTGCCTCTGCCGCTGCTGGCCGCTGACGCCATTAGCGGCGCGGTGCAAAAACAGAGCACCAACTATCAGGCGATTATCATGTTTCTGATATTCGTCGCCGCAACGCTGGGCATTACCTGGTGGGCTTCTAAACGTACCCGCTCGCGCAGCGATTACTATACCGCCGGCGGCAATATTACCGGTTTTCAGAACGGGCTGGCGATGGCCGGCGATTTTATGTCCGCCGCCTCGTTTCTCGGCATCTCCGCGCTGGTCTATACCTCCGGCTACGACGGTCTGATCTATTCGCTGGGCTTTCTGGTCGGCTGGCCGATTATCCTGTTTTTAATCGCCGAGCGGCTGCGTAACCTGGGGCGCTACACCTTTGCCGACGTCGCCTCTTACCGTTTACAGCAGAAGCCGATCCGCACGCTTTCCGCCTGCGGTTCGCTGGTGGTGGTAGCGCTTTACCTGATTGCGCAGATGGTCGGCGCCGGCAAACTGATTCAGCTGCTGTTCGGCCTGGATTATCACGTCGCCGTGGTGATGGTCGGCATCCTGATGGTGCTCTACGTGCTGTTCGGCGGCATGCTGGCCACCACCTGGGTACAGATTATCAAAGCGGTGCTGCTGCTGTTCGGCGCGACTTTTATGGCGGTGATGGTAATGAAGACCGTCGGCTTTAGCTTTAATTCGCTGTTTACCGAGGCGATGGCGGTGCATCCGAAAGGCGCGGCGATTATGCGTCCTGGCGGGCTGGTTAACGATCCGATATCCGCCCTGTCGCTGGGGCTGGGGCTGATGTTCGGCACCGCCGGCCTGCCGCATATTCTGATGCGCTTCTTTACCGTCAGCGATGCCCGCGAGGCGCGGAAAAGCGTATTCTGGGCTACCGGCTTTATGGGCTATTTTTATATCCTCACCTTTATTATCGGCTTCGGCGCGATTCTGCTGGTGGGCGCCAACCCGGCATTTAAGGATGCCACCGGCGCGCTGATCGGCGGCAATAATATGGCGGCGGTGCATCTGGCGAACGCGGTAGGCGGCAGTACCTTCCTCGGCTTTATCTCCGCGGTCGCCTTCGCCACCATTCTGGCGGTCGTCGCCGGGCTGACGCTGGCGGGCGCCTCCGCCGTATCGCACGATCTTTACGCCAGCGTGGTACGCAAAGGTCAGGCGACCGAACGTGAAGAGCTGCGGGTATCGAAAATTACCGTACTGGCGCTGGGCGTGGTGGCGATTGCGCTGGGCATTCTGTTTGAGAAACAGAATATCGCCTTTATGGTCGGGCTGGCCTTCTCCATCGCCGCCAGCTGTAACTTCCCGATCATCCTGCTGTCGATGTACTGGGCGAAGCTGACCACGCGCGGCGCGATGACCGGCGGCTGGCTGGGCCTGCTGACGGCGGTGCTGCTGATGATCCTGGGGCCGACGGTATGGGTACAGGTGCTGGGCCACGCCGCGCCGGTTTTCCCCTATGAGTACCCGGCGCTGTTCTCAATGCTGGTAGCCTTTATCGGCACCTGGTTTTTCTCGATTACCGATAGCTCGGCACAGGGCGCGCAGGAGCGCCAGCTGTTCCGCGCGCAGTTTGTGCGCTCACAAACCGGTGTCGGTATCGATCGGGGGAAAGCGCATTAATGATGGTGATGGACAAAGGCCGCTGATGCGGCCTTTTTTCTGACGCTTAGCCAGCGGCCCACATCAGCTGGCTGATTAACGGCGCGGCGACCACGGTTAACACGCCTGACAGCATCATTACCAGACTGGAGACGACGCCCTCCTGCTGACCGATTTCATAAGCCCGCGCCGTGCCGGCGCCGTGGGAAGCGGCGCCAAAACCCGCGCCCTTCGCCACCCCGGCTTTCACCGCCAGGCGCAGAAACAGCACGTCGCCTGTCGCCATGCCAAAAACGCCGGTGATAACCACAAACAGCGCCACCAGATCGGGCTGCCCGCCGACCTGCGAGGCCGCCGCCAGCGCAAACGGCGTAGTAATCGAGCGTACCGCCAGGCTGCGCTGGATCACTTCCGGCAGCGCCAGCAGCCGCGCCAGCCAGACTGAGCTACATACCGCTACCAGCGTCGCGGTCACCACTCCTGCCGTCAGCGACAGCCAGTGGCGACGAATAATCGCCAGGTTTTCATACACCGGCACGGCAAAGGCCAGCGTCGCCGGGCCAAGCAGCCAGATCAGCCAGTGGCTTTCACCGATATAGTCCTGCCACGAAATATGGGCGATCAGCAGCATGGCTACCAGCACCAGCGGCGTCAACACCAGCGGCATCAGCACCAGCTTGCGCCAGCGCCGGTAAAGCCGTTTATTAAGAAAATAGATGCAGAGCGTGGCGATAAAACAGAGCAGGCTCAGTATAAGATCAATCATGGCGCGCCTGCTTACGCTGCGCCAGCCGCATTTCCAGCCGGTAAAAGCGATCAACCACCAGCGCCGTAGCGCCTAAAACCATTATCGTGCTGAGGGCGATCACCACGCAAATGCGCCAGCCTTCCACCTTCAGCAGATCGCCATAGTTCACCACCGCCACTACCGCCGGGACGAAGAACAGCAGCATCTCGGCCAGCAGCCAGTTGCCGCCGGCTTTAACCCACTGCAGCGGCACAATGCGCAGCATAATCAGCGCCAGCATCAACAGCATACCGACGATATTGGCCGGCAGCGGCAAATGCAGCCAGCTCACCAGCTGCTGGGCGAAAATAAACAGAACGATATAAATTCCCACCTGTAACGGCACCTGCAAACGCTGTAGCCAACCCGTGCGTTGCGGGCTTATTGCAACCGCCATAATTCGCTTCTCCTGCTCTGTCTATGACGGCTGTCATTATACGGCGCGGTGAAAGGGTGAAAAAAATGAATTAATATTATTCGAACTATTCACTATTGGAATGATTTATGGACGTTCGGGCGCTACGTTATTTTGTGGAGGTGGTACGGCAGCAAAGCTTTACCCGCGCGGCGGAAGCCCTGTTCGTCACCCAGCCGACCATCAGCAAAATGCTGCGTCACCTGGAGGAGGAGCTGGGCTGTACGCTACTGCTGCGCGAGGGACGTCGACTGCATCTGACCGACAGCGGCGAAGTGGTCTACCAGCGCGGCCAGCTTATTTTGCAGGAATTCAAACAGCTGGAGATGGAAATCGCAGATATCAATCAGCTTAAAACCGGCGAGCTGCGCCTTGGCGTGCCGCCGATGGTGGGTATGCAGATCGCCGGCTCCGTTTCCGCCTTCCGCCAGCGCTATCCCGGCATTGCGCTGAAAATTGTCGAGGCGGGCGGCCTGGCGGTACAGGAGGCGCTGCTGTCCGGCAGCCTCGATCTCGCCTTAACCGCGCTACCGGTAGATGCGTCGCTGCCGCTGAATACGCTGACGCTGATGCGTCATCCGCTCTGCGTGCTGGTGCCGCACGCTACGCCCTGGCGCACGCGCAAAAGCATCTCGCTGGCGGAGGTGGCTCAACATCCGCTGCTGATTTTTAATGAGGAATTCTCCCTGAACCGCCAGTTAAAGCAGGCGTTCCAGCGCGCCGGCCTGGCGCCGCAGATTGCGGTGCGCAGCGGCCAGTGGGATTTTCTCGCCGCGATGGTCCAGGCGGGAATGGGCGTAGCGATTTTGCCGGAGCCGATCTGTCAGCGGCTGGATCGCCATTCGCTGCTGTGGCTGCCGCTGGAGTCTGATTTAACCTGGACGCTGGGGTTAATCTGGCGCGAGGGGAGCTATCTTTCCCGCAGCGCCCAGGCCTGGATTGACTGCTGCCGCGCCTTCTGGCCGGACGAGGCGCCGAAGCTGTCGGTATAAAAAAACGGGCGGCCTGGGCCGCCCGTGATGACGTTGAAGGTTAGTGATCGTCTTTTTCTACCAGCAGCGCTTCCATCAGATCGAGATCGCGCAGCAGCTTCTGCATGGTCTCATTGCTGATCTGCTGCGTTGCCCGCAGGTGATAAAGCTCGGCGCGTTCAGCGCGCAGCGCGGTAAGGCGGAAACGGCGCTCCAGATCCTCGGCGATATGCGCGTTCTCCAGATCGCTTTGCCCATCGGCGCGGCGGCGCAGGTTGCCGATCACGCGCGAACTTACCTCTTTCAGCAGCTCGTTATCGATGTTCTCTTCCGTATCATGCGTCAGGCGCTCTTCCATCTTATAGAGGCTTTCGATCGCCACGCCCGCCATCATCGCCCGCGCCTGCTGCAACTCACGGCGATCGCTGCTCTTATCAACGCCGCCAACGCCGCGCAGCAGCATCGGCAGCAGGATAACGCCCACCAGCAGCGAGAACAGGATCACGCCGGTCGCCAGGAACACCAGCTCATAGCGCCCAGGAAACGCATCGCCGTTGGGCAGAAACAGCGGAATAGACAGCACGCCCGCCAGCGTAATCGCCCCGCGCACGCCGGCAAAAGAGGCTACCAGCAGCTCGCGCGTGCTGTAGTTGCCAAACTCCATCGGCTTTTTCGCGAGGAAGCGTTTGCTGAAGCGCTGCATCGTCCACAGCCAGCCGAAACGCACCACCATCAACGCGGCGTAAACCAGCAGGATATCGGTAAACAGCATCCACAGCTGCACGTTCGGATCGGCGTTCGCTTCGGTAATCGACGTTTCCAGAATGCCCGGCAGCTGCAGGCCCAGCATCAGGAACACCATGCCGTTAAACACAAACTCCAGCATCTGCCAGACGCTGTTGGCGCGCAGGCGCATCGCCAGCGGCGCACGGCGCATAATGCCGGAGCGGGTAATCATCATGCCGGCGGCGACCGCTGCCAGAATGCCCGATACGCCCAGATGCTCGGCAATCAGATAAGAGGCGAACGGCAGCAGCAGCAGCAGCACGGTTTGCGTGGCGGGATCGTCGCCGCTCAGGCGGCTGAAGAGACGCAGCGATTTACCGAACAGCCAGCAGACCGCAGCGCCGGCCAGCAGGCCGCCGATGGCCACTTTGAAAAACTCCACCGTGGCGCCGGACACGGTAAATACCATCGTCCCCATCGCCACCGCCACGGCAAATTTCAGCGATACCAGACCGGAGGCGTCGTTCATCAACGCTTCGCCCTGCAGAATAGACATGATTTTTTTCGGGATGCGTCCTTCGCCGACGATGCCCGACAGCGCCACGGCATCGGTAGGCGACAGCACCGCCGCCAAGGCAAAGGCCGGCACCAGCGGAATGCCCGGCACCATCCAGTAAATCAGGTAACCGATGCCCACCACGGTAATCAACACCAGCACCAGCGCGAGGCCGATAATTTCTCGTCCGTGATGCAGGAATTCATTAACCGGCGTTTTCCAGCCGTCCGCAAACAGCAGCGGCGGAATAAACAGGACCAAAAACAGTTCCGGATCGAAGTCGACATGCAGGCCGAAAGTCGGCCAGGCAAGCAATGCTCCCGCAGCGATTTGCACCAGCGGCAGCGGAATCTGGAACGGAATAATGCGTGCGGCGACACCGGATAGCGACACCACCAGCGTCATAATGAGAATAGTAAAAAAGATTTCCATGCTTTCCTTATAGCCTCTTCCAACAGGCGTTATGAGTCGATTACCCTGGGTTGCCCCTCCGCAGTGTAAAACAAAACGCTAAATCTGTTAAAAACAAGGCGTGCGATCGCGGAAGCTTCAGGATGATTCTCTGTTTATCAAGCGGAAGGCAGGAAATGCCACGGGAGCGCGGCGGCAGGCGCGGCATTATGCTGCCGCGCCCAATGCGGTTACAGCGCCCAACCGCCGGCGTAAAACACCACCAGCGCCACGGCGATAATCACGGTACCGACGTTCAGCCTGCGCCATTCGCCGGCGAACAGGCGGCCAATAACCAGCGAACCGAAACCGAACATAATACCGGTAACGATATTACAGGTCAGCACGATAAAGACCGCCGTCAGCAGCCCCGACATCGCATCGACAAAATCGTTAAAGTCGATTTTCGCCACGTTGCTCAGCATCAGCAGGCCGACATACATCAGCGCCGGCGCTGTCGCATAGGCTGGCACTAAATAAGCCAGCGGCGACATAAACAGAATCAGTAAGAACAGCAGACCGACAACGATCGCCGTCAGGCCGGTTTTACCGCCCGCCGCCGTTCCGGCCGCCGATTCAATATAAACCGCCGCAGGCGAGGCGCCCACCAGGCCGGCGAAAATGCTGCTGACGGAGTCGGTAGTCAGCGCCTTGCCGCCGCTGATGATCTGCCCGTCTTTATCCAGCAGGTTAGCCTGCCCCGCCACCGCGCGAATGGTGCCGGTGGCGTCAAACACCGCCGTCATTACCAGCGCCAGCACGCTGGGCAGCACCGCAGCCTGCAGCGCGCCGCCGATATCCAGGCTGAACAGCAACGACTGGCCGTTAGCATCATTCAGGCTCGGCATCGCAAACAGCCCTTTAAAGCTGACCGCCGGATCCACCGCCAGGCCAATCAGCGAAATGACGATAATCGTCAGCAGGATGCCGCCCGGCACGCGGCGTTTTTCCAGACCGAAAATCGCCGCCAGCCCCAGCAGGGACATGATGACCGGAAAAGAGGTAAAGTGGCCCAGCGCTACCGGCAGGCCCGCCGCCGGATTTTTTACTACCAGACCCACGCCGTCAGAGGCGATCAGCAGCAGAAACAGACCGATACCGATACCGGTGCCGTGCGCCACGCCCATCGGCAGGTTACGCAGGATCCAGGCGCGAATGCCGGTGGCGGAAATCAGCGTAAACAGCACGCCCATCAGGAATACCGCGCCCAGCGCTACCGGAATGCTGATCTGCTGCCCCAACACCAGACTGAAGGCGGTAAAGGCGGTAAGCGAAATCGCACAGCCAATCGCCATCGGCAGGTTAGCCCACAGCCCCATAATGATCGAGCCAACGCTGGCTACCAGGCAGGTTGAAACAAATACCGCCGCAGGTGGAAAACCAGCTTTGCCCAACATTCCCGGCACGACGATAACGGAATAGACCATCGCCAGAAAGGTGGTCAGGCCAGCGATAATCTCCTGGCGCACGCTGCTGCCGCGCGCGGAGATCTGAAACCAGGCGTCGAGCGAGCGACGCGCGGGTTGTGATGGAGTCGACATGAAAAACCTCGTTATTGTGGATGGCGGCCTGCGCGACGCGGCGTAACGCTGCGTTGTCTTGATCCCTGGAAAGACCAGCGTGAAAAGGTTCGCTCTACGCCAATGAAAAAAAGCAAACGTTTACCTCGCCGCGCGAAAAAGGGCCGAATAGCGACCTGTAAAAAGGCAAACGATTATCCTGTCTTTGCTAACAGATTTTCAACTGCTCTTTACCCTTGATTCAGGATAATTCGCGAGTAGAGGCGTCGGAGGAAGGGGATCAGCTAGCGGAGTCCGCCAGATTCAACTCGCCGCCCTGCTGTACAGCGCGTTGCCAGGCAGGGCGACGGGTAATCTTATCCAGCCACGCCTGAGTAGCGGGCATCTCATGCAGCCCGCCGCGCGCCGCCAGCCCCTGCACGGGAAAACTCATCTGAATATCCGCCAGCGATAGCCGCTCGCCGGAAAACCACGGGCGGTTTGCCAGATGTTGCTCAATAAACTGACGGTGCGTCGCCAGCTGTTTATCAATAAAGCCCTTACGTACGCCGTTGCCCAATGCCGCGCCGATCGGACGCAGCAGCCAGGGCACCGGCGGCTTGCCCAGACGGCTAAAGATCAGACGCATCACCACCAGCGGCATCAGCGATCCCTCCGCATAGTGCAGCCAGTAGCGGTTCTCCAGTTTCGCCGCTTCATCCTGCGGCAGCAGCAGACGCTGTGGGTCATAACGTTCGGCAAGATATTCCAGAATAGCGCCCGACTCGGCCACTACCCGATCGCCGTCGGTGATAACCGGCGCTTTTCCCAAAGGATGCACTTTTTTCAGCGCCTCAGGCGCCAGCATCGACGCCTGACGCTGGTAGCGCCTGATTTCATACGGCAGCGCCAGCTCCTCCAGCAGCCAGAGAATGCGCTGAGAGCGGGAATTGTTCAGATGGTGGACCACAATCATACAAGGCTCCGGCAACGAGGCGTCAGCCTCCAGTATAGCGGCTACTCCTCATCGCGGTGAGGATCGAGCAGGATAGCGCCGGTGCCCTCCTGCGCCAGCTTATCGCCGGGATTGCGCAGCGGGCAGTCGCGCATCGATAAGCAGCCGCAGCCGATGCAGCCGTCGAGGTCGTCGCGCAGATGGGTCAGGGTTTCAATTCGCCTGGTCAGCTCCTGCCGCCACTGCTCGGTCAACGCCTCCCACGCTTTAGTGGAAATACGCTTATCGCCGGGCATATGCGCCAGGTTTTCGCTGACCGTAGAGAGCGGAATACCGATGCGCTGGGCGATTTTAATAATCGCCACCCGGCGCAGCACGTCACGGTTGTAGCGTCGCTGATTGCCGGCGTTACGCGTACTGGTAATCAGCCCCTTCGATTCATAGAAGTGCAGCGCCGAAACGGCCACGCCGCTACGCTTCGCCACTTCCCCCGGCGTCAGCATCGGTTTGGGATAGGAGTTTTTTTTCATTTTGCGCTTTACCTCAAGTTAACTTGAGGAATTATACTTCCCCACCATCAACCCGCAAAGCGCAAAATCTCATCAAAGGACGTAGTCATGATGCATAACGATATTATTCATTCTCTGACTGACTGGATTGATCGGAATCTGGACAAGAACCTTTCTATCGACGAAGTCGCAGCCAAAGCTGGCTACTCCAAGTGGCACCTGCAACGTATGTTCCGTACCGTAACGAAACAGACGTTGGGCAGCTACATTCGTGAACGTCGCCTGACCCTGGCGGCCGAAGCGCTCACAATGACCCAACGCCCGGTATTTGATATCGCCATGCAGTATGGCTTTGATTCACAACAGACTTTTTCGCGCGTTTTCCGTCGTCAGTTCTCTCAGACGCCAACGGCCTATCGCCACAGCATGCGGCGGCAGAACGCGCTGCGCCAGCGCCCGGTCAGCTTTCCCCGCGTTGAGAATATGGGCAGCTTTACCCAGCGCACTACCGGCGTTTGCTGTCCGGTAAGCGGGTAAGCGTCAGGCCGGTTCAGCCTGCGCCTGGCTCTGCCTGAGCGGCGACAGATACCAGCCGCCGCCCAGCATCTTGATGTGATACATGGCGGCATCGGCCTGAGCCAGCAGCCCCTCCGCCGAGCGCGCGCTTTTACCCAGCGCGATACCGATGCTTAGCGACCAGACGATCGGCTGACCATCCGGCAAAATTAGCGGCTCTTTCATCGCGCGCATCAGATGCCGCACCACGCGCGCAACCTGCTCCGGTTCGCTGATATCATGCAGCAGAATGGCGAACTCATCGCCGCCCAGCCGCGCCACCATATCCGTTTTTCTCACCTGCGCGCGCAGCCGTCGCGCCGTCGCGGTAATAATAGCGTCGCCGGCGGCGTGACCCCAGGTATCATTGATCTCTTTAAAACGATCGCCATCGATAAACAGCAGCGCCAGCTTTTGACGGCGATCGCCGTCGGCGAAAGCGCGTTCCAGCGCGCGCTCGAAAGCGATACGGTTGGGCAGGCCGCTCAGCGCATCGTGGCTGGCCTGATGCGCCAGGCTGGCGTGCTCCTGTTTAATACTGTGCTGCCACTCCTCCAGCTCCTGCAGCAGGCTGTTGAAATCGTGGCTCAGCGCATCCAGTTCGGCAATCTGCGCGGCGGGCACCCGCTGTGCGAAAGCGCGGCGCTGCCGTACATCGCGCGTCACCGAGGTAATGCTCTGCAACGCCTGCAATATTCCGGCATGCATACGTCGCGACAGCAGCGAGGCGAGCGTGGCGGTCATCATCAGGCTGGCCGCCAGCCAGGCAAAAGTTTTGTACAGGTACTCAATCACGTTGCAGGCGTCGCCGATCAGCCAGATGCGCCCAATCGCCTCTCCGGCATGGATCACCGGCACGCTAACCGGCGCCGGGAAAAGCCAGCGCGTAATCAGACGTTCGACGCCATTTTGTCGCTGCCGCGGCGAAGCATGCCAGCTTGCCAGCAGTTCGCCACGGCGGTTGTAGACGCGTCCGTAGGCAAAACTGCCGCGTCTGCCGATTTCCGCCAGCGCCTCGCGCACGGTTTGTGCGTCGTTCCTGAGCACCGACGGCTGTACGGTAAAACTAAGCGTCGAGGCGAGCAGCTCCAGATTGTTTTCCGCATAGTTACGCAGCGCGATCAGCGAAAGCGTGGAAAGCGAGATGCCGGAGATGGTCATCGAAACGATGATGATGATCAAATGGATACGCTGCAGCGATTTACGCAGCGTGGGGCGTGCAGGCGGCGCGCCAGCGTCTCCCTCGCTCAGGCTACGTTCGATCATTACATCCTCCATCCATTTTGCCGCCAGATACAGCGTTATTCGGTAACAGACAGCGCCCCTGGACAGCGTCAGAGGCGGCAAGCAAGCTGGTCATAATAGCGTCCAATAAGATAGATGATGCTGTGTGATAACGCTGGTCCTGTTTTCCACCGCTTCAGCTAATGCTGTCGGCGCAAAACGCGGCTTCGAAAGCCTATCCGGCCGCCATCATGCGTACAACGACTCCGACGGTCAGATTCATCCCAAAGCCAGCGGTCACGCTAAAAATAGTTTGTGATAACAGCGACCTGCGCGCCTTTTCTCAGCGATCGCTTCCTGCGGATCAGGATTTATCCTGGACCGATCCATTTAATAGTTAAGAGGTTTCTGTTTCCGGCACGAAGGCCGCTATTAAGCTCCATTCTCTGGCGGAAAAAGGATGTCAGCTCTCCGAGCTCTGGAACGAAATCCGTTTAATCTTTTGAATAATATATATTTTTACGCAAAGTGCTATTCAGTTTCGCATGGCGTAAATTTCGTTCAACTTTTAAAAAGCGGTGATATAATGTGACTCAAGTCACACTTTGGTATGGCAGGTCATGACCGGTAAAGACTCCCTGGCATCTTTATCGCGTCTCTTCTTTGGGACGTCAGGGTTGATAAAAAACAGAGGTTGCATGTTATGGCTACGCTTACCGCCAGCCTTGTTGTAATGCGTTGGGAGTTGCTGAGCGCCGTTCTGATGTTTTTCGCCAGCACGTTTAAAACAAAGTGTCGCCAGACAAGCCATCCGGTAATGGCTTTTATGTTCAGCGGCATCGGCGTTGGCCTGACCTGCTGGTTTGTTGCCGGGCTGCTTGGCATGACGTTCAGCATGGAAAATATCAATAATTTCCTGAACATTACCAAAGATGCGTTTGTTAATATTATGAGTCAGACGCCGCCTGAGTGGCCGATGCCCTGAGCGGATGCGCATAAAAAAGCGAGCATGCCAGCTCGCTTTTTTTATCTGCGATAAGATCCAGCCAAACGCCTACACCTTTTTTAACATTGCCGGCAGCGTAACATCCGCCACATCAGCAGAGCTCGGCGGCAGCATGGGAATAATACGATCCTGCAGCCACATCTCACCCATCATACGATTCAGACCACGATCGAGACCGGTTACCAGCCCGGCCCCCGGCGTGAACGTTAATTCGCCGAACCAGATCTGCTCTTCATGGATATACCAGTCGACACGCACGTAATCAAAATCTTTTGCCAGCGTTTTACTCAGCGCTAACGCCTGCTCCAGCTTCGGCAGCGTCTGACTGATATCCAGCCCCGTATCGCGAATTTTATACCAGGCTTCATGCAGATTATTGACGTAGAAATTCATCGACAGCGCCGGATTGCTGCGGTTATAAATTACCTGCAGCACATACTCAAAGCTGCCGTCCTTTTTATTGAACATATGAAATTTATAATCGATCGGCGCGCTCTTACCATCGCCAATATATTTTTCCACCAGGATACGCGGCTTAATATAGCGGTAGTGGATCTCGCGCGCCTCTTCGGAAAAATCTTTGCGTAGCCACTCATGACAGCGATTAACGATCAGCTGCTTTTGCAGGCTGTCCGGCTCTTCCAGCAGGATTTCTACCATATTGGAGCCGTGGTTCGGCTTAACTACGGTATTTTTCAGGCCAGGCAAACTCAGCAGGGTCGCAGGATCGCAGGTTTCATGCACTAACGGAATCAGGTACTCGCTACCGATCGTATTAGCGATATAGTCGCGTACGGTAAACTTGTCAGACAGCTTGCTGTAGCGCGCATAGTCACCGTTAACAAACTTACGGTAGAGCACTTTTTCGTTGAACAACTTGGGTTCACGAATATTAGGTAGTCTTTTAAACTTACGAAAATAGTGAATGCGATCCTGGTATGCCCACGGCATTTTTCTAACAAAATAGAGAACGCTTCTTCTTAATTCATCTTTAAACTTAGACATCTTAACCTCATTTGTAAGTTTTGTAGTTGAGTGAGGAAACGTGAATCTTGCGTATGACGCCATGTTTGAAGAAGTAATTCATTACGGTCAGGGACAGAATTTCTGTGAGTAAAACACTCCACGCGGCGCCCTTCAGTCCGAAACCGGTAATCAATAACCAGGATAGCGGAACGCTGAATAACATCAGGCAGAGAATTTTCTTCAACAGGTAATTAAAACCTCCTTCTTTGACCATATAACGATATGCGACTGTCCCCATCGACGAAAAGCAGGTTGCTAACGACAATAACGTAATGAGACTTCCCGACTGTGTGTAATCTTGCCCATAAAGGGTAATAATGAGTTGCTCACCGTACAGAGAGACGATGAGAAACATCAATAGCGAAACAACCATGACATAGCCATTCAAACGCGCGGTCAGTTTTAAAGCTCGCTCTGACTGCTCTCTGAATATTTCAGTAAAGCTGGAGGTAATAATCGCTGCCGGAATAAATATCCAGGATGCGGATATCATATTCGCAGCGGTAAACAGCCCAACATCCTTAGCGGTTCCGACGCCCACCAGGAAAAATTGCGCCATTTTAATCTGCACTGAGATAAATATGCTGGAAATGGCTAAAGGCAAACCGGCATAAATTAAATAGCGCAGGTAGCTGCCGCTTTTGCCGCGCGGCGGCGCCTCATCATTGAAGCATTGATAGAAGTTGCGCCTTTTTATCATGTATGGCACCAGCGTCACCGCTACGATCGACAGGGTCAACCAGAGCGGACTCAGCTTCAGCCAGGCAATGCTAAAGCTGATAGCAAAGCTCAGCAGCATACCGGCGGTATTCGCGATGGTGTTTAACCGCGACGCGAGGCGCGCGTTGTTAAAAACGCTAAAGGTATCCTGCGTGACAAACAGCGCCGATAAAAAAGAGGCCAGCGCAAATGCGAGATAGTTCTCGCGCATGTTGTAGTACATCCATACCAGCAAGGGCAGCGAGAGCAGCAGCAGCAGCGTCAAACGCAGCTTTTTAGCAATCGTCATCAGCCGCACCCCTTTCTGCGCGCTTTTGCTGATGCGCTTAAACAAGATGGTTTCAGTGCCGAAAATGGCGATAGTTTGCACTACCGAAAACAACGACACAGAAAAAGACATCTGGCCAAATATCGTGGGTCCAAACGATTTCGCCACATAAGAGGTGACAAATATAACGCCAAATATGGAGACAAATTTTTCAGATATCATCCAGGCGGCGTTGGACATCACACTGTATTTCATCGACGCATCCTTTGTATTTCCACTACTCACACTTACGAAAACCACATCCATGTCTACAACGTACAATTACGCACAGTGAACACCGGAAAAACATTAAAACAACACGCCTGACTGGTAGCTATTTTAATAACGGCAGTCAGCTCTTTATTAAGATAAATCTCAGATATTATCTGATAAAAACTGGCCTGTTGTTTTCCCTGTAAACGATTTCACAGAAATTATTTTGAAGGACAACCCTGGCACACTTTTACCGTTACGCAAGTTGCCTGATCACCTTCGGTTTATCAAAATCGTTTCAACTGTTCGGGAGAGAATCTATAACAAAACTTTGTTTTGAGGAAGGTATGGGAGGAGGCCAAAGTTAAAATAAGAGAAATCCCATGATGATATTTCTACAGGATAACTTAACTTATTGCTTGCCATTCAAATCGCGCACTTTAATACGCTGCTTTAATATTCCAGGGGAACAGATCCATTTATTATTGCAGCTTTTCTCATCCATTAATTGATTAGAAAGGTAACAGCATTTATGAGAAAGTCACGATACACCGAAGAGCAAATCACCAATGCGATTAAAGCTTCTGAGTGTGGCGTCAAAGTTAAGGATATCTGTGAAGATCTGGGCATCTCAGAAGCCACCTTCTATAGCTGGAAGAAAAAATATGCGGGCTTATCCTCAGAGGAAGGAAGGAGAATCAAAGAGTTGGAGGAAAAAGTTCAGGCGCTCAGCCGGGAATTACAGACGCTGACCTCGGACAAAGCGATGCTGCAAAGCGTAGTGAAAAACTTTTTCACTACTAACGATAAACGTCAGGCGGTGAACTATTTGCAGGATACTTTTGAGATTGGTACGCGTCGCAGCTGCCGCCTGCTTGATATCAGCCGCAGCGTTTATCATTATCCTTCCAGTCAGTGCGATAACCAATGAATAAGGACAGTTAAGCGGGTTCCTGTGTCGTCAGACTATAATGTGTAAAGTTAATAAAAATTTTAAGAAGCAGCCACTTGTACCACTTTCCCCTGAACTGTTTCTTCCGTTCAGGCGTAATCGATTTTCGGGCTTTCTTTTATCACTCTCACATTAAATCCCTTCAATTCAGACATTTCCCGGTTTGTTTTCCTCTTACGAAAGGAGAGAAACAGGCCGGGAAGCACTTTACTCCCGTAGATAAATAACACTATTAACGCCTGCTCATTTTACCCGACGCCAGGTTTTTTCCCGATAAATATCAGCCCGTTACCCTTACAAACCTGACGAAACAGACCTCTGTTTTCCGCCTCACCGCAGATCACCGCGACACAGGCCGGCGCGCCCGTCCGCATACGGCGGACTTAGTTTATTAATATTAATGTATTTGCGGTAATTTAAGGCTATTCAGCGCCTGCCTCAGAGAAACATTTCAATACGGCTAATGTTTTTTATCGGCGACAGCTCCACCACCTCTTACCCGACAGCCTGCGCTCAAGCTAACGCTGGCTCGCGCTTTAGCGCTAATTGCGATAAGGATCACATTAGCAATATAGTAGTAAAAGTAGACATTTCTCCACGCCGGTTGAATCCTTTTAGCGACTATTCCGATAGCGCTTCGCAAGCCAGTTATGGCAAGACAATCAGTCAGTTAGTAAAGAAAATATCTTTTTAACGCTGCCTGTTATTATCAGCATAATCTTAATAACAGGTCCAGTTTTTATCCTGACCAATATTAGCCTGCTTTCAGCATAAATTTTATTTCTGTGCCGGGTATTTTCCGGTGGAAAAACAGCGCTGAATGAAAATCAAAGCAAAAGCCACCGCTACGCTCTGAGGCTTTTCTTAAAATCATCGCCCGGCGCGCAAAAAACAGGTAACGAAAATAGCAGCGCCGCAGTCAGAATATTGCGCCATTAACATTTACCGCTGCGCTAATAATGCCAGCAGGTAGCCGATAACGCGGCAGCTGTCGTTATCAGAGGTCGGGCCGCGCTAATAACCGGGCGCGTTAACGCAGACGGAACAGCCCCATTGAACCGTACCGGCCAATAACAGGCCTGGCCTGACGAGCAAAGAGCAAGCCAGGTAACCGCTTATAGCCAGCATGCCGCAGGATACGCCCGATGCAGCCCGCGCGGCGCCCTGCTCTGCCGAAGCGGATAGCAGCAGGATAGAGAGGCAAACGTCGGAACAGTAATTAACCGCAGCTACAGCCATAACCACAGCCACAGCCGCAGCCGCAGCCGCAGCCACAGCCACAGCCGCAGCCGCAGCCACAGCCACAGCCACAGCCACAGCCACAGCCACAGCCACAGCCACAGCCACAGCCACAGCCACAGCCACAGCCACAGCCACAGCCACAGCCACAGCCACAGCCACAGCCACAGCCACAGCCACAGCCACAGCCACAGCCACAGCCACAGCCACAGCCACAGCCACAGCCACAGCCACAGCCACAGCCACAGCCACAGCCACAGCCACAGCCACAGCCACAGCCACAGCCACAGCCACAGCCACAGCCACAGCCACAGCCACAGCCACAGCCACAGCCACAGCCACAGCCACAGCCACAGCCACAGCCACAGCCACAGCCACAGCCACAGCCACAGCCACAGCCACAGCCACAGCCACAGCCACAGCCACAGCCACAGCCACAGCCACAGCCACAGCCACAGCCACAGCCACAGCCACAGCCACAGCCACAGCCACAGCCACAGCCACAGCCACAGCCACAGCCACAGCCACAGCCACAGCCACAGCCACAGCCACAGCCGCAGCCACAGCCACAGCCGCAGCCACAGCCGCAGCCATAACCACAGCCATAACCACAGCCGCAGCCGCAGCCACAGCCATAACCACAGCCGCAGCCATAACCACAGCCATAACCACAGCCGCAGCCGCAGCCGCAGCCGCAGCCGCAGCCACAGCCATAACCACAGCCGCAGCCGCAGCGCTTAGCGCGCAGGCAGCTGGAAAGCCGCCACGGTTTTTTTCAGGTAGTTTACCTGCTCTTCCAGCGAAGAAGCCGCCGAAGCGGATTGCTGTACCAGCGCCGCGTTCTGCTGCGTCACGCCATCCATTTCCGTTACCGCCTGCTCAATTTGCAAAATGCCGCGATTCTGCTCATCCGAAGCGGTGGAAACTTCATTCATCAGCGCATTTACCCGTGAAACGGCATCGATAATATTAGCGATCGCCTCGCCCGTTTTACCCACCTGCTGCGAACCCTGGCTGATACCCGCAACCGAATCCTTAATCAGCCCCTCAATTTCACGCGCCGCAGCGGCGCTGCGCTGCGCCAGGCTGCGCACTTCACCCGCAACCACCGCAAAGCCGCGCCCTTCCTCACCGGCACGCGCCGCTTCAACCGCCGCGTTTAGCGCCAGAATATTGGTCTGAAAGGCTATGCTGTTGATCACTGAGGTAATCTCTTCGATCTTATGCGAACTCTGCGTAATATCGCTCATGGTCATAATTACCGCCTGCGCTACTTCTTCACCGCTGTGCGCTGCCTTAACCGCCTCCTGCGTCAGACGAGTCGCCTGGCAGACGTTGTCGGTATTCTGTTTGACCGTCGCGCTCAGCTCTTCCATGCTGGCGGCGGTTTGCGTCAGCGCTGACGCCTGCTGTTCGGTACGGGAAGAAAGATCGATATTACCGGCGGCAATTTCCTGCGAGGCAGTGGCCACGCTGTGGCAGGAATCGCGTACCTGGCTGATGATTTGGATCAGCTCCAGGCGCATCAGCTCAATGGAGCGCAGCACGTCGGCAATTTCAGTGCGCGACGAAGCGCTTACCGCAACGGTATGCTGCAGCTGTCCCGCCGCGATTTTACTGCACTGCTCTTTGGCCGCCAGCAGCGAATCGAGCAGGTATTTCTTCAGCAGAAAGTAAATCAGGCCAATAATCAGCACAAAAATTACCGCAAAGATGCTCAGCACCATCACCGACAGGGTAAAGTTCTGCTGTGCGGTAGCGTTAAGCTGCCGGGCATAGTCCTCATGCAGCGCCAGCACATTATCCAGCGCGATTTCATACTGACGATCCAGCCTGCCTACGCTGGCGATCTGCCTGGCGAATCCTGCCTGATCGCCATTGCGCGCGGCGGCAATTAACGGCTCGATTCCCTGCTGTTTATAGGCCTGCCAGGCGTTGCGGTAGCTTTCCAGCGCCGCCGCTTCATTTGCCAGCCGCGGCGCCTGTAGGTAAGCGCTAAAGGCGTCGTCCATTTTACGCACCAGCGCATCCACGCCGCTCATTCTGGCGTTGGCTTCCGCCACATCGCCCTGCTCCAGCTGCTTCATATACTCCATCAGATGCACGCGCAGGTTACGGCTGTGGTTAATCGGATCGATGATCGCCAGCACCACGCGAATTTCTTTATTCACGCTGTCAAGGGAGTGATTGCTACGCACCAGCAGCCAGGCGCTGGACAATGAACTGATAAGAAATAGCGTCAGCAAGGTAAAAAGGATAAACAGTGAACAACGTTTAATGGTCATTAAGGAGATCTCTGTACAGAACCGTACCTTATATATCGGCAAGACACGAGAAGGGTTTAAGTCTCCTTAAGGTTAAAAGCGCGCTTTTACCGCCGCTACGTCACTGCAGCCCGGTTATCCTGCCAGTAAGTTAAATCCTGTTTATATTTTGGTCAGTATCTCTCGCTTAATCATCCGCTGCGCTGTCGCCACGCCCGCAACAGCGCGACTGATGCGCCAGCTAACAGGCGAGGCTCTTCATTCCCGTGCCGTCGGCGCTTTGCCGCACCGCCGCTCAGCGATGCCTGACGGCAGAGCTTCGCCGTTTTAACGGCATCAGGCGGCGCGCCGTCAGACAGCGATTAAATTACCTATACTTGCTATTTGCTCAACAGGAGTTACCGATGGCGGAACTACAACTGATTGATACGCTGGAACCAGGCGATGATGCGGCGCCTCTCTGTAAATACGAGATTTATGGCGTTGATGAATCCATGCCGGAATATGCGCTGATTTTTATCCGTCAGGGAGAGGACGGAGAGTGGCAGCAGCAGGGTAAACTGTCGTTTGCCGCAGCGGATGAAAAGCAGGAGGCGACCAGCGGCGCCATGGGCTACGGTTCCGGCGACAGCCTGCCCGATCTGCGCGATTTACGCCAGCAGGCAAAGGAGCGCTGCGAACAGCATTACAGAGAAAACCGCGAAGCCAGATAAAAAAACCCCGCTTCGGCGGGGTTTCGTAATGCTTCAGTTCGTTGCCTGACGCCGCGCTGCGGACAGAGACGCCTGGCGTTTAAACCGTGATTCTTCGTCAGAACGGGATATCGTCGTCGAAATCCATCGGCGGTTCGCTGCTGGCGGGCGCGCTCTGCTGCTGCGGGCGAGATGGCGCCTGCTGCTGGCCGCCGCCGCTGAACTGGTTGCCGCCCTGCGGCTGCTGCGGCTGGCCCCAGCCGCTATTGTTGCCGCCGCCCATGCCGCCGCCGGCCTGACCGCCAGCGCCGCCGTTCTGACGGCCGCCCAGCATCTGCATGGTGCCGCCAACGTTCACTACCACTTCCGTGGTGTAGCGTTCCTGACCGCTCTGATCCTGCCATTTGCGCGTTTGCAGAGATCCTTCGATATAAACCTGAGAACCCTTACGCAGATATTCGCCTGCCACTTCCGCCAGTTTGCCGAACAGCACAACGCGGTGCCATTCCGTTTTCTCTTTGGTCTCCCCGGTCTGCTTGTCACGCCAGCTTTCAGAGGTCGCCAGCGTAATATTCGCTACGGCTCCGCCATTCGGCATATAACGCACTTCCGGATCCTGACCCAGATTCCCGACAAGAATCACTTTGTTAACGCCTCTGCTGGCCATGTTCGCGTCTCCCGATGAGTATTCACTAAAGTCTAAACGGTAAATTCTACCACGCTAGCCTGCCCGATCATACTTCCGAGCGAGCTTCCAATAATGAAGATCTTTTTGCACTGTTGCAACAGACTACTGGATATACATTCAGTTATTTTTTGTGCCATAATGACCTGTTCAATCCTGCCGTATCGTTACGGGCATGGTGAGTCTGCGTTAATCCGGGAAATGTGAATGGATAAGATCGAAGTCCGGGGTGCCCGCACCCACAACCTGAAAAACATCAACCTGATCATCCCTCGCGACAAACTGATCGTTGTCACCGGCCTGTCAGGTTCCGGTAAATCCTCGCTGGCGTTCGATACGCTTTATGCCGAGGGGCAGCGCCGCTACGTGGAATCGCTTTCCGCCTACGCGCGTCAGTTTCTTTCGCTGATGGAGAAACCGGATGTCGATCATATTGAGGGGCTGTCGCCCGCTATTTCGATCGAACAGAAGTCAACCTCCCACAACCCGCGATCCACGGTCGGCACCATTACCGAGATCCATGATTACTTACGCCTGTTGTTTGCCCGCGTCGGCGAGCCGCGCTGCCCCGATCACGACGTGCCGCTGGCGGCGCAGACCGTGAGCCAGATGGTGGATAACGTGTTGGCGCAGCCGGAAGGCGCGCGCCTGATGCTGCTGGCGCCGGTAGTGAAAGAGCGTAAAGGCGAACACACCAAAACGCTGGAAAATCTGGCGACGCAGGGCTATATCCGCGCCCGCATCGATGGCGAAGTGTGCGATCTCTCCGATCCGCCGAAGCTGGAGCTGCAAAAGAAACACACCATTGAAGTCGTTATCGATCGCTTCAAGGTGCGTGAGGATCTGGCGACGCGCCTGGCGGAATCCTTTGAAACCGCGCTGGAGCTTTCCGGCGGTACGGCGATCGTAGCGAATATGGATGACGCCGATGCGGAAGAGCTGCTGTTCTCCGCCAACTTCGCCTGTCCGATCTGCGGCTACAGCATGAGCGAGCTGGAGCCGCGCCTGTTCTCTTTTAACAACCCGGCGGGCGCCTGCCCAACCTGCGACGGGCTGGGCGTACAGCAATATTTCGACCCTGATCGCGTGGTGCAGAATGCCGAGCTGTCGCTGGCCGGCGGCGCTATTCGCGGCTGGGATCGCCGTAACTTTTACTATTTTCAGATGCTGCGCTCGCTGGCGGATCATCTGAAATTCGATATCGAAGCGCCGTTTAACAGCCTGAGCGAAAAAGTACAGCAGGTGATCCTCTATGGATCCGGCAAAGAGAGCATCGAGTTTAAATATATCAACGATCGTGGCGATACTTCGGTACGTCGCCATCCATTTGAAGGCGTGCTGCATAATATGGAGCGCCGCTATAAAGAGACGGAATCGAGCGCGGTGCGCGAGGATCTGGCGAAGTTTATCAGCAACCGCGCCTGCGCTACCTGCGAGGGCACCCGCCTGCGCCGTGAAGCGCGCCACGTCTATGTGGAAAACACCACGCTGCCGACCATCTCTGAGATGAGCATCGGCCATGCGATGGATTTTTTCCGCAACCTGAAGCTGAGCGGTCAGCGCGCTAAGATTGCGGAAAAAGTGCTGAAAGAGATCGGCGATCGCCTGAGCTTCCTGGTCAACGTCGGCCTGAACTATCTCTCGATGTCGCGCTCGGCGGAGACGCTCTCCGGCGGCGAGGCGCAGCGTATTCGTCTGGCGAGCCAGATCGGCGCGGGCCTGGTCGGCGTGATGTACGTACTGGATGAGCCTTCTATCGGCCTGCATCAGCGCGATAACGAACGCCTGCTGGATACGCTGATCCATCTGCGCGATCTCGGCAATACGGTAATTGTGGTGGAACATGATGAGGATGCGATTCGCGCCGCCGACCACATTATTGATATCGGCCCCGGCGCCGGGGTTCACGGCGGCCAGATCGTCGCCGAAGGCACCGCCGAAGAGATCATGCAGGTAGAAGATTCACTTACCGGCCAGTATCTGAGCGGCAAGCGTAAAATCGCAGTGCCGGAACAGCGCGTACCTGCCGATCCGAACAAGGTGCTGAAAATTACCGGCGCACGCGGCAATAACCTGAAGGATGTGACGCTGACGCTGCCGGTAGGCCTGTTTACCTGCGTGACCGGCGTCTCCGGCTCCGGGAAATCAACCCTGATTAACGATACGCTGTTCCCCATCGCGCAGCGCCAGCTGAACGGCGCCACCATTGCCGAGGCCGCGCCCTATCGCGAGGTGATCGGCATGGAGAACTTCGATAAGGTTATCGATATCGATCAAAGCCCGATCGGACGGACGCCGCGCTCCAACCCGGCGACCTATACCGGCATATTTACCCCGATTCGCGAACTGTTCGCGGGCGTGCCGGAATCGCGTTCGCGCGGCTACAACCCAGGCCGCTTCAGCTTTAACGTCCGCGGCGGACGCTGCGAAGCGTGCCAGGGCGACGGCGTGCTGCGCGTTGAGATGCACTTCCTGCCGGATATCTACGTGCCGTGCGATCAGTGCAAAGGCAAGCGCTATAACCGCGAAACGCTGGAGATTAAGTACAAGGGCAAAAGCATTCACGAAGTGCTGGATATGACTATCGAAGAGGCGCGCGATTTCTTTGACGCCGTTCCGGCGCTGGCGCGTAAGCTGCAAACCCTGATGGATGTCGGCCTCTCCTATATCCGCCTCGGTCAGTCCGCCACCACGCTTTCCGGCGGCGAGGCGCAGCGCGTTAAGCTGGCGCGCGAGCTGTCGAAGCGCGGCACCGGCCAGACGCTCTATATCCTTGATGAGCCGACCACCGGCCTGCACTTCGCCGATATTCAGCTGCTGCTGACGGTGCTGCATCAGCTGCGCGACCAGGGCAACACTATCGTGGTGATTGAGCATAACCTTGACGTGATCAAAACCGCCGACTGGATTGTCGATCTCGGCCCGGAAGGCGGCAGCGGCGGCGGCCAGATTCTGGTAGCGGGTACGCCGGAAACCGTCGCGAAGTGCAAAGAATCGCATACGGCGCGCTTCCTGAAGCCGCTGCTGGAAAAAAGCTAATCGCTTCGCTATCCGCCCCTGTCGCCCACGCACAGGGGCTTTTTTCCTGCCGCCGCGCGGTTATGCTTTTCCGCCGGCTTCATGCCTCTTTTCCCCTTGTTGCCTTATTCATGGTTAAGCTTGCAGGAACAGGCAAGATTTAAACACTATCGGGTCTGGCTGCTCTTGCTTTCGCTGCTTATCCTTAACCTTCGCGCTTTTTCTGTCGCAGACGCAGCGCGTTCCGCTTTATCCCAGGCGAGCAGCCGGTTTGCTCGTCTCTAACCGCTTCATCACGGGAGACACCATGAATATTACGCACGCTTATGCAGCCCAGGACGCAAAATCCAGACTCGCGCCTTTTGATTACCAGCCGCGTGAACTGCGCGCGCATGACGTACAAATTGAAGTATTATTCTGCGGCGTTTGCCACTCAGACCTGCACCAGGCCCGTAATGAATGGCAGAACACCATTTTCCCGGTAGTGCCGGGCCATGAGATCGTGGGGCGCGTTACCGCTACCGGCGGCCAGACGCAAAAATACCGCGTTGGCGATCTGGTTGGCGTCGGCTGCATGGTTGATTCCTGCCGCAGCTGTCCAGGCTGCCAGGAAGGGCTGGAGCAATACTGTGAGCAAGGCTTTGTGCCCACCTATAACGGCCAGGACCGCGAAACCAAAGCGATAACCTACGGCGGTTACGCTACCAGCGTGGTGGTACACGAAGATTTCGTTCTGCGCGTACCGGAAAATCTCGATCTGGCAGGCGTTGCGCCGCTGCTGTGCGCCGGCATTACCACTTACTCTCCGCTGCGTCACTGGAATGTCGGACCGGGTAAAAAAGTGGGCATTGTCGGCCTCGGCGGCCTGGGACATATGGGCGTCAAGCTGGCGCACGCAATGGGCGCGCACGTGGTGCTGTTTACCACCTCCCCGTCTAAAATCGAAGATGGCAAACGTCTGGGCGCTGACGAAGTGGTGATTTCTAAAGATCCCCAGCAGATGGCGCAGCATACCAACAGCTTCGATTTTATTCTGAACACCGTCGCCGCCCAGCACGATCTTAACCCGTTTATTAACCTGCTGAAACGCGACGGTAATCTGACGCTGGCGGGCGCGCCAGAGCACGATCATCCGGCGCCGCACGTTTTTGATCTGATCTTTAAACGCCGCAGCGTGGCAGGTTCACTGATTGGCGGAATTGCGGAAACCCAGGAGATGCTCGATTTCTGCGGTAAGCACAATATCACTTCCGATATCGAACTGATTGCGATGAATCAGATTAACGAAGCCTACGAGCGTATGCTGAAAAGCGACGTGAAATATCGCTTTGTGATTGATATCGATACGCTGCGTCAGGAAAGCGCCGCGTAATCTCTCTGTCGCTGCGGGCCTCCGCAGCGACAGCCTTTCAGCCGTGATGACCGCCTTTGGTCGCCAGCGCCTGCTGTAGCGACGCATCAACCAGATAGTAGATTTGCGAATCTTTCAGCTCGCCATCCAGATAAAGCGTGCTCCAGTGCGTTTTATTAAGGTGCGCGCTGGGAAAAACATCCGCATGCTGCTCACGCAGCAGATCGGCCAGCGCCGGCGAGGTTTTCAGCGTCAGCGCCGGACGCTGGTTCACCTCGTGCAGCATGGCAAACAGCACGTCCGCCACCTTAATCTGCGTCGCTTTCCAGTCGTCGTAGACATTCTGTTCCGCTCCGGGCTTCGCCATACAATACTGCAACAGCTGAGAGCTGGTCATTGATTATTCCCCCTGAGGTAACGCACCGGGCCGCAGGCCGCGCCGCTGATAGAGTTCCTTCAGCATTTACCGGCGCGGGCGCCATAAATAAGATTCCGGGAATAAGGTTGGCAGAGCGGCCGGCAGGCCCGTTCAGCATTGTTTTTCCCCGGAAGCCAGTAATGTTCACTGAGTATAGCTAAATGTCGGCGCTTCACGGCCCGCAGCAACCTTTGCGCGCCCGGCCGGCATCCACATTCCGGTTCAGCCGCCGCTATTCGCCCTGCAACGTAGCGACAATATGCCGCGGGCCGCCGTGAATACGGTGTTCGCCCAGCCAGATGCCCTGCCATCGTCCTAAAACCAGCCGCCCGCGCCCGATCGGCAGCAGCAGCGAAACGCCCAGCAATGAAGATTTGATATGCGCCGGCATATCATCCGCGCCTTCGTAATCATGCTGATATGGCGCCTCTTCGGGCACATGGCGCAGAAAATGCTGCTCCATATCGCCGCGCACCGTAGCATCGCAGTTCTCATTTAGCGTGAGCGATGCCGAGGTATGCTGCAGCAACAGGTGCAGCAGGCCGATATTAATCTCGCGCAGCGCCGGCAGCTGCTGCACAATCTCATCGGTAACCAGATGGAAGCCGCGCGATTTCGCGCTAAGGGAAAGGGTTTGCTGATGCCACACAGGCGTTGCTCCTTCTCGGCATAGCAGCCCCGACGCGCAGGCGACGGGGCGTGCAGGTTACATCACGGCGGCGAAAGCTTCCGCAACCTGGTGAACGTTGCGGCGGTTAAGCCCGGCCACGCACATGCGTCCGCTGTGAATCAGATAGACGCCGAACTCTTCACGCAGGCGATCAACCTGCTGCGCGCTCAGGCCAGTGTAGCTGAACATACCGCGCTGCTTCAGCAGATAGTCGAAATTCTGACCGGGCGCCGCCTTGCGGAGCACCGTTACCAGCGCCTGGCGCATCTCCAGTATGCGCAGACGCATCGCCTCCACTTCCGCCAGCCAGCTGGCTTTTAGCGCCTCGTCATTCAGCACGCAGGCTACCAGCTGCGCGCCGAAGTTCGGCGGCGAAGAGTAGTTGCGACGTACCGTGGCCTTCAGCTGTCCCTGCACGCGCGCCGCCTCTTCCGCATCGCTGCATACTACCGACAGGCCGCCGACGCGTTCGCCGTAGAGTGAGAAAATCTTTGAGAAAGAGTTGCTGACCAGCGCGGAAATGCCCGCTGCGGCGATGGCGCGGATAGCGTAGGCATCCTCCTCCATACCGGCGCCAAAACCCTGATAGGCGATATCCAGAAAGGGGATCAGCCGCTGCGTCTTCAGCACTTTAACCACCCGATCCCATTGATCGTTGGTTAAATCCGCGCCGGTCGGGTTGTGACAGCAGGGATGCAGCAGCACGATGCTTTGCGCCGGCAAGGTTTCCAGCGTGGCGAGGAAGGCGTCGAAGCGTACGCCGTTGCTCTGCGCATCGTACCAGGGATAGGTGTTCACCTCAAAACCGGCGCCCGCAAAGATAGCGATATGGTTTTCCCAGGTGGGATCGCTGACCCACGCCTGCGACTGCGGGAAATAGCGTTTCAGGAAGTCCGCGCCCACCTTCAGCGCGCCGGAACCGCCTATGGTCTGAATAGTCGCGATGCGCTGCGCCTGCAGCGCAGGATGCTGCGCGCCAAACAGCAGCGGCGCGATCGCCTCACGATAGCCGGCCAGCCCGTCCATCGGCAGATAGAGCGAAGCCTGGCGCGGCCGCGCGTTCAGCCGCGCCTCCGCCTCCTCTACCGCCTGCAGCTGCGGAATAATGCCCTGTTCGTTGTAATAGAGGCCAATGCTCAGGTTAACCTTATGCGGACGCGGATCCTGCCTGAAGGTTTCCATTAAAGTCAGTATCGGATCGCCAGCGTAGGCATCAACTTTCTGAAACACGGTGAATCTCCCTGGTAATCATTGAACGACCGCAGCCGATGGAAGCGGACTTTATAACGCCCTGAGCCAGGCGACATAGCGGTTGAATATCAGCGCGCGTTGCCGCAGGGCAAACCTGTGAATACCGCTCAGGCGGGTCTGATGGCGAAACAACACTATAAACCGAACGCTCATTATAAGGTTACCGCGCAATGTCGCCTAAAACGGCTTCGGCGCGCCGAACTGAATCAGCAGCGAAGGTCATGAGCGGAATAAAAAGTACAGCGCGCCGGCAGGCAACTAAGGCGCTGACGCGATAAGGAGCGCGTCCGCAGCAAGAGATACGCAATAGCCGCGCCTTTCATGCACAAAATGTGCATATCGCCGCGCAACCGCGCATAACTGTCGGCGCAACGCTTATTCGTTCCTTTTTTCATGTCGGACGGAGCCGGAACTGGCCGGCCCCGCCGTCATCATCATCCCGTGCTCTTTAATCCTTTCCAGCACTACCGCCGTTTTCACATGCGCTACGCTACGATGGCCCGCCACCAGCTCGCTGATCAGGGCGCTCAGCTCCGTCAGGCTGGCGACCGCCACTTTAAGCAGGTAATCCGCATCGCCGGTGGTTTTATACACGTCGACAATAGCGTTCTGCTCCGCCGCCATGCGGTGAAAGCTCTCTACGTAGTCGCTGGTGTGGTTAATCAGGCGAACTTCAATCAGGCCGATCATGCCCAGCCCTACCGCCTCCGGCGCAACGCGCGCGTGATAGCCGAGGATCTGGTTCGCCTGCTCCAGGCTGATGCGACGACGCGAACACTGCGAGGCGGAAAGCCCCACCAGATCGCTAAGTTCCTGGTTGGTCAGGCGGCCATTATTTTGCAGCAGATGGAGAATTTTCAGGTCGTAATTGTCAATCTGTGTCATAGCATGTTGCCGTTCTTCGCGCTGTTATCGTGACAGATAAGCGTAAATAAGCGGCAATTGTCCAACACAATTTTCTGATGAGGCGGCGAAAATGCACAAAACGTGCAGGCTATTCGTCGTCGTACTGCGGGCCCGCGTAGTTGTCAAAGCGCGACCACTGGCCGTTAAAGGTCAGGCGTACGGTGCCGATCGGGCCGTTACGCTGTTTGCCGATAATGATCTCAGCAATGCCTTTCAGATCGCTGTTTTCGTGATAGACCTCGTCACGATAGATAAACATGATCAGGTCAGCATCCTGCTCGATCGATCCAGACTCACGCAGATCCGAGTTAACCGGGCGCTTATCGGCACGCTGTTCCAGCGAACGGTTAAGCTGCGACAGCGCCACTACCGGCACGTTCAGCTCTTTCGCCAGCGCTTTCAGCGAGCGGGAGATCTCAGCGATTTCCAGCGTACGGTTGTCGGAGAGCGACGGCACGCGCATCAGCTGCAGATAGTCGATCATAATCATGCTCAGGCCATCGTTTTCGCGGAACACGCGGCGGGCGCGTGAACGCACCTCGGTCGGCGTCAGACCGGAAGAATCATCGATATAGATATTCTTTTTCTCCAGCAGAATGCCCATGGTGCCCGAAATTCGCGCCCAGTCCTCATCATCCAGCTGCCCGGTACGAATGCGCGTTTGATCGACGCGCGACAGCGAGGCCAGCATACGCATCATCAGCTGTTCGCTGGGCATCTCCAGGCTGAAGATCAGCACCGGCTTATCCTGCAGCATTGCCGCGTTTTCGCACAGGTTCATGGCGAAAGTGGTTTTACCCATCGACGGGCGCGCCGCCACGATAATCAGATCGGAACCCTGTAAGCCGGCGGTTTTCTTGTTCAGATCCTGATAGCCGGTATCGACGCCGGTAACGCCGTCGTGCGGCGTCTGGTATAGCGACTCGATGCGCGAAACCGTCGCTTCAAGGATTTGCTCTATGTTTTGCGGCCCTTCATCCTTGTTGGCGCGCTGTTCGGCGATCTTAAATACGTTGGATTCGGCGAAATCGAGCAGATCTTCACTGCTGCGCCCCTGCGGATCGTAACCGGCATCGGCAATCTGATTCGCCACCGCGATCATTTCGCGTACTACCGCACGTTCGCGCACAATATCGGCATAGGCGTTGATATTCGCCGCGCTGGGGGTATTTTTCGACAGCTCGGCCAGGTAGGCAAAGCCGCCGACCATTTCCAGCTCGCCGCGTTGCTCCAGCGAATCGGAAAGCGTAATCAGATCGATGGGCTGGCCAGACTCCAGCAGCCGCTGCATTTCACTGAATATCAGACGATGCGGGCGGCTGTAAAAATCCTCGGCCACGACGCGTTCTGAGACATTATCCCAGCGCTCGTTGTCCAGCATCAACCCGCCCAGCACCGACTGTTCCGCTTCCAGCGAATGGGGCGGCAATTTCAGCCCTTCTACCTGGCGATCGCGAACCTCGTTGGATTTGTTGGTGGGTTTATTTCCTGCCATAGTGAATGCAATACCGAATATGTGAGTGACGCGCAAGTATACCTGTTTTTTACCGCTTTTACGCCCGCTTACAGGTAAAAGCGGCGCCCGAAAACTGAAGGAGCGAACATGGCAAAACGTATCCAAATCGCCCGCCACGGCGGCCCGGAAGAGCTACAGTGGGTCGATTTCGAGCCTGGCGAACCGCATGCTGATGAAGTACAGGTAGCAAATAAAGCTATCGGCATCAACTATATCGATACCTACGTACGCAGCGGCCTTTATCCGGCCCCGACGCTGCCTTCCGGCATCGGCACCGAGGCGGCGGGCGTGGTGATCCGCGTCGGCAGCGACGTGACCGCGATTAAGCCCGGCGATCGCGTGGTTTACGCCCAGTCGCCGCTGGGCGCCTACAGCGAAGTGCACAATGTGCATCAGGATAAGGTGGCGCTGCTGCCGGACGCCATCTCTTTTGAGCAGGCGGCGGCCTCGTTTTTAAAAGGGCTAACCGTTCATTATCTGCTGCGCCAGACCTACGAAGTGCAGCCGGACGAGATTTTCCTGTTTCACGCGGCGGCGGGCGGCGTTGGCCTGATCGCCTGCCAGTGGGCGAAAGCGCTGGGCGCGCATCTGATAGGCACCGTCGGCTCGGCGGAAAAGGCGCTGCTGGCGAAAGAGCGCGGCGCATGGGCGACGATCAACTACCGCGAAGAGGATATCGCCCGGCGCGTTAGCGAACTAACCAACGGTAATAAAGTACGGGTGGTTTACGATTCAGTGGGTAAAGCAACCTGGGAGGCCTCGCTGGATTGCCTGCAGCGTCGCGGCCTGATGGTGAGCTTTGGCAACGCATCCGGCCCGGTTACCGGCGTAAACCTGGCGATTCTGAATCAGAAAGGTTCGCTTTATCTGACGCGCCCGTCGCTAAACGGCTATATCACCACGCGCGATGAGCTGCAGCGGGCCAGCAACGATCTCTTTTCGATGATTGCCAGCGGAGCGATTAAGGTGGAGGTGCCGGAAAATCAGCGTTTTCCGCTGCGGGAAGCACAGCGGGCGCACAGCACGCTGGAGAGCCGTTCAACGCAGGGTTCCAGCCTGCTTATTCCTGACTGACGCGGCGCCTGAAAAACAGTGGGGCCTCCCGCAGGAAGCCCCTTTTTTATTTTTTGCATTCGCGCTGTGGTTGTAGGGTACAGCGATGATGAATGACTTTAATTCGACCTGACTAGTCTCGCAGAATTCATAAGTAAAAAATATGTTTAATTACGAAATTGCCAGAGTAAAGTGTGACTCTGTGATCCAGCGCGCAAGTTGTCGATTAACTTCAATTCAAGTTATTGATAGCTAAGGGTCATTATTTCACTCACGCTTTTTTTTCAGTAGCGCGCCAGAAAAAAATCTTACGGCGCCCAGACGCCATTAACATAAAAATCACAACTCAGGCGCTGACATTTATCTTATCGGCAACCAGCGACAACGCTTTTTCTACCACTTCGATATCAGCTCCCGGCTTATGCGCGTTCTCACTCAGATAGCGACGCCATTGTCGCGCGCCCGGTATCCCCTGGAACAGGCCGAGCATATGGCGCGTAATATGTCCGAGATAAGTGCCCTGCGTCAGCTCGCGCTCAATATAGGGATACATGGCGCGTACTACGGCGATGGGATCGGCGTCCGGCGCCTCGCTGCCAAACAGCACGCGATCGACCTGCCCCAGCAGACCGGGGTTCTGATAGGCTTCACGCCCCATCATGACGCCATCGATATGCTGTAAATGGGTCTGCGCCTCTGCCAGCGATTTAACGCCGCCGTTTAGCGCCAGCGTCAGCTGCGGGAAGTCACGCTTGAGCTGATAAACGCGTGGGTAATCCAGCGGCGGGATCTCGCGGTTCTCTTTCGGGCTCAGCCCGGAAAGCCAGGCTTTACGGGCATGGATAATAAAAGTATCGCAGCCGCCCTGCTGCGCAACGGTGCCGATAAAGTCGCACAAAAATTCATAGCTATCCTGGTCATCAATACCGATGCGGGTTTTTACCGTCACCGGGATGGACGCCGCGTCGCGCATCGCTTTAACGCAGTCGGCGACCAACGCGGCCTCGCCCATCAGGCAGGCGCCGAAACGGCCATTCTGTACGCGATCTGAAGGGCAGCCTACGTTCAGGTTAATTTCATCGTAGCCGCGCGCCTGCGCCAGCTGCGCGCACTGCGCCAGCGCCGCCGGATCGCTGCCGCCCAGCTGTAACGCCACCGGATGTTCTTCTTCGCTGTATGCCAGATAGTCGCCTTTGCCATGAATAATGGCGCCGGTCGTCACCATCTCGGTGTAAAGCAACGTATTTTGCGTCAGCTGACGATGAAAATAGCGGCAGTGGCGATCGGTCCAGTCGAGCATCGGCGCGATGGAGAAACGTTGAGAAGGGAATTGCTGGGACATAAAGCGAGAGGCCCGAATCGTTCGTGGAAATTATGCGCGATGATACCACAGCTTCACCGCAAGGCTGTAGCGGCTGCGCCGCTTCTGGCGCAGCCGCACGATCAGAAAGAGAAGCCCAGCTGCGCCATCGCGCCCCAGCTGTTGTCTTCTCCCACCGAACCGGCAAGATCGAGATGGACGCGGTTGTTGAAAGGCGCAAGGCCAATACCGGCGCTGACCACGTCAGTATCATTAGATTTCATATCGGCATGATAGCCGCCGCGCAGCTGCAGCCAGTCCAGCACGCGGTATTCTACGCCTACGCCCGCATACTGGCTGTCACCCTGCGACTTAAAGCGTTTTGTCACCGTGGCGTCAACATCCAGGCTGGCGGTCAGCGTTTTGCTATGCCAGGCGGCGCCGGCGGTGACCAGCGGGCGGATCTGATAAGTATCGCGATAGCCTGCCACTTCTTTGGTCTCGATATTGCGCGATATCAGGTTCTGCGCGCTCAGGCCAAAGGTCCAGCTATCGCCGACGTCGGCAGACAGCCCCGCATCCAGGTTAAATCCGGTATCGTTGGTGCGATATTCGCCGTTGGTGACCTTATCCTTATCGAAGTTATAGATCGTGGCGCGATAGTTATAGAGGTATGTCTGCTGCAGCTTCGGCGTAATACCGACCGAAACCGCCTGCTCGCCAATTTTAAACTGATGGGCAAAGGCGATGCCATAATCCGCTACCACGGCAGCAACGCCCGTGGCGCTGGAACGCAGCAGATACCGATCGCCTGGAGCAGGAATGCGATCGCCAGCGGCTACCGCATCGAGATAGTCGATATCGCTTTGCGCCACATCAGTTTGCACATGTGCCGTACCATAGGCTTTCGCCACAAAGGCGAACGGCAGGGTTTCGTTCGGCACCGCCGCCACGATTGCCGCGCCAGCAGAACCATCGGCCCGGTTGCCGCGCAGGTCGCGCAGCTGGCTGGCTAACTCGCCGGAAGCGGAGCGAACTCTGGCATAGCTCTCCAGCAGCGCGCCCAGATCGCCCAGATTGCTCGCATCAAGGCCTTTGAATACATTGCGGTAGTAATTCACCGTGTCGTTAACATCATCGATCTTATCGAGCATTTTATCTTTATCGCCGATCTGCACGCCAACGGAGGGCAGAATCAGACTGACGCTATCTTCAGCGCGTCCTTTAGTTAACAGCGCGGGGTTCGCCAGCGGTGCGGTGGCGAAAGTTGACGACGCTACGCCAGTTCCGCCCATCGCATCGTTACGCGCATCAAAATAGCTGCCGGCCGCCTGCGAGGAAAACGGCGTTAACATAATCGTAGTTAATGCAGTTACAGTAGAAATTTTAAAACATTTAACATTTTTCATTGCCATCATCAGACGCCATCCAAAATAATCTAACAGTAAGCAGGAAACCACTGACCGAATTATGACCAATAAATTCCTGATTTATTGCCCCGAACTCAGGGCATTTCCCCCGGCTTATCAATGAATTGCCGGTTTAATAACCAGATTATTACTTAAAGTTTCTTATTGGTGCGGCTTTTATTTAACCTTTGCCGCTTAAGACTTATTGAACATTAGCCCTGGTTAGATACCGCTGCAATTAATAATCGCTTATTAAGAATGGTGCTAAAGGGCGGCGTTTCATTTTGTCCGGTCGGAGTTTTGCTGGCGCTTAACGACAGTGGAATAAGAAGGCGTGAAAACCACCCGAATTGGGCTTTTTCAGGGAAGTTAAGGAAGGAGTCGGCGTTTTTTGCGCAGCGTGATAAGATAACATCTCAATCGCCGGAGAATACTTATGGTCTCACCTTCACAACAGATTCTGTCGCAGGCGGAGAAAATCTGTCAGCAACGCAACGTGCGCCTGACGCCGCAGCGTCTGGAGGTGCTGCGTTTAATGAGCGAGCGAAACGGCGCTATCAGCGCTTACGATCTGCTCGATCTGCTACGCGTATCCGAGCCGCAGGCGAAACCGCCTACGGTGTATCGCGCGCTCGATTTTCTACTGGAGCAGGGCTTTATTCACCGGGTGGAATCCAACAACAGTTATGTGGTCTGTCATCACTTTGAGCAGCCGCCCCATACTTCGGCGATGTTAATTTGCGATCGCTGCGGGGCGGTAAGCGAGCAGCAGGCGCATGGCGTGGAATCTATTCTGGAACTGCTGGCGCAGCAGAGCGGTTTTGCCTTAAGCTCCAGCGTGATTGAAGCGCATGGCCTGTGCGCAAGCTGTAAGGAAGTGGAAAGCTGCCAGCATCCCGAAAGCTGTACGCACGATCATCGCCCGCTAAGCAAAAAGCGCGGACGCTGAGCAACAGCAAAGCGATCCAGATAAAGCTGGAGTAAACAAAACCTTAGCGTGAACGTCATTAATCAATCAGCGTCATAAAACGCCATATCGACAATGGAAATATGCGCGGCGCTAAAAGCAGGATTTATCGTCAGGGAGAGCGGCACACTCCGTGTGCCAGGGTAGGAGCATCGTCCTGAAAGGCTAAAATTTTACCAGCGATAATCGTGGTTTTGGGTTTCCCAGTCGCTTACTTCTTTTTCCGCTTCGTCTTTTGCATAGCCGTAGCGTTCCTGAATTTTACCAACCAGCTGATCGCGTTTACCTTCAATCACGGTCATATCGTCATCGGTCAGCTTGCCCCACTTTTCCTTCATCTTACCTTTAAACTGTTTCCAGTTACCGCCGGCTTCGTCTCTGTTCATAGTTGTTTCCTCTACCTTAGGTGTTAGCAGCTCGATGAATATCAGCATCGTTGCGTTCTGCAAAATAAAACGCTGATTCCTTGTTTCTCGCCCTTTAACTATAGCAGGAAGCGACAGTTCTGCCCGAAAACGCAGAAGGATGAACTAATAAACAGGCAATAAACCTGTTGAATTCGCCAAAAAACCAGCGGATTCAGGTAATAAACGCAACCGTTAGCAAGTATGTCAAATCGTGAACCAGTCGCCGCGCCGTTGATAACGGCGCCATATCCAGCCCAGCGTTAAGCCACGCAGCAGCAGGAAAACCGTGACCGCCAGCCACAGGCCATGATTACCAAGCCGCGGCAGCGTGAGCAGCGTTAAGGCAAAGCCCAGCGCGGCCAGCGCCATGCTGTTACGCATTTCACGTCCGCGCGTGGCGCCGATAAACATGCCGTCCAACAGATAGCACCAGACGCCGGCCAACGGCAAAATCATCTGCCAGAACAGATAGCGATCGGCCAGCGTTTGCAGAGCGGGCAGAGAGGTAAGCAGCGCAACGATCTCCCGCCCCCATATTCCCCAGGCGCAGGCGAACAGCAGCGCCACCGCGCCGGCCTGACGACAGGCGGCGCGCCAGACGTGATGCAGTTTATCCGCATCGCGCGCGCCGAAGGCTTCGCCTGATACCGCCTCTACCGCATAGGCGAAACCGTCCAGCGCATAGGCGGTAAAGGTCAGGAACATCAGCAGCACGGCGTTCACCGCGACAATCTCGCTGCCCATGCGCGCGCCCAGTATTGTTACCGACGCAAAGCAGGCCTGTAGCAACAACGAGCGCACCATAATATCGCGGTTCAGACGCAGCAGGCGGCGCATATCTCCGCACAGCGCCCGCTTCAGCAGAGCAAAAGAAACCTGACGCAGACGCATGACGTGCCGCACCATCATCAGCCCTACCGCCAGCGTAACGTATTCGGCAATAGCCGTTGCCGATGCGGCGCCGGCGACGCCCCAGTCAAGACCGATCACAAACCACAGATCGAGCAGGATATTCACCAAGTTGCCCGTCACCAGCAAAATTACCGGCGCCCGCGCATACTGCACGCCCAGCAGCCAACCAAGAATCACCAGGTTCGCCAGGGTGGCGGGGGCGCTGAGCCAGCGCACCTGGATAAAAAGCTGCGCCTGCTCAAGCACCTGCGGGCTGCCGCCTACTACCTGCGCCGCCAGGCTACTGAGCGGATAGCGCAGCACGACAAACAGCGCGCCGGCCGCCAGCGCCATCAGCAGCGGCTGAACCAGCGCGCGCGCCAGGCCTGCCTTATCGCCGGCGCCGAACGCCTGCGATGTCAGGCCGGTCGTGCTCATACGCAGGAACAGCAGCAGCATAAACAGAAAGCTGGTCGCGGTGGCGCCAACGGCCACGCCGCCGAGATAAACCGGACTGTCAAGATGACCAATAACGGCAGTATCAACCAGGCCCAATAACGGAACGGTAATATTGGAAAGAATCATCGGCAGCGCCAGCCGCCAGAGTTTTTTATCAGTTGCTGAAAAGAATTGCATGACCATCCGTGATAACTATATGGCGACAGGCCACAGCGGTTATCGCCGGAGAAAAAGAGAGGAAGCGAAATGGGGTGGCGACCATAGCCGCCACCGCGCCGTCAGAGCCAGTCACCATTACGAATAACGCCGACGGCAAGGCCTTCAATCGTCAGCGTCTGCTGCTGCAGATCGACCACGATCGGTTGGAAATCGCTGTTTTCTGGCAGCAGCTGCACCGTATTACCCTGTTTTTTCAGGCGTTTTACGGTTACTTCATCGTCAATACGCGCGACAACTACCTGCCCGTTGCGCACATCCTGCGTTTTATGCACCGCCAGCAGATCGCCATCAACGATGCCAATATCTTTCATCGACATGCCGCTTACGCGCAGCAGGAAATCCGCATGGGGCTTAAACAGATTAGGATCGACCTGGAAACGGCTTTCAATGTGCTCCTGCGCCAGCAGCGGCTCGCCGGCGGCGACGCGCCCGATGAGCGGCAGACCGTTTTCTTCTTCCGCCATCAGGCGGATACCGCGCGACGCGCCGGACACCATCTCAATAACGCCTTTACGCGCCAGCGCCTTCAGGTGTTCTTCAGCAGCGTTAGGGGAGCGAAATCCCAGCTGGGAGGCGATTTCCGCACGCGTAGGCGGCATCCCCGTCTGGTTAATATGATCGCGAATCAGGTCATAAACCTGCTGCTGCCGAGCCGTTAAGGTTTTCATCCCGCCCCCTGGTTGTTTATACAGTCGCTGTGAGTATATACAGGTATTGGCGGAATGGAAACCAAATGCCGTGTAAAAAACGACACTTTGTCTATTACGGAAGCGCTATCGCAAATATGACCAGAGCAAGGTTACCCAGACAAAGAGCGCCAGTATGATGCTGAGCAAAACGGCGGCGGAGCCCATGTCCTTCGCCCGCCCGGCCAGCGGATGGAATTCATTGCCGATACGATCTACAACCGCCTCGATAGCGCTGTTAAGGATTTCAACAATCATAACCAGCGCTACTGAACCGATCAGCATAACCCGCGTGACGGCATCAATATCCAGCCAGCAGGCGATAACTATCGCCACCAGCGCCATAACCGCTTCCTGACGAAATGCCGCCTCATGTTGCCAGGCAGCGCGTAAACCTTGCCAGGAATAGCCGGCCGCTTTAATGATGCGCACCAGGCCCGTTACGTTATTTGCCATCTTCAGGGAACCCTTTGCCATGTTTAACGTCAATGTCAGGGTGGAGCACTAACTGCAACACCACAGATCTTCAATACACTTTCTGGTATGCTTGCCGCGCTTTGCTAACAAGAGGCTTCATGTTGTCTATGTCAGGTTGGCGTAAACTTTATTATAAGTTACTGAATTTACCACTTACATTTTTAGTTAAAAGTAAGGCGATACCGGGCGATCCGGTCACCGAACTGGGCCTGGATACCTCGCGGCCCATTATGTATGTGCTGCCTTACGATTCAAAGGCCGATCTGCTGGCGCTGCGTACCCAGTGCCGTCTGCACGATCTGCCCGATCCGCTTGAGCCGCTGGAGATCGACGGCACGCTGCTGCCGCGCTACGTTTTTATTCACGACGGCCCGCGCGTTTTCCCCTATTTCGTGCCCAATCAGCAATCGGTGAAGCTGTTTCACGACTATCTCGATCTGCACCGCAATAACCCCGATTTAGATGTGCAGATGGTGCCGGTTTCCGTGATGTTCGGCCGCGCGCCGGGACGCGAGGTGCAGGGCGAACAGACGCCCCATCTGCGCGAGCTGAACGGGGTGCAAAAATTTTTCGCCGTGCTGTGGCTTGGCCGCGACAGCTTTGTTCGCTTTTCAGCAATGGTTTCGCTGCGCCGCATGGCGACGGAACACGGCACTGATAAAACCATCGCGCAAAAGCTGGCGCGCGTAGCGCGCATTCACTTCGCCCGCCAGCGGTTAGCCGCCGTAGGGCCGCGCCTGCCGGTGCGTCACGATCTGTTTAACAAGCTGCTGCAGTCGCCGGCTATCGCCAGGGCGGTAGAGGATGAAGCGCGCAGCAAGAAAATTTCGCAGGAAAAAGCGCAGCAAAACGCCATCGAACTGATGGAAGAAATCGCCGCCAACTTCTCCTATGAAATGATTCGCCTTACCGATCGCGTTATCGGCTGGACGTGGAGCAAAATTTACCAGGGCATCAACGTCAGCGGCGGCGAGCGTGTGCGCCAGCTGGCGCTGGACGGGCACGGGCTGGTTTACGTGCCCTGCCACCGCAGCCATATGGATTACCTGCTGCTTTCCTACGTACTCTATCATCAGGGCCTGGTGCCGCCGCATATCGCCGCAGGCATCAACCTTAACTTCTGGCCCGCCGGGCCGATTTTCCGCCGTCTGGGCGCGTTCTTTATCCGCCGCACCTTTAAAGGCAACAAACTCTACTCCACGGTATTTCGTGAATATCTGGGCGAACTGTTCAGCCGCGGCTATTCCGTAGAGTATTTTGTCGAGGGCGGTCGCTCGCGTACCGGACGCCTGCTCGATCCGAAAACCGGCACGCTGGCGATGACCCTGCAGGCGATGCTGCGCGGCGGCAATCGTCCGATTACCGTGGTGCCGGTTTACATCGGCTATGAGCACGTCATGGAAGTGGGCACTTACGCCAAAGAGCTGCGCGGCGCGGCGAAAGAGAAAGAGAGCTTTATGCAGATGGTGCGCGGCCTCAGCAAGCTGCGCAACCTCGGACAGGGTTACGTTAACTTCGGCGAACCGCTGCCGCTGGTAAGCTACCTTAACAAGCAGGTGCCGGAGTGGCGCGACTCCATCGATCCGATCGTAGCGCAGCGCCCACAGTGGCTGACGCCGGCGGTTAACGATATCGCCCAGCAGGTGATGGTGCGCATTAATAACGCCGGCGCCGCCAACGCGATGAATCTGTGCGTAACCGCCCTGCTCGCTTCGCGTCAGCGCTCGCTGACCCGTGAACAGCTGCTGGAGCAGTTAGAGTGCTATCTCGAACTGCTGCGCAACGTGCCCTATTCGCCGGATGCGACCGTGCCGGCGATGACGCCGGAAGCGCTGCTGGACCATGCGCTAAGCATGAACAAATTCGAAACCGAACAGGACAATATCGGCGATATCATCATTCTGCCGCGCGAGCAGGCGGTACTGATGACCTACTACCGCAACAACGTGCACCATATGCTGGTTATGCCGTCGCTGATCGCCGCAATTATCCAGCAGCACCGGGAGATCGCCGCCGCGGAGCTGCTACGTCAGGTTGAGGTAATCTATCCGCTGCTGAAAAGCGAGCTATTCCTGCGCTGGGATAACGCGCAGCTGCCGCAGCTGCTGCAGTCGCTGGCGGCGGAGCTGGCGCGTCAGCAGCTTATTACGGTTGAAGGCGAGACAATGCGCCTCAATGCCGCGCGCTTCCGTACGCTGCAGCTGCTGGCTGCCGGCATGCGTGAAACGCTGCAGCGTTATGCCATTACCTTCTCGATCCTTAGCGCTAATCCGGCAATTAACCGCGGTTCGCTGGAGAAAGAGAGCCGTACGCTGGCGCAGCGCCTGTCGGTGCTGCACGGTATCAACGCGCCGGAGTTCTTTGATAAGGCGGTATTCTCGACGCTGGTGCTGACGCTGCGCGATGAAGGCTATATCAGCGATACCGGCGATGCGGCGCTGGAAAAAACGCAGAATACCTCGCGTCTGCTGTCAGAGCTGATTACCAGCGATGTGCGCCAGACCATTGAAAATGCCGTCGCGCACAGCTGAGTCGAACTAACGCGAAAAACAACAAGGGCGCCCAGGGGCGCCCTTTTTATTAAGCCTGGGCTACCACTGGCTAAACGGCGGCATATTCAGCGCCACGCCGACAAATATCACCAGCCCGACATAGTTGTTATTGAGAAAAGCCTGGAAGCAGCGTTCGCGTTGGCGCTCAGCGATTAACTTCTGCTGATGCACAAAGAGCGCGCCGGCAATCAGCAGCGCCCAGTAAAAGGCGCCGTCCAGCGCCATTCGCAGCCCCACCCACGCCAGCAGCAGCAGCGTCGCCAGCTGCAGCAGCCCAATAATCAGCTTATCGAAACGGCCAAACAGAATCGCCGTTGATTTTACGCCGATTTTTAAATCGTCATCGCGGTCGACCATGGCATATTGCGTATCGTAGGCCACCGTCCAGCAAATATTGGCCGAAAACAGCAGCCAGCAGTTAAGCGGCACGCTGCCGCTGACCGCCGCCCAGCCCATCGGTATCGCCCAGCCGAAGGCCGCGCCCAGCACCACCTGCGGCAGGTGGGTATAGCGCTTCATAAAGGGGTAGACCCACGCCAGCGCCAGTCCGGCAAACGACAGCCAGATGGTCAACGCGTTCATGGTCAGCACCAGCGCGAAAGAGATCAGCGCCAGCGTGACAAACAGCACCTTCGCCTCTTTTTCCGTTACCGCGCCGCTGGCCAGCGGACGCATCTGGGTACGCTTTACATATCCGTCAATTTTCCGATCGGCAAAATCGTTTACCACGCAGCCCGCCGCGCGCATAAAGAAGACGCCGAGCACGAACACCAGCAGCACCTGTAGCGGCGGCACCGCCTCGCCCGCCAGCCACAGCGCCCACAGCGTCGGCCATAGCAGCAGCAGCGAGCCGATAGGTTTATCGATACGCATCAGGCGGCTGTACGCCTGGAGCCTGGTCAGCGTCACTCCTTTTTCGATATTAGTCACGGGGTTCTCCAGACAGACTTTGGTAGAGCGGCGAAGCGGGCAAAAAGAGTTCGGTCAGCAGCAGCGGCTTGCCTGACAGACGCAGGCGTGAGCGACGTCCCCACTGCGCCGCGACGATGCCGGGATCGATAAAGTCCCGCGTCAGCGTTGAGGAAGAAAACAGATAGCGCCCCAGCGGGCAGGAACCCAGCTGGCTAAGTTTCATTTCCGGTCCGGTCAGCGTCGATTCCGGCACCACCGTGCGCCCAACCAGCCAGGGCGCGCCGTCGCCAAAAAGGATGACTTCGCGCAGCCAGTAGCGCGGCTCCTGCGGCAGAAACGGCAGCTCTGCGGCAATCGCCTCGGCGGTGACGAAACCTTCGCGGCGCGGTTCAACGGTAACTTGCCGACAGTGGCGTTCGAAGCGCTTCGTCATCGAGTCCTCTTCCAGCAGCCAGTCCAGCAGCGCGGCGGAGAGCAGCGGCGATGAAGCGGGAAGCCATTCGATGGCGCGCAGCAGGGAAAGCGCGTTATCTGACATACGGCATCTCCGTTAAGAAATCAGGTGCCATAGTGTAGCGCAGAGACCGGCGCAGAACACGCGATGCAGCGGAAAAAGCGTTCGGGCAGAGAGCGAAAAAGGGTGCGCCAGCGGCGCACCAATCGTCCAGCAAGATCAGCAATATGGGGATCTGTTATCCCTTGCCTTTCACACTGCTGATAAAGGTTGCGCGCGCCGATGAGGAACCGAGACGCTCCGCCTCATTCATCAGCTTCAGCGCCTTATCGATATCCCCGGCTTTCACCGCCTTACGGATACCGTCGTTGAAATATTTTTCCGTATCGTTGAGCATCGGCTCCGCTTTGGTCGTCGGCGTCGGCGCCGGCGCGCTGACAGCGGGCCGGGCTGAGGCGGCGCTGCCTACCACCACCGGTTTGGCGTTATCGGAGCCAAACAGCTTGCCGATCATAATATTGCCGCTGTTCTGTTCGCTCTTCACTTTCAGCGACAGGGTGCCGCTGTTCACATGGCGCACAACAGGATCGGGCACGTCGGGAATGGCGTTGCTGGCCCCTTCCGCGTAGAGCTTCGCCGGGTTAACCATGGTCGAAGTTTGCGCCAGATCGCGGCTGGTGGTGTAGATCAGCAGATAGATCTGTTTTTGCCCCAGTACCGGCGTCAGCTTCATGGTGCCTTCCAGCCGGTTGGTGGCGATAACGCCGGGCTTCTGATAGGCGAAATAGCTGCTGGGAAAGAAAGCCGCCGGCTGCAGCTGGCTGTCCAGCACCAGCACGTTAGGCGCATAGACGCGCTGATCTTTCATTATGCTGGCTAAGGTCACCTCCAGCGATCCCCGATCGGCGGGCAGCGCGATGGCGGCCACCGGCCCGCTGATATCGCCCTCGTTAAGGGTCAGCGAAGCGGCGTCCAGCACGATATCCTGCTTCACCGGCGGCGACAGCGGCAGCCAGGAGAAGCGTTGCAGCTTATCGGGCGCTACGGTTGGCGCAGTGGCGACGTTTTGCGGATTCACGCCGGCATCGGCAGCCAGGCCGGGCAGCGCGGTAAAGCTCAGAGCCGGAAACAGGCAGAGCGCAAGCAGATGTTTTTTCATTTTTTTATCCTCAGGAGAAACCCGCCTCTCTCAGGCAATAGAGAGGCGGGCTAAGGTAGATCGCAGAGCTAGTGGCTGGGTTTGTTACCACCAGGCTTCCATCTGAATACCGAAGGAGAACTCGTCGCTGTCGCCGCGGCTGAAGGTACGACTGCTGGTATCGCTGAAGGCGGTATTGTTAGCCACGTTGGCAACGTAGTTATCGCTGCTGGTGTCGTTGGATGAATAACCCCACTTCTCATCCCACTTGGCGTAGCTGGCGAAGACGCGGATCGCCGGGCGCGACCAGATGCTGTTGCCCGCCTGCCACTGCTGCGCCAGGGTCACTTTGTACTGGCTGTTGCGATCGCCGGTACGCTGCGACTTGACGTTGTCATAGCCCGCTTCCAGCAGGGTGCTCATAATCGGCGTCCATTTGTACATCGGGCGCACGCCGACGGTGTACCAGGTGGTGCCGTTGTTGTTATCGCGATCCACATCCTGGTACATACCGACATACATCAGGCTCCAGGTATCGTTGAAGTCGATAGCGCCGTGGTCAATCACGCGGATCATCGAACCGTTGTTATTCTCGGCAGTACCCGGACGGCCGTTGCGGTTTTGCGTCATGGCGTCAGTGGCGTACTGCACGACGAATTTATTCAGGCTGGTGCCGTAGAAGGTCTGGGTATGTTCCAGCGTCGCCATCCAGCCGTCGTTGGATGCGGCGCTGTCGTTCGGGCTGTAGCCGTCGGTATCGTTGGCGCTGCCGTAATCGAAGCCCAGCTCCAGCGAGCCGCCGGGGTTAACCTGCATCCCACCGAGGCGCACATCGAAGATATCGTTAGCGCGATCTTTGGCGTCGCCGCGGGTATTGCCGGAGACAAACGCTGAAGAGCCGCCCGCTTCGCTGCTGCGGGTAGCCGCCAGCGAGAGTTTACCGAAGCCGAGATCGATATCTTCGATACCGCCGCCAGGGCCGGAGATATCCCAGTAGTAAAAGTCGATCATATGTACGTCGTGGCGTTTGTAGTAGCGCTTACCGGCCCAGATATTGGCGCCCGGCAGGGCATCAAACAGATTTTTACCCACTACGTTCGCCTGACGCACCGCCGGCGAATCTTCTTCATAATCGTTCTGCTGCGAAACGCTGTAGCCGATCATGGTATCGACATAGAAGCTTTTTTCGCCTTCTTTCCATACTTCCTGGCCCAGCTCGACTTCCAGATAGGTTTCACATTCATTGCCAAGACGATATTTAGAGTTGGCGCCGGTCGCCTGGAAACACTGCTGCTCGCCGCCGCTGCCGGTCCAGCCGATACCGGAACGGGCATAGCCTTTAAAATCCACCGCATTCGCATGCGGCGCCACGACAGCAAGGGCTACGGCCACGGCCAGAGGGTACTTAGAGCGCGTTATCATCGCGATTCTCCTGTTAACGTTCTGCTGTTATTGTGTGCTTCTACGCCAGGTTCGCTGTGTAACCGACGGCAGGCGCGGCCATCCTCACGGAACAGATGGCAACGCTGAGGCGGCAGGCCAATGGCGTATTGGGCACCTTCTTGAACCAGCACCACATCGTTCTGGCGATAGACCAGGTTCTGACGCAGCGCGGGGATTTGGATATGGATTTGCGTTTCATGGCCAAGCTGCTCAACCACCTGCACGGTGCCCTGCAGCGTGACGTCCGCCACCTCGCTGGGCAGCAGATGTTCGGGGCGAATGCCTAATGACATATTGGCGCCGGGCTGGACGCCGGTGCTGTCAACCGGCAGCCAGACCTGCTGACGATTCGGCAGTTCCACCTGAACCTGATCGATAGCGGTGGCGGTCACCTTCACCGGCAGGAAATTCATCTTCGGCGAACCGATAAAACCGGCGACAAAACGGTTAGCGGGATAGTGGTAAAGCTCCAGCGGCTTGCCGACCTGCGCAATGCGCCCGCCTTCCAGCACCACGATTTTGTCCGCCAGCGTCATTGCCTCAACCTGATCGTGGGTGACGTAAATCATGGTGCGCTGCAGGCGCTTATGCAGACGGGAGATCTCAATGCGCATCTGCACGCGCAGCGCGGCATCGAGGTTGGAGAGCGGCTCATCCAGCAGAAAAACCTGCGGTTCGGCCACCAGCGTGCGGCCAATCGCCACGCGCTGACGCTGACCGCCGGAGAGCGCCTTCGGCTGACGATCGAGCAGATGCGCCAGCTGTAAAACTTCCGCCACCTGCGACACGCGCTGCTGAATTTCACGTTTGCCGACGCCCGCCAGCTTCAGACCAAAAGACATGTTGTTCGCCACCGACAGGTGGGGATAGAGCGCATAGGACTGAAACACCATGCCCACGCCGCGTTCCGCGGGCGGCACATCGTTCATACGTTTGCCGCCAATGGTCAGCTCGCCGGCAGTGATATCTTCCAGCCCGGCGATCATGCGCAGCAGCGTTGATTTGCCGCAGCCTGACGGCCCGACAAATACCACGAACTCCCCTTCGGCAATGGACAGATTGATATCTTGCGATACCACCACGTCGCCCCAGGATTTGGTGACCTCTTTCAGCACCACATTCGCCATTGCTTTCTCCCGTCTCGTCACAACTTCCTTCGAATGGCTGGGAGTGTACGCGAAGGCCGGCAAGGAGAAATCCTCCACCGTGCGCTTTTTTACGGGGGAGGAGGCAGGAGGATGAGATCGCCGGCTGCCGGGAGGGTGGGCAGGCCAGACAGGCTTTTTCGTGATCGAATCGGCAGGAAAACAGACGAATTTATGTGTCCCGGCACGCATAAAGCGGCAAAAAAGCTACAGAGATCACATTTATTAACCACAGGGCGTAGAAACAGGGAGGATGAGTCAGCCGTCGCTTAACAGCAGACTTCTGCCTGACGACAACCACTCACGTTTAGAGGAAAGGGAAATGTCAAAGTTCAAACTGAATGGCAAAACTCTGCTGTTATGCGCGCTGACCGCCGCGCTGCTGCCCGGCGCGGCGCTGGCGAAAATCGAAGAAGGCAAGCTGGTCATCTGGATTAACGGCGATAAGGGCTACAACGGCCTGGCGGAAGTGGGTAAGAAATTCGAACAGGATACCGGGATTAAAGTGACCGTAGAGCATCCCGATAAGCTGGAAGAGAAATATCCGCAGGTCGCGGCGACCGGCGACGGCCCGGATATTATTTTCTGGGCGCACGACCGCTTCGGCGGCTATGCGCAGTCCGGCCTGCTGGCGGAAATCACGCCGGATAAGGCGCTACAGGATAAAATCTTTCCTTTCACCTGGGATGCGGTGCGCTACAACGGCAAGCTGATCGGCTATCCGGTGGCGGTGGAATCCCTGTCGCTGATTTATAACAAAGATCTGCTGCCCAACCCGCCGAAAAGCTGGGAAGAGATTCCGGCGCTGGATAAGCAGCTGCGCGCCAAAGGCAAGAGCGCGATAATGTTTAACCTGCAGGAACCCTATTTTACCTGGCCGTTAATTGCCGCCGACGGCGGCTACGCCTTTAAGAAAGAGAACGGCAGCTACAACCTGAAAAACGTCGGCGTTAATAATCCGGGATCGCAGGAGGGGCTGAAGTTTCTGGTCGATCTGATTAAGAATAAACACCTCAATGCGGATACCGATTACGCCATCGCCGAAGCTGCGTTTAATAAAGGCGAAACCGCCATGACCATTAACGGTCCCTGGGCGTGGAATAATATCGACGGCGCGAAAATTAATTATGGCGTAACGCTGCTGCCTACCTTTAAAGGTAAACCGTCGAAGCCTTTCGTCGGGGTACTGAGCGCCGGAATCAACGCCGCCAGCCCGAATAAAGAGCTGGCGAAAGAGTTTATCGAAAACTATCTGCTGACGGACGACGGGCTGGCGAAAGTCAACGCTGACAAACCGCTGGGCGCCGTGGCGCTGAAATCCTGGCAGGAGAAGCTGGCGAAAGATGAAAAGATCGCCGCCACCATGGAAAACGCGCAGAAAGGCGAAATTATGCCGAACGTGCCGCAGATGTCCGCCTTCTGGTACGCCGAACGCAGTGCGGTATTAAACGCGATTAACGGCCGCCAGAGCGTGGAAGCGGCGCTGAAGGATGCGGAAACCCGCCTTACCAGGTAAGGACTTGCTATCACTTTAACTCATGCCGCGGACGACGAGCGTCGTCTGCGGGCTGAGTGTTATCCGTCGCGTTTCCGGTGTGGATCGATATCCACGCCTCTTTTTATCTGTTGCAGAAGGATCCTGAAATGGCAAAATCCGCATTGTGGTGGCAGCGTGACGCCCTGAAGTGGCTGGTTATTGCCCTCTGCGTGTTAGTAACCGGTTATCTGGTTGTGCTGATGTATGCTCAGGGCGAATACCTGTTCGCTATTGTTACGCTGCTGCTGCTCAGCAGCGGCCTGATAGTCTTCTCCTGGCGGCGCGCGCAGGCGTGGCGCTATGTCTGGCCCGGTCTGGCCGGCATCGTGCTGTTTATCCTGTTTCCGCTCGCCTGTACTATCGCTATCGCCTTTACCAACTACAGCAGCACCAACCAGCTCACCTTTGAACGGGCGCGTCAGGTATTGCTGGATCGCCAGTTTCAGGCTGGCGAAGGCTACGCTTTCTCACTCTGGCCGACGACGGATAACCGCTGGCGCCTGCTGTTAAACGGCGCAGAGAATAAACAGTTTATCTCGCCGCCCTTTTCGCTCTCTTCTCAAAGTGAGCAAACGCTTACTCTTACTGAAACGCAGCAGCCTCCTGAAGGGGAACGCGCGATGCTGCGCGTGATTACCCAGAATCGCCAGGCGCTTTCCCGGCTGACGGCACGGCTGCCGGACAACACTCAGCTACGGATGAGTTCGCTGCGCCAGTTCTCCGGCACCCAGCCGCGCTATCGCCCCGGTGAAGATAATAGCCTGACCGATAAACAGACCGGTCAGATATGGTATCCCAATGATGATACCGGCTTCTGGCAGACCAAAGATGCAAACCAGCAGTGGACCAGCGAAAAGCTCAGTCCGGGCTATACCGTCGCCATCGGCTGGAAAAACTTCCTGCGCGTAATGACCGATCGGGGCATCCAGCAGCCGTTTATCGCTATTTTTATCTGGACGGTGGTGTTCGCGGCGCTGACGGTGCTGCTGACCGTCGCGCTTGGTATGGTGCTGGCCTGTCTGATGCAGTGGGAAGCGCTGAAAGGGCGTGCGGTTTATCGGCTGCTGCTGATTTTGCCCTACGCCGTGCCCGCTTTTATCTCCATCCTGATCTTTAAGGGGCTGTTTAACCAGAGCTTTGGCGAGATCAATATGATGCTTGATAGCCTGTTCGGCATCAAACCCGCCTGGTTCAGCGATCCGACCATGGCGCGCACCATGCTGGTAATCGTTAATACCTGGCTTGGCTATCCCTATATGATGATCCTCTGTATGGGGCTGTTAAAGGCGATCCCGGACGATCTCTACGAGGCTTCCGCGCTGGATGGCGCCACGCCGCGGCAAAACTTCCTGCGCATTACGCTGCCGCTGCTGATTAAGCCGCTGACGCCGCTGATGATCGCCAGCTTCGCTTTTAACTTTAATAACTTCGTGCTGGTGCTGCTGCTGACCAACGGCGGACCGGATCGTCTCGGCACTACCACGCCTGCGGGCTATACCGATCTGCTGGTGAGCTACACCTGGCGCATCGCCTTTGAAGGCGGCGGCGGTCAGGATTTCGGTTTGGCGGCCGCTATCGCCACGCTGATCTTCCTGCTGGTGGGCGCGCTGGCGCTGGTCAATCTGAAATTCACCCGCATCAGGACCGAATAAGGAGCAAACTATGGCGATGGTGAAACCTGCATCGCAAAAGCTACGGCTGGCGCTGACGCATCTGCTGCTGCTGGGCTTTATCGTGCTGATTATGTATCCGCTGCTGATGGTGTTCGCCATCTCGCTGCGCCCCGGCAACTACGCTATCGGCAGCCTGCTGCCGGAACATATCTCCTGGGATCACTGGAAACTGGCGCTCGGTTTTGCAGTAACCCATGAAAACGGCAGCGTAACGCCGCCGCCCTTTCCGGTGCTGCTGTGGCTGTGGAACTCGGTTAAAGTGGCGGCGATTACCGCCGTCGGCATTGTGGCGCTTTCAACCACCTGCGCCTACGCTTTCGCGCGTATGCGCTTTCGCGGCAAATCAACGCTGTTGAAAGGAATGCTGATATTTCAGATGTTCCCGGCGGTGCTGTCGCTGGTAGCGCTCTATGCGCTGTTCGATCGTTTAGGGCAGTACATTCCTTTTATTGGCCTGAATACCCATGCCGGGCTGATATTCGCCTATCTCGGCGGTATCGCTTTGCATGTCTGGACGATTAAAGGCTATTTCGAAACGATCGACGGTTCGCTGGAAGAAGCCGCGGCGCTTGACGGCGCGACGCCCTGGCAGGCGTTTCGCCTGATTTTGCTGCCGCTTTCGGTGCCGATTCTCGCCGTGGTGTTTATTTTGTCGTTTATCGCGGCGGTCACCGAAGTGCCGGTCGCCTCGCTGCTGCTGCGTGACGTGAACAGCTACACGCTGGCGGTAGGAATGCAGCAGTACCTGAACCCGCAGAACTATCTGTGGGGAGATTTTGCCGCGGCGGCGGTACTTTCCGCCCTGCCGATTACGTTGGTCTTTTTGCTGGCGCAGCGCTGGCTGGTGAGCGGTCTGACCGCCGGCGGCGTAAAGGGTTAGCTAATGATTTTCCTCGGTTGTTGCCCTGGTTGTTATTGCCACTGTTAAGTTGTTTCCTGTGTTTTTCCGGCGGCCTGACGGCCGCCTTTTTTTACGGTTCTACAGCGGCGCTGGCGCAGGAAATAAGAGAGCACAGATAAATACGGGCGCATAGCGTAAATGGAAAGGTTAACCTTGCTGCCGTCGCCTCTGGCTGCGGACGGCTGATAAACCTGCCTGACGGGCCATTCAGCTGCTACTTTCAGGCGAAAGCAGGCCGCCATTATTACTCACGCTTCAGGCGGTTACTGTTCGCCAGCCACAGCGTTACCACTAAAATAAGAATCGCTGCGGAATAGCAGAGCGTATCAAACGGATTTTTATGATCGACAACGATGAGCCGGATAATCGCCGTAATGCCGATATAGACAAAATAGCGCAGCGGGAAATGAAATCCTGACTGGAAATATTTTACGATCAGCGCGATGAATTCAAAATAAAGGAACCAGATAACGATGCCTTCCACTAACAGATAGGCAGAGGCCGCCTCGCCGGTATTCAGCAATACGTTTGCCAGGTGAATCGTCTCTTTTCCTAAAAAAACAATTAAAATAATCGCCAGAATCAACAGGCCGGCATTTAATACCCACTGTAGCGCCGCGGCGATGAATTTTTCGCTTACCATAAAAGCTTCCTGTTAAAGATGGCTCAACGCGTCAGCTAAGCCGGACGGGCATCATGACATAACGTGAGCAAGATCACAGTATAGTCACAATAAAATAAAAAACGCCCTTAATAACCTTATTGTTGTAAAGGTTTAATGGCTAGCGGAAGTTTATGTCGCGATCGCTGGTCATATCATACAGGCGATGCTTACGCATCAGCATCTGCCCACCATCTCGCGTCAGCGGCTCCCAGCCAATCCGCGCTTTTCCACGGTTATGCGTGGCGGTAAACAGCTCCATCGGCACTGAAATATAAAAACCTTTGGTAAAATCGCCTTCGCCATACTCCTCACGGGAGACGTTAGTCAGCGTGACATAAGCCCCCACGCTAACGCCGCTGGCGAAGCGCTTCGAAATATCAAGCGTGCCGCCTTTATCCTGCGCCAGATATTGTCCCACGCTCATTTTCACCAGTACGTCATCCATAAATCCGGGCTGCCAGTAAGCGGTAAGATGTCCCGTTGACGCCCTGTAGCGGGTAAAGCGCATCATATTGTCCCAGTCGCGCTGCTTCACGTAGTTTGCATCCAGGCCAACCGCCCAGCGGCTGTCCAGCGGCCGATAAAGTACCTCGGCGCCCGCGCCGCCGTACATGGTCTCCAGATAACCGCCATAGAGCTGCGCATAGATACCGTTACCGAGATAGCGGAACCCGTTCATTTGCAGGTTATTCAGATAGAAATCATTTTTCACATAGTCACGAATATGGGTACGCACCCGCGGCAGCGCGGAGTCGGCGGGCCGTCCATCATATTTAAAGCGGTCATAATTATTCGTCACGTCGGCAAAGAAGCCGCCGCCCACCAACAGCTGCCGGCTCAGCCAGTAGTCGGCATGGCCGCCAATGCCGGCCTGATACATGTAAAAGCTTTCCGGGCCGCCAAACGACTGGTTCAGTACCGGCGCCAGGCCATAGCTAAAGCGATCTTTTTCGATGTAATAGCCCTGCTCGGTTTTTCCCGTCTCGACAGGATCGATGCGTCGCTGTTGCAGCGGCTGTTCATGCCCCAGCGGGTAGCCATCAAGCTGCTGATACAGGCTGCTCACCTGCGTTTCCGTAGTCACCTGCGGCAGGTTGTAACGTGTCTGCGTCACGCGTAGCGTATCGATATCTGCCGGCAGATGGTTGATTAAAATCAGGTTGGCCCGATCGACGCCCTCCTGCGTATCCCGATATTTAACCTGCTCGCCCGTGACATACAGCGTGCGCTGTTTAATTTGCAGGTTTGGCGCATCGAAACCGGCATTATATTTCAGCGCCATTAGCTGACTGGCGACCACCGTATGCTGCAGGATTGCCGCCTGCGGCTGCGGCCGCCACTCTGGTTTCGCCTGGTCAAAATGGGGCGTATGCAGTTGGTTAAAGTTGGTATGCAGCGTAACGCCAAAGGTTAAGGTGTCGCCTCGCTGATAGCCGACGTTGATATCGGCCCAGTCGCTAAGGCGGTAAATAGCGCCGACGTTTATCCGGCTGCGCTGAGCCAGCTGCCCGGCATAGTCATCGCGATAATCATTGCCCTCATACTCCAGCTTCAGGCGCAGCGGCTGCCACGGCGTTTGGTACTCCATACCGCCAAAGATCGAGGCGGGACCTTTAAACAGCTCATCGCCGTTAACCGCAGTGGTCGATCCCGAAACGTTGCGGCGGCGACAGAACTTATCGTCATAGCGACAGAATGGATTTTTAATGTTGCCGCCGTTACCGATATAACCCCAGCCGATGCCCAGCGTAAAATCGAGCGGACCCCAGGCTTTGCTGGCAACCAGATATTCACTGTCAAACAGTCCGGTTCCGGCCAGATCGCGCGTTCCCGCCGCCACTTCCGGCAGCCAGTAATCTTCCTGCCACAGGCGTAGCTTAAAATCGAACGCTTTATCTTTATAGGTTTGATCGCCGCTGAAGCTGGCGGAGCTGCTGTACCGCCGCGTACGAACATCGCTATAGCGCACGCTGGCCTCCAGCCAGGGGAAAACCGCCATCGATACGGAATAGAAGCGGTACTGATCGTTATCGCGATAGTTAAGGCTGAACTCGCCCTCTTGCGCCATGCGCGCCGTTGGCGTCTGCAGCAGGCCGACGCCGCCGAAATCGGACTGGGAGGGCCGCAGCGGTTCATCCCAGGCGGCGGCCTGCACGTGACAGACGGCGGCGACAGAAACAGCCATCAGGCTGGGAAGCAGATATTTCTTCATCAGTCAGGCACCCGCTGCGTCAAAATGGTCACAATCTGTGAATTCAGATCGCGCAGCTCATCCGGCAGCGCCGGGCGCGAGAAGCCGATAAAAATAGTGCTGCCAGGCATCACTTCAACATGGCGATGGTTCCAGTAGGCTACCGGCACCGTCTGGGTAGCGCCGTCTGGCGCAATAACGATCGCCTGATTCATCTCCGCGCCGCTTAACCGCGTATGGCCTTGCAGGTAGTCGCGCGTATCGCCTCCCGGCCGCCAGCTCGTCTTGCCGTCGTTGCTGATAGCGCCCATCAGCGTAACGGTATCGGGACGACGCAGCGTGTAGAGGTGGTATTCGCCTTCCAGGCGGCGATTTGCCTCTGGATGCAGCCGTATCCAGTCAGGATCGAGCACGGTAAATTGCCGCCCGGTTACCCGCACCTTACTCAGCTGCTGAATAACGGCATTGACGGCGGCGGCACGGTCGCCCTGTTCGCTTGCCGCCCAGCCACGCAGGCGCGCGAGCGTTTGCCGATAGTGCTGTTGCGCCGCCGCGCTCGCCAGAGGCTCAGCAATTACCGTGCCGGGCCACCAGCTGCGCTGCGCCAGCGCCGGGCTGGTAGTCAGCTGCAGCAGCCTTTCGGCATCTTTCACCACGGCGGCGGCGGCGGTATGGGGGTAATGGACGATCACCTGGCTTGCCGCCAGCGCATCAGACGTCAGGCCGCATGCCATTGCGGTCAGAAAGAGAGAGATTCTCATGATATCACCGGCTTCAGCAGGGTAATATCAACCGTCAGCGCCCCAGCGCCGGGGTTTTGCACGCTCTGGCGCACCTCGCCGCTGGCGCTGTCGATCCAGAAGGTGTTCTGCCAGCGGGCGCCGCTGGCTGCCACACTAACCTTTTCATGCCAGACGCGGCAGGCGATATCCCGTCCGGCGATGTGCAGCACTTGATCCTCGCCGCGCTGGAAACGCGAGGTGGCCAGCGCCGATCGCAGGCGGTTTTTTGTCGTCCAGCTCAGAACGCGCGTCCAGCCGTCGCCTTCCTGTATCAGCAGCGGCCGGGCGAGCGGATCCTGCGTCAGATTAGTCACTTCCAGCAGGTTATCGCTCAGTCCCAACGTTTTGATCAGCCGCCCGTTTTGCGTAACCAGCATCGCACGGTCCTGCGTGATCCACTTATGCTGGCCGTTTTCGGCATAGCCGAGCACCAGAAAGAGACGCTGACCCTGATTAACACGGAGATAGATGCTGGCATAAGGCAGCGACTGAATGCGTTCAACCGGTACGGTGACATCATCCAGCCCGGCAAATGCCTGCTTAACACTTTCCATCAGTCCCTGCTGCGCTGGCGTACAGGCCTGGAGCAGCAGGCAAAAAAACAGCAACAGAATATGGCGCACTCTGGCATCCTTGCGTCGATGGTGCGAAATGAAAAAACAGCCGCGTCAACGTGACGACGGTTAATAAACTAGCGTCTTGTTCCTGTGGTGGTGGTAGTGGTGCCGGTATTGGCGCTATCGCCGCCGCCGATAGCCGCCACGCCGGCGCCTAACAGTGAACCAGTGACGCCGACCCCGGCGTAGCTGGCGCTGCCTGTAGAAATGGCGCCGGCCTTTTCACCCGCCGCGATACCGGCGACGTCCCCTGCCGCAGCTCCCGCGGCTGCCGCCGATGTAGTCAAAAAAGTAGCTAAAACCAGCGCAATGGCGCTAACGTCAGATAAATTTTTCATAGTAAATTTCTTACAGTTTTTATAATGAGCACTCCTTTATCAGCTGAATGAATAAAGGAACCGATTACTTTCGGCGCTCTGCCGTTTCGGGCATAAACTATCAGAAATTATGAGATCGCCAGAAAAGAGAATAAGAGTTATTGATAGTGAAACATTCTTAATTATCTTTATTTTTTAGCGCAACAGTAGTTAATCAAGAGATAAGATTGAATTATTGTCCTGCCAAAAACTTAATTATTGAAATAACGTAAATTAATTTCTTTTTAGCTTAACAAACAGGTACTGCGGGTAATTTCATAAGCAACCTTTACTAAATGAGGCTGTCTTTCAAAAAGTTACGTTAATTTCCTGGTAGTTTTGACGACATCTTAGCGGTGGGATTGAGAAATAACAGGCTGGCGGTTTGCGCTATTTATCGTCGTTTCAGCAGCTCTCCGCAGCTGAATTTTCACTAACTTCAGGACGCAGGATATTGGGCAGGCCTTAGCCGATCGCCAGAGTAAAAAAAGATATTATCGTGCCGGATAAAAAAGGCGCCGCAAAGGCGCCCTTCAGAAGGAGTGCGGCAGCTTAACGCCAGGCTTTATAGCGATTAATCAGGCCGTTAGTTGAGCTGTCATGGCTGCTGACATGACCTGCATCTTTCAATTCAGGCAGGATACGGTTCGCCAGCTGTTTGCCCAGCTCTACGCCCCACTGATCGAAAGTGAAAATGTTAAGAATCGCGCCCTGGGTAAAGATCTTATGCTCATACAGCGCAATTAATGCTCCCAGGCTGTAGGGCGTAATCTCACGCAGCAGAATAGAGTTCGTCGGGCGGTTGCCCTCAAACACCTTAAACGGCACGATGTGCTCGACGGATTTAGCATCCTTACCCGCATCGGCAAACTCTTTCTCCACTACTTCGCGGGATTTACCGAAGGCCAGCGCCTCGGTCTGCGCAAAGAAGTTAGAGAGCAGCTTGTCGTGGTGATCGCCTAACTGATTGTGGGTAATGGCCGGCGCGATGAAATCGCAGGGAACCAGCTTGGTGCCCTGATGAATCAGCTGATAAAACGCGTGCTGGCCGTTGGTGCCCGGCTCACCCCAAATGATGGGGCCGGTCTGCCAGGTAACCGGGTTGCCTTCGCGGTCAACGTATTTACCGTTGGATTCCATGTTGCCCTGCTGGAAATAAGCCGCAAAGCGATGCATGTACTGATCGTAAGGCAGAATCGCTTCCGTTTCCGCGCCAAAAAAGTTGTTGTACCAGATGCCGATCAGTGCCAGCAGCACCGGCAGATTCTGTTCCGCCGGCGTTTCTGCAAAATGCTTGTCCATCGCGTGCGCGCCGCTCAGCAGCTGCACGAAGTTATCAAAACCGACTGACAGGATGATAGAAAGACCGATCGCAGACCACAGAGAATAGCGACCGCCAACCCAGTCCCAGAATTCAAACATGTTGGCGGTATCGATACCGAACTTCGCCACTTCTTGCGCATTGGTAGAGAGCGCGGCAAAGTGTTTCGCCACATGCTGCTCATCGCCCGCCGCCTTCAGGAACCAGTCGCGCGCGCTATGGGCGTTGGTCATGGTTTCCTGAGTGGTAAACGTTTTAGAGGCCACGAGGAACAGGGTGGTTTCCGGGCTGACTTTTTTCAGCGTTTCCGCGATATGGGTGCCGTCGACGTTGGAAACAAAATGCATGTTCAGGTGATTTTTGTACGGGCGCAGCGCTTCGGTCACCATATAGGGGCCGAGATCGGAGCCGCCGATGCCGATATTCACCACGTCAGTGATCGGTTTGCCGGTATAGCCTTTCCATTCACCGCTGATGATGCGTTCCGAAAACGCCTGCATTTTATCCAGTACGGCGTTCACTTCCGGCATCACATCTTTACCATCAACCATAATCGGCGTGTTGCTGCGGTTGCGCAGGGCAACGTGCAGTACCGCGCGATCCTCGGTGCGGTTGATTTTCTCGCCGGCGAACATCGATTTGATCGCGCCTGCCAGATCGGTTTCCCGCGCCAGCGCCTGCAGTTTATCCAGGGTTTCGGAAGTGATGCGGTTTTTTGAGAAATCCACCAGCATCTGGTCGTCAAAGGTGGCGGAGAATTTCGCAAAACGATCGCTGTCCTGAGCAAACAGCTCGGCAATGCGTACATCTTTCATCTGTTCGTAATGCTGCTGCAGGGCTTGCCAGGCAGCAGTTTGCGTCGGATTGATATTTTTCATGGCAACACTCTTATGTTTAACAACCGTAATTCAGGCTGCGGCGATGTCAGCCGCCAGGTATTTCAGTATGACGACTCTTACCGTTGAAGGAAAAATTTTTATACCGCTTTCTGCTTCGCCGCTGCCGGCCAGTATCCGCATCAGCGCGGCAAACGCCTGACGGAGAGCCTGGCCGCCGCGGCTTGCGGCTATCCGATCGCGGCTGGTTTTCGGAATCCTACCCGGTTCGATAACGCACATTTTGCTCGCCGATGCGCTCGCGCCCGCTGAAAGCGCGCGCCGCACCGCTGCCGTTACGGCAGCAATAACGAAAGCGAAGGCCGCCGTTTGCTGGCGCTATTTTTACGCAGCCGCGGCCGTCTTTCATTGTGCTGCATCAGCAAGCTGAATCATTTCAACAAGGTAATTTAACGCCAGATAGTGCTTAAATTCCCTTAAATTAGCCAGCGCGCCGCCTTTAACCGGCGGCAGCGCCGGATTAACCCACACGCAAGGGTAAGATGAGAAATCTTCAAACGCCAGGCGTTGACAGCGGAACCATAACCCGATATTTGTAAATGGTTACTTGCGCAGCAGTGCGCAAGCCAGAAGAGGCGCGTCGCCCAGGCAGTGTGTTGGAGGAGCCGTATCCGGTGAAAACACATCAGGGGGAGCGACGCCGAGGCGGAAAATCCACGGCGGAGGATCTGTCGGCTGCAGGGGCTGAATCCCCTGGGTTGTCACCAGGCGCGTGCGACAGTCGGACGCGCCGCAAGGTGGAGCGCTTCTGGGTGCTCGTAGCTGTTCCTCTCTACGCCTGCTCCCGTCTCTGCTTCCCTTGTGCCAAGGCTGCCAGAATAAACCTGACACGGGGTCACTATGTCTCACACTGATTTGATCGTTGCAAAATTTGGCGGCACCAGCGTTGCCGATTTTACCGCTATGAGCCGCAGCGCCGGGGTGGTGCTGGCTGACGCCAGGGTACGCCTGGTGGTGCTTTCCGCCTCCGCCGGTATTACCAACCTGTTGGTTGCGCTGGCCGAAGGCCAGCCGCCGGCGCAGCGCGATGCTCTGCTTGAAGATATCCGTAATATTCAGTACGCGATTATCAATCGGCTACAGCAGCCGCAGGTGATTCGCGAAGAGATCGATCGGATGCTGGAAAATATCGCCATACTGGCGGAAGCGGCAGCGCAGGCCGCTTCCGCCGCGCTGACCGATGAGCTGGTCAGCCACGGCGAGCTGATGTCATCCCTGCTGTTTGTAGAGATCCTGCGCGAACGCAACGTCGCCGCCGAATGGTTCGACGTGCGCAAAATTATGCGCACCAGCGATCGTTTTGGCCGCGCCGAACCGGACGTTAACGCGCTGGCCGAGCTAAGCCGCCTGCAGCTGCGCCCGCGACTGGCAGAGGCGCTGGTAATTACTCAGGGCTTTATCGGCAGCGAGGCGAAAGGCCGCACTACCACCCTTGGCCGCGGCGGCAGCGACTACACCGCCGCGCTGCTGGGCGAAGCGCTCCAGGCGCAGCGTATCGATATCTGGACCGACGTACCGGGCATCTACTCTACCGATCCGCGCATTGTGCCGGCGGCGCGCCGCATCGATCAGATTACATTTGAAGAAGCGGCGGAAATGGCGACCTTCGGGGCGAAGGTGCTGCATCCGGCGACGCTGCTGCCGGCGGTACGCAGCGACATTCCGGTATTTGTCGGCTCCAGCAAAGATCCTGAGGCTGGCGGCACCCTGGTCTGCAACCGCACGGAAAATCCGCCGCTGTTCCGGGCGCTGGCGCTGCGCCGCAAACAAACGCTGCTTACCCTGCACAGTCTGAATATGCTGCACGCCCGCGGTTTCCTCGCCGAGGTTTTCGCTATTCTGGCGCGCCACCATATTTCCGTCGATCTGATTACCACCTCGGAAGTGAGCGTCGCGCTGACGCTGGATACCACCGGCTCTACTTCAACCGGCGACAGCCTGCTGACGCAGGCGCTGCTGACCGAGCTTTCTTCGCTCTGCCGGGTTGAGGTAGAAGAAAATCTGGCGCTGGTAGCGTTAATCGGCAACAAGCTGTCGCAGGCGTGCGGCGTAGGCAAGGAGGTGTTCGGCGTGCTGGAGCCGTTTAATCTGCGCATGATTTGCTACGGCGCCAGCAGCTATAACCTCTGTTTCCTGGTGCCGGGAAACGACGCCGAGCAGGTGGTTCGTACGCTGCATCATAATCTGTTTAAATGCTGAAACCAGCGCGGGTGCCGGTCACTTTCCGGCATCCTTTCTTTTTATCCCGTTCACAACGCCACCGTTTATTTTTCCCTTTTCCTGCGCTTTTCCCGGCGGCAAAAAGCAAGACTTGTCTCGAATATCGCCCTACGGGCCGCTAACCGACGGCAAAACACGTATAAAGATTGCAGTCTTTGAACAGACAAAGATAATGCGCTGCGCTGGATATAAATAAAATGAGGGATCATGATGCAAAAATTATTGGCTGAATTTTTAGGGACGTTTGTGCTGGTTCTGGGCGGTTGCGGCAGTGCGGTACTGGCCGCTGGCTGGCCTGAACTGGGAATCGGTTTTGCTGGCGTTTCGCTGGCGTTTGGTCTGACGGTACTGACGATGGCTTACGCCGTCGGGCATATTTCCGGCGGACACTTCAACCCGGCCGTAACGCTGGGACTGTGGGCCGGCGGACGCTTTAGTGCCGCGCAGATCCTGCCCTATATTATTTTCCAGGTGCTGGGCGCCATCGCCGCCGGCGGCGTGCTGTGGCTGATCGCCAGCGGCAAAGCGGGATTTGACCTTGATGTTCACGGCTTCGCCGCTAACGGCTACGGCGACTACTCGCCCGGCGGCTATTCGCTGTTCGCCTGTATGTTAGTAGAAGCCGTACTGACCGCCATTTTCCTGGTGGTGATTATGGGCGCTACCGATAAACATGCGCCGGCAGGCTTCGCGCCGTTGGCTATCGGCCTGGCGCTGACCCTGATCCATCTGGTCAGCATTCCGGTCACCAACACTTCCGTCAACCCGGCGCGCAGTACCGGCGTTGCGCTCTATCAGGGCGGCTGGGCTATCGAGCAGCTGTGGATGTTCTGGTTGATTCCGCTGGCTGGCGGCGTCGTTGGCGGTCTGGTTTACCGTTTTCTGCTGCAAAACAAGGCATAAACTCGCTTTTCCGGGGCGGCGTCCGGTCGCCCCTTTACCCTTTCTTCCTTAATGCTATGATTTTTGTTCGCTTTTTACCCAGATTCCGGGTGCAGGCGCACGTTGTCTACTGGCAAACCAACATCTCATTCTTATAAGGAAGTCTGGCCTATGCTCGCCAAAATCACCCGGCTGTTCCCGCTGTGGGCTGTGTTGCTCTCTGCGGCAGCCTGTTATTCACCCTCCACCTTTCTCGGCATCGGCCCCTGGGTATCTTACCTGCTGATGATTATTATGTTTGCCATGGGCGTGACCCTGAACATTAATGATTTCAGGCGCGTGCTGGTACGTCCGGCGCCGGTTATCGCCGGCACCTTTCTGCACTATCTGGTGATGCCGCTGGCCGCCTGGCTGCTGGCGAAACTGTTTCAAATGCCGCCCGATCTGGCGGCGGGCATGATTCTGGTCGGCAGCGTCGCCAGCGGCACCGCCTCCAACGTGATGATCTATCTGGCCAGGGGCGATGTGGCGCTGTCGGTAACCATCTCGTCAGTTTCCGCGCTGGTCGGTATTTTCGCTACCCCGCTGCTGACGCGTCTGTATGTTGATACCCGAATAGCAGTGGATGTGATGGGTATGCTGCTCAGCATTATAAAAATCGTGGCGATCCCGATTGCTCTCGGCCTGATTATCCATCACAGCATGAACAAGCTGGTTAAACGTATCGAACCCTGGCTGCCCGCTTTTTCAATGATCGCCATTCTGCTGATTATCAGCGCCGTGGTAGCCGGCAGCCAGGGATTTATCGGCTCGGTTGGGCTGGTGACCATTGTTGCAGTGATGCTGCACAACGCCACCGGCCTGCTCGGCGGCTACTGGGGCGGCAAACTGTTTGGCTTTGATGAATCCACCTGCCGTACGCTGGCGCTGGAGGTCGGTATGCAGAACTCCGGGCTGGCGGCAACGCTGGGCAAACTTTACTTCTCGCCGCTGGCGGCGCTGCCCGGCGCGCTGTTCTCCGTCTGGCATAATCTCTCCGGCTCGCTGCTGGCAGGCTACTGGTCAGGTAAGCCGGTTACCGATAAGCAGGCGTAAAACCTGGCGGTTCGTCCCGCGCTGCGCTGCGCGGGATATTTACGTCCCAGCATGCCTTCTTACTCTTCATCCCGCTCATCGTCCGGCTGCTCCAGCACGCTGTAGGCCACCGCGCAAAACAGTGAATTCAGACGCTTCATATCGCCCAGCAGCCCCAGATGCAGCGAGCTGGTTTCAATACTCTGCACGTTTTTTTGATGCAGCCGATCGACATGGGCGTGGGAAAAACGACGGATCATCATGCGCAGGCGATGCTTGGCGCGGCGCAGCCGCTTCGCGCTGGCGATATCGCGCGACAGAAACACTGACAGCGCCAGCCGCAGGTTATTCAGTAACTGTTCCTGCAGCTGATCCAGCTCTTTTAGCCCTTCCGGTGAAAAGGCGCGGCGCGCCGCCAGCGACTTATCGGCCACATCGCCGCTCATGCGCTCAATGATATCGCCCGCCTGCTCCAGGTTCAGCGCGGTTTCGATGATTTCCGCCCAGCGGCGCGAATCCTCTTCCGGCAGATCCTCTTTCGGCATGCGCGCCAGGTAGAGCTTAATCGCGGTATAGAGCACATCCACGTCATCATCCAGCCGCCGGATCTCACGATCCTGACGCGGTTCGCCGTGAATGACCTTACTGAAGTTGAACATCATCTGCTCCAGCACATCGCCCATGCGCAGCGTTTCGCGCGCCGCGTTTGCCAGCGCCAGCGCGGGCGTATCCAGCGCGCTGCGATCGAGATGCTTCGGCTTCAGGCGTTCGTCATTCTCCTGATCGTCACGGATCAGCCGTTTGCACAGCCGCGCCATCGGATCGGTAAAGGGCACCATAATGACGCAGCGGATCAGGTTGTAAAAGACGTGGAAGAAGATCACCAGCTCTTCATCATCTACCGGCAGCTTATCGAGCCAGGGCGCCAGCACATGTATAAAAGGCAGCACCAGCACGCAGCCGATCGCTTTAAACAGCAGGCTGCCGAGCGCGACGCGCTTGCCGGCGGCATTAGAGCCGCTGTTGTTCAGCATCGCCAGCAGGCCGCTGCCGAGGTTGGCGCCGATCACCAGACAGAGCGCCACCTGAAACGAGATCACGCCGGTAGCGGTTAAGGTGGCCGTCAACAACACCGCCGCCAGGCTGGAATAGCTGATAATGGCAAACACCGCGCCGATCAGCGCATCCAGCATGATATCGCCGGTCAGCGAGGAGAAAAGAACCTGCACGCCCGATGCCTGGGTAATCGGACGCGCCGCCTCCACCACCAGCTGCAGCGCCAGCAGAATCAAGCCTAAGCCGATACTGGCCCGCCCCAGCTGGCCGGCGCGCGACTGTTTGCGCCCAAGGAAAAACACCACGCCGAAAAAGATGAACAGTGGAGAAAGCCAGGAGAGATCGAAGGTCAGCACGCGCGCCATAATCGCCGTACCGACATCGGCGCCGAGAATAATAACCAGCGCGGGCGTCAGCCCCACCAGATTTTGCGCCACGAATGAGGTAACCAACAGCGTGGTGGCATTGCTGCTCTGCACCAGCGCCGTCACGCCGATGCCGGCAATAAAGGCCATCGGCTTCTTTTCTACGCTGCGGCTGAGCACGCGCCGCAGATCCGCGCCGTAAACGCGCATAATGCCGGTACGGACAATATGGGTGCCCCATACCAGCAGCGCGACGGCGGAAAGCAAATTAAGCAGGGTTAACACGACTATCAACTCCTTCGCGCCGGGCTAAAACCGTATCTGCTGCCTGCCTGGCGGAAAAGCTCAGCAACTGAAGAGACGCCTGCCCTTAAGCACGCCACAAAGGCATATTTTTAGCTTATTTTTCAGGCAAGTTAATACGGCGGCACTATTAAATGTAGACCAATCGCGCTAAGTGGAAGGTAAAGATAAGTTCAGCGGCAGACGGGCGCAGGTAAAGAAGCTATGCGCCAGCCGGGGCTGGCGTACAGGAACAGAAGGTTATCATGAGACATCAGGCCGGCGAGGCAGGCCTGATGTGGCGTCTTAATCCGCATCATAACCGAGATGCGGAGCCAGCCAGCGCTCTACTTCGCTGACCGCCATTCCTTTGCGCCTGGCATAGTCTTCAATCTGATCGCGCTGCAGCTGCGCCACGGCGAAGTAGCGGCTGTCAGGATGGCTGAAATACCAGCCGGAAACTGAGGCGCCGGGCCACATGGCGAAAGACTCGGTTAGCTTCATGCCGGTATGACGCTCCACCTCCAGCAGCTGCCAGATGGTGGCTTTCTCGGTATGCTCCGGACAGGCGGGATAGCCGGGAGCCGGGCGGATTCCCTGATAGTTTTCGCGGATCAGTTGTTCATTGCTCAGATTCTCATTGGCCGCGTAGCCCCAGATAACCTTGCGCACCCGCTCATGCAGGTACTCGGCAAAGGCTTCCGCCAGACGATCGGCCAGCGCTTTCACCATAATTTTATTGTAATCGTCGTGCTGACGCTCCCAGGCCTGCGCCAACGCATCCTCTTCCAGACCGCCGGTGACGGCGAAAGCGCCCAGATAGTCCGCCTTTCCGCTCGCCTTCGGCGCCACAAAATCCGCCAGGCAATAGTTCGCAAAGCCCACCTTTTCCGTTTGCTGGCGCAAATGATGGCTGACGGCGATAACCTGCGAGCGTGACTCATCGCGGTAGATTTCAATATCATCGCCTACGCGGTTGGCTGGAAAGATCCCCACCACGCCGCGCGGCGTTAAGCTGCCCTCCGCGCTCAGGCGATCCAGCATGGCGTTGGCGTCGGCGAACAGCCGCTGCGCCTCTTCTCCTACCACCTCATCTTCCAGAATGCGCGGGTATTTACCCGCCAGCGACCAGGTCATGAAAAAGGGCGTCCAGTCGATATAGTGACGCAGCGTGTCGATGGAGGCCCGTACTTCGCTGACGCCCAGACGATGCGCTACCGGCGGCGTGTAGCGCGTCCAGTCGAAGGCAAAATCATTGTCCCGCGCCGCCTGTAGCGTTACCGGCGGCGTACGCGGCTTTTTACGTCCGTGCTGTATGCGCACCGTTTCATACTCTTTACGCGTGCGGGCGATGAAACCGTCGCGCTGCGTTGGCGACAACAGCGCAGAGACCACGCCTACGGTGCGCGAAGCATTCTGCACGTAGACCGTCGGGCCGCTATAGTTCTGCTCAATTTTAACCGCGGTATGCGCCTTGGATGTGGTAGCGCCGCCAATCAGCAGCGGCAGCGTAAATCCCTGGCGCTCCATCTCTTTGGCGACGTTAACCATCTCATCCAGCGAAGGCGTGATCAGCCCCGACAGACCAATAATATCCGCCTGCTCTTCGCGGGCGGTTTTGAGAATTTTTTCGGTCGGCACCATAACGCCAAGATCGATGATTTCATAGTTATTGCACTGCAGCACCACGCCCACGATATTTTTACCGATATCGTGCACATCGCCTTTTACCGTCGCCAGCACGATCTTACCGTTGCTGCTGCCGACCGCCTTGCTGGCCTGAATGTAGGGTTCCAGCCAGGCCACCGCCTGTTTCATAACGCGCGCCGATTTCACCACCTGCGGCAGAAACATCTTCCCTTCGCCGAAGAGATCGCCGACGACGTTCATCCCGGCCATTAGCGGCCCTTCGATCACTTCAATCGGCCGATCGGCTTCCAGCCGCGCCGCCTCGGTATCCTCTTCGATAAATTCGGTGATACCTTTAACCAGCGAGTATTCCAGCCGCTTCGCCACGTCCCAGCTGCGCCATTCCGCCTGTGGCTTGTTGCTCTCATCCTCGCCTTTACTGCCGCGATATTTTTCCGCCAGATCCAGCAGGCGCTCGGTACTGTCGGCGCGCCGGTTTAAAATAACATCCTCAACCGCATCGCGCAGTTCGGCAGGCAGATCGTCATAGATTGCCAGCTGACCGGCGTTGACGATGCCCATATCCATACCGTTGCGGATGGCGTAATAGAGGAATACCGCGTGAATAGCTTCGCGAACCGCATCATTGCCGCGGAACGAGAATGAAACGTTGGAGACGCCGCCAGAGATCAGCGCGTGCGGCAGCTCGCGTTTGATATCTTCGCAGGCGCCGATAAAATCCATCGCGTAGTTATTATGCTCATCGATGCCGGTGGCAACGGCAAAGATGTTAGGATCGAAAATAATGTCTTCCGGCGGGAAACCCACCTTTTCCGTCAGGATCTGATAGGCCCGGCGGCAGATTTCAATTTTACGCGCTCGCGTGTCTGCCTGACCTTCTTCATCAAAGGCCATGACCACCATCGCCGCGCCGTAACGCCGCACCAGCCGCGCATGTTCGATAAAGGCGGCCACGCCCTCTTTCATTGAGATGGAGTTGACGATGCCTTTACCCTGGATGCAGCGTAAGCCTTTTTCGATCACTTCCCATTTGGAGGAGTCGATCATAATCGGCACGCGGGCAATATCCGGCTCGCCGGCAATCAAATTCAGGAAACGCACCATCGCCGCCTCGGCGTCGAGCATCCCTTCATCCATATTGATATCGATGATTTGCGCGCCGTTTTCTACCTGCTGCCGCGCGACGTCCAGCGCCTCGCTATATTTTTCTTCTTTAATCAGCCGCTTAAATTTCGCTGAGCCGGTAACGTTGGTACGCTCTCCGACGTTAACAAACAGCGAATCAGCGCCGATATTCAGCGGTTCAAGGCCGGAAAGACGACAGGCTACCGGCAGCTTTGGCAGTTTACGCGGCGCGATGCCTTCCACCGCGCGCGCCATCGCGGCGATATGCGCAGGCGTGGTGCCGCAGCAGCCGCCAACGATATTCAAAAAGCCGGCACGCGCCCATTCGCCAATCTGCTCCGCCATGACGGCGGCATCCAGATCGTACTCGCCAAAGGCGTTAGGCAAGCCGGCGTTGGGATGCGCGCTAACACAGCATTCGGCAAGACGCGACATCTCCGCCACATACTGACGCAGCTCATCCGGCCCCAGCGCGCAGTTCAAACCAAACGACAGCGGTTCGGCATGGCGCAGCGAGTTATAAAAAGCTTCGGTTGTCTGACCCGACAGCGTGCGCCCGGAGGCATCGGTAATGGTGCCGGAGATCATCAGCGGCAGCGTGACGCCCAGCGCTTCAAATTCGCTTTGGATAGCGAAAATGGCGGCTTTGGCGTTCAACGTGTCGAAGATGGTTTCGATCATCAACAGATCGACGCCGCCTTCGATCAGCGCGCGCGTGGATTCGCGGTAGGCAACAACCAGCTGTTCAAAGGTGATATTACGAAAGGCGGGATCGTTAACGTCCGGTGAAATAGAGCAGGTACGGTTAGTGGGGCCTAATACGCCAGCCACATAGCGTGGACGATGCGGCGTTTTAGCGCTCCATTGGTCAGCGCAGGCGCGAGCAAGCCTGGCCGCGGTGTAGTTAATCTCTGCCGATAGCGATTCCATCTGGTAATCCGCCATGGCGATCGTGGTGGCGTTAAAGGTGTTGGTTTCCAGAATGTCGGCGCCGGCTTCCAGATAGGCGCTGTGAATAGCTCGAATGATTTCCGGCTGCGTCAATACCAGCAGATCGTTATTCCCCTTCAGATCGCTGGGCCAGTCGGCAAAGCGCTCGCCGCGGTAATCATGTTCCTCCAGTCGATAGCTCTGGATCATGGTGCCCATCCCGCCATCCAGCACCATAATGCGCTGTGCCAGCTGCTGATGCAGCGCGTCGATTCTGTTATTCACTCTTATTTCACCTGTCTCATTGTACTTATCTCGCCTGCGACATATTGCAGCCCAAAGATAGCGAATCATACGCCGCGCTGCCTTGTTGTCGCCGATAACAATCGGCGCTCCGAAACGGCTGGCTGCTGCGCTTTTTCATTAGCGCAGCCTTTTTACCTAGTCGAGCGTGGGATTCATATGGCGTAAATCATAAGGTGTGATCTGGTAAACGTAATAGTTAAGCCAGTTGGAAAACAGCAGATTGCCGTGGCTGCGCCAGCTGGCGCGCGGCGGCAGCGCCGGGTTATCCTGCGGAAAATAGTTGCAGGGAATTACCGGGTTCAGCCCGGCCTCGCAGTCGCGCTGATATTCACCCGCCAGCGTTAGCGCATCATATTCCGGATGGCCGGTAACAAAAGCCAGGCGCTTATCCTTGCTGCCTAACAGGTAAGGCCCTGCCAGTTCAGATTCAGCGAAAATTTCCAGATCGGTATAGTCCCTGATCAGCTGCGCCGGAAAATCAGCGTAGCGTGAGTGTGGAGCAAGAAAGGTATCGTCGAAACCACGGGTCAACAACGCATGCGGTTGCAGCGTTTGATGCTCATAGACGCCTGACAGCTTGGTAGCCCTGGTCTGTTTTGGCAGCCCGTAGAGAATGTTGAGCGCAGCCTGTACCGCCCAACAGACAAACAGAGTTGAGGTGACATGCTCTTTAGCCCAGTGCAGTACGCGCTGGATCTGCGGCCAGTAGGCGACATCCTGAAAATCGACCAGGCCTAACGGCGCGCCGGTAACAATCAGGCCATCAAAGTTATCGTGAGCGATGTCCTCAAAATTACAGTAGAAGTTATTGAGGTGCTCCATCGGCGTATTACGCGATTCACGGCTGTCGATACGCAACAGCTGAATATCGATTTGTAGCGGCGAGTTAGAGAGCAGGCGCAAAAACTGGTTTTCCGTCTCGATCTTCTTCGGCATCAGATTCAGTACCAGCACTTTGAGCGGTCGAATTTCCTGAACGCTGGCGCGGGAATGGGTCATCACAAACACATTCTCATTACGCAGACAGTTTACGGCTGGCAGTTCATCGGGCACCCGAATCGGCATAACCTGTTTTCCTCACAATACACGTTTATACGTTTAGACATCCAGATGCCCAAAAATAACCTGTAGCGAGTAAAATGTCGAGTCTTCAGGCAGAAATTGAAAATGTTTCATACAA
>NZ_VHQI01000010.1 GCF_006517625.1 Mixta tenebrionis | reverse complement strand
GCTTCCCCCAAACCAAGGTTTTTAAGAACCTCTGCTACCAGCCCAGCGTCTTTAACTTCTGCCAGCGCATTGGCGATCTGCAGGTACTGCGAATGCGGGTTTTTCTCCGCCAAATGCGTCTGCATCACCTTGTCAGCGTAGGCCCGCACTTCAATAGCTTTATCATCAACATACTTACGGGTTGCCAGCACGATGGACGGATCGATTTTAAGCGTTACGGCGGCCGCGCTGTTGACGATTAAAATCATACGCACGGTCTGGGTACGGCCGCTGCCTTCCTGCAGCTGCGGCTTATAGGTTTCCGGGCAGTTCGCCACGGCAACCAGATCGCCATCGGCGTCAAACAGGCCGATTTCACGGATCCAGAAGCCCCCCTCGCCTTCAGGAATAATTTGCTCCGCAATAATCTGGCTGTTGTTAACCTCGTCAACGCTGAGCGAGTTCAGCGCAGCGCGACGTCTTTCACCAATAAGGGTGGTTTGTGCAGGATCGGGCGCCGGCAGTTGTCCGCCGCCGTCGCCTACGGCCATTTCGGTAATCTGCACTTTAGTGCCAAGCGCAGCCGCATTCGCTAACTTGGCTGCGCCCAGGTTGGTCAGCAGGGCAAAATATTTTGTCGTCATGCGTGTATGTCCGTCAGGTCAGTAATATGCACCGCCGCGCCGATATAACCCGGCCCGCCCACGGTGATGGTTTCAGAAGTCCAGGGATAAACGGTTAGCTCGTCGCCGCTATAAGCCGTAGCGGCGACCGGCAGCGCGCCGTTCACATCCAGGTTGATAGAGAGCCCGATAAGATGGCGACTGCAGGGCTTCGCATCAGCGATCAACCGCTCCAGCTCGTTATACATCTCTTCGGTAATGCCGGTATCCAGCACGCCGACATCAAGTCGAAAAGTGCCGGGCGTCTCGCCAGTGTTAAACCATTCATTAATGCGGATAAGGTAACCAAGCGGCTCCACCACGCGACGCAGCGAACCGATAGTGCCTTTATGCCGGTGAACATATTCAGATGCCGCGACCACGCTACGCCTGGTGGTTTCTGACCAGCTGGTATCCCAGCGATCCACCGACCATGCCCAGGCAAGCCAGGGCAGCAGCTCCACCGGGCAGGTATGCGCATTCCAGAGCTGGCGCAGCGGTACCGGGATATTTTCAAGCCTGGCGCAGGCCTCAGCGGCGGCGACCTCCAGTAATGAAGAGCCCGCCGGCAGCAAACGATCACTCATCAGAGCCCCCAACCGTAATCTGCCAGCCGGCGCACCAGGCGGCCTGCGTCTTATCCAGCACCATATCTTTAGCGGGTTCCGTCAGCTCAACGCGCTGTACGCCCTCAACATGCAGCGCGGCATACAGCGCCGATCGGCGAATATCCCGCCCAAGACGCGCCTGAGCGCTGACAAAGGCGGCAAGCTTTTTCTCGGCGGCAGCGCGTATCGGCTCCGCTTCCGGCCCCGGATAGAGGTAGAGCACAGCGTCAACCCTGTAGTCCACAATCCTGGCTGACTGCACCGTGACGCGATCGGCAACCGGACGCACGTTCTCATCGTTCAGCGCGTGGTTTACTACCTCCAGCAGGTCAGCAGCCGCCTCGCCGTTCCCCTTGCGCGACAGCACCGTAACGGTAACGCAGGCGGGCGAGGGGCTGATGGCTGAGGCGTCCGCTACCCGGCCATCGGCGCTTTTCGCATGATACTCGTAGGCGCCGGTTGGTCCGGCCACGCTTAGCCCTTCAAAGGCGGCGGCCACGCGCAGACGAAAGTTATCGTCGCTTTCCATTACCGCCGGCGTCGGCGGGATGGTTGAATCATCCGCAGGCTTCAGCGTCAGACGCTTAACGCCGTTATTGGCGCCGAGCTGATCGAGGTCGCTGCCGATGGCATAGGCCACCATATTGGCTTTTGCCGCCTCGTTTACGCGCTGACGCAGAATTATTTCGCGATAGGCATTTTCCTGCAGTAGCTTAACGATCGGTTCAGACTCCAGCGCCAGCGTGCGCGAGATAGCCTCCTGCTGATCGGCTGGATAAAGCGAGATCAGCGCGATCTTCCGTTCCTCCAGCAATATTTCATAGTCCAGCGCTTCGACCACATCGGGCACCGGAAGCTGGCTCAGGTCAATGGTTGCCATAGTTTCAGCTCACAGGAATGGTTAGTGAAAAATCCTGCGCCGTATCGGTGCGGCTGCCGGCGATTTCCACCGCCATGCCGCCGTCAAACGCAGGTTCATAGCTGATAGCGGTCAGCTTTATGCGCGGTTCCCACTGCAGAATCGCCATATAGCAGGCCGACATAATTTGCAGGCGCAGCGATTCATTTTGCGGCTGGTCGATCAGAGCTGACAGCAGCGAGCCGTACTGGCGCCGCATAACTCTGGATCCGATCGGCGTAATCAAAATATCGCGCACCGACTGGCTGATATGCGCCAGATCCGTTATCGCCTCGCCGCTTTCGCGACTCATACCGGTGTAGTGTTCCGTGGTCATAGTGGTGTTCCCGTTACGCCGCCGCTGTCGCCTTTATGTTGATGCGTATGCAATATTTTGCCGTTGGAGCTGAGCTGTCCGCCGCTGTGCAGCACGTCGCCTTGCAGCATGCCGCCCCCGGTCAGTTCAAAGGTGGCTGCCTTCAATTTTTGGCTACATTCCACCAGCGGGCTGTCGAGGGTAATTTTCCCCGCCGCCTTAATCAGCGCGGTCTGGATGCCGGTGGCGGTTAGCGCGCCGCTATTCGGTTCATATTCGATCACCGCGCCATCCGGGAAGGACCAGTGCAGCGCATCCGCCGAGGCTGACGGCGCCGGATGGCTCTCCGAGAACACGCCCGGCAACACAAAGCCGGTATTTAGCTCGCCGCCCAGGCTAAGGATCAGTACCTGCTCGCCTACGGAGGGCGCGCTCCACGCCCGCGAGCGTCCGGCACGTCCGGTAAGCCAGGGCAGCCATCCGGTAGTGTTTTGTCCCGTATTCACGCGGCATGTCCCTTCGTCCAGATTGACGGCGGATATGGTGCCGATACGGATGATGTTGCGCAGCAGGCGCATAATTTCGTTAAGGTGTCCGTTCATGAGATGAATTTTGCGCAAAGCCGGCGGGCGGCGCTATCTCTGCCGGCTTGCTCATCCACCAGTAAGAAATGTTCGCCAAAATGCGCTTCCCTGCGTTGCGCCGCAGCTTTAGCTGCCATTAAAGCGTCGGACAGAGTTGTCGACCGGCTCTTCTGCCAGACCGGAGACGCTTTTGATCGGGAATGTTGTTTGACAGCAAAAAACCGCGCCGGCGCGGAAGGGATGGCGCCGGCAGGCGCGTATTCGGGGGAATAATCGTCGGCAGATGATAAAGCGGAGGGTTACGCGCTAACGTCGGCAGCAGCAGACGCCGGCACAGCAAAAACGCAATCAGACCGGACGAACGGCCAATGCGCCAGCGCAGCGCAGGGACGAAGGCGGCAGCCGCATCCTGACCGCCGGCCTCAATATGCTTTCAGGCTGGGTTACGCGTGCAGCTCGCTAAGCAGCACGCCGTTCACATACAGCCGTATCGGCCGGTTGACGTTTTCCGGCAGCGGCGGCTCGCCGAGGTGGTCAACGTGCAGCGCGTCCTCTTCCTGCCGTACCATCACGCGTTCGGTCAGCTGCAGATCAATGTTGATATTGCAGCACGCGTCGCTTACCGCTTCCGTTTTGAAAGTGAAACCGGTGCGGCACTTTTCCGCGCTGGCCATCATCTCCGGCTGATTTTCCCGCAGCCAGACTAAAATCGGCACGATAATCAGATCGATATCGTCCGTATAGTCGGTAACAATCAGCCTGAGCTGATAGTGATATTCAAACGACAGCGACGGCGCGAACGTGGAGACAATTTGTCCTGACGGCATCAGCACCTGCAGGCGTGCGGGATTTTGCGCCAGCAGCGGAACGTGATTAATCAGCGTTTCGCGCAGCGATTTCGGCTTTAACATCATGTTGCTCCTGGCATTCTTTGATCATTTCAATCTGCAGTCCGCACGAAACCAGTGCGGCTTCCAGCTGGCGGTTATCCGCCGCCAGATCGCCCTGCGTCTTCAGGTGATTTCCCGGCACCGGACAGCTGGTCACACGCGGACAGCCAGTCCAGATAAGCACGGGCGTTGCTGAAGGCGGGACGCGTGTGCAGCCGGATAACATCGTCAGGCAGAGCAGTAGCAGACCAGCTGCGTAGTGTCGGGTTTGCATCGTTTTCCCTTTGTATTTGCAGTTCACGGTTAATCGCGGCAGAGCTGGCGCGGCCCTGCTGCAGGCGGAGCGTGGCTTCGCGCTTCGCGCTTTCACGCGCCTCTTCGTTCAGGCGGTTAATGGCCCGATCGCGGCTTTCGATCCCGGCAGAAAGCGTGCCAATAGCGCGCTGCGCCTGCGCCAGATCGCTTTCGGCCACCGAGAGTCGCCAGTACACCACGCTCAGGGTCGCCAGCGACGCGGCCAGCAGCAGAGCCAACAGACGCATCATGCCGCCCCCTTAAGGCACAGAGCCAGTTCGCGTTCGCGACGGTTTTGCAGCCCCTTGCTGAAAACGCCGTTGACATAAACCCAACGCTTCAGCTGCAGGCAGGCGCTGCGCCACTGGCCCCGCTTGATAAATGTCGCCAGCGTCGAGTTACAGGCGGCGCGCACGCCAACGTTAAAGGCGAACGATACCACCGCGTCATAGACTTCCTGCGGCATATCGCTGCGCATACAGGCGGCTATGCCGCGCTCGATGCGCATCACGTCATACACCAGATTGATCGCCGCCTGACGCTCGTCGATCTCACTATGCGCCGTCACCCCTTCGGTATGGCCAATGCCGTTCGTCCAGACGCCGGCGCTGCACTGATAGGGCGAGGTGCGGCAGCCTTCAGCATCGGCAATCAGCCGCAGGCCGGCCTCAGATATTTTCAAGACTTCAAATTGCGGCAGCAGCGCGGCTATTGCCAGCACGGCCGCTGCGGTACAGCGTTTAACAATCTGGCTCAAGGTTCACTCTCCCTGTGTGCCCTTCCGCCGCAGCTCATACATTTTGCGGCGGTAGTGCCAGTTAATAAAAAACGTCGCTATGTTGATCATCAGCGTCACTACGGCAACGCCGGAGCCCACCATAAAGGCGATATCCTGCGGCGTATGACGGGCGAACCACATCAGCACAATGCCGATCAGGTAGTTAACCAGCGAACTGATTTTCTCCATAAGCCGTTAATCCCACAGATTAACGGTTTCGCTCGTTGCGGCTTCCGGCACTGCCGGCAGCGTGATTTCACAGCCATGCGGTAGCACTGGCCCGCGTTCGGCCAGCCCAGGATTGGCTGCATATACCAGTTCAACCACCTGCTGCGTATGTCCGTAATAGCGCAGACAGATCTCATCAACGGTATCGCCCTGTTGTGCATAAACGTTCATCGCAGCCTCCCCAGCAGTCGTTCGACCTTTTCAGCGATCTGGCGAACTACCGGCCAGGCGCGACAGCGTTCAGCGATGAGACGCGCCAGCGCTCTGGCTATTAGCCTGATGATGACGCCCCGATACCGTTTCGCCAGCGCGCAGCCCTGCAAAATCACGCTTTTTAGCGCTGCAGGCAAAGAAGCAACGGCTTCTTTAATCCACGGCTGATAACGCCCTTTGGCAGCCGGTAAACCGGCTACCTTTCCAGGCGGCTCGGCAGCTTTTGCCAGCCGCCATTTTTTTAATAATGTTGAAATCATTTCATGGCCTCTTGTTTATTAGGCGGCAAAGGAAAAACAAGGTGAGTTCAGGTCAATATCAATTTTGCCCTATCCCGCTTTTGCCTCAACCAAAGCTCGTCCGCTCAGAGAGGAATAAACAACAGCCGCAGCCATAAGCGCTTATTTGCCGTTAAGGCAGCAGCGATCCAGGCATTGCCACGGGCTAACCTCGCCGGTCGGCTATATGTTCTGATTAAGGGAATAAAAACGGGCGGCCATAGTCCTTAGTCGGACATGATGAAGAAGGAATTAAAAAAGGAATAATTGATGACGCGCCCCGGCGGCGGAACAACCGCAGACAGAGCAGACAGAGCAAAGAAGGTAACAGCAGGCGATAAATAACCGCGAGAGCAGGCGTTAACGTTAAATAACCGCGCCGGGAAACATTCTGCTGTTTCCTTCAGGCGTTATTATGCGATAGCGTCGGGGGAATCAGCGGCATAAATAAACAGCACAGGGCCGCAACTATAAGCAATTACGTTAATGCCCTGTTTCATACTGTCGCCAGGAAAATAGTTTCCTGCTGACAATATTTAATGGCCGCTAATCTTAAAGCAGCTCTCCGTATGCGTGTGTAAAAGTTACAGCTCAACGGGTTATGTCTTATTCATCATGGTTTAAAATTCCGTTAACGTTGCCGCCGCATTATTTATCAGCGGAGAGCGCCGAAAGGGCTGCCGAAAGTTGATTACTCTTTACCCCACCCTTGCCTGCTATTTCAGCGATCAACGCCAGCGCGATCTCCCGATCGCGTTCCCGGCAGGATCCCTGCGTCGTTAGTCTGGCGATCAGCTCAACCCGCTCAAGCATTACCTGTTCTTGTAAATCCATTTCTGCACTCCCTCCTCCATCAATTACTGTATACATATACAGTATCACAGCATGAGTTTCGATATAAAGAATTTTCAAGCCGGCACTAGCCGTAAATATCGCGCTGATATATATGCTTTTTCACAACATGGCTTGTGCGCGCATCATCACAGTCAAAGCTGGGTAAACGCGCGACTATTCGTCGTTCCGCGCTAAAAAAGCCACTATTCGCCTGGCGTCAGGCGCCGCTTAACTAGTAATTTTTCTAAGCGATGGAAACGTACCAGCGGGCTTTCTTTGCCGTTTTGTTTCGTCGCGCGAAATAGCTCGCCATTGACGACGCTGCGAAACCAGCGCCCGGCAATTTTCGTTTCCGTGCCGCCGATTAAACGCACCGCCAGCGCCCGACTGATGGTTTCACCGGTTAGATCGCGCACCTGACCAATCACTTTGGCGCAGGCCGCCTCCGTTTTATCCGCCCGCCGCAGCGCGCGCCGCGGTTTCGATGGCAGCCCGGCTTTAATTCGCGCCAGTATGCGGCGCCGTTCCTTGCGGCTGAGCCTCTCCAGCGTTTCTCGCCCTCCGATCTCCACAGGTGCCGTACAGTTATTGACAGAACTCCAAGGCGACGCTGGCGCTCCTCTGCCAATAAGCTCAGGATCCGCTGCGCGCTTCGGTACGATTTTCCATGATATCAGGCGGGTCAGAATCGGCGTGTCATGCCCTACCGCAGTAGCGTAGACGCCCTTAATACGCAGGATTTCCTCACCGTAGCGGTTCCACTGTTCGCCAGGCTGATACCAGGCGCGTACCGCCAGCTCATCGCGACGTACAAACGGGCCGCCCTGAGCGTTAACGTAGGCCGCCCAGTCGCCGGCATCGGCGGCGTCATGCGCGGCGGCAAACTCTACGCTCAGGGCGCGCGCGGCTGCGCCGTCAGCCATACGGCGCAGTTCGCGCCAGACCGTTACCGGCGCGCCGCCGACAAACTGAAACTGGCGAATATGCCAGCGCGCCGCCCATGCGGAAACGGCGGCGGCGGTCTCTTTCAGCGTCTTGCCGCTCTCGTTATCCCGCTCGCCCTCCAGCGCATAGCCGTCGATATTTTTAGAAATATATTTCGCTATATAGCCGGTGGCGCTGCCCTTCTGCGGATCGATCGGCTCAGCATGAAAGCGCGCCCGTCGGGCTTTCGCCGTCGACAGCTCGCCGCTCTCCTGCTGGCAGGCATAATCACGCATCGTTTGACGCACCTGCTCCACCGCTTCCGGGCGCATAAACATCAGCATATGCCAGTGCGGCGTGCCGTCATGGTGCGGCTCCGCGACGCGGATACCGAAAATGCGAATATTGGCGCGATGCAGCCTGGCGCGGATTTTCTGCCAGAGATGGCAGAGATAACGCTGGGTTTCCGTTGGGCTGGCGCCGTTCCATTTACGATTACGGTGCCCGGTTTTGATGGTGGCGTGATAGCTGCCCGGCGCGGTCAGGGTATAAAACTCGCCGACGAACCCCATCTGATGGCAGATATTTTCGAAGCCGCGGATACGGGTCATCAATTCACAGCGGCGAATCGCCGGGTTAGCCACGCTGCCGTCATACTTATCGATCAGGCTGACGCGATTGCCCTCTTCATCCTCCAGCTCCATCCCCTTAAGAAATTCGCGGATACGGCGTTTCTGCTCGCGCCACTCAATAACCGTCATGGTACTGGCGTAGGGCGTATGAATTTTGCTGACGTTTGCCAGCGCAATTTGCAGATGTTCGCGCCACGCGGCGGCCACGCGGCGCAGCTGGCCTCGCCACCACCTTTCGTTCTGCATGCGCAGAATAGCCGGCGTCGCCTCTTCCGGGCTGAAAAAACGGGAGGCGACTCTGTCCCACAGCGGCGGCGTCTGTCCCAGATGGCGAGTAATAGCGGCGGCGGTTATATAAATGCGGTGCGTATAGCGATAGTCAGATTCATTCGCCACCTGCCCGTGCGCCTGGGTTATCTCCGCCAGGATAAAGCTGGCGATATCTCCGGCCAGCAGATCTACGTCGGCGCGCGTCATATCGGGCAGGCGGTTAACGCGTTTTACTAATTCCCATAGCGCGCCTGCGGCTCTGGCCGCGCCCTGCTCCACGGCGGCGTTAGCGGCCAGCAGGCTAACCGTGCCGCGTTGCAGCGGCTCCGGGCGATAGCGCTGGTTGACCATCTCAACGCGCGGCAGCGTACGTTCCATGAAGTTTTTTAACAGATAAGCGTTGGCGCGGGCCGCGCCCTGGGTGACCTCCAGATCGTTCAAACGACGTCTGACGTCCCGCTGCACCAGAGTCGGCTGCTGTTCCAGCAGGCGCTGCGCTTCAGTTAACGCCGCAATCATCCGATCGCGGCGTTGGATCTCTCCATAGGTAGGATAGGGGCTGGCGATAGCTTTCCGCGGCGCGTTCCACGGGTAAGCATATTCCTGACTCATTATCGCCCGCCCTGATAATGCCGGCTTTTCAGCTCCGCAATTTCCTGGCAGGTTATGCAGCGCGTTACGCCATGAATGGCGCGGCGGCGGGCTTCAGGGATGGCGCTGTCGCACTCTTCGCAGAAAATGGCGCTGACCTGTAGCGGACGGCGAACCACCGCCGCGATATTCCGTTCCAGCGCCTCGTCCAGGTTCTGCTGTTCTAAATCTATCGCATCCATTAATGCAGCTCCCACGACGCGCGCTGGTAACACTCAGCTTCCTGGCGCAGCAGCTCCGCCGCCTCGGCGCCGTTAAGATCCAATAGATTAATACGCAGAGCGATCGCCACCAGGCGTACAGCAACCGCCAGCGCGCACTCTTTACGTTCGGCGGCGATAATCGCCTGCAGCGCGGATTCATCCACTTCAAATAACTCGTTTTCGCTATTTAGCATGAGGTTTTCTCCTGTTTTCAGGCATAAGCATGCCCGGCGGGTTTACGCCATTTACGGATATTGATAAGAAATAAATTTATTTATGCAGACAGAAAACTGTCGGCGACAGAAAACTGCCGCGGCAAAATACGCCCCCAGCGGGATAGCTGATTCATGGCGTTAATAATCTGTTCGCGGCGCTTTTCATCGAAAGATTCAAAGGGTCTGCCGACGTCGTCCGCCCGGAATGTTCCCGGCGCGTCACGGTTTGCCAGCGCCAGCACGCAAAATTTAAACGCCTCATTCTGGCGATTGAAGTAATTCAGCGCCGGATTGCGATTATTGTTGCGCCGCTGCCGCCACGTTTTCCGAAATTCCTCAAAGGTCATTTTTTCAACTTTATCCGCGCGGGCATGTACCAGCCAGATGGTTGTAAAAGGCGCTTTTGCGCGCTGCGGCGCAAGCGCGAGAGCCGTACGCTTCACCATATTCCAGCACTCTGTTGCTCTCCTCACGGCCAGTTCGGACAGGCGCCCTGCCGGGAGAGATATGTTATTCGCATCAAAAATTCACTATTTGTGAATTATGCGCCAACGATGATTTGGAAGCGCGAATGCCCCAGCGCCTCGCGTACCTGCCTCTCTTTCCATTGCGCGTAGAGGATTCTCACCCTGCCGGTGGCGCGCCGTTTTCCCTTCTTGATCCGGCGCGCTTCAATAGGCAGGCAGGGGTTTTCGCCGGTGGTCCAGCGACGAACGGTACGCAGAGAAACCCCCTCCAGCGCCGCAAACTCAGCGGCATACACCTTTTCACGGGGGATTTTGACGATTGTAATTTCACTAGTCATATAGCATGATTCCCAGTTAGCCAATTTACGCCATCCCTGGCCAATAAATGCCGATTAATGCCAACGATGGATACCTTTTTAGGAATAGTAATTCGATTTACCGCATTACGCAATACGTGAGGACGTTTTTTAATGGCATTTAATATCACCTCAACTAATGAACAGGTTCTGGATCGCATCTGCGAGGTCTACGGCTTCCATCAGAAAGTGCAGCTGGCGCGACACTTCGATATCGCCGCCAGTTCGCTGCAAAACAGGTATACGCGCGAACATATCTCCTTTGACTTCGCCGCGCTTTGCGCCCTTGAAACCGGTGCCAGCCTGATGTGGATCCTCACCGGTCAGGGCGAGCGCTTTCCCGGAAAAGGGGATTTGTCCGCTGATAAAAGTGAAGTGTGCAGGCTGGAGAAATTCACATTAAGTGAAGGAGAGTTAGTTAAGACCGGCAGCTTCGCTATCGATCGCAGCGTCATCAGCAAGGCGACGGCGCAGGTTCAGTGCATCGAGTCTGACGGCACGCTGTTTTTTGTCGAGCAATCGACCGCGCTTTCCGACGGCCTGAAGCTGGTAGATATCGATGGTACCGTCAGCATTCGTGAAATTGCCGTCCTGCCGGGCAAAAAACTGCACGTTACCGGCGGCAGAGTGCCGTTTGAATGCGCAACAACTGATATTGGCGTATTGGGTCGCGTGATAGGATCTTATAACGAGACTAACTAATAGCCGTACGAATCCCCTCCGGCACCAGCGGAGATTATCAGCCCGCGGGGCTGAGAAAGCGTTTACGGTTTAATTAGCCGGGCGAAAGCGGTGATAAACAGAGAGGCGAAAAAGGATAATAGCGGTAACTTATGGCATCCTTTTTCATCTTTGAGCCGCTGATAAACATTATATTATCGCCCTGCGCCGTTTAAGGCAGATAAATATCTGCAGGTTCAGGCGACGGCAAAATCAGCGCGTTGAATGATTAACTCCATTCGCTTAGAATATTTCAGGAGGCGTTTTTTGTGCCTGTTTTCACCGGCGCGAAAGCGGTTATTCTCTTCCTTCAGCTACTTCTGACAGACTCATACAGAATGTCTGCGCACTGTTGTTACGATTTTTATTATATGGAAATAGTGATGAAAAAACTTCTGGGGTTAGCTACCTTACTGCTTTCTTTTGCTTCGCATGCAGCATTTGTTCATCCGTTGGATTTCGATGGCTCTGAGGCGCAAAAAACAGAGGTTATCGACTACATTAAAGACCGGGTATATCAGGATTACTGCGATAGCGGCCTGGATATGTGCCAGCCGACAACGCTGCGCATGATGGAAAAACAGAATCTTTCCGCTTTTAAAGCGTTAACCACAGCCAAAAATCGTGCCGTGCTGGATAATGTTATCGCCACCTACTGTGACAGCGCGCTGGATATGTGTACCTACGCCAATCTCGATATGATGTACAGGCAAAACGTTAAAGCCAGCAATGAAACTTTAAGTTGGTAACCAGATAATTACATCCCTCTTCTTTTTATTAATACAGATGTAATTGTCGTTACACTGTATGCAGCCGAAGCTGAAACAGCGCTTCGGCGCCTTAATGAAACGAAGCGCGCCGGATAATATAACTCCGCCGACTCAGAAATTACCCGGCATGGTTTATTTATCACCGCCTGCGCCCTCAAAGCTAAAAAATTTGGCTGAGCTTTAATTGCCGCTACAGCGCGGCGTTAATGCAATATTTATGCGGGCTGTCAGCGCGTTGTTTTTAACTCTTTGCTGAACAGGCCAAACACCCAGTCATCCTGCCAACGACCGTGCAGATAATAGTTGCCGCGCAGCACGCCCTCCTGGATAAAGCCTACCTTCTCCAGCACGGCTTTTGACGCCAGGTTGCCTGCCGTTACGGCGGCCGTCAGCTTGCGAAAATGGTGTGCGAACGCGGCGCGGCATACCGCCCGTAGCGATTCAGTCGCGTAGCCCCGGCCATGGAAGGCTGCGTTTAGCAAAAAGCCGACCTCGGCAATGCCGTCGCCGCGATCGATAAAGCCGGTAACGCCCACGGCCCGCCCGGAGGCTTTCTCGCGCATCGTCAGACAGAGCCAGCGTCGACTGCCCGGTTGCCAGGGAAGCAGACGCGCCTGAAACACATCACGACGTATCGTATCGGCATCGCGCACGTCGCAAACGTAGCGCATTACCGCTGGATCCTGATTTAAGGCAAGAAAGAAGGGCCAGTCCTCTTCCGCCAGGGGATGATAACTCAGGCAAGGAGAATCGATATGCATCAGACTTTTCCGCTGTAGTGGCTGCGGAAAACCATAGCAGAATTTCCGCTGACGATGCGCTTCTTTCATTCTGGTAGCGCCGACAAAATAGCGCCGCTTATGGCGCCTGTTCAGGCGATTGGAAAACAGGCGGCTACGTATGATGGCTGACAGTTGCCTTAAGATCGCCGCCGGAGCCGCTATGTCTGATAAAGATCCCATTGTTGAACGCCTGTCGCTGGAGCTGTTGGCCCTGCGTCAGATAGTCCAGATGCTGATTGCCTTCGGCAACGTGCCAACCGGCGGTAAGCTGAATAAATATCTGGAAAACCTGGCGCACGATGTTGAACATCGTGACGGTCGGGAGGCGAACAAAGCGATCGCCGATGCGATCCGCTCCTATATCCGCTAAACATTCTGACCCCGCCGCCGCACAGTTTCGCGACGGCGGTTTTTTCCACCCCCGCTCAGACCGGCAGCCTCGTCTGCGACGCCGACGTCGTCTGGTTGCGCCCGTTGCGTTTTGAGATAAACAGCTGTTTATCCGCAGCGGAAATCAGCCGGTTAAATGCCTCGCTGCTATCGCCATTCAGCCTGCCGCTGGCGGCGCCGATGCTGACGGTAACGGTCGCCGCGCCGCCGCGCAGCTTAAATTTTTCCTGCATAATGCGCTGACGGATCGCCTCCGCTTGCGCCAGCAGCTGTGCGTCAGAGCGATCGAGCAGCAGCACCAGGAACTCTTCGCCGCCGAAGCGGCAAACCAGCCCGGCCTCTCCCACCGTCTGCTGCATCCGCTGCGCCACCTCCTGCAAAACCAGATCGCCAGCATCATGACCATAGTTATCATTGATCGCTTTAAAATAGTCGATATCAATCAACAGCACGCCCGCCTGACGCGCGTGCAGCTCGCCATTCTGATCCAGCTGCTGTAAACGATCGTACAGGCCGAAGCGCGACAGCTGACGGGTAAGAAAATCGTGGCTGGCCCGCTGCGCCAGCTGACGATTAAGCTGCCGGATAGCATCCATACTGACTGCGGCAATCAGCGGGCCGATCGCGACCGTCGCAACGCCTAGCCGTGCCGACGACAGATGGCTGAGCGCCAGCAGGCTGTCATCCCCCTGAATATTCATTACGCCATGCACTACCAGCACAATCTCCGTAATGCCGGTAAGCAGCGTTAGCCCGCTGGTCAGCCAGAGCGGATAGCTAATGGCGCACCAGATCAGCGCCGGAACCGGAAACGAAAGGCTGCCGCCGCCGCCGATCGTCACCGCCGCGCCAATAGCGCCCAGCAGCGCTAAGACCGGCCCACCTTTTTGCCAGTGACGGCGTAAAAACAGCCTGCCAGGGCGTCGCGGCAGCGTCAGCATAAAAGGCAGCAGCAGCACGCCGGTGGAAAACTGTTCGCTCAGCCAGTCGCTCCAGGCGCGCAGCATGCCTTCGCGAAATAACAGCCCCTGCGCCAGCGTGCCCCAGCTGGCGCACAGCACCGAAGCCAGCAGACAGGCCGGGAAGATACCCAGCGCGCTTTTGACTCTGCCGGAGGCGTTAAACGGCCCGTTGCGCGGTATCAGCATAAAAACAGCGACCAGAATAAACAGGACATTGGCGCCGTTAATGGTAAAAGCCGACAGCGCCCAGCCGGAGAACAGCGTGTCGTTAAATACCATTGCGCCGTAGCAGACCAGGTAATAGCGCAGGCGGTGCAGCCAGGGAAAGCGCACAAAAATCCCGGTCAGCAGCGCATTAACTGGCCAGAACAGCGACAGTTCGGCAGGCTGGCGCAGATGGCTGCCGACAAAGCAGAACAAGGCGGTGAATAAAAAGAGCCTGAACGCATTTTTAAGCGGATGATTTTTATCAGGAAGTGAGAATTGCATAGCCGAGCTTACCCATTGCGTTGCTCATGCCGCCGTCAGGTCCTCAACCGGCAGCTTCATTAAGCGGCACGTTATCCGTTACCGCGCCGGGAAAAGCCCTGGCGAAGCGCGGCATCTTATCACAGCGCTAATTATTAGCAGGATGAATCTTTTTCAGCGAGCCACAGATAAAAAAACAGGCGCCCGATGAGCGCCCGTACTTAATTATCGCTGCGCCAGCGGCGCGGTCAGTTAACCGTTACCGGCCACTGGTTTAGTCGGATGCCGCGCGCCGGCGCCTTCTCGCCAAATTCTTTGAGCACCGCCTTAACATCCGCATCTAGATAATCAACATTGTCATGCTCTACTACTACCACGCTGTTTTCCGGGATGTTGTCCAGCAGATGTTGCAGACGCGGGTTATGCATAAAGGTCAGGTTCTGCCGCAACCGCAGTACATAGTGATCTTCACAGTGAGTGAGGTGCATAGCGTTGCGGTGGCTTTTATACAGGCTGTAGAGGATCTGCGTAGCGATGCCCAGGGCGATGCCGGCCAGCATCCCACAGGTAATAATGCCGACGATGGTGACCAGAAAGGGAACAAACTGCTGCGCTCCCAGACGGGCCTGTTCGATAAACAGCCGCGGTGTCGCCAGCTTGTAGCCGGTATAGAGCAGCACCGCCGCCAGACTCGCCAAAGGGATAACGTTCAGCAATGCGCTAAACCACAGGCCGCACAGCAGCAGTAAAATACCGTGCAGCAGGATAGAGACTTTGCTTTGCGCGCCGACGCTGACGTTTACCGAGCTACGGACAATTACCGCGGTAATCGGCAGCGCGCCGATCAGGCCGGCCAGCGTATTGCCGATGCCCTGCGCTACCATCTCTCTGTTTGGCGAAGGATGAGGATGCTGCGGACGCAGTTTATTCAGCGCCTGCTGGCTGAGCAGCGTTTCCAGGCTGGCCACCAGCGCCAGAGTTATCGCTACCAGGTAAACCGAAGGATTGCGCCACGCCTGCCACTCCGGGCCTTGCAGCTCGGCAGCCAGCGCCGGCAGGCTGTCAAACGCCGGTAATACAATCCGCGCCAGGCCGGCGGTAAAATCGGGCTGCCAGCGCTCGCCGTAGAATGTTGTCAGCCCGCCAGCCAGTACGGCGATAAGCGGCCCCGGAATCCAGCCCAGCCCCCTGATCCTTTTTACCGCCGGCAGGCTCCACAGCCACAAAATCAGCAGACACGCCGCGGCAACGGTTACAGAGGCGGCGGAAAAACGCAGGCCGCCGCTAAAAATCGTCCCCAGGCTGCCGTCGCCGCTAATGCCCAGCGCCACCGGAATTTGCTGCACAATCAGAAGAATGCCGATAGCCGCCAGCATGCCTTTGATGACGCTGCCCGGCACCAGCGCAATAAAACGCCCGGCACGCGCGATACCAAGCAGCAGCTGAAATATCCCGGCCAGCATCAGCGCCAGCAGGAAAGCGGAAAAGGATCCCAGCGTTTCTACCGAGGCCACAACGATGGTCACCAGACCGGCGGCCGGGCCGCTAACCGCAAAGCGCGACGGGCTGAATGAAGTGACCACCAGCCCGCCGATAACGCCGGTCAGCAGGCCGACAAAAGGCGGCAGCCCGCTGGCCTGGGCGATGCCCAGACACAGCGGCAGCGCTACCAGAAAAACCACCAGACCAGCAGGAAGATCCTGCCGTACTGTTTTCAGGTTCATTACGTTATTATCTCCGCCGATAGCTGAATTAAAGTGGTGACACCGCGCGGCAGCCAGTCGCGGCCAGGGCCGCGCCGGTTTTGCGGCGATACCGACAGGCTCAGGCATAGCGCATCGCTCATGGCGCTTTCACGATAGTCAACATCATCCTCTTCGTGACAGTTAACAGAGGCAAACCCGATCGACAGTGAAACCATCAGGAAATACCGGCCGCGTGAATCAAGCGCCGTTAATGCTTGCCTGGCTGTTTTTGATGATAATAAATAACCATTAAAAAACAACCTTGCAACAATACATTAAAATGTAATGTTATTTAGGCATAGTGTATATTTATGGTAAAAACGCCGTGCCGAAAGAGAAATTATCGCACTTAAAATCCCCTTTAAAAGATTTTAAAAATCAATGCATTGAACGAATTTAATTAGTATGAAAATACTTATGCAATGATTTCTTTTTTCAATAAAAGAGAGCACTATGTTTAGACAACAATCTCATTAAGAGCACTGCGTCTCGATATTTGCTTATTAGTCACGCTTTTTAGGTATAAGAAAAACCTGTAATACTTATCGACAGCTAAAGTCAGGTGAATATCACCATTAATTTAATTACGCAGGTGATCGATTACGCAGGCATGATTGATATCTGCAATAGCGTATTTACGTCATAATTTTATTCACTATTAAAATTATTTGCGCTTTTTATCGCCAGTATCAGAGCAGCGAATTTTGACGCCAAATCGAAGGCGACACGCATACCCCCTTCCCTCGCCGGACGAGAGTCCCTCTATTCCAGACTCCCGTCGCCGCCTGCTATGCTGAATGCAAAGCGCAGCGCTGCTGCTCAACTCTCAGCAAGGAAGTTTTATGTCTGACGCTCTGATACGTACCTCCGCGCTGCTCTCTTCCCTCAGCTGGCTGGAGCACGCTTTTTTACCTGCGGGCATGGCGCCTCCCGCAGAGAGCGCCTTTGGACGCCAGCGACACACCGCCTCGATCATTACGGCGGAAGAAGCCTTCCCGCCAAAAATCCGTGAGGCGGACGGCGTGATCGCCAATGGTTCGCGTCCGGTAGCGGTTTACACGGCGGATTGCCTGCCGGTACTGATCGCCGATACGCGACGGCATCAGGTCGCGGCGGTCCACGCCGGCTTGCAGGGCGCCCTGGCCGGCGTGCTGCCGCAGGCGGTGGCAAGGTTAATTCGCGGCGGCGCGACGCCAGAAAGCCTGTATGTCGCCATCGGCCCGGCGATTGCGCCCTGTTGCTATGAACTGGGAGACGAGGCGTTGAATAATATCCTGACAAATCCGTTAGCTACGGCGCCGCGCTACTTCTCAAGCCAGCCGCGCAATGTGCGGGCGGTTCGCCCACAGGCGCAGGCGGCCCGGCGTGGCGTTTGGTTCGATCTGCCGGAGCTGGGGCGTCAGATGTTGCTGGATATGCAGATCCCGGCGGCGCAGATTGAAATATTGCCGGTATGCACCTACTGCTGCGCCGAGCCGCGCTCCAGCTATCGCCGCAACACCCATACCAGCGAGGGTTACGATCTGCGCTACGCCTGGATACGCCGGCGGAACAGCGAAGTGCGTTCGCCGTGATGACGTGATGAGATAAGAACAGCAAACAAGGCGCTACGCTGAGACTTTCCTGCCGCCTGTTCGGCAGGATAGCGTCCAGCTTAGCGACGCCAGCGCGCGCATGGCTGGTAATAAGAGTTACAAACGTTCCGTTGCTTCGGGACGGGATAAAAGATCGTTGCTGTATTTAAAAAGCTCGCTATCAGAGCGTAAGCCAAGTTTTCTTAATGCCGATTGCTTTTGCCCGCTCACGGTTTTACGGCTGCGTTTGAATTTTATAGCTATTTGCGAAACGCTCATGCCGTTCAGAAAACAGCGTATTACCTCCACCTCGCGCGGGCTTAGCAGCTTCACGCGCTCATAGAGCGTGCCCTTCTGCGCCGTTCCGCCCTGGCCGCTGCGCGCCTCTTCATTGATCACATAAAGATCTTCGATTTCATACGCCATATCGCGCGACAGCCAGTTGCGGCCCTGACCTACCTGGCGAATCGCCTGGATCATCTCATTCATATCCTGGCTTTTTCCGATAAAACCTTTAACGCCGGCGTTCAGCACCATTTTTACCACCGCGGGGCTTTCCATCGCCGATGAAATAAGAATATTCAGGCGCGGGAAGTGGTTACGAAGCTGTTTAATCAGGGCCAGACCATCCAGCTCGCGCTCCCCCAGCAGAAAATCAAGCACCAGTACATCCAGCTGCAGATCCGGCAGCTCGCTAAAAAGCACCTGACTGGAACCAAAAGTACTCACTAACACCATATCTGGCTCTGCGCCGATACAAATTTCAAACGCAGTACGGATCATGGGGTGATCGTCCAGTAGCGCAACCCGTAAAGGGTGGGCGATCGTCTTCGTCATCTTTTTCACTCCTTGAATCATTATCGATGATTATGCGCACCAAAAATTAATATCCTGATACACCGCTTCATGCAGTGTTTAACGGCTGGTTTCGCCATTTTATTAATACTGGCGGTTACTTTTTTTCTATATTTAAATGCGTATATCACATCCCTGTCGAACTGACGCACACAACAATAGAGAGTTAAAGGCGACTCGCCACATTGCTCTCCCCGGCTGCGCTGGCGCTGCAGAGCCCGTTACCGCCTGAGGTTGAGACAATTCCCGATCTTTTTAGCATAAAAATACCTTTCCCGATAGCCCGTTTCACAGCGAAAGGCAATTGCTTTAAGAAAAATAAACGATAGTGGACTATATAAGAAATGTCTCAAAATAATTATCGAAGGATAACTACCCTATGTTTCAATGCGGAAAAATTCTATTATCCTCAGTAAAATCGTAAAATAAAACCCAGCCTTTATAAGACATTACTTCCCGCTGAATTTTAATTTTTTGTGAAGCTGGGTTTTCAGGACGGCGTTAATGATAAACAGGAAATTTTACTTTTACTTTTGTTTATTTATTCTTAACTTCCCCGTATTTGCTCAGCCTCAGGAATTAATGCTGCTGGTCAACACGGAGCTGGTGGTTCCAAAGAAAGAAGAAATCAGGGAATTAAAAAATCTTACCTATCCGTCAATATTACGTGTTGGTGTTCCCGGCTCAGTCCGTCCTCCGGTTTACATCAATATGGAGTCAGGGAAATTTGAAGGCATCGCTGCGGATTATTTAGCCGCGCTGAAAAGAATGCTGGGCGTCGAAATCCAGATCATCGCCTATGATACGCCGACTGAAGCCTCCCATGCGTTAAGAAACCACCAGCTGGATATGCTGGCCTTTTATAATGCCCATCTTTACGATTCAGACAACGTTATCGCCACAACGCCCTGGCTGCTCGATCACGCGGTTATCGTCGAGCACGATCGCTCGGCAAGCGATTTTAAACAAGCCGCGCAGCCGGTGCTGGCGTGGGCGGAAGCGCCGGGGTTCGCACCCCTGCTGCAACGCTATTTTCCCCATGCGCGCCTGAGGCACTTTAGCAGCGCTGAAATGGCGCTCGCCGCCGTGGCGTATGGCCAGGCAGATGCGATGTGGGGCAGCGCGGCCAGCATCGAATTTTTACGCCGTTACGGCTATGGCAGCCTGATTGCCGCCCCTGCCGATCGCTCTATTGAGGATATGAATCTCTCTTTCGGCGTCTCCGCCAGCCATCCCCAGCTGGCGAAAGCGATCGATATCGCCCTGCAATATATTCCGCTGGCGGGACGTCAGCGGGTTGTCGGACGTTGGGGGCTGGATTCCACCTTTGTGCTGAAGGCCCATCCGCTGATGCTGAATCCGGAAGATGAGCGCTGGCTACAGGAGAACCGGGTGATCTCCGTTACGCCGAGCCGCGGTATGCCGCCGCTCTCCATCGTCGGCTACGACGATCAGCCTGAGGGAATCGAAATTGAATTCCTGCGCCTGATCAGCGAGCGCACCGGCTTTAAGTTTATTTATGGTCCCCCTTCCGCCAGGCGCGATAAATCCTTGTTAACGCTCTATCCGGCGGAGCTGGAGCCGGAAACGCCCGACGCCGATCTGATCTATTCGCGCCCCTATATCTCCACGCCGTGGGTAATGGTGCAGCGCGAGCATGGCGTCACGGCGGCGTCGCTTTCGCAGCTGCGGGATAAGCTGCTGGCGATTGAAGAAAACAGCCCGATGCTTAAATGGCTAAAGCATTACTACCCCGGCTATAAAATTATGCGGGTGAAAAATTCGCAGCAGGCTTTCGATCTGCTGGTGAAGGGCGAAGTCGATGCCATTATTCAGCCCAAGCTGATCGCCGATTACCAGATTAACAATCGCTACCTGGGGCGATTAAAAATCATCCGCACCGTCGGCGATCGTCCCGCCCGCTTCGCCATGGCGACCCAGCGCGAAAACGTCGAGCTTATTCATATCATCAACAAAGCGCTGCTCAGTATTTCCCGCGTCACCCAGGAGAGGATCGTGCTGCGCTGGCAGAACGCGCACCACACCGATACCAGCGGCTACTGGCAGTACTATCACAGCGTGCTGATTAAAATCGCATTGGCCGTCGGCTTAATCACCCTGCTGATCCTGCTGTGGAACCGTCATTTACAGCGCACCATCCGTGAACGTACCCGCGTCGAGCAGGCGCTGAAAAACCAGCTCACCTTCTCCAACACGCTGTTTGAAGAATCGCCGGTGGTGATGTACGTACGCGACCGGCAGATGCGCCTGCTGCACTGCAACAAGGCCTATGTCGACTTCTTACAGCTGCCGCGTGAAAAACTGCTGGGTTCGACGCTGCAGGAGCTGCCTGAAGATTTTGAAGTGCATGAAAGCTTCTACGCCATCTATGAGCAGACTTTTGAAGACGGCAAGCCGATGGTGCAGGATCTTAAGCTGCGCTATCAGGGGCGTGATTACTACATGCTGCACTGGGCGCTGCCCTACCGCGATCATGCCGACAATATCGTCGGCATCATCGGCGGCTGGCTGGATATCACCGAACGCTATGAGCTGCTTACCGCGCTGGAAAAAGCGAAGGAAGAAGCCGATCGCGCTAATGAGTTCAAAAGCCGTTTTCTTGCCAATACCAGTCACGATATTCGCACTCAGCTACACGCGATTATCGGCCTGCTGGAGCTGGAAATGCGGCGCTCTAACCGTCCGCTTGGCCCGAATATTACCGCCGCCTATGAATCCGCTACCGCGCTGCAAAGCCTGATCGGCAACGTGCTGGATCTCTCGAAGATTGAATCGGGCGTGCTGCAGCCGGAACCGGCCCCCACGAACCTGGTTAGCATCGTCGAACAGCTGTTTACCCTGTTCCGCAGCAAGGCGAAGGCGCGCGGGCTGCGCTTCCGGAAGCTGATTACCGTTGAAGAGCCCTGCGTCATGATTGACGCCACCATGTTTAACCAAATCGCCGCCAACCTGCTCAGCAACGCGCTGAAGTTCACCCACAGCGGCGAGGTGGAAATCTCTCTGCTGCAGCAGGCCGCAAGGCCAGGCGAAGAGGCGCAGGGCCGCTATCTGCTCAGGATCAGCGATACCGGCTGCGGCATCAGCGCGCACGAACTGCACAAGATCTTCGATCCCTTCGTGCAGGCGGGCGATCGCGTCAGCCAGCAGGCCGGAACCGGGCTGGGCCTGAGTATCTGCCGCCATCTGGCGCACCTGCTTAATGGTGAAATCAGCGTGGAGAGCGAACCGGGCGCAGGTTCGGTGTTCACCTTCAGCTTCTGCGCCCCGCTGAGCCAGGAAACGGCGCAGGTAACGGTCGAGCCTGAACAGCCTACCGGCGCGGGCGTAAGGCATATCCTGATCCTGGAAGACCACGCGCCTAACCGCCTGCTGCTGGCGCAGCAGCTCAAATATCTGGGGCATCAGGTCACCGAATCGGAGCGCGCGGCGCAGGCGCTTGAGCAGTGGGAACAGCAGAAAAACGGTTTCGATCTGATTATTACCGACTGCAATCTGCCCGATATGGACGGCTTTACCTTTACGCGCACCATACGCCAGCGCGAAGAGGAGCTGGGCCTGAGCCCGGTAGTAATTATCGGTCTGACCGCCTCGGCGGAAACCTCGATCCAGCAGCGCTGCCTGGATGCCGGCATGAACTGCTGTCTGTTCAAACCCGCCAATATCGAAACGCTGAGCAGCTTTATCTCTACCTCGGTTCCGGTCGGCGCCGCCGAACTGCCGGCCAACGGCCTGCTCGATCAGGTGGCGGCTGCCGATCCCGCCGCCTGCGCCAGGCTGATTGAAAGCGCGATTGAGAGCCATCGGCAGCTGGCGGAGAAGCTGCAATACTGCCAGCAGCACGAAGAGCTCACCACCCTGGCGCATACGCTGAAGGGCGGCGCGCGGCTGCTGCATGCCGACAGGCTGGAACAGCTTTGTCAGCAGCTGGAAAACAGCCAGCGCGGCGATCGACTGCTTGAGGCGCTCTGTCAGGATATCCTCAACGAGGTGCAGGTGCTGGAAGCGCAGCTGTACGCACGGCTGAAGGCGCTGAACCTCCCCTGAGGCTGGCTCTTCCGCTCCGCCCGCGTTTCTTTGCACGGGGGCGGAGCGCTTTTTTGATATATCTCACAGCCTGCTCGCCTGCCGCTTTCCTTTCCCGCCGCAGCGGTTACAGTCAACTCATCTGACCACTCAACAAAAAATTAACATTCAGGTGAGCCGCCCTATGTCGATCGCCCCTTCGCTTTTCGATCCGCTCGATCTGGGTTTTACCCAGCTTAAAAACCGCGTGCTGATGGGTTCGATGCATACCGGCCTGGAGGAACGCCCTGACGGCGCCCGGCGTCTGGCCGCCTTCTATGCGGAGCGGGCCGCCAACGGCGTGGCGCTGATCGTTACCGGCGGCATCGCGCCCTCGCCGGAAGGCGTGATTACGCCCGGCGGTTCGCTGCTGAACAGCGAGGCGCAGCTGCCGCACCATCGTTCAATCACCGAAGCGGTGCATCAGCACGGCGGTAAGATCGCCTTACAGATCCTGCACGCCGGGCGCTACAGCTATCAGCCTTCGCTGGTGGCTCCTTCGCCGCTCCAGGCGCCGATTAATCCTTTCACGCCGCAGACATTGACGCACGAGGCGATTCTGCAGCTAATCGCAGATTTTGCCCGCTGTGCCGCGCTGGCGCAGCAGGCAGGCTACGACGGCGTCGAGATTATGGGATCGGAAGGCTATCTGATTAATCAGTTCCTCGCCGCGCGCACCAACCAGCGCAACGATGAATGGGGCGGCGATTTCGCTCATCGCATGCGCTTTGCGTTACGCATTGTGGAAGCGGTGCGGGCGGCGACCGGCAATAACTTTATTATTATCTATCGCCTGTCGATGCTCGATCTGGTGCCGGACGGCAATACGCTGGCGGAGACCATCCAGCTGGCGCAGGCGACGGAAGCCGCAGGCGCGACGCTGATCAATACCGGCATCGGCTGGCATGAGGCGCGGATACCGACCATCGCCGCCGCCGTTCCGCGCGCCGCTTTCGGCTGGGTCACCCGGACGCTGCGTCAGCATCTGACGCTGCCGCTGATCGCCACTAACCGCATTAATCAGCCGGAAGTGGCGCAGCGCCTGTTGGATGAGGGCTGTGCGGATATGATCTCCATGGCGCGTCCTTTTCTGGCGGATGCCGCCTTCGTCAGCAAGGCGCAGGCTGGACGCGCGGCGGAAATCAACACCTGCATCGGCTGCAATCAGGCCTGCCTTGACCAGGTTTTTGCCGGCAGGGTCAGCTCCTGTCTGGTCAATCCGCGCGCCTGTCACGAAACGCTGCTGCCGCAGCTGCCGGCCCGTCAGCCTAAAAGGATTGCGGTGGTCGGCGCCGGTCCGGCCGGACTCGCCTTCAGCGTTAATGCCGCAATGCGTGGCCACCGCGTCACGCTGTTCGACGCCGCGCCCGAAACCGGCGGCCAGTTTAACGTGGCGCGCCAGATCCCCGGCAAAGAAGAATTTAACGAAACGCTGCGCTACTACCGCACCCAGCTGGCGCTTCATCGGGTCGAGCTGCGCCTTAACTGCCGCGCGGAGGCGGAGATGCTGCGTGATTTTGACGAGATCGTGCTGGCCGCCGGCATCGTACCGCGCACGCCCGCTATCGAAGGCATCGATCACCCGAAGGTAATGAGCTACCTGGAAGTATTGCGCGATAAAAAACCGGTGGGGGAACGGGTCGCCATTATCGGCGCGGGCGGCATCGGCTTCGACACCGCCAGCTACCTCAGTCACGGCGATCGTAGCAGCAGCCTCGACGGCGACGCCTTTTGTCAGGAGTGGGGCATCGATAAAAGCCTGCGCCAGCGTGGCGGTTTAACGCAGCCGCAGCCGCCGCGCAGCCCGCGCCAAATCTGGCTGCTGCAGCGCAAGCCGGGCAAGCCGGGCGCCGGTTTAGGCAAAACCACCGGCTGGATTCACCGCAGCAGCCTGCTGGCGCGCGGCGTACAGATGTGGGGCGGCGTCAGCTATCAGCGCATTGACGACCGCGGCCTGCATATTCTGCGCGACGGCAGCCCGCTGCTGCTGCCGGTCGATCGGGTGATTATCTGCGCCGGGCAGGAACCGAACCGGGCGCTGGCCGCGCCGCTACGGGCGCTGGGCAGGCCGGTACATATTATCGGCGGGGCGGACGTCGCGCTGGAGCTGGATGCGCGCCGCGCCATCGCTCAGGGAACGCAGCTGGCGCTGACGCTGTAGGCGCCTTAACGCAGCTTAACGGAACGCAGCACGACAAACTTTTTGTTTGAGGCCACCAGCGTACAGTTGCCGAACAGCTTTTTCATTTTGCGATGGTAGTCAAGGTGGCGGTTGCCGACGATGCGCAGCTCGCCGCCATATTGCAGGCAGCGGCGCGCATCGCGGAACATCTGCCAGGCAATATGATCGGTAATTGCGCTCTGCTGGTGGAACGGCGGATTGCACAGCACCGCGTGCAGGCGATCGGAGGGAAATCCGCTCAGCGCGTTAGCCACCTGAAAATGGCTGCGCGCCATATCCTGCGGGCGGTTCCGCTCTACGTTAAGGCGGCTGGAAGCCACCGCCATCCACGACTCATCGAAAAAATGCACTTCCGCCAGCGGGTTCATCTCCAGCGCCAGCAGGCCGATAACGCCGTTGCCGCAGCCGAGATCGACGATTTCACCGTCGATATTATCGGGCAGATGCTGCATAAAAAAGCGCGCGCCGATATCCAGCCCGCTGCGTGAAAAGACGTTGGGATAGTTATGAATCTGCCACGGCGTGCCTTCCAGCGGCCAGCTCAGGGTTTCCGGCTGCGGCTTTAGCGCAGGCGCGGCGTAGGTGCTGTAAATCAGGCGCGCTTTTTTCCACGCCAGCGAGGTTTTGGTCGGGCCGAGGATGCGCTCAAACAGCTGCAGCGTGGAGTTATGGATCTCCTTCGCCCGCGCGCCGGCGATAATCACCGTCTCCGGCGTCGCCACCTCGCGCAGCTGACGCAGCTGATGTTCCAGCAATGCCAGCGCGCGCGGGATCTTAATCAGCACGCAGGCGGGCGCGGCGGGCAGCGGCGCCAGGCTATCGAGCATCACTACGCGATCTTCATCCAGCTGGTTATCGCGCAGATTCTGGCGCGTCGCCTGCTGGCTGATCCACGAGTCGCTGATGCTGTAGAGCGGGCGATCCAGCGCGCAGGCGAGCGCGCCGAAGCTGTCATTGAACACCAGCAGCGGCCCCTGTTCCGGCACGGGCAGCGTCTGCTGCAGCAGATACTCATCCGCGGCATCCCACGCCTGTAGCGGGTTTTCTTCCTGCATGCGCGGAAAACGATGTAGGGTCAGCGTGCGTTGGCTCAGTTCTAATTGGCTCATGGATTCCTCGGCGTGGTACTATGGCGCATCTTTTCGCCCCGAAAGCGGGGGCGCAGTATACTGCCTTTTTATTCGGGTCGCGTCATGTCGCCATTAATTTATCTGCAGGGTTACCCCGATACGCTGCTGCGTCAGGTGCAAACCCTGATCGATCAGCAGCGCCTCAGCGAAGTGCTGGCGAAACGTTATCCCGATATGCACAGCGTCACCAGCGATAAAGCGCTGTATGACTATACGCTGGCGCTGAAAAACCGCTATCTACGCAACGCGCCGCCGCTAAATAAGGTGATATACGACAGCAAAATCCGCGTTATGAAATATGCGCTCGGCCTGCATACCGCCGTTTCTCAGGTACAGGGCGGCAAGCTGAAAGCCAGGGCGGAGATCCGCGTCGCTACCCTGTTCCGCCAGGCGCCGGAGGCGTTCCTGCGAATGATCGTGGTGCATGAGCTGGCGCATATCAAAGAGAAAGATCACAGCAAGGCGTTTTATCAGCTCTGCTGCTATATGGAGCCGGAGTATCACCAGCTGGAGTTTGATACCCGTCTCTGGCTGACGCACCAGGCGCTGCAGGGCAACGCCGGTTAGCTCAGATAAAATCCTTCGCTTTGCGGATCAGGCTGGTTTTAGTCAGCACGCCGAGATATTTACGATCCTGCGGATTGTTCAGCACCGGCAGGCGCTCCAGCGTAACCTGCGCAAACGCCTCCCACCCTTCGCGGATAGTTTGATTGCGGAACACGCAGGGAAACTGCCCATCCATCACCAGCACCACCGGCGAGTTGGGCGTCAGTTCGCCATCAAGGATTTTGCGGGAGATGTCATGAATCGACACCACGCCGAGGAAATGGCCCAGCTCGTTAATCACATAAACATAGCGCTCTTTTTTCAGCGAGCTGACCGCCAGCGCGCGCCCTACCGATTCATGCGGCAGCAGCGCGGCGCCGGGCACGATAAACTGCTCGATAATGCCGTTATCAAAATCGAGCTTGGCATCGGCGCGGTTAAAATGCTGCGTCACCACCGGCCAGGCGCTGGCGGCCTGTAAGCGCCAGGCGAGCATCGCCGCCAGCACGCTGGCGATCATCACCGGAAACAGCAGGCTGCTGTTGAGCGTCATCTCCAGCGCCATCAGCATCGCCATCAGCGGCGCCTGGCTAACCGCCGCCAGCATCGCGCCCATCCCCACCACGGCGAACAGCAGCGCGTTGCCTACCGGCATCCCCGCCTGCGCCGCCAGCGTGGCGATAATCACCCCCAGCAGCGCCCCTACCAGCAGCGAGGGGGTAAACAAGCCGCCAACCGCGCCCGATCCCACCGACAGCGCCGTCGCCGCCATTTTCGCTACCAGCAGCAGCAGCAGCGCGGGCAACAGATAGCGTCCGGCCATAATATGCACGATCACTTCATAACCATTGCCGAGGATATCGCCAGAAACTATCGCCAGCGCCCCTACCAGCACGCCGCCTAATCCAAGGCGCAGCGGCAGGCTCTTGACCTGAGCGAACCACCGCCTGCTGCGGCCAATCAGCGTGATAAAAATCCAGCCCAGCAGCCCACACAGCAGACCAATCGCCACCGTCAGCAGCAGCGTGGCCGGGCTGAGCTGAAACTGCGCCTCCGCAAACGGATAGATGGCGTTGCGATAGCCCAGCGCCCACATAGTCATTACCGCCGTCGCCGCCGCGATAATCAACGGGATTAGCCTTTGCAGCGCGGTGATGCCGAAGGCGATTTCCGCCACGAAGATCGCCGAAGCCAGCGGCGCATGATAAACCGACGCCAGCCCCGCCGACGCCGCCATCGCCACGATTTCGCTGTTGCTGATGGCGGTACGACGAAACAGAAAGCGTCCCATCAGGCTGCCGCACAGCGCGGAGAGCTGCACCATCGGCCCCTCTTTCCCCACCGACGCGCCGCTGCCGATACTGGCGATCGACGAGAGCGCGCGAAACAGCGAGGTTTTGGTCGGCACCGCGTCGAGGCGGGCGTTGATCACCTCCAGATAGTCGGTTTTGCTGGTTTGCCGCCGCTCAAGGGCGGCGGCGTAGTGCAGAAAGCAGCCCGCAATCACGCCGCCCAGCCCGACAATCAGCGGCCAGAAAAACCACGGCCAGAAGGTAATCGCCTCGGTAATATCCCGATCGCTGTGAAACAGCAGCCGGTTGATCAGCTCAATCACATGGCGAAAACCCAGCGTCACCAGCGATGCCGCACCGCCTACCGGAATAGCGACCCAAATAGCGGTCCAGTTCAGAACGTGTTTACTGCTGCTCACATCGCATCCTTCTGTTGCGGTTTGCTGAAGCCAGGCGAAGCGCCATGATATTGGAAGGCGGATCGCAGGATCAAATTCTCTCTGCCGCCCGGTGGTGGCACGCCGCGCCGCCTGTGCTACGCTGCCATTCTTCGCCCATGCCCGGAAGTTTCCGATGATTCGTTTCGCTATTGTAGGCACTAACTGGATTACGCGGCAGTTTGTCGCCGCCGCACAGCAAACCGGCGCGATGCAGCTGGCCGCCATCTATTCACGTACGCTGGAGCAGGCGCAGGCCTTCAACAGGGATTGCCCGGCTGAACACCTGTTTCTTTCGCTGGAGCAGATGGCCGCCTCAGACGCCATCGATGCCGTCTATCTCGCCAGCCCCAACGCCCTGCACTGCGAGCAGGCGCTGCTGTTTATGCGCCATCGCAAGCATGTGATTTGTGAAAAACCGCTGGCCTCTAACCTGCGGGAGGCTGAGCAGATGATCGCCTGCGCCCGTGAAAATGGCGTGGTGCTGTTTGAGGCGTTTAAGAGCGCCTGTCTGCCCAACTTCGCTACGCTGCGCGAGGCGTTGCCGCAGCTGGGCAAACTGCGCAAGGCCCTGTTCAACTACTGCCAGTACTCTTCGCGTTATCCGCGCTACCTTAACGGCGAACGGCCTAACACCTTTGAGCCGCGCTGGTCCAACGGCTCTATGATGGATATTGGCTATTACTGCCTGGCAAGCGCGCTGGCGCTGTGGGGCGAGCCGCAGCGTGTGCAGGCGCAGGCGACGCTGCTGGAGAGCGGCGTCGATGCGCACGGCACGGTCATCATGCAATATCAGGGCTTCGACGTAACGCTGCTGCACTCCAAGGTCAGCGACTCGCAGATCCCCAGCGAGATCCAGGGCGAAGCGGGCTCGCTGGTAATTGAAAAGCTGGCGGAGTGCCAGCGCGTAGCCTTTATTCCGCGCGGCGGCGCGGCACAGGTATTAAGCCAGCCGCAGCACGATAACAGCATGCGCTATGAGGCGCAGCGGTTTGTCGGGCTGGTAGCGCGGGGCGAATATGACCATTCCGGGCTGGCGCTGTCGCTCAGCACCGCTCGCTGGCTGACGGAAATTCGCCGCCAGACCGGCGTGGTGTTTCCGGCCGACGGCGCAGAGCGCTGAGCGCTATGTAAATATTGCTAAATATTTCCGTCAGGCATTGCTTATTGCCGCGTCCCCTTCTATCTTTTGCCACAGCAAAGGGGAGTAACTTGTAAGCCGATCGATCGTCATTACGATGCGTTACGCATCCGGTCATCGGGCGACCCGGAATCATATTCTGCGTTGTAAGTGAGACCTTGCCGGAAGGCGGGGCTTTGCTTGCAATAAACGGCAACGGCTGGCGTCTTCCGACGTTAGCCGTTTTTGTTTACCGACAGGACTGAATTATGCAAACCGTAGGCACACCGTTACTCTGGGGCAGCTTTGCCGCTGTCGTGCTGATTATGCTGGCGATCGATCTCTTGCTGCAGGGGCGACGCGGCGCGCAAACCATGACGTTAAAGCAGGCCGCTTTCTGGTCGCTGGTCTGGATCTCCGTTTCGCTGCTTTTTGCCGCCGCCTTCTGGTGGTATCTCGACGGCGCCGCCGGGCGAGAGATCGCCAATACGCAAACGATGGCTTTTTTAACCGGCTACGTGCTGGAAAAAGCGCTGGCGGTGGATAACGTTTTCGTCTGGCTGATGCTGTTCGGCTATTTTGCCATTCCGGCGGCCTGGCAGCGACGCGTGCTGATTTACGGCGTGCTGGGCGCTATCGTACTGCGTACCATTATGATCTTCGCCGGCAGCTGGCTGGTTACCCAGTTCAGCTGGATCCTCTATCTGTTCGGCGCCTTTCTGCTGCTTACCGGCATTAAAATGGCCTTCAGCAAAGAGGATGATGAGAACGCCGTCGGCGATAAGCCGGTGGTGCGCTGGCTGCGTAGCCATCTGCGCATAACCGATGACCTGCAGGGCGAAAAATTCTTTGTGCGCCGCAACGGCCTGCTGTATGCCACGCCGCTGCTGCTGGTGCTGATTATGGTGGAGCTGAGCGATGTAATTTTCGCCGTCGACAGCATTCCGGCGATCTTCGCCGTCACCACCGATCCCTTTATCGTGCTGACTTCCAACCTGTTCGCTATCCTTGGCCTGCGCGCCATGTATTTTCTGCTGTCGGGCGTGGCGGAACGTTTCTCCATGCTGAAATACGGCCTGGCTATCGTGCTGGTGTTTATCGGCGTCAAAATGCTGATTGTCGATATCTGGCATATTCCGGTGGCGGTATCGCTGACGGTGGTCGGCACCATCCTGGGCATGACGTTATTGATCAATGCCTGGGTTAACCGAAAAAATGACCAAAAGCGTCTGGCAAAATAATATTCGGCGGTGCACATAGTGCACCGCTAATAATTTTGCGTTATCAGCATGTAGTAAATGCAATCACTATCACAGTTAAGTTACACAGCGATAAAAAAATTTGATCCGCGCTGAAAAGGTAGAATTTCTACTTTTCCTGCCATCGCATTTCCTTATACTCCCCCAGGCAAACACTCATACCGTATTTTCGTCCAGTTGGGCAAACACGGTCACAATAACAATTACTGGTTCTGACGATGGGAAAAAGCTCTTCTACGCTGATTGCGCGCCTGCTGGGCGGCAGTCTGGTAAAACAAATTATGATCGGCCTGGCGGCGGGCGTCGCCCTCGCCTGGTTTTCAAAAGAGACGGCGCTGGCCGTTGGCCTGCTGGGTTCGCTGTTCGTTAGCGCGCTGAAAGCGGTGGCGCCGCTGCTGGTTCTGGTACTGGTGATCGCCTCAATCGCTAACCACAGACAGGGGCAGAAAACCAATATTCGTCCGATCATTCTGCTCTATCTGCTGAGCACTTTCTTCGCCGCGCTGGTAGCGGTGGTATGCAGCCATCTCTGGCCGCAAACCCTGACGCTGAATACGGCACAGGAAGGGATTACGCCGCCCTCCGGCATTCTGGAGGTGCTGCGCGGCCTGCTGATGAGCATGGTCGCTAACCCCATTGATGCGCTAATCAACGCCAACTATATCGGTATTCTGGTCTGGGCCATCGGCCTGGGTATTGCGTTCCGCCACAGCAGCGACAACACGCGCCAGCTGCTGAACGACGCCTCAGAGGCTGTTACCTGGGTGGTGAAAATGGTCATCCGCTGCGCGCCGCTGGGGATCTTCGGTCTGGTAGCCTCTATTCTGGCCTCTACCGGCTTTTCCGCGCTGTGGGATTACGCTCATCTGCTTACGCTGCTGATTGGCTGTATGCTGCTGATGGCGCTGGTATTTAACCCGATACTGGTATGGTGGCAGATTCGTCGCAATCCCTACCCGCTGGTGTTCACCTGCCTGCGCGAAAGCGGCGTAACCGCCTTCTTTACCCGCAGCTCGGCGGCCAATATTCCGGTTAATATGGCGCTGGCGAAAAGGTTACAGCTGGATGAGGACACCTACTCGGTCTCTATTCCGTTGGGCGCAACCATCAGCATGGCGGGCGCGGCGATTACTATTACCGTCCTGACGCTGGCGGCGGTAAATACGCTGGGTATCCATGTAGACGTACCTACCGCTCTGCTGCTCAGCCTGGTGGCCTCGCTCTGCGCCTGCGGCGCTTCCGGCGTGGCGGGCGGTTCGCTACTGCTGATTCCGGTAGCCTGTAATATGTTCGGCATCCCGAATGATATAGCGATGCAGGTGGTCGCCGTCGGCTTTATTATCGGCGTGCTGCAGGATTCAGCGGAAACCGCGCTTAACTCCTCCACCGATATCCTGTTTACCGCCGCGGTTTGTCAGGCGGAAGAGCGTCGCGAAGCGGCAAGAAATCCCGGCTAAGCGCCGCGCAACAAAACAGAAGGCGCCCCGCGGGGCGCCTTTTTTTACAGCGTAACGCCGCTTTTGAAAATCGCCAGCTCGCGAAAATCATTGCGCTCGTTATTGGTTTCTCTGCCGCTCGCCACCTCGACAATGTAGTCAACGAAGCTGTCCAGCAGGCTCTCCATCGCGGTTCCCTGCACCAGCGGCCCGGCGTTGAAATCGATCCAGTGCGGCTTGCGCTCCGCCAGTTCGCTGTTGGTAGCGATTTTTACCGTTGGCACAAAGCCGCCATAGGGCGTGCCGCGCCCGGTGGTAAACAGCACCATGTGGCAGCCGGCGCCGGCCAGCGCGCTGGTGGCCACCGCGTCATTGCCTGGCGCGCTGAGCAGGTTCAGCCCCGGCTGTCGCAGGCGTTCGCCATACTTCAGCACGTCCACCACCTGGCTCTGTCCCGCTTTTTGCGTGCAGCCCAGCGATTTCTCTTCCAGCGTAGTGATGCCGCCCGCCTTATTGCCCGGCGACGGGTTTTCATAGATCGGCTGCTGATGCGCAATAAAGTAACGTTTAAAATCGTTGACCATCGCCACCGTCTTCTCAAAGGTCGCTTCATCCCGGCAGCGGCTCATCAGTATGCGCTCGGCGCCGAACATTTCCGGCACCTCGGTCAGCACCGTGGTGCCGCCGTTGGCGATCATCCGATCGGAGAAGCGGCCCAGCAGTGGGTTGGCGGTAATGCCGGAGAAGCCGTCGGAACCGCCGCACTCCAGACCAAAGCGCAGCTCGCTTAGCCTGCCCGGCTCTCGCCGATCGTGACGCATCGCCTCATAAAGCCGACGCAGATGCTCCAGCCCCGCCTCTACTTCATCTTCCTGCTGCTGACAGATCATAAAGCTGACGCGTTCGCTATCGTAATCGCCCAGCGTCTCACGGAAAACGTCAACCTGATTGTTTTCACAGCCGAGACCGATCACCAGCACCGCGCCGGCGTTCGGATGGCGCACCATGTTTTGCAGCATGGTGCGGGTGTTTTCATGATCCTGCCCCAGCTGGGAGCAGCCGAACGGATGGCTGAACAGGTATACGCCGTCGATATCCGCCGCGTTATCGCTTTCACGCAGAAAACGTTGCAGGATCTGGCGCGCGATGCCGTTAACGCAGCCGACGGTAGGCAGGATCCAGAGTTCGTTGCGGATGCCGACTTCTCCGCTGGCGCGGCGGTAGAGCTGCACCTCGCGATCGGCGGCCTGCGGCGGCAGGGCAACGAAATCGGGCTGGTACTGATACTGATCCAGATCGTTCAGGTTAGTGCGCGCGTTCTGGGCATGAACGTGTTCACCGGCGGCGATCGGCTGCGTTGCATGGCCAATAGGCAGGCCATATTTAATGACGTGTTCACCCGCCGCGATGGAACGCAGCGCAAACTTATGCCCGCGCGCAATCGGCTGGCGCAGCGTCACCGTCAGCCCCTCCAGCGTTAGCTCGCTGCCTTCGTCCAGATCGCTCAGTGCGACGGCGACATTATCGCGCGGCGCTATTTTAATGGCCTGTTGCATAGCCGCAGTTCCTCAGTGTGGTATTGCCGCCCGCATCCCCTGAGCGGCAATGGTTTGCAGGTGTTCGGCAACCGCCTCGACCAGGCCCGGCTGCTGGCTCAGATCGCTCTCCCAGTGCGCTGCATCGCTCAGCGCCGCGGCAACCAGCTGCTGCAGGGTAATCGCGCCCTGCGCCTGCTGCGCCCAGAGCGTGGCGAAGCGATCCAGCCACTGCGCGTCATCCTGTAGCGGATAGCGCACGCCGTCGCGTTCGCCGCGGTAGTAAGCCAGCAGCGCCGCCAGCGCGAAGGTAATGCGCGTCGGCCAGCGTCCGCTTTGCTGATGGCCCGCCAGCAGCTGCGGCAGCAGACGCGTGCGGAATTTGGTCATGCTGTTGAGGGCAATCGCAGAGAGCTGATGGCGAATAAACGGATTACGGAAGCGTCCCAGTACCGCATCGGCAAAGCGGTGCAGATCTTCCGCCGGCAGATCCAGCGTCGGTATTACCTCCTCGCGCAGCATAGCGTCGATAAAGGCGGCGATTTGCCTGTCGGCCATCGCCTCGCCGACGGTATCCAGTCCGGAGAGCCAGGCCACCGGCACCATCGCGGTATGCGCGCCGTTAAGGATCGCCACCTTCTGCTCTTTCCACGGCTTGATATCGTCCACCAGGCGAATATTCAGCGGCAGCGCGTTAAGCCGCAGCTCGTCGGCCACCTGCTGCGGCCCCTGAATTACGAACTGATAGAACACCTCGCCCGCCACCAGCAACGGATCGCGGTAGCCCAGCGTAGCGAAAATCTCTTCCGCATCTTCGCGCGGATAGCCGGGAACGATGCGGTCCACCAGCGTATTGCAGAAGATATTGTGCTGCATAATCCAGTCGCTGAAGGCTGGCGGCAGCTGCCACAGCTCGGCATAACGCAGCACGATCTCGCGCAGCGTGTCGCCGTTGTTATCGATCAGTTCGCAGGGCAGCAGGATCCAGCCCTTATCCGCCGCGCCGGCGAAATGCTGCCAGCGCACCCACAGCAGCTGCGTAAGTTTGCCGGGGAAGGATCGCGCCGGGCGATCATCCAGCCGATCGTCGCCGTTAAATGCAATCCCCGCCTCGGTGGTGTTGGAGAACATAAAGCGAATCTGCGGATCGCGCGCCAGCGCCATATATTCATCGAACTGGCGCCAGGGCTGAATCTCCCGGTTCACCGTGCGAATCAACCGCGGTTCGCTGATCGTTTCGCCCTGCGCGTTCAGGCCGCGGATCAACGCGGTATAGAGTCCGTCCTGATGGTTCAGCGTATAGTCCGCCTGACGATCGATCGGCCTGACTACCGTAACGCCGGCATCCAGATCGCTATGGCTGTTAAGCAGATCGAGCTGCCAGTCAATAAAGGCGCGCAGAAAATTCCCTTCGCCAAACTGGACGATGCGCGTGGGATAGCGCGGGCCGGGAAAAGCGGTACGGTTAAGGGTTTGCATAGAATTTCCCCGACTTAAAGCGCGATGCCGAAATAGTCGCGTGCGTTGTTGAAACAGATGTTTTTCACCATATTGCCCAACAGATCGATATCCGCCGGCGCCTCGCCGTTCTCTACCCAGCGCCCGATCATCTGGCACAGCAGACGACGGAAATATTCGTGGCGCGTATAGGAGAGGAAGCTGCGGCTGTCGGTAAGCATGCCGACGAAGCGGCTCAACAGGCCCATCTGCGCCAGCTGCATCATCTGGCGCTGCATGCCGTCCAGCTGATCGTTAAACCACCAGGCGGAGCCAAACTGCATTTTGCCCGGCTCGCCTTCGCCCTGGAAATTACCCACCATGGTCGCCAGCACTTCGTTATCGCGCGGGTTCAGGCAGTAAAGGATGGTTTTCGGCAGCGCGTTGTTGCGGTTCTGCGCGTCCAGCAGGCGCGCCAGCGGCTCCGCCAGCGGACGATCGTTAATGGAGTCAAAGCCTACGTCCGGGCCCAGCAGCTGAAACTGGCGATGGTTATTATTGCGCAGCGCGCCGATATGGTACTGCTGTACCCAGCCGCGACGGGCATATTCAGCGCCCAGCCAGACCAGCACCGCCGTTTTAAACTGTGCCATCTCCTGCTCAGAAGGCGTATTGCCCTGCAGGCGGCGAGCCAGAATAGCATCCAGCGCGGCGTCGTCCGCCTCGGCGAACAGCACCACATCCAGCGCATGATCGGAAACCTTGCAGCCGTGCGCGGCGAAATGGTCGAGCCGCTTGCTGAGCGCGCGGCGTAAATCATCAAAGCGACGTATATCCACGTCCGCTACCGCGCCAAGCTGACGCAGGTAATCGCCGAAGCTTTCCGCCTCAATATTGAAGGCTTTATCAGGACGCCAGCTCGGCAGCACTTTGACAGCAAAGCTGCCGTCCTGCGCCAGACGCCGATGATGTTGCAGATCGTCAATCGGGTCGTCGGTAGTGCCCACCATACGCACATTCATCTGTTGCATGATCCCGCGCGCGGTAAAGTCATCCTGCGCCAGCAGCGCGTTGCACTCATCCCAGATGCGATCGGCGGTTTTCTCAGAAAGCAGCACGTTGGTAATGCCAAAGGGACGGCGCAGCTCAAGATGCGTCCAGTGGTAGAGCGGATTGCCGATGGTATGCGGCACAGTACGCGCCCAGGCGTTGAATTTTTCGCGATCGCTGGCGTCGCCGGTGCAGAGCGCTTCCGGTACGCCGTTTGCGCGCATTGCGCGCCACTTATAGTGATCGCCCTTCAGCCAGATGTCATACAGGTTTTTAAAACGATAGTTATCGGCGATCTGCTGCGGCGGCAGATGACAGTGATAGTCAAAAATTGGCTGATCGGCCGCGTAATCGTGGTACAGAAGCCGCGAAAATTCAGTATCGAGTAAAAAATCTTCGGTCATAAAACGGGACATTCCTGACTCCTCTTACATGAACGGCGCAGTTGCGTTCAGCTGATGGCAAAAAGTTATCATACCAATTCACGCAGCCGCAGCGATAATTTTGAGATTCAGCTCACATATCAGACATCTTATTGCGCCTGATTTTTCGACTAATCGCCGTTAAAGCTACTAATTCACTGACATTTCGTGATTTTTAGTATCCCACATTACAAAGGTGGTTTTTGTGATGGCATTCAACTTTTAAATCGGTATGACAAGTTATCTTCTGGCGGTCCAAATTGGTTGGGAAATTTTTTACAGGCAAGGAAATAAAAAATGGGCTGAGGCCCAGGATAAGTTCGCAAATGCTCTCTGTCGGGCTTCAGCGTTGACAGACCCGCATAACAACAACAGCGGCACGGGCCGCAAACAGAACTGGAAGAGGTATGACATGCGTAAAATAAAAGGTCTGCGCTGGTATATGATTGGTCTGGTGACCATCGGTACCGTGCTGGGTTACCTGACGCGCAACGCCATTGCCGTTGCCGCACCTACGCTCGAAGAACAACTCCACATCACTACGCAGCAATATTCCTATATTGTTGCCGCCTACTCGGCCTGCTATACCATCATGCAGCCGGTAGCGGGCTATATCCTTGACGTGCTGGGCACGAAAGTAGGCTATGCGCTGTTCGCGATTTTGTGGGCGGTGTTCTGCGCCGCCACCGCGCTGGCAGGCAGCTGGGGCGGCCTGGCTATCGCCCGCGGCGCGGTCGGCGCGGCCGAGGCGGCAATGATCCCCGCCGGTCTGAAAGCAAGCAGCGAATGGTTTCCGGCCAAAGAGCGCTCGATCGCCGTCGGCTATTTCAACGTTGGCTCGTCCATCGGCGCGATGGTAGCGCCGCCGCTGGTAGTATGGGCTATCGTCGCCCACAGCTGGCAGATGGCGTTTATCATTACCGGTATTCTCAGCATGATTTGGGCGCTGTGCTGGCTGATTTTCTATAAGCATCCCAAACAGCAGAAGAAATTAAGCGATGAAGAGCGTGACTATATCCTCTCCGGCCAGGAGGCGCAGCATCAGGTCAGCAACGGCAAAAAAATGAGCGCCTGGCAGATCCTGCGCAACCGGCAGTTCTGGGGCATTGCCCTGCCGCGCTTCCTGGCGGAACCGGCATGGGGCACCTTTAACGCCTGGATCCCGCTGTTTATGTTTAAAGTCTACGGTTTTAACCTGAAAGAGATCGCTATGTTCGCCTGGATGCCGATGCTGTTCGCCGATCTTGGCTGCATCGTCGGCGGCTATCTGCCGCCGCTGTTCCAGCGCGTTTTCGGCGTTAATCTGATCGTTTCGCGTAAGCTGGTGGTAACCATGGGCGCGGTTCTGATGATCGGCCCCGGCACTATCGGCCTGTTTACCAGCCCTTACGTGGCAATCGGCCTGCTGTGCATCGGCGGCTTCGCTCACCAGGCGCTGTCCGGCGCGCTGATTACGCTCTCTTCAGATGTTTTCGGACGTAACGAAGTCGCGACTGCTAACGGTCTGACCGGCATGGCCGCCTGGACCGCCAGCACCATGTTCGCCCTGGTAGTGGGCGCGCTGGCCGATACGCTGGGCTTTAGTCCGCTGTTTGCTGCGCTGGCGGTGTTCGATCTGCTCGGCGCGGTAGTTATCTGGACGGTACTGAAAAATAAACCGGTTTCTGAACTGCAGCAGGAACAGAGTGTCGCTCCTGCCGGTACGCCGGTACGTAGCTAAGCGGCCGGGCCGGATGCGCGCAGGCGACGTACATCCGGCCGGTTTTTCCGCGCCCTCCGGTTTCCTCACGCGCTCTTCCTTTTCCGCGCCAATCTTCTTTTTCTCTGCCAGTCTTTCTTTCGCGTAACGATCTTCCTTTCCCATGCCAATCAGCCTTTACCCTTCGTTCTTTCTTTTCCTTTCTTTTTTGCTTTCCCCTGCCGCTTGTTCTCTCTTTGCCTGTTTCCCTTATCCCGATCTATCTTTCCTTGCGTTTCCCTGACTGCGTCCCTGTTCTTCTTGCTGTTTTCCTCTCGTCGCCGACTTTTCTCTTTTCGCGCTTGCCGCTGCTCCAGCACAACGTTATCTGCGCCTGTGCCAGAGCGCGCCGCGCCGCCCAGGCCGCCTGCTGCCTGAAGTGCGCGTTCCCTCGCATTTCAGGCTCCTTGCGCTGACAGCCATTGGCCCACAGGCCGGTTAAGTGGTATAACAACTTACAGAATATTCCCTGCTATGGATGTGCTTATGGAAATCAGCGAACCGCGACGCCTTTATCAACAGCTGGCGTCAGAGCTAAAAATGCGTATTGAGGCTGGTCAGTATCGGGTGGGCGACAAACTGCCCGCTGAACGCCTTATCGCCGAGGAGATGCAGGTCAGCCGCACCGTGGTGCGTGAAGCTATTATCATGCTGGAAGTGGAAGGCTACGTAGAGGTGCGCAAAGGCTCCGGCATTCACGTTATCTCCAGCCAGCAGAGTCACCGCGTAGTCGCGGACAGCCAGCTGGAGTTCGCCAATTTTGGCCCGTTTGAGCTGTTACAGGCGCGCCAGCTGATTGAAAGCAACGTGGCGGAGTTCGCCGCCACGCGCGTTACGCGTCAAGATATTATGCAGCTGATGGATATTCAGGAACGCGCGCGCAGTGAGGATCGCTTCCGCGACTCGGAGTGGGATATGCATTTTCACGTGCAAATCGCTATGGCGACGCAAAACAGCGCGCTGGCGGCTATCGTGGAAAAAATGTGGCTGCACCGCACCCACAACCCTTACTGGCTGAAGCTGCATGAGCATATCGATCAGCGCGCTATCGGCAGCTGGTGCAGCGATCACGATGCGATTCTGAAAGCGTTGATACGTAAAGACCCCGCTGCCGCCAAGCTGGCGATGTGGCAACATCTGGAAAATACGCGTCAGATGTTGTTTAACGCCACCACCGACGATTTTGAATTCAATGTCGATCGTTATATGTTCGCTGAAAACCCGGTGATCTTACCCGATACCTCCTCTTCACGCTAAAAAAGGACGCTTTGGTTGCCAAAGCGTCTAAAGTCAGCAAACTTACTTTAGTGTCAGCCTGTGTAAAGCTCCTTCCCGCTAATGAGTGCCGTCGGTAAAACTCTTAGGCGGGGGCAACTTTCCCTGTCTCGCATCGCTGTATTTTGTTACAGTTAACTGCCTTTTCTTACCCTTTCGTTTCGGGAAAGAGGAGTGCTGCGGTTTTTTATACAATATCGGCAGAAGGCGATTACCCGGCCTGCGGTAGCGGCGACTACACTAAAAAATAACCTGCCCGCTCTGTTGGCCTGCCGATCGATGAGCCTGTATTAACAATGAAGTTCAGGAACAATGAATGGATATTTTAAAAGCATTGTTGCAAGCGTTATGGCAACAAGATTTTGAGACACTGGCCGATCCGACGCTGGTCTGGGCAATATATGGCTTACTGTTTATGATTCTTTTTCTGGAAAACGGGCTGCTGCCTGCCGCTTTCCTGCCCGGCGATAGCCTGCTGATTTTAGTGGGCGTGCTAATCGCCAAAGGCACCATGAATTTCCCGCTGACGCTGTTTATTCTTACCACCGCCGCCAGCCTTGGCTGCTGGGTCAGTTATATACAAGGTAAATGGCTGGGCAATACGCCCACGGTGCAAAAATGGCTATCGCACCTGCCCGCGCAGTATCATCAGCGCGCCCATCAGCTGTTTCATCGCCACGGCCTGTCAGCGCTGTTAATTGGCCGCTTTATCGCTTTCGTGCGCACCCTGCTGCCGACTATCGCCGGGCTTTCCGGCCTGAGCAACGCCCGCTTTCAGTTTTTTAACTGGATGAGCGGCTTTTTATGGGTGCTAATCCTGACCGTACTGGGCTTCGCGCTGGGGAAAACGCCGATTTTCCGCCGCTACGAAGATGAGCTGATGTTTTGCCTGATGCTGCTGCCGCTGGTGCTGCTGGTGTTCGGCCTGATCGGTTCGCTGGTAGTGCTGTGGCGTAAACGTCAGGCCGGCATTGATGAGAAAGGTCAGCCGTGATGCGCTGGCTGCAGCCTCTTTTACGCCAGCCGCTGCGCTGGCTGCTGGCTGGCCTGTTGGCGATTATCGCCTTCGCCCTGCTGCCCGCCCTGTTTCGTCATGAGAACGCGCTGCAAATTCGCGTGACGCATCAGGGCGTGACGCTGCCGGACGGTTTCTACGTCTGGCAGCAGCTCAACGCGTTGGGGATACCGGTTAAGAGCATTACGCCCGCGCAGGACTCACTGGTGCTGCGTTTTGAATCCGAAGAGCAGAGTCAGGCCGCACAGCAGGCGCTGCATAAAATCCTGCCCTACGGCTTCGAGATCGCCCGGCTGGAGAATAACGGCAGCAGCGGCTGGCTGAACAAAATTTCGCTGCGCCAGCAGTCCGTCGGCTGAGTGGATCGCCCGACGCGATACTTTTCGTAAAATCTCTTCTTCAGCAACGCTTTTTGAGCTTTCGCCAAAGAGTGTCTATTCTTACAAAAGGTTATGAGGCGGCACGGCAGCCAGCCTCATCACCGCCGCATCTTTACCGTTCACAGGGAACGGCTGAGCTTAACAATGGAAGGCCGCTATCACATGAAATTTCGCACCTCGCTTTTTCTGACGCTGGTTTCTCTCTCTGGTTTCACGCAGGCGGCAAATACGCTCTGTATGCAGAAAGAAAAGGATATCGAGCGGGAAATATCTTATGCCCAACAGCATGATAATCAACGCCGGGTGAACGGGCTGGAACGCGCGCTAACCGAGGTTCGCGCCAGCTGTACCGATGAGAAGCTGAAGGCGGCGCATCAGGAGAATATCCAGGCTAAGCAGCGTGAAGTGGCCGAACGTGAAAAGGATTTGAAAGATGCCGAGGAGGATGGCGACAAGGAGAAAATCGCCAAACGCCAACGCAAATTAGAGGAAGAGCGCGAAGAGCTGAAAGCGCTACAGTCAGCGCCTTACTAACCCATTTACAGCGTACATTGCCTGAGAATAAAGGAGTGTTTCATGTCAAAAGATACTACGTCAGAACACCTGCGCGCCGAGCTGAAAAACCTGGCGGATACGCTGGAAGAAGTGCTGAGCCAGTCCACCGATAAATCGAAATCAGAGATAGACAAGCTGCGCAGCAAAGCGCGCGCCGCGCTGGATGAATCGCGCCAACGCCTGGGCGAAACCGGCGATCGGCTGTCGCAGACTACCCGCGAAGCGGTAGGCCGCGCCGACGACTATGTGCGTGAAAATCCGTGGCACGGCGTGGGCATCGGCGCCGCCGTTGGTCTGGTGATCGGCATGCTGATGTCGCGTCGTTAATTATGGCCGATGCTCAGCAAAGCCACGGCCCAGGCAAAGGGGTCATCAACATCGGACAGCGTCTCGTTACTACGCTGGTTAGCATGGTAGAAACCCGTGTGCGCCTGGCGGTGGTCGAGCTGGAAGAGGAAAAGGCCAATCTGATACAGATGCTGTTGATGATCGGCCTGACCATGCTGTTTACCGCTTTTGGTTTGATGAGCCTGATGGTGCTTATCATCTGGGCGGTAGATGCGCAGTATCGCCTGATGGCGATCGGCATCACTACCGGCGTACTTTTCCTGCTGGCGCTGATTTTCGGCCTGTGGACGCTGCGTAAATCACGCAAGTCTACGCTACTGCACCATACGCGTAAGGAGCTGGCCTCCGACCGCCAGATGCTGGAGGATCGCCATTCATGAAGCGCGCCGCCCGTGAGCAACGTAAAGCGGATCTGTTAATCGCCATTCACCAGCAGCGCCTCGATCTTAGCGCGGCCCGTCGTGACTGGCTGCTGCATACCGCCCGTTACGATCGCGGCTGGATGACGCTGCTGAGCCTGCGCAGCTACCTGGCGATCGGCAGCAGCGCCATGGCCATCTGGTCGGTGCGCAATCCAAACTTCTTTATGCGCTGGGCGAAGCGCGGATTTGGACTCTGGAGTACCTGGCGTCTGGTGAAAGCCAACCTGCCGCAGAAGCATTAGGCGTAATCGGGTAGCCTGCGATAATGCGCAGGCTATCAGATTCAATTTTATTGAACTTCTCTGACAGTTTATCTCGCTTACAAAACTTCCCTGCTGCGCCTATTATCCTCCTCAGTTAGCAAACAATGCGCTTAAACGCTTGCGTTGCCTGCCTTTAATCGCCCGGACGCCTGTTGTCTGACGCAAAACAATACTGGGGAAAACCATGAAAAAATTAGAAGATACTGGTCTGTTAGTTGCACGTATTTTAATGCCGATTCTGTATATCGTTTCCGGCTGGGGCAAAATTACCGGCTATGACGGCACGGCGCAGTACATGACGGCGATGGGCGTTCCGGCCTTTATTCTGCCGCTGGTGATTCTGCTGGAGCTGGGCGGCGGTCTCGCTATCCTGTTTGGCTTCCTGACGCGCTTCACCGCGCTCTTCACCGCCGTGTTTACGCTGCTGACGGCCTTTCTGTTCCACAGCAACTTCGCTGAAGGCGTCAACTCTATTATGTTTATGAAGAACGTGACCATGGCTGGCGGCTTCCTGCTGCTCGGCATCACCGGACCAGGCGCTTACAGCATTGACCGCCTGCTCGGCAAAAAGTGGTAAGCGACCGCTATACTCAATAACATCAGGGCGAGGATGGTTCCATTCTCGCCTGTTTTATTTCGGAGGAGCTATGGGACAACTGGTTGACGGCGTCTGGCAGGATAGCTGGTACGATACCAAATCAAACGGCGGCCGCTTTAAACGCTCTGCAGCCGCCTTTCGCAACTGGGTTACCGCCGACGGCAGCGCCGGCCCTACCGGCAAAGCGGGTTTTGCCGCCGAGCGCGATCGCTATCATCTTTATGTGTCGCTTGCCTGCCCCTGGGCGCACCGCACGCTGCTGATGCGTCAGCTAAAGGGGCTGGAGCAGATGATTTCCGTTTCCGTGGTGCATCCGCTGATGCTGGAAAACGGCTGGACCTTCGCGCAGGATTTCCCGGCGGCCACTGGCGATACGCTTTATCAGCACGATTTCCTCTATCAGCTTTATCAGCATGCCGATGCGCAATACAGCGGGCGCGTAACCGTGCCGGTACTGTGGGATAAACGGCAGCAGACCATCGTCAGCAACGAATCCGCCGATATCATCCGCATGTTCAACAGCGCGTTCGACGCCGTTGGCGCACGGGCGGGCGACTACTATCCGGCGGCGCTGCGTGAAAAAATCGACGCGGTTAACGGCTGGGTTTATGACCAGGTAAATAACGGCGTGTATAAGGCAGGTTTCGCTACTTCGCAGCCGGCTTATGAAGAGGCGGCGACCGCGCTGTTTCATGCGCTGGAGCGGCTGGAGCAGCTGCTTGGGCAGCATCGCTGGCTGACCGGTAACCAGCTGACCGAGGCGGATCTGCGCCTGTGGACCACCCTGGTGCGCTTCGATCCGGTCTATGTTACCCATTTTAAATGCGATCGACAGCGCATCGGCGATTACCTGAACCTGAACGGCTTTTTACGCGACATCTGGCAGATGCCGGGCATCGCCGAAACGGTAAACCTCGATCATATTCGCCACCACTATTACCGCAGCCATAAAACCATCAACCCCAGCGGCGTGATCTCGTTAGGCCCGGAGACGCGCTGGGATGAGCCGCACGGACGCGACGAGCGTTTCCCTGACGCGCAACGCCAGCGTTTTCATCAACCAGGCGCCTAAGGCGAACGCATCAACCACCGAGCGCCGCCGCGCAGCCACATGCGCGCAGGCGCTGCCATTCACCGCCTGTTTTGCACGCCGTCCAGCGCGATCCCGCTTTGCCTGCCACAGCCTGACAAGGCTACCCTTTTTTCGCCAGCAGGCGCGGAATTTCACGCAGGCACCAGGCTTTCGCCTCGCCCATGCTGTCGCGACGCCAGGCCATGATAATATCGATCTCGCGCGTTGTTTCCGGGCTGACCACGCGCAACCGTCCCTGCGCAATATCTTCTTCCACCAGCGGCCAGGGCATGCTCGCCACGCCCAGCCCGGCCAGCAGCGCACGTCGCTTATCGTCCATGCTGCTGAGCGTCAGACGCTGCTGCTTATCCAGCAGCTGTACCGTTAACACCGGCCTTTCGCGCGCGGTATCCGCCACTGCGATACCACGATATTTTACCCGCGTGGTTTCCGACAGCGGCTCCGGCTCCTGATGGATCGGATGATCCGGACTGGCGACGATAACGCTCATCACGCTGTAGAGCTTGCGGGTATTGATCTCCGTGGAGGCGCGAAAGTGCATATCGGGCGCCACCACAATATCGGCGCGTCCCTGCTCCAGCCGCTCCCAGGCGCCCGCCAGCACTTCGGTGATAAGGGAAATCTGCGTATTGGCCTTTTCCGCCAGCTTGCCTACCAGCGGAAACAGCGATTCGGTAGGCACCAGCGCTTCGGTTACGATGGTCAGGTGGGTTTCCCAGCCGCGCGCCAGCGCTTCCGCATCGGTAGTCAGTTTATCGGCTGCCTCCAGCAGCACCCTGCCGCGTTCCAGCAGCATACGCCCAACGTTGGTAAACCTGGTGCGATGGCCGGAACGATCAAATAAAACGACATCCAGCTCCTCTTCCAGCTTCTGCATGGTATAGCTAAGTGCAGATGGCACGCGGCCCAGTTCATCCGCCGCCGCGGCAAAGCTGCCGCGCCGATCGATAGCGTCCATCACGCGTAATGCTTCCAGGGTCAGGGCCCGATCTTTTGCCATAGCGCATCTCTGTCAGTAATTTTGAATATGCCTGGCAGATTAACTGGCTAACAATCCGGCGTCCAGATATTTACCATGGAAACCTAACCAGCGTTTCTGCGCTACAGGCAAACGCTGCCGGGAGGCAAACTAACGATGATGACTTCACGCACCGCGCAACAGTGCGGCCAGGCCGATTACGGCTGGCTACAGGCGCGCTATACCTTTTCTTTTGGCCACTACTTCGATCCGAAACTTCTGGGCTACGCTTCGCTGCGCGTGCTGAATCAGGAAGTGCTGGCGCCCGGCGCCGCCTTTCAGCCGCGCACCTATCCGCAGGTGGATATTATTAACCTGATTTTGCAGGGCGAAGCGGAGTACCGCGACAGCGAAGGCAACTGCATTCGCGCCGCCGCCGGCGAAGCGCTGCTGCTGTCAACGCAGCCGGGAGTGACCTGGAGCGAACTGAACGTCAGTAAAGAGCGCGCGCTGACGCGTCTTCAGCTCTGGCTCGACGCCTGCCCGGATCGCGAGAATAATCTGGTGCAGCAGCTGGCGCTGAATACGCGCCAGCCGCATCAGCTAGTCGCCTCGCCTGACGGAGAAGATGGCAGCCTGCTGGTGCGTCAGCAGGTCTGGATCCACCATATCCGGCTGGAGCCAGGTGAAAAATGGCAGCAGCCGCTGCGGGGATCGCGCGCCTGGCTACAGTCGATCCACGGTAGCTTTCATGCGCTGACGGCCAACGGCGAGCGGGAGAGGCTGGCCTGCGGCGACGGCGCCTTTATCCGTGACGAATCCCGCCTTTGCCTGGAGGCGCAAACCTCGCTGCGCGCGCTGGTCATCGATCTGATGGCGTAACAGAGCGGGGCGACATCAACGTCGCCCCTGGAGAACTATTTCAGGATAGTAAAGGCGGTAGTGACATGCTTCACGCCGCTGACCCGGCTGGCGATATCCGCCGCCGCGCTGGCCTCCTGCTGCGTCACCAGACCTAACAGAAAGACCTCGCCGTTTTCGGTGGTCACCTTCACATTAGACGACTTCACCCGATCGCTGCCCAGCAGCTGAGAGCGCACCTTGGTGGTGATCCAGGTATCGGATGAGGCGGTGCCGAGCGTCACCTTCGGCCCCTGGCGCACTTCGTTATAGACCTCCGTCGCGCCCTCCACGCCCATCGCTATCTGCTTCGCGCGATCGGCTACGTCGCTGCCCGGCGCCTGGCCGGTCAGCAGCACTTTGCCCTGGTAGGCGGTAGCGACGATATGCGCCTCGTTTTTGATCTGCTGATCTTTCGCCAGCGCGTTGCTGACGCGCAGCTCCAGCGTTCCATCGTCCACCTGCGTCCCTACGGTACGTGGATCGGTCGCGGTCTTGGTCGCCACCGCCGCGCTGCCGACAACCACGGCGGCGCAGCCCTGTAACAGCAAGGCGGTAAAGATCACGGCCAGCACAGATAATGCTTTCATGGCATCTCCTTATTTATTCCTGGTGTGGAAAAAGCGTGTTATCAATCAAATCACACAGGCAGTTCACGGTGAGCATATGCATCTCATGAATCCTTGCGCTTCTGTGCGAAGGAATGCGGATCTCCACATCCTGCGGGCCCAGCAGGCCGGCCAGCTCGCCGCCGTCATAGCCGGTCAGGGCGATAATGGTCATATCACGCGTGACCGCCGCCTCAACCGCCTTAATAATATCCCGGCTGTTGCCGCGGGTAGAGATCGCCAGCAGCACATCGCCCGTCTGACCCAGCGCCCGCACCTGCTTGGCGTAGACTTCGTCATGCAGCCGGTCGTCGCCGATAGCGGTCAGCAGGATGTTATCCGCGCTCAGCGCCAGCGCTGGCAGACTGGGGCGCTCCGCTTCGTAACGGTTGATCATGCTGGCGGCAAAATGCTGCGCGTTCGCCGCCGACGTGCCGTTGCCGCAGCAGAGAATCTTATTGCCGTTCAGCAGCGAATGCACCATCGTCATCGCCGCACGCGAAATGGCATCGGGCAGCGCCTCCGCCGCGGCTATTTGTGTTTGTATACTTTCGGTAAAACAGGCTTTAATTCTTTCCAGCACGCTACCACCTGGTTCTAAATGTGGGCTTGAAACGCATCGGGCAGCCACGTGAGCTGCTCTCCGGTGATGGCGACCACGTCAAAGCGACAGTCGGCCGTATCGAAACTGGCGTTGCGCGCCGTCAGCCACAGGGCCGCGCTGCGCAACAGCTTCTGCTGCTTGCGCCAGGTCACGCTCATTGCCGCGCCGCCAAAACGCGCGTCGCGGCGATAGCGTACCTCGACAAACACCCACTGTCGCCCGTCACGCATAATTAAATCAAGTTCGCCAACGCGATAGCGCACGTTGGCGGCAATAAAAACCAGCCCCGCCCGCTCCAGATGACGCCGCGCCATTAATTCATAGCGCGCGCCTTTTTGCTGACGGCTTAGCTGGCCGGGACTACCTGCCCCTGACGATACTGGCTCCATGTCAGCTTCCTGTTGATAACGCACTGCTCAGTCGCGCTCAGCTGGCCGGTGTTGCCTTCAATACGATAGCCGGGCACCTGGCGTATTTCGCTAAAGTGGTTAGCAAGCGTCCAGGCGTCAATCCCCATCGCATAGAGACGAACCAGCGAGTAATCATTGTTAAAGCTGCGCGCCGCCTGCTGCATCAGCGCCGGATTAGCGCCTGACAGCAGCGGGATATCGCTAAACTGCAGCCCTTCCATCTCCAGACGGAAATCAGTCCCGGTTCCCGCCTGGAAGCTGCGGGAGCTGGCATAAAGCGCTACGCTGCTGCGGCTGCTGATACGCATGGCGATCATCGGCTTGATCAGCTGCAGTTCGCTCTGCGTCGCTACGATATAGACCGCATCGACGCTGCCGCCGCTGCCTGTGGCCGCCGCGCTTTCCGCCGCTCCGCTCTGCTGCGGCGCTGGAATAGTAAGCCCGGCGATAGTGACGCTCTGCGGCTCGCTGACGGCTGGCGCAATCGGCGTGCCGCTCAGGCTAATCCCGGCTCCGCTGTTGATGCCCCGCTTCAGTTCGGCGGTGGAGCCAAACGACTGCTGCAGCACCGTGTCGCCGCCCAGCTGCTGCCACTGCTGAGCAAAAGCTTTGCTGACGCGGTTGCCCAGTGAACTGCGCGGCACCAGCAGCAGCGGCATACGCTTGCCCTGCTGCCAGATATGATGCGCGGCATCGCGCGCTTCGTCTTCAGGGGAAAGCGCAAAGTAGCAAAGATTCGGATGGTTCTGGATATTCTCCGGCTCGTTAAGCGCCAGCACGTTCAACGGCGTCGAGCCATCCGCCACCTGCTGCACGTTGTTTTTCAGCAGCGGGCCGACTACCAGCGTCGCGCCATCCTGCAGCGCCTGGGCGATAACCTGCTGCACCGGCTGCGAGCTGGTATCGTAAACTTTCACCTCAACGCTGCCGGCGGGCGCGGCGGCGGCCGGCGCTGGAACCGCTTCCTGAGGCGCGGCCTGTGCGGCCTGCGGCTCGGAGGCATCGCCGTCAGCTGCGTCGACCGGGGCGGCCGCAGGGCTTACTACCGCGTCAGCCGGGCGATCGCCGCCGCCATCCTGCGGCGCATCCGGATTTTCCGCAGCATCGTCGCCGTCATCGTTCAGCGCGATGGGATCCTGCGCGCTGCCGGGCGCAGAGACAACATTCAGCACGCCGTTTTTCGCATCAAAGAAGCCTTTCTGGATGGCGCCGGCAAATATCTGCGCCTGACCATTTAACGGCAGCAGCAGCGCAATCCTGCCGGCAGAGGCGGGCTGATAGTTCTGTAGCTGGCTCAGCGCGCCGGGCAGGTTCTTCGCCGCCGGGTTCTGCGGGTAGCGCACCTGCCAGTCGCGAATGCCGTTTTTCAGCATATCGGGTTCGCTACGGTTCGCTTTGTAAATATTGAGCAGATCGAGCCAGCCCTGCAGCGTATTCTCATCCGCGTTGATCACCAGGCTGTTCATCTGCTCCGGCGGCAGCTGCAACAGCGCCTGCCAGGTGGCATCGATGTTATCCTGATGCGCTTTATCCGCCAGCAGCGGTTCCTGAGCGATCAGCGCGCGCAGCAGATCGAGCGACGGGCGCCCCTGGCTGGCGGCGATCTTCAGGCCGTAATAGCGCCGCTGTTGATCTTTAGACATGGCGGAGGGATCGAGTTTCGCCAGTATACCCTGCGCGTTGGCGACATCCTGACCGCCAAGACGCAGCTGCGCGGTTAGCAGCTGCAGCTCCAGACGCTGAGTATCGCTCAAACTCTGGGGAAGCTGGTTAATCTGCTGGCCCGCCTGGGGATACTTCCCTTCGTTAAGCAAGGCACGTATAGCGAGTAATTGCCAGTCAGCCTTGTTATCATTTGGGCTTTGCTGCACCTGTTGCAGATAATAGTCGGAGGTGCCCATGGCCGGCCCCTGGATATCTACCGAAGGGGCTTGCGGCGTCTGGCCGGTACAGGCTGCTAAAATCAGCCCCGCCAGCAGAACGGGCACGAAGCGTCCTGCTTTTTTTCGTACGACTTTTGAAGGAAGCATACTGTATCCAGTAAGTTTTTTTCAGAATGCTCAATATTAAATCGGCTATTCGGATGAAACAATGATACAACACGATCGGGCAGAGATCTCTGCCAGCACGCTCTATATCGTTCCCACTCCGATCGGCAATCTGGGCGATATAACCCAGCGGGCGCTGACGGTGCTGCAGAGCGTCGATCTGGTGGCTGCGGAAGATACACGTCATACCGGACTGTTGCTACAACATTTCGCCATCAATGCGCGCCTCTTCGCATTACACGATCACAATGAACAACAGAAAGCAGAGCTTTTGCTAACCCGGCTGCAGGAAGGCCAAAGCGTCGCGCTGGTTTCCGATGCCGGCACGCCGCTGATTAACGATCCCGGCTATCATCTGGTGCGCCGCTGCCGCGAGGCGGGCATACGCGTGGTGCCCCTGCCCGGCCCCTGCGCCGCCATCGCCGCGCTAAGCGCCGCCGGCCTGCCCTCCGATCGCTTCTGCTACGAAGGTTTTTTACCGGCGAAAAGTAAAGCGCGTTGCGATACGCTGCGCGCCCTGCTGCAGGAGCCGCGCACGCTGATTTTCTATGAGTCGACGCATCGTCTGCTCGACAGCCTGCGCGATATGGTAAGCGAGCTGGGCGGCGACCGTTACGTGGTGCTGGCGCGCGAGCTGACCAAAACCTGGGAGTCGATTCACGGCGCGCCGGCGGCGGAACTGCTCGCCTGGGTTGAAGAGGATGAAAACCGGCGGAAAGGCGAGATGGTGCTGATTGTCGCCGGGCATCAGGCTGATGAGGAGGCGCTGCCCGCCGAGGCGCTGCGTACTCTGGCGCTGCTGCAAAAAGAGCTGCCGCTGAAGAAAGCGGCCGCGCTGACGGCGGAAATTCACGGCGTGAAGAAGAACGCGCTGTATAAATACGCGCTCGAACAGCAAGAAGGATGACAAAGCGGCCGGAATCGCCTATCATCCGCGCCGAAGCTGACCAGACAGTCGCCGCTTTGTCGTCGTCCTCCTTCGGGGGAGACGGGCAGAGGGGAGGAAAGTCCGGGCTCCACAGGGCAGGGTGCCAGGTAACGCCTGGGAGGCGCAAGCCTACGACCAGTGCAACAGAGAGCAAACCGCCGATGGCTCATTATTGAGCACAGGTAAGGGTGAAAGGGTGCGGTAAGAGCGCACCGCGCGGCTGGCAACAGTTCGTGGCACGGTAAACTCCACCCGGAGCAAGGCCAAATAGGGGTTCACATGGTACGGCCCGTACTGAACCCGGGTAGGCTGCTTGAGCCAGTGAGCGATTGCTGGCCTAGATGAATGACTGTCCACGACAGAACCCGGCTTACCGGTCAGCTTCACTCTTTAAAAACCCCGCTTCGGCGGGGTTTTTACTTTAGCAGCGGTTAACAAATGCCAGCGGCCGCTAATAAACCCCAGCCAGTAATAAACATTAGCCAGTTATAACAATGCGCCTGGCCGCCGCGATTAAAAATCGCCTTTTGCTACCATTTCACGCAGATGCTCAATATTGGTCGGACGCTCTTCTCCAGGCTGATAGCCGCGAGGAGCGGCGTCATACTGTTGTTCAATAAAATGATGCTCGTGAATATATTTGCGGTAGGCATCGATCTTTTTCAGCGCCTGAGTATAAGCATCGCTGTTCGGTTCCAGCGCAATAAGCTGCGCGACAAATTCCTTTTTTTTGGTATCGATATTAAACAGTTTTGAACGGACGAGGAATTGCTGAACATGATAGCGCCCCGCCTCTCTCATGCCGGTATATTCCGGGAAGGCTGCCAGAGCAGCCGTATCCAGCGGCCGGCTGGTTTCCCAGGCATGTAACGCTAATTTACGCCCGATAAATTCTACGTTCTGATAATGGCGGTCAATAAAACCATCCTGGCAGTAGCCTTCTTTAGTTAAGTTGCCCACAGCGCACCCTTTGCATATAGTTTTGACAATCTCATCTTTAGCGGGACTTAACCTTAAAGATGAAAATTAAAGGCAAGGGTTCGATCATACTGCAACGGAAAAGCGACGCCAGACATATTTCGTGAAAAACCGCGGCAGATCGCGCCGGCTATAATTAATCAGCGCGGACAAACCAGCAGAAAACAATTTACACACAGAACAAATACATCACATTAAAATAAGCAAAGAAAAATAACTTATTAATCCAGCGATAAAACAGCCGGACCGAGATCATTTTTATATTTCATTATTCATTCCGGCTTAATTATTAAAATATGGCTACAGCCGGCTCAGACAATCCAGCGCCACCGCCTTAAAGCTGTCGAAGTCGTGGCTGTCGCGCAGCCGCGTCATGGCGCGCTCGCGCATAAAGGTGACGAACAGATCGTAAATCGCCATCGCCTCTTCATAATCATCTTTACTGATCGCCAGCAGGAAAATGACATAGGCGGTCTCTTCGCCCCAGGCGATACCCTGCGGCGCCAGCACGGTGTAGACCACGCTTTTCTTCGCCAGCAGCCCCAGCGAGTGCGGCAGCGCGATCCCTTCGCCCAGCATGGTGCTGAGAATCGCCTCGCGCTCCTCAACCGAAGGATAGAAAGCCTGATCGACAAAGCCTTCCTGCTCCAGCTGCCGGCAGAGCTGACCAAACAGCTGCGCCTGATCGATAGGACGATCGATAATGCAGAAATGGCGAGCGTCGAAAAACTTCTCCAGCATATAAGGGCGAGTGCGATCCACCAGCACCAGTTTACCCAGCTGCTCCAGCTGATAGTCGGTGGGAAACGGCGACATCACGACTACCGGCTTGCCTTTCTCGCTAAGCCGCACGGTAGAGATAATAAAATCTTCTTCAATGGCCGCCTGCGCCTCATATTCCCGCAGCGAAATGATGCGGGTTACCACGATTTGCGGATAGCGGCGCAGCAGCATCGCCTGAATCATGCGCACGGTAGAGTTGCCGGTATCGCACACCAGCAGCACCTGCGGATGGCGCTGGTAGCCGACGTTATAGTGGCGCTCCAGCCCAACGCCGATGTGCAGCACCAGAAAGCCGATCTCGTTTTCGCTGATTTCGTAAGGCGTGTACTTGCTCCAGCTGGAGACCGCCGCCAGCGTAACGTCGTAGGCCATTGGATAGTGCTGCTTGATATTGGTCAGCAGCGGATTAGGGATGGTGATCTGGTAGCGCACGCGGGTGATCATGGTTTTAATATGCGTGAGCAGATCGGCGCGCAGCTGCTGGTCGTTTTGCAGATTGTAGTTATAGTGGGTGTTGATATAGCTGAGGATATAGTCCACCAGCGAATCGCCATCGTCGGCGCTGATGGCGCTGGGCGCGATCTCCTCCACGCGCCGGGCGGCGATATTCAGACGCAGCCAGGCCTCTTCCGCCGGCGCAATCGCCTTGCCGGCCATCGGGCGCAGCAGGTTGATAATATGATGCGCCGCCTGCTGCACCTCGTCATCCACCTCCTCGGCGCTAAAATCGCACAGCGGATAGCCTTCGCTAATACGGCGTACCGCCACCGCGCAGTAAATACGCAGGTAAAGCTCGCCTTCATCGGTCATGCGGATGTTAAAGCGCGTAAAGCACTGCTGCAGCAGCGGCTGCAGCGTCAGCAGCATGCCGCTGTTCAGCGCCTCCATCTGCAGCAGCGGGCTTTCGCTGTTCTCCTGCGCGATCTGCCAGAGCAGATCGGTAAGGCAGGTGCGGATAGCCATTTCGCTGCCGAACAGCTTCATACCATAGCGCGGGCGCGCCTCAATGGTGAGCTGATAGCGGCTGAGCCATTCGCGCACTTCAGCCATATCGCTTTGCAGCGTGGCGCGGCTGACAAACCACTCTTCCGCCAGATCCTCCAGCTTGATGGCCCATGCCGAAGTGAGAAAGCGCGTCAGCAGATAGTGGATGCGTTCGGTTGAAGTGCGCGGCACGCGCAGATGGGACGGCGTCTGCTGGCGCAGGCGCTGATAGCGCGCCGCATCAACAATGCGCAGCTGGTAACCCTCGCCGCGGCTGAGAACAAACAGCGCGCCGTGATCGGCCAGCATCTCATTCAGCATATTGATATCGGTGCGCACCGTGCGCGTGGAGACGGCGAAACGCCGCGCCAGCTCGTCCTGCGGCAGCGTTTCGTTTTGCAATATATCAAACAATTGCGCCAGTCGCTGGTTTGGAAACCTCACGGCGGCTCTCCCCTGTTGGCAGCATACGAAGGCTGCGAATTAAAACTATTAACCACTGTTCATGGTACGATCACCATCTGAGACGGCGCGCCAACCGCGGTAAAATCGCCGCTGAAGCGTAATCCGCCGCTCTCCGGATCCCGCTGGAAGCGGGTGATATTATCGCTGCGCTGGTTAAGCACGTAGAGCGAGCGTTCATCGGGCGAGAGCGTCAGCGTGCGCGGGTAGTCGCCCTGCGTCCAGATGTGATCCACCAGCTGTAGCTCGCCACCGTTGGCAATACGGAAATGCGCGATGCTGTTATGCAGACGGTTAAGCACATAGAGATGCTTACCAGCCTTATCGATAACTAACCCGGAGGCGAAGCTGGTACCTTTGTAGCCCGACGGCAGCGAGGAGAGCGTTTGCTGCTCGCTCAGCAGGCCCGTCTGCGGGTTGAAACGATAACGCGTCAGCGTTGAAGCCTCTTCGTTAATCAGGTAGAGCGTTTCGCCCTGCGGCGCAAAGACGAAATGGCGCGGCCCCGCTCCGGCGGAAGAGGCGGCGAGCCACGGCGGCGTATTCGGCGTCAGCCTGCCCTGCTCGCTGAGTCGGTATTGATAAATGCGATCCAAACCTAAATCGGTACTAAAGACGTAGCGCCCGGAGGCGTCGCTGGCGATCATATGCGCATGCGGCCCGTCATGATCGCTGCGGGCAAAGCTGCCTTCTACTGCCGCCTGCGGCTGTGCAGCGCCCGGCGGCCCCTGGTGCTGCCTGCTGTCGCTGGCGTTATCCAGCCCGCCATCTTCACGTACCGGCAGCACCGCAATGCTGCCGCTTACGTAGTTAGCCACCAGCAAAAACCTGCCGTCAGGGGTCAGCGTCAGATAAACCGGCCCGCTGCCCATGCTGCTGACCTGATTAATCATCGTCAGCTCGCCTGCCGCATTCAGCCGCCAGGCCGTAACGGCGCCCGGACTGCTTTCGCTGGCGACGTAGAGCACGTCGCCGCGCGCGTTAGCCGTCAGCTGCGCGGCATTGGGCAGCTGGCTGACCAGCGTTTTGCCGCTGAGCGCCCCGTCCGGCGCAACGTTGAAGCGATAAACGCCTTCGCCATGCGGCTGATAGCTGCCGACAAAAGCCCAGGGTGCCGCCTGCGCCAGCGGCGCCGCGCTGAGTAATACCATCAGAGCCGAAAACAGTCGCATCGCATTTACCTCTTTACGCTACGCCGCCGGGGAAGCGACATTTAGCCAACGCATTTTTTTGTGATAGCCAGCAGGGTTTTAACATCCTCCGGGCGGGTATTGCCACTCTGTTTATCAATAATTGAGCTGTAGATATGCGGAATAATTTTACTAACGCCAGCATCTAACGCAATTTGCAGGATCGCCTCAAAGTTTTCCAGATCGATGCCGCCGGTCGGCTCCAGCCAGAAATCGTGCTGCGCGCACGCCTGCGCTACCGCCTTAAACTCGTCGATCGCCTGCAGGCCGCCCATCGGGAAGTATTTTATCGAACTGCCGCCCATATCTTTCAGCATCGCAATCGCAGTTTCCACCGGTACTATTGCGTCCGGCGCCTGCGAACTCAACGGGCCGGTAGAAATCTTTACCTTGCCCGGCGTGCCGGTAGGCGACACCAGGCCGTTGACTACCGTCTGCGCCTGGCCGAGCAGCGCGCGGCTGGTGCCCACGCCGGTAAACACCTGATTGACATGCTGCGGCTGCACTTCGCCGGAAATCTCGCTGACCATCGCGGACTGGCGCGGATCGCCGGCGCCGAGGCCGACGGAGAGCGCGTTATCGATCAGCGCCGCGTATTCGCGCATATCCTCTACCGCGCTCGCCACGCTGGCGTAATTTTTGGAAAGCACGCCAACCAGCACATGGCCTTCCGCCGCCTGCCAGATAGCCTGCGCGTTCTCTTTCGATCCCGCCAGCACGTTCAGACAGACCCGGTTTTTGTAAAAGTTAGGGGTTAGCGTCATGCTTACTTTTCTCCTGTAATCAGAGCCTTGATATTGATAAAGATGGTATTGAGCTGTTCCGCCGTGACGCTGCGCACGTCCGCTTCCACGATGCCCTCATTGGCCTTATAGCCGCGGAAATAGATCGCCGTAGCGCCGTTTTTCAGCGCCTGAACCAGGTCGCCGGTGGTTTGACCGATTTTCGCCTCATCAAAATGTATCTCCGCGCGGGCGATATCGCGCCCCGCCGCATCCCATACCACGCGCGCGCTGACGCCGTTCAGGCCGTTCAGGTTGTCGATAAAGGCGCTCATTTTCTCCACCATCTGCGCCCCGCTCTCTTTTTCGCGCGTCAGGTAGTTTTCTATCGCCTGCGTCAGGCCGAGGATGCCCTCTTTGCCCACTTTCATCGCGCGCCCGATGCCTGCCGACTGACGTTTCACCCACTCCACATACTGATGGCGGCCCACTACCAGCCCGCTGGTTGGCCCTTCAATCGCCTTCGCGCCGCTGTAGATCACCAGATCGGCGCCCTGCTGGTAATACCGTTGCAGATCCTCTTCCGCCGCCGCATCGACGATCAGCGGCACGTTATGCTGACGCGCTACCGCTGCCGCCTGCTCGACGCTGAGATGGCTTTTCTGCACGCAGTGGTGTGATTTGATATACATAACCGCCGCCGTTTGCGGCGAGATGGCGGCAGCAAGCTGCTCCGGCGTACATTCGTTGGCGTAGCCCGCCTCAACCAGCCGTCCGCCGCCCAGCGTCACCATAGTGCCGACCGGCGCGCCGAAGTTGACGTTGTGCCCTTTCGGCAGCACGATTTCATGCGGCACCGTCAGCGCGGCGGCGTGCAGGTTATCCAGCAGCCAGCGGTCATCTTTAACAATCACCGCCGCCACCGACTGCGCGATGCCCGCCGAGGCGCAGGAAACCACCACCGCGTTTTCAGCGCCGAGCAGGCTGGCGATATAGGCGCCGGTCTTATCCACTAAATCTTTTATCTCGAAGTAATGGTTGAGACCATATTTTACCGTCTCCACCACATCAGCCGTCGGCGTGGAGACGCCGAGGATGGTCATGCGCCCGGAAGCGTTAATCACCTGCTTCAGGCCATATTTTTCATAAATCGAAGACATGATTGATTTTTCCTTTATCGGTAAGCTTCCACTGCCCGGCAACCACCACCGCCAGCGGTGTAAAATGCTGGTGGCCCAGCACGCTTTCGCCTTCTGAATCCAGCAGCGGATGCGGCTCGTCGCTGAGGGTAAACAGCGTCAGATCGGCATCAAAACCTGGCTCCAGCCGCCCTTTGCTTTGCAGGCGCAGCCCCTGCGCCGCATTGCAGGTGACGCAGTCGATAATCTGCGGCAGCGTCATGCCGAGGCTGAAGAATTTCGACATCACGTGCGCCAGGCTTTTTACCGGGCCGTCGATGCGGTTGCGGCAGTAAATATCGGAACTGATGGTATTGGGCAGAATGCCCTGGGCGATAGCCTGTCGCGCCACCGCAAAGCTGAAGCTGGCGCTGCCGTGGCCGACATCCAGCCGCACGCCGCGCTGCATCGCCGCCTGCACCGACTGGCGCAGTTCGCCGGCGGGCGTCAGGATGCGATTCGGTTTGCCGTTATAGCAGTGGGTGATGATATCGCCCGCGCCAAGCAGTTCGGCGATGTCGTCGAGGTTCGGCGGGTTATTGCCGATATGCACCATCAGCGGCAGCCCGCCGTTTTCCTGCTGAATCTCTTTCGCCAGCGCCAGCGGTTTAACGCCGTTTTTCTCCACCACGCTGCTGCTGATACGCGCCTTGATGCCGAGAATAAAACCGGGCAGGCGCTGCAGCGCCGCCTTTATCGCCGGCCGGTCGATCTGGCTGAGATCGGCCAGCTCATTCTGCGTCACGATGCCGGTACGGGCGATATTCAGCAGCGCATAGACCTGGGTTTCCGCCGTGCGCGTCAGCTGATAAAAATCATCAATATCCAGCGCGCCGGTGCTGCCGGCATCAACAACGGTGGTAACGCCGGTCGCCACGCCGACGCGATCCGCCTCATCGTGATAAACCGGCGATTTGGGATAGCAGTGAACGTGCGAATCAATCCAGCCGGCGCTGACCCATACCGTGCCGTCCAGCACCTTTTCCTGCTTCGCCTCGCCGTTAATTTCTCCGACGGCGGCGATTTTTCCATCCTGAATCGCGATATCAACCAGCCGATCGTCTACCAGCCGGGCGCGACGAATAATCAAATCGAACATGCTAATTCCTTCTGGCGGGCCGGCCCCGAACGAGCGGCCCGCGGTGAATTACAGCGCTACCGGGTAGATAGCGCCCAGCACCATGGCGCCCAGAATCGCGCCGCCGGTAATCGGTTTGTTCCACAGGTAGAACAGCAGCGCGCCGAGCAGCGAGCCAAGACCGATAGGAATGGAAGCGCCCATCGCCGAGAGGATGATCAACGGGCCAAGGAAGCGCCCGGAGGCGTTGCCCGCGCCCATCATAACGTCCGCTCCGTAGGTGGAGTCGCTCTGGTTGATGGTGAATTTACGCGCCAGGATGATCACATAACCGATCGCCACGCCGATCACCAGGCCGGTCAGCAGCGAGGCGGCGAAGTTAGCCACCGGAAAGACGATGCCTGCGCCAAGCAGCAGCGCCGGCACGCCCAGCCCGACGCCGGTCTGAATCGCCCCGCCGATATCGAGAATCCCCACCAGCGAGCCTTCAATGATGCGGGCGAACAGGAAGCTGGCGCCGAAGGCCGCTACCGCGCCGTAGACGCCGGTTTCCATACCGGAGCGCAGCATGGAGACGAAAGCCACTTCGTTAAAGGCGCCGATGCCGTAGAGGTAGTACATGTGAGTACCGGCAAACACGCCGGCTGAGAGCAGGCCGACAAAGATCGGGAATGACCAGTCGGCGTACCAGAATCCGCTTTTTGTTTCGTTCATCGTTATGCTCCCGGTTATTTTCCGCTCAGTCCGTTATGAATCATTTCAAGCCAGCCCGGTACGCCCGCATGGAACGATTCCAGCAGCTTCATATCAAAGCCGCGGAAGAAGCCGCTCAGCACAAACAGCAGCACGATCGCCACCATCATCACTTTGGTGACTTTGTTCCAGCCGCTCTCTTCCACGCCCTTACCGATCAGGATGCCCAGTACCAGACCCGGTACGGCGTTACCCATAATCAGCTGCGCCAGGCCGCCGAAAATAGTGGCCCAGAAGCCCGATTTCCTGCCGGCCTCAATCGCCGCCAGCCAGAAGATCACCGGCATCACCGTGTTAACCAGCAGGTTGGCCGCCGGAACCAGCACTTTCACCGCGGTAACCTGCAGCGCTTCCGGCACCGCCGAGGCGGTCGAGTTAAGGAACGCTACTACCAGCATGCCGATGAGGCCGCAGGCAATCGCCATTTTTTTCGGATCGTGCAGCGTTTCCGCCACGTTACGGTTCTTGATCATCAGCGCCGCCGCGCCCCAGTTGGGGATAATGCGGTGGTCCACATCCTGAGTAAACGAGCCTGCCGCTACCGAGGAGGCCCATGCGTTAAAGAAGAAGCCGAGACCAAAAGAGAAATGCGAGGCGGGATCGCCTTCACAGGAATTTAATTCGCCCAGTGTGCGAAAAGCGCCCATGCCCTGCGAGGTTGGCGCATGGAACATACGCGCGGCTCCTGCGCCCACGCCCACGCCTACCAGCCCGCCAATCACCAGCGACTTAAGCAAAATAATTAAAAACATGCGTCTTTCCTTATGTCTTATCGCCCAACGTTTTTTTATGGCGCTACCGTAAACTCCACCTTGTCGGTATCAATCACGGTAACGTTGACGGTAATCTCCAGCTCTACGCTGTAGTTCCGTCGCTCACGCGGTAGAAAGAAAAACAGAAACTTCTCTTTCCTGATGCTCTGCTGCGCCCGAATCACCTTTACGTCCTGAGGCTCAATGCGCAGCAGAATTTTTTGTGTGGATTGCAGTACTTTTTGTTGAACGCGGCTGAGCGCGTCGGCAAAGGCTTTGCCTTGCGTATCGCCCTTGCCGCTGACCTGCACTGAAGTAGTGAATTGTTGTTTCATACTCAGCTGCCGTACTTTTTATTCCAGGCCTGCACCAGCTTCTCGCCCAGCTCCTCTTTATCCATAAAGCCAAAACCCAGCACCGTCGCGCCTTCGTTAATCGCCGTGACGCCTTCCTCAATAGAGCGCATGCCGTGTTTGGCCTTATAGCCATATTTGTTCTGCGCCGTAATCGCGCCCGCGCCGCCGCTGCCGCAGAAAGAGATGCCGAAGTCGGCATTTTCCGCTTTCATTACGTCGCCCAGCTTCATATCCGCCGCCACGCCCGGCACCACTACCGCCCGGCCGCCCGCCTTTTCGATGCCGGCCGCTACTTTTTGTCCTTTACCTAAACGATCGCCAATGACTACGGTTACCATATTGCATTCCTTCTGTTGTATTTGCTGACTGCCGACAGAGCGATCTCCGCCCGCTTATGCATTCGCCTTTGCCACTTCAAAATGTACCGAAAGCAGCCACGCCTCTTCACGCGGCAGATTGCCGAACAGATCGACCACCTGCTGCGCCAGCTGCATCGATTCCGGGGAGATATCCTCGAACAGTTCGGCCTCGACCTCCGGCAGCGGTTCGCCGGTTAACGACCGCAGCGCCATGGCGCGTACGTGAGAAGCCAGCATCTGCTGCTGCACTTCGTTGGGATGAATCGCCGCGGCGGTAAAGAGTTCATCGATCTGTTTCATTACCCGCTCAGCTAACGCCGCCGTTTCCGCCCCGGTCACCAACGTTTGCTCCGATCTGTTATCCACCTTGCCTACTCCTGATTGCCTGAAGGTCCATTTTTTTCGCTGTGAAAACAAAGTAGCGCTATCGCCGGCTGGTTTGTAGAACGACTTTTTCCGCCACGAAGTGGAAATCAGCGCGCAGGAGGTGAGCAAGGTCGCAAAACGCCAGCTTTGTGCATCTCCTGAGCGCGCGGAGGACCTGATACGCGCCACCGCGCCAGACGCCGCACAACAGCGTTATGCAGAGCAAACTAACCGTTTAAAAAGCCCACGGGAAAATAAGAAAAGGCTATGGCAGCACCCGCGCCCTTTGTGAGGTATGGCTTGATGTGGAACAAACAGGGGGAAGTAAAAAAGAGACGGGCAACCGGCAGGTTGCCCGCTGAGGCAGAGATTACTGTCCGGCGATACTCATTTCCGGCAGCAGTACCGAACCGCACTGGATATTGCTGCGCGTTTCAATATCGTCGCCGACGGTAACGATATTGCGCCACATATCCTTCAGGTTGCCGGCGATAGTGATTTCACTGACCGGATACTGGATTTCGCCGTTTTCCACCCAGAAACCCGCCGCGCCGCGCGAATAGTCGCCGGTGATGCCGCTGACGCCCTGGCCCATCAGCTCGGTAACCACCAGCCCCTTGCCCATCTGGCGCAGCAGATCGTCAAAGCTGCTGCCCTGGCCTTTGATGCGCCAGTTATGGATGCCGCCCGCATGGCCGGTGCTCTGCAGCCCCAGCTTACGCGCGGCGTAGCTGGTGAGCAGCCAGCTTTGCAGCACGCCATCCTTAATGATTTCACGATCCTGCGTACGCACGCCTTCGCTGTCAAACGGCGTCGAGGCCAGCCCTTTCAGCAGATGCGGCTTCTCTTCGATAGTAAGCCACTGCGGCAGAATCTGCGTGCCCAGCGCATCCAGCAGGAAGGTGGACTTACGATAGACGTTGCTGCCGCTGATGGCGCCCACCAGATGACCGAACAGACCGGTTGCCACCTCCGGCGCGAACAGTACCGGCGCCTTCATCGTCGGCAGCTTGCGCGGCGCCAGGCGCGAAAGGGTACGGCGCGCGCACTCCTGCCCTACCCATTCCGGCGACTGTAAATCTTCAATCGCCCGTCCGATGGTGTAGGCGTAATCACGCTCCATATCGCCTTCCGCCTCGGCGATGACGCAGCTGGAAAGCGAGTGGCGGCTGGAACAGTAACTCTGCAGCATGCCGTGGCTGTTGCCGAACACCTTGATGCCGACGTGGCTGTTAAAGCTGCCGCCTTCGGTATTGGTGATGCGCTTATCCGCCTGTAATGAAGCCTGCTCGGCGCGCGCCGCCAGTTCGATCGCCTTATCGGGATCGATCTCCCACGGATGGAACAGATCGAGATCCGGCGCCTCGAAGGCCAGCAGTTCGCGATCGGCCATGCCGGCAAAAGGATCGGCGGAGGTGTAGCGGGCGATATCTACCGCCGCCTGTACGGTACGCTTGATCGCATCGGGGCTAAGATCGGTTGAGGAGGCGCTGCCCTTGCGGTTTTGCCAGTAAACGGTAATGCTTAATGCGCCGTCGCTGTTAAACTCGACGTTTTCCACCTCACCATAACGCGTACTGACGCCGATACCCGTAGTTTTACTGACCGCGACTTCAGCGCCGTCGGTGCCCGCCTTCGCCAGTTCCAGCGCCTGGGCCACTGCCTGCTCCAGCACTTTACGTTGTTCTGCAACCTGAGTGAGTATTTTCATTGAGCTACCATATATGATGAGTACGGCCTGCCCGCGCCGGCTTAGCCTGGTGATGCGCGGCAACGCGTAAGTTGTATCCTTCTCTGGAGTCTAACAGACTCAGAGAACAATTTCGCAGTAGCCGCGTAACCTGTTAGCATTAGCCTCTTTTTCAGGAGCCTGATAATGACGAAACACCCCGAAGAGTGGCTCGATGACGTACCGGATAATCAAGAAGAAGAAGATGAAGAGATTATCTGGGTCAGTAAGAGTGAAATTAAACGTGACGCCGAAGCGCTGAAGCGCCTTGGCGCGGAGATGGTCGATCTGGGCAAGAACTCGCTGGATCGCCTGCCGCTGGATGAAGAGCTACGCGAGGCGATCGAGCTGGCGCAGCGCATTAAAAAAGAGGGCCGCCGCCGCCAGCTGCAGCTGATCGGCAAGCTGCTGCGCGCCCGCGATCCCGATCCGATCTACCAGGCGCTGGATAAGCTGAAAAACCGCCATAACCAGCAGGTGGCGCTGTTCCATAAGCTGGAAGCGCTGCGCGACCGCCTGGTGGAACAGGGCGACGACGCCCTCACCGAAGTGCTGAATCTCTATCCGGATGCGGATCGCCAGCAGCTGCGCAGTATGATCCGCAACGCGCAGAAAGAAAAAGCGGCCAGCAAGCCGCCCAAAGCCAGCCGCCAGATTTTCCAGTATCTGCGCGAGCTGGCGGAAGCCTGATTCCGCCGCAGAACCGCCGGCGTTACGCTGTTGTCAGGTAACGCCAGCCGGCGCCCGCGCCGCTGGCGGCGCGGGCTGACGACGCATCTATCGGCCTAATCGATCCAGCAGTTTCTGATGAATGCCGCCGAAGCCGCCGTTGCTCATCACCAGAATGTTGTCGCCCGGCTGCGCATGTTTAGCGATGGTTTCAACCAGCACATCGATATCGGCGCTCCAGAAGGCGGGCTGGATACAGGCGTCCGCTACTTCAGCAACCTGCCACGGAATATGGTGCGGCTGATAGAGGAATACCTCGTCGGCGCGTCCCAACGCCGGGGCCAGATCGTCTTTGCTGACGCCCAGCTTCATGGTATTGGAACGCGGCTCCAGCACCGCAAGAATGCGCGCGGTGCCGCCTACTTTGCTGCGCAGCGCCGCCAGCGTGGCCAGGATAGCCGTGGGATGGTGCGCGAAGTCATCGTAAACGTTGATATTGTTGACCTCGCCGCGCAGTTCGAGGCGCCGGCGAGCGTTAATGAAGTCGTTTAGCGCGCGCCCGGCGTCCTCTGGTTTGATACCGACGTGGCGCGCCGCCGCGATCGCCATCAGGCCGTTATGCATATTATGTTCGCCCACCAGCGCCCAGTTGACCTCCGCCACGCGCTCGCCGTCGAGCCAGACCTCCCAGTGCGAGGCGTCCGGCGTCAGCTTTTTCGCCTGCCAGCGTCCGCCTTCGCCTACCGTCTCCTGCTCGCTCCAGCAGCCCATCGCCATCACCTGCTTCAGGTGGGCGTCATGTTCCGGCAGCAGGATTTTTCCCTGGCCCGGCACGATACGCACCAGATGATGGAACTGCTTCTGGATGGCGCGCAGATCGTCGAAGATATCGGCGTGATCGAACTCCAGGTTGTTCAGAATCAGAGTGCGCGGGCAGTAGTGTACGAACTTAGAGCGCTTGTCGAAAAAGGCGCAGTCGTACTCATCAGCCTCGATAACGAAGAATGGGCTTTTTCCTAAAGTTGCCGAGACGGAGAAATTACCCGGCACGCCGCCGATCACGAAGCCGGGTTCCAGCCCGCAGGCCTGTAGAATCCACGCTGCCATGCCCGCGGTGGTGGTTTTACCGTGCGTGCCGGCCACCGCGATCACCCAACGATCGCGCAGTACGAAATCATGCAGCCACTGCGGCCCTGACATATAGGGAATGTTGCGCTCCAGCACCGCTTCCACGCAGGCGTTGCCGCGCGTCATAGCGTTGCCGATGATCACCAGATCCGGCGCAGGCTCGAGCTGACTGGCGTCATAACCTTCAATTAAATCAATGCCCTGATTCTCTAACAGCACGCTCATGGGCGGATAAACGTTGGCATCAGAGCCGGTAACCTCATGGCCCAGCGCACGCGCCAGCATCGCCAGTCCGCCCATGAAGGTGCCACAGATACCAAGGATATGAATACGCATAAAAGATCCATTTACGAAAAAGTTCGGGACACAGTGTAGCGCCGAGCGACGCGGGAAGAAACGGATTTGACCTGTACGCCTTATGACGCATTCGGCTAAACTGCCTGTGCATACCCGCAGCTTTGTACCCTATATGCTGCATTCCATCGTAGATTCAGGGATTGTGTTATGAAAACATTAGGCGAATTTATCGTCGAAAAGCAACACGACTTTCCGCACGCCACAGGCGAACTAACCGCGCTGATTTCCGCCATTAAGCTGGGCGCAAAAATTATCCACCGCGATATTAATAAAGCGGGACTGGTTGATATTCTGGGCGCCAGCGGCGTAGAAAACGTGCAGGGCGAGCAGCAAATGAAGCTTGACCTGTTCGCTAACGAAAAGCTGAAGGCGGCGCTGAAAGCGCGCGGCATCGTTGCCGGTATCGCTTCTGAAGAAGAAGATGAGATCGTTATCTTCGAAGGGGCGGAAAACGGTAAATATGTGGTGCTGATGGATCCGCTGGATGGTTCGTCCAATATCGACGTCAACGTTTCCGTCGGGACGATTTTTTCCATTTACCGCCGCGTCACGCCTCCCGGCACGCCGGTCACCCAGGCTGACTTTATGCAGCCGGGCAATAAGCAGGTCGCCGCAGGCTACGTGGTTTACGGCTCCTCCACCATGCTGGTTTACACTACCGGCTGCGGCGTACATGCCTTTACCTACGATCCGTCGCTGGGCGTGTTCTGTCTGAGCCAGGAACGCATGACCTTCCCGGAGAAGGGCTATACCTACTCCATTAACGAAGGCAACTATATTCGCTTCCCGCAGGGGGTGAAAAAATATATTAAGTTCTGCCAGGAAGAAGATCAGGCGACCCACCGTCCCTACACTTCACGCTATATCGGCTCGCTGGTAGCGGATTTCCACCGCAACCTGTTGAAGGGCGGCATCTATCTTTACCCCAGCACCGCCAGCCATCCGCACGGCAAGCTGCGCCTGCTGTATGAGTGCAACCCGATGGCGTTTCTCGCTGAACAGGCGGGCGGCAAGGCCAGCGACGGCGCCAACCGCATTCTCGATATTCAGCCGGACGAGCTGCATCAACGCTGCCCGTTCTTTGTCGGCAATAATGAGATGGTCGATGACGTAGAGCGCTTTATGCGCGAATACCCGGACGCCGCGCAGAGCTAATCTTTTAGTCGGGTCGTCCGCGGCGCGGGCGGCCAGGCTAGCCGCATGTTTTTTCGCGTTTTTACCTCTCCTTTCTCGCCTCGTCCTCGTTGCGTTGTTATAGTGACCGCTTCCCTTTCTGGCTTGCATCCGGAGCGTTAGATGACGGCCTATGTTTCTATTCTGATATTACTGGTACTGGGCGGCCTGAGCCTGCTGGTCCATAACACTGCGGTGACTCTCTCCATCGCCATTCTGCTGCTGATGAAAATCACGCCGCTCTCGCACTTTTTCCCCTACGTAGAGAAGCAGGGCCTGACGCTGGGCATTATTATTCTGACGGTTGGGGTGATGGCGCCGCTGGTCAGCGGCTCGCTGCCCGCCAGCACGCTGCTGAAATCGTTCCTCGACTGGAAATCGCTGCTGGCGATCGGCGTCGGCATTCTGGTCTCCTGGCTGGGCGGACGCGGCGTGGCGCTGATGAGCAGCCAGCCCACCATCGTCGGCGGCCTGCTGATCGGCACCATTATCGGCGTTTCGCTGTTTCGCGGCGTGCCGGTGGGGCCGCTGATCGCCGCCGGAATAGTTTCTCTGTTTCTGTTCAATAAATAGCGGCGGCTGAAGCATTCTGAAAGCCGAAAAAGAGGGCATACTTTCATAGACAGTTGGCTATAATAGCCGTCACTCAACTTATGACGAATGAAGGAATGCGAGATGAGTTTGAACCTGGTTCCCGCCGGTAAAGACCTGCCAGAAGATATCTATGTGATTATCGAAATCCCGGCCAACGCCGATCCGATCAAATATGAAGTAGATAAAGAGTCTGGCGCGCTGTTTGTTGACCGCTTTATGTCAACCGCTATGTTCTATCCGTGCAACTACGGCTACATCAACCACACCCTTTCCCTGGATGGCGATCCGGTTGACGTGCTGGTGCCGACCCCGTACCCGCTGCAGCCAGGCTCAGTGATCCGCTGCCGTCCGGTTGGCGTGCTGAAAATGACCGACGAATCCGGTGAAGATGCGAAGCTGGTTGCCGTGCCGCACACCAAGCTGTCGAAAGAGTACGATCACATTAAAGATGTGAACGACCTGCCGGAACTGCTGCGCGCGCAGATCACCCATTTCTTTGAACATTACAAAGATCTGGAAAAAGGCAAATGGGTTAAGGTTGACGGCTGGGATAACGCTGAAGCCGCAAAAGAAGAGATTCGCACCTCTTTTGAACGCGCCGCGAAGAAATAATTTCCGCCGGGTGAGAACGCTCTCGCCATGCTGATGAAAAACACCGCCCGAAGGGCGGTGTTTTGTTATTCACCGGTGGATGCTTCATCCCTTTTGAGCCAGTCGCCGCTGGCGATACGCGCCAGGCCATCAACCGAACGCTGGTAAACGTACAGCCAGGCGCTGCCGTACGGCGTCTGAATCAGCTGGCGCTTATATTCACCGCCGCTGGTGCGCAGCGCGTCCAGTTCCCCTAAGGTACTGGCATCGATCCGATAAACTTCCCCATACACCCTGCCCTCGCCCGGCACCACGCCGGGGTAGAGGCCGAGATTGTACAGGTCGTAGCCCTCGATCTGATGATCGCCGAGCCACTGCGCGTTTGTCATCCAGTGACTGTTTCCCTGTTTGCGCCGTAAACTGCCGTAGACAATTATTCGCATTGCTAAAACTCAAACTGATAGAGCAAATCGAGTGCCTGGTCGATGCCGGACACTGCTTCCAGATAGAGTTTGGGCATCAGGCGATAACGCAGGGTTAAGGTCGCCAGTGAATCGAAGATGCCCACTCCATATTTTACCTGTAGACCCGGCAATACGTAGCCGCTGACCTGTACCTGTTGACTGTCGCCAACGCCAGCGGTATCAAGGGCCAGATTGCTGACGCCGAAGGTCTCGCCGATTTTACCCACAACCTGCCCACTTTGTGCAACCCCTAAACCTACCAGAGCGGAAGTCAGCGCGTTGCTGTCGCCGTCGGTATCCAGCCCCTGCCCGCGCAGCAGGTAAGAGAGCGCCTCCTGCTGCGACATCGCCGGATCGGAGAAGATCTCCGCTTTCGGCTCGTCCGCCAGCCCGGTCACGCGCAGGCCGGCGGTAACGCCGTCTTCGGTGGCGTCCGGGTTACGAATCGCCTCCATATTGATATAGGGCTGATCCGGCGGGCCGGCGAACTGCAGCTCGCCCTTGCGCACCACCAGATCCTGGCCGTAGGCGTGGAAACGCCCGGACGGAATATTAATCTGGCCGTTCAGCCCCAGGCCGCGCTTATCCTGCACCAGCTTCAGATCGCCGTTCAGCTTCGCCTTCAGACCGAACGCGCTCAGATGTACATTATCGCCGACGTGGATAATCAGATCGCTGTTGATCGGCACCGCCGCCGTCTGCGGCGCTACCGGCTGCAGATTTTTATCCAGCAGCACCTCATCCGAGGAGACGCCGGTAGCGCTTTCCGGCACCTCCTGCACCACGATGCGCGCCCAGGGCACATCCACACGCCCGTCCAGATTAAAGGCGACAGGCGAAGCGTCAAAGGTGAGATCCGGCGAAACATCCATGCGCACCATCGGCGGCACGGTAACCCGTACGCGATCGCCTTTCGCGGCGATATGGGCGCGCCAGTTATCAAGCTGGCTCCAGTCCGCATTGCCGTTAAGGTTAATGCCGCCGTGCGTGGTCTGAATCAAACCCTGCAGCGTCGAGCGCATACCGTTAAACGCCATCGAAAGACTGGCGCTGGTCAAATCAACCGGCATAAAGCTGCCTTTTACATCAACATCGCGCAGCCCCAGCTGGCCATATATCTGCGGACGCTGCACATCGCCGCCAAGACGCAGCGCGCTGTTCAGCACCCCTTTAATCTCCTCGCCGCGCATCAGCGCAGGATTCAGCAGCGCCAGCGAAATATTGTTGATGTTGATATTGCCCGACAGGTTGCGACGGTTCTGCGGATCGCTGATCTGCACCTTGCCGTCGAACTGGCCGTTGTTGGCGATACGCAGCAGCCACTCCAGCTCTGCGCGCCCGTTGCGCATGGCGGCATTAAGGTTCAGCGTATCGAAGGCGATCGGCAGCGCGTTGCCCTCAACGTCCTGGGTAACCTTCACGCCGTTGCCCTTCAGCGCCACGCGCCCGACGGGCAGCGAACCATCGCTGTGCCAGCTGACATCGGCATCGCCGCTGAAGACGCCGGCCAGCTGCGTTTCCGCCGGCAGGAAGGGACGCAGCATCGCCAGATCGAAGCGGTTCAGTTCGATGCGCGCATGGCCGTCCGGCCCCGCCTCAATCGGCTGCGGCACGCAGAGCTGCGCGTTCGGGTTGCGCCAGCAGTGCGCGCCGATAGTAGCGGTCTGGCGGGCGTTGAGGTAATCGATCGACATAGCGCGCGTCAGTCGCCATTCGCCTACCGGCGTAGCGAAGAAGGTGTTGTTCAGCGTGCCGCGCCAGCGCTGCTGCTGCCGATCGAAGCTGCCGTTGAGCGCCAGCTGGCCGGAAACCGGATCGCCGTTGACCACCAGCTTCAGCTGATGCTTATTCTCATCGCCGTCGGCGTCCAGCGTCAGGCGATCGATCGCCAGCGACGCCTGCGTAAGGCGGTCGACGCGCAGCTGAAGTTTGCCAGCCACCCGATCGCTGGAGCGTACGTCGCTCTCCAGCCGCACGCGAGCGATACGCAGCTCCTGCCAGCGCAGACCGTTAGCGGTAAGATCCGCCAGCAGCTGCGGCGCCTGTAGCGTACCGCGCGCCTTAATGGTGCCCTGCGCCACGCCGCCAAGGCCGGGCAGCGCGTTATCCAGATGCGGCGCGTCAACGATGGCGTCGAGGTTAAGCTTTTCGCCCAGCTCGCCCTTAACGTTCAGGTTGTTGCGTCCCAGCACCAGTTTGATGCCGGGAATATTCCACTGGCTGTAGCTGTTGCCGTACAGCGTGCCGTCGGCGGATACCGCGTTCTGCCGCACCTTGCCGTGCAGCTGCAGCGTCGGCACGCGCATTTGCCAGCTGCCGCCGTACAGGCTGCCGCGCGTGGTAATTTTGCCATCCAGCGTAGCGGGCCAGTCGGGATACTGCTGGGCGGTGTTGATGCCGTCGAGCGTTAGCTCGCTGCGCCAGCTGATCGCCTTGCTCCAGTCCACCACGCCGCTGAGATCGGCATGTCCTTTTAACGCCGACAGCCGCAGTTTATCCAGGCTGAACTGCTCGACATTGCCTTTGCCGTCCAGCGCCAGTTCGGCGGGCGGTATCGCCTCGCCTTTCAGCGCCGTGCGCAGCGACATAACGTAGTCGGTTGCCTTACCGCTAAAGCTGAAATCCAGATTGCTGGCCTGATACTGCGCCGCGCCGCTTAACGGCCAGCGCAGCTGCGGGCTGGTCAGCTTCAGCTGTAGCGGCAGGCCGGGCGTCGCCAGCTCGGTTTGCCCTTTCAGCTGCGCGTCCAGCGGACCGGAGAGATTCAACGCCAGCTGAAGCTGCTGACGCAGCGCGCCGCCGAGCGTAACTTTAAGCTTCTCGCCTTTTAGCGGCTCTATGTTCAGCGCGCCGTCAAGGGTGAAATCTAGCGGCCAGTTATCAACCAGCTGCGCCTGGCCGCTGGCGTTTACCTGCCCCTGCGGCGAGTCGATATCCAGCGTTTGCAGCTGCAACAGCCGATCCTGAGTTTTCGCCTTCAGCAGCAGGCGGTTTATCGCCAGATCGGTATCGCCGGTCAGGCGCAGCTGCTCGCCGATAATTTCCTGCACCTCGATATCCAGCGGCAGGCGAAAATCGGGCAGCGCGGGCAACAGCGGCTGCGCAAACATCGCCTGCAGCGTTTCGCCCAGCGGTTTTTCCTGCGGCTGCGGCTGTTCGATTTTCGGCTGCACTACCTGTTCATCCGCCACCTGCGCCGCTTTCGGCAGCGCCACCAGCAGGCTCTGTATATGCGTCGGCGTCAGGGTCAGCGCCCGCTGCCGCCAGTGCAGCCCGGTGGTGAAATCCAGCAGGGAGACGGCGGTATTATCCACCCTGACGTTGATATTGTGCAGCCGCAGCTGACGCAGCGTGACGGGATAAGGCGTGCTGATATCGCCTGAAGCGCTTTCCTCTTCCGCCGGCGGCGCGGCGGCCGGCGCCATTTTGCTGCTGTCGACCACCACGTTGACATCGCTCAGCGCCAGATCGTTAACGCAGAAGGCGGAGTTTTTCAGGCAGCCCAGCTGCACCGCCAGATGCAGCTCGCCGGCGTTAACCGTCACGCCAGGCATTTCATATTGCACGCCCTTCAGCGTCAGGTTACGCCAGCCGCCATCCACCTGTTCGATTGCCAGACCCGGCACCCAGCGCGCCGCGCCGTTCAGCAACAGATGCAGGCCGGGCGTAGTACCCACCAGCAGCAGCACGCCGCCCAGCAACAGCACAATAAAAATCAGTATGCCAATCAGGACCTTTTTCCATAGCTTCATAGTTCAGGCCCCAGTCCGATGTAAAACTGCAAACCGTGTTCCTCTTTATCGCCGATGGGCCGCGCCAGGTCGAATTTAATCGGCCCGACCGGCGACTGCCAGCGCACGCCGAAGCCCGCGCCGGTTTTAAAATTGCTCTGTTTAATATCGTTCACCGCCTCGCCGGAATCGACAAATACCGCGCCCCACCACTTGCCGGTCACGTTGTACTGATATTCCAGCGAACCGGTTGCCAGGTTCGAGGCGCCGGTAAGCTTACCGTCCTCATCACGCGGGGAAATGCCTTTATATTTGTAACCGCGAATGCTGCGATCGCCGCCGGCAAAGAAGCGCAGATCGGGCGGCACTTTTTCGAAATTATTGGTTTCAATCCAGCCGAGATTGCCGCGCGCCACGAAACGGTGACGATCCGCCAGGGTACGAATCCAGACGTTTTGCGCCTGCAGCACCAGGAAATCGACGTCGGAGCCCCAGGTGGTGTCGGAAATATCAATGGAGTAGCGCTGCGAATCGCCCCAGGTCGGCATCAGCCCGCCGCGCGATCGCGTGCGGTTAACGCTGACGCCGGGATAGATCAGCATGGTGGTATTGGTAACGTTGGCCTGGGTAAAGTGATCGAGACTCCAGCGCAGGTTTATCGCCTTTTGCCAGCCGGTGCTGTTATCCCAGTAGCGCGACAGCGCCAGCGTGGTGGAATCCGCTTTGGTATCGTTGAGGTCGGTACGTTTCAGGCCGCCCTGCAGCAGGTAATACTGCTCCAGCGGGCTTTTCAGCAGCGGCACCTTGTAGCTGAAATCGAGCTGCTGCTCAGGTGCGGAGATATTGGCGCTGGTGGTCAGGCTGTGGCCGCGCGAGTTGACCCAGGGTTTACGCCAGGTCGCCTTCAGCCGCGGCCCGACGTCGGTAGAGTAGCCGATGCCGGTTTCGATGGTGTTTTCGGTGCGCGGCGCCACCACGCCGCTGAGCGGCAGGATTTTATCCGGCGTGGTTTGATCGAATTCCGGCGCCACCACCACCGAGTTAAACCAGCCGGTGGCCGACAGGCGGCGGTTCAGCTCGGCCAGATCGCGCGAGCTGTAGTAGTCGCCCGGTTTGAACGGCACCAGATTTTGCAGATATTCTTCGCGGATTTGCGAACCTTCGAAAGTCACCGCGCCGAAGCGATAGCGCTTACCGCTGTCGTAGTCGAGATCCCAGTAAGCTTCCCGGCGTTCTACCGAGACGCCCAGCTGGCTTTTTTTAAATTCGCCGTCAAAGTAGCCGTTACGCAACGCCAGGTTGGTAAAGCCGCTTTTAAAGCTGTCATATTTACCGTGGTTGAGGATGGCGCCGTTTTGGGGCCGCCCTTCTTTTATCCACTGTTGATACTCAACATCGTCGCGCGCGTCGCCGCGCACAATTATGGTGCTGCCGGCAATTTTTACCGGCTCGCCGGGCGTTACCCTGGCGATCAACACCGGCCGTCCGCCCTTTTTCGGCGCGGGGCGGCTCTCAAAATCGATATTGGGCTCATAGTAGCCCAGCGCGCGCAGCCCTTCTTCAATCGCTTTTTTTACGCGCGCGCGAAACCGGCCATCCGCCGTGACTTCATCCGTATCAATGGTAGAAAGACTTGCCCTGACGTTTTTCTGTAAATCCCCGGTTAACCCTTCAAGCTGTAAGCGGATATTCGCCGCCTGAGCGGCAGGCGCGGCAATCAGCAAACAGGTCATGTAACAGACATGAATTCGTGGCACGCTTACTCCTGTTAATGTTGCCAGGTCCCCGTGAATGCCAGGGGGACAAATAACATCGCCAACCAACAGGCGCTAATGTCGAGATTAGATTTGTTTAACAGCATAGCCGTACTCCTGACGCTTCGTTTGCTTAAGCGCCAGGAAAAAGGCGGCGTTAACGCAAATTTTGCCCGTATTGTCCGTAAACCCGCGCTGCGTTACAACCGGGAAAGACTATTCTTTGCGCATCGCCGATGAAAATCATCTTTTTCGCTACGGGAATGCAGCTGTTTATTTATTACCCTGCGCGCCGCTGCAACAGCGCTGGCGGGCCGTGTCGCGCTACTGCTATAATCGACGGCAGTCGTCGAAACGGCTATTGTCATTCCTTTCTGCCCCGACCCTGCGTGTCGAAACGGCGCAGACATTTTTGGCACGGATAGCGCTCAGCCGCACCGGCAGTCCCGCAGGATCGCCGTCGCGCGCGCTGCCCAGGCCAAAAATGACAAGTACCCAAAACCAACGGAATCTCTATGTTAGATAGCTTACTTGTCATACTCGTGTTGATTACGGTCAGCGCTTTCTTTTCCCTGTCGGAAATATCGCTGGCTGCCGCACGTAAAATAAAACTGAAGCTGCTGGCCGACGAAGGCAATATCAACGCGCAGCGCGTGTTGAAAATGCAGGAAACGCCCGGCATGTTTTTTACCGTGGTGCAGATCGGCCTGAACGCGGTCGCCATCCTGGGCGGTATCGTCGGCGACTCCGCCTTTTCCCCCTCTTTTCAGCGCCTGTTTGCAAACCTGGTTTCGCCGGAGCTGGCGGAACAGCTGAGCTTTATCTGCTCGTTTACGCTGGTGACCAGCCTGTTTATCCTGTTTGCCGACCTGACGCCGAAACGAATCGGCATGATCGCGCCGGAAGCGATCGCCCTGCGCATTATCAACCCGATGCGTTTCTGCCTGCTGCTGTTCCGCCCGATGGTGTGGTTCTTCAACGGCATGGCCAATATGATCTTCCGCCTGTTTAAAATTCCCATGGTGCGCAAGGACGATATCACTTCCGACGATATTTACGCGGTGGTGGAAGCCGGGGCACTGGCTGGCGTGCTGCGTAAACAGGAACATGAGCTGATTGAGAACGTGTTTGAGCTGGAATCGCGTACCGTGCCCTCTTCCATGACCTCGCGCGAGAATATTATCTGGTTCGATCTGCATGAAGATGAAAGCAGCCTGAAAGCCAAAATTGCGCTGCATCCCCATTCAAAATTCCTGGTCTGCAGCGGCGATATTGACCATATCGTCGGTTACGTAGATTCCAAAGAGCTGCTGCTGCGCGTGCTGGGCAACCAGAGCATGACGCTGAACAGCGGCGTGCAAATTCGCTCCGCGCTGATTGTGCCTGATACCCTGACGCTTTCCGAAGCGCTGGAGAGCTTTAAAACCGCAGGCGAAGACTTCGCGGTGATCATGAACGAATATGCGCTGGTGGTCGGCATCATCACGCTCAATGACGTAATGACTACGCTGATGGGCGATCTGGTCGGCCAGGGGCTGGAGGAGCAGATCGTCGCGCGCGACGAGAACTCCTGGCTGGTAGAAGGCGGCACGCCGATCGATGACGTGATGCGCGTGCTGGATATTGATGAGTTCCCGCAGTCCGGCAACTATGAAACCATCGGCGGCTTTATGATGTATATGCTGCGCAAAATTCCGAAGCGCACCGATTTTGTTAAGTTTGCCGGCTACAAATTTGAAGTAGTGGATATTGACAGCTACCGTATCGATCAGCTGCTGGTAACGCGCATTGATGAGCGTCCGGCGTCGCTGACAATCAGTAAGGAAGCTGAAGAATAAACGGAAAAAACAGGGCAGGAAGGCGGCGGAAGCAGTCCAGCCGCCTGACATCATCAGGGCGCGTTCAGCGCGCCCCGTTACCGTTACTTATTGATACTCGCCCTGCAGACGAAGTACCTGACGGTTTACCTCTGACATCACGCTATAATGCTGCTTATCTTTGACGCGCGGTACGAGAATTTTACCTTTATCGAACTCGAACGCGCCCACATCCTTGATGTAAATCCTTCCTTTAAACAATGTTTTGACATATTTGGCGATCTGGAAAGGATTATAACGCTGAAAAATCTTCATCTTGCTTTCAACTCCGAAAATAGGAATACGCCTCGCCGTTGCCAAAATCGGTACGAACCTATGAAGCGCAAAGGGCCGATAAACTATAGAACATCATCCGTTTCCTGTGCTCTGAAAACTAAATTTTTTTACTGATTTGACACTTCATTACAGTAGAGTCTGTTACTACCGTTACATAAAGCAGTATAAACCTTCTGCCTCCGGCGATTTGTGCAGTCTGCCGCAAAGCTGGCAACGCATTGAGACAGCAGCATCATGGACGCTTATTATTTCAGAAACATGACCAGCTGGTCCGATCACCTGCCCGGAGGAAAAAATAATGATACGCGCCTCGCTCGTTCTGCTTTGCGGCCTGCTGCTGCCGCTCGCCGCTGATGCTCATAACTTTAGCCATGCCCGGCGCGTTGCGCCCGTCGGCATTAGTGATAAAGGAGAGCTTAACTATCAGCACGGCAGCTTCAGCTATCGCTCATGGAACAGCGCTCAGCTGATCGGCAAGGTGCGGGTGCTGCAACATATCGCCGGACGCTCATCGGCAAAAGAGAAGAACGCCGCGCTGATTGAAGCGATAAAGCAGGCGCAGCTGCCGCACGAGAGTTATCAAACCACCACCATTATTAATACCGATGACGCTATCCCCGGCAGCGGCATATTCGTACGCAACAGTATCGAAACCAGTAAAAAACAGTATCCGTGGTCGCAGTTTATTGTTGATGAGAATGGCGTGGCGAAACGCGCCTGGCAGCTGGAAAAAGGCGGTTCCGCCATCGTAGTGCTGGATAAAGAGGGGCGGGTTCGCTTTGCTAAGGATGGCGCGCTTAGCCAGCAGGAGGTGCAGCAGGCGATCGCCCTGCTGCGCCAGCTGCTGCAGGCGTCGCCGCTTAAAAAATAGAGACGCGGAAGCCGGGGTTAAGGAAGGATTCGCGCGGCGTGTAGTCCAGCGTGCGGCCATTCCAGTCGTGCACGTGCGCGCCTGCCGCCAGCGCCACCGCGTGACCTGCGCCGGTATCCCAGATATTGGTCGGCCCAAAGCGCGGATAAAGCTGCGCCTTTCCTTCCGCCACCAGGCAAAACTTTAGCGAAGAGCCGATGGCGATGGTTTGATGCTCGCCCAGCTGCTTCAGATACTCTTCCAGCTCATCGCCGTCACGATGGGAACGGCTGACCACTACCAGCGGCGGACGGGCGTCACGGATTTTAATCTGCGTTTTCTGCCCCGCTTCTTCTTTCCACGCTTTGCCCTGCGCGGCAGAGTACATCACGCCCAGCACCGGCGCGTAAACCACGCCCAGAACCGGTTTGCCCTGCTCGATCAGCGCTATATTGACGGTGAATTCGCCGTTGCGCTTAAGGAATTCTTTGGTGCCGTCCAGCGGGTCTACCAGCCAGTAACGCTGCCAGCGCTGGCGCACCTCCCAGCCTGGCGGATCTTCTTCCGACAGTAGCGGCGTCTCCGGCGACAGCCGCTGCAGGCCCTGCATGATAACGCGATGCGCCGCCAGATCGGCTGCGGTAACCGGCGAATCGTCAGATTTGTGAGAAACGTCGAGCGGAGCCTCGCCATGGTAGACGGTCATAATGGCCTCGCCCGCTTCGCGCGCCAGCTGACAGATTTGCTCTAACATTTTTCACCTCTTTATTGATGACCAGAATAAGCCCGGCGCCGTGGCCCGCGCTTACCGGGAACAATCATGCACGTTAATCATAGCAGCTGGCGCTTTAGCGCCGTGCGGCGCGCGCCAGAAGCGCTTTGTCGTCAGACCAGTTAATTATCAATAGCATACTTGACGCGCTACTGTCATTAGCCTTGCCGCGGCGGGCGTTCCTGGCCGGCTTTCCTCGCGGTTTTCCGCCGCGCAGGGTTATTTTTTGGTTGCTCGTCACAAAATTGCGCGCCTGAAGATAACGCCCGCCCGTTAATTTGAGATCCTGGCAAAAATTTATTTCAGGAGGAAAACATGATTAAAGGTATAACGCTGCTGCTCTCTCTGGTTTCGGTTGCGGTTTCCGCTGCAACGGTTGACTTACGCATTATGGAAACAACCGATCTACATAGCAACATGATGGATTTTGACTACTACAAAGATAAGCCCACCGATAAGTACGGACTGGTTCGTACCGCAACGCTAATTGCCGCCGCGCGCGCCGAGGCAAAAAATAGCGTACTGGTGGATAACGGCGACGTTATTCAGGGCAGCCCGCTGGGCGATTATATGGCGGCAAAAGGTATCGCGCCGGGGGAGACGCATCCGGTATATCAGGCAATGAACCGACTGAACTATCGCGTCGGCAATCTCGGCAATCACGAATTTAACTATGGCCTCGACTATTTGCAGAAGGCGCTGGCGGGGGCGCATTTTCCCTATATCAACGCCAATATTATCGATGCGAAAAGCGGCAAGCCGCGCTTTACGCCCTGGCTGATTAAGCCGGAGCAGGTTACCGGACGCGATGGCAAAACCTATACCTTAAACGTGGGCTATATCGGCTTTGTGCCGCCGCAGATTATGGTCTGGGACCGCGTCAACCTGCAGGGCAAAATCACGGTAGATGATATTACTGAAACCGCGCGCCGCTGGGTGCCGGTTATGCGCCAGCAGGGCGCGGATGTCGTGGTGGCGATCGCCCACTCCGGGCTATCCAGCGAACCCTGGCGTGCGCTGGCGGAGAACTCGGTCTGGTATCTCAGCCAGGTGCCCGGCATCGACGCCATTATGTTTGGTCATGCCCATGCGATTTTCCCCGGCAATGATTTTGCCGCCATCCCTGGCGCCGATATTAAGCAGGGCACGCTAAACGGTATTCCGGCAGTAATGCCAGGGATGTGGGGCGATCACCTGGGCATCGTCGATCTGACGCTGAATAACGACAGCGGCCGCTGGCAGGTTACCGCTGCGCGCGCCGAAGCGCGGCCCGTCTATGATAAGGCCGCTAAAAAATCGCTGGCGCAGGAGGATGCGGCGCTGGTACAGGTATTAAGCGATGCCCATCGCGCCACGCGTGAGTTCGTCGCCAGACCGATCGGCAAGTCTGCGGATGTGATGTACAGCTATCTGTCGCTGGTACAGGACGATCCGACGGTACAGGTGGTCAATAATGCTCAGCGCGCTTACGTAGAACATTTTATTCAGGGCGATCCCGATCTGGCTAATCTGCCGGTACTTTCCGCCGCAGCGCCGTTTAAAGCGGGCGGGCGCAAAAACGATCCGGCCAGCTACGTTGAGGTGGAGAAAGGCGATCTCTCTTTCCGCAATGCGGCCGATCTCTACCTTTATCCTAATACGCTGGTGGTGATGAAAGTAAGCGGGGAGCAGGTAAAAGAGTGGCTGGAGTGTTCCGCCGGACAGTTTAATCAAATCGATCCGCAACAGCGGCAGCCACAGGCATTGATTAACTGGAACTACCGCACCTACAACTTTGACGTGATTGACGGCGTTAATTACCAGATCGATGTAACGCAGCCCGCTCGCTACGATGAAGAGTGTCAGCTGATTCATCCACAGGCTTCACGCATCAGAGATTTAACCTGGCAGGGTAAACCTGTCGATCCACAGGCGACTTTCTTAATCGCCACCAACAACTACCGCGCCTGGGGCGGGAAATTCGCCGGTACCGGTGAAAAATATATCGCCTTCTCCTCACCTGATGAAAACCGCTCGGTGGTTGCAGCCTGGATTAGCGCGCAAACAGAGGCGCAGGGGGAAATTCATCCGCAGGCCGATAATAACTGGCGGCTGGCGCCGATTCACAGCGACATTCCACTCGATATTCGCTTCGAAACTTCGCCATCAGCCAGGGCGGCGCAGTTTATTTCGCAGCGCGCTGTTTATCCGGTACATTATAAACAGCAGGACAGTAACGGTTTTGCCATTTATCAGTTGGATTTACAACAGCAAAAACGCGTTTCACAGCGCTGAAGCAGCCACAAGTAAGCAGAAAAAAAGCCAGCCGAAAAGGCTGGCTTTTTAACTACTTTAATTACGCCTCGGCCTGGCCTTTATGCTGCCTGATGACGTCAATACTGTTGTTAACAATACCTACGATACCCGCGCCCATTTCAGAAATAGCACCGAAAACATTGAGCTCAAGAATTCTGCCGATACCGGAAGCCAGCAGGCCGGCGCTTTCTTCAGCGCTGCTCTGCAGCCCACGATCTTTAAGGGCATTATCTACAATTGAACCAATCGCTACGCCGATGCTTTTAGCGAAATCGCTAATAATTCCAGCGCCAGATACATGGGCGATCTCAGTATTTGTTAACTCTTTCATATTATTCCCCTCATTTAATTTAATCACCTTCCAATAGAAATTCTCTACGGAATGGCAAATAAATCATAAGTGCTGCAATTACTCTGGTAAAATGACTTACGCTTAAAAAGTAAATTAACGAGGGGTAAAAAATAATAATATTTCTGCCGCCAATTTATTAACTTTAAATAAACATAAAATGACAGAGAATTATTTATCTGTGACATACCTGCATTATGACAGCGAAAGAGACGATAATATCTAATAAGATTACTATAAAACAGCAAGTCTTACCGAATATCAAATAAAACGGCGAGCGCCACAATAAAAAAGCAGTATCTAATTGATATACAAGCAAAAAACACCTCAATAAAATATTATTGATAAATATCTGGCATCATTTTTATTCGGCTATAATAGCGTCATGCCAATTGATTGTTCCGCGATATTAAAAAATACCGCAACAATACTCTTATTAATTCTTACCTGATAAAAAACAGGTTGAGCAATGTAATGCGCCTGTTTATTCAGATAACGATGCCTGACGAAGGAAAAGCCAGACTATGCTGGCTTTTAGGGACAGAAATTATCTATATCAGGCTTAATACTAGCTTGCAAATTAATACAAATAATCAATTATAAGTGATACTGCTTATTGCATAAGTAAGCCAGCGTCAGGAGCGGCTTACCGATATTATTATTATTAATAGCCGAAAACCTGTTTCATTGCATTCAGGCCGTTATCAATCAGGCTGATAATACCCTGGCCGATATCATCAATACCGCCGACAATTTCCAGACCAACTAACTTCCCAAGGCCAGATCCCAGCAGCGTACCGCTTTCGCTGATGTTAGTCGGAACGCCAAGCCATGAGGTTACAGAGTCAACAAATCCGCCGATACCCGCACCGAAATCGCCGAGGAAACCTTCCAGACCAAATAAAGAGCCACCGGAAATCTGTTCTATTTCTTGTCCATTTAACTGACGCATAATTATTCCCTTGTATAGTTAATTTATTAATTCCTTATGATTAAGGCAGGAAAATCATAATAAAAACCAGGTTAATAAAGCAATCAATTCCTAGTTATAATTGAGAATATAATCATTAACTACAAGTTAATAACTGTTTTTTATATGCATGAAATTTAAAAGGAAAACAATAGTAAAACACGCCACCTCAAAAAAGGTGACGCCGTAGCAGATAAAGGAAAATAGCAAATAACCGATGAGAAATATCATAACAAAACGATTTATTTCTTATGTAATATATCAGTTGGGGTTATTCCAGGTTAGCCGGCGTTTAAAGCGCTGCTCGCTAGCGGCATTTTGCCATGGTGTGAAACAGCTGATAATAGCCCTCTTTCTATCTGTGGCCACGGCGATAACGCCCGCTGAGTTTGTTCCTTTAAAACCATGGTTGTGTCGGTTTTATTGCGGTTAATTTACCGTCTGCGCCAGCTGACAAGGCGGTTTACTCTTTTCTGCCGCATTTTTACCAGGCCTCGGCTTCATCTCACTCTGTTTGAGATAAAAATGGCATTTGTAGTTATGGCAAAAGAAGCGCGACAGGAAGTCATTAACAGCGTTTATTAGTAATTATACGATCTCATAACCTGCAACCGTAAATTGCCGCGGCAAAGCAGAGGGTAGAATTCGATCATTGCGGCGGGATAATACAACTAACATGAAGAACGGAACGGAACAGAACAGAACAGAACAGAACAGAACAGAACAGAACAGAATAATAAAATGGCCTGAAATCGTTCAGCAACAGGCCATTTGATGTAGCCATCAAAACAGATAGCTACCAGCCGTTAGCTAAGCTATAAGGCGCTTAGCTAAACAGCTTTTCACAGCCTTTACGCAGGGCTTCAACGCCGCCGGAGAAGTTCAGTTCAAACAGCAGGCCAATGCCTTCGCCGATCAGCGAAGCTGCTTCGCTGGTGTGATTATTTTGTCCCAGCAGACCGGTAATTGAATCATAAATTCCGCCCCAGATGCCGGCAAAAGTTCCGCCAATAATACCTAATACGCCTGCGCCAGAAACCGCTGCAATCTCTTTTGCATTAAGTTCTTTCATTTTACTCTCCTTAAGTTTATAAAAATTCCGTTTTGCTTAATAAAAGCAATAAATCTTAGCTTTTCAATTAAATAAGCGCAACATAAAGAGAAAAATTGGGACAAGACTTAAGAACCAACCTGTTTACCAGGTTATTAATATTAAAAAAAATATTAACAGCGATCATCGATAGCAGGTTACCTTAATTAATCTTAATCAGGTAAATCATAGAGTTAATATACTACCATCGGAAAATAACTTATTTCATATCAATAAAATAACAAATAAAAAATAAAGTGCTGCAGGCGGCATAAAGCGCTGAGGCAATAACGCGAAAAAAAGCGGGCGCCCTGCCCGCTTTTCAGACATCATTTAACCCATTCGTTAAACGATATCTAACAATTCCACCTCAAATACCAGCGTACTGAAAGGAGGAATTGAAGCGCCAGCGCCACGCTCGCCATAGGCGAGATGATGAGGAATGGTTAGCTCCCATTTAGAACCTACCGGCATCAGCGTTAATGCTTCGATCCAGCCAGCAATAACGCCGCTGACCGGAAATTCCGCCGGCTCGCCGCGGGCGACAGAGCTATCGAATACCGTACCGTCGATTAGCTTGCCGGTATAATGAACGCGCACATGATCCTGGCGGGACGGAATTGGTCCGGTTCCCTGGGTAATCACGCGGAATTGCAAACCAGATTCGGTGCTGTTTACCCCTTCACGCTGGCTGTTTTCCTGCAGATAGGTCTGCCCTTCCGCCGCCATCGCCTGCTGGCGCTCACGACGAACAACATCGGCACGTTCATGAATTTCACGCAGCGCACGATGTACTACGTCAACCGGCACGGCAGGCGCGTTCCCTTCCAGCGCATCGCGCAGGCCCGCCAGTATCGCTTCAGGCAGTAAACCCTGCAGGCCAGATTCAAGCAGCTGCTGTCCTACCTGCAAACCGATACCGTAACTTGCCTGAGCTTCAAGAGTGTCAAAAGAAGGGGTGGTCATAGTTTATCCTTTCATTAATACATCAAAGAGCAGGCAGCATATCAGTCTGTGCCACGGCGGTAAAATATGCCTTCTCACGATGCGAGCGAACAACAGTTTACAGGCACAACGCTGCTGAGATTTTTACCGCGCAGTCAGAGTTCTTCTGCGCTCCGGCAAACCGTACCGGCCTGGAACATAGCAGGAAACGTGTATGTCCATGCCGGACGCTGAGGGCTCGCTATGCAGCGCCATTATGTTTTGTCCCCAAAACAATAAAAGCCTGAGCTATAGAAATAGCTCAGGCCTGAATTAATACTGTTGCTCCAGAGAGCAAATTTGCGACGTTATGCCTGAGGCTGCAAGCCTTTAAGCAGATCGTTCAAAGCTTCGCTGATTTGAGCGAAACCTTCTGATACTTTGAACTGGAACAGGTTGCCGATGCCGCTACCAACTTTAGCAGCGATATCACTATAAGTGGTGCCTTCCTGGCCTAACATGGAAGCAATGGAATCAAGCATAGAGCCAACAAAGCGACCGATATCTTCACCGTTGCCGCTGTCAATGATGCATCCGCCTGAAACTGCGTTAATTTCTTTTACGTTAAGTTCTTTCATTACTTTCACCTTATAACTAATAAAATATGCATGCTCATTATTAATTAAAGCCGCCATCTGCCGCTATTAATTAACCTGAGCGCTAACGTTAAGACAGGGCTAATTTCGCTTAACTCATTGCCAGTAAAGTAATAAAGAGAGGACGATTATTACTTACAGTCAATCCTAAACGCAATCCACCTTGTCGAAAACAGAATAACACCTAATGTAAAGACGTGATAAAAATATTACGACAATTTACCATTCCAATGCGAAAATAATTTTTCAGTTTAAGCTCAGGATTTTTTTACCAGAAAGCAAAGGAAGATGAAGCAAAGAGTAAACAAAACAGAATAATTATATTTTAAATATTATGCACAGCTATCTATTGGCGTGAATAATTCAGTAGCACTGGCATATCGTTTTTCACAGACAAAAAAGCCTGAGCTATTTAATGTCAGCTCAGGCTTATGCAGGGTTTTATTAAGCAGGTGATATCAGACAGCGATTAGCTTTTACTTCCGGATCCAAAACTGTTAAAGATATTGCTGATTCCCTGGCTGATGCTATTAAAACCTTCGGCAAATCTAAGTTCGACCAGTTTACCGATACCTGCACCAATTTTAGCGAAATTCACTTTGTAAGCCGTCTCCCTGTTGCCATACTGCAGGATAAGCGCATCAAGGATTTCACCAAGGCTGGTACCAACGTCGTTGCCGTAATCAGCAAAAATACCGGCGCCTGAAACTACTGCGATCTCCTGGGTATTTAGTTCTTTCACTTTTCTCTCCTTTTAATTAGGGCTATCACCCTTTCCATTGCTAACTCATGCTATCATTGCAGGCAAAAAATCAATCTGAGAGTCAGGTTAACAGCGCGCAATCCAGCCGATATTATTCCTGATAAAATAGTAACGCCTGGATTTTTACAGCGTTTTGATTATTGCTATTATATGTAATTACTCGTCCAGTAAAGCATACCATCAGCTCTGTCATGATCTATAACAATATTACTACAAATAGCAAGCCTTGATATTTGCTCTGTCAGTTGATTTAATCCAGCCAATGCATACCTGTTCGACTTTCGGAATATCAATAAAAAAGAAACTAATAATTTCGATATTATTCATTACCCTCTGACCCGCAGATAAAATAAGCAGCCACCGTTATTTCACTTTTATTTTCTGGACGAAATAATTCCCGTACCGGTTAACTTAATAACAGACGGAAGCGAAAGAAACCGGGCGTTAACGTAGGCGGCAGCGGCAGCACTAACGCTATCTGTTCGCTTAGCTAACAGCGGACGAACAACGAAACAAGGAACAAGGAACAAGGAACACAGAACACAGAACACAGAACAAAGAGCAAAGAGCAAAGAGCAAAGAGCAAAAAGTGGATTTTCTGATGTCAGCGGCGATCCCCGCCACCTTCCGCCGCGCCGGCGTTAAAATATCTTTTCATCCGGTGACTTTTTGTAGCGAAAAGGAAACAATAGCACTATCGCAACTTTTGTAATCCAGACAGGCACTTTGCGTTTTTTTTGCCCATAATGCATCGTTGAAGCAACTGCGACGCGCCTGAGGTGCCGGAGGTAAATGTTATGCATAAGGAATCTCATTCTGGCATCCGCTTATGGCTGGCGAATATCTGGCAACTGCCGGACCGCCTCAGCTGGATGAACCCGCTGCCGTCGGCACATCGACGCGGTATTATTCTGGCATTGCTGGTTATGCTGTTGGCGTTTCTCTGGCCGACGTCGCGGGATACCCCTCCGGCACCGGCCTCACACAACGCCAGCAAAGAGGTGCCGCTGCAGGCGGAAATCTATAATAACGCGCCCGCCTCACCGCAGCAGCAGCAGCAGCAGCAGCAGCAAGATAACAGCCAGTGGCGCAGCTTCCAGGTTGCTCAGGGTCAAACGCTGGCGCAGCTGTTCCGTGACAATAATTTGCCGGTTAATGATGTGTTCGCCATGGCGGGCGTTGAAGGAGATGACAAACCGCTGAGCAACCTGCGCAGCGGGCAGCAGGTAAGGATTCGGCTGGATAATAAGGGTGTAGTGACGGGGCTAACGGTAGAAGGCGACAGCGGACCGGCGCTCTTTACCCGTCAGCCGGACGGCTCGTTTCTGCGGGCGCAGTAATAGATTAGCGACACAAACAAAAACGCCGGCCCAAAGGCCGGCGTTTTTATATTACTGAAAATCGCTTACTCAGTAACGATGTTCACGTTCAGCTTAGCGAATACTTCGCTGTGAACCTGGAAGCTTACTTCGTGCTCACCGGTAGTACGCAGAACGCCGTTCGGCAGGCGAACTTCGCTCTTCGCCACTTCAACGCCAGCTGCAGTTACAGCGTCAGCGATGTCGCGGGTACCGATGGAACCGAACAGTTTGCCTTCGTCACCCGCTTTAGAAGCGATGGTCACGCTGCCCAGCGCGTTGATTTTCTCAGCGCGAGCGTTGGCTGCTGCCAGAACTTCAGCCAGTTTGGCTTCCAGTTCAGCGCGGCGAGTTTCGAAAAACTCAACGTTTTTCTTGGTTGCCGGCACAGCTTTGCCCATAGGCACCAGGAAGTTACGAGCATAGCCCGCTTTAACGTTAACCTGATCGCCCAGGCCGCCCAGGTTTGCTACTTTATCAAGCAGAATAACTTGCATTACCTTATCCTCTCAAAGTCGATAATTGGACAGTGGCCGATTACTGATGACGATCAGTGTACGGCAGCAAAGACAGGTAGCGCGCGCGCTTGATAGCACGAGCCAGCTGACGCTGGTATTTAGCGCGAGTACCGGTGATACGGCTCGGTACAATCTTACCGCTTTCAGTGATGTAGTTTTTCAGCGTAGCGATATCTTTGTAGTCGATCTCTTGAACGCCTTCCGCGGTGAAACGGCAGAACTTGCGACGACGGAAATAACGTGCCATTTGGCTAGTCTCCAGAATCTATCAATTCAATCTGCTCGGCATGCAACACGATTTTGTTAAGGCCATTGCGCCCTTGATGGCTACAAATGAAACCTTCAACCGTGATCTGCGTGCCGACCGTTATATGTTGAGTAATCGCCTGATTCGCCTGCCCGCTAATAATCACGGGCATACGGCACCAGGCCTGCCGGAAGAATCCGGCCTCTTCCTGCTGCGAGCGGTGTTCAAGCACCAGCTGGCAGTGTGGAATCCCTGACGGACTTACTTTTTGCAGCGGCGTCCTGCATACCATGCCGGAGAGACGCAGCCGGTTCGCCGTCACGGTCGATTACTCTTCAGAATCCCCGGCATCTGCATCGTCAGAGGTTTCGTTAGCGAAATCTTCACGACGCTCACGGCGCTCGTCTTTCGCTTTAACCATCGGAGATGCTTCGGTTACGGCGTTTTTGGTACGCATAACCATGCTGCGGATAACGGCGTCGTTGAAGCGGAAGTTAGTTTCCAGCTCATCGATGACTTCCTGCGGCGCTTCAACGTTCATCAGAACGTAATGCGCTTTGTGCAGTTTGTTGATCGGGTAAGCCAGCTGACGGCGGCCCCAGTCTTCCAGACGGTGAATCTTGCCTTCTGCACCAGTGATAGCACCAGTGTAGCGCTCGATCATGCCCGGAACCTGTTCGCTCTGGTCAGGATGAACCATAAAAACGATTTCGTAATGACGCATCGAGTTTGCTCCTTACGGATTATTCAGCCTCCTGTCAGGGTCAACCGCGGCCCATGGAAGCAAGGAACGTTTTAAAGTGCGGCTGAAAAATTGACGCGTAATCATACTGGCCCGCGTGGGGAAACTCAAGCAGGAATCACGGAAAAAACCGCCGGGGCGGCGGGATGGCGCGACGGCGACGGCGGTTTTCAGCGCGGCTTCTGTACAATCAAAGGGATGCGCGAAAAAAATCCACCAGCGCCTGAAGCGCCTGCGGGGTGATTTTATGGCCGACGTTCGGCTCGGTAAGCCAGGTGAGCTGTCGGTCCTGCTGTGAGGCGCGTAATGCCGCTACCAGCCGCTGCGTTTCTGCGGCGGGCACCACCTCATCCGCGGCGCCATGCCACAGCAGCAGCGGACGATCCGCCAGTTTCGCCAGCTGGCGGCTGGGATCGTAGGCGGCCAGCGGCGCCAGACGCTCCGCCAGCGCAGCCTGCTCTGCTGGCGTGCGGGCCTGAAACGGCGGAAACAGCGTGCGGCTCAGCGCCATAAAGTAGCCCGATCCCATCAGACAGGCGACGCGGGCGATCTGGGGGTAGCGCGCCATCGCTCCCAGCGCGGTCATACCACCCATTGAGGCGCCCGCCACGCTGAAGCGTCCCTCTTCAACCCAGCCGCGCGCGCGCAGCGCCGCTTCCAGCTGCGGCAGTTCATCGATATTGCTGCGCAAAATCTCCCAAAAGTGCGATAGCCGCCATGCCTCATCGCCGGTAAAGCGCGAGCCGTGTCCGAGCGCATCCGGCATCACCACGCGAAATCCCGCCTGAGCCAGCGCCACCGCCGCCCAGGCATACACTTCTTTCGAAGAGAGATAGCCATGCCAGAACAGTACGGTTGGCAGCGCCTGGTTACGCCCGGCCGCAGGCGCGGCATGCAGGCACTCAATGTCGCCCAGCGGCTCGGTAACCACATCAATCATCATCTTTGCTGCTGCATTCTTACCCTTCATCTCGCCTCGCCGCTTACCGCTGTCGTCATCGCCTGGGATTATCGTCTGTTGCGCTTCATCTTAGCGCCTGCGACGCCAGGCGCATAGGGCGCCAGCCGTTCTGAATACGTCGCGATCCGTCGCCAAAGCGGATATGCCTGATATGAGGTTAGCGGGCTGCCGTCCAGGCCAGCGACATAGCCTGATGGCGCGCTCCATTAATCAACAGGCGAAAAAAGTTTCCTTTCCCCTGCCTTTTGTAGGGTAAAACTCCGCCATTTTTGGCCGTTTAACGAGATCCCATAATCTTATGCAAAGGTAAAAACTCATGAAGCGACTATCGCTCAGCCGCGCGAGTTTAGGCGTCAAGCTGTCGGTCATCACCTCTTTGAGCGTGGCGATACTGTTTTTCTCTCTCACGCTCGCTTTAAGCAATAATGCGGCAAAGCAGCTGCAGGCTTTAACGCTGGAAAATATGCAGAATCAGGTAGCCGGCATCGGCGATATGGCCGGCATGTTCAACGCCACGCTCAGCGAAGAAGTAGCCAACTACACCAGGCTGTTTCAAAGCTTCCTGCCGCAGGATTTTAGCCGCGATGAAAACGCGCGCATGACGGTAGGCGATTTCTCAACGCCCACCCTGCGCGCGGGCGCCAGAACGCTGAATCTCGATGAGAGCGTAGTAGATGACTTTCTGGCGCGCACCGGCGCCATCTCAACGATTTTTGTACGTGACGGCGCTGACTATGTGCGCGTTGCCACCTCGCTGCGTAAAGAGGATGGCGCACGCGCCATGGGGACACGTCTCGATCGCCAAAGTCCGGCATTCGCGCTGGTCAATAAAGGCGAAGCGTATCGCGGCCTGGCTGCCCTGTTCGGCAAACGCTATATCACGCAGTATCAGCCGGTAAAAGATGCTGGCGGCACGGTGATCGGTATTCTGTTTATCGGCGTCGAGATTGGTAAGCAGGTAACGCTGATGCGCGATAAGGTGCTGAATAAATCGTTCAGCGATACCGGACGCTTTATGGTGATGAGCGGCGCAGCGGATCAAAGCCGCGGCAAATGGCTGTTTCATCCGCAGGAAGAGGGAAAAATGGCGCGCTGGGCGCCGGAAGTGATGCAGCAGCTGACCGGCCAACCGAGCGGCACGCTGGAAACGGTGCAGGACGGCGAGCCGCGGATTATCGCCTGGCAGCGTCTGCCCGGCTGGAACTGGATTATTCTCGGCGACGTGGATAAAAACAGCCTGCTGGCGCCGATCACCTCCGCTCGTAATACTTTTCTGCTGCTGGGGCTGGCGCTGGTACTGTTGTTCGCGCTGGGATTCGTGGTTATCGCGCGCCGCTGGGTCAGCACGCCGCTGCAGCAGGTGATTCATCTGGCGGAACAGTATGCCGCCGGTAACCTGCAGGCGACGCTGCAAACCCGCCGCCGCGACGAGGTCGGTCAGCTGATCGCCGCCATTAACGGCATCGGCGACGGCCTGGCGCGCATCGTCTCGCAGGTACGCGCCGCGGCGCAGGAGATTAGCCAGGGCACCGACGCCATCGCCATGAGCAGCGAAAATATCAGCGAACAGATCACCCGTCAGGCCAGCAGCGTAGAGGAAACCTCCGCCAGTATGGAGCAGTTAGGCGCCACGGTGGATCAGAATGCGGAAAACGTGGCGCAGGCGCTACAGCTGGTAGCGGAGGCCGCCAACGCGGTGCAGCAGGGCGATGAGCAGGTCGCCCGCTCGGTAAATACCATGTCGGCGATTAAAGTCTCTTCCCAGAGCATTGCCGATATTACCCACGTGATTGAATCGATCGCCTTCCAGACCAATATTCTGGCGCTGAACGCGGCGGTAGAGGCGGCGCGCGCCGGCGAGCATGGCAAAGGGTTTGCCGTGGTGGCTGCTGAAGTGCGTGCGCTGGCCAGCCGCAGCGCCCAGGCGGCCAAAGAGATCGATGCGCTGATCGTCAACTCAATCAATAGCGTAAGCCAGGGCCATGCGCTTTCCGAGCAGACGCGCAGCGCGATGGAGAATATCGTCAGCCGCATCGAGCAGGTAAAAGCGCTGATGGGCGAGATCAACGTCGCCTCGCAGGAGCAGTCGGCCGGTATCGGCCAGGTGAATATCGCCATGACGCAGATCGGCCAGGCAACGCATCAAAATACCGAGCTGGTGGCGCAGTCGGAAGATACCGCCCACGCGCTGAGTAAAAAAGGGCATCATTTAACCGAGCTGGTTAGCGTTTTCACACTGAAAAGCTAACTAACCAGCGGGGATCGCATACACTTTAGCGATCCCCGTCACGAGGAACCTGCGATGCGTTCTTTACCTTTACTGCTGTTAACGCTGACGCTCAGCGCCTGTAGCGCGCTGCGTCAGACGCCGCAACCGCCGCCGCCGCCCACGCAGCAGGCACAGGAGATTAGCCGCGCGCAGAGCGCCAACCTGCTGAGGCTGGGCAGCATTACCAGCACCTCGCGCGGATCGCCGGACGATGCGCAGCGCGACATCGCGCAGAAAGCGAACGCCGCAGGCGCCACCTGGTATCAGATCGTCGCGCTAAGCGAAACCATTATGCCGGGAATGTGGTACGCCTCGGCGATACTGTATGGCCCGGCCGCCTCAACCGCCGGAGGCTCGCAGCAGTAAACGCTCGCTGACTACCTTATTAAGCTGAACCGGGCCGCGCGAATCCAGGTAGTGCCGACACCAGGCATCGGCCAGCGGCGGCTCCAGATGGTTCAACAGCAGCTCGCCGGCCGCCAGCAGCCAGAGCTGGCTGGTCAGCTCGCGCGCCTGCGACTCCTGCGGTTTACGCAGCCGCAGCCGTAGCTGACGCCAGCGGCGATCGAAATGGCGGTTAAGCCCTTTTACCGCATCAAACTGTGCGGCCAGCATATCCTCAAGCGCCGGCTGCTTTCTTAATACCCGCAGTACATCCAGACACATAACGTTTCCGGCGCCTTCCCAGATGCTGTTTACCGGCGCTTCGCGGTAGAGCCGCGGCAGTTCGCTCTCTTCGCAATAGCCTGAACCGCCCACCACTTCCATCGAGGTGGCGACAAAGGGCGCGCCCTGGCGGCAGATTTCAAACTTGGCCGCCGGCGTAAACAGACGGGCATAGGCGCGCTGCCGTTCATCCGCCGGCTGCGACCAGGCATGCGCCAGCCGCAGCAGCAGCGCCGTTTGGCCCTCCAGCCGTAGCGCCTGCTGGCAGAGCAACTGCCGCATCAGCGGCTGATCGACCAGCGCCTTTCCCATCACCTGGCGTTGATGCGCGTGGTAAAGCGCAACGGAAAAGGCGCGGCGCATCAGGCTGTGGCTGCCTAAGGCGCAGTCGAAGCGGGTATAGCCGCCCATTTTCAGGATCTGACGCACGCCTTCCCCCTCTTCGCCCAGCAGCCAGCCGATCGCGCCGTCAAATTCCACTTCGCTGCTGGCGTTGGCGCGGTTGCCGAGCTTCTCTTTCAGCCGCTCGATGCGCACGGCGTTACGCGTGCCGTCCGGCAGCAGACGCGGTAAAAAGAAGCAGCTGATGCCGCCCGGCGCCTGCGCCAGCACCAGATGGGCATCGCTCTGCGGCACCGAGAAGAACCATTTATGGCCGGTAAGGCGGTACGCTTCGCCGCTGCCGCGCGCCGTTAGCGGTTCAGCGCGCGTGGTATTGCTCAGCACGTCGGTGCCGCCCTGCTTTTCCGTCATCCCCATGCCGATCAGCAGGCCGCGTTTCTGCGGCGCGGGCTGCAGATGGGCGTCATAGCGATCGCCAAGCAGCGGCGGCAGCCAGTCGGCAAACTGCGACGGCAGGCTGGCCTGCAATAGCGGCGTGGCGCCGAAGGTCATGGTGATGGGGCAAAGCGTGCCCGATTCCACCTGCCCGTGCAGAATAAAGCGCGCCGCCCGCGCTACAAATGCGCCTGCTCCGGCCTGCGGCTGCCAGGGCAGATTATGCACGCGATTGGCGCACAGCCCCTGCATCAGCAGGTGCCATGCGGGATGAAAGCGCAGATCGTCCAGCCGCTCGCCGCGCGCGTCATAGCGCAGCAGCTCCGGGGGAAAGACATTTGCCAGCCGCCCCAGCTCCAGCGATTCGCTGCTGCCAAGCTGCTGCCCAACCGACGCCAGCAGATCCAGATCCCATTCGGCGCCGTAGCGCGCTACCGCTTCGCGCAGAGGGGTATCGGAAAGAAACAGGTTGCTGTTGGTCAGCGGACGCGGCTGATTAAAAACCGTATGGGTGAAAGGCATAGCGACGCTCTCCGAACGGAAGCCGCCGCCAGGGCCGGGCTTCCTGGGTTATTCTGCATAATAGTAGTATGCAGAAAGCCGCCAGGCCTGCCCGTAAGCAGAAGCGATTTCGGGGCCGGGGTCACGGCCCCGGAGAGTCAGGCGCGACGCTGACGCACCGCTTCAAACAGACAGATGCCGGTAGCAACCGAAACGTTCAGGGAGGAAACGCTGCCCGCCATCGGCAGGCTGATCAAATCGTCGCAGTGTTCGCGCGTCAGGCGGCGCATGCCTTCGCCCTCGGCGCCCATTACCAGCGCCAGCGGCCCGGTAAGCTTGCTCTCCCAGAGATGGTGCGTCGCTTCGCCCGCGGTGCCGACGATCCAGACATGGTACTCCTGCAGCAGACGCATGGTGCGCGCCAGGTTGGTCACGCGAATCAGCGGAACGCTCTCCGCCGCGCCGCAGGCAACCTTCTTCGCCGTGGCGTTAAGCTGCGCCGAACGATCCTTAGGTACGATGACCGCATGCACGCCGGCCGCATCGGCGCTGCGCAGACAGGCGCCAAGATTATGGGGATCGGTAACGCCGTCAAGGATCAGCAGCAGCGGAGATTCGATGGAGGCCAGCAAATCAGGTAAATCGCCCTCCTGATAGTGCCGTCCCGGTTTCACCTGCGCCACGATGCCCTGATGCACCGCGCCTTCTGATTTACTGTCCAGCCACTGACGCGTGGCAACCTGAATTACAACGCCCTGCGCTTCCAGCGCAGCGATCAACGGCTGCAAACGACGATCGTCGCGGCCTTTAAGAATCCAGGCCTGCTGAAAACGCTGCGGGTCGCGCTCTAACAGCGCCTGTACGGCGTGGATGCCGAAAATTACTTCACTCATGTTTTATCCGATGCTGGTTACGGACGGCCCTGCCGCCCTCTGGCCTGCGGCGCGACAGGGTTCGCCTGTGGCTACCGCCTACGCCTCTTTTTTCTTCGCTGCGCGCTTCGCTTTGGTTGCGGCGGCGATTTTACGGGTTTTTTCCGCAGGTTTTTTCGCTTTTTTCTCGCCTTTCGCCTTTGCCGGCTTTTTGCTCTCGCCGCGGAAGGCTTCATTCGGCTCGAAATTAACGTTTTTACGCATCTCGCGACGGCGCTTGTTGTGCGCTCCGGCGCCGCCTTTCTTCGCTTTCTCGCGCTCCGTTTTACCTTCGCCGCGTGGACGGCGCTGGCTGGATATCAGCGCGAAATCGATCTTACGCTCATCCATATGCACCGCTTCCACCCGAACTTCAACGGTGTCGCCCAGGCGATAGGTGCGTCCGCCCGATTCACCAATCAGGCGCTGGCCTACGGCGTCAAAGCGGTAGTAGTCGTTATCCAGCGTGGAGACATGCACCAGCCCGTCGATAAACAGATCGTTCAGGCGCACAAAGAAACCGAAGCCGGTAACGCTGGCGATTACCCCGGTAAAGGTGTTGCCTACCTGATCCTGCATAAAGTCGCACTTCAGCCAGTCCGCCACGTCACGCGTAGCCTCGTCGGCGCGGCGCTCGGTCATCGAACAGTGCAGGCCCAGCTGCAGCATCTGCTGCATATCGTAGTGGAAGCCGCCGGTCGGCGTGCTGTTGCCTTCCAGCTTGCCCTGCTGCTGAGCGATCAGATATTTGATGGCGCGGTGCAGCAGCAGATCAGGATAGCGGCGGATCGGCGAGGTAAAGTGCGCGTAAGAAGAAAGCGCCAGGCCAAAGTGGCCACGGTTTTCCGGATCGTAAACCGCCTGCTTCATCGAACGCAGCAGCATGGTTTGCAGCATTTCCTGATCGGGACGATCGGCGATGGTTTCCAGCAGCTCGGCATAATCCAGCGGCTGCGGCTTGCTGCCGCCCGGCAGCGAGAGGCCCAGCTCCGCCAGCACGGAGCGAAAGCTTTTGATGCTGTCGTCGCTGGGGCGATCGTGATCGCGGAACAGCGCCGGCTCCTGGTGCTTCTCAACAAAGCGCGCCGAAGCGATATTCGCCAGGATCATGCACTCTTCAATCAGCTTGTGCGCATCGTTGCGTACGGTACGCTCTACGCGCTCAATACGGCGCTCGGCGTTAAAAATAAACTTCGCCTCTTCCGTTTCAAACGAAATGCCGCCGCGCTGCTCGCGCGCTTTTTCCAGCACCTGATACATGCGGTGCAGCTCTTCGATATGCTTCACCAGCGGCGCATACTGCTCGCGCAGCTCAGGATTGCCCTGCAGGATTGACCACACCTTGGTATAGGTCAGACGCGCATGGGAGTTCATCACCGCTTCATAGTGCTTATAGCCGGTCAGCTTGCCGCTGGCGGAGACGGTCATTTCGCATACCATACACAGGCGATCCACCTGCGGGTTAAGCGAGCAGAGCCCGTTAGAGAGCACTTCCGGCAGCATCGGCACGACCTGCGACGGGAAATAGACCGAGGTGCCGCGATTATGCGCTTCATTATCCAGCGGCGTGCCGGGACGCACATAATAACTGACGTCCGCGATGGCCACCCACAGGCGCCAGCCGCCGCCGCGCTTTTTCTCACAATAAACGGCGTCATCGAAATCACGCGCGTCTTCGCCGTCAATAGTCATCAGCGGCAGCTGACGCAGATCGACGCGGCCCTGTTTCGCCTCTTCCGGCACCTCTTCGCGCAGCGTAGCGACCTGTGCTTCTACTTCCGCGGGCCATTCATGCGGAATTTCATGGGTGCGCAGCGCCATATCAACCGCCAGGCCGGTGCCCATGTTATCGCCCAGCACTTCGATAATTTTGCCGATGGCTTTGGTACGGCGCGTCGGGCGCTGCACCAGCTCCACCACAACCACAAAGCCCATACGGGCGTTCATGATCTCTTCCGGCGGGATCAGGATATCAAAGCTCAGGCGGCTGTCGTCCGGCACCACAAAGCCAACGCCGGCTTCGGTAAAATAGCGTCCGACGATCTGGCTGTTGCGCGGCTCCAGCACGCGCACAACGCGCGCCTCGCGGCGCCCTTTGCGATCGGCGCCCAGCGGCTGGGCGAGAATGACGTCGCCGTGCATACAGAATTTCATCTGTTCGGCGGAGAGATAGAGATCGTCTTTTTGGCCTTCGACGCGCAGGAAACCGTAGCCGTCACGGTGCCCCATCACTTTACCGCGCAGCAGATCGAGACGTTCAGGCAGGACATAGCACTGACGGCGCGTGAATACCAGCTGTCCGTCACGCTCCATGGCGCGCAGACGACGGCGCAGCGCCTCCTGCTGCTCATCGCCTGCAATATTCATTTCTGCCGCCAGCTCTTCACGGCTGGCCGGTTTTTCACGTTTTTCTAAATGGGCGAGAATAAACTCGCGGCTTGGAATAGGGTTCTCATATTTTTCAGCTTCTCTTTCCTGAAAAGGATCTTTTGACATAGCGGTTCCTCCGTTGTCAGCAGCCGGTCGGCGTGGGTGTTCCAGGCTCCGGCAGCAAAATTTTATAAAGCGGATGGTTATCCTTCACCAGATCGGCCAACGTATAATTATCCAGCTCGCGCAGGAACTGCTCGGTCGCCGCATTCAGCGCCAGGCGCAGGCGGCAGGCGGGCGTAATCGCGCAGATGTCGCAATTCACCAGATGCAGCGGCTCCATTTCCCGTACTACCTGGCCGACGATAATTTCCGAGGCGGGCTTGCCAAGGCGGATGCCGCCGTTTTTACCCCGTACCGCTGCGACATAGCCCAGACGACTTAACTGATTGATAATTTTGACCATATGATGGCGTGATATGCCATAAGATTCGGTAACCTGAGTAATATTAGTCATCTGTCCGGCCGGTAACGAGGCCATATAAATCAGGGCCCGCAGGCCAAAATCGGTAAAACTCGTCAGCTGCACAGTAACCTCAGTGAATTTCTGGTGAATTTCATCCGCTTAGCATAATTATTGTCTAATGATGATAAACCAGCCCGTTAATTTAGGGCATTTTTTTAAACCAGCCGGATGCAGGAAAAGCGATAAGCGAAATAGGCGGGGGAAAAAAGCGGAGCGCCAGCTGTCAGGCACAAGACAAAGGCCGGACATTGTCCGGCCTTGCACGCAATCAGGCGTCAAACGGATGACGCAGGATCATAGTCTCGCTGCGATCCGGACCGGTGGAGATAATATCAATCGGTACTCCCGTCAGCGCCTCAACGCGCTTAATGTAATCGCGCGCCGCCTGCGGCAGAGCATCGACAGATTTCGCGCCAAAGGTGCTTTCACTCCAGCCCGGCAGCGTTTCGTAAATCGGCTCAATGCCTTCCCAGCCTTCGGCAGCCAGCGGCGTAGTGGTGACTTCGCGGCCGTCCGGCATGCGGTAGCCGACGCAGATTTTAACCTCTTTCAGGCCATCCAGCACGTCCAGCTTGGTCATGCAGAAGCCGGACAGGGAGTTGATCTGTACCGCGCGACGTACCGCGACGATATCCAGCCAGCCGGTACGGCGACGACGACCGGTAGTGGCGCCGAATTCGTTGCCTTTTTCACACAGGAATTCGCCGGTTTCGTCGAACAGCTCGGTCGGGAACGGACCTGCGCCAACGCGCGTTGAGTAAGCCTTGATAATGCCCAGCACATAATCAACATAGCGCGGGCCAATACCGGAACCGGTCGCTACGCCGCCTGCGGTGGTATTGGACGAGGTAACGTAGGGATAGGTGCCGTGATCGATATCCAGCAGCGTACCCTGCGCGCCTTCGAACATGATCAGATCGCCACGCTTACGCGCGTTATCCAGCAGATCGGAAACGTCGACCACCATACTGGTCAGGACATCAGCGATCTCCATCACGTCTTTCAGCACTTCGTCATAGTCAACCGCATCGGCTTTGTAGTAGTTCACCAGCTGGAAGTTATAGAAATCAACGATCTCTTTCAGTTTGCTGGCGAAGGTCTCTTTGTTAAAGAGATCGCCCACGCGCAGACCGCGACGGGCGACTTTATCTTCATATGCCGGACCGATGCCGCGCCCGGTCGTGCCGATCGCCTTCGCGCCGCGCGCTTTTTCGCGTGCCAGATCCATCGCAACGTGGTATTGCAGGATCAGCGGACAGGCTTCAGAAAGTAACAGACGTTCACGTACCGGGACGCCACGCTCCTCCAGCCCCTTCATCTCTTTCATCAGCGCAGCCGGAGACAGCACGACGCCGTTGCCGATAATGCTGATAACGTTTTCACGCAGGATGCCAGAAGGGATTAAGTGGAGAACGGTTTTTTCACCGTTGATGACAAGCGTATGACCCGCATTGTGGCCGCCTTGATAGCGCACCACATATTTAGCGCGCTCTGTCAGAAGGTCAACAATCTTACCTTTGCCTTCGTCACCCCATTGGGTGCCCAGTACGACAACGTTCTTACCCATTTTCTTAAAACCACCGATTGCTTAAAAATGGATTCTACCACCATGATTTCTCACTTTCAGCACTTTTGGCATACGATTGCGCACTTTTTTGATCGAGATTTAGGCTATGCCGTTGCCCGGTTTTCCCTTTTTGCTGACGCCGCCTGGATATAGGCTTAGCTGCCGCCGTGCACACTCAACATGTAGTAAATCACCGCGCCGGCCACTACCAGACCGCCGCCAAAACGCTGTAGCAGACGATCGGGCAGCTGCGTCAGCGTAGCGATCATGCGCCGCCAGAGACGCGGCCACAGCATCGGACCCAGCCCTTCTAATACCAACACTAACGCCAGCGCCATCCAGATTGTTGCTTTCATTGTTTTTTAATCGTCAACGGGAAGAAGCGAGCGATTATGCACACTGACAGATACGCCGTAAATATGGCGACGCAGGAAGCGAGGGTAAAAAGCGTGAGCAAATCATTCAGGGCGCGTCGGCAGCCGCCGGCAGGACAAAAACCGCGTCGGGCGGCGACAGAAAACAAGCCGGGCGGCAACGGAAAAGGCACGGCGAAAACGGCGAGATAAAAAAAGAGCCGACGCAATGTCGGCTCTGTCAGCACTCTATCCGTACTCTATCCGTTAGCGCGTTGCAGCGCCGGAAGGCGATTTCATATAGCGGAAGAAGTCGCTGTCCGGGCTCAGCACCATCACGTTTTGATCGTCATCGAAGCTGTTTTCATAAGCGCGCAGGCTGCGGATAAAGGCATAGAAGCCCGGATCCTGACTGAAGGCGTTGGCAAACAGCTTAGCGGCTTCGGCATCGCCTTCACCACGGGTGATCAGCGCCGTGCGCTGAGCTTCCGCCAGCGTACGCGTTACCTGATAATCCGCCTGGGCGCGCAGTTTTTCCGCCTCTTCCTGACCCTGTGAGCGCTGGCTACGCGCTACCGCTTCACGCTCGGCGCGCATACGGTTATAGATAGCGTCAGACACTTCGGTCGGCAGGTTGATCTGCTTGATACGCACATCGACCACTTCAATACCCAACGCCGCCATACTGTTTGGATTGATCGATGGCTCGTTGCTCTTCGTTTCGCGTTCAACGCGCGCCGCCGCGTGAGCGATAGCGTCATCCGCCGCCGGCGTCTGCACTTCATCATCACGTCCGGCGCTGCCGGTATTCAGCGCATCGCGCACGTCGGTAGTCAGGCGCCCGCGTGAATCGGTCACGATATCTTTAACGTCGAGGCGGCCCATTTCAGAACGCAGACGGTCGCTGAACTTACGTTTCAGCAGCACTTCCGCCTGTGAAATATCACCGCCGCCGGTCGCCAGATAGTAGCGGCTGAAATCGCTGATGCGCCATTTGATATAGGAATCGACGATCAGATCCTTTTTCTCTTTGGTAACAAAGCGATCGGCCTGGTTATCCATAGTCTGAATACGCGCGTCCAGCGTTTTCACCGACTCCAGGAACGGAATCTTGAAATGCAGGCCCGGCGCGAACACCAGCGGCTTGTTCTCATCGTCACGCAACACTTTGCCGAAACGCAGTACGATACCGCGTTCGCCTTCCTGCACCACGAACAATGACGCGTAGAGCACCACCAGTACAACAATAATTAATACGATTAATGGTTTACGCATCGTTTACTCTCTCCCCTGGCGCTGGGTGTCGTTGCGCTGCGCGTTAGCGCGGCGCTGATCCATGATGTCCTGCGGACTGAACGACGAACTGCTGCTGCTGGCGCGCTCGTTGCTGCCTGAGGCCGGCGGCAGGCGCAGCAGGCTGCTCTCCTGGCTACTGCGCGGCGTGGTGGAGGAACTCTGTCCGCGCATCAGCTGATCCAGCGGCAGCACCATCAGGTTGCTGTTATTGTCGCTGACCAGCACCTTGCGGGTATGGCTCAGCACACGTTCCATCGTTTCGATATAGAGACGTTCTTTAGTGATTTCCGGCGCGGCTTTATACTCCGGCAGGATCTTCGCAAAGCGCGCGACTTCACCCTGCGCTTCCAGCACTACGCGCGCCTTGTAGGCCCGCGCCTCTTCCAGAATACGCTGCGCCTGACCGTTAGCGCGCGGCTGCACTTCGTTAGCGTAGGCTTCCGCCTCACGCACGTACTGCTCGCGGTTTTCACGTGCGGCGATCGCATCGTCAAATGCGGCCTTCACCTCTTCCGGCGGACGCGCCGCCTGGAAGTTGACGTCCAGCACGGTGATGCCCATATTGTACGGGCGAATGGTTTCATCGATTTCACGCTGCGTTTCGCTACGCACCACGGTACGCCCTTCCGTCAGGATGCGATCCATGCTGGAGCGGCCAATCACGCCGCGCAGCGCGCTGTCGGTCGCCTGGCGCAGGCTGTCATCGGCGCTGGTGACCGCAAACAGATAGCGCTCCGGATCGGTAACGCGGTACTGCACGTTCATTTCAACGCGCACGACATTTTCATCGGAGGTAAGCATCACGCCGGAAGCGGCTAGCTCGCGCACCGCCTCAACGTTTACGGCGCGCACCTGATCGATAAAGGTGGGCTTCCAGTTCAGACCCGGCTCTACCAGATGGCTAAACTGACCAAAGCGCGTTACCACGCCGCGCTCCGCTTCCTTGATGGTGTAAAAGCCGCTGGCGGCCCAGATCACTACCGCCGCTGCGGCCACGATGCCGACCAGCTTGCCGCCGTTGCCGGCGCCGCGTAGGTTATCGCCGCCTTTGCCGCCGCCCAGACCGCCAAGCTTTTTGCTCAGCTTACGGAAGATATCATCGAGATCGGGAGGCCCTTGATCGCGTCCTCCTTTGTTTCCCCCAGAGTTGCCGCCTTGATTATTGCTGCTTCCCCACGGGTCGCGGTCTTGTCCGTTATTACCGGGCTGATTCCACGCCATGTTTATACTCCATTTATTATGTGTGCGGTGGTATCCCATGCCGGGATACGCGTTTCAGGCAACATGTCAAACAATATAATCGACCAGCGTCGGCTCCTGCTTGCACAGGCGGCGCCAGTCGACAATCGGCATGCGTATCGTTAGCCCTACGCTGCCGTCCTCTTCATTCCATTCATTCTCAATGGCCTGCAGCTGATAAAAACGGCTGCGCAGGCGCCCCGCCTCCGGCGGCAGGCGCAGATCGTAATGCGCAATTTCGCCGGCCAGCCGCTCGGTCAACGCCTGAAACAGCAGCGGCAGGCCCGCGCCGCTTTGGGCGGAAAGCCAAACGCGTACCGGCAGGTTTTCATCATTGCGATCGATACGCGGCTCAAAACCCTCCAGCATATCGATTTTGTTCATTACCTGCAGCGCAGGGATTTCGTCGGCTTCAATCTCTTCCAGCACCGTTTCCACCGCGGCGATATTGTCATCCATACGCAGATCGGCGGCATCGATAACGTGCAGCAGCAGCGCGGCCTGGCGCGTTTCCTGCAGCGTGGCCTTAAAGGCGGCGACTAAATCGTGCGGCAGATGGCGAATAAAGCCTACCGTATCCGCCAGCACCACCTCGCCGACATCGGCGACGTCAATACGGCGCAGGGTCGGATCGAGAGTAGCGAACAGCTGGTCGGCGGCGTAAACGTCGGCGGAAGTCACGCTGTTAAACAGGGTGGATTTACCGGCGTTGGTATAGCCCACCAGCGAAACCGTTGGGATATCCGCCTTGGCGCGCGCCTGACGCCCCTGATCGCGCTGCTTTTCGACGCGCTCCAGGCGCGACAAAATCTGGCTGATGCGGTTGCGCAGCAGCCTGCGGTCGGTTTCCAGCTGAGTTTCACCCGGTCCGCGCAGGCCGATCCCCCCTTTCTGACGCTCAAGGTGAGTCCAGCCGCGCACCAGGCGCGTGGCGAGATGGCGCAGCTGAGCCAGCTCTACCTGTAATTTACCTTCATGAGTACGGGCGCGCTGGGCAAATATATCCAGAATTAATCCCGTGCGGTCAATCACACGGCATTCGCACAGACGCTCAAGGTTGCGTTCCTGAGCCGGGGTCAGAGCATGATCGAACAGCACAACGGAAGCTCCGGTGGCTTTAACCGCTTCTGCGATTTCGACAGCTTTACCTTCACCGACAAAATATTTGGGATGTGGCGCTTTGCGGCTACCGGTTATCACGCGCAGCGCTTCGACGCCTGAGGAAGAGACCAGCGTTTCGAATTCCTGCAGGTCTTCTGTCTCTTTGTCTTGCGAGAACCAGATGTGTACCAGTATGGCCTGCTCACCGGCATCATAACGGTCAAACAAGCTTAAACCTCTCTAATAAATTGACCAAAACGGGGTAGTTTCCCCGTTCTGGTATTGCGATGGCAGAGCTTACTCAGCGCTATCACCGTCTTGCTGCTGCGGCTGCGATTGCGATTGCGATTGCGCTGCCTGATTATTGCCGCCGTGGTGATAGTTGCTACCGCCGCCAGCGTTGTTGCTATGGTGGGAGACGGCACGGGACGGAACCACGGTAGAGATAGCGTGCTTATACACCATCTGGCTGACCGTATTTTTCAACAAAATCACAAACTGATCGAAAGATTCAATCTGCCCTTGCAGTTTGATGCCATTAACCAAATAAATCGAAACCGGAACACGCTCGCGACGCAGTGCGTTCAAGAACGGGTCTTGTAATGATTGCCCCTTAGCCATTCTATCTTTTCCTTATATGCTTGTTGTTTATTACTAAGAACCCTGCGGCTCTAAATACTGCGTAAAAAATTTGCGCACGATAACGGTTCAATTGTACACATTCACCCGCGGTTCGCATCAAGAACCTGTAATACCTGGCGAAGAGACTGGTCTGGACGATCGCTGTCAAGCCAGTGAACATGTTGCCAGCCTCGTAACCAGGTCATTTGGCGCTTGGCAAGCTGCCGGGTGGCGCAAATTCCCCGATAAACCATCTCGTCGTATGGGATCTCGCCTTCAAGGTAAGACCACATCTGGCGGTAGCCCACACAGCGAATGGAAGGCAAATCCGTATGCAAATCTCCCCGTGCAAACAGCGCACGCGCCTCAGCTTCAAACCCTGAAGCCAACATTTGTTCAAAACGCAACGCAATACGCTGATGCAATACTTCACGGCTCGCCGGAGCGATAGCGAACTGCACGACATCATAGGGCAGAGCATCACCCGCAGTTTTCGTCAGTTCTGTTAAAGTTTTACCCGAAATAAAAAAAACTTCCAGTGCTCGCGAGAGTCTCTGGGGATCATTCGGATGAATACGTGCTCCGGCAATGGGATCAATTTCACATAATTGGCGGTGCAGAGCTTCCCATCCCTGTTCACGCGCCATCTGTTCTATCCGCTTACGTACTTCCGGATCGGCCGAGGGCAATGGCGACAATCCTTCCAGCAACGCTTTGAAATAGAGCATGGTTCCACCAACAAGCAACGGAATTCGCCCCTGCGAGACGATATCCGCCATTTCCGCCAGCGCATCACGACGAAAATCGGCAGCTGAGTAAGCTTCCGACGGATCGCGAATGTCCAGCAGACGATGGGGCGCCAGCGCCAGCTCTTCCGCGCCAGGTTTGGCAGTGCCAATATCCATGCCGCGGTAAATCAAAGCTGAATCAACGCTAATCAACTCTACCGGCAAGTGATCACGCAGCCTGATGGCCAGCGCAGTTTTACCGGAAGCCGTCGGCCCCATCAAAAAAATAGCCTTAGGCCGGCCCGCCATTTTACTTTCACTCATGCTTCAGGGCGCTTAACGCCGTTTCTGTGTCAATCGGTTGTAATAAACCCGGAGGCGGCGATTTCAACAGCGTCGGGCAGAGCCTTTCGACATCCGCCAGCAACGCTATCGCCTGTGAGTGATTCCAGCGCATATCGTCCAGCTCCGCCTGCCGCGCCAGCCACTGGGCCAGCAGCGTCGGCGAAATATCCTGCTGACGGGCGAGATAGCCTAACAGTTCTGGAATCAAGATTTGTAAATTTTGTTGGCGTAATGGTAAAGGCACCGCGCGAAGCGTCACATGCTGCCCATCGCTTTGCAAATCGATGCCGAGCAGGCGCAGCAGTTCGCCCTGTCGCTGCATCGCTTCGCGCTCCGGCACAGCCAGTTTCAGCCGCACCGGAATCAGCAGCGGCTGCGGCTTCAGCCCCTCGTCGCCCGGCTCCAGCTGCGCCTGGCGCAGCCAGCGCGCCGCTACCGCCAGCGCGATCATTGCCAGCCCGCCGTCACGCTCCACCACCGCATAGCGATCGCGCAGCACCGTCAGCACTCGCCCCAGGCTTTGGCTGTGGCCGCGCAGCGGCGCCTCAGCCGCTTCCGGGCGTGAAGCGCGCGGCGGCGCTTCCTCCGCATGCGCCGCAGGCGTTTGCAGCAGCTGCTGGTACAGCGCGCCTTCTCTTTTCTGATAGCCCGGCTGCTGCTGCGGCCAGCCGGCGCCTGAGCCGCCTTTTCCCGCAGCGCTACCGGCGGAGGAGGCGCGGGGCGATGCCCCCGCTGCCGGCGAAACAGGCTGCCGCCCAACGCTTTCAGCTGATGGAGTGGCGAAGTGGTTGCCGCCCGCCGCCGGTCGGTTCTCCGGCTGCCAGCGCGGCATCTCCCGCTCGTCGTTTAGCGGCAGCCGTTCCGCCCCGGTTTCCTGCAAGACGCTAATCACGCCCTGATAGATAAAATCATGCACCAGCCGCGACTGATGAAAACGTACCTCGTGCTTTGCCGGATGGACGTTAACATCAACCTGATGCGGATCGATTTGCAGATAGAGCACGTAGGCGGGCTGATGATCGCCGCCCAGTTTCTCCTGATAGGCCTGGCGTATCGCGTGGTTGATTAATCTGTCGCGCATCATGCGCCCGTTGACGTAGCAATATTGCAGTTCGCTGACCTGGCGAGCGCCGGCCGGATCGGCCACCCAGCCGCGCAGCAGCAGATCGCCATGCTGCCACTCGATTTTCAGCGCATGTTCCATAAAGGTAGCGCCGCAGATTGCGCCCAGCCGCCGCAGCTGCTGATTTTCCTGCGTCGCCGCGCGATACTGGCGCACCAGCTTGCCGTTGTGGGTCAGCGAAATAGCGATATCGAAGCGCGCCAGCGCAATACGCCGCACTACCTCATCAATATGGGTAAATTCCGTTTTCTCGGTGCGCAGGAATTTACGCCGCGCCGGCGTATTGTAAAAGAGATCGAGTACCTCCAGCGTGGTGCCGGGCGGATGCGCCGCCGGCTTTACCGTTACCGTCATATCGCGCCCTTCCGCGTAGGCCTGCCAGGCCTCGCTCTGCTCGGCGGGACGCGAAGTCAGCGTCAGGCGAGACACCGAGCTGATACTGGCCAGCGCTTCGCCGCGAAATCCAAGGCTCACGATCGCTTCCAGATCGTCCAGCGAGGCGATTTTGCTGGTAGCGTGACGCGCCAGCGCCATCGCCAGTTCCTCTTTACCAATGCCGCTGCCGTTATCGCGGATGCGAATCAGTTTGGCGCCGCCTTTTTCGATATCGATATCAATGCGCGTGGCGCCCGCATCAAGGCTGTTTTCCACCAGCTCCTTTACGACCGATGCCGGACGCTCGACCACTTCACCGGCGGCGATCTGGTTAGCTAACTGGGGCGGCAGGATCTGAATGGGCATCGGGCATATCCTCAATCTGGCGTAAAACAAGGGCGTCACGCGACCTGAGCGTAGCGGGCCGGCGGCCCGCTGCCGTTATGAGGCGGGGATCTTTAGCGTTTGCCCCAGCATCACGTTGGTCGACTTCATATTATTGGCCTGCATAATCGCCTGCGCGCTGACGCCATAGTGAACTGCAATGGCGGTCAGCGAGTCGCCGCGCACCACTTTATGGCGCAGCGGGCGACGGCTGGCGGATGCCGTAGCGGCAGACGCAGCGCCGTTGGCCGGCACCTTCAGGCGCTGTCCGACCCAGACGCTCTGCTTTTTCAACTGGTTCAGCTGCGTCAGCGTACTCATCGAGACGCCATAGCGCGCGGCGATTCCCGATAGCGTTTCGCCCCGCTTAACCACGTGGCGCGTTACCGGTCCGGTATAGGCTACCGGAGAACTGGCGCGATTCGCTTTAACTTCAACCGCCGTTGCGGACGCCAACGGACGGTTTTCCTGCTTTGGGACGGATTGCAACGGATGCGTCAGGAAGTAGCTGCGCAGGCCGCGATAGATCGACCCGGCAATCTTCTCCTGATACGCGCTGCTTCCCAGCAGCCGCTCCTCCGAAGGATTACTGATAAACCCCGTCTCCACCAGCAGCGAAGGGATATCCGGCGAGCGCAATACGCCCAGGCTGGCATGTTCCGGACGCCGTTTGTGCAGCGATCCTACCTGCTGCAGCTGCTGAATCACTTTTATCGCCACATCATAACCGACGCGCTGCGAATGACCGAACTGTAAATCCAGCACCGCCTGGCTGAGATAGGGATCGGCCTGACTGTTCGCCAGCAGATCGCCCGCGCCGCCCAGCAGCTCGGACTGCTTCTCATGCTGCTCCAGCCAGTTCGCCATTTCACTGTTGGCGCGGCGGTTAGAGAGCACCCATACCGACGCGCCGCGGGCGCTGCGATTGGGGGCGGCATCGGCGTGGATAGAAATCAGCAGGTTGGCGTTTTGCTTACGCGCCACGTCGGAACGCCCCATTACCGAGATAAAATAGTCGCCGTCGCGCGTCAGTACGCCTTTAAACATCGGATCGTCGTTCAGCAACGCCTTCAGCTTACGGGCGATGGCGATAGTGACGTTTTTCTCTTTCAGGCCGTTCGAGCCGATAGCGCCAGGATCCTGGCCGCCGTGCCCGGCGTCAATCGCGACGATCACCGTATCGTTGGCGCTGCTGTTGCTTTGTCCCGGCGCGATACGGCTGTTGCTGCCGGTTACCGTCGTTACCTTGTTGCCGTTAAAAGGATTGTGCGCGGGCGCGACCGGCTGCGGGCGATCGCGGGGGACGGCGCTGGCCGGCGCGCGCGTAGCGGCAGTCTGCCTGCCGCTAATAGTAAACACCACTTTATAATCGTCGCCGCTGCGCTGGGTAGCGGCGCGGGTTTTAGCCGACTGGGTCAGCTCAAACACCAGGCGGATGCTTTGCTTGTCCTTCGGCTGACTGGTACGAATGCGCCTCACGAGGTTATTGCCGCTGAATTCCAGCGGCAGCCCTTTGATGACGCCGGACTGGCGAATATCCAGCACCACGCGATCCGGGTTGCGCAACGGGAAAAAACCGTAGACCGGCTGTCCGTTAAAGCTCAGCGTTATCGTCGCCTGGCTGCCGCCGTTCGACACCTGAATATCGGACAGATTCGCCGCCGGCGCGGTTGCCGACAGCAGGCACAGCAGCATCAACAGCAAGACCCTGATGCGCGCCATTATCGGCCTTCCTTATGGTTCATCACCTGCGCCGCCAGACGCTCGCCCAGCGGCGAATGCGCCGCCAGCTGCGCTTCACGCGCCTGACCGGCATAGCTCAGGGTGAGCGACAGATCGGGCGCCGGCAGCACGCCCGCGCCCTGCTGCGGCCACTCCACAAGGCAAACCGCATCGCCGCTGAAATAGTCGCGAATACCCATAAACTCCAGCTCTTCCGCATCGGCCAGCCGGTAGAGATCAAAGTGATAAACCGGGCGGGCGAACTGCTGATAAGGCTCGACCAGCGTATAGGTGGGGCTTTTTACGTTGCCCTGATGGCCCATCGCCTGCAAAAATCCGCGGCTGAAGGTGGTTTTCCCCGCGCCTAAATCGCCGTAAAGATAGATGACCACCGCGCTGTCGCAGGCGCGGGCAAGTTGAGCGCCCAAAGCGAGGGTTGCCGCCTCGTCAGGCAATGCGATAACACAGGTATTCATGCTTTATTGTTTAACTTCTCAGGATTAACAAAACGATAGAGTTCGGAGAACAGATCGGTCGCCAGCATACCGCGCGTGCCAAAGCGCGCCGCCACCGCATCCGCCGCCGCGCCATGCACTACGCAGCCCGCACAGGCAGCATCATACAGATTCAACTTCTGACCGCACAGGGCGCCGATAATGCCGGAAAGCACGTCACCCATGCCGCCTGAGGCCATACCCGCGTTGCCGACATCGGCGAAAGCCATCTCACCGCTTTCGCTGGCGATAACGGTTCCTGCCCCTTTCAGCACCGCTACGCCGCCATAGCGTTTCACCAGGCGTTGCGCCGCAAGTAAGCGATCGCTTTCTATTTCCGCCGTCGCCACGTTTAACAGCCGCGCCGCTTCGCCTGGATGAGGCGTAATGATGCGATTCTGACGTTTATCGGGATTGAATGCCAGCAGGTTAAGCGCGTCAGCATCCCACAGCATCGGTTTCGGAAAATTTTCCACTCGCCGCAGCGCTTTTTTACCCCACTCTTTCTGTCCCAGTCCGGGGCCGATCGCCACCACGTCGGCCCACTCCAGCGCCTGCTGCAGCGCCTCATCCGTTAGCGCATCCACCATAATTTCAGGGCGGGCGGCGAGAATGGGAATAATATTATCCTGGTGAGTAAGCACTCGCACCAAACCGGCGCCAGCGCGTAATGCGGCCTCCGCCGTCATTCTAATCGCCCCCGCCGTACCGCGATCGCCGCCGACCACCAGCAGCCGCCCATGATAGCCCTTATGCGACGTGGGGCGCCGCGGCGTTAGCCAGCGGGTTAGCGACTGGGCATCGTAGCGCGCCATGGGCGCCTGTTGTCCGGCCAGCCAGTTTTCCAGCCCCAGGCCGTGATAGTGCAGTTCGCCGACATAATCGCGCGCCTTGCCGGTCAGATGCCCCGGCTTGATTGCGATCGGCGCCAGCGTCGCTTCTGCCGCAATGACCGCGCCCGGCGCCGTACCGTTTGCCGCCGCCAGCCCGGAGGGCATATCTATAGCGAAAACCGGCGCCGGATGGCGGTTGGCTTTTTCAATCAGCTGCGCATAGTCATCGGCGGGCGCGCGATTCAGTCCGGCGCCCAACAGCGCGTCAACAATGATATCCACCGGCTCCGGCCAGGGCGCGTCCGCCGCATGGATTTCTCCGCCCGCATTTAGCCAACTGCTGCGTGCGGCCTCCGCCTCTTCTGGTAGCGGGCGCTCACTTTCACAGGCGAGCAGCGTAACCTGATACCCCGCCGCCTGCGCTAATCGCGCCGCCACATAACCGTCGCCGCCGTTATTGCCGTGACCGCACAGCACCAGCCAGTGCCGCGCCTGCGGCCAACGGCGACGAATCAACTCAAATACGGCGCCGCCGGCGCGCAGCATTAGCTCATATAGCGTGATGCCCAGGCTATCGGCGCCCTCGCTTTCCAGCCGACGCAGCGCCTGCGCAGGCCAGACGGAATGTGGTAAACTGCGGGCGTTTTCTCTCTTTCTATGGTTAGTCATGTCACACCCTCTCGATCTGCAACAACTCGCTCAGGATATAAAACAGTGGGGCCTCGCGCTCGGCTTTCAGCAGGTCGGCATCTGCGATACCGATCTTTCGCTGGAGGAGCCGCGCCTGCAGGCGTGGCTGGAACAGCAGCGCCACGGCGAAATGGAGTGGATGGCGCGGCATGGCATGATGCGCGCCCGCCCGCATGAACTGTTGCCCGGCACCCTGCGCGTTATTAGCGTACGGATGAACTACCTGCCGGCGAAAGCCGCCTTTGCCAGCACGCTAAAAAATCCCCGTCTGGGTTACGTCAGCCGCTACGCTTTAGGCCGCGACTACCACAAAGTATTACGCAATCGCCTGAAAAAGCTCGGTGATTTAATCCAGCAGCGCTGCGCGGAGGCGAATTTTCGACCTTTTGTTGATTCAGCGCCGGTTCTTGAACGTCCGCTGGCGGCAAAAGCAGGCCTCGGCTGGACAGGTAAGCACTCACTTATACTCAACCGCGAGGCAGGCTCCTGGTTCTTTCTCGGCGAGCTGCTGATCAATCTGCCGCTGCCGATCGACCGGCCGCAGGAAGCACAGTGCGGCCGCTGCGTCGCCTGCATTACCACCTGCCCAACCGGCGCCATCGTCGAACCCTATGTAGTGGATGCGCGCCGCTGCATCTCCTATCTGACTATCGAGCTGGAAGGCGCTATCCCCGAAGAATTGCGCCCGCTGATCGGCAATCGTATCTACGGCTGCGATGACTGCCAGCTTATTTGCCCGTGGAATCGCTTTGGTCAACTGACCGATGAGGATGATTTTTCGCCGCGCGCCGCGCTGCACGCGCCGCCGCTGACCGAATTGTTCGCCTGGGATGAAGCTAAATTTTTGCGCATTACCGAAGGTTCGGCGATTCGCCGTATCGGTCATCTGCGCTGGCTGCGCAACGTTGCGGTTGCCCTGGGCAACGCCCCCTGGGAGGCGGCCAATATTACCGCGCTGGAAAGCCGTCTCGGCGAAAACAGCATGCTGGATGAACATATTGAGTGGGCGATAGCGCAACAGCTAGCGAAACGCCGCGCCAGCGCCGTTGAGGTGCAGCCATCGAAAAAGCTGCGGCTGATCAGAGCCGTGGAAAAAGGGTTACCACGCGACGCCTGATTTGTCCACAGTCTGTGAATAAAAATAAAAAACCGTTGTCATTCAACGTCGAAAAAAATGCCGGGCGATTGTTCCACCCTTTTTCGACTATTTATATTTTTTATAAATCAAACAATTAACGTTTTATGGGTAAGTTAACAGGCGAACCGGCGCCGCTTTTTTCTGAGCAATAGCTGTGGATAACTCTGTTTAAAAATAAAGGAGAAAGTATTACTCAGCGCTGGCTGAAGGCGGACAGGGGAGCTGCGGCAACGCGGCAGATTATCCGCCGCCGCCGACTTTCGCCGCGAAGCAAAGCCGCTGGAGGATGGATCACCCTGACGCCCCGGAAAATTGGGGGAGGCATTATGCCCTCGCCTGACGGGAATAACAAGGCTTCGCTGAGGCGACAAAATTAAATGCCCGTTTTTTCGCCGCCTCTGAGCGGCGCGTCAGCCGGGCGCGGCGGCGGTTCAGGCAGATACAGGCCGCGCGCCTGGCGCGCAGCCGTAAAAACAGACTGGATAAGATTGAAGAATTTTCATGCCAGATCAAATTTTTCTTGCGATGAAGTCGCTACATTAACGCCATGCAAAATAAATAAGAGGAACGTCAAAATGCGTTTAATCACTCTGTTCAGATACCAAAAACCATCCCATAACTTACCGGTTTATATTAATCACTACGCGGCAAATTCTTGATTATTCTCTGCTCCGGCCGTGTGTCGGATCGGTAAAGCACTTCTACTCCACGCCCCTCCCCGACAATTACTCTGTCTGGCTATAACTCTGCTTGCCGGAATTAAGCCGTTATATTTTCTGCAAAAATTCCTGCTCGCGCATTATAAAAACGGCGCGACGGCGGAAAATATTTTCCGTTTTTACCACCAGGATATTCCCAAATATTTAATCACGTTATTGCATTCGTTACCGACTAAGCTCTGAGAGGTAATTTATGAATGGCACCGATAAGACAAATAACGACAAAACGGTATTTTACGTCTCCCTGATCGTCGTGGCCTGCGTGGTCGCATGGGGAGTAATGGGCGCCAGCAGTTTTAAAAACGCCGGCGATACGGTATTCAGCTTTCTGACAACGAAATTCGCCTGGTTCTATATTCTTTGCATGGCGACCTTCGTACTATTTTCCATCTGGATATGCTGTAGCAAATATGGAAATATCGTGCTGGGCAAAGATGGTGAGAAGCCGGCATACAGCACGCTCGCCTGGTTCGCCATGTTATTCAGCGCAGGGAAAGGCATCGGCCTGCTGTTTTATAGCGTGGCAGAGCCGCTCAGCCATTACGCCCACCCTACCGGCGCCGTACCCGGTTCGCCAGAGGCGATGGCTTTTGCATTGCGCAAGTCCTTTCTCCACTGGGGGCTGCAGCCCTGGTCAGGCTATTGCGTCATGGCATTGGGGCTGGCTTATATCCAGTTCCGCAAAGACAAACCCGGCCTGATCAGCAGCGTACTGATTCCACTGCTTGGCGAAAAGCTGGCAGGCGGCATTATCGGCAAGTGCGTGGATATTCTGGCAATCTTCGCCACCGTCGCCGGCGTGGCGACGTCGTTTGGCCTCGGCACCTACCAGATTAGCAGCGGATTAAACGCCGTCTTCGGCCTTGAACAGACCAATACGCTATTAATGCTGATTGTCTTTTCTATTACCGCGATTTTATTAATGTCCATTGTCGCCGGTCTGGATAAGGGCATGAAGCGCATTTCCAGCGCTAACCTGTGTATGTCTGCGGCAATTATGCTGTTTATGTTCTTCGTCGGTCCCCGGATAGCCATAATGAACGGGCTGGTAGAGGGCGTCGGCAATTATATCTCTCACTATGTGTTCGATAGCCTGTCGGTCGGAGCTTTCTCCGAACAAGAGGCGCGATGGTATGGCGACTGGACGATCTTTTACTGGGCATGGTGGATCGCCTGGGCGCCTTTTGTCGGCACTTTTATCGCCCGCATATCGCGGGGGCGCACCATCCGTCAGTTCGTGCTGGGCGTATTGCTGGCGCCGACGCTGGCAGGCATCAGCTGGTTCTCCATCTTCGGCATGAGCGCCATGGGGCTTGGGCTGGATCAGGCTATCGCCGCCACCTCGGTAGATGTCAGCCGTTCAATCTATATCGTACTGCAGCATTTCCCGTTTAGTACCGCTATCTCGGTGTTGGTGGTAGCGCTCCTGATCACCTTTTTCCTCAGTTCGGCGGACTCGGCCACTTTCGTACTCGGCATGTTTTCCAGTAACGGCGATCTGAATCCGAAGACCTCGCGCAAAGTGATGTGGGCGCTGATTCAGGCGGCGCTGGCGCTGGCATTAATGATTGCCGGCGGGAAAAGCGGGCTGAATATGCTGAAGACGGCCTCGATTTCCGTGGCGTTTCCTTTCGCCTTTATTTTACTCCTGAGTATGGCGTCTCTGGTAAAAGGATTACGGGAAGAAACCCGTGCCGCGCGCAAGGAAAGCCTCGCTGAAAAACACCCACAGAAGAAAATATCAGATCAACCCGTTACGTAATCCGCTTAATAAACGAAGAGGTGCAGAGATGAAATTAGAGATAGGTAATTTCCATGTCAGAGATGTCGTATTTGGCGCCAGGACAGCTTTTATCGATGGCATTTTGAGCATCAATAAAGAGGAGGCGCTGGCGCTTATTTGCGAAGATGAACATATTACTGCTGCCGATATTATTATCGCCCGTCCCGGAGAAAGTAAACGTATCGTCCCGGTGAAAGAGGCGATTGAGCCGCGCTGTAAACTGGATGGCAGCCCTCTGTTTCCGGGCGTCACCTCCAGCGATCTGGTTTCCTGCGAGGGCGGCGTCACGCACGCGCTAAAAAATTGCAGCGTGCTGGCCGTCGGTAAACACTGGGGCAGCTTCGGCGACGGCGTAATTGATATGTCCGGCGAGGGAGCCAACCTCACCTATTATTCCGGCTTAATTAATATCTGCCTGGTGGCCGATACCGACGAGCTGTTTGAACAACGCGAGCAGCAGAAAAAGAATCACGCTATCCGCTGGGCTGCCCACAAGCTGGCGGAATATCTCGGCGAAGCCGTACGCGCCCTGACGCCGGAGAGCGTTGAGACCTTCGAGCTGCCGCCGCTTAGCCGACGCGACGCCGGGGTTATGCAGCTTCCCGGCGTGGTTTACGTTATGCAAATTCAATCCCAGATGGAGGAACTGGGCTACAACGATCTGCTGTACGGCTGGGATGCTAACCGCACGCTCCCCACCTTTATGCACCCCAATGAAATTCTGAACGGCGCCGTTATCGGCGGCTCCTTTATGCCGTGCTCATCGAAATGGTCAACCTACGATATGCAGAACTGCCCAATGATTAAAGAGCTGTATGGGCAACATGGTAAGACGATTAATTTCCTTGGCGTCATCATGTCCAATCTGAATGTCGCGCTGGAGCAAAAACAGCGCGCCGCGCTGTTTGTCGCCCAAATGGCCCGCAGCCTGGGAGCCGACAGCGCCGTGCTGGCAGAGGAAGGCTACGGTAATCCGGACGCCGATTTCATCGCCTGCTTTAACGCGCTGGAAGATGCTGGGGTGAAAACCGTCGGCATTACCAATGAATGTACCGGGCGCGACGGGCGCTCGCAGCCGCTGGTAGCGCTCAGCGCTAAGGCCAACGCCATTGTCTCATGCGGCAACGTATCCCAGCTGCTGGAGCTGCCGCCGATGGATGAAGTTATTGGCGAACTGGCGTCGATTGGGCGCGACGGCCTTTCCGGCGGCTGGGAAGGCGATGAAAAACTGGGCCCTTCCGTGCGCCCGGATGGCTCCATCATCATCGAGAACAACAGCATGTTCTGCGGCGATCAGGTAATCGGCTGGTCGCGTAAAACGATGCTCGATTTTTAAGGAGAAAATGCGATGAAAAAAGCAGTTGTTTATATTAACCAGTACTTCGCCGGCATAGGCGGAGAATCCGAGGCGGATCAGAGGCCGTTGTTCCATGACGGCGCTCACGGCTCGGCAAAGGCGCTGCAGGCGGCGCTGAAAAATGCCGGGATCGCCCATACCATCGTATGCGGCGATAACTATATGGGGTCCAGTACGGACGCCGCCGTTGCAGAGATTATGCAGTTTCTTGAAGGCGTACAGTTTGATATTTTTCTCGCCGGCCCGGCGTTCCAGGCGGGACGTTACGGCTCGGCCTGCGGCACTATCTGTAAAGCCGTACAGGAAAAATTCAACGTGCCCGCGGTAACTTCCATGCACGAAGAAAACCCCGGCGTGGAGATGTTCAGAAAGGAACTCTATATTTTTCCGGGCGGGAAAAGCGCGGCTAAAATGCGCGATGACGCGGCGACAATGGCCAGGTTTGCCGATAAGCTACTCGCTGGCGAAAAACCGGGTCCGGCAGCGGAGGAAGGTTTTTATTCGCGCGGAATCCGTCATCAGGTCTATAACCCTGACTTAAAACCAGCCGCGGAGCGGGTTATCGACATGCTGCTGAAGAAAACGCATGGTCAACCCTATCAAACGGAGCTGCCTATTCCCCCGGACCGCCGGGTGCCCATCGCGCCGGCGATTACCGATCTCTCTAAAGCCAAAATCGCACTGGTCACCAGCGGCGGCATTGTCCCGGTCGATAATCCCGATCGTATCCAGTCAGCCTCTGCTACACGCTGGGGCATGTATGATATATCCGCCATCGATAATCTGCAGTCTGGCGTTTATAAAACCATTCATGCCGGTTACGATCCCGCGGCGGCGGACGCCGATCCGGACGTCGTCGTACCGCTGGATGCGCTGCGAGCCTATGAAAAAGAGGGACGCATCGGCGCTATCGACAGCCATTTCTATACCACCGTCGGCACCGGCACCACGGAGGCGGAAGCGGAACGCATGGCGAAGGAGATGGTCGTCCATCTACGCAACCATAACGTTGATGCCGTAATACTTACCTCTACCTGAGGCACCTGCACTCGTTGCGGCGCAACGATGGTTAAAGAAATTGAAAAAGCCGGTTTTCCGGTAGTGCAGATGTGTAATCTGATCCCGGTTGCAGAAACCGTTGGCGCTAACCGTATTGTGCCAACCATTTCCATCCCATATCCGCTGGGCGATCCGGCGACATCGGCGGAAACGCAGTGGAAGCTGCGCTATCACCGCGTTGGCGTAGCGCTGGATGCGCTGACCAGCGATATTGAGGAACAGACGGTGTTTAAAGTGCGGGTTTAACCTCGCTCCGGTTGCCGGAGCCGACGCGCGCTCCGGCAACCATCCGTTTTCAGCTGCCCCTGGCGATTATTCGCCGTCGCGGAGGCGTGCGCTGCATCATTTTCCCTTACTGACTTTTGGATAGCGTTCCCCTTCTTTGTCGGAGGCAAGGCAAACACGGGAGGCGTGCGCTGCATCATTTTCCGCTGCTGACTTTTGGATAACGTTCCCCTTCTCTGTCGGAGACAAGGCAAGAACGGGACGGGATAAAAAAACGCTCGCTGGCAGCATAACAGACTAAAGCTCTCGCACTGCCGGGAAGCAACCGCGCCAGTCGCGCTTGCTGCATACCATCGCCAGGAGGAAATAAATCTGCTGTAGCGCAAAACAGACAAGGCAAATAACGGTTCAGCTAACAGGAAAAAGCGAAGGGGATAACAAACGGCGATACCGGAAAAAGAGGGGGGAGAAATCAAAATAAGAAGGACATTCTGGAGCGGGAAACGAGACTCGAACTCGCGACCCCGACCTTGGCAAGGTCGTGCTCTACCAACTGAGCTATTCCCGCTTGGTGTTTCGGGTACTGCGTAAATTCTGGAGCGGGAAACGAGACTCGAACTCGCGACCCCGACCTTGGCAAGGTCGTGCTCTACCAACTGAGCTATTCCCGCTTGGTGTTTCGGGCACTGCATAAATTCTGGAGCGGGAAACGAGACTCGAACTCGCGACCCCGACCTTGGCAAGGTCGTGCTCTACCAACTGAGCTATTCCCGCTTGGTGTTTCGGGCACTGCATAAATTCTGGAGCGGGAAACGAGACTCGAACTCGCGACCCCGACCTTGGCAAGGTCGTGCTCTACCAACTGAGCTATTCCCGCTTGGTGTTTCGGGCACTGCATAAATTCTGGAGCGGGAAACGAGACTCGAACTCGCGACCCCGACCTTGGCAAGGTCGTGCTCTACCAACTGAGCTATTCCCGCTTGGTGTTTCGGGCACTGCATAAATTCTGGAGCGGGAAACGAGACTCGAACTCGCGACCCCGACCTTGGCAAGGTCGTGCTCTACCAACTGAGCTATTCCCGCTTGGTGTTTCGGGCACTGCATAAATTCTGGAGCGGGAAACGAGACTCGAACTCGCGACCCCGACCTTGGCAAGGTCGTGCTCTACCAACTGAGCTATTCCCGCGCCGTAGCCGATTAAAATTCTTCATCGGTACGGGGAGCGCATTATACGAGAAATCTTTTGCCCTGCAAGCCCTTGAGGGCAAAAATTTGCGCTTTCGGTGCATTTGCTGATTTAAGCGACGATATGTGGTTTTTTTAGCCGCACGCAGGCGCTACAGCTGCAGAAAATGCTCGCGATACCAGGCCAGCTCCGCCACCGATTCACGGATATCCTCCAGCGCCTGGTGAGTTTCCGCCTTCTTAAAGCCGGTAAGAATTTCCGGCTTCCAGCGCCGCGCCAGCTCTTTCAGCGTGCTGACGTCCAGATAACGATAGTGGAAATAACGCTCCAGCTCCGGCATGTATTTAAACAGGAAGCGACGATCCTGACCGATGCTGTTGCCGCAGATCGGGGAAGCATTCGCCGGCACCCACTGTCGTAAAAATTCCAGCGTTGCCAGTTCGGCGGCCCGCTCGTCGTAGCGGCTGACCTTCACGCGCTCCACCAGCCCGCTGCCGGTATGGGTACGCACGTTCCACTCATCCATCAGCGCCAGCTGCCCGGCAGGCTGATGTACCGCCAGCACCGGCCCTTCGGCCAGAATATTTAAGCTGGCGTCGGTTACCAGCGTCGCAATTTCAATAATGCGATCGCGCTCCGGATCTAACCCGGTCATTTCCAGATCGATCCAGATAAGATTGTTTTCATTTGCGCTCATAATCTATTCCGCAGTTAACCGTATCGTCTTCAGGAACGACAGCATAAAGCGCTGTCGCGTCGCTCGCCGTAATTCGGCCCAGGGTGTATCATAGACGTTTTGCCTGACCAGGCGAAACCGTCCTGAAGCATGTGAGGAAGAGTGAGTAAAAATAAACTGTCTAAAGGCCAGCAGCGACGCGTCAACGCGAACCATGAACGCCGTCTCAAACAGCGTGCGGAAAAGCCTGAACCGGATGACAGCCTGTTTGGCGAAGCGCAGGATGGCATCGTGATCAGCCGCTTCGGCATGCATGCGGACGTGGAAGATAGCGCGGGTCAGGTACATCGCTGCAATATTCGCCGTACCATCCGCTCGCTGGTTACCGGCGATCGCGTACTCTGGCGTCCCGGCGTTGAGGGCGGCGCAACGGTGAAAGGCATCGTCGAGGCGGTGCACGAGCGCCATTCGGTGCTGACGCGTCCCGACTTTTACGACGGCGTGAAGCCGGTGGCGGCGAATATCGATCAAATCATTATCGTTTCCGCTATCGTGCCGGAGCTGTCGCTGAATATTATCGATCGCTATCTGGTGGCGAGCGAAACCCTGGGTATCGAGCCGCTGCTGGTACTGAACAAAACCGACCTGCTGGACAAAGAAGGCCGCGCCTTCGTTGATGAGCAAATGGCAATCTATCGCCATATCGGCTATCGCGTGCTGATGGTTTCCAGCTACGAAAAAGCGGGACTGGCGGAGCTGGAAGCGGCGCTGACCGGACGCATCAGCATTTTCGCCGGGCAGTCGGGCGTGGGTAAATCGAGCCTGCTCAACGCGCTGCTTGGTCTTGATCTTAGCGATAACACCATCTTAACTAATGATGTTTCCGACGTCTCCGGGCTGGGCCAGCACACCACCACCGCCGCGCGGCTGTACCATTTCCCGCACGGCGGCGACGTGATCGATTCCCCCGGCGTGCGCGAATTTGGCCTCTGGCATCTGGAACCGGAACAAATCACCCAGGGATTTGTCGAATTCCGTGAGTTTTTAGGCGGCTGCAAATTCCGTGACTGCAAGCACGATAACGATCCCGGCTGTGCAATTCGCGAGGCGGTAGAGAACGGGCAGATAGATGAAACGCGCTTCGAAAACTACCACCGTATACTGGAAAGCATGGCGCAGGTAAAAACGCGTAAAAACTTCGGCAACGGCGAAGATTAATGCCGTCCGGCGGCATTATCAGCGCGTTAGCCTAAACCGGCTGGCGCTGCTACAATTCGCCTCCTTTTCTTTAACGTCGCGTGATTAAGCCTGGAGGCTAACGTGTTGGATGCAATTAAACTCGGCCTGAACGATCTGTTGCCTAAAAAGTGGCTCACCGAGCTGGCGGGCTGGGCTGCCAGCAAGCGCGCCGGATGGCTCACCAAAGCGGTAATCGATATTTTTGTCTGGTTCTACCGCGTTGATATGTCTGAGGCAAAGAAGCCGGACACCGCCAGCTACCGCACCTTTAATGATTTCTTCGTACGCCCGCTGCGCGACGAAGCGCGGCCGATTGATGCCGACCCTAACCTGCTGGTGCTGCCGGCGGACGGCACCATCAGCCAGCTCGGCCATATTGACGGCGACACCATTTTTCAGGCCAAAGGCCACTCCTATTCGCTGGAAGCGCTGCTGGCGGGCGATCGTCAGATGGCGGCGCAGTTCCGCGACGGCGAATTCGCCACCACCTATCTGGCGCCGCGCGATTATCATCGCGTGCATATGCCGTGCAACGGTATTCTGCGTGAAATGATCTACGTGCCAGGCGAACTCTATTCGGTTAATCCGCTGACCGCACGCCACGTTCCGAACCTGTTCGCGCGTAACGAGCGCGTAATCTGCTATTTCGATACCGAATTCGGCCCGATGGCGCAGATTCTGGTAGGCGCTACCATTGTCGGCAGCATCGAAACCGCCTGGAGCGGCACGGTAACGCCGCCGCGCGAAGGCGTAATCAAACGCTGGAGCTGGCCGGGCGCCGATGATGAAGGCGCGGTGGTACTGCTGAAGGGCCAGGAGATGGGCCGCTTCAAGCTGGGCTCGACGGTGATTAATCTGTTCGCAGCGGGGCGCATCAAGCTGGCGGAGAGCCTGGAAGCCGAGAGCAAAACGCGCCTCGGCCAGCCAATGGCGATAGCGCTGCAACGCACCGATGCGGAAACCGTTCTTCATCACGATTAAGCTGCCGTCGTGCGCCCAATCCTCTGTTTGATTCTGGTTTTTCTGTTCTCCCTGCCCGCCTTCGCCGCCAGCGCGCCTGACGCGGCGCAGGTGCGGCAGGAGCTGGAACAGGCGAAATCCGTTAAATCTTCTCCTGCGCAGGCCGAGCTGGTGCAAACCCTGGAATCGGCGCTGAGCTTTCTCGACGCCCGCAACGAATCGCTGGAGCGGGCGAAACAGTATCAGCAGGTAATCGATGACTTTCCCCGGCTGGCGCGTGAGCTGCGTCAGCAGATTGCCAGCCTGAACGATAACGCACGCACGCTACGCAGCGGCATGAGCAGCGTCGAGCTGGATCAGGAGATCCTGCAGATCAGCAGCCAGCTGCTGGAAGAGGGGCGCCAGGCGCAGCAGGAGCAGGATCGCGCCAGAGAGATCAGCGATTCCCTGAGCCAGCTGCCGCAGCAGCAAACCGAAGCGCGCCGGGCGCTCAGCGAAAGCGAGCGCAGCCTGCAGGGGGCGACGGTCGCCTCCGGCGCCCTGGCCCAGGCGCAGATTTATATGCGCCAGGCGGAAGCCGCTTCGCTGAAAGCGCGGGTTGATGAGCTGGAGCTGGCGCAGCTCTCCGCCAACAACCGTCAGGAGCTGGCGCGGATGCGCGCCGCCGTACACCAGAAAAAGTCGGAGCAGCTGGATGATTATCTGCAGGCGCTGCGCAATCAGCTGAACGGCCTGCGCCAGCGCGAGGCGGAGCTGGCGCTGGAGCGTACCGAGCAGCTGGCGGAAAACAGCGGCGATCTGCCCGCCTCTATTAGCGAGCAGTTCCACGTTAACCGTGAACTCTCCTCGGAGCTCAATCAGCAGGCGCAACGGCTGGATCTTATCGCCTCGCAGCAGCGCCAGGCGACCAATCAAACCATTCAGGTACGTCAGGCGCTCAGCACTATTCGCGAACAGTCGCAGTGGCTCGGCGCCTCTAATCTGCTGGGCGAAGCGCTGCGCGCGCAGGTTGCGCGCCTGCCGGAAATGCCGAAATCGCAGCAGCTGGACAGCGAAATGGGCCAGCTGCGCGTGCAGCGCCTGAAGTATGAGGATCGGCTCGCGCAACAGCAGCAGCTGCGTCAGCTACGCCAGGAAAACGGCGAGCCGCTGACCAGCGAACAGCGCCGCATTCTTGAGGCGCAGATCAAAACGCAGCGCGAGCTGCTGGGCTCGCTGATCTCCGGCTGCGATACGCTAATTCTGGAAGTCACCAAGCTGAAAGTCGCCAACAGCCAGCTGGAAGACGCGCTGGATGAAATCAAAGAAGCGACGCATCGCTATCTGTTCTGGACGGCGGACGTTAATCCGTTAAGCCTGAGCTATCCGCTGGAGGTGGCGCGCGATCTGACGCAGCTGCTGTCGCTGGATACGCTGGGCCAGCTGGGCGGCGCCCTGATGATGATGGTTACCAGCCGCGAAACGGTGCTGCCGATTCTCGGCGCGCTGCTGCTGGTTGGCTTCAGCATTAGCTCGCGCCGCCACTACAGCGCCTTTCTGGCGCGCGCCGCCGGACGCGTGGGCAAAGTGACCCAGGATCACTTTACCCTGACGCTGCGCACCGTCTTCTGGTCGATCCTGGTCGCCCTGCCCCTGCCGGTGCTGTGGGCCGCGTTTGGCTTTGGCCTGCAGCACGCCTGGCCTTATCCGGTAGCCGTGGCGATCGGCGACGGCGTGACCGCCACGCTGCCGCTGCTGTGGGCGTTTATGATCAGCGCCGCCTTCGCCCGGCCAAACGGGCTGTTTGTGGTGCACTTCCGCTGGCCGCAGCGCCGGGTCGCGCGCGCCATGCGCTACTATTCGCTCTCCATCGGCTTTATCGTGCCGCTGATTATGCTGCTGATCGCCTTCGCTAATCTGGAAGATCGGCAATTTTCCGCCACGCTGGGGCGCCTCTGTTTTATTTTGATTTGCGGCGCGCTCAGCCTGGTGACCGTCAGCCTGAAACGCGCGGGCATTCCGCTGTGGCTGGACAGCGAAGGCAGCGGCGACAACTTCATCAACCGCATTCTGTGGAACCTGATGATCTGTATTCCGCTGACGGCGGCGCTGGCCTCCTGCACCGGCTACCTGGCGACTGCGCAGGCGCTGCTGGCGCGTCTGGAAACGTCGGTCGGCATCTGGTTCCTGCTGCTGGTGATTTACCATATTATCCGCCGCTGGATGCTGATTCAGCGGCGCCGTATCGCCTTCGATCGCGCGCGCCAGCGCCGCGCCGATATGCTGGCGCACCGCGCGCGCGGCGAAGAAGAGACCACGGCGCAGGCCAGCGATGCCGTGGAAATGGAGGAGCCGGTTATCGATCTGGATGCGATCAGCTCGCAGTCGCTGCGGCTGGTGCGCTCGATCCTGACGCTGATCGCCCTGCTGTCGATGATCGTGCTGTGGTCGGAGATTCACTCCGCCTTCGCCTTCCTGGAGAATATCCGCCTGTGGGACGCCAGCAGTACGGTGCAGGGCGTCGAAAGCCTGCATCCGATCACTCTCGGATCGGTACTGATCGCCATTCTGATTTTTATCATCACCACGCAGCTGGTGCGCAATATGCCCGCTCTGCTGGAGCTGGCGCTGCTGCAGCACCTTAACCTGACGCCCGGCACCGGCTACGCCATTACCACGCTGACCAAATACCTGCTGCTGCTGATCGGCGGCCTGCTCGGTTTTTCCATGATCGGCATTGAGTGGTCAAAACTGCAGTGGCTGGTGGCGGCGCTCGGCGTGGGGCTGGGGTTCGGCCTGCAGGAGATCTTCGCCAACTTTATCTCCGGCCTGATCATTCTGTTTGAAAAGCCGATCCGCATCGGCGATACGGTAACCATCCGCGATCTTACCGGCAGCATTACGCGCATCAACACCCGCGCCACTACCATCACCGACTGGGATCGCAAAGAGATTATCGTGCCGAACAAGGCGTTTATTACCGAACAGTTTATTAACTGGTCGCTCTCCGATTCGGTAACGCGCGTGGTGCTGACCATACCCGCGCCGGCGAGCGCCGACAGTGAAGAGATCACTACTATTTTGCGCCGCGCCAGCGAGCGCTGCAGCTATGTGCTCGATACGCCGCAGCCGGAAGTGTTTCTGGTGGATCTGCAGCAGGGGATCCAGCTGTTTGAGCTACGTATTCACGCCGCCGAAATGGGCCACCGCATGCCGCTGCGCCATGAGCTGCATCAGCTAATCCTGCAGGGATTCCGCGAGCATAATATTGAGATGCCGTTCCCGCCGTTCCAGGTACGCATGGAGACGGCGGCGAAACGCAGCGCCGCCAGCAACGGCGTTCCGGCGGCGCGTACTTTTAAATCGGGCGGGCTGTAACGTCTGGCAGGGGCTGAGGGGAGCAGCGTTTGCCCTTCCCGCGGTATTTAGCAGCGATCCACCGGGAACGCGATCACTTCGCTGAGCGATTCCGCCTTCAATGCCAGCATAATCAGCCGATCGACGCCCAGCGCCACGCCGGAACAGGCCGGCATGCCGTGCTCCAGCGCGGCGAGCAGATTATTATCGATCGGCTGCTGCGGCAGGCCGCGCGCCGCACGGCGACGGTTATCCTGCTCAAAACGCTGGCGCTGCTCGCGCGCATCGGTCAGCTCACGGAAGCCGTTCGCCAGTTCAATACCTTTAAAGTAAACCTCAAAGCGCTCCGCCACGCGGTGATCTTCAGTGCTGATCTCCGCCAGCGCCGCCTGCGTCGCCGGGAAATGGTAGATAAAGGCCGGTTTTTCCTGGCCGATTTTCGGCTCCACGCCGAGCATAAACAGCAACTGCAGCAGCGTATCGCGATCCTCTTCAGCATTCGCCAGCTCGCCTTCGCCAAGCTTTTCCGCCGCTTCGCGCAGCTGCGCCTTATCGGCAGAGAGCGGATCAATATCCAGATGACGGATAAACGCCTGCTGATAGGAGAGCGACTCCGCCGGCTGGCACTCCAGCACCTGCTGCAGCAGATCGTCCACCTCATTCATCAGGCGATACATATCGTAGTGCGGGCGATACCACTCCAGCATGGTGAATTCGGGATTATGGTGACGTCCCGCCTCTTCATTACGAAAACTGCGTCCCATCTGATAAATCGGTCCGCTGCCCGCCGCCAGCAGGCGTTTCATATGATATTCCGGGCTGGTCATCAGCCAGAGATCTAAACCCTGCGCAGCGCCGGGGCCGACAAAATGCGTCTGGAAGGTGACCAGATGGATATCGGTTACCGTTGCCTGACTCATGGCCGGGGTTTCCACCTCCAGTACGCCGCGGTCAGCGAAAAAACGGCGAATTTCCGCCAGTATTTTCCCGCGTTTCAACAGGTTAGAGATGGGTGCGCTCGGCTGCCAGCTTGCCGTTTCGCTCATGGGGTTTACTCCTCAGTCAAACAAGGGGATGCAGTCTACTCGTATCGCCGTTGCCAGACAAACCTCCGCCGATAAAACCAGCACGTTTTTATTACTTTTTCTGACGCTTTTTCCAGCGGGAATACCTGAGCACATCAAATTTGCCCTGGGTAAGCTGGCATATACTCGCTAACTCTAAAGTATTACCCGACATTCGCAGGGAGGTATCAGTGCAAAGCGTAAAGGCCGATCTCATTATTGTCGGCGCTGGCGGAGCCGGTTTGCGGGCGGCGATTGCCGCTGCTGAAGCGCAACCTCAGTTATCCATCGCCCTTGTATCAAAAGTCTATCCGATGCGCAGCCATAGCGTGGCCGCCGAAGGGGGCGCCGCCGCCGTAACCCAACGCCATGACAGTTTCGACGCCCATTTTCAGGATACCGTGGCAGGCGGTGACTGGCTGTGCGAGCAGGATGTGGTGGATTACTTTGTGCGCCACTGCCCACAGGAGCTAATCCAGCTGGAACAGTGGGGCTGTCCGTGGAGCCGCAAGGCGGACGGCAGCATCAACGTGCGCCGCTTTGGCGGTATGAAAATAGAACGCACCTGGTTCGCCGCCGATAAAACCGGCTTCCATATGCTGCATACGCTGTTTCAAACCTCGCTGAAATATCCGCAAATCCGCCGCTTTGACGAGCACTTCGTGCTGGATCTGCTGGTAGATGATGGGCGGGTCGGCGGGCTGGTGGCGCTGAATATGATGGAAGGGACGCTGGTCACGCTGCGTGCCGGAGCGGTAGTGCTGGCCACCGGCGGCGCCGGACGCGTCTATCGCTATAACACCAACGGCAGCATCGTTACCGGCGACGGCATGGGCATGGCGCTGCGCCACGGCGTGCCGCTGCGCGATATGGAGTTTGTACAGTATCACCCTACCGGCCTGCCCGGCTCCGGCATCCTGATGACGGAGGGCTGCCGCGGCGAAGGCGGCATCCTGGTCAATAAAGATGGCTATCGCTATCTGCAGGATTACGGCATGGGCCCGGAAACGCCGCCGGGCGAGCCGAAAAATAAATATATGGAGCTTGGCCCGCGCGACAAAGTGTCGCAGGCGTTCTGGCATGAACTGCGCGCCGGACGCACTATCTCAACTCCGCGCGGCGAAGTGGTGCATCTCGATCTGCGCCACCTCGGCGCGAAAAAACTGCACGAACGCCTGCCGTTTATCTGCGAGCTGAGCAAAGCCTATGTCGGGGTCGATCCGGTCACCGCGCCGATTCCGGTCCGGCCCACGGCGCACTACACCATGGGCGGCATTGAAACCGACGCGCGCGGCGAAACGCGCATTCAGGGCCTGTTCGCCGCCGGCGAATGCGCCTCCATCGGCCTGCACGGCGCTAACCGGCTTGGCTCAAATTCGCTGGCGGAGCTGGTAGTCTTTGGCCGGCTGGCGGGCGAACAGGCGGCGGAGCGGGCGCTGGAATATCAGGGCGATAACGACAGCGCCCTGCAGGCGCAGGCGCAGGATGTGGAACGGCGCCTGATCGCGCGGGTTAATCAACCGGGCAAAGAGCGCTGGTCAACGCTGCGTGATGAAATGGGGCGCAGCATGGAAGAGGGCTGCGGCATCTACCGCACTACCGAATTAATGCAGCAGACTATCGATAAGCTGGCGGAGCTGAAGCAGCGCTTCCGTCAGCTGCACATCAGCGACAGCAGCAGCGTATTCAATACCGAGCTGCTCTATAGCCTGGAGCTGGAGCATAGCCTGGACGTGGCCGAGTGTATGGCTCACGCGGCAATCCATCGTAAAGAGTCGCGCGGCGCCCACCAGCGGCTGGATGAGGGCTGTCAGCAGCGCGATGATGAAAACTATCTGCATCACACGCTCACCTTCTACAACGCCGACGGCGCGCCGCGCATTGCAACCTCGCCGGTGAAAATCACCCAGCTGCCGCCGGCGCAACGGCTTTACGGCGCAGAGGCGGACGCCGCGCATGCTCAGGAGGCGAAACATGGATAAGCAGCCAACCTTAACCCTGACGCTTCAGCGCTATAACCCGGAGCTGGACGACGCGCCGCATGACGAGCGCTATCCGGTGCCCTGGGATGAACAGACCTCGCTGCTGGACGCGCTGGGCTATATCAAGGATAACCTCGCCTTCGATCTCGCCTGGCGCTGGTCATGCCGTATGGCGATTTGCGGCTCCTGCGGCATGATGGTTAACGGCGTGCCTAAGCTCGCCTGTAAAACCTTTCTGCGCGACTATCCCAACGGGCTGCGGGTCGCGCCGCTGGCTAACTTTCCGGTAGAGCGCGATCTGGTAGTGGATATGAGCCGCTTTATTGAGGGGCTGGAGGCGATCAAACCTTATATCATCGGCAATCCGCGCATCCCGGCGCAGGGCGCGAACCCGCAAACGCCGACGCAGATGGCGCGCTATCACCAGTTCTCCAGCTGTATCAACTGCGGCCTGTGCTACGCCGCCTGTCCGCAGTTCGCCCTGAATCCGGAGTTTATCGGCCCTGCCGCTATCGCGCTGGCGCAGCGCTATAACCTCGACAGCCGCGATCGCGGCAAATCGCAGCGGATGGCGTTGCTGAACGGCGATAACGGCGTCTGGTCCTGTACCTTTGTTGGCTACTGCTCTGAAGTCTGCCCTAAGCATGTCGATCCGGCCGCAGCGATCCAGCAGGGTAAAGTCGCCAGCGCGCAGGATTACCTTATCGCCCGGCTGAAGCCGCACTAAGGAGCTTTTAATGATAAGTAAACGTAAACCCTGGAGCGCGCCGGTCACTGCAGGCTGGTGGCGGCAGCTGCCCTTTTATCGCTTCTATATGCTGCGCGAAGGCACGGCAATCCCGGCGCTGTGGTTCAGCCTGGAGCTGATTTTCGCGCTCTATGCGTTAAAACATGGCGCGGAGCAGTGGGCATCCTTTGTCGCCTTTCTGCAAAATCCGCTGGTGCTGGTTCTCAATTTGATCGCGCTGGCGGCGGCGCTGCTGCACAGCAAAACCTGGTTTGAGCTGGCGCCCAAGGCGGCCATCGTCATGGTGAAAGGTGAAAAGCTGCAGCCGCGACCGGTCATCATTGCGCTGTGGATCGTGACGCTGCTGGTGTCCATCGCCGTGCTCTGGCTGGCGTTAAACGCGTAAGGAGGAAAAGATGCAACAACCACAACGATCGGATGAGCCGATTTTTTGGGGGCTGTTCGGCGCAGGCGGCATGTGGGCGGCGATCGTCTCGCCGGTAGCGGTGCTGCTGGTGGGCCTGCTGCTGCCGCTGGGATGGTGGCCGGAAGGCGCGTTAAGCTATGACCGTATCATCAGCTTCGCCACTACCTTCACGGGCCGCGGTCTGATTTTCCTGACCATTGTGATGCCGCTGTGGTGCGCGCTGCATCGCCTGCATCACGGCGCGCACGACTTAATGATTACCCTTCCCGCCAGCAAATGGCTGTTCTACGGCGCGGCCGCCATCCTGACGGTGATTGCCGTGGTTGGCGTGCTGACGCTGTAAGTTAGCCTTTCAGCAAAGAAAGCATCATCTGCGGCTGCTGGTTCGCCTGTACCAGCACCGCATTGCTGGCCTGCTGAATAATCTGCGCCCTGGTCATTTCCGAGGCTTCCTGCGCATAATCCGCATCCATAATTCGGCTGCGCGCCGCCGTAGCAGCCAGCGTCTGCTGCGTCAGCGAAGCTTTAGCTGACGTCAGGCTGTTGATGGTTGCGCCATAGTCGCCGCGATAGCCGCTGACGGTTTGCAGCGCCATATCCAGCGCGCCCAGCGCCTTTTCCGCCTCATCTTTAGGATTGAGACGGGTAGTCGCCAGCCCCAGCGAGGCGCTGTCGGCAGGCGTCGGCGCGATAGTGGTAGTCTGTAACGCGTCGCCAAAGTTAGCGCTGGTGACAATTTGCGTTGCGCTGCTCACCTTTTCCGGTTTGGCCGGAGAGTAAGTAGGCGTCGGCATATTATCCCAGGTCATACGCGCCGAAAAAGAGCCGTTTCCCACCACCATAATCACCAGATCTTCAGTAACGTTATTGATCTGCACGCGCTCCTGGGTATGGGTGCTGGCCACCTGGCCGTTATTAAACCCGCCGCTGCTGGCATCCTCATAGCGGTCGCCGTCTCCGCTGTAGGCGATGGTCATGCCGTGATAGTTTTGCGTGGCGCTGCCGTTGAGATCCCAGGCGCCGCCGCCCTGCTTCAGCAGCGCGTCATCATAGCTGGCGCCCGGCAGAAAACCGTTCGCTTCAGTAATAATGCTGCCGTTGGCCTGCGCCGTACTGGTAACGCCCTTGCTGACCCAGGTGTAATCAGGATCGCTGCCGTTCAGCGGCGTACCCACCAGATGCTTGCCGTCACGCGTAAAAATCTGGATATCATCATCGAAACCGAAGGAATCGATATTCATCATTACGTTGGTCGCGCCCGCCGGAATATAGGCCAGCGACACGATGCCTGAGTTAAAGCCGTAGCTGGCGCCCGGCGTGGGAAATTTGCTGGTTGCCGGCGGAACGTCGCCCAGCTTTAACGGCAGATCGGCTATCGCCGGCGCCAGCGGATATTTACCGAAGATTTCGGTGTTGCTGGCAATCTGATCGATAGTGCCGCTGATTTGTTGAAATTCGTTCTGTAAACTTTGCCGATCGCTGTCCGATAACGCATCGTTCACCGAGCGTATCGCCAGCGATTTAGCGCGGATCAGCAGCTGAGAGATAGTATCCAGGCCGCCGTCGGCGGTTTCCGACAGGCTGACGCCATCATCAAGACCGCGCGCAATGACGCTGTCGGCCCCGATATTGGCGGTCATGCGGTTCGATATCGCCTGTCCGGCGGCGTCATCTTTCGCGCTGTTAATGCGCAAACCGGAAGAAAGGCGCGTAAGCGTCTGGCTAAGGGAAGAAGCATCCTTCGCCTGATTTTTCAGCACGTTGGCTGATAACAGATTACTGTTTATGCTCGCCATGATAAGAAATTCTTCACTGACTGTTATCTGAGTAGCTGGATTATCGGCGCAGCGCGCGCTGGCTTTAGTACGTTTACATTCGCCTGAACCCTGGCGCGACAAGGCCTTGCGCATTTTTTCCGCTTTTTAATTCGTCCGCTGCGCAGACTACATTTCACCACCTATACTTAAGCCGTTAGAACTTATCAGGAAAGCACTATGTCTCTATGGAAAAACCTTGTTGCCAGTATCGGCGCCCTGCTCTCGGTCGCCTGTAGTACCGCTCCGCCGAAAAATGTGACGGTTGTCGAAAATTTCGCGGCCGATCGCTATCTTGGCCAGTGGTACGAAATTGCCCGCCTTAATCACCGCTTCGAACGCGGTCTCGATCATGTTACCGCTACCTATAGCAAGCGAGACGACGGTGGTCTGAAGGTGATCAATCGCGGTTACGATGCGCAGAAGCAGCGCTGGAAGGAAAGCATCGGCAAAGCCTACTTTACCGGCTCGCCGCAGCGCGCGGCGCTGAAAGTCTCGTTCTTCGGCCCTTTTTATGGCGGCTATAACGTTATCGCGCTCGATAAGGACTATCGCTATGCGCTGGTTTGCGGGCCAAACTACGATTACCTGTGGATTCTGTCACGCACGCCGCAGCTTGATCCGGCGGTTAAGCGGCAGCTAACGGAGCAGGCGCGTCAGGCGGGCTTCCCGGTTGATAAGCTGATCTGGGTAAAACAGGATGGCGCCGCGGCGCAGCCGGCAGGGAATTAACGTCGGGATGAATAAGGTCGGTACGGAACCAGCGTGCGCGTTCCGTACCGCTTAACTTACTGCGCGCCGCGCTGAATTGCCTGGCCGCCCGCTTCAACATCTTCGCCCACGCCGCGCGTGGTGTTGCAGGCGGAGAGCAGAGTAGAAAGAATCAAGGCTGAAAAAATTGCGACAATACTTTTCTTTGACATAGCCATTTCCTTGTTGGTTACAGTTGAAAGTACAGCAACTAAAGCATAGCCCTAAATTAACAGCTTGCCCGTTGTCGCCGCAGGAAATAACTGATTACAGCAGGAAGGAGAATTTAGTTTGCCGCGCGCGCGATGACGCCGCCGAGGCGCGACACATCCTTACCAAAGCTGCGGAAAGTATTACAGGCGCTGAGTGCGCAGGTCGCCAACAGCGCGACGGCGATAAAGGACAGGATGCGCTTTATCATCGTATGTTCTCAATAAAAAAGCGCACCTGCGGGATGCGCTTGATCATCGCTTATTTCACGCGTGAAACGTATTCGCCAGAGCGGGTATCAACCTTGATCACTTCGCCAATCTGCACGAACAATGGAACCTTAACTACCGCGCCGGTGGTCAGCGTAGCCGGTTTGCCGCCGGTACCTGCCGTATCGCCTTTCAGACCCGGATCGGTATCCACGATTTCCAGCTCAACGAAGTTCGGCGGCGTTACCGCGATCGGGGTATTGTTCCACAGGGTAACAATACATTCAGCCTGATCCAGCAGCCATTTAGCGCTGTCGCCTACCGCTTTCTCGTCAGCAGCCAGCTGTTCGAAAGTTTCATTGTTCATGAAGTGCCAGAACTCACCGTCGTTATAGAGGTAAGTCAGCGTCATATCTACAACGTCTGCGCCTTCAGCGGAGTCGGTAGATTTGAAGGTTTTTTCAATCAGTTTGCCGGTCAGCAGACGGCGCATTTTGACGCGCGCGAACGCCTGGCCCTTGCCCGGTTTTACAAATTCACTGGCTTCGATGGCGTAAGGCTCGCCTTCGAACATGATTTTGAGACCGTTGCGGAAATCGTTGCTAGAATAAGTCGCCATAAAGGCCCTCTACAATTAAATACTGGTACTTAGCCAAAAAAATGGCACACATTGTAACCCTAAATACCCCATCCAGAGAAGATTGGTTGCAACAACTTGCAGACGTCATCACTGAACCCCATGAATTACTGCGTTTTTTAGCACTGGATCGGCATCCGGAGCTGGCGCAGGGCGGCGATGCGCGCAGGCTTTTCGCACTGCGCGTGCCGCGCGCGTTCGCCCAGCGCATGAGAAAAGGCGATCCGCGCGATCCGCTGCTGCTGCAGGTGATCACCGATCGCCAGGAGTTTATCGATGCGCCGGGCTACAGCGCCGATCCGCTGGATGAACAGAGCAGCGTGGTGCCGGGCCTGCTGCATAAATATAGCAATCGGGCGCTGCTGCTGGTGAAAGGCGGCTGCGCGGTCAACTGCCGCTACTGCTTCCGTCGCCATTTCCCCTATCAGGATAATCAGGGCAACAAGCGCAACTGGCAGCGGGCGCTGGATTATATTCGCGCCCACGCCGAGCTGGATGAGATCATCTTCTCCGGCGGCGATCCGCTGATGGCGAAGGATCATGAGCTGGACTGGCTGATCGGCGAGCTGGAAGCGATCCCGCATCTGAAGCGTCTGCGCATCCACAGCCGCCTGCCGGTGGTGATCCCGGCGCGCATCACGGAGGATCTGTGCCAGCGCCTGGCGCGCTCGCGGCTGCAGATATTGCTGGTGACCCATATCAATCACGCGCAGGAGATCGATGGCGCGCTGCGTCACGGCGTCGCCATGCTGAAGCGCGCCGGGGTGACCATGCTGAACCAAAGCGTACTGCTGCGCGGCGTTAATGACGATGCGTCTGCGCTGGCGGCGCTCAGCAACGCGCTGTTTGATGCCGGTATTCTTCCTTACTATCTGCACGTACTGGATAAGGTGCAGGGCGCGGCGCACTTTTATGTCCCTGACGATGAGGCGCGGGCCATTATGCGCCAGCTGCTGACGCTGGTTTCCGGCTATCTGGTGCCGAAGCTGGCGCGGGAGATCGGCGGCGAGCCGAGCAAAACGCCGCTCGATTTACAGCTAAGGCAATCCTGATGCGCGTCCGGCAGGAGGATCGCTTACCGAACGAAGTAAACTTTGCTCTTGCCTGTCAGTAATAGCAGCATCTCTTTTCTGACTTTCTGAAAGGACTGACGTAAATATATTCACGCTGCGGCGCATCCGCCCGCAGCAGGTTAATTCCCTGCGCTCGCTACCTGCGCCATCGCTAAAATAGATGGCGGAAAATTTTCACCAGAAACTAAACGCTGGTTAAATTTACCGGCTTTTTCCAGTTAGCGGGCTGATACTTTTCAGGCAGACAGTTAATTAACGGAACCTGAGTATCGAAATCATGGTTTTCACCTTATGAGGCAGTGAAATATCGCCATATTCGCCGTGAAAATAATGATGGCATTATTCTACAGCCTGTTTTTTCAGCCTTTTAATAAAATCTCCGCCCTGCCGGTAAATAACCCGTAGATTGTTGTCATATCTGGCCAGCTGTTTACGGACTTACGGCGCATCACGTCGCTATTTTGACCTGGACGATAACGGCGGGCGTGTGGTGATATTTAATGCGCAGCTTAGCGCGGATATCGACTAAACCAGCCAATGCCTCAGGAGCGTTATCCCTCGCAGCTAATGCAGATTTGCGGGTAATTTGCGGATTAACATCGAGAAAAACGGGTTTGTTCTGCAAATCAAAATTGCGCCGCAGGCAGCAGCAAAGGATTAAAATTACCGTAGCTGTCGTTTTTGTCCGCAGGCGAAACGGACCGGGCAGGTAAAACCATCGCTGCGCTGATAGTCGGTTTTCACACCGTTATCAGTAAAATGGCCGTATGCCGCAGCAGTTTCGGCTAGCTCTTTATCTATGCCGGCGATACGTCAATATAGTCTCCGGCGGGACGTGTGGCGGTGCGCATATGCTGCAGCCAGCCTGAGGCGAAAGTATGTTGGTAATCAGGCCAGCGTGCGAGAGCGAGCTTACGTCGGCCATGTGAAGGCGTTGATGTTAATAACGCTGACCGCCTCTCGCGATTCGGCGTTACGACGACGCTGCCGCCCCAGATGTCAGGTCGGACGTTCATCTCCCGACGGCAATAAGAATAATATGGGGAAGATCCGCATTACGCTGCGCCTGAACAGGCAACTCAACCGCGCGCGCCGGGAGCTAAGCTCTGCTCAAAAAATTCAAACATGAAATTGCGCAACTCAACCGCGCGCCGGGAGCTAAAACAGCTGGCTTAAAAAACCTCCGTCGCCAAAAGTTAAATTAAGCTTTAGTGACTTAGATTTTGCCTGCTAAACAGTAACAATCCTATAGAAATTTAAAAAAAGTTATCAGGCCGGTTATTTATCTACAGGTACCGGAATAGTTTCTGCGGGTTTTTGTGATTTACCTCCGCTTTTTTGTGGAATATAACCGCGTTACTGCCAGATATTGTAACCGTAAGAGAAAGAAAAATTAATTACTTTTATCAGTTCTTTCTTCTAAAAATGAAGTTACTATTATACGGCAGATGATATGAGTTCACTTTGCTATAATAATCATGGACGTTTATGCCTTCTATTCTTATCGTTGACGATCATCCCGCTATTTGTTTTGCGCTTAAGGCTTCACTGGAAGTAGAAGAAGACCTTACCGTAACCACCACGACCGACGGCGGGAAGGTCATGTTTCTTATTCGTGAACTTAAGCCTGACTTAATTATACTTGATATTTCTCTGTTAAAGTTGGATGGTCTTGATTTACTGGCGCGAATCAAACATTATCGCCCGACTATTCGGGTATTAATCCTTACCGGGCTGCCGGCGGAAGTGTACGCGCCGCGCAGCCTGAAGGCCGGTGCGGACGGTTTTCTCAGCAAACAGCATCTGCTTACCGCCATCAGCGCGGTGGTACGGCTGCTGTTGGATGGCTACAGCTGTTTTCCCTCCGGCAGTTTTATCGCGGAAAACGCGCCCTGCGCATCGGCGGAGGCGGAAAGCTCGCGCCTGCTGGCGCGCATGTCCGATCGCGAACTTACCGTTTTACGCTATCTGGCGGAAGGGAAATCGAATAAAGAAATTGGCGAATTACTCCAGTTAAGTAATAAAACCATTAGCACTTATAAAGCGCGGCTACTGGAAAAAAGCGGAACGGAATCGCTGGCGGAGTTACTCCAACAATTTAAAAATATAAAATAATGTCGCTAATTCTACGTATAGTTATATTAATAGGGTTAATTACTTTCTCTGCTACCGGCCCGGCCGCGCCGCCGCCGGAGAAGCCCGTCAATTCGCTACAGCTGCTGGCGCACAGCCAGGCGATGCTGTCGGATCTGACCTTAAGCAGCGAACAGTGGCGCTGGCTGCGCAAGCATAATCATCTGACGATCGCCAGCTGGGCGCCTAATGTTCCGCCCTATTTTATGAACGCCGGACGCTATGATTATGTTGGCATTACCGCCGATTATCTGGGCCTGCTGGCCTCTAACCTTAATATTAAGCTGGAAATCCAGCAGTACGCCGATAAGAAAGCGGCCTTTGAAGCGCTGGAAAACGGCGAGGCGGATCTTATCGCCTGGGCCAGCGATGAGGCGTATGACGCCGGCTTCCTGCTGAGTAAGCCCTACACCAACAATACTCCGGCGGAGGTGGTTAATTTTAACGCCTGGCCGCTGCCTGAAGAGGGGGTCCGGCTGGCTATCGACGCCGCCTATCCTAACCCGGAAGCCTTTATACAGCGCTGGCCGCAGGCGCAGCTGATCCCCTTTATTTCGGCGCGCCATGCGCTGGAGGCATTAGCGTTTCATCAGATAGATATCTTTATTGGCGATGCGACCGCTACGCAATATTTAATTAATGAATCTAACCTGAGCGATTTAAATATTCGCCGGCTACGCAATAATCAGTCAAAGGGATTCTCGTTTGCCGCACGGCCCGATAATGAACAGCTGATAGCGATCATTAATCAGGTACTTTCCGCCATCCCGGCCAATATTAATGAAGATATTATGCGGCGCTGGAACGGCGGCTTTATGCCGATTCTCAGCGAGCGCCATCTCTATTTCACTTCGCTTGAGCAGAAATGGATCGAAGATAATCCGGAAATCCGCGTTTCGGTGCTGCGCGACAGCGCGCCGCTGAGCATCTATGACAGCAAAAAGAAACTGCACGGCGTCACCACCGACATCTTAAAGGCGATCGGCCTGCGTACCGGGCTGAAGTTCGTTATTCAGCCGAAGGATAATCTGGAGGAGATTATCACCGCGGTAAAATCCGGCCATAGCGATATGGTGGCCAGCCTTAACCTGGACAGCGCCAGCCATGCCAGCCTCTTAACCACCCGCACCTGGCTGTTTAATTCATGGGTAATGGTAGGACGCCATCCTTCGCTTTCGCTGCCCGCCACGCATCGGGCGATGCTGCTGAAAGGCAACGCCGTCGATCTGAGCGCCGAGCCGGAATTGCAGAAAATGCGCATTGTGCAGGCCGATACCCTGACGGAAGGGCTGGAAGCGGTAGTGAAAGGCAAGGCGGACGTGATGATCCTGCCGTTAATCAACGCAAACTTTTATATTTCCCGGCTGTATGCCGACAAACTGCGCATTATTAAAAGCCTGGAGATCGATCCGGCGCGCTTCACTATGGCGGTTTCCGCCAGCAACTATCCGCTGGCGACTATTCTCGATAAGGCCCTGCTGAATATCGCCCCGGAGGACTTACAGCTAACGGTGCGCAAATGGCACAGCAACGCCAATATGCCCAACGATCGACAGAGCGAGATACAGTCCGCCCCTTCCCAGGCGCTGATCGGGCTGGCGGTCGTCGCTGCCGGGATGATCCTGACGCTGCTTATTCTGCTGCTGCGTCATCGTCAGCGGCGTCAGCCCGCCCAGCAGCACCTGCTGGATGCGATTCCCGTCCCGCTGTTTATCACCGATCTTAACGGACGGCTGACCAGCGCAAACCGCTCTTTTGCCGAAGCCCTGAATATCGACGTAAACGAACATCGCGGGCAGAACGTACAGGCGCTGATGGCCGAATTCGGGCTTTATGACGGCGACCGCGTTAAGGAAGGGATCGCTTTCTGGCAAACGCTGCTGCAAACCAACGCTCTGGGCTACGGCTATGTCGGCGGCTGGCAGGATATGCGGGAAAGCCTGCAAACGTTAAAGCAGCTGCAGCAGGCCAAACATTCGGCGGAAAAAGCCAGCCGGGTAAAAACCACTTTCCTCGCCTCTATCAGCCATGAGCTACGCACGCCGCTCAGCGCCATTATCGGCATTCTGGAACTGCTGCTGCGGCGTAAGCAGCTTAACCCCGGCGATCGCGACTCGCTGCACATCGCCTACGACACCGCAGAATCGCTGCTGATGCTGGTAGGCGATATTATTGACGTTGCGCGCATCGAAACGGAAAGGCTGGTGCTGCGACCGGAACGCGCCTCGATTCGTCCGCTGATTGAGTCAGTGGTGACCATGATGGATGGCCTGGCGCGGCAGAAATCGCTGCTGTTTACCTGCGAGATCGATGCGGATATCAGCGGCGATGTGCTGGTCGATCCGGTACGGTTCAAGCAAATCCTGATTAATATTCTCGGCAACGCGGTCAAGTTCACCGTGCAGGGGCGAATTATCTTCCAGGCCCTGCTGGAAAAAGAGGAGGCCTCGGCGCTTAATCTGGTGTTGACCATTCAGGACAGCGGGCCGGGTATCGACGCCGCCACCCAGGCGCGCCTGTTCAAACCTTTTGAGCAGGGCGATAACCAGCAGAGCCAGCAGGGCAGCGGACTTGGCCTCTACATCTGCCGCACGCTGATTAACATGATGGCGGGCGAGCTGACGCTGGACAGCCAGCCGGGCATGGGCACGGAAGTCACAATTCGCCTGCGTCTGCCGAGAATGACGCCTCAGCCGATGCCGGCGGTGGTGGCCGCCGCTCAGGCGGCGCCGACTACCGCACGGCGCATTCTGGTGGTGGACGATCACGCCGCCAGCCGCCACGTCCTCATCCAGCAGCTGCACTATTTAGGCCATGAGGCGATCGGCGCCGCCGACGGCCAGCAGGCGCTCTCCCTGCTATCCGCCCAGCTGCCCGACGTGGTGATTACCGACTGCAATATGCCGGTGATGGACGGCTTCGCCCTGACCCATGCCATTCGGCGCGATCATCCCGACCTGATTATCTGGGGCGCTACGGCCAACAAACAGCAGTCGGTGCGTGAAGCCTGTCTGAACGCCGGAATGAATGATTGCCTGTTCAAGCCGCTGACGCTACAGACGCTGGAAAAATCACTCAGCACCCTGCCGGTTACCGAGACTCCGCCCTGCAATATCGCGTGGAAATTCCCGCCCGGCCTGAATACGCCGCTTAAGCGCCGCCATTTCCTGCAGCTGCAGCTGGAAATGTTCGATGAAGCCCTGGCCGATATTCATGAGGGGCGACAGCATAATCGCGATCTAAAAAGCGTATTGCATAAATTACGCGGCGGCCTGTTGCTGCTTGGCGCGGACGAGCTAATCGAGGCCTGTCAGCAGCTGGAGAAGCAGCCTGACCCGGAAAAACTGCAGCAGTTCGAACAGCAAATAGTGCATCTTTCCCGGCATCTTCAGCTTATTTATGCAGGGACTACAGACTTGTCATCCCTTCCTACAGCAGGGTGAGGACGCGCCTGTATTGCCATAGTTGGGCCTAACCTTTAACCTGAGGCCACTTACGGATAAGTCCGCAAGCGTTTAAATAAATGGTTTTCGTATAAGGAGTTACGATGAAAAAGTTAACAGTTCTTGCAGCGGTAATGATGGCTGGCGTATTTAACATGGCTCATGCAGGCGTTGAAGATTGCGCCACTAAACGTGCAGCGCTGGAAAGAGAAATCAGCATCGCGCAGCACTACGGCAACACCATGAAGGTGAACAGCCTGAAACATGCGCTGGCTGAAGTTAAAGCTCATTGCACCAGCGCCAGCGTCATTGCCAAAGCACAGAAAGAAGTTGCCAAGCTGGAGAAAAAACTGGCTGAGAAACAAGGCGACATCCGTGAAGTACAGGCTGACCTGCGTGAAGCCCAGGCTCGCGGCAAGAAAGACAAAATCGCTAAATATCAGCGTAAGCTGAGCGAAAAACAGGCAGATCTGCAGGAAATCCAGCAGAAGCTGAACCAGGCTCGTGCTGACCTGGCTGCTCTGCAAAAATAATTATTCCCCTTAAGCAAACGGAAGCGTTCTCGCTTCCGTTTTTTATGGCTTAGCTTTCTGCCACTAATGAAATTTTGGTCACTGACTTTTTTAATATTAATTTTTGCTTACTGCCATTCAGCCAATGCCGGCCAACAGCTCTGGGTCATCGTAAATAACAATTACAAAGGCCAAATATTCCTTGAGATGGACGGCGAGGAACCCTGCCTGCAACGGGATTTGCTGGAAGAATGGGGCGTAAAGTTAAAACAGCTACCGGAAGATAGCTGGAGCGCGCAAGGCTGCCTGACCCAGGCGAGCCTCGAACTGCTGCGCATTCAATCCTGGTATCGGCCCGACGCGGGGCTGCTCACTATTCTTATCCCTGATAAATTTATTAACGCCCGGCAAAACGGCGTCAATACCAGCCGCTGGGATGAGGGCATTAACGCCTTCTTTACCAGCTATCGCGCCAGCTACACCAATTATCAGAGCGACAGCCCCTATGCGGAGACCGGCGACAGCTATAACGTCGAATTCGATAACGGCATTAATTATGGCCCGTGGCGCCTGCGCTATCAGAATACGTTATGGCGCGATGCTGAAGGCAGGCACGGCATTTATAGTCGCCAGGCTAATCTTTACCGCAGCATCAACAGCTGGCGCTCGCAGCTGCTGGCCGGAGACGGCGAAACGACGGATACGCTGTTCGACGCCGTGCCGTTTCGCGGCATCACGCTGGTCACGGACGAAGCGATGTTTCCTGACAGCTGGCGCCCCTTCTCGCCGTGGATTAACGGCTACGCCAGAAGCCATGCCGAGGTAACCATCAGCCAGAACGGCATGACGGTTTACCGTATACACGTACCGCCCGGCCCCTTCGTCATCCGTGATTTTTATCCGCCGGACAATAACGGTACGCTGCAGCTGACGGTAAAAGAGAGCGACGGCAGCGAATCGAGCCGCTATTTGCCGTGGTCGGCGATGCCCGCGCTGGTGCATGAAGGCAACTACAGCTATGAGCTGGTGGCCGGGCGCTATCGTCCCTGGCGCGGCAGCGATCTCGCTAAACCGACATTTTTGCAGGCCAGCCTCGCGCGCGGCATTACGCCCGCTCTGACGCTCTATACCGGTGCGCAGCACGCCGATCAATATGACAGCTATCTGGCCGGCGCCGGCCTGCATCTGAACGCGCTGGGTTCGTTCTCTATGGATACCACCTGGGCGCGCTATACCTCATATGCCGAAGATTATCGCGGCAGCGTCTGGCGCCTGCGCTACGCCAGAACCTTTTTTAACAGCGGAACCAACTTTAGCGCCCTGCTGCGCTATTACCCAGCCGGGCAGCAGTTTCGCTCGCTGGAAGAGAAGGTTACCCAGCCTTCCGCAGAGTACGACTGGCTTTTTGATGAGAATAAAAACCGCCTGCTGACCCAGGAATATTGGATCAACCACTATCTGAACGAAGAACAGAGTCTGAGCCTGCATTACACCCAACAGAACTGGCGTAAAACTCCCGGTCACCGCCGCTATATTTCCCTGAGCTATCAGGCAAACGTGGGAGACTGGGATATCAGCGTCTGGCTGGGGCGGTCGCGCGAACAGAGCAGCCGTAGTGAAACCACTCTTGGCGTTACGCTCAGCCTGGCGCTGCCCGACATCCCCGGCGGCGGCTCGCCCAGCCTGAGCTACAGCCATAATCTCGCCAGCCACTCCGATCCCAGCGAAGAGATCGGCCTGAGCGGCACGGCGTTATCGGATTACAGCCTGCGTTACGATCTTTCGGCGGTACATACTCCTCATGCTGACAATCAATATAACGCCTCGCTTGGCTATCAGTATGACGCCGGTGAAGCCACCGTCAGCGCTTATCGCGAAGGCGGCACGCGTGAGCGGCGCATCGACATGCGCGGATCGGTGCTGGTTCACCGCAACGGCATTACCCTTGGTCAGGAAGTGAGCGATACCATGGCGCTGATCGTGGTGCCGGATACGCCCGGCATCGGCAACTATCAGCAGTTTGGCGTGAAAACCAACGCGAAGGGCGAAGCGCTGGTCGGTTATCTGGTGCCGTGGCGCGTAAACCGTCTGACGCTGGACAGCTGGCAGCTGCCTGACGATCTGACGCTGCCGATGACGGAGCGCGGCGTCGTGCCGACAAAAGGCGCTATCGTCAGGGCGATGTTCCTGCCCGCCGAGAAGAAAAAAGTTAAAGATGAGGCGAAGGCGGCAGAGGAAGATGAAGATGAAGATGAAGAGGATAAGCCGGAATAGCCTCAGGCATCGCCTGATAGCTGTTCCGGCGCGCAGCGCTTAGGGGCACTTATAAACCTGGCCGCTCATTTTGCTGTCGAGCGGCGCGAAGTTTGACCAGATATTCTGCGTCGGGCTGGTGGCGCCGTAGATGACGTTGCCGCCCATCTCCGCCGCCCGGTTGCGTAAATCGTTGGCCGCGCCGCGCAGCGAGCTGCCTTCGCCGCCCGTTCCGCTCAGCCAGTTGCTTTGGCTGCCGGTAACTTCTCCCAGTAACTGACACGCTTCCCCCGGTTGCCGATCGGTAAAGGTGACGCGCTGCCCGGCCGCGCTCAAATCTTTCGACGTGCTACAACCTGTCAGCAGCGCCGCCGCGACAGAAAGCCCCAGCAAGACATTAATCCGCATAGTATTCCCCAGTTATTATGGTCAGTATCCGGTTCGAGCGTATCAGAAAAACCAAGGTTTCCTTAAACATCCCTTGCCACCAAACGTCAGGATGAACCTGTGCGTCTACTTATACCTTTTTCAGCGCCAAAAGAAAAACCCCTGCCGGCGACGGCTCCGGAAGCGATCGCGCGGCAGCGCAGAGAGCCCCGCCGCATAGTACGTCGCGCCTTGCGGACAGCCCGGCAATCACAAACACGCATCCGCCTGAGGCGTCAGGCCGAAAGCCAGCATTTCCTGCCACGCTTCGGCAAAGCACCGCTCATTCTCCCACTGAGTCTGTTTCCCGCTGTGCGCCAGCCATAAAAAATCATAGTACGATGGATAATAATCGAGCTGATGAAACCGCTGACAAAAACGATGCGCCGCGATTTCCGAAGTCGCGCCAACGGTGGAGTAGCGTCGAAACGGGCCGATGGCGACATTGCATACTTTTTCCAGCGAGGCGCTGACGGGCCGCTGCTGATATTCAAGAAAATGGAAAAATTCATGCGCCAGATGAATATCAATAATAGTGTCCAGCGACATTACCAGCCCGACGCTGGCGCAGCCGGCGAGCAGGCTCTCCAGCGAGGGCTGATATAGCGTGATTTTACGCCGCGATAGCTTCTCGCTGTATTCAAACTGCGCGCGAAACTGCACGGTAAAGAACAGGCCATCATCTTTCTTAATCTCTATGGCAATCTGATGTTGCGCGCAAAGCTGGCGAATATCCTGTCCGTTAAGCCGGGCCGCAGCCTGCTCGCCGAATGCCAGCGCGCTGTCAAGGTAATAGCGGTACTTAGCCGGCGGAATTTTATTGAATACCAGATCGTTGCGCAGATCCAACCACGCCAGCATGTGATTAAACTCATTCCGTTCCATCTGCCGTCCTACTGCCACGCCACGGTAATAACCGGCTGTTGCCGATCGACGCTGTCCAGCTCCATATCGATAATCGACAGCATTTGCTCTTTGGTTTGCGTACCGCTCAGGTCCAGCATCTTCTCTTTCCAGAATAAAAAGGTTTTGGGAATGGCGGCGTTGGCTTCTGAATAACGGGTATTGTCATCGAGAAAATCGATAAAAAGCGAGGCTATCTCGGCACGCGTACAGAGCAGCCAGTTGGCATTCTCCTTTTTCAGGCGTACAACGCCGCCCCGGTCCAGCATGCTCAGACGGCGTTTTTTCCGGCTAAACAGGCCCCAAAAGCGTTTCTGTTCGCTGATGCCCTCAAAAAGATGCCAGCGCCCTGTCTGGCAGGCCGGCGTAACCGCCTCCGCCTTAAGGTTGATGGATTCGGCGGCGATCTGCCGCAGCTGGGCCAGCGGCAGCGTTTCACTAATGCTCTCTTTTTTGCGTAATTCCGTCGCGCCGGTAGCAATAGCGCGCAGCACGTTTTTCTGCTTATCGATCTCGATATTAATATCGACGGTCTCTTCGTTCGCTCCGGAACGCACAATGCGCTCGATAATTTCCGCACGGATCTTTTTAATATCGCTTTCGCCGGGATTAACCACGCTTTTTTCAATCATCTCGCGCACCATCGCCATCGCCACGCCGATAGTGGAAATATAGGGGGCGTTGCGCGCGTTTTTATATTTCATGGCGGCTTTTTCCGCCATCGCCGGCACCAGTACGCAGCCGCTGCCGCCGCCGCCGACCAGCGTAATAAAGTGCGGCTCCAGCCGGTATTCGCTAATCATTTCATTAACTATCGCCATCACTTTATCAATGGCGATATCCAGCGCCTGTCGCGCCGCCTGTTCGGCGCTGATGCCCAAATACGCGCCGAGCAGCTGCCAGGCGATACGGGCGCTGGCAAGATTGCCGGCAGCGTAGTCATCCGCCGGCACGTAGCCCAGCAGGTTGGCGGCGCCGGCCAGCGTTAACGCATAGCGCCTGCCATGCGCGCCGTTCACCACCGCATAGGTTGGCGGATCGCCCGGACGCGGACTGATAAAATCGAGCGTCGGCCGCTCGCCGAAGGCCGATTCAGCGACAAAACATTCATATTCGCAGCCGGCGATATGCGCGCTGCGCGGCCCGGTCATAGCGATTTTATTGTTTTCCACCATGATCATGCTGCCGCCCGCCACCGCCAGAGTACGCACGTCCAGCGAACGCAGATAGGTTCGATGGCCGCCCACCTGCGCGTTCTGAATCATTACCTTGCCATTTTTAATCACTGAGATATCTACACTGGTGCCGCCCACCTCAAAGAAGATACCGTCAGAAATTTTCTCATACATCAACGCTCCGGCGACGCCGGCGGCCAGCCCGGAGAGCATGGTCAGAATCGGGCGTTTACGCACCTCGTCAATGCTCATCACGCCGCCATCGCATCGCATGATCATCAGCTGCGAGGCGATCCCCGCCGCCTTGATCGCCTGTTCGGTCATGTTGGCGGTTTCCAGCATACGCGGGATCAGGCTGGCATTGACGACGGCGGTACGGGTACGGGTTTTCAGGCCGTACAGCTGGGTGATTTCATGTCCGGCGGTAGCGGAAATGCCCATGTCGGCAGCCACCGCCATCACGCGCAGCTCGTTGGTGGGATCGTCAACGCTATAAGCTTCTGACGCCACAATCACCTCCGCCCCCTGCCGACACAGCTCTTCGATTGCCGCACGTATCGCCGCGTCGCTGAGCTGCCGCGTATCGAGAAAGGTATTAAAGGTATGCAGGAACTTTCCATCGGCCAACGGGATGTCGGCAATGCAGGCCTCTTTACGCACGCTTTTACCTTCCAGGCCGCTGCCCATGGCGATAATTCCAACCTTTGCCACATCGCCTTCCAGCAGGGCGTTGGTCGCCTGGGTGGTACCGTGCGCAATAAAGCTGACCTCCTGCGGCGCAATGTTATTCTCCGCCAGCACCTGGTGAATAATGGTGATAATCCCATGCGCCACGCCGTCAGGATGATGATGAGTCGTTGGAATTTTCTTTTTGGCTATCAGTTCAAAGCTGTCGTTATCGATAACCGCGGCATCGGTAAAGGTGCCGCCGACATCGATGCCAATACGATATTTTTTATCAGTCATAATCAATGCCTTATCAAGCTCTGAGCCGGCGCAAAACCGCCGTTAAAATGCGACATAGCCCGCCATTAACATCGAGATCAGTACGGCGATCATGCCCCACGGCAAGGTTTTGCGCAGAATGTCGTTAACGTCTACTTTGGCAAAGTCGGACGCCCAGACGTTGTGCGTGTTGGTAGGATCGGACAGCCCCTGCACCAGCAGCGCCGAGCGCAGCGCCAGCATGGTCGCCAGCGGAGAAAGCCCGCCGCCAAGCATCAGCACGCCCAGACCGCTGCCAAGGCCATAGCTGTTAAGCGGTCCGCGATAGAGCGCCAGCGGGCTAAGCAGCGAGAAGAAAAGAATATAGGTAAGCGCGGAGCCAGGAACGATGGAGGTAATCAACGGCTTAAGCACCAGCGTGACCTGCGGAGCGGTAACGGCATTAAGCAAAATGCCGATGCCAACCATTAGCCCAATCGCGCCGGCCACATTCTGAATACCTTCCACCAGACTGCTGACCAGCACATGGACCGGACGTTTCGGCAGCGCCAGCAGCAGACAAATCACCAGGCTCAGGCAGATGGCGGGCACCACCTCCATATGGAACCAGAAGATAATCATCACCGGCACCAGCGGTGTAATCAGCGCCAGCGCCCTGACCTGGCGGCGGCGATTCAGACTATCAGCCACCGGCATCGACCAGGCTTTTCGCACTACCACCTCGCGCTTAACCATCCATATCACCATCGCCAGATAGATAACCGCCGCCGGAATGGCAAACAGCACAGCGTAGCGCGCCACTTCCGTTACCGGGATCCCGTACAGATCGTGCATTAGCGCCCAGCCGCTGACGGAGAACAGGCTGCCAAGCGCATGGCAGGCCAGCAGCACAATGCAGCTGGTTAGCGGCGAAAGACCCGCCGTCAGCAGAATCGGTATCACAATGCTGCCGACCAGGATCACCATGCCCAGGCCGTCGCTGGAAGAGAAGATCACCGTGCCGATAATAAAAAAGACGATCGCCATCGTCAGCGGCTTATCGCCGGAAAGCTCGGCGGCCTTACGCACCAGCGCTTCGGTGACGCCGATTTTTTTCAGCACCTCGCCAAACCATGCGCCGAAAATCAACGCCATGATGGTGGCGCCAAGACGCAGCGAGCCTTGAGTCAGCACGTTGTTAGCGATCGTAAAGGTGCTTTTATCTTCGCTGAATAGCGGAACGCCGGCAATCAGCGGCATCAGCAGCGCCATCACCGGCAGCGCCAGAATCGCCGGCATTTTTCGGCTCATCATTAGCCCGGAAAACACCAAGAAAACCATCAGGATCGCGCAGATCCTGACAATATTAATCATGTCCATATCTGTTCCTCAGTAATCGAGATAACCCTGCTGTTGACGAATGGCGAGCTGTAGCTGCTGCACGGATACCTGATGAACGGTGATGTGCTGCCGCGCCGCCAGCGCCGCGGCGATACCGCCAGCCTGGCCGATGGCGCCTACCGTCGGCGTGGTGCGTATTGCCGCCTGCGCCTCAAAAGTGGCGGAGATGCAGCGCCCGACGACAATCACATTGTCAGATTCAGCGGCAATCAGGGCGCGCCAGGGAATGCTGTAAATGCCGCCACAGGGCAGCTGTTCGTGTACGGTTCCTTCGCCATCCGGGCTGTGGATATCAATGGGATAGCCGGAGAGGGCGATGGCATCGTCGAAACGGGTCTGACGCAGCAGATCCCTGGCGGTAAGGGTGTAGCAGCCGGCGATCTGGCAGGAGCTACGCACGCCGACAGAGGGGCCGGTTTGTACCACGATCGCCTCTGCAAAACCTGGCACCACGCGCCTGGCGAAGCTTTCCAGCTGCCGGCACTGCTGGCGGCCGATAAATTCGGCGTGGCTCAGACTCCACGGATCGGTCGCGTCATGATCGAGAATACGACTGGTATTGAAAACGAATTCACCGGGATTATTGGTTTCAAAGATCAGCAGATCTTCACGCGGAATGGTGATTTCTCCGGCGGCTTTAGCCGCGGCGAACTCGGCAGCAAAACCGTGACAGGCCAGGCGGGGGGCGTTGCGTACATCTTCAACGCGGTAGTGATTATTGAGTTTATCAATATTCTCTATCATGTAACGACGCAGCTTTTCACGATCGACATTAATCATCTTCATGGTCATAGTCATCGGCTGAGATTTGCCGTCTGACTCGCGTCCTTTCACCAGCGGAATACCTGCTTTTGCCGCCAGCATGGCGTCGCCGCTGGCATCAATAAACACCGGCGCGGCAATCGCCATCAACCCGGAGCGGGTGCAGACTCTGATATGCTCCAGCCGGGAGCCACAGCGCTGAACATCGGCCAGCGTCGCGTGATAGAGCACGCTGCCGCCCGCTTCCAGCAGCATCAGCTCAAGCTCATGCTTCATCGCTTCTGCGTCAAACGGAGTGTAGGTGGCGGTAAAGTGACCGGGATCGGGAACGTGACCCGGCGACTTGCCGCAGGCCTGCAAACGGGTGATAAGTTCATCGGTAATCCCGCGAATAACCTGCTTCTCGCCGGCATGAAAAGTCATCATAGGATTTACGCCGTTAGCGGTCAGCGAACCTCCCAGACAGGCGCCAGCTTCAACGATGAGCGTTTTAGCCTGACTTCGCGCGGCGGCAATCGCAGCAATCGCACCGGAAAAACCGCCGCCCACCACAACCACATCAAACTGTTCCATTTTTTCGCCTTTAGTAAACAAGGAAACTGGTTCGAATCGTGACGGATGGTCCGGGGGTTGCCTAGCGCTTAATCGGATCAATGTGAACTGCATCCAGGTTTTTATTAAACAGCAGCAAATATTTGTGATCCTGCCGCGGTAAAACGCTTTTATGGCGCGTTTTCGCGTACATTCAGGCCTTTTTAATAGGTTTTGTGATCCTCCTCTATTTGTTTAGTAAACAAAAGATCCAGGCTTACGCTCCTGAATCGCAGAGTCGTTACAGAGGCGGAAATCATGAAGTTAGGACTTGATATTGGCGGCACAAAAATTGAAGCCGTCGTGCTGGATAATGAAGGCAAAACGCGCTATCGCCAGCGTTACGCAACGCCAACGCAGCGCTACGAGGATTTTTTTACCGCCGTTATCAATATTATCGCCGGCGCCAGCAGGGCGGTCGGCCAGCCGGTTTCTGTCGGGGTGGGTATTCCCGGCGCGCTGGATGAGGCCGGCCTGATTAAAAATTCAAATATTCTGGTGCTTAACCAGCGGCCCTTTGCCGCAGAGCTGGAGCAGCGCCTGAGAAGGCCGGTTTCTGTCGCCAACGACGCTAACTGTTTTACCCTGTCAGAAGCGCTTGACGGCAGCGGCCAGCCATACGGTCTGGTATTCGGGGTGATTCTCGGCACCGGCTGCGGCGGCGGCTTATGCATTAATAAACAGCTTATTACCGGCCCTAACGCTTGCGCAGGCGAATGGGGCCATAACGCCCTGCCCCGCTACCGTCCTGAAAATGACGGCGCAGCGGCGCCCTGCTACTGCGGCCAGATAAACTGCATCGAAAGTTTTATCTCCGGCAGCGGCCTGCAGCGGCAATATTTCCAAAGATTTACTAAACATGCTAAGGTGCCGGAAATTATCGCTCAGCTAAGCGCTGGCGAGACGCGGACGCTGCTGCTGTGGGAGAATTACCGGGATCAACTGGCGCGGGCGCTGGCCAGCATTATTAATACGCTGGACCCCGATGTGATTGTTTTGGGCGGCGGCGTATCTAACGTTGAGCAGCTCTATCCGAGGCTGCAGGAACGGGTGGCGCAATATGTGTTTGGGCAGCGGTGCCGCACGCCGATTGTCCGCGCCCGCCATGGCGACAGCAGCGGCGTTCGCGGCGCGGCCTGGCTTGGCGCGCAGCTTCCGCAGCCCCTCTCCACGGCGTAGCAGGAATAAAAGAGAGATGAATGGCTAAATCAGTAAGGATCAGGGATATCGCCGGGGCCTGCGGCGTTTCGCCAGGCGCGGTTTCCCGCGCCCTGAAAGGCCAGCCTGGCCTGCGCGAAGAGACCCGGCGGCGCATTATTGCCGCAGCGGAGCAGCAGGGATATGACTTCTCCCGCCTGCGTAGCGATAAACTGAAGCGCGTGCTGTTTCTGCTGCACCGTCAGCACAATATCAGCCGGGCGCTGCCCTTCTACTCGCGGCTCTTTCTCAGCATTGAAGAGCAATGCCGCGCTCAGGGCATCGCGCTTAGCTTTCTTTCTCTTGGTCCGGCGGACGCCATCAGCGATCAGGTTATGCTGCATCAGCCGGACGCCTTAATCTGCGCCGGTTTTTTTGAACCTGAGCTGCTGGCGCTCCTTCAACAGCTGAAACTTCCGCTGGTGCTGGTCGATCTCTATGCGCCGGGCCTGCCGTGCGTGAACCCCGACAACATGCAGGGCGGTTATCTGGCGACGCGGCACCTGCTGGAGCAGGGGCGTTCACGCATCGCCTTCCTCGCGAGCACGCTCTCCCACTACAGTATCCGCCAGCGCGAAAAAGGCTACCGGCAGGCGCTGTATGAGGCGCAGCTGCTGATGTCGCCGGAGTATGAAGCGATAGCACCTCCCCAGCTGGATACCGAGCAGTCGCTGATTCAGGCCATCAATGAACTGTTGGACCTGCCGGAACCTCCTGATGCGATCTTCGCCTATAACGACGCGGCGGCGTTGCTGGTACTGCGCGTCTGCGCTCAGCGCGGATTGCGGGTGCCGGAAGATATCGCTCTGGTGGGGTTTGATGACATCGAATCCGCCGCCTGGGCGCAGCCTGCGTTAACCACCATTGCGGTAGATAAACAGCTGCTGGGCCAGAAAGCCTTACAGCTGCTGCTGGAAGAGACGCAGGAAAGCAATACCCTGCTGCCGGTAAACCTGGTGGTACGCGCCAGTTCGCATGGATAACGGACAGGCCACGCGCCAGCGGCATCAGAAGTCTGCTTTACCATCCGTAGCCGACGCTTTCCCCTTAGCCTGAAGCCAGCGCTGCGTTTTAACCAAAAAAAATGCCCGACGGCAGCAAAAATTTATCTGCTGCAACATCGGGCATCGTTCGTGTTGGCGTTACTGGCCGCCGAGGCGGCGAGCATCAACGCTTTAGTTGATACTCGCCCAGGGGCCCAGACGACAGACGATACGACGTAGGTCGTATTACATCATGCCGCCCATACCGCCCATGCCGCCCATACCGCCGGCAGCGCCTAAGTCAGCTTTGTCGTCCTTCGGCAGATCGGTCACCATACATTCGGTGGTGATCATCAGGCCGGCAACGGACGCCGCGTACTGCAGCGCAGAGCGGGTTACTTTGGTCGGATCCAGGATACCGAAGTCGATCATGTTGCCGTACTCTTCGGTAGCGGCGTTGTAACCGTAGTTGCCATCGCCCGCTTTCACCATGTTAGCCACAACAGACGGCTCTTCACCGGCGTTAGCCACGATCTGACGCAGCGGTGATTCCATTGCGCGCAGCGCAACTTTGATACCAACGTTCTGATCTTCGTTCTGACCAGTCAGCTCGGTCAGTTTAGCCGCAACGCGTACCAGCGCTACGCCGCCGCCGGCCACCACGCCTTCTTCCACCGCCGCACGGGTAGCGTGCAGGGCGTCTTCAACGCGCGCTTTTTTCTCTTTCATTTCAACTTCAGTTGCCGCGCCCACTTTCAGAACGGCGACGCCGCCTGCCAGTTTCGCTACGCGCTCCTGCAGTTTTTCTTTGTCGTAATCAGAGGTCGCTTCTTCGATCTGCTGACGAATCTGCGCTACGCGGCCCTGAATAGCGTTTTCTTCACCCACGCCATCGATGATGGTGGTGGTGTCTTTGTTGATCACTACGCGTTTTGCCTGGCCAAGATCTTCCAGCGTAGCTTTTTCCAGCTCCATACCGATCTCTTCAGAGATCACGGTACCGCCGGTCAGGATAGCGATATCCTGCAGCATGGCTTTACGACGATCGCCGAAGCCCGGCGCTTTCACCGCAGCCACTTTTACGATGCCGCGCATGGTGTTTACCACCAGCGTAGCCAGCGCTTCGCCTTCTACGTCTTCAGCGACGATCAGCAGCGGCTTGCTCGCTTTCGCTACTGCTTCCAGTACCGGCAGCAGTTCGCGGATGTTGGAAACTTTTTTATCAACCAGCAGAATGAACGGGCTGTCCAGCTCTACCGCACCGGTTTCCGGTTTGTTGATGAAGTAAGGAGAGAGGTAGCCGCGATCGAACTGCATACCTTCAACCACGTCCAGTTCATCCTGCAGACCGGTGCCTTCTTCAACGGTGATAACGCCTTCTTTGCCCACTTTTTCCATCGCCTGAGCGATCAGGGTACCTACGGATTCGTCGGAGTTAGCGGAGATGGTGCCAACCTGAGCGATAGCTTTGGAATCAGAGCAGGGTACGGAGAGCGCTTTCAGCTCTTCTACCGCAGCGATAACCGCTTTATCGATACCGCGTTTCAGATCCATCGGGTTCATGCCCGCAGCAACCGCTTTCAGACCTTCGTTAACGATGGACTGCGCCAGTACGGTAGCGGTGGTGGTGCCGTCGCCCGCAGCGTCGTTCGCTTTAGAGGCCACTTCTTTCACCATCTGCGCGCCCATGTTTTCGAACTTGTCTTCCAGTTCGATTTCACGTGCAACGGAGACGCCATCTTTAGTGATGGTCGGCGCACCGAAAGATTTATCCAGAACCACGTTACGACCTTTCGGGCCCAGGGTAACTTTAACTGCGTCTGCCAGGATGTTTACGCCGCGCAGCATTTTTACGCGAGCGTCATTACCGAATTTTACGTCTTTAGCTGCCATTTGAAATTTCCCTTAAATTCGTATGTTCGATGGATTTTCGCGTAATCAGGCTTCAACGATTGCCAGAATGTCGCTTTCAGAGATAATCAGAACTTCTTCGTTGTCGATCTTCTCGCTTTTAGCGCCGTAGCCTTCGTTGAAAATCACAACGTCGCCCACTTTCACATCCAGCGGCTGTACGCTGCCGTTTTCCAGGATGCGACCATTGCCCACAGCCAACACTTCACCGCGCGTAGATTTACCTGCTGCGGAGCCGGTCAGAACGATGCCGCCAGCAGATTTGGATTCAACTTCTTTACGCTTGACGATAACGCGATCGTGCAATGGACGAATTTTCATTTGATAGCTCTCCTTTGAGAAGTCCAATCAGTCATTTTGGGATGAACGCCGGGCTTATGGGGCTTCCGGCCTCGTGGCTCAAGAGATAGGGACAGCGGCAAACGCTTTCAAGGGGCAAAGCAAAAAAAATTTTTTAGCCCGCAGTGAATTTTGCCGATACGGCTAACCCCCTGAAGAAAAAAGGGTGATGGTTCGCACCTTCACCCTGAGTCAGAAATATCAGCGATCGCGGCGATCGTCGTCGTGGCCGATACGATCGCTGTCTTTGCGCTCGTATTCGCCCTCCATGGTATAGCCGCTGTCAGGCCCTGCGCCCGGTCCGCGCCAGACGCGCAGATGCGGCATCAGCTTCAGCGTCAGGTGCTTTTGCACCGGCGGCAATAGCAGCAGCAGGCCGAGGAAATCGGTAAAGAAGCCCGGCAGCAGCAGCAAAAAACCGGCGATAATCAACGATACGCTTTTGATCATCTCCGCCGCCGGGCTCTCGCCCTGCGCCAGCTTCTGCTGCATCAGCATAAAGTTTTTCACCCCCTGGTTTTTTACCAGCGAAACGCCGATACAGGAGGTAAAGATTACCAGCAGCATGGTCATCAACACGCCTAAGACGTGCGCCACCTGGATAAACAGCGAAATCTCGATCCAGGCGAATAAAAACAGTAGTAATAACGGTAACCAGCGCACCGTATTCTCCTTTCAGTCGGGCCGCCACGCCTGCGGCACAGCGGCGGAATGCGGTTCAGTAACTAAGACGAAGGCGCGGAACAGGCGTTAAGTTTGCTGCCTGCAGGGCGCCGCGCCGGGTAAAACAGAGAGATGGGGCTCGCTCCGCTACTTTTCAACCAGCGCGGTCGATTTTCTGCGCGCCCGCCGGATTAAGTTGTGATCGCATCACAAAAAAGATAACAGGACGCATTAACTGTTCTGAATCACGATCGCTGCTCAGATATTTCGTTCTCTTATGCCTATCATCGTGCAGCCGGGCTGATAAACGTCAACTTATCGGCGCGCGCTTTATATGACACTATGAATGCATCACCAGTAATGATGTAACCGGTAGCTCTAACAAGAAGGTTCCCATGGCAAATAACATTCGTATCGAAGAAGACCTGCTGGGCATGCGCGAAGTACCGGCAGATGCCTGGTACGGTATTCATACTCTGCGTGCGATTGAAAATTTTTGTATCAGCAGCCACAAAATCAGCGATATCCCAGAGTTTGTACGCGGCATGGTGATGGTAAAGAAAGCGGCGGCGTTAGCGAATAAAGAGCTGCAAACCATCCCGCGCAACGTTGCCGACGCCATTATTCAGGCCTGCGACGAGGTGCTGAATAACGGCAAATGTATGGATCAGTTTCCGGTTGACGTTTATCAGGGCGGCGCCGGCACCTCGGTAAATATGAACACCAACGAGGTGCTGGCTAATATCGGCCTGGAGCTGATGGGACATCAGAAAGGGGAATATCAGTACCTTAACCCCAACGATCATGTGAATAAATGCCAGTCCACCAACGACGCCTATCCTACCGGTTTTCGCATTGCGGTCTACGCCTCGATTTTAAAACTGCTGGATGCGATCGCTCTGCTGGGCGAGGGTTTCGAACGTAAAGCCGCCGAGTTTGCCGCCATTCTGAAAATGGGGCGCACCCAGTTACAGGATGCGGTGCCGATGACGCTGGGCCAGGAGTTCCACGCTTTCAACGTGCTGCTGAACGAAGAGATTAAAAATATTACCCGCACCGCGGAGCTGCTGCTGGAGGTAAACCTCGGCGCGACGGCGATCGGTACGCGCCTCAACACTCCGGATGGCTACCAGCAGCTGGCGGTGCAGCGGCTGGCGGAGGTCAGCGGGCTGCCGGTCACGCCGGCGGAGGACCTGATTGAAGCCACCTCGGACTGCGGCGCCTACGTTATGGTGCACTCTGCGCTGAAACGACTGGCGGTAAAGCTGTCGAAAATCTGCAACGATTTACGCCTGCTCTCTTCCGGCCCGCGCGCCGGGCTGAATGAAATTAATCTGCCGGAGCTGCAGGCCGGCTCTTCAATTATGCCCGCCAAGGTTAATCCGGTAGTCCCTGAGGTGGTTAACCAGGTCTGCTTTAAGGTTATCGGCAACGACGCCACGGTGACCATGGCTTCTGAAGCGGGCCAGCTGCAGCTGAACGTAATGGAGCCGGTTATCGGTCAGGCGATGTTCGAATCCGTGCATATTCTGACCAACGCCTGCTATAACCTGCTGGAAAAATGCGTTAACGGCATCACGGCGAACAAGGCGATCTGTGAAGCTTACGTGTTTAACTCTATCGGCATCGTCACCTATCTGAACCCCTATATCGGGCATCACAACGGTGATATCGTCGGTAAAATCTGCGCGGAAACCGGTAAAAGCGTACGTGAAGTGGTACTGGAGCGCGGCCTGCTCACCGAAGCCGAGCTGGACGAAATATTTTCCGTTCCTAACCTGATGCGCCCGGTTTATAAAGCGAAGCGCTATACTGATGAAAGCGAAAATTAATCCCAGCGATTGAGCCATTGAAGGCACGTCTGTTCCCTGAACGACGTGCCTTTTTTATTGCGATACCACACAAATTTTTAACGACGTTTTAGCATTATTTTTAAGGAGTCAATTTATGGTGGGGATAGAGCTGATTATCGTCCTGCTGGCGATCTATCTGGGCGCCAGGCTGGGCGGCATCGGCATCGGGTTTGCCGGCGGCCTGGGGGTGCTGGCGCTGGCGCTGCTGTGTCAGATGAAACCGGGCGCCATACCTTTCGACGTGATTGAAATTATTATGGCGGTGATCGCCGCGATCGCGGCGATGCAGGTAGCGGGCGGCATGGATTATCTGGTCAGCCTGGCCGAGCGGCTGCTGCGCAAGCATCCGCGCTACGTTACCTTCCTGGCGCCGCTGGTAACCTACCTGATGACCATCCTGGCGGGAACCGGTCATACCGCCTTCTCCACGCTGCCGGTGATTGCCGAGGTTGCCAAAGAACAGGGCGTTCGTCCTTCGCGTCCGCTCTCCGTGGCCGTGGTCGCCTCGCAGATTGCCATTACCGCCTCGCCTATCTCTGCCGCCGTGGTGTTTTTCGCCGGCATCCTTGAACCACGCGGCATCAGCTATTTAGGCCTGCTGGCGGTGGCGATTCCCTCCACCATGGCGGCGATTTTCGTCGCGGCGCTGATCACAAACTTCCTCGGCAAAGAGCTGCAGGACGATCCGATCTACCAGGCGCGTCTGGCTAAAGGCGAAGTCACGCTGCGCGGCTCCAGCGTGTTCACCGAGAAGCCGGGAGCGAAACGCGCCGTGCTGCTGTTCCTGATCGGCATACTGGCGGTTATGCTCTACGCAACGGCCATCAGCGAAAACGTCGGCCTGATTCAGAATCCGGTGCTGCCGCGTAATGAGGCGATTGTGGTGTTTATGCTCACCATCGCCACGCTGATCTGCCTGAGCTGTAAGGTCAACACCAGCGAAATTCTCAGCGCCAGCACCTTTAAATCGGGGATGAGCGCCTGTATTTGCGTGATGGGCGTGGCCTGGCTGGGCGATACCTTTGTGAAAGGGCATATTAACGATATTCAGACGCTGGCGGGCGAGCTGCTGAACCACTATCCGTGGATGCTGGCGCTGGTTCTCTTTTTCGCCTCTACCCTGCTCTATTCGCAGGCGGCCACCGCCAAGGCGCTGATGCCGGCGGCGCTGATGCTGGGCGTATCGCCAGTTACCGCCGTCGCCTCGTTCGCCGCGGTCTCCGCGCTGTTTGTACTGCCTACCTATCCTACGCTGCTGGCGGCGGTCGAGATGGATGATACCGGCTCCACGCGCATCGGTAAGTATGTTTTCAATCACTCTTTCCTTATTCCCGGCACGCTCGCCATCGTCTTATCGGTAGCCTTCGGTTTTCTTTTCGGTCATTTGGTGCTGTAAACGCGCCGGCTAACCCGGCGCCGCCGGGTTACGCCTGTTTACTTGCCGCCCGCCCCATCGTGCTATGATTGCCCTTTTCCACACAGGAGCAGGTCATGACACATTCAACCGCAGTCATTGTTCTTTGCACCGCGCCTGATGCACAGCACGCCGAACAGCTGGCGGATAAAGCGCTATCTGCCCGGCTGGCCGCCTGCGTTACCGTGCTGCCCGGCGCAACCTCCTATTATCTCTGGCAGGGCCGGCGCGAAACCGCCAGCGAAGCGCAGCTGTTGTTTAAAAGCGATGTTACCCATCAGCAGGCGTTAATCGATCTGCTGAAAGCGGAACATCCTTACGATACGCCCGAACTGCTGGTGTTACCGGTACAACATGGAGAGAGTGATTACCTGTCATGGCTCAGCGCATCGCTTCGTTAATCTTTCTGCTGTTTAGCATCCTGCTCAGCCCCTCAACGCAGGCGGGCCTGTTTGATAACGGCGCGCGCTCGCAGTTTGTGCCGGTAGACCAGGCCTTTTCCTTTGATTTTAGCCAGCAGGGCGATCGGCTGACGCTGCGCTGGCAGGTGAAGCCCGGCTACTATCTTTATCGCCAGCAGATTAGCCTGACGGCGCAGCAGGCGACGCTGGCTCCGCTACAGCTGCCGCCGGGCCAGCCGCATGAGGATGAGTTCTACGGCAAAAGCGAAATCTATCCGCAGGATCTGACGGTGCCGGTGACTATCCGGCAGGCGGCCGATCGCTCCAGCGTAACATTGCGCTATCAGGGCTGTGCGGCGGCGGGCTTTTGTTATCCGCCTGAGACGCGCGTGATCCCGCTTAATGCGGTTAACGCATCCAGTACCGCCTCTGCGGTGGAAAACCCCGCGCCGTTATCTGCAGCTCCTCAGAGTACGCCGCTTCCCTTCTCTCCGCTGTGGGCGCTGTTGATCGGCATCGGCGTGGCCTTTACGCCCTGCGTACTGCCGATGTATCCGCTGATTTCCGGCATCATTCTTGGCGGCAACCGTCAGCTCTCGATGGGACGCCTGCTGGCGCTGTCGATGGTTTACGTGCAGGGTATGGCGCTGACCTATACGCTGATGGGAATGGTAGTCGCAGCGGCTGGATTACGCTTCCAGGCGGCGCTGCAGCATCCCTGGGTATTGATTGCGCTGTCGCTGGCGTTTGTATTGCTGGCGCTATCAATGTTTGGCCTGTTTAGCCTGCAGCTGCCCGCCAGCCTGCAAACACGCCTGACGTTGTGGAGCAATCGCCAACGGGGCGGATCGCTGCCGGGCGTATTTCTGATGGGCGCGCTGGCGGGATTGATTTGCTCGCCCTGCACCACCGCGCCGCTCAGCGCCATCCTGCTTTATATCGCCCAGAGCGGCAACCTGCTGGCGGGCGCCGGCACGCTGTGGCTTTACGCCTTCGGCATGGGGCTGCCGCTGATTGCCGTTACGCTGTTTGGCAACCGGCTACTGCCTAAAAGCGGCCCCTGGATGCAGACGGTAAAAGAGGGATTCGGCTTTGTGATTCTGGCGCTGCCGGTGTTTCTGCTGGAACGCATCGTCGGCGACAGCTGGGGATTACGACTCTGGAGCCTGCTGGCGGTAAGCTTTTTCTCCTGGGCGTTTATCGTTAGCCTGCGCGCGCAGCGCGGCTGGATGCGAGCGGTACAGGTGCTGCTGCTGCTGGCGGCGTTAACCGGCGCGCGTCCTTTACAGGAGTGGGTGTTTGGCAGCGAAACGGCCACGGCGCCGCATGCCGGGCTGAACTTCACCGCTATCAGCACTGTCGATCAATTAAATGCGCAGCTTAACAGCGCCCAGGGCGAGATCGCTATGCTCGATCTCTACGCTGACTGGTGCGTCGCCTGTAAAGAGTTCAGCAAATATACCTTTAGCAATGCCGGCGTGCAGCAGCAGCTGGCGCAGGTAAAATTGCTGCAGGCGGACGTGACCGCCAATAACGCGCAGGACAGCGCGCTGCTGCAACATCTGCAGGTACTGGGGCTGCCGACGATTCTGTTCTTCGATGCCCACGGCCATGAGATCCCCGGCTCGCGCATCACCGGCTATCTTGACGCGGCGGCCTTTCGCGCGCATTTGCAGAAACTGGCGCGGTAAACGACACTGGAGTCAGGTTCAATGAACGTGACTCCCGATTTACCGGTAGAGGAACGCTTACAGGAGGAGTCTTACGTGCAACGTGAACAGGTACTCGATCACGCACTTAACGTGCTGGAACTTAACGGCCTGGCGGGCACGGTTTCGCTGGAAGAGCTGGCGACAGAGATCGCCATGCCTTATGCGCAGCTGCAGCGCTTTTGGCCCAATCGCGACGCTTTACTGTACGATGCCCTTCGCTACCACGGTCAGCAGATTGACAGCTGGCGCCGCCAGCTGTTGCTGGATGAGACGCTGAGCCCCGGACAAAAGCTGCTGGCGCGCTATAAGGTTCTGGAGGAATCAGTTGGCAACGGGCGATTTCCCGGCTGTCTGTTTATCGCCGCCTGCAGTTTTTATCCGCAGCCGGATCACCCGGTGCATCAGCTGGCGGAGCAGCAAAAGCGCGCCTCCTGGCAATATACCCATGAGCTGCTGACGCTGTTGGGCGCCGATAACCCCACGCTGGTAGCCGATCAGATGGAGCTGATTCTGGAGGGCTGCCTGAGCAAGCTGCTGGTGAAGCGCAACCAGCAGGATATCGCCACCGCACGCCGGCTGGCGGAAGATGTGCTGCACATTGCGCTTTGCCGTCGCAACGGCGCGTTAACCTGACATTTTTTCATCGCATTGCCTGAAAAGCAGACGATCGGCTGCATTTCGGCAACTTTTTCGTAGAAAGCCGTTGACGCTTGCCGGCCTTTACGGTTTAATTCGCCCCGTTGCCCGGATAGCTCAGTCGGTAGAGCAGGGGATTGAAAATCCCCGTGTCCTTGGTTCGATTCCGAGTCCGGGCACCAATATTCATAAGGCCTCGCTGCAAAGCGGGGCTTTTTCCTTTTCTGGCTACGGTAGATTTCTGGTCGTT
>NZ_VHQI01000001.1 GCF_006517625.1 Mixta tenebrionis | reverse complement strand
TGCTGGCGCTGGCGGGCTGTAGCAGCAAACCGCAACCGACCTCGCAGCAAACGCCGCAGCAGATACAGGCGCGCGTAGTGAAACTGCTGCCTGCGCACGTGCGGCAAAAGGCGGAATGGGCCGGCGATATCGCCACCGCCCTGCGTACCCAGCAGATTGAGGCCAGCGACAGCCATATCTGCGCCATCGTCGCCGTGGCCGATCAGGAAACTAACTTCAACGTCGACGCGCCGGTTTCCGGCCTGTCGAAAATTGCCTGGGGCGAAATCAACAAACGCGCAGCGCGACTGCATATTCCGGCCTTTCTGGTACGCACCGCGCTGCTGATCAAATCTTCTAACGGACGCAGCTACGCCGATCGGCTGGATAGCGTACGCAGCGAAAAAGAGCTGAGCGCGATTTTTGATGACTTTATCGATATGGTGCCGATGGGGCGGACGCTGTTTGGCAATCTCAATCCGATCCACACCGGCGGGCCGATGCAGGTCAGCATCGCCTTTGCCGAAGCGAATGCGAAGGGCTATCCGTGGCCGGTGAAAGAGGGTATCCGTCAGGAAGTCTTTACGCGCCACGGCGGCATCTGGTTTGGCGTGAAGCACCTGCTGGGCTATCCGGCCAGCTACAGCGAGCCGTTGTACCGCTTCGCCGACTTTAACGCAGGCTGGTATGCCAGCCGTAATGCGGCGTTTCAGGCGGCGGTGGCACGCGCTACCGGTATGAAACTGGCGCTGGATGGCGATCTCATCCTCTATAACACCGACAAAGCGGGCGCTACCGAATTGGCGGTGCGTACGCTGGGCAAACAGCTGGGCATGAGCGATCGCGCCATTCGCCGCGATCTGGAGAAGGGCGACAGCGCGGACTTCGAGCAAAGCAAACTGTGGAAACAACTTTTTACGTTAGCGGACAGCCAGGCTGGACGCACGCTGCCGCGTCAGATGCTGCCCGGCATTCAGCTGGAAAGCCCGAAAATCACCCGCAAGCTGACTACCGCCTGGTTCGCCCAGCGCGTTAACAGCCGCTATCAGCAATGTATGGCCCGTCGCTAACCGCGACGGTTACGCACCGTGGCTAAAGGCCGCGGGCCGCTAATTTGCGGCAGAAAAAAACGGGTAATGGCGCGATCGACCAGATCTATGCCACACTTGAATAACTTAACTTTCACACCATCAGGGGGATCTATGGATCGATTTCCACGCACTCAGGATTCAATCGTGCAGCGTGCCGGTACGGGGCTGCAAACTTATATGGCGCAGGTTTATGGCTGGATGACCTGCGGTCTGTTGCTCACCGCCTTTATCTCCTGGTACGCCGCCAACACGCCGGCGGTAATGGAAATGGTTCTGGCGAACCGCATCACCTTCTTCGGCCTGATCATCGCCCAGCTGGCGGTGGTATTTGTGCTCTCCGGTCTGGTACATAAGCTGAGCGGCAGCGTAGCCACCGCGCTGTTTATGCTCTATTCGGCGCTGACCGGCCTGACGCTGGCGAGTATTTTTCTGGTTTACACCTACTCTTCCATCGCCAGCACCTTCTTTGTTACCGCCGGCATGTTCGGCATCATGAGCTTCTGGGGCTACACCACCAAAAGCGACCTGAGCAAAATGGGCAACATTCTGTTTATGGCGCTGATCGGCCTGCTGCTGGCTTCGCTGGTCAACTTCTGGCTGAAAAGCCCGGCGCTGATGTGGGCGATTACCTACATCGGCGTGGTGGTGTTTGTCGGCCTGACCGCTTACGACACGCAAAAACTGAAGGCGATTGGCGAACAAATTGATACGCGCGATAAAGAAAATCTGCGCCGTTATTCGATTATGGGCGCGCTGACGCTCTACCTCGACTTTATCAACCTGTTCCTGATGCTGCTGCGAATTTTCGGTAACCGCCGCTAATCAAACCAAAAAAGCCACAGCCGTACACTGCGTTACGGCTGTGGCTTTATTTATTTGGATTTTGTCACAGCTATGCGCTTCATTCAATTCTTAGCGACTAAATCCATTCGTTGGGCTTTGTCACAGCTATGCACTTCATTCAATTCTTAANAAAGCCACAGCCGTACACTGCGTTACGGCTGTGGCTTTATTTATTTGGATTTTGTCACAGCTATGCGCTTCATTCAATTCTTAGCGACTAAATCCATTCGTTGGGCTTTGTCACAGCTATGCACTTCATTCAATTCTTAACGACTAAATCCATTCGTTGGGTTTTGTCACAGCTATGCGCTTCATTCAATTCTTAGCGACTAAAACCATTCGTTGGGTTTTGTCACAGTTATACACTTCATTCAATTCTTAGCGACTAAATCCATTCGTTGGGTTTTGTCACAGCTATGCACCTTATTCAAAGCGCAGGGAGTACCGGGCGAGGAGTAAAGCGTCCCGCGCCATGGACGGCGCGGGCCGAGCGGTCAGGGATGACAGATTTTGCGTCTTTACGATCGACCGGTACTCCCTGCGCAGGCGCCTAAGATGCCAAAAACCATGCTGCATCCCTGCGCAGACGCCCAGGATGCCAAAAACCATGCTGCATCCCCACGCAGGCGCCTGAGGTGCCAAAAACCATTCCGCTAAACCGCCTTACCCGGCGCTCCGGCAACCTGCTGCTCGGCATGAGCGCTATCCTTATCCGCAGCGCCATCTTCCGCGGCTAAAGCGTCATCCTGCTCCTGCATCTTACGCTCATTCTGCTGACGCAAATGCTTAGCACGGCTCTCCAGCCACAGATAGAGCACCAGCGCCAACAGCAAAGGCAAAATAAAATAAAGCACGCGATAGGCGAGCAGGGCGGCAATAATCTGCCCGTGACTGGCATGCTCGCCGCGCAGCAGCGCCAGAAATACCGCCTCCAGCACGCCAATCCCGGCTGGGATATGAATAATCACCCCGGCGATACTGCTAATCAGCAACACGCCCAACACCACCGGATAATCCACCTCCTGCCCTAACAGCAGCCAGATAATCATCCCCATCACCATCCAGTTGGCGCTTGAAATCACAAACTGAAACAGCGCCATACGCAACGACGGCAGAGCCAGCTTATGACCACGCACCTTCCAGTGGCGCCGTTTAGAAAAAGCGCAGGCGGCCAAAAATACCACCACCAGCAACGATAACAGCACGCCAATCAAACGCAGCGTACCTTCGCCGATAAACCAGCCCGGCGGAATCGGCACCATCCCGGCGCTAAAAATAATCCCCGCCAGCAAAATATAACCCAGCCAGTTGGTGGCGATACTCAGCGAAAAAATGCGCGTAATGGTACTGCCGCTTAATCCAAGCCGGGAATAGAGCCGGTAACGCATCGCCACGCCGCCCACCCAGGTACTCAGCGTCAGATTAAAGGCGTAGCAGATAAACGACACCAGCATCACCTGCCGCTTAGCCAGCTTATGCCCACAATAGGCGCGCCCAATCAAATCATAACCGCCGTAGGCGAGATAGCTGAGCACCACCAGCCCCACGGCGCTGAAAATGGCGACATGGTTATAGTTAACGATAACCTTCCACACATCTTCCCAGTTCACCTTGCGCGCATATACCACCAACAGCACGATAACGGCGACAAAAAACAGCCAGGTCAAAATCTTTTTGGCCAGCTTCCACTTTGGATGAGCTTTTGACATCAGGATTTCACCCTCTGGTTATCCGACTCGACGCGATCCTGGGTTTCCAGCTCAGGCTGCACCGGCGGCGGCACCTGCTTTACTTTCGGCGTATGGGCCGGCAGCCAGCCAGCGATAGCGGGAAAATGACGCAGAAAATGGAACACAATCACGCTCTTGCTCAGCTGAAGCCAGGTGCGTTTCGGTAACTTATCTTCCTGCACGCGCACGCAATCCTCCTGCAGCAATCGCTCCAGATTATCGCGCAGCGTCTGATTAAACTGTCGATCGTGAATAATCAGATTCGCTTCCAGATTCAGCGAAAGGCTCAGCGGATCGAGATTGCTGGAACCGACCGTCGCCCACTGCCGATCGGCGACCGCCACCTTGCCATGCAGCGGACGACGGATATATTCATATACCTCGACGCCGCCCTCCACCAGATAGTTATAGAGCAGCTCCGCGCCTACCTTAACAATCGGCATATCAGGCTCGCCCTGCACAATCAGCCGCACCCGCACGCCGCGCTGGGCGGCGTTCTTCATCTCGCGCAGCAGCCGATAGCCAGGGAAAAAATAGGCGTTGGCGATAATTACATCCTGCTTCGCCTTGCTCAGCATCTCCAGATAGTGCTGCTCAATATCGTCGCGGTGCTCATCATTATCGCGATAGACAAACAGCGCCTGCGCGTCGCCCGGCCGTTGATTCACCGTTGGACGATGCGAACGGTGCCCCCACCAGCGGCGGGTATTCGCCTCGCTGCCGATGGCGGCCTGCACGTAGCGCCCGATGTCATCCACGATCGGCCCTTTCACCTCGATGGCGTAATCCTGCTTCGCCTGCGGACCATAATCGCTGTTGTGCTCGGCGGAAAAATTAATCCCGCCGACAAAGGCGATTACGCCGTCGACCACCACAATCTTACGGTGCAGCCGCCGGAACACATTGGTACGCATCCCCATTACCAGCGGGCGCGGATCGTAATAAAGAAAACGCACGCCCGCCGAGGTCAGGCTGGAAACAAACTCGTCGGAAAGATCGGGCGAGCCGTAGCCATCCACCATCATCTCAATCTTCACCCCGCGCTGCGCTGCGGCCAGCAGCTCGCGGTGCAGGGCGTTGCCCACATCATCTTCAAACAGAATAAAGGTTTCCAGCAGCACGCTATGCTGCGCCCGCCGGATGGCACCGAATACGCGCGGGAAAAATTCTTCGCCGTTTTCCAGCAGCTTAATACGGTTGCCGTCGCGCCAGCTTATTGTCATAAATGAATCTCCACGGCCAGCGGCGCATGATCGGAGAGGTGAGACCAGGGCCGCATCGGTAATGCCCAGGGGTGGCTGATGCCCGCGTTGCGCACATAAATACGATCGAGGCGCAGCAGCGGAAAACGCGCCGGAAAGGTGCGCGCCGGACGGCCGTTTTGACGGCTGAACACCTCATCCAGATTGGCGCAGCGCTTCAGCATCGTATTGGCGCGTAGCTGCCAGTCATTGAAATCGCCCGCGACCACCAGCGGCGCATCGGCGGGCAGGGCGGCGATCATTTCGCACATCATCGCCATCTGCGCGTTGCGGTGCGCATCGCGCAGGCCCAGATGCACGCACATTACGTGCAGCTCCTGCTGGCGATGCGGGATCTGTAAACGACAGTGCAGCACGCCGCGTTTTTCCGTCCCCTCGACCGAAATATCACGGTTTTCATAATCAATAATAGGAAAGCGGGAGAGTACCGCATTGCCATGATCGCCTTCGGGATACACCGCATTGCGTCCATAAGCGTAATCGTTCCACATGGTATCGGCCAGGAACTCATAGTGGGGCGTATCCGGCCAGTTCTCTACCTGTAGCGGATGAATCGCGTGGGTGCCCATCACCTCCTGTAAAAAGACGATATCGGCAGAGGTCGCGCGTACCGCTTCGCGCAGTTCGGGCAAAATAAAGCGCCGGTTAAAGCTGGTAAAACCCTTATGTGTATTAATTGTCAGGACTTTAAAGGAAAATCCTTGCGCTTTTTGTGACATACTGGGGGCGCTCTCCTTTTTGTTTTGAATTCCGATAAAGTGTAGTCTTTGTCACAAAAGGGCGCTGATTTCCGCCGGGAATTGCGGCATTGTCTGAAATTTGCGTTACATTGAGGGCATTCGTCACCGGCTTTGCCGGCAACTTGGGCGGCGTACAGACGCCGCCAGGAGAAGAGGATGAAATGGTTTAACCGTATTCAGATTGCTACCGGCCAACACTGCCTGCATATTTCTTTGCATCTGTTGATGTTCGTAGCCCTGGTTTGGGGCTGGCGGGAAAGGGCGTTGGTTGAGGTCAGCAGCGTACTGGTAGCCGCTTATGCCGCGGTGTTTATCGCCATGCTGCTGACGCAGCGTATTGCGCGGCTGCGGCGGGTAGGGGATTTTTTAGAAGAGATCACCACCACCTATTACTTCGGCGCGGCGATGCTGGTGCTGTTTCTCATCTCGCGCGTAATTCATAACAACCTGCTGCTGGCCTGCCTCGGCATGGTGATGCTGGTAGGGCCGGCGTTGGTATCGCTGCTGGCGAAAGAGCCGACGCCGCAGCCGGAAAAGAAACGCGGCTAAATAAACTGCGCATCAAAAAACCGTCAGGGGCCGCTATTTGCGGCCCTGTTTTTTTATCTGCAAGGCAACCTTTTTCACTCGTCGAAGGCGTGCCGCTATCCCGCCGCCGTGTAAACTGTTACACTGATCGCATTACGCACCGTAGTTTGTGCTCTTTCAATCGCTTGCCCGACAAGCGTCAGACTTTCCCCCTGGAAACTGCACCGTTAACGACGGTCAGGGCGGAACCGGAGTTAAACCCCTATGTCTTTTGATTCTCTCGGCCTGAACGCCGATATTTTGCGTGCGGTTGCCGAGCAAGGCTATCGTGAGCCTACCCCCATCCAGAGCCAGGCGATCCCGGTGGTACTGGAAGGTCGCGATTTGATGGCCAGCGCCCAGACCGGCACCGGCAAAACCGCAGGCTTCACCCTGCCGATCCTGCAGCTGCTGAATGCGAAGCCGCAGCCGGCAAAAGGGCGTCGCCCGGTACGTGCGCTGATTCTCACTCCAACGCGCGAGCTGGCGGCGCAGATCGGCGAAAACGTGCGTGACTACAGCAAATATCTCGACCTACGTTCGCTGGTGGTATTCGGCGGCGTCAGCATTAACCCGCAGATGATGAAACTGCGCGGCGGCGTCGATCTGCTGGTGGCAACGCCGGGACGCCTGCTCGATCTGGCGCATCAAAACGCCGTCGATCTCTCTAAAGTTGAGATGCTGGTGCTGGATGAAGCAGATCGTATGCTCGATATGGGCTTTATTCACGATATCCGCCGCGTGTTGGCGCGCCTGCCGGCGAAACGTCAGAACCTGCTGTTCTCGGCGACCTTCTCTGACGAAATCAAAACGCTGGCGGAAAAACTGCTGGATAACCCCAGCCAGGTTGCGGTGGCGCGCCGCAACACCGCCTCGGAGCAGGTAACTCAGCATGTGCATTTTGTGGATAAAAAACGCAAACGCGAGCTGCTGTCGCTGATGATCGGCCAGGGCAACTGGCAGCAGGTGCTGGTATTCACCCGCACCAAACACGGCGCCAATCACCTGGCTGAACAGCTGAATAAAGATGGCATCACCGCCGCCGCGATTCACGGCAATAAAAGCCAGGGCGCGCGTACCCGTGCGCTGAGCGATTTTAAAGGCGGGCAGATTCGCGTGCTGGTGGCGACCGATATTGCCGCGCGCGGCCTTGATATTGAAGAGCTGCCGCACGTAGTGAACTACGAGCTGCCTAACGTACCGGAAGATTATGTGCACCGTATCGGACGTACCGGACGCGCGGCGGCCACCGGCGAAGCGCTGTCGCTGGTCTGCGTTGATGAGCATAAGCTGCTGCGCGATATTGAACGTCTGCTGAAGCGCGAAGTGCCGCGTATGGCGCTGCCGGGCTTTGAGCCGGATCCCAGCATCAAAGCGGAACCGATTCAGAATGGGCGCCAGCAGCGCGGCGGCGGCGGACGCAGTCAGGGCGGACGCGGTCAGAACGGCGATCGTTCATCAGCTCAGCGTCAGTCGACGGCAGGCGATCGCTCGTCGGCTCAGCGTCACTCTGCCTCCGGCGAGCGCCAGCCACGTCGTAGCGCGAGCGAAGGCAACGTATCGCGCCGTCCGTCAGGTGAAAACGGCGCAGCCCGTCGTAGCGCCGGCGAAGGCGCGCCGTCGCGTCGCCTTTCCGGCGATCGCAGCGGCCAGCGCTCAGCGCGTCCGCGCAGCGATAAGCCCGCCGGTAACCGCTGATTACCTGCCTTACAGACGGCCACCCCAGCGGTGGCCGTTTTTTTATCGCGCCCGCCATAATCCTTCCGGCAAATGATTCTCTCCCTGCGGCAAAAGGCGTAAACTTGCGCGTCAATTTATACAAAGGTATCTCTCATGCGGGTGTTACTGGCGCCGATGGAAGGCGTGCTCGATTCGCTGGTGCGCGAATTACTGACCTCGGTAAATGATTACGATCTTTGCATCACCGAGTTTCTGCGCGTGGTGGATCAGCTGCTGCCGGTAAAATCGTTTCTGCGTCTCTGTCCTGAGCTACGGCAGCAGAGCCGCACCTCGTCTGGAACGCGCGTGCGGGTACAGCTGCTGGGGCAGCAGCCGCAGTGGCTGGCGGAAAACGCGGCGCGTGCGGTGGAGCTGGGTTCATGGGGCGTCGATCTTAACTGCGGCTGCCCCTCAAAGCTGGTGAACGGCAGCGGCGGCGGCGCCACGCTGCTGAAAGATCCTGAATTAATCTACCAGGGCGCGAAAGCGATGCGCGCGGCGGTGCCTTCGCATCTGCCGGTTACGGTGAAGGTGCGTCTCGGCTGGGATTCAGGCGAAAAGCGCTTTGAAATCGCCGATGCGGTGCAGCAGGCGGGCGCCAGCGAGCTGGTGGTGCACGGCCGTACCAAAGAAGAGGGCTACCGCGCCGAATGTATTAACTGGCAGGCGATCGGCGAAATTCGTCAGCGCCTGCGGATTCCGGTGATCGCCAACGGCGAAATCTGGGACTGGCAGAGCGCGCAGCGCTGTATGGCGATAACCGGCTGTGATGCGGTAATGATCGGGCGCGGCGCGCTGAACGTGCCGAACCTCAGTCGGGTGGTGAAATATAATGAACCGCCGGTGCCCTGGCCGGAGGTGATGGCGCTACTGCATCGCTATACCCGACTGGAAAAGCAGGGCGATACCGGCATGTATCATGTGGCGCGCATTAAGCAGTGGCTCGGTTATCTGCGTAAAGCCTATCCGCAGGCGGACAGCCTGTTTACCACCGTGCGCACGCTGAAAACCTCGCCCGATATTGCGGCGGCGATCGATCGCCACTGTGAACAGGTTGTGGCGTAACGCATTAAAAGAGCAGGACTTTGCCAGCGCCCCTGACGTATGATGGGTTCGTATGTCCCCCTGCTGCTTTTATCGCCTATGGATTCGACACCTGCTTTAACCAATGCGCAGCTGAACCGGCGCATCCTTGCCGTGATTATTTTCACCTTCTTCTGCTATCTCTCGGTGGGCCTGCCGCTGGCGGTGCTGCCCGGCTTTGTGCATAACCAGCTGGGCTACGGCTCGCTGATGGCGGGTCTGATTATCAGCGTGCAATATTTCGCCACGCTGGTCAGCCGGCCGCAGTCGGGGCGGCTGGCCGATGCGCTGGGGCCGAAGAAAGTGGTGATGCTGGGCATGAGCTGCTGCGCTTTAAGCGGACTGCTGACGGTGCTGGCCGGGCTGGCAACAGCAACGCCCTGGCTGAGCCTGCTGCTGCTGGCGGCGGGGCGGGTGTTTCTGGGCGTGGGGGAGAGCTTCAGCAGCACCGGGGCCACGCTGTGGGGAATGAATATCGTCGGCAGCGCGCAGACGGCGCGCGTGATCTCATGGAACGGCGTCGCCACCTATCTGGCGATGGCGGTAGGGGCGCCTGCCGGCGTGACCTTGAATGCGCTGATGGGGGTTCACGGCTTCGCCATTCTGGTGATGCTGATGGGCATCGGCGGCCTGCTGCTGGCGAGCCGCAGGCCATCGGTTAGCGTCGTTCCCGGCGTGCGCATTCCGTTTTACCGCGTCGCCTCTAAAATCTGGGTTTATGGCCTGGGGCTGGGGCTGGGCACCATCGGGTTCGGCATCATCGCCACTTTTATTACCCTCTACTTTGCCAGCCGCCAGTGGCAGGGGGCCGCTTACGCCCTCAGCCTGTTCAGTCTCGCTTTTGTCGCGACCCGGCTGATCTTCAGCCGTACTATTACGCGCTATGGCGGGCTGCCGGTATCGATCTGCTCTTTCGCGCTGGAGTGCGCAGGGCTGCTGCTGATCTGGCAGGCGAACTCGCCCTGGCTGGTGGATGCGGGAGCATTGCTGACCGGCGCAGGCTTTTCGCTGATCTTCCCGGCGCTGGGGGTGGAGGCGGTAAAACAGGTGGCGCTGCAGAATCAGGGAGCCGCGCTTGGCGCCTATTCCGCCTTTCTCGACCTGGCGCTGGGGTTAACCGGTCCGCTGGCCGGGATAGTGATTAGCCATGCGGGCATGAGCGCCATCTGGCCTGCCGCCGCGCTGATGGTGCTGCTGGCGCTGTTGCTGACGCTGCGTCTCTGGCTGCGCACGCGGCGTTACAGCGCCAGCAATAGCGTATAGAGCAGGGCTGACAGCAGCGCGCAGGCCGGCAACGTCAGCAGCCAGACCAGCCCAATACGCTTCAGCGTCGCGCTTTGCAGCGGGCTGCCGCTTGCCGCCATACTGCCCGCCACGCCGCAGGCCAGCACCTGCGTGGTGGAGATCGGCAGGCCGAACGGTTCCGCCACGCCCAGGGCGGTCATAGCGACCAGCTCGCTGCTGGCGCCCTGCGCTGCGCTGAGCGGCGCGGCTCCGGTACGCTCGCCGATGGTGATGGCGATACGCTGCCAGCCGGTCAGCGTACCCAAAGCCAGCGTCAGCGCCGTCACGATTTTTACCCACCAGGGAATCATCTTAGCGGCATGATCGAGCTGTGCGGCCAGTTCCCTGAGCAGCGCGCGCTGGCCGGGCGCCAGCGATTCCTTTTCCTGCAGCAGCTGACGTACCATGTTGGCGGTAAGCGCCATACGCAGACGCAGCGCGATGCGTTCGTCAGGCGTCAGCGCGTTAAGGTGAGCGGTGGTGCTTAGCTGCTGATATATTGCGCCCGCCATCACGCCAGGCGTCGCCAGCGTCTTATCGCTGCGGCCTGGCTGCTGATGCGGATAATGTTGCAGCGGCGTCTGTGCCGGCGTCAGGTTCTCCGGCGCCGGCAACCGCGCCTGCGCCTGCGCCGTCAGCCGCGTCAGGCTGGCGAGCTCGCTTTCCGGCAGCGCGCGATTCAGGGCAAAAGCGCCCGGCAGAGCGATCAGCAGGATCACCATGATCAGCCCCATCCCTTTCTGCCCATCGTTAGCGCCGTGAGCGAAGGAGACGCCGCTGCTGGTCAGCATCAGCATGCCGCGCAGCCAGAGCGGCGGGCGGGTTCCCGGCGTGCCGCAAGCGGGCAGCAGCGCTATCAGCCTCAGCAGCAGGCCGGCGGCCAGAAAGCCCAGCAGCGGCGCCAGCAGTAATGCCCAGCCTGTCCGCTCCGCCTGACGCCAGTCAACGCCGTTCAGCGCCTGACCGTCATGCAGCAGGCTGCTGGCGCAGCCGGCGCCCAGCATCGCCCCCAGCAGCGCATGAGAAGAGGAGCAGGGGATCGCCATGTACCAGCTGGTAAAATTCCAGCCAACGGCTGACAGCAGCAGCGCATAGATCAGCGCATAGCCGTGGCGCGTATCCAGCGTTATCAACCCTTCCGGCGGCAGCAGCGACATAACGCTCCAGGCGACTACGCCGCTGGCCAGCGCTACGCCAGTCATATTGGCAACGGCGGAAATCAGCACCGCGCGCGTTGGTGAGAGCGTGCCGGTATAGATCACCGTGGTCACCGCATTAGCGGTATCGTGCATGCCGTTGATAAAGATAAACGCCAGCGCCAGCAGCAGCGCGCCGCAGAGCAGCAGGGCGGAGAGGAGGGGCAGCCCGCCGTCGACGGCATAGCGGATTTCCGGGGAAAGCTGCTGCATCATCCAGGCAAGGCTGGCCAGCAACAGCAGCGTCAGCGCGATGCGCACGCGCCGTTGCCTGCTGCAACGCGGGGTGTAAAGGGCGGGGAAACGCGTAGCGCAACGGGTAAACAGGCGATGCTCGCTCATACGACACCATAAAATAGATGAAGCTGACAGCCGTGATACGCTTTTTATATGACAAAATAATGAAGGTAATTAATAAAAAATAAGCACGCAGCTCTAATTCATCGGCAGGGAAATGTTAAATTTTCCGTACGCGTTAAATGACAATATAGCGTTAAAAAAACGCCTTATTAAATAATAAAACGTTGGCGTTATTTGTTCTGCTGCTATCGGATAAAAAACAGCAACCGCCATGCAATGGCCCTGGTGTGGCGCATCTGTGTGTAGTCTGAATTATTAATTATGCAGGCAATGCTTTCGCGCTGCTTAATCGTAACCTTATTAATTTATTCAATAATCGATATAACTGATAAAACAAAAATGCCGCTGGTAAAAAAACACCAGCAGCAATAATAATTATTATAAAATAATTTCCCTGGTGTTGGAAAAGATGAACAGCTATTTGTATATTACAGCTAAAGTGACAAGGGGGATTATTATGAAAACTTCGCTGCGCGTCAATATATTATTTTAATCTTATTATCATTTTTGATAGCCCGATCCACGCCCAATAAATAGCATGTTAATAATTTTATATTTATTAATAATAAAATTTCTATTTCTTGCGCGTCGGGTTAATAAGCGCAGCGCCAGCCAGGCGAGAGAGAATTGCTTCAGGCGCTGGCGGATTCGGCAGAAAAGAAAAGGGCGATGTCTGACATCGCCCGTTAGTAACTGCGCAGGGTTCATCAGGAACCGCTGTAGTCGCTCACCGCTGACTCGTCATCCTCACCGTTATCCGGCGTTGCGGCGTCGTTCGCTACGGCCGGCTGGGCGACGCTGATCGGCGCCTGGGGCGGGGCGGCGCCCTCAGCGCTCTGCGGCATCACCGGCTGCGGCTCTACGCCCGCCGGCCGCTGGACAGCATCGGCAGGGCCGTTGATTTTCACCGGCATACCGGAGCGCAGCTTCAGCGCCTGATCGATCACCGCCTGGTTGACGCTGGCGTCAGACATTACTTTGCTTACCGCTGGCGTCAGGGTAATCGGCACCGGCGCCCGTGATTTGAACTGCTCTTCGGTGGTGGAGAGCGGATTATGGATCTCGACGTAACGCGAACCGTCCGGCTCCACCGTCGCCTTCACCGGCTGGTCGATAAACTGTACGCGCGTACCAACCGGCACATTATCAAACAGCCACTTGATATCGTCGGCGCGCAGACGCACGCAGCCGTGGCTGACGCGCAGGCCTACGCCGAAGTTGGCGTTGGTGCCGTGAATGGCGTACAGACGCCCAATATAGAGCGCATACAGCCCCATTGGGTTATCCGGCCCTGCCGGGAAAACTTCCGGCAGCGTTTCGCCGCGGGCGGCATATTCTTCATGCATTTTTTTGGTCGGCGTCCAGGTCGGCCCGGCTTTTTTACGCTGAACGGTGGTTGTCCAGTTTACCGGCGTATCCTTGCCCAGTTCGCCGATGCCGATCGGCAGCACCACCACGGTGTTGGTGCCTTTCGGGTAATAGTAGAGGCGCATCTCCGCGCTGTTGATCACGATACCTTCGCGCGGCGCGTCAGGCAGGATCAGCTGCTGAGGAATGATCAGTTTTGTTCCTGGCTGCGGCAGATAAACATCCACGCCGGGGTTGGCTTCCAGCATATTGCTCAGGCCCATTTGATACTGCGCAGCAAAAGCCTCCAGCGGAAGTTTGCTGTCCTGCGGGACGGTGATTTCGATATTTTCACCTGCGAGACGGCTGTTGGCCGGCGGCAGGGGATAGACCACGGCCAGCGCCTGCTGGCTAAACGCCACCAGAGCCACTGCAAGTGAAGCGATTGCGCGAATGCTTTTTTTCATCTTATTTCAATAGTTTAATGCCAATAAATGGCTTGTTAAAAAGTAACCCAGGTGCGGCCAGTACGACCGGCTGCACATTATATGTGCATAACCACAGATTGTGGAATCAGGAATTTTCCTTATAGCATCATATTTAATTAACTCTATGTCATCTAAAGCTATCCTGCATACCCCGGCAGCATTTTTTCCCGTCAGGGCTGCCACTGCGGCTCTTCGCCATCCAGCTTGCGGTTCAGGAAAAAAGCGGCGCTAATCAGCGCCAGATGGCTGAGCGCCTGCGGAAAGTTGCCCAACGCGAAACCGTGGACATCAAACTCCTCGGCGTACAGGCCCAGCGGATTGGCGTAGCTCAACAGCTTCTCAAACTCAAAGTGCGCCTCTTCCACCCGCCCGGCGCGCGCCAGACACTCTACATACCAGAACGAGCAGGCGACAAAAGCGCCTTCGCGCCCCTGAAGGGCGTCGGCCGGCGTTTCCGCGCGATCGTAGCGCCATACCATGCCGTCGCGCACCAGCTTCGCGCCGATGGCGTCCAGCGTCGCCAGCCAGTCAGGATCGGTCGCGCCGACAAAGCGCACCAGCGGCATCAGCAGCATCGAGGCGTCAAGCGAGCTGCCGTGACGCGTGGCGGTAAAATGGCCCAGCTGCGGATGCCAGAAGTTCTGCCAGATATCCTCGCGTATAGCGCTGCGCGCCTTGTCCCAGCGCTCATAGGGCATCGGCAGCGAACGCTTGACGCCGAGGCGCAGCGCGCGATCGACCGCCACCCAGCACATCAGCCGCGAGTGGAGAAAATGCTGCGGCTCGCCGCGCATCTCCCAGATGCCGGCGTCCGGCTCCTGCCAGTGCTAGCACAGGTAGTTGATGGTATTGCATACGTTGCGCCAGCCGCGCTCCGAGATCGCTTCGCCATATTTATTGGCCAGGTAAACCGCGTCCATTAGCTCGCCGTAGATATCCAGCTGCGTCTGCCGCCAGGCGTCGTTGCCGATGCGCACCGGACGTGAATCCGCATAGCCGGAAAGGTGCGGCAGTTCGCTTTCGTGCAGCTCGGTGGTGCTGTCGAGGCGATACATCACCTGTAGTCGCGCCGGATCCTGCTGGCTGTGCTCCACGCAGCGGCCTACCCAGTGGGTAAAACGCTTCGCCTCGTCAACATAGCCGAGGCGCATCAGCGCATATACGCTGAACGAGGCGTCGCGGATCCAGGAGGCGCGATAGTCCCAGTTGCGCTCGCCGCCGGTTTCTTCTGGCAGGCCGAAGGTGGCGGCGGCGGCGATAGAGCCGTGCTGCCAGGAAGTCAGCAGCTTCAGCGTCAGCGAGGATCGCTTTACCATCTCTCGCCAGCGCCCGCGCCAGTTGCTTTTCTGGCACCAGCTGCGCCAGTAGCGCAGCGTCTCCTGAAAGCAGATATCGGTGTGCAAATTGTCGAGATGTTCATCCTGCGCGCTGCCGAAAATAAATTCCGCATGCTCTCCGGCGCGCAGGGTGAAGCTGGCCACCGCCGCCTGGCGATCGAGCGTCAGGGGCACGCTGGCGGTAAGGCGCAGATCGGGCTGGCCTTCAGCGCAAAACAGCGCCGCGCCGTCCTGCAGGCTGGCCTGGGTAGCGGCGCGCGCGTAGTCATGCACCGGCGCGCAGCGCAGATGAAAACGCGCCTCGCCGCGCACCATTTTTAGCCGGCGGATAATGCGCGGCTGGCTATCCTGCTGTGCGCAGATCGGCATATAATCGGTGATTTCCGCCACGCCTTCGGCGGCAAGCCAGCGCGTTTGCAGAATATTGGTATCGGGCAGATAGAGCTGCTGCCGTCGGTACGCCTGCCATGCCGGGGTCAGGCTGAAAATGCCCGCTTCGTCGCTGTCGAGCAGGGCGCTGAAGACCGACGGGCTGTCGAGGTCAGGCCAGCAGAAATAGTCGATGGCGCCGTCGTTCGCCACCAGCGCGCAGGTGCGTAGATCGCCAATAACGCCGTGATGATCGATAGATCGTTTTACCTGTGCCATACCGCCCCCGGTTGCGTTGCCAGAACAGTTACTATAGACAAGCGACCGCCACTGGCGCCTGTTTGCTTTTTCGTTCCGCCTCCTTCCGCGTTATTATCGACGGCAAAACTGAAAAGGAAGCCTGTATGTCCACGGAGATCCCACTGTTGGCGGTGCGCGACGTCAGCTATCGGCTGGCGGAAAACTATCTGCTGGCGCCCATTTCTTTTACCCTGCAGGCGCAAGAGTTCGCCTGGCTGACAGGTCCTTCCGGCAGCGGTAAAACCACCCTGATGAAAATTATCGCCTCGCTGCTGTCGCCGGGCACGGGCAGCATACTTTTTCGCGGCGAAGATATCGCCAGCCTGGCGCCGGAGCGCTATCGCCGCCAGGTTTCCTGCTGCTTTCAGACGCCGCAGCTGTTTGGCGCGACCGTCTACGATAATCTGGCCTTTCCCTGGCAAATTCGTCAGCAGCAGCCCGACCGGCAGGCGCTGCTGGCGGATCTGGCGCAGCTGAATCTGCCGCCTGAGCTGCTGGATAAAGCGATCGACGGGCTGTCCGGCGGCGAGCGTCAGCGCGTGGCGCTGCTGCGCAATTTACAGTTTCCGCCCGCGCTGCTGCTGCTGGATGAGGTTACCAGCGCGCTGGATGCGGATAACAAAGCGCTGGTTAAGCAGCTGATTCAGCAGACCGCCCGGCGCCACGCGATGAGCGTGCTGTGGATTAGCCACGACGCGCAGGAAACCGGCGACGGCGCGCGCGTTATCTCTCTTGCTCCCGGTATGGAGACCGCGCAATGAATCATCCCGCTATTGATAACAGTTCGCTGGCGCTCGCCTTTATGCTGGTGCTGGTGGCGCTGCTGGTCAGCCAGAAAGAGAAACTGGGCCTGCATAAAGATATTTTATGGAGCGTGCTGCGCGCCGTGGTGCAGCTGAGCATCGTCGGCTATGTGCTGCACTATCTGTTCGATTTCAACAGCCGCTGGCTGACGTTGCTGATGGTGCTGTTTATCTGCGTTAACGCGGCGCTGAACGCCCGCAAGCGCAGTAAGCGCATCGACAACGCCTTCTGGATTTCGCTGATCGCCATCGGTTCCGGCGCCGGCCTGACGCTGACCATTCTGGTACTGAGCGGCGCCATCGCCTTTGTACCGATGCAGGTAATTCCGGTTTCCGGCATGATCGCCGGCAACGCGATGGTGGCGGTCGGGCTCTGTTATACCCAGCTGAATCAGCGCTTCGCCGATAACCGCCAGAAGATTGAGGAGATGCTGAGCCTTGGCGCTCCGGTGAAACTTGCTTCCGCCGCGCTGGTGCGCGACAGCATTCGCGCCGCGATGATCCCAACGGTGGACGCGGCGAAAACCGTCGGGCTGGTCAGCCTGCCGGGAATGATGTCGGGGCTGATTTTCGCCGGCATCGATCCAGTGCAGGCGATTAAATATCAGATTATGGTGACCTTTATGCTGCTTGGCACCGCGGCGTTTTCAACCATTATCGCCGCCTCGCTCGGCTATCGACGCTTTTACAACGCGCGCGCCCAGCTGCGGGATTAACTCTCATGCCGCCGCGTCCAGCGGCGGAACGCCAGACGCAGCAGCGCAACGAACAGCACCGCCAGCGCCAGCCACAGCAGATGCTTCAGATGATGGTCAAGGCGATGTAGCCAGGGGGCGACCATCTCCCCGGCAAAGTAGCCGAGGGTAACGAACACCAGCGCCCAGATAAAGGCGCCGATGGCGTTGAAAATTAGGAATTTAAGCGGGCTGAGGCGGCTGGCGCCAATAATAATCGGGCCGATAAGGCGAAAGCCGTACATAAAGCGCACGCCGATAATAAACAGTACCGGATAGCGGCGAATCATACGGTTGGCGCGCTTCAGCTTGCCCTGATGCTTTTTAAAGCGGCGTAAAATACGTGAGCCAAAGCGCCGTCCGATATAGAACAGCAGCTGATCGCCCAGAAAGCCGCCGAGCATTACCGCCAGCACCACGCCGCTGTAGCGCAGCAGTTTTTCATGGGCGATCACGCCGCCCAGCAACGCAAAAGTTTCCCCTTCGGCGATACAGCCAATCACCACCGCCAGATAGCCATACTGCTCAATTAATTGGTTGATATCGAAATGCAAAATTTACCATCCCTTTTCACCTTAGCGTCAGGGTAAGTGTATACCCCGTTATCGCCGTCTTGCGAAAAAAGCGTGACGCCGGGCAAAAGCGTCGTGCCGTGCGCGGAAAAAGTAAGCAGGCGAATTATACTTAAGAGAAACCGCATCGGGCGGTCAGTGACGGCGGAGGGTAAAGCAATGAACCATGTCTGGGGTCTTCTGGCGCATCCCGGTCGGGAAATGCGCAATATCAGAGGGGAAAACGAAAGCGTTTCCCATCACTATACCCACCACGTGCTGCTGATGGCGGCGATTCCGGTGGTCTGTTCGCTGATCGGCACCACGCAGCTCGGCTGGCATCTGGGCGGCGGGCGCACCGTGCCGCTGGATTTCACTACCGGATTGATGCTGGCGCTGCTGTTTTATCTGCTGATTTTAGGCGGCGTGGCGGTAATGGGGCGGGTAATCCACTGGATGGCGCGCGACTATCCGCAGCGCCCCAGCCTGGCGCGCTGTACGGTATTTGCCGGCTATGTCGCCACGCCGCTGTTTATCAGCGGCGTGATTGCCCTCTATCCGCTGGTCTGGCTGTGCGTGCTTGCTGGCGCGCTGGCGCTGCTCTATACCGGTTATCTGCTGTATATCGGCATTCCGCAGCTGTTAAATATCGATCGCGAAGAGAGCCTGCGCTTCTCCGGCTCTACGCTGGCGATCGGTATTTTGCTGTTTGAAGTCCTGCTGGCGCTGACGGTGCTGCTGTGGGGCTACGGCTACCGGCTGGGCTAGCCGCCAACGCCGCCGCCGTGGGCGGCGGCCTGGTTACGCCCGGAAACAAAATTTCGCCAGGATTTTAGCGGCCTGCCAGCGTATTATGCTGCCTGCCAGCCGCCGCACGGTTTTTCTTTCGCGGCGGCAGCCTGTGTTGCACACAGCGCGCAATCCTAATCCGGTAAGTTGTTAAACGATGCCCGCAAAATTTCGTTATTCATTGCTGAGCCTGGCTTTACTGTTTTCCGCGTCGGGCCTGAGCGGCCAGGCGCTGGCCGCGTCGCCGCTAAGCGCGCCCGCGCCGCTCTCCCAGCCGCAGATCGCCTCCGGCAGCGCGATGATCGTCGATTTAAATACCAATAAAGTGCTTTACGCCAGCCATCCCGATCGCATCAGGCCGGTGGCGTCAATCACCAAGCTGATGACGGCGATGGTGGTGCTGGATGCGCATCAGCCGCTGGATGAGATGCTGAACGTTGACATCAGCCAGACGCCGGAAATGCGCGGCGTTTTCTCGCGCGTGCGTTTGAAAAGCGCCATCAGCCGGAAAAATATGCTGCTGCTGGCGCTGATGTCCTCGGAAAACCGCGCCGCCGCCAGCCTGGCGCACCACTACCCCGGCGGTTACGACGCCTTTATCCGTGCGATGAACGCCAAAGCGCGCGCGCTGGGCATGACGCATACCCGCTACGTTGAGCCGACCGGCCTGTCGATTCACAACGTCTCTACCGCGCGCGACCTGATAAAGCTGCTGATCGCCACTAAAAGCTATCCGCTGCTCGGCCAGCTCAGCACCACCCATGAGCAGATGGCGCGCTTCAGCAATCCCGACTACACGCTGCCGTTCCGCAATACCAATCATCTGGTCTATAAGCCGGACTGGAATATCCAGCTGACGAAAACCGGTTTTACCAATCAGGCGGGCCACTGTCTGGTGATGCGCACGGTGATTAATCAGCGCCCGGTAGCGCTGGTGGTGCTGGACGCCTTCGGCAAATATACCCATTTCGCCGATGCCAACCGCCTGCGGAGCTGGCTGGAAACCGGCAAATCCGCGCCGGTGCCGGCGGCGGCGCTGGCCTATAAAAAACAGAAATCGGCGCAGACCGCCAGCAACCGCCGCTCTGACGAACAGGCGACGGAGTAGCATTTTCCCGCCGCCGCATCCGGCGGCGCCAGCCAGCCGTGCGTCGCGTAATGTGGCGCCGTTCGCTGACAATCGCTTATCTTTAGCGGGAAAATTTGTTGCCGATTTCCTGTAGTGAAGCTACCGGCAAAAGCATACACTGGCGCGCGATCGCGGCAGGGCCGCGGAACTGGAAAAAGTGGAACGACGTTCGATGGCAAAATGGTTACGATTGATGCGGGCGAGCCTGCTGGCGCTGCTGGCGCTGGCGCCGCTCTACCTTCACGCGGCAGACGACGGCGATGCGTCGACGGCGACGGCAGAAGAGGAGACCGTAGTTAAGGTCAACGCGGCGGTTGAGCTGCCGAAGATGCAAAAAATCCTCGACAAAATTAAAGGGCAGGTTTCCGGCGAGATCAATGACGCGCAGCTGTCGCAGCTGAACGACCTGGCGCTGGAGCTGTCGGGCAATGCCGATACGCTGGGCCAGGCGCTGATCCCGCAAAGCCAGCAGCTGATTGCCCAGCTGGCGGTGCTGGGGCCGGCGCCGAAGGCGGACAGCGGAGTTAAAGAGACGCCGGAGGTAACGCGCAAGCGTGCCGCGCTGGAGAGTCAGAAGCAAAAGCTGGACGATCAGATCAGGCAGGCGGAGGCGATTAAGAACGGATCGCTGAACCTTAGCGCGCAAATCGTCAGTCTGCGGCGCGATAATCTGAAAACCCAGCTGGCGCTGAATTCCGGCAGTATCTTCGGATCGCGTTTCTGGTCGCCGCTGTTTAACGTACAACAGCTGGACGGCGAGAAGCTGGCCAGCTTCCGCGATGAGCTGGCGGATACCGCGGCCCTCGCCTGGGAGCCGGGCTGGCGGGCGGGAACGCTGCTGTGGCTGGTGGCGGCGATTTTGATCGCCACGCTGGGGCGGCGTTACGGCGAAGAGTTTCTCGCCTGGGTCAGTATTCATCAGCTGCCGGAAGGGCGGCTGCGGCGCAGCTTCCTCGCCGCGGCGATCGCGCTGACTACCCTGGCGGCGGTGGTGCTGGCGTTTAATTTTCTCGATCAGGCCTTTACCCGCCGCGCGGAGGTGACTGATGACGTGCAGGATTTCGTCGATCGCCTGGTGCAGCTGAGCGTGTTCTGCGGGCTGATTGCCGGGCTGGGACGCGCTTTTCTCTCCACGCGGCGCCCCTCCTGGCGCCTGCCCGCTATCTCTAATGAAGTGGCGATGGCGCTGAAGCCGTTCCCGCCGCTGACCGCAACGCTGGTATTTATTTTCCAGACGGTAGAGGCGCTGAACAGCAGCGTCGGCACCAGCGTCGGCACTACCATCCTGGCGAACGGCATGACGGCGCTGCTGGTGGGCGCCACCGCGCTCTCTATCAGTTTCCGCTCCAGCCGCGTGCGGCGCCGGCTGGCGCAGCAGGGGCAGACGCCGGAGGCGAAATCAACGCTGGTCGGGCTGATCCAGATGGCGATTACCCTGGCCGGGCTGGCGATTCTGCTGTCGCTGGCGGTGGGCTACGTCACCCTGGCGCGCTTCCTTAGCTATGAGCTGGTCTGGCTCGGCATCGTCTGCGGCGCCTTCTATTTCCTGAGCCATCTGGTCAGCGACGGCTGTGAAACCCTGCTGTCGGTTAATAATCCCAGCGGCAAACGCATCCAGACTTCGCTGAATATCGATGGGTGCCATCTGGCGCAGGCGGCGGCGCTGCTGGCGGCGCTGGGCAAAACTATCCTGCTGCTGTTCGCGGCGGTGGCGGTGCTCAACGGCACCTTCGGCACCTCAACGCCGATTGAGCTGCTGCAAAAGGCGGTGGAGTTCTGGGGCGGCAAAGGGCTGGAGACGCTGAATATCGTGCCGGCGCATCTGGTGAACGCGCTGCTTTGCCTGGTCATCGGGATTTACGTGCTGCGTTCGGTGCGCCGCTGGCTGGATAATGAATTCCTGCCGAAAACCACTATGGATACCGGGATGCGCGTCTCGCTGGTGACGCTGTTCAGCAATATCGGCTACGTGCTGGTGATTCTGCTGACGCTTTCCACCATGGGCGTACAGTGGAATAAGCTGGCGTGGATCGTCAGCGCCCTGTCGGTAGGTATCGGTTTCGGCCTGCAGGAGATTGTGAAGAACTTTATCTCCGGTCTGATTCTGCTTACCGAACGTCCGGTGAAGGTGGGCGATCTGGTGAGCATCAGCGGCATCGAAGGCGATATTCGCCGCATCAACGTACGCGCCACTGAAATCCAGCTGAGCGATAAATCGACGGTTATTGTGCCCAACTCGCAGCTAATCTCGCAGAACGTGCGCAATGCCACCATGGGCAACGCGCAGGGCGTGGTGACCATTATGTTGACCTTTCCGCTGGATATCGATCCGCAGCAGGTCCGCGAGATTCTGCTGGCGGTATATCGCGAGAACGAACGCATTCTGGAGACGCCGGAGCCTTCCGTCAGCTTTAAGGATCTGACGCCGCAGGGCATCGTACTGAGCGTTACCGGCAACGTCGCGACGCAGCGCCAGGTGGGCAGCGCGAAGAGCGATCTGCTGTTCGATATTCTTACCCGGCTGCGCAAAGAGGGCATTGTGCTGTCGCGCCCGCAGACGATGATTATCGAGCAGAAAAATGGCGATGTGGTGGTAAAAAATCCCCAGCAGCCGTGAGGGAAAACGGGCCGCTGGTTAAACCGGCGGCCCGTTCTGATGAGCGCCGCCGCCCTGCGCTGAGCGCGGCGGCCTGAGCATTACTGTTCGGCGCGGCGCTGGCCGTCGCAGCCGCATCCGCCCCAGTGTTTCTGCTTGCTGGTTTTGCCGATGCCGGGGTTAAAGCTGTTGGTGGGATCGAGCTGCTGATAGAATTTTTTCATCTGCGGCTTCGCCTCATACAGATGACCGACGTTGTGCTCTGCCGGATATTCCGCTCCGCGCTGGTTCAGGATCGCCAGCATCGCTTCTTTCAGCGCATGCGCGTCCACGCCTTTCTTCACGATATAATCCTGATGGAACACGTGGCACATAAAGTGGCCGTAATAGAGGCGATGCACCAGCTTATCGTCAAACTCCGGCGGCAGCTTCTCAAACCACTCGCGATCGTTACGACGCAGCGCGATATCCAGCGCCAGAATATCCTCCACCTCATCGTGATGCACCGCATGATAACGCACCGCGGCGCCCGCAGCGGCGAAGCGATGCAGAAACGCTTTTGCGCCTTCTTCATCGCTGCATTCGAAATAATCGCCGCCGCCTTCGCGGAAGAAATCTTTCAGGAACTGACGCGCTTCCTCCACGCCGTCGCCGGCCATTTTCAGCATCAGATGGTGCTCATAGCGATCGCGCCAGACCTTCATCTTCTTCGGCAGGTGCGCCGGGAAGAGGGCGCTCAGCTTCTGCAGCAGCCGGTCGCTAAAATGCGCGCCGAAAATCGGCAAGCGGCTCAGCATGGCGTCAACGCGCCCTTTAATGCTGAACAGGCGCGGCATTTTATCGGTGCCCAGCTTATCGATCATGATAAAGGTATCTTTGCCGTACTTTTCGGCGATGTCATACATGTCGCGGTGCATATATTCGCCCGCCACCGGCAGATTTTTAAAATGGCCGAGAATATGACGCCGGATATCTTCCAGCGCGGCGGGATCGTTAGCGCCGATATAGAACACCTGCTGCTTTTTCTCCGCCTCGAAGGTATCCAGACGCACGGCGAACACCGCCAGTTTGCCTGCGCAGCCGGAGGCTTCATACAGGCGGCTGGCATCGGCGTTAAAACGCGACGGCGTATCGGCGTCAACATCGCGCACGCGTTCAACATAATTATGATCGGAGGCTTGGCGCGAATCGTAATGGACGTCGCTCTCCTGCCAGCTCTCGTCGTCCAGCTTGCCCAGAATCTGCTCCGGCGTGGCGCCGAGATCGATACCCAGATGGTTAACCAGCTTCAGCTGGCCCTGTTCATCCACCTGCGCGTAGAGCGACATTTCGGTGTAGGCCGGGCCGCGTTTAACCAGCGCGCCGCCGGAGTTATTGCAGACGCCGCCGAGAATCGAGGCGCCGATACAGGAAGAGCCAATCACCGAGTGCGGTTCGCGGCCCAGCGGCTTAAGTATTTTTTCCAGCTGAAAGAGCGTGCCGCCGGGAAAGGCAAGTACCTGCTTCCCTTTATCCAGCAGCTGAATACGATCCATACGCAGCGTGCTGATAATAATAATGTCGCGATCGTAATCGTTGCCGTTTGGCGTCGATCCTTCGGTCAGGCCGGTATTCGCCGCCTGCATCAGGATGATTTTATCCGCCGCTACCGCCGCTTTCAGCACGCGCCACAGCTCCAGCAGCGTGCCGGGAAAAACCACCGCCAGCGCATCGCCCTGTCCGGAGCGAAAACCTTTCCGGTAACGTTCAGTTTTACCGGGATCGGTCAGCAGATGGCTGTTGCCGACGATGCGGCGTAGATCATTAAGCAGATTTTGGCTGGCGGGATTGTGATGAGGGTGCATATCCATTGTCCTGTTATGTATGTCGATTCTACTTTAGCAGTTCAGGCAGAAAAGCGTCTGCTCTGAAAACTACCTGCTATTCTCATCCTGTGGCACACTGAAGCTATCCTGTTGCTATATCACTATAAAACTCTTCCTGCGTTTTTGTTGAGAGCCCAATCCGATGAAATGGATTTATTCCCTGAGTCTTGCGGTTTCCCTGGCGGTCCAGCCCGCCTTTGCTGAGGATCTGTCTGGCCCGCATCGCCTGACGCCTGAGGCGCGCGATGCCTTTGTCACCGATCTGTTGGCGAAAATGACGCTGGATGAAAAAATTGGTCAGCTGCGGCTGATTAGCGTCGGGCCGGATAACCCGAAAGAGGCGATCCGCGAGATGATTAAAAACGGCCAGGTGGGGGCGATTTTCAATACCGTTACCCGCCCCGACATTCGCGTGATGCAGGATCAGGTCATGCAGCTTAGCCGCCTGAAAATTCCGCTGTTTTTCGCCTATGACGTTGTGCACGGGCAGCGCACTATCTTTCCGATTCCGTTGGGGCTGGCCGCCAGCTGGGATCTCGACGCGGTAGCGCGCGTCGGGCGCATCTCGGCTTATGAAGCGGCGGATGACGGGCTGAATATGACCTGGGCGCCGATGGTGGACGTCACGCGCGAACCGCGCTGGGGGCGTGGATCGGAAGGCTTTGGCGAGGATACCTGGCTGACCGCGCAGATGGGCGCCGCGATGGTGCAGGCGATGCAGGGCAGCAGCCCGGCGGATCGCTATGCGCTGATGACCAGCGTAAAACATTTTGCGCTGTACGGCGCGGTTGAAGGCGGGCGCGACTACAACACGGTGGATATGAGTCCGCAGCGTATGTTCCAGGACTATATGCCGCCCTACAAGGCCTCGCTGGACGCCGGCAGCGGCGGGGTAATGGTTTCCCTCAACTCCATCAACGGCGTGCCGGCTACCGCTAACGGCTGGCTGCTGAAGGATCTGCTGCGCGACCAGTGGAAATTTAAGGGCATTACCATCAGCGATCACGGCGCGATTAAAGAGCTGATTAAGCACGGCGTCGCCAGCGATCCGCAGGATGCGGTGCGCGTGGCGCTGAAGGCCGGTATCGATATGAGCATGGGCGATGAATACTACAGCAAATATTTGCCTGGGCTGGTGCAGAGCGGCGTGGTCTCGCAGCAGGAGATCGACGATGCGGCGCGTCACGTGCTGAACGTGAAGTATGATATGGGATTATTTAACGATCCCTATAGCCACCTGGGGCCAAAAGGCGGCGATCCGGCGGATACCAATGCGGAAAGCCGCCTGCATCGTGAAGATGCGCGCGACGTCGCGCGTAAAAGCATGGTGCTGCTGAAAAACCGCCTGGAAACGCTGCCGCTGAAAAAAGCGGGCGCCATCGCGCTGATCGGACCGCTGGCGGATAGCCAGCGCGATATTATGGGCAGCTGGTCGGCGGCGGGCGTAGCGAAGCAGTCGGTAACCCTGCTGCAGGGGATGAAAAACGCTACCGCCGGTAAGGCGACTTTGCTGTATGCCAAAGGCGCGAACGTCACCGATCATAAAGGCATCCAGGACTTCCTTAATCAGTATGAGCCGGCGGTAACCGTTGACAGCCGTACGCCGCAGCAGATGATTGATGAGGCGGTCGCCACGGCGCGGCAGGCGGATGTGGTGGTGCTGGCGCTGGGCGAAGCGCAGGGCATGGCGCACGAGGCCTCCAGCCGTACCGATTTGACGCTGCCGGAGAGCCAGCAAAAACTGCTGGCGGCGCTGAAAGCCACCGGCAAACCGCTGGTGCTGGTGCTGATGAACGGGCGCGCGCTGGCGCTGACCCATGAATATCAGCAGGCGGATGCGATGCTGGAAAGCTGGTTTAGCGGCACCGAAGGGGGCAACGCCATCGCCGACGTGCTGTTTGGCGATTACAATCCGTCGGGCAAGCTGCCGGTTTCTTTCCCGCGCTCGGTTGGGCAGATTCCGGTTTACTACAATCATCTGCCTACCGGCCGCCCCTATAACCCGGAAAAGCCGAACAAATACACCTCGCACTACTATGATGCGGTTAACGGTCCGCTGTTCCCGTTCGGCTACGGCCTGAGCTACACCACCTTCAGCCTCTCGCCGGTAGCCCTCTCCTCAACTACCATGGCGCGCAACGGTAAACTGGAGGCGAGCGTCACGGTCACCAACAGCGGCAAGCGCGATGGCGCAACGGTGGTGCAGCTTTACCTGAACGATGAGGTAGCCAGCGTCAGCCGTCCGGTAAAAGAGCTGAAGGGCTTTAAGCGTATTATGCTGAGGGCGGGCGAATCACAGACCGTGCGTTTCCCGATTGACGTTGAGGCGCTGAAATTCTGGAATCAGCGTATGCAGCAGGTTGCGGAGCCGGGCAAGTTTAAAGTGATGATCGGGCTCGATTCGGTGAGAACGCAGGAAGCTGAATTCACTCTGCTGTAATGGCGTGAGCCAGTGAAACCGACCGGTTAACGCCGGGCGGTTTTTTTTGCTCTGGCGGCGCTTCCCGCGCTGGCGGCGCGCTACCTGCCGCCCGCCATATCAAGAAAGCTGCCGGTGACGTAAGAGGCTTCGTCCGACAGTAGCCAGGCGATCGCCTGCGCCACCTCTTCCGGCTGCCCGCCGCGCCCCATCGGCAGCTGCGCCTTAACGCGATCCACGCGTCCGGCTTCGCCGCCGTCGGCGTGCATCTCGGTATAAATAAAACCCGGCCTGACGGCGTTAACGCGGATGCCCTGCGCCGCCACTTCCCGCGACAGGCCGACGGTCAGCGTATCGATCGCGCCTTTGGAAGCCGCATAGTCAACATACTCATGGGGCGCGCCGAGGCGGGAGGCGGCGGATGAGACATTGACAATGGCGCCGCCCTGGCCGCCGTGACGCAGCGCCATGCGCTTTACCGCCTCACGCGCGCAAAGAAAGCTGCCGGTGACGTTAACGGCAAACAGCGCGGCGATGCGCGCCGCGTCCAGCTGTTCAACGGAGGCCTGCGGCTTAAGCACGGCGGCGTTATTGACCAGCCCGGTCAGCGGGCCGAGATGGCGATCGATCTGCTGAAACAGCGCCATCACCTGTTCTTCATCGGCGATATCCGCCTGCACCGCAATCGCCTTAGCGCCCGCACGGCGAATCAGCTCTACCGTTTCTGCGGCCCGATCCTGCCGACAGCGGTAGCCGATACAGAGCGTATGGCCTTTTTGCGCCAGCGTTAGCGCAGTAGCGCGCCCGATGCCGCGATCGCCGCCGGTAATCAGGGTAATTCTCTCTTTTATCGATGCCGTCAATTTATTGCATCCTGAAGGATAACAGGGAAGGGAAGTTTAAAAATAAATTTTAATTATTAAAAAACAATGTGGCTGTGTGTAATATGCGATGCTTATCACACTTAATCGGGGTAAAGCTTTTACGCAGCTAATATATAAAAAGAAACAAGCAGGTCCGTATGGGCTTTTGGGGATGAAATCCTGACCTTAATAGTTGCTATAACAACTCAGATGACAGTTTTAGTTAAGCGAATAATACTTTTTTGTCTGTCCATGCTAACAGAGAAAACGATATTTCTACTTGTATGGGATAGCCAGGTTTCTTCTGTGCGGTCTTCTGTTTCACTTTCCAGTGAAAACCGATGGTTTTTAGATACAGCCGCAGCGATGCGGGTTCGAACGCGTCATAAAACATGATGTTGCTCATTTCTCTGGCGCCGCCATCAGGCACGTTATAAATATAATGTTGAGATATTTTAGGCGTCTGCCTGATATCCTTATCGGTATATAAATAATAACTCATCCAGCTGGTTTCTTCGTATTCTTTATGCTGTGGGAATGGCACCAGTAACCATGCAAAAAAAAGCAGACAACATTTATTGACTTATAAAAACACCGCAGATCTGACGTCAGATCTTCACAGCTATAGCCGCTATCCGTGTACCAACTGAAAAACCATTGCGCCTGATAGTTTTCAAAAACTCTGGCGATTTGCATCATCATGGCAACAGCAATACTCTATATTTCATTTCGTGTACGGCATTTTTTATAACTAGCTGATTTATCTTATTTTTAAAAAGAAAGGGTTTAGCTATTTAGAAATTAAGGAAATGAGCATATAGCTGCTAAAAAATTAAAAAAACCGATCGGCACTTACCAATCGGTTTATTCAGGCGCTGTAGAAAAAGCATCAAACGGACGATAAATAATATGCGTCAGGCGGCGTGCTGATTCACCTGCTGCTCGGCCAGCATAGTAAGTTTCTCATCGGTGGCTTTCTCTTCATCCAGGGTATTCTTCAGGACAGAGACGACATTGTCGTAACCCAGGTTTTTCGCCAGCGCCATCAGCGAGCCGTAGCTGGATATCTCGTAGTGCTCGACTTTCTGAGCGGCGACAATCAGGCCCGCGTCACGTACCGGCCCCTGCTCAACTTCCTGAATAATCTCCTCGCCCTCCTTGATCAGCCCCTCCATCGCTACGCAAGTAACGTTCTGCAACTCGACGCCGTCAAGCGCCTGGATCACCTGATCGAGCCGCTCAATATGGCCTTTCGTCTCTTCCAGGTGCTGCGTAAAGCCCTCGATAAGTTTTTCTGCGGTGGCGGCCTGCGCCATTTTCGGCAGCGCCCTGGTTAACTGAACTTCAGCACTGTAAACATCGCTTAAGGTATGAACAAACAGATCGTTTAGCGATTGTATAGTCATAATGCCTCTCTCCCTCTAATGGTGTATCGGTGTGCTGCATTAGCTCTCAAAGCCTGGTAGAGACGGGGCGCTCAGGCAACTATTCAGCGTTTCGCTTTTAACCGGCTGAAAAATAAGGCTTTATCATTAATTACTATCAGCAGGGGAAATAAAAAGATTTATAAACAAGCAGTTATATAAAACGTCAGGCTGCGTAAAAGAGTGTGAAATCTTATTGCCGAGCGCAGCGGCGGCAGGAAAAAGCGTTGGTTTAAGCCGCTGCCTGGCTAAAAACGGTGAAAGGCGGTTTTTACCTTATTTACCCTAAGATAAAGGGCGTGGGTGACAAATATTTTGCCGCCCGCGCCGTCGCGCCTGCGGAGGTGTAAATGCGGCAATAAGCGTGACTTTGAGACTTTTACCCTTGCTGCGGCGTGGCGAGAAAAGGGATCCTACCCTATTCTCGGGGAAAATGGATTCCTCTACGTTGCGTTGAGGCACTATGACAAATTCGCAGTTGATTGCTGAGGTCACCAACCAGCAACAGACGTTAACCGCCATCATCGAACAGACCGAGCGGGCCGCCTACTTCTATATCTGGCCCACCGAACCCTTTCGCTCGCGCTTCGCGGTACGCGGCTGCTGGCTGCGTAATCTGTTGCCTGCGCCGTTGCAGGAAGATCGCGCAGCGATAGAGCAGGGCATCGCGCCGCTGCTCAGCGCCGACTGCTGCCGCACGCTGGAAGCGGAGCCGGCGCTCGATCCCGCCGGACTGCAAATTATCTGGGAACCGACCGACGATGGCGCGGCGGTCTGGTATCAGGGCCAGCTGCTGGCGGTTATTCCCGGCTGGAGCCTCTATCAGAATAAACAGGTCAGCTTTTCCGCCGGCTGCATTAAAGAGAACCGGCTGACCGCGCCGCTCGGCTCCGCCTCTACCAATCTGTATTACGCCAGAGCGCTGACGCATCGGCAGTTCTGGCGCGACTGGCATGACGGCCATCTCTGGCAGCCGGTGGAGCATGATTTATTGCAGTGCTACGAGGCGCACTACGGGCCATCGGTTAAATATTACGGCATCGATCAGGGACGCTGGCCGCCGATGGCGCTTTCACAGCATTATCATCAGGGCGTCTGGTATTTCTTCACCCTCGGCATGTGTATTCGTCCCATGCCGTGGGTCGATTTCCTCTATGAGGATCTGGCGCCGCAGTACCGGCGTACCGAACTGGCGATGGCGATCGATGCGGAAGTGATGACGGAAGATAACGCTATCCGCATGGCCAGCGCGCTGGCGAACTATGCGCACTATCCCTGGAGCAGCCTTAACTGGCTGGGAGAAGGGCATATCCTCAGCTCCTCAGTGGCCCCGGTTGGCTTTGAAGGATTTCTGCTCTCCGCCACGCTCGGCGGCGAAAGCGGCCAGTTTACGCTGCCGAAGCGCGAAGGCGAGCGGGTAAATCTGCTGTGGGCCACGCCGGTTACTGCCGCGGAGCAGGCATTCGCCCAGCAGGATGATGCCGGAGGAATGCAGCTGGTTACGCGCCTGCTGCAGTACGGCGCCAGCCATATTTTCCGTCCGCGTCAGCAGGTGGTTGAACAGCAAGAATAAGCGGCGACGCCGGGCGACATTTTTAAAAAATTTGATCGCGATCGCCTCAAGGAACGTTCCCACACGCCGTTAACATCAGCAGGGCAATCAGGCCCTTTCGGTTAAGGGTGTGGACATGTTAAAAACAACGCAGGCCCGCTTTACGTTAACCCTGGTAGCGTTTTTCCTGCTGCTGATGGCGGTTACCGTGGTGGTTATCAATCTTTTTGTTGCCCCGCAGTTAAAAACGAATGAAGAACGTCTGGTGCGCTATGAGGTGGATGCGCTGGCGGCGCGCATCGTCGAGCAGATGAACCGCGTGCAGGCACAGCAGCGCACTATTACCGAGGCGGTCAGCGTTATGGACAGCGCGGCGATCGATAGCCTGCTGCCTGCGCTGGTGAACCAGTATCAGGACAACAACGTTTTTGGCGGCGGCATCTGGCCGTTGCCCGGCATGCGCGCGGCGGACCGGGAAAGGTTCAGCACCTTCTTCGCCCGCGATGCCAGCGACCGTCTGCAGCTCAATACCTTCTGGAACTCGCCGGAAGCGGATAAATATTATGAGCAGCCGTGGTACAAAGCGGGGCTGGCCGCCGGGAAGGGCGCCTGCGCCTGGGCCAACGCCTATCAGGATGCCGCCAGTCCGCAGCCGCGCACCAACTGCGCGATGGCGATCTACCGTAACGGCGCCGTATGGGGCGTTTCCACTATCGATGTGACGCTGGGCTTCTTTAACCATCTGGCAAAAGAGATGGGCGAAGTTATCCACGGGCGCGTACTGATCGTTGAGGCGGACGGTAAAGTCGTGGGGAATGCGGCGCTGGTGAACGATACGCCGAAGCTGCAAAACCTGAGCGAGCTTGGCCTGCCGCTCTCCGCGCCGCTGCAGGCGCTGCTGAGCAAGGCCGGACAGCAGCCGGTAACAAGCCAGTATCAGGATGAAAACGGCGATCGCACGCTGTTTGTACAGCCGATTGCCGGCAGCCCCTGGTATCTGGCGAGCGACGTGCCGACCGCCCTGCTGACGCAGCAGACCCACTCTATGCTTTCACGTCTCGGCGTAGTGCAGATCCCGCTGGCCATCGCGCTGCTGCTGGTGCTGTTGGGTTTTGTCCGCAGCATGATGAAGCGTCTGAGCCTGCTGAATAACAATATTCTGGCGCTCTCTACCGGCGGCGCCGATCTGACGCAGCGTTTGCCCGCCAGCAACAGCCCGGAATTTAACGCCGTCGCGCAGAGCTTTAACCAGTTTATCGCCTATCTGCAGGGGCTGATGCGCCAGGTGGGCGACAGCGCGCTGGCGATAACCTCCGCCTCGCGTCAGATTGCCAGCGGCAACCTCGATCTCTCCGCCCGTACCGAAGAGCAGTCCAGCTCAATCGTTGAAACGGCGGCCTCGATGGAACAGCTGACCGGCACCGTGCGCCAGAATGCCGATAACGCCACGCACGCCAGCCAGCTGGCGGATAACGCCGCGCAGGTGGCGGCGCGCGGCACCGAAGTGGTGCGCCACGTCGTCGCCACCATGGGCGATATCGACGCCTCGTCGCGCAAAGTGGTGGATATTATTAGCGTGATCGACAGCATCGCCTTCCAGACTAATATCCTGGCGCTGAACGCGGCGGTGGAGGCGGCGCGCGCCGGCGAGCAGGGACGCGGTTTCGCCGTAGTCGCCAGCGAGGTGCGCAATCTTGCCCAACGCTCCGCCAACTCGGCGCGTGAAATTAAAAAGCTGATTGAAACCTCGGTAGCCAGCATCGATGCCGGCAGTCGGCTGGTGGGCGAGGCGGGCGATACCATGGATGAGCTGATGCAGGGCGTAGCCAGCGTCACCACGCTGATGGGAGAGATTATGTCCGCCAGCCGCGAACAGAGCATGGGCATCGATCAGGTCAACGTGGCGATTAACCAGCTCGACAGCACCACGCAGCAGAACGCCGCGCTGGTGCAGCAGGTCTCGGCCGCCGCCCAGGCGATGGAGGAGCAGAGCGTGCAGCTGGAGCAGGTAGTGAAGGCGTTCAAACTGTAAAAAAGCCTGCGGGCGTTCCGTTAATTTACGGGACGCCGCGCAGAGCATGCTTTTTTCGCCCGGTTTGTGATAAAGACAACCACTTTTTTCGACAGGCGCGGCGGCGGATATGCCACAATGGCTAAGATAAGTCTGAAGGAGCCTGCATGTCAGCTATTGAAGTTATCCTTGTCGATCACCTCGATCGCCCTACCGGCAAAATGGAAAAGCTGGAAGTTCATCAAAAGGGGTTGCTGCACCGGGCGGTAACGGTCTACGTTTTCAACCGCCGGCATGAGCTGCTGCTGCAGCGGCGCGCCAGCGGGAAATATCACTGCGGCGGCCTGTGGAGCAATACCTGCTGCGGCCATCCCTTTCCTCAGGAATCGACGCGCGTGGCGGCAGAGCGGCGGCTGTACGAGGAGATGGGGCTGCGCCTCCCTCTGACGCCGATGTTTGAGCTGAGCTACAACCTGTCGTTGAGCAACGGCCTGACAGAGCATGAATATGGGCACGTTTTCTTCGCCATGAGCGACTGTCAGCCGCAGCTTAATCCTGACGAAGCCGATGCCAGCCGCTGGCTCTCGCTGGCCGCGATTGAGCAGGAGATAATGCGCGCCCCCTCCCGTTTTACCCCGTGGTTTTTACATACCTTCGCGCGCATCCCCGCGCAGCTGGCGCGCTTTACGCAAGGCGCCGTCGCCCCGGAAAGCGTTGCAGCTGCCTGCAACCGCTAGCCGTCGCCGCGCCGTCAGCGGAATAGCGCGCTTTATTACTGTCACCTGCTTAAGCCGCTGATTAAGCAGGCCTGCCGCTGAGCTGGCTGCCGCCCGTGTTTTTCCCGGCGCGGCAACCCGCAGAAAAAAGGTGTTTTTCCAACATGCACGGCGAATTGCGCTACGCTTTGACAAAACCCTACATAAAAGGAAAAAAGCTATGGCTTTCGCTACTGCGCGTCGCGGCTTACTGACGCTGGCCGCGCTGTTCGTGCTGGCAGGAGAGGCGTATGCCGCCGATGCGGTGCGCGTGGGATCCAAAATCGATACCGAAGGCTCGCTGCTGGGCAATATTATCCTGCAGGTGCTGGAAAAACATGGCGTGCCGACGGTGAATAAGATTCAGCTCGGCAATACTCAGGTGGTGCGCGGCGCTATCGTTGCCGGCGAGCTGGATATCTATCCCGAATATACCGGCAACGGCGCCTTCTTCTTCAGTCAGGCGGGCGATGCCGCCTGGAAAAATGCCCAGGCGGGTTATGAAAAGGTAAAAAAAGAGGATGCTGAGAAAAATCAGCTGGTGTGGCTGACGCCCGCGCCGGCCAACAATACCTGGACTATTGCGGTGCGCGGCGATCTGGCGCAAAAAGCGCAGTTGACCTCGCTGGCCGATCTCAGCCGCTATTTGAAGCAGGGCGGCGCCTTTAAGCTGGCCGCCTCCGCTGAGTTTATTGAGCGGGCCGATGCGCTGCCCGCGTTTGAAAAAGCCTACGGCTTCAGGCTGGAGCAGGATCAGCTGCTGTCGCTGGCGGGCGGCGACACCGCGGTAACTATCAAAGCGGCGGCGCAGCAAACCTACGGGGTCAATGCCGCCATGGCCTACGGCACCGACGGCCCGGTTGCCGCGCTGGGGCTGCAAACGCTGAGCGATCCGCAGGGCGTGCAGCCTATTTATGCGCCGGCGCCGGTAATTCGCGCGGCGACGCTAAAGCAACATCCTGATATCGCCGCCTGGCTACAGCCGGTGTTTGCGGCGCTGGATGAAAAGACGCTGCAGGCGCTGAACGCCAGGATTGCCGTGGAGGGCCAGGATGCGAAAAAAGTTGCTGCCGACTGGCTGCAACAGAAGAAACTGCTGTAGCGGGTACGCCTGATAATCTCATCTGGCTGATGGAGTGATTTTGCGATTCGCCCTGTATAACCGCGTCCTGCTGCTGTTGACGCTGCTGCTGACGGCGGCGCTGTTTGCGCTGCCGTTCGCCAGCTTTGCGCCTAACCGTCTGGTTTCCGGCCAGCCGGTGATGCTGACGCAGCTGCTGCACGGCGCGGGCTGGCTGATTTTAGTCATCCTGCCTCTGCTGCTCCTGCTGGCCTGGCAGCCGCTGAAACGCCCCACCTTAATCCTGACGCTGTTGCTTTGCGAACTGCTGCTAACGCTGCTGGTGGCGCTGGGCGGCCATGCCGCGCAGACGCTGGCGCAGCAGGGCAGCGCGCTGGCGCGTACCGGTTTCGGCAGCGGTCTGTGGGCCGCCTGCGCCCTCTGCCTGCTGATAGCGGCGGACAGCGTGACGCGCCTGACGCGCAGCGCCTCGCTGCGGCTGTTGCTGAATGCCCAGCTGTGGCTGCCGCTGATTCTGCTGCTGCTCGGCGGGCAGCTCGATCAGCTGTCGCTGCTGAAAGAGTATGCCAACCGTCAGGATGTGTTCGATCAGGCGCTGACGCGGCATTTGCTGCTGCTGATCGCCACGCTGATCCCGGCGCTGGCGCTGGGCGTACCGCTGGGCATCCTCTGCTATCGTCGCCCGCGCTGGCAGGCCGCGGTTTTTTCCGTATTGAATATTATCCAGACCGTGCCGTCGGTTGCGCTGTTCGGCCTGCTGATCGCGCCGCTGGCCGGATTGGCCGGGCTTTTTCCCTGGCTGGCGCGGCTGGGGGTGAGCGGCATCGGCCTGGCGCCTGCGCTGATCGCTTTGGTGCTCTATGCGCTGCTGCCGCTGGTTCGTAGCGTGGTGGCGGGCCTGCAGCAGGTGCCTGCGGGCGTCAGGGAAACCGCCAGCGGCATGGGCATGTCGCGCGCCCAGCGTTTCTGGCTGGTCGAGGTGCCGCTGGCGCTGCCGGTGCTGCTCAGCGGCCTGCGCGTGGTGACCATCCAGACGGTCGGCATGGCGGTGATTGCCGCGCTGATTGGCGCGGGCGGCTTCGGCGCCATTATCTTTCAGGGGCTGTTAAGCAGCGCGCTGGAGCTGGCGCTGCTCGGCGTTATCCCGGTAGTCGCGCTGGCGGTGCTGGTGGACGTTCTGTTTAACCTCCTTATCTCCCTGCTGGAGAAGCGCAACCTATGATCCAGTTTAATCAGGTCAGTAAATTTTTCGCCGACAAGGCGGCGGTGGATGAAATTAATCTGCATATTGCCGAAGGCGCCTTTACCGTGCTGATCGGCACTTCAGGTTCCGGCAAGTCAACCACCCTGAAAATGATTAACCGGCTGATCGAACATGATGCGGGTTCCATTCAGTTTGCCGGTAAAGAGATTCGCAGCTTTGACGCGCAGGCGCTGCGGCGGCGCATGGGCTACGCCATTCAGTCGATCGGGCTGTTTCCGCACTGGACGGTGGAAAAGAATATCGCCACCGTGCCGGGGCTGTTGAAATGGCCGTCGGCGCGCAGGCGGGCGCGGGTAAGCGAGCTGCTGGCGCTGCTCAACCTTGATGATGAGCTGCGCCATCGCTATCCGCATCAGCTTTCCGGCGGACAGCAGCAGCGCGTCGGGGTGGCGCGCGCGCTGGCCGCCGATCCCGAAGTGTTGCTGATGGATGAGCCGTTCGGCGCGCTCGATCCGGTTACCCGCGGCACGCTACAGCAGGAGATGATCCGTATTCACCGCCTGCTGGGACGCACTATCGTATTGGTTACGCACGATATCGATGAGGCGTTAACGCTGGCCGATAATATCGTGCTGATGGATAACGGACGCATCGTGCAGCAGGGCAAACCGCTGGAGCTGCTGGCGCGTCCGGCGAATGAGTTCGTACGCGATTTTTTCGGGCGCGGCGAGCTGGGCGTGCGCCTGCTGGCGCTGGGTCAGGCTGGCGCGGCGGCGCGGCGCGGCGAGTGGCTGGAAGAGAGCGCGCCGATTAGCGCCGATACCTCGCTGCGTGAGGCGCTGTCGCTGTTTATTACCCGTCAGACCGATAAGCTGCCGGTTGCCGATACGCAGGGGGCGCCGTTGGGCGTGCTGCACTTCGACGATTTGCTGCGCCAGCGGGAGGGGGCATGAGGAAGCGGCTATGCGATCCGCTGCCGTGGCTGATCGCGCTGTTTGTCCTGCTGCTGCTGGCGATGCCGTACAGCGGCCCGCTGTTTGCCGCCTGGTTCCCGCAGCTGGATCGTCCGGTCTATCAGCAGGAGAGTTTTTTACGGCTGGCGCTGGCGCATATTACGCTGGTGGCGGCTTCCAGCTTCGGCGCGACGCTGATCGGCATCGGCGCGGGCGTCGCAGTAACGCGTCGCGCCGGAGGTGAGTTTCGCCCGCTGGTGGAGACGCTGGCCGCCGCCGGGCAAACCTTCCCGCCGGTGGCGGTGTTGGCGCTAGCGGTGCCGGTGATCGGCTTTGGCGAGCGGCCCGCGGCGATTGCGCTGCTGCTGTATGGCATTCTGCCGATTCTGCAGGGAACGCTGGCGGGGCTGGAATCGGTGCCGGAAAGCGCGCGCGAGGTGGCGCGCGGCGTTGGTATGAGCGGCTGGCAGCGGCTGACACGCGTCGAACTGCCGCTGGCGGCGCCGGTGATCCTCGCGGGGATTCGCACCTCGACCATTATCAATATCGGCACCGCGGCGATCGCCTCGACGGTGGGCGCCAAAAGCCTGGGATCGCCGGTAATTATCGGCCTGAGCGGGTTTAATACGGCGTATGTGATTCAGGGGGCGGTGCTGGTGGCGCTACTGGCGCTGGTGGTGGATCGCCTGTTTGAGCGCCTGCAGCGCTGGCTTAGCGGGAATGTAAAATAATGGTGTAGCCGACCAGCATCAGCCCGCCGGTACCGCCGACCGCCATGATGAAAAAAAGCGTGCCGACCAGGAATTTTTGCCAGTTCATTCTATTACCTGCGAAGATAAAACATGAGAACGGATCATAGCGCGATCCGCCCTCGGCGACCAGGTAATTTACGCCCCTTTAACGCGCATTTAACTCTGGCCGTGCAGGGCAAGCGAGAAGCCCTGCTCTTGCCAGTGGGCAAACTGCTCCATCTGGCGTCGGGTCAGCTTTTTGCCGGTCCAGACAAAAATCTGCTGGCCGGGAAACAGTTCAGGACGCGGATTTTCCAGCGGTTCCGCCAGCACATCCATCCGCCATCCCGCCTGCGAAAGCCGCCACGCCTCCAGCCAGATGCGGGTGCGATCTTCCACGCCCCAGCCAATAATCAACGCATCTTTACCCGCTTTTTTGCGCGCGCTGGTCAGGCAGAAGGCGACATAATCAATCAGCGCGCCGTCAAGCAGGCTGCACATCGCCTTCGCGGTATTTTGGTCCATCCCCAGACGCTGCCGCACCGGAACAAATACGTGATCGATAAGCGCATCAACGGGGTGTTCGCGGCCAAGCGCGGCGATCTTGGTGCGCAGCCGGGCAGGGCGTACATAGCGCAGCACGCTCATTACCTCTTCCTGCAACGTCATCCAGCCGTCATGAGCGTTGACGCTATCGCCTTCCAGCAGCGCCTTAACTTTGCCTACCGGTACGCCGCTTTCGATCCAGCGCTTGATCTCTTCAATACGCTGGATATCTTCATCGTCAAACTGTCGGTGCCCGCCTTCGGTACGCTGTGGCTTCAGCAGCCCATAGCGACGCTGCCATGCGCGTAACGTTACCGGGTTGATACCACAGCGTTCGGCGACATCACCGATGCTGTATAGGGTCATGCACTTCCTCTACTTGTCAGGGATACGGGAATTTCTGCTTTAACCTTAGCGGAGGCGCGGCAAGTTGTACATTCTTTTTTAGATTGTACAACTTGATCGCTCCCGCAAAACTGCGCATTCTCGTGTCACTACGCTTACCGGCAGCGGCGTATCCTGGCCGGCAAAGGCGGGCTTTTTTACTGAGAGAGAGCGATGATCGAGTATCAGTTACTGAATGGGCAGCAGGCGCGCGGCGAACTGGAAGCGCTGACCGATCTGCTGCAGGAATGCGTAACGGACGGCGCCAGCGTAGGCTTTACCGATCCGACGGATCGCCTGCTGATGCGCAATTACTGGCTGGACAGTTGTGCCAGCCTCGATCGCGGTGAGCGGCTGCTGCTGGTGGCGCGTCAGCGGCGAAACGTGGTGGCGACGGTAACCATTATCTGGAACGGCATGCCCAATGGCCGCCATCGCGCTGAAATCGGCAAGCTGCTGGTGCATCCCGCTGCGCGTCGCCAGGGGATTGCGCGCCAGCTGATGCAGCGGGCGGAGCAGTATGTCAAACAGGCGGGGCGCAGCCTGATGGTGCTGGATACCCGCAGCGGCGATATCGCCAGCCTGCTCTATCTTTCGCTGGGCTGGGAAATTGCCGGCGCGATTCCTTATTATGCGCAGTCGCCGGCAGGGGCGATGGACGCCACTACCGTTATGTATAAGCGGCTGGCGTAGTTTGCGCGTTCCGTGCCTGCCGGTTACGGAAGCTATCTTCCAGATTCGCCGATAAGCGGCTGACGCCGACGCGATACTGTGTAAAAATACAGGTCATCAAGGCAGGAAGAGAGCAAGATGGCACTAACCGCAGCGTTAAAAGCGCAGATAGGCGAATGGTATAAAGCGCTGCAGCAGCAGGTTCCCGATTTTATTCCGCGCGCGCCGCAGCGGCAGATGATTGCCGAAGTGGCGAAAACCCTGACCGGCGAAGAAGGGCGTCACCTGGCGATTGAAGCACCTACCGGCGTGGGCAAAACCCTTTCCTATCTTATTCCCGGCATCGCCGTTGGGCGGGCGGAAGAGAAGCCGCTAATCGTCAGCACGGCCAACGTGGCGTTGCAGGATCAGATCTACAGCAAGGATCTGCCGCTGCTGAAAAAAATCATTCCCGAACTGAAATTTACCGCCGCCTTCGGGCGCGGGCGCTATGTCTGTCCGCGCAACCTGAACGCGCTGGCGACCGACAGCGAACAGCAGGGCGATCTGCTGCTGTTCCTTGATGAGGATATGGTCGCCAGCAAAGAAGAGCGGACGCAGTGCGTCAGGCTGGAAAAAGCGCTAAACCGCTATCAGTGGGACGGCCTGCGCGATCACAGCGAAGAGACGATTGGCGATTCGCTCTGGCAACGGCTCAGCACCGATAAGGCGAACTGCCTCGGACGCAACTGCCACTGGTATCGCGAGTGCCCCTTTTTCGTCGCCCGCCGCGAAATCGAACAGGCGGACGTGGTGGTGGCGAACCATGCGCTGGTGATGGCGGCGCTGGAGAGCGAATCGGTGCTGCCGCCGGCTAAACAGCTGCTGCTGGTGCTGGATGAGGGCCACCATCTGCCGGAGGTGGCGCGCGACGCGCTGGAAACCAGCGCCGATATTTCGCCCGCTTTTAACCAGCTGCAGCTGGATCTCTTTGTACGGCTGGTGGAAACCTGCCTGACGCATTTTCGGCCAAAATCGCCGCCGCCGCTGGCGAATATCGAGAGGCTGAAAAGCTGCTGCGATGAGTGGCGCGAGCAGCTTGCCAGCCTGGTACGCATTCTGGCGCTCTGGCTGCCGCCGGAGCCGCAGGAAGGGGAATTTCGCTTTGAAATGGGGCAGCTGCCGGAAGAGATGATGGCGCTGTGCGCCCGGCTCTGTAAGCTGAGCGACGGGCTGCGCGGGCTGGCGGAAGCGCTGCTGAACGATCTTAGCGAAAAAACCGGCCAGTATGACGTGGTGCGCCTGCATCGAACCTTATTACAGATGAACCGCGCCTTCGGCTGGTTTGAAAACATCAGCAAGCTGTGGCGGCTGGCGTCGATGGAGCACGCTTCCGGCGCGCCGGTGTCGAAGTGGGTCAGCCGCGAGCTGCGCGAAGGGCAGCCGCACCTCTTTTTCCACTGCGCCGGTATTCGCGTCAGCGAGCAGCTGGAAAAGCTGCTGTGGCGCAAAGTGCCGCACGTGGTGCTGACCTCGGCCACGCTGCAGTCGCTGAACAGCTTTAACCGCCTGCAGGAGCTTTCCGGCCTGAGCGAAAAGGCAGGCGATCGCTTTGTGGCGCTCGGTTCGCCCTTTAACCACGTAGAGCAGGGACGGCTGGTTATCCCGCAGATGCGCTATGAGCCGCTGATGGCGAACGAGGCGCAGCATATCGCCGAGATGGCGCACTTTTTTCGCCATCAGGTTGAAGCGGGCGAGCATAAAGGAATGCTGGTGCTGTTCGCCAGCAACCGCGCCATGCAGCAGTTTATCTCGCACCTTAGCGATCTGCGGCTGATGCTGCTGGTGCAGGGCGATCAGCCGCGCTACCGGCTGGTGGAGCTGCACCGCCGGCGGGTCGCGCAGGGCGAGACCAGCGTACTGGTGGGGCTGCAGTCGTTTGCCGAAGGGCTGGATCTGAAAGGCGAGCTGCTGACGCAGGTGCATATTCATAAAATTGCTTTTCCGCCGGTGGACAGTCCGGTAATTTTGACCGAAGGCGAGTGGCTGAAAAGCCTGAAGCGTTACCCGTTTGAGGTGCAGAGCCTGCCGAGCGCCTCCTTTACCCTGATCCAGCAGGTAGGGCGCTTAATTCGCAGCCACCAGTGTAGCGGTGAAATCGTGATTTACGATCGGCGCCTGCTGACTAAAGCCTATGGCGCACGGCTGTTAAAAGCGCTGCCGGTTTTTCCCATCGCGCAGCCGCCAGTGCCTGACGGCCCGATAAAGCAGCCAGCCAGCGTCAAAACAACCCCGGCGAGCCGACGACGAAAAAAGGAAAAGCGTTAAATGTTGCAGTACAGCCAACTGATTAAAGAAGTGGGGCGCGGCAAAAACCACGCCCGCGATCTCGATGAAGAGAGCGCTTATCAACTCTATCGCGCCATGCTGAACGATGAGGTGCCGGAGCTGGAGCTGGGCGCGCTGCTGGTGGCGATGCGTATCAAGGGCGAAGGCGAGGCGGAGCTGGCGGGCTTTTACCGCGCCCTGCAACAGCGCGTGCAGCGGTTGAAGCCGCCCGCAGGCCAGCCGCTGCCGATAGTGATCCCCAGCTATAACGGCGCGCGTCGCCAGGGCAACCTGACGCCGCTGCTGGCGCTGCTGCTCTCGCGCCTCGGTTTTCCGGTGGTGGTGCACGGCGTCAGTGAAGATGCCACGCGCGTTACCAGCGAGGCGGTGTTTCGGGCGCTGGGCATCGCGCCCGCTGCCGATATCGCGCAGGCGCAGGCGAGGCTGGACGGCGGCGAGCCGGTCTTTATCAGCATCGATACGCTCTGTTCGCCGCTGGCGAAACAGCTGGCGCTGCGCTGGCGGCTGGGAGTGCGCAACAGCGCCCATACGCTGGCGAAGCTGATCACGCCGTTTGACGAAACGGCGGCGCTGCGTCTCGCCAGCGTCTCGCACCCGGAATATATTCCGCGCGTCGGTAAATTTTTCAGCGCCTGCGGCGGCATTGCGCTGTTGCTCAACGGCACGGAAGGGGAAGTTTACGCTAACCCTGCGCGCTGTCCGGCGATTAACTGGATTAACGGCGCCGGGGCCGAGCCGCAGGAGCTGCTGGCGCGTCAGCCAGAGCAGCGCTGCCAGCTGCCGCAGGATAAGGATGCGGCAATCACCGCCGCCTGGATTCAGCAGGTAGTGGCTAAGGCGCGTCCGGTGCCGCAGGCGCTGCGGCTGCAAATCGCCTGCTGCTACGTCGCCAGCGGGCGCAGCGCAACGCTGGAAGCGGCGCTGGCGCAGCTGGATGCCGCAGGCTATCCGGCGCCGGCTGAAACCGGCGAATAAAGCGTTTCAGTCGACGGTTGACGGCAAAGGTAAACGCGCGCCGTAGCTGGCGCCCGTTAGCGCGATAGCAGGCCGCCGCGCGCGGCAAGCGGCGCCGGGGTAGGGTAATCATTATCAGCGCCGGGGCGCGGCAAGCGGCGCCGGGGTAGGGTAATCATTATCAGCGCCGGGGCGCGGCAAGCGGCGCCGGGGTAGGGTAATCATTGCCAGCATCGGGGCGCGGCAAGCGGCGGCGATCGGCCTCAGCGAGCGGGCTGCGTGCCGCCGACGCTGTCGTTCAGCGGCAGCCGCGTTTCCACCAGCCGCCGCCAGAAGGCGACGCCGTGCTCAATCAGCGCATCGTTAAAATCGTAGTGCGCGTTGTGCAGCGGGCGGGAAGGAGTGGCGCCATCGGCGCCCAGCCAGAAATAGGCGCCGGGGCAGGCTTCCAGCATACAGGCGAAATCCTCTGAGGCCATCGAAGGATTCACCTGCCAGCGCACCTGCTCTGCGCCGAACTGCGCGCTGGCGACTGTACGCAGCAGCGCGGCGGCGTCGGCGTTATTGCGCGTGACCGGATAGCCGGGATACCAGCGAATAGCGCCCTCTACGCCCAGCGGTTGCGGCAGCGTGCGGGCAAAATCGGCTACCAGCGCGCGCACCTTCTCTCTGACCTCGCTTTGCAGGCAGCGCACCGTGCCGCGCAGGGTAACCTGTTCCGGTATCACATTGATCGCTTCGCCGCCGTGGATCTGCGTCACGCTGACTACCGAAGAGGCAAGCGGCGAGAGCCGCCGCGCCGGAATCGTTTGCAGCGCCACGATTAGCTGAGCCGCCGCCACGACCGGATCGGCGCCGCTTTCCGGCATCGCCGCGTGGCAGCTTTTGCCGCTCAGGGTAATTTCAAAGGAATCGAGCGAGGCCATCATCGCGTCGCTGTTGATCGCCGCTTCGCCTGCAGGTAAACCGGGCCAGTTATGCAGCGCGTAGACCGCCTCCATCGGGAAACGCTGAAACAATCCCTCCTCCACCATACGACGCGCGCCGCCGAGGTTCTCCTCCGCCGGCTGAAAAATAAAATGTACCGTGCCGCTGAAGCGGCGCGTCTGCGCCAGCCATTTGGCGCTGGCCAGCAGCATGGCGGTATGACCATCATGGCCGCAGGCGTGCATCACGCCGGGACGCTGCGAGCGCCAGGCGCTGTCGCCCAGCTCGGCGATCGGCAGCGCATCCATATCGGCCCGCAGGCCGATGGTTGCGCCCGGCCCGGTTTCCAGCGTGCCGATAACGCCGGTGCCCGCCAGGCCGGTAGCCACCTGTAGCCCAAAGCTGCGCAGCTGTTCGGCGACAAAGCGGGCGGTCGCCTGTTCTTCGTAGCCCAGCTCCGGGTTGGCATGCAGCTGGCGGCGCCACTGAATGGCCTCTGCAATTAACGCTGCGGGTACTTTCATCGCGATCCTCCCTTCAGGCCATGCAGCATGGCATAGCGGGTTATCCTCAGGTTTTTTTACGGGCGTCGGGGCGAATCAGATCGAAACGCTGCGCCTCGCTGATGCCGTACCAGGCGCTGGGGCCGCCGGCGCGCAGCACCGGCTGCGCTTTGCTGGTTTGATAAATACCCTCTTCCAGCAGATCGGTATCGATATGCACCGCTACCACCTCGCCGAGAATCAGCCAGCCGTCCAGCGCGGCGCCGTCAGCGTTATGCAACTGCAGATGCTGCGTCAGGCGGCATTCAAAATTAACCGGGCTTTCCGCCACCATCGGCGCCTGCACCAGGCTGCCCGGCAGCGGCGTCAGCCCGGTCAGGGTAAATTCATCAGCGCCGTGCGGCACCGAGGCGGAGCTTTCATTGGCCGCTTCCGCCAGCGAGCGGGTCACCAGGTTCCAGACAAACTCGCCGGTTTGCAGGATATTGCGCACGCTGTCTTTCTTGCCCTGGCTGGAGAAGCCGATAATCGGCGGCTGATAGTTAAAGCAGTTAAAAAAGCTGTAGGGCGCCAGGTTACGCTCGCCCGCCGCGCTTTGCGAACTAATCCAGCCGATAGGGCGGGGAGCGATAATGGCGTTCAGCGGATCGTGCGGCAGGCCGTGACCGGCACGCGGTTGATAGGTGTAGCGTTGACGAGACATAGCGATCCTTACCGTGGGTTAATCTTTTCATCTTAGCCTGTTCAGCGTGAAAAAATGCGCGGCAATTGTTTACGCTTTTTTCCGTAGCGGGTATCTTACGCGGCGTTACCAGAGAGAGAACCTGATGAAACAGCCCGCCACCAAGAGTCAACTGCATCCCCGTAATCGTCATCGTCAGCGCTACGATTTTCCCGCGCTGATCGCCGCCCATCCTGCGCTGCAGGCGTTTATCGTTACCACGCCGCGTGGCGAAAGCTCGATCGATTTTGCCGATCCGCAGGCGGTAAAAACCCTGAATCAGGCGCTGCTGAAACACTTTTATCAGATCGAGCGCTGGGATATCCCGGACGGCTTTCTCTGCCCGCCGGTGCCGGGACGTGCCGATTATCTGCACTGGCTGGCCGATTTGCTGGCGGAAGATTGTCAGCAGCAGGTGCCGCGCGATATTAACCTGCTGGATATCGGCTGCGGCGCCAACTGCATCTATCCGCTGATCGGCTATCGCGAATATGGCTGGCGCTTTACCGGCTCCGAGGTTAACGCCCAGGCGATGAAGGCGGCGGGCGCGATTCTGGATGCTAATCCGTCGCTGCGCCGCGGTATCCGCCTGCGTCGCCAGCCGCAAAGCCGGCATATTTTCCACGGTATCATCCACAAGAATGAGTTTTACCACGCCACCATCTGTAATCCGCCGTTCCACGCCTCCAGCGAACAGGCGGCTGAGGGCAGCGCCCGCAAGGCGCGAAATTTAGGCCTGGCGAAAGATGCGCCGCTCAATTTCGGCGGACAGCAGGGTGAGCTGTGGTGCGAAGGCGGCGAGCTGGCCTTTATCGGTCAGACTATTGCGGAAAGCGTGGACTATGCGCGTCAGGTTATTTGGTTCACCTCGCTGGTATCGCGCCGCGAACATTTGCCCGCGCTGCGTCAGGCGCTGGCCGATGCCGGCGCGCGCGAGGTGCGTATCGTTGATATGGCGCAGGGGCAGAAGCAGAGCCGTTTTATCGCCTGGACCTTTATGGAGAGCGCGGCGCGGGCGCGCCTGATGAAGCCGCGCGCCTGAGGATAACCCGCCAACCGCCGGTCAGCGACGGCGCCGGGATTTGTAAAGCCGCGCGCCTGAGACTTATTTCGGCGCCGGCAGGCTTTTTATCGTCGCGGCGTCCGCTTCTGCCGCGTCGTGCTGCATCAGCTGCACCGTCTGGCGCGGCGCCTGAATGCCCGCCGCATCAAAGTGCTTCTTCACCAGCTCATCCAGCGCAAAACGTACCGTCCACTGCTTCAGCGGCTGGGTGGTAATGGAGACGCGCACGGTAAAGGCGCGCTCGCTCAGCCCCACCAGCCCGGCAAAGCTCGGTTCGCCGATAATCAGCGGGCGAATATCTTCGCGCGTCATTAGCTCTTCTACCGCAGCCCGCAGCGCGGCGTTGGCGCGATCGCTGTTTTCCCGGCGATCGACATCATAATTAGCAACAAAAGAGCCGATGCCGCGCACAAAGTTGGCGAAGGTGGTTATCGATGACCAGGGAATAATGTGATAGGCGCCGGTATCCTGGCGCACGCCGACCGAGCGGATCGACATACGCTCCACCGTGCCGGTCAGCGGCCCGATAGTCACCAGATCGCCGGTATTCATGCCGTTCTCGAACTGAATAAAGATGCCGGTAATAATATCTTTCACCAGCGTCTGCGAACCGAAAGATATCGCCAGCCCCAGCGCGCCCGCGCCCGCCAGCAGCGGCGCGATATTGACGCCGATTTCCGACAGCACGATCATAATGGTAATGGTGCTGATCACTACCGCCAGCGCGTTACGGAACAGCGTCAGCAGCGTGCGCGTGCGGGCGCTGGGCATCGGGCGGCCGTGCAGATCGGAAGAAAGGCGGCTTTCAATCAGGCTGGCCAGCAGCGTCCAGCCTACCGCTGAGAACAGCAGGATAATAAACACGCGGATCAGCACGTCCACTAACTTTTCGCCGGCGCCGGCGGTGAGCCAGTACCAGAGATCGAACAGATTCCAGGCGTTCAGCAACAGCAGCACGACGGCAAATACGGTAAGGATACGCGCCGCCTTCAGCATAAAAGAGAGCCAGCCGTTAATGCGTTTTTGCAGCTCCGGCCATGCACGGCGCGTCTCCGGCGAAAGGGTGATCGTCTTGCTGATCCAGCGCGTCAGCATGCCGGAAACCAGCGCGCCAAGGCCGATAATCACCAGGCTGCGTACCGTAGCCGACATCATGAACTTCAGGCTGTCGCCAGGGTTAAAGATCGAAAAGAAAAACAGCACGATAAAATAGGCGCTGGCCACCCAGTGCCAGATAAAAGCGAAGGCGCGGATAAACAGCGAAAAGAACGAGAGCGAGCGCTCGGAAAGGCTAATCAGCTCGCGCTGGATATTGCGTCGGTTGTGGAAAATCAGCCACAGCGCCCAGCCGGTCATCAGGCCCATAATCACTACGTTAATCAGCGCGCCCACCTGCACGTTGACCTGATTGGAAACGATCGGCACTACCACCAGCAGGCCGTAACCAATCAGGCCGCTCAGCCAGCTCAAACGGGTATGCCAGTAGCGCGCGCGCAGGTCGCTCACCGGAAAGGGGCGCAGTTCCGGATAGCGCGGGCAGAAAATCAGCCGCAGCACCGCCTTAAAAAATTCAATCAGCGCGAAGGCGTTGAGAAACAGTCCCTGCTGCCAGGCGATAGTGCGGCTGCCGGCATTGAGATTATCGCTAAGGATCTGGCCGACAAACAGCGCCAGCGCCAGCAGCAGCAGATCGATAGCAAAGGCGCCGACAATGGTCAGCGGCAGATGCAGCCAGCTGCCGGGGAGGCCGCTCTTTTTTCGTCCCCACAGGCCCATGCGCCGGTAAAGCGGCGAAACCAGCGTGCGGATCAGCCAGTAGAAGGCGAACAGCGCGACGGCGAGCATCAGGAAATGGTTAAGCGCGTTGAAAAAGGTCTGTTGATTAAAAGCCTTATGCGGGGCAGAGGCGATATTGCGGTAAAGGTGAATAAAGCTGCCGGCGAACCGGCCGCCATACTGGCGCGTCACCTCGGTAACGCTCTGCAGGATGGTTTTTTCTTCCTCTTCCTGCGCGACAGGCGGCGTCAGCTCTGGCGCGACGGCGTTGCTGGGGCTGGCGGCGGCGTTACGCAGTTGTTCAATCAGCTCTTCGCGTGATTGATCGTTTTCCAGAATGGTCGCCAGCGCGCTCCAGGCTGCTCTTTTTTCTTCCGGCGTCGGTTCATGCTGGGGCGCAGGGGCGCCAGATTTCTGGGCCTGCTGGCTGGCAACGGCGGCGGGCATCGATAGCGCCTGCGCCGTTGGTATCAGGCTAAACCACAGTAATAACAGGATTCCCTTGCGCAGGCGTAACCACGCGGCGTTCATTCCCAACATCTTTTTCCTCAGGGCGACAGCTACGGCGACATTGCCAGCAAAGTATAGACGCTGATTATTTGACGCTATGCTGAATTGCGGCGGCGCAGGAGGAGCGGGAAAAGAAGATAAAACGGCCCGCGGTATAAACGGCGCGGGCCTGTCGCGTTACGGCAATCTGCCGCTTGCGTTTGCAGAGGTTTAGCCGCCTCAGGAAACGTGCTGTAAAAACTCGCGCAGGCGGCTGCTGGGCGGATTAGCGATCAGCGAATCGGGATCGCCATCTTCAGCTATGCGGCCTTTATCAATAAAGATCAGGCGCGAGGCCACTTTCTGCGCGAAGCCCACCTCGTGGGTAACGATAACCATCGTCATGCCTTCTTCCGCCAGATCCTGCATCACTTTCAACACTTCGTGGCGCAGCTCCGGGTCAAGCGCCGAGGTCGGCTCGTCGAACAGCATCATCTTCGGCTTTACCGCCAGCGCGCGCGCAATCGCCACGCGCTGCTGCTGGCCGCCGGAAAGTTCGGCAGGGTAATGACCGGCGCGCTCGGCCAGCCCCACCTTGTTCAGCAGCGTTTTCGCCAGCTGATGCGCCGCCTCTTTTTTTACGCCGCGCACACGTATCGGACCGAAAGCGACGTTTTCCAGCGCGGTCATCTGCGGGAACAGATGAAACTGCTGGAAAACCATGCCCGCCTCCTGGCGGATCAGACGCTCGTCCACCTTAGGATCGTTGACTTTCAGGCCGTCCACGATCAGCTCGCCGCTGGTGATCTCCTCCAGCTTGTTAATGCAGCGCAGCAGGGTGGATTTACCGGAGCCGGAAGGGCCGATAATCACCACCACTTCACCCTGATTTATTTGCAGATCGATATTATGCAGCACCTGGGTTTGCCCAAAATGCTTGCAGACGTTTTTAAATTCAATCACAGGATTTTCATCCTTTTTTCAAGGCGCCGCAGCGCGAAGCTTAACACCAGCGTAATAACCAGATAGATAATCGCCACCGCGCTCCAAATTTCCAGCGCGCGGAAGTTACCGGCAATGATTTCCTGACCCTGACGCGTCAGTTCCGCCACGCCGATGACGATAAACAGCGAGGTATCCTTGATGCTGACGATCCACTGGTTGCCCAGCGGCGGCAGCATACGACGCAGGGCCAGCGGCATAATTACATAGCGCAGCGTTTCGCGTCGCGACAGGCCAAGCGCCAGCCCCGCCTCGCGGAAGCCGTTATGAATCGACAGCACCGCGCCGCGGGTAATTTCCGCAATGTAGGCGCCTGAGTTAATCATGATAGTGACCACCGCAGCGGTAAAGGGATCGATGCGCAGATCGGGGAGCGCCATCGGCAGAGCGAAATAGATAAACATCACCTGCACTACAATCGGCGTGCCGCGAATCAGCTCGATAAAAACCAGCGCGATATTATTCGTCAGCCAGCCGCCGTAAGCGCGGGCGAAACCGGCAATGACGCCGATAACCAGCCCGCCCAGCAGACCAAGCACAGAGATGAGCAACGTCATTTTGGCTCCCGTCAGCAGCAGCGGCAGGGAAGGCCAAATGACGCTCCAGTCAAATTCCATGGTGTTTTCTCCGGAAGCTATCCGTCATGGTTACAACAAACAAACGCAGGGATGCATGGCATCCCTGACGTATAAAACCCTTGCGGGAAGCAGATTATTTAGGCTCGCTGCCGAACCATTTTTTATAGATGGTATTGTAGGTGCCGTTATCGTGCAGGGTTTTCAGCGCGCCGTTAATCTTGTTGCGCAGTTCGTCGCTGCCTTTCGGCAGAGCGATGCCATATTGCTGTGCTTCCAGCGAATCGCCTACCGCCTTAAACTTTCCGCGCCCGGCGGTATGAATAAAGTAGAGAATATTCGGCGTATCGTGCAGTACCGCATCGGCACGGTTAGTGCCCAGCTCCATATAGGCGTTGTCAATATTCGGGAACTGGCGCAGATCTTTAGTTTTGATATGCGTTTTGGCATAGTCAACCGAACCGGTACCGCTCTTTACCGCCACCACTTTGCCATTCAGATCGTCAATGCTTTTCACCTCGTTATTATTCGCTTTGACCATCACCAGCAGACCGCTTTTGTAATAGCCGTCGCTGAAATCGATCGCTTTTTTACGTTCGTCGGTAATAGTGATGCCGGCCAGCGCCAGATCGACGTTACGCGTTTGCAGCGCCGGAATAATGCCGCTGAAGTCCATAGGCTTCAGGCTGTAAGTGAGATTGAGCTGCTTTGCGATGGCGTCCCATAAATCAATATCAAAGCCGACATATTTATCACCCTGCTTGAACTCAAAGGGGACGAAGGCGGTATCCGTGGCTACCAGCAGCGGTTTTTCCGCCGCCGTGGAGGAGACGGCGCAGGCCAGCGCTAACGCGGCGAGGGTGAACTTAAAAACAGACTTCATCATTTTATCCTTATTACCGACGCGGCGCGCGTTGCGCCGCTGTTGCCGCTGGTCATATGAAAAAACTATGCCAACTTTTATCTGCCATCTAAACAAGGGGTTAACAAGCGTAACGGAGCGGTTCAGGCGGATAATTCCGCGACTGCACTAAACTAACGCCTCGTTTTGGTGCATTGCTGCCTGTCAGTGCAGCAGGAGACTCAGATTGAGCCTGAAAAGCGGCAAAAGGGAAATAAATAAGTGACTAAATTGTTAAATGAGTCATAAAGCAGCAATAAAAAAGCAAAAAAACGGATGGTCTCCCATCCGTTTTTCGTTGGCGGTAAAGCGCGAACGCTTATTTGATACTGGCTTCAGTGCTTATTCGATGTTGGATTCAATGAACCACAGGAATTTATCCAGATCGCGTGAGGCAGCGGTAAAGATATCCGCCGTATCTTCGTCATTCACTTCAGTAATGGCTTTGCGCACGTCATTGGCGACCAGACCGTAACGATCCGCCAGCGCCTTCAGATGATCCTGCACGCTGTGAATGTTCAGCGGGTAGCTCTGAAGTGGGGTTTTATCCGCCACTACCTGCGCGGTGCCCAGCGCGACGCCGCCGAGCTGTACCACACGTTCAGCCATGGTATCCTGGTGATCGGTAATGGCGGTACGGAAGCCGTCCAGCATTTCATGTACGCCGATAAAGTTAGCGCCACGCATGTTCCAGTGCGCCTGTTTAGTGATCAGCGACAGGTCGATGAATTCGACAACCAGACGATTAAGTACCTCGATGGTGGCTTTTTTCTCGTTCTCTGCCACGTTGTTACGGGTGTAGATCAGATCGGAAGAATTCGTTTTAACCAGTTTTGCGGTACTCATCATTATTATCCTCTAATGTCGTTTGTCCTAATTAAGCACGGGATTAAGTATAGCACCGGATTGTGAGGCTGCCGGAAAGTTGCTGCCTGTTGCTTGAATAGGCTTTATCGATTTGTCAGCAAAGCGATTTTTTTATTTTTTCCGGCGGCGCTAACAGACCGATCGAACCTTACCAGCGCATGGTTTAATTATAATTTATTGATATTAAGTGTATTTTGTTTTACAGGCGCGGCGGAAACATAACGGTTAATTAATTTTATTAAGTTTTACAAAATATAATCATCCGCCGCGCGCCGGCGCCGGAATAATATTAAGCGCCACAGGCAGGAAATATTCAGCCTGGTCAAACAGGCTGAACGGTAACAGCTATAAATATTTACTGGGCGCGCTTATCAAGCGCGACAACAGTGGCTTTACGTGGACGGCTGGTGATAGTCGCGCCTGCCGAAGCGATAACGATCGCCAGCAGTCCCAGCCACTGCACCAGCGTAAGCGACTCGCCAAGAAAAATCATGCCGGAGAGCGCGCCCATTGCTGGCTCCAGGCTGGTCAGCGTGCCGAAAGTCGATGCCGGCAGCCGCGTCAGCGCCATCATCTCCAACGAGTAGGGCAGCGCGGTAGACAGCACCGCTACCGCCAGCGCCAGCGGCAGCAGCGACAGCTGCCAGATGCCTTCGGCGGCGAAAGTCAGGCCGAGCGGAACAAAAATTATCGAGGCGATAACCGAACCTGCCGCTACCGTTGCCGGGCCGTGTCCCGCCCCGGCGCGCTGACCGGCCAGAATATAAATAGCCCAGCAGACGCCGGCGCCCACCGCCAGCGCGGCGCCCTGCGGATCGACATGGTTGATGCTCTGGCCCAGCGGCAGCAGCCACCACAGCCCCAGCACCGCTATCAGCACCCAGATAAAATCGCGCGGACGTCGCGAGCCAAACAGCGCCAGCGCCAGCGGGCCGGTAAACTCCAGCGCGACCGCTACGCCCAGCGGCACGGTGCTGATGGAAAGATAGAACAGATAGTTCATGCCGCCCAGCGCCAGCCCGTAAAGTACCAGCGCCTTACGCTGCCGCGCATCAAAGCGCAGCCGCCAGGGTTTGAAAATGATACAGAGGATGAGCGTACCCAGGCTAAGGCGCAACGCGGTAATGCCCGGCGCGCCGGCGCTGGGGAACAGTGATTTTGCCAGGGCGGCGCCGCCCTGTATGGAAATCATCGCAATCAGTAAAACGGTCAGCGGTAAAATCGCTTGTGATGAGGTAAAGGTGCTGCGTAGGGAACGAAAAGACATCCTTCAATCTGCCTTGTTATCCATGAGCGGGTAGGGAGCGATTAGTTTACGCGCCACCTCCCTGAAAGATCGACAGAAGAGAAAAATTTTCCTGCGGCAGAGGAAATTTTTAGCCGGCGCTGATGAAATTGTGAGCGTTTTTCCGTCGTTTTGCGTAAAGAAGTGTCAGATTTATTTAAGAACTATCTTAATGAACCTTTTTTTATCTCGACGACGCCAGGCGGGGGAAAACAGGATTTTTTAAGTAAAATGAACAACCTGCGACAATCCATTAACTTTCTGTTACACGAAACTATCTGTTAGACAATGATTTCAAGGCAGAGTTTCCCGCTGAGTTTTGTTATATTTTCAGCGTTGTCAGGAGAGAAGTACTATCACATTTGAGGTGGTTATGAAAAAAATTACATGTCTTTCAGCACTGGCTTGTGTACTGGCTGTTACTGCCGGTTCCGCAATGGCGCAAAGCACCGTTACTGGCGGTTACGCTCAGAGCGATATGCAGGGCGTTGCGAACAAAGCTAACGGCTTCAACCTGAAATATCGCTACGAAGATGGTTCTAACCCGCTGGGTTGGATCGGTTCTTTCACCTATACCGAGAAAGATCGTAGCGAAAACGGCTTTTACAACAAAGGCCAATACTACAGCATCACCGGTGGTCCGGCTTACCGTTTTAACGACTGGGCGAGCATCTACGGCGTAGTAGGTATCGGCTACGGTAAATTCCAGCAGAACGAGCAGGCTGTTCGTAACAAAACTGACTCCAGCGACGTTGGCGTTTCTTACGGCGCCGGTCTGCAGTTCAACCCGTACGAAAACTTCGCTATCGACGTAGGCTACGAGCAGAGCCGTATCCGCAGCGTTGACGTTGGCACCTGGATCGCAGGCGTCGGCTACAGCTTCTAATCTTGCCCGCAGGTAGGATAACAAAAACGGCCCTGAGAAGGGCCGTTTTTTTGTCTCTGCGCGGCGCAAAGCTGCGCTTTTCAGATAAAGCCCGAGTCAACCGCGCGGGCTGGAATCCGCCGGGCCGCGCCAGATCGGGCGTGAGCAGGAAGCGCCTGCGGAGCAACGCCCGCTAAGCAAGGCCAGCAGCGCCAGACGCAGGCGGAAGGGCGAGCGCGTCAGCAGGCAGAGCAAACTTCTCCAGTCGGAGCCGACCTGACGTGAGCGCTGAACACACCTGCCACAGTCAAGGCAGCGTCTCATTGTGTTCATGGAAACCTCCGGTTTATCTTCTGGCGAGCAACATGCACAGCCCCGCTATAAACAGCAGAAATAACAGCAGCAGCAGGTAAGGTTCATACATTTCCGGGCTCCTTTGCTGTCGGGCTGGCTACTTTATCAACAAATATAGCACTGGCTATATCCCTTAGCCAATGCTAAATAGCGAAAATTTGTGCTTCGTTGCCGATGGTTTACAATGTGGCACTCACAGGCCGGCAGCGACTGATAATGACCGGTTGAAAAATAAGAGGAAGCTGAATGAGTCGTCGCGCAAAGCCCGCACCCGCCGCGCTTAACGGGCCATTAAAAGAAATAGAAGAGCATGTCGAAGGTTTCCGGCAGGTTCGCGAAGCGCATCGTCGTGAGTTGATTGATGACTACGTTGAGCTGATCTCCGATTTGATTCGCGAATTTGGCGAGGCGCGTCAGGTGGATATGGCTGCGCGGCTGGGCGTTTCTCAGCCAACGGTGGCTAAAATGCTCAAGCGCCTCGGCAGCGCCGGCCTGGTGGAGCAGGTGCCTTACCGCGGCGTATTCCTTACCGGCGAAGGTGAAAAGCTGGCGGAAGAGAGCCGGGCGCGTCATCACATCGTGGAGATGTTTCTGCTGGCGCTGGGCATCAGCCCCGATACCGCCCGGCGCGATGCGGAAGGGATCGAGCATCACGTCAGCGATGAAACCCTGCGCGTTTTTCGTCAGTTCTGCGAAAGCCGCCAGTAGCTTCCCCTATTACTACAGGCCGCTATGGCAACCTTACTTAAGCCGTTTCTGCATGACCGCTTTTTGCACCTGCTGCTATTGCTGGGTCTGGGGCTGGCCTGCATAGTCCCTTTTCGCTGGCGCGATCTGCCCGCTGCCGTAGACTGGCACACCATCGTTACGCTGTGCGGCCTGCTGATGCTGACGCGCGGCATTGAGGCCAGCGGCTATTTTGAGGTGCTGGGGCGCAAGCTGATTCGGCGCTTCCGCCACGAGCGCGCGCTGGCGCTGTTTATGGTCTGCGGCGCGGCGCTGCTGTCTACCTTTCTTACTAACGATGTGGCGCTGTTTATTCTGGTGCCGCTGACCCTGACGCTGCGTCAGACTACGACGCTGCCGGTGATGCGCCTGATTATCTTCGAAGCGCTGGCGGTCAATGCCGGTTCGATGCTGACGCCTATCGGCAATCCGCAAAATATTCTGCTGTGGGGCACCAGCGGAGCAAGCTTCGGCGCCTTTATCTGGCAGATGCTGCCGCCGGCGACGGCTATTTTGCTCAGCCTGCTGCTGCTGACCGGCTTCGCCTTCCGCGCCCGGCCTATCCGGCAGCAGGCGCAGCCGCCGATCAGCTGGCGCCGTTCGCTGCTCTGGCTCAGCGTGGCGCTTTATCTGCTGTTTATTATGGCGCTGGAGCTGAAGCTGGCGGCATGGGCGCTGCTGCCGATTTTCGCGGCTTACCTGCTGCTGGCGCGGCGGGTGGTGCTACAGATCGACTGGAGTCTGCTGGTGGTCTTTATTGCGATGTTTATCGACGTGCATCTGCTGACGCAGTTACCAGCGCTGCAGCAGAGTATGCAGACGCTGAGCCAGGCGGACGAAGGCACGCGTTTTCTGTTAGCGATAGGGCTTTCGCAGGTTATCAGCAATGTGCCCGCCACCATTCTGCTGCTGCCGTTTCTGTCGGCTAATGCGCTGCTGGCCTGGGCGGTCAATATCGGCGGCTTCGGCCTGCTGCCGGGGTCGCTGGCGAACCTGATTGCGCTGCGGATGGCGCAGGATCGCCGCATCTGGTGGCAATTTCACCTCTTTTCCATCCCGATGCTGCTGTGGGCCATGCTGTGCGGCTGGGGGCTCTGGCTGTTGTTGCACTAACGAAACGACGCCATCTGATGAGGCAACGCTCTTATCCAGGGGAAATTTGTCAATAAATCCTGGTATTTGCCGTTTTTCTTTCTATGGTTATCCTTGAACCGCACTTCAGGATCGATGGTTACCAGCAAGAGAAAAACGATGACGCAGACAACTGATAAATCTTCCGACGACGATCAATCGCCGCCGCCGCAGGAAGCGCAAAAAAAGCAGAATAATCAGCAGAATAAAGACGATCAGCAGCAGGATGAACAGCCGCGTAAGCGCCCCGGCAAAAAGCCGCTGATTGTCCTCGGCATTGTGGTGCTGGTGATGCTGATTGTGGCATTTTTCTTCTGGTTTACCACGCGCAATGAAGAAACGACTGACGATGCCTTTACCGAAGGAAATGCGGTAACCATTGCCGCCAAAACCTCCGGCTATGTGGTTAAGCTGCTGGTTGATGACAACCAGCGCGTCAAGAAAGGCGATCTGCTACTGGTGATCGATCCGCGTGACAATGAAGCGCAGCGCGATCAGGCCAAAGCTCAGCTGGCGCTGGCTGAGGCGCAGCTACATCAGGCGGAAGCGCAGCTGGCGCTGTCACGCGTTCAGTATCCGGCACAGCGCGATCGGGCGCTGGCGCAGCAGGCGCAGGCGGAAGCCAACCTGATGAATGCTGAGGCGGACTATCGTCGTTTACGCGGCGTCGATCCGCGCGCCACCTCGCAGCGTAATATTGATACCGCCAACGCCCAGCTGCGATCGGCGCAGGCGCAGCTGCAAAGCGCCAAAGCACAGGTGGAAGTCGCCTCGCAGGTTGATTTGCAAATTCGCCAGCAGGAAACCAACGTTGAGGCGCGCCGCCAGCAGGTGGCGCAGGCGCAGGCGCAGCTAAATACGGCGGAACTGAACCTCTCCTATACCGAAGTGCGCGCGCCCTATGACGGCTTCGTCACCAAACGCAACGTGCAGACCGGAACGCTGGTGCAGGCGGGCGGCTCGCTCTTTTCGCTGGTGTCGCCCGATATCTGGATCGTGGCGAACTTTAAAGAGTCGCAGCTGGAGCGCATGAACCCAGGTGACAGGGTCACAATCAGCGTCGATGCCTGGCCGGACATGGAGCTGGAAGGGCACGTAGACAGCATCCAGATGGGATCCGGCTCGCGCTTCTCCGCCTTCCCGGCGGAAAACGCCACCGGCAACTTTGTCAAAATCGTGCAGCGCGTGCCGGTCAAAATCGTTATTGATAAAGGGCTGAATCCTGATAAGCCTCTGCCGCTGGGACTTTCGGTCGCGCCTAAGGTGACGGTGGAATGAGCCAGAGCCAAAGCTGGCAGCCAACCAGCAATCCCTGGCTGGTGGCGGTAACGGTGACGCTGGCGGTATTCATGGAGATCCTGGATACCACTATTGTCAACGTTGCGTTGCCGCATATCGCCGGGACGCTCTCTTCCAGCTATGACGAATCCACCTGGGTATTAACCTCCTATCTGGTGGCAAACGGCATTGTGCTGCCTATCTCCGCCTTTTTCAGCCGCCTGTTTGGTCGTAAGCAATATTTTCTTATCTGCATTGTGATGTTTACCGTCAGCTCTTTCCTGTGCGGCATCGCGACTGAACTGTGGCAGATTATTCTGTTCCGTATTATGCAGGGCTTTTTCGGCGGCGGATTACAGCCGGTGCAGCAGTCGGTGCTGCTCGACTACTTTAAGCCGGAAGATCGCGGCAAAGCCTTCGGCCTCTCGGCGATTGCGATTATCGTCGCGCCGGTGGTAGGGCCGACGCTCGGCGGCTGGATTACCGATAACTTTAGCTGGCGCTGGGTGTTCTTTATTAACGTGCCGGTTGGCGTCCTCTCTACGTTGGCCATTTATCAGCTGCTGGAAGATCCGCCGTGGGAAAAACGCTGGGCGAAAGGCAGGCTGAATATCGATTATATCGGCATCTGCCTGATTACTTTGGGGCTGGGCTGTTTGCAGGTGATGCTGGATCGCGGTGAGGATGAAGACTGGTTCGCCTCGCACTTTATCCAGTTTTTCGCCGTGATGACCTTTATCGGCCTGGTGGGAGCGGTTTACTGGCTGGTGTACGCCCGCCGGCCGGTAGTGGAAATCGGTGTAATGCGCGATCGCAACTTCTGGGTTTCCGGCCTGCTGATGGCGGGGATGGCGTTGATCCTTTACGGCAGCTCGGTCGTGCTGCCGCAGCTGGCGCAGCAGGATTTAGGCTATACCGCCACCTGGTCGGGGCTGGTGCTGTCGCCGGGAGCGATCTTAATCGTGCTGACCATTCCGCTGGTGCTGAAGCTGATGCCGCTGGTGCAGACGCGCTGGATTATCGCCTTCGGCTTTCTTTGTCTGATGCTGTCGATGTTCTATTCCGCCACGCTGACGCCGCAGGTCGATTTTACCACGCTGGTGCTGATGCGTAGCGCGCAGTCCATCGGCCTCGGCTTTCTGTTTGTGCCGCTGACCACCATCGCTTTCGCTACGATTCCGCAACGGCTGAATGCGGACGCGTCGGCGCTGTTTACCATGTTTCGCAACGTGGCCGGCTCGATCGGTATTTCACTCTCCACCGCCGGAATTACCGAGCGCGAGCAGGTACGCAGCGCGCATCTGGTGCATAACATGTCGCCGCTTAACGAGCAGTTCAATATGACGCTGGAGCGTTGGGCGCAGGCGATACGCGATTTCACTTCGGCGGCGGGCGATCCGCTGGCGCTGGCTACCGGCCAGCTCTATCAGCAAATGATTGTGCAGGCGCGCATCCTCGCCTATGTAGATGTCTTTACTGGACTGGGCATCATTGCCTTTATCCTGATTCCCCTCTGTTTCCTGCTTTCGCCGGTTAAAAGCGAAGGTAGCGCAGGAGCACACTGACATGAACGTTAATAGTATGCGTCCCGGCTGGCTGGCGCTGTCGCTGCTGCTGGCAGGCTGCGCGGTTGGCCCCGATTACCAGCCGCCTGAGGCGCAGGTTCCGGCCGCCTGGCGCGATCTGCCTTCGCAGGCGGCTTCGCGTCCTCAGGCGGGCGCGCCCCGTTCCGACTGGTGGAAAAATTTCAACGATCCGCAGCTCAACGGCCTGATCGATCGCGCCATTGCCGGCAACCTCTCGCTGCAGCAGGCGGTGCTGCGCATCGCCGGCGCGCGTGAACAGCTGGCGCAGGCGCGCGGCGGCCTGTTCCCGTCAGTTAACGGCAGCGCTTCGGCGCAGCGGCAGCAGCTGGGAGCGGAAGGCGTGCTGAAAGCGAACGGCGCCTACGATCTGCTGGATCGCAACGCGCCTGAACTACGCGGTTCGCTCGACAGCCTGACGCAGCCGATTAGCCTCTACCAGGGCAGCTTTGACGCCTCGTGGGAGCTGGATCTGTGGGGAAAAGTACGGCGTCAGGTTGAGGCGGCCGCCGCGCAGCAGCAGGAGTCGATCGAAAGCCGCAATGACGCGCTGGTATCGCTGGAGGCGGAGGTGGCGCGCGTCTGGCTCCAGCTGCGCGGCGCGCAGTCGATAATGCGCACGCTGCAAACGCAGATTGAGGTGGCGCAGCAGACGCTGGAACTCACCCAAAGCCAGCAGCGTAACGGCCTGGCGCCGCAGCTGGATGTGGAAAACGCCCGCGCGCAGCTCAGTTCGCTACGCGCGCAGCTGCCGCAGTATCAGGCGCAGGCGCGCCAGGCGATGAACGGCCTGGCGGTGCTGATCGGCAAACCGCCGGGGGCGCTGGATGCCGAACTGATGCAGGACAGGCCGCTGCCGGCGCTGCCGGACGTGGTGCCGGTGGGGATTCCCTCCACGCTGGCGCGGCGCCGTCCCGATATCCGTCAGGCGGAAGCGAACCTGCACGCCGCCACCGCCAATATTGGCGTAGCGGTGGCGCAGCTGTTTCCCAGCCTCTCGCTCACCGGCCAGCTTGGCGTGCGCAATACCGACGCCAGCTATCTGGATAACTGGAGCAGCCATTTCTACAGCTACGGCCCTTCGCTGTCGATACCGATTTTTCAGGGCGGCAGGCTGGTTTCCAGCGTCAGGCTAACACGGGCGCAGCAGGCCAGCTCGGCGCTCAGCTATCGTCAGACGGTGCTGACCGCGCTGCAGGACGTGGAAAATGCGCTGGTCAGCTACCGTACCGATCAGGAACGGGTGACGCAGATGGATGAAACGGTTTCCGCTCTGCAGAACAGTTTTGATCTGGCCAGCAACAGCTACCGCAAAGGGCTGTCCACCTTCCTCGATGTACTGGACGCCCAGCGCCAGCTTGCGCAGGCGAAACAGCAGGCGGAGCAGGCGCGTATACAGAGCTGTCTCGATCTGGTGGCGCTGTATAAAGCGCTCGGCGGCGGCTGGGAGAATTATCAACAGGTAGCGCTGCCACGCTATTCCGTCTTTGGCCCGGCCGCCTCCGCCGGCCGATCTTTGTGACTTCTTCCGCCAGCGTCGTAGCGGCGCTGGCGGCGATTAATCCCCCGCTGTGACTCGCCGCGCTGCCGCGGCAGGCGTTCCGCCGAGCGCCGCTTTCCCGTGGCGCGCACCCATGTTTCGGTGGGTGAAACGCCTGCTGTATCGATAAACCTCACATTCCTTTTATTGATAAATTAAAATAAACATTTCCTTTGTGGCCAGGCACGATCGCTGCTTTCAGCGCGGTTTTAAACGTTTTTTTCACGCTTTAACAACCTTGCAGGCCAAATAGTGTGACGAATATCAGTATTCTGGCGATGAATCATGACCAGCGCCACAAAATTGATATTCCACTATTATTGTAAATGAAAAAAATAATCTATGTTGTGCTGTGAAAGGTTTGCGCCGTATTCCCCTCTGGCGCAGGCTGTTTTTCACTTCAATCAGGTTGCTGGAGTTATCATGCCAAAAGAACAATACCTTACGCTGAGCAAAGCTTCCGGACCCAATAGCAATACCCGCACCGAACCCTTCGTGAAGGTGATCGCCGTTATCGCCACGCTGGGCGGCTTACTGTTTGGATACGATACCGGCGTCATTTCCGGCGCGCTGCTATTTATGGGCGACGAACTGCACCTCACGCCCTTCACTACCGGACTGGTAACCAGTTCATTACTTTTCGGCGCCGCCTTCGGCGCGCTGGCGGCAGGCCAACTCGCGAATGCGGCCGGGCGCAAGAAAATCATCATTATGCTGGCGGTTATCTTTGCCGCCGGCGCGCTGGGCACTTCGATCGCGCCTGACGTGCAGTGGATGGTTTTCTTCCGCCTGGTGCTGGGGGTGGCGGTCGGCGGCGCGGCGGCTACGGTGCCGGTCTATATCGCTGAAATCGCGCCGGCGAACAAGCGCGGCCAGCTGGTGACGCTGCAGGAGCTGATGATCGTTTCCGGGCAGCTGCTGGCCTACATTTCCAACGCCTCTTTTAACGCCGTATGGGGCGGGGCGGAGACCTGGCGCTGGATGCTGGCGATCGCCACGCTGCCCGCCGTGCTGCTGTGGTTCGGCATGATGTTTGTGCCGGATACGCCGCGCTGGTACGCGATGAAAGGGCGCCTGGCGGAAGCGCGCCGCGTGCTGGAACGCACCCGCGCCAAAGAGGATGTGGAGTGGGAGCTGACCGAAATCGAAGAAACGCTGCAGGAGCAGGAGAATCAGGGCAGGCCGCGCCTGAGCGAGCTGAAAAAGCCCTGGCTGTTCCGGCTGTTTCTGATCGGGATCGGCGTGGCGGTTATTCAACAGCTGACCGGCGTTAATACCATTATGTACTATGCGCCCACGGTGCTGACTAACGTTGGCATGAGCAACAGCGCTGCGTTGTTTGCCACTATCGCCAACGGCGCCATCTCGGTGCTGATGACGCTGGTAGGCATCTGGATGCTGGGCAAGATAGGGCGCCGCGCCATGACCATGATCGGGCAGTTCGGTTGTACCGGCTGCCTGTTTTTTATTGGCGCCATCAGCTGGCTGATGCCGGAAACCATTAACGGTCAGCCCGATATGCTGCGCAGCTATATGGTGCTGCTGGGAATGCTGATGTTCCTCTGCTTCCAGCAGGGCGCGCTGTCGCCGGTGACCTGGCTGCTGCTGTCGGAAATCTTCCCGACGCGCCTGCGCGGCATGTTTATGGGCGGCGCGGTATTCGCCATGTGGATCGCCAATTTCCTTATTTCGCTGATGTTCCCGATGATGCTGGCGAAACTGGGGCTGTCGGGCACTTTCTTTATTTTTGGCGCGATAGGCATCGGCGGCGCGTTTTTTGTTATCAACTGTATCCCGGAGACGCGCCACCGCAGCCTGGAGCAGATCGAACATTATCTGCGCGACTGGCTCTCGCCGGACCGCGAAACGCCGCCGCTGACGCCCTCGCTGAAGCGTAAAGCGGAACATCACGGCAGCTAATGCGGCTGCTCGGGGCCGGCGGTGTTCGCCGGCCCTTTTTTATGGCACAATGCCCGCCAAATTTCGTTTATTTCCCCGCATAAGTAAGGCAATCCCTGTGCTAGTTTCCAGCAACGTTACCATGCAGTTTGGCAGCAAACCGCTGTTTGAAAATATTTCCGTTAAGTTTGGCGGCGGCAACCGTTACGGTTTGATCGGCACCAACGGCAGCGGTAAATCCACCTTTATGAAGATTCTGGGCGGTGATTTGACGCCGACCGCGGGCAACGTTTCCTGCGATCCTAACGAGCGCATCGGTAAACTGCGCCAGGATCAGTTCGCCTTTGAAAAATTCAGCGTGCTGGATACCGTTATCATGGGCCACAACGAGCTGTGGCAGGTAAAGCAGGAGCGCGACCGCATCTATGCGCTGCCGGAAATGAGCGAAGAGGATGGCTATAAGGTCGCCGATCTGGAAGTGCAGTATGGCGAGATGGACGGCTACACCGCCGAAGCGCGCGCCGGCGAGCTGCTGTTGGGCGTCGGCATTCCGCTGGAACAGCACTACGGCCTGATGAGCGAAGTGGCGCCGGGCTGGAAGCTGCGCGTGCTGCTGGCGCAGGCGCTGTTCTCTAACCCGGATATTCTGCTGCTCGATGAACCGACCAACAACCTGGATATCGATACTATCCGCTGGCTGGAGCAGGTGTTGAACGAGCGCGACAGCACCATGATCATCATCTCGCACGACCGTCACTTCCTGAATATGGTTTGCACCCATATGGCCGATCTTGACTACGGCGAGCTGCGCATCTATCCGGGCAATTATGACGAATATATGACTGCCGCTACCCAGGCGCGCGAGCGCCTGCTGGCCGATAACGCTAAGAAAAAGGCGCAGATTGCCGAACTGCAATCCTTCGTCAGCCGCTTCAGCGCCAACGCATCGAAGTCACGTCAGGCCACCTCGCGTGCGAAGCAGATCGATAAGATCAAACTGGATGAGGTCAAAGCCTCCAGCCGCCAGAACCCGTTTATCCGCTTCGAGCAGGACAAGAAACTGTTCCGCAACGCGCTGGAAGTCGAGGCGGTGACCAAAGGCTTCGATAACGGCCCGCTGTTCCGCGATCTCAACCTGCTGCTGGAAGTGGGCGAAAAGCTGGCGGTGCTGGGCACCAACGGCGTGGGTAAAACTACCCTGTTGAAAACGCTGGTGGGCGATCTGACGCCGGAGAGCGGCAGCGTTAAATGGTCGGAAAACGCGCGCATCGGCTACTATGCGCAGGATCATGCGGAAGAGTTCGCTAACGATCTCAGCGTATTCGACTGGATGAGCCAGTGGAAGCAGGAAGGCGACGACGAGCAGGCGGTACGCAGCATCCTGGGCCGGCTGCTGTTCAGCCAGGATGAGATCAAAAAACCGGCGAAGGTGCTTTCCGGTGGGGAAAAAGGACGGATGCTGTTCGGCAAGCTGATGATGCAGCGCCCTAACATCCTGATTATGGATGAACCCACCAACCACCTTGATATGGAATCGATCGAGTCGCTGAATATGGCGCTGGAGATGTATCCGGGTACGTTGATTTTCGTTTCGCACGACCGCGAGTTCGTTAGCTCGCTGGCGACGCGCGTGCTGGAAATTACGCCGGAGAAAACCATCGATTTCAGCGGCAGCTACGAAGATTATCTGCGCAGCAAAGGCGTGGAGTAAAGGCTGCCTCGCAGCGCGGGCGGCACGTTCCGCCCGCAACCGCTATTCCGGCCCGCGTACCTGTTGCGCGGGCCGCGTCGTTTTGATCTGCCATTAGCCTGACGGATCGCCGCAGCGCGCCGGCAAGGCTTAACGGCTATCCTGACCGCACACTTCGCAGGCGGGATCTTTCGCCACCTTCATCTCGCGAAACTGTAGCGTCATCGCATCGTACATCAGCAGTTTGCCATCCACCCGCGCGCCAAAGTTGGTCAGCAGGCGGATCGCCTCCATCGCCTGGAGCGAGCCGATTACGCCGACCAGCGGCGCCATCACGCCGGCCTCTACGCAGCTCAGGGCTTCGCCGCCAAACAGCCGGCTGATACAGCGGTAGCAGGGCTGCGCGTTATCCTGCCAGCTGAAAACGCTGATCTGGCCTTCCATACGAATCGCCGCGCCGGAGACCAGCGGCACGCGCTGCTGATAGCAGAGGCGGTTGAGCTGTTCGCGCGTCGCCACGTTATCGCTACAGTCCAGCACCAGCTGATGCCGGGCGATAAGCGCCTGCAGCGCCGCGTCATCCAGCCGGGCGTTGATCGCCTGCAGCTGCGTCAGCGGATTGATCTGCGCCAGCCGCCGCCGCGCCGATTCCACCTTCGGCGCGCCAATCTCCGCATCGCTGTGCAGTATCTGGCGTTGCAGATTAGAGAGCGAAACGACGTCAAAATCGAGCAGGGTTAATTTGCCGATGCCGGCCGATACCAGCCACGGGCTGGCGGCGCAGCCCAGCCCGCCCAGCCCGACCACCAGCGCGCTCGACGCCTTCAGCCGCTCCTGGCCGTCAAAATCAAATCCGCGCAGCACGATCTGGCGGTTATAGCGCAGCGTTTCTTCATCGCTCAGCTCCGGCAGCATTTAGCCTCCCAGCAGCGCGCTAAAGGGTTCGATCTCTACCCATTCGCCGGGGTTGACGCTGCCGCGCTCGCGCTCCAGCACGATAAAGCAGTTGGCCTGGCTAAAGGAGCTGAAGACGTGCGAGCCCTGGTTGCCGGTGCTGACCACCTGCAGTTCGCCATCGGCGCCGCGGCTGACGATGCCGCGCTGAAAGTCGAGCCGGCCGGGCGATTTTTTCAGGAACTCGCCGGCGCGCGCGCGCTGGCGCGGCGGCAGCGCCGGGCTTTGCTGACCGCTCAGCTTCGCCAGCAGCGGGTGCACCAGCTGACAGAAGGTAACGGCGGCGGAAACCGGATTGCCCGGCAGTCCGCAGAACCAGCTGCGGCTCAGGCGGCCAAAGGCGAAGGGTTTGCCCGGCTTGATCGCCAGCTTCCAGAAGGTGATTTCGCCCAGCTCGTCCAGCATCGCTTTGGTGTAGTCCGCCTCGCCAACCGAGACGCCGCCGCTGCTGATAACCAGATCGGCCTCGCTGTCGGCGCGTACGAAGGCGGCGCGCAGCGCCTCAGGATCGTCGCGGATAATACCCAGATCGATAACCTCGCAGCCGAGCTTATCGAGCATCAGCCGCACGGTGAAACGGTTGGTATCGTAAATCTGGCCCGCCTGCAGCGGCTCGCCAACCGGCTGTAGCTCGTCGCCGGTGGAAAACAGCGCCACGCGCAGGCGGCGCACTACTTCTACTTCGCCCACGCCCAGCGAGGCAATCAGCGGCAGCTCCGCCGGACCGAGGCGCACGCCCGCATCGAGCACGCTGTCGCCGCAGCGGATATCTTCACCGGCGCGGCGAATATTCTGTCCGGCGCTGACCGGCGCAGTAAAGCGGATGCGTTCGCCTTGCGCGACGGTTTCTTCCTGCATCACTACCGCTTCGGCGCCTGGCGGAACCGGCGCGCCGGTCATAATGCGCACGGTCGTGCCTGCCGGCCATTCGCCGCTGAAGGGCTTGCCGGCAAAGGCTTTCCCGGCGACCGGCAGCGGCTCGCCGCTGGCAAGGTCAGCCAGACGCACCGCATAGCCATCCATCGCCGAGTTATCAAACGGCGGCACGTTAAGCGGGGATACCACCGGCGCCGCGGTAATGCGTCCGGCGGCGGCATAAATTGAGAGCCGCTCGCTTTCATCAAGCGGCGAGATCTGCGCCAGCATTTTTTGCAGGGCATCTTCAAGGGAAATTAATCCCGCAGTAAAACTTTCCATTCGGCCTCCGGCCAGAAACGACAGACAGATAGCGCTTATTATGGCGCGAAACGGCGCGGCGATCATCTCACGCGCGTGCGACGCGTGACGCAGCTGCTATTTAGTTATGAGATATAATGTTTTGTTATTAAGCCTTGCCAGGCTTAACGCTTTACATCCTTTCCGCTGCTACCTATAGTCAAAATTTGCCGAAAAATCATAACATCACACCATTCAGTCGTTTCTGACCGATTCAGAACACAGGGTAAAAATATGGGCAAAGCAGGCATTGCCATTCATGGCGGCGCGGGAGCCATAGCACGCGCGGCGCTGAACACGGAGCAAGAGCGGCGCTATTTACAGGCGCTGACGGAAATTGTCGCCAGCGGCCAGGCGATTCTCGCGGCGGGCGGCAGCGCGCTGGATGCGGTAACCGAAGCGGTACGTCTGCTGGAAGAATCACCGCTGTTTAACGCCGGTAAGGGCAGCGTTTTTACCTGCAGCGGCACCCACGAGCTGGACGCCTGCATTATGGATGGGCGTAGCCAGGATGCGGGCGCGGTGGCGGGCGTGGCGCATATTCGCAATCCGGTGCTGGCGGCGCGCAAGGTGCTGGAGAACAGCCCGCACGTGCTGCTGAGCGGCGCCGGCGCGGAGCAGTTCGCGCGCGAGCAGGGGCTGGAGCTGGTGGCGTCGGATTTCTTCTCCACCGATGAACGCTGGCAGCAGCTACAGCGCGCGCAGGCGACCCAGCAGACGCTGCTGGATCACGACGGCGCAGCGCAGGCGGTGCCGCTGGATGCCGATCGCAAACTGGGAACGGTGGGCGCGGTTGCCTGCGACCGCGCCGGCAACCTGGCCGCCGCCACCTCGACCGGAGGCATGACCAATAAGCAGCCGGGGCGCGTGGGCGATTCGCCGCTGCCCGGCGCGGGCTGCTTCAGCAATCGCCGCGTGGCGGTTTCCTGTACCGGCACCGGCGAAGTCTTTATCCGCACGCTGGCCGCCTATGATGTTGCGGCGCTGATGGAATATAGCGGCTACACGCTGCGTCAGGCCTGCGCTCATGTCATTCACGATAAAATTGCCTCGCTGGAGGGCAGCGGCGGGCTGATCGCTATCGATGCCGACGGCAATATGGCGCTGCCGTTCAATACGCAAGGGATGTATCGCGGCTATGGCTACCTCGGCAAAAGCCCGGTAGCGGCTATTTACCGCGTAAGCTAAGGAGCGCGCATGCAACAGCCTTCTTCCTTTATGCTGCCTGACGACGGCGTGCTGGCGGCGCGCAATCTCAGCGTCAGCTTTAACCAGCAGGGGCAGGTTACCCAGGCGGTGCGCCAGCTTTCGCTGGAGGTGCGGCGCGGCGAGACGCTGGCGCTGGTAGGCGAATCAGGCTCCGGCAAATCGGTTACCTCGCTGGCGCTGATGCGCCTGATTGAGCAGAGCGGCGGCACGCTGGAAAGCGGCGAGCTGTGGCTGCGGCGGCGGGATAATTCGGTGGTCGATCTTGCCAGGCTGCGGCAGTCGCAGATGCGCGCCATTCGCGGCGCCGATATGGCGATGATTTTCCAGGAGCCGATGACCTCGCTGAATCCGGTATTTCCGGTCGGCGAACAGATTGCTGAATCGGTGCGGCTGCACCAGGGCAAAAGCCACCGGCGGGCGCTGGCGGAGGCGCGCAGGATGCTCGATCTGGTGCGCATTCCCGAAGCGCAAAATGTGATGACCCGCTTTCCCCATCAGCTTTCCGGCGGTATGCGCCAGCGGGTGATGATCGCTATGGCGCTCTCCTGCCGCCCGGCGCTATTGATCGCCGACGAGCCGACTACCGCGCTGGATGTCACCATCCAGGCGCAGATCTTACAGCTGATTCGCGTGCTGCAAAAAGAGATGGAAATGGGGGTGATTTTTATCACCCACGATATGGGCGTGGTGGCGGAGATGGCCGACCGCGTGCAGGTGATGTACCGCGGCGAGGTGGTGGAGAGCGGCGCTACCGAAACGCTGTTTAGCGCGCCGCAGCAGCCCTATACCCGCGCGCTGCTGGCGGCGGTGCCGCGGCTTGGCGCCATGCGCGGCCAGCCGCTGCCGCGCAAGTTCCCGCTGCCGGGCGAGCCGGAAAGCCCTGACGCGCTGCCGGATAGCGTGCGTCATATTGCTGCGCCGGTATTGCAGGTGCGCGATTTAGTGGCCCGTTTTGATATGCGCGGCGGCGTACTGAACCGCGTTAAGTGGCGCATTCATGCGGTAGAAAAGGTGAGCTTCGATCTGCATGCGGGCGAAACCCTGGCGCTGGTAGGCGAATCGGGCTGCGGCAAATCGACCACCGGACGCGCGCTGCTGCGGCTGGTGGAGAGCCAGGGCGGCAGCATTACCTTTAACGGCCAGCGTATCGACAGGCTGAAGCCGCATCAGCTGACGCATCTGCGGCGCGATATACAGTTTATTTTTCAGGACCCTTACGCCTCGCTCGATCCGCGCTTAACCGTCGGCTTTTCCATTATGGAGCCGCTGCTGGTGCATAACATCATGTCGCGTGCCGAGGCGGAGCAGCGCGTCGCCTGGCTGCTGGAGAAAGTCGGGCTGCTGCCGGAACATGCGCGCCGCTATCCCCATGAGTTTTCCGGCGGCCAGCGGCAGCGTATCTGCATCGCCCGCGCGCTGGCGCTCAATCCGAAAGTAGTCATTGCCGATGAGGCGGTTTCGGCGCTGGATGTCTCGATCCAGGCGCAGATTGTGAATCTGCTGCTCGACCTGCAGCGCGAGTTTGGCATCGCATTTTTGTTTATTTCGCACGATATGGCGGTGGTGGAGCGCATCAGCCATCGCGTGGCGGTAATGTATCTGGGGCAAATTGTAGAGATCGGCCCGCGTCAGGCGGTGTTTGAAAACCCGCAGCATCCCTATACGCGCAAGCTGATGTCGGCGGTGCCGGTAGCCGATCCGGGACGCCGGCGGCGCGAGCGCGCGCTGCTGGTGGATGAGCTGCCCAGCCCGCTGCGCCAGCCGGGCGATGAGCCCGCCGTTGCGCCGTTAATTAAAGTGGGCGCCGATCATTACGTCGCCCGGCATTCTATCAGCGGCGCCTGAGCAGGCCCGGCTTAGCTAATCAGAAAGGGACAAAGGAGAACAGGCTCTATGACGATTCGAACCACAGGTAAATGGCTGTTGACGGCCGGGCTGCTTGGCAGCTGCGCCGCTGCGCCTGCCTTTGCAGCGAAGGACGCGGTGATCGCCGTCGGCTCTAACTTCACCACGCTCGATCCTTATGACGCCAACGATACGCTGTCGCAGGCGGTAGCAAAATCTTTCTACCAGGGGCTGTTTGGCTTTGATAAGGATATGAAGCTGGTCAACGTGCTGGCGGAAAGCTATCAGGCGAGCCCGGACGGGTTGACCTGGACGATTAAGCTGCGTCCCGGCATCAGGTTCCAGGACGGCACTGAATTCAACGCCGAGGCGGTGAAGGTAAACCTCGATCGCGCCAGCGACGAAGATAACCATCTGAAGCGTTATAACCTGTTTAAGCATATCGCCACCACCGAAGCGATCGACGCCAGCACGGTAAAAATCACCCTGAAACAGCCGTTCTCCGCCTTTATCAATATTCTGGCGCATCCGGCGGCGGCAATGATTTCGCCGACGGCGCTGAAAAAATATGGTAAAGAGATCGGTTTTCATCCGGTCGGCACCGGGCCGTACCAGTTTGTCACCTGGAATCAGACCGATTTTGTTAAGGTGAAAAAGTGGGACGGCTACTGGAAAAAAGGTTATCCGAAGCTCGATTCCATCACCTGGCGTCCGATAGTGGACAACAACACGCGTGCGGCGATGCTGCAAACCGGCGTGGCAAATTTTGCCTTCCCGATCCCCTATGAGCAGGCGAAGCTGCTGGAAAAAAACGGCAAACTGGATCTGGTCAGCACGCCTTCCATCATGCAGCGCTACATCAGCTTTAACGTTACGCAGAAGCCGTTTGATAACCCGAAAGTGCGTGAAGCGATTAACTATGCCATTAACCGCCAGGCGCTGAGCAAGGTCGCCTTTGCCGGCTACGCCACGCCCGCTACCGGCATCGTGCCGCCATCAATTGCCTATGCACAGCGCTATCCGGCGATTGAATACAATCCGGCGAAGGCGCGCGAGCTGCTGAAAGAGGCGGGCTATGCCAACGGCTTCAGCACCACGCTCTGGTCCTCCCACAACCACAGCACCGCGCAAAAAGTGTTGCAGTTTACCCAGCAGCAGCTGGCGCAGATCGGCATTAAGGTAAAAGTTACCGCGATGGATGCCGGGCAGCGCGCGGCGGAAGTTGAGGGCAAGGGGCAGAAGGAGAGCGGGGTACGCATGTTCTATACCGGCTGGTCCGCTTCAACCGGCGAAGCGGACTGGGCGCTGACGCCGCTGTTCGCCACCGCTTCCTGGCCGCCAGCCATCTTTAACACCGCTTTTTACAGTAATGAGCAGGTGGATAACGATTTGAACGATGCGTTGAAAACTACCGATTCAGCGAAAAAGGCGCAGCTGTATAAGGATGCGCAGGATCGCATCTGGAACGATCGTCCCTGGGCGCCGCTGGTGGTGGAGAAGCTGATATCCGCTAATACCAAATCGCTGACCGGTTTTTACATGATGCCGGACACCTCTTTTAACTTTGATGAAGCCGATCTGAAGTAACGTTCGCAGACGCCAGCCCTGACCGGCTGGCGCTCGCGGCGCAGGGATACGCATGCTGAACTATTTTGTTAAACGCCTGCTGGGACTGCTGCCGACGCTGCTGATCGTGGCGGTGCTGGTCTTTCTCTTCGTGCATCTGCTGCCGGGCGATCCGGCGCGGCTGGTAGCCGGACCGGAGGCGGACGCCACGGTGGTCAGTCTGGTGCGCCAGGAGCTGGGGCTGGATCAACCGCTGCCGCAGCAGTTCTGGCATTTTATGCTGAACGCGCTGCAGGGCGATTTCGGCGCCTCAATGGTATCAAAACGGCCGGTAGCGCAGGAGATCGCCTCACGCTTTCTGCCTACGCTGTGGCTGACGCTGAGCAGCATGGTCTGGTCGGTGATTATCGGTATGGCAATCGGCATTGTTTCCGCCGTCTGGCGCAACCGCTGGCCCGATCGTATCGGCATGACGCTGGCGGTTTCCGGCATCTCTTTTCCCGCTTTTGCGATGGGCATGCTGCTGATGCAGATCTTTTCCGTTGAGCTGGGCTGGCTGCCGACCGTCGGCGCCGACAGCTGGCGGCACTATATTTTGCCTTCCATTACGCTGGGCGCGGCGGTAGCGGCGATTATGGCGCGCTTTACCCGCGCTTCATTTGTGGAAGTGATGCAGGAAGATTATATGCGCACCGCGCGCGCCAAAGGGGTACGCGAATCGCTGGTGATTGTTAAACACGGTCTGCGTAACGCCATGATACCGGTGGTTACCATGATGGGCTTACAGTTCGGCTTCCTGCTTGGCGGCTCGATTGTGGTGGAAGTGGTATTTAACTGGCCGGGGCTGGGGCGGCTGCTGGTGGACTCGGTGGAGATGCGCGACTATCCGGTGATTCAGGCGGAGGTGCTGCTGTTTTCACTGGAGTTCATTCTGATTAACCTGGTAGTGGATATGCTCTATGCCGCCATCAATCCCGCCATTCGTTACAAATAAGGAGCCGTGATGAAGAACTGGCGACGTGAAGCGGCGCTGAAGGCGATGCCTTTACAACGTAACGACAGCGTGCGCACGCCGTGGCATGAATTCTGGCGGCGTTTTCGCCAGCAGCATGTGGCGCTGGCGGCCGGGCTGTTTGTGCTGCTGCTGATTGTGCTGGCGTTTATCGCTCCCTGGCTGGCGCCGTTCGATGCGGAAAACTATTTCGATTATGACCGTCTGACCGAAGGGCCGTCCGCCGTGCACTGGTTTGGCGTCGATTCGCTGGGGCGCGATATTTTTAGCCGGGTGCTGGCCGGCACGCGCATTTCGCTGCTGGCGGGCTTTTTTTCCGTGGCGATCGGTATGGTAATCGGTACTGCGCTCGGCCTGCTGGCGGGCTACTACGAAGGGTGGTGCGATCGCATTATTATGCGCATCTGCGATGTGCTGTTTGCCTTTCCCGGTATTCTGCTGGCGATTGCGGTAGTGGCGATTATGGGCAGCGGGATCGCTAACGTCATCGTGGCGGTGGCGATTTTCAGCGTGCCTGCCTTTGCCCGCCTGGTGCGCGGCAATACGCTGGTGCTGAAGCAGCAAACTTTTATTGAGTCGGCGCGCAGCATCGGCGCCCCGGACTGGACCATTATCCTGCGCCATATTCTGCCCGGCACGGTCTCTTCGATTGTGGTCTATTTCACCATGCGTATCGGCACCTCGATTATTACCGCCGCCAGCCTCTCTTTTCTTGGCCTGGGCGCGCAGCCGCCGACGCCGGAATGGGGCGCGATGCTTAATGAGGCGCGCGCGGATATGGTAATGGCGCCGCACGTGGCGATCTTTCCCAGCCTGGCGATTTTCCTGACGGTGCTGGCATTTAATCTGCTGGGCGACGGCCTGCGCGACGCGCTCGATCCTAAACTGAAAAGCTAAACAAAAGCCCGCCGGTGCGGGCTTTTGGCTCTTCAGGCTGGCCTGTCAGAGTTTACTGCCCCACAGATCATATTCGTCGGCGTGTTCTACCTTCACCCGTACGATATCGCCGGGCCTGAGACGGGTTTCGCCATTGAGGTAGACTGCGCCATCAATTTCCGGCGCGTCCGCCATGCTGCGACCAATGGCGCCTTCTTCGTCCACCTCATCAATTATTACCAGAATTTCACGTCCGATTTTTTCGCGCAGGCGCTCGCTGGAGATCTGCTGTTGCAGCTGCATAAAGCGATCGTAGCGCTGCTGTTTGATCTCGTCCGGCACCTGATCCGGCAGCTGATTGGCATCTGCGCCCTCCATTGGGCTGTACTGGAAACAGCCGACGCGATCCAGCCGCGCCTCTTGCAGGAAATCGAGCAGCAGCTGGAAATCTTCTTCCGTTTCGCCGGGAAAGCCGACGATAAAGGTGGATCGCAGGGTGATTTCCGGACAGATTTCCCGCCAGCGTTTAATGCGCTCCAGCGTGCGTTCGACCGCGCCGGGACGCTTCATCAGCTTGAGGATACGCGGGCTGGCGTGCTGCAACGGAATATCGAGATAGGGCAGCACTTTCCCCTGCGCCATCAGCGGGATAACATCGTCTACGTGCGGATAGGGGTAAACGTAGTGCAGGCGTACCCATACGCCGAGCTTCGCCAGCTGTTCGCACAGGCTGGTCATGCTGGTTTTTACCGGCGCGCCGTCCCAGAAGCCGGTGCGATGCTGCACATCGACGCCATAGGCAGAGGTATCCTGCGAAATGATCAGCAGCTCTTTGACGCCGGCGGAAACCAGACGCTTCGCCTCGTCCAGCACCTCGCCAATCGGGCGGCTGTCAAGGTCGCCACGCAGCGACGGAATAATACAGAAGGTGCAGCGGTGGTTGCAGCCTTCCGATATCTTCAGATAGGCGTAGTGGCGCGGCGTCAGTTTTACCCCCTGCTGCGGCACCAGGCTGAGGTAAGGATTGTGCTGCGGCTTAGGTGCGTAGCGGTGTACGCACTCCAGTACCTGCTCATAGCTGTGTGGCCCGGTAACCTCCAGCACTTTGGGATGAATTTCCCGGATCCGATCTTCTTTTGCGCCGAGGCAGCCGGTAACGATGACCTTACCGTTGCTGCTTAGCGCTTCACCAATCGCCTCCAGCGACTCCTGCACCGCGCTATCAATAAAGCCGCAGGTATTAACGATAACCACGTCGGCATCATCGTAACGCGGCGCCACTTCATAACCTTCGGTACGCAATTCGGTCAGAATACGCTCGGAATCCACCAGGTTCTTTGGGCAGCCCAGGGAAACGAATCCTACTCTTGGGGGATAGTTATCCGGCTTAGTTTGTTCGCTATCGGGGTTATTATGCGACATCGCTCTGTATCCAGTTCTTTTAAGAATGGGGCGAGATTTTACAGAGGGAGCGGCAAAATTTATAGGGTTACGTAAGGCAGATGTATAAATGATAATAAAAAACAACAGCGCCGGATAATCAGATAAATGTGTCATGGAAATATATTATTAATCGAACAATGAATTTGATTTAGGTCATTGAAATTATATTTTACTTGATTGCGGCGATGTCTTTCTGATGCTGGCTGGGAGCGATTTGCTAACGGTTTTGTAGCAGGAGGGATTATAAAAAGTTGGCAGGAGCACAGGGTTTAATTTTTTTATGCTAAGCGGTAAAGAGACAAAGGCTATATTTTATAACTAAAAAGTCTCTACTCTCAAAGGAAGTTATATTAATCAGAGTCTGTATTTTTACCTTGAGTTCATTGGTTTTACACCTGTAGTAATTGGTTCCCGATGGAAGGATTAGCCAACCTCCTGTATGAAACGTGCATTTTTGAGCGGTAATAAGGTAAAATTAATTCTAATAGCTAACGGCGAGGTCGGAATATGGAACCCATTCTCATCTATTCAACAGAGAGACGATTTAACGATAGCAGTTCAGATGATATGAGATATGGTGATCTAACAGAGACATATCTGCGAAATCATCTCAATCTCCGAGATGTGTCTACAGTAGTTAATCCCTGTACGATGGAACTTATCTCTCCTTTTAGCCACCCTCAGAATCGTTTTTACTCACCAAAACCAGGGAAAAAGCTTAGTAAACAGCAATGTGTGCAACTGATGTTTGATGATTTGAGAAAACTGACATTGCCTTTTTCTTTTTGGGGGCCTTATAACAGAATTATAACGGATATGTTTACTCATATGCAGGTGGCAAACGGACACCGTTTCAGTAATGCACTTTTGAATGCAGCACTTAATCATAATATTATTTCTGATAAATCACCAAATAGTTCAATAAAAAGAATTAAGGAAATATTGGACAGAAATATCGATTGGGAAAAAAAAGAGTCTGCCTTCGGAAGCAATACCTCAAATATCAATAAATATCAAAGGCGGTATGCTTCCGAAATTTACAAGAATTCAGGATAACTTTATGGGCTGGGTTTAGCTGTACATGATACTTACAGCACAGCGATCTGCATAAAAGAGCTTGATATTGGTCAGAATGAATATAGAGCTTTAATAAGATATAAAATTCAGGGTCATTTCGGATTGGACAAGGACGATATAAGAAACTGGAAATTTAGTCAGCTTTATTTTTTTAAAACATGGTTTGTACTACAACGCTCTAAAAACTACGGTTTTAAACCTTTTTTACAGATATGGAAACCTATGTCACAATCAAAGGAAAAAAATATGCTTAAAAATAAAATAGTAATCTTAATGGCTATATTATTAGTTATTGCTGTGATTTATATTATTTCTAACAGTCGCGCCGAGATAATAGTAACCGATCAAGAGTTAAATTTTTCAAATATTGCTGTTAAACATTTTCCTGTGACTGAAAAAGGGAAAATAGCGTGGTGGAAAGAAAATAAACAAAAATTAAAGCATGAATTTAATATTCCTGTTCCAGCGAGAAATGGTGACTGGTATATCAGTATCTGGAACTATGGCGAAGGTTTTAAAGCACCACCTGAAGGTGATGTCAGAATTTTCAATTCCGAAACGCGCGATATGATGTGCTTTAATAAAGATATAAATAAGTGTATTGAAAAAGAGCTGTTGATGAGAATTGAAAACAACAGAAAGAGTGAAGTGAATCTCATAATGGACGATACTATCATAACGGTTAAATAAAAAAGAGCACTTTAAAAATAATTGTCGGAGCAGCCAAAGCAGGACGATGATGTTGCGACTCATTTTCCGCCAGCAAATCAAACTATATATCTGCACCATTCTTTTCGCCTTGGCCCTTCCTTAACCTCCACGCCGTGCTTTTTGCCTGTCTACACTTATCCTTTGGATAAGCAAAAAGGATGAAAAATGAAGCCGTTAAATTGGGCCATTATTGGGCCGGGCGCCATTGCCCGGCAGTTTGCCGCCGCAATGGCGGCAATGGAGAGAAAAGTCTATGCGGTTGGCGCCAGAAACCGCGAGAAAGGGCTGGCCTTTGCACAGCGCTACGCTATTGAGCGTGTGGATGACGATATTGCGCGGCTGCTGAGCGATCCGCAGATCGATGCGGTCTATATCTCCACGCCGCACGCCAGCCATTTCGGCTGGATGAAGCTGGCGCTGGAGCAGGGTAAACACCTGTTGGTGGAAAAAGCGATAGTGGTCAGCAGCAGCGAGCTGAATGAAATCAACCGGCTGGCGCAGCAGAAAAAGCTGATCGTTGCTGAAGCGATGACGCTGTTTCATATGCCGCTGTATCATCAGCTGAAAGCGCTGATTACCGCAGGTGAGCTGGGAAAAGTGAAAATGATCCAGGTCTCCTTTGGCTCGATTAAAGAGCCCGATCCAGAGAACCGTTTTTTTAACCCTGAGCTGGCGGGCGGCGCGCTGCTTGATATCGGCACCTATGCGCTATCGTTCGCGCGCTTTTTCCTCTCCAGCCAGCCCGATCGACTGTTGACTACCGTAAGCCAGTTCAGCACCGGCGTGGATGAACAGTCGGGCATACTGCTGCAAAATAACAGCAATGAGATCGCCACCATTTCACTGGCGTTCCGCGCCAAAATGCCGAAGTGTGGCCTTATCGCCTGTGAAAAAGGTTCCGTCACCGTGGATGATTTCCCGCGCGCGCAGCGGGCTATGCTTAACTGGGCGGATGGCAGTAGCGAAATCATTGAGGCAGGTGAAAGCGAGCGTGCCTTGCAGTATGAAATTCTCAACGTTGAACAATATATCGCGCAGGGCAGCAATCCACTGCACTATCTGACGGAAGATGTGGTCGCGCTGATGACTGATATCCGCCAGCGCTGGGGCATCCGTTTTCCTTTTGAACAGCAAGCGTGAATACAGACATCGGTCAGCCGGGCCGATCTCAACGGGGTTAAATAAGGTGAAGCGATGAAAATAACACCGCTATGGCTGATATCCATCATGTTCCCTGCTGTCGGTATGGCGCAGCAGCCGGGAGAGGCGATCGATAAGCAGCTAGAGAACTGTAAAATGCAGGCCAATACGACCGTTGAAAATAGCCAGTGCTATGTAAAGGCTACCCGCCAGTGGGACGACGAACTGAATAATCAGTACCGGCTGCTGCTTAAAGATCAAACTGAGAGCGCCCGGCAAAAAATCAGGGCCGCGCAGCGTAGCTGGATTCAGTATAAGGAGAGCTATAACGAGGCGATCGCCGCCTATTATCAGCAACAGCAAGGAAGCATATGGCCGCTGGTGGCGGCGGAAGCCAGGATGAATGTTATCCGCGATAAGGCTATCGATCTCTATAGGCTGCGTGTCAGCACCAGTCTGGCGGGAGAGGAAGGATAAGTATTTGCCGGCTGTCAGCGCCAAGCTCTTGTCCCCGGCTGGCGTAACGGGCAAAACGCCGCCGCTTTTACTGCTACCTTTACGCTAAGTTTCCCTGAGGAGCGCACAATGATACGTCCGTTAATTTCTCTGGCAGCAGGCGCGGCCCTGCTGGTGACCACGCCGCTGCTGGCCGCGCAGGTAACGGTGCAGCAGCTACAGGATAAGCTCGATCATCCCTGGGCGCTGGCCTTTCTGCCGGATAATAAAAGCCTGCTGATTACTGAACGTTCAGGAACGCTGCGGCTGTGGCAGCCGGATAAAGGGCTGTCGGCGCCGATTGGCGGCGTGCCTGAAGTATGGAGCCAGCGTCAGGGCGGCCTGCTGGATGTGGCGCTGGCGCCCGATTTCGCGCAAAGCCGCCGTCTCTGGCTGAGCTATACCGAGGCAGATCGTCAGGGAAACGCCGGCGCGGTGGTTGGCTATGGTCAGCTTAGCGCGGACAGCCGCCAGCTGAGCGATTTTAATGTCGTGCTGCGTCAGGAGCCGAAGCTCTCCGGCGGCGCCAACCTGGGCACCCGTATCGCTTTCGATGGTCAGGGATATCTGTGGATCGCCTTTGGCGATAACTTCCAGGCTCAGACGGCGCAACAGCTGGATAAGCTACAGGGTAAGCTGGTGCGCCTGAATGCCGACGGTTCGGTACCGCAGGATAACCCTTTCGTCGGGCGTAAAAATGCGCGTCCGGAAATCTGGGCTTTGGGCTTACGCAACCCGCAGGGGCTGGCGCTTAATCCCTGGACGCAGCAGATATGGGAAAGCGAGCATGGCCCGCGCGGCGGCGATGAGGTGAATATCCCGCAAAAAGGCAAAAATTACGGCTGGCCAGTTGCCACCTGGGGCGTTGATTACAGTGGTGAGAAAGTGCCGCAGGCGCAGGGCGGCGAGGCGGCGGGCACCGAGCAGCCGGTTTACTGGTGGAAAAAATCGCCCGCCGTCAGCGGCATGGCGTTCTATCACAGCGCACGCTTTCCGTCGTGGAAAAATTCGCTGTTTATCGGCGCGCTGAAAGAGAAAAGCCTGATTCGTCTCAGCCTGGACGGTGAACGGGTAACGCAGGAGGAGCGCCTGTTGCAGGATCGCGGCGAACGCATCCGCGATGTGCGGCAGGGGCCGGATGGCTACCTCTATGTGCTGACCGACGAGCGCAACGGCAAGCTGTTAAAGGTAGGTCTGGCGCCCTGAGGTTACGCGCGCCTGGCGTCGCTTATTTCACCCAGCGGGCTATTTCCCAGCCGCGCTGCTGCGCTTCCTGTAACAGCGGCGCGTCGGGATTGATGGCGCAGGCGTGATCCGCCAGCTGCAACAGCGGCAGATCGCTGACGGAGTCGCCGTAGGCCCAGGTGTGTTGAAAGCGCTGCTGCTGCTGACGCGCCCGCCAGTCGGCCACGCGCGTCGCTTTGCCGTCGCGCCACGCCGCTGCCGCGCCCGGCGCGCCGCTGTAGCGATCGGCGATAATCTCCACGCCGACGCCCAGCGCGCCGTGGGCGCCGAGCCGTTGCGCAATCGGCGCCATCAGATGTTCGCCGCAGGTGGAGATCAGCATAATGGTATCGCCGCGTCGGTGATGCCACGCGAGCCGCTCACGCGCCGCGGGATAGACGCGCGGGACGATATCGCGCTGAATGAATCGTCGCGTCCAGCCGCTGACCGTCAGGGTCGCCATACCCGTCAGCGGCGCCAGCGTACGCTGCATATAGATCTCCAGCGGCAGCGCGCCCTGGCAATACTGCGCCATCAGCACTTCTTCTTCAGCGATCAGCGTTTCGGGCGCATAGCCCTGCGAAACCAGCCAGCGTATCCACAGGCTGTTGCTGTCGGCGCAAATTAACGTTCTGTCTAGATCGAACAGCGCTAAATCCACGGTGGTTCTCCTCCGGCCAGTTTTTTTCAGGTTAGCGGAGTTTTGTGATCGTCCTGGCGCTTTTCTGCAAAATCAGAATCAGTCGCAGGTAATAAGTGCTGCATTAATACGCGCGCTAAGGTTTATCTAATAAAATCTAAAAAACTTTACGATGTAACGGTTTTAATCGCTGCGCTGACGGGTTAGCGTAGGATGCTGCGTTTCATATCCTTATGAAACATATGATTTTTCCACAGGTTATCCGATCTCAACATGAAAAAAATGCGCCTTCATGCCAGCTTTTGCACCCTGGCGATAAGCGGCACGCTGCTGCTGCTTCCCGTTGTAGTTAACGCCGAACAGGCGCCCGATGCGCCGCAGATCGAAGCTAAGTCGTGGATTCTCATGGACTATGCCAGCGGACACGTACTGGCCGAGGCCAACGCCGACGATCGGCTCGATCCCGCCAGCCTGACCAAAATGATGTCCAGCTATGTTATCGGCCAGGCGCTGAAAAGCGGCAAGATTACCAGGGACGATATGGTTACCGTTGGTACGGATGCCTGGGCTACCGGCAACCCGATACTGAAAGGCTCTTCGCTAATGTTCCTGAAGCCTGGCGATCGCATTCCGGTGTCGGAGCTGAATAAAGGCATAGTGATTCAGTCAGGTAACGACGCCAGCATTGCGCTGGCCGATTATGTGGCGGGCAGTCAGGATGCCTTTGTCGGGTTGATGAATAATTATGTGCGCGCGCTGGGGCTGAAAAACACCCATTTTAAAACCGTACACGGCCTTGATGCGGAGGGGCAGTACAGCACCGCGCGCGATATGGCGCTGATTGGTCAGGCGCTGATCCGCGACGTGCCGGAAGAGTATGCGCTGAATAAAGAGAAATCTTTTACCTTTAATAATATTACCCAGCGCAACCGTAATCGCCTGTTGTGGAGCAGCAATCTTAAGGTTGACGGCATCAAGACCGGCCATACGGCCGGCGCCGGCAACAACCTGGTCGCCTCCGCTACCGAGGGCGATATGCGTTTGATTTCGGTAGTGATGGGCGCGGCTACCGACAGTATCCGTTTCCGTGAAAGCGAAAAGCTGCTGACGTGGGGCTTCCGCTTTTTTGAAACGGTGACGCCGATTAAGGCCGATGCGCCGTTTAATCAGCAGCGCGTCTGGTTTGGCGATCGTAATGAGGTCAACCTTGGCGTGGCGAAGGATGTGGCGCTGACCATTCCGAAAGGGCAGATGAAGAACCTTAAGGCCACCTTTACGCTCAGTACGCCTTCCTTACAGGCGCCGCTGAAAAAGTATCAGCCGGTGGGCACTATCGATTTCCAGCTGGAGGGGAAAACCATTGCGCAACAGCCGCTGGTGGTGCTGGAGCCGGTGGCAGAGGGAAGCTTCTTTAGCCGCATCGTCGATTATGTGATGATGAAGCTGAACGGCTGGTTTGGACAGTGGTTCTCATAACGTGGCGCGGCGCGGAAAGGCGCCGCAGCCGCCAATAAAAAAGGTCGGCATCGCCGACCTTTTTTATCTGTCGCCCTCTCGCTGGCAAGGGCGAACTTTGTGTGGGGCTAACCACCTGCTTGCAGGTGGTTTTTTTTACGTCAGGATTATCCCAGCAGCGACCAGACGATAGCGGAGATGGAAATCAGTCCGATCAGCACCACGAAGATGTTGCTCAGCGCGCCGCTGTAGCGACGCATCGCCGGCACTTTATTGATGGCGTACATCGGCATCAGGAACAGCAGCACCGCAATCACCGGGCCGCCAAGCGTCTCGATCATACCGAGAATGCTGGGATTCCAGGTGGCGACCAGCCAGGTCGTCAGCAGCATAAACAGCGCGGTCAGGCGGTTCAGCTTGTTTTCATTGATGGTTTTGCCGCGTCCGCGCAGTGATTTAATAATCAGCCCGTTGAAGCCTTCGCGTGCGCCCAGATAGTGGCCGAGGAAAGATTTGGTGATCGCAACCATCGCCACAATCGGCGCCAGCCACGCCATCATCGGCGTATTAAAGTGGTTCGCCAGATAAGAGAGGATCGAGATGTTTTGCGCTTTCGCCTCTGCCAGGTTGGCGGGAGAAAGCGAGAGCACGCAGCTGAAGACGAAGAACATCACCGTCAGCACCATCATCACATGGCTGAACGCCAGGACACGTGAACATTTCGCCTCGGCCTCTGCGCCATATTCTTCACGTTTCGCAACGGCGAAAGCGGAAATAATCGGCGAGTGGTTAAAGGAGAACACCATGACCGGCAGCGCCAGCCACATGGTCATCACCAGGCCGTCGCCGTTGCCGCTCAGCGAAGCCTGCTGAAAAATCGCCGTGCTCCAGTTAGGGATCAGCCACAGCGCCAGCAGCATCAGCACGGCGACAAAAGGGAATACCAGCAGGCTCATGGTTTTGACAATCGCTTCTTTACCGAAGCGGATAATCATCATCAGGCCGACAATCAGCAGCAGCGACAGCAGCACGCGCGGCGGCGCCTGGATATGCAGCTGATGGGTAAGGAAACTCTCTACCGTATTGGTAATCGCCACGCTGTAAACCAGCAGAATCGGGTAGATGGCAAAAAAGTAGAGCAGCGTAATGATTTTACCCGCGCCCACGCCGAAATGTTCTTCCACCACCTCGGTAATATCTTCGCCAGGATTGCTGCCTGACAGCACGAACCGGCACAGGCCGCGGTGCGAAAAGTAGGTCATCGGAAAAGCCAGCAGCGCCATAATAATAAGCGGCACCAGGCCGCCGATCCCGGCGTTAATCGGCAGGAAGAGCACCCCTGCGCCAATTGCTGTGCCATAAAGTCCCAGCATCCACATCGTATCGGTTTTACGCCAAGTTCTGGCATTTGCTGTCGTCTGTCCGGTCTGGATTGCGGTTTGCTGTGAGGCCATTACCATCTCCATAAATAACGTATAAATACAAAACCCTCGGCATTGGGCGTCGTACGCGCAATATTTCGCTTCGGGTAAATAAAAAATGGGAGTCCACTTTCGCGGCACACTCTACCATTATCGAAATAAGTTAAAAGTGCTGACATATCGGTAACAGGTGATAAAGATCACAATCCTGAGAATAATTCAGGTCTGATAATCTGGATGTTTAATAGTTTTTAATTTAATTATCTGGCTTTGTTGGGGAATGTGGATAAAAAAGCTGTATTTTAGCTAATGTTGCAGCGTGATATAACGTCCGGAGTGTTTGTTTTTTATACAGATCTTTGTTTGCGAGATTTATTTATCAGTTACTTAGCCGTTTATCATGGTGATTTTATTGATTTTGCGCAACGAAAAAGGGCAAACATACCCATTAGCCGGAGCAGTTGCGCAATAAATAAGGGATGACGATAAATTAAAGCGAACGGAAAAAGATAAAAACGGGCCCAGAAATGGACCCGTAAGCCAGACGCATTTAATTACGTACCCAGCCTTTTCTGATAGGAACGGAAAAAAGCAGACGATAAACCTGCTGCAGATATTTCATTAAAGGTTCGCCATACCAGGGCCATGCCAGCTGTGAAAACAGACAGCCCAGCATGCCAACCAGCAGCCCGCCCAGCATATCCATCGGCCAGTGTACGCCCAGATAGACGCGCGACCAGGCGATAGCGCCGCCGATCGCCAGCAGCAAAATGCCGGACCAGATGCGATGCCAGCTGATAAACGCCAGCGCGAAGGTAAAAATGGTGGTGCCGTGATCGCTGGGCCAGGAGTCGTCCGGCGCATGGGCAAGAAACTGATGGCCGAAGCCGATAGCGAAAGGACGCGGATGAGGGAACAGCTGGCCCATGCACCAGGATATCGTCAGCGCACAGAGCAGGGCGATGCCGGTTTTCAGCACCAGCACGCGCGTTGCGCTGTGCGGCCCCCACAGCCAGAGCGCTACGATCAGCAGCGGAACAATGGCGATTAAATCTTTGGCGATAAAGGTCGCCAGCTGCAGTAACCAGGCCGCAGAGTGTGGCGTGGCGTTGATCCAGAGAAACAGCATCCGGTTCAACTCTTCTGTCATTGTTTTATCCTCATCTTTTCAGTCAGGCGCGTAACGCACCAATAAGTCAGCAGCTGTACCAGCCAAACCCACCAGCCAGCCCATAAATTATGGGAAAGAAAGTGCGCGCCGCGCATCATCTGCCCGTAGCCCATGATCAAACCCAGCGCGACCGCGCCGCCCCAGCAGAGCCAGGCCATTTTCGGGCGCGTCGGCCAGTAAAGAAAAAACAGCGCCATTAAACTGAAGCCGCTGGAGGCATGGCCGCCGGGAAAACAGCGTCCGGGGCCGCTTTCCGCCGGCGCGGCGCCCAGCAGCGGATAAGAGAACGCCCTGCCGCCGTAGGCTGCCAGATCCCACGGACAGGAGTGCGCGCTGGCGGCCTTCAGTATGCCTACCGCCAGCGCCCCGACGCCGGTCAGCAACGCCACCAGTATCCAGCGCGGCTGGCGGCGCAGCACGCCGGCAACCAGCAGCGTTACGCCAGCGGCGATAATCAAATCTTTCAGCAGGCGATGGTTAATCAGATCCAGCCAGCGGTTGTCCTTCCACGGAAAGCTTTGCGTCAGCGGATCGAACCAGTAGCCGGTCAGCGCGTTATCCAGGCTGCCGTCCCGCGCCAGCCATAAAAACAGCAGGCCGAAAAACGTCAGTAAAACAGCGTGGATAGCGTAGAAGCGTCGCGATAAAGGGTAAAGCGCCTTAATCCTAATCGCGGACGATGTTTCGGGTTGGTTTAACTTTGATGTCAGTTGCATGACCGTGCCCGTGCAGAAGCCAGGCTGGCTATAGTGGCGATTGGCGCTTAAGAAAACATTAAGAGGGGATAATGAATGGCGGGCATAAAAAAACCCGCTAATCATCGATTAACGGGCTCCACAATTTGGGATTTCAAAGAAAAGCAGTGGCACTTATTCAGACTACCCGCCCTGCAAGAAGTTCGGCCGGACGTTAAATTATTTTTTAAGCGCCGAGCGCCGGCCAGATAATCACAATCAGCGTACCCGCCAGGGTCAGCAGAACGTTGGCGATGGCGTAGGTGCCGGCGTAGCCCAGCGCCGGAATATTGCTGCGTGCGGTATCGCTGATGATCTCCATCGCCGGGGCGCAGGTGCGCGCGCCCATGATGGCGCCGAACAGCAGCGCGCGGTTCATGCGCAGCACATAGGCGCCGAACAGGTAGCAGAGCACCACCGGCAGCAGGCTCACCGCCAGGCCGCTCAGCAGCATCAGCAGGCCGGTTTCGCCCAGCCCCTGGCCCATTCCGCTGCCCGCGCTCAGGCCGACGCCGACCATAAAGACCATCAGACCAAACTCTTTCACCATCGTCAGCGCGCCCTGCGGAATATAGCCGAAGGTCGGGTGGTTGGCGCGCAGGAAGCCGAGCATAATACCGGCGAACAGCAGGCCCGCCGCGTTGCCGATGCCGAAGCTGAAGGCGCTGAACTGGAAGCTCACCATGCCGATCATCAGGCCGATAATAAAGAAGGCGCAGAAGGCGAGCAGGTCGGTAACCTGGCTATGAATAGAGATAAAGCCGATGCGATCCGCCAGGCTTTTTACCCGCCGCGCCTCGCCGCTGACCTGCAGCACATCGCCCTTGTTGAGCATAATGCTGTCATCGATCGGCATTTCAATCTGGCTACGGATTACGCGGTTAAGGAAGCAGCCGTGATCGGTCAGCTTCAGATGGCTGAGGCGTTTGTTTACCGCATTATGGTTTTTCACCACAATCTCTTCGGTGACGATGCGCATATCCAGCAGATCGCGATCGAACACCTCTTTGCCGTTGCGGAAGCTGGGATCGAGCCGCGCGTGAGCCTCAGGGTAGCCCACCAGCGAGATTTCATCGCTCAGCTGCAATACCGCATCGCCGTCGGGGCTGGCCAGGATGCCGTTGCGGCGAATACGTTCGATATAGCAGCCGGTCTGGCGATAGATGCCCAGCTCGCGCAGGTTTTTACCATCCGCCCAGGCGACCAGCTCCGGGCCGACGCGATAGGCGCGAATCACCGGCAGGTAGACCTTGCGCTGGCTGTCGGTATCCAGACCGCGCTCGCGCGCGATTTGCTGGGCGCAGGTAGAAAGATCCTGATGCTGCAGGCGCGGCAGGTAGCGGGCGCCGAAGATCAGGCTGACCAGGCCGACCAGATAGGTCAGAGCGTAGCCGAGGCTAAGATGATCCTGCATCTGCCCCAGCAGCCTGCTGTCGCTCATCGACTGGCGCAGCGTATCGCCCGCGCCAACCAGCACCGGCGTCGAGGTCATCGAACCTGCCAGCATACCCGCCGTCAGGCCGATATCCCAGCCGAACGCTTTGCCCAGGCCCAGCGCCAGCAGCATAGCGCTGCTCACCATCACCAGCGCCAGCATCAGGTAATTTTTGCCGTCGCGAAAAAAGATGGAAAAAAAATTAGGCCCGGCCTCTACGCCGACGCAAAAAATAAACAGCATAAAGCCCAGGCTAAGCGCATCGGTATTAATTGCAAAGTGTTGTTGACCAAGTAATAGCGAAACCACCAAAACACCAATGGAATTACCAAGTTGCACCGAACCGAGGCGTAATTTACCCAGGCACAGCCCTAAAGCCAGTACGACGAATAATAACAAAATATCATTACGGCTTAACAAATCTGCGACGTTTATATTCACGTATTAACTTCTTGTTTACCAGTAACTTGTTGAAAGACCTGAATTTCCAGGCTAACGTTAATTCCTGTAAGCGCTATGGCGAACCGTGCAGGCTACAGTTTCGAAAGCGATATTCAGGAGCGTAGAACAAAGGCGTTCATTTTATTCATTTATCCTACAGACCACCAGCAGAAAGCCATAGTAAAACAGATCTTTTATTAACTTTTTACTGTTAGAACTTTAACAGATTTATCGTAAGCGATTATTTTTTTGGAAGGTCCTGGTTAGCAGAAATAAACGAGGAAATTTTATGCTGTTGTATAGCGTCCGCTGGCCGGGCGTAATGCTGTGTACGACACTTTATTGCGCAACCTTTTTGCTGGCGCGTTATAGTGGCGGCGAGGAGGCTTCCGGGCACTCTTCTGAGCAAACCGGCCTGCTGCTGTTTATGTTGCCCGGCCTGATCGCCGCGCTAATTAACCGTCGTACGCCGCTGTTGCATGCCTTGTTAGCCGCGCTGGCGGCAACGCCCTGCTGTTTAATGATCGGATTTAGTCGGGCCTTTATTTCTCAGTCGCTGCTGCAGGAGCTGGCCTGGCTGACCAGCGCGGTGTTCTGGTGCGGCTCCGGCGCGCTGCTGGTGATGCTGTGGCGCGCGCTGGCGGCTTCCCGCCTGACGCGCTGATCGATGAAAAAAAACCGGCCCGCTGAGGCGCAGCGAGCCGGTTTTTTTATGCCTGAATACCAGCTGGTCAGTTGGCTTTGCTCCAGGCGTTGAAATCGGTAAAGCCGCCAATATGCCGGTCGTCGACAAAAATCTGCGGCACGGTTTCCACCGGTTTGCCGACGGTTTTTTCCAGATCCGCTTTGCTGATGCCTTCCGCCTGGATATCGACGTAGCGGAAGTTAAAGTCGTCGCGTTCGGCGCTCAGCTTCTCCGCCAGCTCCTTCGCCCGTACACAGTAAGAGCAGCCTGGACGACCAAAAATAACTGCAAGCATCGGTATCTCCTTTATGTCACATTTTTGTGTGAAATATGTCACACTTTTAAAATTGCTGGATGCATGATGAACCCTGATGCGCGCCGTTGTAAAGAAGGCTCTGCCTGTTGATCCGATGCGTGCAGGCTATTCATCATCCGTCCGGTTACGCTTTAATATAATCGCGGCAGTCGCAGCCGAAACGCCAGAGAGGAGAAACCCAGTGAAATATGCTTTGCAGCTGCCTGAAAGGGTGCTGGTGCTGGAGGCCGCTGGCATTTTGCTGCTGCTGCTGGCTTTTTTAATCGTACAGCGACTGCTGCCGTTGCCCGCCGGCTGGTCCGGGCGGGGCATCGCCACCGCGCTGTTTTTTACCGGTATCGCCCTGATGCTGCCCGCCGCCGTGACGCTGATCTGGCGTACGGCGCAGGCTATCGCTCCTGAGCTTTTTGGCCGCCGCCGCGGCGATACTGCAAAACCTGATGGAGATTCTCATGACGCCGACCATTGAGCTGTTACGCACGCACCGTTCGATACGTTCCTTTACCGATCAACCGATTAGCGAGGAGCAGCGTGAGGCGATTATCGCCGCCGCCCAGTCGGCCTCCACCTCCAGTTTTCTACAGTGCTCTTCTATTATTCGCATTACCGATAAGGCGCTGCGCGAGCAGCTGGTGACGCTGAGCGGCGGCCAGCAGTATGTGGCGCAGGCGGCGGAATTCTGGGTATTCTGCGCGGATTTCCAGCGCAATCTGCAAATCTGCCCGCAGGCGCAGCTGGGCATGGCGGAACAGCTGCTGCTGGGCTGCGTCGATACGGCGATTATGGGGCAGAACGCGATGATTGCCGCAGAGTCGCTGGGGCTGGGCGGCGTCTATATCGGCGGCATTCGTAATCATATCGCCGAAGTAACCGAGCTGCTGCAGCTGCCGCAGCACGTACTGCCGCTGTTCGGCATGTGTCTCGGCTGGCCGCAGCAGGCGCCCGATCTGAAGCCGCGTATGCCCGCCAGCATGCTGGTGCATGAAAACCGCTATCAGCCGCTGGATCCTCAGCAGCTGGCGGCGTACGATCGTCAGCTGGAAGCCTATTATCAGCAGCGCGACAGCAATCAGCGCAGCGATAACTTCAGCAATCATATTCGTCGCACTATCGTGCGTGAAAGCCGTCCCTTTATTCTTGACTACCTGCATAAGCAGGGTTGGGCAACCCGGTAATTGCAGGCGGAGATTTTCGGTTGAAAATTGCCATTCTGTCGCGCGACGCCGCGCTTTATTCCTGTAAGCGTCTGCGCGAGGCCGCGCTCCAGCGCGGCCATCAGGTCGAAATTGTCGACCCGCTTTCCTGTTATATGAATATCAACCCCGCCTCGGCGGCGGTGCACTACCGCGGGCGGGCGCTGGACGATTTCGACGCGGTTATTCCGCGCATCGGTTCCGCCACCACCTTTTACGGCACCGCGGTGCTGCGTCAGTTTGAGATGTGCGGCAGCTATCCGCTCAATGAGTCGGTAGCGATTACCCGCGCGCGCGATAAGCTGCGTTCGCTGCAGCTGCTGGCGCGTCAGGGCATCGATATGCCGGTTACCGGCTTTGCCCATTCGCCTGACGATACCCGCGATCTGATTGAAATGGTGGGCGGCGCGCCGCTGGTGGTTAAGCTGGTCGAAGGGACTCAGGGCATCGGCGTGGTGCTGGCGGAAACCCGCCAGGCGGCGGAGAGCGTTATCGATGCCTTTCGCGGCCTTAACGCGCACATTCTGGTACAGGAGTTTATTAAAGAGGCGAAGGGGTGTGATATTCGCTGCCTGGTGATCGGTAACGAAGTGGTGGCGGCCATTGAGCGTAAGGCGAAAGAGGGCGATTTCCGCTCTAATTTGCATCGCGGCGGCAGCGCGCGGCGCGTTGAGATTACGCCGCGCGAGCGCGAAATCGCCGTGAAGGCGGCGGCTACGCTTGGCCTTGACGTGGCGGGCGTGGATATCCTGCGTGCGCGGCGCGGTCCGCTGGTAATGGAGGTTAACGCCTCGCCGGGGCTGGAAGGCGTGGAAAAAACTACCGGCCTGAATATTGCCGCGATGATGATCGCATGGATAGAGCAGCATGCGCGTCCCGGTTTCAGTCTGAAAACCGGCGGATGAAACGCCTTTTTGACCGCGGGCCGTGGTTTTCAGCCCGCTTTTTCCGTAAGCTATTGCCCTTATTTTAGCGGTATAGGGCAGTAGCATATGGATTCACTCGTCGTTCCAGACTTAGACGTATTGCGACGTTGGCTGGATCAGCAAAATATTACCTGGTTTGAATGCGACGCCTGTCAGGCGCTGCATCTGCCGCATATGCAGAATTTTGACGGCATTTTCGATGCCAAGATCGATCTGGTCGATAATATTATTCTGTTTTCCGCGCTGGCGGAGGTGAAGCCGACGGCGCTGATCCCGCTGGCGGGCGACCTGTCGCACATCAACGCCGCTTCGCTGACGGTGAAAGCGTTTCTCGATATTCAGGATGACAATCTGCCTAAGCTGATTGTTTGCCAGTCCTTACTGACTGAGGCCGGCATTACCTACGGGCAGTTCGTTCATTTTATGCAGCAAAGCGAAGAGCAGATTTCGATGATCGTTATGGAAGCCTTCGCCAATAATCTGCTGATGTTGGGCGAAGAAGAAGAGCCCGTCGCCGCCGGCAGTCGTCTGCCCGTTCTGCACTGATCCTTCTCCTCGACGTTCAGCGCCTTTCCTCCCTTGCCTGCGCCTCTTCCTGCGGTTAACGCCGCACAGGCGGCGCAATTCACGTTTTTATGCTGCCATTTCCCGGTTAGCGCCAGATATTTCTCGCCTTTCAGGCCGGCTTTGGCCGATCACATAGATGTAATATGCATAAATAGTCGATAAAAGGCGTTTTTTACTCCGGGGTATGGCTGGAATGGCAAGCTGCGGCTATGCTTGCGCGGCTGCATGACGGCAGCGTTTAATCCTCACGGCTGCGGCATTGCCTGCCTGAGGCGCAGGATGAATAACGATTCACTGCCGCCGTTGATGCGCAAGGGGAGGCCTGCCGGCCTCTTTTGTTCTGCATCGTCAAGAGTGCCCGATTCTGGAGGAAGGAAACATGTTAAACAACCACGGTAAGAAATGGTTGTCTGGTGTGGTAGCTGGCGTGCTGATGGCGGCTTCCGCCGGCACGATGGCGGAACAGAAAACCCTGCATGTCTATAACTGGTCTGATTATATTGCGCCCGATACGGTGCCTGCGTTTGAAAAACAGACCGGCATCAAAGTGGTGTATGACGTTTTTGATTCCAACGAAGTGCTGGAAGGCAAGCTGATGGCCGGCAGCACCGGCTATGACGTGGTGGTGCCATCCTCCAGTTTCCTGGCGCGCCAGCTGCAGTCCGGCGTTTTCCAGCCGCTCGATAAAAGCAGGCTGCCGAACTATAAAAACCTCGATCCTGAACTGCTGAAAAAAGTGGCGCAGCACGATCCGGATAATAAATATGCCATTCCCTGGCTGTGGGCGACCACCGGCATCGGCTACAACGTCGATAAGGTGAAGGCGGCGCTGGGGAAAGATGCGCCGGAAGAGATTTTCGCCACCGTGCTGAACTACCTGGGTAAGGATCCCAACAGCAGCGATGCGAAAGATTACACCGGTCCGGCGACCGATCTGCTGCTGAAGCTGCGTCCGAACATTCGCTATTTCCATTCGTCGCAGTACATCAACGATCTGGCGAACGGCAATATCTGCGTGGCGATCGGCTGGGCCGGCGACGTGCTGCAGGCGAAAAACCGCGCGGCGGAGGCGAAGAACGGCGTCAACATCGCCTACAGCATTCCGCAGCAGGGGGCGCTGGCCTTCTTCGATATGATGGCGATCCCTAAAGATGCGAAAAACGTGGATGAGGCTTATCAGTGGCTGAACTACATCATGGATCCGCAGGTGATTGCGCACGTTTCCGACAGCATGTTCTACGCTAACGGTAACAAGGCGTCGCTGCCGCTGGTAAGTGCGGATATCCGCAATAACCCCGGCATCTTCCCGTCCGCGGAAACCATGGCGAAGCTGTTTGTGTTGAAGGTGCAGGAACCGAAGCTTGACCGTGTGCGCACCCGCGCATGGACCAAAGTAAAAAGCGGTAAGTAGTTCGCAACGCGCGAATACCATCGCAGGCGAAAGGCAGCAGAGGCGCGGTATCGGCCTCTGTTGTCTCATTTGTGCGGCCCGGAGCCGTGGTTATCCGCTTAGTGCCGGAGAGTAAAGTTAGTGAACGACGCGATTCCCCGTCATCCCCATAAAACGGCAAAGGCGCTGACGCCGCTGCTGGAGATCCGTAACCTGACCAAATCTTTTGAGGGTCAGCACGCCGTGGACGATGTCAGCCTGACCATCTACAAAGGCGAAATTTTTGCGCTGCTCGGCGCGTCCGGCTGCGGTAAATCAACCCTGCTGCGTATGCTGGCCGGCTTTGAACCGCCGACCCACGGGCAGATCCTGCTTGACGGGCAGGATCTCTCGCACGTGCCGCCCTATCAGCGGCCAATTAATATGATGTTCCAGTCCTACGCGCTGTTTCCCCATATGACGGTGGAGCAGAATATCGCCTTTGGCCTGAAGCAGGATAAATTGCCGCAGGGTGAAATCAGCAGCCGTGTCGCGGAGATGCTGGCGCTGGTGCATATGCAGGAGTACGCGAAACGCAAACCGCATCAGCTCTCCGGCGGACAGCGGCAGCGCGTGGCGCTGGCGCGCAGCCTGGCGAAGCGCCCCAAGCTGCTATTGCTGGATGAGCCGATGGGCGCGCTGGATAAAAAGCTGCGCGACCGCATGCAGCTGGAGGTGGTGGATATTCTGGAGCGCGTCGGCGCAACCTGCGTCATGGTTACCCACGATCAGGAAGAGGCGATGACCATGGCCGGGCGCATCGCCATTATGAACCGCGGCAAGTTCGTGCAGATTGGCGAGCCGGAGGAGATCTATGAACATCCCACCAGCCGCTACAGCGCCGAGTTTATCGGCTCGGTTAACGTTTTTGAGGGCCTGCTGCGCGAGCGTCGCGCCGATGGGCTGGTCATCGACAGCCCCGGCTTGGTGCATCCGCTGAAAGTGACTTCTGACGTCTCGGTGATGGATAACGTGCCGGTTTCCATCGCGCTGCGCCCGGAAAAAGTAATGCTGTGCGACCAGGTGCCCGCCGACGGCTGCAACTTCGCCGTCGGCGAGGTGGTGCATATCGCCTATCTGGGCGATCTGTCGATTTATCATGTGCGGCTGCACAGCGGACAGATGATCAGCGCGCAGCTGCAGAACGCGCATCGTTTCCGCCAGGGCGCGCCCACCTGGGGCGATGAGGTGCGTCTCAGCTGGGACGCCGACAGCTGCGTCGTGCTGACGGTATAAGAGGGCGGATATGAAACAACCTGCTGTCGCGGCGCCTGCCGGCACCCTGAGCCGTACGCTGACCCGCTTAAAAATGGCGCACGGGCGCAAGCTGGCGATCGCGCTGCCTTATCTCTGGCTGGCGCTGTTTTTCCTGCTGCCGTTTCTTATTGTGCTGAAAATCAGCTTCGCCGAGATCGCCCGCGCCATTCCGCCCTACAGCGAGCTGATTAGCTGGGCGGATGATCAGCTGACGCTGGTATTTAACCTCGGCAACTATCTGCAGCTGACTGACGATCCGCTCTATATCGACGCCTATTTGCAGTCGCTGAAGGTGGCGGCAGTCTCGACGCTGATCTGTCTGGCGATCGGTTATCCGCTGGCCTGGGCGGTGGCGCACAGCCCGGCGTCGACGCGCAATATTTTGCTGCTGCTGGTAATTCTGCCCTCCTGGACCTCCTTTCTGGTGCGCGTCTACGCCTGGATGGGGCTGCTGAACAGCAACGGCATTCTCAACCGCTTTCTGCTCTGGCTTGGCGTTATCGATCATCCGCTGGCGATTCTCTATACCAATACGGCGGTCTATATCGGCATCGTTTACTGCTATCTGCCGTTTATGGTGCTGCCGATCTATACCGCGCTGACGCGTATCGATTATTCGCTGGTGGAGGCGGCGCTCGATCTTGGCGCCCGTCCGCTAAAAACTTTCTTCAGCGTGATTGTGCCGCTGACCAGAAACGGCATTATCGCCGGTTCGATGCTGGTGTTTATTCCGGCGGTGGGGGAGTACGTAATTCCCGAACTGCTGGGCGGGCCGGACAGCATTATGATTGGCCGCATTCTCTGGCAGGAGTTTTTCAACAATCGCGACTGGCCGGTGGCCTCGGCGCTGGCGGTGATTATCCTGTTGATTTTGATTCTGCCGATTATCTGGTTCCACAAGCATCAGAATAAGACTCTGGAGGAAAAGGCATGAGCAATCTGCCCGCTGTTCGTTCGCCGTGGCGGCTGGTAATCCTGCTGCTCTGCTTTAGCTTCCTCTATGCGCCGATGCTGCTGCTGGTAGCCTACTCCTTTAACAGTTCGCAGCTGGTTACCGTCTGGCAGAGCTTTTCGCTGCACTGGTATCGCGTGCTGTTTCAGGACAGCGCGATGATAAGCGCGGTAACGCTCAGCCTGACTATCGCCGCGCTCAGCGCCACTATGGCGGTGGTGCTGGGCACCCTGGCGGCGGTGGTGATCGTGCGTTTCGGACGCTTTAAAGGCGCTACCGGCTTCGCCTTTATGCTGACCGCGCCGCTGGTAATGCCGGATGTGATCACCGGACTGTCGCTGCTGCTGCTGTTTGTGGCGATGGGGCACGCCATCGGCTGGCCCGCCGATCGCGGTATGCTGACTATCTGGCTGGCGCACGTTACCTTCTGTACCGCCTATGTTGCGGTGGTAATCAACGCGCGCCTGCGCGAGCTGGATCGCTCTGTTGAAGAGGCGGCGATGGATCTCGGCGCGACGCCGCTGAAGGTGTTCTTTGTGATTACCGTCCCGATGATCGCGCCGGCGCTGGTTACCGGCTGGCTGCTGGCGTTTACGCTGTCGCTGGATGATTTGGTTATCTCCAGCTTTGTCACCGGCCCAGGCGCTACCACCTTGCCGATGGCGATCTTCGCTACCGTGCGGCGCGGCGTTAATCCGGAAATTAACGCGCTGGCCTCGCTGATTCTGTTTGTGGTGGGGCTGGTGGGCTTTATTGCCTGGCGGCTGATGGCGAACGAGGAAAAAAAGCGCGTACGTGATATTCAGAAGGCGAGACGTGGCTAAATTCTGAAACTTTTGCCAATATTGACAGCAGAGCCTGGGCGTTGTCAGGCCGCGTCCGGCAAGGTGTCAGGCGCGTTCTGCCGCCATGCCGGGCGCAGAAGCTGCTGCGATGGAGGGGATGCGAATAATGTCGGAAGTTTTCAGAACCGGTAATGCGGTCGTTCGTCGTCAGCAGGCGCCTGTGCCGGTGACCATCGCCGGACAGGCGATCGTCGCTACCCGCTGCATCAGCCTGCTGCTGTTAGTCAATGAGCTGGGCTATGACGGCGTGGCCGATTTGGTGCATCGCAGCGCGCAGTCATGGGATTCCACCCTGATTCTGATTATCAGCCAGCTTATTTTCTGTATCGAACTGCGCTGCGCGCTGACGCTGATGCGCGGCTCCCGGCGCGGACGCTGGGGCTATGCGCTGACCCAGGCGGTGGTGGTGCTTTATATGTGCGCCGCTTCGGTGGGTGGCGTCTATGCGGAAATTTTCAGCATCAGCGGCGCTAACCGCTTCGAGATACTGCACAGCCTGATGATGCATAAGGTGCCCGATCTGCTGGTGCTGGCGCTGCTGTTTCTGCCTGCCAGCAGCCGACAATTTTTTCAGCGCAGCTGAGCGGACTGGTGGTACAATCCTGCCCCGCAACAGGTACACCCACTCATCACAGGCTAAATCATGCATTGCGCACTTTACGATGCAGACCGCTGTCGCTCCTGCCAGTGGCTGAAAATCCCCTATTCACAACAGCTGGAACAGAAACAGGCGCATCTGCAGGCGCTGCTGGCCCCGTTTCCGGTTGCGGCATGGCAGGCGCCGGTAAGCTCGGCGCAGCAGGCGTTTCGCAACAAGGCAAAAATGGTGGTCAGCGGCAGCGTTGAACGCCCGGTGCTGGGGCTGCTGCGGCGAGACGGCAGCCCGGTAGATCTGACCAGCTGTCCGCTCTATCCCGCCAGCTTTGCGCCGGTATTCGCGGCGCTGCAGCCCTTTATCGCCCGCGCCGGTCTGACGCCCTACAACGTGGCGCGCCGGCGCGGCGAGCTGAAGTTTCTGCTGCTGAGCGAAAGCACGCTGGATGGCGCTCTGATGCTGCGCTTTGTGCTGCGTTCCACCAGCAAGCTGGCGCAGCTGCGTGCCGCGCTGCCGTGGCTACAGCAGCAGCTGCCGCAGCTGGCGGTGATCTCCGCCAATATTCAGCCGGTGCCGATGGCGATACTGGAAGGGGAGCAGGAGATTGCGCTGACGGAAAATCAGGCGCTGGCTGAACGGCTGAATCATGTTCCGCTCTGGGTGCGCCCGCGCAGCTTCTTTCAGACCAACCCTGCCGTGGCGGCACAGCTTTACGCTACGGCGCGCCAGTGGGTCAGCGAGCTGCCGGTGAAGGCGATGTGGGATCTGTTTTGCGGCGTCGGCGGCTTTGGCCTGCATTGCGCCACGCCGGAAATGCAGCTGACCGGCATTGAGATTAGTGCGGAGGCGATCGCCTGCGCGCAACGTTCCGCGCAGCAGCTTGGACTGGATAAGGTGCGGTTTGCGGCGCTGGATTCAACCCGCTTCGCCAGCGGCGAAGAGGCGGTGCCGGATCTGGTGCTGGTCAATCCGCCGCGGCGCGGTATCGGCGCAGAGCTTTGCGCTTACCTGAGCAGTATGGCGCCCGCATGGCTGCTCTATTCCAGCTGTAACGCAGAGAGTATGGCGCAGGATATCGCCCGTCTTGAGGGTTACCACATTTGCCGCGTTCAGCTGTTCGATATGTTTCCCCATACCGCGCATTATGAAGTGCTGACGCTGCTGCAGCGTCGATAATATGCCGCGCCGGGCGGGCAATGCTGACCGGCGCGGAGGCCGCTTATTTGGCAAACCACCTGTCGTTGATTTTTTTCAGCGTGCCGTCAGCGGTGATGGCATCCAGCGCGCCGTTCAGCTTGCTCAGCAGCGCCTGATTATCGGGGCGTACCGCAATGCCCAGCCCAACGCCGAAATATTGCGGATCGGTGACCGCTTCGCCGACCGTGCCCAGCTGCGGGTTCTCTTTCAGCCATTCGTTTACCACCGCCGTATCGCCGAATACGCCGTCAAGACGACCGTTTTTCAGATCGAGAATGGCGTTCTGATAGCTGTCGTAAGCTACGGTGATCACTTCCGGATGTTTATCCTGCATATAGCGCTGGTGCGTGGTGCCGTTTTCCATACCGATGCGTTTGCCTTTCAGCGCCGTCATCGTCTGGTATTTATCTTTTGCCGCAATCACGATGGCCGAGTTGGCGTAGTAGGGGCGGGTGAAGGCTACCTGCTTGCTGCGCTCCGGCGTGATATCCATACCGGAAATCACCGCATCGTAGCGACGGAATTTCAGCGCCGGGATCAGGCTGTCGAAGGCGTTATTGGTAAAGGTGCAGTCCGCCTTAAGATGCTGGCACAGGGCTTTAGCTAAATCGATGTCGAAGCCGACAATTTGATTCTCGCTGCTCATGGACTCAAACGGCGGATAGGTGGCTGAGGATGCAAAACGAATTTTTTCCGCTGCGCCAGCCTGCATTGCCACACCCGCCAGCATGGCGGCCAGTAACCATTTTTTCATCGAAAGCTCTCCTTTTTCTCATTATCATTTTTTGCCCGGCGGCGAGAACTAAGATGCCATTTAATGCATGGTTATGCAATTAAAATGTATAAGTAATGAAAAAAGGCGGGGTACGCCCGCCTTTTTATACGTGATGTCAGGCTGCGCGCTTTAGCTGCGGCGCTCAAAAGCCAGCGCGCGATGCTCAATTAAACGCATCAGCAATGTCAGCAGGCCGTTAACGCACAGGTAGATCAGCCCGGCGGCGGCAAACACCATGACATCGTAAGTGCGGCCATAGAGCATCTGGCCGTGGCCCATCACTTCCATCAGCGTAATGGTATAGGCGAGCGAGGTGCTCTTAAACACCAGCACGACTTCGTTAGAGTAGGAAGAGAGGGCGCGCTTAAAGGCGTAGGGCAGCAGAATACGCAGCGTATGCTGGCGCGTCATGCCCAGCGCCGCGCAGGATTGCCACTGCCCCGCCGGAATAGCGCGTACCGCGCCGTGGAACAGCAGCGTGGTATAGGCGGCGCTGTTCAGCGACAGCGCAAGCAGGGCGCACAGCCAGGGCTGAGAAAAGAGCTGCCACAGCCAGGGAATATTCTGGATGGAAGGGAACTGCCCCGGTCCGTAATAGATTAAGAAAATCTGCACCAGCAGCGGCGTGCCGGTAAACAGGGTTATATAGCCCCTGACCAGCAGATTGACCACCGGCGTTTTCAGCGCCAGCACCACGGTGAACAGCAGCGAAAGCAGCAGCGCCGCCGCCAGCGAGGCCAGGGTCAGCGTCAGGCTGGTATGCAGCCCTTTCAGTAGCTCAGGCAAGTAGTCCAGCATCAGCGGTTCCCCCGTTCAAAGCGCGTGGTACGCAGCTCAATACGCTTCAGCACCGCCTGGCTCAGCAGGGTGACGACCAGATAGATCGCCGCCGCCACCAGATACCAGGTAAAGGGCTCCTGGGTGCGCGTGGCGATGCTGCGGGTTTGCAGCATCAGATCGTTGACGCTGATCAGCGATACCAGCGCGGTATCCTTCAACAGCACCAGCCACTGGTTGCCCAGCCCCGGCAGGGCGTGGCGCCACATCTGCGGCATAATCAGGCGGAAGAAAATCGCCGATTTTTTCATGCCCAGCGCCTGACCCGATTCCCACTGGCCGACCGGCACCGCCTTCAGCGCGCCGCGCAGCGTCTGCGAAGCGTAGGCGGAGTAGAGGATCGCCAGCGCAATCACGCCGCACAGGAAAGGGCTGACGTTGAAATCATCGATCTGCATCTGCACCGGCAGCGTAAACAGGCCGAAATTAATCACAAAGCCGTCGGAGAGCGTCAGCAGCAGCTGGGAGGCGCCGAAGTAAATAAACAGCACCACCAGAATTTCCGGCAGGCCGCGCAGCAGCGTGACCAGCCCGGTGCCGAGCCAGGCGACTGGACGCCAGCGCACCGATTCCCAGCCGGCAAACAGCATCGCCAGCGCCAGGCCAATCACCAGGGCGCATACGGCAAGGCCGACGGTCATGCCGGCGGCGCTTGCCAGAGGAAGAAATTCGTTCATCTAATTACTGTTGGAACCATTTGCTGTAGATAGTTTGATAGGTGCCGTCGGCTTTGATCTTAACCAGCGCGGCGTTAAATTTCTCCTGCAGCGCGCTGTTGCCCTGACGAACGGCAATGCCCAGACCGGTGCCGAAGTAGGCTTTGTCGGTCACCTTGTCGCCTACGGCGGCGAGGTTCGCGTTTTGCTTCAGCCACTCGTTGACCACGGCGGTGTCGCCGAAGACTGCGTCGATACGGCCATTTTTCAGATCGAGAATGGCGTTCTGATAGCTGTCATAAGGTACGGTGTTGATATCGCTCTGTTTATCCGTCAGGTATTTCTGATGGGTGGTGCCGTTCTGCACGCCGACGCGCTTGCCTTTCAGCGCGGCGATATCCGCCACTTTGCCTTTTTGCGCAATAAACAGCGCGGAGTTGTCATAGTAAGGGGCGGTAAACAGCACCTGCTTTTCACGCTCCGGGGTGATATCCATGCCCGCCATTACCGCATCAAAACGGCGAAACTTCAGGCTGGGGATCAGGCTGTCAAACGCCTGGTTGGTGAAGGTGCAGGTGGCCTCCATCTCTTTACACAGCGCATTAGCCAGATCGACATCGAAGCCGATAATATTGTTGCTGGCGTCAACAAACTCAAACGGAGGGTAAGAGGCTTCGGTGGCGAAACGGATGGCGTCAGCGGCGGAGGCGCTCAGGCTGATGCCGGCGATCAGGGCAGCAAGAACAATTTTTTTCATCTTTATGGCCTTACTTAGTGCGAAAGATAGTTGGCAAACGCTTCGGTTTGCGGCTGTGTAAAACGGCTGGCGTCACCCTGTTCAACAATATAGCCGTTCTCCATGTAAACCACGCGGCTGGCCGTTTTTCGGGCGACCTCGACTTCATGGGTAACGATCACCTGGGTGATATGGGTTTGCGCCAGTTCGTGAATAATGCTGACGATCTGCGCGGTGATTTCCGGATCGAGCGCCGCGGTAGGCTCATCAAACAGCAGCACGGCGGGCTCCATCATTAACGCCCGCGCGATGGCGACGCGCTGCTGCTGACCGCCGGAAAGCTGTAGCGGAAAGCGATCGGCATGCGGCGTCAGGCGCAGACGCTCAAGCAGTTTATCGGCGCGCGCGTGGGCCCGATCTTTATCCAGACCCAGCACGCGGCAGGGCGCTTCGATCAGGTTCTGCTTCACCGTCAGGTGCGGCCAGAGGTTGTACTGCTGAAAAACCATGCCGACATTTTGCCGCAGTTCGCGGATCGCGCTGTCGCCCGGCTTCTGGCTGAAATCAAAATGATGGCCGGCGATATCCAGCGTTCCGGAACGCGGCATCTCCAGCAGGTTTAATACGCGCAGGAGCGAACTTTTACCCGCGCCGCTGGGCCCCAGCAGCACCAGCGTTTCGCCTTCCGGGCAGGTGAGCTGTATATCAAACAGCGCCTGCTGGGCGCCATAAAAGCAATTAATACCGTTAAGTTGAATACTCATGCGCATAAACTGAATAGCCATTGATGCCGCAGATCTTAACGTTGACAGCATAGTTATGCAATCATTGTGCGTTAAAATTTATTAATGAAAAGCAAAACGCGGGAAGTTCAGCACAAGATAGCGCGTTGCCCGCAAGGCGCGGTGCATACAGGCGGCGATTTTAATCAGGTTGCGATAACCATAGCGCGCCCCCTGAGCGACGCGCTAAACGACGGATTATTTTTCCAGCAGCTGGGTCAGCGTGCCGCCGCCGGGGTGCTGCCAGTTCGCCACGTAGCGCACGTCATCAACCGTCCAGCAGGTGCCTTCGCGCACCATCAGCACCTCATCCTGCCAGCTAACGCGCCGGTCGCCTTCCCGCGTCAGGCTGACGCGCAGGGGAATATTACGCGCGTCGGTATTGGGGATGGTGGAGGCGTTCGCTACTTTTGCCGTCGACGGGCCCTGCGCCAGGCTGGAGAAGAGATCGCCCTGACGCCATTCCGCAGGTTTATCGCTGCGGGTATTGGCTTCCAGCAGGCTTTGATAAAGCTTTTCGCTCAGATAAGGGCGGTAGCGCGCCAGCAGCTGATTATCCGGCAACCCCTGGGTTGGCTGCGCGATACGCAAATCGTAAAACTTCTGCGCCACGCTATCCGGCCCGCCCTCAGTGCAGGGCGCCGCGCGCGTACCGATATCTTTATAGGCTGGTTCGACGGTAGTACAGGCGCTTAGCAGCATGGCCGCAGGCAGCAACAGGGCAATCGCGTTGTTTTTCATCTGATTTCCTTATGTCATCAGGCAAGGCTTTGTTTTAGCATAGAGTATAGTCCCGCTTTTTTACCGGCACGGGCTAAACTGTCGTTGAATCAGAAAAGGAGAAAGAGATGAAGTTAACTACCACCCCTGGGCTGGAAGGCGAGGTGATCACCGAGTATTGCGGCGTGGTCACCGGCGAGGCGATCCTCGGCGCCAATATTTTCCGTGATTTTTTTGCCGGTATACGCGATATCGTCGGCGGACGCTCCGGCGCCTATGAAAAAGAGCTGCGCAAGGCGCGTCAGCTGGCGTTTGAAGAGATGGAGGCGCAGGCAAAAACGCTGGGCGCTAATGCTATTGTCGGCATCGATATCGACTATGAAACCGTGGGCAAAGACAGCAGCATGCTGATGGTCAGCGTGAGCGGTACGGCGGTAAAAACGCGGTGAAACGCGGCGTCTGGCTGCTGCTGACGCTGCTGCTGGCCGGCTGTGGTTCGGGCGGTCTGCAGCAGCGCCAGGGCTACAGCGTCGATACGCGTCACGCGGCGTTGGGCGCCAGGCCGCGCATAAAAAGCGTGGTGATTCACTATACGGCGGAGGATTTGCCCTCGTCGCTGGCGACGCTGACGGATAACGCGGTCAGCGTGCACTACCTGATTCCTGCCCATCCGTCGCGGCATCGTGGTACGCCATTAATCTTGCAGCTGGTGCCGGAAGAGCAGCTCGCCTGGCATGCCGGCGCCAGCTACTGGCGTGGCGCGACGCGCCTTAACGATACCTCCGTCGGCGTTGAGCTGGTCAATGCCGGCTACCGCTATACGCCGCAGGGACGGCAGTTTTATCCCTTTGCCCCGCAGCAGATCGACGCGCTGTTGCCGCTGCTGCGTGATTTAACGCAGCGCTACGGCATTGAGCCGCAAAATATTGTCGGCCACAGCGATATCGCGCCGCAGCGTAAACAGGATCCCGGCCCGCGCTTTCCGTGGGCGCAGCTGGCAGCGCAGGGCATCGGCGCCTGGCCGGAAGGTTCAAGGGTGAAGGCGCTGTTACAGGAGCGCGATCCGCATCAGCCGGTAGAGCAGGAAGCGCTGCTGGCGCTGCTGGCGTGCTATGGCTATCAGGTAGATGCAGCGCTGACGCCGACAGAGCGGCAAAACCTGATTGCCGCTTTTCAGATGCATTTTCGGCCCGCCGACTACCGCGGGCTGGCCGATGCGGAAACGCTGGCGATCGCTCAGGCGCTGGTGGAAAAATATGGCGGCTGGAAGCGACACGTTACTGTGCCGCGAGGAAAGCCTTCCACTGGGCAACCACCTGCTGTAGCGCGGCGCGATCGACATCCAGATGGGTAACCAGCCGCGTAACCGGCGCTGCCGAAATCAGGATATTGCGCGCCTGCATCCACGCCTGCAGCGGCGCCGCCTGTTCCGGCGGCAGCTGGGCAAAGACCATATTGGTATGCTGGCTGACCCTGATACCCAGCGCCTGTAGCTGTTGCGCCAGCCAGTCGGCGTTATCATGATCTTCCCGCAGCCGCATCACGTTATTTTCCAGCGCATAGCGTCCCGCCGCCGCCAGAATGCCCGCCTGACGCATACCGCCGCCGGTCATTTTGCGCCAGCGCCGCGCGCGCTGTATATAGTCTGTGTCGCCGCACAGCAGCGAACCTACCGGCGCGCCCAGCCCTTTTGACAGGCAGATGGTCAGGGTATCGCAATAGCAGGCGAGGGAGGATAGCGGCAGCTCCAGCGCGACGGCGGCGTTAAAGATGCGTGCGCCGTCAATGTGTAACGCCAGCTGCCGCTCACGCGTAAAGCGCCAGGCTTCAGCCAGGTAAGCGACGGGCAGCACCCGGCCGCCAAAGGTATTTTCCAGGCTTAGCAGGCGGGTACGGGCGAAATGCATATCGTCAGGTTTAATCGCCGCCGCTACTTTTTCCAGCGGTAGCGTGCCATCTTCCGCGGCTTCGATCGGCTGCGGCTGGATACTGCCCAGCACCGCCGCGCCGCCCGCTTCATATTTATAGTTATGCGCCTGCTGGCCGACAATATACTCATCGCCGCGCTGGCAGTGGGAGAGCAGGGCGACCAGGTTGGCCTGGGTGCCGGTAGGTAAAAACAGCGCCGCCTGCTTACCGCTCAGGCGCGCCGCCTCCGCTTCCAGCGCGTTAACCTCCGGATCGTCGCCATAGACATCGTCGCCGGTGCGGGCGGAAACGATCGCCGACAGCATGGCCGGTGACGGACGGGTAACCGTATCACTGCGTAAATCTATCAACGGGATGCTCCTCAAAAAAACGGGCACCTGCGTGCCCGTACGGAAGGGAAGATCTGTTTTACCGCAGCCAGTTGGTTTTTGCCAGTTCGACAACCTCATCGCCGCGGCCATTGATAATGGCGCGCAGCATATAGAGGCTGAATCCTTTGGCCTGCTCCATTTTGATCTGCGGCGGCATTGCCAGCTCCTCTTTCGCCGTGATGACATCCAGCAGCACCGGACCATCGTGCGCGAAGGCTTGCTGAATGGCGCTATCGAGATCGGCGGCGTGCTCTACCCGAATGCCTTTCACGCCGCAGGCGTTGGCGATAGCGGCAAAGTCGGGGTTCTCTAAATCGGTGCCGTCGGTCAGATAGCCGCCCGCCTTCATCTCCATCGCCACGAAGCCGAGCACGCTGTTATTAAATACCACCAGCTTCACCGGCAGCTTCAGCTGCGCCACGGTAATAAAATCGCCCATCAGCATGCTGAAGCCGCCGTCGCCGCACATCGCCACCACCTGGCGCCGGCGATCCAACGCCTGCGCGCCCAGCGCCTGCGGCATGGCGTTCGCCATCGAACCATGATTAAACGAGCCCAGCAGACGGCGTCTGCCGTTCATTTTCAGGTAGCGCGCCGCCCAGACGGTAGGCGTGCCGACATCGCAGGTGAAGATCGCGTCGTCGTCGGCGAAGTCGCTGAGCCGCTGCGCCAGATACTGCGGATGGATCAGCTGCTTATCGTTCGGCTGCGCCAGATCGTCCAGCCCTTTACGCGCGTCGGCATAGTGCTCCAGCGCGGTTTCCAGAAATCCCCGATCGGTTTTGACTTCCAGCCGCGGCAGCAGCGCGTTAATCGTCGCCTTTACGTCGCCCACCAGCGCCATATCGACGTGGCAGTGCGCCCCTATGCGGCCGGGAGAGATATCAAGCTGGATGATTTTCGCGTCGGTGGGATAGAAGGCGCGATAGGGGAACTGGGTGCCGAGCAGCACCAGGGTATCGGCGTTCATCATCGCATGATAGCCGGAGGAGAAGCCGATCAGCCCGGTCATGCCGACGCTGTAGGGATTATCATACTCAATATGCTCTTTGCCGCGCAGCGCATGTACCACCGGCGCTTTCAGCGCGGCGGCCAGTGCGACCACCTGCTGATGCGCGCCCGCACAGCCGCTGCCGCACATTAGCGTTATGTTTTGCGATTCATTCAGCAGCGCGGCCAGCTTTGCCAGTTCGCTTTCCGGCGGCTGGATAATCGGCTGCTGCGGGGGATACCAGACCGGGGAGGCTTCTTCCGGCGCGGGCTTCAGCGCCACATCGCCCGGCAGCACCACTACCGAGACGCCGCGGTTAAGGATTGCCTGGCGCATGGCGATGCCCAGTACCTGCGGCAGCTGTTCAGGGTTAGAGACCAGCTCGCAGTAGTGGCTGCACTCGCGGAATAGTTCCTGAGGATGGGTTTCCTGAAAATAACCGCTGCCGATTTCACTGGAGGGAATGTGCGCGGCGATAGCTAACACCGGCACATGATTACGATGGCAGTCGAACAGGCCGTTAATCAGATGCAGGTTGCCTGGCCCGCATGAGCCGGCGCACACCGCCAGCTCTCCGCTGAGCTGCGCTTCGGCGCCGGCGGCAAAGGCGGCGACCTCCTCATGGCGCGTCGGCATCCAGCTGATGGTGCCCATGCGGTTGAGGCTGTCGCTCAGCCCGTTCAGAGAATCGCCGGTAACGCCCCAGATACGTTTGACTCCGGCGCTTTCCAGCGTTTGCGCAATCAGCGCGGCAACGGTTTGTTTCATAGTGGCTCCTTACTGTTGTGAGCTATCATCCCGCTGACGAGACTTGGCTAATGCCAGAAAGTCTAGTCAAGGTTGATGAAGCTGACGGGCCACTATGAAACCAGGTGTGTCAGCGCGATCAGGCCAGCTCGATATCGCCCGCTGGCTGACAGCTACAGGCCAGCACGTAACCGGCGGCGATTTCCGCTTCGGTCAGGCCGACGGTGCTGCTGGTCTGATACTCGCCGCGCGCGACGCGCGTTTTACAGCAGCCGCATACCCCGGCGCGACAGACCGCTTCCACCGGCACCTTATGCTGTTCCATCGCTGCCAGCAGCGACCAGCCTGCCGGGAACTCAGCGCCCTGCAGCGGTCGTGAAGCGCTGCTCAGACGATAACGCACGCCGCTGTCGCTCTCTTCCGCCGGCGCGGCGGCGGTAAACTGCTCGCGCAGCACCTTGAGCGCGCCCATAGCGCGCACGTCGCTCTCCGCCTGATCCATATAAGGCTGCGGGCCGCACATCATTACGGTACGGCGCGCCATGTCAGGTACTTGCCGGGCCAGAATATCGCGCGTCAGGCGCCCGACGAGCATATGCGCCTCCGGCTGCTGCTCCGCGATAATGGTCAGCTTCAGCCAGCTGCTGAGCTGCTGCAGCTCTGCGGCGAAAATGACGTCGCGCGGCGAACGCACGCTGTAGATCAGCTGTACGTCGGTTTCCGGGCGGTTGCGGTGCAGCCAGCGCGCCATTGACATTACCGGGGTAATGCCGCAGCCCGCCGCCAGCAGCAGATAGTGCGCAGCGGGATGCTGTTCGCAGCTAAAATCGCCCTGCGGATCGGATAACCAGACGAAATCGCCCGGCTTCACCTGCTGCGTCAGCCAGCTGGAGCCTTTACCCTGCTCAATATGGCGAATAGTCAGGGTAATAAAGCGGCTCTGGCCCGGCGTGGAAGAGAGCGTATAGGCGCGTACTTCTTCGCTGTTGCCGATGCGCACCAGCGCAAACTGGCCCGCCTGCCAGCGGTAGAAATCGTGATCGATCAGCGCCAGCGTCCAGACATCCGGCGTTTCCTGAATAATATGATGAACCTGCATGCGCCAGGGACAAAGCGTAGTGATATTCATGATTTACTCCTGTGGCGCCAGAATGGCGGCAAGATCGTTTTCTGCCGTGGTAACCGGGATCATACCGAACTCTTTTTCCAGGATAGCGAGCAGATTGTCGGTCAGGAAAGCCGGCGCGGTCGGACCGGTGCGGATATTTTTCACGCCGAGCGCCAACAGCGTCAGCAGCACCACGATCGCTTTCTGTTCGAACCAGGAGAGGATCAGCGACAGCGGCAGGTCGTTGACGCCGCAGTTCAGTTTTTCCGCCAGCTTCACCGCCAGCACGATAGCGGAATAGCTGTCGTTGCACTGACCGACATCCAGCAGGCGCGGCAGGCCTTCCAGCGTACCGAAATCAAGCTTGTTGAAGCGATATTTGCCGCAGGCCAGCGTCAGGATCAGACAATCTTTCGGCACCGCCAGCGCCAGATCGGTATAGTAGCTGCGCTTGTCGCGGCTACCGTCGCAGCCGCCCACCAGGAAGACGTGGCGCAGTTTTTTCTGCGTGGCTAATTCGATAATGGAGTCGCAGGCGTCAAGCAGCACGCGGCGGCCAAAGCCAACGGTGATTTCATGCGGGATTTCATCCCACGGGAAGCCCGCCATGCTCTGCGCCTGTTCGATAACCGGCGTGAAATCATCGCCGTCGAGGTGGTTAACGCCCGGCCAGCCGACGATGCTGCGCGTCCAGATACGGTTATCGTAGTCGCCGACGGTCGGATCGATAATGCAGTTAGAAGTCATTACGATCGGGCCAGGGAAGCGGGCGAATTCGGTCTGCTGGTTTTGCCAGCCGCTGCCGTAGTTACCTACCAGGTGCGGATATTTGTTCAGCCCCGGATAGCCGTGAGCAGGCAGCATTTCGCCGTGGGTATAGACGTTGATGCCGGTGCCTGCGGTCTGCTCCAGCAGCAGCTGCAGATCTTTCAGGTCGTGACCGGAGATCAGAATCGCTTTACCCGCTACCGGGCGTACGTTGACCTGTACCGGCTGCGGATCGCCGTAGGTGGTGGTTTGCGCTTCATCCAGCATTTCCATGATGGCGAAGTTCATTTTACCAATATGCATCGCCTCGGCCAGCAGCTCTTCAATGCTGTTCGGACGGGTGCCGAGCCAGGCCATGATCTGGTGATACTGCTTATAGATATCGTTATCGTAGCGGCCATGAACGTGCGCATGTTCCATATAGGCGGCGGCGCCTTTCAGGCCGTACAGGCAGAGCAGGCGCAGGCCAACCACATCTTCGTGATCTTCGCCGGCGTTGAGAGCGAAAGCGTGCGCCTGCTGCTGCAGGATTTCGGCGTCGTTGCTGTTAAGCGTCAGGTTGGCCAGCGGATGTTCCGGCTCGGTCAGGCCCAGCAGCGAGCAGCGCGCCTTCAGGCGGTCGCGGTAGCTCTGCGCCTGAAAGGCGAAATCAATAATGCGGCTGGAGTCGAAGTTAACGTTCGTCAGCGTTGAGAAAAAAGCGCGTGGTGCGAAACTGTCAATCTCATGTTCGATAAAGCCTTCCGTGCGCGCGTGCAGCGCCCATGCGGAGAGGCTTTGCAGAACAGCGATCAGCAGATCCTGCAGATCGGAAGTTTGCGCCGTTTTGCCGCACATGCCCTGCGCCCAGGCGCAGCCATTGCCCGCGGGGGTTCTTATGGTTTGCTCACATTGAATACAGAACATAATATCGTCTCTTTATAAGTTGTATTTCAGATGCAACTTATAAACGATCACCAGGGGTAGCAGGCAAGCAGAGCCTGAAATAATTGCATTTGATTTGATCTAAAGCAAAAGAGACGCGGGGCTGGCGGCCTCTTAGCGGCCGCGCTTATTTCAGGAGGAAAACAGGGCGATCAGTACCGGCGCCGCCAGGCTGAGCGCAAAGCCGTGTACGATAGCCGCCGGTACGATTTCAAGGCCGCCGGCGCGCTGCAGTACGGGCAGCGTAAAGTCCATGGAGGTGGCGCCGCACAGGCCGAGCGCGCTGGAGCGATGCTGCCCGATCAGCGCCGGTATCAGCATGATCGCCAGCAGTTCGCGCAGCAGATCGTTAAAGAAAGCGGCGCTGCCGATCACCGGGCCAAAGCTTTCGCTCATTAAAATGCCGGAAAGCGAATACCAGCCGTAGCCGCTGGCCAGCGCCAGACCGGTGGTTATTGGCAGGCCCAGCGCCAGCGCCGCCAGCGCGCCGCCGACGAAGGCGCTGAGACAGACGACTATCGCCACCATCATGCCGCGTCGGTTTAACACAATCTGGCGCAGCGTCATACCGCTGCCGCGCAGCTGCAAACCAACCAGAAACAGCAGCAGGAACAGGGCGTATTCGCTTGCCTGGGTGGCATGGTGCAGCACTTCCCAGCCGCCCAGGCCGAGCAGAAAACCCAGCAGTACCACGCCCAACAGCTTCAGCGATTCCAGCGCCATATGCAGTCGGGAAGGCAGCGCTTCCTGCTGATGCTGATGGCGCCAGGGATATCTTTTTTCCAGCAGGCGCAGCGCGATAAGGTTGCAGGCCAGAATAGCGATGACGCTGACGCCAGCGATATGCAGGATCGCCAGTAGGTTAGCCGCCAGGTTGTCCAGAAACGCCAGGCTGATGCCCATAAAAAAGAGGATGATATAGACCATCCAGCTTAGCAGACGGTTAACGCCGCGTTGCAGCGCGGCAGATTTCAGCGGCAGCAGATAACCGATAATCAACGGCAGAAGAATAATAAGCAGGCCTGAATACATATCCCTGTGAAATCCGTAAATAAATTTGATGATGGTCACGCTAGCTAAAAAACCGTACGGCGTAAAGCGCAACCTGAACAGGGCCTGGTTTCCGGCGCGTGACGCTTTCTCCGCCACGCATTGATTACGCCGCCTGACCTGCCGGTTTAGCCTTATCCCCCATAGGGCGTAATTTTTTCAATCTGAGCTTTTTTGCCGCCGCCGCGGGAAAATAATCTGGTTTTCCCTAAAAGATGTATTTAATATGCAACTTATAAATTCATCGTGAGGTAAAGGTCATGTCATTACGCACAACATCTTTGGGTGAAATTGCCATTGCAATCCCAGGCTCCACCGCGCTGTTCCACAAATACGATCTCGATTTCTGCTGCGGCGGCAAACATACGCTGGCTGAGATGGCGGAACGACGCGGCCTGGATATCGATCGGATCGAGCAACAGCTCCAGCAGCTGATGCAGCAGGAAAATAATGATGAAAACTGGCGTGAAGCCCCGCTTGCCGCGCTGATCGATCATATTATTACGCGCTACCACGACGGCCACCGTCAGCAGCTGCCCGATCTGATCGCCATGGCGGAAAAAGTGGAACGCGTACATGGCGCAAAAGCCGCCTGTCCGCGTGGTCTGGCGAAAGTGATTGACGAGGTATATCAGCACCTCAGCGCACATATGATGAAAGAAGAGCGGGTGCTGTTCCCGATGATTAAACAGGGCTTCGGTCCGCGCGCTTCCGACCCGATCGCGGTAATGGAATTTGAACACAACGAAGCGGGCGAACAGCTGGAAGTGATTAAATCACTGACCAACAATCTGACGCCGCCGCAGGAAGCCTGCACCACCTGGCGTGCGCTCTATAGCGGCATTGATAATTTTATTCAGGAACTGATGCAGCATATCCATCTGGAAAATAATCTGCTGTTCCCGCGCGCGCTGCGCGGCGAGTAACAGCGGCACGATTTTTCCGGCTAACGCAGGCTCTTATCGCAGAGCCTGCGCTTTTCATAAGCGCCAGCTCCCCCGCTTAAATCCGTACTATCCTTTCTTCAGCCCGCAGCGGCGCTACGCCTTGCGGTTGCTTTTCTGCGCCCGCGCGCCGCTTGCTGGCGGTAAAAACCTTGTCGCCGCCGTAAATAAAAAAAGAGACTCTTCAGCGGGTTAATCCGGTGCGGCACAAAGGGTGTAGCGCGCGCCGGCGCCAGCATTATGCTCTAAGCGCGCCCGCATCCGGATCGATAAGAAAGCGCCGGCAGGATGGCTGGCGTGACAGGGGAAGAGCGGGGCAGGGTTGAAATTATTGTGGACGTCCCCACCTCTGTTTGGTCTTCCATCGTAAGCTATAAAAAATGCCAGCGTCGGTCACTGGCATTTTTCAGTCGGGTTGTACAGAATGTGTCAGCACTGGTTCAGGCCCGGACGCCTTCAGCAGCCGCTTCAAGTGGAACGATCAGGCTGGCGTGGTTTCCTTTTGGTCCCTGATGGACAGCAAACTGTACGGCTTGCCCGGCTTTTAGCGTCCTGTATCCCTCCATTTGAATTGAGGAATAGTGGGCAAAGATATCATCGCCGCCGCCGATCGGACAGATGAAGCCGAATCCTTTGGCGTTGTTGAACCATTTAACTGTACCCTTCTCCATGCTTCTGGTTTCCTCGCAAGACGTTTTTGCTGATTAGGTGAGGTGATTAAAGCTACGTTGAGTTGTTTAAAACTCAATCAGCCGTGGTTTGTAGAATGTAAAGAAACGGGGTAAAGCGTCAAGCAATCGACGGGGTCAGATCTCGATCAAATCGTCAAACTTTGAGGCAGTTAACGCTATTGCTAAATTTGTGATAGCGGTCGCGCCGACGTCGCGGCGGATATTTTTTCACCCGCGCGAAGCCCGACGGCGTGCGTGTTACAATCATGGTATGGCGCGGAGTTTTTCGTGCCGGCGCGCAATACAGATTACGATGGAATTCTATGGGAAACACTAACGACTGGCTTAACTTTGAACATCTGGCGGAAGAGAAACTGCGTGAGGGGCTGCAGCCGCCTTCAATGTATAAAGTTATACTCAACAACGACGATTACACACCGATGGAATTTGTGGTTGACGTACTGCAAAAGTTCTTTTCTTATGATATTGAACGTGCAACGCAACTGATGCTCAGGGTGCATTATCAGGGCAAAGCAATCTGCGGCGTCTTTACCGCTGAGGTGGCGGAAACCAAGGCGGCGCAGGTAAATCGCTATGCGAAAGAACATGAGCATCCGTTGCTGTGTACGCTGGAAAAAGCCTGATCGGCCTTGTGCCATTCCGGCATAAACCGTAGGGCGATAATTGGGGGAGGTGCCTAATGCTCAATCAAGAACTGGAACTCAGTTTAAACATGGCTTTCGCCAGAGCGCGTGAGCACCGTCATGAATTTATGACCGTCGAGCATCTGTTACTGGCGCTGCTCAGTAACCCGTCGGCCAGAGAGGCACTGGAAGCCTGTACGGTGGATATTGTGGCTCTGCGGCAGGAGCTCGAAGCCTTCATTGAACAAACCACGCCGGTGCTGCCGGCAACGGCGGAAGAGCGCGATACGCAGCCGACGCTCAGCTTCCAGCGTGTGCTGCAGCGTGCGGTTTTCCATGTTCAGTCGTCCGGGCGCAGCGAAGTTTCCGGCGCGAACGTGCTGGTAGCCATTTTCAGCGAGCAAGAGTCGCAGGCGGCCTATCTGCTGCGTAAACATGAGGTCAGCCGCCTTGATGTGGTGAACTTTATTTCCCACGGTACGCGTAAAGATGAGCCCGGCCAGGCGCAGGGGCCGGAAAACCCAATTAACGAAGAGCAGGCAGGCGGGGAGGAGCGTATGGAAAACTTCACCACCAATCTCAACCAGCTTGCTCGCGTTGGCGGTATCGATCCGCTAATCGGTCGCGACAAAGAGCTGGAGCGTACCGTGCAGGTGCTGTGTCGCCGCCGCAAGAACAACCCGCTGCTGGTGGGCGAATCGGGCGTCGGTAAAACGGCGATTGCGGAAGGTCTGGCCTGGCGTATCGTGCAGGGCGACGTACCGGAAGTGATGAAAGATTGCACCATCTATTCGCTGGATATCGGCTCGCTGCTGGCCGGTACCAAATATCGCGGCGATTTTGAAAAACGCTTTAAGGCGCTGCTGAAACAGCTGGAACAGGATGAAAGCAGCATTCTGTTTATCGATGAGATTCATACCATCATCGGCGCCGGCGCCGCCTCCGGCGGGCAGGTGGATGCGGCTAATCTGATTAAGCCGCTGCTGTCGAGCGGGCGTATCCGCGTGATGGGATCCACTACCTATCAGGAGTTCAGCAACATCTTTGAAAAAGATCGTGCGCTGGCGCGTCGCTTCCAGAAAATCGACATCACCGAGCCGAGCATTGATGAAACGGTGCAGATTCTTAACGGCCTGAAACCGAAATATGAAGCGCATCACGATGTGCGCTATACCGCCAAGGCCGTACGTGCGGCGGTGGAGCTGGCGGTGAAATATATCAACGATCGCCATCTGCCCGATAAGGCGATTGATGTGATTGATGAAGCGGGCGCGCGCAGCCGGCTGATGCCGGTCAGCAAGCGTAAAAAGACGGTTAACGTGGCGGATATCGAATCGGTCGTGGCGCGCATTGCGCGTATTCCGGAGAAGAGCGTTTCCGCCACCGATCGCGATACGCTGCGTAACCTCGGCGATCGGCTGAAGATGCTGGTGTTTGGACAGGATGACGCCATTGAAGCCTTAACCGAAGCGATCAAAATGAGCCGCGCCGGTCTGGGCCATGAGCGTAAACCTGTGGGGTCCTTCCTGTTTGCCGGCCCTACCGGGGTAGGTAAAACGGAGGTGACGGTACAGCTGGCGAAGGCGCTCGGCATTGAGCTGCTGCGTTTCGATATGTCCGAATATATGGAGCGGCATACCGTCAGCCGCCTGATCGGCGCGCCTCCGGGCTACGTTGGCTTCGATCAGGGCGGCCTGTTGACCGATGCGGTGATTAAACATCCGCACGCCGTGGTGCTGCTGGATGAGATTGAGAAAGCGCATCCGGACGTGTTTAACCTGCTGTTGCAGGTGATGGATAACGGCATGCTGACGGACAACAACGGACGCAAGGCGGATTTCCGTAATGTGGTGCTGGTGATGACCACTAACGCCGGGGTAAGGGAAACCGAACGTAAATCGATCGGGCTGATCCATCAGGACAACAGCACCGACGCGATGGAAGAGATCAAAAAGATCTTTACGCCGGAGTTCCGTAACCGCCTCGACAATATAATCTGGTTCCGCCATCTCTCTACCGGCGTGATCCATCAGGTGGTGGATAAGTTTATCGTCGAGCTACAGGCGCAGCTGGATGCGAAGGGCGTGTCGCTGGAAGTAAGCGACGAAGCGCGCGACTGGCTGGCGGTAAAAGGTTACGACAAAGCGATGGGCGCGCGTCCAATGGCGCGCACTGTGCAGGAAAACCTGAAGAAACCGCTGGCTAACGAGCTGCTGTTTGGTTCGCTGGTGGATGGTGGTTCGGTGTCGGTGACGCTCGATAAAGAGAAAAACCAGCTGGCCTACCATTTTGTCAGCGCCGAGAAGCGCAAAACCGCAGGCACGGTGCACTAGTTCGTTAAAGTGCGCCAGTAAAACCGCAGGTACGGCGCGCCAGGTCGTCAAGGGGCGCCAGTAAAAAAGGCCGGATAAACCGGCCTTTTTCATTACAACTTTAAGCTACTACCGCTGGCGATAGCCCTTACTATGGGCGCTGCCTGTCACACGCTAATATAACGCCGCCTGTTATGCAGAGGGGTTGTCGCGCGGGGAGCGCTGAAAACGCGAAAGGCCGGATTATCCGGCCTTGTTAGCAGACAGGCGTTAGCCTGCACCTCAACGCAAAACGTTATTAACGACTACGGAAGACAATGCGGCCTTTGCTCAGGTCGTACGGGGTCAGCTCAACAGTGACTTTGTCGCCCGTCAGAATGCGGATATAGTTTTTGCGCATTTTACCGGAGATATGAGCGGTAACCACGTGTCCGTTTTCTAATTCCACGCGGAACATGGTGTTAGGTAACGTATCAAGTACGGTACCCTGCATTTCAATATTGTCTTCTTTGGCCATCGAATCCTCTGGGTGGACTTCCAAGTTTTGAACCGGCAAGATAATGCCGAATTCCACGAATTATGTAAAGAATAGTTGGTTATTATACCAACGCCTACATGCACCTGTAGCGCAGCATGCAGGCATAACCTTCGTCGTCTGGTGACAGTGACGCTAGCGGGGGGAACAGCGGCTAAGAATCTGCTAAGCGGCGCCAGCCGTAAATAACAGTTCTGAAGATGCATGGTAATTCCCGGCTCGGTAACTCCGCTGCGCTGGCGCAATAAACGGACGACATACCAAACTCGCCTATTATACCACTATTCCTCACGGTTGCGTGTAAAACATCGGCCCGGCGCTAAAAAGCGTATCGGCTCGCCAGCATTCCTCATTGAGCGGCGCCTGCGCCAGCCGGCCGAGCGCCAGCAAATAGTCAAGGCGCGGGATCTCTTGCGCGCCGAGCGAGGCGGTATGCGGATTAATAATCTGGCAGTCAATAAGCTGCCCGCCGTGCCGCTTAAAGTGCTGGCAAAAAACCAGCAGCGCGGTTTTCGAGGCGTTTTCCCGCCGGCTGAACATAGATTCGCCGCAGAAAATTTGCCCCAGCGCCAGTCCGTACAGGCCGCCGACCAGTTCATCGTTGTACCATACCTCAACCGAATGAGCGTGACCGGCATCATACAGCCGCCCCCATGCGCGTTTGACCTCCGGCGTAATCCAGGTGCCTTCATCACGCGCGCTGGCGCAGCCCTCAATCACGTCGGCAAACGCGCGATTCATCGTCACGCGGTAGGGCGAACGGCGATGAAAACGCTGCATGCTGCGGCTGAGATGAAAGGCGTCCGGCAGCAGCACCGCGCGCGGATCGGGCGACCACCATAAAATAGGATCGCCCGGCGAAAACCACGGGAAAATACCGCGGTGATAGGCGTTAAGCAAGCGCGCCGGACTTAAATCGCCGCCCATCGCCAGCAGGCCGTTGGGTTCGCGCAGCGCCATTTCCGGCGGCGGAAAATTGAGCGAGTCGCGTGACAGCTGAATCAATCGCATCTCTGAGAAGCCCCGCAGTTTGAAAAACTATGACTATAGCGTAAAGCGCTGCTGAAAATGCCAGTAGCGTCCGCGTTTCGCCATTAATTCGTCATGTTTGCCCTGCTCAACGATTTCGCCCCGCTCCATAACGCAAATACGATCGAAATTCTCTATTCCCTGCAGGCGGTGGGTCACCATGATGGTGGTTTTATCAGCGGTTACGCGCGCCAGCAGAGCCAGGATCTGCTGTTCCGTTTCCGCATCCAGCCCTTCGGTCGGCTCATCCAGCAGCAGGATGGAGCTGTTGCGCAGCAGCGCCCGCGCGATAGCCAGCCGCCGCAGCTCGCCGCCGGAAAGCTGGCGTCCGCCTTCGCCCAGCCAGGCGTTAAGGCCCTGGCCGTCAGCCAGCAGCTTCTCCAGCCCTACCTGCTTCAATACATCAATCAGCGCTGCATCGCTGCTCTCTGCCGCCGCCAGCAGCAAATTGTCGCGCAGCGTCTGGTTAAACAGGTGCACCCGCTGGCTGACCACGCCAATCGCAGCGCGCAGCGCAGGCTCGCTCCATTGCGTCAGCGCTATATCCGCGATGCGGATTTCACCGTGCTGCGGATCCCAGGCGCGCGTCAGCAGCTGTAACAGCGTGCTTTTGCCGCAGCCCGTCGGGCCGAGCAGCGCCACGGATTCACCCGGCTCTACCCGGAGCGAAAGACGCTGCAGAGCGGGCGCCAGCGCGTTGGGATAGGAGAAGGTTACCTCGTTTAGCTGCAGCGCGCCGTCGCCGCTCGTTGCCTGTTCCTGCTGTGGAAAGCGCACGGCGGGCCGCTGGGCAAGAACCTGCTGGATGCGGGCGGCGGAGGCGAAAACCTGACCAAGGTGTAAAAATGCGCTCCCTACCGGCGCCAGCGCTTCAAACGCCGCCAGCGAACAAAAGACGAACAGCGCCAGCAGCGCGCCGGGCGGCTGCCACTCGCCGACGCCGCCTGCGCTCAGCCAGAGTATCAGCGTTACCGTTGCGCCGCTAATCAGCAGCAGTAATGACTGGGAAAGCCCCGTCAGGCTGGCCTGACGCCGCTGCGCCTGCTGCCAGCCGGCTTCAATCTCATTCAGCTGTTGACGGCTGTTTTCGAGACTGCCGTAAAGCGATAATTCAGCCTGCGCCTGTAGCCAGCGGGTTAGCTGCTGACGATAGCGCGCGCGCTGAAGCGTCATGGCTGCGCCAGCGGGGCGGCCGATACGGTAAAAGAGCGGCGGCAGCAGCAGCAGCGTAAGCAGCATAATCGCGCCCAGCGTCAGCGTCAGCGTAATATCGAGCCAGCATAGCCCCAGCGTCACCACGATAATCACCGCCAGCGCGCCGGTAAACGGCGAGATAATGCGCAGATAGAGGTGATCGAGCGTATCGACATCGGCGACAAAGCGGTTAAGCAGATCGCCCTGACGGAAATGCGCTATGCCCGCAGGCGACAGCGGCAGCAGACGGCTAAAGGTAAAGACGCGCAGATGCTGCAGTACGCGGAAAGTGCCGTCATGACTGACCAGCCGTTCAAAGTAGCGCGCCACGGTGCGGATAATCGCCGCGCCGCGCACGCCGGCGGCGGGAAGCATATAGTTAAAGCTGTAAAGGCCCGCGCCGCCCACCAGCGAGGCGGCGGCAAGAAACCAGCCTGACAGGGTTAACAGGCCGGTGCTGGCTAACAGCGTGAGGATCGCCAACAGCACGCCGAGCGTCAGGCGCCAGAAATGGCGGCGGTAGAGCCGCAGGAAGGGTCGCAGAATCGCCATTATGCCGGTTCTCCCTGACGGTGAGCGAGCAGAGCGGCAAAAGGTCCCGGCTGTCGGGCCAGCTGCTGCCAGGCGCCGCGCTGTATTATTTGTCCATCGCGCATTACCCAGATTTCATCCCACTGCGCCAGATCGTGCAGCTGATGGGTCACCAGCAGCGTGGTCTGCCGTTGTGAGGCGGCCAGCAGCGCGCGCATAACGTGCTGTTCGCTGTTGGCATCAAGGCTGGCGGCCGGTTCGTCAAGCAGCAGCAGCTGGCAGGGTTTCAGCAGCGCCCGCGCGACGGCGATACGCTGCGCCTGGCCCTGCGACAGACCGCCGTTTTGATCGCCGATTGCACTCTCCAGCCCCTGCGGCAGTCGGGCGATAAACTCATCCACCCCAGCCAGCTGCAGCAGCTGCGCTAAATGCGCGTCGGACACCGCCCGACCGTTGAGAATATTCTCCCGCACCGTCGCCTGCGGCAGCTGAGGATTTTGCCCCACCCAGGCAAGCGCCTGATGCCAGCTGGCGCGCTGCAGATCGCGCAGCTCAACGCCGTTAATTAACAGCGATCCCTGGTAGGGGAGAAAGCCGAGCAGTACGTTGATTAAAGAGCTTTTACCCGCGCCGCTCTGGCCGACCAGCGCGATACGGCGTCCCGGCAGCAGCGTAAAATCGAGCGGTCCGGCCAGCGTGGCGCCGTCCGGCGCCATAATCTTAAGCTGGCGCGCCTCGATATGCAGCGGCACATCGCCTGGTAATAGCTGTTGTTGATCCGCCGGCCGGGGAGGCTGATGCGCGCTAAGAAAATGGTGTAACGCGTCGGCTGCGCCGATCGCCTGCGCTTTGGCATGGTAAAAGGCGCCGAGATCGCGCAGCGGCTGGAAAAATTCCGGCGCCAGAATCAATGCCAGGAAACCGGCAAACAGCGTAACGGACGCGCCGTAATGACCAAAATCGAGTTCGCCAAGATAGGAGAAGCCGAAGTAAACGGCGACGATAGCAATAGAGACCGAGGCGAAAAATTCCAGCAGCGCCGAGGAAAGAAACGCCAGACGCAGCACTTCCATCGTGCGCTGGCGAAAATCTTCAGTAGCGGCGGCAATGGCCTGGGTTTCCGCCGTACCGCGATGGAACAGGCGCAGCGTATCCAGCCCGCGCAGCCGATCGAGAAAATCGCCGCTAAGGCGCGCCAGGGCCTGAAAGTTGCGACGGTTCGCATCGGCGGCGCCCATACCGACCAGCGCCATAAACAGCGGGATCAGCGGGGCGGTAACCAGCAGAATGATACCGGCGGCCCAGTTTACCGGAAAAATAACCAGCAGGATCAGTGCCGGCACCAGCGCCGCCAGGCTCATCTGCGGCAGATAGCGGGCATAATAATCCTGCATCTCTTCTGTTTGCTCCAGCAGCAGCGTGGCCCAGCTGCCGGCAGGTTTGCCCTGAATCCAGGCCGGCCCCAGCTGCTGCAGACGATCGAGCACCTGCTTGCGCAGCGCGCGGCGAATCTTCTCGCCGGAGCGGTAGCCGGCCTGCTCGCGCAGCCAGCCGAGCAGGGCGCGGGCGGCAAAGCAGAGCAGCAGCAACAGCATGGCGGGCAGCCACTGCGCACGCGGCTGCTGCGCCATAATTAACCGATCCATCAGCGTCGCCAGCAGCCAGGCCTGAGCGATAATCAGCAGGGCGCTGGCCAGACCCAGCAGCGTAGAAACCGTAGTCCAGGGGCGAGCATGTATCCGCTGTTGACGCAGCCAGCGGGTAAGTTGTTGTTGACGTTTTTTTTCCATGCGAGGCCGTTTCATTATAAAAAACAGGCTGGTCGATGCAGCAGGTGCAGGCCAGCGGAGGCGCAGGCAATGTAGCATGGCGGCAAGAAAAAAGGCGACTGTTGTACAGTCGCCCACGGAAAATAAGATCAGTTAATTAACAAGTTAAGTATTATTTTTAACTAAACCGTCCAGGTAGCGCTCCGCATCCAGCGCCGCCATGCAGCCGGTACCGGCAGAGGTGATCGCCTGACGATAGGTGTGATCCATAACGTCGCCCGCGGCAAATACGCCGGGGATGCTGGTCTGGGTCGCATTGCCGTGCAGGCCAGATTGCACCTTAATATAGCCGTTTTCCAGCTCCAGCTGACCGGCGAAAATCGCGGTATTGGGGCTGTGGCCGATAGCGACAAACAGGCCCGCCACTTCCAGCACTTCCGTCTGCTGCGCATCCTGAGTAGCGCGCAGGCGTACTGCGGTAACCCCCATTTGATCGCCCAGCACTTCATCCAGCTCGCGATCGGTATGCAGCACGATATTGCCGTTGGCTACTTTTTCCATCAGGCGGTTGATCAGGATCTTTTCCGCGCGGAAGCTGTCGCGGCGGTGGATCAGATGCACCTCAGCGGCGATATTGGCAAGATAGAGCGCCTCTTCCACGGCGGTATTGCCGCCGCCAACCACCGCTACTTTCTGCTGGCGATAAAAGAAGCCGTCGCAGGTGGCGCAGGCGGAAACGCCTTTGCCTTTAAACGCCTCTTCAGAAGGCAGGCCAAGATAACGGGCGGAGGCGCCGGTAGCGATAATCAGGGCGTCGGCCGTATATTCTCCGCTGTCGCCGATCAGGCGAAACGGACGATTCTGCAAATCAACGCTGTGGATATGATCGAACACGATCTCGGTGTTGAACTTCAGCGCATGTTCGTGCATCCGCTCCATCAGCAGCGGCCCTGTTAAATCATCAGGATCGCCAGGCCAGTTCTCTACATCGGTGGTGGTGGTTAACTGGCCGCCTTTTTCCAGGCCGGTGATCAACACCGGATTCAGGTTGGCGCGGGCAGCATAAACGGCTGCGGTGTAACCTGCCGGACCAGAGCCCAGAATAAGCAATTTACTGTGTGTGGCCGTACCCATGAGATCCTCATTATTTAACTGGCGACATGGAAACCGATTGTAGGGAATTTGCCGGCGCAAAAAAAGCGATCTGCGATTTTGTTAACAATTGATGTAAAAGGTTTAATCAATAGGTCGCGCCGGGCGACAAAAGAAGCGGGGAAAAGCGCGTGTAAAAAGCCAGGGCTCGGCCAGAAGGCGCGGAATAACCGCTTTAAATGGTTCCGGCCGCAAGCTCGCTGGCATGTTCTCCTGATTTTCAATGTTTTGCTTTGACAATCGCCTGCGCTTTTGCGAAAACATTGTGGGAAGCAGAGAATATTTGGGCTATGTAAACAGGGTTTCATACCACTTTTTATATTTAACGCCGAATAAACTCAGCCTGTGATTGGCAATGACGCATGGTGTGGACAGACAGCATGCCTCATGCGAATGAACGCTGGCACAGCAACAGGCGCATGTCTTCGCTTAACAAAAGACCCTGTACATCTATCAGGTTCAGGGTATGGCAGGCAAAGGGAAGGAATGAAGAGAGACAATAATAATGGTAGATAATAAAAAACGCCCCGGAAAAGACCTCGACAGAATCGACAGAAATATTCTGAACGAGCTACAGAAAGATGGTCGTATTTCTAACGTTGAACTTTCCAAACGCGTTGGGCTATCGCCTACGCCGTGCCTCGAACGTGTACGCCGCCTGGAACGTCAGGGCTTTATTCTCGGCTACACTGCGTTACTCAACCCCCATTATCTTGACGCATCCCTGCTGGTTTTCGTTGAGATTACTCTGAATCGCGGCGCGCCCGACGTGTTTGAACAATTTAACGCCGCAGTGCAAAAACTTGAGGAAACTCAAGAGTGTCACCTCGTTTCCGGCGATTTCGACTACCTGCTGAAAACGCGCGTGCCCGATATGTCCGCCTATCGTAAGCTGTTAGGCGAAACCCTGCTGCGTCTGCCGGGCGTTAACGATACGCGCACCTACGTAGTGATGGAAGAGGTGAAACAGAGCAACCGGCTGGTGATTAAAACGCGATAACACAGGGCAGGTGCAAAACCTGGTGGTATTCGGTACACTCCTGTGAATTCATACAGGCACAGCGTCGGTTAACCCGGCGCTGTTTCCTTCATAGTTTACAGGCACCTGGAGAGTTCTCTTGAGCCAGGAATATACAGAAGATAAAGATGTGTCTCTTAAGCCGCTGAGTAGCGGTCGTCGCCTGCTCGAGGCGCTGCTGATTCTTGTGGCGCTGTTTGCCGTCTATCTGATGGTGGCGCTGGTCAGTTTTAATCCTTCCGATCCCAGCTGGTCGCAGACCGCCTGGCATGAACCTATCCATAATCTGGGCGGCAGCGTCGGCGCCTGGCTGGCCGATACGTTACTGTTTATTTTTGGCGTGATGGCCTATGCCATTCCTCCGGTGATTCTTGGACTGTGCTGGATCACTTTCCGTCAGCGCGATCGCGAAGATTATATCGATTATTTTGCCGTCGGCCTGCGGCTGATCGGCGTGCTGGCGCTGGTGGTGACCACCTGCGGCCTGGCGGCGCTCAACGCTGATGATATCTGGTATTTCGCCTCCGGCGGCGTAATTGGCAGCCTGGTCAGCAACGCGATGGGCCCCTGGCTGAACGGCGCCGGCGGAACCCTGGCGCTGCTCTGCATCTGGGCCGCCGGGCTGACGCTATATACCGGCTGGTCCTGGCTGACGATTGCGGAAAAGATCGGTGCGGTGGTTATGGGCGTGCTGACCTTTGCCAGCAACCGCTCGCGTGCCGACGAAGCCTGGTATGACGATGATGAACCGGCTCCGGCGCCGAAAATTAAACGCGCGACGCGGCTGGATGACGAGGATGTGCTGCTGTCTTCGCCGCGTAAGCCGCGGGAAGAGGATGAAATAGCAGAGGATCCGCTGCTGGCTTATGCGCCAGATGGTGAAAAGAGCGTAACGTCGATTCCACACAGCGATATTGCGCCGCCACCGGCAGTGACCGCTCAGGCCCAGCCAACGGCCGCTCCATCCGCCGTCGGGCAAATGCCGGCGGCTCAGCCGCAGCCAACGGCCGCACAGCATGATGCCCGTTCTGCGGACAGCCAGCAGGGCGAGGCGTTACAGCCAGCTTCCGCGCCGAGTGCGTCTCAGGCAAATCAACAGTCGGCTTCGGCTGACGGCGTTGCGCCGCCGCTTTACCGCTTTGAAGTACCGCAGCAGGCAAGCGACGCCTTTACGCCGTCCGCCGGGGATGAGGGGCCGCAGATGGGCAACTGGCAGGATGCCGCCGCCTCAGCGCCGCAAGCGGATGCCGCGGCCGCAGCGGCCGTTGCTTCCGCTGCCGTTTCACCGCCGGCTTCCCCCTTTATGCCAGCCAGCGCGCCGGAAGAAAATAATCCGCAGATTAAACAGGGCATCGGTCCTGAGCTGCCGCGTCCGAAGCCGGTCAAGCTGCCGACGCGCCGCGAGCTGGCCTCCTGGGGCATTAAGCTGCCGTCGCAGCGCCAGGCGGAAGAGAAAGCTAAACAGCAGGCGCAGCAGCAGGCGAACGCGCCGCAGGATGATGAGCAGGCCGCCGTGCAGGATGAATCTCAGCTGCGCGATGCTTTTATGGCGCAGCAAAATGCGCGCTACGGGCAGGATTACGTCAGCGAAGAGGAAGATAACGCCCGACAGCAAGAGGCGCTGGCGCAGCAGTTCGCGCAGCAGCAGCAGCAGCGCTACGCGCAGACGGAACAGGCTGAAACTGCCTTATCACAGACGATAACGCAGCCGCTGCAGGCCGTTCAGCCGGAAAACCAGCCGCGCTATACGCAGCCGACCCGACCGGAATTAACCTGGCAGCATCAGGCGCCACCGGATAATACGCCGTCTGAAACGGCAGGCTTTACGTTGGATCCTGCCGCCGTCTTTGATTTTTCCCCGCTGGAAGATCTGGTTGATGAAGGCCCAGGCGAGCCGATTTTCACCATCGCCGCGCCGCCGGAGCCGGAAACGCCCGCCAGCGAGGCGCAGTGGCAGCAGCCGGCGCAGCAGCCGGAAGCGCACTATTATCGCGAGGCGGAAGTGGTTGCGGCGCCGCAGCCTGCCGCACCGGTTGTTGCTCCTGGTTCGCCATCCGGCTGGCAGAACGCGCCGCAGCCGGTCTCCTCATCTACACCTGAGCCGCAGGCCGCGTTCTCTGCGCCAGCAGAACCGCAGTCCGCCTTTGCGCCAGCGGCTGAGCCGCAGGCGCCGGAAGCCGGCGAATCGCTGGCGGATAGCCTGATCCATCCTTTCCTGATGCGTCACGAGCAGCCGCTGCATAAGCCGACTACGCCGCTGCCGACGTTAGATCTGTTGACCTCGCCGCCGGCAGAAGAAGAACCGGTCGATATGTTCGCGCTGGAACAGACCGCCCGTCTGGTTGAGGCGCGGCTGGCGGACTATCGTGTTAAGGCCGAGGTGGTCGGCATTTCGCCGGGGCCGGTTATTACGCGCTTTGAGCTGGATCTGGCGCCGGGCGTTAAGGCCGCGCGCATCTCCAACCTGTCGCGCGACCTGGCGCGTTCGCTCTCGGCAGTCGCCGTGCGCGTGGTAGAGGTGATCCCCGGCAAGCCCTACGTTGGCCTGGAGCTGCCGAACAAGCGCCGCCAAACCGTTTATCTGCGCGAGGTGCTCGACTGCGCCAGCTTCCGTGATAATCCCTCACCGCTCTCGGTGGTGTTGGGCAAGGATATCGCCGGCCAGCCGGTGGTGGCCGATTTGGCGAAAATGCCTCACCTGCTGGTGGCCGGTACTACCGGTTCCGGTAAATCGGTCGGGGTAAACGCCATGATTATCAGCATGCTGTATAAGGCGACGCCGGAAGAGGTGCGCTTTATCATGATCGACCCGAAAATGCTGGAGCTGTCGGTCTATGAAGGCATTCCGCACCTGCTGACGGAAGTCGTGACCGATATGAAGGATGCGGCCAACGCGCTGCGCTGGAGCGTCGGTGAGATGGAGCGACGCTATAAGCTGATGTCCGCGCTGGGCGTACGTAACCTGGCGGGCTATAACGAGAAGATCGAACAGGCTGAAGCGATGGGACGTCCGATCCCCGATCCGTTCTGGAAGCCGGGCGACAGTATGGATACGCTGCCGCCCACGCTGGAAAAACTGCCTTACATCGTGGTGATGGTGGATGAGTTCGCCGATCTGATGATGGCGGTCGGTAAAAAAGTTGAAGAGCTGATCGCCCGCCTGGCGCAGAAGGCGCGTGCCGCCGGTATTCACCTGGTGCTGGCGACGCAGCGTCCGTCGGTAGATGTTATCACTGGCCTGATTAAGGCCAATATTCCTACGCGTATCGCCTTTACGGTATCGAGTAAAATTGACTCGCGCACTATTCTCGATCAGGGCGGCGCTGAGTCGCTGCTGGGGATGGGCGACATGCTCTATATGCCGCCGAACTCCTCGATTCCGGTGCGCGTCCATGGCGCCTTTGTTCGCGATCAGGAAGTACATGCGGTGGTGCAGGACTGGAAAGCGCGCGGGCGTCCTCAGTATATCGACAGCATTACCGCCGGCGACGAGGGCGAGGGCGGCAGCCTGGGAATGGATGGCGATGAGGAGCTGGATCCGCTGTTCGATCAGGCCGTGGCCTTCGTGGTGGAAAAACGTCGCGCCTCCATCTCCGGCGTGCAGCGGCAGTTCCGCATCGGCTATAACCGCGCTGCGCGTATTATCGAACAGATGGAAGTACAGGGCATCGTTTCGCCGCCGGGCCATAACGGCAACCGTGAGGTGCTGGCGCCGCCGCCGCACGAAATGTAATAAAACGGCGTTCGCGCTGTCAGAGAGTAAGCGGGCCGGCATGACCGGCCCGCTGTTTATTTATGCATCAGGCAGCTTCTGCCGCCGCGCTTTCAGCATATTCTTCTGTCGGGAAGCGGACTGTCAGTCTAATCTGTAACAGGAGTTGGGACTGGCACGAAATAAAACGACGTGAAAAGGAATCGGTAGTCATGAAAAAATTAGTAATTGCATGCGGTTTACTTGCAGCGCTGACCTCCGCCGGTGCGCTGGCCGATGCCTCCAGCGAGCTACAGCAGCGCCTGGATAAAGTCAGCAGCTTCCATGCCAGCTTCAGTCAGAAGGTGACCGACGGCAGCGGAGCAAACGTGCAGGAAGGGGAAGGCGAGCTGTGGGTAAAACGTCCAAACCTGTTCAACTGGCATATGACCGCGCCGGATGAAAGCATTATCGTTTCCGATGGCAAAACGCTGTGGTTTTATAATCCCTTTGTTGAGCAGGTCAGCGCTACCTGGCTGAACAGCGCCACCAGCAATACGCCGTTTATGCTGATTGCGCGCAACCAGCGCAGCGACTGGCAGCAATATAATGTGAAGCAGCACGGCGATACCTTTGAGCTGACGCCGAAAAGCGATGCCGGCAATTTGAAACAGTTTACGGTGAACGTTTCCAGCAACGGTACGATTAATCAGTTCAGCGCCATCGAGCAGGATGGTCAGCGCAGCAGCTATATGTTAAAAAGCCAGCAAAACGGGGCGGTCAGCGCCGATAAATTTACCTTTACGCCACCAAAAGGGGTGACGGTAGACGATCAACGTCAGTGAGGTTGAGTTGAGTAATCTCTCGCTTGATTTTTCTTCTGAGCAGTTTCAACCGCTGGCCGCGCGTATGCGGCCAACGCTGCTTGAACACTATATCGGGCAGCAGCACCTTCTTGCGCCTGGAAAACCACTTACGCGCGCGATTGAAGCGGGTCATCTGCACTCCATGATCCTCTGGGGGCCGCCCGGCACCGGTAAAACCACGCTGGCTGAGTTGATTGGTCGCTACGGTAACGCCGACGTCGAGCGCATCTCTGCCGTGACTTCCGGCATTAAAGAGATCCGTGAGGCGATCGAACGCGCGCGCCAGAATCGCCAGGCCGGACGGCGCACTATTCTGTTTGTCGATGAGGTGCATCGCTTTAATAAAAGCCAGCAGGACGCCTTTTTACCCCATATTGAAGATGGCACCATCACCTTTATCGGCGCCACCACTGAAAATCCCTCTTTTGAACTGAACTCGGCGCTGCTGTCGCGTGCGCGCGTCTATTTGCTGAAGTCGCTCACTACGGAAGAGATTGAAACGGTACTGGAGCAGGCGCTGACCGACAACGAGCGCGGGCTGGGTAAAGAGAATATTGCGCTGCCGGCGGCAACGCGCCGTATGATTGCAGAGCTGGTTAATGGTGATGCGCGTCGGGCGCTGAACACGCTGGAAATGATGGCCGATATGGCGGAGAGCGACGCGCAAGGGAAGCGTACGCTGACGCCTCAGCTGTTAAACGAGGTTTCCGGCGAACGTGCGGCGCGTTTCGATAATAAAGGCGATCGCTATTACGATCTGATTTCCGCGCTGCATAAATCGGTGCGCGGCTCGGCGCCGGATGCCGCTCTCTACTGGTATGCACGCATTATTACCGCCGGCGGCGATCCGCTCTATGTGGCGCGCCGTCTGCTGGCGATAGCTTCTGAGGATGTCGGCAACGCCGACCCGCGCGCCATGCAGGTCGCTATCGCCGCCTGGGATTGCTTTACCCGCGTCGGTCCGGCGGAAGGCGAGCGCGCCATCGCTCAGGCGATTGTTTATCTTGCCTGTGCGCCGAAAAGTAATGCGGTCTATACCGCTTTTAAGGCGGCACTGCGCGACGCGCGTGAAAAACCCGATTTTGATGTGCCGGAACATTTGCGCAATGCGCCGACAAAATTAATGAAGGAAATGGGGCTGGGCAAGGCCTATCGCTACGCCCATGATGAACCCAACGCCTACGCGGCGGGAGAGGAGTATTTCCCGGCGGAAATGGCGCAGACCCGCTACTATCAGCCCAGCAGCCGCGGGCTGGAAGGTAAAATTGGCGAAAAGCTCGCCTGGCTGGCGGAGCAGGATCAAAATAGCCCGACAAAACGCTACCGCTAGCCCAGGCGTTGCGGTAAGGTTAGCGCAATAGCCAGGTGGACCCTGAAGGAACGCTTTGGTTCAACACTCTTTTTTAATTACAGTAAGCACAGGATAAGCATGCTCGATCCCAATCTGCTGCGTAACGAGCCAGACGCAGTCGCAGAAAAACTGGCACGCCGAGGATTTAAACTGGATGTGGAGACGCTCAACTCGCTTGAGGAGCGCCGTAAAGTTCTGCAGGTAGAAACGGAAAACCTGCAGGCCGAGCGTAACGCCCGTTCTAAATCCATCGGACAGGCGAAAGCGCGCGGGGAAGATATTGAGCCACTGCGTCAGGAAGTTAACGCGCTGGGCGAGCGTCTGGATGCGGCGAAAGCTGAGCTGGATGCGTTGCAGAACCAGATTCGGGATTTTTCGCTCGCTTTACCTAACCTGCCGGCTGATGAAGTTCCGCTGGGCAAAGATGATTCTGAAAACCTGGAAATCAGCCGCTGGGGCGAACCGCGCCAGTTTGACTTCCCGGTGCGCGACCATGTCGATCTGGGCGAGCTGGCGAAAGGGCTGGATTTTGCCTCGGCGGTTAAACTGACCGGCTCGCGTTTCGTGGTAATGCAGGGACAGATCGCGCGTCTGCATCGCGCCCTGAGCCAGTTTATGCTCGATCTGCATACGCAGCAGCACGGCTATACCGAAACCTATGTCCCTTACCTGGTTAACCATGCCACGCTGTATGGCACCGGTCAGCTGCCGAAGTTTGGCGAAGACCTGTTCCATACCCGTCCGCTGGAAGAAGAGGCGGACAGCAGCAACTATGCGCTGATCCCGACGGCGGAAGTGCCGCTGACCAACCTGGTGCGTGACGAAATCGTCGAGGAAGAATCCCTGCCGATCAAGCTCACCGCCCATACGCCGTGCTTCCGCGCCGAGGCTGGCTCTTACGGACGTGATACCCGCGGCCTGATCCGTATGCACCAGTTTGATAAAGTTGAAATGGTGCAGATTGTGCGCCCGGAAGATTCAATGCAGGCGCTGGAAGAGCTGGTTGGCCATGCGGAAAAAGTGCTGCAGCTGTTGAATCTGCCCTATCGTAAAGTACTGCTCTGCACCGGCGATATGGGCGCCGGCTCTGCCAAAACTTACGATCTGGAAGTATGGCTGCCGGCGCAGAATACTTACCGTGAGATCTCCTCCTGCTCCAATATGTGGGATTTCCAGGCCCGTCGCATGCAGGCGCGCTGCCGCAGCAAGCATGACAAGAAACCGCGTCTGGTGCACACGCTGAACGGCTCAGGCCTGGCCGTAGGCCGTACGCTGGTAGCGGTGCTGGAAAACTACCAGCAGGCTGACGGACGTATCGAAGTGCCGGAAGTGCTGCGTCCCTATATGGGCGGCCTGACGATTATTGGCTAAGCCCTGGCGTCTTCCCAGCCCGCCGCTTATCCCGGCGGGCTTTTTTATTTCTCATGGAAAATCAGAGCTGGCGAAGATAGTCATTAACCGGTTTTGCCTCTGCCCTGGCGTCTGCGGTTTTAATCTTCTCTGGCGCGGCAGCGCGTTATTTTTAACGGTTTTGACATATTTCACCAGGGCGCAACCAGCAGCCTCTTCGGTCAGCGTCTACTTATTTCTGGTAAATAAAAACGTGCCCGCCATTATTTATCTGCCGCGATAAACCAAAAAATAAATATATCGAACTGCACCGCCTTATTAAAATTAACTTATTGATTTATCTGTATTTCAGTGTTTTTCTAACGTGAGTTTACCCGTCAGCGCGTGGCGATTAATAAAAAAATTAAATCGGGCTGAGGCAAATTGTGCCGCCGGAAAATTCTGCTGATTGACTTTAAAAACAGGAGTGGCAATATTCGCGCACTTTCCCTCACTTCCCTGTGATTTTTGCCGATGTCCACCTGGTCTCGTCCCGTTGTGCTGCTGCTTTGCGGCCTGCTGTTGCTAACGGTTTCCATCGCCGTGCTGAATACGCTGATTCCGTTATGGCTGGCTCATGATAATTTGCCTACCTGGCAGGTGGGTATGGTGAGCTCTTCCTATTTTACCGGCAATCTTATCGGCACCTTGCTGGCCGGCTGGCTGATCCGACACTACGGCTTTAACCGTAGCTATTACCTGGCTTCGCTGGTTTTTGCCACTGCTACCGTCTCGCTGGGGTTGAGCGACGGTTTCTGGAGCTGGACATTATGGCGGCTGGTAGCCGGCGTTGGCTGCGCCTGGATCTGGGTAGTGGTAGAGAGCGCTCTGCTGTGCAGCGGGACGCTACGTAATCGCGGTCAGCTGCTGGCGGCCTATATGATCGTTTATTACCTCGGTACGGTGGCCGGCCAGCTGCTGGTCAGCAGAGTACCCACCGGCATAATGAATGTGCTGCCGTGGGTCAGCGCGGTGATTCTGGCCGGTATGCTGCCTGTTCTGTTGATGAAAATTCAGCCGGCAGCCAGTGAAGAAGGGAACGCGTCGGGAGGCATGTGGCCTATGCTGCGCCGCCGTAGTTCAAGGCTGGGAATTAACGGCTGCATCATATCCGGCATCGTGCTGGGTTCGCTGTATGGTCTGATGCCGCTCTATCTTGCCCATCAGGGCGTCAGCGATGCCAATGTCGGTTACTGGATGGCGCTGTTAGTGAGCGCCGGGATTGTCGGGCAGTGGCCGATTGGGCGTATTGCCGATCGCTACGGGCGGCTGCTGGTCCTGCGGGTGCAGGTATTTGTGCTTATTCTTGGCGCCGTAGCGATGTTGAGCAATACCGCAATGGCGCCGGCGCTGTTTATCCTCGGCGCCTCAGGCTTTACCCTTTATCCGGTAGCGATGTCCTGGGCCTGTGAAACGGTTAAGCATCATGAGCTGATAGCGATGAATCAGGCGCTGCTGCTGAGCTATACCGTCGGCAGCCTGGCGGGGCCGGGCATGACGGCGATGCTGATGCAGCACTATTCCGATCGCCTGCTGTTTGTGATGATTGCCGCCGTGGCGCTGGTCTATCTGGTTATGCTGTTACGCAAGGCGGATCAACATATTACGCCGGTGGCTCAGGCCTGATTATGCAAAAGGGCGACCGCGTCGCCCTTTTTTGCTTTTCTGGCACTTCAGCCTGCTTTAATAGATCACTTTATGGCCGTATCCTTCAAGGATATGCTTGATGCGGTCCATGGTGTCCGCTTTCGGCGGTTTTACGCCTTCCAGCTTATATTCTTCGCCCATTGCAATCCATTTATGCTTGCCCAGCTCATGATAGGGCAGCAGCTCAATCTTCTCGATATTGCTCATATCACGGGTAAATTCGCCCAGACGATGGGCGGAATCATCATCATCGGTATAGCCGGGGACGATAACGTAGCGTATCCAGGTGCGGATGCCTTTTTTCGCGATATAGCGCGCAAAATCCATTACGCGGTGGTTAGATACGCCTACCAGAATTTGATGGACATCATCATTAATCTGCTTCAGATCGAGCATTACCAGATCGGTTACTTCCAGCAGCTCGTCAATAACCGGATCGTAACGTCGTACGAAGCCGTTGGTATCCAGGCAGGTATGAATGCCTTCCGCTTTACAGGCGCGGAACCAGTCGCGAACGAAGGCCGCCTGCAGCATAGCCTCACCGCCTGAAGCGGTAACTCCGCCGCCGGAGGCGTTGATAAAGTGACGATAGGAGAGTACATCCCGCATCAGTTCTTCCACCGTGACCTCTTTACCGCCGTGAGTATCCCAGGTATCGCGATTATGGCAGTAAAGGCAGCGCATCAGGCAGCCCTGAAAGAAGGTTATAAAGCGGATTCCGGGACCATCAACGGTGCCGCAGGATTCAAATGAGTGAATACGACCGGTACATGACATTGCGATGAGTTCTCCAAAGTGAACCTGCCTGGCAGGTGACGCAGTCTTTAGGGCTGCTGCGTTCATTTGAGTCTGATTTGCCAGATGACCTTATTATAGATCTCTGGCAAATCAGGCTGCTGGTGAAAAGGCTCCCGAAGGAGCCTTTAATCACAACAGCGAGGAATTACAGGGACTTAGTGAAAGTACGAGTAATAACGTCCTGCTGCTGTTCTTTCGTCAGCGAGTTGAAACGTACGGCATAGCCGGAAACGCGAATGGTCAGCTGCGGATATTTTTCCGGGTGTTCCATCGCATCCATCAGCATTTCACGGTTCATTACGTTAACGTTCAGATGCTGACCGCCTTCAACCATGGTGTTCGCGTCGACTTCATGGTGGAAGTAACCATCCATCAGACCCGCCAGGTTGGTTTTACGCACGTCATCATCTTTACCCAGCGCGTTCGGTACGATAGAGAAGGTGTAAGAGATACCATCTTTAGCGTAAGCGAAAGGCAGTTTTGCTACCGAGGTCAGAGAAGCTACCGCGCCTTTCTGATCGCGACCGTGCATCGGGTTGGCGCCCGGTCCGAAAGGTGCGCCGGCGCGACGGCCGTCCGGAGTATTACCGGTTTTCTTACCGTAAACCACGTTAGAGGTGATGGTCAGTACAGACTGAGTCGGTACTGCGTTACGGTAGGTGTTCAGTTTCTGAATTTTCTTCATGAAACGTTCAACCAGATCGCAAGCCAGGTCATCTACACGCGGATCGTTGTTACCGAACTGCGGATATTCGCCTTCGATTTCGAAGTCTGTTGCCAGGCCATCTTCATCGCGAATCGGTTTAACTTTGGCGTATTTGATGGCTGACAGGGAGTCAGCAGCCACGGACAGCCCGGCGATGCCGCATGCCATGGTGCGATAAACATCACGATCGTGCAGCGCCATCAATGCAGCTTCGTAGCTGTATTTATCGTGCATGTAGTGGATGATGTTCAGCGCAGTGACATACTGCTTAGCCAGCCAGTCCATGAAGTGGTCGAGACGCGCCATAACGGTGTCGAAATCCAGCACTTCATCAGAGATCGGCGCTTCTTTCGGGCCGACCTGCATCTTCATTTTTTCATCGACGCCGCCGTTGATTGCGTACAGCAGCGTTTTAGCCAGGTTGGCGCGCGCGCCGAAGAACTGCATCTGTTTGCCGACAATCATCGGGCTAACGCAGCAGGCGATAGCGTAATCGTCGTTGTCGAAGTCAGGACGCATCAAGTCATCGTTTTCATACTGAACGGATGATGTGTCGATAGAGACTTTCGCTGCATATTTTTTGAAGTTGATAGGCAGCTGTTCTGACCACAGGATGGTCATGTTCGGTTCCGGAGACGGACCCATGGTGTACAGGGTGTTCAGGAAACGGAAAGTTGTTTTGGTTACCAGCGTACGGCCATCAACGCCCATACCTGCCAGTGATTCAGTTGCCCAAATCGGGTCGCCGGAGAACAGTTCATCATATTCCGGCGTACGCAGGAAGCGTACCATACGCAGTTTCATGACCAGATGGTCGATCAGTTCCTGAGCTTCTTCCTCAGTCAGTTTACCGGCCTGCATATCGCGTTCGATATAAACATCCAGGAAGGTGGAAACGCGACCGAAGGACATGGCTGCGCCGTTTTGTGACTTAACGGCAGCCAGGTAAGCAAAGTAGGTCCACTGTACGGCTTCACGCGCGTTGGTTGCCGGACGAGAAATATCGCAACCATATTTGGCCGCCATCTCTTTCAGCTGGCCCAGCGCACGATGCTGTTCAGCGATCTCTTCACGCAGACGGATAGTGGCTTCAAGGTTAACGCCATTTTCCAGATCGCTCTGCAGAGAAGCGAACTGTGCAAATTTATCCTGCATCAGGTAGTCGATACCGTACAGCGCTACGCGACGGTAGTCGCCAATGATACGGCCGCGGCCATAGGCATCAGGCAGACCGGTCAGCACGCCGGATTTACGGCAGCGCAGGATATCCGGAGTATAAACATCGAATACGCCCTGGTTATGGGTTTTACGGTATTCGGTGAAGATTTTTTTCAGCTGCGGATCGAGTTCGCGGTTATAGGCTTTGCAGGAGCCTTCAACCATTTTGATGCCGCCAAACGGAATGATTGCGCGTTTCAGCGGAGCATCAGTCTGCAAACCAACGATTTTTTCCAGGCTTTGATCGATATAGCCGGCATCGTGAGAGGTGATGGTAGAAGCGACACTGGTATCGAAATCAACCGGCGCGTGCGTACGGTTTTCGATTTTGATGCCTTCCAGGACTTTATTCCAGAGCTGAGTGGTTGCTTCAGTAGCACCGGCCAGGAAGGATTCATCTCCTTCATAAGGCGTATAGTTTTTCTGAATAAAATCGCGAACGTTAACTGATTTCTGCCAGTCGCCGGCGGTAAAACCTTCCCAGGCAGCATTCAGTTTGTCATTGAGCTCGGTCATAATATACCTACCTTCTGATAAAAGTTCTTTTTTAGACCAAACAGGGGATGTTTGCCTGCCCGGTCGAATTCGTTACGCAGCTACCGTTAATGATGAGCTGAGTTGCCGCGTAAATAAATTACCCAGTACGTTAACCCCACCAGCAAGCCGCCGCCGATGATGTTGCCGATAGTGACAGGAATGAGGTTATCAACGATAAAGTGGCTTAACGTCAGGTGAGAGAACTGATCCGCCGTTACGCCGGTCGCCTGCCAGAATTCAGGGGAGGCAAAATCACGGATAACAATTCCCATAGGGATCATAAACATGTTGGCAATGCTGTGCTCGAAGCCACAGGCGACAAACATCCCTACCGGTAATACCATGGCAAGCATTTTGTCCGTCAGGCTGCGCCCGGAATAGCTCATCCAGACCGCAAGGCAGACCATCAGATTTGCCAGCGTACCCAGGCATACGGCCTGAATAAAAGTATGATGCATTTTGTGATCGGCGGTCTGTAAGACATTTAAGCCCCATGCGCCGTTGGCAACTTCATACTGACCGGAAAACCAGATAAGCGCGACAAAAAACAGTGCGCCGAACAGGTTGCCGACGTAAACGTTCAGCCAGTTTTTCGCCAGCTGTCCCCAGCTGATGCGGCCGCTGGCCTTAGCGACCACGATCAGTACGGTTGAGGTAAAGAGATCGGCGCCGCAGACGACCACCAGCATCAAACCTAATGAGAAACAGAGACCGCCGACCAGCTTAGCCAGGCCATAAGGAACATCGGCTGTTCCGGTGGTTGCGGTAATATAGAAAACAAAGGCGATAGAGATAAAAACGCCAGCGTTGATTGCCAGAAAAAACGTGGTTAATGGATGTTTCGTAGCTTTATAGACACCCGCTTCTTCAGCAACTTTCGCCATAGCTGGTGGTAATAAAAGATTGAAAGGATTGTCAGTACTCATACCAACGCACTCCCATAAAAAATTGTCGGCGTGATACTAACAAAGGAGTATTTGGCAAAATTTGATGTAGATCATATTGGGCGATAAGACAGAATGCAAAAGCCGGATAAAATACAGGGGTAATCCGTTTAAGTGTTTGAATTATAATAATAAAAATTATTTTAATTTATGCAAAAAAAATTGAATAAAGCATTTAATGTATAGCTTTAAAAAGAGAAAAGCCGCGGTGAATAGCGGAGATTGTAATTAAAAAGAAATGGAATTGTTTATATTGTTAATGTCACGTCAGGTAAAATAAACCGGCCAGCTATTATAAAGTAGCTGGCCTGAATTAACAGACTGGCAGCGCTATTTATTTCCAGTAAAGCCGTTTAGCGCGCTGTAATTTTTCCCAGGCCGCCAGCAAAGCCTGATGGGCTGGAAAAGCCTGTAGATTGTTGTCTACCGGCTGCAGCCCATAAAAAGGCTCTTCGCCGCTTAAAGCCGCTGAGGCTGCCGCAACCGCGTCTGCGCCATACATACGTATAAAGGCCGTGTAATACTGTTGCGGATCGCGCTCTTCTTCCTGTGCCAGCAGCAGCAAAGTTTGCAGGCAGCGGTAATAGTTGGCGCGTTCGGCAGTAAACACCGAGCTGTTGAACTCCATCGTCCATTCGGTCCAGATCAGCGCCTGATCGAGATCGCCGCCGGCCAGCGCCAGCATGGCCTTCAGTTCGCCAATCCGCAGCGTATACCAGCCGTTATCTTTACCGGTCGCCAGCCCCAGCAGTTCACGCACGCGGGTAAAGTCGTCATGGCCTTCTTCATCCAGCTGTTCGATGAGCGCCAGATAATCCGCTTTATCCCACTGGCTGCCAGGCAGAGCCAGCAGCGTTTCGCGCAGCGCGGCGCCCATATTATTATTCGCCAGCAGCAAATCTTCCGCCGGATAGATATCAGACATCCCCGGAACGATAATGCGGCAGGCATAGACGCCCAGATGCTCGTAGTCTGCAATATAAACTTCTTTATCTTCCGCCTGGAAAATGGCCATCAGCGTGGCAAATTCCTCTTCCGTGCTGCCGTCAAAGCGCCAGTCAACAAAAGGATAATCCGCCGTTTCCTTAAACAGATCCCAGGAGATAGCGCCGCTGGAATCGATAAAGTGCGTTTCCAGATTGGCGTGCTCAGCGACTTCTTCGTCATCAAAGGTAGGCGGCGTAAACACATCCAGATCTTTCAGGCTGCGGCCCTGCAGAAGTTCGGTCACGGTGCGTTCCAGCGCCACGCCGAAATCGGGGTGGGCGCCGAAAGAGGCGAAGCAGGTGCCGTTTGACGGATTAAACAGCACGACGCAAATCACCGGATACTTGCCGCCAAGCGACGCATCGAAGGCAAAAATCGGGAAGCCTTCTTCCTCAAGACGAGCAATCGCTTCCACGACGCCAGGATAGCGATCCAGTACCGCTTGCGGGATCGCCGGCAGGCTGATGGCTTCAGCAATAATGCGATTTTTGACATAGCGTTCAAAAACCTCGGAAAGCCCCTGCACGCGCGCCTCATTGCGCGTATTACCTGCGGACATGCCGTTAGAGACATAGAGGTTGCCGATAATATTCACTGGAATATAAACGGTCTGCTGGTCAGACTGGCGGGTAAAGGGCAGGGCGCAGATACCGCGCGCGCTATTGCCGGATTGCAAATCGATCAGATCGCTGGCGCTCAGCTCATTTTCCGCATCGTAAAACTGGCGCAGGCGTGCATCAAGCATACCTGCCGGCAGGCTATCGTCTTCCGGCAGCGGGAACCACTTTTCATGGGGATAGTGCACGAATTCGCCGTTGGCGACGGCGTCGCCTAACCAGAAATCGGCGAAAAAATAGTTAGTCGATAAACGTTCGAAATATTCACCGAGCGCAGAGGCCAGCGCCGCTTTTTTGCTGGCGCCCTTACCGTTAGTAAAGCAAAGCGGGCAGTCGCGGTCGCGAATATGTACCGACCAAACATGAGGAACGGGGTTCAGCCATGAGGCTTCTTCAATATTGAAGCCCAAATCCTGCAGCTTTTGCTGAAAGCGTGTAATGGAGTCTTCCAGCGCGGCATCTTTGCCCGGAATAAAAGTTTGAGTCATGTCGCCTACTATTGATTGGTTGCGCGTAAAGCGCGCAATGATACGGGCTTTCCGTTCAGGACGCTATTGACGCGCCAACTTTCCTTAACCGTATCCTGACAAAATTATCATTTTCTTTCTGCCGCTATCCCTCTCTGATGCGTGAAGCCTCACAAAATATCGCGTCGCTTTACTTTTGCCCTACAAGCTGTTGCGACAGATGCGGAGAAAACGTGATCCCGCCCAGAGAAATGTTTGCAGCATACTAATGGCAGTGATAAAACCGATAGCCTATTCACATCCAACCGATCTGACAGTGGTGACGGGAAATGACGCAGGTTTACAATTTCAGCTCCGGTCCGGCAATGTTGCCGGTAGAAGTGCTTCGTCGTGCGGAACAAGAGCTTTGCAACTGGAACGGGCTGGGCACCTCCGTAATGGAAATCAGCCATCGCAGTAAAGAGTTTATTCAGGTTGCAGAGGAAGCAGAAAAAGATTTACGCGATCTGCTGAAAATTCCCGGCAACTATAAAGTTTTATTCTGTCACGGCGGCGCTCGCGCGCAGTTTGCCGCGGTGCCGATGAACCTGCTGGGCGCGGCGAAAACCGCAGACTATGTCGATGGCGGCTACTGGGCGCACAGCGCCATTGAGGAAGCGAAAAAATACTGCCTGCCGAATGTTATCGACGCTAAGGTGCAGGTTGACGGCAAACGCGCGCTGCTGCCGATGAAAGCGTGGACGCTGAGCGATGAAGCCGCCTACGTACATTTTTGTCCGAACGAAACTATCGACGGCCTGGCCATTGATGAACAGCCCGATTTTGGCGACAAAGTGGTGGTGGCCGATCTCTCATCAACCATCCTCTCGCGTCCGCTGGACGTCAGCCGCTATGGCGTAATCTATGCCGGCGCGCAAAAAAACGTTGGGCCTGCCGGGCTGACGCTGGCAATAGTGCGGGAGGATTTATTAGGCAGGGCTCAGCAGGCGTTGCCGTCGGTACTTAACTATAAGACGCTGGCAGATAACGACTCTATGTACAATACGCCGCCTACGTTTGCCTGGTATCTTTCCGGCCTGGTTTTTAAATGGCTGAAAGAGCGCGGCGGCGTCAGCGAGATCGATAAAGTTAATCAGGCGAAAGCCGATTTGCTCTATGGCGTTATCGATCGCAGCGACTTCTATCGTAACGAGGTGGCTACGGCTAATCGCTCTCGCATGAATGTGCCGTTCCAGCTGGCTGAGCCGTCGCTTGATAGCCTCTTTCTGGAAGAATCTTTTGCCGCTGGTCTGCATGCGCTAAAAGGACACCGCGTTGTCGGCGGTATGCGCGCTTCTATTTATAATGCGATGCCGCTTGAAGGGGTGAAAGTTTTGACCGACTTCATGATCGATTTTGAACGCCGTCACGGCTGATTCCGATCTGCTTTGCTACTTACTGAAAACCTCGCCCTGATGCGAGGTTTTATTGCGCTGCTTTAATGGAGAAAAGTGTTCACATGCAGGAATCCCTGACATTACAACCCATCGCTCACGTTGAGGGCACGGTTAATCTTCCTGGTTCTAAAAGCGTGTCTAATCGTGCTTTGTTGCTGGCTGCGCTGGCGCAGGGAAAAACGCTGCTGACCAACCTGTTGGATAGCGATGATATTAAATATATGCTGCAGGCCCTTAGCGCGCTGGGAGTGAGTTATACGCTCTCCGCCGATCGTACCGTCTGTGAAGTCAGGGGCAACGGCGCGCCGCTGAAAGCGACAGGCGCGCTGGAGCTTTTCCTGGGCAACGCCGGCACCGCCATGCGGCCGCTGGCCGCCGCTCTGTGCCTCGCCGATAATGACCTCATCCTGACCGGCGAGCCGCGCATGAAAGAGCGCCCTATCGGGCACCTGGTCGATGCGCTGCGTCAGGGCGGCGCGCAAATCGATTATCTCGAACAGAATGACTATCCGCCGTTGCGCATTCGCGGCGGTTTTGTCGGCGGGGAAGTCACCGTTGACGGCAGCGTCTCCAGCCAGTTTTTAACCGCCCTGTTGATGGCGGCGCCGCTGGCGCCGCAGGATACCGCGATCGTGATTAAAGGCGAGCTTGTTTCGCGCCCCTATATCGCGATCACGCTGCAGCTGATGAAAACCTTTGGCGTTACGGTAGCCCATGATAATTATCAGCGTTTCTCTATTCGTGGAAACCAGCGCTATATTTCGCCGGGTAATTATCTGGTTGAAGGGGACGCTTCATCCGCATCCTATTTTCTTGCCGCTGCGGCGATAAAAGGCGGGACGGTACGCGTTACCGGCGTCGGGCGCCATAGCATGCAGGGAGATATCCGCTTCGCTGACGTGCTGGAAAAAATGGGCGCCCGCATCGAGTGGGGCGATGACTATATCGCCTGTACGCGCGGAGAACTGCACGCTATCGATCTGGATATGAATCATATCCCTGATGCCGCGATGACCATCGCGACCGCGGCGCTGTTTGCCAAAGGCACTACGGTACTGCGTAATATATATAACTGGCGCGTGAAAGAGACCGACCGTCTGGCTGCGATGGCTACCGAGCTGCGTAAAGTCGGCGCGCAGGTGGAAGAAGGTCATGACTTTATTCGCATTACGCCGCCTGCCCATATCCGCTCCGCGGCGATAGGCACCTACAACGATCACCGCATGGCGATGTGTTTCTCGCTGGCGGCGCTGTCAGATACGGCGATAACGATTCTTGATCCGAAATGCACGGCGAAAACGTTCCCGGATTATTTTGAGCGGCTGGCCGCTATCAGTAAGCACGCTTAAGTGCCACGTACCGCTTTTTTGCAACCTCAACAGCGCTGACGGGCTGGCGTAACGGCTTTATTACAAAGGATTGTCCTAAAAAGAAGAATATTTAAGCCCGGTCTATGCTTAAAGTTAACGTTCGGAATGATTGCAGCGTATAATGCGCCGCGACCTGTGATTGAATGCAGGGAGCCATAAGAACGACCAGCAGCGACAGGAGAAAAATATGACGGCATCAGCCCCGGTAATAACCATCGATGGACCAAGCGGCGCCGGTAAGGGCACGCTGTGTAAAGCGATGGCTGAAGCGTTGCAGTGGCACCTGCTGGACTCCGGCGCTATTTATCGCGTGCTTGCGCTGGCAGCGTTGCATCATCAGGTAGATATTGAAACAGAAGAGGCGCTGGTGCCTATTGCCGCGCATCTCGACGTACGCTTTATTTCTACCGATGGCGAAATGGCGGTCATCCTGGAAGGCGAAGACGTTACGGGTGAAATTCGCACTCAGGAAGTTAGCAATACCGCTTCAAAGGTTGCAGCTTTTCCGCGCGTGCGTGAAGCATTGCTGCGACGTCAGCGGGCATTTCGCGATGCGCCCGGCCTGATCGCCGACGGGCGTGATATGGGCACGGTGGTTTTCCCGGACGCGCCGGTAAAAATTTTTCTGGACGCCAGCTCCGAAGAGCGGGCGCAACGCCGTATGCTACAGTTGCAGGAAAAGGGCTTTAGTGTTAACTTTGAACGCCTTTTAGCCGAGATAAAGGAGCGCGACGAGCGCGATCGTAATCGGGCTATTGCGCCGCTGATACCAGCGGAAGATGCTTTGGTGCTGGATTCTACCAGCATGAGCATCGAACAGGTTATTGCTACCGCACTGGGCTATGCCCGTGAAAAGCTGGCCTTAGCATAACGGCGGCGAAACAGATGCTATAACCTGATGCCATGGAAGGGCATCAGGCATGTTAAACAACCCCATCCGGCAGGAAGTCAGATGGACGTTAAATTTACCTTTTAAAGATTAAATATGACTGAATCTTTTGCTCAACTCTTTGAAGAGTCCCTGAAAGAAATCGAAACCCGCCCGGGTTCCATCGTTCGTGGCGTTGTTGTTGCTATCGACAAAGATGTCGTACTGGTTGATGCCGGTCTGAAATCTGAGTCTGCCATTCCGGCTGAGCAGTTCAAAAACGCCCAGGGCGAAATTGAAATCCAGGTCGGTGACGAAGTTGACGTTGCTCTGGATGCAGTAGAAGACGGCTTCGGTGAAACCCTGCTGTCTCGTGAGAAAGCAAAACGCCACGAAGCCTGGCTGATGCTGGAAAAAGCTTACGAAGAAGCTGCAACTGTAACCGGCGTGATCAACGGCAAAGTCAAGGGCGGCTTCACTGTTGAGCTGAACGGTATTCGCGCGTTCCTGCCGGGTTCCCTGGTTGACGTGCGTCCGGTGCGCGATACGCTGCACCTGGAAGGCAAAGAGCTTGAATTTAAAGTAATCAAGCTGGATCAGAAACGCAACAACGTTGTGGTTTCTCGTCGTGCCGTTATCGAATCTGAAAACAGCGCAGAACGCGATCAGCTGCTGGAAAACCTGCAGGAAGGCATGGAAGTCAAAGGTATCGTTAAGAACCTCACTGACTACGGCGCATTCGTCGATCTGGGCGGCGTTGACGGCCTGCTGCACATCACCGACATGGCGTGGAAACGCGTTAAGCATCCGAGCGAAATCGTCAATGTTGGCGACGAAATCACGGTTAAAGTGCTGAAGTTCGACCGCGAACGTACCCGTGTATCTCTGGGTCTGAAACAGCTGGGCGAAGATCCGTGGGTAGCTATCGCTAAACGTTATCCGGAAGGCACTAAACTGACCGGTCGCGTAACCAACCTGACTGACTACGGCTGCTTCGTGGAAATCGAAGAAGGCGTTGAAGGTCTGGTACACGTGTCTGAAATGGACTGGACCAACAAAAATATCCACCCGTCCAAAGTCGTTAACGTCGGCGACGTGGTAGAAGTGATGGTTCTGGATATCGACGAAGAACGTCGTCGTATCTCTCTGGGCCTGAAACAGTGCAAAGCTAATCCGTGGCAGCAGTTTGCGGAAACCCATAACAAGGGTGACCGTGTTGAAGGTAAAATCAAGTCAATCACTGACTTCGGTATCTTCATCGGCCTGGAAGGCGGCATCGACGGTCTGGTTCACCTGTCTGACATCTCCTGGAACGCAACGGGTGAAGAAGCGGTTCGCGAATACAAAAAAGGTGACGAAATCGCCGCTGTGGTTCTGCAGGTTGACGCAGAACGCGAACGTATCTCCCTGGGCGTTAAGCAGCTGGCAGAAGACCCGTTCAACAACTACATCTCTCTGAACAAGAAAGGTGCCATTGTTACTGGTAAAGTCACTGCAGTTGACGCTAAAGGTGCTACAGTTGAATTAGCAGACGGCGTTGAAGGCTACCTGCGCGCTTCTGAAGCTTCACGCGACCGCGTTGAAGACGCAACTCAGGTGCTGAATGTTGGCGACGAAGTTGAAGCCAAATTCACCGGCGTCGATCGTAAAAACCGCGTTGTAAGCCTGTCTGTGCGTGCTAAAGACGAAGCTGACGAAAAAGATGCTATCGCTTCTGTTAACAACAAACAGGAAGAAAGCAACTTCTCTAACGCGATGGCTGAAGCGTTCAAAGCTGCTAAAGGCGAGTAATCGTCTGCCGGTTCCGGGTTGCCGCTGGCGCCCGGAAGCGGAAGCAGGCTGTCAGACCATTCCAACAGGGATTAACCGGAGGATTAATGACCAAGTCAGAACTTATTGAAAGACTTGCGGCCCAGCAAACTCATATCCCGGCGAAAGCCGTAGAGGATGCGGTAAAAGAGATGCTTGAACACATGGCCACGACTTTGGCTCAGGGTGAACGCATCGAAATCCGGGGGTTCGGCAGCTTCTCTCTGCATTACCGTGCGCCGCGCGTTGGGCGTAATCCTAAAACTGGCGATAAAGTGGAACTGGAAGGTAAATACGTTCCCCACTTTAAACCCGGCAAGGAACTACGCGATCGGGCGAATATCTACGGTTAAGGCAGAATGACGACGCATAAAAAACGACACTACGGTGTCGTTTTTTTTTGTCTTTTTTTAGCGTTGCGCGTTAGCTCGCAGCGCGGGTGATTAATTCGGTAACGGCTTTAATTTTTTCCCATTGTTGCTTCCGGTAATCTCTTTTGCCGCCAGCGGTTAACTTCAGATGCGGGCATACTCATCCTTCGCTTAACGGGATGAAACAATGCCATATTCTCTGCCTTTTCTGGCCCTGATGTCAGCGCTTGGCACGCTCCCCTTGCTCTTGCTGGCAGATTTGCCCGGCGAGAAGTGTTTACTGCTGCTGCTAGCCGGCGCGTTGCTGTTTTTAGCGCAACCGCTACGCAGTCTGCGCTATATCGGCGTTTACGGGCTGTTCAGCGTGTGGGCCTTGCTGGCCGCGCAACAGGCGCTGGCACCTTTTGCCGGACTGACGCGCGCGCCTGTTGCCGTAACGGCGGAGATTGTGCAGGTGCTTGCTGAAAAAGAGCGGCTGGTGATCAGAATCCGCCGCTATGGCAAGCAAAACTTATTTCTTCCGCTGTATGCCAGCGTCGCGGTCAGCCGGATACAGCAGGCATGGTGTCCGGGTCAGCGCTGGGAAATGAATTTGCGGTTAAGGCCGGTGCACGGCAGGCTAAATGAAGGCGGCTTTGACGCGCAGCGTTTCGCTGTTGCTAACAGCATGCCGTTGCAGGGAACGCTGCTGGCGGCGAAGGTGATAGTCAGCCGCTGCTCAATGCATCATCGGCTGGTTAGCAAGGCTCAGCAACAATATCAACATTTACCCTGGCACGGTGTTATGACGGCATTGCTTTTTGGCGATCGCCAGAGGTTGAGCGTGGCGATACGCGATACGCTGCGCGATACGGGCATTGCCCACTTAATGGCTATTTCAGGTATGCATATCAGCCTGGCCGCCTCTCTGGGTTGGATCGCAGCGCGTCTGTTACAGTTTCTGTTGCCTGCGTGGCGCATCAGCTATCCGCTGCCGTTGCTGTTCAGCCTCGGCGTAGCCGCGCTCTACTGCTGGCTCTCCGGCAGCAACCCGCCGGCAATAAGGGCGTTGATAGCGTTAACGGTATGGGCAGTGATTCGCTTTCAGCATATCAACTGCAATAGCTGGCAAATCTGGCTGGTTTGCGTAGGCACTATTTTATTTTTCGATCCGGTAACGGTGCTTTCCGATAGCTTCTGGCTTTCGGTACTGGCGGTTGCGATGCTGCTGTTCTGGTATCAATGGTTTCCCTTGCCTGCGCGCTGGCGGCATCGTAAACGCTGGATGCCTTTGCAGCTTGCGCATCTGCAGCTGGGAATGATGCTGTTGATGATTCCCCTGCAGGCATTGATTTTTCACGGTCTGAGTTTAACCTCGCTGCCGGCAAATATGCTGGCGATTCCGGTGGTTTCTTTTATTACCGTTCCGGCATTGCTGGTGGCGTTAATTATGCCTGCCGACTGGCTGGCTTTGCCGTTCTGGTGGCTGGCGGATCGCTCTCTGGCGCTGCTTTTTTATCTGCTGGCGTTTCTACCGCAAGGATGGATGGCGCTGGGTAAGAATGCGCTGGTTGTCGGCGTGCTCGTCTGGCTGTTGCCGATCGCTTTTCGTCTGGGCTGGTGGCAACGGGCGCCGATAGCGCTCATTACCGCCTGCTCGCTGCCGCTGCTGTGGCACGGCTCGCGCGCCAGGCCGGAATGGCGGCTGGACATGCTGGATATCGGCCATGGCCTGGCGCTAGTGATTTCGCGCCAGGGACATGCGCTGATCTATGACACGGGCAACCGTTGGCCTGGCGGCAGCGCCGCACGGCAGGCGCTGCTCCCCTGGCTTAGCTGGCAGGGCCTTAAGCCCGATGAAATTATTATCAGCCATCAACACCTTGATCATATTGGCGGCCTGGAGGATATGCAAAAAGCATGGCCGAACGTCGTCGTGCGCAGCGCGTTGGCATATCCTTATCACCAACCCTGCGTGGCCGGTATGGCCTGGCGCTGGCAGGGGCTGCAGTTTGACGTGCTGTGGCCGCTGGCTACGGGCACGCAGGGCGGTAATAACGACTCCTGCGTGCTGCGCATCAGCGATGGGCGTTATCGCGTGCTGTTAACGGGCGATCTGGAAGCCAGAGCGGAAAACAGGCTGTTACAGCGCGATCGGCAGGCGCTTAAAGCCGATATTATCCAGGTGCCGCATCACGGCAGCAAAACCTCATCCAGCGCTCCGCTGTTACGCAATGTCGATGGCCGTCTGGCCCTTGCTTCGGTAGCACGCTATAACGCATGGCGTCTGCCTTCAGCGCGTATTGTGGAACGCTATCGCGCTTTGGGCTATCTCTGGCGCGATACGGCCCATTCAGGTCAGCTCAGCGTAGAGTTTTATTCTGACGGATGGCAAGTTAAAGGCTTAAGAGAACAAATATTGCCCCGCTGGTATCATCAGTGGTTTGGCGTCCGCGGGGAATCCAGGTAAAATGAGCGGCTATTTCAAACAATGCTGGTTAAATAATGCATCAAGATAAAGATCTCTCAACATGGCAGACCTTTCGTCGCCTTTGGCCGATGATCGCACCGCATAAAGCGGGATTGATTGTGGCAGCCGTAGCGCTGATCCTCAATGCGGCAGGCGATACCCTTATGCTGTCATTGCTGAAACCTTTACTGGATGAGGGCTTTGGTAAGGCCGATAAGTCAGTCTTAATATGGATGCCGCTGGCGGTAATTGGCCTGATGCTGGTTCGTGGCGTAACCAGCTATGCTTCAAGTTATTGTATTTCATGGGTTTCCGGCAACGTAGTGATGAATATGCGCCGCCGTTTATTTAAGCATATGATGGGCATGCCGGTTTCCTTTTTCGATCAGCAATCCACGGGCACTTTGCTGTCGCGCATCACCTACGATTCGGAGCAGGTGGCTTCCTCTTCATCCAGCGCGCTGGTGACCGTGGTGCGTGAAGGGGCGTCGATTATCGGCCTGTTCATCATGATGTTCTATTACAGCTGGCAGCTTTCCCTGATTCTGATTGTGCTGGCGCCGATTGTTTCGCTGGCGATCCGCACCGTTTCAAAGCGTTTTCGCAGCATCAGCAAAAATATGCAGAACACCATGGGACAGGTCACTACCAGCGCAGAGCAGATGCTGAAAGGGCATAAAGAGGTGCTGATTTTCGGCGGGCAGGAGGTTGAGGCTCAACGTTTTGACAAGGTCAGCAACCGCATGCGTCATCAGGGTATGAAGCTGGTCTCCGCCTCTTCTATCTCCGATCCTATTATCCAGCTAATCGCTTCTCTGGCGCTGGCCTTTGTGCTTTACGCCGCCAGCTTTCCCAGCGTCATGGATACCCTGACGGCAGGTACGATTACGGTAGTGTTTTCTTCCATGATCGCGCTGATGCGTCCGTTAAAATCATTAACGAATGTCAACGCGCAGTTTCAGCGCGGTATGGCTGCCTGCCAGACGCTGTTTTCTATCCTCGACAGCGAGCAGGAAATCGATACCGGCACGCGCGAGATTGAGCGGGCAAAAGGCGATATCGAATTTCGTCATGTTACCTTCAGCTATCCTGGGCGCGATATTCCTGCCCTGCGCGATATCAATCTGACCATTGCAGCGGGTAAAACCGTCGCGCTGGTAGGGCGATCCGGCTCCGGGAAATCCACCATGGCCAGCCTGCTGACGCGTTTTTATGATATTCAGCAGGGCGAAATCACCATTGACGGATACGATCTGCGTGAATACAGCCTGCGGTCGCTGCGTAATCAGGTCGCGCTGGTCTCGCAGAACGTTCATCTGTTTAACGATACTATCGCGAACAACATCGCCTATGCTCGTACCGATGTCTATAAGCGCGAAGAGATCGAAAAAGCGGCTGAAATGGCTCACGCGATGGACTTTATTCGTAAAATGGAGAATGGGCTGGATACCGTAATCGGCGAAAACGGCGTGCTGCTTTCCGGCGGCCAAAGGCAGCGTATCGCTATTGCGCGCGCGCTGCTGCGCGACAGCCCGATTCTGATTCTGGACGAGGCTACCTCCGCGCTGGATACTGAATCTGAACGTGCGATCCAGTCAGCGCTGGATGAGCTGCAGAAAAACCGCACCTCGCTGGTTATTGCGCACCGCCTGTCGACGATTGAGAAGGCGGATGAAATCGTAGTGGTGGAAGATGGACGTATTATTGAGCGCGGTACGCATGATGAGCTTATCAGCCGGCAGGGCGCCTATGCGCAGCTGCATAAAATGCAGTTTGGCCAATGATTGAACGTATCTGGAGCGGACGCTCGCCGCTCTATGTGCTGCTGTTGCCGCTCAGCCTGCTGTATGGCTTCATTACCGCGCTGATCCGTCTTGGCTATCGTCTCGGCCTGCGTAAAGCCTGGCGTGCGCCGGTTCCGGTGGTGGTGGTAGGAAACCTGACCGCCGGCGGCAACGGTAAAACGCCGGTAGTCATCTGGCTGGTGCAGCATCTGCAGCAGCGCGGCCTGCGGGTCGGCGTAGTGTCGCGCGGCTATGGCGGAAAGGCGGCGCATTATCCGCTGTTGCTAACGGCGGAAACTCCTACTCAGCAGGCGGGAGACGAGCCGGTGCTGATCGCCCGGCGTACCGGTGCGCCGGTAGCGGTTTCTCCCGTGCGTAGCGAGGCGGTGCAGGCGCTGCTGGCGGCTGGCCCGTTGGATGCCATCGTTACCGATGATGGTTTGCAGCACTATGCGCTGGCGCGCGATATTGAGATAGTTGTGGTGGACGGCGAGCGTCGCTTTGGCAACGGCTGGTGGCTGCCGGCCGGCCCCATGCGGGAGCGCGCCGGACGTCTGAGCAAGGTTGATGCGGTGATTGTAAACGGCGGTAACGCCGAAGCGTCGGAAATAGCCATGAGCCTGGCGCCCGGTGCGGCTATCAATCTGAAATCGGGCGTAAGCCGCCCGCTATCGTCGTTCACTTCCGTTGTCGCAATGGCCGGGATTGGACATCCTCCGCGTTTCTTCGCCACCCTGCGCCAGCAGGGGGTTACGCTGATTAAAACCGTGCCGCTGGCCGATCATCGTTCCTGTAGCGAAGCCGAATTGCTTGCGTTAACGCCAAATAATGAAACCTTAATGATGACGGAAAAGGATGCGGTAAAGTGCCGCGCCTTTGCTCACGATAACTGGTGGTATCTCCCGGTCGAGGCGCGTTTATCCAGCGGCGCGGAGAGTCTGCTGGATAAAATTGCTGCGCTGGCTGCCCGCTCTCGCTAAGGTAAATCTTTTCCACCGAGCGATGACCTCGGGCGCCGGCTGACAGAAGGAAACGCTGATGGCGCCCCTGGCTCTTTCCCGACAAACCGCCCGCAATGTGCATCTTGCGACGCAGGGCCTGTTAAACCCGCCGAAACGCAAAGCAGGTTTTAACGATCTGCTGGCGGTTATCAAACGTATGTCGCTGCTGCAGATCGATACCATTAATGTGGTAGCGCGCAGCCCTTATCTGGTTCTGTTCAGCCGCCTCGGCGACTATCCGCAGGCGTGGCTGGAGCAGGCGCTGGCTAACGGCAGCCTGTTCGAATACTGGGCGCATGAGGCCTGTTTTATTCCCACGGAAGATTATCCGCTGCTGCGGCATCGTATGCTGCAACCGGAAAAAATGGGCTGGAAGTACAGCGCCGAATGGATGCAGCAGCATGCCGATGAGATCGCCAGCCTGCTACAGCATATTGCTGAAAAGGGGCCGGTGCGCTCTGCCGATTTTATGACCGCGCCGGGACATCAGCCCGGCTGGTGGGCATGGAAACCCTATAAGCGTCACCTGGAAAACCTGTTTACCGCAGGCGAGCTGATGGTCAGCGGACGGCGCAATTTTCAGCGCCTGTACGATTTGCGTCAGCGGGTGATGCCGCAGTGGGACGATGCCTTGCATATGCTCAGCGAGCCGGCGGCGCGCGAACAGATGTTGCGCAACAGCGCTGCCAGCCTGGGCATTTTTCGCGCTGAGTGGCTGCCTGACTACTATCGTTTAAAACAGGTGGCGCTGAAAGAGCTAGTCCCGCGCTGGCAGGAAGAAGGCTTTATTGTTCCCGTCACGGTAGAAAAAATGGGCGTGATGTGGCTGCATCACGATGCGCTGGCGCGCCTGGAAAAACCGCTTAGCGCCAGCCATACGGCGCTGCTTTCGCCTTTCGATCCGGTGGTGTGGGACCGGCGGCGAGCTGAGGCGCTATTCGATTTCAGCTATCGGCTGGAGTGTTATACCCCGGCGGCGAAGCGACAGTATGGCTATTTTACTTTGCCGCTGCTGCATCGCGGGGCGCTGAAAGGGCGGCTGGATGCAAAAATGCTGCGCCGCGAGCGCTGCCTGCAGGTTAATCAGCTATGGCTGGAGGAGAAAACCCGCGTCAGCGCCGGGTTTGCGGCGGATCTGCAGCGAGCGCTTAGCCGTTTTGCCCGCTGGCAGGGCGCGGAGCGGGTCATACTAAGGCAGGCGCCCGGTGAACTGATGCGGATACTGGGAGCTGGCTGGCAACTGGCGGAGCAGGCTTGACATTATCGCCCTGTTCTGCGGCTGTGTTATGCTTGCTTTTCTGAGGCTTCGGTCCATTACGGAGGAAACATGGATCATCGTTTACTTGAAATCGTTGCTTGTCCGGTATGTAACGGCAAGCTCTACTACAACAAAGAACAGCAGGAGCTGATTTGTAAACCGGACGGACTGGCTTATCCGGTTCGTGATGGCATTCCGGTCTTACTGGAAAACGAAGCCCGCACGCTGTCAGCAGACGAGATACATCCATGAGTTTTGTCGTTATTATTCCGGCTCGTTTTGCATCAACCCGCCTGCCAGGTAAGCCGCTGGTAGATATTCACGGCAAGCCGATGGTGGTGCACGTGATGGAACGGGCGCTGCAGTCCGGCGCCGATCGCGTTATTGTGGCTACCGATCATCCTGATGTTGCGGCAGCGGTTAGCGCTGCGGGCGGCGAAGTCTGTTTAACGCGCGCCGATCATCAGTCCGGCACCGAACGGCTGGCGGAAGTGGTAGAAAAATATCAGTTCGCCGACGATGCCATTATCGTTAACGTACAGGGCGATGAACCGCTTATTCCGCCGGAAATTATTCGTCAGCTGGCTGACAACCTGGCGGGCGTCACCGCCGGTATGGCGACGCTGGCGGTGCCGATCGACAGCGCCGAAGAGGCGTTTAATCCTAATGCGGTAAAAGTGGTGCGTGACGCGCAGGGCTATGCGCTCTATTTCTCCCGCGCCACTATTCCATGGGACCGCGAGCGTTTCGCGCAATCGCGCGATGCGATTGGCGACAGCCTGCTGCGTCATATCGGCATCTATGCCTACCGTGCCGGTTTTATCCGTCGCTACGTCAGCTGGCAGCCGAGCGAGCTGGAGCAAATCGAGCTGCTGGAGCAGCTGCGCGTGCTGTGGTACGGCGAGAAAATTCATGTCGACGTGGCGCAAACCACGCCAGCCGCCGGGGTGGATACCGCAGAAGATTTAGCCCGCGTGCGCGCGGTACTGCAATAACCGCTGCCGTTGCGATCCGGCAAGAGGCTGCCCGGCCTCTTGCCGCCAGCGTTATCGCGCTTCTTCCTTCCCGATGCTGTTTTTACCGTTAAGTTTTTGCCAAATCGTTCCGATGCCTTCATAAACCGCGCGGTCGCTATGGCTCAGCCATAAGGGAGCCGGCAACGCTTTTTCCCACCAGTTCAGCGCTGATTCGATCGCCATCTGATTTGCCGGCGTCGCAAGCGGCGCTAATCCCTGATGACGGAAAAAAGCCATCGCGCGCGGCATATGATTAGCGGAAGTCACCAGCAGAAACGCCTGTTCTCCCACCATTTTTTTCACCGCGCGCGCTTCATCGTCCGTATCGCGCGGCCAGTCGAGCCGGATAATATCCTGCTCCGGCACCCCCAGAGATAGCGCTACGGCAGCGGCCGCTTCGGCGTTGCTTACCGGATTGGTTTCCGCCGCGCCGCCGGTAAAGATCAGCCGCGCGCCGGGGTTCAGGCGCCACTGCCTTACGCCTTCCGTTACGCGCGACAGGCTGTTGCTAATCAGGTTTGAACTGGGCGCCCACTTCGAATTCCACGTATAGCCGCCGCCTAATACCACGATATAACGGATATTCGCCGCGGCGTTGCGCGTAGGATACTGCCGCTCCAGCGGACGCAGCAGGCTATCCGCTACCGGCTGCAGACTCAATGCAAAAAGTATGACCCAGGCGGCTGAAACGAGAGTTTTCCCGCTTTTCTGCCAGCGCGTGAACCAAAGCAGTAAAATCCCCGCCGCCATCAGCAAAAGCAGGAGCGGCAAAGGCAGTAATAGCCCGCCCACGATCTTTTTCAGGGTAAAAAACATATTTGCGGATTCCTTTTGTCCGAAAAAACATCATCCGAGAGCCAGAGTTTGCATCAAAGGTTCATTCTTAGCCGGGGTATGACAAAATAGGCGCTACTGAACCGCAATCTACCGGAGCTGCCGCTATGCAGGATCGTAACTTCGACGATATTGCAGATAAATTCGCGCAAAACATTTACGGTACCACTAAAGGACGAATTCGTCAGGCGATCCTGTGGCAGGAGCTGGACGCGCTGCTGCCTACGCTGCCGGCTCGCCCGCTGCATATTGTCGACGTCGGCGGCGGGCAGGGGCAGATCGCCTGCGGGCTGGCGGCGCGCGGTCATCAGGTATTGCTGTGCGATATTTCCGGCGAAATGCTGCAGCGCGCGCGCGCTAATGCGGAGCAGCAGAAGGTGCTGGCCAATATGCAATTCAAACAAATTAGCGCTCAACAGCTGGCGCAACATTTGGATAAGCCAGCAGATCTGGTATTGTTTCACGCTGTACTGGAATGGGTCGCCGCGCCCGAAGAGATCCTGGCCGTGCTGTATAACGCGCTGGCGCCGGGCGGAATATTATCGCTGATGTTTTATAACCTGCACGGACTTATCCTGCAGAACCTGGCGCACGGCAATTTCGGCTGGCTGGAATCAGGCATGAAGAAGCGTAAAAAGCGCACCCTTTCGCCAGATTATCCGCGCGATCCCCAGCAGGTTTATCAATGGCTACAGGCATGCGGCTTTGTTATTGAACGTCGCGCCGGCATTCGGGTATTTCACGATTACATGCACGATAAACAACAACGAATTGATGAATTCGATCGGGTATTGGCGATGGAAACGCAATATTGCCGCCAGGAACCCTTTATCAGCCTTGGGCGTTATATCCATGTTACCGCGCGGAAACCCGCCCAGAAGGATCGACTATGAGTGATTTTTCCCAGACTGTCCCGGAACTGGTTTCCTGGGCGCGGAAAAACGATTTTTCCGTTTCGTTACCTACCGAACGTCTGGCCTTTTTACTGGCTATCGCCACCTTAAACAGCGAGCGCATGGATGGTGAAATGAGCGAGGGCGAGCTGATCGACGCCTTTCGTCATGTCAGCAAGGCGTTTGAACAGACCCATGAAACCGTAATGGTGCGCGCCAACAATGCGATAAACGATATGGTGCGCCAGCGCTTGCTTAACCGTTTTACCAGCGAGCTGGCGGATGGCAATGCTATCTATCGCCTGACGCCGCTGGCTATCGGCATTACCGATTACTATATCCGCCAGCGTGAATTTTCCACGCTGCGCCTCTCGATGCAGCTCTCTATTGTGGCGCAGGAACTGAAGCGGGCGGCGGATGCGGCGGATGAAAACGGCGACGAATTTCACTGGCATCGCAACGTCTTCGCGCCGCTGAAGTATTCGGTGGCGGAAATTTTCGACAGCATCGATTTAACCCAGCGTCTGATGGATGAGCAGCAGCAGTCGGTAAAAAATGATATCGCGGAGCTGCTGAATCAGGACTGGCGCGCCGCGATTTCCAGCTGCGAAATGCTGCTCTCGGAAACGTCCGGCACGCTGCGCGAGCTGCAGGATACGCTGGAGGCCGCCGGCGATAAGCTGCAGGCCAATCTGCTGCGTATTCAGGACGCCACGCTCAACAGCCCCGATTTAGGCTTTATCGATAAGCTGGTGTTCGATCTGCAAAACAAACTCGACCGTATTATTAGCTGGGGCCAGCAGGCGATCGATCTCTGGATCGGCTACGACCGTCACGTGCATAAATTTATTCGTACCGCTATCGATATGGATAAAAACCGCGTTTTCGCTCAGCGTCTGCGTCAGTCGGTGCAGAACTACTTTGAGCAGCCCTGGGCGCTAACCTGGGCTAATGCGGATCGCCTGTTCGATATGCGTGACGACGAGATGGCGCTGCGTGACGAGGAAGTCACCGGCGAGCTGCCATCGGAGCTGGAGTACGAAGAATTTAATGAAATCCGTGAGCAGCTTGCAGCGATGATTGAAGAAGCGCTGCAGGTTTACAAAACGGAAAATAAACCGCTTAACCTCGGCGAGGTGATGCGGGATTATCTGGCGCAGTATCCACGTTCCCGCCACTTTGACGTGGCGCGCATCGTCGTCGATCAGGCGGTGCGTTTAGGCGTGGCGGAAGCTGATTTTTCCGGGTTGCCGGCGCAATGGCAGCCCATCAATGATTACGGAGCCAAGGTGCAGGCGCATGTCATCGACAAATATTGAACAAGTGATGCCGGTTAAGCTGGCCCAGGCACTGGCGAATCCGCTTTTTCCCGCGCTGGACAGCCAGCTGCGTGCGGGACGACATATTGGCATTGAAGAGCTGGACAACCACGCTTTTTTAATGGATTACCAGGAATATCTTGAAGAGTTCTATGCGCGTTATAACGTTGAGTTAATTCGCGCGCCGGAAGGTTTTTTCTATCTGCGTCCGCGTTCCACCACGCTGATTCCACGGTCGGTGCTCTCCGAGCTGGATATGCTGGTGGGCAAAATTCTCTGTTATCTCTATCTCAGCCCGGAGCGCCTGGCGAACGAGGGTATTTTCTCCCAGCAGGAGCTCTATGACGAACTGCTAAGCCTGGCGGATGAAAGCAAGCTATTGAAGCTGGTAAACCAGCGTTCCACCGGTTCCGATCTCGATCGCCAGAAGCTGCAGGAAAAAATGCGCGCCTCGCTGAACCGCCTGCGCCGGCTTGGCATGGTGTGGTTTATGGGCAATGACAGCAGTAAGTTTCGCATTATGGAATCCGTGTTCCGCTTCGGCGCAGACGTACGCAGCGGCGACGATCCGCGCGAGGCGCAGCTGCGCCTGATTCGCGTCGGCGAAGCGATGGCGCTGGAAAGCGGCGTTGAACAACCGGATGCCCAGGAAGCCCAGTCAGAAACGGCGGAGGATGAAGAGGAATGATTGAACGCGGTAAATTTCGCTCGCTAACGCTGATCAACTGGAACGGTTTTTTTGCGCGCACCTTTGAACTTGATAGCCTGGTTACCACGCTTTCCGGCGGCAACGGCGCCGGTAAATCAACTACCATGGCGGCCTTTATTACGGCAATGATCCCCGATCTGACGCTGCTGCATTTCCGCAACACCACCGAAGCGGGCTCTACCAGCGGTTCACGCGATAAGGGGCTGCACGGCAAGCTGCGTCCCGGCGTCTGTTACTCGGTGCTTGATGTGGTGAACTCGCGCCATCAGCGGGTGATTGTCGGCGTGCGGCTGCAGCAGGTAGCCGGACGTGATAAAAAGGTGGATATCCGGCCTTTCAGCATTCATGGTTTGCCGAGCGCTCAGCAGCCTACTGAAATACTGACCGAGACGGTCGGCACGCGCCAGGCGCGCGTTTTGCCGCTTAACGAGCTGAAAGAGCGGGTTGAAGCGATGGAGGGGGTACAGTTTAAACAGTACAACTCCGTTATCGACTACCACAGCCTGATGTTTGAGCTGGGCATTGTGGCTCGCCGTCTGCGCTCGGCCAGCGACCGCAGCAAATTTTATCGCCTGATTGAAGCCTCGCTTTACGGCGGCATCTCCAGCGCCATTACCCGCTCCCTGCGCGATTATCTGCTGCCGGAAAACAGCGGCGTTCGCAAGGCGTTTCAGGATATGGAAGCCGCGCTGCGCGAAAACCGCATGACGCTGGAAGCTATCCGCGTAACGCAGTCCGATCGCGATCTGTTTAAACACCTGATTTCTGAAGCTACCAGCTACGTGGCGGCAGACTATATGCGCCACGCTAACGAGCGCCGCATTCATCTTGACGGCGCGCTGGCGCTACGCAGCGAACTGTTCGCCAGCCGCAAGCAGCTGGCCGCCGAGCAGTATCGTCACGTAGAAATGGCGCGCGAACTGGCTGAGCACAGCGCTGCCGAAAGCGACCTGGAAACGGATTACCAGGCTGCCAGCGATCACCTGAACCTGGTGCAGACGGCGGTGCGTCAGCAGGAGAAGATCGAGCGCTACGAGGCCGATATCGACGAGCTGACCTACCGGCTGGAAGAGCAAAATGAGGTGGTGGCCGAAGCGCGTGAGCTGCAGGAAGAAAATGAAGCGCGTCGTGAAGCAGCGGAGCTGGAAGTTGACGAACTAAAAAGTCAGCTGGCGGATTATCAGCAGGCGCTGGACGTGCAGCAGACGCGCGCTATCCAGTATCAGCAGGCGCTGGCGGCACTGAAGCGCGCGCAGGAGCTTTGCCGTTTGCCGGAGCTGAGCGCTGAAAATGCGGAAGAGTGGCAGGAAACCTTCCAGGCGCGCGAGCAGGAGGCGACGGAAACGCTGCTGATGCTTGAGCAAAAAATGAGCGTGGCCGAAGCGGCGCACAGTCAGTTTGAACAGGCGTTTGAGCTGGTTTGTAAAATCGCCGGGCCGGTGAGCCGCAGCGAAGCCTGGCAAACCGGGCGGGAGCTGTTGCGCGATGCGGCGAACCAGCGCCATCAGGCGGAGCAGCTTGCCTCGCTGCGCATGCGCCTCTCCGAAATGGAACAGCGACTGCGTGAGCAGTATGAAGCCGAGCGCCTGCTGAACGAGTTTTGCAAGCGTCAGGGTCAGCAGTATGAGGCTCATGAGCTGGAAGCGCTGCAGCAGGAGCTGGAAGCGCGCATTGAGCAGCTGGGGCAAAGCGTCGCCGAGGCGGGCGAACAGCGCATGATGATGCGCCAGGAGCTGGAGCAGGTACGCGAGCGCATCAGCCATCTGACCGCGCGCGCGCCGCACTGGCTGGCCGCACAGGAGATCCTGACCCAGCTCAGCGAGCAAACCGGAGAGCCGCTGGCCAGCAGCCAGCAGGTGACGGAGTATATGCAGCAGCTGCTGGAGCGCGAGCGCGAAACCACGGTTGAACGCGATGAAATAGCGGCGCGCAAGCGGGAAACGGAGCAGCAAATTGAACGTTTAAGCCAGCCCGGCGGCGCGGAAGATCCACGGCTCAACGCCCTGGCGGAACGCTTTGGCGGCGTGCTGCTTTCAGAAATCTATGATGACGTAACCTTTGAGGACGCGCCTTACTTCTCGGCGCTGTATGGGCCGTCACGTCACGGTATCGTGGTGCCCGATCTTTCGCTGGTGCGTGAACAGCTGGATGGGCTGGAAGAGTGTCCGGAAGATCTTTACCTGATCGAAGGCGATCCGCAATCCTTCGATGACAGCGTATTCAGCGTAGAAGAGCTGGAAAAAGCGGTCGTGGTAAAAGTGGCGGATCGCCAGTGGCGTTATTCCCGCTTTCCGAAGGTGCCGCTGTTCGGCCGCGCCGCCCGTGAAAAGCAGCTTGAGCTGCTGCATAGCGAACGCGAGCAGCTGGCGGAAACCTACGCTACGCTTTCGTTTGACGTCCAGAAAACGCAGCGCCTGCATCAATCCTTCAGCCGTTTTATCGGCAGCCATCTGGCGGTAGCGTTCGAAGAAGATCCTGAGGCGCAGATTCGTCAGCTGAATGTCCGTCGTGGCGAAATTGAGCGCGCGCTGAACGCCCATGAAAGTGAAAATCAGCAGCAGCGTCAGCAGTATGAACAGGCGAAAGAGGGCGTGGCCCAGCTGAACCGCCTGCTGCCGCGCGTCAATCTGCTACTGGACGAAACGCTGGCCGATCGCTGCGAAGAGCTGCGTGAACTGTTGAGCGAGGCGCAGGAAGCGGCGCGCTTTATTCAACAGCACGGCAGCCACCTGGCCCGCCTTGAGCCGCTGCTGAGCGTGCTGCAAAGCGATCCGCAGCAGCATGAACAGCTGAAAACGGATTATCAACAGGCGCAGCAGGCGCAGCGCGAAGCGCGCCAGCAGGCGTTTGCCATTACCGAAGTGGTGCAGCGGCGCGCGCACTTTAGCTATGTCGACTCTGCGGGGATGCTTACCGGCACCAGCGATCTGAATGAAAAGCTACGTCAGCGGCTGGAGCACGCCGAGGCGGATCGCACCAGAGCGCGCGAACAGCTGCGTGAACACCAGGCCAAACTGACGCAGTATTCCCAGGTGCTGGCGTCGCTGAAAAGCGCTTACGACGCTAAACGCGATATGCTGAAAGAGCTGCAGCAGGAGATGCAGGATATCGGCGTGCCGGCGGACGCCAGCGCGGAAGAGCGCGCCAGAATCCGTCGCGACGAACTGCATAACGCGCTCAGCCATAACCGCTTACGCCGCAATCAGCTGGAAAAACAGCTGACTTTCTGCGAGGCGGAGATGGACGGCCTGCAGAAAAAACTGCGCCGCCTGGAGCGTGATTATCATATCAGCCGTGAGCAGGTGGTCAGCGCCAAGGCGGGCTGGTGCGCGGTAATGCGTATGGTGAAAGATAACGGCGTCGAGCGTCGCCTGCATCGCCGCGAACTCGCCTATCTCGGCGGCGATGAGCTGCGATCGATGTCGGATAAGGCGTTAGGCGCGCTGCGCCTGGCGGTAGCCGATAACGAGCATCTGCGCGACGTGCTGCGTCTCTCTGAAGATCCGAAGCGCCCGGAACGCAAAATTCAGTTCTTTATCGCGGTTTATCAGCATCTGCGCGAACGTATTCGTCAGGATATTATTCGCACCGACGATCCGGTAGAAGCTATCGAGCAGATGGAGATCGAACTGAGCCGGCTGACGGAAGAGCTGACCGCGCGTGAAAAAATGCTGGCGATTAGCTCGCGCAGCGTGGCGAACATCATTCGTAAAACCATCCAGCGCGAACAGAACCGTATCCGCCAGCTTAACCAGGGTCTGCAAAGCGTCAGCTTCGGTCAGGTGCGCAGCGTGCGTCTGAACGTCAACGTGCGTGAAAGTCACGCCATGCTGTTGGAGGTGCTCTCTGAGCAGCACGAGCAGCATCAGGATCTGTTTAACAGCAACCGCCTGACCTTCTCGGAGGCGCTGGCGAAGCTCTGGCAGCGCCTGAATCCGCAGATCGATATGGGGCAGCGCACGGCGCAGACTATTGGCGAGGAGCTGCTTGACTACCGTAACTACCTGGAAATGGAGGTTGAGGTAAACCGTGGTTCCGACGGCTGGCTGCGCGCTGAAAGCGGGGCGCTGTCAACCGGCGAGGCTATTGGTACCGGTATGTCGATTCTCGTTATGGTGGTGCAGAGCTGGGAGGAAGAGGCGCGACGCCTGCGCGGCAAGGATATCAGCCCGTGTCGCCTGCTGTTCCTTGATGAGGCGGCGCGTCTTGATGCGAAATCTATCGCTACGCTGTTTGAGCTTTGCGAGCGTCTGGAGATGCAGCTGATCATCGCCGCACCGGAAAACATCAGTCCGGAGAAGGGCACGACCTACAAGCTGGTGCGCAAAGTCTTCAATAATACCGAGCACGTACATGTTGTCGGCCTGCGCGGCTTCTCTGCCGATCCGCTGCCGGGCGCCAGCCAGCGTGAAGCGGAGCAGGACCAGCCGGAGGGTGAAAAAACCCAGGTTTGATATAGTAATGTTGTTGCTTCGCGTTTAATCTAACCAGCGGCATTTGCTCTATGAGACAAATGCCGTTGTTCGTTTATATACTTATTATAATAATTAACAGTCTTGACGGTGCGTTAACCGCAGATAAAACAGGCAGGGGGCAAGGATGTTGCTGGCAAATTTTTATATGGTTAGAAGAAAGGCGCTGGCCTGGGCGGTCGCCATCAGTCTGCTACAGGTATGTACGGCTGAGGCGGCGGTAACGACGACCGTACCGACAACGGTTACGGAAAAAATCATGAGCGCCGCGACGGCGCAGCAGGAAATTCTGGCTGCGCTGCCGCAGGGCGTAAAACCTTTCTACAGCGGAACGCTGGCGTCGCTTTACGCTACGCGCCACATGCAGCCGCTGTGGCAGGATCGGCAGGCGGTGCAGCAGTTTCAACAGCAGCTGGCAGAAATTGCGCTTTCGGGCATCCAGCCGCAGTTTACTCAGTGGGTACAGCAGTTAACCACGCCTGAAATTACCGGTATGGCGCGCGATATTATCTTATCGGACGCCATGCTCGGCTATTTGCAGTTTGTAAGCAATGTGCCGCAACAGGGGGAGAGCTGGCTCTATAGCCGGGTGCCTTATAAAATGGCGCTGCCGCCGTTGTCGGCCACTAACCAGTGGATCGCTGCCGTTAATGAGGGGCACGCCGCAACCTTTATCCACTCGCTGGCGCCCCGGCATCCGCAATATGCGCCTATGCATAAAGCGCTCAAGTCTCTGCTGGCGGATACGCGTCCCTGGCCGCAGCTGAAAAACAGGCAGACGCTGCGTCCGGGTCAGGTCAGCGATGATGTACCGGCGTTAAGAGAAATTTTGCAGCGCACCGGTATGTTTACACAACACGATACGCCGGCGCCGACCGAGGATACGGCCTCTGCTGACGCTTCTCGCCCGCGTGATAATACGCAGACGGCAGCCGTCAGCCCTTCAGCGGCGAACGTGGCCGATCTGCCCGCGGCGACGCCGGAGCATCCGGGCAACCTTGCCTCTTCGTCGCCCGCCAGCAGCGATAATATTTATGGGCCGGAGCTGGTGGAAGCGGTAAAAAGCTTTCAGCGCTGGCAGGGGCTGGACGCCGATGGCGCGATTGGTCCGCGCACCCGTGAATGGCTGAATGTATCGCCGCAGCTGCGCGCTGCGCTGCTGGCGTTGAATATTCAACGCCTGCGCCTGCTGACGGATGATATGCGTAACGGCATTATGGTGAATATTCCCAACTATTCTCTGGTCTATTACGCCGACGGCAATAAAATTTTGTCGTCGCGCGTTATTGTCGGACGTCCCGATCGTAAAACGCCGTTAATGCGCAGCGCGTTAAATAACGTGGTGCTTAATCCGCCGTGGAATGTTCCTACCTCGCTGGTGCGTCAGGATATTATTCCCAAGGTAAAGCGCGATCCTTCCTATCTGTATAAGCATGGCTATACGCTGCTGTCGGGCTGGAGCAGTCAGGCTGAAGTTATCGATCCCAGCATGATTAACTGGAACATGGTCTCGGCGGATAACTTTCCCTATCGGCTGCGTCAGGCGCCGGGCGCCAGCAACTCGCTGGGACGCTTTAAATTCAATATGCCCAGTTCAGACGCTATTTATCTGCATGACACGCCCAATCATGGGCTGTTCCAGAAAGATATTCGCGCGCTGAGCTCCGGCTGCGTGCGGGTGAATAAAGCATCGGATTTGGCGAATTTGCTGCTGCAGGACGCCGGATGGAGTGACGCCCGCATCTCCAGCAGTCTTAAGCAGGGTGATACGCGCTATGTACCAATACGGCATCGCGTCCCGGTTAATTTATTCTATTTAACCGCGTGGGTAGCTGAAGATGGCAAGACACAATTCCGTACAGATATTTACAATTACGATACCACCGCTCAGTCGGGGACGCGCATTCTGGCGCAGGCGGGGCAACTGTTGCTTTAACCCTTGATTTTTTTAAGGCTTTTGGTGGGCTGTCTGCGCTGTCAGACAGCCGTTTTATCCCCGCTGCTTGTGTCGTTCTTCATACTCCTGTCGTTTGGCGGCTTGACGTTAACAAAAGTGGCGGTTATGGTGCGAGCTTGTGTACTTTTTGCACGCTTCGCTTTCTTTTTGCAGGTAAACGCATTTTATGGCTAATATTGATTCTCAACGTCGTAAGCTGCTGGTTTTGGGCGGCGCGGCAGCAGGGCTTGCGCTGCTTCCGGACGCAGCTTTCGCCTCAGTTTCTACCTCTCGTCCGCGTATCCTAACGCTTAATAATCTTCATACGGGCGAAACCCTGAAAACTGAATTTTTTAATGGCAAAAACTACGATCTGGAAGAGCTGGCGCGACTAAATCACTTTTTCCGCGATTATCGGGCTAATAAAATTAAAAGTATCGATCCGAAATTGTTCGATCAGCTCTATCGCCTGCAGGCGATGCTTGAAAGTCGTAAACCCATCCAGCTTATTTCCGGTTATCGCTCACTCGCCACCAATAATATGCTGCGTGAAAAAGGCCGCGGCGTCGCCAGGCACAGCTATCACACGCTGGGACAGGCGATGGATTTCCATATTGAAGGCGTATCGTTAAGTAATATTCGCAAAGCGGCATTAAAAATGCGCGCCGGTGGTGTAGGATATTATCCACGTAGCAACTTCGTGCATATTGATACCGGGCCGGTAAGAACCTGGTAACAGAACGATAGTTTAGCGGCTGCCCTGGCCGCTGATAACGGAGCATTATGGATTACCTTATTATCCCCGTAACGTCCTTTGCACAAAACTGTTCGCTGGTCTGGTGTAATGAAACGCGCGAGGCGGCGCTGATCGATCCCGGCGGCGATGCGGAACAGATTAAACAGCAGGTTGAGGCGCAAAACGTGCAGGTTAAAGCGGTACTGCTGACGCATGGCCATCTCGATCATGTGGGCGCGGCGGTTGAGCTGGCGGCGCATTATGGCGTGTCGATCGTTGGACCGCAAAAGCAGGATGCCTTCTGGCTGGATGCGCTGCCGGTGCAGAGCCAGATGTTTGGCCTGGCTGAATGCGCTCCCTTTACTCCCGATCGCTGGCTGGAAGAGGGAGATAGCCTGGAGTTAGGGCGGGAAACGCTGGAAGTGCTGCACTGCCCTGGTCATACGCCAGGCCATATCGTTTTCTTCCACCGTGCCGGACGCCTGCTATTTTCCGGCGATGTTATTTTTAATGGCAGCGTAGGGCGCACGGATTTCCCACAGGGAAGCCATGAGGCGCTGATTAACGCCATTAAAAATAAACTGCTGCCGCTTGGTGATAACGTGACGTTTATTGCGGGCCACGGACCAATATCCACCCTGGGCCGCGAGCGTATCAGCAACCCTTTCTTAAACTGAAACCTCAGCAACAAAAATGGGCCACAGGGCCCATTTTTTTATGTTCGCAATTGCCGTTATAGCACCGCAACGATAGCTTCGCAGAGTGCAGCCATGTTATCCGGCGTCATACCAGCCACGTTAATACGTCCCGAATTGACCGCATAAATAGCATACTCTTCGCGCAGGCGAATAACCTGTTCTTTATTCAGACCGCTGAACGAGAACATACCGTTCTGGTGAATAATAAAGCTGAAATCGCGATTAGCGCCTTTTTCCTGCAGGGTATTCACGAACAGCTGGCGCATGCGGTGAATGCGCTGACGCATATCAGTCAGCTCCTGTTGCCAGATTGCGCGCAGCGTATCGTTGCTCAGAATAGTGGCGACAACGGCCGCGCCGTGCGCCGGCGGGTTAGAGTAGTTGGCGCGGATGGTATATTTTACCTGGCTGAATGCGGTATCAGCGATCGTGCTGTCGGCCGCTACCAGCGTAAAGGCGCCTACACGTTCGTTATACAGGCCAAAGTTTTTTGAGTAAGAGCTGGCGATAAGCAATTCGTCGTGGCTGGCAGCGAATATACGCAGCCCTTCGGCATCTTCTTCCAGCCCGCGTGCGAAACCCTGATAGGCGAAATCGAACAGCGGCAGCCAGCCGCTCGTCTTCGACAGCTGCGCCAGCTGCGCCCACTGTTCGGCGGTAGGATCGATGCCGGTTGGGTTATGACAGCAGCCGTGGAACAGCACCACGTCGCCCGCTTTGGCGCCGCGCAGGCTGTTCAGCATGGCGTCGAAATCAAGCTGGTGGTTCACCGCGTCATAATATTGATATTCATATACGTCGAGGCCCGCTGCGCTAAAAACGTTTTTATGGTTCGGCCAGCTGGGATTGCTGATCCAGACGCGTTTCGTGGTGGTTTGCGTCGCCAGAAAATCAGCGGCTACGCGCAGTGCGCCGGTGCCGCCGGGCGTCTGCGCCGTACGGGCGCGTTTTTCGCTAATAATCACGCTGTCATGACCGAACAGCAGGGCCTGGGTACAGCGGGCAAAATCGGCCAGACCATCAATGCTGAGATAGTTTTTAGTGGTTTCATTTTCCAGCAGGTACTGTTCGGCCTTTTTAACGCTGGTCAGTACCGGCGTCTGTCCGGTTTCATCTTTATAGACGCCAATACCAAGATTAATTTTATTCGGGCGATCGTCAGCGCGGAAAAGATCGGCTAAGCCGAGGATAGGATCGGCGGGTGCAGCACTAATATTTTCAAACATATGAGAGGTCCGTAAGCTTCGAAAAAAGCGAAAAGAGGCTTCAGGTTAACGCCAGAAAGATTAAATGCCAACCGTTTGCGAGAAAAAGTAAGGGGTAAATTCAGCTTTAAAACAGAAGAAATAAAAACGGGGCCAGAGGCCCCGTTATTTATGCCGGGCGGAGTCAACGCGCCCGTTATTACGCTAACTTAGAACTGGTAAACCAGGCCCAGTGCAACGGTGTCGCCAGAGCCGAGGCCCAGACGGTTGTTGTCATCAATCTGGTTGATGATGTAGTCAACGTAGGTGGACATGTTTTTGTTGAAGTAGTAGGTTGCGCCCACTTCAAAGTATTTAACCAGATCCACATCGCCGATGCCTTCAACATCTTTCGCTTTGGACTGTACGTATGCCACGGACGGACGCAGACCGAAGTCGAACTGATACTGCGCAACCAGTTCCAGCTGCTGAGTTTTGTTCGCGAAGCCAACGTTACCGGAAGTCAGGTTACCGGAAGTTTTGTCTTCAATGAAGGTTGCGTTGCGAGCTTCGCTATACATTGCCGCCAGGTAGATATTGTTGGCGTCGTATTTCACCGCTGCAGCCCACTGCTCAGCACGCTCACCGCCATTACCGAAGTAAGAGTTCTGCTGGCCGTTGGTACGGTCGCCAGAACCGTAGCCAGCGGCGAAGCCGAGGCCGATCGGTGAGGTATAGGTGGTAGAGATTGCGTAGCCGTCGCCGTTAGCCTGCTGAATGCCGCGGCTGTTAGCGTTTACGCCATCGTCGTTTTTACCCTGATACTGTAACGCGAAGTTCCAGCCTTCAACCAGGCCGAAGAAGTCGGTATTACGGTAGGTTGCCAGGCCATTGCTGCGGCCTACGAAGAAGTTATCTGAGTAAGCGGAATCGCCACCGAATTCCGGCAGCATATCGGTCCAGCCCATTGCATCGTAAACGACGCCATAGTTACGGCCGTAATCAAATGAACCGTAGTTAGCGAATTTCAGACCGGCAAAGCCCAGACGGGTTTTGTTGCCTTCCTGAACGTCGTTGCCGCCTTCAGAGCGGTTAGCCTGTACGTTGTATTCCCACTGGCCGTAACCGGTCAGCTGGTCGTTAATCTGAGTTTCGCCTTTAAAACCGAAGCGAACATAGCTCTTATCGCCATCGCTGGCGTAGCCGTCGTTATCAGAGAAGTAATGCAGACCTACAGCTTTGCCGTACAGGTCCAGTTTGTTGCCGTTTTTATTATAGATTTCGGCCGCATTTGCTGCTCCGGCAGCTAACAGAGCGGGGATAACCACTGCCAGAATATTGCGCTTCATCATTTTTTATTACCCTCATCGGAGTTATTTGGACACCTGCCACTGCCGTCAAGAATTCTTTACAAAATACCTGATCAGAGTTTGGTGTCTTCCTGTGTCTGCTGGCATCTTTCCATTCACAGCCAGGTAATTCTACCCCGAAAATGCTACTAAACCCTAATAGTAGTTTCAAGAAGAAAATATGTATTACAAAATGTAAAAATCAGGGAACTTTGTGAGAGAACTCAAAATTTAAAAAAATAAAAAAAGGCTGACGTAGTCAGCCTTTGTAGATATATGAATTTCTTATATTTAATGTCGAATTTTAGAAAGTGGCGTTGCGAGGCGTGCGCGGGAAGGGGATTACGTCCCTGACATTCTGTACGCCGGTAACATAGGCGATTAAACGTTCAAACCCTAAGCCGAAACCAGAATGCGGCACGGTGCCGTAACGGCGCAGGTCACGATACCACCAGTAATCTTCTTTATTGAGGCCCATTTCATTCAGGCGCTGATCCAGCACCTCAAGGCGCTCCTCACGCTGCGATCCGCCGATGATTTCGCCGATGCCGGGCGCGAGAACATCCATCGCCGCCACGGTTTTACCGTCGTCGTTAAGACGCATGTAAAACGCTTTAATATCTTTCGGATAGTTTTTGACCACCACCGGCGCCTGGAAATGTTTCTCCGCCAGGTAGCGTTCATGTTCGGAAGAGAGATCGATGCCCCATGTCACCGGGTTTTCGAAGTTCTGGCCGCTGGCCAGCAGAATGTCGATCGCGTCGGTATAATCTACCTGGGCAAAATCGGCCGTAACAAATTTTTCCAGGCGAGTAATCGCTTCTTTGTCTACGCGTTCGGCAAAGAACGCCATATCGTCCGCACGCTCTTCCAGCACGGCCTTAAAGACATACTTCAGCATCGCTTCCGCCAGATTGGCGGCATCATCCAGCGAGGCGAAGGCGATCTCCGGCTCCAGCATCCAGAATTCCGCCAGGTGGCGGCTGGTATTAGAGTTTTCCGCGCGGAAAGTCGGGCCGAAAGTATAGATTTTCGACAGGGCGCAGGCGTAGGTTTCGCCGTTCAGCTGACCCGATACCGTCAGGAACGCCTCTCTGCCGAAGAAATCTTCATTAAAATCCACTTTGCCCTGCGCATCGCGCGGCAGGTTTTCCAGATCCAACGTAGATACGCGGAACATCTCGCCGGCGCCTTCGGTATCGGAGGCGGTAATTAGCGGGGTGGAAACCCAGAAATAGCCGTTTTCATGGAAAAAGCGGTGCAGCGCCTGAGCCAGCGTATGGCGAACGCGCGCGACGGCGCCGATCAGGTTGGTGCGCGGACGCAGATGGGCGACCTCACGCAGATATTCGATGCTGTGACGTTTTGCCGCCATCGGATAGGTATCGGGATCTTCCACCCAGCCTACCACTTCAATTGCCGTCGCCTGAATCTCAAAACTCTGTCCCTGACCCGGAGATTCAACCACTTTGCCCGTGACAATAACGGAACAACCGGTAGTTAAACGCAGCACTTCGCTCTGGTAATTAGGCAGAGAATTATTGACGACAGCCTGAACGGGATTAAAGCAGGAGCCGTCATACACGGCGACAAAGGAAATACCGGCTTTTGAATCTCTTCGGGTACGCACCCAACCGCGTACGGTGACATCGCTGCCTACCGCAACCTGGCCGAGCAGTACGTCCGCTACAGGCACTACGCTCATAAAGTTCTCTCTTTATTAGTTCGAAAATAAACGGGTTAACCCCGAAAGCAGGGCTAATCTATGTTACTTGCCGTCCGTCAGGACACAAGCAGAAATCATCGACAGGGCGGAGTTTTGTTGTTATTTCGCGAATTATGCGATCGGAGCGAGGGGCAGTCGCGCCAGCACAGCGAAAAATCGTGCCGGCGCGACGGGTTAGCTGGCTTTTTTTACCAGCGGCAAATCGAAGGCTTTACGGAGGGCGCGGACAAAGGCTTTGTCCTGACAAATAGTTTTTCCCGGACTGTCAGAAAGCTTGGCTACCGGCTTGCCGTTGCACTCCACCAGCTTAATGACAATGTTCAGCGGCTTAACCTGAGGGATATCACAAGTTAAACGGGTGCCGATGCCGAACACAACATTGGTACGCTGACCAAAGTGCCGGTAAAGGTCGATAGCTTTGTTGAAATCAAGATTATCGGAGAAGACCAGCGTTTTGCTTTGCGGATCGATCGCCAGCTTTTGATAGTGCGCCAGCGCTTTTTCGCCCCATTCCACCGGATCGCCGGAGTCATGACGCAGCCCCTGATAACGGTTGGCGAAGCCAGGGCCGAAATCGCGCAGAAAGGCATCCATAGTGATGCAGTCGGTCAGGGCGATGCCCAGCTTATCGTCATACTCATCCAGCCAGGCCTGCAGCGCCGCGCGCTGGCTGTTGGCGAGCACCGGACTGATTTGCTGGTGCGCCTGAAACCACTCATGCGCTTGGGTGCCGACCGGCGTGATGGCTAACCGGCGGGCGATATCGTAGTTGCTCGACCCCACCAGCCACGGGAAATCGCTTTGCAGGGTGCTGACGATGGCGAACTGTACGTCGCGGGAGAAGCGGCGTCGGGTGCCGAAATCCATCAGGCTGAAGCGGGTAAGATCGAGCCCCTGGGTGCGCTCCCTGAAATCGCTGATTTTCTCCTGCAGGCGTTCAACCGCCATTGCCGGCGTCGCCTGCGGCGAGCGGTGGCGGTGAACCACTTCGCTGATCAGCGCCAGCAGCGGTACTTCCCACATAATCACTTCGCGCCACGGGCCGCTGATGCGGATATCCAGCTTGCCGCCATGGTTGCGGACCCGCACCTGGTCAGGGTTATAGCGAAACGTTTTCAGCCAGTCGAGATAATCCTGCTTAAAGAAAGGACGGCTCGCCAGATAAGCATACTCCTCTGCGTTCAGCGCCAGATGCTGCATGTGAGCAATCTCAGCGCGAATCTCATCGGCATAGATACCTAACAGATCGTCGCCCCGGCAACGGAACTCTGCGGTAACGGTCACGTTGCGATAGCGATGAAAAACAGCCTGCTGCATATGAAGCTTATAAGCATCGGTATCAAGCATCGTGGTTAAAATTGGGGAAGCGTATCGTGTCATGGTGCGTTTCAGCATCCTCTCGCGCGGGGCGTTTCCGTGGGTGTAAACAGATCTTCAGGACGAAAAGTATAACCTGCTAACAGATTAATAGAAGCCGATCACAGCATAAAACCGGGGCAAAGGTCGAGGATAAATACAGGGCGGCGAAAGGTATGTAGCATTAACTGCGAAAAGCGCCGTTCCGACGTGGCAAGCAGGACGCAACCAGAATAGACTTAGCGGTTAAACCATTGTAGACGCGAGAAGAATGTATGACGCAACAGCCGCAAGTGAAGTACCGCCATGACTACCGTGCGCCCGATTACACCATTACCGATATCGATCTGACCTTTAATCTCGACGCCGGCACGACGCGGGTGACGGCGGTGAGCAAAGTAAAACGCCTTGGTGACGCTCAGGCCGCGCTGCGTCTTGATGGCGGCGATTTAACGCTGGTTTCGCTGCTGGTGGATGAACGTCCGTGGCAGGATTATCAGCTGGAAGAGGGCGCGCTGCTGCTCAACAATTTGCCGGAAAATTTTACGCTGACGATCGTCAATGATATTCATCCCGACGCTAATACCGCGCTGGAAGGGCTTTATCAGTCCGGCGATGCGCTCTGCACCCAGTGCGAGGCGGAAGGTTTTCGTCATATTACCTGGTATCTGGACCGCCCCGACGTGCTGGCCCGCTTTACCACGACGCTGATCGCCGATCGCGCGCGCTATCCGTTCCTGCTCTCTAACGGCAACCGTATCGACGCCGGAGAGACGGATGACGGACGCCACTGGATCAAGTGGCAGGATCCGTTCCCGAAACCCTGCTATCTGTTTGCGCTGGTGGCCGGCGATTTCGACGTGCTGCGCGATAGCTTCACCACCCGCTCCGGGCGTAACGTGGCGCTGGAAATCTATGTCGACCGCGGCAATCTCGATCGGGCCGACTGGGCGATGACCTCGCTGAAAAACAGTATGAAGTGGGACGAAGAGCGCTTCGGCCTGGAATACGATCTCGACATCTTTATGATCGTCGCGGTGGATTTCTTCAATATGGGCGCGATGGAGAATAAAGGTTTAAATATCTTTAACTCTAAATATGTGCTGGCGAAGGCGGAAACCGCCACCGATAAAGATTATCTCGGTATTGAAGCGGTTATCGGCCACGAATATTTTCATAACTGGACCGGCAACCGCGTAACCTGTCGCGACTGGTTCCAGCTCAGTCTGAAAGAAGGACTGACGGTATTCCGCGATCAGGAGTTCAGTTCCGATCTCGGCTCGCGTGCGGTTAACCGCATCGATAACGTGCGCGTTATGCGCGGCGCGCAGTTTGCGGAAGATGCCAGCCCGATGGCCCACCCGATCCGTCCCGATCGCGTTATCGAGATGAATAACTTTTATACCCTGACGGTATATGAGAAGGGATCGGAAGTGATCCGCATGATGCATACGCTGCTGGGCGAAGAAAATTTCCAGAAGGGGATGCAGCTTTATTTCCAGCGTCATGACGGCAGCGCCGCTACCTGCGACGATTTCGTGCAGGCGATGGAGGATGCCTCGCATATCGATTTAACCCAGTTCCGCCGCTGGTACAGCCAGTCCGGCACGCCGGTGCTGACGGTACGCGACGACTATAATCCGGAGCTGGCGCAGTATACTCTGCACGTTACCCAGTTTACGCCGCCTACCGCCGATCAGCATGAAAAGCTGCCGCTGCATATCCCGCTTGATATTGAACTCTATGACGATAAAGGCGAACCGATTGCGCTGCAGCACAACGGCCAGCCGGTGCATCATGTGCTGAACGTGACGGAAGAGTTCCAGACCTTTATTTTCGATAATGTGCCCCAGCAGCCGGTGCCGTCGCTGCTGCGCGAGTTTTCCGCGCCGGTCAAGCTTGACTACAGCTGGAGCGATGCGCAGCTGACTTTCCTGATGCGCCATGCGCGCAACGATTTTTCGCGCTGGGATGCGGCGCAAAGCCTGCTGGCTACCCATATTAAGCTTAACGTGGCGCGCTATCAGCAGGGGCAGCCGCTGTCGCTGCCGCTGCATGTGGCCGATGCGTTCCGCGCGGTGCTGCTGGATGAGCACAGCGATCCGGCGCTGATGGCGCTGATCCTGACCCTGCCGGGCGAGAACGAGATTGCCGCCCTGTTTGATATTATCGATCCGGAAGCCAATGCCGCCGTGCGTGACGCATTAATGCGCACCCTCGCGGTGGAGCTGGCTGACGAGTGGCTGGCGGTTTATCGCGCTTATCAGACGCCGACGTACCGCGTTGAGCATAGCGATATCGGCAAACGCGCGTTGAAAAACGTCTGTCTGAGCTATCTGGCGTTGGGCGATGCGGAGCAGGCCAGCCGCCTGGTGCAGGCGCAATATCAGCAGGCGAATAATATGACCGATGCGCTGGCGGCGCTGACGGCGGCGGTCATGGCGCAGCTGGATTGCCGCGATGAGATGCTGCGCGCCTGGGATGAGCGCTGGCATCAGGATGGGCTGGTGATGGATAAGTGGTTTACGCTACAGGCCACCAGTCCGGCGCCGGACGTGCTGACGCGCGTGCGCGAACTGCTCCAGCATCGCTCCTTCAGCATGAGCAACCCGAACCGTATCCGTTCATTAATCGGCGCTTTCGCCTCGGCGAACCCGGCGGCTTTCCATGCGAAAGATGGCAGCGGCTACCGTTTCCTGGTGGAGATGCTGACCGATCTTAACCGCCGTAACCCACAGGTTGCGGCACGGATGATCGAGCCGCTGATCCGCCTGAAACGCTATGATGCCGATCGCCAGCGGATGATGCGCGAGGCGCTGGAAGAGTTACAGGGGCTGGAAAAACTCTCTGGCGATCTGTATGAAAAAATCAGTAAGGCATTAAGCGCCTGAGGAAGGAATCTTTAGCCGGTAATCTGCGGATAAAGGTTGATTGATTTGTTAATCTAAAAAACGATAACTTATCGACGAAAAGCCAGAGGTTGTCGCCTCTGGCTTTATTCTTTCCTGCATTCTGCATTCTGCATTCTGCATTCTGCATTCTGCATTCTGCATTCTGCATTCTGCATTCTGCATTCTGCATTCTGCATTCTGCATCCCGCATCCCGCATCCCGCATCCTGCGTTCTGTATTCGGCGTTCAGCGTTCGGCGTAACGCACCGTCGGCGCCGGCGCGCGCCGCATCACTCGTTCCAGCACCTGCTCCTCCAGCCCCGCCAGCCGGGCAGAGCCGCGACGGCGCGGGCGCGGCAGATCGATAGTCAAATCCAGCCCGATACGTCCATCCTCAATCAGCAGCACCCGATCGGCCAGCGCGACGGCTTCACTGACATCATGCGTAACCAGCAGCACGGTAAAATTTTGCTGCTGCCAGATCTCCTCAACCAGCGCCTGCATCTCTATACGCGTCAGCGCATCCAGTGCGCCCAGCGGTTCGTCCAGCAGCAGCAGGCCGGGGCGGTGGATCAGGGCGCGCGCCAGCGCCACTCGCTGCCGCTGGCCGCCGGAGAGCGCGGCGGGCCACTCTCCGGCGCGATCGGCCAGCTTCACCGCTTCCAGCGCCTGCATGGCAGCGGCGCGCCAGTCGCCGCGTAAACCCAGGCCCACATTATCGATTACCCGCTTCCACGGCAGCAGGCGCGCGTCCTGAAACATCAGGCGCGTCTCTTCCTGCGCGCTGGCAAGCGGCGCCTGCCCGGCCAACAGCTCCCCTTCGCTGGCCGCTTCCAGTCCGGCCAGCAGGCGCAGCAGGGTGCTTTTGCCGCAGCCGCTGCGTCCTACCACCGCCACAAACTGGCCGGAAGGGATGTGTAAATCGATGCCCTGCAGGATGGCGCGATCGCCAAAGCGCTTACCGACATTCTGTAGCCCAACGGGCGTGCCGGCGTTAAGACGCGACGGCGCTGCAACAGCGTTCATATTACGGCCTCCTTCAGTTGATAAGCGGGATGCCAGCGCAGCCATAGCCGCTCCAGCAGTACGGCGCTGATGTCCGCCAGCTTGCCCAGCAGCGCATAGAGGACGATAGCGACGACGACGATATCGGTCTGTAAAAACTCGCGCGCGTTCATCGCCAGATAGCCAATACCAGAATTAGCGGAGATGGTTTCCGCCACGATCAGCGTCAGCCACATCAGGCCAAGCGCAAAACGCACGCCCACCATAATTGAGGGCAGGGCGCCCGGCAGCATCACCTGGCTAAACAGCCGCCAGCCGGAAAGGCCGTAGCTGCGCGCCATCTCCACCAGACCGCGATCGACATTGCGGATGCCGTGAAAGGTATTGAGATAGATGGGAAACAGCGTGCCAAGCGCCACCAGGAAAATTTTTGCCGATTCGTCAATGCCGAACCATAAAATCACCAGCGGAATCAGCGCCAGATGTGGGATGTTGCGCAGCATCTGCACCGAGGTATCGAGCAGGCGTTCGCCCCAGTGCGATGCGCCGGCCAGCAGCCCAAGCGCCAGACCAAGCGTGCCGCCGATAATAAATCCGGTTAGCGCGCGCCAGCTGCTGATAGCGAGATGCTGCCACAGTTCGCCGCTGGCGCTGAGACGCCAGAAAGTCAACACCACGCTTTGCGGCGCGGGCAGAATACGCGTTGAAAGCCATCCGCTTTGCGACGCGATTTGCCACAGCGCCAGCAGCAGCAGCGGCAGCAGCCAGGGCACCAGCGGATGGCGCGAACTGAATTTGCCTTTGCTCATGATGCGTATCCTCAGCTTTGCGAAACTTTTTGCGGCGCGAAATCATTCGCCACCGCTTCGCCATGCGCCGGTATGCGGCGCGGCGCGGGCACGTCAGGCACCACCAAATCGAGGTGAGGGAATAGCAGTTCGCCGACCCGATAAGCTTCTTCCAGATGGGGATAACCGGAAAGAATAAAAGTCTCGATGCCGAGATCGGCGTACTCCTGCATCCGCGCCGCTATCGTCGGGCCATCGCCAACCAGCGCCGTACCGGCGCCGCCACGCACCAGGCCGACGCCGGCCCAGAGGTTAGGGCCGATCTCCAGCCGATCGCGGCGCCCGTTATGCAAGGCCGCCATACGCTGCTGACCGACAGAATCGGTACGCGCCAGCGTCGCCTGCGCTTTGGCGATAGTGGCGTCATCAAGGTGGGCGATAAGTCGATCGGCGGCCTGCCAGGCTTCCGCATTGGTTTCGCGTACGATAACGTGCAGGCGAATACCGAAACGTACCCGGCGCCCCTGCGCCGCTGCTTTAGCGCGCACCTGTTCAATTTTCTCTTTGACCTGGGCTGGCGGTTCGCCCCAGGTAAGATAGACATCTACCTGTTCTGCCGCTAAATCCTGCGCCACCGGCGATGAGCCGCCGAACCAGAGCGGCGGACGCGGCTGCTGTACCGGTTTAAACATCAGCCGCGCGCCGCGCACCTGCAGATAGTCGCCCTGATAATCGACGGTTTCCCCTTCCAGTACGCGCCGCCAGATGCGGGTAAACTCGGCGGATTCCGCATAGCGCTCGGTGTGATCGAGGAAGACGCCGTCGCCCGCCAGCTCTTCCGGATCGCCGCCGGTCACCAGGTTAAACAGCGCGCGACCGTTGGAGAGCCGATCCAGCGTCGCGGCCTGACGCGCTGCCTGGGTCGGCGAGATCACGCCGGGGCGTAGCGCCACCAGAAAACGCAGCCGCTGGGTAACCGGAATCAGCGAGGCGGCAACCAGCCAGGCGTCTTCGCAGGAACGTCCGGTAGGGATCAGCACGCCGCCGAATCCCAGCCGATCCGCCGCCTGAGCAATCTGTTGCAGATAAGCGTGGTCAACCGGGCGGGCGCCTTCCACCGTGCCGAGATAGTGACCGTCGCCGTGGGTGGGTAAAAACCAGAAAACGGATAGTGCCATGATATTCTCCTTTCACTGTACGGTTGCGCCGTGCCAGATATGGCGGGTGACGTCGAGCTTCACGGGAAGCAGATGATTTTGGTAAAACAGATCGGCGGTGCGCTGCTGCGCCTGTACCGTTTGCGCGCTGACCGACGTAATGCGCGTCGGCGGGCGGTGATCGAGATAGCTGGCGATGACGGTTTCAGGCAGCCCCATGCTTTGCGCCAGCAGTCGGATGCTTTCGGCACGCTGGCTCTGCGTCAGGGCGTCCGCCTGGCTGAAAATATCGAGCACCGACTGAATAAATGCGCCGTGCGCTTCGGCATAGCTGCGGCTGGCCAGGTAGAAAGATCCGGTGAGACTCAGCGCGCTGCCGTCGGTCAGCACCCGCACGTTGCCCTGTTGCAGAGCGGCGGAATAGTAGGGATCCCAGATCGCCCAGGCATCGACATTGCCCTGCTGGAAAGCGGCGCGCGCGTCGGCGGGCGTCAGCCAGATCGGCTGGATATCCTGAAACTGTAAGCCCGCTTTTTGCAGCGCGCGCAGCAGCAGGTTGTGGGCGCTGGAGCCTTTTTGCAGCGCCACCTTATGGCCTTTTAAATCCGCTACCGTTTTGATCGGGCTGTTCGCCGCCACCAGAATAACCTCCGCCTGCGGCTTGGGCGGTTCGGCGCCGACATAGAGCAGATCGGCGCCGGCGGCCTGCGCGAACAGCGGCGGAATATCGCCGGTGCTGCCCAGATCGATACTGCCTACGTTGAGCGCCTCCAGCATCTGCGGCCCGGCGGGAAACTCTACCCAGCGAATTTGCGTACTGGGGTAGCGTTGCTCCAGCAGGCGGTGCGTTTTAGCCAGCACCATGCTGACGGAACCTTTTTGGTAGCCGATACGGATGGCGTCAGGCGGAGCGGAGTGGGCGGCTGCGCTGAAGCCGAGCAGCGCCAGCAGGGCAGCGGTAAGCTGACGAGAGAAAAGAGACATGGGCTGCTCCTTATACTGCCCGTGCCAGGCGAGTTTCACGCTGGCGCAGGGCATAGCAGAAGGTGGTCAGGGCGTCATTTAACCGCTCGTTCAGCAGGGCGCCGATCTCAGGATGCCGATCGTAGTGGCTGATTTGGCTGTCTTCGGCAAAGACGCCGTGCAGCACTTCCTGCGCCTTCAGCGCGCTCAGCACCGGCTTCAGCGCGTAGTCCACCGCCAGCATATGCGCCAGGGTGCCGCCGGTAGCCAGCGGCAGCACTACTTTATGTTCCAGCGCGCGCTCCGGCAGCAGATCGAGCAGGGTTTTCAGCGCGCCGGAAAAAGAAGCTTTATAAACCGGCGTGGCGACAATAAGTCCGTCGGCCGCCGCTAAATCGCCTTTCAGCGCCAGCAGCGCCGGCGAATCGAAGCGCGCATAGAGCAGCTCCTCCGGTGGGAAGTTATGAATGTTCCAGGGGATCACTTCGATGCCACAGCCTTCCAGCGTCTGCTGGCACAGCGTTAACAGCGCCGTAGATCGGGAAGGAAATCGGGGGCTTCCTGCCAGAGTAATTACGCGCATCGTCACTCCTTATAACCTAAGGTTATTATTAGTGGTGTATTGAGAACTAATGGCTTTATAGTGGCAGAGCGGAAGGCGTCGATTAAATGATTTATCCGGCAATAAAAAGCTAATTTTGCGCTAAAGCAGGGCGCCGGGCGGCAATCTCAGATTTACTGGCGCCGGGATTTAACATTTCTGGCTTTTTACCGCCGTTATGCCAGATAATATCGCCCCGTTTGCCATCGGGAATTCAGGAGAGCCCATGTTTTACCCTTTCGCACGTAAAGCCTTGTTTCGTCTTGACGCAGAACATGCCCATGAACTGACGCTGCAGCAGCTGCGTCGTATCAGCGGTACGCCGCTGGAAGGATTGATTCGCCAGCGCCTGGCGGCGCGTCCGGTAACCTGTATGGGGTTAACTTTTAAAAATGCGCTTGGCCTGGCGGCCGGAATGGATAAAAACGGCGACTGCATTGACGCCTTCGGCGCGATGGGCTTCGGTTTTATTGAGGTAGGAACGGTAACGCCGCGCCCGCAGCCGGGCAATGATAAGCCGCGTCTGTTTCGCCTGGTGGAGGCCGAAGGGATTATTAACCGCATGGGTTTTAATAATCTCGGCGTGGATCGGCTGGTGGAAAATGTGAAACGCGCCAGCTTTAACGGCGTGCTGGGCATTAATATCGGCAAAAATAAAGATACGCCGGTAGAGCAGGGAAAAGAGGACTATTTGACCTGCATGGAAAAGGTCTATCCGCTGGCCGGATATATCGCCGTTAATATTTCCTCGCCCAACACGCCAGGCTTGCGGACATTGCAATATGGTGAGGCGCTGGATGATTTGCTGATGGCAATAAAGGCGCAGCAGAAATTGCTGGAAAAGAAACATCTGAAATATGTGCCGGTGGCGGTAAAAATTGCGCCCGATCTTTCTGAAGAAGAGCTGGTACAGATTGCCGATAGCCTGGTTCGTCATCAGATTGACGGCGTGATCGCGACTAATACCACGCTCGATCGTTCGCTGGTGAGCGGCATGAAATTTAGCGAAGAGACAGGCGGCCTGAGCGGGAGACCGGTACAGCTGCGCAGCACTGAAGTGATCCGTCGTCTGGCGCAGGAGCTGCAGGGCAAATTACCGATTATCGGCGTGGGCGGCGTTGATTCTCTGATTGCCGCGCGCGAGAAAATAGCGGCAGGAGCCACGCTGGTACAAATCTACTCCGGCTTTATTTATAAAGGCCCCGGTTTGATCAAAGAGATTGTGACCCATCTCTGACCTTCCTGAAGAATCTGGCCGGGGGCTTTTAATCTGTTTCCGGCTGGTTTATATTTTGTACATTCTTTGTTCTCAAATGGAAAACTGTTATTTACGGCGTCGAATAGTTTCTGTTTCTGCCGTGGTTGATGAACAATATTTTGTTTCAGGTTGGCGATAACCTGAATTCCGGAACCCTCAACTTGTAGTAAGGCAAACCATGAGGATAAAACCTGACGACAACTGGCGTTGGTTTTTCGACGCAGAGCAGGATCGTATGATGCTCGACTTAGCGGATGGTATGCTGTTTCGCTCGCGTTTTTCCCGCAAAATGCTGACGCCGGACGCGTTTAACGACGCTGTATTCAGCGTTGACGATGCGGCGCAGTTCTATACCTGGCAGGAGAGCTGCCGCGAAGCGGCGCTCAGCGATGAACAGAGCGCCGAGCTGCTGCTCAACGCGCTGGTTGCTTACCGTTTCCTGAAGCCGCTGATGCCGAAAAGCTGGTATTTTCGCGTGCGTCAGCGTCACTGCTGGCAGCCGGGCGACAGCGATCTGGTTACGGTTACCCTTGACGAGAGCGGGGAAGAAGCCAGGCTGCTGGTAATTGAGGCGGGAGAAAGCGCGGCGCTGTGCGTGCTGGCGCAGCCCCAGCTGCAGCTGGCCGGTAAAACGATGATGCTCGGCGATGCGATTAAAATTATGCACGATCGCCTGCATCCCTGGCATGCCGAACAGGCGCAGCACTACGCCTGGGCCAGCTGAGCAAGCGCGGCGTCAGGCCAGTTCAATATCGCCGGCGGGAATGCAGCTGCAGCTCAGCACGGTGCCGTCGGCGCGCACGGCGTCCTGCTTCAGCGCCTTTACTTCGCCTGAGACCAGCCGCATTGCGCAGCTGCCGCACAGGCCCGCGCGACAGCTGTAGGGAATGCGATGGCCCTGCAGCTCCAGCTGTTCCAGAATAACCTGTTGATTATTTCCGCTAAACTGCTGGCCGCGGTAGCGGATGGTCACAGGGCTTTCCGCCGCCGCTGCTACTTCCAGCGTCTCTGCTGTCTTACCCGCGCCATACAGGCGCGGCGGCTGAGTTTGCAGTACCTCCAGCGTATCGCCGACCCGAATAATGCCGCTGTTGCGGGCGATCAAATTCATGCCAAAATCGACAGCGCCGCTGTTATCCAACGCGCTGCGAAAACCCTGTAAGGTTTTCAGCGGTTCGCCGGCAGGGTGCTTCTGCCCACGCTCCGGGCTGATGGTGGTAAAAATGCAGCGGCTGCAGGGCTTCGCGACCTCAAATTCCACCTCGCCAATGCGCAGGCGCGCCCAGCGATCTTCTTCCCAGGCTGCCGCGCCGGTAACCGCCAGGTTCGGGCGGAACTGCTCCAGCCGGATGCTTGCCGTACAGCGCTGCTGCAGATCGTGCAGCGAGGCTTCGTTAACCAGCAAAAATGGATAGCCGTCGGCAAAACCGAGCGGCACGTCAGGACGACGTTTTACCCGGCGCGTCATTTCCGGGCCGACCCAGCGCAGCTGAACCGGATGCGGGAAAAAGCCGCTCAGCCAGTCATTAATCGGCGGCGGCGCGATGCGGGCGGTAAAGTGATTGCCCCAGACTTCAGTCGCAGCCTGCTGCGGCTGAAAATCAGCGTAGCGCAGCGTCGCGCTGCTGCTGTCCGGCGCCTGCAGCCACAGCCCGTCCGGCAGCAGCGCCGGAATAAACTGCACCAGCTGCGGAAACTGGCGGGCGGTAATAAAGGTGCCGTTTTCGGTAGTCAGCATAAACAGACGATCGAAGGCCAGACCGCTCTCTCTCACCTGGGCGTGCGAAAGCTGTAATCCCCGCATCGATTTGATCGGATGAATAAACAGGCGTGACAGAACAATCATAAGGCTCTCCGAACTTAACTGCAGCCAGGGCAGGAATCTGCGTTTAAAAGGAAGCTAACTTTATGACATGCGGCGGCGATTAGCTATAATGCGCAACAATTTTCCCAATACTGTAAGTGATGATATGAATTCTCTGTTTGCCAGTACGGCGCGTGGGCTCGAAGAGCTGTTGAAGAGTGAGCTGGAAGCGCTGGGGGCGCAGGAGCTGCAGGTGGTGCAGGGCGGGGTACATTATCAGGGCGACGATCGCTTAATGTATCGCAGCCTGCTGTGGAGCCGTCTGGCGTCGCGTATCCTGCTGCCGTTGAGCGAATGCCCGGTCTACAGCGATCTCGATCTCTATCTTGGCGCCCAGGCCATCGACTGGACAAACCTGATTAGCGGCACCTTTGCCGTCCACTTTAGCGGCACCAATGAGGCGATCCGCAACAGCCAGTTCGGCGCGTTAAAAGTAAAAGATGCCATCGTCGACAGCTTTACCCGCAAAAACCTGCCGCGTCCGGATGTCGATCGTGAACAGCCGGACGTGCGCATTAATGTCTGGCTGAATAAAAATAGCGCCAGCATCGCGCTCGATCTGAGCGGAGAAGGCATGCACCAGCGCGGCTATCGTCAGCAGACGGGGCTGGCGCCGATGAAAGAGAATCTGGCGGCCGCTACGGTGCTGCGCTCCGGCTGGCAGCCGGGCACGCCGCTGCTCGATCCCATGTGCGGCTCCGGCACGCTGCTGATCGAGGCGGCGCTGATCGCCTGCGATCGCGCGCCGGGCCTGAACCGCCGGCAGTGGGGTTTCAGGGGCTGGAAAGCGCATCAGCCTGAGCTGTGGCGCGAACTGATCGATGAGGCGCAGGCCCGCGCCCGTCAGGGCGTGCAGCAGACCGCCTCACGTTTCTTTGGCTACGATAATGATGAACGCGTGCTGGAACGCGCGCGCGGCAACGCCCGTCGCGCCGGCGTGGCGGAGCTGTTTACCTTCGGCGTACAGGATGTGGCGCAGCTGAAAAATCCGCTGCCGCAGGGGCCGGTCGGCACCGTTATCAGCAACCCGCCCTATGGCGAACGTCTGGAGAGCGAACCGGCGCTGATCGCGTTGCACAGCCAGCTGGGGCGCGTCATGAAAAGTCAGTTTGGCGGCTGGCATCTCTCGCTGTTCAGCGCCTCGCCCGATCTGCTGAGCTGTTTGCAACTGCGCGCCGACCGCCAGTTCAAAGCGAAAAACGGCCCGCTGGAGTGCGTACAGAAAAACTATCAGCTGGCGGCGAGCAGCGGCGAAGGAATGCCCGCGCAGGTAGCGGAAGATTACGCCAACCGCCTGAAAAAAAATATGAAGAAGCTGGACAAATGGGCGCGTCAGGAGGGTATCGAATGTTATCGCCTGTATGACGCCGATCTGCCGGAATATAACGTTGCCGTCGATCGCTACGCCGACTGGGTGGTGATTCAGGAATATGCGCCGCCGAAAACCATCGATGCGCTTAAGGCGCGTCAGCGTCTGTTTGATGTGATCAGCGCCACGCTGACGGTACTGGAGCTGCCGACCAATCGTCTGGTGCTGAAAACGCGCGAAAAACAAAAGGGTAAAAGCCAGTACCAGAAGCTGGGCGAGAAAGGCGAATATTTCGAGGTAAGCGAATTTAATGCGCGCTTCTGGGTAAACCTGACCGACTACCTTGATACCGGTCTGTTTATCGATCACCGTCTGGCGCGGCGTATGCTGGGGCAGATGAGTAAAGGCAAGGATTTCCTCAATCTGTTCGCCTATACCGGCAGCGCCAGCGTGCATGCCGGGCTGGGCGGCGCGCGCTCCACCACCACGGTAGATATGTCGCGCACTTATCTGGAATGGGCGGAGCGCAATATGCGCTTAAACGGCCTGAGCGGACGCCAGCATCGCCTGATGCAGGCGGACTGTCTGAGCTGGCTGCGTGAAAGCCGCGAGCAGTTCGATCTGATCTTTATCGATCCGCCCACCTTCTCTAACTCAAAACGTATGGAAGAGAGCTTTGACGTACAGCGCGATCATCTGCAGCTGATGCGCGATCTGAAGCGCCTGCTGCGCGCGGGCGGCACCATTATGTTCTCTAACAACAAGCGCGGTTTTAAAATGGATCACGAAGGCCTGGCCGCTATCGGCCTGCGCGCCCAGGAGATCACCGCCAGGACGCAGTCGCTGGATTTTGCCCGCAACCGCCACATTCATAACTGCTGGCTGATTACCCACGCCGGTAAGGAATAACGCTGTATGTCACTAATTAGTATTCACAACGCTTATCTCTCGTTCAGCGATGCGCCGCTGCTCGATCACACCGAACTGCATATTGAAGAGAATGAGCGCGTCTGTCTGGTAGGGCGCAACGGCGCCGGTAAATCCACGTTGATGAAAATCATCAACGGCGAGCAGCCGCTGGACGATGGCCGCATTATCTTCGAGCAGGATCTGGTGGTGGCGCGTTTGCAGCAGGACCCGCCGCGTAATATCGCCGGTACGGTATATGACTTTGTCGCCGAAGGCGTGGCGGAGCAGGCGGAACATCTGAAGGCCTACCACGCCATTTCCCATGTGGTGATGAACGATCCGAGCGAAAAAAATCTTAATGAGATGGCGCGCCTGCAGGGCGTGCTGGATCACCATAATTTGTGGCAGCTGGAGTCGCGCATTAACGACGTGCTGCAGCAGATTGGCCTGGAGCCGGAAGTGGAGCTGTCGTCGCTCTCCGGCGGCTGGCTGCGTAAGGCGGCGCTGGGACGAGCGCTGGTCAGCAATCCGCGCGTGCTGCTGCTGGATGAACCGACCAACCACCTGGATATTGAAACCATCGACTGGCTGGAAACCTTTCTGAAAACCTTCCAGGGCAGCATCGTCTTTATCTCCCACGATCGCTCTTTTATCCGCAATATGGCGACGCGCATTGTCGATCTCGATCGCGGCAAGCTGGTTTCCTGGCCGGGCGACTATGATAAATACCTGACCGGCAAAGAAGAGGCGCTGCGCGTCGAAGAGATGCAGAACGCTGAATTTGACCGCAAGCTGGCGCAGGAAGAGGTCTGGATTCGCCAGGGCATCAAGGCGCGTCGTACCCGTAACGAAGGCCGCGTGCGCGCGCTGAAAGCGCTGCGTCGTGAACGCTCGGAGCGCCGCGAGGTAATGGGCAAGGCGCAGATGCAGGTCGAGGAGGCGTCCCGCTCCGGCAAGATCGTCTTTGAGCTGGAGAATGTCAGCTACAGCATCGGCGATCGCACGCTGGTCAGAGATTTCAGCGCTCAGGTACAGCGCGGCGATAAGATTGCGTTGATTGGGCCGAACGGCTGCGGTAAAACCACGCTGCTGAAGCTAATGCTGGGCCAGCTTAAGGCGGACAGCGGACGCGTACACAGCGGCAGCAAGCTGGAGGTAGCCTACTTCGATCAGCACCGCGCCATCCTCGATCCCGATCGTACGGTGATGGATAACCTCGCCGAAGGCAAACAGGAAGTAATGGTAAACGGCAAGCCGCGCCACGTGCTCGGCTATCTACAGGAGTTTCTGTTTCATCCGAAACGCGCCATGACGCCGGTACGCGCGCTTTCCGGCGGGGAGCGCAACCGTCTGCTGCTGGCGCGCCTGTTCCTGAAGCCCAGCAATCTGCTGATCCTCGATGAACCCACTAACGATCTGGATGTGGAAACGCTGGAGCTGCTGGAAGAGCTGATTGATGGCTATCAGGGCACCGTGCTGCTGGTCAGCCACGATCGACAGTTTGTAGATAATACCGTTACCGAATGCTGGATTTTTGAAGGCAACGGCAATATCGGCGCCTTTGTCGGCGGCTATCATGATGCTCAGCATCAGCGTGCCGCATCGCGTCAGAGCCGCGCCGCGCCGGTAAAAGCGTCGGCCCCGGTGGAGAAAGCGCCCAGAAACGAGGCGGTAAAACAGCCTGCTGCAAAGCTAAGCTATAAGTTACAGCGTGAGCTGGAACAGCTGCCGCAGCAGCTTGAGGCGCTGGAAGCGCAGATTGAGCAGCTGCAGGCGCAGATGGCGGACGCCAGTTTCTTCAGCCAGCCGCATGATAAAACGCAGCCGGTGCTGGATGCGCTGGCGCAAGCCGAGCAGCAGCTGGAAAGCGCTTTCGAACGCTGGGAATACCTTGAATCGCTGAAAAACGGCGCCTGAGAGCGGGAGTAGGCTATGTGTTCCTCCGAACACTCAGAAGAGTGGATGCTTTGCCCGCAGTGCGACCTGATGACGCGGCTGCCGCCGATTGCTATCGGGCAAAAGGCGAGCTGTCCACGCTGCCACGCCGCCCTGATCGTTAACTGGAGCGAGCCGCGCAGGCGGCCCTCCGGCTATGCGCTGGCCGCGCTGTTTATGCTGCTGCTGGCCAACCTGTTTCCCTTTGTCAGTATGCAGGTCTCCGGGCTGGGCAGCGAAATCACTCTGATGGAGATCCCACAGGTGATGGTTTCGGAAGATTACGCCAGCCTCGCTACGCTGTTTATGCTGTTCGTGCAGGCGGTGCCCGCTTTTTGCATGGTAACGCTGCTGCTGCTGGTTAATCCGCTGCCGTTGCCGCAGCCGCTGCGTATTGGCCTGGCGCGTATTCTGTTTAAGCTGAAAAGCTGGGGGATGGCGGAAATTTTCCTTGCTGGCGTGCTGGTTAGCTTCGTTAAGCTGATGGCCTACGGCGATATCGGCATCGGCAGCAGTTTTCTGCCCTGGTGCCTGTTTTGCCTGCTGCAGCTGCGCGCCTTTCAGTGCGTCGATCGACGCTGGCTGTGGCGGGAAATCGCTCCGCAGCCGCCGCTGCCGTTCAGGCCGCAGGCCGGCATCAGCGGCCTGAAGCAGGGGCTGCGATCCTGTCCATGTTGTACTGCGGTGCTGCCCGCCGAGCGTTCTCTCTGTCCGCGCTGTGCGACGATAGCGCACGCGCGTCGTCGGCACAGCCTGCAGTGGACGCTGGCGCTGCTGTTTACCTCGGTTATTATCTATATTCCCGCCAATATCCTGCCGATTATGGTAACCGAGGCGCTGGGCGACAGAATGGGCTCCAATATCATGGCCGGAGTTATCCTGCTGTGGAGCGACGGCTCTTATCCGGTGGCGCTGGTAATCTTTATCGCCAGTATTATGGTGCCATCGCTGAAAATGTTGGCTATCGGCTGGCTGTGCTGGGATGCCAACGGGCATGGCAGGCGCGACAGCGAAAAGATGCATCTGATTTATGAAGTGGTGGAATTTGTCGGCCGCTGGTCGATGATCGATGTTTTTGTTATTGCCGTACTCTCCGCCCTGGTACGTATTGGGCAGTTAATGAATATTTATCCCGCGCCGGGTGCGATACTCTTCGCGGCAGTGGTGATCCTGACAATGTTTGCCGCCATGACGTTTGATCCCCGTCTCACCTGGGATCGTGAACCAGAGAATAGTATGAAGGAGCCGAGTCTTGACGGAAAATAATCACGGCGTTGCCAAAGTGGATCAAATTAAACGCTGGTCGCCGGTATGGATAGTGCCGGTGGTTACCGTTCTGATTGGCGCCTGGATCCTGTTTTACCATTTCAGCCATCAGGGGCCGGAGGTGACGCTGATTACCACCAACGCCGAAGGCATTGAAGGTGGCAAGACGGCGATTAAAAGCCGCAGCGTGGACGTGGGCGTGGTGGAAAGCGCCGTACTGACCGACGATCTGCATCATGTGGAGATTAAAGCCCGGCTCAATGCGGGAATGGAAAAGCTGCTGCATGAGGACAGCGTCTTCTGGGTCGTGAAACCGCAGGTGGGACGCGAAGGCATAACCGGTCTTGGCACGCTGCTCTCCGGCGCCTACATTGAACTGCAGCCGGGCAGTAAGGGCAGCAAGCCGGATCGCTATAAATTGCTCGATGCGCCGCCGCTGGCGCCGCCTGACGCAAAAGGCATCCGTATCGTGCTGGACAGTACCAAAGCGGGCCAGCTTAATCCGGGCGATCCGGTGCTGTTCCGCGGCTATCGCGTCGGATCGGTAGAAACCAGCAGTTTTGATGCCGACAAACGCGCTATGCAGTATCAGCTTTTTGTCGCCGCGCCTTACGATCGGCTGGTCACTTCTAACGTGCGTTTCTGGAAAGACAGCGGCATTGCGGTAGAAATGTCCGCATCCGGCATGCGCGTCGAAATGGGATCGCTGACCACGCTGTTTAGCGGCGGCGTCAGTTTTGACGTGCCCAACGGCTGGGAGCTGGGCGTACCTGCGGAAAATAAGGCGGAATATCACCTGTACGACGATCAGCGCAGCATTCAGGATTCGCTCTACACCAACCATCTCGATTTCCTGATGTTCTTTAACGATTCGATTCGCGGCCTGCAGCCGGGCGCGCCGGTAGAGTTCCGCGGCATTCGCCTTGGCACCGTCGCGCAGGCGCCTTACACCGTGCCGGGCTGGAATCAGTCGCTGAATAATGATTACCGTATTCCGGTACTGGTGCGTATCGAACCCGATCGTTTTATTAACCGTCTGGGCAGCGATTTCAATATTGAGCAGCACCTGCAGGATGGTAAAAAGCGTGGCCTGCGCGCCTCGCTGAAAACCGGCAACCTGCTTTCCGGTTCGCTGTATATCGATCTCGATTTTTACGATAACGCCCCGCAGTATAAAGGGCCGGATAAGGTTGCCGGGCTGGAGATTATTCCTACCGTTACCGGCGGGTTAAGTCAGATTCAGCAGAAGCTGATGGATGCGCTCGACAAAATTAACAAGCTGCCGCTGAATCCGATGATCAACCAGGCTACCGGTACGCTGAAAGAGAGCCAGCGCACGCTGCAGGAGCTGCAGAAGACGCTGGATAACGTGAATAAGCTTACCGCCAGCCCGTCAATGCAGCAGCTGCCGCAGGATATGCAGCAGACGCTGCGCGAGCTGAACCGCAGCATGAAAGGGCTACAGCCGGGATCGCCGGCCTACAACAAGCTGGTGGGCGATATGCAGCGGCTCGATCAGGTTCTGCGCGAGCTACAGCCGGTACTGAAAACGCTTAATCAGAAGAGCAACGCGCTGGTATTTGAAGCCAAGCCAGGCGAAGACCCGCAGCCGAAGAGGGCGAAACAATGATGAAATGGATGCCGCTGGCGATGGCGCTGGCGTTAAGCGCCTGTAGCAGTACCACGCAAACCACGCTTTACCAGCTGCCGGCGGCGGCGCCGACAACGACGCCGGGCGGCCAAAGCACGCTACTGGCGGATGCCGCGCCGCCGATATGGGTGGAGCGCGTATCGGTGCCCGATTACCTGGCGGGCAACGGCGTGGTTTATCAAACCAGTGACGTAAAGTACGTGATCGCGGCGAACAATTTGTGGGCCAGCCCGCTCGATCAGCAGCTGCAGCAGACGCTGGTAACTAACCTCAGCAATGCGCTGCCTGGCCGGCTGATTTCCGCCGCGCCGCTGGGCGAACGGCATGATACGCTGAATGTGAACGTGACCGGCTTTCATGGCCGCTATGACGGGCAAGTGGTTATCAGCGGCAGCTGGACGCTGGAGCACGGCGGAAGGATTACCCGTCAACCATTTAATCTGACGCTGCCGCAGCAGGAAGATGGCTATGACGCGCTGGTAAGAACCCTGGCGCAGGGCTGGCAGCAGGAAGCGCAAAAGATGGCTACTGCTTTTTCTGCTCTACAACAGAATTAATTATTCTGTCCCTGATTCCGATCTGCCGGCGCCGCTCAGCGCGCCCGGATCGGAATTTTTTCATTTCACAATCAAAAAGTTGCCCCTCAGACAGTCAAATCCGCCAGGAAAACCTCTAAAAATAGCTTATTCGTATGACAATGGCGTGAATTTTGCGCATTGACCTTTGCCGCCGATAGAGGTAGAACAGAAATGTGGTTGCGCATTTTGTGACCATTGTTTTCTTTCCACCAGTTCCACCATACCTGAATGAGGGAAATGAGGCATGAAGAGACAGAAACGAGACCGCCTGGAACGGGCACATTCACGAGGTTATCAGGCTGGCATCAACGGGCGCTCAAAAGAAATGTGTCCTTATCAAATGATAGAGGCTCGGTCTCACTGGTTGGGAGGTTGGCGAAAAGCCATGGAGGACAGGGCGGTTAGCGTCAGTACGGCGCTGGCCTGACGGCCTGTTCAGAAAAAGGATAACCTCCGCTGCAAGCGGAGGTTTTTGTTAAGGCGTTTAGAACGCGGTGGTGTCTTTAAACAGACCCACTTTCAAATCGCTGGCGGTGTAGATAACGTTTCCGTCAACCAGCACTTCGCCATCCGCGACGCCCATTACCAGCTTACGGTTAATGACGCGTTTAAAATGGATACGGTAGGTGACCTTCTTAGCAGTCGGCAGCACCTGGCCGGTAAATTTCACTTCGCCAACGCCCAGCGCACGGCCTTTGCCTTCCGCGCCCAGCCAGCCCAGGTAAAAACCGACCAGCTGCCACATGGCGTCAAGACCCAGACAGCCCGGCATTACCGGATCGCCAATAAAGTGGCAGGAGAAAAACCATAGATCGGGATTGATATCCAGCTCGGCTTCAACATATCCCTTACCAAAATTACCGCCTTCTTCGCTCATTTTGACCACGCGGTCCATCATCAGCATATTGCCTGACGGCAGCGGCGGACCTTCAGCGCCAAAAAGCTCTCCGCGTCCAGAGGCAATCAGATCTTCTTTTGTATAGGAGTCGCGTTTTTCAACCATGTTCAATAAGCCTTGTTTAGTGAATCACGAAGTTTAGCTAACAGGTGTAAGCTGAACAACTCCGATCAGCTGTGGTTAAACCAGTTTAGCCAACGCAGCGGCCAGGGGCGCTGGCGCGCGTGCTGTTGATTAAATTCTGTGATGCGTTCCTGAATCGACTGCAGTAAACATGGCGCGTTATCCTGCTTCCAGGCGATGCCGGTCAGCAGCGGCAGCGCCTCGTCAACTTCGTTGACCGCCCACAGATGAAACTGTCCGTCACGTACCGCGTCCACCACTGCCTGCTGCAGGCAGAGATGACGTACGTTTGCCGCCGGGATAATCACGCCCTGCTGGCCGGTCAGGCCGCGTTGCTGACAGACTTCAAAGAAGCCTTCAATTTTTTCATTCAGCCCGCCAACCGGCTGAACATGACCAAACTGGTCGACCGAACCGGTGACGGCGATCTGCTGATTAATCGGCTGTTCGGCCAGCGCGCTGACCAGAGCGCACAGCTCGGCGAGCGAGGCGCTGTCGCCGTCAACCTCGGAGTAAGATTGCTCAAATACCAGCGAGGCGGAGAAGGGGAGCTGCTGATCGAGCTCCAGCTCGGCAATCAGAAAAGCCTGCATAATCATCATGCCCTTGGCATGAATATTGCCGCCCAGCTCGGCTTTACGTTCAACGTCGGTGAACTCGCCGTCGCCCACATGGACCACGCAGCTAATGCGCGACGGCTCGCCGAAGGCGCGCGGGTGGCCAGGAAACTCCACCACTGACAGCCCGTTAATTTGGCCAGCGACGGCGCCTTCGGTTTCAATCAGGATCTGATCAAGCAGGATCTCATCGCGCATCTGCTCCGGCAGATAATTTTCCCGCCAGCTGCGCGCGTCCAGCGCGGTTTGTAACGCCTCCGCATCCAGCCTCTCGCCATACCCGGCGGCTTCGCGCAGCTGGCGCCCGATCCAGGCTGGGCACAGCGGCAGGATCTGCTGATCGCCGCTGTAGCGTACCGCCTCCTGCAGCAGCAGAGGCCAGAAGTCGGGCATTATCGCCGGCAGGCCGGCCTGGCGTGACAGCGCCGTAATCCAGCGGCACCACAGGGCCATATCCTCCGGCTCTTCCAGGCGCAGGCTTTCTTCATATTCGCTGTAAATAGCCAGTGAAGCGAGTTCAGGCTCCATCTCCTGAAAATCCGCCATCGCATCGCGATCGCCGCACAGCACCAGCTTCAGCTGCATCGGCATTGAGGGAATGGCGACCGGCAGCGGGCGCGACTCATCCGGCGACAGCCAGTCAAAACGTCGTTGCTGCACGATCTGTTTCAGACGCAGCCACATCAGCGGCTGCGCCAGCAGCGTGCGCAGGGAGAGCAGCAGCGTACCGCCGTTAGCGCGATGAATCAGGCCCGGTTCCAGCGTAATGCGTTGCGCAAAGATACGTACGCAGCCAAAAAGCTGTTCAGGTTCGATCCAGTCGGCGCACTGCGTATCGCCGCGGCTGGCAAATGCTTCCTCTGCCGTCTGCGCCGGTTGCCAGCTAATCTGTTCTTCATTAATCAGATAGTTACCGCCGTAAAGCCCCTTCTTCTTCGCGCCGTTATGCTGTAATGTTTGCGCCAGTAATGACAGCGTCTCGCTGTTTTCCGCACAGCGAATCAGCAGCAGTGGAAAAGGAGCGCGGCTGCGCTGCAGCAACTGGGCGGCATCAAACAGGCGAGGCTGAATATCCGGCAGAATATCGGTGCCGTTATCGCTAAAGTCGCGGGAGAAAATAGGCTGGAAACTATCGGCATCAGGCTGTAACGCCTGCCATGCAAGTCGGTTGCTGGTCAAAGTGATCGTATTTGTCTTGTATTAATGAAAAGCGCGATTATACAGCTTTTCAGGCTGTTAAGCACGGCAGAGATCGAGCCGCTATTGAGAAAGCGCATGGCGCATGCTCCGCTGCGCCTTTCTCTGCCGCAAGAGATAAAAAAGCTGTTATTCTTAGTTTGTTACCTGCTCATGATGAGATTCCGATGAAATATCAGCAGCTGGAAAACCTTGAAAGCGGATGGAAATGGAAGTACCTGGTGAAAAAACATCGGGAAGGGGAGCCGATCACCCGATACGTTGAAATCAGCGCCGCGCAGGAGGCCGTGAAGGCTTTACTGGCGATGGAGAACCATCCGACGGATGTGGTGAAATGGATCGGGCAACATATCAATCCGGCGCTGGAAAACCGCATGAAGCAGACGATTCGCGCGCGGCGAAAGCGTCATTTTAATGCTGAACATCAGCATACCCGTAAGAAATCCATCGATCTGGAATATCTGGTGTGGCAAAGGCTGGCGGGGCTGGCGCATCGTCGCGGCAGCACTCTCTCCGAGACTATCGTACAGCTTATTGAGGATGCCGAGCGGAAAGAGAAATATGCCAGCCAGATGTCGACGCTACGTCAGGATCTACAGGCCATTCTCGGTAAAGACGATATAAAGTAGAGCGTTAGCTACGACGCAGCTATAAAAAAACCCCGCCTGAGCGGGGTTTTTCGTAACGACTATTACTTAAGCCTGCGGCTGAGTAACAACGTCTTTCATACCTTTAACTTCGATTTCTACGCGACGGTCCGGCGCCAGGCATTCGATCTGGGCGTTACGGCCTTTCACGCTGTCACAGGTGTTGCCAGTAACCGGGTTAGATTCACCCATGCCACGTGCAGAGATCTTGTTAGCCGGGATACCTTTAGATACCAGGTAATCAACAACGGACTGAGCGCGTTTCTCAGACAGTTTCTGGTTGTACTGGTCAGAACCGATACGGTCAGTGTAGCCCAGAACGATAACAGAACCATCTTTCGGATCCATGGAGCTCAGCTGAGAGTACAGCTGATCCAGCGCCTGCTGACCTTCAGCTTTCAGCGTGGACTTGTTGAAGTTGAACAGCACGTCAGATTTCAGCGTGAAGTGCTTGGTTTCAACAACCGGAGCCGGAGCCGGAGTCGGGGCCGGCATCGGAGCTACTGCATCATCCTGACCGAAGCGGTAGGAAAGGCCCAGGCTCAGCATGCCGTTATCAGGACGCGTACCAACGGTACCTGCATCGCCGATGTTGTTAACCCACTGGTAGTCCAGACGGGTAGCCCAGTTTTTGGTCAGCGCATATTCAACACCAACGGCGGCCAGCGGAGAAACGCCGGTATCGTGGTCTTTACGGCTGATGTTAGTACCAACAACGTGCTGAGTAGAGTCAGCGCGCCATACCATACCACCCAGGCGGGTATAGATATCCAGGTCATCCATAATCGGGTAGCTCAGTTTAGCTGCCAGCTGGATGCCTTGTGCTTTGAAAGCGCCGTTTACTACGTCGCCTTTGTACGGCATACGGCCGAGCCAGTCATAACCCAGCTCGAAGCCAAGATAAGGATTAGCCTGATAACCAACGAATGCACCAGCGCCCAGCTGGCTTTCGTGAGTCGGGCCATCGTTATTTACGTAGTTGTTACCGTAGTAACCAGTATCGTGATACTGAGACCAGCCCAGTTTAGCACCGGTGTACCAGGTGTCATCTTTCGGAGCGGCCTGCGCTACGGTAGCGAAGCCAGCCAGTGCCACTGCAATTGCGATAGCTGTCTTTTTCATTTTTTGCGCCTCGTTATCATCCAAATAGGCAAGGAGCTTAAAGTAAGCTCTTGGTTGTAATCCTTCGCCGGGTCCTTTTGCTCGATTATTACTCTACCGGAAAACGGAGGTTATTGAGCACCCTGGCGAGATAAAGTCTACAACGTGGCGAGAAACTTACAAGTAAGTTGTGAGGCAGGTGCGCAAAAAAAGACTGTTCCGTACACAATTTTTAACATCTGTCCTGATTTTTAGCGCCAAAAAAAGTATAAGTCAGTATGGCGAAACTCAGGCGCAGCCGCGCCAGAGTAGAATCAGCGGGTTATCAGAAGAATGCCGCCGTTTTTAACTGAGATTTATCTTATATTTACTTAATGATACAAAGTTGAGTGAATTTTCAGCCGGTTTTTTTGTCCGTCAAGTAACGAACCGCCGGTTTGCGGACGCATAATCAGCCCCAAAGCCTGCCCAACCGAAGCTGCTTCTTCAAGCTGCCGCCGCTCATTTTCACTAATATCGTACGGAAACCATCCCAGCACAACGCTGTAATTGCCCGTCTGCAATGCTTTTATCATCGCTGCGACCGTCCCTGCCTTCGGCTGGTTGGCGATCTGCATCATTTTATTCAGCGGTAGCCCGGAAGCTTTCAGCCAGCTGCGGCTGATCTTTTGCGGCGGAGTAAGCCACAGCTGCCAGCGTGACTGAGCGCCCAGCTGCTGAAGCAGCGGCAGTAGCAGCAGCTGCGTCAGTCCCGGCTGCGCTTCACTGTAACTTAATTCGCTAATCCAGCCGTGAGCCAGCGTCGGCGATAAAGAAGCATCAGAGTGGCCTGGCAGGGCCGCGCGAGCAAAAGAGGACTTCAGTAAGTGGGTACGCATGATTATCAGCTCATGTGGTTACTGTATGGATATACAGTAATGCGATAAAGAGCTAAGATCAACCTCATTTTTTGAAAACGTCTCGCAATTTTACTACGTAAATTACTGCAAGTTAATTTAGTAATTGAATCGTTAACCAGAATTGCCTATGTTTTTAGATGAAGTAAAACAGGGAGTTAGTCCTAAATCGTTAAGGAACTGGAGCAGCATATGGATACACAACAGCGCATTGCTCAATCAAAAGCACAGCTGGCCGCATTAGGCAATATTACTGTTCGCTCGCAGTTTGGCGGCTATAGCCTGGCGGTAGAAAAGGTTGTGTTTGCCTTAATCACTAATGGGGAACTTTATCTGCGCGGCAGCGAAACGTTAAATAGCTATCTCAGCAAACAGTGTTTACCGCCGCTGGTTATCAATAAAAAAGGCCTGCCGGTTATCCTGCATTATTATCGTATCAACGAGGAGCTGTGGGCCGATAGATCGCTGCTGATCAAACTGTCAAAGTCGGCGCTGGCGTTGGCCCGGCAGCAAAAAAACGCCCGCCGGCATACTATGCGCGTTAAGGATCTGCCCAATATGGGCGTTCGCATGGAGACGCTGCTGCGGGAGATCGGCATCAACAGCGTGCATGCCCTGCGTGAGGCGGGCGCGAAGGATTGCTGGCTGCGGTTAAGAGCGCGCAATCAACACCTGGGGCTGAACTGCCTGCTGGCTCTGCAGGGCGCCATTTCCGGTCATCATCAGGCGGCGCTGCCCGCAGAGGTAAAAGAAGAGCTGCGCCACTGGTTTTACTACACGGTGAACGCCGGTAAAGGACGGCACCGCTAAGCGGCAGAAGGCAACGCAAGCTGCTTTTTCAAATGGGCGATTTCCGGAAGCAGGGCGATCAACAGGCCGATCTGTTGTAGCACCAGCTGTCCCTGAGAATCCGCTTCATTGTTTAAGTGGCTGATACGGGCAGATAGCATGTTCATCATCTGCTGCGTTTGCTGTTCGCTAACGATGTTGACCTGCAAAACATCGTTCACATAGCAGACCGCGTCGTCTAACAGCGTCAGCAGTTCCGGCTGCGTTATCTTTTCCCGGTGGGCGCCCAGCGCGGATATATAGCTTAAAAAAGAATGATTGAGACAAAGTAAGCGAAAGGCTGCTTCGCGCTGCAGCGGATCGGGGCGCATTTCCGTCGACAGGTTAGAAACAACGGATGCCAGCTCCGCGTCGCCGTTGTGCGCATCGCGTCGCGCAATGCGATAGGCCAGGCGGTTGTCTTTCCCCTGATGATACTGTTCAAGGATTGCGTCCAGATAACGGCAGTTAGCCGTCAGGGTTTTTTCCGCCACGGCGGGTAAACGACGGAAACGCCAGTCCGGCCAGATATAGCTGACGGCAAGCCAGGCGATGCCGCAGCCGAGCAGGGTATCGACGATACGTGGTACGGCAACCACGAAACCTTCACCCAGCAGGTTGAAGCAGAGCAGCACCAGCAGCGTAATAAACATCGTGGCATGCGCATACTGCACCTGACGAAAGGCGAAGAACAGCACGCCGGAGAGGACGATCAGCAGCAGCTGGCCATCGATGGATGGCACCAGCCACAGCACCGGCAGTCCAATGGCGATACCCGCCAGCGTGCCGATAATACGCAGCGCCAGGCGCCGCCGCGTAGCGTTATAGCCGGGCTGGCAGACAAACAGGCTGGTTAGCATAATCCAGTAGCCGCGCTGCAGGCCGGTAAGCTGAATAAAGGCGTAGCCGACGCAAAGTACCAGCGACATGCGCACCGCATGGCGAAACAGCGGTGATTCCGGCGTCAGATGCCGGCTGAATCGCAGACGGATATCGCTCCAGCCGGTCAGTCCTTCGCTGGACAAATGGGTATCGCTGCCGCTATGGCGCGCCTGTTCCAGCGCCTGCTCCGATTCAATCGTCGCCAGCTGCGCATCGATCGCCTTCAGGTTTCTCAGCAGATAATGCAGCGCTTTTTGTCGCGCTTTATCTTCCGGCGTGTCGGGCAGACGTTCCAGCGCGGCCTGCAAATGACCAAAGGCGCGCTCAAAGCGGGAATCGTGCTGGTAGCTCTGACGCAGTAAAATCGCATGCGAAAGCTGGCGGCACGCCTGCGCCTGCATCGTCAGCAAACGTTCAAAGCGGAACAGAATTTCACTGTAGCGCCACTGCTGGCGCAGCGCATGGTATTGCACGTGGGAAGAGCTGGCGCGCTCGTGAATATCCTGCGCGACAAAATAGTAGTGCAGCGTGCGCCGCGTGCCGCGCTGTCCGCGATCGCCGCGCAGTCGGCTTTGTATCGAGGTTTTTGTCTCATTAAGTACGGCAACCAGCTTACCGTTGGCCATCGCCACATCGACTAAACCGCGATCGTCGTTTTCTTCAACGTCAGGATCGAACAGGTGGGCTTTGGCTTCCAGATAGTGCGCCAGCAGGCTATAGCTACGCGCCAGATTTTCCTGCAACGGGCGGATAGGAAAGAGTAAATGTCCTACCAGCGTAAGCAGGTTATACCAGATCGCGCCAAGCAGCAGCAGCACCGGCTGGAGATACCATTGTGAAAACAGGCTGACGCCCAGCATGGTATAAATGGCGATCAGCAGTGCGCCAAACGCGATGGTGGCGTAGCGCTGCCCAAGCGCGCCCAGCAGAATAAAGCCCCAGGCGGAAAAGGCCAGCCCGATAATAAACAGCCACGGCCAGGGAAACAGCAGTTCGACCGAGACGGAGGCGATACAAAAGCAGAGCAGAGTAATCAACAGGTTGCGTAGCCGTCCGGTAAAACGATCGTCAAGATCGGCCAACGCGGCGGCTACCACGCCCAGCGTCAGCGGCAGCGTCCAGATGATTTGATCGATCCACCAGGGAAAGGCGGCGGCGCCCGCCAGCGCCAGAAAAATTCGGGTCAGGTAGAGCCCGCTGCTGTTGGCAATATAGCGACGCAGCCCGGCTGTTAGCGCGATCATGGTTTACCCGCCTTACTGATAGCGGCGACGCGCATTGGCCTCGCGCGCGGCTCGTGCTTCCTCAGTGGAGACAACGCGGCGGCCGACCGGCCATAGCGCGATAGCCGCCAGCTTAAAGTTAGCGATGCCAACCGGAATGCCAATAATCGAGATGCACTGCGTAATGCCGACCATAATATGGGAAAGGCAGAGCCACCAGCCGAAGAAAATGAACCATAAAATATTCAGCAGCGTACCGCCGGTATTCATCAGCACATTACTTTGCTCCGGGCGCAGTTCATTGACGTGCACGGCTTCATTGCCGTAAGGAAACAGTGAAAGCCGGGTGATTTCCCAGCAGGAACGCGTCAGCGGCAGCGTAAAGATAAGGATAATGCTGACCAGCGTCGCCAGTAACCAGCTTAACGTGGTAAAGAAGCCACCCAACACAAAATTAAGGATATTCAAAACGGTACGCATTACAGGCTTCCTTCAGAAAACAGTATTTATCAGAGATAGCAGCGTTTGATTGTAACCTGTTTTATTGGTGGAGCGGTAAACTACAGCCCGGTAGACTAGCCCTCAACAGAATCCGTATACCTTTGGTTATAACGCATGGAATTAAAAGCAACGTCCCTCGGCAAACATCTGGCGCAGCACCCCTATAACCGGGTGCGCCTGTTAAGCGCGGGGGTTGAGGTCAGCGGTGAAAAGCATGAATACCTCATTCCGTTTAACCAGCTGCTGGCGATCGAATGTAAACGCGGTCTGATCTGGGGCGAGCTGGAGTTTACCCTGCCGGATAATAAGGTAGTAAGGCTGCACGGAACGGAATGGCAGGAAACGCAACGTTTTTACCATTACCTGACGCAGGCGTGGCAGCAGTGGAGCGTCGAAATGAGCGCGATTGCCGCTCAGGTATTGCAGCAGCTGGTTGATGATCTGCAGCAAACGCAGAAGGAGGATCGCTGGCTGAAGCGAAGCGAGCTGGCGGAGCGGCAGGCGCAGATTAAAGAGTCGTTCAGCGCGCTGCCGCTGCCTGCTGTACGGCTTGACGAATTTGAAAACTGTCGCGCCCTTTATCATCAGTGTCTGCACTGGCTGCAACAGGGTGAAGCTACGCTGGCAAGCCATAACCAGGCCTGGACCGGACGTATGCTGCAGCAATATGCGGATTTTTTCTCAACGATAGAGACGTCGCCGCTGAACGATTCGCAGGCGCGTGCCGTAGTGAATGGTGAAGAGACGCTTCTGGTACTGGCCGGGGCCGGCAGCGGTAAAACTTCGGTGCTGGTGGCGCGCGCGGGCTGGCTGCTGCTGCGGCGGCAGGCTCAGCCACAGCAGATACTGCTGCTGGCGTTTGGACGGCAGGCGGCGCAGGAGATGAACGAGCGCATTAAGACGCGCCTGCACAGCGACGCGGTTGAAGCGCGCACTTTTCACGCGCTGGCGCTGCATATTATCCATGAGGGAAGCAATAAGAAGCCGGTTATTTCCCGTCTGGAAACCGACAGCGCAGCACGACGCCAGCTGCTAATTGCAGCCTGGCGCCAGCAGTGCGCCGAGAAAAAAGCGCACGCCAGCGGCTGGCGTCAATGGCTAACGGATGAGCTGTCATGGACGGTGCCGGAGGGCGATTTCTGGCAGGATGAAAGCCTGACGCAGCGCCTGGCTAGCCGGCTGGAGCAGTGGCTGGGGCTGATGCGGTTACATGGCGGCGCCCAGGCCGCGATGATAGCCGATGCGCCTGAGGCCGTACGCGATCGTTTTGCCAAACGCATTAAGCTGATGGCGCCGTTAATGAAGGCGTGGAAAAACGCGCTGAAGGAAGAGGGTGCGGTCGACTTCTCCGGCCTGATACATCAGGCGGTAAATCTGCTGGAGAAGGGACGTTTTATCAGCCCCTGGAAACATATTCTTGTCGATGAGTTTCAGGATATATCGCCGCAGCGGGCGGCGTTATTGCGTGCGTTACGTCAGCAGAATCGTCAGACCAGTCTGTTTGCCGTCGGCGATGACTGGCAGGCTATTTACCGCTTCAGCGGCGCGGAAATGAGTTTAACCAGCCGGTTTCATCACCATTTTGGCAGCGGCGACAGCTGCGTGCTGGATACCACCTATCGCTTTAACGATCGCATTGGTGAGGTTGCCAGTCGTTTTATTCGGGAAAATCCGCATCAGCTGGCTAAGCCGCTGCATTGCCTGAACAAAGGCGGCAAGAAGGCGATTTCGCTGTTGCCTGAGGAGCGCCTGGAAGAGCTGTTGAATAAAATTAGCGGCTACGCGCGTCCTGAAGAGCGGGTGCTGCTGCTGGCGCGCTATTACCATCTGCAACCGGGCCTGCTGGCAAAAGCCAAAACGCGCTGGCCGAAACTTAACCTTGAATTTATGACGATACATGCCAGCAAGGGCCAGCAGGCGGATTACGTCATTGTTCTTGGACTGCATGAGGGCAGCGATGGTTTTCCGGCAGCGCAGCGCGAAACGGTTATTGAAGAAGGACTATTGCCTGAAGCTGAAGTTTTTCCTGACGCCGAAGAGCGGCGGCTGGCCTATGTAGCGTTGACGCGCGCGAAACAGCAGGTATGGCTGCTGTATAACCGCCAGCAGCCATCCGTTTTTGTCGCTGATTTTAAACGCCTTGGCGTACCGCTGCTGCGCAAGCCGTAGCGGTATTATTTCAGGCGCGTTTGGAGATAGCGCTGATAATCGGGAATCTGAACCGGGACGGCCTGCGCGAACAGCGGCGAGTTAATAATAAAGTCGGCGGTAGAGCGGTTGGTGGCGGTGGGAATGTTCCATACCGTTGCCAGACGCAGCAGCGCCTTAACGTCAGGATCGTGCGGCACGGCGTTTAGCGGATCCCAGAAAAAGATTAACAGATCGATTTTTCCTTCGGCAATCAGCGCGCCAACCTGCTGATCGCCGCCCATGGGGCCGCTCAGCATGGCATTCACCTCAAGAGCGGTTGCGCGCTGAATCAAATTACCGGTGGTGCCGGTGGCATACAGCCTGTGTCCGGTTAACAGCGCCCGATGCTGGCTGACCCACTCCAGCAGTGAAGCTTTACAGTGATCGTGCGCTACCAGGGCGATGTTTTTGGCTGCAGCAAGGGTACGGGTGGTCTGCTCCATTCAGGCATCCTGTTGAGAAAGAAGTGAAAAAGGGAAACAGATTTGAGTTTACCCTTGCCGCACGGTAAACATCAACTTGCCCGTAGCGCCTTTACCCAGCTCAGCAGGCGTTGGCGGGTGGCGCTGTCAACCTGGTGAAACCATAGCTGCAGCAGACGGCCGGTAGGCGCGTCGGTGCTGACTACATCTGTCGGGAAGTTTTCCTGCCGTACGCTCAGCGGCGGCTGTTGGGCAAAACGCGGAACGGAGGCGATACGTCCGTTGCGGTTATAAATCATCAGCGCTTTTTCCAGATCGGTCTGTTGGCGATCGTGCAGCGGCAGCCGATCGCGACGGCTGGGCACCGTCTGGCCGTTTTCATCCACCACGATAAAGGCGCTGTTTTTATCAAACTGCCGACGATCGTGCAGATTTTCCAGCGGCGGCAGGCGGATAGAGATCGCTTTCGCTTTCGCCACAAAGGTAACGATCAGCGGATCGGAAATATAGCTGCGCTTGGCGCCGCTCTGGAAAGATCCAATGGGTTTTTCAACGCGAAACAGAAGTTGGTGTTCACTGTTATCCAGTTCCAGCCCTTCGGCGCCTTTAAGCAGCGAGCCTGAAATTTTACGTCCGTCCAGCACCAGTAAATCGATATCAGGATCGAGCTTGAGCGTAGTCGCGTAACAGGATGTTGCGAACAGCAACGCAAGCAAGCCTGAACAGATCAAACGCAGCTTCATTGTTTCTCCAAAAGGCGCACGGAATCTCCGGCAGTGAATGTATCAAATTCTTACATTATGGCAGCGTGTTAACATTTTAACATATTATTTTGTGCCCTGAATCGTTAAATGCTATCGGGAAAGCGGTTGTTTTATTCCGGCAGGATAAATGGCCTAGAATGGGGGGATTAATCATCCCAGGAGCAGCTTTATGAACGATCAATTGATTGCCGATGTACTGACCTCCACCCGCACTATCGCGCTGGTAGGCGCCAGCGAGCATCCGGGGCGCCCCAGCTATGAGGTTATGGCCTGGCTGCTACAGCAGGGCTACCATGTTATCCCAGTGAATCCCGGCCTGGCAGGCCAGATGCTGTTGGGACAAAAGGTCTATGCTGCGCTGGCCGATATTCCTGAGCCGGTAGATATGGTGGATGTGTTCCGTCGCCCGGAAGCGGCCTGGGGCGTGGCGCAGGAGGCGATTAGCATCGGCGCGAAAACGCTGTGGCTTCAGCAGGGCGTAATTAATGAGCAGGCGGCGGCGCTGGCGCGCGAAGCTGGTCTCAATGTGGTTATGGATCGCTGTCCGAAAATTGAGATTCCGCGCCTGGGGTTAAAGAAAAAGTAACCGGCGATTAAACAGGCCTGATGCGGATGACCATATCAGGCCTGTTTGCCGTGAACTGTGCGGGCGGTTTTAATGGCGAAGCCGGGGCGCCAGCAGCTGTTGGCGAATCGATGCGGCTAACTCGTCCAGCGACGGCTGCTCAGGATGTTCGCCCTGCGGCTCGCCTGCCAGCTGCGCTTCAGCCAGATAGGCATGTACCGGCTCGCCGTCATCATCTTCAGTGACCACGTGATACCAGGGCGCGGCAAGCAGCGCATCGCTGGTTTCAACATCCTCAACAGCGGGATCGTCGAGCGAATATTCGGGATCGACATCAACTACCACGCCCAGAAAGCCCAGCATCCTGTGACGCACCTGCTGGCCAATTCCAAATTTACTGGCAATCATCAATACCTCCTGACAAACGTTGCCTCTGTCAACCAATATGGGGGCAAAGGCATCGTTTTCAAGTTACAGCACGCGGCAGGCGACGCCTTTCAGATAAAGTCCTTCAGGATAGCTGGCGATAACCGGATGATCGGCAGCCTGTCGGAACTGCTCTATAAATTGTACATCACGCCGGGCGTCCAGGGCGGCGTCGGCGATAATCTTCTGAAATAAATCGGTCGGCATCAGGCCGGAGCAGGAAAAAGTCAGCAGCATCCCGCCGGGGTTAAGCAGCTGCATCGCCAGCATATTAATATCTTTATAGCCGCGGCAGGCGCCCGCCAGCTGATTTTTGTTTTCAACAAACTTTGGCGGATCCATAACGATCAGATCGAATTTTTCGCCGCCGTCACGATAGTTACGCAGCAGCTTAAATACGTCGTCGCGCAAAAACTGCGCTTTGCTGACGTCCAGACCATTCAGCTCAACGTTTTGCCGCGCCACGTCCAGCGCCGCCTGCGAAGTATCGACGCTGATCACCTCGCGACAGCCGCCAAGCAGGGCGGAAACCGCAAAGCCGCCGGTATAGGAGAAGCAGTTGAGCACGCGTTTATCCTGTGAGTAGCGGCGCGTGGCGAAACGGCTGTCGCGCTGGTCCAGGTAGTAACCGGTTTTGTGGCCGGTGCGGATATCCACCAGCAGCTTCATGCCATGTTCGCTAATCGGCAGCAGGTCGGGCGGCAGCTCGCCGCTTACCGGGCCCTGCGCCAGCTCCAGCCCCTCTTTTTTACGTACGCTGACGTCAGAGCGATCGTAAATGCTGCAGTCGGGATAGCACTGCTGCAGCGCTGAAATAATAGCGGGACGCTGATATTCAGCGCCGGCGGAAAGCAGCTGTAATACCAGGAACTGACCGAAACGGTCGATGGTAACGCCGGGCAGGCCGTCGGACTCTCCGGCTATCAGACGATAGCTGTCGAGACCGTCGCGCGCGGCCAGCCAGTCGCGCAGCTGCTGCGCGCTCTGCAGACGGCGCACAAAAAAGGCGATATCGATCGATTCCTCCTGCTGCCAGCTCCAGACGCGCGCGCGAATTTGCGAATCGGGTGAAAATGCGGCGCGGGCCAGCCATTTGCCCTGGCTGTCGCAAACGTCAACGGTTTCACCGCGTTGGGCTTTACCTTCCATACGGGCGACGGCGCCGGAAAAAATCCAGGGATGACGACGGAGCAGGGACTTTTCACGCCCCTTAGCGAGAATTAATCGAACGGTCATATTTTGCTATGCTTACCAACGGAAAATGAGGCGACATTGTCCGGTGGATGCCGGAAAAATGCAATCAACGTACAACAGGAGAAAAGGCGATGGCGCAGCGGTGTATAAAGGCCTGGGTTCATGGCCTGGTGCAGGGCGTAGGGTTCCGCTACAGTACGCAGGCGCAGGCGCGGCAGCTGGGTCTGACCGGCTATGCGCGCAATATGGATGATGGCAGCGTAGAGGTGCTGGCCTGCGGCGAAAGCGATCGGCTGGAACAGCTGCTGGCATGGTTGCAGGCGGGCGGGCCGCGCAGCGCGCGCGTCGATCGGGTATTAACCGAGCCGCATCAGCCAGCGGCGCTCCCGCAGCAATTTACTATCGGCTGAAGAAAAGGGCGGGTAGCGGCCCGCTTAAAGCCTTATAAACATTTTACCGGTTTGGGCAGCCCGGCGATTTTTGTCGCCTGCTTCGCCGGCCCGTCAGGGAAAAGACGAAACAGATAGCGGCTGTTGCCTTTCTCCGGGCCAAATTTTTGCGCCATTGCCTTAACCAGCATTCTCACCGCCGGCGAGGTATTAAACTCCATATAGAAGCCGCGTACGAAGTGCACCACTTCCCAGTGCGCCTCGCTCATTTCAATCGATTCTTCCGCGGCGATCAGCAATGCCAACTCTTCGCTCCAGTCTGCCGGGTTGAGCAGATAACCCTGCGCGTCGCGCGCAATATTCTGACCTTCAAACAACACGGTGTTGCCTCACTGAATAAACCAGCGTCTATCTTAGCAAAGTTAACGGCGGCAAAAAATAAAGCCCCGCAGAGCGGGGCCGGAGAATAACAGGCGTTACGCCCTTAATCGTTGCGTGAAGCGAAGCCCAGAATGCTGAGCAGGCTAACAAAGATGTTATACAGCGAAACGTACAGGCTGATAGTGGCGCGAATATAGTTGGTTTCACCGCCATGAATAATATTGCTGGTTTCCCACAGAATCGCGCCGGTAGAGAACAGAATAAACAGCGCGCTGATGGCCAGCTGCAGCGCCGGCAGATGCAGGAAGAGGTTAGCAATCACCGCCACCAGCAACACGACAAAGCCCGCCATCATCATCCCGCCGAGGAAAGACATATCCCGGCGCGTGGTCAGCACATAAGCGGAGCAACCGAAAAACACCAGCGCGGTGCCGCCAAGCGCCAGCGCGATAGCGTCGCCCATACCGGCCGACAGGAAAGCGTTAAGAATCGGCCCCAGGCTGTAGCCAAGGAAGCCGGTAAAGGCGAAGGCGGCCAGAATACCTGCCGGACTGTTAGCCAGACGATAGGTAAGAAACATCAGCCCATAAAATCCGACCAGCATCAGGATCAGGCCCGGCGCGGGCAGATTTAAGAGCGTGCTGGCGGTGGCGGTCACGGCGGAAAACGCCAGCGTCAGGCCCAGCAGAAAATAGGTATTACGCAAAACTTTGTGAGTGCTCAGCAGCGAACTACTGCTGCCTGAGCGGGAAATAATACGATCCATAATGCACCTCATACAGGGGTCACAATCCTGCCACAGAGCATACGAAGCGCAGGAAAAAGGGAAAAGCCGTTTTACCCTTCTTTACGCGTTAGTCGGTTGTTTTTGTGAGCGCAGTGGCGATAACGCCAGCAAAAAAAAACGGCGTTGCCTGTTTTTCAGGCGAACGATCGGGTTAACTATTTACAAGCGGCAAAGGGATGTTTATAGTTCGCCTCATTGCGGAGGGGTGGCCGAGCGGCTTAAGGCAGCGGTCTTGAAAACCGCCGATGGGAAACCATCCGAGAGTTCGAATCTCTCCTCCTCCGCCACTAAATTTATAGCGGGTCAGCAGCAATGCTGGCCCGTTTTCGTTTGTCTGAAAGCCGCCCGCTGCTGTTATTATCGCCGTTGCGCTGCGAAAACAGACAAACGGATATTTTTTTGTTTTAAAGGGCTTGCGCAAGCAGAATCAAGCCGTTAGACTTCGTCGCACAATATGACACGACGGCGAATTGCCTGTCGATCGTCTTGCGGAGGGGTGGCCGAGCGGCTTAAGGCAGCGGTCTTGAAAACCGCCGATGGGAAACCATCCGAGAGTTCGAATCTCTCCTCCTCCGCCACTAAATTTATAGCGGGTCAGCAGCAATGCTGGCCCGTTTTCGTTTGTCTGAAAGCCGCCCGCTGCTGTTATTATCGCCGTTGCGCTGCGAAAACAGACAAACGGATATTTTTTTGTTTTAAAGGGCTTGCGCAAGCAGAATCAAGCCGTTAGACTTCGTCGCACAATATGACACGACGGCGAATTGCCTGTCGATCGTCTTGCGGAGGGGTGGCCGAGCGGCTTAAGGCAGCGGTCTTGAAAACCGCCGATGGGAAACCATCCGAGAGTTCGAATCTCTCCTCCTCCGCCACATTTTAAGAGCCAGCACAGCGTGCTGGCTTTTTTCATATCCGCCCGCCTCTGATCCCCGCTTTATTCCGCTTGCTGACGCTCTGCTTTACCCGCAGCGCAGGTATAAAACATTCTGTTGCTTTTCAGCCAGCTAACAGGGCTAACCGGCGGTGTCGCGCGTCTGCTATAGTCCTGATACGATATAAAGCCGCATCGCCGCCGCAGGGCGGGAAGCGACATGATGTGTCATACCTGGTATTGGCTCTCACGCCTCTAGTCAGGAGTCAGCAACCCATCATCGGATCAAATGGAACGGTAATAATGATTAAAAAACTCTCCCTTTGCGCACTGTCGGTTATTGCGGCGTTACCCATAGGATTTTCCGCCCAGGCCGCTGATGGCGATCTGCAACTTCAGCAGGTGCTGATATTAAGCCGACACAATCTGCGCGCGCCGCTGGTGGATAATGGCAGCCTGCTGGCTCAGGTTACTAAAAAAGCGTGGCCGCAGTGGGATGTTCCCGGCGGCGAGCTGACTACCAAAGGCGGCGTGCTGGAAATCTATATGGGGCGTTATACGCGCGAATGGCTGGCGCAGCAGGGGTTGTTAAAGAAAGAGGTCTGTCCCGCCCCGGATGAGGTGTTTACCTACGCCAACAGCCTGCAGCGCACCGTCGCCACCGCCCAGTATTTTGTTACCGGCGCGTTCCCTGGCTGCGATGTAGCCGTGACGCATCAGAATGAAATGGGCAGCATGGACCCGGTATTTAATCCGGTGGTGACTAACGATAGCGAAGACTTTAATAAAAAGGCGCTGGCGGCGCTAAACGCCCAGGGCGACAAGCTGGATCTTAAGTCTGCTTTCCAGCAGCTTGAGAAGATAGTGGACTATAAAAATTCACCGGCCTGTAACGGTAAAAAACAGTGCACGCTGAGCAGCGAAAATCAAAATAAATTCAGTGCGGAAAACGGCAAAGAGCCAAACGTCGCCGGGCCGCTGAAAGTGGGCAACTCGCTGGTGGACGCCTTTACGCTGCAATACTACCAGGGGTTCCCGCTGGAGCAGGTAGCCTGGGGAGAAATTAAAACGCCGGAACAGTGGCAGGCGCTGTCGGCAATTAAAAACGGCTATCAGGATGCGCTGTTTACCGCGCCGGAGATCGCACGTGAGGTGGCCGCGCCGCTTATTGACTATATTCGCAGCCAGCTGCCAGAGCAGAATCAAGCCTCCGCGCCTAAGGTTATGCTGCTGGTAGGCCACGATTCTAACGTCGCTTCGCTGCTGGCGGCGCTGGAGGTGAAGCCTTACACGCTGCCGGGCCAGTATGAAAAAACGCCCATCGGCGGACAGGTAGTATTTGAACGCTGGCATGATGCTAAAGCGAATAAGGATCTGGTAAAAATTGAATATGTGTATCAGACGGCAGAGCAGCTGCGCGATGGTGAAGCGCTCAGCCTGAAGAATCCGCCGCAGCGCGTCACGTTGCAGCTGAACGGCTGCCCGGCGGATGCTAATGGTTTTTGCTCATGGCAGCAGTTTAGCGGGGTATTAAACGCCGCGCTGCAGGGGACCGCATTGCAGCCTGCCGCCGCGCCGGTAAAGACGCCAGTGGCGGCAGAGAAGGCGGCGCAGGAAAAGGCGGCTGCGGATAAGGCCGCCCAACAGAAAGCGGCGCAGGAAAAGGCGGCTGCGGATAAAGCCGCCCAGCAGAAAGCGACGCCAGAAAAAGCTGCAGCGGATAAGCCTGCTCAGGAAAAGGCGGCTGCCGCTACGCCTGAAGCGCCGGCATCGTCCGGCGAAAAGGTACAGCAAAAAGAGATTTCCGACGCCGCGCCAGCGGCATAAAGGCAAAGGGAGCCTCTGGCTCCCTTTTTTTACATGATAATGCGGACTTACTGCCCGGCAATTACTACCAGCTTCTGGTTAACAAACTCTTTAATGCCGAGATCGGAGAGTTCGCGCCCATAGCCGGAGCGCTTGATCCCGCCGAAAGGCAGTTCCGGGGCGGTATCGCTCGCCGAGTTGATAAACACCATGCCGGTTTCGATACGCGAGGCCAGACGTTTGCCGCGTTCCGTATCGCCAGTGAAAATCGCGCCGCCCAGCCCATAGTGCGAATCGTTGGCTAAGCGCACCACGTCATCATCGCTATCCACCACGTAGATCTGCGCTACCGGCCCGAAAAATTCGGCAAAATAGGCGGGATTATCGCGCGTAATACCCGTCAGTATCGTGGGCTGATAGAAACAGCCGGGACCTGAAACCGTCTCGCCGCCATAGTGGAGCGTTGCGCCATGTTTAATGGCGTCCTTTACCTGCTCGGCCAGGGTATCGCGCGCGCTGGAAGAAGAGAGCGGGCCAAGCGTGGTACTTTCATCCAGCGGATCGCCCAGCTTCATTGCTTTAAAGGCGTCAGTAAACTTCGTTAAAAACCGCTCGGCGACGCTGCGCTGGACAATAAAGCGCTTCGCCGCAGTACAAACCTGACCGGCGTTGCTGAGTCGCGCCTGTACGCCCTGGCTGACGGCCTCTTCCAGATCGCAATCATCGAGCACGACAAAAACGTCATTGCCGCCCAGCTCAAGCGTGCTTTTCTTCAGGTACTTACCCGCCTGCTGCGCCACGGCGCTCCCGGCGCGTTCGGAACCGGTAAGCGCCGCGCCCTGAACGCGATCGTCGGCGATCAGCTCAGCGACCTTATCGCTGGAAATAAACAGATTGGTCCAGGCGCCTTCAGGCGCGCCCGCTTCACGCACCAGCGCCTCAAACAGGCTGGCGCAGTGTGGGACGATTGCGGCATGTTTCGCCAGCACCGGATTGCCTGCCGCCAGGTTTGGCGCCAGCACGCGCATTAGCTGATAATAGGGGAAGTTCCATGGCTCCACGGCCACCAGAACGCCGAGCGGATGATATTCGACCCAGGCCTCGCCTGAAACGTCAGGGTAGGGCACCGGCTGTAGAAAGCGTTCGGCATTTTCCGCATAGTAGCGGGCGATGCGGGCACAAAGCTGCACTTCGCCCCGGCTCTGTTTCAGCAGCTTGCCCATCTCCAGGCTGGCGGCTTTCGCCAGTTCATCGACACGGCTGTCAATCAGATCCGCCAGCTTATGCAACACCTGCAAGCGCGGTTGAATATCGCCTTTTGACCAGTCGGACTGATAAAGCTGCCAGGCTTTTTCCAGCGCGGATTCGACATAGTCATCGTTATGAGCAGGCCAGGTTTTAATCACTTCGTTGGTTGCGGGATTTACGGACTGGTAGGTTGACACAAAAGGCTCCTTTTCGCTGGCTGTAACAAACAGGGCGGGAAAATCCCGCCCATTTCTGGCTAATCAGACATTCTTTCGTTCAACAACCGTATCGTCCCAGGTCAGAACGTCGGCGTCAGTCTTATCAAAGGCGCGAAACAGCACTTCATCATTGCCCTGCTGGCGCCAAATTTCTTCAGCCAGCTTTTCGTCATAGTTTGCTACTTCAAAAATTGCCTCAGCAATCTCAGGTGAGGTATGGCGCAGGCTTGCCCATTCGCCGACGTGATGTGCTTTAGATTGTTGCGTTGCCATCGTATTCTCCTGTGTTGGTTGAGACTATCCGTTCAGTTTCACCGTCAGCCGGGCGACATGCTCGCCCTGGAAGCGGGCAATATCCAGCTCCTCCTGCGTGGGCTGACGTGAACCGTCGCCGCCGGCATAGGTTGAGGCGCCGTAAGGCGTGCCGCCGCGTACCTGGCTCACATCAAACAGCTCTTTCGTGCCGTAACCGATGGGGACGATCACCATGCCGTGATGGGCCAGGGTGGTCCAGGTGGAGGTGATGGTCTGCTCCTGCCCGCCGCCGGTTCCGGTAGAGGTGAAAACGCTGGCCACCTTGCCGTAGAGCGCGCCGGCGGCCCACAGTCCGCCAGTACGATCGAGGAAAGTGCGCATCTGTCCGGACATATTGCCGAAACGGGTTGGGGTGCCGAAAATAATGGCGTCATACTGTGGAAGCTCTTCTGGCGTCGCCTCCGGCGCGGCCCGATCGGTTTTACCGCCAGCCTGAGCGAAGCGCGCGGCCTCCATGGTTTCAGGTACGCGTTTGATGACCACTTCAGCGCCGGCTACCCGCTCTGCGCCTTCCGCTACCGCTCTTGCCATGGTTTCAACGTGTCCATACATTGAGTAATAGAGCACCAGAATTTTCGCCATCGTTCGACTCCCTGTTTATTCTTTGACAGCGGTCCGCCATAGTAGCCGGACCCCTTATTTTTTAGGCGTAGCAGGTTGTTTATCGCCCGATTCCGGCGCCTGGTTCGGATCGTCTTTGCTCGGCTGGGATGGTTTCTGAGTCATAACGTTCTCCTGTAGCGATGAAAGGTAACAACAGTAATTGAGTATAGAAGAAGACGGCGACCTTGCCTGGACGCGCTTTGGCGATTGACCTGCCACAACGGGGAAAGCACACTGTCAGCCTTAATTTTTCGGGATTTTCTGGATATGTCTGGTTGGTTATCACGCTACAAATGGCGGCTTACGTTGCCGGAAGGCATTCTTATCTTCATCACTATGGTTTGGGGCGGCACCTTTATGGTGGTGCACCATGCGATGACCATGAGCGGCCCCTTCTTTTTTGTCGGGCTGCGCTTTGCCACCGCGACGGCGGCGCTGCTGCTCTTTTCCTGGCGATCGCTGGGCGGCTTTACGCGTCGTGAGCTAACGGCGGGCTTCTGGATCGGCATCGCCATCAGCTGCGGTTACGGCCTGCAGACATGGGGAATGCAGACTATCTCCGGCAGCCAGTCGGCCTTTATTACCGCGCTCTATGTACCGCTGGTGCCGCTGCTGCAGTGGGCCTGTTTAGGGAAAAGGCCGGGGCTGATGTCCTGGTGCGGGGTAGCGCTCGCTTTTGGCGGACTGCTGCTGGTGGCCGGACCGGAAAGCGGCGGGCTTGCTCTGAGTCCGGGCGAGCTGGCGACGCTGCTCAGCACGCTGGCGATTGCCGGAGAGATAATCCTGATCGGCGCCTGGGCCGGCAAGGTTGATATCCGCCGCGTCACTATCGTCCAGCTGGCCGTCGCCTCGCTGGCCTCCTTTCTGCTGATGATTCCGGACGGCGAGCAGGTGCCGGCCATGTCTCCCTGGCTCTGGGGAAGCGCGCTGGGTCTCGGCATCGCCAGCGCATTGATTCAGATCACCATGAACTGGGCGCAGCGCAGCGTTTCGCCCACGCGCGCCACGCTGATTTACGCGGGCGAGCCGGTATGGGCCGGCCTCTTCGGACGCATAGCCGGCGAGCGTTTGCCCGGCGCGGCGCTGCTCGGCGGCGCGTTGATTGTGCTGGGCGTTATCGTTAGCGAACTGAAGCTGAAGAAACGGGGCGGGGCGAGGTCCGTTGCGCGTGAAGAGTAGCCGCAGACGGCGTGCGCAGATAAAGAGCGAGCCGGATAAACTTCTCATCGACGTCAGGTGATAATAGCCGTGTGGGGGATAAACATCAGCCAGTCGCGCAGCGGGCTGCGGCCGCACCAGCGCTTTTTTGTTAACATAAAGCGCGTGCATTTTCAGAAAGGAACCGGGGAAACGTGGTAGATCAGGCTTCAACACGACATTCGCGCGCGGCGGCAAAGCGCTCCGCTATTCTGGCGGCGGCGCTGGAATATTTTTCACAATTTGGTATGCACGGCACCCGTCTCGATCGGGTAGCCGAACGAGCCGGAATATCGAAAACCAACCTGCTTTACTATTTTCCATCAAAAGAAGCGCTTTATATCGCGGTGCTGAAAGATATCCTCGACGTCTGGCTGGCGCCGTTGCGCGCGCTGCGTGCGGATCAGGATCCGCTGGAGGCGATTCGTCACTATATTCAGCTGAAACTGGAGGTTTCACGCGATCACCCCCAGGCCTCGCGGCTCTTCTGCCTGGAAATGTTGCAGGGCGCGCCGCTACTGAAGGCGGAGCTGGAGGGCGATCTGAAGCAGCTGATTGATAATAAATCGCGCGTGATTGAAAACTGGATTGCGCAAAAGCGACTGGCGCCGGTAGCGCCGCAGCATCTGGTATTTATGCTGTGGGCCACTACTCAGCACTATGCCGATTTTGCCGTGCAGGTTGCGGCGGTGAGCGGTTATACCCTGCATGATGCGGCGTTTTTTGCGCAAACCGTGGCTAACGTACAGCATATGGTGATTGAAGGTATCCGCATGCGTTAACCGGGGCGAGAAACTTTACCTTCGCCACAGCAGAATTGCGCCAGGCTTATAGCGTTAGGTTGCAACGCAGGAGCATGTATGGATTCTGTCTCACAGCTGGCGCTTGGCGCGGCGGTCAGCATGGCGGCGATGGGGCGGCGGGCGCCGCTCTGGCAGTCAGCGCTGGCAGGCGCGTGTTGCGGTACGCTGCCCGATCTGGATGTCTTCCTCGATCATGGCGATGCGATACGCAATATGACGCTGCATCGTACTGAAAGCCATGCGCTGGTCTGGCTGACGCTGTTTTCGCCGCTGCTGGCCTGGCTTATCGCCGGCGCGCTGCAGCAAAAATATCAGTGGGTACGCTGGTGGCCGGCCGTCTGGCTGGCACTGATTACCCATCCGCTGCTCGATCTGATGACGGTATATGGCACGCAGCTGGGGCTGCCGTTTACCGATTATCCCTGGGCCATCGGCAGCATCTATATTATTGATCCGCTCTATACGCTGCCGCTGATTATCGGCCTGATAGCGGCGCTCTGGCGTCAGGCGCCGCGCTGGAATCGCGCCGGGCTGGCGCTCAGCTCTCTCTATTTGCTCTGGAGCATGGCGGCGCAGCTTATCGCCACACAGCAGGTGGCGCCGCAGGTGGCGCAACGCGTGAATAGCGAGGCGAAGCTGCTGGTAACGCCCACCGCGTTTAACACCCTGGTGTGGCGAATTGTGGCGGTTACGCCGGATAATTATTACGAGGGCTACTGGTCGTTGTTATCGCCGCGGCGGCCGCTGCAGCTGACCGCCACCCATCGCGGCAAAGCGTTTTTCCAGCGCTGGCAGGGGGATTGGGCGGTGGCAAGAGTCGCCTGGTTCAGCCACGGCTTTTTCGCCATGCGGCAGCGTGGCGGCCATCTGCTGATTGAGGATTTGCGTATGGGCGAAGCGCCTGATTTCATCTTTACTTTCGACCTGGGCACGCCGCAGGCGCGCGCCAGACATCCGTCACGTCTGCCTTACGGGCGACCGTCATTAGCACAGACGTGGCAGCAGCTGCGACAGCGGCTGTAAAAAAGGGCGAACGGTTGTTCGCCCTTAAGGTTATCAGGCCGCTTTACGGCTGCGTATCCACCAGCCGCAGCCCAGCAGGATAAACCATAGCGGCGTTACCATCAGCGCGTTACGCGTATCTTCCTGCAGCGTCAGCAGCACGATCACAAAGGCGAAAAACGCCATGCAGACCCAGCACATCAGCTTGCCCAGCGGCATTTTAAAGCTGGAGTTCTGATGGCGTTGCGGATGCTTCTTACGGTATGCCAGGTAAGAGCAGAGAATGATCGTCCAGACGAACATAAACAGAATAGCTGATACGGTAGTTACCATGGTAAACACCGTCATCACGTTTGGAATCAGGTAAATCAACGCGACGCCCACCAGCAGGCAGAAGCAGGAGAAGAACAGCCCTGACGTTGGCACCGCGCGCGCGGAAAGGCGTCCAAAGGTACGGTGCGCCACGCCCTGTTCCGACAGGCCGTAGAGCATGCGGCTGGTGGAGAAAATACCGCTGTTAGCGGAAGACGCCGCCGAGGTGAGCACCACGAAGTTTACGATACTGGCCGCCGCGGGCAGTCCAATCATCATAAACATGGCGACGAAGGGGCTGCGATCGGCTACTACGCTGTTCCAGGGCGTCACAGCCATAATCACCATCAGCGCCAGCACATAAAACATAATGACGCGCAGCGGAATGGCGTTAATGGCGCGCGGCAGCACCTTATGGGGATCGTGGGTTTCCGCCGCTGCGGTGCCGACCAGCTCAATCCCTACAAAGGCGAAAACAGCAATCTGGAAACCGGCGAAAAAGCCGCTTACGCCCTGCGGGAACATGCCGCCATAGCTCCAGATATTGGATAGCGCAGCGTGGCCGCCGCCGGGAGAAGGGTAGTGCAGCGCAACCAGCACCACGCCGGTGACGATCAGCGCGACAATCGCCACGATTTTGATGATGGCGAACCAGAACTCCATTTCGCCAAACAGCTTAACCGTCAGGATATTCAGCGCCAGGAACACCACTACGCAAAGCAGGGCGCTCATCCAGATAGAGAAGTCGGGAAACCAGAGCTGAAAATAGGAGCTGATGGCGACAATATCGGCGATGCCGGTCACTACCCAGCAGAACCAGTAGGTCCAGCCGGTAAAATAGCCAGCCCAGGGGCCTAACAGGTCTGCGGCGAAATCGCTGAAAGATTTATATTCAAGATTGGAAAGCAGTAACTCTCCCATTGCCCGCATTACGAAAAACAGCATAAAGCCGATGATCATATAAACGAAAATGATCGAAGGGCCCGCCAGGCTGATGGTCTTGCCGGATCCCATAAACAGGCCGGTACCGATGGCGCCGCCGATGGCAATCAGCTGAATATGACGATTATGCAGGCTCCGTCGGAGCTTATCCGGGTTTTCTGCGCTTTGCAGCGTATCTTTAGTTTGATCTACCATGAGGTGGTTCCTGTCTGTGATGTTGTGCGGCTCTGCTGGCCGATATTTTTCGTTCTTACCGTCAGGTAAGTTGGCATAAGATAGTGTAATAAGCGGATTAACAGCTAATGATTTTTGCCAATCCTACAGGATATTGCGTCTGCGGCTGGCATCATTTATTTACATTTGTTTCAATGGTGCAACTTTTATGCAGCATTGCGCGGATAAGAGCCAAAAGTGACCGCTTTTATGCCGTTTGTCCTCCCGGCAGCTACACTTGCTGTATTATCGCAGCGGCATCTCACAGGGGGGCTGGGTGAAGGGGATTGCGGTGCTGTTGTTACTGATACTGGGCGCGCTGGCGGCTCTTCCCTGGCTGCAGCGACATTTGCCGCCTCACTGGAACCCCTTTACGCCTCTTAAGGTTACCGATGCGCCGGGGCCGGTCACGCAGTATAAATTACAGCGGTTAAAAGGCGATGCTGATGCCTGTCTGCAGGTACTGAAACAGGCAAGGGAAGCGGGATGGGTTGATTTTACCCAGCCGCCCGCGGTAACCGGCGCTTGCCCGCTGACCAGGCCGGTTCGCATTCAGCGCTTCGCCAAAGTCAAACTCAGCAGTAGTTTTCTGGCCAGCTGTCCGCTGGCGGTGAGTAGCACGATGTTTGTTATCCAGGCGCGGAAAAGCGCGCTGCTCAGCCCAGAGCGTTCATCGCTAACGCAAATCGATCATGTCGGAAGCTACGCCTGCCGCAATATTTATCACCGTGCTACAGGGCGTTTAAGCGAGCATGCCGCGGCCGATGCGTGGGACGTTACCGCTTTTCGCCTGGCGAATGGTACGCGCCTCAGCGTTGAACGAGACTGGCAGGGAGCAGGAGAAAAGTCCGCGCTGCTGCGGCAGTGGTTCAGCGATGGCTGCAGCTGGTTTGGTAATGCTCTGGGACCTGATTATAACGCAGCGCACGCCACCCATTTTCATTTCGGAATGCGGGGCTATCGTTTATGCCGCTGATTTACAGCAATGGCAGCAGGCCGGGACGCTGATATTTCAGTCAGATAGCGGCAAAATTATTCGCTCATAGCGACGGGAGCTAGCGCTAATAGCGCCGTCAGCCATTTATAATATAAATTATAATAACCAATTGATTATCTTATTAACGATAAAGTTAATGGTTAATTCGATAACCATATCAATACCATCAGTCGTTAATATCTATTAGCTTCAATGATATGTTTTTTTCACGCTAACGTCGTTAAATCAATTATTCAGCCAAAGGTCCGGCGACACCTACATCATAACTGGTTATGGATAACAAAAGTTATTCTGCTAAGAGTGCAATAACATTGAATAATTTTCAGAAAAATCTTATTATTTAACCTGGCAATCGCAATGCCAGGGAACCAATTTTTAACGAAAATAACATGACGAAATTACAAGGATTTAATCGGCGTAGCTGTAGAGCAATAAGATTACATCCGCTTAACGGTTTAGAAATGCAGCAAGGGGTTATCAACAACACCAGCGACAATATAATTAAAATAATTTTTCGTGAGCATTTAATTTTTTGTTACTTCAGTGGCAGTTTGACTTAATCCACGGCGCGAGCGGGCAGCGCGCACCGGCGAGGCTTTGATGACGTTCGATGATTACTTTGCCTGGCGCAGAGAGGTCGAGGCGCAGTTTTTTTTACTCAATAATCCTGAAGAGTTAACCCAGGCTCTGCAACAGCGGATTGAGGCGCTGGGGCTGGATCACTTTGCTTTATTCATCCGTCATCCGGTACCTTTTACCCGTCCCAGAACCTTCCTTTTCACTACTTATCCCCGACGCTGGTTAACGCGGTACGATAATGAAAATTATTATGCTGTCGATCCGGTTTTACGTAACGTGCCGCCGCCAGGAAAATTTATCGCCTGGGGAGAGGGCGCGGCTAAGGGAGATGAAATATTCTGGCGCGAGGCAAAAGAGTATGGATTGTCTTCAGGTTTTTCCTGTTCGTTGATGGCATCTAATCGTGCAACAGGTATATTATCAGTAGCGTCTAAAAAAGCAGTAAATATGCTGAAATTGCTGCCTGAGCAGCAGTTGGGTCTACAGTATCTTTTGGATCTGGCGTTGCAAACGCTGCTTCGCCTGGATGATATCTCGATGCGGCTCCTGGATATAACGCTGAGCTCGCGCGAACTGGAAATTTTAAAATGGACGGCGGAAGGGAAAACGGCAGCCGAAATTTCGTTGATACTTTCCATCTCGCCCTATACGGTAAATTTTCACCAAAAAAATCTGCAAAAGCGTTTTAACGCGCCCAACAAAACGCAGGTAGCCAGCTATGCGGCCGCAATGGGATTGCTGTAAAAGGGATTGCAACTGCTAAATTTAGTAGTTTCATAAGGTTAACCAGTTGTCTACCCTTCGGCCGGGGTATCAGCTGGGTAAACGCCGTGTATACGGCTTAAACGAGGGAGTGCGACAGGGGAACATGATGAAGATTATCCAAACCCAGCTAAAGGATATGCCATCCTCGTTATTGGCTGAATTGGGCAGTTACCGTTACAGCGTATTCGCTCGTGGTGAAGGCTGGTCCATTCCTTCCCGGCTCAGCACGCCTGGGCAAGAGTACGATCGCTTTGACCGTTCTGACGTCACCTGGCTTATCGCCTGGCATGTACGTTTCGGCATCTGCGGCTGCGCCCGTCTGATGCAGTGGCAGGAGCCAGGCAATATCGAGGGAGTCAGCGTACCTTTCGATCGCAAAGATATGGTATGGGAAATGTCTCGTTTTTCTGCCCGGCTGGATGTAGACGGCGATTTGCCGTTAACGATTCTCTGGCATGCGGTTCAGCTGGCGGAATTGTCTGGCATTGAGTTTCTGGTCAGCGCGGCCACGCCGATGCTGGAGCAGATGTTTGAGCAGCACAGGGTGGAGTTTGAACCCTTAACGCCGGGGCTGATTCAGTCGGAAGATAATCTGTTCGCGGTGAAAATTCCGGTTAAGCAGCAGGGGCTGGCGGAAAAGTATCGCGGCGCGCGCCGCTTTAGCCCTGAAGAAGTGCTGCCTTCGCTTGGCGTCTCTATTAACTGGCAGTCGCACGGGCGCTAAGCCTGCGGCAGGCACGCAAGAGTTAGCCAGCGTCTGAATAAGGGGCGCTGGCCTGCGCACGGGTTACGTTTATTCGCGCTCGATCAGACGCCCGTCCGGGCGTCTGTCAGCGCACGGCAAGAACCGGCGCGCCGGGATCAGCGGCGATAGGCCGTTTTGATCTGGCCGATAGTCTGGCTGAACGCTTCCGCCTGCTGTGGGTCATCCAGCTGCGCAATTACCCGTTCCATATTGAGGATCACTTTTCCCGCATCCGCCTGTCCCATACTTTTCAACATCATGGTCACCAGCGCTTTCAGGCAGGCTACTTCATGCGCCAGGCTTTTGGTTTCTTCTGAGGTAGTAAAGTCGTTCTGACCCATAGTTTCTCCTTGATAAGGCTGCACAAATATTAGAACTGCTGCTCAAAATTCAATCCGGAAAAAGTATAACATAAATTATGAGACCGCTTTCTCGCCACGTTCCGCTCGATGAAGAATAAATCATCCGCTCAAACAGGGCGGCCAATTAAACAGATAAGCTATTTTTTGTACTAAAAAGCGGCGACAGAATAATTAATGGCTGGGAAAAGTAGCCTAACCAGTTATTATTGTAACCCATTGTCTGAAAAGGGTTTGTCATTTAAAAAAATTTTTGCTTATTTTTAACTCTTTTAACCTTTTCTTATCTGGATGACTGAAAGCTTTTCAGCGAGATAGTGGATAAAAGCAGGGCGAAAACACCCATTTACCCGCCTAAAAAAACACTGAATTATGTTCAAACCCACCACAAAAGAGAGTAACATTAAGGCGCTTAATTAAAGTGTCGCCCATAAACATTACCATTCCGGAGAAATCCTCTTTTGATTAGCATTCTTCTTGTGGATGACCACGAACTGGTACGCGCAGGGATTCGTCGCATACTGGAAGATATCAAAGGTATTCAGGTAGCCGGTGAGGCCTGCTGCGGTGAGGATGCGGTAAAATGGTGCCGAACAAATCAGGTCGATGTCATCCTGATGGATATGAACATGCCGGGGATTGGCGGCCTGGAAGCGACGCGTAAAATCGCGCGCTTCAACCCGGATGCCAAAATTATCATGTTGACGGTGCATACGGAAAATCCGCTGCCGGCTAAAGTTATGCAGGCCGGAGCCGCGGGCTACCTCAGCAAAGGCGCCGCGCCGCAGGAAGTGATCAACGCCATTCGTTCGGTTCATTCAGGGCAACGTTATATCGCTTCAGATATCGCGCAGCAGATGGCGCTAAGCCAGATTGAGCCTGAAAAGGGTGAATCTCCCTTTAGCTGTTTGTCGGAACGGGAATTGCAGATTATGCTGATGATTACCCGGGGACAGAAAGTGACGGATATTTCTGAACAGCTGAATCTCAGCCCCAAAACCGTTAACAGCTACCGTTACCGAATGTTTAGCAAGCTGAATATCAGTGGCGACGTAGAGTTAACGCATCTGGCCATCCGGCATGGCCTGTTTAATGCGGAGTCGTTGATCAGTAGTGAGTGAAGTCTTTGACGCAAAATCGTTCCTGAAAACCGTCACCAGTCAGCCAGGCGTTTATCGCATGTATGACAGTGGCGGCACGGTAATTTACGTTGGCAAAGCGAAGGATCTGAAAAAGCGCCTCAGCAGCTACTTCCGCAGCAATCTGGCCAGCCGCAAAACCGAAGCGCTGGTCGCCAATATTCATCATATCGACGTCACCGTTACGCACACCGAAACCGAAGCGCTGCTGCTGGAGCATAACTACATTAAGCTCTATCAGCCCCGCTACAACGTGCTGCTGCGTGACGATAAATCCTACCCCTATATTTTTCTCAGCGCCGATCCGCATCCGCGTCTGGCGATACATCGCGGCGCCAAACATGCGAAAGGCGAATATTTCGGCCCGTTTCCTAACGGTTATGCGGTACGTGAAACGCTGGCGCTGCTGCAGAAAATTTTCCCTGTTCGCCAGTGCGAAAACAATGTTTATCGCAATCGCTCACGTCCCTGCCTGCAATATCAGATAGGCCGCTGTCTGGGGCCGTGCGTGGCCGGACTGGTTAGCGAAGAGGAGTATGCCCGGCAGACGGAATATGTCCGGCTGTTTCTCTCCGGTAAAGACGATCAGGTGCTGAATATGCTGGTCAGCCGTATGGAGCAGGCCAGTCAGGCGCTGCGCTTTGAAGAGGCGGCGCGCCTGCGCGATCAAATCCAGGCGGTACGCCGCGTTACGGAAAAACAGTTCGTCTCTAACCAGGGCGACGATCTGGACGTTATCGGCGTCGCTTATGACGCCGGAATGGCCTGTCTGCACGTGCTTTTTATTCGTCAGGGCAAGGTGCTGGGCAGCCGCAGCTATTTTCCGAAAATTCCAGGCGGCACCGAGCTGGCTGAAGTCGTGCAAACCTTTGTCGGGCAATTCTATCTGCAGGGGAGCGAGGCGCGTACGCTGCCGGGCGAGATTCTGCTTGATTTCAACCTGCCGGAACGTGAGCTGCTGGCGGAATCGCTGAGCGAGCTGGCCGGACGTAAGATTCATATACAAAGCAAACCGCGCGGCGATCGCGCCCGCTATCTTAAGCTGGCGCGCACCAACGCGGCGACGGCGCTGGTCACCAAACTCACTCAGCAGTCGACGATTCATCAGCGGCTTACGGCGTTGGCCGATGCGCTTGATCTGCCGCAGATTAAGCGCATGGAGTGTTTTGACATCAGCCATACTATGGGAGAGCAGACGGTGGCCTCCTGCGTGGTGTTTGACGGCAACGGACCGCTGCGAGCGGAATATCGTCGCTATAATATTGCCGGCATTACTCCCGGTGATGACTACGCGGCGATGAATCAGGTGCTGCGGCGGCGCTACGGCAAAGAGCTGGAGCCGGAAAAGGTGCCGGATGTCATTATCATCGACGGCGGGAAAGGGCAGCTGGCCCAGGCGAAACAGGTTTTTGCCGAGCTTAACGTCAGCTGGGATAAAGATCATCCGTTACTGCTGGGCGTGGCGAAAGGCAGCGATCGTAAAGCGGGCCTGGAAACGCTGTTTTTAGAACCGGAAGGCGAGGGATTTTCCATGCCGCCCGATTCGCCTGCGCTGCATGTTATTCAACATATCCGCGACGATTCCCATAACCACGCTATCGCCGGGCATCGTAACCGGCGCGCAAAGGTGAAAAATACCAGCGCGCTGGAAAGCATTGAGGGCGTGGGCCCGAAACGCCGTCAGCAGCTGTTAAAATATATGGGCGGCCTGCAGCCGCTAATGAACGCCTCGGTTGAAGAGATCGCTAAAGTTCCCGGCATTTCTCACGCCCTGGCGGAGAAAATTTATTACTCGTTAAAACACTAGCATTGAAACCCCGGTGGCAATGTAGCAACATACGGGTAAACCCTACTCATGCCAGACAGTTAGCGTGCCTTATGCAATTGAATATACCGACGTGGCTTACCCTGTTTCGTGTCGTCCTGATTCCTTTTTTCGTTCTGGCGTTCTATTTGCCATTCCACTGGGGGCCGATGGTGTGCGCCATCATTTTCGTGGTTGCGGCCATCACCGACTGGTTTGATGGCTTTCTCGCCCGCCGCTGGCAGCAGTCTACCCGCTTCGGCGCCTTTCTCGATCCGGTTGCCGATAAGGTGATGGTGGCGATGGCGCTGGTGCTGGTGGCGGAACAATTTCACGCCTGGTGGATTACGCTGCCAGCGGCGACCATGATTGCCCGCGAAATCATTATCTCCGCGTTACGCGAGTGGATGGCCGAAATAGGCAAACGCAGCAGCGTTGCGGTCTCCTGGATCGGTAAGGTGAAAACAACGGCGCAGATGCTGGCGCTGGTTGCGCTGCTGTGGCATCCCAACCAGCTGGTTTCCGCTATCGGCGTTGTTGCGCTCTATATTGCCGCAGTCTTGACGTTCTGGTCTATGTTCCAGTATCTCAACGCCGCGCGCGGCGATCTGTTTGAACGCTGATTGAAGCGCTGCAAAAAACGGCAAACGGATACGGGCAGGGATAATTTTATTGACTCATCTGTTCAGGTCAGTAGAATGCAACGCATCGATGGGCGATAATGTCGCCGGGAGAAAGAGGTTTTCAGCCCTCGGTTAATTGCTGATGTTAGCGGGAATAGCTCAGTTGGTAGAGCACGACCTTGCCAAGGTCGGGGTCGCGAGTTCGAGTCTCGTTTCCCGCTCCAGATTATCATCGACAGATGAACGCCGTTTCGTCTGTTGTTAAAAAAGGGCCGCAGGGCCCTTTTTTGCGTTTTAACGTTATTGCATTTTGCCGGCCGGCTGTCAGCCGCCGCTTTTTCGCCATTCTTCCACGCCGCGCATTCTTTCTGCTAAAAAAGAGTAGACGGGCAAAATTATTCAGACTACTGCTGACTGCTGACTGCTGACTGCTGACTGCTGACTGCTGACTGCTGACTGCTGACTGCTGACTGCTGACTGCTGACTGCTGACTGCTGACTGCGCTGCTTGTTATCCCTCCTTTCCATTTTTTTAGTTCTCTGTTCCCGTAGCGCTAAAATTTTTACCGTGACAGCAACAGGGGTCCTGTTGCCTGCGCGTCAGCGCTTTGCCGTGTTCATATCATTAACGCTAATTGATTTAATAGTAATTAACCCATGGTTAATTATTGTTTTTCTATATTACTGGTTATTTAATGATTGCTTGCAAGGGAATGTTATTATATTTTAGCGGTCAATTGACTTTTTGCATTATTTAAGCAGTACAGGAAAAATTAAAACGGCGGGCCAGAAACAGATGCTTCGTCGCAATAAAAGTTAACAGGCTAATTATTTAAATGGCGTCAGACAGGCGCCTTATCGGTACGCCGAAAATAACCGTGTTAAAGATTCTGGCGTATCCCAGTATTAACGCACAACTCTGTGCCTGTTTAGCGCTTTAAATAAGTTAACGATAGCTAAATTATAGTTATAAAAATTTTCCTAAAAATTCGCCTGGATTATATTGCTGTGGTTTGCTCGCCGAAATAATCGTACAGCGGGGAGTATAGCTGGCCTGATATCCCGCTTAGTAACATGGCAACAGGCGTTGGTTTGTTAGTAACCCATTGAATTAATTGCATTGTGTGTTTTTTTAATTTGCTTGTTGGCCAACAAAACGAATCATTTTAAGCGGCTCCGGCTTACGTCTTACCGGCCATCGCCGCTTAAATATGGATCTTGCCTTTACAGGTGAGGACGCTATCAGATGCGGATGAGCGCTTCTGACAGCGTAGTGTAAATTCAATACTCTGAAAGTATTGAAGCAGGGAGCCTTAATTAGTGATGGAATACAAATATTCAGATGAGATCATTTTGTTTGCTTACTGAATGGAATCACTAGCCAGGCGCTAATAAAAAATAAAAATAGTAAAATTAGGAAAAATGAAATGAGAACAAAAAAATAAAGTGTGGCATAGCAAAATTGAATCCCATAGCCGCATCGTTGCTATTAACCCTGCCCGTAGTAACCCAGGCCGCTAATATCGCTATGAAAGATGGCGCAGCGTCAGTGGTTAACGGGGTGACGGTCATCAATATCAATAAAGCTAATGATAAGGGCATTTCCCATAACATCTACGATAAGCTGAACGTGGATAAGAGCGGCCTGATTTTTAATAACAGCCAGAGCGACGTTACCTCCAAACTGGCCGGCGAGCTTCAGGGCAACAGCAATCTGACCTCAGGCGCGGCAAAAATTATCCTGAATGAAGTTACCTCCAGAAATCAGAGCACCCTGAACGGGAAGATGGAAGTGGCTGGCAGCAAGGCGCATCTGATTATCGCCAACCCGAACGGCATCAGCTGCCAAAGCTGCGACTTCATTAATACCGAAAAAGTTACCCTGACTACCGGTAAGCCGGATATGCAAAACGGTGAGCTGAAAGGCTATGCGGTAAGCGGCGGCACTATTGAGGTTAAAAAGCTGACGAATGAATCGCCGACCGAGCTGCTGGCGCGCTATGTAACGGTAAGCGGCAAGGCTATGGCTAAAGAACTGACCGTTATCGCGGGCAATAACTACATTGATGCCGCAGGAAACGTAACGGGTAAGGTTAATGCGGGCTGGAACTTCTTCAACAGCTACGGTATCGACGTAGCGGCTCTGGGAGGCATGTATGCTGATAAAATCAAACTTATCAGCACCGAGCAAGGGCTGGGCGTACGTAATGCGGGCGCGATCGCCGGCGGGCCGTTGGGCGTTGAAATCACAAGCAAAGGGAAGTTAATAAATACCAAAGCTGCCATCAGCTCTCTGGGCGATGTTTCTATCAACACGGCTAATGCGCTGGAAAATGGAGCAGGCTCAATTACTGCCGAACGTAATATTAATATCAATACCAACCAGACTGCGCTGACCAACTCAGCCGGGGGCAGAATCGCGACAAAAGGAAACGTATTTATCGATAGCGGCGTATTTAACAACGTCAATGGCAAAATCGAAGCAAGCGAAATGGTGGCGATTAATACCCATAACCAGACGCTGACCAACACCGGCAAAGGAGAGCATTCAGGTATCCACTCCGCCGTGGTTTTACTGGAAACGGGAACGCTGGATAACCGTAACGGTTTAATTAAAGGTCACTATGTCGGCACAACATCCAATTATATTGATAACAGTGATGGTACGATAGAAGCCACCGGCGATATGGATTTAACCAGTAAGAGCCATCTCTATAATACTAAAGGACTTATTCGTTCAACGGCCGGATATGTTCATATTGACGCGCTGCAGGGCAGCGTAACTAACGGCACCACGGCGACAGCCGATACGTTTAGCGGAGACTCGCTGGGGATTATCGCGGGCGAGGGCGGCATCCGGATTAAGGCTGCAGCCATTAATAACCGTAAAGGGCAGATTGCGACTAAAGGTAACCTGGAGCTTACCAGCAGCGGCTCGGTTGATAATTATGATGGTAAGTTATCAAGCAATAAATCAGTCTATGTTACTGCTAAATCGCTGCTGAATTCCCGCGCTGGCCTGGTCAGCGATGAAAACATTGAAATCAAAGTTGACCGCGAATTCCTTAACACCCTTGCCATTGTTAAAGCGAAAGAGGGGCATGTAAAAGTTCAGGCAGACAGTATATTTAACAAAGGCAGCATATTAGAAGGCCAGGATGTCATGCTGACTGCCGACAGATATATTGATAACAGTGAAGCGCTGATGGTTGCCAATAAAAAGTTGACCCTTAACGCCGGAACCTACGTTGATAACCGTAATGGTTATAGCTTTGCGGGTATTCATGGCAACTACCTTGGCATGGCGCAGCAGAAAGGCGGTATGGTAGGGCGTGCCGGCGTAGAGATTAACGCAGCCACCCTTATCAATAGCAACAGCCGTATTGTCGGCGAGGCTGGTCCGGTTAACCTGAAGATTAAAGGCGACGTAAATAATAACTATGGCAAAATTATAGCTAACGCCGGCGCGGCTTCTATCCACGCCAACCATATCAATAACAATTACGCGCTCATAAGCAGTAAAGGTACAATGACGGTTGATGCTGTGTCTATGGATAACCGTAGCTCCGGAACGGTTGTTGAAGATAATGCGACAGGCGTGATTGAAGGGCACCAGGGGTTAGCATTAACCCTGAATAATACTTTTACTAACTATGGCTGGATCAACAGTAAATCAGGTGATGTTACCGTAAATGTAAAACAGGGGATCTTCTCTAACCGTAATACTGTCCATGCGGAAGGCGATGCCTCTGTGACTGCTAAAAGTGCGGTCACCAACTATAAAGATATGGTTGCCGGCAAAAACCTTACGGTTAAATCGGATGGCTATATTACCAATAACCATCAAAGTAATATGGATAGCGGTGAGGTGACTCTGATAAGCGCTAAAGGCGACATCACTAATAAAGCTAACATAGTTAGCGACAAGCTGGTTACCGTTCAGTCCGGGAAGAATGTTTATAACTACGGCAACCTGCATTCAGAGAAAGAGGTTCAGGTTACTGCGCAAAGCATTCTCAATAGCGGTCAGAAGGCTACGTTAGGCGGCTTTGAAGGAACCGATTTGAACAGTCCAAAAGTTACTAACGTCGGCGGAACAATACTGGTAACTGAACGGCCTAAATAATAAGTAAATAAAAAGCGGCAGCCTGGCTGCCGCCTTTTTAATTCGGGACCATCATGAAAATAACGCACGCTATTTTTTGCTTTTTAACTGTTTACGCCTGTCATTTTCAGGCTGTCGCACAGTCGAACTTAAACCGTATCATCAAAGAACAACAGAATAATGATGATGCCGCACGTAAAGAAAACCGGCTGGATAAAAAGGATGTTTATTCTACCATTGACGTAAAACATAACGATACGTCAGATTTTCCCGTGGAGGAGAACTGCTTTACAATAAACGAACTTGTGCTTGAAGGTGATTTTTTACAGCGCTCATCGCTTAATCGGTTAAAGGAGAACATTGCGCATCGCTGTATAGGCATGCGTGGTGTAGAAAAAGCGGTTACCCTTATCCAGGATTATTTTATCAATGCAGGCTACATTACCACGCGTATTGAAATCCCCGACCAGGACCTAACCCTGAATAAGCTGACATTAAAGGTAATTCCGGGAAGAATTGAACAGATAAAAATTGAAAATAACGACGTTTATCAATGGATTCTGCCTTTTAAACCGGGCGACGTGCTGAATATCAGGGATATCGAACAGGGACTGGAAAATTTGCAACGTGTGCCCGGCGTTGATGTGAAAATTGGTATTGAGCCTGGCAGTCGTGACGGTTACAGCAACGTGGCGATCGCCACCAATCGCTACCGTAGCTGGAACCTGCGCGCAACCTATAACAACTGGGGCGACGAGAGCACCGGCAGGCAGTTGGCGGGAGGAGCGGGCTACCTGTATAACCTGACCGGCAGCAACGATATTTTCTATCTCTCAGGCAGCACCAGCACTACGGGGAACTATAAAAGCCTTAGCGCCTACTACTCCATTCCTTTCGGCTATTGGGATTACGAACTGTTTTACAGCCGCAGTTCTTCACGCCAGGGCTTCCGCATAGCGGATATGGATCTCAGCTATCGCGGTGAAAATAACTATTTTAGCGCCAAAGCCAGCAGGACGCTTTTTCGTAACAGCGATAAAAAAATCACCGGATCGGCAGAGCTTATCAGAAGAAAAGCCGACTATCGGCTGAACGATATAGCGTTGTTATTACAAAAACGTGACATGGGCAATGTGCGTTTCGGGCTGCATTATAAACAGAACTATCCCGGCGCCGCGCTGAACGGCAGCCTCTCCTACCAGCGTTTCCTAACCTGGTTTGGCGGAACGCCAACCCCGGATATGAAAACAGGCGAAGTCAGCGAAGCAAGCCACATGGTTAATCTCGATCTGAATTATATCAAGCTGCTGCGCTATCGCGCTGTCGATGCCTATTACGATGTAAAATTTGGCGCGCAGTATTCGCCCGATCCGTTAACGTTGCAGGATCAGTTTACCCTGGGCAGCCGCTGGAACGTACGCGGTTTTGAAAACAGCAGCGGAATTTATGGCGATAAGGGTTTCTATTTACAGAATACCTTAAATTTTATCACCGGATTTAAAGGTATAGAGCTCTATACCGGCGTTGATTACGGTCAAATATCAGGCGGCGCCTGGGATCGTAATTCAGGCAATAGCCAAAAAATTATCGGAGCCGTCACGGGTGCAAAGGGCAGCGCTGGCGCACTGGGTTATGACTTTTCGCTATCCGCCCCTTTATTTTCACCGGATGAGCTAAATATAGATAAATTTACTATAAACTTTCACGTTTTTTACCAGTTATAATCCTGACTAAGAGGAAAGATATGTTTATTGGTACGGACATAGTTGAAGTAGAGCGAATTGAAAGGGCGGTTTCGGTATCAGGCATTGCTTTCCTGCAGCGGGTTTTTACCGAGCGGGAGATTAATAAAATTGATGCCCGTGAGCCGAATTATGAAAGAGCCGCCGGATTTTGGGCGGCAAAAGAATCGATGGTTAAGGCCGTCGGCCTGGGTTTTCGTGAAGGCATACGTTTTCATGATATGGAAGTGGAGCACGATATATATGGCTGTCCCTGTTTCGTTCTGCATGGACGGCTGAAGGAAATTCTGACTGAAAGAAGAATGACAAAGTTATCGTTGAGTATTTCACACTGTCGGACCCATGCGATAGCCGTGGTGGCTATTCTTACACAGCACTAGCTAACAGGGTATTTATTCATATGTATAAGTATAACGATCTTATCGATAAAACCGTGCTGGTTACCGGCGCCAGCGGCGATCTTGGGTTGGCTATTTGCACCCGGTTCTTAGAACAACAGTGCCAGGTTTATGCGTTATACCATTCTCACGCCGGTGATTTAAACGAGTTGAAAAAGATCCACCCGCAGGGCGAACGGTTGAATATTTTACAGTGCGACCTCACCAATAGCGAGGCGGTCGTCCAGCTCTGCGCTTTCCTCGCTGAAAGCGCAGGGAAAATTGATGTACTGGTAAATAATGCCGGTATTGTTAAAGACAGCCTGTTTGCTGCAATGAGCATTGATGATTTCAGCACGGTTATTGATACCAACCTGCTAACGATTTTCAGGCTAACCAAAGAAGCGTTAATGCTGCTGAGATCGGCGGAAAGCCCGGTAATTGTTAATGTCGCCTCGATTGCCGCCATTATTCCCAGCGTCGGTCAGATTAATTACAGCGCCTCAAAAGGCGCGATGCTCAGCTTCACCCGCACCCTGGCGGCGGAGCTTGCGCCGCGAGGCGTACGGGTTAATGCGGTGGCGCCGGGCATGATTGATTCAAAAATGGTCAAAAAAGTATCGCGCACCGTTGTACGCGACGTGATTAATTCCATTCCGCTAAAGCGGCTGGGTAAAAGCGCTGAGGTGGCGAATACCATCGTTTATTTAAGCTCTTCAGCGTCCAGTTACATTGTAGGGCAGACCATCGTTATCGATGGCGGCCTGGTTATGCGGTGATTTATGTCGAAATATGCTATTCCCTCGAAAATTTTTTTGGAAATGGGCGGCTGGCGTCCGCCGCTGCTGATGGTGGATCGCATTGATGATTTTAAATATGGCCCAAACGGTTATGTGCAGGTTATCAAACACGTTACCTATAACGATCCTTATTTAGCCGGCCATTTCCCGGAAGATCCTATTATGCCGGGAGCGATTATTTCTGAGATTTTTGGCCAGGCGAGTGAATACTTATCTTTTTTAACCGATATCTGTGACCTGTATCGTGAACGCTATAATGAAAGCCTGCACACATTGCGTGATATCCGCGGAAAAATTTATGACGATAATATGCGGGATATTATTCGCACCCGACGCGCGCAGGTAAGAGGCGTGCTGGCGGCACAAAATTTAAAATTTAAAGATACCGCCTGGCCGGGAGACACCATCGAGGTAGTAAGCAAGCTGGCTTTCGCCGATGAAAAAGGATTTAAACATTATTCGGTTTCCGCTCACGTCGGAAAACGGCTGATCAGTCAGGGGACGATAATCAATTATCGGGAAGTTAACTTATAACGACATGGAGTTTCAGTGATGACAACGATGCAAGAGAACATCGATGAGCGTAAGGCGGTATTGTATACCATTAAAACGGAAATTATTCAGCGCCTGAATATTCCCAAAGATGCAGCCCAGATTGATGATGACACCGCGCTTTTCGGCAATGGCCTGAAGCTTGACTCTGTGGATGCCACGGAAATTCTGGTTCTGCTGGATAAAGTATTCGATATTCAGGTTAGCGAAACTGACGATCCCGCCTACATGCGCACTATCAATAATCTGGCATCGTTTGTTATCCAAAAGAAAAAAGCAGCCTCATCCGCTAACGATAAATAAGTCATAAAGGTATTGATATGCACACACTTCATGATTTACACCTAAAAAATCACGCCCGGATGGGGGAATTTAATCATAAGATCGTACCCGCTGCTTATCATGACGATGATATTGAATATCGGGCCGTCAGGGAAAATGCGCTGCTGGTTGACTATTCCCATATGTCTATCGTAAGCGTAATCGGCGAAGACGCCTGGGCGCTGGTAAACCATATGGCCTCTGCGGATGTTTCTACTATTCGCGATGAACAGGGCATCTATTCTCTGGTTCTTAATGAAGACGGCACCATCTGCGGCGACGTCTATATACTCTGCTCAGATGAGGGCTACTATCTCCTTTCTGAAAATATGACGGCGTCGGCGGTGATTACGCGGCTGGAAAACATTCTGGAAAAAGCGGAAGAGCTGGATATTCAGGATGCGCCGGAAATTAAATCCATGGAGGAGGCCGACTGGGGCGCCATACTGCTGGAAGGGCCTTACTCCTGGGAGGTGCTGGCGGAAGTCTACGGCTTTGACATTATTGGCCTGCCTTACCACGAATTTATGAACGCCGATGACGGCCTGATGATTTTCCGCTGCGGCAAACATGGCGAATTTAGCTATTTGATGGCTGGTGAACAGCCTGCGCTGGCGGCGCTGTGGCAGCAGCTGCTTGAACGCGGCGAAAAATATTGTCTGCAAACCGGCGGCCTGGATTATCAAAAAACGGTGCGTATAGAGAATCCCGCCTGGGATGCCTCGATCTATGGCGCTTACTCGCGCAATCCGGTCGAGCTGCAGCTGCAGTGGGCCGTACAGTACGATAAAGAAGATTTTATCGGCAAAGAGGCGGTAGAAGAATATTCCCGCAGCGGCGTTGCGCGCAGGGTGGTGGGGATGTTGCCTGTTGCGGCCTGCACGGACATGCAGCCTGACGATGAGGTAGTGGCTGAGGGCAAGGTTGTCGGCAAGCTTATTAGCGCCACCTTCTCACCGGCCCGCCGTTCCTTTATTGCGCTGGCTCTGCTGGATGAAGCCTATGCCTGGTCCGATATCGAAGGCTTTACCATTCGCACCCGCGACGGCGACGTTGCCGCAATGACGCACAATTTACCGTTCCTTTATAACCTCAGCATGTTGGTCAGCCCGACGGAACACAGTTTTGTCGATGCGTCGAAATCCCGCAGCGCCCTGTAGCGCGCTGCCGTTTGTTTGATTTGCAGAGCGGGGCCTGAGCGGTGAACGGCGGCCGCCAGCCGGCTCAGACCCTTTCTGCGCCTGAGACAGGGGGTAATCTCTCCCCACATTAAAAAAATAATAAACAGGTATGGATGATGCAAAAACAGCGAAAAAGAGTAGTGATTACCGGGATGGGGATATTGTCATCCCTGGCGGATAATCTTTCAGACTTCAGGCAGGCGCTGCTGGATAAAAAATGCGGCGTGGCGGATAGCCAGCGCTTCGCAAAATGGTTTGCTAACGCACGCGCAGCTGAAGTTCTGCATAAGATTGATTATTCAGATCTTTCGGACGATATCGTTAAGTCACTCGATAATGCGGCGCTCTGGGCATACAAGGTCAGCAAGGATGCCCTGATTCAGGCCGGGCTGATTAACAACCGCGCGTGCCTTAACGAAACCGGGCTGATTATCGGCGTCTCTTCCGCCGGAACAGAGGCTTTTTTGCCGCTGTTCGAGCAGCGGATTGCGGATTTTTCCCTGCAGAAGGCCATCTACTCCGGCGGTTTTTCCTCGTGCTGTTCCAGCGTTTCCACCCTGCTGGGGCTGAAGGGCGGCATGGAGCTGGTGGCGACGGCCTGTACCGCCAGCCCGAACGCGGTGGGAATGGCTTTTGATTATATCCAAAACGGCAAAGGTCATACCATGCTGGCGGTAGGGACCGAGCCCGTTTACTTGCCGACGTTCGCCGGGTTTTACGTGCTGAACGTGATGCATCCCGATTCCTGCACGCCATTTTCCGGCAGTCCCGGCATGTCTATCGGCGAAGGCGCCGGCGCAATCGTGCTGGAAGAGTATGAGCATGCCCTGGCGAGGGGCGCCACCATTTATGGCGAGATCCTTTCCTACGCTACCTCCTGCGACGCCTACCATGAGACCGGACCAGATCCGCGTGCCGGCGGCGCGGTACAGGTAATGAAGAAAGCGATGCATAACGCCGGCATTACCCCGGAGCAGGTGGATTACGTCAACGTGCACGGTACGGGAACCGAGGCGAACGACCGCATCGAAACGCTGGCGATGAAGAAAGTTTTCCCGGACGCGGCGAAAATGGTGGTCAGCTCAACCAAGTCCTACTTTGGGCATAATATTGGCGCGGCGGGGATCGTGGAGTTAATCGCCTGTCTGGTAACGCTGCCGGAAAAACAGGTATTGCCAACGCTCAATTTCGCTACGCCGCGTCCCGGTTGCGATCTGGACTATGTCGCCAACGCCTTTCGTGAAAAAGATGTCAATATCTTCCTCAAGAACAACTACGCCTTCGGCGGCAACAACTGTAGCCTGGTGGTAAGCACCCGGCCCGCTTCGGTGCCGGTAACCACATATGATGAAAAGCGGGTGGTGATTTCTGGTATCGGGGCCGTAACCGCTATTGGGCATACCCTGAATGAAATCGTGGATTTTATCTGGGCCAGCGAACGGGCCGTCGCGCTCAGTCCGGTGAAGTTTTATGACGATACGCTGAAAGAGGCGGCAGAGCTGCTGGAGGTTCTGGTCGAGACGCGACAGTTTGAAGCGCTGCAGGGCGATAGTTTTTCCGTTAGCGATCGACCGCTGCCGGAAGAGGCGGAACATTTTAAAACTTTCCAGATTACCGGGCTGGAACCGCGCAAACATCTGCGCCGTTACGATGCGCGCAAAGCCACGCGCGGCGGAACCTTCGCGCTGATCGCGCTGGCGGAAGCGCTGAACAGCGCCGGGCGCAAAATCAGGAAAGATGGCGACGAGTTCGGCTTTATTATGGGTATGGCGCGCGGTCCGCAGGAAACCACCTATAAATATCTGCAGAGCCTGAAGCCGGATCCGCGCAAGGTGCGTACCTCTGAATTTCCCGGCTCGCTGATGAACGCCATTCCCACGTTTTGCGCCATCTCCGAAGGTATTAAAGGCTACACCACTACCCTGGCGACGGGCGAAAACGCCGCGCTGGGCGCGCTGACCTATGGTTATGAACTGATCCGTCAGGCGCTGCAGCCGCAGGTGATCGTTGGCGGCGCGGATGAATATTTCCCCTCGATGTCCCTCTATATGGACGCCGTTACGCAAAAAATTCATATGGCTTCCGAGGCGAGCCAGTACCAGATCTATGGCAAAAATCCGCAGGGTTTCGTTCCCGGAGAAGGCGCCTGCATGCTGCTGCTGGAAGCGCCGGAAACCGCGCTGGCGCGCAATGCGCAGATTCTGGCGGAGATCGTGGGCTACGGTAAATCGAACAGCAACAGCTATTTTGACGCCTCAGCGCTAAGCGAAAAGGCGCAGGCAATGGCGCAGGCGATAGCGCGGGCGCTGACGGACGCGGGTCTGAGCGCGAAAGATATCGATCTGGTTTGCGGCAGCAGCAACGGCAGTAAAGAGAGCGCGCAGATTGAAATCGACGCGATCGAACAGGTTTTCCGTCAGCAAAACCCGCAGGTGCCGGTGGTCAACTACAACGCCTTTTTCGGCTTTGTGGAATCCGCCGCCGGGCTGCTGAATCTCGCCATACTTACCGACTGCATGAAACATCAGCGCGTTCCGGCGATCCCTTATACCGCAGAGTTTTGTGACGCCCGCCTTAATTTCGTGCGCGAACCGCTGAGCATGGCGCTAAACCAGGTGCTGTTAGTGGGGGCCTCCGAGGGTGGAAACTACTATGCATTCGTTATCAGGAAATGAAGCGTTGAGCAACGCGAGCATCATCGCTGGTTACAGCGTCTGTCTGCCGTTTGCGGAAAACAGCCAGGCGTTAATCGACCACCTCCGGCAGGGAAAACGGGTTGAGAAAACGCGCTGGTTTAAAACGGACGACGAGGCGATCAAAAGCGGTTTCAAAAGCAACCGCGGCGTCGCCCGCCTGCGCGGCAACCGCGATCTTAACAGCGTATTAGCCCTGCTGGATGGTCTGATTGATGAAGCGCTTGCGCAGGCCGGGCTGGATAAGGCTTGCCTGACGGGCGAAAACGTTCGGGTTTATCTCACCGGCCTGGGGCCGCGGACGGATGCGCGTGATTACAAAAATTTCTACGATCGGAACGATATTGAGGATGTCAAGCTGGTCACCTCGGTAATGAATCTGCACGTAGAGAAAATGTCGCAGGACGGCGTGTCTCATCATATTGCCAGCCGCTATCGGCTGAAATATCAGCCGCCTAATATGAACTGCACCAGTAATTCCGCGCTGGCGGCGCTGCATATCGGCCATAAGGCGATAGCGCAGGGCGCTGTCGATTTGGTAATGGTGATTAACTGCTCGGAAATCAAAACCCAGGACTGCTGGTTTCTGGAAAATAACGGCATGCTGGATAGCGAAGTGGTGCAGCCCTTTGGCGAAAACAGCAGGGGCGTTCTGTTTGCCGAAGGCTACAGCGTTATGCTGCTGGAAAGCGGGCGCCACCGCCGCGCCCGCCAGCGCTTCGACGGCCTGCAGCTGAGATCGATCTATGCGCAGATCGGCGCCAGTCGCAGTAACGATGCCGCCCATTTAAGCCTCAGTTTACTCAAGGCGATGAATAGCGTCATGCTGGAAGCGGCGATCGGCTGTCACGATCTCGCCGCGATTATTCCTCACGGCAACGGCTCCGACGCCAGCGATAAGGCGGAGGCGAAGGCGCTGAGTATGCTGTCAGACGCTCAGCAGGTTCCCGTTCTGGCTTACAAAGGGCAGATAGGGTACACCGCCACCGGCTCCGGCCTGGTGGATTTAATTATCGCTCACCATGCGCTGACGCAGCAGGAGCTGCTTTCTCCCGTCAGCAATGACGCAATTATTAAAGAAATGTCCGATCGTTTGTTGGTCGATCGCGGCGTTGTGCAGCATAACAAATCGCACCTGTTGAAAACCGGCGTCGGCGTTGATGGTTCCATTATCGCCATGGTGATTTCCCCTTATTATCGACAGGCGGATTGATATGGATAATACCATCTATCTCTCTTCTTATTCCCTTATTGAGCCAGAGGATGAGTTTTACTTTTATATTCCCAGCTGGCTGAACGTATGGGAATCGCATATCTATAACAAGGCGTTGAAAGCCACCAGGGCGCAGGGCTGGGGCTTTAAACGCTTTGGAACCAGGCGCGAGCTTTACGCCAGGGAGATGATCCGCAAGCCTGACTACATTAAATATATCGAAGCGCTGGAGCAGGCATCCGATATTGCGCTGCAGCAGCTGGCGGCAAAAGTGCGCATGCAGCTAATTAAATCACGCACGGCGCTGTTCTACGTGGATTCCTGGGGAGAGGCGGGGCTGTATGAGAATATGTCCAGCGCGTTGCATGCCGGAATTATCGATACCCTGCCTAAAAACCTGCTGAAAAAATTCTCGGTGAACGGTTTTACCTGCAAGATGCGCGGCGAAAAGCAGTCGCTGATGCAGGCAATGCGCGTCGCGCAGGATTATCTTAACTGGGATATCTGCGATTTTGTCGTCATTTGCGCCGCCTACCGTTCAATTCCGCTGCTGGTTTTCTCCGACGAAGATATTGCCGGCGGCGGTAAAAGAAAATCGCAGGATACGAATGTTAATCTCTCGGTAGAACGCGTTGGCTGCTTTATTTTCAGCAAGCGCGAAAGCGCGCTGAGGATCGACTGCGGCGGCTATATCGATGCCGGTAACGATATTCACCGCGCTGCGCCGCTTATTACGGCCGAGGCGCCGATCGATCGCCTGTTTTTTACCGGCCTGAGAAAAAGCCGGGCGGGCAGCGCGCTGCTTAAGGCGACAGAGGCCGCCGGTCTGGCGGCGCTTAATCTGACGGAAAAATATGGCGGCAGCGGCTGCCTGACGCCCGCACTGAGCTGGGTCGCTCTGGAACAGCAACCGCCGGCGACGGCGCGCACTATCGTTCCTGATAATTATGGCGGCTACAACTACTTCGACACATGGCGTGATTAACGGGCTTAATGGAAAAGCGAAATGGCAAACAATATAAAGGAACTGCCGGCAATTTGTCTGAGCGGTATTAGTAAAAGCTACGGTAGCGGCGAAAACAGAGTCGAGGCGCTCAAAAATATTAACCTTGAGATTGCCTGCGGCGATTTTCTGGCGCTGTGCGGCCCGTCAGGCAGTGGTAAAAGCACCTTATTAAATATTCTGTCCGGTATCGATAAGCCCTCTACCGGCACGGTAATGTTTTTAAACCAGGTACTGAACGAACTTAATGAGCAGCAGCTGGCGCAGATCAGAAGCCGGGAGCTGGGCTTTATCTTTCAATTTTTCAACCTGATGCCGGTGCTTAACGCGCTGGATAATGTCCGCTATCCGCTCATTCTGAATGGGCATTTTAGCCGCAAAGAGGCGAAAACGCGTGCGCTGCGCTATCTGGATCTCGTCGGGCTGGCGGATCTGGCGGATCGTAAACCTGGCGAACTCTCTGGCGGGCAGCAGCAGCGCGTGGCGATAGCGCGAGCGCTGGCCCATGAGCCAAAAATCGTGGTTGCCGATGAGCCGACGGGCAATCTGGATATCGCCACCGGCGAAGCGATCCTGGATCTGCTGTCAGAGATTAACGCGCAGACCGCCACCACCTTTATTATTTCCACCCACTCCATTCAGCTAAAACAGCGAGCGGGACGCGTAATCAATATCAGGGATGGAGAACTGGATGATGAAGCTTAACTACCGGTTTCCGCTGTTATTCTGTATCTGTGGCTTGCTGTTCAGCGCCAGCGCGCCGGCCAGAGCAAATAGCGGTCTGCCGGCGGTAGAAACGGTATTGCAAAAGGGCTTTCCCGCCCGGCAGCACGACCTGGAAAAACTAACCACCGCGCTGTTCGATGAATATAGCCGGCAAAAAAATGTTGCCTCGTTAGTTTTCTACGCTTACGGCGCGCTACAGCTGGCGCATCACTACGACAGGGTTAACGATATCGTTAAGGCTGCTGAATATGCGAAGCTGGGTTTTTTCTATCTGGATGAAGCCGTCGATCTTCATGAATCTGATACGCGCGTGCGTTATTTAAGGGCGCGCCTTGACGCCTGGCTGCCCGCTAAGCTGGGACGCTGCGCGATCGTCCTGCACGATACGGCCGAGCTGCTGGCGGCAAATAAGGCCGCTCTCAACGAGCTTACTCCCGGCATTAGCTACATGCGCTACCGTGCGCTTTATCACTGTGGAGAGCAGCAGCAGGCCGCCGCGCTGTTAGCGCAAATAACAGCGCGCTATCCCGACTTGCCATGGCTGGCGCTGGAGAATAACGTCGCGCCGCAATGGGAAGCCCGTGAAGTCGCGCAGATTATATTGCCTTTAGTCAACGGAGGATAAATGACGGGCGGAGTGGAAATAGTCACGATTTTGGTCGCGCTGATTTTATGCTTCGTGCTTTATTGCGTGCTGTACAGAACCCAGGATGCGAAATTCGCTTTCCTGAATTTGTTCAGGCATAAAAGGCGCTCGTTCTCAACCATTGCCGCTATCATTCTGGGCGGGGTCGCCATCTTTATTTATGGCGGATTTATTGGCTACTCCTTCTGGATCTTGCAGGAGCAGACAATAAGAACCAACGTCGGCCATGTGCAAATTTATCATCAGCGCTATTTCACCACGGCGAATAAAAGCCAGAGCATTATTGACGATTACGAAAAGCTGAAGGCGCAAATCGTTAACGACGACGAGCTTTCCGCTTATATTTCTACGCTGGCAGGGCAGCTGGAGTTCTCCGGGGTGATCTCCCACTATGAAAATGAAACCTCCAGCTATTTCTCGGCGCTGGGCGTGGAGCCGCTGGCGGCGCTGAAGCTTGGCTCCTTTGATAAACTGCTGTCAGGCAGCGATCTGTCGCGTATTAAAACCGATCGGGTAACGCTGGGAAGCGGGCTGGCGAACACGCTTAATGCGGGTTATATGGACTGGCTGGATGTAATGGTAGTCAACGCCAGGGGCGGGCAGGGCGCGCTTTCGCTGCAGCTGGGCGGCGTGTTCGCCTCCGGGATCAAAGACTATGACGATGTGGCGATGAAAGTTCCGCTTACGACCGCTCAGCATATTATGGGAACCAACGGCGTCAGCAAAATTTTAATTCTGTTAAAAAATGATGATGATTTACCGCTGTTTAAAGCAAAGCTACAGCGCTTTATCGCCGATAAACAGCTGCCGCTGGTGGTAAAAGAGTGGAAAGAGATGTCGCTGTTTTATCAACAGGTGGAAAGCCTGTTATCCGGTATCTATTTCTTTATCAAAATTATCGTCGCGCTGATCGTTATTTTTATGATCGGCAACTCCATGACGATGAATATCGTAGAGCGAACGCGCGAAATTACCACCCTCAGAGCAATTGGGCTGCGGTCGGGCCACGTTATGCGGCTGTTTTTACTCGAAGGCATCTTTATCGGGCTGGCTGGCGCGCTGGGAAGTTTGCTTATCGGCTATGGTCTTGCCGGAATCATCAATCTGTACGGTATCGCTATGCCGCCTTCTCCGGGACAGACGCAGGGATATATCGCCTTTATTAAAACGGATAACCCCGCGCTGATCTGGATGACATTTATTCTGCCGGTAGCCACTTCGGCGCTGGCGTCTGTTCTGCCTGCGCGCCGGGCTGCGCGGCTGAATATTGCCGATGCGTTTAAATATGCCTGAGGAAGCGATGATGAGACGCCATAATCTGCGCTTAGCGCTGGCCCTGCTGCTGTTTGCTCCGGCGGGTTGGGCCGCCGACGGCTCCTCGCCGCAGGCGCTGGAAATTATCCGGCGGGCGGATGAGGTGCGCTCGCCTAACCGGCCTTTTCGCTATACCGTTACGGTGCTGGAATATCGCTCCGGCGCCGGGCAGCCAGCCGCTAAGCAGGTGCTGGATATCTCGATGCGCTTTATAAAGCCGGAAAAGGGAAGAGAGGCCGATGCGCGATCGCTGGTGCGCTTTATCTATCCGCCCGGCGACCGCGGCAAAATTATGCTTTCTGACTGGTATGCGCTCTGGTTTTATACGCCGCAGCTGCGGCGTCCGGTGCCCATTTCCCGTCAGCAGAGGCTGCTGGGGCAGATCTCAAATGGCGATGTCATCGTCACCAATTTTGAATATGCCTACCATGCCGAGCTGGCTGGCGAGGAGCCCTGCGGAGAAAAACGATGCTACAAGCTGCAGCTGGAGCGAAAAACCGCTGACGTTATCTGGCCAAAAATCACCTACTACGTAGAGAAAGACAGCGACTACCGTCCTTATAAAGCCAGCTATTACTCGCAGGATAATAAGCTGCTTAAAGAGGTGCGGTATCAGAATTATCAGCCGGTGCTGGGAAAATATCGCCCAACGCGCATCGTGGTGCAGGATGTCCGCTACAACAAAGGCTACTCCGTGATGGAATATAGCGACGTCCGGTTTGAATCTCTGCCGGTGTCGCATTTTACCAAAGAGTATATTCAGCGGGGTAAAGGCTGATGCTGCGCGCTGCTCCGTTATGCCTTTCACTGCTGCTGGTTTCGCCCGGTCTGCTGGCTGATTGCCTGAGCGGGGCGGAGATGACGCTATTCGGACAGGTAAGCTACGCCAAACGGCAGCCTGCGCTCTGGCGACCAGACGGCAAACATCCTTATCAGAAGGATAATTTTTATAACGACTGGGGCCTTCACTACAGCAATCGTTGTTGGCTGGTGGAAAATAGCCTGGAGACGCAGGTTTCGCTTTACGCGCTGGCATATCAGCCTTATCGCAAGCCAAAGAGCTTTGAGCAGGATCGACATCGTGTCAGGGGGCTGATCGATCGCCTGAGTCTTTCCTGGACGCTTTCAGAGCAGCTCAGCGTTGCGGCGGGGAAACTCAGAGCCCGACCGGGGCTGTTCTATTTAAAATCGCCGGCTAATCTACTTGCCGGCTATTACGGCGGATTTAAAGCCAGCGGCATTCACCATCTGGAGCTAAAGCCGATCTATAGCGAAGCGTTTTGGGGGCTGCGCTTAACGGAAGAAACGCCTGATTACGTTCTGGCTTTCACCTTATCGCCCAGGCTAACTCATATTGCTAAGCGCTATGAATCGTCCGGCAACTGGACGGCAGCCGAGCGTGCTAACGCCAGCGAGCGCTACCTGCTGCGCTATACCGACTACCGGGCGGCTAACCATACGCCCTCGCTCAGCATCGGCCTTGGTGAATCCCGCAGCATTGCCGTTGCTGATAGTTTCTATCTGACGCCGCAGTTCGCCATCAATGCGGAGCTGGCCTGGCATTCTCGCCAGCAGTGGCGCCATCTGGACAGCGATAAGGCGCGTCAGGTGCAGGATTATCAGTTTCCCGCCTCGCTTTATCACCGCAGCAGCAGGAATGGCGTGGAGGCGGCGTTCGGCAGCCACTACACCACCGATAACTTTAGCCTGCTGGGCGTGGAGTACTATTTTCAGAGCGAAGGCTACTCCAGAACGGCATGGCGCCAGCAGACGCAGCTGATTCGCTTTCTTAACCAGCGCAGCGGCTATGCGCCGCTCGACCGGGCGTTTGATGCCTGGCAATATCTGATGGGAGCGGAAATAGACAATGTTGCGAATCGGGGCCAGCTGCAGGGCCGGCATTATCTTCACGCCTTCGCTACCCTGCGTCTCGCCGATCGTGCCAGTTTACAACCTTACGGCGTGATCAATCTGCAGGATAACAGCCTGGCATTCGGCATTCATTATAATAAGCCCCTGGTGCAGCTGGATGGAAAGATGGAGCTCTATAGCGGCATCTATCGCGCCCAGGGAAATAAAGATTCGGAGTTCGGCCTGTTTGGCAACACCACGGGCGTCTACTCCGGGATTAAATATTATTTCTGAGGCAGGGTATATGGATATCAATATAAACAGCACGTCAGCGCCCGTCGTTTTACTGTTTGCCGGGCAGGGAAATCCGGTTATTGGCATGGGGGCCGATCTCTGGGATATTAACGCCGCCACGCGCCATATTTGGGACTGCGCCAGCGATATTTCGGGGCTGGATCTTCGTCGCCTGTGTTTAAAGGGGCCGATGAATAAGCTGATACAAACTACGGTGCAGCAGTTGGCGGTAACGGCGATTAATCTCACGCTCTACACTCTGATGCGGGAAAAAATCGCCTCCCGCACTATTCTCGGCGTCTGCGGTCATAGCGTAGGCGAATATAGCGCGTTATACGCGGCTGGCGCACTGCAGCTGGAGGATATCTTCAGCATAATTCACTTCCGCGCCGCCTTAATGGACAGGTTAAGCAGGCAGAATAAAGGCAGCATGCTGGCGGTGAAGGGGCTTGATTATCTGGCGATGCGCCAGCGGATTGCGGACGCCGGCATGGAGCTGGATATCAGCTGCGACAACAGCCGCTTTCAGCAGGTAGTGGGCGGCACGGCCTCCGCCCTGAGCGAGTTTAATCGCCGCCTGGTTGCCGAAGGGCTTGCGGCGGTAAAACTGGGCGTCAGCGGCGCCTGGCATACGCGCCTGATGAGTGACGGCGTTCAGCAAATGCAAGATTTTCTGATGGATATCCCCATTGGGCAACCGCTATGCGACGTTCTGATGAACGTAACCGGAGCGCCGGAAAGCGATCCGCAGGCGATTCGGCAAAATTTATCGCAGCATTTAACCCATACGGTGAAGTGGACTGATTCGCTGGAGCGTCTGCTGGCGTATGAAACGCCGCCGCTATTTATTGAAATCAGCAATAAGGCCTATCTGGGACAGCTGCTTAATGACTTTCCGCGCAGCTCGCCGGAAATGATCTTACATTGCCGAAAAATTATCTGAATAGCGGAGAGAGAGGATGATTCCAGATTATTTAACTTTTATTCGCTATCAGGATAAAAGGCTTTTACCTTTCCTTTACCTGATACTGTTTTTCTTTTTGGGGCTCTACTGGCGGAATAACGGCTATGCCATTAACGCAGAGGATGCCGGCTTTCTCAGCGCAATTACAGCAGTTATTTTATTTAACGTTATCTATGAGCTGGAAGCATACTGGATGTATAAGGGCGTCACGAAGAACGTTGATTTAAGCTATTTTATCGGCAAAAGCTGTGGCGTTATGGAAAAGCGGCTCGCGCGCCCGCCGGCGGTGGCAATATTAGCGCTGGCGGCGCTGTGGCTTATTCTTTCTTACAGTCTGCGTCTGCCGCTGACAACGCCGGCGCTTGTTGCGCTGTCAGCGATGCTGCCGCTGCTGGTTTATCTGGTGTTCCGCTGGCTAAGATCGAGCTACATCAGGCAGCTGGGGATCACTACTCAACATCAGCGGCAGTACCGCACGCTTTATCACTATATCGCCTGTAGTTTTGTGCTGAATATGGCGCTGACGCTGCTGACTATTCACCCATTAAAAAGAAATCCTGACTTCTCTGCCGCTCAGGGATGGCTGACGCCAACGCTGGTGGTCGCGACGTTTATTTTATGCGCAACGGTGTTGGCTATAAACTTATTATTTACCCGTCTGTCGAAGCGTTACGTCTTTCTCGGCAAACTGTTTTTAAACGAAATCGATTTTTCTTTTTCGACTGGCATCCCCTGCGCAAAATTCCATGAAACATCGCTGGCTTTCAGGCTGCTGCTGGTACTAAGCATTCAATTCGTCTGGATAGTTCTGGTTAATTTGCTGCTGCTTTTGTTGGCCTGGCCTCTGCCGTTCGCAGTCTATTTTCTCATCTGTTTCCTGCCTGGCGCGCTCTATTATTTACTGCATCTCTACTGGTGCTGGCATACCGATTACCTTGCGGCCTGCGATATGTATTTTCGCTGGAACGAAATCGATAAGCGTAGCCAGCTCTGGTAACGGCGAAACTATAAGCGAATGGAAGATCGCGCCCGTGGGTTTTATCCACGGGCTGGGGAAGAAACTGACGATTTTTCCGCCGTTGGCGATCCGACGCGCTTCACGGCAGCAGAAAATGGTATAAGACGCAGAAAAAACCTTTTCTTTGCGGCAAAAGGCATCTATACCTTATTGCTGTGACGCTACCGTGCCGCGTGAAATGGCCGTCGTGCGTTGTCAGAACCTCTTTATCCGATCGGATAAAGAAGGGGAATCGGCGATTATTGCAGCAATATATTTCCCCGTCAGAAAAGGTTCTGAAAAAATTAACTTCAGGGGGTTGCCAACCGCGGGAAGTTAGTCCATAATGCCGTCCATCAGATGAAGGAACGCGAAAACGCTTCTTGAATCAAAGGGTTAGCATTTAGAGTTAAGGTGTTAACTTAAAAAGAATTTAGATTGTCCGGCTGCGGATAATCGCACGGAATAAAGGCGCGTTGGCAGAGTGGCCATGCAGCGGATTGCAAATCCGTCTACCTCGGTTCGACTCCGGGACGCGCCTCCACTTTACACTGCCCGGGTGGTGAAATCGGTAGACACAAGGGATTTAAAATCCCTCGGCTGTATGGCTGTGCGGGTTCAAGTCCCGCCCCGGGCACCAAAAGAAAAATCGAATAAAATCAAAGCAATAAGCAGTGATGTCGTAACCGCCCAAGGGCGGTTTTTTTGTTTTTACTCCGCTGTTCCTGATATAGCTTGCTGATTATCGGATCTGTCCTGTGCTTGTTTCTCACCGGTTAGCGGCCTCTGCCGCGCGCTGGCGTCAATTATTTACCGTCCGTTCGTATCTCATTCGCACCTTTATGCCGTATCGCACCACTGCCGGCGCATGGCTAAATTTTTATTTATTTAATCCTGGCTGTACGTTATTTTTTAATCGGCAATAACGCGAGGTGTTGAATATTTAACCCTGTAGCTTACAGGGGATGGAAAATACCGTTCCCCGGCAGAGTAGAGTGCAGATTAAATAACCATTTTTATTGAATTTATTTCTGTAACGGCATCAATTAGCGATACCGCTGTGAACGGATTATTATTTAAACATCGGTTAACGGGGCTATTCAGCCGTTACGGATGGTCAGGCCGCTACTTCCTCAGATAGCATATCCTGCTGGACAGGTTTATTGATAACTTTCGCGCAATAATGCAGCGCCTGTAAAATAACCGCGCCGCCTGTTCTGGCGTTTACCTGTTATATATCAGGGCTTCGTGGGCGTTGCGCCTGTCCGGCCTGTTTGCCGTAAGCTTATCGCCGTTATTCTCTGTTTTATTAGACATTCTGCCAGCCTTATCCGCTATGCTTTTTATCAACCGCAACCGCAACCGCAACCGCAACCGCAACCGCAGCAGCCAGCCGTAACAGCTGCTGAGTTAGCGTTGTTAGTTACAACATACTTGTAACGGCGCGGGCACGCTAACCCTGGGCAGGGTGCGAAACGGGGCTTAACAGCATCGCAGGCAAAAAGAGCAGGCCGCGGTTTGATAAACAGCAAGAGAAACGCAATAAAAAAGCGCATAATAGCGCCTTCTCCATCTTAATCTCTCGCCGCCCGTTGGGAACCGTCTGCCGCGAGGCGAGAAAACAGACGATACGTACATCACCGGCGTAGGTCTGCCGCGCCGGCAAGTAATAACCTAACTCTCAGCCGTAACTCACCATGTTAATTTGTCAGGATGAGGCCAGAACCTTCGTTACCGATAGTCGCCTGGCCGCTACGCTTGCGCTGGTCGCGGGCGCGTTAAATACCGCAGCGTTTGAAGCGGTTGGTTTTTTTTCCGCCAACATGACCGGCAACGTCTCTTCTTTATCCGATCGGCTGGCGCGCAGCGAACTGCCGGTCGCCTTCTTTTTTCTACAGATCGTGTGCCTGTTTATTATCGGCTCAACCTTTTCCACGCTGTTGATTAATCATGGCCGCCGACACGGTATCCGCTCCGTTTATGCAGTCAATATCCTGCTGGAAGGCCTGTTGCTGTCGCTGCTGGGATGGGCGGAAACGCGCTTTGCGCAATTTTCCTCCGGCGCCTTAATGATCCTCAGCCTGAGCTTCCTGATGGGGCTGCAGAATGCCGTTGTTACACGGATATCAAACGCCCGCGTGCGCACCACCCATGTCTCCGGCACCTCGACTGATATCGGGATTGAAATGGCGATGCTGCTGGATATTTTACGACGCAGAGAGTCGCCGGAGTATGCGCCCGTTTACCTGCAGCGGCTGCTGCTGCATGGCTCAACGCTGGTGGCTTTTCTGCTTGGCGGCATCGGGGGGATTTGGCTGTATCGCTTTACCGGCATGGCGTTCTTATCCATTATCGGCGTATCGTTAAGCCTGCTGGCGCTGGGCTATCTTTGTAAGGCGCGCTATCTGTCGCAGCTAAAAAGATCGGGCCGTCAGTAGGCGGCGGCCCGCAGCTATCTAGAGCGTACCGCTCAGCCGGCGATGAAAATCGCTGCTGCGCGTATCCAGCCCGACGATCTTTACCTGCGCCTGGTAACGCTGGTAGCGGTTCTCAATGGCGTCCAGCGCCGCCACGCTGGAGGCATCCCAGATCTGCGCGTGCGTTAAATCGATGGTGACATCTTGCGGATCGTGCGCGTAGTCGAAATGTTCGAAAAGATCGTTGCTGCTGCCGAAAAACAGCGGCCCGCGCACCACATAACGCACCGATGCGCCATCTGCGCTGAGCTGGCGTTCGGCATGAATAACATGCGCCACGCGGCGTGCGAAAAGCAGAATAGCGAACAGGACGCCGCCGACCACGCCAATGGCCAGGTTGCCGGTCCAGACCGTTGCCGCCACCGTCAAGCCCATGGTTACCGTTTCTGAAAACGGAATACGCTTCAGCGTGGCGGGGCGCAGGCTGTGCCAGTTAACGGTTTTTACGGCGACAATCATCATAATACCCGCCAGCACTACCATCGGAATCCGCGCCATCAGCGCGCTGAGGCCGGTAACCAGCAGCAGCAGCACCAGCGCGGCGGCCAGAGTAGAGACACGGGTGCGCGCTTTGCCCAGCTCAACGTTGACCATGGTTTGTCCGATCATAGCGCAACCGGCGATACCGCCGTAAAAGGCGGCGAGGATGTTGCCTGCGCCGAGGCCCCAGCATTCACGCCGCTTGCTGGAGGGCGTATCGGTCAGATCGTCTACCAGCTTCGCCGTTAACAGCGATTCCATCAGCCCGACCAGAGCGATGCTTATCGCCGTTGGCCAGATAATCTGCAGGGTCGCCAGGTTAAGCGGTACTGCCAGCTGGTTCAGACCCGGCAGGCCCGCCAGCATCGGGCCTGCATCGCCGACGTCAGGCACCGGCAGGCCGCAGAAAATAGCGATGGCGGTGACGGTAACGATCGCCACCAGCGGCGCGGGCACGCTGTTTAGCAGGCGCGGCAACAGCAGTACAATCGCCAGCGTCAAAATGAACAGCAGCCAGACCGGCAGCGTCTCTCCCCAGACGTGCGGCACCTGGGCAAAGAAAATCAGCACGCCCAGCGCATTGACGAAGCCGAGCATAACCGAGCGGGGAATATAGCGCATCATGCGCGCCAGCCCGGCCAGCCCGAACAGAATCTGCACCGCGCCGCCGAGCAGAACGGCGGGCATAATATACTCAACGCCGTGAGCGCGTACCATCGGCCCGATCACCAGCGCCACCGATCCCGCCGCTGCGGTCACCATTGCCGGCCGCCCTCCCAGCAGGGAAAGCGTCAGCGCCAGTACTACCGATGCGATCAGGCTGACTTTTGGGTCAACGCCCGCAATAACGGAAAAAGAGATAACTTCAGGAATTAACGCCAGCGCGGTGATGACGCCGGCAAGGCACTCGCGCGTCAGTAATTTCGGCGAGCGCAGTACGCGGGCAACGGTCAGCTCGCTGTCGGCGTGCTTTGCAGCATGCGCCTCAGAAGAGGTGGTCATAATATTGCAGGCTCTTATTGTCGTGGTATCTGATACGGCGGGGCGCATCGTTATTCTGAAAGGGTAAAATTGCCGTTCGGGGCAAGGCCGTTATGTTAGCGTTAATTTCCTGCCAGCACCAGCCGCAGAAGGCGTCCGATAACCGGACGCCCTGGCCAGCGCAGCCCGATAACGCCGGCTTCCGCGTTGGGCGAACCGCCGCCTGCAACTTTGCAGGAGAATTACCGCGCCGTCGGATTAGCTGAGAATGTCATCTTCGGTTTTATGCACCACCAGCTCCAGCACGTGACGATAAATATCCAGCATCACCACGTCGCTTTCCCGTTCCAGACGCTGAAGAAGCCTGGCGATTATCGCCTTGTTAGTGACGGGGCGTCCCATTTGCAGCACTTCCGCGACTACGGTGCCCAGCATCTCCATCTCACTGACGGCGGAGTTATCCTGCGCGTTAAAGTAATCGGCCATTTCCTTGTCAGTTTGCGGTGTCATCATCTGCATGTCAGTCCTCTCTAACGCAGCCTGCGGCGCGTTAAGGCTTATCATATCCAATCGGAGCCGGTTGCTATCACCGGGGTTTAGTGTGTTGTCACGGGTAGCGCCATGATGCTGAAACCGGATGCAACGCATCCTGCAGGCGAAAAAAAACCTCTGAAGGTGGAAATCCGGGTTAAACACCTTCAGAGGCGACGCAAATGCATCATTCGTTACAGAGCCGTTAGCCAGCTCAGCGCTAAAGTTATACAAAAATGTTAAAGCTGTACAAAGAAAGCTTATACAATTTGTGCTATTCGTTAACTATCAAATAATTAGTTATGAATTTAATTATCCCGAAGTTATACAATAAGTCAGAGAAAACGTTTCACTTGCAACGTTTGGCCGCAAAGGTGACGCAGCGCTGCTGCCAAAGGCACCGGTTTGACAATATTCTTAAGCGGCGGGTCAGGTTGAAAAAAGGCAGGGAGCGTATGCGGGTGACGCAATCGAAGCGGGCGAGCGGCAGATAGCAGAGTTAATGCCACTTTTTGCACCATAATCGGCCATCCGCTTTCTTCACAATTACTTTTCCTGAAGCCTATAATTAACCACGGTTGTTTACATTGAAGTCTAATCATTAGGTAGCAACATTTTGGATTCTCAACAGCGTTTCTCCCGCCTGCTGCAGCTTACCGCCCACGCCTGGCGGCTGGCGATCGATCGCCAGCTAAAAGAGAGCGGCCTCAGCATGAACAGCTGGCTGGCTGTCGCCACGCTGGCCAGCACCAGCGAACCCATGACGCAAAGAGCGCTGGCGCAGGTGCTGGGCCTGGAGGAAGCCAGCGTAGTGCCGCTGGTGGATCGGCTGGTGGCGCAGCGGCTGGTTAAACGCTCACAGCCGGAACAGGATCGCCGCAAGCGCCTGCTGCTGGTCACCAGCCAGGGCAATGCGCTGTTCAGCAAAGTCAGTATCGAAGTCGATGGTTTACGGAGCAGGCTGCTGGCGGATATTGATGGCGATGAACTGGCCGTTGCGCAGCGGGTGCTGCAGCAGCTGTTGGATAAAACAGGGACGCTCTGAGGTGGCAAAAAACAATCCTTACGCCCCGCGCCAGTGGCAGCCGCATGAAAAGCCGGTATTGCCTGGTTCGCCCTCAACGCCGATTCATCCAACGCATAAGCGCATCGCCTTCGGCCTGATTGGCCTGCTGATTACCCTGACCGGCGCGCTCAGCAACGCGCTGGTCACCGCCAATCTCACCAACCTGCAGGGCACGTTTGCCGCCTACAGCAATGAGATCGCCTGGCTGCCGGCGGTATATGTGATGGGCAATATTTCGATAAACCTGCTGCTGGTGAAGTTTCGTCAGCAGTTCGGCCTGCGGGTTTTTACCGAAGCCTTCCTGCTGCTGTATGTGCTGGTGGCCTTTTTTCACCTGTTCGTCAACGATCTCAGCTCGGCGATTATTGTACGCACCGCACACGGCATGGTGGCGGCCGCGTTAAGTTCGCTCGGCATCTATTATCAGGTGCAGGCGTGGCCGGCGAAGCACCGCCTGAAGGCGCTGGCGATCGGCATCAGCGGATCGCAGCTGGCTATTCCGCTGGCGCGGCTGTTCTCATCGGAGCTGCTGCAGCTGGATGAGTGGCGCGGCCTCTACCTGTTTGAGCTGGGGCTGGCGGTAGTGGCGCTGGGCTGCGTATTTATGCTGAAGCTGCCGCCGAGCGATCGCAGTAAGGTGTTTGAGAAAATGGATTTTGTCACCTTCATGCTGATGGCGCCCGGAATGGCGTTACTGTGCGGCGTGCTGTCGCTGGGGCGCATTGAGTGGTGGTTTAACACGCCCTGGCTCGGCATCTGCCTGGCGCTGGCGCTGCTGCTGATCGTCAGCGCGATAGTGGTGGAGCATAACCGTAAAAATCCGCTGATCAACACCCGCTGGCTGAGCAGCGGGGCGATTGTACGGCTGGGCATCGTGATGATTATGATGCGCGTGGTGCTGGCGGAGCAGAATACCGGCGCCATCGGTTTTTTGCAGCAGGTGGGATTGATTAACGATCAGCTGCAGGGCCTGGCGCTGGCGATTGTCTGCGGCGTGGTGCTGGGGATCGTTACCAGCGCGCTGACCCTGAAGCCTGCGCACTTTAGCTGGCCGATTGTCACTTCGCTGCTGGTGATGATGATCGCTTCGCTGATGGATGCGCATGCCAATCCGCTGACCCGTCCGCACAATATGTATCTTAGCCAGTTTCTGCTCGGCTTCAGCAGCGCCTTCTTTATGGCGCCGGCCATGCTGCGGGGCATCGGCAGCGTGGTGACCCAGCCGAAAAACCTGGTGAGCTTCGTCGTGCTGTTCGGCATGAGTCAGAACCTCGGCGGGCTGATCGGCTCGGCAATGCTGGGCACGTTTCAGGTGTGGCGCGAAAAGTATCACTCCAGCCTGCTGGGCGATCGGCTCTCGCTGCTCGATCCTAACGTTACCGAGCGCCTAAGCCAGTACGGCGCGCTGTTTAACAGCCAGCTGAGCGATGCCAGCCTGCTGAACGCCCAGGCGGTGGCCCAGCTGCAAAACGTCGCTACGCTGCAGGCCAACGTGCTGGCGTGGAACGATACCTATTTACTGACCGCAGGTATGGCAGGCTGCACGCTGATCTGGGTGCTTTATCGTCTGACGCGTCTGCGCATCCTTACCCGACGCCAGCAGCAGCGTGAAGCGGCTGCGGCAAACCCGATTCCGGCAACTTCTGACAGCAGGGAGAAACAATGAGTCAGCAGGAAGAAATCATCGCCGCCGAGCGCGAGCGCAATAATAAGCTTCGCATTCTCTCCGTCGCCGTCGGCAGTGGGATTGTTATCGTCGGCGTGCTGATCATCCTGTACGCGTGGCAGCTCTGGCCCTTTACCAGTACGGTGCAAAGCACGGAAAACGCCTACGTGCGCGGGCAGATCACCTTTATCAGCCCGCAGGTCAGCGGCTATATCACCGCGGTTAACGTGCAGGATTTACAGCCGGTGCATAAGGGCGAGGTGTTGATGACCATTGACGACCGTATCTACCGGCAGCGCGTGCAGCAGGCGCAGGCGCAGCTGGCGATGAAGAAAGCGGCGTTAGCCAACAACCAGCAGCAGCGCCGCAGCGCCGAGGCGGTTATCGTGCGTAATCAGGCGGCCATTGACAATGCGCAGGCGCAGGCGGTGAAAAGCGGTCTGGATCTGAAGCGGGTGGAAAACCTGGTGTCGGACGGCTCGCTCTCGATACGCGAACGCGACGCCGCGCGCGCCGCTAACAGCCAGGCGGTTGCTGCCGTCCAGCAGGCGAAGGCGACGCTGGATGTTTCGCGACAGGATCTGCAAACGGTGATTGTCAACCGCGCTGCGCTGGAGGCGGATGTCGCTAATGCCGAGGCCGCGCTGCGGCTGGCGCAGATCGATCTCGATAATACCCAAATCATCGCGCCGGAAGAGGGGCAGCTGGGGCAGATTTCAGTTCGCCGCGGCGCTTATGTTTCTGCCGGGACGCGTCTGACCTCGCTGGTGCCGGGGCAAAAATGGGTTATCGCCAATATGAAAGAGACGCAGCTGGCCAACGTGCGGCCCGGTCTGCCGGTGACCTTCAGCGTGGATGCGCTTGACGGCGCCATCTTCCACGGCGTGGTGGAATATATCTCGCCGGCGGCCGGCTCGGAGTTCAGCGCTATTTCTCCGGATAACGCCACCGGCAACTTTGTGAAGATCGCGCAGCGCATTCCGGTGCGTATTAAAATTAACGGCGACGAACAGGCGCGCCTGCGCCCTGGGATGTCGGTGCAGGTCAGTATCGATACCGCCGCCCAGCCTCAGGAGCCGCAGCCATGAGGAGAGCGAGCTTACCTGCGCTGGCGCTGCTGCTCCCTCTGCTGAGCGGCTGCGCCACCCAGGTTGAGAAGGCGCCATCCTCGCTGCCGATACCGCAGCAGTGGCGGCAGAAAGTAGGGCCGTCCGCCGCGCCGGAGGCTAACTGGTGGCGCGCCTTTGCCGATGCCGATCTTAACCGGCTGGTGGAGCAGGCGCTGCGCCATAACCCGGATATTCTTATCGCCCGTTCGCGCGTCGATCAATATCGGGCGCAGCTGCGCGCCGCCGCAGGCGATAACTTTCCCACGCTGGATGCAGGGATCGGCGTAACCCGCGCCCGCACGCTCTCGGCGGCAACCGGCGCGCCGCACGACGGCGACGTTTATCAGGGGCTGCTGCAGGCCAACTACCAGGTAGACCTGTGGGGAGCGCGCAGCAGCAGCATCGAGGCGGCGCGCGCCAGCCTGGCGGCGCAGCAGGCGGCGGCGGCGGCGGAGGAGCTGACGATCGCTACCTCGGTGGCGTCCGGCTATATGTCGCTGCTGGCGCTGGACGAGCAGCTGCGCGTTACCGAGGCGACGCTGGCGACGCGTGAAAACTCGCTGAATCTGGCCCGCCGCCAGTTCGAGGCGGGATACACCTCGCGTCTGGAGTGGATGCAGGCGGCAGCGGAATATCAGACGGCGAAAGCGCAGATCCCGCAGCTGAAGCATCAGATCGCCCAGCAGGAGAACGCGCTCAGCATTCTGGTCGGCATGAACCCGCGCCATATTGCGCGCCAGTCGCGCTTCACCCAGGTCATGCCGCAGCGGCTGCCCGCGCTGCTGCCTTCGGCGCTGCTGCAGCGAAGGCCGGATATTGCGCAGGCCCAGCGTCAGCTGCTGGCTGCCGATCGCTCGCTGGCTTCATCGCAGGCGCAGCTGCTGCCTTCGCTTAACCTCACCGCCTCCGGCACGCTGAAAACCTCGGTGCTGCATCAGCTGCTGGACAATCCTTTCCGCCTGTGGAGCGTGGGCGGCAGCGTGCTGGCGCCGCTGCTGAACCGCGAGGCGCTGACGGCGCAGGTGGATGTTTCCATGGCGACGCGCAATCAGGCGCTCTATAACTATGAAAAAGTAGTGCGCAACGCCTTCAGCGAAGTTAATGACGCGCTGGATGCCATTCAGCAAACTCAGGCGCAGCTGGCGGAAGTGGAAAAGCAGCAGGAGATCGCCGCCGATACGCTGCGCATCGCGCGTAACCGTTATCAGAACGGCTATGCCTCCTATCTGGATGAGCTGGATGCGCAACGTACGCTGTTCAGCGCGCAGCTGAATGTAGTACAGCTGAAAAATAATCTGCTGCGGGCGCAGATCGATCTTTACCGGGCGCTGGGCGGCGGCTGGCAGCCGTAACGCCAGCGAGGCAGCGCATAGCGCTCTGGCGGCGGGCGACGACCCGTTTCGCCTGAGATAATGAGAAGAGGAGCTGGACTATGCCGTCGGAACGTTCTGAAAATGATCCCTTGCCGCCGTTAGGCGATGCACAGTTTGCCGTTGCGGTGTTTGCAGTAACGTCTTTTGCGCTTATAATATTTGTCCTGCTGGTAACGCTATGCGTTTCATAGTACCTGTTGCTGGCGTGAAATCCGGTAGCTAATAGGGAGATCAGTGATGGAGAACAGGGATGATAAGCTTATTGCGCTGGTTGGGCTGCTGACCGCCTGCCTGATTACCGTGGTGTTTCTGGGCGCCGTGGCCTGGATGAACGATATCCGGCGCGCCACGCAGGTAACGCCGGACGTACAATCCTGCTATCTTAAATCCGCGCCATCCTCCTCGCCGCCTGTTCGCCCCTGAGTTTGATGCCTGAATTTAATCTGCTGACTACGCAGCGCTAACGCCAGCGGTTCATAGATTTTGCGATTGCCATTGGGATCGGGCAGGCTGAACAGCGGGCCTGGCGAACGCCGATCGTCCGCCCAGGCCGGATATTCCACCACAGGGTAGAGAGAAACGCCCTCCATGCCCACGCCGCGCTCCAGCGCCAGCTGAACCTCATCAACCACCACATTCAGCCAGCTGGCGCGCGCATCGCCTTCCGCGCCGGTTTCCGCCAGCAGCATTGGGCGCTGATAGCGCTGCCAGACCTCCTCCAGCAGCAGATGCAGCGGGCGCCAGGCGGGCTGCGTGGCGGTTAACGGCGCCCCATTGCTCAGCCACTGATTATCGGGATAGTAGTTAAGCCCGATAATATCCAGCATCTCCGCGCTTCCGCCCAGTTCCGGGCACGTTCTGCCGCACAGCATATCCCAGGCGGCAAACTGCGCCTGATGCTGCCGATGCGCTTCCGCCCGCGCCGATGCGCTATCGTCAGCGGGGGCGACATGCACCAGCGGATCGGTCAGGACAAAGCGCGCCTGCGGATAGACTTCGCGAATCGCCGCGATGGCCGCCAGGCTGGCGCGCGTCAGCTGCTTTTTCAATGCCTGCCCGCGCCCGCTGGCGTGCGGATTAAGCCAGGCGACCTCGGCGCCCGCCCATGACCAGAACGATATCTGGTTGACCGGCGTAAAGAAAGGCTGCTCAACGCCTTCGTTGCGCATCACTTCCGCCATCGCTTTCGCAAAGCGGGCGAAGGCGCTGATAAAATCGGGCGACCAGATATCAAGATGGGCAGGATAGCCGAAGTGGGCCAGCTCCCAGATAATCTGGATGCCGTGCTGATTGGCCGCGTGCACCATCGGCAGGAAAGAGGACCAGTCGTATTCGCCCGGCTTTTTCTCAATCAGATACCAGCGCGCGCCGTCGCGGGCGGTCAGCAGCTGATGCTCCGCCAGCGCGGCGTAGTCTTTCTGCGCCAGCATGTCATGTCCGCTGCTGATAATCATATCAAGGCGTTTGCCTCCGCTGCGGCAGGCGGTCGAGCAGGCGAAGCTGCCCTGAAAGAAGCTCCTGAACAGCGAAGGAGAGTGGCGTTTTGCCGTTGCAGAGACAGATGAGGTCGACATCAGGTTCTTCTCCTGTGAAAAAGGCAGGCGCGCAACGTTTCGCTAAGTCTAGACTAAATGACAACCCTGACCCGGTTTTCACTGCACGGTTTAGAAGGAGGAGCAGATGCAGCAGCGGTTACGTATTATGCACGGCGATATTACCCGCCTGCAGGTAGATGCCATCGTCAACGCGGCAAACAGCAGCCTGCTGGGCGGCGGCGGCGTGGATGGCGCCATTCATCGCGCCGCCGGCCCGGCGCTGTTAGCCGAATGTCGTCGCCTGGCGGCAAGCCAGGGCGGCTGCGCCACCGGCGAAGCGGTAGTGACCGGCGCGGGCAACCTGCCGGCGCGCGCGGTGATCCACACCGTTGGCCCGGTCTGGCGCGGCGGAGAGCAGGGCGAAGCGGAGCTGCTGGCCAGCGCCTGGCGCAACAGTCTGCGGCTGGCGGCAGAGCATCGCTTCGCTACCGTCGCCTTTCCGGCGATCTCTACCGGTATTTACGGCTATCCTAAAGCCGAAGCGGCGGCGATCGCGCTGCGCACCATTGCGGCGTTTTTTCAGCAGCACGATTATCCGCAGCAGGTCTGGCTGGTCTGCTTTGATCAGCAAATGTATCGCCTGTATCAGCAGCAATCAGAACTGTCGGATAACACTCTGGGAAAGCAGGATGAATAATATTTCTCAGGCTAATAAGAAAAGGAAAACCCATGGCTGAAGCGCTTTACCCGCAGGATAATCTTACGCCAGCCGCCAACCGGACTCGTCTTGCCAGGGCGGTCGCGCCCCGCGTCGCTCAACATCCGCGTCACAGCGGCCTTCATCCGCTAAGCGACGGGCTGGACGCTTTCGCCGCGCGCTATCTGCTGCTGGCGATGGCGGAGGATCGCATCGATATTCAGTATTATATCTGGCAAAACGATATGTCAGGGCGGCTGCTGTTCAGCGCGCTGCTGGAGGCGGCCGATCGCGGCGTTCAGGTGCGGTTGCTGCTGGATGATAATAATACCATGGGGCTGGATGAAACCCTGAGCGAGCTGAATCGCCATCCGCAGATCGCCATCCGGCTGTTTAATCCCTTCTCGTTTCGCACGCTGCGCGCGCTGGGCTATCTCAGCGATTTCGCCCGCCTTAACCGGCGCATGCATAATAAAAGCATCACCGTCGATGATATGGTAACCATCGTCGGCGGACGTAATATCGGCGATGAATATTTCGGCGCCGGCAAGCAGCCGCTGTTTTCCGATCTCGATGTAATGGCCATCGGGCCGGTAGTGACGGAGGTTGCGGAAGATTTTGAGCGCTACTGGCACAGCGCGGCGGTAAAACCCTTTGAGTCGGTGGTTGATAACGCGACCGATGCCTCGCGCAGGGCGGTAAGCCTGCCGGAAGCGTGGCGCGACAGCGAACAGGTAGCACGTTATATGCAGCGCGTTCAGTCCTGCGGCTATATGTCCCAGCTCGACAGCGGCGAGCTGGAGATGATCTGGGCGCCGGCGCGCCTGCTCAGCGACGATCCGCGTAAAGGGCTGGGCAAGGCGCGACGCGCTACGCTGCTGCCGCAGCGTATGCTGGAGGTTATCGGCCGTCCGCAGCGCCAGTTCGATATCATCTCCGCCTACTTTGTGCCGACGCGCGCCGGCGTGGCGCAGCTGCTGGGGTTGGTGCGCCACGGCGTTGATATCGCCATCCTGACCAATTCGCTGGCGGCGAACGATGTTTCCGTGGTGCACGCCGGCTACGCCAAATGGCGCAAAAAGCTGCTGCGCCACGGCATCCGCCTTTATGAGCTGAAGCCGCAGAGCAGCCGCGAGGAAAAACCGCACGATCGCGGCCTGACCGGCAATTCCGGTTCCAGCCTGCATGCGAAAACCTTTAGCGTTGATAACCAGAAGGTATTTATCGGCTCTTTTAATTTCGATCCGCGCTCGGCGGTGCTGAATACCGAGATGGGGCTGCTGATTGAAAGCGAAGTGTTGGCAGGCGACATCCACCAGCGTTTTGTTGAAGAGATGCGCGAGCGCGCCTGGGCGCTGCGCCTGGATAAATGGGGGCGCGTCAACTGGGTGGAATATGAAGGCGAGGCGAGAGAAATTGTCCATAAGCATGAACCGAACACCCATATCTGGCAGCGCTTGCTGGTGCGGCTGGTCTGGCGCTTACCGGTAGAGTGGTTACTGTAACAGGCTTCCTTGCCCGTTCATGGTTCAGGCGCGCTTTTTACCGGAAAACAGGAAGCGTAGCAGCGGAACGCGCAGGTGAATCTCATAAAGTATAAATGCGATGCCGAACACAAACGCCAGCCCGGCGGCGAAGCCGAGCGCGCTATTGTGAATGTGCGGCGTGATAACGATGCCGTACAGCAGCGTCAACGGATGATGCACCAGATAGATAAATAGCGAAGCGTTTACCAGCCAGCTAATCCGCGGCGAATGAGCGTTAAGGAAACGATGCCCGAAGGCGAAGACCAGATTTACCATCCACAGGCCCATCAGCATGGAGATGAGCGCATCAAGCTCATACAGCCAGCCTTCGCCGCTGCTGTAGCGCTGGTTGGCGATGTAGGCCAGAAAGGCCAGCGCCGCGCCCGGCAGCGTCCAGGGGTTGAAGCGTACAAACAGCGCCTTCAGCGCCGGATTGCGCCAGGCCAGCGCGCCAAGATAAAAAAAGGGCAGATAGAACAGCGTCTGCATTACGCTAAAGTTGAACAGTCCATCGCTCAGCAGGGCAGGCTGAAACAGAAAGATCAGGCGGCGCACGGCGCCCCAGCACAGGCCGTAAAACAGCAGCGCCAGGGTTAATACGCCCCAGCCGGGCGTCGACGCATTTTCGGCGGCAAGGCGCAGGCGCCGAAACAGCCAGAGGCCGAGCGTCGTCAATATCACCAGCACCAGCAGGAACCACAGATGGGAAATCAGCTCCCACACCAGAGTATTGTACTTTTCATACAGGGTAAAATGTTCCCAACCCGTCACCTTTCCCGTCCACGCCCTGAGCATAAAAAACTGCGGCAGCGTAATCAGCGGGATAGCGCTCAGCATCGGGATGCCGACGCGTTCAACGCGCACCTTCCACCATTCGTCCGGCGCATAGCGCAGATAGAGCATGTAAGAGAAGTAGCCGGAGATAACGAAAAACACCTGCATGCGAAAGGCGTGAATAAAATCGTTAAATACCGTAAGCCACAGCGACGGCTCAAGGCTGTTAACGGACCACTGGTGGCTGGAATAAATAAGAGAGACGTGAAAAGGAACGCCGAGGAGCATCAGGCAGGCGCGGATGGAGTCAAAAAAATATTCACGCTGCTGAGATTTTGTACGCATAGTTATCCAGTTTTAGTACGTTTTATATACCGGTTCACTCCGAACCTGACAAAAGCAAATGCTTTACTTTACCGGAGCAGGGATCCATATAATATCAGCCGATTCTGTAACAGACGATCAACGCAGGTTAACGCCCTGAGCGCCGCGAAAAAAGGAACAAAAACGCTGGCATGCTGTCGGAAAACGGAATAATCCATTAATATGAATGGGATTGATTTAAGCACACGAAAGGGGGGGATGTGCTGATTACTAACAAAAATAAAACGGAACTGAAAAAACTGCACTGGGTGGGTGCTGCGGTTCTGCTGGCCTTGTATGCCAACAACGGTTGGGCTTTTAGCATCGACGACGTGGCAAAAGAGGCGAAATCATTAGCGGGAAAAAGTTTTGACGCGCCGAAGAGCAATTTGCCCTCTCAGTTTCGTGATATGAAATATGCTGACTATCAGCAAATTCAGTTTAATCATGATAAAGCCTGGTGGAACAAACTGAAGACGCCTTTCAAGCTGGAGTTTTATCATCAGGGCATGTATTTCGATACGCCGGTAAAACTTAATGAGGTAACGGCGAATTCAGTACGCGAAATCAAATACAGCCCGGACTATTTTAATTTTGGCAAGGTACAGCACGATCCGGAGGCGATCAAAAATCTGGGCTTTGCCGGGTTTAAGATCCTTTATCCGCTTAATGCCAAAGATAAAAATGATGAAATTACCAGCTTCCTCGGCGCCAGCTATTTCCGCGTTATCGGCGGCGGCCAGGTGTATGGTCTCTCCTCGCGCGGCCTGGCGATCGATACCGCGCTGCCTTCCGGCGAAGAGTTTCCGCGCTTTCGCGAGTTTTGGGTAGAGCGGCCGAAGCCGCAGGATAAGCAGCTGGTGATCTATGCGTTGCTTGACTCGCCGCGCGCTACCGGCGCCTACCGCTTCGTACTGCGTCCGGGTAAGGACACTAATGTCGACGTGCAGGCCAAAATTTATCTGCGCGATAAGGTTGGCAAGCTGGGCGTAGCGCCGCTGACCAGCATGTATCTGTATGGGGCGAATCAGCCTTCTCCGCTGGTGAACTATCGTCCCGCGCTGCATGATTCCAACGGTCTGTCGATTCATGCCGGCAACGGCGAGTGGATCTGGCGTCCGCTGAATAACCCGAAACATCTGGCGGTCAGCACCTTTACCGTGGAAAGTCCGAAAGGCTTCGGGCTGCTGCAGCGCGGGCGCGAATTTAATCAGTATCAGGATCTCGACGATCGTTACGATCTGCGTCCGAGCGGCTGGATTGAGCCGCAGGGCGACTGGGGCAAAGGGCGCGTCGAGCTGGTAGAGATCCCGACGGCGGATGAAACCAACGACAATATCGTCGCCTTCTGGACGCCGGAGCATCTGCCGGAGCCGGGCAAGGAGATGAACTTTAAATATCGTCTGCGCTTTACCCGCAATGAGGACCAGCTGCACTCGCCGGAAACCGCATGGGTGAAAAGTACGCTGCGTTCCACCGGCGACGTCAAACAGTCGAACCTGGTGCGTCAGCCGGACGGCACTATCGCCTTTGTGATTGATTTTGTCGGCCAGCAGATGAGCAAGCTGGCGGATAATACGCCGGTCGCGCCGCAGGTCAGCATCGGCGATAACGGTGAGATCGTGGAGCAGAGCGTGCGTTATAACCCGGTCAGTAAAGGCTGGCGCCTGATGCTGCGCATCCGCGTAAAAGACAATAAGCAGCCGACCGAAATGCGCGCCGCACTGGTTAACGGTGATAAAGCGCTGACGGAAACATGGAGCTATCAGTTGCCTGCCAATGAATAAATCAATGCTTACTCCAGCCGACTATATCGACACGCTGCCGCTGACGCCTGAGCGTCGGGCGGCGCTCTCCGCCACTCTGCCGACGGGCGAAGAAACCTACAGTCAACTTCATCAGCAGCTGGGCCAGGGCGGCCCGGCTGAGGCGCGTCCCGACGATGCGCCGCTCACCTCGGTTAAATCACGTCTTGAGATGAGCTGGCCCGATTCGCTGGACGGCGGAAACCAGTTTGGTCAGGACTATCTCGGCCGCACCACGCTAAAGGCGATGCCGCCGGTAAAGCGCTCGCTGATGTTCCCGGAGGCCTGGCGCACTAACCCGCTGGCGCGCGCCTGGGATGCGCTGCGCGGCAAGAAATCGACGCCGCGCTATGCCACGGCGGAAGAGCAACGTCAGGAAGATAAATGGCGTCACGTCGGCTCGATTCGCCGCTATATCCTGCTGATTTTAACGCTGTTCCAGACGGTTATCGCCACCTGGTATATGAAAACCATTCTGCCTTACCAGGGCTGGGCGCTGATCGATCCAATGGATATGCTGAATCAGGACTGGCAGCAGTCGCTGCTGCAGCTGCTGCCCTATGTGCTGCAAACCGGCATTCTGTTCCTGTTCGCCATTCTGTTCTGCTGGGTTTCCGCCGGTTTCTGGACCGCGCTGATGGGCTTCCTGCAATTGCTAATCGGGCGTGACAAATACAGCATCTCTTATACGCTGCGCGGCGACGAACCGATCGATCCCACGCACCGCACCGCGCTGATTATGCCGATCTGCAACGAGGATGTGGAACGCGTTTTCGCCGGCCTGCGCGCCACCTGGGAATCGGTGGTACGCAGCGGCGAGAGCCAGCATTTCGATGTCTATATTCTCAGCGACAGCTACGACGCCGATATCGCCATGGCGGAGCAGAAGGCGTGGATGGAGCTGGTGCGCGACGTGGGCGGCGCCGGCAAGATTTTCTATCGCCGTCGTCGTCGTCGCGTGAAGCGTAAAAGCGGCAACATCGATGACTTTTGTCGTCGCTGGGGCAGTCAGTACAGCTATATGGTGGTGCTGGATGCCGACAGCGTAATGAGCGGCGAATGTCTCACCGGTCTGGTGCGCATGATGGAGGCGAACCCCAACGCCGGTATTATCCAGTCGTCGCCAAAGGCGTCCGGCATGGATACGCTTTACGCGCGCTGCCAGCAGTTCGCTACCCGCGTTTATGGGCCGTTGTTTACCGCCGGTCTGCACTTCTGGCAGCTGGGCGAGTCGCACTACTGGGGCCACAACGCCATTATTCGCGTGCAGCCCTTTATTGAGCACTGCGCGCTGGCGCCGCTGCCGGGCGAAGGTTCGTTTGCCGGATCGATCCTCTCCCATGACTTCGTGGAGGCGGCGCTGATGCGGCGTGCGGGCTGGGGCGTGTGGATTGCTTACGATCTGCCTGGTTCTTATGAGGAGCTGCCGCCGAACCTGCTGGACGAGCTGAAGCGCGACCGCCGCTGGTGCCACGGCAACCTGATGAACTTCCGTCTGTTCCTGGTGAAAGGAATGCATCCGGTGCACCGCGCGGTGTTCCTGACCGGCGTGATGTCCTATCTCTCCGCGCCGCTGTGGTTTATGTTCCTCGCGCTCTCTACGGCGTTACAAATTGTGCATACCCTGATGGAGCCGCAATACTTCCTGCAGCCGCGCCAGCTGTTTCCGGTATGGCCGCAGTGGCGTCCTGAGCTGGCGATAGCGTTGTTCTCTACCACGCTGGTGCTGCTGTTCCTGCCGAAGCTGCTGAGCGTGGTATTGATCTGGTGTAAAGGGGCGAAAGGCTACGGCGGCGCGCTGCGTCTGCTGGCGTCGATGCTGCTGGAGATGCTCTTCTCGGTGCTGCTGGCGCCGGTGCGTATGCTGTTCCATACGGTGTTTGTCGTCAGCGCCTTCCTCGGCTGGGAAGTGGTGTGGAACTCGCCGCAGCGCGACGACGACGCCACGCCGTGGAGCGAGGCGTTCCGCCGCCACGGTTCGCAGATGCTGCTGGGCCTGGTTTGGGCAGCAGGCATGGGCTGGCTCGATCTCAACTTCCTCTGGTGGCTGTCGCCGATTGTCTTTTCGCTGATCCTGTCGCCGTTTGTTTCGGTGATCTCCAGCCGGGCAGGCAACGGGCTGGCGGCGCGGCGGGCGAAGCTGTTCCTGATCCCGGAGGAGTATGCGCCGCCGCAGGAGCTACAGGATACCGACGCCTACCTGCAGCTGAACCGCGCGCGCGCGCTGCAGCATGGCTTTATGCATGCGCTGTTCCATCCATCGTTTAACGCGCTGGCAACCGCGCTGGCAACCTCGCGCCACCTGCAGAGCGACTTGCTGGATCACGCGCGCGATCGGCGGGTTGAGCATGCGCTCAGCGATGCGCCGGCGAAGCTGAGCCGTGAGGAACGTCTGACGCTGCTTAGCGATCCGGTCATGCTGGCGCGCCTGCACTATCGCTTGTGGAAGGATGCGGAGAAGTATCACGAGTGGCTGGATGACTATCGCACGCTACCGCTAAATCCGCTGGCGTTAGCGCCGGCAAAACAGTAAGTGAAGCGGCCTGCGGGCCGCTTTAATTCCGGGCGTTTATCCGCTATCTGCTGCTGACAGCCGTGGTCGGGAGAAAACAATGAAAAAGGGAACGGGCGCTTTACTGCTGTTGGCAAGCTTACTGTTGTCCGGCTGCGGCAGCATTATCAGCCGCACGGTGCCGGGGCAGGGGCATGGCAATCAATACTATCCCGGCGTGCAGTGGGGAGTACGCGACACGCCGTGGCGCGTTATCACCATTATCGACGTGCCGCTGTCGGCGCTGCTGGATACGCTGCTGCTGCCGGTTGACGCCCGCCACGGGCCATACGAGTAGCGCGCTTACCAGCGATCCGATTCGTTATTGCTGCCGCTGTCTTCCCACTCCTGCGCCACCGCCTGGCCCTCTTCGGTATCCAGCGGCGCTTCCAGCTGGAACTCGCCTTCATCCCACTCGTGCAGCGTATTTTCCGGCATCCACTCCTGACGCAGCTCAACCTCGTCAAAATCGCCGTCAAAAATCGCCTGCGCGGCTTCACCGGTGCGCAACGGCAACAGCTCGCCATCATCGCTTTCGTCGGCGAGGAACTCCGCCTGCCACATAATTTCCCCATCCTGCATGACATATTTTTGCAGGTTAAACTGTCCTACCGACGCCTCGTCATCATCCAGATGCGGGTTGTCCGCCAGAAACTCTTCACGGGCGTTATCGATAGCTTCTTCCAGTGTGCTGAACATGCTCATTGGTCTCTCCTTACTCTCCTGGGGGAATGGTTTCTGGAAAGAATAGACGAAGATTTGCCGCGTATAGCCCCGGCGTTAAAAAAACTGTAGCGGGAAAGGGGGAGAGGCGGCCCTTCCGCTTCGGCGGGAAACGGAAGGGCTAAGAGGGGATTAGTAGAGCTTAGCGGCGCCCTGCGGACGCGTTTTAAAGCGGCGGTGCAGCCACATATATTGCTCCGGCGCCATCAGGATCGCCTCCTCGATAACCTGATTAATCGCGCTGGCGGTCGCCTCTTCGCTGTCAATGGGGATACCCTGCACGGGCGGCAACACCACCAGTTCGTAGCCCTTACCGTGCGGTAAGCGGCGCGGCACAAAGGGAATAACCGACGGGCCGGCGCTGCGGATCAGCAAATAGCTGCCCTTGGTGGTGGCGGCATCCGGCACGGCGAACAGCGGAACGAAGACGCTGCTTTTCGGGCCGTAATCGTGATCGGGCGCGTACCAGATGATTTCGCCGCTTTTCAGCGCGCGGATCATGCCTTTAAGATCCTTACGATCGAGCATGCTTTTATTCGAACGCATGCGTCCCCAGGTTTGCAGCCAGTCGATCAGCGGATTATCGTTAGGGCGATAGACGCCGATGCCGGGATTCAGCATGCCGAAATAGCGGGCGCCCAGCTCCAGCGTCAAAAAATGTATCCCGATCAGCAAAATGCCTTTTTTCTCCTGCAGCGCGCGTTTGATGTGCTCATCACCGATACTGGCGAACCATTTTTCTATGCGCCAGTCGGGCCAGAACCAGGCGATACCGGTTTCCAGCAGCCCCATGCCGACCGACTCGAAATTGCGCTTCACCAGCGCGTCTCGTTCGGCGGTGGGCATCTCAGGAAAACAGAGTTCCAGGTTACGCTGGGCGATAGCGACGCGGCGGCGCATAAAGCGCATAGAGAGGCGTCCCAGCCCGCAGCCAAGGCGGTAAAGCAGCGGGTAGGGCAGCAAAACGATCAGGTAAAGCAGACCGATACCCAGCCAGAGTAGCCAGTAACGCGGGTGCAGCAGGCTGCGGGAAAATTGAGGCAGATGAGTCATGTTCTTCCAGTTATTCGTTGCGGCAGGCAAATGGATTTGCCGCAGTGTCCAAATTTAAGGGGCATATTGTGCCATTTTTTTAATAAGGGCTGAAATAATGACATCAGCCCAACAGTTCAGTAGCGCAGAAGATGCGCTGCCGGCGAACAATTTATCGCCTAAACGTTAAACAAACCTTTAACTTCATGCGGTTCACAGCGCCAGTACTGCGGCGGCGCCTGTACTTTTTCGCCCAGCGCGGCAGCGGCGTGCCACGGCCAGCGCGGATCGTAGAGCATGGCGCGCGCCAGGGCGATGGCGTCGGCCTGGCCGCTGGTCAGGATCGATTCCGCCTGCTGTGGTTCGGTAATCAGGCCCACGGCGATAACCGGCATGGCGGTTACCGCTTCTTTTATACCGGCGGCGAAGGGCACCTGGTAATTGGGGCCGACGTTGATCTGCTGCTGCGGCGAAAGGCCGCCGCTGGAGACGTGAATATAGTCGCAGCCGGCCTCTTCCAGCGCCTTGCTCAGCGCGATGGACTGCGCCTCATCCCAGCCGCCTTCTACCCAGTCTGAGGCGGAAATGCGCACTCCCACCGCCTTGTCGCGCGGGAAGACGCGGCGCACCTCATGATAGATTTCCATCACCAGACGCATCCGGTTTTCCAGCGAGCCGCCATATTCGTCGTCACGCTGGTTAGAGAGCGGCGACAGGAACTGGTGCAGCAGGTAGCCGTGCGCGGCATGAATTTCCACCAGCTCAAAGCCGAGACGATCGGCGCGTATGGCGCTGTCGATAAAGGCCTGTTTGATCTCTTCAATGCGCGCTTTGCTCAGCGCCAGCGGCTTACCGTCTTTATCGCTGTAGGGCAGGGCGGAGGGGGCGGACGTTTGCCAGCCGCCCTGCTGCGGAGTTAAAAAACCGCCGCCGCGCCAGGGCACATCGGTAGAGGCTTTGCGTCCGGCGTGACCCAGCTGAATCCCCAACGGCATGGTGGCGTAGCGCTTCACATCGGCAATCGTCTGCGCCAGCGCCTGCTCGGTTTCGTCATTCCACAGTCCGAGATCCTGCGGCGTAATGCGTCCGGCTGGCTCTACCGCGGTTGCTTCGATAATTAACAGGCCGGCGCCGGAGAGGGAGAGATGGCCTAAATGAATGCGGTGCCACGGCGTGGCTTTACCCTGTTCCGCCGAGTACTGGCACATTGGCGCAATAATAATGCGGTTGCTGAGGGACAGGTTGCCCAACTGCAGCGGCGTAAATAGCTGGCTCATTGTTGTCTCCATCTGTTATCACCTTGGTGATAGTAAGTGCGCTAATAAAGTGATCATGCTCAACGTGTTTATCAACGTGGTCAATTGTCAGTATGTGCGGTAGCGTCGGCGCGTCAAATGTAGAAAAAATGCTGCAAAGCTTTGCTTTACTGTTAAATACGGTATGATGCGCGCCTGAAAAATCGCTTACTAATGGGAACGAACACCATGCCAGTGTTACATAACCAGGTATCCAATAAAGAGCTGAAGGCGCGTATGCTGGCGGAAACCGAGCCGCGCACTACCGTTTCTTTCTATAAATATTTCACTATTGACGATCCGCAGGCGTTTCGTGACGCTCTCTATCTGGCGTTGACCGAGCTACAGGTGTTCGGACGCATCTATGTCGCCCGTGAAGGCATCAACGCGCAGATTAGCGTGCCGGCCAGCCGCTATCCGCGCCTGCAGGAGCGGCTGTACGGCTTTCATCCGGCGCTGAATAACCTGCGGATGAACATTGCGCTGGATGATGACGGCAAATCCTTCTGGGTGCTGCGCCTGAAGGTACGCGATCGCATCGTGGCCGACGGCATCGACGATGCAAGCTTTGATGCCGGCCAGGTCGGCGCCTATCTGAAAGCGGCTGAGGTGAACGCCATGCTGGACGATCCCGACGCGGTGTTTGTGGATATGCGCAACCACTATGAATATGAAGTGGGGCACTTTGAGCGGGCGATGGAAATTCCGGCCGACACTTTCCGCGAGCAGCTGCCGATGGCAGTAGATATGCTGCAGGATCGCAAAGAAAAAAAAATCGTTATGTACTGTACCGGCGGCATTCGCTGTGAAAAAGCGAGCGCCTGGATGCGGCACAACGGCTTTGAGCAGGTTTATCATGTGGAAGGCGGCATTATTGAATATGCGCGCCGCGCGCGTGAGCAGGGGCTGCCGGTGCGTTTCAAAGGCAAAAACTTTGTGTTTGACGAGCGCATGGGCGAACGTATTTCAGACGATGTGATCGCCCACTGCCATCAGTGCGGCGCGCCCTGCGATACGCACGTTAACTGCGTTAACGACGGCTGCCATCTGCTGTTTATTCAGTGCCCCGCCTGCGCGGAAAAATACCAGCACTGCTGTAGCCCGCTCTGTATGGAAGAGGCGGCGCTGCCGCCGGAAGAGCAGCGTGCGCGCCGCGCCGGACGGGAAACCAGCAACAAAATCTTTAATAAGTCGCGCGGCCTGCTGAACGCCACGCTGACTATCCCGGCGCCGCAGGAGCCGCAGGAATAAATAAAAAAGGGCGGCCTGCGCCGCCCTGTGAACCGTTGTTCAGCCCTCCCTGCGGAGGGTTTTTTATTTCTGGCGCACGCCCTCGACGGAGATAATCAGCTCTACCTCCTGCGATGCCGGGCCAAGATTGGTTTTAATATTAAAATCTTTCAGCGCCAGCTTGCCTTCCGCCTCAAAGCCCGCGCGGTAGCCGCCCCAGGGATCGTCGCCCTGGCCAAGCAGTTTTGCTTCCAGAGTAATCGGTTTGGTCACGCCGTTCAGCGTCAGGTTGCCGGTAATATCCAGCTCGTCGCCATCCTTTTTCACGCCGGTAGAAACGAACGTTGCCTGCGGAAACTTGCTGGCGTTAAGGAATTCCGCGCTGCGCAGATGCTTGTCACGTTCGGCATGGTTGGTATCCACGCTGTTGGTATTGATAGTTACCTTGACCTTATCCGCCGTCGGATCTTGCTCATCAAAGGTAAAGCTGCCGTCAAAATCGTTAAAGCTGCCGTAAAGCCAGCTGTAGCCAAGATGCTGGATACGGAACTGAATAAAGGCGTGCTGCCCCTGTTTATCGATCTTATATTCCGCAGCGGTCGCCGCCTGAGCGCCCAGCAGCAGGGTTGCGGCCGTTAAGGCGCAAAGCGTTTTTTTCAACATATTATTTCTCCGTTTTAATAGATGAAGAGATGCGGCAACCCAGCATCCGTTTCAGTGTGATATCGCGATCGATAAAGTGGTGTTTCAGCGCCGCCAGAGCGTGCAGCAGCGACAGGATCACTACGCTCCAGGCAAGCCACAGGTGAATATCGCCGGCCAGATCCGTTTGCGCTGCGTCGATGTTCACGGCGGCGGGTACCGGCAGCAGGCCAAAGATCTCAATGGGCTGGCCTTCGGCAGTCGAAATCAGATAGCCGCTGATAAAGATAGCGAACAGCAGCAGATAGAGCAGCAGGTGGGCGGCGGTGGCGCTATAGCGTACCAGCGGCGCATAGCTGGCAAGCGGCGAGGGCGCGGGAGAGATAAAGCGCCACAGCACGCGCAGAACCATCAAAGCCAGCAGCACCATACCGATACTTTTATGCAGCTCCGGCGCCTTGTGATACCAGCTATCGTAATAGCCGAGCGTAACCATCCACAGCCCCAGCGCAAACATCCCATAGACGCTTAGCGCTACCAGCCAGTGAAGCGATACGGCGATATGTCCATATTCGTCGCGACTGTTTTTCCAACGCATTGTGTTCTCCCTTATTCACGTTTTGACATGAGACTGAACAAGCGGAAACAAAAAAGCAACAGAAAAGCGCGCCGCGAAGAAATTTTTTATTTTTTATCAAATTTTTTGAAGTAAAACAGACAATGAGCGGCAATTTTATCGCTGTTTCTTCTGGAAAGGATGCTCGATTCAGGCGTAAGTAAGGTTAAGGCTGAAGAAAGGGTTAAGGTACGGTGCCTGGAGATATTTTCAGTAATATTGATGATAAAATGGATTTTTTTAAGTTATCGTCAATTTTTGTCAAGAAAAAAGGCCTAAAAAACCGGCAGCAGGAAACAGCGGGTTTACATAATACGCGCCCGGAAAAAGCGACGCTGGCGACTGGTTAGCGTCAGGATGATAAACGCCCGGCTTTAATGTGGCTATTAAATGGCGTCTTTGGCAGAAAAGATGGCATTACGCACTACACACACGCAACAGCTCAGCGGTAAATTTCAACAAAGTTGCAATTTGCTGGCGCGATGTATAAAGTAAAAAAGTGTCAATAAGCGTGATGCAGATCTCATTTCTGCCTCATGTGTTCACGCTGCGTTATAGCTTTCCTTACCAAAAGGCCTCTGGCCGGCTATGAAAGCTATGGTGCTGCCTATCCGTCATCGCGTCATCCGTGAGGAAACGATATGAACGTAGCTACAGGCTCATCAAAAAAACATTTCTGGCAAAAAAAAGCCCCGAAAGAACTTACCGTAGACGATATTACGATAGTCGATAACGCGCTGCTGAAGCGTGCCGTTGGCGCCGCTGCGCTGGGCAACGCGATGGAGTGGTTCGACTTCGGCGTGTACAGCTATCTGGCGGTCACCATCGGCAAAGTTTTCTTCCCTGGCGGCAGCCCCGCCGCCCAGCTCATCGCCACCTTCGGCGCCTTCGCCGCCGCTTTTCTGGTGCGTCCAATAGGCGGATTGGTATTCGGCCCGCTGGGCGACCGTATCGGCCGGCAGAAGGTGCTGGCGATCACCATGATCATGATGGCGATCGGCACCTTTTGCATCGGCCTGATCCCCGGCTATAACGCCATCGGTATCGCCGCGCCGCTGCTGCTGCTGCTGGCGCGTCTGGTACAGGGCTTCTCTACCGGCGGCGAGTATGGCGGCGCCGCTACCTTTATCGCCGAATATTCAACCGATAAGCGCCGCGGCTTTATGGGCAGCTGGCTGGAATTCGGTACGCTCGGCGGCTATCTGCTTGGCGCCGGACTGGTTACCGGGCTAACCGCGCTGCTTTCTCAACAGCAGCTGCTTGACTGGGGCTGGCGCGTACCTTTCTTCATTGCCGCGCCGCTGGGGCTGTTCGGCCTCTATATCCGTCTGAAGCTGGAGGAGACGCCCGCCTTCCAGAAACATATGGAAAAGCAGGAAGCGCTGGAACACAACAAGCCGCGCCTGACGCTGTGGCAGATGCTGAGCAAATATCGCGCGCAGATGCTGAAATGTATCGGGCTGGTGCTGCTGTTCAACGTCTCCAACTATATGCTCACCTCTTACATGCCCAGCTATCTGACCGGCGTACTCGGCCTGAGCGAACTGAGCGGCCTGATGCTGGTGCTGGTGGTCATGTTCGTTATGATGCCGCTGACGCTGTTCTGGGGCCACTGGAACGACCGTCTGGGACGTCGTCCGGTAATTGCGCTGGGTTCGGTGGGGCTGATTGTACTGGCGATCCCCTGTCTGATGCTGGTTGCTACCGGTAATCTGGCGCTGGTCTTTATCGGCCTGATGATCCTCGGCGTGCTGCACAGCTGCTTTAGCGGCACCATGCCGTCCGCGCTGCCGGCGCTGTTCGCTACCGATATCCGCTACAGCGCGCTGGCGATCGGTTTTAACATTTCCGTTTCGCTGTTTGGCGGCACCACGCCGCTGATTGCCGCCTGGCTGGTTAACACCACGCAGAATTTGCTGATGCCGGCGTACTATTTAATGGGGGCGGCGGTCATTGGTTTAATCACCGTCTTCTTTATGCGCGAAACGGCGCGTAAACCGCTGCGCGGATCGGCGCCGGCGGTAGGCTCCGAGGCGGAAGCGGAAAAGCTGGTGAAAAAGCTCAGGCTGCGTCGGCAAAAAGAAAAAATGCAGACGCAATAATAAACCGCATCGCTGCAGCGTTTTAAAATTAAACAATCATAGCGGCAATTATTATATTAAAAATAATAAGGCACAAATTCATTGTGCCTTTGTTGTTATTTAAAGCGGGAAAGTGAAAAAGGCGTTAAGTCAAATTGATGGGGCTTATTCGCGGCAAAAGCGCAGGCTATTTCGCCTAATACGCTGGCAAATTTAAAACCGTGACCGCTTAATCCGCTAATCACCAGCCGGCTGTTATCATCCGGCAGCGTATCGATAATAAAATCTTCATCAGGAGAGATATCATAAGCGCAGGCCGCGCCGTGCAAACAGCCGCCGATGCCCGGTAAAAAGCGCCGCAGAAAATTAAACGCTTCGCTGCCGTCGCTGGCGTAAGCGCCAAAAGGCTTACGCGCTTCGCCGGGCGCCATCGGCTGTCCGCCGTCGTGACGGCCTAATTTCAGCTCGTTATCCTCTGCCGGAAAGCCGTAATAGCGGCTGCCGTCTTCCATTTCCACGGTAAAGCCGGGGAATTTATTCTCTTCGCTGTAGCGGCCATCGGCCTGATACCAGGCAAACACCTTGCGTACCGGCGTAACGGGCAGCTCAGGACAGAACCGCCCGACAGCGGTGCCGGTACTGATCAACAGCTTATGGGCGTAGTAGTCGCCGTCCGGCGTGGTTACGCGCTGTCGTTCGCCTTCTCGCGCAATGGCGGTAACCGGGCAGTTGAACAGCTGGGCGCAGCCCGCCTCGCGCGCCAGACGAATCCAGCTGCGGATCGCCGTCTCTGATTTCAGATAGCCGGAGCGGGGTTCGTAAATGCCGGTATAGCCTTCCGGCACCTCAATCTCCGGCCAGCGTTGGCGCACCTCTGCCGCCGTCAGCCGCTCGGTTTCCAGCTGGAACCGGCGCGCGCTTTCCATGACGTTGGCGATAAACGGCGAGGCGTCAGGCGCCAGATTAATAATGCCGCAGCGGTGCATAATGCGCTCGCCGCTCTGCTGTTCCAGCTCATCCCAGAGCGCCTGCGCGCGCAGCAGCAGCGGAACGTAGCGCGCGCCTTCGCCATAGGCGTGACGAATCAGCCGCGTGGCGCCATGATGGCTTGCCTGCTGGTGGGGCGGATGGGCGCTGTCGATCATCAGAACGTTAAGCCCTGCGCGGGTGGCATACCAGCCCGCAGCGGCGCCGACGGAGCCACTACCGATAACGATAAGATCATAAACCATTAGCCAACTTCTCCTGACGCTGCAAAGAATTAGCAGCATAGCAAAAGCGGACAGACAATAAAAAGGCACCCCGTAAGGTGCCTGTTAATGCTAAATCAAATTAATGCTTTTTGTAGTCCCGGGCGAGAATCTCACTGGCTTCTATTTTGGCGATGCCCGCTTCAAGAATCGAGATAAATTGTCTGGCAACATCCGTAGTCAACCAGTAAGTCGGCCCTACGTCAGCTTCATCAGGCGGTTGCTGATTAGATGAAAGCGAATGCAGACGAATCATCATCGCGTCATACGAGTCCACGGTACTGATATCCCATCCAACGAGGGGATGTGTCTGAATGATCTCTTTATTACTGTCCATTATAACCCCCTTATTACTCGTAGAACGAAGTGATTAATTGAGGTTCCAATGCGGCTTTTTTTCACAGAGCAGAAGTGATTATAACAGCGTTACAGAATTAAGCGGCATGAAAAATGCGCTAATTGCATTATTAATCGGCAGGTGAAGATTATTTGACCAAATTCTGAATTTTCTTAGAGGGAAAAACTCCTGCCTGCCGCAGGAGTGGATAAAAAATTAATCGTCGCTATCTGACTGAATTCTTACTGGCGAATGACGTTTTTCCAGTTCATCAGCAAGACGGGCAAAATGCTGCTGCATCGCCTCGTCGTAATTTTGATTTTGCGCTTCCAGCCGCAGGCTGTGAATCAGCAGCTGGTTGGATTTATCATCCAGGCAAAATCCAAGGTAAGAAAAGGCATTTTCCAACACGATTAGACGACGCTGCTGTTCGCCGATCAGCGCCAGCAGTTCTCCAAACGTCATCGCCGCTTCGGGGTTTTCAGTGGTCATGGGTAACACCTCCTGTAAAGCATGACTGGCGCCAGAATATGACATCGGCTTAAAACAGTCTATAGCGTGTTACGCGGGTGGTTAAGGAGTCCGGATAAAAAAAAGCCGGATGGCGATATCCGGCAAACAACGGCACAATGAGGAATTCAGCTGGCGCTAAACCAGTCGTCCGCGCTCTCCCAGGTTTCCTGCAGGATTTCGCTGACGCGATCTTTGGTTTCTTTGCCGCTGCCCATAACGGTGAGGTTATTGGCGCCGGCATAGCGTACCGAAATATGGTGGTCCATTTCCGGAAAAGCCCGATCGATTCGTTTGGACAGCTCCTGCGTCAGCGCATCGATCGCGCCGGCAGGGAGTTGAGTGGTTCTGGCTATAGTGACTTCAACACGCATATCTGCCTCCGCTGTGAATACTGTGCATTTATACAGTTATCACGCAGGCAAAGCAACGAAAAGCTGCGCGGGAAACAAGAGAAAAACCTGCAGGAAAGGATAAAGCGGCTGTGGCGCAGGGCCGCAGCCGCCAGGGATCAGGCGATGCGCCAGTTTAAGGTTTCACCGGCGAGGAAGGGCACCAGCCTGTCATTACCGACAGCGATGCTTTCCATCACGGTCCAGGGTTCACGCACCAGGCGAATCGTTCCTTCATTCAGCGGCAGGCCGTAAAAGCGCGGGCCGTTTTCCGAGCAGAACGCTTCAAAGTGCTGCAGCGCGCCCAGCTCTTCGAAAACCGTAGCATAGGCGGGCAGCGCCGTTGGCGCATTAAACACTCCGGCGCAGCCGCAGCTGGCCTCTTTACGCTGGCGCAGATGCGGCGCGGTATCGGTGCCGAGGAAAAAGCGCGGATTGCCGTTGGCAACCACTTTACGCAGCGCCTCCTGGTGCACGTTGCGCTTCAGAATCGGCAGACAGTAGAGGTGCGGGCGCACCCCGCCCACCAGCATATGGTTGCGGTTAAACATTAAATGCTGCGGGGTAATGGTGGCGCCAAGATGCTCGCCGCCTTCTGCTACATACTGCGCCGCCTCTTTGGTGGTGATATGTTCAAACACCACCTTCAGCGCCGGATAACGCTGACGCAGCGGTTCCATTACCGTTTCGATAAAGCGCGCTTCGCGGTCGAAAATATCAATATGGGCGTCGGTCACCTCGCCGTGAATCAGCAGCGGCATGCCGATACGCTGCATACGCTCCAGTACGGCGGCAATCGCCTCAATGCTGGTGACGCCGTGGCTGGAGTTGGTGGTGGCGTGAGCGGGATAGAGTTTGGCGGCGCTAAAGACGCCGGCGTTAAAGCCTTTTTCCAGCTCATCGGCGCTCAGCGAATCGGTCAGGTAGCAGGTCATCAGCGGCTGAAAGCGGTGCTCTGCCGGCAGCGCGGCCAGGATGCGCGCGCGATAGGCGCTGGCCGCCTCAACGCTGGTCACCGGCGGCGCCAGGTTGGGCATAACGATGGCACGGCCGCACACGGCGCTGGTATAGGGAAGTACGGCGCGCAGCATCTCATCGTCACGCAGATGGATATGCCAGTCGTCAGGGCGGCGAATGATCAGTTGCTGGGGTTGGGCAGTCATCGGTTATGCTCCGGCGTAAGAAAGGGAAAGACAGTTTTTAGCCGGGTACTAAGCATAAGGATAAAGGCAACCGATTGCACTTGCTTTATGCGCTAACGGCAAAAAAAGCCCCGCCAGGCGGGGCGTTGCATCGTTACCTGTCGGTAAAGGGAATCACCAGCTCGCCGGGTTTAACTTCAATACCTTTCGCCAGCTTCTTCGCCAGCGCTTCCGCCTTGCTGCGATCTTCGCTCAGCACCCAGGCCGGCTCGCGATCGAAGTAGCTTTTCAGCGACTGGTTAAGATAGGGCGTCAGCGTTTGCAGCATCGACTGCATCTTCTCCGGCTGCACATCGGCCTGTACGATCTCCAGATCCTTCAGGTAGATGGCGCCTTTTTCCTTATTGAAAAACGGCTGCGCTTTCATCTTCAGCAGCATATCGGCCTGCTGCGGGCCGAGCAGCGAGGTGATATTAACCTTCGCCTTGCCGGAGAGCGTGACCTTATTTGGCTCTTCGCGGCCAATCTGGCTGCTGAGATCGCTCAGCACGATATGTGCGTTGACCAAACCGGAAATGCCAATATTTTTTTCGTAGTTGTTATGTTTTTGCAGGGCCTGGTTGATCTCCTGCTCGCTAATGGTGTACTGGGTGATTTGGTTGCAGGCGGTCAACAGACCGGCCATCAGAAGGGCGCAGAGCGCCAGAAACGCCTTGTTCATGACAATCCTCGAAAGTAATGCGGAAATAGTCTCCTTTTAACCAGCCAAAGCTTGCCGCAATCACCGCCGCGAGTCACCAGGAGAATACGCAAAGCGCAGAAAAAACCGGGGGAAAAAGCGGCGCGCGGCCGCCCGGAAGGGTTAAATAGCGATAGAGCTAAGCAAATTGACCTGTGTCTGCTTCGCCATATTGTCGCGATACTCCGCTACCCGGCTGGGATAGTTAACGCCCGCGACCAGCGTCAGCGAGCGCAGCAGGGGAAACAGATGTATATCATCGTCGGAGAGTTCGCCGTTCACCGCGTTCGGCTTGACGATCAGCTTATCGAGATCCTGCAGATCGTTGCTGATTTTTTTTATCAGCCCGTTTGCATGCTGCTTCAGTTCGCTGAAGTCGCCGAGGCTCGCTTCTTTTTTCTGTTTAAACCAGGCGCGCGCTTCCGGCGTGGCGAATTCGGCGAAGGCGGCCTCTGCAACGCGCGGCAGCAGCAGTTTATTGACGTAGCCGTTAACGTTGCGCAGCCAGTCGCTGATGGCGGGATTAGTTTTTCCGGTCAGCAGCGGTTCGCCATCCAGCTTATCCACATAGCGCACAATATCCATGCTTTCCGGCATGCAGCTACCGTCCTTCTTTTGCAGAATCGGCGCTATTTTCTGTCCAATCAGGCGCTTCGGCGTGTCTTCATCGTCATTAAGCATCACCACCAGCTCAATTGGCAGGTTTTTCAGGCCGAAAATCATACGGGCCTTAACGCAGTAGGGACAATGATCGTAGATATAAAGTTTCACCACACATCTCCTTAAGGCGATTGCCGATGGCGCTAACCTGCGGCAATCTTTTGAATAGTCTTAAAAAGTATGGTGGAGATTCAGGGGAAGGGCAAACCGCGGCGGCAGTCTTAGCCGCCGCTGAGCATCGCCGGAGCCGCGCTGCGCGGCTGAAACTGCCACCACAGCGCCAGCAGGGTGACGAAGCCGACGCTGCCGAGCATCAGCCAGGGCAGTTCCGGCATGCCGAGCTTCCGCCCGGTATCGAACATCCAGCCGCCGCCGGTATAGCCGAGCGCGCCGCCCAGCGCCAGCCCCAGCCGGCTGAAACCGAGATAGCTGCCGCGCGCGCGCGGGCTGGCCAGCTCGGCGCTGAGCGTTTCACGCGCCGGTTCGGCGATAATCGAGCCGATATAAAACAGGCAGATCAGCACAAACAGCTGCTGTAGCGAGCCGGTCAGGCCGATGGGCAGCAGGCTGAGCGTCATCAGCAGCAGGCCCGCCATCAGGCGATGCTGCAGGCGAAAGCGTTTTTCGCTCCAGCGGGCGATAGGGTAGAGCAGCGTCAGCGACAGCGTGGCCTCAATGGCGTACATCCATTTTACCGCGCTGGGGCTGCCGGCGATCTGGTTAACCATAATCGGCAGCATCAGCATCACCTGTACCGCCAGCACGTAGTAGCCGGTCAGCGTCAGCACGTAGGCGCAAAAGCGGCGATCCTTCATTACGCGTCCCAGTCCTTCACGCAGCGGAGTCGGCACGCTGGAGATACGCCAGGCGGGCAGCAGCAGGGCGTTAAACAGCGCGGCCAGCACAAAGACCAGCGCGCCGGCCCAGCAGACCAGGCGGAAATCCCAGGCCAGCAGCCAGCTGCCGATCAGCGCGCCCAGCACCGCACCGGCGCTGTCCTGCATCATTAGCAGCGAGAAGAAGCGACCGCGCGCCTGCGGGCGAATAAGCTTGACTACCAGCGCGGTACGCGGCGGATCGAACAGCGTGCCGCCGATGCCGGAAAGCAGACAGGAGAGCCAGAGAATCCAGGGTTCGCTCGCCATCGCCATGGCGGCGAAGCCGGCGGCGCGCAGCAGCATGCCGCTGACGATCATCGGTCTGGCGCCAAAGCGGTCGGCAATCGCGCCGCCGAACACGCCCAGCCCCTGCTGCACCAGCTGGCGCAGGCCCAGCGCAATGCCCACCACAATCGCCGCCCAGCCGAGATCGTCAACGAAGCGGATAGAGATCAGCGGGAAGACGACAAAAAATCCCAGCACCACCAGCATATTATCCACCAGCAGAAAAACCCGCCCGCGACGTCGGGCCCGCGCCATATCAGCCATGCTGATTCCTTAGTAACCGTAAACAAATCTGTTTTTTGAAGACTCTATTCTGCGTGCTGCCTGTTGGTTTTAACAGCAAACGCAAAATGATATTTTTTTATCGATCTTTGACAAAATGTGCTGTAATTTCAGTGGAGTAATGCGGGCTGTCTCGCCATTATCCCTGGCGTCCCCGATGCTGAACCGGCGATGAAGCCAGGGGAGGCAGCGTCAGGTAAGCGCGCCGCGTCCGGATGCTGAGCGGCGGGCATCAATCAATTTCGTTTATCAGCCATGGCTTTCAGGAGAAAAGATGTTTGGCTATCGTTCCGCCGCGCCCAGGGTGCGGCTGACCACCGATCGTCTGGTGGTACGTCTTGTTCATGAACGCGATGCATGGCGGCTGGCTGATTATTATGCTGAAAATCGCGCTTTCCTCAAGCCCTGGGAACCGGTGCGCGATGAAAGCCACTGCTATCCTTCCGGCTGGCAGGCGCGCCTCAGCATGATTACCGATATGCATAAGCAGGGCAGCGCTTTCTATTTTATCGTGATGGATCCCGAAGAAAAAGAAGTACGCGGCGTCGCTAATTTCAGCAACGTGCTGCGCGGCTCGTTTCACGCCTGTTACCTGGGCTATTCGCTTGGCGAAAAGTGGCAGGGGCAGGGAGTCATGTTCGAGGCGTTGCAGTCGGCGATTCGCTATATGCAGCGGCAGCAGCGCATGCATCGCATTATGGCGAACTATATGCCGCATAATCAGCGCAGCGGCAATTTGCTGGCGCGGCTGGGCTTTGAAAAAGAGGGCTATGCCAAAGACTATCTGCTGATTGATGGTCAGTGGCAGGATCACGTGCTGACCGCGTTGACCTGGCGTGAATGGACGCCGGAGCGGCGCGGATAGCTGAGGCAGCTTTTCGCGACAGAGGGCGCTATGAGAGTAAAAATTGGGGTGGTGGGTTTAGGCAGCATTGCACAAAAGGCGTGGCTGCCGGTGCTGGCGCGTGCCGACGACTGGACGCTGACGGGCGGCTTTTCGCCTGACCAGCACAAGGCGCAGCGGGTGTGCGACAGCTATCGTATGCGCTGCTATAGCCAGCTCGATGCGCTGGCCGCCGACTGCGATGCGGTTTTTGTTCACAGCAGCACCGCCAGCCACTATCGCGTAGTGCGCGCGCTGCTGGAGCTGGGCGTGGATGTCTGCGTCGATAAGCCGCTGGCGGAAACCCTCGGCGAAGCGGAGGCGCTGGTTGATTTGGCGCATAAACGCGGACGCAAGCTGATGGTGGCGTTTAATCGCCGCTTCGCGCCGCGCTATCAGCAGCTAAAAGCGGCGCTGCACCAGCCGGCGTCTGTTCGCATGGAGAAGCACCGTAGCGACAGCGTTGGCCCGCACGACCTGCGCTTTACCCTGCTGGATGATTATCTGCACGTGGTGGATACCGCGCTGTGGCTGGCCGAAGGGCCGGTTAAAGTGCAGCACGGTTATATTCAAACCACCGAGGCCGGAGAAATGCTCTACGGCGAGCATCATTTCAGCGTCGGCGCTACTCAGGTCACCACCGCAATGCACCGACGCGCCGGCACGCAGCGCGAATCCGTTGCGGCGATTGCCGACGGCGGCGTCTGGCAGCTGGATGAGATGCGCGACTGGCGTCATGAAGCGGCAGGGCGATGTACCATTGAACCGCCGCCCGCCTGGCAAACCACGCTGGTACAGCGCGGTTTTGACGGCGCGGCGCGTCATTTTATCGCCTGCGTACAAAATCAGACAATGCCGGAAACCAGCGGCGAGCAGGCGCTCAGGGCGCAGTGCATCGTGGAGAAAATCTGGCGCGATCTCGATCGGGAATAACCTGCTGTAACAATCCATTGTGGTTATTTCGCTGCGTATCGGTAGACTAACCGCCGGATCGGCCCGCTGCCGATCCGCTATTGTCTGTTAACCGGAATTTTCAGGATGCGCAGTTAACCATGAACTTGTTGAAATCCCTGGCGGCGGTCAGCTCCATGACGCTGTTTTCCCGCGTGCTCGGCTTTGCGCGCGACGCGATTGTGGCGAGGGTGTTCGGCGCCGGGATGGCCACCGACGCCTTTTTCGTCGCCTTTAAACTTCCCAACCTGCTGCGTCGTATTTTCGCCGAGGGCGCCTTTTCTCAGGCGTTCGTGCCTATTCTGGCGGAGTATAAAAGCAAGCAGGGCGAAGAGGCGACGCGGGTATTCGTCGCCTATGTATCGGGCCTGCTGACGCTGGCATTGGCGCTGGTGACCTTTATCGGCATGATCGCCGCGCCCTGGGTGATTATGATTACCGCGCCGGGCTTCGCCGATACCGCAGATAAGTTTGTCCTGACCAGTAATCTGCTGCGCATCACCTTTCCCTATATCCTGTTGATTTCGCTGGCGTCGCTGGCGGGCGCGATCCTCAACACCTGGAACCGCTTTTCGGTGCCCGCTTTTGCGCCGACGCTGCTGAATATCAGCATGATCGGCTTCGCGCTGTTCGGCGCGCCGCACTTCCATCCGCCGGTGCTGGCGCTGGCGTGGGCGGTAGTGGTGGGCGGCGTGTTACAGCTGGGCTATCAGCTGCCGCACCTGAAAAAAATCGGCATGCTGGTACTGCCGCGCCTGAATCTGCGCGACGCGGGCGTCTGGCGCGTGCTGCGGCAGATGGGGCCGGCGATCCTCGGCGTCTCCGTCAGTCAGATCTCGCTGATTATTAATACCATTTTCGCCTCGTTTCTCGTCTCCGGCTCGGTCTCCTGGATGTACTACGCCGATCGTCTGATGGAGTTTCCTTCCGGCGTGCTCGGCGTGGCGCTGGGCACCATCCTGCTGCCGTCGCTGTCGCGCAGCTTCGCCAGCGGCAACCAGGATGAGTATTCGCGCCTGATGGACTGGGGGCTGCGCCTCTGCTTTCTGCTGGCGCTGCCGAGCGCGGTGGCGCTGGGCATTCTTTCCGGCCCGCTGACCGTGGCGCTGTTTCAGTACGGCAAGTTTACCGCCTTTGATGCGGCAATGACGCAGCGTGCGCTGATCGCCTATTCGGTGGGGCTGATGGGATTAATCGTGGTGAAGGTGCTGGCGCCGGGCTTCTATTCGCGTCAGGACATCAAAACGCCGGTAAAAATCGCTATCGTGACGCTGATTATGACCCAGCTGATGAACCTGGCCTTTATCGGGCCGCTGAAGCACGCCGGGCTGTCGCTTTCCATCGGGCTGGCCGCCTGTCTCAACGGCGCGCTGCTTTACTGGCAGCTGCGTAAGAAGCAAATTTTCCAGCCGCAGCCGGGCTGGTGCGGCTTCCTGCTGCGCCTGGCGGCGGCGGTGCTGGTAATGGCGGCGGTGCTGGTGGGGCTGCTGATGGTGATGCCCGCCTGGGATAGCGGCGCGATGCCGTATCGTCTGGTTAAGCTGACGGCGGTCTGCGCGGCCGGCGGCGGCGCCTATTTTCTGGTACTGGCGCTGCTGGGCTTTCGTCCGCGTGATTTCGCCCGCCGCTCGGTTGCCTGATCGGCTCGCCGCCGGAAGCGATTCGGCGGCGAAACCGGTCAGACGCGGCGCGAGCCGAAGCCGGCTGAGGCAGCCTGACCGTCGGGGCCGTAAAAGGCCTGAGTTTGATGCGGCTTCAACAGCGCCAGCGCTTCGCTGTTCAGCGCCATCTGCTGATTCAGCAGCATGCCGTTATGACTGTTGCGATCGCGCAGTTCGCGCGAGCGCTGCTCAATTCCCTGCCAGCGCCGCGCCAGCTCCGGCTGGCTGCGGTAGGGCGCCTGCAGGCGATGCTCTGTTTCCGATTCCCGCCGCATCCCGTCAAGATAGTTCAGCGTGGTCAACAGCGAACTTTTGTCTTCAGTAATACGCTGCAGCAGGCTGCTGTTAATCAGGCCGGCCGCAAGCTGCTCATGTTCTTCTTTAATGATATTACTCAGCGAGCTGAGAACGTCCTGCATTTTATCCAGCGCGGTAATCAGGCTATTCATCGCGATTATTTATCCTGCAAGTACGATTTCGCTTCCTGAATCAGGGCGTCAGCGATTTTACCGGTATCCATTTTCAGCTCGCCGTTGCGGATGGCGGCCTTCAGCTGCTCGACGCGCGCGCTGTTGATATCCTGGCTGCCTGGCTTCATCAGCTGGGACTGGGCGCCGCTCAGGCTGACCTGGGCCGCTCTGGCCGGCGCGGCAGTGTCGCTGGCCTGACGCGCTTTCGCGCTGCCGCCCTCGCTGCTTTCGCGCGGCTGAACGGTGCTGACGGGCTGCATAGCTTTGGTTTTGTCGATGCTCATGGTCTGGCTCCTGTGGGTTCAGGCGCTGAGGCTGCCTGATGGGCAAAGAGTACAATGTCTGTTGATCCCACTATCGGCAGAACAACATCTATCTTTAGCGCTTTATAGCGATATCAGAATATTCCCATCCGCATCTACGCTGCCGCTGACGATTTGCCCGTTGCCCATTCTCACTCTGACCCGCTGCGTCGCCGTGGCGTTATTCAGCGCCCGTCCTTCGCCGCTGGCGTTAAAACCGTCGCCCTGGGCGATAACCATAACCTGCTGGCCCGCCTTGACCCGCCACGGCTGGCGCACCATCGACAGCGTCAGCGGCTGATCCGGCAGCAGGTCGCGCACGCTGACCGCCGCGACAATCTGCTGCGCATCGAGCACCGCGCGGGCGGGCAGGGTATCGAGCCGCCCCTGTTTGATGCCGAGGTCGGCGGCGCTCAGCGCGCTGCCGCGTGCAATTGGGCGGTTAACCACCACGTAATCGCCGCTGACCTGCACCTCCACCTGTAAATAGCGACGATCGCGCTCGCAGCTGGCCGCCACGCTGATCAATCCCCACAGACGGCTGTTGCCCGGCAGGCTGAACTGCGGCGCGGCGCAGGCGGGCCACTGCGCCTGCGGCGTGCGCACCACGACATTGATGCCTGCCGCATGCAGCGGATCGCGGGCTTTAAAAAACTGGTTCAGCTGCGCGCTGAGATCTTCTGCCCACACCGGCAGCGCCAGCAGCAGCAGCGTCGCCGCCAGCCATCCTTTTATTGTCCGCATCGGTTTACCCCATACTTTTATCTGCCGCAGATTCTACCCGCCTGGCGCCATATTCAAGGCAAAAAATAGCGCCGCTTTTTAGCGCTATTCCGGCGATAGCTTTGCACGCGCCCGATTAAGCTGACAGCTCAAAATTTTCATTTCCGGAGGGAGCATGCTCGACAAACTGGATGCAGCGTTGCAGTTCGGCACCGAGGCGCTGAATCTGCGGGCTCAGCGTCAGGAGATCCTGGCATCCAACATCGCTAACGCCGATACGCCGGGCTATCAGGCGCGGGATATCGATTTCGCCAGCGAGCTTAACCGCGCGCTGGAGAAGGGGCGTGCGCAGGGTACCGGCCTGGAGCTTGCGGTGACGTCGGCACGCCATATTCCTGCGCAAACCGCCACGCCGCCAGCGCTGGATCTGCTTTACCGCATTCCCGATCAGCCGTCGATGGATGGCAACACGGTGGATATGGATCGCGAGCGCACGCAGTTCGCGGATAACAGCCTGAAATATCAAACCGACCTCACGCTCATCAGCAGCCAGATAAAAGGCATGATGACCGTGCTGCAGGGACAATAACCGATGGCACTGCTTAATATTTTTGATATCGCCGGTTCGGCGATGACGGCACAGTCTCAGCGATTAAACGTGGCCGCCAGCAACCTGGCGAACGCCGACAGCGTGACCGGGCCAGACGGTCAGCCTTACGTAGCGAAACAGGTGGTATTCCAGGTGGATGCCGCGCCCGGCCAGGCGACCGGCGGCGTGCGCGTGGCGCAGGTAGTGGAGGATCAAAGCCCGGCGAAGCTGGTGTTCGATCCCGGCAACCCGCTGGCGGACGCTAAAGGCTACGTCAGGATGCCCAACGTCGACGTGGTCAGCGAGACGGTCAACAGTATGGCGGCGTCGCGCAGCTATCAGGCGAACGTCGAGGTGCTGAACACCGTCAAGTCAATGATGATGAAAACCCTGACTATGGGCCAATAACGGAGAACAATCATGGGCATAGCCGTTGGCGTTAATGAAAAGATCAATCCCAGCGTATTAACCAACAGTACGGGCGCCTCAGCCAGCAGCAGCGCATCCGATCTGCAAAGTAACTTTTTGACCCTGCTGGTAACGCAGTTGAAAAACCAGGATCCCACCAATCCGATGGAGAACAACGAGCTGACCACGCAGCTGGCGCAGATCAATACCGTCAGCGGTATTGAGAAGCTGAACACTACGCTGGGCTCGATATCCGGTCAGATCAACAGCAATCAGTCGATGCAGGCGTCCACCCTGATCGGCCACGGCGTAATGGTGCCCGGTACGCAGATCCTGGCGGGCAAGGGGCAGACCACGCCGTTCGGCGTCGATCTGACGCGCGCTTCCACCAGCACCACCGCCACTATTACCGACGGCAGCGGCAAAGTGGTGCGCACCCTCGATCTGGGCGGCCTGACCGCCGGCGTTCATAGTTTCTCATGGGATGGCGTCCTGAGCGACGGCACCACCGCCCCGGACGGCAAATATAACGTCTCGATCGCCGCCAGCGACGGGACAGAACAGCTGGTGGCGCAGCCACTGAACTACGCCTTAGTGAACGGTGTTACCACCGATTCCAGCGGGGCAATTCTTGACCTTGGGACGATGGGCAACACCACGCTCGATAAAATTCGTCAGATTCTCTAAAAACGACACCAATTTATTCAGGAGTGACACATGGGCTTTTCACAAGCGGTCAGCGGCTTAAACGCGGCTTCCAGCAATCTCGACGTTATCGGCAACAACATCTCCAACTCGGCGACGGCGGGCTTTAAATCAAGCACCGTCTCCTTCGCCGATATGTTCGCCGGTTCAAAAGTGGGCATGGGGGTAAAAGTCGCAGGCGTAATCCAGGACTTTAACGACGGCACCACCACCACTACCAGCCGCGGGCTGGACGTGGCGATCAGCCAGCAGGGCTTTTTCCGCATGGCGAACGATAACGGTTCGGTTTACTACAGCCGCAACGGCCAGTTTATGCTGGACGAGAACCGCAATATCGTAAACATGCAGGGCATGAAGCTGACCGGCTATCCGGTAGCGGGTACGCCGCCGACCGTGCAGACCGGCGCCAACCCGGTTGCGCTCAGCGTGCCGACCACCCAGATGACCGCCAGCGCCACCAGCAAAGGCAATCTGGTCGCCAACCTGAACTCTTCAGACAGCGCCAAATCCGACGCCGGCTTCGCCGCTACCGATCCCGCCAGCTATAACGCCAAGTCTTCCATGACCACCTTCGATTCGCTGGGCAACGCCCACACCATCGATCTCTACTTCGTGAAGACGGCGGACAACAGCTGGAGCGTGCATCCGCTTGATTCCAGCACCGGCACCGCGACCGCGCCGTTCGCCATGAGCTTTAACCCGGACGGCATTATGACCAGCGCCGCCAGCCAGACCATCGCCATGGGCGCGCTGAACGGCTCCAACGCGCAGACCTTTACGCTCGATTTTACTAACAGCATGCAGCAGAACACCGGCAGCAACACCTTCGGCAACCCGACGCAGGATGGCTACAAGCCGGGCGACCTGGTGAGCTATCAGATCAATAACGACGGCACCGTGGTCGGCAACTATTCCAACGAGAAATCGCAGGTGCTGGGCCAGATCGTGCTGGCGAACTTCGCCAACGCCGAGGGGCTGAAATCGGAAGGCGACAACGTCTGGTCATCCACCGCCTCCTCTGGCCAGCCGCTGGTTGGCCTTGCCGGGACCGGCAACCTCGGCACCCTCACCGCCGGCGCGCTGGAATCTTCTAACGTCGATCTGAGCAAAGAGCTGGTCAATATGATCGTCGCGCAGCGTAACTATCAGTCCAACGCGCAGACCATCAAAACCCAGGATCAGATCCTCAACACGCTGGTTAACCTGCGTTAATACGCCTGACGGGATAGCGCTATGGATCACGCGATTTACACCGCCATGGGCGCGGCAAGCCAGACGCTCAATATGCAGGCGGTAACGGCCAACAACCTGGCTAATGCTTCCACGCCGGGCTTTCGCGCCCAGCTTAATGCGCTGCGCGCGGTGCCGGTAGAGGGGCTTTCGCTGCCGACGCGCACGCTGGTGACCGCCTCGACGCCCGGCGCCGATATGTCGCAGGGGGCGCTTGATTATACCCAGCGCCCGCTTGACGTGGCGGTGCAGCAGGATGGCTGGCTGGCGGTGCAGACCGCTGACGGCAGCGAGGCCTACACCCGCAACGGCAACATGCAGATCAGCCCCACCGGACAGCTGACTATTCAGGGCAATCCGGTCATGGGCGACGGCGGGCCGATTGCCGTGCCGCAGGGGGCGGAGATCACTATCGCCTCTGACGGCACGCTGACCGCGCTGAATCCGGGCGACGCGCCCAACGCCACGGTGCAGCTGGGGCGCCTGAAACTGGTGAAGGCGACCGGGCAGGAAGTGACGCGCGGCGATGACGGCATGTTCCGTCTGACGCCGGCGGCGCAGGCGCGCTTAGGCGCGGTGCTGCAAAACGACCCGACGGTGCAGGTGATGCCCGGCGTGCTGGAGGGCAGCAACGTTAAGCCGGTAGAAACCATGGTCGATATGATCGCCAACGCCCGCCGCTTCGAGATGCAGATGAAAGTGATCTCCAGCGTCGATGAAAACGAACAACGCGCCAATCAATTGCTCAATATGAGCAGCTAAGGCGAGAGGAAAACAGCATGATCAGCTCCTTATGGATCGCCAAAACCGGCCTTGACGCCCAGCAAACTAATATGGACGTCATCGCCAACAACCTGGCTAACGTCAGTACCAACGGCTTTAAGCGTTCGCGCGCGGTGTTTGAAGATCTGATGTATCAAACCATGCGCCAGCCGGGCGCGCAGTCTTCCGAGCAGACCACGCTGCCGTCCGGTTTACAGATCGGTACCGGCGTGCGTCCGGTAGCGACCGAACGTCTGCATACCCAGGGCAACCTGTCGAAAACCGACAACTCGAAAGATGTGGCGATTAACGGCCAGGGCTTTTTCCAGGTGCAGATGCCGGACGGCACCCTGGCCTATACCCGCGACGGCTCTTTCCAGGTAGACCAGAACGGTCAGCTGGTTACCAACGCCGGTTTTCCGGTACAGCCGGGCATCACCATTCCCGCCAACGCCCTGAACATCTCTGTCGGGCGCGACGGGGTGGTTAGCGTCACTCAGCAGGGCCAGACGCAGCCGGTACAGGTTGGACAGCTAACGCTGAGCACCTTTATCAACGATACCGGGCTGGAGAGCGTCGGCGAGAACCTTTATCGCGAAACCCAGGCTTCCGGCGCCCCTACCGACAGCACGCCGGGCCTGAACGGCGCGGGGCTGCTGTATCAGGGCTATGTGGAAACCTCCAACGTTAACGTGGCGGAAGAGCTGGTCAGCATGATCCAGACGCAGCGCGCCTATGAGATCAACAGTAAAGCCATTACCACCTCCGATCAGATGCTGCAAAAACTGACGCAGGTATAAGGGTAAACGCGCGCCAGCGCAGCGGCGGGGCGCAGGCTCCGCCAACTCAGAGTGAAATAATGAAAGGTATACAGGTCATGGCGAAGCAGTACCTATTGAAGCCTCGACACTGGACGATCGTCGCGCTGGCGATCGCCCTTAACGGTTGCGCGCTGGTCCCCCGTAAACCGCTGGTCGATGGCCCGACAACGGCCCAGCCGATGCCAGCCATGCCGCCGGTGGTAAACGGCTCTATTTTTCAGGGGGTGATGCCGATGAACTACGGCTATCAACCGCTGTTTGAAGATCGTCGTCCGCGCAATATCGGCGACACCCTGACTATCGTATTGCAGGAAAACGTCAGCGCCAGCAAGAGTTCTTCCGCCAACGCCAGCCGCGACGGCAGCGCCAGCATCGGCCTCAATGCCGTACCGCGCGCGCTGGAAGGGCTGCTCGGCGGCGATAAAACCGCGCTGGATGCCTCCGGCAAAAATGATTTCGCCGGCAAAGGCGGCGCCTCCGCCAACAACACCTTTACCGGCACCATTACGGTTACCGTTAATCAGGTGCTGCCGAACGGCAACCTGAACGTGGTCGGTGAGAAACAGATCGAGATTAACCAGGGCACCGAATTTATTCGCTTCTCTGGCGTGGTCAACCCGCGCACCATCAGCGGCAGCAACACCGTGGTGTCAACCCAGGTGGCCGATGCCCGCATTGAGTATGTCGGCAACGGTTATATTAATGAAGCGCAGAACATGGGTTGGCTGCAGCGCTTCTTCCTGAACATCTCACCGATGTAAGAGGCTTTTATGTCACAGTCACGCATTATTCACTTCGCGCTCGCGCTGCTGCTGTCAGGCGTCAGCGCCTTTGCCAGCGCCGACCGCATCCGCGATCTCACCACGGTTCAGGGCGTGCGCGATAACCAGCTGATCGGCTACGGTCTGGTAGTGGGCCTCGACGGTACCGGCGACCAGACGGCGCAGACGCCTTTTACCACCCAGTCGTTGAACAACATGCTGTCGCAGCTCGGCATTACCGTGCCGACCGGCACCAATATGCAGCTGAAAAATGTAGCGGCGGTGATGGTGACCGCCAACCTGCCCGCCTTTGGCCGCCAGGGACAGCAGATCGACATAGTGGTTTCCTCGCTGGGCAACGCCAAAAGCCTGCGCGGCGGTACGCTGCTGATGACGCCGCTGAAGGGCGTCGATAACCAGGTCTATGCGCTGGCGCAGGGCAATATTTTAGTCGGCGGCGCGGGCGCGTCGGCAGGCGGCTCCAGCGTGCAGGTTAACCAGCTGAACGGCGGACGCATTACCGGCGGCGCCACTATCGAACGCGAAATTCAGAGTAACTTCGGCAGCCAGGGCACGCTGAACCTGCAGCTGAACGAGGAAGATTTCAGCATGGCGCAGCGTATCAGCGATGCGATTAACGGGCGCGGCTACGGCTCGGCAATGCCGCTTGATGCCCTTACCGTTCAGGTGCGCGTGCCGATGAATAACAGCTCGCAGGTGCGTCTGCTGGCCGATATCCAGAATATCGATGTCGCGGTGCCGGTGCAGGATGCCAAAGTGATTATCAACTCACGTACCGGCTCGGTGGTAATGAACCGTGAAGTGTCGCTCAGCTCCTGTGCGGTGGCGCAGGGCAACCTGTCGGTCACGGTTAACCAGCAGCAGAACGTCAGCCAGCCGAACACGCCGCTGGCGGGCGGACAGACGGTGGTGACGCCGCAAACCCAGATCGATCTGCGTCAGGAGGGCGGCGCGCTGCAACGCGTCAACGCCAGCGCCAACCTGAACAGCGTGGTGCGGGCGCTGAACGCGCTCGGCGCGACGCCGATGGATCTGATGTCCATTCTTCAGTCAATGCAGAGCGCCGGCTGCCTGCGCGCCAAACTGGAAATCATCTGATGAACGAGACGCGATCGGTAACGGGCGCCGCCTGGGACAGCCAGGCGCTCAACGACCTGAAACGCCAGGCGGGCGGCGATCCGCAGGGCAAGGCGCTGCAGGTGGCGAAACAGGTGGAAGGCATGTTCGTGCAGATGATGCTGAAAAGCATGCGTCAGGCGCTGCCGCAGGATGGCCTGTTAAGCACCGAACAGTCGCGCATGTTTACCTCAATGTATGACCAGCAAATTGCGCAGGAGATAGGCAATAAAGGGCTGGGGCTGGCGGATACCATCGTCAAACAGATGATGCCCGCCCAGGCGCCCGACGAGCGCGCCGGCAGCGTGCCGATGCCGCTCGATCGCGCGGTGATTATCAATACCCTGGCGCCGAAGCAGCGGGAGCAGATGCAGACGCAAATGGTGCAGCTGGTGCAGCGCGCGCTGCCGAAACTGCCGCAGCCTACCGAAAGCGCGCCGCTCAGCGGCGACAGCGGCGATTTTATCGCTCAACTGATGCAGCCCGCGCAGCAGGCGAGCGCGCAGAGCGGCATTCCGCATCAGCTGATCCTCGCCCAGGCGGCGCTGGAGTCGGGCTGGGGACAACGCCAGATCCTGACGCCGGAGGGCAAGCCGAGCTACAACCTGTTTGGCATCAAGGCCACCGGCAGCTGGCAGGGCAAAACCACTGAAATCACCACCACCGAATATGAAAACGGCGTGGCGAAAAAGGTGAAGGCGGCGTTTCGCGTCTATGACTCTTACCTCGATGCGCTAACCGACTACGTCAGCCTGCTGAGCAAGAATCCCCGCTATGCGGCGGTGAAGGGTGCGAGAAGCGCGGAAGAGGGCGCGCACGCCTTACAGGCGGCGGGCTACGCCACCGATCCTAAATACGCCAAAAAGCTGGTGGGAATGATCCAGCAGTTTAAACACCTCGGTGAAAAAGTCGTTAAAGCCTACGGCAAGGATATGGGCGATCTGTTCTGATTTTTTACTCAAGTTTCACTTAAGCACGCCGATAACCACAGCAGGCCAGAGAGCGCGTAAGCGCGCCTCTGGCGCCTGATTCGTTGACTGCCGCCCGGCGCGTGACCGGGGCAAAAGGAACCGACATGTCCAGCTTAATTAACTCCGCAACGAGCGGACTGAGCGCCGCGCAGGCTGCGCTGAATACCACCAGTAATAACATCAACAATTACAACGTGGCGGGCTATTCGCGTCAGACGGCGGAGATCGCCTCGCTGCCCAGCACCCTGCGCGGCGGCAGCTACTATGGCAATGGCGTTACTATCAGCGGCGTCCATCGCGAATATGATGAGTTTATTACCGGCCAGCTGCGCAGCGCCTCCGCGCTTAACAGCGGGATAACCTCGCAGTATAACCAGATCTCCAATATTGACGATCTGATGTCCGGCGCATCCAATAGCCTGTCGGGCACGCTGTCAGGCTTCTTCACCACCGTGCAGAACGTGGTAAGCAACGCGGACGATCCCTCCGCGCGTCAGACGCTGCTGGGTAAAGCGGCAGGCCTGGTTAACCAGTTTAAGGTGACCGATCAATATCTGCGCAATATGGACGCCAGCGTCAACGGCAGCCTGGCCTCTTCCGTTCAGCAGATCAACAGCTACAGCAGCCAGATCGCTAATCTGAATACCCAGATCGGCAAGCTGCAGGCGGCGGGCGCGGGCGCCGATCCCAACAGCCTGCTGGATCAGCGCGATGCGCTGGTTAACCAGTTAAACGATCTGGTGGGCGTGAATGTCTCAAAGCAGGACGGCAGCTACATCGTCTCAATGTCCAACGGTCTGACGCTGGTCAACGGCTCCGACAGTAATCAGCTGGTAGCGATGGCCTCCAGCAGCGATCCGGCGCGCACCACTATCGGCTATGTCGATAAAACCGCCGGCAACGTCGAGATCCCGGAGAGCCTGATTAGCAATGGCTCGCTGGGCGGCCTGCTGAAGTTCCGCAATGAAGATCTCGATGCGGCGCGCAACAAGCTGAACCAGCTGGCGCTCAACTTTGCCGACAGCTTCAATACCCAGCATAAAGCGGGCTATGACAGCGAAGGCAAGGCGGGCGTCGATTTCTTCTCGGTTGGCGGCCCGGCGGTGGTCGGCAACGGTAAAAACGGCTCTGCCGTTACCCTGGCCGCCAGCTGGAGCGATGCCAGCAAAGCGCAGGCCACCGACTATAAAGTGACCTGGGACGGCAACAGCTGGAATGTGAAACGGCTGGCGGACAATACCAGCGTCAGCGCGACGCTGGACGGCAACGGCAGGCTCAATTTCGATGGTCTGCAGCTGACGCCCTCCGGCACGCCTGCCGCCAACGACAGTTTCGTGGTGAAGCCGGTCAGCAACGCCATCGTTAATATGGGCGTGGCGATTAGCAGTGAAACGCAGATTGCCGCCGCCTCGGCGCCGGATGGCGCAAGCGATAACCGCAACGCCCAGAGCCTGCTCGATTTGCAGAGCAAGGATCTGGTGAACGGCAATGCCACCCTGGCGCAGGCTTATGCCAGCCTGGTCAGCGATATCGGTAACAAAACCAGTACGCTGAAAACCACCAGCGACACGCAAAGCAATGTGGTGAAACAGCTTACCGAGCGCCAGCAGTCGGTTTCCGGCGTCAACCTTGATGAAGAGTATGTCAACCTGCAGCGTTACCAGCAGTATTACATGGCAAACGCCCAGGTTTTACAGACGGCGTCGGCGATCTTTGACGCCCTGATCGGCATTCGTGGCTAACTGAACTGATAAAGGAATAATCACCATGCGACTCAGCACCAGCATGATGTATGACCAGCAGCTGCGCGGCGTTACCAACGCGCAGTCGGGCTGGCTGAAGGCGGGCGAGCAGCTCTCCACCGGCAAACGGGTCATTAATCCGTCAGACGATCCGCTGGCGGCGGCGCAGGCGGTGGTGCTCTCTCAGGCGCAGGCGGAAAACAGCCAGTACAAGCTGGCGCGCACTTTCGCCAACCAGAGCGTCTCGCTGGAAGAGAGCGTTTTACAGAACGTGACCACCACCGTACAGAGCGCGCAATCGCTGATCGTGGCGGCGGGCAACGGCTCGCTTTCCGACGATGACCGCGCTTCCTATGCGACGCAGCTGGAAGGCGTGCGCGCCCAGCTGATGAACCTGGCGAACAGCACCGACGGCAACGGGCGCTATATTTTCGCCGGCTACCAGAGCGACAGAGCGCCTTTTACCGAAGATGCTAACGGCAGCGTGGTTTATAACGGCGGCGCTAACGCTATTACGCAGAAGGTGGATACCAGCCGCACCATGACCACCAGCCATACCGGCGAGCAGGTTTTCCTCTCGCTGACCGGCAACGCGGTAAAAGAGCCGAATAACGGCATCAGCGAGAAGAATATTTTTACCACCCTGGATACGGCGATCGATGCGCTGAAACAGCCGATTCAGAACGGCGACGACGCGGCGAAAGCCGCCTCAAAGGATGCGCTGGATAAAACCACGCGCGGCCTGAGCAATTCGCTGAACAACATTCTTGCGGTGCGCTCCGAGCTGGGCACCCAGCTGGATGAACTGGATAAGCTCGATAGCCTGGGCGAAGATCGCAGCACGCTACAGGCCTCTAAAATGAGTTCGCTGGTAGATGTCGACTATGCCCGCGCCATCTCCAGCTATGTGATGCAGCAGTCGGCGCTGCAGGCTTCCTATAAGACCTTCAGCGATATGTCGCAGATGTCATTGTTTCAGATGAACCGTTAATTCTTTCTTTTTTGAACGTGCTTAACCGGGCGCGTTCAGTTTTACCCGCCGCGATGGCTTATCGTCGCTGGCGGGTTTTTTTTGCCCGCTATGCGGCGCAGGTTAGCCGGAACGGTAAAAATCCAGCCCTGCTGGACGTCGGCATTGATTGCGCGGTAAGGATCGCCGCCCTTCGGAAAAGAACGTTCTGTGACTGCTGTAAGCGGTCAATCTAAAGACAATAAGGCGGGATCTGACGGTTGATAGCCACAGGAAATGGTTTTCAGCAGGCAATAAAAAACCCCGGCCAGGCCGGGGTTGATGCTGTACTGCGAGAGGCTCAGGGGCGGGTAGCCGGAGCCGTCGCCTGATGAGTGGCGCTGTGTCCACCGGCGGCGCCTTTGCCTTCAAAGTGGAACGGCGGGCGCTCCCAGCTGCTGTGGCGCGGCGCTTCAGGCTGCCATGCCGGAGCCGGCGCTTTGGTCATCGGCGCGCTGGCGTGGTGCTTGCCGGACATCACCGAAGCGCGTGCCTCGTCCTGTGATGCGACAGGCTGCCGGCTTGCTGCTTCTGCTACCGGCGCAGGCTGCGGTTGTTCAACCTCAACTGCGGCAGGCGCTTCGTCACGAGCGGCAACCGGCGCATGCGGTTCGCTGACCGGCAGCGTCGCCTGCGGTTCGATCGCCGGCGCGTTCAGTACCTGCTCAACCTGAGCGGCGGTTTCGGCGCTAACGTCGGCGGCGCTTTGAACAGCAATCTCTGCGGCCTGCTGCGCCTCTGGTACAGCGGTGCGCGCCTCAGCTTCAGCTACAGGCTGCGGCTCCACAATCTGCGAAACGGCGGCCGGTTTCGGCTGGGTTTCAACATCTTCGTCGACCGCCTTAGCCGGTTCAGCCTGCGCGGCGACATGCTCTGCGCGGGCTTCTGCAGCGGCAGGAATGACCGAAGGCTGTTGATTAACCGGCACCTCGATGGCGGAAGCGTCATGCGTATCCACTGGCGTAACCGGCGCACTGAACTGCTGCGGCTCAGCCTGCTGCACTACCTGTTCCGCTGCCGGCTCGATAACGGCTTCGCTGGCGGCAATCGGCAGCGCGACGGCGACGTGCTCTTCGCGGCTCTGTTCCGACGCCTCTTTCAGCTCCTCGTTATTGAGGTGGTTAGCCTGGGCGACCGGATAACGCACCCAGACTTTACCGGAGGCCATTTCCGGCGACGCGGCGCCAGAGGCGAGCGGCATCGGCGACTGTGACGGATAGCGTTCGTCGCGGTAGCGACGGCGGCGCTGACCGCTGACGCGCAGATGACGCGGAGAACGGCGTGAACGGCGCGGCATATTGCCGCTATCGCGATTTTCCTGCTCTTCCGATTCGTCTGCCTGTGCCTCAGTCGGCTGCGGCGCTTCAACCGGCGCGGCGGCAGCTTTCGCATCCTCAGCGGCGGGCTGTGCGACAGCCGGCGCGATCTCTTCCGCCGGCGCGGTTTCCGCGCTTTCGATACGCACTTTCTGCGCCAGCTGACGCGGCTTACGGCGCGGCATTACCTGAACGCGCTCTTCCGCTACGCTCTCTTCGCTTTCCGTCGGCGCGGCGGCCAGCTGCTCTTGTTCCTGCTGAGCGGCGGCTTTCGCGGCTTCCTGCTGTTGACGACGCTCTTCCTGACGGCGACGCTGGCGTTCGGCGCGCTGTTCGCGGCGCTGTTGCTGCTGCTCTTCGCGCTGCGCGCGCGCTTCGTCGGTCAGAGTGGTTTGACGCTCGTCGCGTACTTCGGCGTTCGGCTGCTGGCGCTTATTGCGACGCGGCTCTTCGCGCGTTTCGCGCGCCTGCTGCGGCGCTGCCGCTTCAGCGTTACGATCGCGGTTGCGGTCACGACGATTATTGTTGCCGCGACGGTTATTGTTGGCGTTGCGACGCTCACGCTGCTGCGTGGCTGTTTCGTCGTTCTGCTTCGCTTCCTGCGGTTTTTCCGCAGCGGCAGGCGCGGCGGATTCCCCGGCAAACAGTTTTTTCAGGCCGCCAAGCAGGCGCCCGATAATACCGCCGGCGGCGGCAGGCGCGGCGGCTTGCGCGGCGACCGGCTGCTGGGCCGGAGCTTTCGCTTTCGGCTCGCTGACGGCAGGGCTTTCCTGCGGCGCCGGCGGCGTATCCGGCATCACAAAAGCGGCGAGGGCCGGCTGCTCAGGGCGACGGCGTTCGGCGTGCTCATCTTCCGACGGCAGCGCCATTTCCGCTTCGTGCAGTTTCGGCAGATGGTAGCTCAGGGTCTGCGTCTCTTCGCCGCTGCGTACGCGCAGCACCGAGTAGTGCGGGGTTTCCATCTGATCGTTCGGTACGATAATCGCTTTTACGCCGCCCTGACGTTTTTCGATGGCGCTGACGGCGTCACGTTTTTCGTTAAGCAGATAGGAGGCGATCGGCACCGGCACGATAGCATGGACTTCTTTGGTATTCTCTTTCAGCGCTTCTTCTTCAATCAAACGCAGAATAGAGAGCGACAGCGATTCGTTATCGCGTACGGTGCCGGTGCCGCTACAGCGCGGGCAGACGTGATGACTGGATTCGCCCAGCGACGGGCTGAGGCGCTGACGCGACATCTCCAGCAGGCCGAAGCGCGAAATATGGCTAATCTGAATACGGGCGCGATCCTGACGCACCGCCTCGCGCAGGCGGTTTTCTACCGCGCGCTGGTGACGTACCGGCGTCATATCGATAAAGTCGATAACGATCAGGCCGCCGAGATCGCGCAGGCGCAGCTGGCGCGCAATCTCATCGGCCGCTTCGAGGTTGGTGTTAAACGCCGTCTCTTCGATATCGCCGCCGCGCGTGGCGCGCGCCGAGTTGATATCGATAGCGGTCAGGGCCTCGGTAGAGTCGATAACAATGGAGCCGCCGGACGGCAGGCGCACTTCGCGCTGGAAGGCGGATTCGATCTGCGATTCGATCTGATAATGGCTGAACAGCGGGATCTCGCCGGTGTAGAGCTTAATTTTGCTGCTGAAGTCGGGACGGCCCAGCGCGGCGATATGCTGACGCGCCAGCTCCAGCACTTTAGGGTTATCAATCAGGATTTCGCCGATATCGGGGCGCAGATAGTCGCGGAAGGCGCGTACGATCACGTTACTTTCCTGATGGATCAGGAAGGGCGCGGGGCGGTTTTCCGCCGCTTTTTTAATCGCCTCCCAGTGCTTCAGGCGGAAGCTGAGATCCCACTGCAGCGCCTCGGCGGATTTACCGACGCCAGCGGTACGTACGATTAAGCCCATGCCTTCCGGCAGCTCAAGCGAGGAGAGCGCCTCTTTCAGCTCGGTGCGATCGTCGCCTTCGATACGGCGGGAGATACCGCCAGCGCGCGGGTTGTTCGGCATCAGCACCAGATAGCTGCCGGCCAGGCTGATAAAGGTGGTCAGGGCCGCGCCTTTGTTGCCGCGCTCTTCTTTATCGATCTGAACAATAACTTCCTGGCCTTCGCGCAGAACATCTTTAATGTTGGGACGGCCGTGCGCGCTGTAGCTGGCGGGGAAATACTCGCGGGAAATTTCTTTTAACGGAAGGAAACCGTGTCGTTCGGCGCCGTAATCAACAAAAGCCGCTTCCAGGCTGGGTTCTATGCGGGTGATCTTTCCTTTATAGATGTTGGCCTTTTTCTGCTCGTGTCCGGGGCTTTCGATATCCAGATCGTACAGACGCTGTCCATCCACAAGCGCAACACGCAACTCCTCCTGTTGAGTTGCGTTTATTAACATTCTCTTCATCGTAACGTACTCGTTATTCTTACGTGAGTGACTAAGCTACGGGCTAAGTAACACTGGACGAAGAATAACCGACGGCCCCGTGTCTTATCGCGTCAGCGTCAACCTCACGGTTGTCGGTCGCTCAAGGGGCGCAAAAATCTCGGCAGCCTGTTTTTATGAGGAAAAACAGCGCTCGGATGAGGGAACCGCCACTGAATTTACCAGAGAGAGTCAATCCCGTCTTATCGTCCAGGCTGCAACCCGCAGCCCGCTAAATGCCTGATGCCACAATACGTCTTACGCCATTGCTGCGTGTATGTGCTATCCGGCAAAATTTCTTAATTCGCTAATTATGATTTCCTGTTGGTGAGCCGCCAGGAAACCGCGCCATTATTCCATTGCTAACCTTGTTATAGCAAGGTGACTTTTCATTACTGATAAACTTTCTTGCTGTTTTAGGCCTTCATTTTGCAGGCTTTTTCACCAGCCCGGTTTAAAAGTATAAAACAGACGCTGAAATTAGCGATACGCTGTCAGTTAAGCACAGAAAAAGAGGTGGCGCTATTATCTGCCACTCATTAGAATCGCCACCCATGAATATGAACACGCCAGCAGTACGAATTGTCGCCATCTCCGCCGATGAAGCGGGGCAGCGCATCGATAATTTTCTTCGCACGCAGCTTAAAGGCGTGCCGAAAAGCATGATTTATCGCATTTTGCGTAAGGGTGAAGTGCGAGTGAACAAAAAACGCATTAAACCTGAGTACAAGCTGGCCGCCGGCGACGAAGTGCGCATTCCGCCGGTGCGCGTGGCGGAGCGTGAAGAAGAGGCGATTTCGCCGAAGCTTGAGCGCGTCGCCAGCCTGACGGACGCCATCCTGTATGAGGATGACTATATTCTGGTGCTGAACAAGCCTTCCGGCACCGCCGTACACGGCGGCAGCGGATTGAGCTTTGGCGTAATTGAAGGGCTGCGGGCGCTGCGCCCGGAAGCGCGCTTCCTTGAACTGGTGCATCGTCTCGATCGCGATACCTCCGGCATTTTGCTGGTGGCGAAAAAACGCTCCGCGCTGCGCTCGCTGCATGAGCAGCTGCGCGAGAAGGGAATGCAGAAGGATTACCTGGCGCTGGTGCGCGGGCAGTGGCCGTCGCATCTGAAATCGGTGCAGGCGCCGCTGCTGAAAAATATCCTCCAGAGCGGCGAGCGCGTGGTACGCGTCAGCAGCGAAGGCAAGCCCTCTGAAACGCGCTTTAAGGTGGAAGAGCGCTATGCGCAGGCGACGCTGGTGAAGGCCAGTCCGGTAACCGGGCGCACCCATCAGATTCGCGTCCATACGCTGCACGCCGGACATCCCATCGCCTTTGACGATCGCTACGGCGAACGCGAATTTGACCGGCAGCTTGCCGCTACCGGCCTGCGTCGCCTGTTCCTGCACGCGGCGGCTCTGGCCTTCACCCATCCGCACAGCGGCGACAGAATGCGTCTGGAAGCGCCGCTGGATGATGAGCTTAAACGCTGCCTGGCCGTCCTGCGCCAGCAGAAATAATCCCGTCAGGCGCCTCACCAAAGTGGGGCGCACGCTTTTGGGGCTTGCGGGTTTAGTTTCGCGCCGCCGTTAAAGGATTGATGCCCACCTCACGCAGCAGCTCGCCAAGAGCGATCAGCGGCAGTCCTACCAGCGTATTAGGATCGCGCCCCTCCAGGTGCGTAAAGAGCGTAATCCCCAGGCCTTCGCTTTTAAAGCTGCCTGCGCACTGCAGCGGCTGCTCTAAAGCAACGTAGGCGCTGATTTCCGCTGCGCTTAACTTACGAAAACCGACGTTGAAAGGCTCCACCAGCGATAAGGCGCGCTTCTGCGCCGCGCAACAGAGCGCCAGGCCGGTATAAAAGGTGATGGTTTTACCGCTGGCGGCGCGCAGCTGAGCGCGGGCGTTTTCCTCGGTGTGCGGCTTACCGGTTATTTTCCCCTCCAGCACGCATACCTGATCGGAACCGATAATCCAGCTGTTCGGATAGCGCTCGCCCAGCGCCTGCGCCTTGGCGCGCGCCAGCCGCTCAACCAGCTGCGGCGCCGTTTCGCCTGCGTAAGGCGTTTCATCCACCTCCGGCGCAATGCTAATAAAAGGCAGGCCTAATTTATTAAGCAGCGCCTGACGAAATAATGAAGTCGAAGCTAAAATAAGCTGTGGCATAAATTTTCAGTTAAAATATAGCGGATCGGAAGCAGACATTTTAAACTGTGCGCCGCACTGGATGCGAATATCAGGTGAAAGATGCTGTTTAACGGCCTTTTTCTTTGACTCTCTGTCGTTACAAAGTTAATATGCGCGCCCTATGCAAAAGGTAAAATTACCCCTGACTATCGATGCGGTTCGCGCCGCGCAAAAGCGCCTTGATTATGCGGGCGTCTACACACCTGAACAGGTGGAGCGCGTAGCCGATTCTGTAGCCAGTGTGGACAGTGATGTGCAATGCGTTATGTCGTTTGCCGTTGATAACCAGCGTTTAGCCGTTTTGAAAGGCACGGCGGACGTTAGCGTCACGTTGAATTGCCAGCGCTGCAACAAGCCATTTGCACATCAGGTTCACGTAACATATTGCTTCAGCCCTGTTGCAGATGATGCGCAGGCGGAAGCGTTACCGGAGGCCTACGAGCCGGTCGACGTCAACGATTTCGGTGAAATCGATCTGCTGGCGCTGGTGGAGGATGAAATTATCCTCGCCCTGCCTGTAGTTCCGGTGCATGATTCTGAACACTGTGAAGTGTCCGACGCGGACATGGTCTTTGGCAAACTGCCTGAAGAGGCGGAAAAACCAAACCCATTCGCCGTATTAGCCAGTTTAAAGCGTAAGTAATAGGAGTAAGGTCCATGGCCGTACAACAGAATAAACCAACCCGTTCCAAACGTGGCATGCGTCGTTCTCACGATGCGCTGACCACTTCCACTCTGTCCGTAGATAAAGTTTCTGGCGAAACGCATCTGCGTCACCACATCACTGCGGATGGCTACTACCGCGGTCGCAAGGTCATCGTTAAGTAATTCTTGCGGCAACGCAAGGCGCTACTTTGACACGTTTGACCCTGGCCATTGATGCTATGGGCGGGGATTTCGGTCCCTGCGTGACAGTGCCTGCAGCTTTGCAGGCACTGGCCTTACACTCGCAACTTCAGCTTCTTCTGGTCGGCGATCCCGCCGCTATCACGCCATTACTCGCTAAAGCTGATTCCGCTGTAAAGGGGCGTCTGCAGGTTATCCCTGCCGAATCGGTTATCGCCAGTGATGCCAAACCCTCTCAGGCTATCCGCCACAGCCGCGGTAGTTCGATGCGCGTCGCGCTGGAGATGGTGAAAGAAGGCAAGGCCCAGGCCTGCGTCAGCGCCGGAAATACCGGAGCGTTGATGGGGCTGGCGAAATTATTGTTAAAACCGCTGGACGGCATTGAACGCCCGGCGTTAATGACCGTGCTGCCGCATCAGCAGCGCGGCAATACGGTGGTGCTTGATTTAGGCGCCAACGTCGAATCCGACAGCGCCATGCTGGTGCAGTTTGCCATTATGGGAGCGGTGATGGCCGAGGAGGTGTTGGCTATCGGGCAACCGCGCGTGGCGCTGCTGAATATTGGCCACGAAGAGACCAAAGGGCTGCAGTCGATCCGTGAAGCGGCGGAGCAGCTCAGGGCATCGCCGCAGATCAATTATATCGGCTACCTTGAGGGCAACGATCTGCTGACCGGCAAGGCTGACGTGCTGGTTTGCGATGGTTTCGTCGGCAACGTCACGCTGAAGACCCTGGAAGGCGTGGTAAGGATGTTCCTGTCGCTACTGAAATCTTCAGGCGAAGGGAAAAAGCGGGCGTGGTGGATGAAGCTGCTGGAGCGCTGGATTAAGCGTCGTCTGGCGCAACGCTTCGGCCATCTCAATCCCGACCAGTACAATGGCGCCTGTCTGTTAGGATTGCGCGGCACGGTGATTAAAAGCCACGGCGCGGCGAATCAACGCGCGTTTGCCGCAGCAATCGAACAGGCAGAGCAGGCGGTGCGGCGGCAAGTCCCGGAGCGGATTGCCGCGCGCCTTGAGGCTGTATTAGCCAGGAGTGATTGAGCGGACATGTATAGCAAAATAATCGGTACGGGCAGTTATCTGCCCGCTCAGGTACGGACCAACGCCGATCTGGAAAAAATGGTAGAAACTACCGATGAGTGGATTGTTACCCGTACCGGCATTCGCGAACGTCGTATCGCCGCCCCGGATGAAACCGTGGCGACCATGGGCTTCGCCGCCGCCGGGCGCGCGCTGGAAATGGCGGGCGTCGACAAAAATGATATCGGGCTGATTATTGTCGCCACTACCTCAGGCAGCCATGCGTTCCCCAGCTCAGCCTGCATGATCCAGAATATGCTGGAAATCAAAGACTGCGCGGCGTTTGACCTGGCGGCAGCCTGCGCAGGCTTCACCTACGCCCTGAGCGTGGCCGATCAATACATCAAAAACGGCGCGGTGAAACATGCGCTGGTGGTGGGCGCCGACGTGCTGGCCCGCACCCTCGATCCAGACGATCGCGGCACCCTTATTCTGTTTGGCGACGGCGCCGGCGCCGCGGTGCTTTCCGCCAGCGAAGAGCCGGGCATCATCTCTACCCATCTGCACGCCGATGGCCGCTATGGCCAGCTGCTGACGCTGCCCTATCAGGATCGCGCGACGCAGGATCGGCCGGCTTATCTTACTATGTCCGGCAATGAAGTGTTCAAGGTGGCGGTTACCGAACTGGCGCATATCGTTGATGAGACGCTGGCGGCCAATAACCTTGAGCGCACGCAAATCGACTGGCTGGTTCCGCATCAGGCCAACCTGCGTATTATCAGCGCCACGGCGAAAAAACTGGGTATGGGCATGGATAAGGTGGTGGTGACGCTGGATCGTCACGGCAATACCTCTGCCGCTTCCGTACCGGCGGCGCTGGACGAGGCGGTGCGCGACGGGCGGATTAAGCCCGGTCAGCTGGTACTGCTGGAAGCCTTTGGCGGTGGTTTCACCTGGGGCTCGGCGCTGGTTCGTTTTTAATCGAAGGAACAAAAGATGACGCAATTTGCAATGGTTTTCCCAGGCCAGGGTTCGCAAACCGTTGGCATGCTGGCCGGTCTGGCTGCAAATCACCCGATTATTGAAGCCACCTTTAAAGAGGCTTCCGATGCGCTGGGTTACGATCTGTGGCAGCTGACCCAGCAGGGACCGGCCGAAGAGCTGAATAAAACCTGGCAGACGCAGCCTGCGCTGCTGGCCGCCTCGGTAGCCATCTATCGTTTATGGCAGCAGCAGGGCGGTCAGATGCCGTCGATGATGGCGGGCCATAGCCTGGGCGAATATTCTGCACTGGTGTGCGCGGGCGTTATGAACTTTGCCGATGCGATCAAACTGGTCGAGCTGCGCGGCAGGCTGATGCAGGAAGCCGTTCCGGCGGGCACCGGCGCCATGCAGGCGATTATCGGCCTTGACGATGCGGCAATCGCGCGGGCGTGTGAAGAGGCGGCGCAGGGCCAGGTGGTTTCGCCGGTCAACTTTAATTCGCCGGGTCAGGTGGTGATAGCCGGCCATAAAGAGGCCGTAGAGCGTGCGGGCGCCGCCTGTAAAGCGGCGGGCGCAAAACGTGCGCTGCCGCTGCCGGTCAGCGTGCCCTCTCACTGCGCGCTGATGAAGCCGGCGGCGGAAAAACTGGCGGTAGCGCTGGAAAATATTATTTTTAACGCACCAACCTTACCGGTTGTAAACAATGTTGATGTAAAATGCGAAACCTCACCGGAAGCTATTCGCAGCGCGCTGGTTCGTCAGCTCTATAGCCCGGTACGCTGGACAGAAAGCGTAGAATTTATGGCGGCGCAGGGCGTTAGCGCGCTGCTGGAAGTTGGACCGGGTAAAGTGCTTACCGGTCTGACGAAGCGTATTGTCGACACTCTGACAGCCTCGGCGGTAAACGATGCCGCCAGCCTGGCAGCGGCGCTTGAACAATAAACGAGGATAATGATGAGTTTCGAAGGAAAAATTGCTCTGGTGACCGGCGCGAGTCGCGGCATCGGACGCGCCATCGCCGAAACGCTGGCGGCGCGCGGCGCGAAAGTTATCGGTACCGCTACCAGCCAGAACGGCGCAGATGCGATCGGCGCTTATCTGGGAAATCAGGGTAAAGGCTTACTGCTGAACGTTACCGATCCGGCGTCAATTGAAAGCGTCCTTGAAAATATTCGCGCCGAATTTGGCGAGGTGGACATTTTAGTCAATAATGCTGGCATTACGCGTGATAATCTTCTGATGCGCATGAAGGATGATGAGTGGGATTCCATTCTGGATACCAATCTGACCTCCGTGTTCCGCCTGTCTAAAGCGGTAATGCGTGCGATGATGAAAAAACGCGCGGGCCGTATTATTACCATTGGCTCCGTTGTGGGCACTATGGGTAATGCGGGTCAGGCGAACTACGCGGCTGCCAAAGCGGGTTTAATCGGCTTTAGCAAATCACTGGCGCGCGAAGTTGCGTCACGTGGCATTACCGTTAACGTTGTGGCGCCGGGTTTCATTGAAACCGACATGACGCGCGCGTTGAGCGACGAGCAACGCGCCGGCATTCTGGCGGAAGTCCCGGCGGGCCGTCTTGGCGGCGCGCAGGAAATCGCCAGTGCCGTCGCATTTTTAGCCTCTGACGAAGCAGCGTACATCACCGGTGAAACGCTGCATGTCAATGGCGGAATGTACATGGTCTGATAATTACGAAAACTATTTGCGTTAATTGCGGCAATAGCCGCAAAATAACGTCAAATCGTGGTTGGACCAGCCGGGATTGAGTTGCATCTTTTCCAACTTTTTATACACTACGAAAACCATCGCGAAAGCGAGTTTTGATAGGAAATTTAATAGTATGAGCACTATCGAAGAACGCGTTAAGAAAATCATCTCCGAGCAGCTTGGCGTTAAGCAGGAAGAAGTCACCAACGAAAAATCTTTCGTTGAAGATCTTGGCGCTGATTCTCTTGATACCGTTGAGCTGGTAATGGCTCTGGAAGAAGAGTTTGATACTGAGATTCCGGACGAAGAAGCTGAGAAGATTACTACTGTTCAGGCTGCTATTGATTATATCAATAACCATCAGGCCTAATGAACACCCATCAGGCGGTCATTCGACCGCCTGAGTTTTTTGTTCACTTCACATAGTGTCAATCTTTCCCTCCCTGGAGGATGAACGTGTCTAAGCGTCGTGTAGTTGTGACCGGTCTTGGCATGTTGTCTCCTGTCGGCAATACCGTAGAGTCAACCTGGAGTGCTCTCCTTGCCGGGCAGAGTGGCATCAGCCTGATCGACCATTTCGATACTAGTGCCTACGCAACGCGTTTTGCTGGCTTAGTAAAGGATTTTAATTGTGAAGAAATCATCTCGCGCAAAGATCAGCGTAAGATGGATGCCTTCATTCAATATGGAGTTGTCGCTGGCGTACAGGCCATGCAGGATTCCGGCCTGGTTATTACCGAAGAAAACGCGCCCCGTATCGGTGCGGCGATTGGTTCAGGCATTGGCGGGCTGGGGCTGATTGAAGATAATCATGCCTCGCTGGTGCAGGGCGGGCCGCGTAAAATCAGTCCGTTCTTTGTGCCTTCTACCATCGTTAACATGATAGCCGGCCATTTAACTATCATGTATGGGATGCAAGGCCCCAGCATTGCCATCTCTACCGCTTGCACTACCGGCGTTCATAACATCGGTCAGGCGGCGCGTATCATCGCCTATGGCGATGCGGATGTGATGCTGGCGGGCGGCGCGGAAAAAGGTAGTACCCCGCTGGGTATTGGCGGCTTCGGCGCGGCGCGCGCGCTCTCCACGCGTAACGATAACCCGCAGGCGGCAAGCCGCCCGTGGGATAAAGATCGCGATGGTTTCGTGCTTGGTGACGGCGCGGGCATTGTCGTGCTTGAAGAGTACGAACATGCCAAAAAACGCGGCGCGAAAATCTATGCCGAGCTGGTAGGCTTTGGCATGAGCAGCGACGCCTATCACATGACTTCGCCGCCGGAAAACGGCACGGGCGCCGCTCAGGCGATGCTTAACGCGTTGAAAGATGCGCAGCTGTCGCCAGAGAAGATCGGCTACGTCAATGCACACGGCACCTCGACGCCGGCGGGCGACAAGGCTGAAGCGCAGGCGGTGAAATCGGTGTTCGGCGCCGCGGCGTCAAGCGTGATGGTCAGTTCGACCAAGTCGATGACCGGTCACCTGTTGGGCGCTGCGGGGGCGGTGGAGTCTATCTACTCTATCCTTGCGCTGCGCGATCGGGCCATTCCGCCAACGATCAATCTCGATAACCCGGATGAAGGCTGCGATCTCGATTTCGTGCCGCATACCGCGCGTCAGGTAAAAGATCTGGAGTATACGCTGTGTAACTCCTTTGGCTTTGGTGGTACCAACGGCTCGCTGATTTTCCGGCGCGTCTAGGTCTGTTCCTTTGCCGCTAAAAGGCCCGCTGTGCGGGCCTTTTTTACATCCGCCAATAGCGCTTTCGTCGCTTGCTGGCGGAATGGGCTTAACCGGCAGTCATCGCGTTCACACTGGGTATAAGCATGTTTTGGATTAACGGAGAGCCGCAGCAGCAGATCGCCATCGGCGATCGCGCTTTGCAGTACGGTGACGGCTGTTTTACCACCGCGCGCCTGCGCCAGGGTAAAATCGACTGGCTGGAGGCGCACCTGCAGCGGCTGCGCGAGGCAACCTCGGTGCTCAAAATTAATGGCCTCGACTGGCGACTGCTGAAGCAGGAGATGCTGGCTGCCGCGCAAAGCTGGCCGCAGCCAGAGGGCGTGCTAAAGGTTATTCTTTCACGCGGCGCGGGCGGGCGCGGCTACAGCGGCGTTGATTGCCGACAGCCGACGCGCATTATGATGCTGGCGCCCGCGCCGGGCCACTATGCCGCGCTGCGCGTAAACGGCGTGCGTCTGGCGACCAGCCCGGTGCGCCTCGGCATTAACCCGCTGCTGGCCGGCATCAAACACCTTAACCGCCTGGAGCAGGTACTGATCCGTGCGGAGCTGGAGCAGAGCGGGGCGGAGGAGGCGCTGGTGCTTGACATCGAGGGCAGGCTGGTGGAATGCTGTGCGGCTAATTTATTCTGGCGCCGGCAAAAACAGCTGTTTACCCCGGCGTTAAGCGGGGCGGGAGTCAATGGAATTATGCGCCGGCATGTTATCAGCCTGGCGCGGCGGCATGGCTACTTTTGTCACGAGGTGCGGGAAAAGCCGGAAGTGCTGGCGGAGGCGGATGAGGTATTTATCACCAACGCGCTGATGCCGCTGCTGCCGGTACGTCAGATCGATAACTGGCGCTATCAATCCCGCATGCTCTGTCAGCTGCTGGCGCCGGATTGTTAAAAATGGATCAATCATGAGTGGTAAAATAAAAATTGCGGCGGCGGCATTGCTGCTGCTCGTCGTCGTCGTCGCTGCCGGCTGTTACTGGCAGGTGCTGCGCTTTGCCGCTGCGCCGTTGACGATTAACCAGCAAACTCTCTTTACGCTGCCAGCCGGCACCGGACGGGTGGCGCTGCAGGCCCGGCTGGAGAGCCAGCACATTATCGCCCCTTCGCCCTGGTTCGGCGCGCTGCTGAAGCTGAAGCCGGAGCTGGCGAAGTTTAAGGCGGGCACCTATCGTCTGGAAAAGGGGATGAGCGTGCGCCAGCTGTTAGCCCTGCTGGCCAGCGGCAAAGAGGCGCAGTTCCCGGTGCGCTTTACTGAAGGTACGCGCCTGCAGGATGTGCTGCGCGAGCTGCGCAAGTCGCCCTGGGTGAAGCATACGCTGGCAGACGATAGGCCTGCGACGGCCGCCGCGGCGCTAAAGCTGCCTGAGGGTGAAAGCCTGGAAGGATGGCTCTGGCCCGATACCTGGCTTTATACCGCCAATACCAGCGATGTGGCGCTGCTACAGCGCGCGCATCAGCGCATGAAGTCTGAGGTTGCCGCTATCTGGCAACATCGCCAGCCTGACTTGCCCTACCGCTCGCCGCAAGAGCTGGTCACCATGGCCTCTATTATTGAGAAGGAAACGGCGATCGGCGATGAACGCACCAGGATCGCTTCGGTATTTATTAACCGTCTGCGCATCGGAATGCGTCTGCAAACCGATCCCACGGTGATCTATGGCCTGGGGGAGAACTACAACGGCACGCTGACGCGTAAGGATCTGGAAACCCCCAGCCCTTACAATACCTATATCATTAACGGGCTGCCGCCGGGGCCTATCGCTCTGCCGGGCAAGGCCTCGCTGGAGGCGGCAGCGCAGCCGATAAAAAGCAACTATCTCTATTTTGTTGCCGATGGCAAGGGCGGGCATACGTTTACCACCAACCTTGCCAGCCATAACCGGGCGGTTAAAGCCTGGCGCATGACGATGAAGGAAAAAAATGAGCGGTAAATTTATTGTGATTGAAGGCCTGGAGGGCGCAGGCAAAACCACCGCGCGCGACTGCGTGGTGGAAGTGCTGCGCGCGCGAGGCGTTACCGATATCGTTTTTACTCGTGAGCCGGGCGGCACGCCGCTGGCGGAGAAGCTGCGCCAGCTGATTAAGCAGGGGCTGGAAGGCGAAAAGATTACCGATAAGGCGGAGCTGCTGATGCTCTATGCGGCGCGGGTACAGCTGGTGGAAACGATAATTCAGCCCGCGCTGGCGCGTGGCGCGTGGGTGGTGGGCGATCGCCACGATCTCTCCTCACAGGCCTATCAGGGCGGCGGACGCGGTATTGACGCCCGGCTGATGCAGACGCTGCGCGATACCGTGCTGGGCGCGTTTCGTCCTCATCTGACGCTTTATCTGGACGTCACGCCTGATATCGGCCTGCAGCGCGCGCGCGCGCGCGGCGAACTCGATCGTATTGAACAGGAGTCGCTGGCGTTTTTTGAACGTACCCGCCAGCGCTATCTTGAACTGGCAGCGAACGACGCGACCGTTAAGATTATCGATGCGACGCAGCCGCTGGCAGAGGTGACGTTGTCACTTAAACGGGCGCTGCACAGCTGGCTGGCGGAGCAGTAATAATGAACTGGTATCCATGGCTTAATCCGGTGTATCGCCAGGTTATCGGTCAGCATCAGGCCGGGCGCGCGCATCATGCGCTGCTGGTGCAGGCGCTGCCGGGCATGGGCGATAGCGAGCTGATCTGGGCCATTAGCCGCTGGCTGCTCTGTCAGCGGCGCGACGGGCTGAAAAGCTGCGGCCGCTGTCACGGCTGTCAGCTGATGCTCGCCGGAACGCACCCTGACTGGCATCGGCTGGCGGCGGAGAAGGGCAAAAGCGCGCTGGGCATCGATGCAGTGCGTGAAGTGAATGAAAAACTCTATCACCATGCGCAGCAGGGCGGCGCGAAGGTGGTCTGGCTGCCCGATGCCGGCCAGCTGACCGAAGCGGCGGCGAATGCGCTGCTGAAAACCCTGGAAGAGCCGCCGCAGAACAGCTGGTTCTTTCTCAGCAGCGCGGAGCCGTCGCGGCTGCTGCCGACGCTGCGTAGCCGCTGTCTGCGGCTGCACCTGGCGCCGCCGGATGAGCGGCAAAGCCTGGCCTGGCTGCAGAAGCAGGAGGCCGGCGCGCCTGAGGCGATGCTGGCCGCGCTACGCTTAAGCAGCGGCGCGCCGGCGGCGGCGCTGGCGCTGCTCGATCAACAGCTCTGGGCGCAGCGTCAGGCGCTGTGCGAGACGCTCTCCAGCGCGCTGGACGAGGATGTGCTGACGCTGCTGCCGCAGCTGAATCACGATAATGTCGTCGCGCGTATCGGCTGGCTCGCTTCATTACTGACGGACGCGCTGAAGTGGCAGCAGAGCGGCGATCGCTTTATTACCAATGTCGATCGCCCTCAGCTGGTGCGGCAGCTGGCGCAGCGCCTGCCGGCGGCGGCGCTGGATAAAAGCCTGCGTCAGTGGCTGCTGTGCCGGGATCGCCTGAGTCGCATCGTGGCGGTCAATCGCGAGCTGCTGCTGACTGAACAGTTACTGAACTGGGAAACGTTGCTAAAACCGGCGACATCGTCGTCGGTTCAATAACCAAAGAGAGTCGTTATGTTTTTAGTTGATTCCCACTGCCATCTTGATGGCCTGGACTATGAGACGCTGCACAAAGACGTTGACGATGTGCTGGCGAAAGCCGCCGCGCGCGACGTCAGGTTTATGCTGGCGGTCGCCACCACTTTGCCGGGCTTCCGGGCAATGGCGCAGCTGCTGGGCGATCGGCCCAGTATCGCCTGGTCCTGCGGCGTGCATCCGCTTAATCAGCAGGAAGAGTGGGATTTTGCCGAGCTGCGTCAGCTGGCTGCCGATGCGCGCGTGGTGGCGTTAGGGGAAACCGGGCTGGATTACTACTATCAGCGGGAAACCATGGCGCGTCAGCAGGCATCCTTTCGCGAACATATCCGCATCGGACGCGAGCTGAACAAGCCGGTTATCGTGCATACGCGTGACGCGCGGGAAGATACGCTGGCTATTCTGCGGGAGGAGCGGGTTGAAGAGTGCGGCGGCGTGCTGCACTGCTTTACCGAAGATCGGGAAACCGCAGGCAAGCTGCTGGATATGGGATTTTATATCTCGTTTTCCGGCATCGTCACCTTCCGTAACGCGGAAGCGTTGCGTGAGGCGGCGCGCTATGTGCCGCTGGATCGTCTGCTGGTAGAGACGGATTCGCCTTACCTGGCGCCGGTTCCGCACCGCGGCAAAGAGAATCAGCCTGCGTGGACGCGAGACGTGGCCGACTATATGGCGGTGCTGAAAGGGGTGGATATTGAGACGCTGGCGCAGGCCACCACGCAGAATTTCTCCGATCTGTTCCACGTTCCGATGGAACGCCTCACCGCTACTGCGGTTTGATCTTTATTTTACTGCTCGTAATTAATCCCTGAAAAACGTAAAGTGCAGCGCGGAAAAGGGCGCGCTGCGACTTTTTTCAGTATAAAAGTTGGCAAAAAAATAAAAAATATTCTAAAGATTAGCCGCCTGATAGACGAAACGTGACAGGTATCAAACAAAAACGGCAGGATTTATTTTACCCTTCGTAATAAATCCAGAGGGCCTGATAAGCCCCAATGACGCAAGATCCTCCCTCTTGCGCCCGCGTACTACGCGACTAAAAGCACTCATACTCAGGAGTTCCACAATATGTTTAAGAACGCATTTGCAAACCTGCAAAAGGTCGGTAAATCGCTCATGCTACCGGTATCGGTGTTGCCGATTGCCGGTATTTTATTGGGCGTCGGCTCGGCAAACTTCACCTGGCTGCCTGCTGTTGTTTCACATGTCATGGCGGAAGCGGGCGGCTCGGTGTTCGCTAATATGCCGCTGATTTTCGCTATCGGCGTGGCGCTGGGCTTTACTAATAACGATGGCGTCTCGGCGCTGGCGGCCGTGGTCGCTTACGGCATCATGGTGAAAACCATGGCGGTGGTCGCGCCTCTGGTGCTGCATTTGCCGGGGCAGGAGATTGCCGATAAGCATCTGGCGGATACCGGGGTGCTGGGCGGTATTATCGCCGGCTCCATCGCCGCCTATATGTTTAACCGCTTCTATCGCATTAAGCTGCCTGAGTATCTGGGCTTCTTTGCCGGTAAACGTTTCGTTCCGATCATCTCTGGGATGACGGCGATTGTTCTCGGCGTGGTGCTCTCCTTTATCTGGCCGCCGATCGGCAGCGCGATTCAGGATTTCTCACAGTGGGCCGCCTATCAGAACCCGGTTGTCGCCTTTGGTATCTACGGCGTGATTGAGCGTTCGCTGGTGCCGTTTGGTCTGCACCATATCTGGAACGTACCTTTCCAGATGCAGATCGGCGAATTCACCAATGCGGCTGGTCAGGTGTTCCACGGCGATATTCCGCGTTACATGGCGGGCGACCCGACCGCGGGCAAACTCTCCGGCGGCTTCCTGTTCAAAATGTATGGTCTGCCGGCTGCCGCTATCGCTATCTGGCATTCAGCAAAACCGGAAAATCGCGCGAAAGTGGGCGGTATCATGATCTCCGCGGCGCTGACCTCGTTCCTGACCGGTATTACCGAGCCGATCGAGTTCTCCTTTATGTTCGTGGCGCCGATCCTGTACGTTATCCACGCGATTCTGGCAGGTCTGGCTTTCCCGATTTGTATCCTGCTCGGTATGCGTGACGGCACCAGCTTCTCGCACGGCTTGATCGACTTTATCGTGCTGAGCGGCAACAGCAGCAAAATCTGGCTGTTCCCGATTGTGGGTATCATCTACGGCCTGATTTACTACGCTATTTTCCGCGTGCTGATCGCGAAACTGAATCTGAAAACGCCTGGCCGTGAAGATGCGACGACCGAACAGAGCACCGGCACAGCCAACGAAATGGCGGCAAACCTGGTCACGGCGTTTGGCGGTAAAGAAAACATCACCAACCTCGATGCCTGTATTACCCGCCTGCGCGTTAGCGTGGCTGACGTTGCTAAAGTCGATCAGGCTGGCCTGAAAAAACTGGGCGCCGCCGGCGTGGTGGTTGCGGGTTCCGGCGTACAGGCTATTTTCGGCACCAAGTCCGATAACCTGAAAACTGAAATGGATGATTACATCCGTAACAGTTAATCACTGCCGTATCCGGCAAAGGCGAGCTGCGGCTCGCCTTTTTTATGCCCCAGATTAAACCACCGGCGACGGTGGTTTACGGCATGTGGCCCCGCGCGCCGTTCAGGAAACTAAAAAGATAGCCCGGCAGGCAGCGCTGTGGTTAACCACAAGCAACGTCACACAATGATAAGATTGCAGCCCGCCTGTTGATAGCGCAGGCGAACAGCGGCAGGCAAGGCGCCGTCGCTGATAATGGTATGGATGCAGGAGAGCGTGGTTACCGCGTGGGGTTTCACCGTATCGAATTTCGTGTGATCGGCCATCAGGATAACCTTTTGCGAACGCTGTATCAGGCGTTTTTTCACCCCGACCTCAAACATGGTCGCGTTGGTCACGCCGGTCTCCAGCGACAGGGCGTCGCAGGAGATAAAGGCGCAGGCTACGGAGAAAGCGTTAATCATCTCCAGCGCCAGGCTCTCGCCGACGGAAAAATAGCCCGGACGGATAAGGCCGCCAATGATATAGCTCTCTACATACGGAAAGGAGCCCAGCTCATTGGCGATTTTAATATCGTTGCAAATCACCTTGACCCTGGCATCGGTCAGGTTTTTCGCCAGCTCCAGGCAGGTTGAACCGGAATCGAGAAAGAAGCAGTCTCCATCGTTAATCAGCGTGCGGGCAAACGCCGCGATTTCTCGCTTGGCTGCGCCCTGCAACGTTTTTTTCACGTCGAACACATACTCTTTATTATCGGCGCTGTCGTCAAAATCGATCCGCCCGTGCCCGCGAACCATGCCGGGATAGCGGTTGGCGATATAGTGAAAATCCCGACGTACCGTAGCTTCGGCGTAGCCAAAAAGCTCAATGGCCTGCTGGCTGGTAAGATGACGATGCTGCCACAGATAGTGCAGCATCTGTTTGATGCGGTCAGGTCGCGGTTGGCCCATCTTGTTCTCGCTCCTCTGGTATGGCGGCAGACTATGCGCGCAGTAGCCGGTACAGCGCCTCATCGGTTTGCGCCTGGCGCAGCGCCGCTACGCGCTCCGGCGAGTCGATCAGCTCGCTGATGCGCTGAATGGTGCGGATATGCGCATCGGCGTCCGTGGCGCTGGCGCTAATTAAGAGCCACACCGGATCGCACTCTTCATGACCAAAAGCGACCGGCGTCGCCAGCGTCGTTACGCAAATTTGATTATGGTTCGCTCCCTGTTCCGGCCGCGCATGCGGCAGGGCGATGCCGGGCGCCAGCAGATAGTACGGTCCCCAGCTAAGGGTATTGTCGATAATTCCCTGCAGATAAACGGGCTCTGCGGCGCCAAAGGCGATCAGCGGGCGAGTAGCGATCTCCAGCGCCTGTCGCCACTCCTGCGCTTCGCGCCGCGCCTGAACCCACTTCATATCATTAATCATCGGTCGTTGACTCCTTGCCGCGTTGGGTTACGCTTGATAACGATCCCCGCCGGTACTTTTGGCGAAGGCGGCGGGGATCGGTAGAAACGTTATCGTTCTCTACAGGGGATAAGCGTCATGCTTATCCCTTTTTTACTGGCGAATTTGATGCACTTTCTCCATAAAGCGCGCCACCCGCGCCCGATCGACAAAGTTGGCAAAAACGCCATCCTTCTTAAACGTTGTGGCAGTGACGCAACCGTCGGCGATGTTCAGCTGTTCCTCAACATTTTCCAGGCAAACGCCGGTATTAGCCAGCACTACCGTATTCGGCACCGTTTCCTTCACGCGCTTTAGCAGTTCGCTGTCGGTACGCACGCCGGCGGTCAGACCGGAAACGCACAGCGCGTCAGGATTGTTGTTGAAGACGGTGGATTTGGCGATAGAACAGATATCACGGTTACCCAGATAAACCGCGGCTTCCGGCACAATGTTAAACAGGGTTTTAACCTGACCGGCGCCGATGCGATGCTGATGACGAATGGTTTCCCCCACGTTGGTATCCCAGACGCCGAAATCGCTGGCGTAGGCGCCGGTAAAAATTTCACGAATAAACTTCGCCCCGGTCGCCATCGCTAAATCAAAGGATGCGACGGGATCCCACAGCACGTTCACGCCAAAGGGAACGCGAATCTCCTCCATCAGCTGCCCGATAATGCGCGCCATGGCCGCCGTGGTTTCCGGCCTGACCCTGGTTAAGTAGGGCAGACTGAACTCATTCGAAAACATCACCGCGTCAACCCCGCCGTTCTGTAAGGCCAGCAGGTCATCTCTGGCTCTGTCGATTACCCAGTTCATGCCTTTTGCGGCGTCAAAACCGGGATCGCCGGGCAGCGCTTGCAGGTGACACATCGCGATAACGGCCTTCTCTGTTCCAATTACCTCTTTCAGCCAACTCATTCAGGAGTGCTCCTTATTCTGGTAGTTCACGTTTACGTAACAAAAAGACGACGCCTGAGACAAGCCCAACGGCGACGATGACGCCCGGAACGCCGAACAGCATAAGTTCCGCCAGCGACCAGCCAAACATATTCCCGACGGACAGGGCGGTGATCTGCGCGTTGTCGCTGGCGAAGCTAAAGCCGCCGTTCAGCGCCATAGCGGTAAAATAGGGGGCGAACTGCGTGGCGATCAGCAGAACGGTAACCATGACGATAACGCCGCTGATCAGGGTGCGAATCAGATCGCCGCGGTGAATAACCGTCGCCATGCAGATAAAGAACGGGGCAACGGGCAGGTCAGCCAGCGGCAGAACTTTATTGCCTGGTAAAATGCTCGCCAGAATCAGCATCACCGGGATCAACAGCAGGCCGACGGCGATGGTGGTGGGATGGCCCAGCGTGACCGCAGTATCCAGCCCGATGTAGACCTCACGCCCTTTAAAACGGGTCTGAAAAAATTTGCGCGCGCCGTCGGAAATGGGCATTAATCCTTCGACAATAAGACGAATCATGCGGGGAAACAGCACCATAATGGCGGCAACGGTAATCATCAGGCTGGCGCAGCCTTTAAAACCTTCGCCGGCCGCCAGGCCAAATACCAGGCCCAGCACCACGCCGATAATCACCGGATCGCCAACCATGCCGTAGCGTTTCTGGATCTCCTGCGCATCCACGTTGCGGCCTTTCAGCAACGGGATCTTTTCGTAAACCGCATCCAGCAGGATAAACAGCGGCACCGAGCTGGAGCCATAGCCCTGCGGAATGGAGATACCCTCCAGCCCGACGATGCTTTGCACCCGTTTCGCCGTCCAGTCCGCCATTTTTAGCGACAGCGCCGCATGACAGATCGCCCCCAGCACGCCATAAGCCAGGCTGCCGGTCATCAGCTGGACGACCGATCCGGTAATTGCGTAGTGCCAGTAGTTGTAAATATCGACATTCATGGTTTTGGTCAGGCGGGTAACCAGCATGCCGACGTTCAGCAAAAAAATAACCGGAATGATCATCGCGCCGATGGCGGTGGCATAGCCCACGCCGGAGGCGGGGCCTGCGCCAACGTCAAAAACGTGCAGGGTCAGGCCGAAGCGCTCAATCATCACCTTGATCGGCGGGCTGAGGTTATCGATCGCCATCACAATGACCAGACCCATGCCGACAAAGCCGATGCCTATCGTTACCCCGGCTTTAATCGCCTGCAGCAGAGGTATACGAAAGATCAGACCGATCGCGATCATCACAATGGGAACGAAAACCGTACCTCCCAGAGACAGGATGTAGTCAAACATAATGCCTCCTCGTTATTGCGTTAGCAGCGCCTTGATTTCTTGCTTTAACGCATCGTCATTTATCCCCGTCAGCAGCGGCGCGCCGTTAAGCGTCGGGATGCCATAATCGGTACTGGTGCGCATCGAGGTGATAATGAGATCCATGCCGTTACAGTTAAAGGGTATTTCGCTCAGGCAGCACTGGGCGGTGGTGGCGGCAATATTTTGTTCGGCGAGAAAAGCCTGTAATTTTGTTGCAATCATCGTTGAAGTCGACATGCCGGTACCGCATGCTACAAGGATCTTTTTCATAGTGGTTGTGCCTTTTATAGAACGCCTGTATCAGGCTCGATGGGAAAATGGGCTGACGGCATCGCGGCAAGCGCGGTAAGGAGTTGAATACAGCTGGCTAAATCGCGCAGGCTGGCCACCTCAGCCGGGGAGTGGGTGTAACGGCAGGGAATAGAGAGGCTGGCGCAGGGAATGCCGCCCTGTTCGACCTGGATATATCCCGTTTCGGTAATCACGCCCGGCGCCACCTCCCGCTGTACCGGAATATTGCGTTCACCGGCGGTAGTTTCCAGCATCTGAATCAGACGCGGCGGCGTAATCAGCCCCGCCAGCGTGCCGCGGCCGTGGTAGTTGAGGCAGGTAATGCCCACGCCCTGGTTTACCCTGACTTCCGAATAATCATCCAGGTCGGGGGTGTCGCAGGAGGGAGTGATATCGATACCGATCGCCAGGTCGGGCTTCACGCGCTGCAGCACCGGCAGGATGCCGCGAATATTAAACTCTTCCTGCACCGAAGCGACCAGGTAGACCGCGATATCCAGCGGCGTTTCACTTATCGCGTCGGCGACGCCCAGCAGCGCGGTACAGCCCAGACGATCGTCAAGCGCCTTGCTGCAAACCAGATCGTTGCCCAGCATTTTCGGCGGGTTATAGAGCGTGACGGGCGTTCCCACTTTGATTCCCATACGTTCGGCATCGGCCTTATCTTTGGCGCCGATATCGATCCAGAGTTTATCTATAGAGGGGGACTGGGTACGCTCATCGCCCTTAGCGAAGTGGTAGGCCTTAATGCCAATACAGCCTGTGATCGGGCCGTTGCTGCCCGCCAGCGTGACTATCGAGCCTGGCATGGTAATTTGCGCCGGGCCGCCGACGCGTTCAAAGCGTAAAAAACCGGAGGGTTCTATTTTGCGCACCATAAAACCCACTTCATCCATATGGGCAAATATCATCAGGCGTAACGCATCGGTTTTATCGCTGCCGAAACGGGCGACAATATTACCTAAGCGATCGCGCCAGACTTCTTTTGCATGGCGACTGAATTCCTGCTGCATCACATCAGCGACGCTATTTTCAAACCCTGATATAGCATTAAGCTGTAAAAGACAGAACAAACTATCTTTAATTGAAAACGACATAATTTTCTCCGAGGCGTAAAGCAATCAACCGCTGAGCATTTATAAGGGGGAACTGAGTGAATAATTGTGAGACGTGTCATACTACATAGGGAAAAAATAGCAGTTGGATGATAATGTGACGCCCATTAAATAAAAACGCTCAGCCGAAATGTCATATTCGCCGCCGGCAGATTAACCCGTTATGCCGCCGGCTGCTTTTCTCTCACTCGTAAGCGGTAGGGCGCAAACAGCCGCTAAGGCGCTGTCGTATGGCGCAATAGTGTAATGTTATTTAACTGTCAGCGATGCGGGGCGATACAGATTATTTTTCAGGCGGCAATGGGTGAATAATTGATCAATAGATTATTGGCGCTACTGTTTATTTCATTAATGTTGCGAGCCGGGCGTCGCGTCGGCCAGTTAAAAACCGCTATTGCTGAACCACTGGCGGCTGTAGTTTACGGCCCTATTTTCCAGCGCTTAATTTTCTCTGAATCTGTTCACTGCCGCATTATTATTAGCGCCAGCTTTTGCCGTGGACGATAAAAATCAGTTTTATCGCGTCGGTAATAAATAGCAGAGCGGCGGCAATGGCGTATTTTTAGTTTTAAAAAATTCCTTTATTATTTTTTCTGTTTTTTTGCGGGGAGTAATTAGCGCTGAATCAGTAAAATCTGGCGTTGCGGTTATTACGGCGCGCCATACTAACCAGACAGCAAATGCCGCGCTGAACGGCGACATATTGTGCCTCAACCGCGCTGGCGTAGCCCGGCTGAGGTAAAAGGCGTCGTCGCAGCAAAAAGGCGCTACGGCAGGGGATGTCGGTGACAGTTAAAGCGTGCCGGCGCCGGCTAACAGAACGCATACGGCCCCGTAGTCGGGGCCGTCGGCAGCAGAGAGGCGGCGTCAGAGATAAACGCGCAGATACTCGGTCAGGCACAGCAGCGCCATTGCCTGGCCGTAAGGCATTGAGGTCAGCGGGATCTGGCGATAGTAGTCCAGATCGGCGCCCATGGCGGTGCCGAATGAAACCTGCGTCAGCTCGCCGTCGTGATTAATATGATCGATCACGCCCTGTACCGCCCGTTCCGCCATCGGCAGATAGTCGCGAGAGAGATAGCGCTTACGCACCGCCTTTAACATACCGTAGGCGAAGCCGGCGGTGGCGGATGCCTCCAGGTAGCTGTCGCGATCGTCCAGCAGCGTATGCCACAGGCCGCTCTCATGCTGCCACTGCTGAAGCGCCGCCGCCTGGCTTTCCAGCACCTGTTGCAGGAAGCGGCGCGTCGCGTGCTGTTCCGGCCAGCCCATCAGCTCGATAAATTCCGGGATGACGATAGTCAGCCAGCTGTTGCCGCGCGCCCAGCGCGCTTTAGCGAAATTATGGTTGCCGTCGAAGCTCCAGCCGTGGAACCACAGCCCGGTTTCCCGATCCATCAGGTACTGTACGTGCAGCAGGAACTGATAGCTGGCTTCCTCCACATATTCCGGGCGGTTGAGCAACTTGCCGATTTTCGCCAGCGGCAGCACGCTCATCATCAGCGTATCGTCCCACAGCTGCTGGTGGTTTTCGTTGTTATAAACGATATGTTGCAGGCCGCCCCGTTCGGTGCGCGGCATCTCATACATTACCCAGTCGGCCCAGCGTTCCAGGACCGGCAGCAGCGCCGGGTTGCGCGTCTCTTCATAACGGTAGGCCAGCGTCAGCAGCGGGCAAACGGTATTGACGTTTTTGGTCGGGGTTCCTTCCGCCAGGCGTTCACGAAACCAGTCGTCGATAATCGACAGCGTTTTTCGATCGCCGGTTTGCTGGTAGTAGTGATACATGCCGTACAGCCCGATGCCGTGCGTCCACTCCCAACCGGCCCAGCCTTTGGTATCGATAACGCGTCCGTCATCCAGCCGCAGCAGGAACTCGCCGCTCTCATCAACGATCGCCACTAAGTTATCGGTCAGTTTTTCAATCAGCTGCACCAGCTGGGCGCGGGGCAGTAAAAATTCAGGCTGACGTAGCAGGGCACTATGTTTTACCGGAAATACAGTCATCGTTCAGATCCTATCGTTTCAAAGAGTGTGACAGCGCCGTATCTGCGGCCTGTTCGGGACGCAGCGCCGGAGCAGGAGATTTATGGCGGTTAAGGAAGCCGATATTGTTATTGCCCCACAGGTTTTCATAGGGCAGCCCGGCGAGCGTTTCCACCGTCGCGCGCGCTTCAGGCGTAATGCGCTCCGGTACCGGACGGCCCGCCTGGCGCATCTTGCTGGTTTCCTCACGCAGTATCGAGTGTGTCTGCAGGTTGAGACGGAAGCGCAGCGAAATCAGAAAGCCGATCGCGAGAACGCACAGCGTGCCGACGCTGAGGATTAGCAGAATGGTATGCTGTACGGTATCGCTCTGCTGCGCCTGGCCGGAAACAAAGCCGGAAAGCTGTAGCACAATACCCACCAGCATCACGGCGCCCGCCTGCGACGCCTTACGCGTCAGGGTCATAATGCCGGCGAAGATGCCTTCGCGACGCTGCCCGGTGATCACCTCATCGACGTCGGCGATATAGGTATAGATATTCCAGGGAACGTAGTTGATGCCGCCACGCCCCAGGCCCGCCAGCGCGGAGATAAATACCAGCAGCGCCATATTATCGTTCATGCCGCTGTACCACAGGCCGGCGTAGGAGAGGGCGCTCAGCGCGAACAGCGTTACCACCAGACGGTAAGAGGGCGCCGGCCCAAGACGGATGCAGAGCGGGATCATGCCCATAACCGCGATAAACTGCAGAATCGCCATCGTCCCCATCAGGCTGGAGGCGATCTGCGCGCTCTGCATCAGCACAAACACCACATACCAGGTGAACACGGCGTTAAATACATCCTGCGCAATATAGCCGCCAAGATACATGCCCAGATGCTGCCGGAAGATACGCACGCGCAGCGTTGAGGCCAGCTCGACGTAGAGGCGTTTCAGGCTCTGCGCCAGCGTCAGCTGCCGCTTCTCTTCTTCAGCGCGCCGCGATTCCGCGGAAAACTCCTCTGCCGGGCGCTCCCAGGTATAGAACCAGACCAGCGTCAGCACGATGGCGCAGATAATGGAGAAGACCAGGCTGGCGTAGAAAAAAGAGATGGCGTTATCTTTGCCGAAGTGGTTAATCAGCACGCCGGGCAGGAAGGCGGCGAGGATGGCGGAAAGCTGCGCCAGGGCGATACGCGCGCCGGAAAACTTGGTTTTCTTTTTGAAATCGTCGGTCATCTCCGGCACCAGGGTTTCATAAGGCACCAGGATCATGGTGTAGACGATATCGAACAGCAGATAGGTCAGCAGATAGTAGAGATAGCTCATCTCTCCTACCCACATCAGGCTATAGCTGAATACGCAGGGAATGCCGAGCAGAATAAAAAACTTGCGTCGGCCGAAGCGCTTGCCCAGCCAGGTGGAACCGAAGTTATCGGTAAGAAAACCCATTAGCGGGCTGATGATGGCGTCAAGCACGCGCGCCATGGCGAAAATGAAGGTGGCCTCAATCGGCGACAGGCCGCAGAAAGTGGTATAGAAATAGAGCAGCCACGCTGCCGTCAGGGCTGTGGTGCCGGCGCCTAAAAAGTCGCCCGATCCATAAGCCAGATAGTGCCGTAAACCGATTTTACGCGCTGGCATTGTTTATCTCCTCGTTATGACCACGGATAAATCGCCTGAACTGCAATAGCTCAGTGGGATTACCCAGAAGGTAAAGTGGCGGGAGCGCGCAAACCTTCGCATTTTTGCTGCGGTCAACAGCAGACTGGCAAAAAAGCAAAGGAAAACCTGCCGTGTGTCTAATTTATAAAACGGTGTTTTATTTTGCATGACAGGCGCGGGAAGTTTTGCGAAAAACCGCGCAAAAAAACGTGCTGGTCGCCAGAAAGCGTACAAAAAAGTGGCACTACGGCCGGTGAAAGCAAAGAAAAGCGGCGGGAAGGTTGAAAGAAAACGAAATTGTCGCTCATACTGCCATAACTTACCTCTTTGCTAAGGATATGCCTCATGGCTGAAGAAACTATTTTCAGTAAAATTATTCGTCGTGAAATCCCTGCGGATATTGTCTATCAGGATGAACTGGTCACCGCTTTCCGCGATATTTCACCGAAGGCGCCAACCCACGTGCTGATCGTACCGAACATTCTGGTGCCGACCGCAAATGATGTTAGCGAAGCGCATGAGCAGGCGATGGGACGTATGTTTACCGTTGCGGCGAAAATCGCCAAAAAAGAAGGCATTGCCGAAGATGGCTACCGGCTGATTGTTAACTGCAACCAGCATGGCGGCCAGGAAGTGTACCATATCCATATGCACCTGGTCGGCGGCTGTCCGCTGGGGCCGATGCTCAGCGCTTAATCTGCCAGCGGAACTCCACTATGCGCGCCTTATTTGCCAGCCTGCCGCTGGCTTTGCTTTTGACCGCCTGCAGCAGCGACAAACCGATGATCGATACCTCGCAGTCGCTGATTATGGAATCCTCCGTCCTGTCGGCGGGCATTCTTACCAGCAAGCCGGTACTGACGGAAAAAGCCGGACAGCAGCGGGCGGTAAGCCTGCTGGAAAACCAGCAGAGCAGGCCGGTTACCGTTCACTATCGTTTCTACTGGTATGATGACAAAGGGCTGGAAATACAGCCTTTTGAAGCGCCGCGCACCGTAGTGGTGCCCGGAAATCAGCGGGTGGAGATCGGCTCGCAAACGGGCAATCTGATGGCAAGTAAAGTTCGTCTCTATCTTTATCTGTAAGGGGAAAAGCCGTGTCCAGAGGTTTAAAACTCTGCGGTGTTATGCTGCTCGCATTCGTGCTGGCGGGTTGTATTAACAACCAACAGTCTCAACAGCCGCCGGCGCCGATAGAACCGGCGCAGCCGGCGCCGCCGGTGGTGGTACAGCCGCCGCCGATAACCAGCCCGCAGCCGGGCGAGGCGGTGCCGCCGCCGCCGAAGTTGAAAAGCATCGACTGGGATGCCAGCCTGCAGCCGCTGGTAAAACAGATGCTGCAGGCGCAGGGCATCACGCCGGGCAGCGTACTGCTGGTCGATCGCATTAAAAACAGCACCAACGGCAGCCTGCAGGCGGCAAAGGCGACGACGGCCTTACAAAACGCGCTGGCAAACAATAATACCTTTACGCTGGTTACGCCGCAGCAGCTGGCCCAGGCGAAGCAGACGCTCGGCCTGTCGCCGGAGGATAGCCTCTCCTCGCGCAGCAAAGCGGTAGGGCTGGCGCGCTACGTCGGCGCGCAGTATGTGCTTTACAGCAATGCGCAGGGCGACGTTAAATCCCCTGAGCTGCAAATGCAGCTGATGCTGGTGCAAACCGGAGAAATTATCTGGTCAGGCAATGGCAGCGTACAGCATTGACAGCGAGCTACAGCCGCTGATCGACGCGCAACAACCGGCAGCTTCGTCTGCCGGTTGTTTTTATCCGCTTAACGGTCTGACCGGCCTCTCCGGCAGGGTTGTTTGCGGCTCGCAGCAGTGGCTGGCGCGCCGAACCCCGTTATCCCCGATTCCCTTTATCTGTCGCCAACGCGAGCGGCGTATCTTGCGACATCTTGCGGCGAGCGGCATGGCGCCGCGCGTGCTGGCAAGCAATGCGCGCTGGCTGCTGCTGGAGTGGCTGCCGGGCCAGCCGGCGGCGCCTGCTGACCTGCCGGCGCTTCAGCCGCAGCTGGTGGCGCTGATGGCGCAGCTGCATCGTCAGCCGCTAAGCGGCTATCGGCTCCGGCTGCTGCCGCTGCTGCAGCATTACTGGCAGCGCTGTCGCCAGCGGCATCCGCGCTGGCTGCGGCGGCTGCGGCGGCTGGCGCAGCAGGGCGAACCGCCGCCGCTGCGTCTGGGGCTGCTGCATATGGATATTCATCCCGGCAATCTGCTGCGACAGCCCGCTGGGCTGCGCCTGATTGACTGGGAATATGCCGCCGACGGCGACGTGGCGCTGGAGCTGGCCGCCGTTATCGACGGCAACGCCCTGGACGCTGCGCAGCAGCAGCGGCTGTTAAGCGACTATGCGCGCGCCAGTCGTCTCGATATTGATGCGCTGCGCCGTCAGGTGGCGCGCTGGCGTCCCTGGCTTCAGCTGCTGGCCGCCAGCTGGTATCAGCTGCGCTGGGAGCAGAGCGGCGAGGAAGCGCTGCGCCAGCATGCGCTGCAAGCCTGGCGACAAATTTAGCGCGCGGCCGGCGCATTCCCGCTATGATATGCGCCAGTTTTTACAGGAGAAATCATCATGTCGATACCCGGTCCGGTGATGCTGGATGTGGCAGGTTACGAGCTGGACGCCGAAGAGCGTGAAATTCTGGCCCATCCGCTGGTAGGCGGTCTGATTTTATTTGCGCGCAACTATCACGATCCCGCTCAGCTGCGCGAGCTGGTGCGGCAGATTCGTGCCGCTTCCCGTGCGCGGCTGGTGGTGACGGTCGATCAGGAGGGCGGGCGCGTACAGCGTTTTCGCGACGGATTTACCACGCTGCCCGCCATGCAATCCTTCGCCGCTCTGAATACCCCGCAGCAGGCCGATGCGCTGGCGCAGCAGGCGGGCTGGCTGATGGCGGCGGAGATGATCGCCATGGATATTGATATCAGCTTCGCGCCGGTACTGGATATCGGTCATATCAGCGCGGCGATTGGCGATCGCGCCTTTCATGACGATCCGCAGATCGCGCTGCGCGTAGCGCGGCGCTTTATTGCCGGGATGCGTGAGGCGGGGATGAAAACTACCGGCAAGCATTTTCCCGGACACGGCGCCGTCAGCGCCGACTCCCATAAGGAAACGCCGCGCGATGAGCGCGATGCCGCCACTATACGCCAGCGCGATATGGCGGTTTTCCAGCAGCTGATTGCGGAAAACGCGCTGGATGCCATTATGCCGGCGCACGTTATCTACACGCAGCTCGATCCGCGTCCGGCCAGCGGCTCCGCCTTCTGGCTGCAACAGGTGCTGCGCGGCGAGCTGAACTTTGACGGCATCATCTTTTCCGACGATCTTTCTATGGAAGGCGCGGCGATTATGGGCAGCTATGCCGAGCGCGCGCAGGCGTCGCTGGAGGCGGGCTGCGATATGATTCTGGTCTGCAACCAGCGCCAGGGGGCGATCAGCGTGCTGGATAATCTGCCTGCGATCAAGGCGGAGCAGGTAAGCCGCCTGTATCATCGGGGATCGTTCAGCCGCCAGCAGCTGCTGGATTCGGCGCGCTGGCAGCAGGCCAGTCAGGCGCTGAGCGCGCTGCAGGCGCGCTGGCTGGCCCACAAGGCGTCGGGCAGCTAATGCGCCATGCCCGGCAGCTTAACCAGAGGTGAGGATAACCATGATTATTTATCTGCACGGTTTTGATTCCAGTAGTCCGGGCAACCATGAAAAAGTGCTGCAGCTGCAGTTTATCGATCCTGATGTGCGGCTGCTGAGCTACAGTACCCGCCATCCGAAGCATGATATGCAGCATCTGCTAAAAGAAACCGATAAGATGCTGATGCTGAACGTTGACGATCGTCCGCTGATTTGCGGCGTCGGTCTCGGCGGCTACTGGGCCGAGCGTATCGGTTTTCTTTGCGACATTCGCCAGGTGATCATTAATCCTAATCTCTGGCCTTATGACAATATGGGCGACAAAATCGATCGCCCGGAAGAGTATCTCGATATCGCCACCAAGTGCGTTGGCAACTTTCGCGAGAAGAACCGCGATCGCTGTCTGGCTCTGCTCTCGCGCCATGACGATATGCTCGACAGTCAGCGCAGCGCGCAGGAGCTGCAGCCCTGGTATGAGCTTATCTGGGACGAAGAACAGCCGCATAAATTCCCGTCGCTTTCCCCTTATTTACAGCGTATCAAGGCCTTCAAAACGCTGGGCTAAAACCTGCAGGCGGGGTCACGCCGATAGTTATCCCGCCTTCCCGCGCGCTGCTGCCGGCGCGACTGGAGAAAAATTGATCTGCATCAAATTTGGTATGACCAACTTACCCCGTCATGCTATTCTCACCCCAGCTCGCGATTTAATTTCGCAACCCTATGTTAACTAAAGTTTTTATTAACTTTGAGTTAACTTTTGGTTTACATTTTGAAGGGGTCTTTTGACTATGCCGTTGAAAAAGATTGTTATTGTTGGGGGAGGCGCTGGCGGGCTGGAGCTGGCGACGCAGCTGGGGCATAAGCTGGGCCGCAGCAAAAAGGCGGAAATTATTCTGGTGGATCGTAACCACAGCCACCTGTGGAAACCCCTGCTGCACGAAGTCGCTACCGGCTCGCTGGATGAGGGAATCGACGCGCTCAGCTATCTGGCTCATGCGCGCAATCACCATTTCCAGTTTCAGCTGGGCTCGCTGGTGGATATCGATCGCGAAAATAAGCAGCTGCAGCTGGCGGAGATTCGCGACGCGCAGGGCGAAGTGCTGGTGCCCGCGCGGGCGCTCTCTTACGACACGCTGGTGATGGCGCTGGGCAGCACCTCAAACGATTTCGGCACGCCGGGCGTGAAAGATCACTGCATCTTCCTCGATAATCCGCATCAGGCGCAGCGTTTTCATAACGAAATGCTGAATCTGTTCCTGAAATTTTCCGCTAACGCCGGCAAGCAGGGAAAAATCAATATCGCCATCGTCGGCGGCGGCGCAACCGGCGTGGAGCTTTCCGCCGAGCTGCATAACGCCGTCAGGCAGCTGCACAGCTATGGCTATAAAGGGCTGGATAATCAGGTGCTGAACGTCACGCTGGTGGAGGCGGGCGAGCGCATTCTGCCGGCGCTGCCGGCGCGGATTTCCGCTGCGGCGCATCAGGAACTGAGCAAGCTCGGCGTCCAGGTGCTGACGCAGACCCTGGTGACCAGCGCCGATAAAGAGGGCCTGCACACCAAAAGCGGCGATTTTATTGCGGCGGATCTGATGGTCTGGGCGGCCGGCATCAAAGCGCCGGACTTTATGAAAGAGATTGGCGGGCTGGAAACCAACCGCATCAATCAGCTGGTGGTAAAAGAGACGCTGCAGACCACGCGCGATGATGATATTTACGCCATCGGCGACTGCGCATCCTGCGCGCTGCCGACAGGCGGGTTTGTACCGCCGCGCGCGCAGTCGGCGCACCAGATGGCCTCGAAGGCGCTGGATAATATTCTGGCGCAGATGCGCGGCCAGGCGCTGAAGCCCTATGTCTATAAGGATCACGGTTCGCTGGTTTCGCTCTCGCGCTTCAGTACCGTCGGCAGCCTGATGGGCAACCTGATGCGCGGGTCGATGATGGTGGAAGGGCGCATCGCGCGTTTCGTCTATATTTCGCTCTACCGCATGCACCAGATTGCGCTGCACGGCTACTTTAAAACCGGTCTGATGATGCTGGCGGGCAGCATTAACCGCGTGATCCGTCCGCGTCTGAAGCTGCACTAGGCCGCATCTGACGGCTTACCTTCGGCCTGTGTCGCCCCGGCGGCGCAGGCTGTTTTCCCCTTCCCGGCGTGCGCCAGGAACTGTCTGAAAAGCCAGTCTTTACTGCGCTTTGGCGCTTTTCTTCCCTTTATCTGATTGTCGCTTTACCCCTGCGTCTGCAAAATTTTTATTACTACCACGGCGGGGCGCGCACGCCGAGGATGCCCGGCTGCAACGGAACCAGCAGCGGCAAGATTGCGCGGTAACATTATCAGGAGGATTTCCTGTGAATAAATCAATGATAGCGGGTATAGGTATTGGTGTGGCGGCAGCTCTGGGCTGTGCCGCCGTTGCCGGCATGAATGTGTTTAACCCTGCTCCCCAGTACGCACAGGTTATTTCCGCAACGCCCATCAAGGAAACCATCAAGAATCCACGTCAGGAGTGCCGTAACGTAACGCTGACGCATCGTCGTCCGGTGCAGGATGAAAACCGCATTGCCGGATCGGTGCTGGGCGCCGTGGCCGGCGGCGTGCTGGGCCATCAGTTCGGCGGCGGGCGTGGTAAAGATGTCGCCACCGTTGCGGGCGCGCTGGCGGGCGGCTATGCAGGCAATCGCGTGCAGGGCAACCTGCAGGATCGCGATACCTGGACCACCACCGAACAGCGCTGTAAAACTGTTTACGACAAGCAGGATAAGATGCTGGGCTATGATGTCACCTACAAAATTGGCGACCGGCAGGGGAAAATCCGCATGGAAAACGATCCCGGCACCCGCATTCCGCTGGATCGCAACGGCCAGCTGATCCTTAACGATAGCGACAGCCGGACATAAATAATATCCTTATCAGCAATTAAGGGGCCGTGGCGGCCCCTTTTTTTACGCCGCTCAGCCAGCCAGAGTATGCGCCTGCATCTGCTCCATCAGCTCTCGCACCCAACGCATGCGCAGCTTGCGCTCATCCAGATCGCGGGTAAACTTCAGGCGCGTCGGGCCATCCAGCCGCCACTGTTGCGGGTCCTGCTGCAACAGGCTAATCAGCCAGCCTGGATCGACCTGGTTTTTCTCGGCGAACTCGATAAAACCGCCTTTTTCGCTGGCCTCAATCCGACGCACGCCCAGCTGCTGCGCGGACAGGCGCAGCGCGGCGATATCCAGCAGGTTGCGCGCCGCGTCCGGCAGCTTGCCGAAACGATCGATCAGCTCCACTTTTAAATCATCCAGTTCGCGGCGATCGTCCGCGCTGGCGATGCGCTTGTAGAAGGAGAGGCGGGTGTTAACGTCAGGAATAAAGTCGTCCGGCAGCAGCGCGGGCATCCGCAGCTCGATCTCCGTCTGGTGGCGGGTCAGATCCTCCAGCGACGGTTCGCGCCCCTCTTTCAGCGCATCGACAGCGTTCTCCAGCAGCTCCATATAAAGCGAAAAGCCGATACTCTCCATCTGGCCGCTCTGATCTTCGCCCAGCAGTTCGCCGGCGCCGCGAATTTCCAGATCGTGCGTCGCCAGGGCAAAACCAGCGCCCAGATCTTCCAGCGAGGCGATTGCCTCCAGGCGCTTGTGCGCATCGGTAGTCATCGCTTTCGGCGGCGGCGTCAGCAGCCAGGCGTAGGCCTGATGGTGCGAACGTCCGACGCGTCCGCGCAGCTGATGCAGCTGCGCCAGGCCAAAGTGGTCGGCGCGCTCGATGATAATGGTATTAGCGGTGGGAATATCGATACCGGTTTCGATAATGGTGGTGCAGACCAGCACGTTAAAGCGCTGATGATGGAAATCATTCATCACCCGCTCCAGGTCGCGCTCGCGCATCTGCCCGTGGCCGATCGCGATGCGCGCTTCCGGCACCAGTTCCGCCAGACGATGCGCCGCCTTTTCAATATTTTCCACGTCGTTATAGAGATAATAGACCTGACCGCCGCGCAGCACTTCACGCAGGATCGCCTCGCGCACCACCAGGCTGTCATATTCGCGGACGAAGGTTTTCACCGCCAGGCGTCGGGCGGGCGGCGTGGCGATAATCGACAGATCGCGCATGCCGCTCATCGCCATATTCAGCGTGCGCGGAATCGGCGTGGCGGTCAGCGTCAGAATATCGACATCGGCGCGCATCGCCTTGATGCGCTCTTTATGGCGCACGCCGAAGCGGTGCTCCTCATCGACAATCAGCAGCCCAAGGTCGCGCCATTTCAGATCGCTCATCAGTAGCTTATGGGTGCCGATCAGAATATCAATCTTGCCTTCGCTTGCCTGCTCCAGCACCTGCGCCTGCTCTTTGGCGCTGCGGAAGCGGGAGAGCATCTCAATGCGCACCGGCCAGTTGGCGAAGCGGTCGCGGAAGTTATCGTAGTGCTGCTGCGCCAGCAGCGTCGTTGGCACCAGCACCGCCACCTGCTTGTTGTTCTCTACCGCCAGGAAGGCGGCGCGCATCGCCACTTCAGTTTTACCGAAGCCGACATCGCCGCATACCAGCCGATCCATCGCCAGCGGCTGACGCATATCGTTCAGCACCGCGTTAATCGCCTGCGCCTGATCCGGCGTGGTTTCAAACGGGAAGCTGTCGCAGAACAGCTGGTACTGTTCGCGATCGTAGGTAAAGGCGTAGCCCGGCCTGGCGGCGCGCTGCGCGTAAATATCCAGCAGCTCCGCCGCCACGTCGCGCACCTTTTCCGCCGCCTTTTGACGCGCGCGCGACCAGGCGTCGCTGCCCAGCTTGTGCAGCGGCGCGTTCTCATCCGCGCCGCCGGCGTAGCGGCTGATCAGATGCAGTGAGGAGACCGGCACGTAGAGTTTGGCGTCGTTGGCGTAGGCCAGCATCAGATATTCCGCCTTGATGCCGCCCGCTTCCAGCGTGGTCAGGCCGATATAGCGCCCTACGCCGTGCTCAAGGTGTACCACCGGCTGACCGGGATGCAGCTCCGCCAGGTTGCGGATCAGCACGTCCGGGTTGATGGTGCGGCGCGTATCCTGGCGGCGGCGGCTGACGCGCTCGCCCAGCAGATCGCCTTCGCAAATCAGCGCGCGCTGGCGCAGATTGTCGATAAAGCCGCGCTCGCTGGCGCCAATCATCAGGTAGCAGCCCGACGCGTCGGCCTGCTCAAGGCGCTGGATCGCTTTCGGCTGCAGCTTAATGCGCGCCAGCAGCTCCTGTAACGCTTCGCGTCGGCCTTCGCTCTCGACGGAAAAGATAACGGCGCCGTTAAAACTTTCCAGAAAGCGGCGCAAATTATCCAGCGGCGCTTTCGCCTGCGGTTCGACGGCCAGATCCGGCAGCGACTGATAATCGAGGTTGCTGTTGGCCGCTTTATCCGGCAGCGTTTCGCCGCTCATACGTACGCGCGGCCACTTTTTCAGCTCGGCGAAAAGCCCATCGGTACGCAGCCAGAGCGTTTCCGGCGGCAGCAACGGGCGCATCGGATCGACGCGGCGATTTTCGAAGCGCGCCATAATATCCTGCCAGAAACGCTCGGCGCTCGCCTCCAGATCGCCGGTGCTGACTACCAGCGTGCCGCGCGGCAGATAGCTGAATAGCGGCACCAGCGGCTGGGCGAAAAACAGCGGCTGCCAGTATTCAATGCCTGCGGGCAATGTGCCTTTGCTCACCTGCTGATAGATATGTTCCGGCTCGCGACGCACGTCAAAATGTTCGCGCCACTGGCTGCGAAACAGCTCAATCGCCGCTTTATCGGTGGGGAATTCGTGCGCGGGCAGCAGGTTGATCGCCTCAACTTCTTCCAGCGTGCGCTGGCTGTCGACGTCAAACAGCCGCAGGCTGTCGATCTCATCATCGAAAAAGTCGATCCGGTAGGGCTGCTCGCTGCCCATCGGAAACAGATCCAGCAGCGCGCCGCGCGTGGCGTATTCGCCATGCTCCATTACCTGATCGACGTGACGATAGCCCGCCTGTTCCAGCCGGTCGCGCAGGCGATCGCGCGACAGCTGCTGACCCTTCTGCATCACCAGCGCATACCCATGCAGGAAATCGTGCGGGCAGAAGCGCTGCATCAGGGTGGTGACCGGCAAAATCAGCACGCCGCGCTCCAGCGTCGGCAGGCGGTAGAGGGTGGAAAGGCGCGAAGAGATAATGTCCTGATGGGGAGAGAAGCTGTCGAACGGCAGCGTTTCCCAGTCGGCCAGGCTGAGCACCGGCTGGCGGGTGAACTGTCTGATTTCATCCTGCAGCCGCAGCGAGGTTTGCATATCCGGCGCAATCAGCATCACCAGTCCGGGGTGACGCTCCGCCATTTCCGCGCATTCAACGGCACAGGCGGCGCCGGTAAGCTGGCCCAGCTGACGTTGATCGGCTGCCGCGGCGGGCAGGGCATAGCGAATCTGTTCAGGCATAGTCTTTTCGACGTTCTCTCTGTTTATTTCAGGGGCGTAATCATTCCACAGAACGCGCTACGGATCATCTGCTGAGGCCGGCTTTTTGTCCCGCCGCGATCGTGCGCCGCGACTTTCGCCGCACCGCTGTTTGACAATTGCGCCTTTTGCATACTTACTCATAAGCGGCTCCGGCGCCGGTTATGCGGCTGGTTTATCCTTAACCCTTTAAATATCAAGGGCAAGTATAGTGCAGTTTGGCGCAGGAGCGAGGAGCGCGGCGGCCCCTGCGCTATTTTTCGGCAGCGGACGGCGACTGAAAAATTCTGACGCATCTTTCGCGTTAACCCTGGCGGGTAAAGGTTCCATAAAGCAGGCGGCTCCTTTATCATCCTGACTACTTTGCTTTTTGCCACGCATAAGACGGATCTCATGTATCAACCTGTCGCGTTATTTATTGGCCTGCGCTATATGCGCGGACGTGCCGCAGACCGCTTTGGCCGGTTTGTCTCCTGGCTTTCCACTATCGGCATCACCCTTGGCGTGCTGGCGCTGGTCACCGTTCTGTCAGTGATGAACGGCTTCGAGCGTGAGCTGGAGGGCAATATTCTCGGCCTGATGCCGCAGGCGCTGATTACCGGCGAGCATGGCTCGCTCAATCCCCAGCGGCAGCCCGCCAGCGCTCTTCAGCTGCAGGGCGTGAAGCGCATTACGCCGCTGACCACCGGCGATGTGGTGCTGCAAAGCGCCAACGGCGTGGCGGTGGGCGTGATGCTTGGCGTAGAGCCGAACGAAGCCGATCCGCTGTCGCCCTGGCTGGTCAATGTCCGGCAGCAGGCGCTGCAGCCCGGCCAGTACAACGTTATTCTCGGCGAACAGCTGGCCGCCCAGCTTGGCGTCAAGCGCGGCGATCGGCTGCGCCTGATGGTGCCTTCCGCCAGCCAGTTTACGCCGATGGGGCGGCTGCCCAGCCAGCGGCTGTTTAACGTTATCGGCACCTTTGCCGCCAACAGCGAGGTGGACGGCTATCAGATGCTGGTAAATCAGCAGGACGCCTCGCGCCTGATGCGCTATCCGGCAGGTAATATCACCGGCTGGCGCCTGTGGCTGGATAAGCCGCTACAGGTGGACAGCGTCAGCCAGCAGCCGCTGCCGCCGGGGCTGGTGTGGAAAGACTGGCGCGACCGCAAGGGCGATCTTTTCCAGGCGGTGCGGATGGAAAAAAATATGATGGGGCTGCTGCTGAGCCTGATTATCGCCGTAGCGGCGTTTAACATTATCACTTCGCTCGGCCTGCTGATTATGGAGAAGCAGGGCGAAGTGGCGATCCTGCAAACCCAGGGGCTGACGCCGCGTCAGATCATGCTGGTGTTTATGGTGCAGGGCGCCAGCGCCGGGATTATCGGCGCGCTGCTCGGCGCGCTGCTCGGCGTGCTGCTGGCCAGCCAGCTGAATAACCTGATGCCGGTTATCGGCATATTTCTTAACGGCGCCGCGCTGCCGGTAGCCATCTCCTACTGGCAGGTGAGCGCCATCGCGCTGATCGCCATGGCGCTGGCGCTGTTGTCAACGCTCTATCCATCGTGGCGCGCCGCCGCCGTACAACCCGCTGAGGCTTTACGCTATGAGTGAATCTATTCTGTTACAGTGTCACAAACTGTGCAAACGCTATCAGGAAGGGAGCGTGCAGACAGAAGTATTGCGCGACGTTAGCTTCACCATGCGGCCCGGCGAAATGATGGCGATCGTCGGCAGCTCCGGCTCCGGTAAAAGTACCCTGCTGCATCTGCTGGGCGGTCTGGACGCGCCGACCTCCGGCGATGTGCTGTTCAACGGGCGCGCGCTCGGCGCCATGAATTCGGCGCAGAAAGCGGAGCTGCGCAACCGCGAGCTGGGCTTTATCTATCAGTTCCACCACCTGCTGCCCGATTTTACCGCGCTGGAAAACGTGGCGATGCCGCTCCTGATCGGCAAAAAAAGCCGGCAGGAGGCGCAGGAAAAAGCGCTGGAGATGCTGAGCGCGGTTGGTCTTGATAAACGCGCCGCTCATCGTCCCGCCGAGCTTTCCGGCGGCGAGCGGCAGCGCGTGGCGATTGCGCGCGCGCTGGTCAATAACCCACGGCTGGTCATGGCCGATGAGCCGACCGGCAACCTTGACGCGCGCAACGCCGACGCCATCTTCGATCTGCTGGGCGAGCTGAACGTGCGTCAGGGCACCGCGTTTCTGGTGGTCACCCACGATTTGCATCTGGCGAGGCGGTTGCCGGCGCAGCGCGAAATGCGCGACGGCCAGCTCAGCGAACAGGTAACGCTGACGGGAGCGCTGTAATGGCTTCACTCTCTTTACTGTTAGCCACGCGTTTCAGCGGCGGACGGCGGCGCGGCGGCATGGTGTCGCTGATTTCGGTGATCTCCACGCTGGGCATCGCGCTGGGCGTGGCGGTGTTGATTGTCGGCCTGAGCGCGATGAACGGCTTTGAGCGCGAGCTGAATAACCGCATTCTGGCGGTGGTGCCGCACGGCGAAATCGAGCCGGTCGAAGGGGCGCTAAGCGGCTGGCAACAGATGCTGCCGCGCATCGAACAGGTGCCGGGCATCGCCGCCGCCGCGCCCTACATTAACTTTACCGGGCTGGTGGAGAGCGGAGCGAAGCTGCAGGCGATTCAGGTCAAAGGCGTCGATCCGGCGCTGGAGACGCGCCTGAGCGCGCTGCCGCAGTTTGTGCAGAACGGCGCCTGGTCCAGCTTTAGCGCCGGAAAACAGCAGATTATTATCGGCAGCGGCGTGGCGAAATCGCTCGCTCTTCGCCAGGGCGACTGGCTGACAATTATGATCCCCAACAGCGACGGGCAGAATAAGCTGCTGCAGCCGAAACGCATTCGCCTGCAGGTAAGCGGCATTTTGCAGCTGAGCGGCATGCTCGATCACAGCCTGGCGCTGGTGCCGCTGGCCGATGCGCAGCGCTACCTGGATAAGGCGAACAACATTAGCGGCATCGCGCTGAAAATGAACGATCCCTTTAACGCCGTTAAGCTGGTGCGCGACGCGGGCGAGGTAACGCAATCCTACGTCTACCTGCGCAGCTGGATCGGCAGCTACGGCTATATGTATCGCGATATCCAGATGATCCGCGCCATTATGTATCTGGCGATGGTGCTGGTGATCGGCGTCGCCTGCTTTAACATCGTTTCCACGCTGGTGATGGCGGTAAAAGATAAAAGCAGCGATATTGCCGTGCTGCGTACGCTGGGGGCGAAGGATGGCCTGATTCGCGCCATCTTCGTCTGGTACGGCCTGCGCGCCGGACTGCTCGGCAGCCTGAGCGGCGTGGCGGTGGGCGTGCTGGCGGCGCTGAATCTGACGCCGCTAATCAAGGGCATTGAACATCTGACCGGGCACCATTTTCTTTCCGGCGATATCTATTTTATCGATTTTCTGCCGTCGGAGCTGCACTGGCTGGATGTGCTCTCGGTACTGGCGACGGCGATCGTGCTGAGCCTGCTGGCGAGCTGGTATCCGGCGCGCCGCGCCAGCCGTATCGATCCGGCGCGGGTATTAAGCGGACAGTAATTCTGACGTGACGGGTGACAAGATGTATTACGGCTTCGATATGGGCGGCAGCAAAATTGCGCTCGGCGTGTATGACCAGCGGCGTCAGCTGCTCTGGAGCAAGCGCGTCGCCACGCCGCGCGATGATTATGCGCAGCTGCTGGACGCTTTCGTCAGCCTGACGGCGGAGGCGGATGCGCTGAGCGCAACGCGCGGCAGCGTCGGCATCGGCGTGCCGGGCCTGATTAATCCCGAAGATGGCGCGTTGTTCACCGCTAACGTCCCGGCGGCGCGAGGACGCGCGCTTGCTCAGGATTTGAGCGTGCTGCTGGATCGCGAGGTGCGCATCGATAACGACGCCAACTGTTTTACCCTTTCCGAAGCCTGGGACGAGGAGTTTCAGCGCTACCCGCTGGTGCTGGGGCTGATTCTCGGCACCGGCGTCGGCGGCGGGCTGGTGGTTGAGGGCAGGCCGGTATCCGGTCGCAGCGGCGTCAGCGGCGAAATGGGGCATATGCGCCTGCCGGTGGACGCGTTAAGCGTGCTGGGCGAGGGCGTTCCCCTGCTGCCTTGCGGCTGCGGCAAGCGCGGCTGTATGGAGACGGTGCTTTCCGGAGGCGGTTTCGCCTGGCTGTTTTACCATTTTTATCAGCAGAGGCTCAGCGCGGAAGCGATCGCCGAACGCTATGCGCAGGGCGATCCCCAGGCGCGGGCGCATACTGCACGCTTTCGCGCCCTGCTGGCGGTTTGCCTGGGCAATCTGCTGACCCTTATCGATCCGCATCTGGTGGTGATCGGCGGCGGATTATCCCGGTTTGAGGCGCTCTGTGACGGCCTGGCGGAACTGGTGCAACCCCACCTGCTGCCGACGGCGAAGCCGCCGCGCTTTGCGCGTGCGCGTCATGGGGACGCGGGCGGAATGCGCGGTGCGGCATTCCTGCATCTCAGGTAAGTAATCAAAGGAGAGTTTATGCGCACACCCCGTCGCCGTTTACGCATTGCGCGCCTGCGTAAAACCCGGCACAAAATGCATCAGCGTTTCCGGCAGCGTATTTTTGAACGCGATCGCAACGCTGAGCTGGCGGCCCATCCGCAGCCGCGCGTGGTGGTGCTGACCGGCGCCGGTATTTCCGCCGAATCGGGCATTCGCACCTTTCGCGCCGGTGACGGACTGTGGGAAGAGCACCGCATTGAGGATGTCGCCACGCCGGAAGGCTTCGCCCGCGATCCGGCGCTGGTGCAGGCGTTCTACAACGCGCGCCGTCGTCAGCTGCAGCAGCCGGAGATCCAGCCCAATGCCGCCCATCTGGCGCTGGCGGAGCTGGAGGCGGTGCTGGGCGATAACTTCCTGCTGGTGACGCAGAATATTGATAACCTGCACGAACGCGCGGGCAGCCAGCGCGTGCTGCATATGCATGGCGAGCTGCTTAAGGCGCGCTGCAGCGTCAGCGGCCAGGTGCTGGAGTGGGCCGGCGATCTCAGCGCGGACGATCGCTGCCACTGCTGCCAGTTCCCGGCGCCTCTGCGCCCGCACGTGGTCTGGTTCGGCGAGATGCCGCTGGGGATGGATGAGATCTATCAGGCGCTTTCTGAAGCGGACTATTTCCTGGCGATCGGCACTTCCGGGCACGTTTATCCGGCGGCGGGCTTTGTGCATGAGGCGAAGTTACAGGGCGTGCATACCGTGGAGCTGAACCTGGAGCCAAGCCAGGTCGGCAGCCAGTTTGCCGAAAAACATTATGGCCTCGCCAGCGCGGTGGTGCCGGCGTGGGTGGAAAAATTCCAGAAGGGACTTTACCGGCTGGTGTAGCGAAAATTCGGCGGCGGCGCGCAGCGGCAACGCCGCCGCAGGCCGGACTACAGCGCCTTGTGCATATTCATCACCGTGCGGGCATTGGAGGCGCTGGTAGCCAGCACGTCAATGACGCCGGTGCGCAGCGCGCCGAGAATGGCGGTGGCCTTGGTGCTTTCCGCGGCGATGGCGATAACGCAGGGGATGGCGCGCAGCTGCTCAAGGCTCAGGCCGATTACGCGATCGTTCATTACGGTATCGGCGGGCTTGCCCTGAATATTAAAAAAGCTGTAGCCCGCCAGATCGCCCACTACGCCCTGTTCCTGACGAGCGGTGATGATCTCCTGCGGCGTAAACCAGCCCAGCTGCACCATAAAGCTGTTCTCATTCATATCGCCCAGCCCAATCAGCGCCACGTCCGCCTTGCTCGCCTGTTCCAGCGTCGCTTTGATCAGGCGATTCTGCATAAAGGCGGTGCGCAGCTCCGAGCTTTCCACATAGGCGGGCGCGTAAAGCGTTTCGCTAAAGCCGTTGAACTTGCGCGCCAGATTACGGCTGATATGGTCAGCGTCTATCAGCTGATTATCGCGCTTGGTGCCGCCGATGCCGCAGATAAAACGGCAGCGGCGTTCCGGGAAGATGCCGACGTGGTTGGCGACGGCGGCGACGTTGCGCCCCTGGCCTACCGTTACGGTCATATCATTTTTCAGAATGCTGGCGAGATAGCTGCTGACCAGCGCCGCTACCTGCTGACGCTGTTCATCCTCATCATGATGATCCAGCGCGATTAGCGCGCGCTTGATGCCGAAATGAGAAATAAACTGCTGCTCGATCTGCGAACTGAATACCGGATGATATTTTACGTTAATCTCCACGATCCCTTCGCTGCGGGCCTTTTTCAGCAGCCTGCCGACCTTGATGCGTGAAATACCGAAGCGTCTGGCAATCTCTTCCTGCGTCTGCTCGCGCTCATAATAGGCTACGGCAATTTCGGTAAGAAGTTCATAATCTGCATCTTGTTCACTCATCACATTCTTTTTCCATCTGAGATAACAGGCACCATACTACAGCGCTTTCAGGATAAAATCCTGCACTACGCTCTGTACGATGCGGCAGTAACCGGCGGCGTCCCACGCCGCTCGCCCGATAAATAAGCCATCAATATCAGCCTGTTGCAGCAAAGGCGCCGCGTTTTGCAAATTTACGCTGCCGCCGTACAGCAGCGGGATGCGCGCGCCTGCCTGCGCGCCATATTTTTCCTGCAGCGCGATGCGCAGCAGACGGTGCATCGCGCCGGCCTCTTCAGGCGCGGCGGGCGTGCCGCCCGCGCCGATAGCCCAGATCGGTTCCCAGGCGAGGAGACATCGCTGCGCCTCGGACGCCGTCAGGCCGTGCAGCGCGATTTTCGCCTGGCGGATCACCGTTTCCGGCGAAACTCCCCAGGCTTTTTCCTCGGCGCTGTCGCCGATACAGATCAGCGGGCGCAGGCCGTGCCGCAGGGCTGTATGAACTTTGCGGTTGATGGCGCCGTCGCTCTCATTAAAGCTGGCCCGCCGTTCGGAATGGCCCAGCTCAACCAGCGAGGCTCCTGCCTCCAGCAGCATGCTGGCGGAAATCTCGCCGGTCCAGGCGCCGCTTTCCGCTTCATGCATATTTTGCCCGCCGGTCAGGCAGGGCAGCTGCTGCTCCGCCAGCCAGCGGGTAACCGGCTGAATGGCGGTAAAAGGCGGGATCACAAAGGGCTGCACTGCCTCATGCAGCACCGGCGGCAGCAGGTACGCCAGCGCTTCGCACCAGGCCTGCGCTTCCGATAGCGGTTTATTCATCTTCCAGCTGGTGCCTACCCACACTTTTTTCATTGCTCTGCTCCTTTGCAAAAAATTCAGCCTGTCAGGCAATGCTTTTATCACCGCCTTTGTGCTGTGAACATATTATTTATTATTGAACATATGTTAGATCACAAAATTAACACGAAAGCGCTGTGAAAATTTTAAATGTGATATCAGTCACTATAAACAGGGTATTCATCGGATATGTTTTTGATCACATGTTAAGTAAGTGAACATATGAACATAATTAACTATTGTGAGGGAGAAGATATGGCGCATGAGAAAAAACCTGTAGTCGCACTGACCCTGGGCGATCCGGCCGGCATCGGCCCGGAGATCGTCGTCGCCACCCTGATGGAAAAAAGCGTTTATCAGGAATGCCGTCCTTTCGTGATCGGTTCCGTAGCGATTATTGAGCGGGCAATGAAAATTCAGGGCTGTCATTTTCCCATCCATAACATTACTCATCCCAGCCAGGCGCGCTTTAGCTGGGGCGCCATCGATGTGCTGGAGCCGCAGCAGTATGACTGCGACAGCATCGTCTGGGGCAAAGTGCAGCCGCTGGCGGGCAAGATGTCGCTTGATTACGTTATGAAATCGATCGAGCTGGGGCTGGCAGGGGATATCGACGTGGTATCTACCGCGCCGATACATAAAGAGGCGATCAAGCTGGCAGGCTGCAAGCTGCCGGGGCATACCGAAATCTATCAGGTGGAAACCCATTCCGATTATGGGTTGACCATGTTCCACGTACATAACCTGCGCGTCTTTTTTGTCAGCCGCCATATGGCGCTGAAAGCGGCCTGCGATTACGCCAGTAAAGAGCGCGTGCTGGCCTGCATCCAGCAGATCCACCATGAATTTACCGCGCTGAATATTGCCCGGCCGCGTATTGCGGTAGCGGCGCTAAATCCGCATGGCTCCGACAACGGTCTGTTTGGTCATGAAGAGGCGGATAACCTGATTCCGGCGGTCAAAGCCGCGCAGGAGATGGGCATCAACGCCGTCGGCCCGGTGCCGGCGGATTCGGTATTCCACCTTGGCAAACTGGGCAACTACGACGCCATCCTCTCGCTTTATCACGATCAGGGGCATATCGCCTGTAAAACGCTCGATTTTGAACGCTCCGTCACCATTACCTTCGGCCTGCCGTTTATGCGCAGTTCAGTGGATCACGGCACCGCGTTTGATATTGCCGGCACCGGCAAGGCGGGCACGGTCAGCATGCTGGAATCGACGCTGGTAGCCGCGCGCTACTGGAAGATGAAGCACGGCCAGGCCTGAGACGTTGGCTGCAAAGAGGAAGCGAGAGATGGAAAAATATCTGTTAATCAGCAGGGGCAGTAAAGGCTGGGGCGGCCCGTTAAAAATTGCCGTAACGCCAGGGAAAAAAATCGCCTATATCACCGGGGGCATCTGCCCTTCGGTTGTTGAACGCCTGTGCGAGCTGACCGGCTGGCCCGCGCTGGACGTGTTTAAAAACGGCGAGCCGCCGGAGGAGGAGATCGGCCTGATGGTGATCGACTGCGGCGGCACCCTGCGCTGCGGGCTCTATCCGAAACGGGGCATTCCCACCATTAACCTGCATCCTACCGGTAAAAGCGGGCCGCTGGCGGACTATATCCATGAAGAGATCTACGTGTCCGGCGTAACGCCCGCCAGTATCGAAGCCGTCTGGCCGCGCGGGGAAGGCGGGCTGCTCGGCATTGTGGCGGATGATTTAACCGGCGCGACCACCGTTGGCGTACTGCTGGCGCGCAGCGGCCTGAAAAGCGCCGCTTTTTTTGATACCGATTCCTTTGCGCACAGCGATGCCGACTATCCGGCGATGGTGATCAGCAGCGACAGTCGGGCATTACCGAAGGCGGAGGCGCAGCAGCGGGTAGGGGCGGCGGTAGCGGCGCTGCAGGCGCGCGGCGCTCGCTATTTTACCAAGCGCATCGATACCACGCTGCGCGGCGGGATCGGTTATGAGATCGATGCCATGCTGGCGCGGCTGCCGGGGGAAACGATCGCGCTGGTGGTGCCCGCGATGCCGCAGTCCAGACGCATTCTGGTTGGCGGCTATTCGGTTATCGATTCGGTAGCGCTCTCCTGTACCGACGTGGCGCGCGACGTGCGCACGCCGGTAACCGAGTCCTGGGTGCCGGGGCTGCTGGCGGAACAGACGCAGCACCAGGTGGGACATATCGCCCTCTCTTCGGTAATGAAGGGAAAACCGCAGATCGAAGCGGATCTGCTGGCGCAGCAGCAGCGCGGCGTGCGGGTGATTGTGCTGGACGCCATCGCTATCGAGGATGTGGATGCCATTGCCGGCGCGGTAGTGGCGCTGGGCTGGAACGTACTGGCGGTGGACCCTGGGCCGTTTACCGAACGGCTGGCGGCGCGGCGTGGATTAATGCATGAGCCACGGCGCTCGCTGCCGACGGCGCTGCCGGAAAAAGCCTCAGGTTCGATCGTTATCGTGGCCGGCAGCGCCACGGCGGTAACGAAAAAACAGCTGCGCTACCTTATCGATAGTCACGCCAATATTTGTCATATCCCGGTAGATGCCGAACTGCTGGTCGATCGGCAGAATGCGGCGGAGATCGAGGTAAATCGGGTAGTGCGTCAGGCGAAGCTGTGCGTGCCGCAGCATAAAAACGCGCTGTTGGTGTTTGAATCGGCCCTGACCGGGCGGCTGCTGAATCTGCATCAGGAGGAAGCGCGCTTTGGCCTGGCGCACGGGCAGGCGGCGGAAAACATCAACAGCGGGCTGGGAGCGATCGTGCGTGAAGTATTGCACTGCGCTGCGGCGGAAATTAAAGGGCTCTATATGACCGGCGGCGATACCATGGTCAACGTGCTGAAAGCGCTGGGCGCTACCGGTATTGAAATGATTGACTATGTTATTCCGCAAACCGATATGGTCAGAATTATCGGCGGGCCATGGGCCGGACTGGTTTGCGTAGGAAAAGGCGGACTAACCGGCCCGGAGGATATTATCGAAACTATCATTGCGCATATTTATCAGGAAGCGCAGTGATTTTTATTTCTGTAGCCTGCTGCCAATAATAAATTATAGCTAATTACTTATCAATACCAGACTGACGGCGTAATAGTCGTACGGGTGGTTTATTTCGCCGTTACTCACTCTCTTTCCGGTTAATTAAGTGAGTTATATCATGAAAATAAATATTTTTGAGAAAATGAATAAAGTACCCGGCGGTTTGATTATTATCCCGTTGCTGGCGGCGATACTAATTAACAGCTTCGCGCCCGAAGCGTTAAATATCGGCGGGCCAACCACCGCGCTATTTAAGTCCGGATCCAGCGCGATGATGGGGATATTTCTGCTAATTTGCGGCGCTTCAATTAATATACGCCAGGCGGGGCTGCCATTATATAAGGGCGCGGTGTTATTAATACTTAAATGTCTGGCGGGCGCGATCGCCGTATGGGGAGCGGGAGCGCTGTTTGGCCCGGCGGGTTTCCTCGGTATTTCGATGCTGGCGCTGGTGGCCTGCTTAACCAGCTCTAACAGCTCGCTCTATATCGCGCTGTGCAGCAACTACGGCGACGCCAGCGACGCCGGCGCGATCTCGGTGTTCTGCATCAAGGATGGTCCCTTTGTTACCATGATGGTGCTGGGCGTCAGCGGGCTGGCGAATATTCCCTTCGCCGCGCTGCTGTCGATGCTGATTCCGTTGCTGATCGGCATGCTGTGGGGCAACCTTGACGAGAAGTTTAAGCAGCTCTGCGCCGCCGCCCAGCCGCTCATCATTATTATTATGTCGTTTGCTATCGGCGCTAACTCCAGCATCACCACGGTCTTTACCGCCGGGCTTTCCGGCATTCTGCTCGGCCTGATCTCCGCCGTGACGGGCATTCTGTTTTACTTTCTGTACAACTTCTTCCTGAAGAAGAAAACCGCGCTGGGTGCGGCGCTTGGCACCACCGCCGCCAGCTCGGCGCTCACCCCGGCAATGGTGGCGCAGGCCGATCCGTCGCTGGCGGTATTTGTCGATGCAGCCACCGCCCAGCTGGCCACCGCCAGCATTATTACCATGATTACCGCGCCGGTAATGGTGGCGTGGTTTGATAAACGCTTAAAACGCCACGCGCCCGTCAGCGAAACAGCGGCGGCTGCGGCTAAAGGAGAGGAAAATATCGCGCTCTCTTCGCAGGTTACCAAAGGAAATAAATAGCATGGCCGCGTTAATTTATCAGCTGGAGGTGCGAGCGGTAGGGGAATTTGTGCGGGACTATCTGCAGGAAAATAAACTCATCCTGTTTGCCGAACCGGCGCCGGCGGATATTGCTTTCTATTGCGCGCTCCATCGCCCGGGTGAATTAAACGAGCTGATTCAGCCGGGGCAGAAAATGCGCATTAACCAGCGCGTTTATGCAATAACTGCGGTTGGCGAGGCGGCGAATAAAAACCTGGCGCAGCTGGGACATATTACGCTGAGCTTTGACGGCGCCCAACAGGCTGAATTACCCGGCGCCGTTCATGTCAGCGGCGCGCCGCCGCCGCTAATCAGCGTGGGGGATCGTATTGTTTTTTCTTACGGCTGACAGGGCGGCAATAAAGAGTGCTGCGCTGTTAACCACGGCAATTTTATTATTTTCTGATTAAAGGAGACAGCCATGAAGTCAATCGCTATTGGCGCGGATGATGCCGCGTGGGATTTTCGTGACGCCATCGTGCGTTATTTAACGGAGCAGGGGATTGAGGTGGTGGATTACAGCAGCGATAAGCATCGCGAGGCGGGGCTTTATCCCGACGTCGCGCATAAGGTGGCGATGGCGATTAAGCGTGGGGAGCATCAGCGCGGCATTTTAATCTGCGGCACCGGCATTGGCATGAGCATCGTCGCCAATAAGGTGCCGGGCATTCGCGCCGCGCAGTGCCATGACAATTTTTCCGCCGAGCGGGCGCGCAAAAGCAATAACGCGCAGATTATTACCCTCGGCGCGCGGGTTATCGGTCAGGAGCTGGGTAAGAGCATTATCCAGTCGTGGCTTCAGGCGGAGTATGAGGGCGGCGGCTCGGCGCCGAAGGTGGAGCGCATCAGCTACTACGAACATCAGCATGCCAAAGCGTAAGGCGCGGGAGGAACAACTATGAACCAGCTTGAGGCGCTTAAGGCCTTTACCGTGGTGGTCGCCGACAGCGGCGATATTGAATCGATCAAAAAATTTGCGCCGCAGGACGCCACGACTAATCCGTCGCTGGTGCTGAAGGCGGCGCAGCTGCCGCAGTATCAGCCGCTGATCGCCAACGCCATTGAGAAGGCGCGGCGTCAGGGCGGCAGCGCGCAGACCCAACTCCTTAACGCCTGCGATCGGGTAGCGGTGGATATCGGCACCGAGGTGCTGCGCCATATTCCGGGCCGCATCTCTACCGAGGTGGATGCCCGCTACGCTTTCGATCGCGGCATGTGCGTGGCGCACGCCAGCAAGTTAATTCAGCTCTATCAGGAAAACGGTATCGATCCGTCGCGCATTCTGATTAAGCTGGCCGCTACCTGGGAGGGGATACGCGCCGCCGGGGAGCTGGAGCAGCGCGGCATCAACTGTAATCTGACCCTGCTGTTCTCATTTGCTCAGGCGCGCGCCTGCGCCGAAGCGGGCGTGTTTTTAATTTCGCCCTTTGTCGGGCGCATCTATGACTGGTATCAACAGCATCAGCCGGCGGAAAGCTACAGCGTGGAGAGCGATCCGGGCGTGCGTTCGGTGCGCGCTATCTACCAGTATTACAAAAGTCACGGCTACGACACCATCGTGATGGGCGCCAGCTTCCGGCGCATTGAACAGGTACAGGCGCTGGCGGGCTGCGACCGTTTGACCATTTCTCCGGCATTGCTGGATGCGCTGGCGGCCTGCGATGCGCCGCTGACGCGCCAGCTGGCGCCGGAAGGGGTGAGAATGACGCGCCCCAGCCCGTTGGGGCAGGCGGAATTTCTCTGGCAGCACCATCAGGATGCGATGGCGGTAGAAAAGCTGGCGGAAGGTATTCGCCTGTTCGCCGCTGACCAGATCCGTCTGGAAAAACAGCTGGCTACGCTGCTGTAAACGCCTGGGAGGAGCGATGAACAATAACCAGCAACGCCAGTGCGCTGCGTGCTGAGTATGGATGCGGTGCAGCGGGCTAATTCAGGCCATCCCGGCGCGCCGCTGGGGCAGAACCTGGCGCAGCAGATGCGCAGCGGCTGGCGGCTGTCGTGCGCTGCGCCTGTATGCTGTAGCGCGTTGCCGCTGGATAAAAGAAAGCGGCGTTCTGGGCTGCCTCAACGCCGCGTAATAACAAGCGGAGCCTGATGCTCCGCCTGCGAGGGGGCTTGCTGGGGGGAAGGACGTTTCGCCTTAGCGTCCCGCCTTCAACTTCTGGAACAGCATCTCATACTGTACGCTGGCGTCGCCGACGTCATCCTGCCATTCGCCGTTTTTAATCACCGCATCGGAAGGGTAGAGCGACGGATCGTTAGCCACCGCCGGCGGCAGCAGCTTTCTCGCCGCCAGGTTCGGCGTTGGGTAGCCGATAGTTTCCGCCACCTGCGCCGCCACTTCCGGACGCAGCAGGAAGTTAATCAGCTTCAGCGCGCCCTCTTTGTTTTTCGCATTGGCGGGAATCGCCAGGCTGTCCATCCAGAAAATGCCGCCCTCTTTCGGCCAGACGATCTCCAGCGGCGTTCCGGCCTGACGCGCGACATATGCCGAGCCGTTCCAGATCATACCGAGGTTGACTTCGCCTTCCATATAGGGGTTGCCGGGGTTGTCGGAGTTAAACGCCAGCACGTTCGGCATCAGCTTTTTCAGCTCGTCGTAGGCGGCGTTAATCTCTTTGGCGTCGCGGGTGTTGCCGGAGTAGCCAAGCTTGCGCAGCGCCATCTGGAACACTTCGCGCGCGTCGTCGGTCAGCAGCAGGCTCTGTTTATATTCCGGCTTCCACAGATCCGCCCAGCTGGTGATGCTCTGCGCATCGATAACATCGCTGTTCACTCCAATGGCGGTAGCGCCCCAGATATAGGGGATCGAGTAATCGTTATTGGGATCGAACGGCTTGTTCAGCAGCTCAGGATCGAGGTTGCTGAAGTTCGACAGCTTGCTCTTGTCAATTGGTTGAATCATACCTTCGTTGCGCATTTTCGCCACGAAATAGGTGGAAGGCACCACCAGATCGTACGCGCCGTCCTTGTAGGTTTTCAGCTTGGCGTACATGCTTTCATTTGATTCATAGGTGGAGTAGATCACCTTGATGCCGGTCTCTTTAGTAAACTGCTCCAGCAGTCCCGGCGGCACATATTCAGTCCAGTTGTAGAAATAAAGCGTTTTGCCGTCATCGGCAGCCTGCGCGCTCTGTAAGCCCAACGCCAGCGCCCCAGCCGCCAGCCAGTAACCCCATTTCTTCATTAACCTTTCCTCTATTTTGTTTTGTCACGCAGCAGCAGCTGGCTACCGGCCACCAGCAGCAGCGACAGCACCATCAGAATCGTCGCCAGCGCGTTAACCTCCGGCGAGACGCCTACTTTTACCATCGAATAGATCTTCAGCGGCAGAATTTCGAAGCCCGGCCCGGTGACGAAGGAGGAAACCACCACATCATCCATCGACAGGGTAAAGCTCAGCAGCCAGCCTGCCGCCACCGCCGGCATCGCCAGCGGCAGAATAATTTTACGCAGGATGGTGATCTCGCTGGCGCCGAGATCGCGCGCCGCCTCCAGCATGCGTACATCGAACCCCTTCAGGCGCGAGTAAACGGTAATTACCACGAACGGCAGACAGAAGGTAATATGCGATACCAGCAGCGACCAGAAGCCCAGCGAGATGCCGAGCAGCATAAACAGTACCAGCAGCGAAATCGCCATCACGATATCGGGCGACATCATCACCACAAACAGCATGCCGCTGACGAACGGCTTGCCGCGGAAGCGATAGCGGTAGAGCGCCACCGCCGTCAGCGCGCCGATGAGCGTCGCAAAGCTGGCGGAGAGTACGCCCATCGCCAGTGAATGTTTTGCCGCCTCAATCAGGCTGTCGTTGTTTATCAGCAGCGCATACCACTGGGTGCTGAATCCCTGCCAGTTGATGCCGAAACGCGAAGCGTTAAAGGAGTTGACGATCAAAATAACGATCGGAATATACAGCCAGGCGTAAATGAGGAACATAAAGCCGCTGCGTAAGGTTTTACCCATTCTTCCAGCTCCACTTTCTTATGCGAACCCTTGGTCAGCTTAAAAAATTAGCGATGCAACCCATTGTTTTATGACTAAAACCGCATCAAAGTTATCGACTCAACGGAGTCCGGACGGCGATCCGCCTTTCAAAGGCGCGCATTCTACATCATTTTACCGCATATAACGATTTTACTGGCGGTTAAACCTGACGGCGCGGCAGCTATCGCCACCGGCGGCGCGCGCTTTTCGCCCGCCGGCCAGGCTGGATGCCGGACGTGGAGAAGGCGCTGGCGTGGCGGCCGCTGCGGCGCGAAAACCGAGGCTTTAGCGCTAAAGCGTAACGATTCGCCCAACCGGCTGCTGATAGCACCAGCGGTTTTTATATTCCACCGTTGGCCTGCCGAAGGAGAAACGCATCGCTTTACCCTTGCTTTGGCACTCGCTGTCGGCCTGCTGTACGTTCAGCCAGGTGATAATGGTGCCCGGCGACAGCGCGGAGAGCGCCGGATCCAGCCCGATATTAATATAGTCGTAAGTGATATGCCGCGCGCTTTCCGCTTTCATAATAAGCTGGATCGCGCAGGGGCTGCCGTTAAAAAACAAAATATCGCCAAAAATATGCGGTTTAATTTGCTGCAGGAATTCACGCTGCGCCGCCGATTTTTCAATCTTTTGATTACGTCGTTTAAAAAACAGCTCAGCGTAAATTGTCAAAATATCGTCAGCGCTGAATTGCTGGATCGGTAAAATTTCGCCGCCCTGCTGTAAAAATTTGCGCAGCTCTTTTTTTCTCGTCTGCCGGGTTTTGGCGGAAAATTGCGCCACGCCTTTTGCCAGGCAGAGAGAACGCCTGGCATTAAAGCGGTAGGTACTATTTATCGCCTGTTGCCGGTGACAGCAGGAAAGAATTTTACTGTTAAACGGCAGAAAAATCTTCTCCTGCGGAGCCAGCGGCAGAATAAGCTCATCTTTGGCAATCGGCAGGCAGGCGGCGCTGGTGATATTTTCGCTGGCGTAATCGTTGGCGATAAGCTGATTATTCCATACGCAAAGCGCGCCTTTAATCTCTCCCTGCCCGTTAGCCCTGACAAAGTAACGCGAGTTCACCTTCAGCAGCTGATTCTGAATGGCAAGTACATCGGGATGCGTGGAGAAATTACCGCCGTAGCGTAAATAAGCGTGCCGATAGTCCGCCGCCGTCGCTTCTTCCCATCCTGACAGCTTCGCCGTTAATTGACTCATCTTTTCCCCGTTGCATCAATACCTACGCTATCCGGCAGAGGCAACAATCCACCGTCGGCCAGAAAACGCGGCTGGTTAATTAAAGGTTAATTTATTTTTATGTTGTAAATAATAAACAGGATTCGCTATTAAAATCGTTGCGGATTTTAATGCTGACGTAGATAAAAATTTATTAATTTGTCGCATGGCGTAATAATTAACGTGCGTGTTAACAAAAATAAAATGGCGCATTAACCATTTAATTTTTCGTTGAAAAAACGCCGGATATAATAACGGTTCCTTTAATATCTGGTGCAGATCGAAACAAAGAAATTTCCTGCTGTAGACGAATAATACCTTTTTTCACTAAAAAAGATAAACAGGCGATGAGTTTTATTAGCCGGAAAGAGGAGCGCGGCCGGCGCTGAAAAAGCTGAGGTTATGCAGGAGGAGTAAAACTATCCCCATACGGCCGGCAGGGCTGTATGGGGAAAGCGGCAGTTACGCTCAGTTATCCAGTTCGGCGACTTTCTTGTTCAGCAGGCGCGCCGCGCGCCAGTAGAACAACAGCATCAGCCCCATTACCAGCGTTAACACAATGCTGGTGGCGGCGCCGAACGGCCAGTCGCGGATATTCAGGAACTGGCTCTTAATGACGTTGCCGATCAGCAGGTTTTTCGCGCCGCCCATTAAATCGGCGACGAAAAACAGCCCCATAGCGGGCAGCAGCACCAGCAGGCAGCCCGCCACAATGCCCGGCATGGTAAGCGGCAGGATAATGCGCCAGAAGGTTTGCAGCTTGCTGGCGCCAAGATCGCGCGCCGCTTCCAGACAGGACTTATCCAGCTTTTCCAGACTGGAATAGAGCGGCATTACCATAAAGGGCAGCAGGATATAAACCAGGCCCAACACCACCGCTTCCGAGGTATACATAATGCGGAAGGGCTTGTCGATGACTCCCAGCCACAGCAGAAACTCATTCAGCCAGCCGCGCGTGCTGAGAAAAATCTTCAGGCCGTAGATGCGGATCAGCGAGTTGGTCCAGAAGGGAACAATCAGCAAAAACAACATTACCGGACGTACGCGCGGCGGCAGTTTGGTCAGGCACCAGGCGAAAGGGTAGCCGAGCAGCAGGCAGCAGAGCGTGGCGATCAGCGCCATATTGAGCGAATGCAGCAGCACCGCGCCATACAGCGGATCGAGCAGCCGGGTATAATTATCAAAGGTCAGCGCCAGCCGGACAAAATTAGCGTCATCACGCGTCAGAAAGCTGGTGACGATAATCATCAGATTTGGCAGGAACACAAACAGCAGCAGCCAGCCGACGATCAGAGTGATGATCGTTTTCTGAAAACGGTTACGCATTATTTTCATCAGGCAGCACCACCTCCCAGCTTTCTACCCAGGTAATCGCCATTTTTTGATCCAGCGAGTGATCGAAATCAGGATCGTCCTCGTTAAAGAATTCGCTGACGGTAACCAGTTTGCCGTTTTCCAGCTCGACGGTGGATTCCAGCGTCATGCCTTTATAGTTGCGCTCGCGTACGAAGCCCACCAGACCTTCGGCGCCTTCGCCGTCGTGGATCTCCTCTACGCGCAGATCTTCCGGGCGCAGCAGCACGTGCAGGCGCTGGCCGGGCGTTACCGGGAAAGGCACCAGGATATCGCATTCGCGGCCTTCCACCCTGGCGCGTACGCGCCGATCCGCCAGCGGCGCAATCACCTCGGCGTCAAAAACGTTGATTTCGCCGATAAAGCGTGCCACAAACAGATTGGCGGGCTCTTCATAAATTTCACGCGGCGAGCCGTCCTGCTCGATGCGCCCTTCGCGCAGCACCACGATGCGATCGGACATGCTGAGCGCCTCTTCCTGATCGTGGGTGACAAAAATGAAGGTAATGCCCAGTTTGCGCTGCAGCGCCTTCAGTTCGTTCTGCATCTGCTTGCGCAGCTTGTAGTCCAGCGCCGAAAGCGATTCATCCAGCAGCAGCACCTTCGGCCGGTTGACCACCGCGCGCGCGATGGCGACGCGCTGCTGCTGCCCGCCGCTGAGCTGGTGCGGGCGACGATCGGCAAAGCTGTCGAGCTGTACCATCGCCAGCGCCTCGTTGACGCGCGCTGCAATTTCCGCCGCCGGGGTTTTCTGCATGCGCAGACCGAAGGCGACGTTTTCAAACACCGACATATGCGGGAACAGCGCGTAGCTCTGAAATACCGTATTGACGTGGCGGTGCTCTGCCGGCGTGGCGGTGATGGTTTCGCCATCAAGTACGATCTCGCCGCTGTCGGTCTCTTCCAGGCCGGCAATCAGGCGCAGAATGGTGGTTTTGCCGCAGCCGGAGGGGCCAAGCAGGGTAATAAACTCGCCGTGGTGTATGGTCAGGTTAAAGTCGGCAATAATTTCTTTGCCGTCAAAAGCTTTACTGATGCCAGAAAGCGTAACCAGCGCCGTTTGCGCGCGTGTTTGCGTCATTTTAGTCACTCAGCCCGAAGTTATCGGCAGACAGGGCTGCCTGTATGTGCGTAAAGCGTGGTCGCTACGGTCGACCCGCCACAGAGTCAGGGGCGCGATGATACCTGAAAACGGCGTTATTTCCATGCTCGCGGACCAATAAGCGCTATTTAAGGTGAAAAAACGCGATATGTCTTTTTGCACACTACGCTTTAACAGTATGACCTGACGCAATATGTTGATGGAGCAGGCTTCCCATAATAGCTCACGGCCATTAAGAGAGAAGAAAGATGACAACGCTACTGGACCGGTTTTTACACTATGTTTCATTTGATACCCAGTCACGCCCGCATGCACGGCAGGTTCCCAGCACGGATGGGCAGTGGCAGCTGGCGCGGGTGCTGTATGACGAGCTGATTGCGCTGGGCCTTGAGGAGGTGACGCTTAGCGAGCACTGCTGCGTAATGGCGACGCTGCCCGCTAATATCGATCGTCAGGCGCCGGTAATCGGTTTTATCTCCCATATCGATACCTCGCCTGATTTCAGCGGTAAGCACGTAAGCCCGCAGATTGTGGAAAATTATCGCGGCGGCGATATTGCGCTCGGCATTGGCGAAGAGATTCTGTCGCCGGTGATGTTCCCGGTGCTGCATCAGCTTACCGGCCATACGTTAATCACTACCGATGGTAAAACGCTGCTCGGCGCCGATGATAAAGCGGGCGTGGCGGAAATTATGACCGCGCTGGCGCGGCTGGCGCAGGGCGATATTCCGCACGGAAAAATCCGCGTGGCCTTCACGCCGGATGAAGAGGTGGGGCGCGGCACGGAACATTTCGACGTTGAGGCGTTCGGCGCCGAGTGGGCCTATACCGTTGACGGCAGCGGCCTCGGCGAGTTTCAGTTTGAGAACTTTAACGCCGCCTCGGTAACGGTGAAAATTGTCGGCAATAATGTGCATCCCGGCACCGCAAAGGGCGTGATGGTCAACGCGCTGGATCTGGCGATGCGCTTCCACGCCGAAATTCCCGCTACCGAAAAACCGCAGTTTACCAGCGGCTATGAAGGTTTTTACCATCTGAACAACATTAAAGGCTCTGTGGAACGCGCCGAGCTAAGCTATATCGTGCGCGATTTCGATCGCGACAGCTTTGAAGCGCGTAAGCAGAAGCTGATCGATATCGCCCGACGGGTAGGCAAGGGGCTGAATCCTGACTGCTATATCGACGTCACTATCGAAGACAGCTATTACAATATGCGCGAGATCGTCGAGGCGCATCCGCACAGTATCGAGCTGGCGCTACAGGCGATGCGGAGCTGCGGCGTGGAGCCGGACGTGAAGCCGATTCGCGGCGGCACCGATGGCGCATGGCTCTCCTTTAAAGGGCTGCCCTGCCCGAATATCTTTACCGGCGGCTATAACTATCACGGCAAGCATGAGTTTGCTTCGTTGAATATTATGGAGAAAACGGTAGAGGTGCTGGTCGGCATCGCCAGGCTGGCGGCGGAGAAAAAATAGCGTCCCGGCGGCTGGCTGCGCGCCAGCCGCCACGGAATTATGCTTCGTTGAAGAACCAGTAACCGCTGTTTACCAGCCCCGCCAGCTGGGCAAGGAAGGCGGGATCGTCAAGCGCGTCGGCAAAGTCGTTCAGGCCCAGCGTCTGCTTATCGGCCAGCGCTTCCAGCGCGGCGGGATGGGCTGATTCCAGCTGCTCGCCGTTGATAAATACCGCATCAGCGATTTTCAGCACGCGCAGACCGCCGAGGCGTGCCAGCCGATCGCCCTGCTGAAGCGCATCATAAATTTCGTCAGGCTGATAGGGCGGTTCCGGCGGCGCAATATCCAGTTCATGGCGCGACTGTGAGATAAACTCGCCGAACCACTGGCGGAACTGCTCCGGCTGCTCGATCACTTCCAGCATCAGCTGGCGAATACCGTCGATCTCCTGCGGCAGGATATCGGCCGGACAGGCGCGCGCGGCAATATCCGGATCGCTGTAGCGGCGGCTGCCCAGTTCGCGCGCCAGCACAAAATCGGCGAAGCCGCTGATTAACTCACGTCCGCTGGGGGCGCGGAAACCGACCGAATAGTTAAGGGCGTTTTCCAGCGAGTAGCCTTCGTGCGGAAAGCCCGGCGGAATATAGAGGATATCGCCCGGCTCCATCTCTTCATCGATAATGGCGTCAAACGGCTCGACCTGCAGCAGATCGGGATGCGGGCAGTGCTGCTTCAGCGCCACCTTTTCGCCAACGCGCCAGCGGCGGCGGCCGGTGCCCTGAATAATAAACACGTCATACTGATCGAGATGCGGGCCGACGCCGCCGCCGGGCACCGAGAAGGAGATCATCAGATCGTCAACGCGCCAGTCGGGCAGAAAGCGAAACGGGCGCATCAGCTTAGCGGCAGGCTCGTGCCAGTGATCCACCGCCTGCACCAGCAGCGACCAGTTATGCTCGCCGAGATGATCGTAGCTTTCAAACGGGCCGTGGCTCACCTGCCATTTGCCCTCCTGCTGGCTGACCAGACGACTGTCCACCTCGTTTTCCATCGCCAGCCCCGCCAGCTCATCGGGCGAGATAGGATCGATAAAGTTTTTAAAGCCGCGTTTGAGAATTACCGGACGTTTTTGCCAGTAGGTTTGCAAAAAATCATTCCAGTTAAGATCGAGCTGATAATCCATAAGGTTATCCGGTTCAGGCTATAGGTTGCAGCAAGTATAACAGCGGCGGTGCGGTTCTACTCAAGGTTATGTTCCACTTCCTGACGCTGGAAAATAACTTTCATGCGCGCGCCGCCAAGCGGGCTGGTGCCGGCTTCGATATCGCCCGCATACTGCTCAAGGATATCGCGCGCCACCGCCAGCCCCAGCCCCTGGCCGGGGCGCAGCGTATCGGCGCGCTGGCCGCGCAGAAAGATCAGCTCGCGCTTGCTTTCCGGAATGCCGGGACCGTCATCTTCCACAATCAGTTGCAGGCTGGCGTCGCTTTGCTGCGCGCTGATCTCTACAAACTCCAGGCAATATTTGCAGGCGTTATCCAGCACATTGCCCATCACCTCCATAAAATCGTTTTGATCGCCCACGAAGGTGATCTCCGGCGAAATATCCAGCGACAGGGAAACCCCCTTGCGCTGGTAGACCTTGTTGAGCGCCGAGCAGAGGCTGTCCAGCAGCGCGGAAACTGAATGCAGCTCCCGCTTCAGCGGATTATGATCCGCCTGCATACTGGCGCGATGCAGATAGTAGCCAATCTGCTGTGAAATTCGGCTAATCTGCTCCAGCATAATCGGTTCCGCCTGCTCGATGGAAAGGTTTTTGCCGCCGCGCAGCGATCGCAGGGTGCTTTGCAGCACCGCCAGCGGCGTTTTCAGGCTGTGGGTGAGATCGGAAAGCGTGGTGCGGTAGCGCGTATAGCGCTGGCGTTCGTTCTCCAGCAGCAGATTTAGGTTGCGCGCCAGGCTGCGCAGCTCCTGCGGCGGATTGGCATCAAGCGCCTCGCGCTGGCTGCTTTCCAGCTCGCGGATTTGCGCCGCCAGCACGCCGATAGGACGCAGGCTCCAGTGCGCCGCCAGCCAGAGCAGCGGAATGACCAACAGCAGGTTAACCAGCAGTACATAGCTGAACCATGACCAGACCACGTCGGAGTGCTGCAGTTCCTGCGGGATGGAATCCACCACCACCACGGTCAGCGCCGGCAGCGTAGTGGTGGCGTCATAGCGGTTGACCGCCACCGAGTGGGTAAAGGTGCCGTCGCCGTTATCGTCATAGTCGTTGAGCTTGCTCTGCGCCGCCGCATCGTCGCCCAACGCCTCGCGACTGGTTTGATTATTGGTATCGATTTCGTAAAAGTCGGGCTTTTTCAGCCACTCCGCCCTGATTTTCTGGCGAATTTCCGGCACGTCGCGCTGCTGCCACAGCAGCCTGCCGCGCTCGTCATAGATAAAAACCAGCGTCGGCGAGTTCAGCGTCATCTGCTCCGGCTGCACGATGGTCAGACGATTGTCGTGCCACTGGGCAAGGGTATAAAACAGATTGCTTTCGCCGCGCATAACGCGATAGGTGGTTTTGTCGAAGCTGACCATATAGCCGACCACCGCCACCATGCCGTAGGAGAGAGAGAGTACCAGCACCACGGCGGCGGTCGCCAGCAGGAAGCGGGCGCGCAGCGAGAAGGGGCGGTAGCTTTGCAGAAAACGCTTCAAGGCTTAAATATCGAACCGGTAGCCTTGTCCGCGCACGGTGGTGATCACCTCCTGCGGATAAACGGCCTGGATTTTTTTACGTAAGCGCCCCATCAACACATCGATGGTATGGCTTTCGCGCAGCTCGGCGTCGGGATAGAGCTGGAGCATCAGCGAATCTTTGCTGACCACTTTGCCGACGTTGCGCAGCAGCGTTTCAATAATGGTGTATTCGAAGGCGGTTAGCTTGATCTGCTGCTCATGCACCGACAGTTCGCGGCGTGAGAGATCGATCTGAAACGGCGGCAGCGTAATAATCTGCGACGCCAGCCCGCTGTTGCGCCGCATCAGCGCCTGCATCCGCGCCACTACTTCTTCAATATGGAAGGGTTTAGTCACGTAATCGTCGGCGCCCGCCTCCAGCGCTTCCACTTTCGCCTGCCAGCCTTCGCGCGCGGTCAGCACCAGAATCGGCTGTTTCACCTCCTGGCTACGCCAGCGACGAATCAGCGTCATGCCATCCTCATCGGGCAGACCAAGATCGACTAAGGTAATATCGGGGGAGTGTTCGGTGAGAAAATAGTCGGCTTCTTTCGCATCTTCCGCTGCGTCGACCTGATGGCCCATTTCCCGCAGCTGTACGGAAAGATGGTGACGCAGCAGGGCGTTATCTTCGACAACCAAAACGCGCATAGTCTTTTCCTTTGCAAATAACTCAGCGCTGAGTATAGGGGAGGAGAGATAAACCGGGCGTTAACGCAACGACAGTCCCGGACGAACGGCTGCTTCTCGTCGTCCGGGAAAGCGGCTTATTTCAGATCGTCTACCATCTGCACGGCACGGCCGAGATAGTTGGCCGGCGTCATCTGTTTCAGACGGGTTTTTTCCTCTTCCGGCAGCGCCAGCCCGTCGATAAAGGCCTGCATGCCGGCGGCGTCCACGCGTTTGCCGCGCGTCAGCTCTTTCAGTTTCTCATAGGGTTTTTCAATGCCGTAGCGGCGCATTACGGTCTGGATCGGCTCCGCCAGCACTTCCCAGTTCTGATCCAGCTCCGCCAGCAGGCGATCGCGGTTGATCTCCAGTTTGTTGATGCCCTTCAGCGTGGATTGCCAGGCGATCAGCGCGTAGCCGAGGCCGACGCCGAGATTGCGCAGGACGGTGGAGTCGGTGAGATCGCGCTGCCAGCGCGATACCGGCAGCTTGCTCGCCAGATGCTGCATTACCGCGTTCGCCAGGCCGAGATTGCCTTCGGAGTTTTCGAAATCGATCGGATTTACCTTGTGCGGCATGGTAGAGGAGCCGATTTCACCGGCCACGGTGCGCTGTTTAAAGTGGTTCAGAGCGATATAGCCCCAGATATCGCGATCGAAATCGATCAGAATGGTATTAAAGCGCGCCACGCAGTCAAACAGCTCGGCGATATAGTCGTGCGGTTCAATCTGGGTGGTGTAGGGGTTCCACTGAATACCCAGCGAGGTAACGAAAGATTCGCTCAGCTGATGCCAGTCCACCTGCGGATAGGCGGCGAGATGCGCGTTATAGTTGCCGACCGCGCCGTTAATTTTGCCGAGGATTTCAATCTGCTCCAGCTGACGCAGCTGACGCGTCATGCGGTAGGCGACGTTTGCCATCTCTTTGCCCATAGTGGAGGGCGTGGCGGGCTGGCCGTGGGTACGCGACAGCAGCGGAATATCGCGATACTGCCGCGCCAGATCTTTGATGGCGTCGATCAGCTGCGTCCAGTAAGGCAAAATCACCTCGCGACGTGCGGTTTCCAGCATCAGCGCGTGCGACAGATTATTGATATCTTCAGAGGTGCAGGCGAAGTGGATAAATTCAGACACCGCATGCAGCGCCGGTACCGCGGCCACTTTTTCCTTCAGGAAATACTCTACCGCCTTGACGTCATGGTTGGTGGTGCGTTCGATGGTTTTGATACGCGCGGCGTCGTCCTGGTTAAACCCGGCGACGATCGCATCGAGGAAAGCGTTTGCGTCGGCGTCAAAAGCAGGAACTTCCTTGATCTCTGCGGTCGCGGCCAGTTTTTGTAACCAGCGAACTTCAACCTGAACGCGAAACTTCAGCAGGCCATATTCGCTGAAGATGCCGCGCAGCGGGCTGACTTTGTCGCCGTAACGACCATCGACGGGTGAGACGGCGGTCAGAGAGGATAATTCCATCAGAGCAACTCCTGGATCGTTAACTAAAGGTCTGGTGCGTATCGGCCCGATCAGGCCGACGGCATCCCGGCTAAAATACGTTTCGCCTCGCGCAGCAGGCGATTGCGGAAAAACATTAACTGTAAGCGCCCGCCGCCAACCTGCTGCCAGAGCACCGCTGAGCGAATGCCCGCCAGCAGAACCGCGCGAACTTTGCTCTGTACCTGGCTGTTTTGCAGCACGGCAGGCGAGCCGGTTACCTGAATGCGCGGGCCGAGCGGGCTGATCACATCAACATAAATGCCCGCCATGGCGGCGATAATGGTTTCCGATTCGAGATCGTAATGGCTCAGCTGGCGATCGAGCTGGGCGATGCGCTGAGCCAGGGTATCAAGCGCTGACCTGCTGGCGTTCAGCTTGCGCTCCAGCACCATCAGGCTCAGGGTATAGCGCGTCAGTTCGGCGCCCGCGCCCTGACGGCTGGGATTGCCCAGCACCGCCAGCAGCGTCTCAAGGCCCAGACGCAGATGCGCTTCATCATTGCCGTAGACGGCAAGCGTGGAAGCGGGATTTAAATCAAGCAGGCTGCCCAGAGCAGTTCGCAGCGATTGCTCATCGCACTGACCCTGATGGGCCAGCTGATGCGCCAGGTGCGCCGCCTGGCAAATGCCAGCCAGCGCCAGAGTGATGTCATAATAATTTTTAGCCACGGTTACTCCTGTATACTCGTCGTAAGCCGCACGCGCCGCTACGCCTGTACCAGCGGCAGGCGCTGCTCAATAATGCCGCCGCCGAGACAAACCTCGCCCAGATAGAACACCGCAGACTGGCCTGGAGTGACGGCGGCTACCGGCTGTGCAAAGCGAACTTCGATGCGATCGTCATCCAGCGGCGTTATCACGCAGGGAATATCTTCCTGACGGTAGCGTGTTTTCACTACGCACGACAGCGGCGCGCGTAGCGTCTCACGATCCACCCAGTGCAGCTGCTGCGCAATCAGCCCTACGGACATCAGACGCGGATGATCGGCGCCCTGTGCGACAATCAGGCGATTGCTGGCGACATCTTTGTCTACCACGTACCAGGGATCGTCGTTGCTCTCTTTCAGGCCGCCGATCCCTAACCCTTTACGCTGCCCCAGCGTGTGATACATCAGCCCCTGATGTTCGCCGACGGTCAGGCCGTCAACGGTGACAATCGGGCCGGGCTGGGCGGGCAGGTAGCGTCCAAGGAAATCGCGGAATTTACGTTCGCCGATAAAGCAGATGCCGGTGGAATCTTTTTTCTTCGCCGTGACCAGATCCAGCTCTTCGGCGATGCGGCGCACCTCCGGTTTGGCAAGCTCGCCGACCGGAAACAGGCTTTGGGCGATCTGCCGGTGGCTGAGCGTGTAGAGGAAGTAGCTCTGATCTTTATTACCATCGAGGCCGCGCAGCAGCTGACTGCGGCCGTGGCTCTCCTGACGGCGCACATAGTGGCCGGTAGCGATATAATCGGCGCCGAGATCTTCGGCGGCGAACTCAAGGAAGGCTTTAAATTTGATCTCTTTATTGCAAAGAATATCCGGATTCGGCGTGCGGCCTGCCTTATATTCGGCAAGGAAATGCTCAAAAACGTTATCCCAGTATTCAGCGGCGAAGTTAACCTTATGCAGCTTCATACCAAGTTTGTCGCAAACTGCCTGGGCATCGGCCAGATCGTCCGCGGCGGTACAATACTCTTCGCCGTCGTCCTCTTCCCAGTTTTTCATAAATAAGCCTTCCACCTGATAGCCCTGCTGCTGCAGTAACCAGGCGGAAACGGAGGAATCAACGCCGCCGGACATCCCGACGATCACTTTTTTCTGGCTGTTGTCAGACATGACACACTCACGACAAGGAACGAAAACAGGCGGCGTATTCTAGCACGCGTCGGCCGGGGGCGCATCCCCGCCGCGCGCCCTGGCGCGGCGGAAGGCCATTATCGATAAAAGCGCAGCAGAGAGAGCGGATAACGCGCGCCGCTTTGCCAGATGCGCACGCTTTCCGCTACCAGCGGCGATCGTAGCTTATCCGCAGCCAGAATCTGCTGCGGCGGCAGCCACCAGCAGCGCTCGATATCGCCGTCCTGCGGCTCAGTAGCCTGACGGCTGGGCAGATCGACGGCGAACAGGAAGCGGATAAAAGGCGTGTTATCCGGCGCGGTCCACTGCTGCACGCCGAGAAAATGTTCCATCTCCGCCTGAATGCCGGTTTCTTCATACAGCTCGCGGCTGGCCGCCTGCAACAGGCTCTCTTCCGCCTCCAGATGTCCGGCGGGCTGATTCCAGGTGGCTTTGCCGTTAACCATCTCTTCTACCACCAGCAGTTCGCCTTCCGCCTGTACCATACAGGCGACGGTAACGTGGGGTTTATACATGCGCGGCTCCTTACCCGTTAAACTGCGTCGCTGACGTCGCGCCATTCGCCCGGCGCCAGCCCATCCAGCGTTAGCGCCGCCATGGCGTAGCGGATCAGGCGCAGCGTCGGATAGCCGACGTGCGCGGTCATGCGCCGTACCTGGCGGTTGCGTCCTTCATACAGCGTGATTTTCAGCCAGCTGACCGGGATCGATTTACGCTGGCGAATCGGCGGCTGGCGCGGCCAGAGCCACTCCGGCTCGGCAACTTTCTCCACTCCGGCAGGCAGGGTAGGGCCATCTTTCAGATTAACGCCATTTCGCAGCGCATCAAGCGCCGCTTCGTCCGGTTCGCCTTCTACCTGCACGTAATAAATTTTACCGGTGCGCTTGCCGGGCTGGGTCAGCTTCGCCTGCAGCGCGCCATCGTTGGTCAGCACCATCAGGCCTTCGCTGTCGCGGTCGAGACGGCCCGCGGCGTACACCTCGCTAACCGCAATATAATCTTTTAGCGTGGCGCGGCCTGCCTCATCGGTGAACTGCGGCAGCACATCATAGGGCTTGTTAAAAATAATCACGCGCCGCGGCCCCCTGCGTATTGCAGAGGGCGCAGAGGCGCGGCTGAATCGTTTAACGTTGTGATTCTTAACGACAGTTTTACGCATGAGCTTTGCACTTAGGGTTAATGAGCGCATTATAACGCGAAATTGAGATGATTGGCGTGGCGGCAATATTCAAGTAGTATTGACGCGCATCTTACAAATCATTAACAAAAAAGCGCTCGAAGGAGAGGTTAATGGAAAGCAAAGTAGTTGTTCCGGCGGAAGGTCAGAAAATCACTCTTGACGATCAGGGCAAACTGGTTGTGCCTGCTAATCCCATCATCCCTTATATTGAAGGTGACGGCATCGGCGTAGACGTATCGCCAGTGATGATCAAAGTGGTTGATGCCGCCGTGAAAAAAGCCTACGGCGGCGAGCGAAAAATTTCCTGGATGGAAATTTACACCGGTGAGAAATCGACTCAGGTGTACGGCCCGGACGTATGGCTGCCGGAAGAAACCCTTGACCTGATTAAGGATTATCGCGTTGCCATTAAAGGCCCGCTTACCACCCCGGTCGGCGGCGGAATTCGCTCTCTGAACGTTGCCCTGCGTCAGCAGCTGGATCTCTATATCTGTCTGCGTCCGGTACGTTACTACCAGGGCACTCCAAGCCCGGTGAAGCGCCCGCAGGATACCGATATGGTGATCTTCCGTGAAAACAGCGAAGACATTTATGCGGGTATCGAGTGGAAAGCGGGTACGCCGGAAGCGGATAAAGTGATCAAGTTCCTGCGTGAAGAGATGGGCGTCAGCAAAATCCGCTTCCCGCAGCAGTGCGGCATCGGCGTGAAGCCTTGCTCGGAAGAGGGGACTAAACGCCTGGTACGTGCGGCGATTGAATACGCCATCACCAACGATCGTGATTCTGTCACGCTGGTGCACAAAGGCAACATCATGAAGTTCACCGAAGGCGCCTTTAAAGACTGGGGCTACCAGCTGGCGCGCGAAGAGTTTGGTGGTGAGCTGCTGGACGGCGGTCCCTGGGTGAAAATCAAGAACCCGAACAGCGGCAAAGAGATCGTCATTAAAGACGTGATTGCTGACGCCTTCCTGCAGCAGATTCTGCTGCGTCCGGCGGAATATGACGTTATTGCCTGTATGAACCTGAACGGCGATTACATTTCCGACGCCCTGGCGGCGCAGGTTGGCGGTATCGGCATCGCACCTGGCGCTAATATCGGTGATGAATGCGCGCTGTTTGAAGCTACGCACGGCACCGCGCCAAAATATGCCGGCCAGGATAAAGTGAACCCCGGTTCCGTTATTCTCTCCGCGGAGATGATGCTGCGCCATATGGGTTGGAAGGAAGCCGCCGACCTGATTGTTAAGGGCATGAGCGGTGCCATTAACGCCAAAACCGTAACCTATGACTTCGAACGCCTGATGGAAGGCGCTAAGCTACTGAAATGTTCAGAGTTTGGCGACGCGATTATCAGCAATATGTAATGACTGGTTAGTAACGTCAAGCCAACATAAGGTATTGAATTTATGTTGGCTTCCTTATTTGTATTTCTTCCCCCAAAATTCCCCACAACCATCTAAAAAAATCCGCTTTAGAGCGCTATTTTCATCCAGCCCTTACCGCGATCGTCATGGTATTTTGCCGTTTGCTGTACCGATTTATGACCGGGTAGTTTTTGCGTATCTACGCCCTGTTTTTCGTATAGTTGTTCCGCCAGCGAACGTTGCAGGCGCTCTGTTTCCCCAGTCAATATTGGCAGCATCGCGAGCCATGCTGAAATTCAGTGTGTGCGTGCGGGTTTTTACCTGTGCGCCGCGTTCCGCCTGCGAAGCGGCGCGAAAAAGGGAGCGGCCAGGGGTTTACGGCATAGTCCCTGCATCTTGCCGCTACGTCTTCTAAAGTCCAGCCAAACAGCCTCATAATCGTGACGGCCCGGCCGATCGCTTTTATTTGACCCGATTTCATCGACTAATGACCTGAGAGCATGTCACGGCTTTCTTCCTTCACTTCATATAGTAGATCCACTCGCAGCCATAATGCTTGCTAATCGAAAACTGGCTGAGGCTTAAAATCTGACCAATAACTGGAGTAATAATGAAGATAACGCAAATCCGCAATGCTACGCTCGTACTGGAATATGCGGGTAAGAGATTTCTCATCGATCCGATGCTGGCGGACAAAGATGCCTGGGACGGTTTTGCGGGAAATGCACGTCCGCACCTACGTAACCCTATGGTAGAACTGCCTGTAGCGGTAGAGGATTTGCTGGCCGTTGATGCCGTTATCCTGACGCATACGCATACCGATCACTGGGATGAAGCGGCGCAGCAGGCCGTGCCTAAAAACATGCTCATCTATACGCAGGATGAGAACGATGCGGCGCTGCTCCGATCTCAGGAGTTCCTCAATATCCGCGTGCTGAAAGATGAAAACCATTTTGTAGATGGCCTAACGATATACAAAACTGACGGTCAGCATGGTAGCAATGAACTGTACGCGGATGCTGAATGGGGCGGTTTACTGGGAGATGCTTGCGGCCTGGTATTTACGCATCATGATGAGAAAACACTCTATATTGCCGGCGATACCGTCTGGGTAAAATCTTATGCAAAAAGCCTGCAGCGCTTCCAGCCCGATATTGTGGTGCTGAACGCCGGCTATGCGGTTAACGACCTTTATGGCCCGATCATTATGGGTAAAGAAGACACGCTGCGCACGCTTAAGATGCTGCCGGCTGCGACGATCGTTGCTTCTCATATGGAGTCGATTAACCATTGCCTGCTGACCCGCGCAGAGCTGCGTGAGTTTACGCTTGAGCACGGCATTGAAGACAAAGTCTTGATTCCAGCAGACGGTGAGACAATGGATTTCTGTTAACCGCTCTGCCTGAGTAGCGGCATTCGCTGTTATTATTTGCTCTCTTTTGGTCAGCGTACCCGCCAGCGTTCTCACGGCGGCCATCATTTACGGTAAAATTAATTTTATGTCTGCACTAACAGTAGCCGTGCTTGCCACAGATGGATTCAGCCCGTTTCACTTTTCCGTACCCTGTATTATTTTTGGGCAGTCTATGCCGCAGCCGGATTTATTCCGTGTGGAAATCTGTGCTGAAAAACCAGCTTTAGTCATGTCTGATCCTGGGCTGTCTGTCAAAGTCGAGCACGGTTTGGACAGGCTTGATGTTGCAGACATCGTTATCGTGCCCTACTGGAATCAACCGGAAGAAAGGCCTTCACAGGCTCTGCTTGATGCGCTCATTAGCGCATGGCAGCGCGGCGCAGAGGTGGTAGGTCTTTGCTTAGGGACTTATGTACTGGCCTACGCTGGTTTGCTCAATGAGCGCCGGGCTGCCACACACTGGGAATATGAAGCGGACTTCCTTGAACGTTTCCCTGCAGTTCACCTGGATAGCAACTCCTTATATACCAGTGATGAGCGGCTGATTACCTCAGCCGGTACAGCGGCTGGCATAGACTGCTGTCTTAATATTATCCGGGAGCATTACGGTTCGGCCGTTGCCAACCGGGTGGCCCGAAGGATGGTGGTTCCGCCTTACCGGGAGGGCGGCCAGGCGCAGTTTATAGAGCGTCCGGTTCCGGAAACCTCGCGGGACGGCAAAATGAATCAATTAATGGATTATCTGCGCCGCAATCTGGACAAACCTCACAAGCTGGATTCTCTGGCCGGATTTGTCAGCATGAGCCGGCGAACGCTGACGCGTCACTTCCTGAAGGCCACCGGTACCACGCCGGGAGACTGGATTAACGCGGAACGGCTTCAGCGAAGCCAGGAACTGCTGGAGACGACCGATCACAGCATTGAAAAAGTCGCCGAGATGGCCGGATTTCAGTCACCGGTTTCATTCCGCCAAAGCTTTAAGTCAAAATTCAGCGTAAGTCCCAGCGAATGGCGCCGGGCCTTTCGAGGACCTGATTTGGTTGAGCGACAACATGACCCGGCATAACAGCGAATGCGGGCATTTTAATCCGTACAGAGACTAACTCATTTCTCTGCCGCATGCGTGCCGGGCGCTAACAGGAAACATTAGCTGAGGCGTGATAATATAATTTTTCGCCGGAGCGACGGCATCGGCTTTTTTTGACGCTAACGCGCCGGGGCGTTAATAAAGGGTAGAAAAATTCATCACTATCCCTTGCCCTGGTCTGTTATTTTATGGAACAGAGGAACAACCGCACGACGGTAGCGATGTTTTATTTTAGCTTTGAGCGGACGCTTTAACATTAATTCTTGCCAGGTTTCTTTTTTTTGCCGGTCTAAATCAGAGTTACCTTTATTGATATTTATTGTCGAGCTGTTTGACTCTTCAGAAAGAGAAACAGGGTGAGGGATGACTGAATAAACGGTCAACAGGGACAGCTCTTCAAAAAATGTCCATTTATCGGCCGTCATCCAGACAGGATAAAGATGTGTGAGCAACGACTCCGCCGCTTGTTTATTAATTAAATAACTATGGGCAGTGGTTGCCTGATGCGTTTTATGCAGTGAGTAATGGCCGGTTATATTTCTGGTGGGTTTTTTCAGGTACTTATTAACGCGGCTTAGTAAAACCACCTCCGGCCTGTTATTGCTCAGGTTAAGGTTTACCAGAATGTTGCCGGTATCGGCGTGCAGAATGACATCATCTTCCAAAATCAGTGCCGTATCAATATTATCGTCGATCATTTTTTTGTAGACCAGCTGATGGCTTAGCGCACAGCCTATTTCTCCAGGCAAAAAAGCATAATTGATTATGCTGGTCGCCTGTTTAATTTGCTTATCGGACATTAATCTGCCGTCAACAGCCTTAATAAATTCAAAGGGCAGGCCGAGATTGCTCATCTGCTTCTGCATTTGCAAACGTCTTGCGACTGAATTTTCCAGATTAATAATGAATATCTTCATATTTTTCAGTAGCCCTGGCCTGGGGGAAATAAATGTTTTTCCGTAACCGGCGAGTATAATGAACATTCAGCGCTGATACAATAAATTATTACTGCCTGCGATCTCCTGCAGTAAGGCGCTATTGCTGTGCTAACCGCTCTGCGGATTACTTTAAGGGCTGCGCTTTTTATAGCGATGCCTGTGTCTGGCTCTGGCGGCAGGTGCTAAAAAAGTGCTGTAGAATCGTTTCAAAGCAATAAACCGTCCCTGGCTTATCAACTTATTCAGGTATAACCGCAGGGTCTTCCGCTAAGCTATGATAGGGAACCATGGTTTTACCATTAAAAACCTGTACTTCATTTGCGTTATCGTCCCAGCTTTGCAGCTTGGGTGCTATGACTTTGATGCCGGTTTCCCCGGCGAAAAAGGAGATAAAATTAAAGGCGCTGACAGCTTTATCAACGTATTTTCTTTCCCTGGCGTCATCAGAAAGCATCAGTAAAGGAACATGATAGTTCTGTTTGGTGGCCGAACTATGACGCAAGTAAACAGCGTTGCCTATAGTCCTTTTTGATAATCCGTGATCGGAGAAATAAAATAATTTAAAAGGCTGACCGGTTTGTTTTAGCATAGTGTAGGCTGAACCAATCAGGCTGTCTGTATTTCTGTAAGTGGATATATAGTCAGAGATATCCTCATTAGCGTAATGGAAATAAGGTTTTTTACCGTGTAATCTTTTTTTAAATTGAGGGTGTGAACCCATCAAATGTAAAATGATAACTCTTTTCCCCGTATCTTTCGCGGCCAGTATAGCTTGTAAATGGGGAAGAAGCGCAACATCGTCAATATCTGATGAGGCATAATCACCTTTTTTTAAAAATATTTTATGATCGCTGTACATTGCCAGTTTTGAGGTGGGTAAATCAAAATCACCCAGCATGCCCTGATTAGAGATCCAAAAGGTTTCAAAACCAGCCTGCTTCGCCAGGTTAACGAAATTATGAGAAATATCGAAGTTTTCACCATCGCTTAATGATAAGGCTCTGGGTAAAGAAAGGAAGGTATTTGGCGCGGTAGAAATATAATTTCGATAAAAAGTACCGTTAGCCTGTGATAAAAATGGTGTCGTGGGTAAGGGATAACCGAACACAGACATATAGTCGGCACGCATACTTTCCCCAATAATCACCACAATATTAGCGTAGTGATTATCCGTCTCCGCTATCTGCCATTGGGCATTAACGTTGCCCTCACTTAATTTTTTAATTTGCTGCAGGTAAGTCGCCGTTGAGTTGTTTATACTGATAAAGAAATTGATAATTTTTATCTTTTCCAGCCTGCCAGTGAAACTTAAAACGCCAATAAATATAACCAACAGTACCGTAAGGAAATATTTAATATATGATCTGTAGTGGAATTTAAAAATATTTTTTTTCAGCAGGAGCCAGGATGAGACAACTAACGCTGGCAGCGCATAACAGATGTAGGGCACCGAATATAAAAACTCAATGCACTCTTTTTTATTCGTTTGCAGCAGAGCCGCAATTATTGATAATGAGGGCGGACCGTAAAGGTAGCCCGTGGGAGAGTAAATGGCGATTAAAGCAAAGAGCGGCACTAAAATAATTAAACGCAGCAGTGGATAAAGCGATATAGTTACTAAAAATAACGCAATAAAAATAATATCAATACCTTTAGCGCCGCCATATCCCATCGCATAATTAAGTAATATTGATGGATATAAAACAACCAAAAAGTTACGTAAATGTGAAATGAACTTCAACTTTCAGTGACTCCATGCTGTGTGTTGTAACCTGTAAGCTACTCATACTGATAATGAGTAAATACAGTAAAAGAGATAACTATTTAAATTAACTTAACTATTATGTGTTTTTTTGTTTGTCGTGCGGGCTGGAAATATATCCTACCATAAGTAGAAGTTTCTGATAACCGCTACGTCATAAAGCAGCGTCTGTTGCTGTACAAATTAAAGCTGGTTTATTTTTTAGCCACAGGTAAAGAGAGCAGGCGTACAGATTCACTCAGGTTTATTTTGAGCCGCAAGTGGCGTCAGCTGCTGTATAAATTAGTTCTGGTTTTGTTTTTTAGCTGCAGACGGGGCCAGCCGTTGTGCCGCTCAATGCTGGTTTATTTTTAGCTATACGCGAAGCGGCGGCGATACAGAATAGCCTGATCTGGTTTTAGACGAACGGCTGTTTAGTACATATTCTTATTAGCAGCCATTATCTATCGCTTGTTAACTATGTACAAAAAACAGGCGGGATAGCAAAAAAGCTATGCGTAACTACACTGTACAACAAATAAAGGTCAGGAGGCTGCATGGAATTCCAACAGTTGAGAATCGCCCGCCCGGTTACCGTGCTTGAAGAGAGCTGTCAGCTGTACTGCAATGGTTTGGGCTTAAAAAAACTTGGTGATTTCACCGATCATCAGGGGTTCAGCGGGTGCATGCTGGGGCGGGAAGATCTTGCCTGGCATCTGGAATTTACGCTGTGTCACCAACATCCGCTTACGCCATCTTCATCTCCTGAAGATCTTTTAGTTCTTTATATCCCGGAAGAGGAGAACTGGAGCAGGCTCTGTTCTGATATGGACAACGCTGGTTTTCGCCGGGTGGTTTCTTTTAACCCCTACTGGGATCACAGAGGCGTCACCTTTACAGATGCAGATGGTTATCGGACAGTAATACAAAATATGCGTTGGTTAAATGCTTAAACATCCTTACGCCTGTTGGCGTAAGGATGTCACAATTTCTGCCGCTGCGGCTTTATGTTCCCGGCACCGGCATATGAGCTGCTGTAGCTATTTTAATGCGGGCCGGGAAACAGCTTAGCTGGCGGGAAACGCAATCGTATCGGCCACCATTTCATCTATTGCCTGTTTCACCTCCGCTGCGGTGATGGGAGCCGAGCTGTCAGACACGCTTTTACCATACCCTTTGCGCACCACTCTGATAACCGGCTGCTGAGTCGTGGCATCAATGACTTCAGCTTCAAGGAACAGTACCGCATTTTGTGAACGATGACCGGTAGCCGCCATTGTGCTGGCAACCACGGCGGCTACCGGCACAACTTCATAAAACTGTACGCTTTTGTTCTCTGCCGTCACTGCCGTAATGGCCGCCTTAACGATCAGGCTGCCCTGCTGCGGCTGGGGCAGAAGTGTAAATTTTTGCCCTACGGCATTTTTAAGCTGCTGTTGCGTATAAGAACGGATCTCTTCCAGCGTCACGGCGCTGACTCGCCTGTTGGGCGCAGGCGTAGGATAATAAACGACCGGCGCAAAATAGGCGCTACGGTAATTATTTTGGTGCCAGGCGGGCGAAACCCAGCGCAGCGTCTGCTGGCCCTGGGCCGTTTTCACCGGCTTTAGTACGGAGTAATCATCAAGAAAGCCGGAATACTGATTTTTTTCAGCAACCTTTGAAGAGCAGCCGGCCAGTAGAGCGACCAGCACGACAGTACTTAATTTAATGCCATTTTTAACTAAAGTAAGCATGATTAGCCCTTAATTAAGAGCAGGGGATTCCCTGCTGACTCATTTGAGTAACTCAAACCTACGCCGGTAGCTGGTAAGTTTAGCAGTAAAACTGTCTGTTGCGGTTTTATTCAGCCTGAAAACATTTGATGTTGGGAACGGCGCTGCGAAACAGGGCATTGGAAACAGCAATCCATTATATCCAGACAGCGTTAATTAACTTTGTTTTTGTATTATTCTGATGCAACCGTCAATAATATTCGTGCGGCTGTTAAGCATGTTTAAATTAAATCATTTCAGGATTAATCAAAGCCGGTGGTAATATTTTTATCTGAGGACAGAGTGTTGAAGCAATTCCGCTTTTTCAGCCTGGCTATTAATAATACGTGCGAAACGCACAGCAGCCTTCTGCTGTAAGAAACTGCAATAACCTGTTGACATATAGGATATTTTTTTGTGCGGCCTGTTGCTGTCTGCTTTAACAATTCTGTTCCACCAGAGTAAATTGACAGATAATTTATTTTCTGAGCAACGGCAGGTCAGGCTGGTTAATTACTTTGTTCTGCTGCTTTGAATTGACAATGCATCCATTTTTTGTGCAGTTTTATATTGTCTGATTGGATTTTTTCTTTGTATGCATTTTTTGCATTTGATGCTTTTTAATAATCTGCTCATTTGACAGCGCGATGTTATTATAATTAATATCGCTTCTCTCCTGGAGAGAAGAAATTAACTGGCTAACAATTAAGGATGAAATATGAAAACGCTTAACACTCAAGAAATTCACATGGTAAGTGGGGCTGGTATCGCTGATGCGCTGAAGGGGATAAATTCTGCGTTAACAAATATTAACGCTAAACTCGAAAGCACCAATAACGCTATCGAAAATGCTACGCATCCTGGTCAGCAAATTGGTCTGACGCATAAAGCGATTGGCCTGGGCATTGCCAGCTCTATCTTGACAGCTATTTCCGAACGTCTTGCAGCTAAAGCCGTATAAGCGCTTAGCTAATATTCAATAACAGCCTGACATAACGGATGTCGGGCTGTTTTTTTATTTATTATTTCCTTGTGCTGCATTGTTTATATGGCTGAACGCGGGATGCTTTAAAGACCGCTGCCAACCCGTCGGCAGAAAATGCCTGAAACGATGATTATGTTGTCGCCGGTAAACGAAATCAGGCTTTCACACTGACGTTAAAGTTTTATTTTTCCGGCGGAAAACAGCATGGCATTATTTCATCAGGATGGTTGCCGTGGCGGTATTAGAGCTATGTTGCCTGTTGCCTGTTGCCTGTTGCCTGTTGCCTGTTGCCTGTTCCTGTTGCCTGTTGCCGCCGGCATATGCTGCTTTAGTCTCGCTTTACTGACACAATCACATCAGCGCGTTTCCGTCAGCCTTCGCGTCCAGCAAAACAGTTATTTGATGCCGGTATCATCAATACCGCAAGTCAGACCGCCGGTAACCGTTAAAAACCTCACTAATCCTGCAAAAATGCAGATGCCCGTTAACCGCAATGGCAACAGCGCCTATACTGGGGGCCGGGCCATAGCAGGATGAGCAAGCGCATCAGAAGGGGGCGTATGAAAAAAGTTATTATCGTGGCGATCTGTTTAACGTTGGCGGGTTGCTCATGGGGCATCACATCATTAATTCCCGCAACGGATGTGTGCCCCAACGGGCGTGATGGCGTAACCGGCCAGTGCCGATAGTTTTATCCGCAACGCTGATGGCGGTTGCGGACAGGTTTTCTAACATTTCTGCTAAAGGTTAATGGTGCGAGATAAAAACAAGATGCGCCGCCGTTTCTTCGCTTAGCTGCATCTCCTCCGCCTCACCGCTGGCGGAAACAAAGATAACGGCGTCGCCTGGAATAAGATCCTGAAAGGCCTCTACAGGCTGCGACGCCTTTTGAATTTCAAACTGACTGCGTGCTTGCGTACTTTCATCGTCGGCTTGCGCCGTGGAATAGTTGCCGGTAAAGGTGAATTCCGGATGATCTTTAATATGCAGTTGAACAGAGGGCATAGCGCCTCCCGATTGCCGTAAGCTGAATTATCAGCCTACGCGCAGTAATTACTTTTGCCACAGTCACCGCCGTAATCTGCCGCTGATTAAGATAAATCCTAAACCACAGGCGCGCTATAGACTGTCCCTACAGCCTTGCGTCGCAAGGCCGCCGGCGATTTGCCAGCGTGGCTGCGGTTTAATTCGCATCTGCGCTTGTTAAAGCTGTTGCCAGGAGTAGGCTTAAAGCACATCAGATTTTTTTCGAGGCTTTTCACCATGAGGTAACTATGCATCCGCTTAAATTCTGCTGCCCCGGCTGCGGCAGCCATCAGTTTATTTTTACTCAATCCTCCCGCACCTGCAAAATGCATCACGGCGCCATTTGCGCCAGCTGCCGCTTGCCTCTGACTCAGGCATCCTGCTTCGCTGGTTTATTGCATCATAACGGCTATAACAAAGGTCGTTAATGACCCTTACGGCCAGCGGCCGCTAAGATAGCGAAACGGGCGTGGTATAAGTGGTGATTACACCAGCCGTACCGGCTGAAGATGCGGGTTCGAGTCCTGCTGCCCGTTCCAGCTTCACAAGGTTGGTAAGACCTTTTTCCCGGCGACGGCCGATCGTCTCCGGTGCTGCTCCGTTTTTTCTGATAAAATCCCCGCACAGACGTTTCTCTAACCTCGACTGTTTCTGCCGTTGTTGTGGCGTTGGGCTAATTCCTCCAGCTGCGGCTCGATGAAAAGCTCAAACCAGAGATGCATAACCTGTAAATGTTACTGAGTGACTGTTTTTTTTATTGGTAGGATTGTTATGAAACAGCAGGGTTGGACGTTCCAGGATACGGTCTGGACGCTGGGTTTGTATGGCACGACGGTTGGAGCGGGTACGCTTTTCTTGCCGATTGAAATTGGCGCCCGCGGGCCGGTTATCTTTATCATTATGCTGCTGCTGGGACTGCCGCTCTCGCTGCTGCCTCACCTGGTGCTGGGCCGCATCTATATGAGCGAGCCCGATCGCCAACGGCTGCCGGCGCTAAGCACCTGGTTTGGGCCGCGCGGCGATCGCATCATGACGCTGCTTTACTGCATCGCCTTTTATCCGGTGATGCTGGTCTATGGGATTTCGCTGGTCAGCGCGCTGGATAATTTCTTAACCGAGCGCCTGCATATTGCCAACGTCAGCCAGGGGCTGCTGACGCTTATTTGCATGGTGGTACTGTTCGGCATCCTGAGCAAGGGACGCGCCAGAGTGGTTGGCACAATGAGTATGCTGGCGCTGCCGTTTGCAATAGCGATTATCGCTATTGCCGTGGTGCAGATCCCGCACTGGCGCTGGGAAAATGTTGCCGATGCGCTACGTACGTTGCCGGGTACGCCTGCCGCCGACACCTTTAAAAATATCTGGCTGACGCTGCCGCTTATTACTTTCTCTTTCTGCTGCGCGCCGATTATTTCGCCGCTGGCTGCGCACTATCAGCAGCAGGGCGACTCGCCGCGCGCCTTCCGCGTTATCCGTATCGCCTATCTGGCTATCTTCTTCAGCATTATTTTCTTTGTGCTCAGCTGTGTACTCAGTATGCCGCACGACATTTTTGCCGAGGCAAAAGAGAAAAACCTGAATGTGCTGTCGATTATCTCCTCTCCGGGTGACTCCGGGTTACTGTTTTATATCGCGCCGTTTATCGCCATCGTCGGCATGACGAAATCTTTTCTTGGCGTTTCATTGTCGGTAATGGAGACGTTTAGCGATTTTACCGTGCGGCTGCTTAACTGCCGTAGTGAAAAAGGGCGCAAGCTTAGCCAGGGAGCGGCGGTGCTGTTGATGTATGCGGCCACTTCGCTAATCGTCTATACCAACCCAAACGTAATTACGCTGATTGAAGCGTTCTGCGGCCCGCTGATCGCAATTATTCTGTTCCTTATTCCGGCCTGGCTGATTTACAACAAGCCGGCGCTCGCGTTTTTACGCGGCGGGCGGGCGCTGTGTATTTTGCTTGGCGGTATCGCTACGCTGTCAGCATTGCTTTACGCGATGGTGTAAAGTGACGGAGCGCGGCATAAAAAGGTTCAGCGCCCCGGCCCGCCAGCCCATCAGGACGGCAGCATGACCGCCTGGTTGCGGCCATGATGCTTGGCCTGATAAAGCGCACGGTCGGCGCCTTCCTTGATCTGCTGCGCCTCCTGCGCCTCGCCGCTGGCGTTCAGCGCAAAGCCGCCCGCGCTGATGGTAACCGTTCCGGGGCGGGTGCCTGGGTGAGGTATGGCAATGGCGCGCACTGCCTCAACCGCACTTTCAGCAATACGCTGCGCTGCTTCCAGCGTGGCGCCCGGCAGGATAATCGCAAACTCTTCGCCGCCGTAGCGGGCGATCAGATCCGTTTGTCGTACCGGAATATTTTTTAACGTTTCCCCGACGCGCCGCAGACAGTTATCGCCCGCAACGTGTCCCCAGCTGTCGTTGTAAAGCTTGAAGTAATCAATATCCAGCATGATCAGCGCCATCGGTTCGCCGCTGAGGGCCGATTGCTTCAGGCTCTGCGCGAGAAAAATATCAAACTGGCGGCGGTTTGCCAGGCCGGTCAGGCCGTCCAGCAGCGCCATCGCCTGTAGCGTTTGGTTGATGGTGGTTAGTTCATCCCGTAGCGCGGTGAGTTCGATCTGGTTCTCTACATTGGTACGTACCTGACGCAGCACCAGAGCGCCGATCAGAATAATAATCAACAGCAGCGTGCCGTTTAACACCAGATCCGGCAGGCTGTCATGCAGCCACTCTGTCCACAGCTCCGATTTATCAAAGCCCGCCGCAACGATCAGTGGATACTGGCCGGAGCGCGCATAGCCAAAGATGCGTTCTTTATTATCCAGCGCCGAACGCCAGGCGCCTTTGCCGCGATCTGAGCGCATTAGCTGAATAGTGAATAGCGGACTGGCGGAGAGGCTGCGGTTAATAAAGGCGTCAGGGAAAGGGCGCACGTAAAGCGCGGCGCCATCATCCAGCAGCAGTGCCAGCAGGTCGCCATCGCCCAGTTCAAAATAGCTGTAGAAGCGGCGAAAAGCGTCTACGCGTACCGTGGCCAGCGCCACGCCGGTAAAGCCGCCGGCGGCATCGTTCAGACGCAGCGAAACAGGAATCACCAAATCGCCGCTGGTACGACTGCGGATAACATGACCGATATGTACGCCGCCGTGCCGGTTCTGGCGATGATAGATAAAATATTCCCGATCGCTGTTATTCATCGCGCCGGGCACATGAGAAGCCGAGGCGGCGATCCAGTTGCCCTGCGCATCATAGATAAACAGGCCGTTCAGCTGCGGCAGGCTGCTTTTCATCTCCGCCAGTATCGTATTGATAGCGCTTTTATCAACGCTGTTCGGCCCATCGTCCGGAATTTCACGCTGCATGGCGCGCAGCACAATTTCCGTTTGCAGAAAAGTGTCTTCAGCCTGGCGCGCCTGCGAGACTGACAGATTAACCGCATCGCTTTCGGTATCGTGCAGCTTGCGTTGCCATGAGCGATCCAGCGTCCAGGCGCTGACAATCAATACCGCCGTCAGCAACAGCAGCATAAAGATAGCCATCGTTCTGCCAAGTGAAGATTGCAGAACAAAAGCGCCGGAAATCGCTTTGCCAATATTCATTATTCTTTTCGCTTTTGGGACATAGCGTTAAGTAAAGCACAGCTTGTTCTCAGGCGCCGTCTGGCGGCGGCGGGAAAAGAACGGCAGATTCATGGGCAACCTGTGATTTTCCGGGCATAATTTATCCAGCCTTTAAGAAAGCGTAATAATGGATGCTAAAGATGGACGAACTGGATTTTCGGATACTGCAGGAGCTGCAAAAAGATGGGCGTATTGCCAATAATGTGCTGGCGGAAAAGGTGGGACTGTCGCCGTCGCCCTGCCTGCGGCGGGTAAAGCAGCTGGAAGAGAGTGGCGTGATTGCGCGTTACGTCGCCATACTTAATCCGGCGGCAATGGGGCTGGATTTAACGGTATTCGTGCGCGTCTGGCTGCGCAGCCAGGATGCGGAAACCGTCGATAACTTTGCCCGTGAAGTAAGTGCGCTGCCGCAGGTGGTAGAGTGCCATCTAATGGTTGGCGACTGTGATTTTTTACTGCGCGTGGTTGCCGCCGATCTCAACGCCTATCGCCAGTTTCAGATCGACCACCTGGCGCGTATCAGCGGCGTGCAGAGCCTGAAAACGGAGCTGCCGATGCAGACTATCAAGCAGACATCGGAGCTTCCGCTGGGATAAGGGGCGCAGCGGGCTACAGTGGCCCGTTATGTTCAGAGCAGATGGCGTAGCAGGGCGGCGGAAATGACGCTGATCGCCACCACCGGCAGCAATGAAAAACGCATAGCGGCCAGCAGTGAAATGGCCATCGCCAGCAGATCGGCCGGATTGCCGGTGGCGAAGTGCGGGGCGATAACGGTAATCAGCACGCAGCCGGGAGCCGCCTCCATTACCGCTTTAATGCGCGGGCTTAGCGCGCGATCGCGCAGCAGTAGATAACCGGCGATGCGCGTCAGGTAAGTGGTCAGCGCCATTAGCACAATGGTTAAAACGCTCAGGCTCATGATGCTTTCCTGTTAAGTAAAAGAATTGCCGCAACGCCGGATAGTGCGCCAGCCGGTACGTAGGCGGCGCCCGGAACAAAGTGCCAGGTAGCGGCTGCGCAGATCAGGCTGACCAGCCACGGCAGCGCCGCCCGCGTACCTTTCCACATCCCTTTCAGCAGCACCAGAAACACGGCGGGAAAAGCCATATCGAAACCCCAGCGCGAGATATCCCCCAATACCGGTCCGATAATAACGCCAATGCCGGTAGAGAGTACCCAACAGAACCATAAAGTTGCCGCCACGCCAGCATAGAAGCCGCCGCTGAACGCGGGCTTACCCTGTTCACGGCGGCGGGCCGCATCATTCATGCTCATTGCCCAGCACTCATCGCACATAAAGAACAGCGCTAATAACGCCTTACGTGGCGGAAGCGGGGCAAGCAGCGGCGTCATCGCTGCGCCCATCAATAAATGGCGGCTGTTAATCAGCAGGCTAATCAGCACGATGGTGAGGATGTGCGGCGGCGAGGTCCAGAGTGCGATAGCCGCAAATTCCGATCCTCCGGCGAAATTCAGGCCGGTCATCATGGTCAGCGAGAAAAAAGAAAAACCCTTTTGCGCCGCCTGGGCGCCGAGCAACAGGCCAAACGGAATAAATCCAATGACAATGGGTATAGATATCAGCGCCCCACGCTGGATTTCATCAAACAAACGGCTTTCAGATGTGACATTACGGTGCATAACTTCTCCTCATTTCAGTCGATTATAAAATTTTACAGCTGAAATTGGGGAGCTTTTTGCTAGCTAATGAGGGAATGATTGAGCATAAAATTGCTAAAAAACGTCAAAAAACAAAATCTGCTGCTAACCTCTTCCTGAGATGTGCGTTTGATATGTTGGTAGCATCTATCAAAAGGCACAAAGCAACGCAGGGAAAGCGGCAAGAGGGCACGACGATAACGGTAAATAGAGGGGAAAAAGCAAATTATTTGTATACAAACAGCGTAATTATAAAAATTTCCCGCAGAATCATCACTTATCTGTAATTTATAACAGCCTGCTGCTGTTAGTTTTATTCACGCTGAACATCTCTTCGGAACAACAAACACTATTTTCTGTAATTAGTATTTAATATTAACTAATCCTGATAACTAATTAAAAGCTAATAATATATTTAACTTAAATAAATTTTATCTTTTTTTCAGTTATTATGTGATTTGGATCTGCTATTGGCTGTTTGTTGATCGATTATGTCGTTTTTTGCATGGCAAAGTTAAGTTTCACTTATCAAGTGGAATAGGGAAATTATTATGAAAAAGCGCGTTAATCCAGTACCTCTTACTATTCTGGCGACTGTCATTCACTCAACGCTTGCACACGCGAACATCACCGACAACCTGTTTGATCCGGATAACTGGCGGGCCAATATCATTTATAACGGCAGCGGCGATCTCTCGCTGAGTTATATGACATTAAATTCCTCATCGGAGGATAAATCGACGGCTGGTATACTTTATTATGATAAGTCTAATAGTTCTGTAGGAAACAATATCAAACTTCATGATGTTAACATTAAAACATCAAATTTTAAATTATATGATGATTCAGAATACCATGATAATTACCAAGATTATTTAGCATATGGAGTGATTAATGGGAGTGATTTAAAAGATAAGAACCTGTCAATTTCAGTAACGGGTAATAGTCTTGTAGAGATTGAAAGTAAGGTGCTGAATCGATTTGCAAACGGATATGAAGATTTATCGGCGGGATTGGCTGTTCTGAATGAAGGTAAAGGTAATACTACCATAACGACCGGGAATGACGTAAAGATACATATCAAAAGCGGTAGCGGAACAGGTATTTTTTCTAATATAGGATATGGCATTGAATCCATTATTAATAATGGAGTAATCATTTCAGGGGCCGGATTGATATCAAACGGCATAACATTAGCGGGGCCTTCTAAAAACAGAATTTCCTGTAAAGAACAAGACTGTTATTCATATATAGAAAATAATGGTTTAATTGATGTTTCTGGTATGACTTCATCAGCAATTTTAGTGAAAAATACCGGGAATAAAAACATTTTCATTGAAAATAATGGGAATATCATTGCCCGTAATGAAGCTTCTGGCATAAAGAGCGATTGGGCGAACTATTATCCTGAATCTGGAGAGGTTTCCATAATTAATGACGGAAATATAATGGTAGAGTCAGGTGGCAAAGGAATCGTCAGTTATCTTAGTAAAAATAAAATCACTACTATTACGAATAACGGAGTGATTCTGGACAATATTGATGCAGCCAGTCGTTGGGGGCATGTGGTGGGAATTTCTTATGAAAGTGATACATCGAATAGCCAGGCTTCGATTGTTAATAACGGAAATATTTTAATTAATCAGGATGGATTTGCAATTCAGGCGGAATCAGGTGGTAACGTGGAGATTGTTAATAATGGAGAAATTCTTAGTCAACATTCTGATCATGCAGCTATATACTTATATAAGTTAAAACAGGATGGATTTTCTAGTGTAAAAAATAATGATTTGATTAGAACTAATGGAAATACTTCGCATGGTATTTATTATAAGGAGCGAGAAGGTTATGCGTATGGGGATTATCTTTTTGAGAATAAAGGATCTATTCATACGTCAGGTGATAATTCTGATGGTGTAAAGTTGACTTTGTCAGCTACTAATTATGATATTAAAAATGAAGGTGAAATAATAGCAACTGGAAATGGTGCATCAGCAATTAATATCGATGACTTTGCGGGAAGAACATCGATTGATATGGCATGGATGAATATTCATTTAGGAGATAAGTCAGAAGTCATTGGCGGCCTGAAGGACGGGGCGGGCATCAAGATAATAAACGGCAGATACGCGGTTGCAGAGAATGACAGTTATCTTTCTATTAGTAACTCAGGGGCAATTTCTGCTTTAAATAACCAGGCAATTACTGTTACTAATGTCCAGCATGAAAGTATTGAAAAGCCCTGGGAGCCGGTTGATGGAGTAAACTATGCAGATGTTTTAACAAAAAATTCTGCCTATGTTTACAATAGAATATGGTTTAACTTGCAAAATGCGGGGATTATTACCGGGAATGTCTCGGTTAGCGCTGTTGGAACGGAATTTTTTAATCTAAAAAAAGGAATTCTTGAGCTGGAGAGTATTAATGCGTTGGGTAAGCAGCAACAGGCCTGGATGGATTTTTATCCCAATGCCACGCATGAAGTTAGCGGGATTGACGAAAATGACGACCGGATTTACATAAGGGCAACGGAGGGTTACTCAACTTTTCAGAATTATGGCACCATTCGTTTTTCTGAAAATATGCGTGATAACAGTGACGGGATCTTCCGGGGATTAAGTTATTTTTATGCGGAAGCCGACAGCGTAATTGACTTAACCACCAATAACCCGGCGTCTGCCAGCGGGTTTGGCCGCAATAATTTTGGTGCCGGTGACGTGCTGCGCATTACCGGTGCCACGTATTTTTTCCCGGATAAAAAGACAGAGTATAAATCTGCGGGCGGAATTTTACGCTTAAATACCGACTTAACCACTGCCGGCGCCGCTAACGTGGTCGACCGCCTGACCGACCGGCTTATTGTGGATAGAACGCAGTTATCGCATGGTTTACCCACCTGGATTGATATCGTGCCCACGGCCAGGAGCCGTTTGCAGGCGAAGCAGACCGCTGGCGACGGCTTCCTTCTGGTTCAGGTGAACGATAAAAAATATTCCAGCAGAGACGCCTTCCGGCTGCTCCATCCGGTTGTCGCCTCGAAATATGAATATATCCTGGGCATAAAAGAGGGCGACTGGTACCTGACCAGCAGCTGCACCGACGGCATGACCTGCTACGGCAGCAACGAGAAGAAGCTCTACAACCCGGCGACGGGGGCCTGGCTGGCAAACCAGGCGGCGATGACGGCGATGATGTCGCACTCGCTGGCCGACCGGCAAAGCTCTCCGGCGCAGGCGGGCAGCATGACGAACGGGCTGACGCGCAAGCTGGCCACCTCGCAGAACATCGCGAAGAAGGCGCAGGCCTTCGCTATGCTGAACAACCTCGCCTGGCAGCAGGACGCGCTCTACTCCCCGGTCTGGGTGCAGTACTCCGGCAGCACGCGCTATTCCAGTCCGGTTTTTGGCACGCTGAATAACAAGACGCGCAGCGACGTGATGCGCATTGGCGGCGATCTGATGCGCATGCAGTGGCTCTCCGGCGACGTGCACCTCGGTTTTATGAACACCATGGGCAACAGCCGCGCCGATATCGCCAGCAGGGCGACGGGAACGAAGGCGCGCGGCGAGGTGTCGGGCTACAGCAGCGGGCTGTACGGCACCTGGTTCAGCGACGCGGAAACGGGTCATGGGCTGTACACCGACGTATGGGTGCAGGCGGGCTACTTTACCAGTGAAATAAAGGGGCAGGCGCAGGCCAGCGAGAAGTACCACAGCCGCGTCGTGAGCAGCTCGGTGGAAAGCGGCTACACCTTTGCATTTGACGGCGGCAACCTGGAGGGCGGCGGCTTTACCGTTACGCCGCAGGCGCAGCTGACCTACCACCGCCTCTCCGCGGGCAACGTGCGGGACAGCAACGGCATGGAGGTGAGCGCGGGAAGTAAGGGCGGCGCGGTGAGCCGTGTGGGGCTGCGCGTGGCCAGCGGCAAAAAAGAGGCGGTGCCGGGCAAAGACGTGCGGCTGAACGCGTTCATGGAAAGCCACTTCGTCAGGAGCGGGCTGAACAACTCGCTCGATTTTGACGGCGCGGCGCTGGCGGACAACCAGGCGAAAAACAGCCTTGAAAGCAAGTTCGGCGTGCAGCTGAAGGTGGGCGAGAGGGCCGAGCTGAACAGCACCCTGAACCACCAGCTGCGCAAGGGAGACCGGGATAACTACGGCGCCTATGCCGGCCTTACGCTGCGCTTCTGATCGGCTACGGTATAGCGTTGCTATAAGCCCGTGATAGCCAAAATGGGGATAGCTTATGCTATCCCCGGAGGCGTTTTTTAGCGGCAGCTTAGCGATGTTGCACGTTTAGCTGTCGTGCCTGCCCAACCTGCTGCACGGTAACCGGCGCTGCCTGGTTGCCCCAGCTGCCGCGCAGATAGCTCATTAAATCGGCGGCCTGCCGGTCGCTTAACGTCCAACCGTAACCCGGCATCGTCTGCGCCATATGTTCTGCGGTGACCGGCGTCTGCGCCCCGTCCAGTACCACGCGCAGCGCGGTAAGCGGATTGTCCGCCGTCAGCGCGGTATTACCGGAAAGCGCCGGGATCACGTTCGGTACACCTTCGCCTTTAGCGCCGTGGCAGGTAGAGCAGTACATTGCATAGGTTTGCCGGCCCGCCTGCATCACGCTGGCCGCCGGTGCGCCAGCAACTCCCGACGCGGCGGCGGGCAGGCTGCGCAGATAAACGGCGATCGCCTGCAAATCCTCATCGGTAAGATACTGCGTACTGTGCCGCACCACTTCGCCCATTGGCCCGGCAATGGCGCTGCGCGCGCTGTGGCCGGTTTTCAACAGGCTTACCGTCTCTTCAGGCGCCAGGCCGCGTAGCGAAGGGGCATACCAGCCGTCAAGTTCGGCGCCGCTCAGGTAACGTGCGTCACCGTTATCCAGCGCCTGCTCCTGCATGGCCCAGCCGCGCGGCGTATGGCAGCTACCGCAGTGGCCAGGCCCTTCAACCAGATAAGCGCCGCGGTTCCAGCGCTCACTCTGCTGCGCCTGCGACTGCCAGCCCTCATCGCGATGGAACAGCTGGTTCCACAGCGCCAACGGCCAGCGCATCGACAGCGGCCAGGGAATGTCGCTGTCACGGTTGGCAACCGGCTGCGCAGGCACCTCATGCATTAGCCATTGATAAAGCGCGCGCATATCCGTCTCGCTCATTTTGGCATAGGCGGTATAAGGCATAGCGGGGTAGAGATGATGTCCATCTTTTGCTATGCCCTGGCGCATGGCGCGATCGAAATCTTCAAAGCTGTAATTGCCGATGCCATATTCCCTGTCCGGGGTGATATTGGTGGCGTAGACCGCGCCAACGGGCGTGGAAAACGCTACGCCACCCGCCAGCGGCGCGCCATTTTCCGCGCTGTGACAGGCAACGCAGTCGGCGGCGCGAGCAACATACTCGCCATGTGACATGGCCTGGGCGCTGCCGCTTAACGCCAGCAGCAGGCCGAGGGAGGATAAACGCAGTCTCATGCTTCCTCCTTCGTATGCCCATTTACCAGTTCGTTAACCGCACGCCAGGCCTGATCGATAGCGGAGTTAGCGTAGGGGCTCCAGTCAGAATCGGAATTAGCGATAGTGATATTGCCAATCGGTTGACGTGCGGTAGTGATAATTTTTTGCGCCTCATCTTCATCGTCAAACAACCCGTTGAGGAAGTAAGAGTAGCCATGCGACCAGCGGTTAACGGTAATTGCCAGGATATCGCGCTGATGATCGAAACCGGCAGCGCCCAGCATGCCCTGCAGCTGTTGCCGGATCAGCCGTTCGTGCTGCTCAAAAGAGGTGCCGAGCAGCTGCGCACGACCTTTGCGCGCTTGCTCGCGCGGGCTCAGGCCGCTGCCGGGCAGCGATGGTACGGAAACCATATGCAGGCCCATCGGCTGGCTCGGATCGCGTGGATGTCGATAGCCGCCCAGATCGACTGGATAATCGAGCTTCACGCGGCAGTAGGGTGCGGTTGGGCAGTAGACCTCATGCACGCCGAGCTGAATAAACGGCTGCCAGTTACGGATCAGTACCTTGCTGTAGACCAGCGGCGCCTTGACGTTTTGCTTCAGCGCCTCCTGTTGCTCCGGCGACATTTCCGGCACCAGGTAGGGGATCATCATATTGTATCCCGCCATCACTACCTGACCGGCATGGACTTTGTGCAGCCTGTCGCCGGTCATATAACACACTTCTACGCCATCGCTGACGTTAGCAACGTGCAGCCCGGTACTGCTCAGACGTAACCTGACCGGCCACGATGAACGATCGAACTGCGAGTAATCGAAGGTTGCCAGCACGATATCCTGCATATCTTTGCCTGCCGGAGCGACCTGCGGGATCAAATGGCGCACCATCAGACGCGCCAGCGAAGCGTTGCCGTCCGGGAAGTGAAAAACGTAGGGATCTTCCAGATCCGCCAGCGATTCCGCATCCAGCGGCGGCAGCTTCATACCGTTCAGGCCCGGCAGATCGCAAATGCGCGCGTCGCTGCATGAGGTGGCATCAATGCCAACCGCCTGAAAATCGCTGGTAGTCTGCTGAAAATAGCGGATCGCCATTTCACTCAGGCCAACCTTATCGCGCAGAAACTGGCTATAGCTGTGGGTATCGAGCCACTCAACTTTTTCTTCCACGCTAAGATCGGGCAGATAGTCTTTATCGATGGTGTGTAGCGCAATCAGCGCCTGGCGATCGCTTGCCGGCAGCGGAAAATCGTTGATAAAGGCCTCATAAGAGCGTCCATTCAGCCGATCGCGTGGAATATCATCCGCTACCATGCGGCCCGGATCGCCGCTGACCAACTTATCAACGCCGAAGTTTCGCTTATCAAAATAGACGCCGCGGCTCAGGTTCAAATCAGGATAAAACGTTTTATCAAACGCCTGTTCCAGCCCGTCAACGCTGACGCCGAGTGATTTCAACAGGCTCATCGCAACCGGGCTAAAGTTAGATCGCGGCGACTGTAGCGATTCGCTGCCGCCGTAGCCGAGCAGGGTCGCGTTGCCGCTGTGCAGCTCGTTACGTTTGGCGTGACCGCCAAAATCATCATGGTTATCAATCAGCAGGATTCGCTGATCCTTGCCCTTTAGCTGCTGCCAGAAACAGGCGGCGGCCAGGCCGCTGATCCCGGCGCCGACCACCACCAGATCGTATTTTTCCTCTACCGGCGCGAGGGCAAAATCGAAGCCTTTACCATCGCGCCCCAGCTGATGGGCGTGTTCAAACGAGCCGGGATGGTTGCCGCGCAGGCCGGTCAGGGCTGGTGGATAATAAAGCGTTTTTTGCGCCGTCAGCGGCGATGCGCGCAGGATCTGCAGCGGCGTTAGCCCGGCAGCAACGGTAATTGCGACGCCATTGAGAAAATCGCGACGTGTGATGCCCATATTAGCTTCCTTCCAGTTATTTTTATTATGCAGGCGCAGTCGCCCAAAGCCGCGCTATTGTGCAAAGACGGCGCAACAGGTCAAGCAGAAGGTAGCGGATCGATGGTTTTGTTTTATTTTCAACGACGAGCACGCTCCCTGTGGTACGGGGCCGCTTCTACGGCACCGGCAAACTACCGTCGGGCGGCGGTCTGTATGCGGGTGCCTGCGGTTAAGTTACGGGCGTCAGGCGCGGCTTAGCGTCCCCACCCCAGACGCTGTTTTATCGCCCGGCGATAGGGCGTATCCAGCTGCGCCGGCACCTGTTCAAGATAATGGCGCGCATGTTCGCGCTGTTCGCCTTCCAGTTCGCTCAGCCAGGCGATGGCATCGTCGATGCCGGGAATCAACCCTTCGCTGTGGGCGATACGTGGCGGCAGCGCCGTCCAGATCAGCGCATCTATCTGGCGCGCCCGCGCCCATTCTGCCAGCGGTCCGATAGTGGTTGGCTGAATCAGCAGAACGCCGACGCCATCTTTCCGCTCCGCTGGAATCTGTTCACGCTGGCGCAGCGCCTCACACGCCTGTTCCAGCGTATCCACCGCCAGCCGCGCCCAAAAAACCGCAACCAGCGGCGCATTAAGGCAAACGGCCGTAGCCAGTTCGCCGCTGTCGCCCACGCGTGAAAACTCAATGGGTAAAGCGGGGCCGTCGGCGTGCCAGTCGCCGCTGACAGGCAGCGCTCCCGGTTTCCACAGCAGCGAACCCCATCCTAAACATGCGATATTCATCCGGTTATATCCTGCGTCTGTGTTGTTATTTTGCATCCGCGGGCGTAAATAAAAGCCCTCTATTCGATGATAGAACGAACCGCAAAGAGTACCAGGCGCAGAAAGGCCGCTGCGCTGATTTTTATTGCGCATCGCTGGTAAACCGCCTGTTGCTGAGCCGGCGCAAAGGGCAAAGGGAAAGCCAACCGGCTGTAGCCCGATGCTAAGCTGGATAGCGCCTGATTTTTTGCTGAAGATAAACGGCAATGTGCGAGAGTAAAGCCGCTTTTTGCGATGAATAGCAGCGATAATGTGCGAAAAAACCTAAACGTGAAAAAAAATAAGAAAATAAATACGCTTATAAAAGAGCGGCTAACCGCCAAAAGTTAATGTTCAAATGAGAATGTTTATCATACTTATTTGCTTTATAGATAAACACCTTCCAGGCTTGATCAGGCATTGCAACCTGACAAGCGAGAGAGGGGATTCTATGTTTCATCACTCATCAAAAATGCAGTTTCCGGTACGGGTAGAAAAGGCCGATCCTGAGTTTGCTATGCTGTTGCAGCAGGCTATCGGCGGCGTCGAAGGCGAAATCCGCGTGGCGATGCAATATTTTTTCCAGGCGATGGGCGCGCGCGGCGATGCGCGTATCAGGGACCTGCTAATGTCAACCGCGACGGAAGAGCTGGGTCATATCGAAATGCTTGCTTATGCAGTTGCGCTGAACCTTGAGGGCGCGCCGCTTTCTTATCAGGAAGCATCGGCTAAAGATCCGGTGGTAAACGCCATTCTGGGCGGTATGAACCCACGCCACATTCTCTCCTCCGGTCTGGCCGCGCTGCCGGTGAACGCTAACGGCATGCCGTTTGATATGAGTCATATCTACGCTTCCGGCAACGTGGCGGCAGACATGTTGGCAAACGTAACGGCGGAAGCTACGGGGCGTGTACTGGCAACGCGCCTGTATAACATGACCGAAGATAAAGGCATGAAGGAGTTCCTGTCATTTCTTATCGCCCGCGATACCATGCATCAGCAGCAGTGGCTGGCGGTGATTGAGGAAATGGGCGGCCTGAATGCGTCTCTGCCGATACCGAACAGTTTCCCACAGGAGCATGAAGCTTCCGCGCACGCTTATTACTGCCTTAATACTTCGCTGGATAAACCGCTGCCGAAGGGGCGCTGGTGTGAAGGCCCTTCTTACGATGGCAACGGTCAATTTACCGCTAAAGAGGAGCCTGACATTCTGGGCGGTGAGCCTTTGCTGGCTGCGGCTCGTCCGGGATCCGGCGCGCAGAGCGAACAGATTTCCGGCACGGCGCCGCCAGCCGACGGCGTTAAGTGAAATTTTCACCCTCTCTCCGCCGCCGTCAGTGGATAAAGGTCGCCGCAGGCGGCCTTTTTTGTCAGCGCGTGGACGGGCGGTAGCGCTGAAAACCCTAATGCTTTTTCAGCAATATCTCCAGCGCCTGACGATAAACCTGCAGTTTTATTGCATCGCTTTCCGTTTCCAGCTTTTCCAACAGGCCGGCAAGCAATACTTTTTCATTAAACTTCTCTTTTTTACGCGCAATGTGTTTTGTCAGCGCGCCAATCATTTCGCTTTCGCTCAGCCGCTGTGGCGCCGTTTGCCTGAAATAGTCAGCAATCTGCATTTCAATACCGGTCTCCTGACCCATAGTGTTCTCCAGTAAAAGTTGGCGTTAAGGTATTGCTATCGAGTGAAAGTTGCTACGCCGGAAATAACGCAGGCTTTATGGAAAAGATCCTCTGAGAACGGAAATCCTTTTGTTCTCAGAGGCGGTGTAAAGCACCATTCGTTACTTTGTGGCTAATTACCACGCCTGAAGTTATAGAGCAAAACCTGGAATTAGCCATTTTTCTGCGTAAAAAAATAACTGGTTTGACCAGTTTGCGTGCTGTTGTATGCAGTAAAGTACAAGATTATTTAAAAATAAATGATTTGCCTGTTAATGGTTGATTGGTTAATTAGTGGCTTCAGGTATTATTTATCGGGATGACTAGTGAATTGTTAATGAAATTGGTTTTGTATGATGATTTCATTGATGATGTTGATTTATCTGGATAAGTTATAAAGGTGTATGTACGCTTTCTTAAGTTTATGTTGTGGAAGAAGTGTCAAGGAACGTCATTTTAACGCGGTTAAATCAGCTTTTATCAATAAATGTTATTTTTGCTAAACACCGCCCAATTTAAATAGAACATTAAGAAATTTCCTTTAAAATGTGTAGGTATTGAAATACTGTCCAGACGGATGGCATCAATACCGGCGCATCCATTGAAATTTATTTCATTAATAAGCTACAAAATCAGATTATTGTTTTTACAGAGGCGGATATGCATTACAGCGTGATGGATTCTCTGGTATGCCCGTTTACGGGCACCATTTTTACCTGCGCCATAACCCAAAAAAACGTTAGATTGATAATCTGGTATCAGGGCGAGAGGATGGTACAGCCGGGTGACGTGCTGAATATTACGCAAAATAAATTAACCGTGAACGGCGTTATCAGCGATATTGCCGTTATTACGGTAATGCCATTTAACCGTACCAACTGGGCGCTGCTGTCGGCGCGCACCGGGTGTCCGGCAAACGGGCCGGTAAGGCCCGTTGTTGCCTGCCCACAGCAGCAATGTCGCTTTAGCCGCTGTCCCTACCAGCTGGAAAAAGCGCCGGCGGCCTGCGGCTGAAAACAGACGGAACCGCAACCTGAATCTGTTAGTGAGGGAGCCTGCATAACCAGGCGCGAACAGGTAAACTAAGACGCGTACAGATAGCGAAATAGCCGCGCGTTGCGTTAATGCGGTCTGTTTTGATTGGATAGCAGGTATAAAAGAGCCGGCGCAGCATTATTAAAACGCAGCGGGAAATATCAGAGTCGTCCGGCATAAGTGGCAAATCCGTTTTTTAATGGGGAATGAAGGGACATTTTTTTACCCGGCAGCGTTGTTTATAGTCGCAGATGAGAGAGGCAGAAGTTGTATTGCCAGGACAACGCTTATTATAGAGGTGCAGCTTCCGCCAGTAATCAGAGCGGAAGGTCGAAACATCCAGAATATATAGGTTCTGGACATGGCCATTAACAATCAAACCATCATCCGACGTTTCCAGCCTGTCGCCGGGAGCTAAATAATGGTCCGTATCATACCACAACACAAACTTCAGGTTATAAGTCGAACTAATAAGAGAGAACGCTGTGTCTGAATCAGGACTGATAATTGAGTCAAGTACGTACCAAACCATAAACTGCTCCATCAAACCTATTCAAAAAATCCTGCTTTTGACTGGAAGAGAATGCACTCCGTTAACCAGATTATAGTAAGAAATTACTGTTATCACCTGAAAACTATTAAGTTGATAAAAGTTTCCAGAGGGATCTCTTTAACTTATTGAATATTTTGCGAAATAAAATAAGTATTTTCTTTACGTTACGATAAAGCGAAACGATATTTCATCACTGGTTTTAACGGATCTCTGATGCTTGCGGGAATGATGGCGATTAGCTGGGCAGTAGCCTGCCAACGGCGCTGCGTTACAATAGTTTCCCGCAGGCTGTCTTTGCGCTGGATAAAATATTACGATGCTTATCGGCTTATCTGTTTTTTTAGTTAGCAAGCCGGCTCGCTTATTGTCGCGATCGCCTGCGGCTTTTGAAATAAGTGGTATTTGTATCCTTTGCCCGCGGATTGCCGTTTCCGACCATCCGTAACCTGTACTTTAAGAGAGTTGATACATAAGTTATTTTAAAGCAACATATCCATCGTCAGCTGAGCGACGCTGCTACCGCGTCAGGCGGTAAACAGGTACTCGCTGACAACCGCTGTTATCAGGCGGAAAAGCCGTAAGGCTGCTAACACCAGGGAAACCCTTTCCGTTAAAAGCGTGATGCTTTGCAGGAAAATATAAAAAAATTAATCGTTATTCAGGCCACCTTCGGGTGGCTTTTTCTCGTTTCGTCTAAAATACCACGGCGATATTTGGCTGATGTCAGAGAATAATCATGAAAAGGCGTTAATTGTTGGCAGAAGTGCGGTGTTTTAGTGGAAAAGTGAAGCAATATGCCCGGTATAAATATTTTCTTTAAAGCGCAGACAGCGGCCGCTAAGCGTGTTAAGCTTCTTTTCCATTGTGAAATTATTAAGGATTATTTATTTTAACTATTAAATATCGATGCTCGCGCTGTAGCGGACATCAGTGCCGTATCTCCCTGTTCGATGTCTCTTTCCGTAATCCGCATGGCGCCGTTTGTATCTTCTGTAAAGCGCCAATGATTGTCAGCTATGCGGCTCCTGCCTTAGCCTGAAAGCCTGAAAGCCTGAAAGCCTGAAAGCCTGAAAGCCTGAAAGCCTGAAAGCCGACCGTCCCGGCCTCTTTTCGCGCCGTTAAATCTGTCGATGCGCCCCATACGCTTGAAGTCTGCCTGTTCAGCTACCATAGTGATACTTATCCCCCGCAATCAGGAGAGTATTATGGCCAGTGGCTGGGCTTCTGACGAAGCCGTTAATCAACAGATTGACAGTACGGTTAATGATGGCGTCGAGCGCGCGCGCCAGGCCATCGGGCAGGGCGAAAGCGAACGTTACTGCCAGGAATGCGGTGAAGCGATTCCTGAAGCCAGGCGTCTGGCGCTGCAGGGAGTCAAATATTGTCTGGCCTGCCAGACAGAAATGGATAAACAGCAAAGTAACCTTAGCCTCTATAACCGGCGCGGCAGTAAAGACAGCCAGCTCAGATAGGCTGGCCGATGCAGGTTACTTTTTCACTATCAGCGCATAATCGGGGTGCTGATCCCCCAGCAGCAGCAACAGCTCATATTCCGCCTGGCTCAGGCCGCTGCTTTTGCCCGTTCCCGCTTCCGTTTCCTTTTTCTGCCATACGCGCAGACTGTAATCAAAACGCTCCGCCGCCTGCGCCTGGGTTAACCCTGCCGCCTGACGGGCAGCTTTTATCGAAGCGGCGGTGGCCGGCACCATAGATACTATTTTCAGAGGCATTGCCATCTCCACAGCGGTTTATAGTCAGTTTTTTCCTAAGCATCGACAGGGAGAAAGATACTGTCAAGTCAGGTTGTTTTGTTAAATTTTTATAATTAAATAAAAACGTCGCTGCGACGGTTTTTGTCGTGGCAAAAGAGCGTTGCCCGGCGATGTTGCCGGATAATAAGCGAAAATACTATGGCAACGGGCAGATGATCTGTAAGAAAAATCGCATAGGATAGCCTGCTGGTACATTAAAAAGGTTAACTGTTTTGTCATTATTTTGCGGCCGCAGAGAAAAGCCGCTGTGCCTCTGAAAAATAGCGGCAACGCTGCCGACATGCGGGAAGGCGTCGCCAGTAGCTACCCGTCGCCGCTGCTGTAGCGGCAGTAAAGCAAAAGAAACGGCTGCGCTAAAAAGCCCCCGCAGCGGGGGCCTGTGGTTTGCCCGCTTACAGCGCCATATCGTGCTGCGGCGCGGCGGGATGTTCTTCATGCTGTGGCTGAGAGGCAACAACTTCAGTGCTGCTCTGCATCTGGATCACCGGCGGTTTAGTCAGCTGCAGCGTGGCGGCGGTGTCGTCCCAGACCTGCTGGGTCAGAGCAACGTTGCCGTTCAGTTTCTGACCGTAGCTCGGCACGACGGCATGTAGCTTACGCTGCCACTCCGGCGAGTTGAACTGCTCAGGGAAGAGCTGCTTAATGACGTTAATCGAGATCGGCGCGGCAGTAGAAGCGCCCGGCGAGGCGCCCAGCAGAGCCGCCAGCGTTTTCTGCTTATCGGTCACGATTTCCGTTCCCAGTTTCAGCACGCCGCCTTTTTCCGCATCCTTTTTGATGATCTGTACGCGCTGTCCGGCCTGGATCAGTTTCCAGTCCTCTTTACGTGCGCCCGGATAGTACTCTTTCAGCGCGGCAAAGCGGTCTTCATCGCTCAGCATCACCTGACCAACCAGGTATTTCACCAGGTCAAAGTTATCCAGGCCGACATTAGCCATCGGTATCACGTTTTTGCTGGTAGTGGTGCTCAGCAGATCGAGGAATGAACCATTTTTCAGGAATTTGGTTGAGAAGGTCGCGAAGGGGCCAAACAGCACCACGCGCTTACCGTCAAGAACGCGCGCGTCCAGGTGCGGCACCGACATTGGCGGGGCGCCAACCGAAGCCTGACCGTAGACTTTCTCGGCGTGCTGGCTGGCGATAACCGGGTTTTCAGATACCAGGAAAGAGCCGCCGACCGGGAAGCCCGCGTAATTGTCCGCTTCAGGAATACCGGTTTTTTGCAGTAGCTTCAGAGCGCCGCCGCCGGCGCCGATAAACACATAGCGGGCATCAATCGCGCGTTTTTCACCGGTTTTGATATCGGTAACGGTGACGTGCCAGCTGTTGTCATCATTACGTTTAAAATCGGTGGCTTCGGTTGCCGTTTCCAGCGAGAAGTTATTGTTCTTCTTCAGGCTGCCGATCAGCTGGCGGGTGATCTCGCCATAGTTGACGTCGGTGCCTGCCGGCGTCCAGGTGGCGGCGACTTTCTGCTGCGGATCGCGGCCGGCAATAATCAGCGGCGCCCACTTTTTGATCTGCTGCTGGTCGGTAGAGAACTGCATTCCCTGGAACAGCGTGGTCTGCTGCAACGCCCGGTAGCGTTTCGTCAGGTAATCAACGTTTTTATCGCCCCAGACAAAGCTCATGTGCGGCGTTGAGTTGATAAAAGAGTGCGGCTCGTTCAGCACGCCGCGCTTTACCTGCGTTGTCCAGAACTGGCGTGAAATCATAAAGGCTTCGTTGATTTCCAGTGCTTTGGTAACGTCGATGGAGCCATCGGCGCGTTCTGGCGTGTAGTTGAGCTCCATATTGGCGGAGTGCCCTGTACCGGCGTTATTCCAGCCGTTAGAGGATTCCAGCGCCACGCCGTCCAGCTTCTCTACCATCAGCTGTTTCCAGTCTGGCTGCAGGTCGTGTAACAGCGTCCCTAAAGAGGCGCTCATAATCCCGCCGCCAATCAGCAGGACGTCGGTTTTTTCCGCGGTGTTATCAGCCCAGGCGTTTGAACAGGCGAGCATAACTGCAAGAGATAGTGCCGAACAGGTTTTAATGGATTGTGACATTTGAGTTAAAAACATAGTTTCAATATAAAAAAGGGCCGGTATTTTAACTCCTGATTCAACAATTGAAAGATTTAATTAACAAAATGACGCCTTTTTACCTTTTTATATTCCCCGGCGCCCGGCAATAAAACCGAGGCAAACAAGTCGTTAGCTGGCGCGCCAGTCGGCAGGCAGTGAAAGATGCGCGCGGTAAAAACGGCGTTTAGCAGCAAAACGCTATTTTTTATTCATTTAATCAGGAAATAGCTGGTATTACATAACCCGGCGTAAAAGCCGCGCGCTTCTGTCGGGATACGCGCCGCACTTTTCGCAGCAGCGCTGGCCGCAAAAGCGCTAAGCCGATGATGTGCAAGGTTCGCCTGACCCGACGTCATCGCGCAGCGCGCCGATTTATACTTATTCATACACAGGCTATCCCCATTTTCTGTGGATAACCTGCGCCAGGCGCCGTGGCGGGCGCTTCGCCAGCCGTTTGCGTCTAACATATGCCTTGCCGTCATCTGTGCGGTCAACCCGCCTTGCTGGCGAAGAAAGATGTGCTGACTGCACGAATCTTCTATCATGGCAGACCATCCATTTAGCTGGAGAAAGGCGATGAGCGAGTTTGCGGCGCTGTTTAAGCAGGGGAAAAGCCCCGAAGAGTTTATTAATACCGGCACGCCGGAGCAGATTGCCGATCTACGCCGCTGGCAGGCGCTGCTGGAGACGCAGGACGCGGCGATTGAACAGGCGCTGGCCCCCGCGCGCCAGATCGGCGAGGGCTTTCGCCTGCTGGTGGCGGCAGAGATGTGGTGCCCCGACTGTCATCGCAATATTCCGCCAATGGCGCTGCTGTGCCAGCGCCTGCCGGTCGCTATCGCTATTATTACGCGCGATGAGGCGCAGCCGTTAATCGATTTGACCGGCGTCGAAAAGGTAAAAATTCCGTTTGCGGTGGTGCTGGACGCGACGTTTACGCCGCGCGGCCTGTTTATTGAGCGTCCGGCCTCGGTGGTAAACGGCGGCGCGGCCGAGCTGGAAGCCTATCGCCGCGGCGATCTGCTGGTGGAAACCATCAGCGATATCACCGCGCTGCTCGCCTCCGCGCAGTAAAGGGCGCCGGGCAGGGAAGCCTGCCGCCAGCCCCGCTTCTGTCGCTCAGCATAAAAAATAACCGTGGCATGATGTGGAAAGTCAGTCGGTTAACCGGTTTGCTACACTCTCTGCTGGTCCCCCTAACGCAATCTGAGGTAAAACGTGAAAATCAAAAGCTACGCAGCGCTGGAAGCCGGTCAGGCACTGACCCTGTATGAATATGAAGCCGCGCCGCTGAACGCCGAAGATGTGGAGGTTGAAGTGGATTACTGCGGCGTTTGCCACTCCGATCTTTCGATGATCGATAATGAATGGGGCGTTTCGCAATATCCGCTGATTGCTGGTCATGAGGTTATCGGGCGCGTCTCCGCGCTGGGCGAAGCGGCGAAAAACAAAGGGCTGACCATCGGTCAGCGCGTGGGTATTGGCTGGACGGCGAAAAGCTGTGAGCACTGCGACGCCTGCATCAACGGCGACCAGGTGAACTGCCTGAACGGCAGCGTGCCGACCATCGCCAATAAAGGCGGCTTTGCTGAGAAGCTGCGCGCCAACTGGCAGTGGGTGATCCCGCTGCCGGAAAAACTGGACGCCGCTACCGCTGGCCCGCTGCTGTGCGGCGGCATCACGGTATTTAAGCCGCTGCTGATGCATAACATCACCGCCACCAGCCGCGTTGGCGTTATCGGTATCGGCGGCCTGGGTCATATCGCGATTAAAATCCTGCATGCGATGGGCGCTGAGGTCACTGCGTTCAGCTCTTCGCCGGATAAGAAACAGTCCATTCTCGATATGGGCGCCGACCACGTGGTTAACAGCCGTGACCCGCAGGCGCTGCAGCAGCTGGCGGGGCAGTTCGATCTAATCCTGAGCACCGTCGCGGTCGATCTCGACTGGCAGCCTTACTTTGCCGCCCTGGCGCCGCGCGGTAATTTCCACACCGTTGGGGCAGTGATGAAGCCGTTTGCCGTCTCCGCCTTTAGCCTGATTCTGGGCGACCGTGCGGTAACCGGGTCATCCACCGGTTCGCCGGGCCAGCTGCGTTCGCTGCTGAAACTGGCTTCACGCGCCGATATCGCGCCGCAGGTGGAATATTTTCCGATGTCGAAAATCAATGAAGCGCTGGAGCATGTGCGTGCCGGTAAGGCGAACTATCGCGTAGTGCTGAAGGCGGATTTCTGAGACAGCAAGCTTTATAAAGCGGGGCGGCGAATGAAATCGCCGCCCTTTTTAGCATTAAGCGTTGGTGCGCGCGGCCCAGGCCTGCTGCATCTGGCGCATCTGCTGTCGGCGTAGCTTAAGCCGCCAGAAAAGCGCCAGCAGCAAAAACCAGAACGGCATACTGCACAGCGCCATCAGCGTATCGCGATCGAACACCATAATCACCAGCGAAAACAGAAAGAAGATCAGGCTCAGCCAGCTCATTACAATACCGGCGGGCATTTTAAAGGTTGAACGCTGATGCAGATCCGGACGCCGCCTGCGATAAACCAGATAGGCGATCAGAATCATCCCCCAGCTATAGATCACCAGAATCGCCGACAGCGTGGAAACGATGGTAAACAGCCGCATCACGTTGGGCACCAGAAACAGCAGCAGAGTGCCGATCAGCATACAGCCGCAGGAGAAGAGCAGGCTGCGCAGCGGAATCGCCGTGGCGCGCGACAGAATGCGGAACTGACGGTGCGCATGTTTTTCCAGCGACAGGCCATACAGCATGCGGGTACTGCAGTAGACGCCGCTGTTGGCTGAGGAGAGGGTGGAGGTCAGCGCGACAAAGTTAATCAGCGCGGCGGCGGCGGGCAGGCCGGCTTTGGCGAACAGCGTGACGAAAGGGCTGGTTTCCGGCGAGACGTGCTGCCATGAGGTTACGCCGATAATCACCATCATCGACAGCACATAAAAGATAATAATGCGCAGCGGGATGGCGCGGATGGCGCGTGGCAGAATGGTTTGCGGGGAACGGGTTTCGGCGGACATGGTGCCCAGCAGCTCAACGCCGGTGTAGGCGAAAATCGCGATCTGAAAACCGGCGAAAAAGCCCATTACGCCATGGGGCATAAAGACCGCCGGATCGGTAATATTGCCCATCGAAGCGCGCACGCCGTCTGGCGAAACCCAGCCGGTAGCGATCATCCACAGCCCGGCCGCAATCAGCGCGACAATGGCGATAACCTTGATAATTGCGAACCAGAACTCCGCCTCGCCGAACATCTTCACCGACAGCATGTTAAAGACAAACAGCAGCCCAAGGGCAAACAGCGCCGGGATCCACGCGGAAAGTTCCGGCAGCCAGAACTGCACGTAGGCGCCGCACACCACCACGTCGGCGATGCAGGTTACTACCCAGCTTAGCCAGTATGACCAGCCGAGAAAGAAGCTGGCCTGCGGCCCAAGATAGTCGGAAACGAAATCGGCGAACGAGCGGTACTCCATACGGGTCAGCAGTACCTCGCCCATCGCCCGCATCACCATATACATAAAAAATCCCACCACCGCATAGGTGATCAGAATAGAGGTGCCGGAGACGGCGATAGTTTTGCCGGCGCCCATAAACAGACCGGTGCCGATGGCGCCGCCCAGCGAAATCAGCTGGATATGGCGTCCGCTCAGGCCGCGAGCCAGATGCTGCGGCGCCTCATGCTGCACGCCGGAAGTGGACGGGCGCGGGGGCGTTTGTAAAGTCATGGCATCTCCTTATTTGACGTCTGGCCATGAAGCGATTAGCGGTTTTCATCAGACAAAAGCTCCCCTCTCCGATCTGACTCAGAGAACAGCGGCAGCGCTGGCGGAAACGGGGGAACGGGCCTGATGACAGGCGATAAACAGCAAATACAGATGTCAGCAGATGCAGGCTATTGAAATAACGAGACTCCTCCCCGAAGGTATGCGGTTAACGGCGACAGCGGCGCCGGTAGCATCAATGCTGGCTGCCGCCATTTACATTGTCAACTGCACGCAATAACCAAAAATTAACTTTATGATCACATTCAAGGATTTGAAAAGTCAGAAAAAATTCTTTTTATGCATAAAAAGTGAATAAAATTCGCATAAAAAGCGGCTGTGTATAGCAGGGAGGTATAAAAGTAATTAATTATTCACCTCTGTTACGATTGCTTTACGGCAAAACAAAATTTTCCGCCGCCCTGAAAAATCTGTCGACGATAATTAGTGATAAATTCATCAGCGCATAGTGATATGCGGGTCATTTCCACGGTTAAACAATATAAATAACTTTGTTCAAAAAGGTTTGTTATGGAAAAGCTATCTTACGCGTCAGAAAGCGGTACATCGGCCTGGAACACCTACCTGCAGCAAATCGATCGCGTGGCCCCTTATCTGGGGGAGTTATCTCGCTGGATCGATACGCTGCGCCATCCGAAACGCGCGCTGATTGTTGATATCCCCCTGCAGATGGACGATGGCACTATCCGCCATTTTGAAGGCTTCCGCGTCCAGCACAATCTTTCACGAGGTCCGGGTAAGGGGGGTATTCGCTACCATCCTGACGTCGACCTGAATGAGGTAATGGCCCTCTCCGCATGGATGACCATTAAATGCGCCGCGGTTAACCTGCCGTACGGCGGAGCGAAGGGCGGCATCCGCGTCGATCCGTTCTCGCTGTCAGAGGGCGAGCTGGAGCGTCTGACGCGCCGCTATACCAGCGAAATCGGCCTGATTATCGGCCCGCAGCGCGATATCCCGGCGCCGGACGTCGGCACTAACGGCAAAGTGATGGCGTGGATGATGGACACCTACTCCATGAACCACGGCACCACCATCACCGGCGTCGTAACCGGTAAGCCGATTCATCTTGGCGGCTCGCTGGGACGCGAAAAGGCGACCGGCCGCGGCGTATTTGTCACCGGACGTGAAGTTGCCGGCCGCGCCGGCGTTGAGATTGAAGGCGCGAAAATTGCCGTACAGGGCTTTGGCAACGTCGGCAGCGAAGCGGCGCGTCTGTTTGCCGAAGCGGGCGCGCGCGTAATTGCTATTCAGGATCATACCGCCACGCTGTTTAACGCTGACGGCATCGACCTGGCGGCGCTCAGCGACTGGCAGAACAGCCACAAGCAGATCGCCGGTTTCCCTGGCGCGCAGAAGATCGACAGCGAAGCGTTCTGGACGGTGGATATGGACATTTTCATTCCGGCGGCGCTGGAAGGTCAAATCACCCGCCAGCGCGCCGAAAAGCTGCGCTGTAAGCTGGTGCTGGAAGGCGCTAACGGCCCCACCTATCCTGACGCCGACGATATCCTTAAGTCGCGCGGCATTACCGTAGTACCGGACGTGATTTGTAACGCCGGCGGGGTCACGGTCAGCTACTTTGAATGGGTGCAGGATATGGCGAGCTTCTTCTGGAGTGAGGAAGAGATCAATGCGCGTATGGATAAAATCATGACGGATGCGATGGTGCACGTGTGGGATAAAGCGGCAGAAAAAGAGTGTACGCTGCGTACCGCTGCCTATATCGTCGCCTGTGAACGTATCCTGATGGCGCGTAAAGATCGCGGTATCTATCCGGGCTAACCCGTCAGCGACAGCGTGCGGGCAATATGCCGCACGCTGCGCCATTTTCCGGCGTCAATGCCGGACGGATTTCTTCCCTCTGACGCGCTGCAGCCGGTGGGTAAACAACACCACATCTTCGCGCAGCCACACGCGTGAAGAGAGCGGGGAGTGATCCAGCGCCTCCGGCAGCGCTATGCCTTCAATGGCGCCGCGGTTGCAGATGGCGCGAATAAAATCGCTCTCCTTAATACCCGCGTAGCGGGCAAATACCAGCGCGGTAACATGCAAACGCCCCATTATTACCTCCTTCAGCCTGTTGTGGAAAACATCAAGTGAACCTGGCTTAAGCAGCCTTTTTATCCTTTTCCGGGCAACAATGCTTGATGAAGGTCAAGTTTACAGGTAATTAAATATAAATAAATTTAACCGTTTCGCCTGTTAACACGCCATAAAGTCCGCTTCAGCTGATATGCATAATCGCTCCGGGAGTTTTTAACATTTTAAAAAGCTCCTGCTGACTGGCTTCGTTGACGTCGAGGCTTTCCCAACCGTGGCGCCAGTTAAGATGATGAATATGTCCCAGCTGCCGCCACAGGGCGATCGCCGAAGCGGCGAGAGAGCAGTTATCATCGTTTTGCGCGCACTCTACGGTAGTATGGCTCTCTTCATCTAGCGCATTGATAAAAATATGCGTGGCGTCTGCAGGGATGACGGCACGCAGATCCGCCAGCATATCTACGCTAACAGGATGTGAAAGACGCAGGATAAAAGTCGTCGATTTCATTATTGCTCCCTGGATGCACCTGTTCCACCGGTCCGGCATCAGCCAGCATCCGCTTAAGTCCAATCCTTTTAGTGTACTACCTGTCACAGAATAGTCTTCGCCCGTTTGCCGCGCGTAATTTAACAATCGGTGCCGTTTAGCGGCGCGCAGGGAGAGAATGGCCGCGACGGATAAAATAGCACGGCAGAAAACGGCGCTGCGCATTGCCGCTGCTTCCGGGTCTTTATTCCGCATGGCGGCGGCGCAAAAAAATAGCCTCGCAGGCGAGGCTGAAGCAACCACAGAAATAGCTGGAGAGCTTACATGAAGTTTATTTATCCGCGTAGGCTTCGGTAGAAATCGTCAGGGTAATGTCATCGCTGACGGCCGGAATATATTGCGCCAGGCCGAATTCAGAACGCTTCACTATCGCCGTCGCGTCAAAGCCGATCGCCTGTTTTTTAAGCATCGGATGCTCGCCCTGTTTGTTGAGCGTGGCATGGAGCGTCACCGGACGGGTGACGCCTTTCAGCGTCAGTTCGCCCTGCACGTCGTAACGATGGCCGCCTTTGGCGATTACGCGGGTGCTGCGGAAGGTCGCCTCAGGATAAGTGCCGGTATTAAAATATTCGCCCGCCTTAAACTCTTTGGTCAGGGCATCGACGTGGGTATCCAGCGTATCAAGCGGCAGTTTCACCTCAACCTTAGCCTTTTCCGGGCTGGCGCTGTCAAATACCAGCGTGCCGGAAACCTGAGAGATATCCGCGGTGGGGTGGGAAAAACCAAAATGCGACCAGCTCATCACTACGGAGGTGTGCTCCGGATTCAGCTGATAAGTTTGCGCAGCGGCGTGACCGAACTGCGCCCACAGGCCCAGGCTCAACGCCAGCGGCACGGCTATTTTTTTCCTGCTCGACATCATAATCATCCTGCAATCGCTAAAAGAATTTTAAGTGTGGCCGCAGAGCAGCGAAACGGAAAGCAAAGTTAATGGTTTTTGTTTAGCAAATAATTTAAGGGAAATTTGCGCGGCAGGGCGTTTCCCTCGGCGGAGGTCAGGCAGAGGTATCGGCTGCGCCGGGCGTTTACTATATACAGGGAGATTTATCATCAGCAAGCGTCACGGCGCATTACCCGTCGCCTGCTTAAATTTTTCTTACTTAACGCGGTATCAGATTTGCTTTAGCGCGCAAAGGTAACCGCAATTCACTGAAGTTGATTCAGGTTCTGCCGATAGTTGAGGCGACGGCGCCAGGCCCGTCTTTATCCCGAAACCCGCAGTAAGGGCGAACGAACGCCGTTTCCCGTCAGGATGAGGAGGGAATGCCGGCTTTCCGGGAGTGTTTCTGTCGGAGAATCCCTTGGCTACAAAAACTATGCACCAATCCTGGTTTGATCCTGATGTTCAGGCGGCAAGCCGTTCCAGCACCAGTAGCGGATATTATAATAGCGTTCCCACCACTCACTACAGCGTCAGCCAGGCCGCCGTACAGCTGACCCGCAGCGGGCAGAGCTGGAACGGTTACCAGGTTTACAATAAGCCCGTGTCGCTCAGCTTCGCTTTTATCGATAACGTGGCGGCCTCGCCGCGCGGCGACAAGGGCATTGTCGGCTTTAACAGCGCGCAGCAGACGGCGGCGCTGCAATCGCTACAGGCTTGGGCGGATGTGGCAAACGTGCATTTTACCCAGGCGTCCTCCGGCGCCCGGCTGACCTTTGCCAACTACACGCAGTTCGCCAACGGACAGCAGGCTAACGATCAGGCTTACGCCTGGCTTCCCAGCGCCAACAGGGCGGGCGGAACCATGTGGTTTGACTACAACATCAACAATATTCGCGCGCCCGATAAATATGAATATGGGCGTCAGACGTTAACGCATGAACTGGGTCATGCGCTGGGGCTGAGCCATCCGGGCAGCTATAACAGCGGCAACGGCATCATCTCTTACAGCGCCAGCGCCAGCTACGTTGAAGATTCACGCCAGTACACGCTGATGAGCTACTGGAGCGAAACCAATACCGGCGCTAATTTTCGCGGCCACTATGCCGTGGCGCCGCTGCTGGATGATATCGCTGCTATTCAGCGTCTTTACGGCGCGAATATCAGCACGCGCACCGGCAATACCGTTTACGGTTTTGCCTCCAATAGCGGGCGCGACTATTACAGCGCCACAAAAAGCAGCGACGCGCTGATCTTCTCCGTCTGGGATGCCGGCGGCAACGATACCTTCAACTTTTCCGGCTACGCGCAGAATCAGCTGATCAACCTTAACGCCGGCACCTTTTCTAACGTCGGCGGGTTGACGGGCAACGTCTCCATTGCGCTCGGCGTGGTGATTGAAAACGCTATTGCCGGCAGCGGCAACGATACGCTATTCGGCAACAGCGCGGCTAACCTGCTGCGTGGCAACGGCGGCGGCGATCGCCTTTACGGTTACAAGGGCAACGATACGCTGTATGGCGATGCCGGCAATGACCAGCTTTACGGCGGCAATGGTAACGACCTGCTGTACGGCGGCAGCGGTTATGACACCCTGTATGGCGAAAACGGCATCGATCGGCTTTACGGCGGCGAAAATGACGATACGCTGTATGGCGGCAGCGGCAATGATTTACTGTACGGCGAGAACGGCAACGATCGGCTCTACGGCGGCGAAAATGACGATACGCTGTACGGCGGCAACGGTAACGACACGCTGTATGGCGAAAACGGCAACGATCGGCTCTACGGCGGCGAGCATAACGATATACTGTACGGCGGCAACGGCAACGACACGCTGTACGGCGAAAATGGCGACGATCGGCTCTACGGCGGCGGTGGCAATAACGTGCTGTACGGTGGTAACGGCAACGATCAGCTGTTCGGCGACAGCGGCAGCGATCGGCTGGAGGGCGGGGCGGGCAACGATCGTCTGTACGGCGGCGGCGGCGCGGATAAGCTCTACGGCGGCGCCGGCAACGATGTGTTCGTCTTTACGCGCGCCAGCGATTCGCTTCCGGCGCTGCGGGATCTGCTCGGCGATTTCACCAGCGGGCGTGACAAAATCGATCTCTCCGCGCTGGACAGCAGCGCGCATCCGCTACATTTCGTTACTAACTTTACCGGCAGGCTGGGCGAGATGCAGATGATCTGGGATGTGAAGACGCACCTGACCCATCTCAGCCTGAACCTGACGGGTGATATCCATCCCGATATGACGATTGATATCGCTGCGCATCCTAATGCACGCCTCGATTTTATTGTTTAAAGCAACAATGGCTCGACTTTATGGCTGAGGCTGAATAATATCCTCTCTGCTACGCTTATAAGGACATTAGGTTTTTTTATCGTCAATAAATGGAGGATGATACATGGGTCTGTTTAGCTTTGTGAAAGATGCAGGAGAGAAACTGTGGGATGCGGTAACGCATAACACGGAACAGCAGGACGCTAAAATCAAGGAGCATTTACAGAAAACCGGCGTTCCGGATGCGGATAAAGTGCAGGTTGAAGTTAAAGACGGCAAGGCGACGGTGACCGGCGAGGGCCTCAGCCAGGAAGCCAAAGAGAAGATTCTGGTAGCGGTAGGCAACGTGGCCGGTATCAGCGACGTCGACGATAAGGTTGCCGTGGCGCAGCCTACTGAAGAGAGCCGTTTTTACACCGTGAAGAAGGGCGATACGCTGAGCGCCATTGCCAAAGAGATGTATGGCAATGCCAACGATTACAATAAAATCTTTGAAGCGAATAAGCCGATGTTAAGCAGCCCCGATAAGATCTATCCGGGACAGACGCTGCGTATTCCGAAATAAATGTTTCAGGCCCGCCGTCCGGCGGGCTTTTTCTATCCCTGACGCTTTGTGCAACGCTCTACCAGCGTCTTTGCATTGCAAACCCACATTTTTCCGCAGCCGCAGCCTTATCTGCCCTGCTGCGATCGCTCCAGAAACCCTGCTGTCGCAGCCTTACTTGCCCCGCGGTCGTCGCTTCAGGAATCCTGCTGCCGTCGCTGTACTCGCCTCGCTGCCGTCGCACCATTTTGCCCCCTTGTCTTACCTACTTCTGCTGCCGTCGCCCCTTAACCACGCTTGTAGCAGGGTTAATTCGATAAAGAGATTCGATTGTTAGCATAAATAAAAAGCGTATAGTTAAGTGCGTAAACGGAGGGTTGTTAAAATGTTAATAGATCATTTGCATATTCATGAAAATGACACGCTGGAGCCGGTGGAAGAGATCCAGCTGAAAAATCGTGGCCAGGAAGAAATTACTACATGGGCGATCAAGGGGCCGGACGGTACGCTAAAGGGGCAGGTTACGCTGTTTGATAAATTTTGCAGCCGCCGCTCGTGGCCGGCGAACTATCGCATTACGCAGCGGGATAGTCATGGCAGAGTAGTGATGGATAAGCTGATGGTTAGTCTGTAAGCGTAATACAGTAAGCCCGCTGCGCCGGCGGCGCGCAGTAGCTAACGGGGACGACGGCGTCCCCATTTTTTTGTCATTGCCCGCTGGTCAGGGGGCAAATACCGCCCGTACGCAGCCATCTTCTTTACGCTTAAACATCTCGTAGCCTTTGGGCGCCTCTTCCAGCGTGAAGTGATGCGTAGCCAGAAAGGCGGGGTTCAGTTCGCCTTTAGCGACATGATCGAGCAGGCGATGCATGTAGCGCTGTCCATGCTGCTGGGCGGTGCGTATGGTCAGACTTTTGTTAATCATCAGCCCCAGCGGGAATTTATCCATCACGCCGTAAACGCCCAGAATCGAAATATTGCCGCCTTTGCGACAGGAGTAGAGCGCCTGACGCAGCGCCGCGCCGATATCCGTTTCCAGATGCAGCAGCTGTTTGGTGCGATCGTAAACCTGGCTTAATCCCTCGCCGCGCGCCTCCATGCCAACCGCGTCAATACAGCTGTCGGGGCCGCGTCCGCCGGTCAGCTCCAGCAGCGCCTCATGGATGTCCGCCTTGCTGTAATCCAGCGCAATCGCGCCCGCATAGTCGCGCGCCATCGCCAGCCGCTCCGGATAGCGATCGATAGCGATCACCTGATGCGCGCCCATCAGCCAGGCGCTCTGCATCGCCATCAGGCCGACGCCGCCGCAGCCCCAGACCGCGACGGTGTCGCCGGGATGGATATTACAGAAGTCCGCGCCCATATAACCGGTAGGCGCCGCATCGGAGAGGAACAGCGCCTGCCGATCGCTGACGTTATCCGGCACCACGAAACAGTCATTATCGGCGAAAGGAACGCGCACATACTCAGCGTGGGAACCGGCGTAGCCGCCGAAAGCGTGGCTGTAGGCGTAGATTCCCGCCGTCGCATGGCCTAATACCGGTTCGCCCAGTTCCCAGTGCGGGTTGGTGTTATCGCAGCAGGAGGGCAGCTCGTGCTGGCAGTACCAGCAGGACCCGCAGGAGATAAAGGAGGGGACGACTACCCGATCGCCACGCCTGATATTTTTTACCGCGCTGCCGGTTTCCACCACTTCTCCCATAAACTCGTGGCCGAGTATATCGCCTTCGCGCATAGTGGGAATCAGCCCGTCGATAACGTGCAGATCTGAACCGCAGGTGGTGGTTAAGCTCACTTTAATAATCGCATCGTGCGGATTCAGCAGCGCCGGATCCGCTACGGTTTCTACCCGCAGATCGTTTACGCCATTCCAGCAAAGAGCGCGCATCACGCCTCCTCATCTTGTCGGTTTTTGTGACGTCCGGCGGGCTGCCCATCGAGAAGGGGGATTTCGCCGGTTTCGGCCAGGCTTTTAAAACGGTGTAGCGCTTTGCTGAGCTGCTCCTGTGGAAAAAGATCGAGAAAGGCGGTGACCTTCTGTCCCAGCGCGCCGCCCGGCGGGTTAAAGCGCAGCGTCAGCGTCAGTTCCGTACCCCATTCGCCCGGCGCCGGGCGAAACTGCAGCATGCCTTCGTTAGGCACGTCGGCGCCTTCCAGCGATTCCCAGGCGATAACCACGCCGGGCTGGCGATCGACGATGCGGCTGCGCCAGCGATAGCTTTTCTTCAGCGGCCCCGGTAGGCGCCATTCGGCATCGGTATCATTGATAACGCTAACTTCCGCAAAATGATGCATGATTTGCGGCAGCGTGGCGGGATCGCACCATAGCTTATAGAGCCGGTCGGCAGGCTGACCAACGGTAATCCAGCGGCGCAGCATGATCTCATGCGCCTTATGGGCGCCAGTCGCTTGAGCTTTCTTACTCACAGGACCTCCGGTAGTGAACCACGGTATTTATGCAGTCTGGGAAGGGTGAGGCACCCGCTATTGCACCGCCGCGCGGAGCAAATTCAGAACAGGTGAAAATGGTGGCGCAGGCTGAAAAAGCTCCAGTAGATAACGGAGGCCGCCAGATACGCCCAGCAGCCCCACCAGGCGGCCGGGTCGCGCTTGTTTTTCTCTTTTGGCAAATTAATAAACAGATAAAGCGCGGCGGCAATCAGTGCGATAAAGTAAAAAGCCTTCAATTTATTCTCCTTTTTCCTTACCTGTCACAGGATAGCGATGTAAAAGCTATAGCACAGAAGCGCAAATAAGGAGAAGCCAGCGCGAGGGAATCCAGCTTTATGTACGATGTTGCCGCTTGCAGACCGCAGATTAACCAGCGATCCAGCCTGACCAATGCATCCCGGCAGGGTTAATTTTCCTTGCCGCCTGATTTCTCATTCTGCCGCAGCTGTGCCAGGTTTAAAGGGGAGGAGACGATGATGAAAAGAGACGCACTGAGCGAAGAATATTATGATGAGGTTTGTCGGGTGATTGGCGATGCGGTAATCGTGCTGGCGGAAAGCGGATTTGATACCGAGCGCAGCACGCTTGCCAGCCTGCTGTGGCAAACGCGCCTGCGCCGTCAGGACAGCGATCGTGACGAGCAGAAGGTGCTGGAGCATGCCATCAGGCTGATTAAAATCTGAACGCTCCGCTCAGCGTTGCCGCGCGGGTAAATCGGGAAATTCCGTTACCAGGAAATGCCGCAGGTGGTCGAGGCACCATTCGCCATCCTCCACGCGCTGGCAGCAAAAAGCCAGCGTAACCTTTTTGCTGCTCGTGCCGGCGATTTCCAGCGGCGACCAGCTCCACTCCAGCGCCGAACGGGCATAGTTTACCATGGCGCCATCGCTGATATGATGAACGATCTCCTGTTTCGCCAGGTATGCCCAAAAGTAGTCATCCAGCACGCTCGCATCCTCGGTAAGCGATACCGGCAGGCCGGGACGGAAGGCGAAATCAACATAGCCGCTGATGCCGCCTTCCAGCTGGCGGTAGTCGCAGCCAAGCGTCATAAACAGCCCATCCTGTAAATTCACCTCTTCCAGCAGCCGTCGCAGATTAGGCGAACGTTTTGCTTCCTCAATTTCATCGATGCGCTCGGTTTCACGCAGCAGATCGATGCCGCCATAGTTGACGCTGCCGTCATCATAATTCTCACGCGGGTAGGGAAAAATTACGAAGCGATCGTTGCGTTTATCCTGATCCATATAAGCGTCCTGTAACCGAAAGACTGTTTATCCTGCGATATCTGATGGCAAATACCTAATGAAAATGTGCTACAGAAAGAATTGTGCCCAAAAGACAAGGTAATGTCGGGAGAACGCGGTCGCGTTCTTCGGATGTTTATCCTATGACCATTGCTGTTTTTTTGTATGCGTTATAGATAAACATAAGGAAAATCAAATGATTGATCACATTGAAAGCAGTATTAACCATTGCTACCGGTGCGCCATTGCCTGTGAGCGCTGCATTAGCGCCGCGCAGCTGTCGTCCGAGCAGGAGAGCATGTATGACTGTCTGCGCCTGGCGGCGCAGTGCGCGGCGCTCTGTCGTCTGACGGCCCAGTGCGTGAGCGAGGACAGCAAAGCCGCCGTAGCGCTCTATCCGATCTGCGCCGCCGCCTGCCGCGCCTGCGCGGTAGAATGCGAAAAGTATTCGCTGCTTTCCTGCTCCTACTGTGCGCAAATCTGTCGTCAAAGCGCCGCGGCGTTCGAGGCGGCGGCAGCTCAGGCGGCTTACCTGGCGGACGATTCCCCACAGGTATAGGTAATCATTTTATCCTGCTGCGGATCGATGAGCCGGAACTGCCGGGCGGAGATACGCTGCGCCAGATAGCCCTCTTTCGTCACCGCTGCCGGAATATAACGGCTACGATCGCTGGAATACAGCGGACCGCTTTCTACCTTCACTTTTTCGTTAGCCACGCTAAATGAATTAACCAGATCAAAAATGGTGCCGTGAGTGGTAGCGATTTCTCCACCATACAGGGAGGCGACTTTCCCCGGGCACTCGATGCCCGGCGGACCGGATGAGCAGGCGGCAAGCAGTAGGGGGAGAGTGAGCACCATAACACGCAGCATATTCATCGCCTTTTTATCTTTATTACTTTTCCTGCCGCAGAGCGGACAGCCAGCAACGCGCCGCAGCGCGGTACGCTTTGATCAGCATAGCACTACGGCAAAAAAATGGCGGGGCGCCGCGCTGCGCGCTTTTCCGCGCCAGTGAAAAAAAGTGACTTAACTTGGTTTGACGAGATAACTTTGGCAAAATGTGCGCGCTGTCACTAAAGGAAAAAATTTAATGAAAGAAGAAGAAGCGAGCCTGATGCTAATTCGTCACGCTATTGATAATCTGCCGCAGCCGCAAAAAACGCAGGTACAGGCCTGTATTGACCGTATCAGAAGCGTAATGGACGAGTATGCCGGTGAAGATGCCGGGCTGGCGCTGATGCTGGTGGCGGCGGAAGTTGCTGCGCAGCAGGAATAACCCGGCACGAATTTTGTCTGGCGCTAAACAGCCGCGCTGACAGGCGCTCCGCCGCGCTTAGCGATTCATTTCTTTAACCAGCCAGGCATGGATTACCGCTACGATATAGCGCTGCTGTTCGGCGCTTAACGGTTGATGCGCGGCGATATGGTGCCATTTTTCCAGGCATCCCCGACAGCAGGTTGCGGTAGCGTGCTGCGCAATAAAAACCGGGTGTCCGCGCATCGGCGTTTGTTTGCCATCGTTGCGCGGCTCGGCATCGGCCAGACGCTGGGCGATAAAATCCGCCGCGTGGCGGTCGATGGTTTCCGGCCCCTTCTCGTTACAGTAGCGGCGTTCTTTCTCGCCAGGCCGAAAACGGCGGCGAAAAGGGGAGGCGGCCAGCCGCTGGAATAAACGTTCAAGTTCAGTCATATCATCCCCTGTTAACCAGCGCGCTGAGCGCGGGCGCAGTCAAATCGTCGACGGCGCTTCGCCCTGGCGTAAAACCGGATGACCGCTGATGCGCAGGCTGGCCTGGCCGTGCGCCACGCTTAACGCGCCGCGCGCGCCAAGCGGCAGGGTAACCGTTTTCTGTTCATGCCCGAAATCCAGGCCGTCAACGATCGGCAGCCCGGTCACCTCGCGGATATGCTGCCAGACGGTAGCGAAGCTGAAGCCGTTATCATAGTCCGTCGCGTTAAAACCGCTAAAGCTGCCGACGATAATCGCCCGCTGCCGCGCCAGCACGCCGCACTGGTGCAGTTGCAACAGCATCCGCTCCACGCGGAAGGGATGTTCATTAATATCCTCGATAACCAGGATGCCGTCGGCTATCTGCGGCAGCCACGGGGTTCCTGCCAGCGTCATGATCATCGCCAGATTACCGCCCCACAGGGTGCCTTCCAGCAGCGGCAGCGCGGGCGTACCGGTTTGCCATGCAAGTTTAAAGACCGGGGAGGTTATTGCCTGCCAGAAATGACGCCAGGTAAAGTCGGAAAGCTCAGGCGCGCCGAAATTTCCGCTCAGCATCGGCCCGCTGAAGGTGATCAGCTCGCTCTTCGCCAGCAGCGCCAGCTGTAACGCGGTCAGGTCGCTGTGGCCGCACAGGGCGACCGGCTGTGCGGACAGCGCCTGGCGAAGGCCGTTGTAATCAACCTGCTCCAGCAGCCGCGTGACGCCGTAACCGCCGCGCACCGCCAGAATAATATCCGGCAGCGGGCTGAGCCTGGCAAGCGCGTTAATATCCTGCAAACGCTCGGCGTCGCTGCCGGCGAAGCGCTGGAAACGGCGGCTGACGGCGTGCTGGTTATTTACCTGATGGCCGGCCTGCTGCAGGCGCTGGATGCCCAGCGCGGCGGCAGGCTGGTTATGACAGTAGCCTGACGGGGCTATCAGGTGGATGGTGCGGGGGGGCTGCGGGTTCATTACTCGGTTCTCCTTAAAGCGCTGGAGATTTTCTACTCGCGTCGTCTCCAGCAGGCGTGATAATGACGAAACCGTGCGATAAAGTCATCATTTGTCACACTTTATTTATGAATTCGGAAAAGCGGCAATAGGGTAAAGCGTATCGCTCAGTAAGATGAAACGCAGTTATCAGGCTTTGAGGAACCCTATCGCGTGAAAATCAGGATGCTGGTGCTTTCTGCACTGTTGCTGGCGGGCTGCGCTGGCGAAAACGCCAGGCACACTATTTCCCATCAGCGCCAGACGCCGCTAACCGAGGCGCCGCCTGGCCGCGTTGCGCAGGCGTGGTCAATGTTTACCGAAAATGCCGCCAGCCATTATGGCGTGGATCAGCGCCTGATCAACGCCATTATCAGCGTTGAATCGGGCGGTAATCCCTCGGTGGTCAGCCGCTCCAATGCGGTGGGGCTGATGCAGATTAAAGCTTCCACCGCCGGGCGGGAAGTTTACCGGGCGCAGGGGCGACGCGGGCAGCCAACCGCCGCTGAGCTGCGCGATCCGGCAAGAAATATCGATATCGGTACCGCCTATATTCGCCTGCTACAGCAGCGGGCGCTCTCCGGCATTCGCGATCCTGAAACGCTGCGTTACGCCACCATTGTCGCCTATGCCAACGGCGCCGGGGCGCTGCTGCGCACCTTTTCCCGCGACCGCGATCGCGCCATCGCCATGATAAATGAGATGACGCCCGATGAATTCCGGCGCCATGTGCAAACCAGACATCCGGCTGCCCAGGCGCCGCGCTATCTGTGGAAAGTTAACACCGTCTACCGCACCATCTGACGTCCCCGCGGCGGCGCTTCGTTCTCCTCGTTGGAGGCGGAGTCCGCCACGTTGACTTCCGGCAGCGTGCCGCCGGTGAACTGGATATGTCGGATCGGGAAGGCAAAATGTACTTCCAGCGCCTCCAGGCGTTCCATCAGCTGCAGGTTAATCTCCTGCTGGATATCCATATATTTGTTGTAGTCGGCGTCGGTCACGTAGTAGATCACTTCATAGGTCAGCTGAGAAACGTCGAAAGAGAAAAAGTGCGCGCGGTCGAAGCGCGTTTGTTCGACGCCCTGAATAATCTCTTTAACGATGCCGCCAATCTGACGTGCCTTTTCCGCCGGCGTGTTGTAGCTGATGCCGAAGCGGAACTGAATGCGGCGCTCCTGCATCCGCTTGTAGTTATGAATGGTTTGCTGTAACAGGATGGCGTTGGAGCAGACAATCTGCTCGCCGCTCAGGCTGCGAATGCGCGTGGTTTTCAGGCCGATATGCTCGATAGAGCCGGCAACGTCGCCGAAAACGATAAAGTCGCCAATCTCAAACGGCTTGTCGATGCCGATCGCCAGCGAGGCAAACACATCGCTCAGCACCGTCTGAATCGCCAGCGCCACGGCGATACCGCCGACGCCGAGGCTGGCCACCAGCGCGGTAATGTTGACGCCCATATTGGAAAGGATCGCCAGCAGGATAATCGCCCAGATAAATACCCGCAGCATAATGCCGAGGATCACCATAGTGACCGGGTTGCGCACATGCGTCGGATCGCGCAGCATATTGCGCAGCCAGAGACGCACCCCGCAGTCGAGCCAGAGCGCGAACTGCAAGATCAGCGCGACAAACCAGCCGTGATCGACGGCGCCGCGCCAGTTAGCGGGCAGGTCGATAAATTTAATGGCGATCAGCAGAGAGAAGATAAACAGCAGCAGACGGCTGGTGGTGCGCAGCATCTCCACGGCAATATTGTAAAAGCGCGAGTGGTGCCCCTCGGTAAAACGCCCCAGGCGAGTGCTGAAGAAGCTAATCAGCGATCGCAGCAGCCAGTAAATTGCCAGCGTGCCGCCGACGACGATAGCGGTATTGATCCAGAATGACTGGTCAGTGAGTAGCGACAGGTTCTGATCGGATAGTAATTCCTCCATCAGGGAAAATCTCCTTACGGTTGATCGGGCAAAAAAATCAACTGTAAGCCTGGCTCAGGGCGTATCCCTTTGCCAGGCGGAGCAAGGAAGTCAGCGAAAACGCATCGCCTTTTCGCGCGCCACGCGCTCCAGGGAAAAAATAATCTGCTGCAGCTGGCGCTCCTGCGCGGCGCTGAGCGAGATAAAGCGGAAGCTCAGGCGTGGCGTATGGATGGTTTCATTTTTGCTGCTGACCGCGGTGCGCCAGCCAACATGCAGCAGCTGCGCATCAACCTTAAACTCGCCATATTCGCCCATATCCAGCCGCAGGCCGCGCCAGATATCGCCGCTGACGAGATTTTCCGGCAGCTCGCTATCCACCAGCACGCCGACGCCGCCCAGCGACAGATCCTGCATACGAAAGCGCGCGCTGCCGCCCTGCGGCCAGGTAGCATGACAGTAGAAGATTGGATCGAGCGGGGCGCTGATACGAAAATATTCACGACGCTGGATCTGCAGCAGCTCCGGCGGCAGCGGGGCGCCGAACGCAGGCAGCCCTTCATGCTGGATGGCGTGCAGCTGCGGCAGCGTAAACTCTACTTTGGCGCCGCGCATTTCCGCACTGATACGCAGTTCGCGCACCTCCAGCGTAACCTGATTATCGTAATCGTGGCTGCCGTAATCAATCACCAGCTGCGTCTGGTCAACGAACAGCAGGCGGCTGATAAACTGGCCGCGCGCATGGGAGACCAGCAGCGGCGTACTGTCGCGCCCGATATCTCGCAGCACCCCCAAAACGGCCAGCGCGCCGCGCTTATAAAACTGTTCATTGTCTGGCTCTTTCACGTCCGGCTCCAGCGAGTGGTTAAAAATAGTTACAAGTACCGTTACTCCGGGATTATCGGCATCGCGGCGCGAAATTTTATGTTCGTCAGGTATTTTTTTAAAAAAATTTCTCAGAAAGTTTTTCCTGAAATCACAGAGTTAGAATCATGTCCTATACTTGTTGCCAGAAGTGGAATGAGCAGTGCGACCGCGAACCGATTTCAGGAGGGCAGGTAATGTTTTCGAAAAAAGAAACGCGTAATCAGCTGGATTATGCACATGATCGCACCCGCGAAGCAGGCAGCGAACTGTGTCGCGAAATGAACAACGTAACGCATCAGGCGTGTTCGTATGTGAGAAATAACCCCTGGGCGGGCGTTGGTGCTGGCGCCGTAGTGGGCATTATTGTTGGTATGTTAATTAGTCGTAAATAATAAGGAGCTACAGATGGGAATCCTGTCATGGATTATTTTTGGTTTAATCGCCGGTATCATCGCTAAGTGGATTATGCCGGGCAAAGACGGCGGCGGTTTCATCATTACGGTTATTCTTGGCATCATTGGCGCGGTGGTAGGTGGCTGGATCAGCACCTTCTTCGGCTTTGGACGCGTTGACGGCTTTAACTTCGGCAGTTTCGTGGTTGCGGTCATTGGCGCCATCGTGGTGCTGTTTATCTACCGTAAAGTACGCCACTGATAGTGAAAACATGAACGTAAAAAAGGAGGCTTCGGCCTCCTTTTTGCTGTGCGATGCCTGGTGCGTTGGTTTCTCTCCATATGGCAAGCTGGCATAGCGTCCGTATGCGCACGGGGCACTGCCGGCGCCTGCCGCATTGTTGCGGTCAGCGGCTAACGTTAACCGGCGTTCTGCCTGTCAGAACGCTGTTGCTCAATCAGGGGAAAATGGCTTTCCAGCCAGTCGGTCAGCGCCAGCACATGCTTGCTGGCTTCTCTTCCCAGCGGCGTCAGACGATATTCGACATGCGGCGGCACCACCTCATAGGCTTTTCTGATCAGCAGGCCATCCTCTTCCATATAACGCAGCGTCTGGGCCAGCATGCGCTCGCTGATGCCGCCGATGGCGCGGCGAATTTCACTAAAGCGTAGCGTATTTTCCCGCAGGGCCAGCATCACCAGCATTGTCCAGCGGCTGGTTATACGCTTCAGCAGTTCGCGTGACGGACAGTTGGGATTAAGTAATTCTCCACGCACCAACGCCAGCCCGGCGGCGGGTTGACTATTTTTTTTCATCCTAACATTCCTGTAAGTACTTACTTTAAGTAAGTCTATCCTTTAGGCTGTTTCGACACCACCGTTATTGTTAAGGAGAAAGAAAATGATTGCAGTTACCGGCGCTACCGGCCAGCTTGGCCGCCTGGTTATCGCTAGTCTGTTAACAAAAGTGCCAGCTCAGGAGATTGTGGCGGTTGTGCGCAGCCCGGAGAAGGCGCGCGATCTGGCAGAAAAGGGCATTGCTGTTCGCCAGGCTGATTACAACGACGCTTCGGCGCTGGAGCGGGCGCTGGCGGGCGTTGAGCGTCTGCTGCTGATCTCTTCCAGCGAGGTAGGGAAAAGGGCAGCACAGCATCAGGCGGTAATTGATGCGGCGAAGAAAAATGCGCTGCGCTTTATCGCCTATACCAGCCTGCTGCATGCCGATCGTTCACCGCTGGGCCTGGCGGAAGAGCATCGTCAGACGGAAGCGGCGCTGCGCGCCTCCGGTCTGCGCTTTGCGCTGTTGCGTAACGGCTGGTATACCGAGAACTATGCGGCCAGCATTCCTGCCGCATTACAGTTCCATGCCTTTAACGGCGCGGCGGGAGAAGGGCGTATCGCATCAGCCACGCGCCAGGATTACGCTGAAGCAGCCGCGGCGGTGATAACGCAGGCGACGCCGCAGGAAAAAATCTATGAGCTGGCGGGCGACAGCAGCTATACGCTGGCGGAGTTTGCGGCGGAGATCGCGCGTCAGAGCGGCACGCCGGTAGCCTGGAATAATCTTTCTCAGCAGGCGTTTGCCACGCTGCTGACAGAGGCCGGATTGCCGCAGGGGCTGGCTGAGATGCTGGCGGATTCCGATGTCGGCGCCGCGCAGGGCGGGCTGTTTGATGACAGCGGCACGCTGAGCCAGCTGATTGGACATCCCACCACGCCGTGGCAGGAGACGATTGCCGCCACGCTGCGCGGCTGCTAGCGCTGTCGAGAAGTGTGAAAGGAGGCAGGCGCCTTCTTGCATACGGCTCAGAAGTGTAAAAAGCGGGCGACGTGGACCGAAGAGCAAAGCGTCCCGCGCCATGGAGGGCGCGGGCCGAGCTGGCAGGGATGCCGTCTTTTGCGTCATTGCGAACGGGCCATGTCACCCGCGAGATCGCCTGATCTGCTATTCAAAGGAGGCGTCAGCCTCCTGTTTGACCGCCTGACCCGATAAAGCGTTAACCGCCGGTCAGAAATCGTAGCCAACGGTGGCGACAACGGAACGCTCGGCGCCCCAGTAGCAGTTGCCGGTGCCGTAGCAGGCGGCGACATACTCGCGATCGGTGAGGTTATTGGCGTTAACCTGCACCCATGCGCCTTTCAGCTGGTTATTCCATACGCCAAGATCGGCGCGAATAGAGGCATCAAACAGCGTCGCCGAAGGCAGACGAGTACGGTTTTCATTATCCGCCCACTGTTTGCCGATATAGCGCACGCCCGCGCCTGCGCTGATGCCGTAATCAAACTTATAGTAACCCCACAGTGAAGCGATCTGATTCGGGGTGACATAAGGCGTATGCCCGTCGTTGCCGTCGACGCTCTCTTTAAAGCGCACGCGCGTCACCGAATAGTTGGCGATGGTACTGAAGCGCGGCGTCAGCTGATTACGCGCCTCCAGCTCCAGCCCGCGTGAATGCACCTTTCCGGCGGGTTCATAGTAGGAGGTGTTAACTACGCGGTTGCCGACATCTTTCTGCGTCAGATCGTAGACGGCAATGGAATAGAGATCCGAGGTGCCGGTTGGCTGATATTTCACCCCGGCCTCATATTGTTCCGCGGTGGTCGGCTTCAGCAAATCGCCGCTGGCGTCCGGCAGGCTGGAAGGCGTAATCGCCTGGCTGTAGCTGACGTAGGGGGAAACACCGTTATCGAACGCGTACAGCAGCGAGGCGCGCCCGCTGATATGGTCATCAGAGCGGCGACGGCTGGTATCGGTAGTATCGTTGGTGCTTTTCGCCACCAGACGATCGTAGCGGCCGGAGAGCGTCATATGCCAGTTATTCCACGCCATCTCATCCTGTAAATAGACGCCTGTCTGATGATAGCGGCGCGTTTGATTATAGGCGTAGAGGCCGGGAGTACGAGCGGCGTCAGGATCGGCTGGATTGTAGGCGCTTTGCCAGAAATGCGCGCCGCCGACGCCGGTGCGGGCATTCAGCGGATCCACATAGGCGCTGGCATCCCACAGGCTGTCGCGGTACTGATGATAATCGGCGCCCAGCACCAGCGTATGTTCAACTTCGCCGGTGGTAAAATCGGCTTCCAGCTGATTATCGATAGCGAAAGCGTCCAGCGATGAGCGCTCGCCGGAGTAGTAGCGATCCAGCAGGTTGCTGTCGCCAATCCAGCCAATCTGGTAGACCTGATCCAGATCGACGTTGGAGTGGGTGTAGCTGGCGTTAGAGCGGAAAGCCCAGGTCTCATTAAAGCGATGGGAGAAGACGTAGCTGTAAATTTGTTCGCGGCGTTTAAACTGATCGATTGCGCTTTCGCCATCATAGAAACCGTTGCTGAGCTTACGGCCGTTACGTTCGGTAATGCTGCCTTCGCCCGGCACCGAGCCATGATAGCCGCCGGAGGGATCTTTTTGCAGGTAGGCTTTCAACAGCAAAGAGGTGTCGCTGTCGGGCTGCCAGAGCAGGGAAGGCGAAATGGCATAGCGCTCTTCACGCGTGTGATCGTACTGCGTATCGCTGTTGCGGGCGATGCCGGTCAGACGAAACGCCCATTGGTCGTTAATGGCATTGGTATAATCGAAGGCGGCGCCGGTCGTACTGTTATTGCCCGCCATCAACCGGAAATGACCTTCCTGCTGAAACTGCGGGCGTTTGGAGGTCATCATCACCAGCCCGCCGGGTACGGTCTGACCATACAGTGCGGAAGAAGGGCCTTTAATCACGTCGATGCGTTCCAGGAACCAGGGATCGACCTGCAAGGCGTTATAGCTGCCGCCGTCGGTCATCAGACGCAGGCCGTCGAGGAAGGTGTTATCAACGTCGCCGCCGTGGAAGCCGCGCAGTGAAACGGTATCATAGCGGGTGGCCGCGCCGGCGAAGTTGGTAAATACGCCGGAGCTGTAGTTCAGCGCCTGGTTAACATCCATCGCGCCCTGGTCTTCAATTTGCTGCCGCGTAATTACCGAAACCGACTGGCCGGTAGTAATCAGCGGTCGATCGGTTTTCGTTGCGCCGCTGCTGGTTTTGGCGCGATAGCCGCTGGTGGGTGAATCAGCGGTTTCCGCTGGCTGAGCGGTAACGACCAGCGTATCGGCAGCAATGGCAAAACCAGGTACGGCAAGCGCCAGCGAACAAAGCAGCGCGGAACGTTTCAGGCTGAAAGGCATTCCCATTTGATATCCCTTAAAACTGACAAAAGAGTCGCGCTGTGAAAGCGGCGACCGGCAGAAGTAAATGAGCGGTTAATCTCATGTAACTGTAAAGACTAATGAGAATTATTATCTTTCTCTGTTTCCGATTCAAGTAGAGATTTATCTGAATATATCCAGATAAATAGTGTGGATTCAGGGGGTTAAAGCAGAAAAAACAGCCCGGCGCTGCTGCCGGGCCAGCTGAAAATTACGGCCTTTTTTTCATATCGTCGACGTTGTTACAGGTGACGCCCTGCGGACAATACATATCCATCAGCTTAAGGGTTACGCCGTTGGTCCAGCCGAAGCCGTCCTGCAACGGATATTCACCGCCGCCGCCGCCGCCGAGATTGCCTTCAACGACATATTTTTCCACCAGCTTATGTTCGCGATTATAGGTAGCCTGAACGTTTTCCAGAAAGCGCATGCCGATCTCTTTCGCCAGCGTTTGCTCGTTATAATGATTCAGGCCTTCAACCGCGACCCACTGCAGCGGCGCCCAGCCGTTAGGCGCATCCCACTGCTGACCGTTATGCACGTTGGTGGTAACCAGACCGCCCGCTTTTACCAGCTGTTTCTCTACCGCATCAGCGGTTTTCGCTGCGCGATCGCTGCTGGCGGCTTTGGTATAGAGAGGGAACAGGGCGGCGGCGGTCAGCTGGGTGCGTACGCTGCTGTGCTGCCAGTCGTAGTCGGCGTACCAGCCATCTTTATCGTTCCACAGATAGCGGTTAATGGCGGCCTGACGTTTTTCCGCCAGCTGCGCATAGCGCTGGCTCTCATCCGGCTTATTCGCCGCCTTGCTGGCGCGCGACAGCGTTTTTTCCAGATGGAACAGCAGAGCGTTCAGATCTACCGGTACGATTCCCGTGGTGCGGATAGTGGCGAGATCGTTGGGATCGTCAAACCAGCGGGAGCTAAAATCCCAGCCTGACGCCGCGCCGGAACGCAGATCGCGATAAAGCTCCGCCTTGTTGCGCTGGGGCGCTTTTTGCGCCGTGGTAATATCATCCATATACGATTCGGTACGCGGCACGTCGCGCGCATCCCAGTAGCGGTTCAGCACCGTACCATCTTTCAGTTTCACCACGCGTTTGCTGGCGCTACCGGCTGCGACGCTTTGCGCATCCGCCATCCAGTAGTGATACTCTTTCTCCAGCTGCGGCAGATATTTTTCGTAAGTTTCTTCGCCGTCATGCTGCGCCAGCAGGTCGACCATCAGGCTAAAGAAGGGCGGCTGGGAACGGCTGAGATAGTAGCTGCGGTTGCCGTTAGGAATATGGCCGTAGGTATCCAGCTCGTGGGCAAAGTTATCGACCATATCCTGTACGCGATCCCAGTGGCCGCTTTCCGCCAGGCCCAGCATGGTGAAATAGCTGTCCCAGTAATATACTTCTCTGAAGCGCCCGCCCGGTACGACATAGGGTTTAGGCAGCGAAAGCAGCGAGTCGTACTGGTTTACTTTATCGGTAGTGCGCGTCAGCACCGGCCAGAGGCCGTCGATATGCTCACGCAGGCTCTGTCCGGCTGGCGGAACATAGGCTTCAGGCTTGCCCGGCACGGTAAAATTACTTTCCACAAAGCGGCGCAGATCGAAATTACGCTGGTTTTTCTGCATCTGCCAGTCGGCGAGAATCGAGGCCGGATTAAATTTCGGCACCGCATCGGCAAAGGTTTTCTGATCCGGGAAAAACTTTGCCGACTGTACCGCATGATACAGCGGGCCAAGTCGCACATCCGGCGGCTGGGGCGCTTCCACCCGTTGCTGATTTTCCGCCGCCTGCGCATAAAAAGTTCCCGTAGTCAGCGCGCCCGTTATCATCAAAGGCAACAGCAAGGCGCCTTTCCAGTGAGAAGTTACGGCCTTTTTCGTCATCATTGTTCTCCTTGTCCAGACCAGACACAGCCTGTAAGTAATTGACCATGCAAAAAACTTTAGACGAAATTTACTGGTTTGCCTGGCGGCGGGCGGGAAATGTGAGTTGGCTTGGGGAATTTGAGCAGCGACAGGCGTCGCGTAGTGAGCGCCTTGACTTTATGCCGATCCGTTATAAGCGAGCGCCTTTGCCTGGCGTTGCACAGGCAAGGGGGCGTTTACAAGGCAGGCGGCATAGCCGATTGTCGAAGCCTTAAGCGTATACAAAAATTTATTTAAAAGGTTAAAAAAACATCATTATTGCGATATTGCCGCGCTCGTATTGCAGCTTGCTTTGTGTGTCTTATTTAATACTGCCAATATTCACTGTATATTTTGCCTGATTTTTTATTCTGCTAATTAAGCGGCTAGTAATTTTATTGTAAAGGGCAGGGACAACCGTTTATGGCAGAGCAGGGTATATCTAAGTTAATTTATCTTTTATTATTTATATAATATTAGTTGACCAAAATCGTAAGCCTGCGGCAAGTGCAGAGCTGTTTAAGCTGCATATCGATCCGGGCTGATTTATAAATCACAGCATGGTTAAGTGGGAATGCAAGTCGTTGCCCGTCTGTACTTTTAGCGGCATTTAAGTATTATTGCGACAATAAATTCAAAAATTACTCATTATATAAGAGGAGGGTTGCATGCAAATAATTTATCCAGGCGATTATTTTAACGCAAACAGAGTTGATGAAACCTTTGAGGCTGAATGCGATAGCGCAAGGAAAGCGGGTTTAAAATCTGTCTTGTTATCTTCCCAATCCTTCCATGAAGGAAAGATTAAGTTTTCAGGGAGTTTTGAACCAGGGCAGCCTGTCATCTGGCGAGGATGGATGCTTAAGGAAAAAGAATATCGCGCCCTGCATGATGCTGTCAGCAACTGTGGCGCAGAGATGTGGGTTTCTCCTGAATATTACGCTGCCTGCCACTATATCACCGGCTGGTATGAACTATGTCGTGACTATACGCCTGAAACTATTTTCCTGAAAGAGAGCGATGATTTTAGCAAGGTTACGTCAGCACTTCAGTGGCCTGCCTGGTTTGTAAAAGACTATGTTAAATCGCTTACGACATCGCGCGGCTCCGTAGCGCGGAATGCTGAAGAGATACAAGAAATATTAGCTGGCATTAAGCAGTTTCGTGGCGAAATAGAAGGCGGCGTAGCCCTGAGAAAATTTGAACAGTTAAAGCCAGATAGCGAGCGGCGCTATTTCTCATTTAACCATAAAGTTTTTGCGGCAGATGATGTTATTCCTGATGTGGTTCAGAAGATCGCAAATGATATTAAATCACCATTTTTCTCCATAGATATGGCTGAATCCACCGCGGGCGATCTTCGCTTAATTGAAATTGGCGATGGTCAGGTTTCAGATATCAAGGAATGGGATGTGCAAAGGTTTATAAATATACTGCGTACGGCTGGTTAACCCTGAGCCTCTACTTTATATACAGACCTTATGCTGGCCTCTGCTAACCAGCAGTAACAGAGGCGTAAGAACGCATGACGTTGATATATTAAACTTCTTTTTTACTTTACGTCATGCTGTGTTCGGGTGAACTGTTCAGCTAAAATCAGCGCCTGGTTAGTATTGCATCAGCTGCCTGTGAAATTTTTCTGTATTTTTCGGGAGTCTAATCAACACATACATATTATGGTAATTTAGTTTGCCGGCGCGCTATGCAAACAAAAAAGCCTGAACTTTCGCTCAGGCTTTCTCATTGAATAATGGCGGTGAGGGGGGGATTGACTCGCTGCGCTCGCCCTGCGGGCAGCCTGCGGCTGTCCAACCGCTGCGCGGTTGTCGAACCCGGCGGGGGTTCTCATCACCCCCCTTGCCGGCGCGCTATGCAAACAAAAAAGCCTGAACTTTCGCTCAGGCTTTCTCGTTGAATAATGGCGGTGAGGGGGAGATTGACTCGCTGCGCTCGCCCTGCGGGCAGCCTGCGGCTGTCCAACCGCTGCGCGGTTGTCGAACCCGGCGGAGGTTCTCATCACCCCCCTTGCCGGTACGCTATGCAAACAAAAAAGCCTGAACTTTCGCTCAGGCTTTCTCATTGAATAATGGCGGTGAGGGGGGGATTCGAACCCCCGATACGTTGCCGTATACACACTTTCCAGGCGTGCTCCTTCAGCCACTCGGACACCTCACCATATTGTCATCAACAGGCACACTGTTGATGGGCGCTAATGTAGGGATTTTACCTGCTTGCGTCAATCAACTTTCTGCGGCAAATGATGCGTTTAGTCAGTTTTAAACCATTTCGCCGTGAAAATAATCGAAAAACAGCTAAGAAATAACTGATACCGTAAATCAGACTGCATCCTGATAAAAGACGATGCATACTGATGCACTTTCGATGCTTAAAAACACTGAGGTCAGCTTGAACAGTTCAACCAAAGCGCAACCGCAGGAGAGCCCGGCCGGGGCCGGGGCGCTATTTTTTATTCAGATCTTCGCCACGCTCGGCTTTGCCGTGCTCTATTCCACCCTGGTGCTGTATGCCACTAAACGACTCGGTTTCAGCGAGGCGCAGGCGAACGCGACTATGGGCGTTTTCGGCGCCTTTAACTATGGTCTGCACCTGTTCGGCGGTTATCTGGGCGGGCGTTTTCTCAGCAACCGTAATTTGTTCGTGCTGGGAATGGTATTGCAGGTTATCGGCTGTTGGGTGCTGTCGGGGGAGAGTGCCGAGGGGCTTTACTGGGGACTGGCGATGTTCCTGACCGGCAGCGGCCTTAACGTCACCTGCATTAACATGATGCTGACGCAGCGATTTGCGCCGGACGATCATCGCCGTGAGGGCGCCTTCCTGTGGAACTATGCCGGGATGAACCTCGGCTTCTTTATCGGCTTTACCGGCGCCGGTTATTTTCAGCTGGGCGAGCATTATCAGGCGCTGTTTCTCTTTGCCACGCTCGGTAACGCGGTGGCGATCGTTATCAGCCTGCTGCGCTGGAAAATTCTGGCAGATATCGATACGCCGTTGCTGCATGTCAATCCACGTCAGTTCCGTCTGCGTATGCTGATCGGCCTGGCGGTGCTGGTGGCGCTGGTGCCGGTTATCCGCGTGATGTTGACGCATGCCGATTTTACCGGCTCTTTCGTTATTGCGCTGGGCTGTCTGATCTTTCTGCTGATGTGCTTTATCACCCTGCGTCATCGACCGCATCACGAACGGCGGCGTATGACCGCCTATCTGCTGCTGGCGATGGGCTCGCTGGTGTTCTGGATGCTCTACCAGCTGGCGCCCATGGGGCTGATGCTGTTTGTCGAACATAATATTAACCTCAACGTCTGGGGCATCCGCGTGGCGCCGCAGTGGGTACAGAATATCAATACTTTGGTGATCGTAATTGGCGGGCCGCTGCTGGCGCTGGGCTTTAACCGCCTGCGTCAGCGCGGCTGGCGTATCGATATCCCGCTGCAGTTCGCCGGTTCGCTGTTTTGCATTGGGCTGGGTATGCTGGTGCTGCCGCTGGGAATTATGCTGGCGGGCGGCGACGGCATGGTGGCGTTTAAGTGGATCTTCATCAGCTATGTGCTGCAGAGCATAGGCGAACTGCTGATCTCGCCAATCGGCTACGCGATGATCGGCAAGCTGGCGCCGGCGCGTTATCAGGGCGTCATGATGGGCTGCTGGATGATGGTGACCGGCGTCGCTTCGGTGCTGGCGGGCTATGTTTCGGCGCTGATGCCGGAAAACAGCGGCAGCAGCGCGCTGCTGACTAATCCCGGCTACAGCCATATCTTCAGCCTGCTGGGGTGGGGCGCGGCGGCTGTCGGCCTGGTGATGCTGTTCCTGATGCCGCTGCTGCGCAGGCTAATTCAGTCAGCCGCGCCGCAGGCTCAGGCGCGGCCAGCTGGCTAATTTTTACTTGCCAGCGCCTGCATTTTCCCTGAGCCTTGGGGGAAATAACCCTATGGAGGCGCTATGGACATTATCTTTTATCATCCCACCTTCAGCGCGGAAAAATGGCGGCAGGGGCTACAGCAGCGCCTGCCGCAGGCGCGTTTGCGTCTCTGGCAGCCGGGCGATAATCAGCCTGCCGATTACGCGCTGGTTCGTATGGCGCCGCCAGAAATGCTGCGCGGACGTGGCGATCTGAAGGCGATCTTCGCCATCGGCGCCGGAGTGGATGATATTCTGGGACAGCTGCGGCGCTATCCCGATATGATCGATCCCGCCGTGCCGCTGTTTCGGCTTGAAGATACCGGCATGGGTCTGCAGATGCAGGAGTATGCGGTGCACACCGTGCTGGGCTGGTTTCGCCGCTTTGACGACTACCGCCGCCAGCAGCAGCAGGCGCACTGGCAGCCGCTGCCCAACTACCGGCGTGAGGAGTTTACCATCGGCATCCTTGGCGCAGGCGTGCTGGGGCTTGGCGTAGCCGAAAGCCTCAAGGGCTGGGGATTTCCGCTGCGCTGCTGGAGCCGTTCGCCGAAACAGCTGGACGGCATTGAAAGCTTTCACGGCGATGAGCAGCTCGCGGCGTTTCTCTCCGGCACTCAGGTATTAATTAATTTATTGCCCAATACGCCGCAAACCGTCGGTATTATTAACCGCAGCCTGCTGAATCACCTTAACGACGGCGCTTTTGTCATGAACCTGGCGCGCGGCGCGCACGTGGTGGAGCAGGATCTGCTGGCGGCGCTGAATGATAATAAAATCAAGGGCGCCGCGCTGGACGTGTTTGTTAATGAGCCGCTGCCGGCGGATCATCCCTTCTGGCATCATCCCGGCGTCACGATTACGCCGCATAATGCCGCCGTAACCCTGCCCGATGAGGCGATGAACTATATCGCCGGCGCGATTCAGCAGCTGGAAGCGGGGCGGCAGCCGGAAGGACGCGTGGATCTGACGCGCGGCTATTAAATGAGATAACGGTAAAGAACCACTTTGCCGCAGAAGGAGGAGGTTTGGATGTATCCTGTTGATTTGCATATGCATACTGTAGCCAGCACCCATGCTTACAGTACGCTGCACGACTATATCGCCATGGCGAAACAGAAAGGTATCAAGCTGTTTGCCATTACCGATCATGGCCCCGATATGGCCGATGCGCCGCACTACTGGCACTTTGTCAATATGCATGTCTGGCCGCGAGTGGTGGATGGCATCGGCATTTTGCGCGGCATTGAGGCGAATATAAAAAACCGGGCCGGAGAGATCGACTGTACCGGACGTATGCTTGACGCGATGGATCTGATTATTGCCGGATTTCACGAGCCGGTTTTCGCTCCGCAGGATAAAGCCGCCCATACCGAGGCGATGATCGCCGCTATGGCCAGCGGTGACGTACATATTATCAGCCATCCCGGCAACCCCAATTTCCCGGTCGATATCCGGGCGATTGCGGAGGCGGCGGCGGAATACCAGGTGGCGCTGGAAATCAATAACTCCTCTTTTACCCACTCGCGCCGCGGCAGCGAGCCGAACTGTCGCGCTATCGCCGAGGCAGTGCGCGACGCCGGCGGTTTGCTGGCTTTCGGCTCCGATTCCCATACTGCTTTCACGCTGGGCAACTTCGAACACTGTCTGCGCATTACGCGTGAGGTGGATTTTCCGCAGGAACGCGTGTTAAATGTCACGCCGCGCCGCCTGCTCGATTTCCTCGAAATGCGGGGCGGGAAGCCTCTTGACGCGTTTGCTGATTTTTAACGGCGGCGTTTAACCTCTGAACGGACTGAAAGTAATGAATGAGTTTTCCATTATCTGCCGCGTGATCGGCTCGCTGTTTAATCGCCCGCCGCAGGATCCGCTGCTGGAGCCGCTGTTTACGCTGATTCGCGCAGGCAAACTGCAGCAGCACTGGCCGCTGGAGCAGGATGAGCTGCTGGCGCGCCTGCGTCAGCACTGCGATCCACAGGCGCTGGCGGCGGATTACAATGCGCTGTTTGTCGGCAGCGACTGCCGTGTACCGCTCTGCGGTTCGCAGTGGAAAGATGGTCCAACGGAGGCGGAGGCGCGCAGCTTCCTGCAGCAGCGCGGCATGCCTCTGACGGAAGCGCCTGCTGACAGCTTCGGCGCGCTGCTGCTGGCGGCTTCATGGCTGGAGGATCAGGCGCAGGAAGATGAGACTGAAGCGCAGATCGCATTGTTTGATGATTTTCTGCTGCCGTGGTGCGGTGCTTTTCTCGGTAAGGTAGAGGCGCATGCGACCAGTGGTTTTTATCGCACGCTGGCGGCCCTTAGCCGGGAAGCACTACAGGCGATGCGCGAAGAGCTGGCGGAAGCCGAAGAGGAACAAGACGGCGGCGAGGCGTAACGCTCAGGGCGTCAGCCAGCGTGCCGACGCCGAGCCCAGCGGGACGCCGGATCGCGACCAGAGCAGCGGCGTACCCGGCAGCCACAGCGGCGGCTTCAGACGATAGCCGATGCCGAAAGACGTAAGTTCCAGCGTATCGCTGGCGTCATGGGGCAGCGCCGGCCCGGGTTCGTCGGCCGCCGCGCCAGGCGGATGTGGATAAGGATACGCGGTCAGCAGATGAGCGGTGCGCGCCAGCGACAGGCGGGCCGTACAGCCGGTACGCCGTGCGAGGCGTCGCCGCATGCCTTCCAGCACCGCAGCGGCCATCAGGTAGCCGGTAGCGTGATCCAGCGCCTGTACCGGCAGCGGCTGCGGCGCTGCCGTTCCGCGCCAGCGCTGTCCGCCCTCGGCGATGCCGCAGGCCATCTGCACCAGGCTGTCAAAGCCGCGCCGGTTGCGCCACGGACCGCTCCAGCCCCAGGCGTTCAGGCTGACCTCAATCAGGCCCGGCGCCAGCTGCTGAAAACGCGCGCTGTCGTAACCCAGCTTTTCCAGCGCGTCGGCGCGATAGCCATGTACCAGCACGTCCGCCTGCGCCAGCAGCCGTTCAAACTGCTGGCGTCCGGCGATGCTTTTCAGATTGAGGCGTGCGCTGCGCTTGCCCAGCAGCAGCTCTTCCTCCAGCGCCGGCTCTTCCCAGCCAGGCGGATCGAGGCGCAGCACCTCGGCGCCAAGACCGGCAAGAAAACGCGTCGCGACCGGCCCGGCAACGATTCGGGTTAAGTCGAGTACGCGCACTTTGTTTAACGGACGAATAAGATGCAGAGGCCATGCGGGCGGCGCGGCCTCCGCCCATGACGTCCAGGCGATAAGCGGCTCCTGCGCCACGCTTCTTCCCTGCGGATGTTGCTGCCAGGCGCTCAGGCTGCGCATCTCCGCCGCGCAGCCGCCAGCCTCGATAATCGCCAGCTCCAGCGCCTGCTTTTTCCAGACGCTTACCCTCTGCGCCAGCGCCGCGCGATCGGCATGCCTGCCCAGCACGCGTTCCATCGCCTGACGGTGATGGCGCGCGTTAGTGTGCAGACGGATCCAGCCATCGGCGGCGGCGTAGTCGCCAGCGAAAGTATCCCAGGCGGGCGGCAGCGGACGGTTAAGCGGGTAAAAGCTCTGCTGAAACCAGCGCGAAGCGAGGCGTACATTAAGCTGCGGCCTGGCCGGGTTATTGACCAGCGCCGCCGCGGCCTGCGCCGCCAGCGCCACGGAAGTGACGGCAAACTCACTCACCGGCCAGGCGGAACAGAAGGCATCCTGCCCCTGTAGATCAATCTGAGGAAGCGGCGACGCTTCGCTGCGTAATCCGTGCCAGAACTGTTGCCAGAATCGTGCCGCCAGCTGGTGATCCATGTTGCTCTCCCTCGGTATCGTTCTTTTTTACCTTAGCAACAGATGGCGCTTTTTTCCTGCGGCGGCTAATGCTTACGCCGTAGCGAAAGCCGGGGAAAGCGGGCGTGCATACGCAGATTGCGGATATTAATCACCGCGATAGCGGTGCCGAGTATCACCAGCAGCGAACCGGCTACTTTAAACTGATTCAGACTGTCGCCCAGCACCAGCACGCCCATAATCACCGCCAGCACCGGGGTTAACAGCGAATAGGGCATAATCAGGTTGATATTATATTTCTTCAGCAGGGCATACCACAGCGAGTAGGCCACCACCGAAGAGGCGATGGCGCTGAACAGAATGCCAAACCAGCCGCGCCAGGTGGCGTGCAGCAGCGCGTCGATTTGATGCTCTTCGGTAAGCCAGGAGGTGAGGCCGACCACCGGGATCGCCATAAAAGAGAGCCAGCCGGTCATCGTTAGCGGCTTGATCGGCGGCGCTTTTTTTACAATCAGGTTGCTGACGGCCCAGCCGACGGCGCTGGTTAACAGCAGCGTCAATACCCACCAGCTGGGAATGGTTGGGCTGCCGCTGAGAACCGCTACGCCGCTGAGAGAGATCAGAATGCCGCACAGCTGAATCAAGCTAAGCCGCTCTTTTAATATCACCCATGCCAGCAGCATAGCGATAGGCGTTCCCAGCTGCACCACCACCGCCGCCGTACCGGCATCGGTGTAGCCAATGCCGACAAACAGCAGCGAAAAATGCATAAAACCGAAGGTAAAGGCCAACGCCGCCAGCCAGGGCAGCTGGGCGCGCGTCACGCGCGTAAAGGGCAGCAGCACCAGCGCGACCACCACGAAGCGCATACAGGTTAAAAACAGCGGCGGTAAATCGAGCAGACCCCATTTAATCGCGACGTTATTGAACGCCCAGATAGAAACAACCATCAACACCAGAAAAAAATGACGCAGCGCCACAAATCCGTCCTTAAATATCTGCAGTAAGTCACCGGTTATCATGACAGGTATTAGCCGACAGACAAGCACGCCAGCTGCGCTTTTCCTGTTGCTGCGCGGCTTATACTTCTTGCGGCGGTCATCCTCAGAAAAAGTGATGAGACAGCCCGACGCGGCGATGCAATACTTAGCGGCCGAAACGCCTCTTTCTCGGAAAAAGGATCCGGTATGACCTCGTTGCCGTTACCCCTGGTTTTACTACAGCTTGAAGTTCCTCCCGCGCCGGTACGCGAACGTATTGGCGAACAGGCGCGCTGGTTTATCGATGCGCTGGGCCTCTCTGCGCCTGACTATATTATCTGCCGCCCCGATCTCGGCGAGGCGCTGCCGGAATTTAGCGCTATCAGCGGCGCGATCCTGAGCGGTTCTTGGGCGATGGTTACCGATCACGCCGAATGGAGCGAACGCACCGCCGCCTGGGTACGTGCGGCGATGGCGCTCTCCCTGCCGCTGCTGGGCGTCTGCTATGGACACCAGCTGATGGCCTACGCGCTGGGCGGCGAGGTAGGCGATAATCCGCACGGCTGGGAGCGGGGCGCGCTGCCGGTAACGCTGCTGCCGGGCGCGCAGTCGGACGCGTTATTGGCCGGGCTGCCGTCCACCTTTGCGGCCTGGCTTTCACACCGGCAGACAGTGCTGGCACCGCCGCCCGGCGCACGGGTTCTGGCGCGCTCAGCCGCCGATGAGTGCCAGATTATTCGCTATGGACCTTGCGCGCTGTCGGTACAGTTTCATCCCGAATTTAACGCACGCATTATGCAGGCCTGCCAGTCCGCCGCCGCTCCGTCTGCCGCTGAAGCGCCGCCGGTTACCGAGAGCGCCCGCCTGATCCTGCAACGTTTCTGGCGCAGCCTGCAGCCGCGCGCGCAGATTAGCGCATAAGTGACGGAATCCATTGTGCTCACGTTTTTCTCCCCTGGCGGCTGTTAACCTGAGCCGCTCAACGACAGCTATCAGACGCGGTCAGGTAATTTATGGCTGCTTCTTAGTCAGTAGTTTAATGGCATGGGAGGATATATATGCGTTACGCGTGGCCATCAACTCAGGGTTCGCTCATCGTCTTACAGCAGCGTTATGCTAACTACATCAACGGCGAGTTTGTGGCGCCGATTGAAGGCAACTATTTTACCAATACTTCGCCGGTAGATGGTTCAACGATCGGCGAATTCCCGCGCTCCGGGCAGCAGGATATTGAACGGGCGCTGGACGCGGCGCATGCCGCCGCCGAACGCTGGGGAAAAACGTCGGTACAGGCGCGTTCGCGGGTACTGCTGCAAATTGCCGATCGCCTGGAGCAGAACCTGGAGCGCATCGCGGTGAATGAAAGCTGGGACAACGGCAAGCCGGTACGTGAAACCCTGGCCGCCGATGTGCCGCTGGCTATCGATCACTTTCGCTATTTCGCCGGCTGCATTCGCGCCCAGGAAGGCTCTGCGGCGGAGCTTGATGAGTATACCGCCGCTTATCATATCCATGAACCGCTGGGCGTGGTCGGCCAGATCATTCCGTGGAACTTTCCACTGTTAATGGCGGCGTGGAAGCTGGCGCCCGCGCTGGCGGCGGGTAACTGCGTAGTGATGAAGCCCGCCAGCCAGACGCCGTTATCTATCACGCTGTTTGCCGAGCTGGTCGGCGATCTGCTGCCGCCGGGCGTGCTGAATATTGTGCACGGCTACGGACGTGAAATTGGTGAAACGCTGGCCGGTAATCCGCGTATCGCCAAAATTGCCTTTACCGGTTCGACCGTTACCGGTATTCGTATTCTGCAACAGGCGGCGGAGCGCCTGATTCCCTCTACCGTTGAACTGGGCGGCAAATCCCCCAACATCTTCTTCGAAGATATTATGCAGGCCGAACCCTCCTTTATTGATAAAGCCGCCGAAGGCGTGGTGATGGGCTTCCTGAATCAGGGCGAAATCTGCTCCTGCCCGTCGCGGGCGCTGGTGCAGGAATCGATTTATGAGCCTTTTATCGAGGCGGTGAAAAAACGCATCAAGGCTATCCGGCGCGGCGATCCGCTGGATACCGATACCATGGTGGGCGCGCAGGCTTCGCAGCAGCAGTTCGATAAAATCCTCTCCTATCTTGATATCGCTCGCCAGGAAGGCGCAGAGATCCTGACCGGCGGCGGCGTCGAACAAACCGAAGGGCAGCTGAAAAACGGTTTCTATATTCAACCGACGCTGCTGAAAGGCAGCAACAGCATGCGCGTCTTTCAGGAAGAAATTTTCGGTCCGGTTATCGGGGTGACCACCTTTAAAGATGAGGCGGAAGCGATCGCGATCGCGAACGACACCATTTACGGCCTGGGCGCCGGACTCTGGACGCGTGATATCAACCGTGCCTGGCGCGTTGGGCGGGCGATTAAGGCGGGGCGCGTCTGGACCAACTGCTATCACCTCTATCCGGCGCATGCGGCGTTCGGCGGTTATAAACAGTCGGGCATCGGGCGCGAAACCCATAAAATGATCCTGGAACACTATCAGCAAACCAAAAATCTGCTGGTCAGCTACAGCATCGAGCCTCAGGGCTTTTTCTGAAGCCCGGCGGTAAATAAAGGGAACGGATCGCCTGGCGTTTTGCTCCCTGTTATCCGCCGTTAACCGGGCGGCATGCTGAAACGGGGGCGATTTCGCCCCCATTTTTATCGCCCCCGATCGCAGTTTTCGCTGCGGTATTTGACGTTATGCGCCGTGAGCGTTATGCCTTGAGCGGTGAACAACCGTAACGGGAACGACGGCGATGTATGTAGGTATTTTGCTGTTGGCGGCGGGCGAAAGCGCGCGTTACCGCGCCGCCTGCGGTCGCCATAAATTGCTGGAGCGGATTGAAGGCGAGGCGATGCTGGCGCGCTGCTACCGTATCGCTGTGCAAAGCAGCCTGCCGGTAGCGGTGGTGCTGCGGCCGGAGCCGGCGGCGCTACGGCGCTGCGTAACGGGCGCGCAGCAGATCGTTCTGCCCAGCGCCGGAATTGGCGACTCTGTCGCCGCTGGCGTACGGGCCACCAGTGGATGGGACGGCTGGCTGATTATGCTGGCGGATATGCCCTGGCTCCAGCCGGAAACGCTGCGGCAGGTTGCGCAGGCGTTGCGGGAACATTCGCGGGTGCGCGCCTGCTGGCAGGGGCAGCCCGGCCATCCGGTTGGGTTCAGCCGCGCCTGCTATCCGCAGCTGGCGACGCTGGCAGGGGAAACGGCGGCGCGCGATCTGTTGAAACAGGACGGGGTGCATCTTCTGGCGACGCGGGATGCGGGCGCCGTGCGGGATATCGATCTGCCCTCTGCATGGTTAAATAAGGAGTCATAATGCATTCACTCGATCAGCAGGTTATTGCCTGCGCGTTGAAATGGCATCAGCAGGGTGCTGAGGTCTGGCTTTGTACCGTGCTGCGTAGCTGGGGATCGGCGCCGCGCGCCCCCGGCGCAATGCTGGCAGCCAATCAGCAGGGCGAATTTTGTGGTTCGCTTTCCGGCGGTTGCATTGAGGATGATTTTCTGGCGCGCGTGCAGCAGGGCGAATTTATGTGCGATAGCCAGCTGGTGCGCTACGGCGAAGGGGGGCTGGCGCCGCAAATCCGTCTGCCGTGCGGCGGCGTGCTTGAGGTACTGGTTGAACGGCTGCCGGCGGATGCGGCCAGCCTGGCGCATCTGTCGCGCCTGCAACAGACGCTGACCGGCGATGAGCGGGTGGTTAAACAGGTGACCATCGGTGAGCGCGCCCAGCTGGAGGCCGTTGATGCCGCCGCGCCGCGTACGCTGCATTACGATAGTGTCAGAGTGATATTACCCATCGGCAGCGTGCTGACGCTGTTGCTGGCCGGCTATTCGACGGTGGCGCACGAGTGTCTGCGTATTGCGCAGATGCTAAAGATGCAGGTTATCGTCTGTGAGCATCGGGAAACCTTCTGGCGCCAGCTCTGCGAACAGCAAAGCGGGCAGGCTGGTCTGCGCTGCATTAACCAGCATCCGGCGCGCTACCTTGAATGTTATGGCGCTACGCGGCATACGGCGATTGTCTGTACGACCCACGATGCGCGCGTGGACGACCTTACGCTGCTGGAGGCGGTGAATACGCCGGCGTTCTATCTGGGGGCGATGGGCTCCAGCAGCAGCAGCCGGCAACGGATAGCGCGTTTGCGCAGCATTGGCGAGCTGGATGAGGCTAAACTGCAGCGGATTCATGCGCCGGTTGGGTTACCCATCGGTAGTAAAACGCCCACTGAAATTGCGCTGGCGATCATGGCGGATATTGTCAGGGTCAAAAACGGCCGTTAGCCGAAGCGGCGTATAGTCTGGCTTTGCTGACAGATGCGAAGCGGAAACATCGGAAAAAGGGGAGATTAACTTGCCGTCAGGCGCAGCCGCCTGCTATAGCTATGATGCATCAGAAGGAACTTTCACTGGAGGAAACGATGCCATTTAGCCGTAACCTGTTTGATGAATGCGATGAAACGCTGGACGCTGTGGAAGAAAGTCTGATAGCGGTGAATTTGCCGGGGAGGCAGCCGCTGCATCTGAGCGCTTATCAGCCGCTAACCGATGATTACGCTACGCTAAGCGATCCGCTATATGACGCGGAAGCGGATAGCCAGGCGTTAACATAACGCTCCTGGCTGGCCTGCGCGCATTATGCGGATGCTGCCAGGGCGGCACCGAAGCCGATGATGTTATCTTTCAGCGTCCGGGCGCAATGCCCAGCGGCGTTTGTTTATCGGTAGCCTGGATATGCACGAGGAGCTGCAAAATATTTCTCCTGCTTCGCTGTCGCGGCGCCGTCTGCATTAATTGCCGTTTACATCAATCGCCTGCGGTATCTTTATTCCAGCCTTTGCCTGTTAGCCAGCTAAGTTAAACGACCTGAGACAATAATCATCCTTGCCGTGGCGACTTTCCCTTAATAAAGGCGCCTGCAGGCGGTTTAATTGAATTAATCATCTCGCTGATAAATAAACGCCTTCAATATTTTTGCCATATGCGTAAACGTTGGCGCAGCCGGAGAGCGCGTTATCCCGGTTAGCGTTTAGCCTGCTGGCAGCAGAAATTGTGTGCAGCCGATAAGGTATCAGGGATTAATAAAGGTAACGAAGCAAACTGACTTGTGTAGATGTTAAAAACAACCGAGTGACAGGGAATCATTATACTTTTCAAAAAGTGTGAAAGTAGAATAAAGCCACCATTACGTGCCTGACTATTGTTCCGTTAAGCGGGCCGGCTGCGCTATGGTTGCCGCCAGGAAATTAAATTAAATTTATTTATATTAATTGCCTTTAACCATTTGGCGCCGGTGGTATGCTGACGGGAAGAATAAAGTCAGCAATTTTATTAATGGATTTTTTCATATACTTTATTTTTGAAAGGAATTCGATAAATGAAAAAGTTGCCCCTTGCATTACTTCTCATCACCGGGATAACCAGCTGCGCGGCATCAGCCAATAATCATACTGTTCAGGCGGGTTATGCGCAGGGTAAGGCCAGCGGTTTTAGCACGCTTCATGGCGTTAACCTGCAGTATCACTATCAGATGGACTCTCTGGTGAGCCTGATGACCTCCGTAACCTGGATGAAAGGCGATGACGAACTCAGCCAGACTACAGGTAAGCACCATCTGACCCACCATGTTGATGCTAAATATTATTCCATACTGTTTGGGCCTTCGTTCCGCATTAATGATTATGCATCATTCTATCTGGCCGGCGGCCCGGCGCGCGTAAAAGCGCAGGGTAATATTCCTGAAATAAACCGTAAGTATAACGGACATAAAACCTCTTTTGCCTATGGCGCCGGATTTGTTTTTAATATCAATGAAAACTTTACTATTAATGCAGGCTACGAAGGATCAAGAATAAACTTTATTAACGATTACACCATGAACATCTTTAACATTGGTATTGGCTATAACTTTTAATTAAGGTTCTGTTAGCCTGCAGTTTGTTTTCTGGCGCAGAAATTAAGCTGTTCGCCTGATAAAGCGATGCTGCAGGTTCGTTTTTCGGCTATTTAATAACTACTTGTTATAAAGGCAAAGTGAGGTTTCCTCACTTTGCCTGCCGCTAAGTTTAATCAGTTTTAAATATAACTACCCTGGCGTTCTGTTAACGGGCAGGGGAAGACAATTAGCAGCTCTGCTGCCAGGTACCGGCATTGCGTGTCGGGAGAGGTACGCTGCCCAAATCTATGCAAACAGGTCGTCTGATGTCGCCTGAACTTTCCCATCGCCCAATACAAAGGTGGCCATCAAGGCAGCATCAGCCTGAGCTGCCGGTACGACAATCCTGCCAAACCTAAAATTCGTTGATTAACTCCACATGTAGTCACAAAAAGAACTTTGTCTTTTATTGATGTAGGTCATTAAAAAATCTTGCGTTGATTACGAATGCCTGATAGTTAACATTTAAGTTAACAGGCCACCGGATGCTGATCTAAACCGGTATGCTATGTTTAAATGACCTCATACTATAACTTATGCGACCAGAATTTATTTTTACTGGAGATGTATGAAACGACTGATGATAGCAACCATAATAGTGATACCTGGTATGGTATTTGCCAATGCCATTAAATTTGATAAAGAGATGGATTTTGAAGGAAGTACGCGTAACTTAGCGGCGGCTTTTGAACTGACCACAGGTAATGAAAATGTTTTCTCGATGAAAGGGAGAATTGATCCCGCTGATATGGCTTCATCTTGTCATATTGCAGGGAAGCTGGAGCATAAGAAGATTGAAAATGGAAAATCCGATATGTATAGGTTTAAAGATAAGGATTCTTGTAGCGTGCTGATTGAAGTGACGCCTGACATTAATTCGCCTGGAGAGGAGTTGATCAGCCGCGTTCGGGTTTCTGAAGGATGCAAAGTTTATTGCGGTACAGGAAACGGGGTTGAAGTATTGAATGGGTTCTATAAACAGAATCTGGATAATTAATTTTATTATTGATTGTTGTTGGCCCAAAGCAGGCGTCTGTTTAATTGCAATATCAGATAAGCCGCTGATTTGTATAAAATAATATAAATCGAATTTTATTTATCATTGAACTGAATTTTTGAATCAAAAGATGGCATATTGAACTAGACGTTATTTTTACGGCGCGATCGCTTAAGTAAAAGAGATGCCGATAAAACATTGTGGTGGGCGGATATTATTGATATGATTATTCAATCTCAAATTGAATTACAGAGGGTACAGGAACGGCAGCATTTTTTGCCAGAAAAAACAGCAAGTTATTTTATCAAATATTTAATAAAAACGTATAACAAAATAATTAAAGATATAACAGCTACATACCAGGTATATTCAGGTATAAATATATTCGACACATATACTATAACTGATAATAAAATAATAAGTATGTATACCATTATTTGTGAAAAAATATCTAATAATATTCTTCTTATCATAATTTTTCTAATATATCCATTATAATTTTACGCACTTCTTTTTCATTTTTTAAACCCTTGTATCCTATATATGGTTTTAGTATCGGTTCAACGAAAAAGTAACAGGTTTCTAACCTGCATTTATGTAACATCCAGTAGAACTCAGGATCTGCTATACGCAATCGTTCCGCAGCTTTTAATCTCTCATGTAACATACCATAATGTTCCAGCACAGTTAAACCATAGCCTGCTCTGGCGGCTCGCTTTACTAAGTCAACGTTACGTGGTGAAGATACAATAACATCTGCCAGCCCTTGAGCTAATGCCCTGTTTGTTACGTTGGCTGTAGCAAATAATCCTGCTAAATAGATAGAGCCACGTAGACTTTCTCTTCTTAGATTTTTTTTCAGGGTGGTGCGGTCTTTTTCATTTAGATCTCTGGTCAATCTTTCAAAATATAATGTGAAAATTAATATGCATTTATTCCGGTTCATAAACAAACTGGTCAGGTTTTCTAACGCCCTGATATCCTCATGCTGTAGTTGAGTACAGACATTTTTGTATTCATCAAACGCACAGGAGCTATACCAGCTTAATCTCTCTATACCGGAATATAAATATTTTAAAATACTCCTTCCGTTCATGGTTACCGCTCTATGCCCATCAATTAAAGCTTTAGCCAGATGCTTATCAGCCTCTTCTCTAAGATATAAAGCATTTTCCATATGATCCATGGTTTTCTTCCCGCGCAAAAATCATTCTGTACAAAAAGTATACGTTGATTCATGAATAGGATCAATTTTAATTCACGTAATAATATCCTTATTTTTTATTAAGTTTCCTGATGAAATTATTGAAAGTTATACATTGTCTTGGTGTAAATAATTTCAGGTTGAATTTTTCGCTTAAAATAAAAATATCGAATGATTTATTTCTGGTTTGTTTATTATTTCCATTTTGTCAATAAATCTACATGATGTGGAGGCAGGCTTCCCTTTAGCTTTTCTATATAAGCGAGGAATAAAGATAAAAATCCGTATTAACCGATCATCAAACTTGAAGCTTGCAATATAACGGCAATGTAACGGTAATTTAGATGTAAATAACTTATATTCAGTGATGTACTGTCTTGTAAGTCATCATGCTAAATGAAAATAAGAGAAAGCTTATGTCTAATCTGCGCCTGCAAACGTCTGCTGAGAAATGTACCTTTACCTGCTTATAATGTGTCCCGCAAATCATATAACCCAGAGGAGCTTAGCCACTGGCTGTTCAGGATGAAGCATCATTAGTTCGAAAATGTTAGCTGTATCGCTCTCTCTGTGAATGCTATCAGCCTGGTAAGCTTTTTACCTTACATATTTGTCTGCTCTTCTTATGCATCGCAGTAAGTTTGATTTAAGCTATTTTTCTGGAGTATTCATAGTGGACTCGCCATTTATTTTAAGGCGCCAGCGCCACGCTTTCTTTACATGGTCGAGTAAAATAGCGTAACTATCGCCTTATTTTATTCCAGGTGTGCTGTTACGCGGTGTAATGATTACCAAAAATATAAAAAAATCCACGCAGCGGCGTGGATTTTATGCGTGTATCGCTGTCGCCTGGGCTTAATATATCCCATAAGACAGCAGAAGCTATTCAGACGTTAAACAGGAAGTTCATGATATCGCCATCCTTAACGATATAGTCTTTCCCTTCAGAACGCATTTTTCCCGCTTCTTTCGCGCCCTGTTCGCCTTTATAGGTAATGAAATCTTCAAAGGCGATGGTCTGAGCGCGGATAAAACCCTTTTCAAAATCGGTATGAATTTTAGCGGCCGCCTGCGGCGCGGTTGCGCCTACCGGAATGGTCCAGGCGCGTACTTCTTTAACACCTGCGGTAAAGTAAGTCTGCAGATTCAGCAGCGCATAGCCGGCGCGAATAACGCGGTTCAGGCCTGGCTCTTCCAGCCCCAGCTCCGCCATAAATTCGTCGCGTTCTTCATCGTCCAGCTCGGCGATATCAGATTCAACGGCGGCACAAACCGGCACAACTACGGAACCTTCTTTCTCGGCGATAGCGCGTACCTGATCGAGGTAGGGGTTGTTCTCAAAGCCATCTTCATTGACGTTGGCGATATACATGGTCGGCTTCAGCGTCAGGAAACTCAGATAGCGGATTGCCGCTTTCTCTTCCGCATCCAGCGACAGGGAGCGCAGCATACCGGCATTTTCCAGGTGCGGCAGACATTTTTCCAGCACCGCCTGCTCCAGTTTAGCGTCTTTATCGCCGCCTTTGGCTTTCTTCTGTACGCGCTGCAGCGCACGTTCGCAGGTATCAAGGTCGGAAAGCGCCAGCTCGGTATTGATGATGTCAATATCTTCCGCCGGGTTCACTTTGCCGGAAACGTGGATGATATTGTCGTTTTCAAAACAGCGCACCACGTGACCAATCGCCTCGGTTTCGCGAATATTGGTCAGAAACTGGTTTCCCAGGCCTTCGCCCTTAGAAGCGCCTTTCACCAGCCCTGCAATATCAACAAACTCCATCGTAGTCGGTACGGTACGCTGCGGTTTGACAATTTCCGCCAGCCGATCGAGACGTGAATCAGGCATTGGCACCACGCCGGTATTAGGCTCAATGGTACAGAACGGGAAGTTAGCTGCTTCGATACCCGCTTTGGTTAACGCATTGAACAGGGTGGATTTACCTACGTTAGGCAGGCCCACGATACCGCATTTGAATCCCATGTTTGAATCACCTTAATTGCTGAGATAACCGGACAAGCTCGCTTGCCGATAATGACATGAAAAAATTGCCGCTAGTATACACGTAATTATGGCTGCAATGGGGCCGAATTCATTATCCGCCGGCGGGAAAAGGTGGAGGAAAAATTTCCCGGTTGGCATGTTGGTATCAATAGCCCCTGAGCGAGCAGCTTATCTATCGCTGAGCGATGCAGGCGCATCCGGACGCGGCGAAACTATCTGCTACGCTGCGGCAAATCGCCAGCCGGAGCGACACGGCTGGCGGAACAGGTCAGCTTGCCTTATAGCTGTGCAGCCGGTTCATCGCCTTTAGCAAATCGTCCTGTAACCACACTTCGGTACAGCGTGCGGCTTCATCCAACGCATTATCGATCAGCGTCTGTTCCGATGCGGGCGGTTTGCCCAGTACAAAGCCCACCACCTTATTACGATCGCCTGGATGACCGATGCCGATGCGCAGCCGGTGAAAGCCCTGGTTGTTACCCAGCTTGCTGATAATATCTTTCAGCCCGTTATGGCCGCCATGACCGCCGCCCAGCTTGAATTTCGCTACGCCCGGCGGTAGATCCAGCTCATCGTGCGCCACCAGAATCTCTTCCGGCGCGATACGATAGAAAGTCGCCATTGCCGCTACCGCTTTGCCGCTCAGGTTCATAAAGGTAGTGGGCACCAGCAGTCGGACATCCTTGCCGCCGACGTTCAGGCGTGCGGTATAGCCGAAAAATTTACTTTCCTCTTTCAGCGACTGATTGTGGCGTTCTGCCAGCAGATCCACATACCAGGCGCCGGCGTTATGGCGCGTTGCGGCATATTCCGCACTGGGGTTGGCAAGGCCAACAATCAGCTTGATTTCACTCACGGTAGTTATTTCCTGCTTAAAACCGAAGGGCGATAGTGTAGCGATCGGCGGGCAAGAATACAAAACAACGAGGCTGGTTTAATTTCGTAGGGGGATAATACGATTTCTATATAAATACAGGTGGTTAGCGTCAGAAAAATGGCAATTGAGAGTTAAAATGTGTGATCGCGTACGCAACGGGCGGCTGGTGCATATTCTAAGCTTGAATGGGTTTAACACTTTGTGCTGTGCTGCCAGCAAAGGAGATGGGCGATGAAACGTAAAAGCGCAATGGTTGCGGGTAATGCGTTGATGGGGCTGGGTTTAATCACCATGATTTTAGGCGTGGGCTATGCGGTACTGAACCAGCTGCCGCAGCTACAGCTTTCATCCTGGCTTACTCAGGCGTCAATTTTCGGCATTTTTATCGGTGCGTTAATGTGGTTAGTCGGCGCGCGCCTTAGCGGCCGGGAAAAGATTACCGATCGCTATTACTGGGTGCGCTATTGCGGCGATGATAAACGCTGCCGCCGTGCGGGCCATTATCATCACCGGGCCCACTGATTTTTCCACAGCCGGCGCTGTCGGCAGCGGTGCTGGCGCGAGCGTTTCCTTAAAAAACGCAGCAAAATAGCATCAGCCTGCCCTGGTAAAAAACCGGGTTAACGCGGCGGTAAAAAGCAGCTGGGTATTAATATTGCGTGCGGCTGGCTTACCCTTAGGTAAGCGCGCTGATAAGCAACAGCCTGTGTGAGCAGAGCCAAAACATAAAAAAACCGGGCGGGCGCCCGGTTTTTAGCAGATCGGCGCTTAGTGTTCAAACATCGCGGAAATGGATTCTTCGTTGCTGATGCGGCGAATGGCTTCAGCCAGCATGCCGGAGAGCGTCAGGGTGCGCACGTTCGGCAGCGCCTTGATCTCGTCGGAAAGCGGGATGGTATCGCAAACCACGACTTCATCAATGACCGAATGACGCAGGTTCTCCGCCGCGTTGCCGGAAAAGATCGGGTGAGTGGCGTAGGCAAATACGCGTTTAGCGCCGCGCTCTTTCAGCGCTTCTGCTGCTTTGCACAGCGTGCCGCCGGTATCGATCATATCGTCTACCAGTACGCAATCACGTCCGGCAACATCGCCGATAATATGCATAACCTGAGAAACGTTAGCGCGCGGGCGGCGCTTATCGATAATGGCCATATCGGTATCGTTAAGCAGCTTCGCAATAGCGCGGGCGCGTACCACGCCGCCGATATCAGGAGAAACCACGATCGGATTTTCCAGGCCAATCTGCAGCATATCTTCCAGCAGAATGGGGCTACCAAACACGTTATCAACCGGGACGTCAAAGAAGCCCTGGATCTGTTCTGCGTGCAGGTCCACCGTTAATACGCGATCGACGCCGACGCTGGAAAGAAAATCCGCGACCACTTTAGCGGTAATCGGCACGCGTGCTGAGCGTACACGACGATCCTGACGGGCATAGCCAAAGTAGGGGATGACAGCGGTAATGCGACCAGCGGAAGCGCGACGCAGCGCGTCTACCATGACAACCAGCTCCATCAGGTTATCGTTAGTAGGGGCACAGGTGGACTGGATGATGAAAATATCACCACCGCGTACATTTTCGTTGATTTGTACGCTCACTTCACCATCGCTGAAACGACCGACGGCGGCGTCGCCCAGGCTGGTGTAAAGGCGGTTGGCAATACGTTGTGCTAGTTCCGGGGTGGCGTTACCAGCAAAAAGCTTCATATCAGGCACGAGAAGAACCTCAGGCTTTGCGTCCAGAGAATGCATACGCGCGAGCGGAAACGGGCGCGCTCCGGTCGCATGCGTGCATACGGGTGTATTAAAGCGCGCTGCGCAGCGTCAGGAACAGGGTGACGCTGTCACATTCACGCCAGGCGCCCTGAAAGGCTGCGGTGAAGCGGCGAAAGGTTTACGCCCTGCGCGACGAATCCCTGCATCCAGTTCGGGGCCAGCTCAAGCACCTGACGAGCAGCGGACTCGGTGTCGAATTCTGCAAACACACAAGCGCCGGTTCCTGTCAGGCGCGACGGCGCGTATTCTAGCAGCCAGGAAACAAGCGCATCAACCTCGCGAAAACGTTTTCTTACGACTGCCTCACAATCATTGCTGAAAGGAGCCTGCAACAGCGCAGCAAATGAGCGTACCGGCGAATTACGCGTCAGCGCCGGATCGTTGAATACCAGCGGGGTAGAAACGGCGACGCCGGGATGAGCTACCAGATACCATTTTTCCGGCGGCGAGGCCGGCTGTAGCGCTTCGCCCACCCCTTCAGCAAACGCCGCATGGCCGCGTACGAAAACCGGCACGTCGGCGCCCAGCTGTAGCCCCAGTGCGCACAGCGTTTCGGTTGTCAGTCCGGTTTGCCACAGGTGATTCAGCGCGACCAGCGTCGTGGCGGCATTTGACGAACCGCCGCCAAGTCCGCCGCCCATCGGCAAACGTTTATCGACGGCAATATCCGCGCCGGCCTGCGGCGGCAGGGCGCCGCGTTCGCCTGCGGCGCGCATCAGCAGACGCGCCGCGCGTACGATAAGGTTATCTTCAGCGGCGACGCCCGCGACCGGCGTCAGCAGACGAATATCGCCGTACGCGTTTGGCGTAATATGCAGGCTGTCGCCATAGTCGAGAAACTGGAACAGCGTTTGCAGATTGTGATAGCCGTCGGGCCGACGGCCGGTGATATAGAGAAACAGATTCAGCTTCGCGGGCGCGGGCCAGGTGGTGATCATTGCAGTGTCCAGCTATCCATACGTAGTTTAATGCGCTTATCGCCCTGTTTTAATTCGATGCTAGCGGGCAACGCCGGCTTAACCTTGCTGTCGTAGCCCTGAATCGTCACATTCCACTGCTGGCCATTGCGGCTGTAGCGCAGGGTGCGTAGCTGATAGTTTTCATCCAGCGTAAAATCGGTGGCGTCGCCCGGCAGGCCGAGAATCCACTGGCGCAGGTTGGCCAGCGGAATATCCATGCCGGTCAGCTGGGTAATCATCTTCTCCGCGTCGTCGCTGACGTAGCGTTTACCCTTGTTATCCACCAGCTGCACCGTCGCGCCCTGCGCGTCGAGCTGCAGCTCGGTGCTGCCGAGCGGATTGGTCAGCAGCAGGCGATAGCGATCCGCGGCGCTCTGCTGCCAGTTAAAGCGCGCATAGACTTTCTGCTGGTCTGAGAGCCAGGCGAAGGCGCCGCGCGTCTGATAGCGGGTTACCTGCTGTACCGCCTGCTGATGCTGCTGCCACTGGGGAGAGGTGGGGCTCTGTCCCGGTCCCTGCGGTTTATTGATGGTACAGGCCGCCAGCAACACGCTGGCCAACGGAAGCAGCCGCAAAGAACGGCGGGTTAGCGAATCGAACACCGGGTCATCTCCTCAGACAGGTTTATTTGATCCAAACGGTTAACGCTAATCACTCGTCCGTTAACCGTCAATGCGGAATTATCAAAATTCAGTCTTATCAGCTATATCTTATTACAGTCATAGTCTTTGTATGGCTTTTCTTGATCTCCCGCATCTTGTAGAATGCGCACCATAAAACCCCAACAACATTGGGATAACCCGATCTGATTCACCATGACGCTGCTGGCTCTCGGAATAAATCATAAAACGGCACCCGTTGCCTTACGCGAACGAGTTACCTTCTCGCCGGATACGCTGGACGAGGCTTTAAACAGCCTGCTGGCGCAGCCCATGGTGCAGGGGGGCGTAGTGCTGTCCACCTGCAACCGCACAGAACTCTATCTTAGCGTAGAAGAGCAGGAGAACCTGCATGAGCGTCTGGTGCAGTGGCTGTGCGAATATCATCAGCTGCGCGAAGACGAGGTGCGCAAGAGCCTCTACTGGCATCACGATAATGCCGCCGTCAGCCATTTGATGCGCGTCGCCAGCGGTCTGGATTCGCTGGTGCTGGGCGAGCCGCAGATTCTTGGGCAGGTGAAAAAAGCGTTTGCCGATTCTCAGCGCGGCCATTCGCTCTCCAGCGAACTGGAGCGCATGTTTCAGAAAACCTTCTCCGTCGCCAAGCGCGTGCGTACGGAAACCGACATCGGCGCCAGCGCCGTTTCAGTCGCCTTCGCCGCCTGTACCCTGGCGCGACAAATCTTTGAATCCCTTGCTGCCGTTAACGTCTTGCTGGTCGGCGCCGGCGAAACCATTGAGCTGGCGGCGCGCCATCTGCGCGAGCATAACGTTCAGAAACTGATTATCGCCAACCGCACCCGCGAGCGTGCGCAGCTGCTGGCTGACGAGGTGGGCGCGGAAGTGATTAGCCTGGCGGAGATCGATAGCCGGCTGGCGGAAGCGGATATCATCATCAGTTCCACCGCCAGCCCGTTGCCGATTATCGGGCGCGGTATGGTGGAGCGGGCGCTGAAGGCGCGCCGTAATCAGCCGATGCTGCTGGTGGATATCGCCGTACCGCGCGACGTCGAGCCGGAAGTCGGCAAGCTTGCCAACGCCTATCTTTACAGCGTGGATGACTTGCAGGCGATCATTGAAAATAATATGGCCCAGCGCAAGGCGGCAGCGGTGCAGGCTGAAACTATCGTCGCGCAGGAAAGCAGCGAATTTATGGCCTGGCTGCGCGCGCAGAGTGCTGTTGAAACCATTCGCGACTATCGCGACCGGGCCGGACAAATCCGCGCAGAGCTGGAAGCGAAGGCGCTTGCCGCGCTGCAGCAGGGCGCTGACGCACAGGAGGTGCTGCACGATTTGGCCCATAAGCTAACTAACCGCCTGATTCATGCCCCCACCAAATCCCTGCAGCAGGCTGCCCGCGACGGCGACAGCGAACGCCTGCAGATCCTGCGTGACAGCCTTGGGCTGGACTAGATAATTCCTATACCAATACAGGTAAACCATACCAGATGAAGACTTCTATTGTTGCCAAACTGGAAGCCTTGCAGGAGCGCCACGAAGAGGTGGAAGCGATGCTCGGCGATGCCGGCGTCATCGCCGAACAGGAGCGTTTCCGCGCGCTGTCGCGTGAATACGCCCAGCTAACCGATGTCAGTCAGTGCTTCCGGCAGTGGCAGCAGGTGCAGGAGGATATCGCTACCGCCGAGCAGATGCTCAGCGATGCGGAAATGCGCGATATGGCGCTGGACGAGCTGAAAACCGCGCGTGCGCAAAGCGAACAGCTGGAACAGCAGCTACAGCTGCTGCTGCTGCCGAAAGATCCTGACGACGAGCGCGACTGCTTTGTCGAAGTGCGCGCGGGCGCGGGCGGCGACGAAGCCGCTATTTTCGCTGGCGATCTGTTCCGCATGTATAGCCGCTACGCGGAATCGCGGCGCTGGCGCGTTGAGATCGTCAGCGCCAGCGAAGGCGAGCACGGCGGCTATAAAGAGGTGATCGCCCGCGTCAATGGCGAAGGCGCCTACGGCAGGCTCAAATTTGAATCGGGCGGCCATCGCGTGCAGCGCGTGCCGGAAACCGAATCCCAGGGACGCATCCATACTTCCGCCTGCACCATTGCGGTGATGCCGGAGCTGCCGGAAGCAGAGCTGCCGGAGATCAACCCGACCGATCTGAAAATTGACACCTTCCGCTCCTCCGGGGCGGGCGGACAGCACGTTAACACCACTGATTCCGCGATTCGTATCACCCACCTGCCGACCGGCATCGTAGTGGAGTGTCAGGATGAACGCTCGCAGCATAAAAACAAAGCCAAGGCGCTTTCGGTGCTGGGCGCGCGTATTCACGCGGCGGAAATGGCGAAGCGTCACGCGGAAGAGGCGTCCACGCGGCGCAACCTGCTGGGCAGCGGCGATCGCTCCGATCGCATCCGTACCTATAACTTTCCGCAGGGGCGCGTTACCGATCACCGTATTAACCTGACGCTTTACCGGCTGGACGAAGTGATGGAAGGAAAACTCGATATGCTGATTGAGCCCATCGTGCAGGAGCACCAGGCCGATCAGCTGGCTGCGCTTGCCGGGCAGGATTGATGGAGATACGCAGCTGGTTAACAGCGGCCTGCGCCACGCTGCGCGGCGGAGAAAGCCCAAAACGCGATGCGGAAGTGCTGCTGTCGTTTGTCACCGGTAAGCCGCGCAGCTGGCTGATCGCCTTCGATGACGCGCCGCTGAGCGCGACGCAGCTGGCGCAGCTGGATGCGCTGCTGGCGCGGCGCGCGCGCGGCGAACCTGTGGCGTACCTGACCGGCGAACGCGAATTCTGGTCGCTGCCGCTGGCCGTTTCGCCGGTAACGCTGATCCCGCGTCCCGATAGCGAAGTTCTCGTAGAGCAGGCGCTGGCGCGTCTGCCGGCGCAGGCGGTCGATATTCTCGATTTAGGCACCGGCAGCGGCGCGATAGCGCTGGCGCTGGCCAGCGAGCGTCCCGACTGCCGGCTGCTGGGCGTCGATCGCGTAGAGGAGGCGGTAGCGCTGGCGCAGCATAATGCGCGCAGGCTGGGCATCGCCAACGCGACTTTTCTGCACAGCGACTGGTTCAGCGCCATCGGCGAACGGCGGTTTGCGATGATTGTCAGCAATCCGCCCTATATCGACGCCGCCGATCGGCATCTGCAGCAGGGCGACGTGCGTTTCGAACCGCTCAGCGCGCTGGTGGCGGCGGAGCAGGGGCTGGCGGATATTCGCCATATCGTCCAGGCGGCGCGTCGCTATTTGCTGCCTGGCGGCTGGCTGATGCTGGAGCATGGCTGGCAGCAGGGAGAGGCGGTGCGTGATATTTTCACCGCCCATCACTACCAGGCAGCGACCACCTGCCAGGACTACGCGGGTCACGATCGCGTGACTTGCGCCTTATATTAACAGGGAGAGCATCATGGCTGGCTACTACGGCGTGATTAAACATCTTCATTTGCTAACCGTGGCGGTGACGGTAACGCTGTTTATTTTGCGCTTTATCTGGCTGCAAAGCGGATCGGCAATGATGACGCATCGTTGGGTACGTATCGTACCGCATATCAATGATACCCTGCTGTTCATTACCGGCATCTGCCTGATGATGATTACGCATTTTTATCCGTTTACGCCGCAGGGTAACTGGCTGACGGAAAAGCTGTTTGGCGTTATTATCTATGTCGCCCTGGGCGTCGTGGCTTTTGGCCGCCGTCCGCGTGAGGCTAAAGTACGCTGGACTGCCTTTATCGTGGCGCTGGCGATGCTGGGCATCATTATTAAGCTGGCCGTCACCAAACTGCCGCTTTTGGGGATTGTATGATATCAGTAGCAAATATCAATTTTAGCGAAGCGCCGCTATGCGAAGCGGTTATCGCTACGTCACGCGCTATTCGCCACGATTTTCCGGCGGATGCGGTCAACGCACAGCTGCAGGCGCTGGTTGATGAAGCCCGCGCCTATGTTTCATCGGCGAACGGCCCGGATCTTCAGCTGGAGATGCTGCTGGATCTGTTTTATAAACAATGGAAATTCGGCGGCGCCAGCGGCGTTTATAAACTTTCTGAGGTGCTCTGGCTGGATAACGTGCTGAACACCCGCCGGGGCACCGCCGTCTCGTTGGGGGTGGTACTGCTGCATATCGCGCAGCAGCTCGATCTGCCGCTGATGCCGGTAATTTTCCCTACCCAGCTGATTCTGCGCGCAGACTGGATGGATGGTGAGATGTGGCTGATCAATCCGTTTAACGGCGATACCCTGAGCGAGCATACGCTGGAGGTCTGGCTGAAAGGCAACATCAGCCCGACGGCAGAGCTGTATGAAGAAGATCTCGACGAAGCGGAGCCTTCGATCGTTATCCGTAAAATGCTGGATACGCTGAAAACGGCGCTGATGGAAGAGAAGCATATGGAGCTGGCGCTGAACGTCTGTAATCTGCTGCTGGAGATCGATCCCGACGATCCCTACGAAATTCGCGATCGGGGCCTGATTTATGCGCAGCTGGAGTGCGAGCATATTGCCCTGACGGATCTGATCTATTTTGTTGAGCAGTGCCCGGAAGATCCGGTAAGTGAAATGATTAAGGTTCAGATTCACTCTATTGAACAAAAACAGGTGACGCTGCACTAAGCGGCGTTATCCCTTCAATAAAAAAGGCGAAGGCATGAAAGAAAAAGTTGTCAGTATCGGTGATATTCAGGTCGCTAACGATCTGCCGTTTGTGCTTTTTGGTGGAATGAACGTACTGGAATCGCGCGATCTGGCGATGCGCATTTGCGAACACTACGTCAACGTAACCAACAAGCTGGGCATCCCTTACGTATTTAAAGCGTCCTTCGATAAAGCGAACCGCTCTTCTATTCACTCCTATCGCGGCCCTGGTCTGGAAGAGGGGATGAAAATTTTTCAGGAGCTGAAACAGGCTTTCGGCGTAAAAATCATTACCGACGTGCATGAGCCGGCGCAGGCGCAGCCGGTAGCGGAAGTGGTTGATGTTATTCAGCTGCCCGCTTTCCTTGCACGCCAGACCGATCTGGTTGAGGCGATGGCGAAAACCGGCGCGGTGATTAATGTGAAAAAACCGCAGTTCGTCAGCCCTGGGCAGATGGGCAATATCGTTGAGAAATTCGCTGAAGGCGGCAACGATAAAGTGATTTTGTGCGACCGCGGCGCTAACTTCGGTTATGACAACCTGGTTGTGGATATGCTCGGCTTCAACGTGATGAAGAAAGTGACCAACAACAGCCCGGTAATCTTCGACGTGACGCACGCGCTGCAGACGCGCGATCCGTTCGGCGCCGCTTCCGGCGGACGTCGCGCTCAGGTTGCCGAGCTGGCGCGCGCCGGTATGGCTGTCGGGATTGCCGGTCTGTTTATCGAAGCGCATCCCGATCCGGCTAACGCGAAGTGCGACGGCCCTTCGGCGCTGCCGCTGGATAAGCTGGAACCTTTCCTGGTGCAGATGAAAGCGATTGACGATCTGGTGAAAAGCTTCCCGGCGCTGGATACCAGCAGCTAATCATCAAACGTCGGCAATAAAAAAGCAGCGGTTTAATCCGCTGCTTTTTTTTCGCCGCAACGCTGGCGCCTACAGCATAATCGTCATCAGATAGCCGACAAACAGCGCCAGATGCGCGGCGCCGTTCAGCACATTAGTACGTCCGGTAGAAAAAGAAATATTGCTCAGAATCAGTACCGCGCTCATCACTACCATATGCGGCGGCTCAAGGCCGAAAATAAGCTCCTGTCCGGTCAGGGCGGCGATCAATGTTACCGTCGGCACCGTCAGTGAAATGGTGGCCAGCACTGAGCCAAAAAACAGGTTCATGGCGCGCTGTACCTGATTAGCCAGCACCGCTTTAATTGCGCCCAGCCCCTCCGGCGAGAGGATCAGCAGCGCCACCAGGAAGCCGGTAAACTGCTGCGGTGCGTTCAGCTCGGTCAACAGATGCTCCAGCGGATTGGCGTTCATCTTGGTGACGCTGATGACCGCGACCAGATGCACCAGCAGCCAGATGGTGTGCCACAGGCTGCTGTGCGCGGAGGGCTTGCCGTGATGCGGATCGTCATCGTCGCCGTCATCTTCATGTTCATAAACAAACAGGCTCTGGTGCGTTTTAGTCTGAATAAGCAGAAACACGCCATACATCGCCGCCGAAATAGCGGAAATAATAAGCGCCTGCGTCGTGGTAAAATTACCGTTCGGCAGCGCGTTAGGAAAAACCAGCACCAGAATCGCCAGCGGAAAAATAGCGATCAGATACTGCTTAACGCCGGCCAGATTAACATACTGGGTGGCGAACTTTTGCCCGCCCAGCAGCAGCGCAAAACCGACCAGCCCGGCGGTAACGATCATAATAATTGAGTAAAGCGTATCGCGCATCAGGGCCGGCGCCGCGCTGCCGGTCGCCATCAGCGCCGAAATCAGGCTGACTTCCAGTATGACTACCGACAGGCTCAGGATCAGCGAGCCGTAAGGTTCGCCCAGCCGATGCGCCAGTACGTCAGCGTGCCGCACAACGCTAAAGGCGCTGCTCAGAATCCCCGTTAGCGCCAGCAGGTTGATGGCGATAACCAACGGCATCGAGGTAGCGTCGCCATACAGCCAGAGAACGGCCAGCGCAGCCAGCGGAAAGAAAAGCGAGTACTCGGTATGGCGGGTTTTCTTGCTGTCATGGGCACCCATAGGCGCGGTTCTCCTGTCTGTTACTTCATCCTTTATTACACAAATCCGCTTGCGGATGGCTAAAGGTTAAGTCTGATTATGATTTTTCCCGGCGCGCACAGTGTAGTCAGCCCAGAAAAATCTGCAGCTTTTTTTACTTTATTTTACCTGCGAGCTTAATTACCGCCATGAAGGGCAAATATGGCAGTTTTCACTGTAATTAATTTTTAAAAATAAGCGCTTAACGTATAAATTTTTCAAGGCAATGATGCATTAAACGCTGATTTTCGCCGCTAAACCTTGCTGCTAAAACCGCGGCAACAATGCTATGCCTTATTCAAACCGACGGCGTGCGGCTGGCGAAACGACCGCGCTGAGCCACACTTAAGCTAACGAAAAAGGAGGAGATATGCCGTATAAAACCAGAGACGATCTGCCCGATAACGTAAAAAACGTGCTGCCGGCCCATGCGCAGGATATCTATCAGGCCGCGTTTAACAGCGCCTGGGATGAATATAAAGATAAAAAAGAGCGTCGTGGCGATGAAAGCAGAGAGGAGGTGGCGCACAAAGTGGCCTGGGCTGCAGTAAAAAGCAAATATGCCAAAGGCGACGACGACAGCTGGCATGAAAAAAAATAGCCGGCCGCTGCCGCACGAGAGCCGTAGCGCTACGTGCGGCATCAGGCGCTGGTGAACGTGAGCCAGCGCATCTTTCTGCAAAAAATTTCCCTTAAATCACTCAAGTCCTGCTCTGAATCGCCGATGCTTTTTATAGCACCATCTCTTTTGTGATCGGTTTCACATAGTAGCCGATCGCCTTGATAAGCAGGTTGACCAGAACTGACGAAACGACGTGCGGGCCACCAGCTGGCGTCAGGAAGGCGCCCGATCGTCACCGGGACGTGCAGATGTGGTTGAGGAGGCAGGGTTGTTAACACGCGAATTTTTATTAAAGGCAGATTGTAAAACCGCTTTTGGCGACATTGAAGCGTCGCTGTTATGGACCTGCGAGCAGCGCGCCGCCTCGCTGGCGGCAACGCTGGCCTGTCGGCCCGATCGTGGGCCGGTATGGATTTTTGGTTATGGCTCTCTGATGTGGAATCCGGTATTTGAGGCGGAGGAGATCGCCGCCGCCACGCTCCACGGCTGGCATCGCGCCTTTTGTCTGCGCCTGACGGTTGGCAGAGGCACGGCGCAGCAGCCCGGACGCATGCTGGCGCTGAAAGAGGGCGGCAGCACCAGCGGTCTGGCTTACCGCCTGCCGGATACGCATTTACAGGAAGAGCTGGAGCTGTTGTGGAAACGAGAGATGATTACCGGCTGCTATCTGCCGAGCTGGCGCGAACTGACGCTGGATGATGGACGGCGGGTAACGGCGCTGGTATTTATTATGGATCCGCGTCATCCCCATTATGAGGCGGATAGCTGCTCGCACACCATCGCGCCGCTGATTGCGCGCGCCAGCGGGCCGCTGGGCACCAACGCGCAGTATCTTTTTTCGCTGGAACAGGAGCTTAACCGGCGCGGAATGGAGGATGCGGCGCTGGTCGATCTGGCGCGGCAGGTGCGCGAACTGCAGATTGGTCATCACCGCATGCAGGGGTAGCGTGCGATGCCGCCTTGCGACGGCATGCCACAACCTGCCGGCCGTCACGGGCTGGATAATCGGCCCTGTTCCGGCCGCTAGTCGGCGCGCGCTGGATTAATCGCCATATTCCGGCCACTGGCCGTCACGGACTGGATAATCGGCCATATCCCAGCCGCGGGCCGGCGCGGGCTGGATAATCAGCCCTGTTCCGGCCGCTAGTCGGCGCGCGCTGGATTAATCAGCCATGTTCCGGCGCGGTTAATCTCCAGCTTCTGCTTATGCACGCCATCCTGCTGCTGCACCTCAATCAGATAACTGCCGGCGGCCAGGTTCAGCGCCGCATAGCCGTTATTGCTCGGCCTGACTTCAAGCCGTTCTCCATTAAGCTTCACCGTTTCGTTGCTGCGCAGGCGCAGGTAAACCGTGGCCAGCGTCGGTCCTGGTTTCACGCGGTTCTGCGGCGCCTGCGTGACGGCGCCGGGCGTCATCTTCCCGGCGTCAGGTTTATCGCCGCCGTTAAGCAGCGCGGCAATGGCGATTACCGCCAGCAGGGCGCCGCCGCTCAGCAAAATCAGCGGCAGCGAGAGACGTCGCGGAGTGCGCGACGTTACCGGCTCCGCGCTGGCGGCGCCATGGTTAACCGCCATCACTACCGGTTCCGCGGGCTGCGTAGGCTCCGGCTCAGGCGCTTTTTCCTGTTTTTCCTGGCTGGCGCTGACCGCGCTGACCAGCGTCTGCACATCGCTTACCGGCAGGGAAACCAGCGTCGCCAGCTCATCAATTGACTGCGGGCGATCGGCCGGCTTCATCATCAGCGCGCGATCGACCGCATGCAGCAGCGCCAGGGAATACCCTTCCGGCTGACGCTGCGCCAGCGGCTGATAGTGATCCTCAATGCAGCGCACCACGCTGGCCGGAGGCGGGCTGCCGGTAATCAACGTATGCAGCACCGCGCCGAGCGCATAGATATCGGTCCATGGCCCCTGATCGCTGTCGCTCTCTTCACTGTATTGCTCAATCGGCGCGTAGCCGGGCTTCAGCATGATTTCCGTTTCATCGGAAAGGTTGCCGATCTCTTTGCGCGCCGAGCCGAAATCAAGCAGCACCGGCAGCTGATTTTCCTGAATTTGAATATTGTCGAGTGCAATATCGCGATGCAGATAGCCGGCCTGATGAATGGTGCTGATAGCGCCGAACAGCGGCGGAAGCAGCTGGCGGATCCATGCTTCATTAATGGCGTCGCCATGCTGCTGCTGCCATGCTTTAAGCGACATGCCGCTGTACCAGAGCGTGCCCATATAGGCGGTGCCGTTCTCTTCCCAGAAGCGCAGCACATGCAGCAGACCCGGATGGTTGAAGCGCGCCAGCAGGCGAGCCTCCTGAATAAAACTGCCGAGGCCGGCGTTAAACAGCTTGCTGAAACGCTCGCTGCGCAGGCCCAGCGACAGGTCGTCGTTACGCACCGCCAGCGAGGCGGGCATATACTCCTTTATGGCGATGGTCCGCTCCAGCAAATGATCCCACGCGCGGTAGACAATGCCGAAGCCGCCGCCGCCAATAACATCCTGAATTTCAAATTCGTTGAAGCGATGGCCCGCCGGTAGGGCACCAACCACCATACTCTGTTCTTCATTTGCCGACATAGTTACCACTCTCTGAGCGTTTACGGCCTGTATTCTGCAGGCGCACGCCTGCGTTTAATTTAAGGTGCGGTACGCGCCAATCGCCGGATCGGCGAGATCGGCATGCAGTGCATCCACCAGCATTACGGTGATCTTCTGCCCGGCAGGCAGCTGGCTTGTCCACGCCTTACGCGCTTTGTTAACGCGTTCTCTGACCGTGTTCAGGTTCTGCGCCGCATCCTTATCCATTTTTACCAGCAGCGTGCCGCTGAACCGCCAGACGTGCAGCTGGTTGTCAAACGGCAACAGCAGCCAGCTTTCCGGCGCATCATCTTTCGCCAGCACGATACGCTGATTATTGATGCTCACCGCGTTCAGCGTTTTATCCACCGGCCTGATACCGGTCAGGGGATAGCCCTGCCAGAAATTAACCGCTATCGGCCGGGCTTTACCGGCGTTCACCAGCGTCAGTTCGCTGGCGCCTTCCAGCCAGCCTTCGGTTGAGCAGCTCAGATTACGGCTATCGGGAATAAACAGCGACTGACCGTTATCATCCCACCAGGTGCGGAAATGGCAGCCGCCCGGCAGCTCAAAATGCTGTAGCGGTTCGCTGTTGGCCGGGCGGGAGAGATCCAGCGGGGCCGCGTTGCCGGCATCTGCGGCGGCGGTGGCGTCAGCGGTAATCACCGGGCGCCAGTTTTGCATCTTCACCGCCGTGCCGCTGGCCAGCGCCGCCCCCTTGCCGTCGGTCATTTCCCACGGCAGCTCCTGCAATTTTCCACACTGATTGGCCAGCAGCGTACCGACGCGTGGTAAAAATGTCGTTAACACGTCGGAGGTTTTGCTTTCGCCGGAAACGATGCGCAGATGCAGCGTCTCTTTACACCAGTCCTGCGGCTCATTACTGGCCACGTTGTCAATAAACACCTCCAGCGCCATGCTGGGGGAGTAGACCACGCGATAATCTTCTGCGCTGGCGGCAGAAGCCATCAAAAGGGTGATAACGCCGGGCAACCAGTATTTCATAATGCTCCTGGATATCAATCGCGAGGCGGCAGCAGGCGTGCCGAATCAGCCAGTGACTGTAATAGGGTGGTTTCCTGAGGCGAACCGACCCAAACGGCGACCGCGCTCAAATTATCGTTTTTTCTGGCTCTGTCGATGGCCTGCTGCATCAGGATGAGCCACTCCTGACAGCTGTTTACCATGCGTAGCGCCTGTTCCATTTCAGGCACCGCCAGATGTAGCCAGAAACCGTCGCTGCACACTAAAAAGGCGTCGCCGTCCTCCAGCGTGGTTACCTCGCTGTAGCTGGCCTCGCGCATCGCTTCAGCGCCGAGCGCATTATAGAGTAAATTGCTGTTAATGCCGGAATTTTCATAACCTGCATCGCGCATGCGCTGCACCAGACTATGATCGCGGGTTACCTGATGCAGGTAGCCGCGGCGGAAGTGGTAAATACGGCTGTCGCCAGCGTGCGCCCACCATGCAAGCTGCTGGGCGCGATCGATAAACAGCGCGGCCAGGGTGGTGCTCATACGCTGCAGTTTCGGATTAATCTGCTGCGCCTCATAGATGGCGCGGGCGCTTTTCTCTACCGCTTCGCGACTCTGCTGAATGCTGAAGGCGCCGCCCGCCAGCGTATCCAGCAGCGTGTCGCAGGCGATATGCGCCGCCTGTTCGCCGCCGGGCAGCCCCGCCACGCCGTCGCAGACGACAAAACAGGCGTTGCGGTCGTTGAGCAGATGGCCCACCCGATCCTGATTATTATGACGCTCGCCCTGCTGCGAGGTTACGGCAAAGGCGATATTCATTCGTTATCCGTTCTGGTTTGCGAATCTTTATACTGGTTCACTTCCATATCGTAAGCGTGTAAAAACGCCTCGCCGAACAGCGAATGGAAATCATCCTCCAGCTCGCCGGCCGTATGCTGATAGCTGCGCATAAAGTAGTCCCACAGCGCCGCTTTGCGGCAGAGAGTTAACGGAATTTTTGACTGCAGCCCCTCCTGACGCGCGTTATCCTCCAGCCGCTGCGGGTTGAACGACTGCAGCATGGCGGCAATAATCGCGCGGATACCGGCAATCATACCCAGCTGATGCGCCTGCAAATCTACCAGCGCATCGCGCACCGCCTGTTCCGGCTGCATAAAGCCGGGCATCTGGCTTTGGTACATCTGCATCAGCACCGTTTTGCCGGAAGGCAGGATTTTAAACGGGTTGTTCGCCTCGTTCAGGATCATGGTCATTTCCGCTTTAACTCCGCGTTTGAGAATCGAACGCGAGGAGAGCAGCGCCACCGTGCCCTGCGAGAACAGACTGAGTATCCGCCCCGTCATGCGCATTTGCTCTTCCGTCAGGGCTTCGTCGCCATGCTTTTCCAGCCCCATGCCTTCCAGCAGCGCCTGAATCAGCTTTTCATCGCTGCAGCGCGGCGGCGGTTCCGCCCGTTCGCTTTGATCGCGCGGCAGCGGATCGATATCGAGTCGGGTGGCGCTGTGCGGAGCGCTGCGCTGACTTACGTTTTCCGGTGAGGTTTCCAGCGTGGAGGTTGCCAGCGGCGCCTCCTCCTGCGCCATGCCCAGCGGATCCGGCGCGTCGCTGCGCGGCTGAAACAGCGACAGCGGATCGAGCGTACTGGCGAGATTTTCGCTTATCGTCTCCCGCAGCGGATCGGTGACGACAATCTGATAATCGCCGATGGTCAGCAGGTCGCCATGATGAAGCGTCACCTGCCGGTCGCGCTCCAGCGGCGTATCGTTCAGTACCACGCTGGTCACGCTGCCATGATTGGTCAGGCGGCATTCACCCTGCGCGGAGACATGCACTACCGCCTGCAGACGTGAAATCGCTCGCGCCTCGTCCGGCAGAACCAGATCGTTGCCCAGACTGCGGCCGATAGTGCCGCCGGGCGGTAAGAAATCGACCGTCTGATGGGGCACGCATGTCTGTTGCACAATAGTAAATCGCATGATGATTCCTGCATCAAAAAAACGGCGCGAAAGGCGCTATTCAAACATCGGCGGATAGAGACCGTTACGTCCCGGCGGCGCGCCTGCCGCCGGGTTAAACAGCAGGGAAAAAAGCTGCGCGTTTAAAATGCCGCTGTGCTTATGGGTAGCGTGCGGAAAGCCGTCGCTGCGGTTGCTCCACCAGTAGCTGATAAAATGCTGCGGGTTGAAGCGTTCGGCCACGTCGCGCCAGCTCAGCGTACAGGGCTGATCCTGATAGCCGATCACGTCCATAATCGCCGAGCGTTCCTTTTCCGGCACGGGCAGCGGCGCCAGCGCCAGCAGTTTCTGCTCCAGCGTCTCTGCCGGCAGCGTTTCACGCACCGTTTGCAGCAGGGCGGCGCCCAGCTGCCGATACCAGTCGCCGGCCACGCTCAGCTGCGCCGGGTGCCACTCTGCCGGCGCAAAGGTTTTGATCGCCACCAGCGGCCAGACGCGGCCGACGCGATCGCGCGAGGGCAGCAGGCAGCCCAGCTGAATGCGCTGAAAGCCGGGCGTAACGGGAATGGCGAAGTTCCATACCGGCGCGCGCAGAAAGGCGTCGGCGGAAACATTTTGCAAATGCCACTGCGTTACGCCCTGCTGAAACCAGTTAGACCAGCTGGTGACCAGGCGGTCAGCCAGCCGCCGCTGCAGAAAATCGCCGGTTACGGGAAGTTTCCCATACCAGCCCGGCGCTACTTTCTCGGCCATTGCTGTTACCTCACTGATACCGGTTGGTCGCCGGCTGAAGGCGCCGTCCCGGCGGACGCCGCCGCGGCGTCACGCGCTGAGTCGGGCATGCTGGCGGCCAGCTTGCGCATCATCAACGCATTGTCGCGCGCGAAAGGCGACGACTGGATCTGACGGTCAAGCAGCTGGCTAAGATGCCAGTCAAGCTGCTGTAGATCATGCGTCGTCACGCTGGCCGGCAGGGTGCGCTGTAAATTTTGCATCAGCCAGCCGCGCAAAAATTCGCCGTCATAGCTGCGCGGCTGATAAAGCATCTGATACGCGCGCAGCGCGTTACGGCTGAACTCGCTATCTTCGCCGTTATCGCTGCCTAAAATTCGCGTTATTTCCTGCGCCACGCGCGGCAGCAGCAGCGATTTCAGGGCGTTCTGATACAGCACCCAGGCGGCATCGCTCACCTGATCGCCGCGATAAAGCCCGGCGCGCATGGTGGGCGGCGGGCTGTCGAGCGAAAAGCCTTCAACCTGCGGCAGCTTTACCAGGCTGTTCAGATAGGGTAGCAGATCGAAAATGGTGCCGGTATTCTGACGGGCAAGTTCTGAACCCTGATGCGTCAAGGGTGGAACCCGTGCCGCAATTTGCTGTAAATAGCGCTGGTTTTGCAGATAGCTGGTCAGCCACAGCGCGCAGGCCAGCAGCAGCGCGGCGGCCATTGCGCCATAGCCGATCCAGTGCAGCAGCCGGTTGCGCTCTTCCCAGCGACGATCGCTGCCGGCCAGGCCGCTCTCCTTAAAGATCAAATCGTTCAGCAGGCGGCGGATAAAATAGCTTTGCCCTTTATTACCCGGAATCGGCGCGGCGCGATTAACGCTATCCCAGGCGGCGATGGAATGCTCGCCGGTACGCGGCAACTGCAGTTTGCGCGTCAGCTGGCCCATAATGCGATCGAACGGCAGCCCTTCCTGCGTGCCGCTGGTGAAGAACAGGCCGCGCGGCGCCCAGGCAACCGCGCCGCCAACCGGGGCGAAAACGATCTCCAGATACTCTGCCAGCAGCGGGCGCAGCGAGGCGAATTCCTGGGGGAAAAGAAAGCAGTCGGCGCGCTGTATCAGGTCATTCTGCTGCGCCATGCGCTGTGCGACCTCACGGTGCAGCTGGCGCTGCAGCAGGGTAAACTGCTGCTCAAAGCGGGCGCTCAGCGCGGAACTGCGGTCGCGATTCGGCTCCCAGGGGAACGTGAAGCCCCAGATACCATCGCGCTGCGGTTTATCAAGCGTGGCGAAGTAGCTCATAAAGCCTTTCAGCAGATCGGTCTTGGTCACCATGATATAAACCGGGAAATGAATGCCGGTATACTGATGCAGCTCCTGCATGCGCTGGCGCAGCGCGTTGGCCTGCGCATAGCGCGCCTCAGGCGCGTCGCTGAGCAGATCGGCGACGCTGATGGTCATGATAACGCCGTTGACCGGCTGACGCGCCCGATAGCGTTTCAGCAGGGTGATAAAGGTTTGCCATTCGCTGGCGTCGCGGGCGCGCTGGCTCTCCTGCAGGGTATAGCGTCCGGCGGTATCAAGCAGTACGGCGCTGTTGGTAAACCACCAGTCGCAGTGGCGCGTGCCGCCGATGCCGCGAATGGCGCCTTTTCCCAGGCTGTCGGTGAGGGGAAACTCCAGCCCGGAGTTAAGCAGGGCGGTGGTCTTGCCGGCGCCCGGCGCGCCGACGATCACATACCAGGGCAGCTGATAGAGCCAGGGGGCGCTGTAGCGCTGCCAGAGGTTGCCGCGGCGGCGTCCGAACTGGGTTTTCTTCAACAGCGTAATGGCCTGGTTAAAGCGATCGGCCAGCATCGTTTCCGTGGCCTGCCGCTCCGCCGGATCGATGGCCGCCTGCTGCTGCAGGTTCGTCAGCAGGCGGGTATTAAACCAGGCCTTATACAGCCGCGGGATAAGCTGCATCAGTATCCAGAGAAAATAGCCCAGCCCAATCACCAGCTGGCGGTTAAACGCCGGCTCCAGCGGGCGGCTGTTGTTAAGGTTCAGCAGCGGGCCGGCGATCCATACCAGGCAGGCGAAAGCGCTGATGCTGATAAATCCCCAGGCGAGGCGGCTGGTAAACAGCTGCGGCCAGACCTTTTTCATTGCGGCGTCTCCTTCTGCGCAGCGCTAACCGGCATCGGCACGGCAAACAGCGTAATTTCAATGCGGCGATTACGGGCGCGATTTTCAGCGCTATCGTTGGGCAGCAGCGGCTCGCTGTCGCCGCGGCCTTCGGCCTTTATCGACCTGCCTGCGGGCAGCTGGCGGCTGAGCAGGGCGCCGATCGCTCTGGCGCGCGCCAGCGAGAACTCATAGCCGGAGGGGAAGCGGCTGGTATGGATGGCGCGATTATCGGTATAGGCGGAAACCAGTACCGCCCCCTGAATATCCTGCATCGCGGCGGAGACGCGCGTCAGCAGAGCCCGGCCTTTGTCATTCAGCGCCGTGGCGCCGCTATTAAACAGCCGATCGGCGGGCAGAATGATTTTACTGCCGAAGGGGCCGTCGCTTACCTCCAGCTCTCCGGCCGCCAGCTCATCGCTCAGGCGTTCGCGCAGATTAAGCAGCGACTGCGGCGGCGCGGCATTGCGTGACAACGTCACTACCGGCAGCGGCGCCTGATAAATGGCGCGCAGCAGCGGCTCCGCCTGCCGGCCCAGCCGCCAGTTAAGGCCGCTGTAAACCAGGCTGGCGATAAGCGCCGTAACCGCCAGACAGGCCCAGAGCGGCACCGGCGGGCGCCAGAAATGGCTGGTAAGCGGTCTGGCTTCTACGGTAACGCTGTCGAACTGTTCATCATTTTGTCGCGTTTCGGCAATCAGTTCGCCCAGGCGGGTGCAGATGATATCGCGCTGCTGCCGCCCGTTTTCCATACCGCGGTAGCGGCCCTCGTAGCCGAGCAGCAGGCAGTAATGAATAACTTCCAGCAGCGCCAGATGCTGGGCCGGCGTTTGCGACAGGCGGGAGAGCAGCTGGAAAACCTTTTCGCCGCCCCAGCTTTCATTGTGAAAGGTTACCAGCAGGCCATTGCCCGACCAGACGCCGCGAATGCCCCACGGCGTCTGCGCCGCCGCCTCGTCGAGCGCGCTGCACAGACAGTAGCGGGCGGCGATCTGCGTTTCAAACGGCAGGCCGGCCTGTTTACAGCGGTTTTCAAACTGACGCACTTCGTCTGTCAGCTGCAGACGCAGGCCGACCGGGTCGTCATGGGTGGCGGCCATGCGAATATGCACGATGGCATTCAACAGCGGGGCGGCCGCTGTCAGTAACATATTTTCAGGGCTCGTGCTGTGTGCGTCACGGGCGACATCTACAGGCGTCATTGAATTACATTATTCCAGACTGAAAATACCCCAACCTCAGCGCCGTTGGGAAAGCCTGCCGACCGTTACGCGGCAGACGTTGCTTAATCGAGGATCCAGGTCGCGGTGTTTCCTTTACGGCAGGCCTTGCTGGTGCCGCCGACATCGACACAAACCTGTTTGCTGGCGCGGCGCGGGCGCGGGCGATCGTTGCGTAGCGTCTCCTCATAGCGTTCGGCGGCCACGCCAGCCTTCAGCGGCACGTAACCGATAAGCTGTTCTTCATTGACATCGGCGATGGCCAGCCAGCTATGCTCTACTTTACCCAGTACCTGAAAGGGTTTGCCGTTTTCCAGATGACGCACCACTTTTCCGCCGTAGTCAGGCGAAGTCATCACCGAAGCGTCGTACAGCGCGCGCCAGGTTTCATTCACCGGCGTAAATTCGGCGGGCGTATTAACCGCATAGCGATGCACCAGCGTCACGCCGTTGACGGTGCTGCTGACCAGCGTATCGTCAGTAAGGGGCGGCGCCGGCGGTTTGCAGCCAGCGACGGTCAACACAGCGAGCAATGTCAGCGCGAAACGAATTTTCACTTTGATCCTCACGATCTCATCAGGTTATCTGGACAAATGCCAGACCGGGTAGCGCAGAAACGCGGCGGGCAAGCCTGACGCTTGCCGTTCTGTGACGCGGCTGGCTGGAAAAATTGCTCAGATTTACAGAAAGATAAAACCTGACTCAGTCTACCTGACACTTTTGAGAATTCAAACTATTGCGCGTCCTGGTTTCTCATGTTAGCCGCGACCTCTGATAGCCTGCGCCGCGGCGCTTCAGCGCCGGCCGGCCTTTGCGAAGTATAGCCAGGGCCGGGCGCGCAAGGCGGGCTTAATCTGGCGCGCGAAAAAAGCGCGCGCCGTCGGGCGAAAAGCGCGCTGATACGGTGACGCAGCAGGGGAAAACTTTCAGAATTTACAGATGCGCGGCGGGTTAACGTCAGCCAGCCGGCGTTGAACAATAAAAATCACGCCCTTTTGGTGACGTTGTCACTTTTTATTTCGCAAGTAAATTATCCTCTGTCGGTAAATAAGCATCCGTTTTACCACCCTTATCATTCGCGGTGAAATCATGATCGTGCTCACAATTATGCTAAGCTAGGGACTTAGCTGAAGTTTATCGCCGCTTATGACAGGTAAAGCTATTCCAGACGCCGCTATGTTATTAACCTATCGATCTTTATCCCTGGTTGTTCTGCTGACGCTAAGCAGCCTTGCTGGGCTGCCGGAGGCCGGCGCCTTTCAAACGCCTGGTCGGGTGCCGGATGCGCCGTTTGACGATCCGGCGCGTTTCAGCGCTATGCAGCGCCAGCTCCCCAGCCTCGACGCGGTTCCCGATCGCAGCGACGCCTTTTCCACGCGCCTGGCGCAGATAGCGAAAAGCATCGGTGAAGCGAGTAACAACGCCAGCGATGTTTCTTTCGGCCAGCAGGCGGGAGTATGGGCGTTTAATCATCTGCGCGATGAGCTGACCGATCGGCTGGTAAGCGAGGGGCAGTCGCTGCTCTCTCCCTACGGCACGGCGCAGCTGGCGCTACAGGTAGATATGGCGGGGAACTTTAACGGCAGCGGCGGACAGCTGCTGACGCCCTGGCAGGATAATTATCAATATCTGACTTTCTCCCAGCTCGGCGTCACGCAAACCCGCGACGGGCTGGTAGGCAACGCCGGGCTGGGTCAGCGCTGGGTGGCGGGCAACTGGCTGCTGGGCTATAACGCGCTGGTGGATCGACAGTTCGACTCCGGGGTGCAGCGCGCTTCGCTGGGCACCGAGGCCTGGAGCGATTTTCTGCGCCTGTCGGCCAATTACTATGCGCCGCTCGGCGGCTGGCGCAGCAGCAGCGCTACGCAGCAGCAGCGCATGGCGCACGGCTACGATATCACGACACAGGGCTATCTGCCGTTTTATCGCCAGCTGGGCGTTTCGCTAACCTGGGAACAGTACCTCGGCGATCGGGTCGATCTGTTTAATAACGGCAGTCCGGAAAAAAATCCGCTGGCGGTAAAGGTGGGCGTTAACTATACGCCGGTGCCGCTGCTGACGTTTACCGCCTCGCATAAGGAGGGGGAAAGCGGGCAGTCGCAGGATCAGCTGGGGATGCGCATTAACTATCGCCCCGGCGTGGCGCTGCGTAAGCAGCTTTCCGCCGATAATGTGGCGCAGGCGCGCTCGCTGCGCGGCAGCCGCTACGATTTGGTGGAGCGCAACACTACGCCGGTGCTGGAATTTCGTCAGCGCAAAACGCTGTCGGTGTTTCTGGCGACGCCGCCCTGGCAGTTAAGCCCAGGGGAGACGCTGCCGCTGAAATTACAGATCCGCGCCGCCCATCCGGTTACCGCCGTCAGCTGGCAGGGCGATACGCAGGCGCTGAGCCTGACGCCGCCGCCGGACAACCGCAGTCCGCAGGGCTGGACGGTGATTATGCCCGCCTGGGACAGCACGCCAGGCGCCAGCAATCAGTATCGCCTGTCGGTCACGGTGGAGGATAGCAAGCAGCAGCGGGTAACCTCTAACTGGATTACCTTACAGCTACAGCCGCCGATGTTGCTGGAAACGGAGCGCGATCGCTTTGAGCTGATGACGCCCGCCGCCGCTCCGGCTTTGTGACGCGCAGCCACAGCGTTGGTGGGAAGCGCCGCGGCTGGCGCAACAGCAGGGCCGCGTTTTCCGCGGCCCCGATAAGGTTAGTGGACTTTTAGTCCCGCTGCATTCATCAGCAGGCGGAACAGGCTGGCGACGATAAACAGCGCCAGCACGCTGCCGCCCCAGATAATCGCCAGCCACAGCAGCCGTCGCCAGAGCGGCTGCTTCACGTTTTTCTCCGTCATACGCTGCATTAACATTGTCGCCTCCGGTTAATGGTAGCCCTGCTCTGGATCGATCTTGCCGCGGAACACGTAATAGCTCCAGAAGGTGTAGACCAGGATCAGCGGAATAATAAACAGCGCCCCAACCAGCATAAAACCCTGACTTTCCGGCGGTGAAGAGGCGGCGCGGAAGCTGATATCGGGCGGGATCAGGTTCGGCCAGATACTGATGCCGAGGCCGCTGAAGCCGAGGAATACCAGCGCCAGCGTCAGGATAAAGGGCGCATAGTGGGCGTCGGGCAGCCAGGCGTTACGCCACAGCGCCCAGGAGACCAGCAGCACCAGAATCGGCACCGGCAGGAAGAAGAACAGATTCGGCGTGGTAAACCAGCGATCGGCGATCGCCTGATGGCTCAGCGGCGTCCAGATGCTGACTATCGCCATCGCTACCAGCAGCGCCAGCAGCAGCGGACGCGCCAGCCTGCGCATGGTTTGCAGCAGGTGCCCTTCGGTTTTGATGATCAGCCAGCTGGCGCCCAACAGCGCATAGGCCACTACCAGCCCCAGCCCGCAGAACAGGCTGAACGGGCTGAGCCAGTCAAATACGCCGCCCGCCCAGTCGCGTCCCTCTACCGGGAAGCCGTTAAGGAAGGCGCCCAGCACCACGCCCTGGGCAAAGGTGGCGATAAAGGAGCCGGCGATAAAGGATTTATCCCAGAAGGCGCGGTGCGATTCGGTAGCCTTAAAGCGAAACTCAAAGGCGACGCCGCGAAAAATCAGCCCGATCAGCATAATCGTCAGCGGAATAGCCAGCGCATCAAGGATCACCGAATAGGCGAGCGGGAAGGCGCCGAACAGCCCGGCGCCTCCCATTACCAGCCAGGTTTCGTTGCCGTCCCATACCGGCGCGACGGTGTTCATCATCACGTCGCGATCGCGATTTTCCCGTACCAGCGGATAGAGCAGACCGATACCCAGGTCGAAGCCGTCCATCACCACATACATCAGTATGCTGAACACAATGATGACGAACCAGATCAGCGGAAGATCGATACCCATTACTTAATCCCTCCCAGTTCATCTTTCTTATGCTCATCAAGCGACTCGTCGGCAGCGGAGAGCGGACGGGCCGGGGTGCGCGCCATACCGGGACCGCCTTTAGGCGGATGATCGACAAACGGCTGCGGACCGCGGCCAATCAGCTTCAGCAGATAGACCACGCCGACGCCGAATACCGAGGCGTAGACCAGAATAAAGGCCAGCAGGCTGATCGACATATGCAGCGTACCGTGATGGGATACGGCGTCGCGGGTGCGCATCAGGCCATAAACCACCCATGGCTGACGTCCTACCTCGGTGGTAAACCAGCCCGCAAGGATGGCAATCAGGCCTGACGGCCCCATCAACAGTACGAAACGATGGAACAGAGGCCGATCGTACAGACGCTTACGCAGGCGCAGCACCAGGCTCCAGACGCCCGCCAGCACCATCAGCAGCCCCATCGCCACCATAATGCGGAATGACCAGAAGACAATGGTGGAGTTGGGACGATCCTCCGGCGGGAAACTTTTCAGCGCCGGGATCTGTTTAGTCAGGCTGTGAGTCAGGATCACGCTGCCGAGCAGCGGAATTTCCAGCGCGTATTTGGTTTCTTCCGCCTGCATATCGGGCCAGCCGAACAGGATGAGCGGCGTCGCTTCGCCCGGCCTGTTTTCCCAGTGCCCTTCGATGGCGGCGATTTTTGCCGGCTGGTATTCCAGCGTATTCAGACCATGAGCATCGCCAATCCCGGCCTGAATCGGCGCGACGATCAGCGCCATCCACATCGCCATTGAGAACATGCGCTTAATGGCCGGACTTTTATTGCCGCGCAGCAGGTGCCAGGCGCCGGACGCGCCGACAAAAAAGGCAGTGGTCAGGAACGAGGCGGTAGCCATATGCAGCAGGCGATAGGGGAAGGAGGGATTAAAAATCACCTTCAGCCACTCCGCCGGGATCAGCTGGCCGTTTACCACCTCATAGCCCTGCGGCGTGTGCATAAAGCTGTTGGAGGCGAGGATCCAGAAGGTGGACATCAGGGTGCCCAGCGCCACCATACAGGTTGAGAAGAAGTGCAGGCCCGGACCGACACGGTTCCAGCCGAACATCATCACGCCAAGGAAACCCGCTTCGAGGAAGAAGGCGGTCAGCACCTCATAGGTCAGCAACGGGCCGGTAATACTGCCGGCAAAGGCGGAAAAGCCGCTCCAGTTAGTACCGAACTGATAGGCCATTACCAGCCCCGATACCACGCCCATGCCAAAGTTCACAGCGAAAATTTTCAACCAGAAATGATAGAGATCGCGCCAGGTTTCATTACGGGTTTTTAGCCACAACGCTTCCAGCACCATCAGAAAACTGGCCAGGCCGATGGTAATCGCCGGAAAAATAATGTGGAAAGATACCGTAAACGCGAATTGTATCCTTGCCAGTTCGAACGCGTCTAAACCGAACATAGCCACCTCGAATTAATCATTAATAAGCTTCCTGTGGCAGGAGGACTCCTTGCCGTAACAGAACAAGTGTAGAAGAGGGTTCAGTGAACCACAGAAATGTTAGCTATAACAGAAACAGAAATGTAATTAATACCTATAACAGTATTCGCCTGTATGGCACTTATTCGGGGCGAGGTGCTCTTTTAGGGTGCTTGTTCACTATTTTCTTAACAACAAATGTTATTACCGATCACAAAAGCAATATTTTATTTTACTTCTGCATAATTCTGCTAATTAATCTGTCGTAAATGGCGGCGGTTCGGATATTTATTCACTAATTATGCAATTAATATGCATACTATTGGTTATTAAGTTATTGATATTTGGTAATTAACCGCATTCTATGCATTTTTAGCACTGGCTGGCATAAAGCGTGCACTCTAGAGTAGAGCTGCAATGAATCATTTCATTAACATAAATAAAACCTTTTATTCACCCTCAGGGTGACGCTACGAGGCCGCTATGCAACAGTCAGTTTCTCGTCAGGATTTTGATCGCTGGATGGTTCCCGCTTATTCTCCCGCCAGCTTTATACCGGATCGGGCGGAAGGCTCGCGCTTATGGGATGAAAACGGTAAGGAATATATCGATTTTGCCGGCGGCATCGCCGTTAATGCGCTGGGTCATGCGCATCCTGATTTACAGCAGGCGCTACAGCAGCAGGCGGCCAAACTCTGGCATACCGGTAACGGCTATACTAACGCGCCTATCCTGCGCCTGGCGAAACAGCTGATTGACGCCACCTTTGCCGATCGGGTCTTCTTCTGCAACTCCGGCGCCGAGGCGAACGAAGCGGCGCTGAAGCTGGCGCGTAAATATGCGCACGAGCAGAGCGGTGCGGAAAAGAGCGGCATCGTCGCGTTTAACAACGCCTTTCATGGACGCACGCTGTTTACCGTCACCGCCGGCGGCCAGCCCGCCTATTCAAAAGATTTCGCGCCGCTGCCGCCCGCCATCGATCACGCCATCTTTAACGACCTCGACTCTGCGGCGCGGCTGATTAATGCGCAAACCGCAGCGGTGATCGTTGAGCCGATTCAGGGCGAGGGCGGCGTAGTGCCCGCCGATCCGGCTTTCCTGCGCGGCCTGCGCGCGCTGTGCGATTGCCATAACGCGCTGCTGATTTTTGACGAGGTACAGAGCGGCGTAGGCCGTACCGGCGCGCTCTATGCCTATATGCATTACGGCGTCACGCCGGACATTCTCAGCACCGCGAAAGCGCTGGGCGGCGGTTTCCCTATCGGCGCCATCCTTACCACCGAAAAGCTGGCCGCGACGCTGAATGTCGGCAGTCACGGCACCACCTACGGCGGCAATCCGCTGGCGGGCGCGGTCGGCGGCAAGGTGCTGGAGCTGATCAATCGCCCGGAGGTGCTGGAGGGCGTGCAGCTGCGTCACCGCTGGTTTACCGACGGCCTGAACGCCATTAATCAGCGCCTGCGTTTGTTTAAAGAGGTGCGCGGTCTGGGATTGCTAATCGGCGCGGTGCTGAATGAAGACTTCAGCGGCAGGGCGAAACAGATTAGCCTGGCGGCGGCGGAAGAAGGGGTGATGGTATTGATTGCCGGCGCCAACGTAGTGCGCTTTGCGCCCTCGCTGATTATCAGTGAGCAAGAGGTAAAGGAAGGCCTGGCCCGTTTTGAACGCGCCTGTGAGGCGCTGATAAAAGGAGCGTCATGATGATGTATATCCGCCCCGTCGAACGTGACGATCTGCCGCAGCTGATGGAGCTGGCGGGAAAAACCGGCGGCGGCCTGACTTCGCTGCCCGCCGACAGCAAAACGCTGGCGGCGCGTATCGAGCGCTCGCTGCAAACCTGGCAGGATAAGCTGCCGCGCGCCCGGCAGGGCTATGTTTTTGTGCTGGCCGACAGCAGCGATCACCGCGCCTGCGGCATCTGCGCTATTGAAGTGGCGGTGGGGCTGGAAGATCCCTGGTACAACTTTCGCGTCGGCACTCAGGTGCATGCCTCGAAAGAGCTGAACGTTTATAACAACCTCGCCACGCTCTCTCTGAGCAACGATCATACCGGCAGTAGCGAACTCTGCACGCTGTTTCTCGATCCGCAGAAGCGCGACGGCAAAAACGGCTATCTGCTGTCGAAGTCGCGCTTTCTGTTTATGGCCGCTTTCCGCGATCGCTTTATGACCCGCGTGGTGGCGGAAATGCGCGGCGTCAGCGATGAGCAGGGGCGCTCGCCCTTCTGGGAAAGCGTCGGCAGCCGCTTCTTCTCAATGGACTTCGCCCATGCCGATTTCCTGAGCGGCACCGGCCAGAAGGCGTTTATCGCCGAGCTGATGCCCAAGCATCCGCTCTATGTCCATTATTTGTCGCCTGAAGCTCAGGCGGTAATCGGCAAGGTGCACCCGCAAACCGCGCCGGCGCGTGCGGTGCTGGAAGCGGAAGGGTTCAGCTATCAGAACTACGTCGATATTTTCGACGGCGGCCCGACGCTGGAGTGCGATATCGATCGTATCCGGGCGGTGCGCAAAAGCCGTCTGCTCATCGCTGAAACAGGCGATGCGCCGTCGGAAGAGCTGCCGCTCTGCCTGGTGAGCAATGATAACTATCACCATTTTCGCGTGCTGCTGCTGCGAGCCGATGTGCAGCAGCAAACGCTGCGCATTCCGGCGCAGGCGGCAGAGATTTTACGCTGCCGGCCCGGCGACGCGCTGCGGGTGGTGCCACTTTGTAGCGAGGAGAAAACAGCATGACGCACTGCATTAATGGTCAGTGGATCGCCGGCAGCGGAGAAGCTTTCAGCAAAAACGATCCGGTAGACGGCGCGCCGCTATGGCGCGGCAACGCTGCCGATGCGCAGCAGGTAGCCGCCGCCTGTGAAGCGGCACGCGCTGCTTTCCCCGCCTGGGCGCGCCAGCCGTTTACGGCGCGTCAGGCTATCGTAGAAAAATTCGCCGCGCAGCTGGAGCAGCATAAAAACGCGCTGAGCGAAACCATCGCCAGCGAAACCGGCAAGCCGCGCTGGGAGGCGCAGACCGAAGTGCAGGCGATGATCAATAAAATCGCCATTTCAGTTAAGGCGTATCATGCGCGCACCGGCAGTCAGCAGGAGGCGGAAAGCGCGCTGCGCCATCGTCCACATGGCGTGCTGGCGGTGTTTGGTCCCTACAACTTTCCGGGTCATCTGCCTAACGGCCATATCGTGCCGGCGCTGCTGGCGGGCAACTGCGTGGTGTTTAAACCCAGCGAGCTGACGCCGCTGACCGCAGAAAAAACGCTGCGTCTCTGGCTGGAAGCGGGCGTGCCGCCGGGGGTGATTAATCTGTTGCAGGGCGGGCGCGATACCGGGCAGGCGCTGGCGCAGCAGCCACAGATTGACGGCGTGCTGTTTACCGGCAGCGCCAGCACCGGCTATCAGCTGCATCGGCAGTTTGCCGGACAGCCGGAGAAGATGCTGGCGCTGGAGATGGGCGGCAACAATGCGCTGATCGTGGAAGATGTGCCTGATATCGATGCGGCGGTGTACATCGCCGTGCAGTCTGCTTTTATTACCGCCGGTCAGCGCTGCACCTGCGCCCGTCGCCTGCTGGTGAAACGCGGCGCCGAGGGCGATGCCTTTCTGCAACGGCTGGCGGCGGTGACGCAGCGGCTACGCATCGGGCGCTGGAACGATGAGCCGCAGCCCTTTATGGGCAGCGTGATTTCACCGCAGGCCGCCGGGCATATCTGGCAGGAGTGGCAGAAGCGCGTCACTCTGGGCGGTAAGGTGCTGTTGAAAATGTGCTGGCCAGCTAACGACAGCGCGCTGCTGACGCCGGGCATTATCGATGTTACCGATATAAAGACCTTGCCGGATGAGGAAGTTTTTGGTCCGCTGCTGACGGTGGTGCGCTACGATAGCTTTGACCAGGCGATTGCGCTGGCTAACAGCACGCGCTATGGGCTGGCGTGTGGACTGATTTCGCCGCAGCGGGAGAAATTTGACCAGCTGCTGCTGGAGGCGCGGGCGGGCATCGTTAACTGGAACAAACCTCTGACCGGCGCCGCCAGCAGCGCGCCGTTCGGCGGTATCGGCGCCTCCGGCAACCATCGCGCCAGCGCATGGTATGCGGCGGACTACTGCGCCTGGCCGATGGCCTCGCTGGAAACGCCTGCTCTGACGTTGCCTGAGACGCTGGCGCCGGGGCTTGATTTCAGCCGGCAGGAGATACGCTAATGAAAGCCAGAGAGGTTAACTTTGACGGCCTGGTGGGGCTGACGCACCACTATGCCGGGCTCTCATTCGGCAACGAGGCCTCCACGCGCCATCAGCATCAGCGTTCAAACCCCCGACTGGCGGCGAAGCAGGGGCTGCTGAAAATGAAGGCGCTGGCGGATGCCGGCTTTGCCCAGGGCGTGATTCCGCCGCACGAGCGGCCTGATCTGGCGGCGCTGCGCCGGCTCGGCTTTAGCGGCAGCGATGCGCAGGTGCTGGCGAAAGCGGCTAAGCAGGCGCCGCAGCTGCTCTCCGCCGTCAGCTCCGCGTCGGCAATGTGGGTAGCGAACGCGGCCACGGTATCGCCCTCGGCCGACAGCGCGGATGGTAAAACGCACTTTACCGTAGCTAACCTCAACAACAAGTTTCACCGCGCGCTTGAAGCGACGACTACCGGCGCGCTGCTGCGCGCTATTTTTCGCGATGCGCGCCATTTTGCCCATCATCATGCGCTGCCGCAGGTAGCGATGTTTGGCGACGAGGGGGCGGCGAACCATAACCGTTTCGGCGGCGACTACGGCGAACCGGGCGTACAGCTGTTTGTCTACGGGCGGGAAGAGGGGCACGGCGGGCTGGTGCCGGCACGCTATCCGGCGCGGCAAACCCTTGAGGCGAGCGAGGCGGTGGCGCGGCTGCATCAGCTTGATCCGGCGCGCACGCTGTTCGCGCAGCAGAACCCGGCGGTGATCGATCGGGGCGTGTTCCATAATGATGTTATCGCCGTCAGCAACCGCCAGGTGCTGTTTGCGCATCAGCTGGCCTTTCTGCATCAGGATCGGCTACTGGCGGAACTGCGTGAAAAGGTGCCGGACTTTACGCCGGTGATTGTGCCTGACGATCTCGTTTCCGTCGGCGATGCGGTCGCAACCTATCTGTTCAACAGCCAGCTGTTAAGCCGCGATAATGGCGACATGCTGCTGGTGCTGCCGCAGGAGGCGCGTCAGCATGCCGGCGTCTGGCGTTATCTCTCTGAGCTGGTGGAGAGCGGCGGGCCGATTCGTGAGCTGATGGTGTTCGATCTGCGCGAAAGTATGAACAACGGCGGCGGCCCGGCCTGCCTGCGTCTGCGCGTGGCGCTGAACGCGGCCGAACAGCAGGCGGTGAATCCGGCGGTAATGATGAACGACCGTCTGTTTGCTACCCTGAACCAATGGGTAGATCGTCACTACCGCGATTGTCTTACCCAGGCCGATCTGGCCGATCCGCAATTGCTGACGGAGGGCCGCGAGGCGCTGGATGAGCTGACGCGTTTGCTGGATCTGGGGAACGTTTACCCATTCCAGCAGGAATAACCTGAGGCGGCGGCCGGTGATTGCCCGTCGCCGCTTTTACGCGCTACAGGAGATGGCATGCAGGATTTGTTACAACAAACGCTGTCCGGTCATGCGCCGACCGTTACCAGTGGTAGGCAGGCGCATCTGCGCTGGCAGTGGCTGGATGAAGGCGTGCTTGAACTGACGCCGCTGGCGCCGACGCAGCAGGCGGTGGCGATTTCCGCCGGTATTCACGGCAATGAAACCGCGCCGGTGGAAATCCTTAACGCGCTGCTTGGTAAATTATTGCGCGGCGAGGAGCGGCTGGCGGTGCGGCTGCTGGTACTGTTGGGCAACCCGCCGGCGCTGCGTGCCGGAAAGCGTTACCTGCGCTGTGACCTGAATCGGCTGTTCGGCGGGCGCTGGCAGCAATTTGACGAATGCCCGGAGGCGCAGCGCGCCTGGCGTCTGGAGCAGGCGCTGGAAACCTTCTGGCAGGCGGGAAGTCATCAGGAGGTGCGCTGGCATCTCGATCTGCATACTGCGATCCGCGGCTCTTACCATACGCGCTTTGGCGTACTGCCGTTCAGCCCGCGTCCCTGGCCGCAGGATTTTATCCAGTGGCTGGCGGCGGCGGGCATGGAGGCGCTGGTGTTTCATCGGGCGCCGGGCGGCACCTTCAGCCATTTCAGCTGTGAACATTTCCAGGCGGCCAGCTGTACGCTGGAGCTGGGTAAGGCGCTGCCGTTCGGGCAGAACGATCTGACGCAGTTTGCCGCCGCGCGGCAGGCGCTGGCCGCGCTGCTGTTCGGCGCGCCGCTGCCGCAGGTGAAAGCGGCGCCGCGCCGCTATCGGGTGGCGCAGCAGATTACGCGCAGCAGCGATCGCTTTGCGCTGCATATGGGCCCGGAGACGCTGAATTTTACTGCCTTTCCGCAGGGAACGCTGCTGGCGGAGGATGGCGAAACGCGCTACTTCGTGCAGCAGGCGCGCGAATATGTGCTGTTTCCTAATCCCAACGTCGCGACCGGGCTGCGCGCCGGGCTGATGCTGGTGGAGGATAACGCGCATAATGCCGCGCTAAACAGCTAAACAGCTAAACAGCTAAACAGCTAAACAGCTAAACAGCTAAACAGCTAAACAGCGAATACGGCCAGCGCTCAGCCTGTCGCTGCGCAGCAGGCGCGGCGCGCCTTTTGTCGCGTTGATAGCGGCTGCGCCGACGTGCGGCTAACTTTTTCTTTTCTCTGGCCTGTCGCAACGGTTACACTTCTCCATAATTCCCGCCGTTTTCCGCCTGTCGTCATATTTATTTGCAATTCCTTGCGCTAATCTTCTTATTCTCTCCAGGATTGCTGTATTTTTATCTTCTATGCTTTCAGGGCTTTACTCATGACCTGAGTACTTGACGTTCCGTGTCGTAGACTGGATTTCGTAGCAGCGACACAGGCTGTCGTCATAAAACTGATAAGTAAGGACAATATTATGCGTAAACTGACATCTCTTTTTGTAGCGGCTTCACTGGCTTTTGGCGCAGCAGGCATCGCCCATGCGGCAGAGACTACCGCGCCGCCGGCAGGCAACGCCCAGCCGATGCATCACAGAGGTCCAATGGAGCACGGTCCGATGATGGGTATGTATAAAAATCTCAACCTGACCGATGCACAGAAACAGCAGATGCGCGACATCATGAAAGATGCCCGTAAAGATATGAAGCGCCCGTCGCTGGAAGAGCGCCGCGCTAACCACGCGATTATCGCCGCTGACAGCTTCGACCGCAGCAAAGCGGAAGCCCAGGCGGAGAAAATGACCGCTAACGCCAAAGATAACGCGCTGGCAATGATGGAAACGCAGAACAAACTGTATAACGTCCTGACGCCGGAGCAGAAAAAGCAGTACAACGCCAACTTTGAAAAGCGTCTGACTGAAAAGCCGCGTCACGATGGTAAAATGACGCCTCCGCCTGCCGCCGAGTAATCGTCGCGCGGAAGAATGAGACCGCCGACGCTGTCCACATCGCCTTTTGGCCGTGGGCAGCGTCGGCGGTTTTTTATCAGAAGGTGCCGGTGCCGCCGTCTGAACACCAGATCTGGCCGGAGGTAAAGCTGCTTTCCGCCGAGGCCAGGGTTACGTAGAGCGGAGCGATCTCCGCAGGCTGACCCGGACGGCCAAACGGCGCTTCCTCGCCGAACTTCATCACTTTCTCCATCGGCTGACCGCCGCTGGACTGCAACGGCGTCCAGTATGGTCCCGGCGCTACCGCATTTACCCGAATGCCTTTTTCCGCCAGCTGCTTAGCCAGCCCTTTGGTAAAGGCCACTATCGCCGCCTTGGTCTGGGCATAATCGAGCAGAATCGCGCTGGGCTTGCCCGCCTGTACCGAGGTGGTATTGACGATTGCCGCGCCCGGCTTCAGATGCGCCATCGCCGCTTTGGTAATCCAGAACATGGCGTAGACGTTAGTTTTAAAGGTTTTATCGAAGGATTCGGTAGTGAGATCGGTAATCGATTCCACATACTGCTGGCGTCCGGCGTTATTCACCAGAATATCCAGCCCGCCCAGCTGCGTCGCCGCCTCGTTAACCAGCTGCTGGCAGAACGCTTCATCGGTAATATCGCCCGGAATCGCTACCGCCTTACGTCCGGCCTGCTGGATTAGCGCGATGACCTCCTGCGCGTCAGATTCCTCTTCCGGCAGATAGTTAATCGCCACGTCGGCGCCTTCACGCGCGTAGGCGATAGCCACGGCGCGCCCGATGCCGGAATCGCCGCCGGTAATCAGCGCCTTGCGCCCGGCGAGGCGCCCGCTGCCGCGATAGCTCTCTTCACCGTGATCGGGGCGCGGCACCATCTTGCTGGCTAAGCCTGGCGGATCCTGCGGCTGACGTTCAAAAGGGGGTTTGGGGTAGGCGTCGCGCGGGTCTTTGCCGGTAAGCGGCGGCGCGGCGTTCTGGTCTTGCGCTCCGCTGCCGTTTCCGGCGGCGTTGGCGCTGCCTGCCGTCGCCATGCTGCCCATCAGGCCGCCAACTAGCTGGCGGCGCGAAAATCCACTGTGATCATGTTGAGACATGCTTTCTCCTTTCATCAATAAAGTGCCCAACAAACTGCGACACAACCAGATAAAAGGTAGACGCGGATCGCTGATGGCGCGAAGCGAAGCGGCAACGGGATTAGAGTGGAATAATGGGATACTTGCCGCTCAGCAGCGGACGGCAAAGATACTTATAGCCATCGTTATCAAAGCCTTGCGGCGGGCTGGTCAGCCCTTTCGCCTCGTCAAGACGGCTGACGGAACCGAGATAGAACCAGTTATGGATAATATGCATCTGCGTTTCCTGCGGTCCCTCCTCGACCAGCGCTACCGCGCCCGGCCACGGCCAGCAGATGACGCGCACTTTTTCCAGCGCCTGCAGCAGACGGGCGTGGTGCGCGCTAACCGGTTCTTTGCCGCAGCAGGCTCCGGCGCAGCGCCCCAGGCTGGCGCGAAAGCAGGCGCGGTTGCGGCTGTGGCCTTCCAGCCCCAGCAGACCATAGCAGAGTTGATGCTCGTCAGCGATTTTCCTCAGCGTTTCCAGCGCCGCGCGTCGGCTGGCGTAAAGTCCGAACAGATTCGGCGAGGCGGAGAAATCGAGATCGCGCGCGTAAACCACTTCCGGGCGATTAATGCCGTCCCACTGCAGCGAGCAGAGCTGGCGGTTACGCCGCAGGCGCTTGTTAAACAGCGGCTGCTGGTTTTTGATCATCTGCGCTTCCAGCAGCAGCGCGCCCAGCTCGCCTGCGGTAGTGATCCAGCTAATGCGGCGCGTCAGGCGCAGCATTTTCGCCTCTTCCGGCGTGCGGAAATGGGACATAACGCGCGTACGCAGGCTGATGCTTTTGCCGATATAGAGCGGCATCACCTCGCTGTCGCCGTGAAAAATATAGACGCCGGGCAGGTTAGGGATATCGGCTAAAAAAGCGCGCAGGTGTTCAGGATATTCATAGATCGCCGCGGGTTCGAATTGCAGGCGATGGCTGGCGGCACGTCTTACCACAGGTGACTCCGGTTACTGGTTGCATATCCAGTTTATCAGCGAGGACAGGACTTGAACAGTGCAAAAAAGCGGCGCGGAAAAATGCGTCTCCGGCTGAAATAGCGGCGAATCCCAGCGAACGCGACGCGTGACGGCGGCAGTTAGTTGATCAGAAAAGGATTATTTCAATTGCGGCGGATAAGCTGCGCAGGTAAAAGCGCCGCGGCAGGGCGGCGATAGCAGGCGGGCCGGCGGCCCGCCCGGAGAAAGGTTATTTCTTCCAGTAATCGTCGAAAACGGTAACCGGCAGGCGGCGCTTGTGCTCGGTTTTTTGATACCAGCCTTCGATAGTTTTCGCTGCGGATTCCTCGATCTGCTGCCCTTCAAGATAGGCATCGATCTGGCCATAGGAGACGCCCAGCGCCACTTCATCCTGCAGGCCGGGGCGATCGTCTTCCAGATCGGCGGTAGGATGTTTCAGGTAGAGGTGCTGCGGACAGCCGAGCGCTTTCAGCAACATTTTCCCCTGGCCTTTATTCAGACGATGAATCGGGTTAATGTCGCTGCCGCCGTCGCCATATTTAGTATAGAAACCGGTCACCGCTTCCGCCGCGTGGTCGGTGCCCACCACCAGGCCTTTGGTCATCCCGGCAATGCTGTACTGCGCCTTCATGCGCTCGCGCGCTTTCTCGTTGCCGCGTACAAAATCGGAAATTTCGATGCCCGCCGCCTTCAGCGCGCGCTCGCTGGCCTGCACCGCCTCTTTGATATTGACCACCAGCACGCGATCGGGCTGGATAAAGTCGAGCGCGTCCTGGCAATCTTTCTCATCCGCCTGTACGCCGTAGGGCAGGCGCACGGCGATAAACTGATACTGTTTATCGCCGGTTTCCTCACGCAGCTCGCTTATCGCCAGCTGGCTCAGCTTACCGCACAGGGTTGAATCCTGGCCGCCGCTGATGCCGAGCACCAGGGTTTTTATAAAGGGGTAGGTTTTCAGATAGGATTTCAGAAATTCAACGCTGGTGCGGATCTCTTCCTGAGCATCAATGGTGGGCTTTACCCCCAGCGCCGCAATTATTTCCTGCTGCAGTGACATAAACCTCTCCTCAAATCAGTGGCCTGATAGCTTGTTATCGATCTCTGTTCAGTAAAGCTAACGTGCATCCGGCAAAACGACAAGCCGCTTTACGCCTGACCCGTTGCCAGGCGCGCTAAAATTAGTCGTTCTGAGGTTGTTGGGTCAGCACAAGGAACATCACGATCGCCAGCAGATAGCAGCCGAAAATGGTTAGCGTCATGGTCAGTACCGAGGTGCCGCCCGCACCGCTGATCGGGACGCTGACGGCGCCAAGGGTAAACATGGTGACGCCCAGCAGCCCTGAGGCGCTGCCTGCGCGTTTGCCCTGGCTCTGCATCGCCAGCGAGCCGGCGGTGACGGCGATTACCCCGTTGCTGGCGACGGTAAAAAAGAGGGCGATCAGCACCAGCGGCAGCGCCGCGCCGGCAAAGCCAGCCAGCAGCAGCGTGCCGGCGGCGATAAACGCCAGCGCCAGCCCGCCTTTCAGCACGCGATACTCTCCCCACAGCGGGCAAAGGCGCGCGCTGGCCTGCGAAGCGATAATCAGCCCCAGCCCGTTAACCGCGAAGCAGAAGCTAAACGCCTGCGGCGACAGGTGATAAATCTGCTGCAGGACAAAAGGCGAGGCGCCGATATAGGCGAACATGCCGGCCATCATAAAGCCCTGCGTCAGGCAGAACCCCATAAAGGGACGATGGGTTATCACCTGGCCCAGCGCCGCCCAGGCGGAAAGAACCGAGCCCTGACTGCGCTGCGCCGCCGGCAGCGTTTCCGTCAGTTTACAGCGCGTCATAACCAGCAGCAGCAGGGCGACCAGCGCCAGCACTATAAACAGCCCGCGCCAGTCGAGGAACGCCATCAGCGCGCCGCCCAGCACCGGCGCAGCGATCGGCGCCAGGCCGTTGACCAGCATCAGCATGGCGAAAAAGCGGGTCAGGTCATGACCGCTGTACATATCACGCGCGATGGCGCGCGACAGCACCGCGCCGCCGGCGCCGGCCAGCCCGGCCAACAGGCGCGCCAGCAGCAGCTGGTTGATATTTTGCGCCAGCGCGCAGCCGACGGAGGCGATAAACAGCAGCACCAGCGACAGCGCCAGCGGGCGCATACGGCCCATTTTATCGCTCAGCGGACCGAAAATAAGCTGTCCGGCGCCCAGCCCCAGCAGGCCGGCAGTCAGGCTGAGCTGCGCGGTAGCCGTCGGCGTCTGTAAATCAGCGGCCAGTGCAGGCAGCGCCGGCAGATAAAAGTCGATACAGAGCGGCCCCAGCGCCGCCAGAAGTCCCAGGCTGATGGCATAACCGATACGGTTATGATGAGTTGAACTCATTTTCTTTTCTCTCCCTGTCAGAAATCATAAACGATGGTATGATCCGCCGCTGATTTCTTCAGACTGGCGTCAGCGCCGGCGGAGCAGGGGCGGATTATACGGAGATATAGATTCTCGCCCTATGCTTTTTGGCCGTTGCTTACCGGAAAAATGTGCGCTCTGACGACGAAGCGGCAGCGCATGGATGCAAAAAACAGAAAAGCGGGGCATAAATTTGATAAATCAGCATTTATGTTCCACGCTTAGCTGACATGGACAATAAATGAGGAACAACAAAATGAAAAAATTCACAGGATTCATTGGTGCTGCTGTGGCTCTGGCCGTGTTATCCGGCTGTAGCGCTTACGATCGTGCTGAAAGCTACGTGACCCAGCCGGTTGTTAAGGATGTGAAAAAGGGAATGACCCGCGAGCAGGTACGTCAGATCGCTGGCCCGGCCTCAACGGAAATTACCATGGTTCACGCGCGCGGCACCTGCCAGACCTATGTGCTGGGCGAACGTGACGGTAAACCGCAAACCTATTTCGTTAGCTACAGCGATACCGGCCGCGTGATGAACTACGGCTTCCAGAGCTGTAAAGAGTACGATACCGACCCGCAGGCGAATCAGTAATCGCTGCGACGCTATTGCCGGGGCAGCCTGAAAGCGGGCTGCCCCTCTGTTTTATCTTTTAGCCGCCCGCCCGATACTTTACTCCCCCTCGCCGTTTCCCTGAGCGCCTGCGCTAACGTTGTGCACGGCTGTTGCCCGACGCGCCGCCGGGGCGATGAGTTTCCGACCGCCAAAAAAAAGCCCCGCATCTGGCGATGCGGAGCGCGGTATATGTTGCCGGCGCGATGGCTGTCAGGCCGGTACGCTAAGCGCCTTTTGACTGCGTGACCAGATACGGTGCGCGCCGAGGAAGGAGATAAACTCGCTCATCAGCACGCCTTCCGCCTTCACGTCCTCTACCAGCCCCTCTTCCGGCTCATCATCGCCGAGGCCGAACTGCGCCTTAAAGCGCCGCGCCTCGCCGCTCAGGGCGATGACCTTCAGGTGCTTATAGGCTTCCAGCAAATAGTAGCGGGCGTCGCCGCTCAGCAGCAGGGCGTCGATATTGCCGTCCGGGACGATAACCGCATCCACCGTCACCGACGGCAGGCCGCTAAAGGTGCCGTCAATCGGCAGCGTTGAACCGTCGTCGGCGCGCACCTGGCCCATATGCGCCGCCAGCAGTTTGGCATGTACGCCGTGTGCTTTCAGCTCCTGTAAAATCGCCAGCACGTCGGCGGCCTTCACGCCGTCGCTCAGCAGCAGCGCCACCTGACGGCCTTTAATATTGCCGCTGGAAACCGCATAGAGGCTGAGGCTGGCATCCTTACGCAGGCCGTTAACGTCTTTCGGCGGCGCGGTATGCAGCTTCTCATCGGACAGCGCGATCCCCAGATTCTGCGCCACGCCGTGCGCCAGCGAGACGTCGATATGCAACAGATGATCGACAACGCGCTCGCGGATATAGGCGCGCGCCACTTTACTCAGCTCAAAAGAGAAGGCTTCGATAATATGCTGCTGCTCTACCGGCGTCTGGCTCAGCCAGAACAGCCGCGGCTGAGAATAGTATTCGCCGAACGAAGGGCTGCGCTCGCGCACCTTGTGGCCTTCGATACGCTCCTGATAGCTTTCAAAACCGCCGCGTCGCGGCTGCGGCGGCGTTTCACGCGGCCAGTTATCGTTAATGGAGTTCGGCTCATAGTTAGCCGGATTGGTATCGATATCCATGCGGTGCATGCCCTGACGCTGATAATTGTGGTAAGGGCAGACGGGGCGGTTGATGGGAATTTCATGGAAGTTGGGGCCGCCGAGACGGCTGATCTGCGTATCGGTATAGGAGAACAGCCGCCCCTGCAGCAGCGGATCGTTGGTGAAATCAAGCCCTGGCACAATATGACCCGGATGGAAGGCGACCTGCTCGGTTTCGGCGAAGAAGTTATCCGGGTTGCGGTTGAGCACCATCTTACCGATCAGCTCTACCGGCACCAGCTCTTCCGGAATTAGCTTGGTAGCGTCCAGCAGATCGAAATCGAATTTAAATTCATCCTCTTCCGGGATCAGCTGCACGCCCAGCTCATATTCCGGGAAGTCGCCCGCTTCAATCGCTTCCCAGAGATCGCGCCGGTGGAAATCGGGATCGCGCCCGGTCAGCTTCTGCGCCTCATCCCACAGCAGCGAGGCTTTGCCCGCTACCGGCTTCCAGTGGAAGCGAACAAAGGTGGCTTTACCTGCGGCGTTAATCATACGGAAGGTATGAATGCCGAAACCTTCCATCGTGCGGTAGCTGCGCGGGATGCCGCGATCGGACATCGCCCACATGACGTTATGCAGCGTTTCCGGCTGCAGCGAGACATAGTCCCAGAAGGTATCATGAGCGCTCTGGCCCTGCGGGATCTCGTTATGCGGTTCCGGTTTTACCGCATGGACGAAATCGGGAAACTTATGCGCATCCTGAATAAAGAACACCGGGGTGTTATTACCCACCAGATCGAAGACGCCTTCCGCAGTATAAAATTTAGTGGCGAAGCCGCGAATATCGCGCACGGTATCCGCCGAGCCTGCGCCGCCCTGTACCGTGGAGAAGCGCACGAATACCGGCGTCACCCGCTCAGGATCGCTGAGAAAATCGGCTTTGGTCACCTCGCTCATGGCGCGGTAGGGCTGGAAATAGCCGTGCGCCGCCGAACCGCGCGCATGAACGATGCGTTCCGGGATGCGCTCATGGTCAAAATGCGTGATCTTCTCACGCATAATAAAATCTTCCAGCAGCGTCGGGCCGCGCGTGCCCGCCTTCAGGGAGTTTTGATCGTTGGCGATACGCGTTCCCTGATTGGTGGTGAGCGGAAAGTTTTCGCCGCCTTTACGGTGCGCGTCCAGCTGATCGAGCTTGGCGTTGCGCGTAGCAGGCGATTTCAGGCTGCCGGGGGCGGTGGGCTGTTTGCCGGGCGGAGTGGGTTCGGCTGCAGGTTTATGTGAACCATCCTCTGGCGCCAGTGAATCAAGGCCGGGCTTAGCGGATTCAGGACCAGTAGCCGGTGCGCTGTGGCTCAGTTCCTTATTATCGGTTTCTTTCGACATTGGCATCGCTCCTGTTGATGTCGTGCAAGACTCCATTAACTATAGAACAGCGTTATAGCTACGCCTGGATTTTCCGGGGATTTGTGTTATGGCGGGCGGGCGGAAGGCGGAGAGGGGCGGGAGGACGAGGACAATAAAAAAGGGCCGGCTATCCGGCCCTGAGTCTGTCAGCGGTGCGCCAGTTCCCGGTGCTCATCGCTGTTGAACAAGCGTTTATCGGTCTGTCTCATCCAGTGGCTGGTGAGCGTACCGGCGGTCATAGAGCCGTTGACGTTCAGCGCGGTACGGCCCATATCAATCAGCGGCTCGATAGAGATCAGCAGCGCTACCAGCGTCACCGGCAGGCCCATCGCCGGCAGCACGATCAGCGCGGCGAAGGTGGCGCCGCCGCCAACGCCCGCAACCCCGGCGGAGCTAAGGGTAACAATGCCTACCAGCGTGGCGATCCATACTGGATCGAGCGGGTTGATGCCCATTGTCGGCGCTACCATTACCGCCAGCATGGTCGGGTAGAGGCCGGCACAGCCGTTCTGACCAATGGTGGCGCCAAACGAGGCGGAGAAGCTGGCGATCGATTCCGGCACGCCCAGACGCTGAGTCTGCGCTTCCACGTTGAGCGGAATGCTGGCGGCGCTGGAGCGGCTGGTAAAGGCGAAGGTGAGCACCGGCCAGACCTTGCGGAAAAAGCGCATCGGATTAACGCCGTTTACCGACAGCAGCAGGGCGTGCACGGCAAACATAATCGCCAGGCCGAGATAGGAGGCGACCACAAAACTGCCGAGTTTGATGATGTCCTGCAGATTAGAGCCGGCCACCACTTTGGTCATCAGCGCCAGCACGCCGTACGGCGTCAGCTTCATGATCAGGCGCACCAGCTTCATCACCCACAGCTGTAAAACTTCAATCGCCTTCAGCGCGCGCTCGCCTTTTTCCCGATCGTCTTTCAGCAGCTGCAGCGCCGCCACGCCGAGGAAAGCGGCGAAAATCACCACGCTGATAATCGAGGTGGGGTTAGCGCCGGCCAGATCGGCAAACGGATTTTTCGGAATAAACGACAGCAGCATCTGCGGCGCGCTGAGATCGGCGACTTTACCCGCATAGTTAGACTGAATAGCGGAGAGGCGGGCGGTTTCCTGCGCGCCCTGCACCAGGCCTTCGGCGCTGAGGCCAAACAGGGTGGTAACAAAAACCCCCACCAGCGCGGCGATGGCGGTAGTAAACAGCAGCACGCCGATGGTCAGCACGCTGATTTTTCCCAGTGAAGAGGCGTTATGCAAACGCGCGACGGCGCTAAGTATCGAGGCGAATACCAGCGGCATGACGATCATTTGCAGCAGCTGCACATAGCCGTTGCCGACTACGTTAAACCAGGCGACAGACTCTTTCAGCACCGGCGCGCTGTCGCCATAGATCAGCTGTAACGCCAGGCCGAACAGGACGCCCATCACCAGGCCTGCCAGTACTTTTTTCGACAGGCTCCAGCCGTTGCGCCCCAGGCGGGATAGCAAGACCAGCAGCACGATAAACACCAGGATATTGAGAATAAGCGGGACAGTCATCCTTTTTCTCCATGAGATTGCCTTATGGCACGGATAAACGTGGCGGTAAGGCAGGAAGAAGATAATTTCTGGCGCCGAAATAGCGCGGTTGGCCGCATGGTAACAGCTCGTCCCGACAGCAATTAGAACCGAATGGAATGGTTTATAACTTTTTCGCTTTTTTAGTATAAAAACTAATCCAGCTGGCGATTAATTAAGCTGTTTATGCCAAACTGAACGTTATTCAACACTTTAGCCGGCCAGCCATCGGCGCCGAAATGCGGCATGCCCGGCGGAAACCAGAGCGCGCCCGCCACCAGCGCCAGACAAAAAATACGCTCCAGCTGATTGCCGGAACGGGTATTCAGCAGCGGTAAGCGGAAGCGCCAGCGGCAGGGCCAGAGCAGCGGCACGCCGGCGGGCGTCAGCATATCCGCCGCGATATGGCTGAGATAGCCCAGCACCATACCGTGCAGGGCGTCGGCGGGCACCGGCCAGTCGCGCGGCAGATTAAACTGCAGCAGCGCCACGCCGCCCAGTACCGCCAGCAGGCTGTGGGTAAATCCGCGATGGCCGAACGCCCGCGCCACGGGCTGCGATATCCAGCGAAAGCGCTGGCCGAGCGTGGAGCGGGGATGATCGATATCGGGCAGCAGGCAGGTCAGCAGCACCGCCGGAATAATATGCCACCAGTCGCCGTTGGCCAGCTCAGGCGTCAGCCCGGCGCGTTTGGCAAAGATGGCGCTGGCAATGGCGAAAATAACGTGGCCTTCGGCCGTCATGGAAATAACCTGGAAAATAACTGTCAATGTATCCAGTATAGGGGATTTATCCAGTAGAAGGGAAGTTGTGACGTTGTAACCAGAAGTGAATGTCGGACGGAGCAAAGCCCCGTCCGGTAAGGGTTAACGTGCGAGCCAGCCGCCGTCGACCGCCAGCGTATAGCCGTTTACATAATCAGAAGCGGATGAGGCGAGGAAAACTATCGGCCCCATCAGATCCTGCGGCACGCCCCAGCGCCCGGCAGGAATACGGCTCAGAATTTCCTGACTGCGATCTTCATCGTTACGCAGCTGTTCTGTGTTGTTGGTCGCCATATAACCCGGCGCGATGGCGTTCACATTAATGTTGTGCGCCGCCCATTCGTTCGCCATCAGGCGCGTCAGTCCCATCACCGCGCTTTTCGATGCGGTGTAGGAGGGAACGCGGATACCGCCCTGGAAGGAAAGCATCGAAGCGATATTAATGATCTTACCGCCGCCGCCCTGGCTGATAAACTGACGCGCTACCGCCTGCGACATAAAGAATACCGTCTTGCTGTTGACATTCATTACGTCGTCCCAGTTTTGTTCGCTGAATTCAATCGCGTCCTGGCGGCGGATAATACCGGCGTTGTTGATCAGAATATCGATACGGCCAAAGGCGGCTACCGCTTTTTCCACTACCTGTGGAATTGCGCTGCTGTCCATTAAATCGGCATCAATATTGACGAAGCGACGGCCCGCAGCTTCAACCAGAGCAGGGGTATCACGCGCGCCGGAGCGGTTGACGCCAACCACATCGCAGCCCGCCTGCGCCAGACCAACGGCCATGCCCTGGCCCAGACCGGTATTGCAGCCGGTAATCAGCGCAACTTTGCCCTGCAGATTAAATGCATTAAGGATCATTAATTCGCTTCCTTCTTTCGACGTTAGCGCAGTTCGCTGACTTTTACATGGTCCATATCATCGAACACCTGGTTTTCACCCATCATGCCCCAGATAAAAGTATAACGTTTGGTGCCAACGCCGGCATGGATTGACCAGCTTGGCGAAAGAATGGCCTGTTCGTTATGCACCAGCAGGTGACGCGTCTCCTGCGGCTGTCCCATCATGTGGAATACGGCGGTTTCTTCATCCATATCGAAATAGAAGTAAACTTCCATACGGCGTTCGTGGGTGTGGCAAGGCATGGTGTTCCACAGGCTGCCTTCTTCCAGCTTGGTCAGGCCCATGGTCAGCTGACAGGTAGGCAGCACGTCCGGCACGATATATTTGTTGATGGTGCGGCGGTTGCTGGTGGAAGCGTCGCCGAGAGTGGTTGGCGAGGCGTCAGCCGGGGTGATTTTTTTGTCAGGATAGCGCGTGTGGGCCGGGGCGCTGTTGTAGTAGAACTTGGCCGGTTTGCCGGCGTCAACGCTTTTAAACACCACTGACTGCGCGCCCATACCTACGTACAGCGCTTCTTCGTTGCCGATTTCCCAGGCTTTACCGTCAACTTCGATAATGCCCGGACCGCCGATATTAATCACGCCCAGCTCGCGACGCTCCAGGAAGTAGCTTACGCCCAGCTGTTTGCCCACTTCGCTGCCGATGGTCACGCTGTTATGGACTGGCATAACGCCGCCGACGATAACGCGGTCAATGTGGCTGTAGGTCATGGTGTAATTATCAGCATCAAAAATTTTTTCGATGAGGAATTCGCGCCGTAAACCAGCCGTGTCCAGCTGACGGGCGTGGTCGCTATGGATGCTCTGACGAACTTGCATGTCGATGCCTCTTGGTCGTTAAAAACATAGGGTGATGGCTCACCTGGATCGTGAGAAACATCATAGGCCTGACGGAAATCGAATTCAATAAAAATGAAATGGCGTTTTATTTATTCTGCACGTCAGATCAAGTTTGTCAGAAAAATAGTTCGCTTTTCGTAGCGCTGAAACAGCCCGACGACGCATGTAAACCGTATCGGGCATAAAAGATGCGCGGCGGCAAGCCCGCTGCGCTGATGCAGCGGGCCGCGCTTAGTAGCCTTTCAGATGCTGCGGCGTCAGCGCCAGCAGCGAATCCAGCTTAACATCCGCCAGCGCCCAGCGGGGATCGTCGCGATACTCCGGCGCCGGCACCACTATTGAGCGCATCCGGGCCGCTTTGGTGGCGATCATACCGTTAAATGAGTCCTCCAGCGTCACGCAGTTAAGCGCATCGACGCCGAGCCGCGCGGCGGCATCAAGATAAACCTGCGGATGAGGTTTGCTCCACGGCAGCGCCTCGGCGGAAACCAGCACTTCAAAATAGTCGCGCAGGTTAAACATCGCCAGCACCTTCTCCAGCATATGCAGCGGCGAGGCGGAGGCAAGCCCGACCTTTAAACCCTGGGCATGACAGAGCTGCAGCGCCTGCTCTACGCCCGGCAGCAGCGGCTTTTTCTCCTCCACCAGGTTAATCGCGCGGGCGATAATGCGCTCGGTAACTTCCTGCTGGCTGGGACCGTTCCACGGCAGCGTTTCATACCACATGCGCACTACCTGATCGATACGCATGCCCAGCGTATCGGGCAGCTCGCTGCGCCGTGAGAGATCTACGTCCAGCGTGGCGAAAACATCCAGCTCGGCCCGATCCCATAAGGGTTCAGAATCGATCAGCAGTCCATCCATATCAAATATTGCGGCCAGTACAGGGCGGGTATAGGTCATACAAAACTCCGGTTTGTCAGTTTGTTTCACCATAGCATGAAGCGGGAGAATGGCTACCCATGTCCTGACAGGATAAAAGCTATTGCTGGCGCTTTTTTCCAGGCAGATTTCCCTGACAGCAGGTAGACTTACAGCCAGACAACAGGTGCAAGGAGAACCCATGACTTATCAACAGGCTGGCCGTGTTGCCATCATTAAACGCGTGGCTGGCTGGATTATTTTTATCCCGGCGCTGATTTCAACGCTGATTTCGCTGCTGGGATTTATTTTTCGACACAGCGAGAAGCGGCCCGGTATTGACGCCGTTCTGCTCGATTTTATGCATGTGATGATTGATATGATCCGCTTTAATACATCTTTTCTCGGTTTTTTCTGGCGTAATTCGCCGGTGCCCGATTTTAACGGCGGCAGCAATATTGGTTTCTGGCTGATTTACCTTCTGATTTTCGTCGGCCTGGCGCTGCAGGCGTCCGGGGCGCGGATGTGGCGGCAGTCACGCCATCTGAAAGAGGGCGTGGAGGATATGCTGATCCTTGAGCAGGCGAAAGGCGAGGAAGGACGCAGCCGGCAGCAGCTTGAAGAGAAGATCGTGGTGCCGCGGCATACGATCTTCCTGCAGATTTTCCCGCTTTATGTACTACCGGTTATTATTGCCGTTGCCGGTTATTTCTTGCTGTCGCTGCTGGGCCTGATCCGCTAGCGCCAGTCGGGCCTGAAATTCAGGCCCGATGCTGCCGGGCATCATCCAGCTCCAGCAGCAACTCCACCGCCCGCTGCGCCTCCTGCAGCCAGCTGCCGCCAAAAACGTTGGCGCGATTGAGCAGGTAGTAAAGCTGATAGACTGGCTGACGCTGGTCGAAGCCGGCAGGCAGCGGCCATACCGACTGATAACCCTCCAGAATTTTCTCCGGCAGCGCAGGGAAGCGCGGCAGCATCGCTAAATCGCACTCGCGATCGCCCCAGTAGCAGGCGGGATCGTAGATCCACGGCCCGCTGTCGCTGCCCGCGCAGTTGCCTGGCCAGAGATCGCCGTGCAGCAGCGAAGGCTGCGGATGATGGCTGGCAAGCGCGCGCTGTACGCAGTCGATAATCAGGTCGCTATTGCCGTAGCGAATGCCTTTTTCCTCCGCCAGCTGTAACTGCCAGCCGATGCGCTGCTCGGAAAAGAAGCGCGACCAGCGGCGGCGCCAGCTGTTAGGCTGCGGCATGGTGGTAATATTGTTATCAAAATCGAGGCCGAACTGAGGCTGCTCGCTCCACTGATGCAGGCGCGCCAGCTGCTGGCCTAACAGCCGGGCGCCCGGCGCATCCAGCGGCTGGGCGGGGATATATTCCAGCAGCAGAAAGCTGTAATCGCGATCGCTGCCGATGCCGTAGACCTGCGGCACCCGCACCGTCTGGCTGCGCGCCAGCAACGCCAGCTGATCCGCTTCCGCGGTAAAGGCCGGCAGCATTTCCGGGCCGTTGCTTTTCACAAATATCCACTGCTCGCCGTAGCGCAGACGCCAGGCGGCGTGGACTTCGCCGCCCGGCAGCTCGGTGCGCTGGCTGATTTCTGCGTTGCCTAACTGCTCACTCAACAGACGACTTATGGCTGACCACATGGGGTTATCCTCATTTTCGCTGCGTAATGATCATTGTAACGCGCAAATTTCACACAAAATCAGCGCGAGCGCACAGGCTGGAACTGTTTTCAGGGACAAAGTTGCTGTAACTGCCTGATAACGCTTGCGCCGCCGTACCAGCCTCTGCGCGCTAAGGCAGAGACAGCCGCATTGCGGGCTACGACAGCAGCGTGCAGATCCACCTCCTTGTTCCCGAAAGCATTTTTAGCTTAGACCATGCAGGCGAAAGGGGCGAATCGCCCGTAAAACTGCCTTGTTAATGTCATTGTTTATCATCGTATCCTGCCGCTAACTATCCAGCCGATGGATAACGCGCCTCGCCTGTAATAAGGAGAATAAGGTGCATGGCGCGATAAAATTTTCTGTGCCGGCAGCGCTGCTGGCAGCCGCCGTCCCGGCGCCCGCATTACGCTAATTGATTTGGACGGGCAGAGAAATCACCCTGAATAAAGAATCTGAACGCCTTGTAATCCAGGACGGACGGGATATTTTCACGCCAGTGTTGCTGGATGGCGCTAATTCTTTCCAGCGTGGCATGGAATAATCTGCTGAAAAAAAGCGGCCGGCAAAATTGTTTCCGGTTCGCAGCGGGCGAGAAAAATAGCTTTTATAACTATCCGTGGAATAGCGGCGCTATCGAATAGCTGGCGAAATTTATTTAGCCGCAAACTTTTGCCCGGCTCGTTACGGCGAACGGCGGGCAGCAAATTGTTACGCGTTTTACCGTCGCTCCGCAAGGAAAAGAGGCTGGGCGCGGGCGCCGCAGGGCGGATTGACAACAGTACGCAGCAGGTGGTGTGTAGTGAGTGATTTATCCAGATAAAAATATTTATTGCCGCCTGGCTGTTAAGCAAGCTGGTACGCATTTATAATGCGCGCCGTTAATCAGAATAATCCTATTAAGCGCAATTTTTACCAGCGTGCTCAGGTATTAGGGCTTTTTAACGCCTGTTTACAATATTTACGCTAAATGACGTTGATCGGCGCGTAAAACGCTTCAGACTCTTCCTTTTTTAAAACTGTCGTACGGATCACACAATAATGAAAGTGCTTAATAAGCTGTCTGCCGCGCTGTTGCTTTCCGCCAGCGCATTTTGTCACCAGGCCTTAGCGGATAATAACGTTTTTACCGTCATGGACGATCCTTCTACGGCAAAAAAGCCGTTTGAGGGCAATGCGGCGGCAGGCTACCTGGCGCAAACCGGGAACACCACCAGCTCGTCGTTAACCGCCCAAACCAATATGACCTGGTATCAGCCCAATACCGCCTACAGTTTGTGGGGCAACGCGGCTAATACCTCATCCAACGATGAACGCTCTTCTGAAACCTACCAGATTGGCGGGCGCACGCGCTATAACATGAACGCCAGCGACTACCTGTTTGGTCAGGCAAGCTGGCTCAGCGATCGCTTTAACGGTTATGATTCACGCGATGTGCTGGCGGTGGGTTATGGGCGCCAGATCCTGAACGGCCCGGCGCACTCGCTGCGCGTGGAGCTGGGTCCGGGCGTGCGCTATGATGACTTCCACGACGGCGGCTCTGAAACCCAGGGGCTGGGCTACGGCGCGCTGAGCTACCAGTGGCAGCTGACCGACACCACCAAATTTATTCAGGGCGTCTCGGTGTTGAGCAGCTTCAACGATAACACCACCGTTAACTCCGAAACCGGCCTGCAGGTGGCGATCAATGCGCACTTCGCGCTGAAGCTGGCGTATAACGTCACCTGGAATAATAACCCGCCGGAATCGGCCTCGGAGCATACCGATACCAAAACGCAGATTCTGCTCTCCTACGCGATGTAAGCTGAGCGGGCCGCCAGCCGCGGCCCGTTTTTTCGGCGCCGGCTAACCGGGCAGCATAGCCCACAGGTAAGAGAAGGGCATTACCAGGAACAGGCCAGGCAGCATATTTACCACCGGAAACAGCCTGATGTTGCAGATGCGCAGGCCGGCCGCAATCATAATCAGGCCGCCCGCACAGGAGAAATCGCCCATCATCGCCGGCGAAATCAGCGGTAAGATGACCACGGCCAGCATCGCCAGCCCTACCTGAATCAACACCTGCGGAATGGCGATAGCGATCACCGCATAGCCGAGCATGGTGGCGAAAACCGCAGCGGTAAACAGATCGAGCACCGTTTTGATATACAGAATGGATGGATCGCCAGTCATTCCTTCATGCATCGCCCCGAAGATACCGGTTCCGCTGGCGCAAAACAGCACCAGAATCGCGACGAAATTTTCGGTAAAGTTCTCGGCGCCGATACCTTTCACCGGCGGCAGAAAGCGGTTAATCAGGCCGCGCGTCAACCCTGCGGCTTTACCGACGCCTTGTTCCAGCCACAGCAGCTCGCCGATCACCGCGCCAGTCACCATCGCTATCACCACGGCGGGCATAGCGTTTACCTTTATTACCAGGTTAATACCCAGGCCGATGGAGCAGAGACCAAAGGTCAGCGGCAGGGCGGTTTTCACGCGCTCCGGAATATGGCGGCCCAGGACGGCTCCGAGCAGTCCGCCAATAATTATCGCCGCGCCATTAACGTATGGGCCAATCAGCATACTTTTTCCTTAGTATTTTCAGCGGGCCCGTTGCTTTCATCCCGGCAGGGAAGCTCTGTCTGCCTGAAACGACAGAGCCTTAGTGCCACGCTGTCAGTGATTCTTCTCCCGCCGCCAGCGACGGAAGAAAGATTATGCCTCTCATAGCGTTAACATGCAGCATATTACATACAGCTTCGATAAAGCTAACGCACCCTGGCGCGAAATACCCAGAAGGCCCAGCTGTTATAGGCGAGGGTAACCGGCAGGATCAGCGCATAGCCGCCCAGCAGAAACAGCTGCGTCGCCGGCGCGGCTGCCGCCTGCTGAATCGTCAGCCTGCCCGGCAGCAGCCAGGGGTAGAGGCCGATAATCAGCAAGCCCCAACATAAGGTTATCAGACTTAATGACAGCATCAGCGCCAGCACGGGGCGCCGGCGCGCCATGGCGAACAGCAGGCCCGCCAACGTCAGCAGCATTAACAACAGCGCTATCCGGCCCGGCGGCCGCTGCCAGGCCTGCAGCAGAGCGCGGCTGTCCAGCAAATTAATCGCCGTCAGCAGCGACAGGCTGAGTACCAGAAACAGCCAGGCCAGATGATGCGCCAGCCGTATCTCCGGCCCTCTGACGCGCCACTGGATCCAGCAGCAGCCGCAGAGCAGATAAGCCGCAATCAGGCCGAAGCCGCACAGCGCCGGATAGAGCGTCAGCCAGGCAAAAGGTCCGGCCTGGGTCTGATTACCCACCACCAGACCAGCCAGCGCGCCCTGCATAAAAGCGGCAACCAGCGAGCTGAGCTGGTGAAGATTATCCAGCGTGCGATGCCAGCGCGGGGCGACATGACCGCGATACTCCAGCGCCACGGCGCGCAGCACCAGCGCCAGCAGCATAATAAACAGCGGCAGATAAATGGCGCTAAACAGCGAACTGTAAGCCAGCGGAAACAGCGCCAGCATGCCGCCCGCCAGCAGCACCAGCCAGGTTTCATTGGCGTCCCAAATGGGCAGGATAGTGGCGGTGAGGCGGCGACGCGAGTCGGCGTCGCGAAAGCAGAACAGCAGCATGCCGACGCCAAGATCGGTGCCGTCCAGCAGCAGATACAGCAACAGCGATACCGCCAGCGTGGCGGCAGAGATATCAGCCAGCGACAGGGCGATCACGATTTATCTCCTGCGGGGTCCATTTCCGGCGCCGGACCCGCTTCTCCGGCGCGCATGGCACGGTTAGCATCGCGCAGCAGGTAACGCAGGCCGATAAAAAAGACCAGCCCGTAGATCAGCAGAATGGCGCAGCCGGAGGCGATCACCAGCCGGGCATCAAGCGGCGAGACGCTGTCGGCGGTACGCAGCAGGCCGTAAACCGTCCAGGGCTGGCGGCCCAGTTCGGTAACCGCCCAGCCGGCCAGCATGGCGATAAAACCTGCCGGCCCCATCAGCACCAGCGTTTTCAACAGCCAGCGCGTTTGCCACAGACGCCCGCGCAGCCGCTGTACCAGCGCCGCGAGGCTGACGGCGATCATTAACATGCCCAGCCCGACCATCAGGCGAAAGGCGAAAAATAGCGGCGCGACCGGCGGGATATCCTGCGGCGGAAATTCGCTGAGGCTTTTTATCTGACCGCTTAAGTTATGGCGCAGATAGAGCGAGCCGATATCGGGAATCGCCAGCTCCCAGCGGTTGCGCTGCTGCTGCTGGTCGGGCAGGGCGAACAGGCGCAGCGGCTCGCCCTGGCCCGGCGGCGGGCGTTGCCAGTCGCCTTCGACGGCGGCAATTTTTGCTGGCTGGTAGCGCAGCGTGTTTTCACCGTGCAGATCGCCCACCAGCGCCTGCAACGGCGTCAGAAAAAGCAGCAGCCACAGGCACATCGAGACCATTAGCCTGCTGCGGCCGCTATCGCCGAAACGCAACAGCTGCCACGCGCCCACCGCCGCCACCATAAAAGCGGTGCCGATCAGCATCGCCAGCGTCATATGCGCCAGCCGCCAGGGAAAGGAAGGGGTAAAAATTATTGCCAGCCAGCTCTGCGGCTGAAAGCGCTGCTGCGCGTCCAGCACGAAGCCGGCGGGCGTCTGCATCCAGGCGTTGGCGGCCAGGATCCAGAACGCGCTAATCAGGGCGCCCAGCGCCACCAGCGCCGTTACCATAAAATGCAGGCGTGGGCCGATGCGATCCATGCCGAACATCATCACGCCCACCATACCCGCTTCCAGAAAGAAGGCGACCAGCACTTCGTAGAACATCAGCGGGCCGATCAGCCCGCCGACCCGCTCAATAAAGGGCGCCCAGTTGGTGCCGAACTGAAATTCCATCACCACGCCGGAAACCACGCCGACCGCCACGTTCAGCGCAAAAATCTTCAGCCAGAAGTTATAGACGTCGAGATAGCGCTGCTCTTTACGCCGCAGCCACAGCCCTTCCAGCACCGTCAGCCACAGCGCCAGGCCGAAGCTGAAGCCCGCCAGAATAATATGCAGGCCGATGGTTACCGCGAACTGAGCGCGGGAGAGCAGCAGCGTCAGCCCGGCATCAGGCATGGCTGTCTTTGCCGCTGAAGGCGCTAATCGGCTTCTCCGGCGCCGGCTGTTCCATCGCGCCGGCAAAAGCTTTCAGCCCGGCAACTAACGGCATGACCGCATGCCAGAGATCTTCATCATGCAGCAGCTTCCAGGTGCCGCTGACGCCCGGCGCCGCCTGCTGCTGCTGGGTTTGCGCATGGTGATTCACCGCGTTTAACGCGGCCTTAACGGCAGAAATCGTCTTATAAAACTCTCCCGGCGGAATATCCGCCAGCGCCATCAGCAGTGCCGACAGATTTTGCAGCGCATTTTGCGAACCCGGCTTATTCAGCCCGTCCACCAGCACTTTCGCAATCTGGGTATTGGCGCAGACCATATCATTGGCCAGACGTAAAAAGCCGTGGCGGTGCAGGCTGTGCAGCAGCTCGTGCAGCGCGTCATGCGCGTCGGGGGCGGTTTTGGGCGGCGGCACCTCGTAGCTCATTCGTTCAGCCATTAAAATTTCTCCGGGTGTTGGGTATGTTCCGGCGGCAGGGTATAGCCTTCCTGGCGCCACTTCTCTTCGACAGGCAGATGCGGCAGCGGCGTGCGGCTGCCGTGGCGGAAGTTTTGCTGCGGCAGCACCTCCGCCTGCGGCGGACGCGGCAGTTTCTGCATCTTCACGGCAATCTCTTTATAGGCCGGGGTGTTGACGTCGGGATCGTGATGATCGCCGGTCAGGCTGTTAATACCGGGTTTGCCGTGGTGGATCGGGATAAACAGTACGTTCCCCGCCGCGCGCGCAGTGATGGTGACCGGCACCTGCAGCGCGCCGCGCCGTGAGGCGATATTGACCCAGTCCCCTTCGCTGAGCTGGCGTTCGCGGGCGAGCTGCGGGCTGATTTCAACAAACCAGTTCGGCGAGAGATTAAACATGCGGCCTCCGCGGCCGCTCTGGTTGGTAGACTGGAAATGCTCCAGCATGCGCCCGTTGTTCAGCAGCAGGTCGTACTGTTCGTCCGGTTCTTCCTGCGGCGGCTGCCACTCAACAGGCCACAGCACCGCTTTGCCGTCGGGGAATTTAAAGCCGTCGGTATAGAGCAGCGGCGTGCTGCTGCCGTCCGCCTTTACCGGCCACAGCTGCGATTGCCAGCCGCTGAGACGCGCATAGCTGACCCCGGCGAAAAGCGTGGCGATGCTCGCCGCTTCGGCCATGATGTCGCCCGGATGATGGTAAGGCCAGGGATGTCCGAGGCGCGCCGCCAGCTCGGTCAGAATGCGCCAGTCCGGGCGGCTGTCGCCCAGCGGCGGCATCACTTCATAAAAGCGCTGAATGCGGCGCTCGGTGTTAACATAGCTGCCCTCTTTTTCCACGCTGGGGCAGCCGGGCAGCACCACGTCGGCAAATTCGGCGGTGCGGCTCATAAAGATATCCTGCACCACCATAAAATCGAGTTTGCTGAAGGCCTCATGCACTTTGCTGGAATCGGCATCGGAGAAGGCGGTTTCTTCGCCGATAATCATCATCGCCTTCAGCGAGCCTTCATGGGCCTGCTGCACCATCATAAAGTTATCGGCGCCGACCTTAGCGGAGAGCGCCGTCGGCTCAACGCCCCAGGCGCGCGCCCATTTTTCCCGTACCGCCGCGTCGGTGACTTTTTCATAGCCGGGATAGAGGTTGCTCAGGCAGCCGAAATCGCTGGCGCCCTGCACGTTGTTATGGCCGCGCATCGGATAGCCGCCGGTGCCGGGGCGGCCATAGTTGCCGGTCACCAGCAACAGGTTAGAGAGCGCGGTGCTGGTATCGGCGCCGTGGCTGTGCTGGGTGATGCCCATCGCCCAGAGCAGACAGACGCGCTGCGCCTGGCCGATCATTTCCGCCGCCTCGATCAGCTGCCCGACGGCGAGATCGGTGCGCTCGCTGGCGTAATGCAGGCTATAGGGCGCCAGCGAGGCGCGATACGCGGCTACCTGATTGACCCTGTCATTAAGAAAGGCGGCGTCGGCGTAGCCGTGATCGAACATATAGCGGGACATAGTACAGGCCCACAGGCTGTCGCTGCCGGGGCGGATACGCAGCCAGAGATCGGCGCGCTCCGCCATCTCGTTCATGCGCGGATCGACCACCAGCAGTTTCTGCCCCTTGTGCTTCTGCGCCGCCTTGATGCGCGAGGCGATCACCGGATGGTTCTCCGCCAGGTTGCTGCCGACGATGACGATCAGATCGGCCTGCTGTAAATCTTCCAGCGTGCCCGCATCGCCGCCGTAGCCCACGGTGCGGAACAGGCCCTGGGTGGCCGGGTTCTGACAGTAGCGCGATGAGTTATCGACGTTGTTGGTGCCGAAAATCAGCCGGGCGATTTTTTGCGTCAGGTAGGCTTCTTCATTGCTGCCCTTACTGGAGCCGATAAAACCGATGCTGTCGCCGCCGTGTTGCGCGGCGATCTCTTTTAGCCGCCGCGCCACCAGATCCAGCGCCTCATCCCAGCTGGCGGGGCGGAAGCGGCCCTGTTCGCGGATCAGCGGCGTGGTCAGGCGCTGCGGGCTGTTGACGAAATCCCAGCCGAATTTGCCTTTCAGACAGGTGGAAATGCCGTTGACCGGCGCATCGACCACCGGCTGTACCTTAAGAATATGCCGATCGCGCGTCCACATCTCAAAGCTGCAGCCGACGCCGCAGTAGGTGCAGACCGTTTTAGTTTTTTTGATCTCTTTCTGGCGCATCGCCATATCCATCAGCGACACGCCGGTAATCGGCGGCGCGCCGATGGTGTTTTCCAGCGCTTTCACCAGATCGATCATCGGCCGTTTCAGATCTTCCGGCATGGCGGTAAAAGGCCCGGCGTCAGGCTGCATGGTTTTTTCCAGCAGCGCGTTGCAGGGGCAGACGGTAACGCAGTGGCCGCAGCTGACGCAGCTGGAGCCGGCGATCTGCGTGCCGCCGTCCCACAGTACGCGCGGGTGATCGGCGCGGTAGTCGATAGAGAGCGTTTCATTGACCTCGACGTTCTGGCACGCCTCGACGCAGCGCCCGCACAGAATGCACTGATCGGGATCGTAGGTATAGAAGGGGTTGCTTTCATCCTTCTGATAAGGCTTGCGCTGGTAGGGATAGTACTGAATCGGAATATGCATATCGGCGACGGTGTTATGCAGCGTACAGTCGCCGGTGTTGTGTTCGCACAGCGTACAGTAAAGCTCATGGCGCGCCAGCAGGCGATCCATCCCTTCTTCCTGCGCCGCCAGCGCCTCTGGCTGACGGCTGGAGATGGTCAGCCCCTCTTCGCTGCGCAGCGTACAGCCGCGTACCAGCTCGCCCTGATGCTCAACCCAACAGACGTCGCAGGATTGCAGCGGAGGCAGCGCCGGGTGATAGCAGACGTGCGGCAATATTTTGCCCTGCGCCTGGAGAAAATCGATCAGCGGAATATTGGCTTCGCCGTGCAGCGGCTCACCGTTATAGATAATGGTGCAGGTGTGTTGGCTCATTAGGTGTTCTCATAACGACATGCGCGGTAGCCACTTCCTGTGCGTTATCCCTGTTTTGGTAAAGTTATGTCATTGAAGGTAGACCCTAACCGTCAACGCGGCAAAGCGAAGCGGCTAAATGGTTGTCAAATAAAATATTTTCAGAAGCCTTGCAGGGCGACGCTGGCCGCCTACGCTTTAAAGAAAAAGCGCGAGCGGAGGGCCTGACCATGAGCGAGATAATGTCGTTGTTGTCCGGGGGCTGGAGTTGGGTAGTGGGCGGGCTGGCGGTGATCGTCGGGCTTGCCGGCTCTTACTTCGGCGGAAAAAAGATCGGTAAAACACAGGAGAGGGCGAAGGCGGACGTGGCGGCGGCCCAGCGGCAAACGCGTCAGGCAGAAGCCGTTGCGCATAAACAGGCGGAAAATATTAAGGTGGCTAAAAATGTGGAAACGTCTAATGCTAATCTCAGCGACGCTGCTGCTCGCGACAAGCTGCGCCGGTCGAAATACAACGTCAATGATTGATCGCGCCAGCGTGGACTCCTCCTGTACGCTGTTTCAGCCGATTTATACGCACGGCAACGATGTGGAAGTGATGGATGCGCGCACGGTGCGGGCGATCAATACCCATAACGAATTGTGGGATCGGCTATGCAGCGATAAGCACCCTTAGCCGCTGGCGAGGAGCGCGCACGCCGCGGCGCGCGCGCTGTTTTACTACCCTGGCGCTTAAGGACGGCGGAACAGGGCGATACTGCGTCCTTCCAGTTCGAAATCCATCTCTTTGGTGATCACCAGCCCGCGTTTTGCCGTATCGGAGGTGGTGATTTCCAGCACCCAGCCGCCTTCGCCAAACTGCGGAATACGGAACGGCACATTGCCTTCAAACGGGTTAAACAGCATCAGCACATCATGCCAGATCCCTTCCTCCGGCTGCAGATCCGGGCGACCGAGATAGACGCCGAGCGTGGAGCCTTCATCCCACTGTTCCGGCTGCTGGAAACCGCCTCCGGCGTTAAACCATTTGATATCCATGCCGTCACGCCAGTTTTCCCGACGCAGCAGCGGCTGTTCGGCGCGTAATTTGATGACCTGGCGCGTAAACTCGCGCAGCGCCTCGCAGCTTTCCGGCAGATCGTCCCAGTGTACCCAGGAGATCTCGCTGTCCTGGCAGTAGCCGTTGTTGTTGCCCATCTGGCTGCGGCCGAACTCGTCGCCCGCCAGCAGCATCGGCGTGCCGTGGGAAAAGAGGATAGTGGCGAGGAAATTACGCTTCTGCCGCTCACGTACCGCGTTGATGCCTTCATCGTCGGTTGGCCCTTCGGCGCCGTAGTTACAGGAGCGGTTATCGTTATGGCCGTCGTTATTATCTTCGCCGTTGGCCTCATTATGCTTTTCGTTGTATGACACCAGGTCATTGAGGGTAAAGCCGTCATGGGCGGTGATAAAGTTGACGCTGGCCCAGGGGCGGCGTCCGCGCTGATCGTAAAGGTCGCCGGAGCCAAGCAGGCGCGCGGCGAAATCGGTAGAGACGTTATCGCCTTTCCAGTATTCGCGCACCGTATCGCGATATTTATCGTTCCATTCGGCCCAGCCCGGCGGAAAGCCGCCAACCTGATAGCCGCCGGGGCCGATATCCCAGGGTTCGCCGATCAGTTTCACCTTCGACAGTACCGGATCCTGCATCACCGCATCGAAGAAGCCGCCGCGCTGGTCAAAGCCTTCCGGCTCGCGGCCGAGGATAGTGCCGAGATCGAAGCGGAAGCCGTCGATATGCATCGATTCCGTCCAGTAGCGCAGCGAATCCATGATCATTTGCAGCACGCGCGGGTGCGAGGTGTTTACCGTGTTGCCGGTGCCGGTATCGTTAATGTAGTAGCGATGCTGGTCGGGCATGGTGCGGTAGTAGGAGAAGTTATCGATCCCCTTGAACGATAGCGTCGGGCCAAGCTCATTGCCTTCCGCCGTGTGGTTATACACCACGTCGAGAATGACTTCGATCCCGGCGTCATGGAACGAGCGCACCATATCGCGGAAGCCCTGAATGCCGTTCGGCCCGTAATAGCGCGTGGCCGGGGCGAAGAAGCCGAGCGAGTTATAACCCCAGAAATTTTTCAGCCCCTTATCCAGCAGATGCTGATCGTCCGGGAACCAGTGAACCGGCAGCAGCTCCACCGAGGTAATGCCGAGGCTTTTAATATAATCAACCGAAGCCTTATGGCCCATGCCTTCAAAAGTGCCGCGCAGCTCCGGCGGCAGGGCGGAGTTGAGCTGGGTAAAGCCCTTCACATGGGTTTCGTAAATCACCGAGCGCGGCCAGGCGATGGCGGGACGCTGGCTATCCTGCCAGTCGACGGCGTGGGGATCGATAACCCGGCATTTCGGGGTAAAAGGGGCGCTGTCGCGCGTATCGAAAGTCAGGTCTTTATCTTCATGCAGCAGATCGTAAGCGAAGTGCGCCTCGTTCCATGCGATATCGCCGGCCAGCTCGCGCGCGTAGGGATCGATTAACAGTTTGTTGGCGTTGAAACGATGGCCGTTTTCCGGATCGTAAGGGCCGTGAACGCGGTAGCCGTAGAGCGCGCCCGGTTTCAGGCCCGGCACGTAGCCGTGCCAGACTTCATGGGTATATTCCGGCAGATCGAAACGGGCGATTTCGTTTTGTCCGCTGGGATCGTAGAGGCAAAGCTCTACGCGCTCCGCATGGGCGGAGAAAATAGCGAAATTGACGCCTTCGCCATCAAAGTTGGCGCCGAGCAGGTGGCTGTACCCCGCCGTAATTTCAAAGGGCTTACCGTTTGACATGCATTCTTCTCCATTGAATGTACAGGTTGTCGCCGACAGCAGCGATGCATAACAAGGTTATTTTTTTCATCATTAAACGCTTAAAAACGAAACCGGCAGGCAGCGATCGAAAGTATCCAGCGCGATGCGATCGGTAACCGCGCGCTCTTCGCCGCTCAGCATGTCGCGATAGCGGCGGTTGGCGAGCCGTTCTGGCAGCGCCAGCTCGGTTCCCGCCCAGTGCGCGCTATGCGGCAGCGCCAGATTATCCGGCAGCAGGTGAAAGACCAGACGGGGAGCGATGACGATCAGCGCCGCCTCTTCGTCTACCCTGGCGAAAGCGATGACGTTCTCTTCATGCTCGCCGACGGCGTTAAGCGGCAGATAGTCGCCGCGGCGGAACAGCGCAGGCTGCTGCTGGCGCAGATGCAGCAGCCGGGCGACGATACGCTGTTTCAGCGCGCCGCTGCGCCAGCCTTCTTCGCCGGTGATGGCGGACATGTCGTCGTCGTCCAGCATCTGTTGCAGCGCGGGAAAATCGGGATCGCGTCGGTTATCGGGATCGACCAGGCTAAAATTAAGCGCCTCGCTGCCCTGATAGATATCCGGCACGCCCGGCGCCGTCAGCTTCAGGATGGTCTGGGTCAGGCTGTTGACCAGGCCGGCGCGAATAAACGGCTGCAGCGCGGCGGAAAAATCGTGCAGGAAGGGCGCGTTGTCGGGGGAGAGCAGATGACTGGCGTAGTCAAGCACCGCCTTCTCATAGCTGTCGTTGCTGTCGCCCCAGTTGGTGCGCTGCTTCGCCTCACGCAGCGCTTTTTCGGTAAATTCCAGCAGGCGTTCTTCCAGCGCCCGCAGGCCCGCGCGATCCTGCGGCTGTAGCATGGTAGGCCAGACGCCCGCCAGCGCCTGATACAGCATCCAGGCGACCGCCGGCTTCGGCGCCGCGCCATCCTCCAGCGTCACCACTTTTTGCTGATTCATCTGACGCCAGCGGGTTACGCATTCGGCCCACTGCTGCGGCGCTTCGGTCAGCGTGTAGAGCCGGGCGCGGGCATCCTCGCCGCGTTTGGTGTCATGGGTTGAGGTGCCGGACAGCGCATCCGGCTGCCGTTCAAGCCGCGTCTGCATCTCTTTATGGAAGCGGCTGATAGAGAAGGTGCGCGGCAGCGGCTCGGCGCCGACTTCATTCAGCGCCAGATCCATGTTCTGGCGGAAGAACAGCGTATCCTCAACCGATTTCGCCATCAGCGGGCCGGTTAATTGCTGGAAGCGGATGCGGAAGTTAGCGGCTTCAGCGGCGGCGTTCTCAGCGATATCTCCAGCCAGCAGCCGGGTAAGAAAATCGAGCGTCGCCGTATCGGGCGCGTTGCTGCCCGCTTTTATCTTGTCGGCCACGCTGCGCAGCATGGCGCGATCCGCCGGGCGCATCCCCGCCGCGGTGCCATAGGTGCGGTAAACCGGAAAGGCGATCAGCAGTTCGCGCAGCGCGGAGGCGACGGCATCCCGATCCAGAGCCGCATTTTCCGATTCGGCGACCGTCAGCGCGATATGCAGCAGCCGGCTAAATTCGCCTTCAAAGTTTTTATTCGCCATCAGCAGCTTGGCGGCGCGCAGCTCGGCCTTCATATCAACCCGCCTGCCGGTTACCTCATCCCAGGCCTTGCGCATGGCGCCGAGCCGATCGTTATCCACCAGCACGTCGGAAAGGGATTCGATAAATTCATAGCCGGTGGTGCCGGAGATCGGCCACTCTTCAGGGATTTGCTCGCCTTTGCCGAGAATTTTCTCTACCGTGATATAGCACTCCGGCCCGGCCTGCCGGCGCAGCTGTTCCAGATAGGCCTGCGGATCGGCCAGGCCGTCAACGTGATCGACGCGCAATCCATCCACCGCGCCGGAATGCACCAGTTCAAGGATCAGGTGATGGGTATCATCGAATACCGCCTTATCCTCAACCCGTACCCCCACCAGACCGGTGATTTCAAAGAAGCGGCGATAGGAGAGATCGCGCGGCGCGTCGCGCCACGACATCAAACGCCAGGGCTGCCGATCGTGTAGCTCAGTCAGCGCTCTGGCGTCAGTTAACGCTAAGACTTCCGCTTCGCGCCCCTGCCAGCTTTCCGGCGTCAGCGGGTAAAAGCTGTCGTAACAGGCAAAAGCGGGGCGACCGGTTTGCGGATCGCGCTGGACGCTGATTTCGCCGTTTTCCAGCACTTTTTCAAAGGTATCGCCGAGAAAGGGCAGCGTCAGGCGGCGCGTCCAGTCAATATCAAAATAGTGGGCGTAGCGGCTTTGCGATCCATGCTCTATCACATCGCGCCACCATGCGTTTTCCAGCGAGGCGGCCATATGGTTCGGCACGATATCCAGAATCAGCCCCAGCCCGGCCTGCCGGAGCGCCTTTACCATGCGGTCGAAGCCCGCGCGTCCGCCGATGGCGGGATCGATCTCATTGGCGTCGGTAACGTCATAGCCGTGCGTTGATCCCGCGGTGGCGGTAAAGATCGGTGAGGCATAAAGATGGCTGATGCCGAGCCGCTGCAGATAAGGAACCAGCGCGGCGGCGCGATCGAAGGTCATGCCGTTGCGAAACTGAATACGGTAGGTTGCGGTTGGAATATTCACGCTGCATCTCCTGAAGCAAGGCGGACGATAATGGCGTTTTGCGGCAGTTCAGCGCTCGCCTGCGGCCAGGCAAAAATGGTTGCGCCCGGCAGCGCCGGCAGCGGCTGGGCGGCTGCGCCGATATTGATCGCCATGGAAAGCGTCCCTTGCGGGAAACGCCAGCTTACGGCGACCAATCCCGCTGCGGTTTTCAGTACGCTGCCCGCATTGCCGCCGGCGGTAGCCAGCAGCGGTACGACATGCTGCTGGCGCAGGGCCAGCAGTTCACGCGTGAATGCCAGCCAGGCTTTGCCTTCCTCGCTTTCAGCTTTGTCCCAGTCGAGTTTTGAACGCTTAAAGGTCTCCGGCGCGTTAGGATCGGGCACGCTTTCGCCTTCATGTCCGGCGTGACCGGCAAACTCTTTTGCCCGACCTTCGCGCACCGCCTTAGCCAGATCGCCATGAAAATCGGTAAAGAACAGGAAGGGATTGGTTTCGCCATACTCTTCGCCCATAAACAGCAATGGAATATGCGGCGAGAAAAGCAGCATGGCGAGCAGGACTTTAGTGCGATCGGCGCCGGCCAGGGTAATCAGCCTGTCGCCCTGGGCGCGGTTGCCTACCTGATCGTGGTTCTGAATGAAATCGACAAAGGCGACCGGCGGCTGACCGCTGCTTTTGACGCCCTGCGGCTTGCCGGTTTGCGGGGAAACTTCACCCTGCCAGGCGAAGCCTTCCGTCAGGGTACGGGCCAGCAGTTTTTCCGGCGCGCTGGCGAAATCCTGATAGTAGGCGTGCGTTTCGCCGGTGGCGAAGACGTGCGCGGCATTGTGGAAATCGTCATTCCATTCGCCGGTAAACAGCGGCGCGTTGCCGTTCTCATCGCGCGGATGCAGAAAGATAACGTTACGGTTATCTTCGGTTGTGAGATGAATCGGACGGTCGGTAATCTCAGCGCGGATGCGCTCGGCAATCTCGATCAGTATGTGGCGATCGGAACTGTCTTCTATTTGATCGATAGCGTCGAAGCGCAGGCCGTCAAGGTTAAACTCCTGCAGCCAGTAAAGCGGCGCTTCAGCGATATAGCTGCGGGTAGCCGCCACATCATAGGCGATGCCCGCGCCCCACGGCGTCATGCGCTCTTTATGGAAGAAATCAGGCGCCAGCAGCGGCAGGTAATTGCCCTCCGGGCCGAAATGGTTGAGCACGATATCAAGCACAACCGAGAGGCCGTGATCGTGGGCGGCATCGACGAAAGCTTTAAAATCGTCCGGCGTGCCGTAGGCGGCGTGCGGCGCATACAGCAATACGCCGTCATAGCCCCAGCCGCGCTGGCCGCCGAATTGTGAAACCGGCATGACCTCAAGCATGGTTATCCCCAGTTCGGCAAGCCGGGGCAGCTGGTTAATCGCCGCCTGAAAGGTGCCTTCCGGGGTAAAGGTGCCGATATGCATCTCATAGACGACGGTCTCGCTCCAGGGGCGCCCTTGCCATTGAGTATTGCGCCACCGATAGCGGGTGGGATCGATAACCAGAGACGGGCCGTTGACCTCCGCCTTTTGGGCGCGTGACGCCGGATCCGGCACGCTCATACCGTCGGCCAGCACAAAATGATATTCCGCACCGGGCGCAACGTTAGCGACCTGTAGTTCAAACCATCCGTCACCGATCGGGTTCATCGCTTTTTCTTCGCCGGATAACCTGAGCGCTACCGTCTTTTGCCCGGTCGCCCAGAGGCGAAAGCGCACGCTACCGTCGGCCTGATATTCGGCACCCCAACTTTTTACAAATGATTTGGACTCCATTCAATTGCCTCTTTTATCCAGAAGTGAGCAATGGACGACATCGCGCGGGCTTTATTCCGCTGATGCGATTTTATCGCGTATAAATGTAAGCGCGGGCTGGAGGCGATCGGAAACGGCGCTGTAGCAGGAGCCATTTCAGGCGGCTGCCTGTTCAGCGTGGCGAAATGAAACGGCGTCCGATTGTCCCGGCTCCAGGCAGCGTACAGAGAACAATCATAGACCATTATGCGGGAGTTGAAGGGCGGCGGCGGGGCGTTATAGCGCCGCCTGGCGGGTGAGAAAAATATGTGATTATATTGCGCGCGGCAGCTGCGCTGCGCGACGTATTTGGCCGCTGCTTACGTCGCTTAACGCATTTACCACGCCGGTGAGCGCCATTATTATGGCGGCTATCAGATAATTCTTATCTCGCTTGCGGTAATAAAGCCAAAACAGCAACAGGCTAACCGCTATCGTCGGCTGATGATTGATAACGTTGAGAGCCTGTTTTCGCCAATTTTGCGTCCGGGCAGGAGCCTTTGTTATTCCAGCGCTGGCTGATAATCGGTTTATCAGCAAAGCGCATTATCGCCGCGTAGCGTTGTTCCCGGCCGCCGCCGTGAGGCGCGGCGGCATTAGAAAACAGCGGGCGGCGCGAAAGGGCGATGTTTTACGCCTCTGTTGGGCAAGCGGCTGTTTATCATCATCTCTTTAGCGTGTAAGATGGTCACTCTTTAGTAATCAACCGGTTTGGACACGTTAGAATGCGTGCCGGCCGCGCGCCAAACTGACAATTGTGGGTTGGTATTGGCCGATGACTTACTGAAAATTAACTCAAAATCAATTTTGCATGTAATCTTTCGTGTGGGTTACCACTGCATTTAAGGATATGAAATGCCTGTAATTACTCTTCCTGACGGCAGTCAGCGTAGCTACGATCGCGCCATTAGCGTAATGGAAATCGCGCAGGATATCGGACCGGGTCTGGCGAAAGCCTGCATCGCCGGTCGGGTTAACGGCGAGCTGGTGGATGCGGTCGATCCTATCTCTGAAGACGCCTCCGTGGCGATTATCACCGCTAAAGATGAGGCGGGGCTGGAAATTATTCGCCACTCCTGCGCGCATCTGCTGGGTCATGCGATGAAACAGCTGTGGCCAAACGCTAAGATGGCTATCGGCCCGGTGATCGATAACGGCTTCTATTACGATGTGGATCTCGATCATACCCTGACGCAGGAAGATCTCGAGCGGCTGGAAAAGCGCATGCACGAGCTGGCCGAAACCAACTATGACGTGGTGAAGAAAAAAGTTAGCTGGCAGGAAGCGCGCGACCTCTTCGCCGCACGCGGCGAAAGCTATAAAACGACCATTCTCGATGAGAACGTCAGCCACGACGATCGTCCCGGCCTTTATCACCACGAAGAATATATCGATATGTGCCGCGGGCCGCACGTACCGAATATGCGCTTCTGCCATCACTTTAAGCTGCAAAAAATCGCCGGCGCCTACTGGCGCGGCAACAGCGATAACAAAATGCTGCAGCGTATCTACGGCACAGCCTGGGCGGATAAGAAGCAGCTGAACGCCTATCTGCAACGTCTGGAAGAGGCGGCGAAGCGCGACCATCGTAAGATCGGCAAGCAGCTTGACCTCTACCATATGCAGGAAGAAGCGCCCGGCATGGTGTTCTGGCACAACGACGGCTGGACCATTTTCCGTGAACTGGAAACCTTTGTGCGTAGCAAGCTGAAAGAGTACCAGTATCAGGAAGTTAAAGGTCCGTTTATGATGGACCGCGTGCTGTGGGAAAAAACCGGCCACTGGGAAAACTACAAAGAGGCGATGTTTACCACCGCGTCTGAGAACCGTGAATACTGCATTAAGCCGATGAACTGCCCCGGTCACGTGCAGATTTTCAATCAGGGTCTAAAATCATACCGCGACCTGCCGCTGCGCATGGCGGAGTTCGGCAGCTGTCACCGCAACGAGCCTTCCGGTTCGCTGCACGGCCTGATGCGCGTGCGCGGCTTTACCCAGGATGACGCCCATATCTTCTGTACCGAAGAACAGGTGCGCGCTGAGGTAAACAGCTGCATCAGAATGGTGTATGACATGTACAGCACCTTCGGTTTTGAAAAAATCGTGGTGAAACTTTCTACCCGTCCTGAAAAACGTATCGGCAGCGATGAGTTGTGGGATCGCGCAGAGGCGGACCTGGCCGCCGCGCTGGAAGAGAACGCGATTCCGTTCGACTACCAGCCGGGCGAGGGCGCCTTCTACGGCCCGAAAATCGAATTTACCCTGCATGACTGCCTCGATCGCGCCTGGCAGTGCGGCACCGTTCAGCTCGACTTCTCTTTGCCGGGCCGTCTGAGTGCCTCCTATGTAGGTGAAAATAATGAACGTCAGGTGCCGGTAATGATTCACCGTGCTATTCTGGGTTCAATGGAACGCTTTATCGGTATTCTCACTGAAGAATACGCCGGTTTTTATCCAACCTGGCTGGCGCCGGTACAAGCAGTGGTGATGAATATCACCGACGGGCAGTCTGATTACGTCAACGAATTAACGCGAAAACTACAGAATGCGGGCATTCGTGTAAAAGCAGACTTGAGAAACGAGAAGATTGGCTTTAAAATCCGCGAGCACACATTGCGTCGCGTCCCCTATATGCTGGTCTGCGGTGATAAAGAGGTAGAAGCCGGTAAAGTGGCTGTACGTACCCGCCGCGGTAAAGACCTTGGGTCTATGGACGTGGATGTGCTGATCGAGAAGCTGCAGCAAGAAATACGCAGCCGCAATCTTCATCAATTGGAGGAATAAGGTATTAAAGGCGGAAAACGAGTTCAACCGACGCGTCCCAATCGTATTAACGGTGAAATCCGTGCTACCGAGGTGCGTCTGACTGGCGTCGAAGGCGAGCAGCTTGGTATTGTTAGTTTACGCGAAGCTATTGAAAAAGCTGAAGAAGCAGGTGTTGATTTAGTTGAAATCAGCCCTAACGCCGAACCGCCGGTTTGTCGTATAATGGATTACGGCAAGTTCCTCTATGAAAAGAGCAAGTCTTCTAAGGAACAGAAGAAGAAGCAGAAAGTTATCCAGGTTAAGGAAATTAAATTCCGTCCTGGTACCGACGAAGGCGACTATCAGGTCAAACTACGCAACCTGATTCGTTTTCTGGAAGAAGGCGATAAAGCTAAAATCACCCTGCGTTTTCGCGGACGTGAAATGGCGCACCAGCAGATCGGTATGGAAGTGCTTAACCGCGTGAAAGAAGATCTGAGTGAACTGGCAGTGGTCGAATCCTTCCCTTCGAAGATCGAAGGCCGCCAGATGATCATGGTGCTCGCACCCAAGAAGAAACAGTAGGCTTTCAAGTAACAATGCCGCGCAGCGTTCGCGCTGTGCGGCCGTTGTTCGCCTGCCTGATTCATTTTATTAACAATGCGAAGTGGATATTTTATAAATGCCTAAGATTAAAACTGTCCGTGGCGCGGCTAAACGCTTTAAAAAAACCGGTAAAGGTGGATTTAAGCACAAGCACGCTAACCTGCGTCATATCCTGACCAAAAAATCAACCAAGCGTAAACGTCACCTGCGCCCGAAAGCCATGGTGTCTAAAGGCGATCTGGGTCTGGTTATTGCCTGCCTGCCGTACGCATAAGTTAATTTTTTCCATCAGAATATAGAACAGGAGAGCTCACATGGCTCGTGTAAAACGTGGTGTCATTGCCCGCGCACGTCACAAAAAAATCTTAAAACAAGCTAAAGGCTACTACGGTGCACGTTCACGTGTTTACCGCGTTGCCTTCCAGGCTGTTATCAAAGCTGGTCAGTATGCTTACCGTGACCGTCGTCAACGTAAGCGTCAGTTCCGTCAGCTGTGGATTGCGCGTATCAACGCAGCAGCGCGTCAGAACGGCATCTCTTACAGCCGTTTCATCAATGGCCTGAAAAAAGCGTCCATTGAAATCGACCGTAAAATCCTGGCCGACATCGCCGTATTCGACAAAGTGGCATTCACCGCACTGGTTGAAAAAGCGAAATCAGCGCTGGCGTAAGTCAGATGAAAGAGGGAGCTTGCTCCCTCTTTTATTATCTGTAACCGTAGCAAAAGATTGACTTTTCCGCCTGCTGGCATTTCAATAGAGCCGTTAACGCAAGCGATAAGGTAAAACCAGATATGTACGCTATTTTTCGTTTCTTTTTTTACTTTAGCACCTGAATGTCGGGGGCTGCTGCGCAAAGAAAAGAAACGATAAATCGCGCTGAAAGCCTCCCTCGTGGAGGCTTTTTTGTTTTAAGGCGAATTGATATGGACTTCTGGTCCCCACCTGAAACCGCCCGGCCTTAGGCTGGAAGAAGAGGAAACAATGTCCCATCTCGCAGAGCTGGTTGCCAACGCCAGGGCAGCCATTGAACATGCGCAGGATGTTGCGGCGTTAGATAACGTCCGCGTTGAATACCTGGGCAAAAAAGGGCATCTGACGCTGCAGATGACTACCCTGCGCGACCTGCCGGCGGAAGAGCGCCCGGCAGCCGGCGCCGTGATCAACGAAGCCAAGCAGCAGGTACAGGAAGCGCTGAACGAACGCAAAAACACGCTGGAGTCGGCGGCGCTGAACGCACGCCTGGCGGCGGAGACCATCGACGTTTCTCTGCCGGGACGCCGCGTGGAGAACGGCGGCCTGCATCCGGTAACCCGCACCATTGACCGCATCGAAGCCTTCTTCGGCGAGCTGGGCTTTGCCGTGGTTACCGGGCCGGAAATTGAAGATGACTATCATAACTTCGACGCGCTGAATATTCCGGGACACCATCCGGCGCGCGCCGATCATGACACCTTCTGGTTTGATGCCACGCGTCTGCTGCGCACCCAGACTTCCGGCGTGCAGATCCGTACCATGAAACAGCAGCAGCCGCCGATTCGCATCATTGCGCCGGGCCGCGTCTATCGTAACGATTACGATCAGACTCATACGCCGATGTTCCATCAGATGGAGGGTCTGATTGTCGATAAAGATATCAGCTTTACCAATCTGAAAGGCACGCTGCACGATTTCCTGCGCAACTTTTTTGAGGAAGATCTGCAAATCCGTTTCCGTCCTTCCTACTTCCCGTTTACCGAGCCCTCCGCTGAGGTGGATGTAATGGGTAAAAACGGCAGGTGGCTGGAGGTGCTCGGCTGCGGCATGGTGCATCCGAACGTGCTGCGCAACGTCGGCATCGATCCGGAAGTTTACTCCGGTTTCGCCTTCGGTATGGGCATGGAGCGTCTCACCATGCTGCGCTACGGCGTGACCGATCTGCGCGCTTTCTTCGAAAACGATCTCCGTTTCCTCAAACAGTTTAAATAAGGGCAGGTTATCCAATGAAATTCAGTGAACTCTGGTTACGCGAATGGGTAAACCCGGCCCTTGACAGCGCCGCGCTGGCGGATCAAATCACCATGGCCGGGCTGGAAGTGGACGGTATTGAACCCGTTGCGGGCGCTTTTCACGGCGTGGTAGTGGGGGAAGTTGTGGAGTGCGGTCAGCACCCGAACGCCGATAAGCTGCGCGTAACGAAAGTTAACGTCGGCGGCGATCGCCTGCTGGATATCGTTTGCGGCGCGCCCAACTGTCGTCAGGGCCTGAAAGTAGCGGTGGCGACCGTTGGCGCGCTGCTGCCGGGCGATTTCAAAATCAAAGCGGCTAAGCTGCGCGGCGAGCCTTCGGAAGGGATGCTCTGTTCCTTCTCCGAGCTGGGCATTAGCGACGATCATAACGGTATTATCGAACTGCCGGCGGATGCGCCGATCGGCGCCGATCTGCGTGACTATTTGCAGCTGGACGACAACAGCATCGAAATCAGCGTGACGCCGAACCGTGCCGACTGCTTCGGCATTATCGGCGTGGCGCGCGATGTGGCGGTGCTGAACGGTCTGACGCTGAACGCGCCGGACATGGCGGCGGTTGCCGCTACCATCAACGATACGCTGCCGGTACGCGTTGATGCGACTGACGCCTGCCCGCGCTATCTGAGCCGCGTGGTGAAAAACATCAACGTTAAGGCCGCCACGCCGCTGTGGATGAAAGAGAAACTGCGCCGCTGCGGCATCCGCTCTATCGATCCGGTGGTGGACGTCACTAACTACGTACTGCTGGAGCTGGGCCAGCCGATGCATGCGTTCGATCTGGATCGTATCGACGGCGGCATCGTGGTACGTATGGCGCAGCAGAATGAAACGCTGACGCTGCTCGACGGTAATGAAGTGAAGCTCGACAGCGACACGCTGGTGATCGCCGATCATCACAAGGCGCTGGCGATGGGCGGTATTTTCGGCGGCGAACATTCCGGCGTGAATGACGAGACGTGCAACGTGCTGCTGGAGTGCGCCTGGTTTGCGCCGCTGGCGATTACCGGACGCGCGCGTCGTCATGGCCTGCACACCGATGCCTCCCATCGCTATGAGCGCGGCGTCGATCCGGCGTTGCAGCATCAGGCCATGGAGCGCGCCACGCGTCTGCTGCTCGATATCTGCGGCGGCGAAGCTGGCCCGGTGGTGGATAACAGCGTGCCGGAAAAACTGCCGGTGCGCGCCGAGATTACGCTACGCCGTGAAAAGCTGGATCGCCTGATTGGTCATCATATTGAAGACCGTCGCGTGACGGAAATCTTGCAGCTGCTCGGCTGTGAAGTCAGCGTCGGCGAAGGCGGATGGCGCGCCGTCGCGCCGGGCTGGCGCTTCGACATGGCGATCGAAGAAGATTTAGTGGAAGAGGTCGCTCGCGTTTACGGCTATAACAATATCCCTGACGTGCCGGTAAAAGCTGAACTGGTGATGACCCAACACCGTGAGGCGGATCTGTCGCTGAAGCGCGTCAAAGCGATGCTGGTGGATAAAGGCTATCAGGAAGCGATCACCTACAGCTTCGTCGATCCGAAAGTGCAGTCGCTGCTGCATCCGGGCGAAGAGGCGCTGATTCTGCCCAGCCCGATCTCCAGCGATATGTCGGCGATGCGCCTTTCCCTGTGGACCGGCCTGCTGTCTGCGGTGGTTTATAACCAGAACCGCCAGCAGAACCGTGTACGCCTGTTTGAAAGCGGCCTGCGCTTTGTGCCGGATACGCAAGCGGATCTGGGGATCCGTCAGGATGTTATGCTGGCCGGCGTGCTGAGCGGCAACCGCTTTGAAGAGCACTGGGATCTGGCGCGTCAGACCGTCGACTTCTATGATTTAAAAGGTGATTTAGAGTCGGTGCTGGAGCTGACCGGCAAGCTCGACGCCATTGAGTTCCGCGCTGAGGCGAATCCGGCCCTGCATCCGGGGCAGAGCGCGGCAATTTATTTGCAGGGCGAACGCATCGGATTTATCGGCGTGGTGCATCCGGAGCTGGAGCGTAAGCTTGCTCTCAACGGCCGCACCTTAGTGTTTGAACTGCTTTGGAATAAGGTTGCAGACCGCGTCCTGCCTGATGCGCGCGAGGTTTCGCGCTTCCCGGCGAACCGTCGTGATATTGCCGTTGTGGTCGCTGAAAATGTCCCGGCAGCAGATATCATCGCAGAGTGTAAGAAAGTTGGCGCAAATCAGATAGTTGGCGTAAACTTGTTTGACGTGTACCGTGGTAAGGGTGTAAACGAAGGGTTTAAGAGCCTTGCGATTAGCCTGATTTTGCAAGATACCAGCCGGACACTCGAAGAAGACGAGATTGCCGCAACCGTCGCCAACTGCGTTGCGGCATTAAAAGAGCGATTCCAGGCAACCTTGAGGGATTGAACCTATGGCGCTTACAAAAGCTGATATGTCGGAATACCTGTTTGAAAAGCTGGGGCTGAGTAAACGGGATGCCAAAGAGCTGGTTGAACTGTTTTTTGAAGAGGTCAGAAGAGCTTTAGAGAACGGTGAGCAGGTCAAACTGTCTGGATTTGGCAATTTTGATCTTCGCGATAAAAATCAACGTCCGGGACGCAATCCAAAAACCGGCGAAGATATTCCTATCACCGCGCGTCGCGTGGTGACTTTTCGCCCAGGACAAAAGCTGAAAAGTCGCGTCGAAAACGCTTCCCCGAAAAACAGCTGACTGACTGTCAGGCAAAAGGCCGCTCCCCGGAGCGGCTTTTTTATGGCCCTTAACCAGCGGCGGCCGTGTGGATTTCATTATTGCTGCACAATGTAAGCGACCGGAAAATAAGGTGGAAATCGTCCTTAGCCGCTAGTGACCAGCCGGCGCCGGCGCTATAAAAGCGGGTAACGCACCATAAGGTTATCCTGATGAAAAGTAACAGGGTGAACGAGACGCCGCTCGTCCGCTTGTTCCTCACCTTAGCGCTTTCTTTTTTCCCGTCAGCCACTACAATCAAATCTCTGTTTTTCTTATAAAACCAGGACTATGTCGCTGTTAAATGACCTTTCGCGCCGGGCGGATCGCCGCGCCCGGCGCTGGCTGCTCTGCCTGGCTGCTATAGCGACGCTGATGACGCTAATTGCGCTGTGTGCCGGTGAGACGTGGATTTCGCCCGCCCGCTGGTTCACCCCGCAAGGCGAGCTGTTTGTCTGGCAGCTGCGGCTGCCGCGCACGCTTAGCGTATTGCTGGTTGGCGCCGCGCTGGCGATGGCGGGCTGCGTAATGCAGGCGCTGTTTGAAAATCCGCTGGCGGAGCCGGGGCTGCTGGGCGTATCGAACGGCGCCGGCGTCGGGCTGGTGCTCTGCGTGCTGTTGGGCAACGGAGATTTTTGGGCGTTTAGCCTGGCGGCAATTGCCGGAGCGCTGCTGGTGACCAGCATACTGCTCTGCTTCGCCCGGCGCCATCTCTCTAACAGTCGTCTTCTGCTGGCGGGCGTGGCGTTAGGCATCATCTGCAGCGCGGTAATGACCTGGGTAGTCTACTTCAGCAGCAACCTTGATTTACGTCAGCTGATGTACTGGATGATGGGCGGCTTTAGCGGCATCGACTGGCGCTATCGCTGGCTGATGCTGGCTTTGCTGCCGGCGCTCTGCTGGCTGGGCGCGCAGGCAAAGGTGTTAAACCTGCTGGCGCTGGGCGAAACCAGCGCGCGTCAGCTGGGGCTGGCGGTTTTTCTCTGGCGCAACCTGCTGGTGGTGGCTATCGGCTGGCTGGTGGGCGTGAGCGTGGCGTTGGCCGGTGCGATTGGCTTTATCGGGCTGGTGGTGCCGCATTTGCTGCGTCTCAACGGCCTGACCGACTACCGTACGCTGTTGCCAGCCAGCGCGTTAGCCGGCAGCAGCGTGTTGCTGGCCGCCGATATTATTGCCAGGCTGTTACTCAGCGCAGCGGAATTGCCGATTGGCGTGGTGACCGCCACGCTGGGCGCGCCGCTGTTTATTTGGCTACTTCTCACGCAGCATCGCTAAGCGGGCTGCACTACCCTCAGGAGAGAGATCGCAGATGAGTATTTATGATACCGAACTGGTTATGCTGGATGGCACCCGGACAACGCTGGGGCAGTGGCAGGGCGATGTGCTGCTGATCGTTAACGTCGCTTCAGAGTGCGGCCTGACGCCGCAATATCAGGAGCTGGAAAACCTTCAGCGAGCCTGGCATTCCTCAGGCTTTACCGTGCTGGGCTTTCCCTGCAACGCTTTTCTGGGGCAGGAGCCGGGCAGCAATGAAGAGATCCAGCAATTTTGCTCCTCGCGTTACGGCGTAACCTTTCCCATGTTCAGCAAGATTGAGGTTAACGGCCCGCAGCGCCATCCGCTTTATCAACAGCTGATCGCGGCGCGTCCGGAGGCGGTAGAGCCGGAAAATAGCGGCTTCTATGAGCGTATGGCCAGCAAAGGGCGCGCGCCGAAAGAGAAGGGCGATATTTTATGGAATTTTGAAAAATTCCTGGTAGGACGCGATGGCGAGGTGGTGCAGCGTTTCGCTCCGGATATGACGCCGGAAGATCCTATCGTAATGGAAAGCATTAAGCTCGCGCTGGCGAAATAGCGATGCTGTCGCTGGAACAGGCGGCGGTAGCCGGACGCCTGCATCCCTGCAGCGCTCAGGCCCGCGCTGGCGAAATCATCCATCTGCTCGGTCCTAACGGCGCCGGAAAAAGCACGCTGCTGGCGCGTGCTGCCGGATTGCTGTCGGGACAGGGCGAGGTGCGGCTGGATGGGCGCTTGCTGAAACAGTGGGCGCCCAAAGCGCTGGCGCGGCGGCGGGCATGGCTGCCGCAGCAACAGCCGCCGCCGGGAGAGATGGCCGTCTGGCATTATCTGCAGCAGCATCTTGCCGTCTCCCCGACGTCGGAGCCGTTACTGCCGCCGCTGCTGCGCGCTTTTCAGCTGGAAAACAAGCTGGCGCGCTCGGTGCTGCGGCTCTCCGGCGGCGAATGGCAGCGGGTCAGGCTGATGGCGGTACTGCTTCAGGTATGGCCGCAGGATGGTCAGCCGCCCGGAGTGCTGCTGCTTGATGAACCCTACGGCGGGCTGGATGTGGCCCAGCAGCGCGCGCTGGACAATCAGCTCGGCGCTTTCCGCGCGGCTGGCGGCACGGTAATGCTCAGCGGACACGATCTCAACCATAGTCTGCGCCACGCGCAGCGTGTCTGGCTGATGCGCCGCGGCAAGCTCATTTATCAGGGCGAGGTGGAAACCGTAATGCAGCCCGCGACGCTGAACGTTGTTTATGGGCTCTCTTTTCGTCGGCTGGAAGCCGACGGCGAAAGCTGGTTAATTACTGAGGAGAGCGGCTGAAGCCGTTGCCAGCGCTGCGCTTTTACCGTTACATTTAGCCCGTTGCGTTCATATCAGGAAGGACTCAGGTTATGCGAATCGGCGTGTTGCTGTTGCTTGGTTTTCTTATGGCGGGCTGTAGCCATCGCGCGCCGCCGCCTGATAGCCGCCTTGCCGATTCGATTACCGTGATTGCAGAACTCAACGATCAGCTAAGCCGCTGGCACGGAACGCCTTATCGCTATGGCGGCCTCAGCCGGCGCGGCGTCGACTGCTCAGGCTTTGTTTATTTAACCTTTCGCGAGCGGTTTAATCTTCAGCTGCCGCGCACTACGCGCGCGCAAACCGATATCGGCACGCGCATCGATAAAGATCAGCTGCTGCCGGGCGATCTGCTGTTTTTTAAAACCGGACGTGGCGATAACGGTCTGCACGTGGGTATTTATGACAGCGATAATCAGTTTATTCATGCCTCCACCAGTCAGGGCGTAATCCGCTCCTCGCTGGATAACCGTTACTGGCAGAAAGTTTTTTGGCAGGCGCGTCGCATTTAAACCCCCGCGCTTAATACGGCTGGTGAATCAGATTAAGCATATTTAACCCGCGCCGGAAACGTAGAAAATAGCCTTTTCAGCCGGCAGCGGCAGCGCAGAGAAAAACGCTTTTTATTAGCGCCGCCTGTATTGGCGCTTAAGTAAGATGCGCCCCGCATCGCATAAAAACATCATTTATTCTTATATTTTTGCTGCTGTCAGCGCGGGCTCAGTAGCACGTTTTATACTAAACGTGCCTTATCCTACTGTTTTTCAGTATGTTGCACCTTCAGGGGCGCGGGTTCGTTACCAGGGTAACATTAGTTAAGCTATTGATGGCGCTAAGTGCTTAGTATAGGATGCGCAAACTGCCACTTTTTATGGCTAAAAAATGACGCGCAAAAATTTTGCTGATTATGCTATCCATACGGCTTTCAACCCCATTTATGCTTTAAATGGACGGCTGATCGCCGTGGAGCTGCTGTCCAGTTTTCTCTATTCCGTCCAGCAGGTAACCGTGCCGCAGGATATTCTGCTGAGGCAGTTCAGTGAGCAACAGCGTTTGCAAACCCTGCAAAAGCAGATTGTCATTATTGAGCGTTATCACGATTTCTTACAGCGAAATAGCATCGCGGTACTACTGCACCTTGATGGTTATCTGGCGCGCCTGATTTTATCCAGCGACTTTCTGCGGCGAAAATTACGCTCGCTGCCGGCGCTGGAATTAGCACTGAGCGAAAGCTTCCCCGATTTTAAAGCGGGCAGGGATAACCCGGAATTACGCGCGCTAAGCGCGGATTTTAAATTAACCCTGAATAATTTCGGTTCCGGCAAAGCGCCGGCCAAAGCGGTTTACGATAATCTGTTTACCCGTATTAAGCTGGATCGCGGTTTGTTACAGCAGTTGCTGCAGCGCGATTCTTTTCCTTCGCTGCTGAAGGCGCTTATTGAACAGCTGAGCGATCACTGCCGGCAGTTTATTGCCCAGGGAGTGGACAGCGTCGATATGCTGGAAAAAATATCCTCCTTTGCCTTCAGCGGCCTCAGGGGACGCTGTTTCCACCGGCGCCGGAGAGGCAGCTGATGACGTTAACCGAGCCGCCAGGCGTTTTTTTCGGCGGGCGCTGCTGAGAAAGCGCCGCCTTTCCCTGTTTACCGCATCACTTCAGGTTTACACTTACACCTTAATGCGGTAACCGGAGGAAGCATGAATTTTAACAATACCTGGCATGATGAACTGGGCGGGTTCTATACCGCGTTGCATCCCACCCCGCTTAGCAATGCGCGCCTGCTCTATCACAACGCGGCGCTGGCTGAAGATCTGGGGCTGGATGAAAGCTGGTTTACGCCGGAAAAATCCGCCGTCTGGCGCGGTGAAACCGTGCTGCCGGGCATGCAGCCGCTGGCGCAGGTTTACAGCGGACACCAGTTTGGCGTCTGGGCCGGTCAGCTGGGAGACGGACGCGGTATTCTGCTGGGCGAACAGCAGCTGGCGGATGGGCGGAAATTTGACTGGCATCTGAAAGGCGCCGGCCTGACGCCATACTCGCGCATGGGCGACGGACGCGCGGTGCTGCGATCCACTATTCGGGAGTTTCTCGCCTCTGAAGCGATCTTTCATCTGGGCATCCCCGGCAGCCGCGCTTTAACCATTGTCACCAGCGACGAACCGGTTTACCGCGAAACGAAAGAGCATGGCGCGATGCTGCTGCGCGTGGCGGAAAGCCATGCGCGCTTTGGTCATTTCGAACACTTTTTCTATCAGGGCCAGCCGGAAAAGGTGCAACAGCTGGCGGATTACCTGATTCGTCATCACTGGCCGGAGCTGGAGCAGGAGAGCGATCGCTATCTGCTGTGGTTCAGTGACGTGGTGGAGCGCACCGCACGGCTTATCGCCGCCTGGCAAAGCGTCGGTTTTGCGCATGGCGTGATGAATACCGACAATATGTCGTTGCTGGGGCTGACGCTGGATTACGGTCCCTACGGTTTTCTTGACGACTACCAACCGGGTTATATCTGTAATCACTCTGACTATCAGGGACGCTACGCTTTTGATAATCAGCCGATGATTGGCCTGTGGAACCTTAACCGACTGGCGCACGCCTTATCGCATCTGCTGAGCGCCGATCGGCTGCGTCAGGCGCTGAGCGGCTATGAGCCGGCGCTGCTGGCCGCCTGGGGCGAAAAAATGCGCGCCAAACTGGGGTTCCTGACGCCGCAAAAAGAGGATAACGACCTGCTGACCGGGCTGCTGGCGTTAATGAGCCAGGAGGGCAGCGACTATACCCGTACCTTCCGTATGCTCAGCGAGGTACAGCAGCAGGAGCATCGCTCGCCGCTGCGCGATGAGTTTATCGATCGCGCCGCTTTTGACGACTGGTATCAGCGCTACCAGCAGCGTTTGTTAAAAGATGAGCGCAGCGACGAAGAACGTCAGCGGCTGATGAAGAGCGCAAACCCGGCGGTGATCCTGCGCAACTATCTGGCGCAGCAGGCGATTGACGGCGCGGAGCAGGGCGATATCTCCATGCTGCAACATCTGCACCGGGCGCTCAGCGATCCTTTCAGCGACGCGCCTGAATTTGCCGAGTTAACGCGGCGCCCGCCGGACTGGGGTAAAAAAATCGCCGTCAGCTGCTCCAGCTAACCGCTGCTGAGGTATAAAAAAGCCGGTCGGCGACCGGCTTGCTAACTTCCGCTGCTGCCTGCGCCTCAGAAACGGCTTGCGACCGCCTGCGCCAGCAGCGCCAGCACCGCTTCGCTCTGCTCCCAGCTCAGGCAGGGATCGGTAATCGACTGGCCATAATTCAGCGGCTGACCGCTGACCACCGGCTGGTTGCCTTCCTGGATAAAGCTCTCAATCATCACCCCGGCGATGGCGCGCGATCCATCGCGGATCTGCTGCGCCACCGATTCAGCCACCTCGCACTGACGGCGATGCTGCTTCAGACAGTTGCCGTGGCTGAAATCGACCACCAGTCGCTCAGGCAGATCGAATTCACGCAGGCTGGCCGCCGCCTGGGCGATATCCTGCGGGTGATAGTTGGGCGCCTTGCCGCCGCGCATAATAATGTGCCCGGAGGGATTGCCGCTGGTTTGATAAATCGTCATCTGCCCGTGCTTGTCGGGCGAGAGAAACATATGGCTGACCCTGGCGGCGCGAATGGCGTCAATCGCAATACGCGTATTGCCGTCGGTGCCGTTTTTAAAGCCGACCGGGCAGGAGAGCGCCGAGGCCATTTCGCGATGGATCTGGCTTTCGGTGGTGCGGGCGCCAATAGCTCCCCAGCTGATCAGATCGGCAATAAACTGTCCGATCACCATATCCAGAAATTCGGTGGCGGTAGGCAGCCCCAGCGCGTTAATATCCAGCAGCAGCTTGCGCGCTATGCCCAGCCCTTCGTTAACGCGAAACGAGCCGTCGAGGCCGGGATCGGAAATCAGCCCCTTCCAGCCCACGACGGTGCGGGGCTTCTCAAAATAGGTGCGCATCACGATTTCCAGCCGGTCCTGATAGCGGTCGCGCAGGGCTTTCAGCCGGGCGGCGTAGTCGAGCGCGGCACGCGGATCGTGGAGCGAACAGGGGCCGATAATCACCAACAGTCGCGCATCGTCGCCGTTGAGAATGCGCGCGATGCGCTGTCGGGCGGCCGTTACGTCGGCGGCAATACTCTGCGTAATCGGATACTGTTGCGCCAGCGTCGCGGGCGTCACCAGGCTATCGATGCGCGCGGTACGCAGTTCATCAGTTTTGTTCATTGCAATCTCGAAATAGTGTCTTCGCAGCGGCTGAAGTGCCGGGAAGTGATGGGGATCACAATAAACCAATCCACTATAAATTCAACCGTCTGTAAGGGGTAGAAACCTGCGCCGCATCAACCGACAGTGGCTTTGCGGCGCTGCGCTCAGTACATGCGGCGCGTCAGCCCCATAATATCGAGAATTTTGGTGGCGATCTCTTCTACCGAGTAGTTGGTACTGTTGAGGTAGCGAATTTGATGGGAGCGAAACAGCGCTTCAACTTCGCCCACTTCAAGACGGCACTGGCGCATTGAGGCGTAGCGGGTATTTTCCGCGCGTTCCTGACGAATGGCCGCCAGCCGTTCGGGATCGATAGTCAGGCCGAACAGTTTATGCTGGTGGGGTTTCAGCGCCGGAGGCAGCTTCAGGTTATCCATGTCGTCGGCGATAAACGGATAGTTGGCGGCGCGTACGCCAAACTGCATCGCCAGATAGAGGCTGGTCGGCGTTTTGCCGCAGCGCGAGACGCCGAGTAAAATCACCTGCGCCTCATCCAGCCCGCGCAGCGAGATGCCGTCGTCATGCGCCAGGGTATAATCGATCGCCGCGATGCGCGCGTCATATTTTCCCAGGTTGCTGGCGGTCAGGCCGTGAGTGCGATGCACCACCGGCGCGGGGGCGATCCCCAGCTCCTGTTGCAAAGGGGCCACCAGCATCTGAACGATATCCTGGCAAAACCCTTCGCTTTGTAAAATTACGGCACGCACTTCCGGCTGCACGACAGAGAAAAAGACCAGCGGGCGCAGGCCGCTTTGCTGGAAGATGGCGTTGATCTGCGCTTTTACCGCCTGCGCGCGCTGGACGTTCTCCACGAAGGGCAGAGTAAAGCTGCTGGTGGTGACCGGAAACTGCGACATTACCGCGTGTCCCAGCACCTCAGCGGTGATGGCGGTGCCGTCGGAGATATAAAAAACGCTGCGTTCTGCTGTCATCATCATTCCCTCTTATGCCGGATGGGTTGAGCCTGGCGGATAATTTAGCGGAAGGCAATCGACAATTGTTCGCTATTAATAAAATAAAAATTCCGCCTCAATTAAATATGAATTTTTCATTTTAATTTATTCAATTAATAACGCTATCCGATAAATAAATGAAATAGCGTTTCCATTAATTTATTTTTTTTCTGCGTAACGCTGCGTCGCTTCGTAAAAGAATTTATCTGCAACTTGCGCAACAGAATAAAGCGGTAAAACGCTTACATAAATCTATCTCTCTGATTTATAAAATTTTGTATAAATATGATTCTGTTGCGCAAACGCGCCAAATTGAGCGGAGTTTTCTTAAAATATCTTTTTTTTGCAGCTTGAACGATTCAACAATTTCGCTTTTGCTATGCGCTGTGCCAGGCTAAATAAGCGCAAAAAAGCTATTTTTTTGTTCCTTGTGCCCCCCTTAAATCATCATAAAAGGATTGTCTCAATGTCCAATACAGGCGAAATGCCGCTAGTGCTCTGGTATAGCCAGTTAGGCATGCATGATGTCGATCGCGTGGGAGGCAAAAATGCCTCTCTCGGTGAAATGATTACTAATCTGTCGTCGCTCGGCGTATCCGTCCCGGACGGTTTTGCGACCACCGCTGAAGCATTCAATCTATTTCTCGATCAGAGCGGCGTTAACCAGCGTATCTATACGCTGCTGGACCAAACCGATATTGATGATGTCGATGAGCTGGCGAAAGCGGGCAAGCAGATTCGTCAGTGGATCGTGGAAACGCCTTTTCAGCCGGAGCTGGAAGAGGCGATTCGTCAAGCCTATCAGCAGCTGTCGGCGGATGATGCCGAGGCCTCTTTCGCGGTGCGCTCGTCGGCCACTGCGGAGGATATGCCCGACGCTTCGTTTGCCGGACAGCAGGAAACCTTCCTTAACGTGCAGGGCATTGATGCGGTGATGGTGGCGGTGAAGCATGTTTACGCCTCGCTGTTTAACGATCGCGCTATCTCCTATCGCGTCCATCAGGGCTACGATCACCGCGGCGTGGCGCTCTCCGCTGGCGTACAGCGTATGGTGCGTTCCGATCGCGCCTCTTCCGGCGTTATGTTTACCATTGATACCGAGTCAGGCTTTGACCAGGTGGTGTTTATCACCGCCGCCTGGGGGCTGGGCGAAATGGTGGTGCAGGGCGCGGTCAACCCCGATGAGTTCTATGTGCACAAGCCGACGCTGCAGGCCAATCGTCCGGCGATAGTGCGCCGCAATATGGGTTCGAAAAAGATTCGCATGGTATACGCCGATTCGCAGGCGCACGGCGAGCAGGTGAAAATTGAGGATGTGCCGGAAGCCGATCGCGATCGCTTCTGTCTCAGCGATGATGAGGTGCAGGCGCTGGCGCGTCAGGCGATCCTGATTGAACAGCACTATCAGCGTCCGATGGATATCGAATGGGCTAAAGATGGGCATACCGGTAAGCTCTATATCGTGCAGGCGCGTCCTGAAACCGTCCGCTCCAACGGTCAGGTGATGGAGCGCTATACGCTGCACGGCAAAGGCAAAATCGTTACTGAAGGCCGGGCGATCGGCCACCGCATCGGCGCCGGCGAAGTGAAGGTGATTCATGATATCAGCGAGATGAACCGCATCCAGAAAGGGGATGTGCTGGTTACCGATATGACCGATCCCGACTGGGAGCCGATTATGAAAAAGGCGGCGGCGATCGTGACCAACCGCGGCGGACGTACCTGCCACGCGGCGATTATCGCGCGCGAGCTGGGCATTCCGGCGGTCGTCGGCTGCGGCGACGCCACCGAGCGTTTACAGGATGGCCACAAGGTCACGGTATCCTGTGCCGAAGGCGACACCGGCTATGTTTATGACGATCTGCTCGATTTTGAAGTGAAGAGCTCGCAGGTTGATGAAATGCCCGCGCTGCCATTGAAAATTATGATGAACGTCGGCAATCCCGATCGCGCCTTTGATTTCGCCTGCCTGCCTAACGAGGGCGTGGGGCTGGCGCGCCTTGAGTTTATTATTAACCGTATGATCGGCGTGCATCCTAAAGCGCTGCTGGAGTTCGACCAACAGACGCCGGAACTGCAGCAGCAGATGCGCGATCTGATGAAGGGGTTTGACGATCCGGTAGAGTTCTATATCGCGCGCCTGACGGAAGGCATCGCCACGCTGGGCGCGGCGTTTGCTCCGAAGCGCGTTATCGTGCGTCTTTCCGATTTTAAATCCAACGAGTACGCCAACCTGGTCGGCGGCGAGCGCTACGAGCCGGAAGAAGAGAACCCGATGCTGGGCTTCCGCGGCGCCGGACGCTACGTGGCGGATCGCTTCCGCGACTGTTTTGCGCTGGAGTGCGAGGCGGTGAAGCGCGTGCGTAATGAGATGGGCCTGACCAACGTCGAGATCATGATTCCTTTTGTACGCACCGTGGCGCAGGCGGAAGCGGTGATCGACGAGCTGGCGCGTCAGGGGCTGAAACGCGGCGAGAACGGGCTGAAGGTGATTATGATGTGTGAAATCCCTTCCAACGCGCTGCTGGCGGAGCAGTTTCTGCACTATTTCGACGGCTTTTCCATCGGCTCTAACGATATGACGCAGCTGACGCTGGGGCTGGATCGCGACTCCGGCGTGGTATCCGAGCTGTTTGACGAGCGTAACGAGGCGGTTAAGGCGCTGCTCTCCATGGCGATTCGCGCGGCGAAGCAGCAGGGCAAATATGTCGGCATCTGCGGGCAGGGGCCGTCCGATCATCAGGATTTTGCCGCCTGGCTGATGGCGGAAGGCATCGACAGTCTGTCGCTGAATCCCGACACCGTCGTTCAGACCTGGTTAAGTCTGGCAGAAATAAAGTAAAACATTCCTTAAGGATGCAACTTAAGTTTACCGGCCAGAAATTCTGGCCTTTTTTAGCGGCGAAAAAACAAAAAAAAAGCCCATCACATGGGATGGGCAAAGACTACACACAGCAATTCTTCACTTTACTCAGGGGAAAAAGGTTGTTTAAAAATCATAGGTTTGATCCTAAACATGGCTCTCATAGTATTCAGCAACGCGGGCGTCGTCTCTAAGAATCCTCTTATTAGTTAACGATTCATAATATTTAGTGAGACGTGATCTGTTAATCAGGGGGTAAAACTGTGATGAAGGTAATCAGTTTCGGCGTGGTACTACCTCAAAAGATGTAAAAGAGCGGTTATGGATAAATTTCATTAATGGAAATAAATAGCTGCGGCCGGAGGGAACCGCGCCGGACGGCAGGCGCCGCCCGGCGGCAGGATTAATTAGCGCTGTCGGCCTGCTTCACTTCTTCCTCGTGTTCGGCCAGTTCCTCCACCACTTCTTGAGGATCTTCATGCGGCATCGGCGCTTCGTGCATCCAGACTGAGACCAGACGATAAGAGACTGCCAGCACTACCGGGCCGATAAACAGGCCAATCATGCCGAAGGCGACCAGCCCGCCGATAACGCCGGAGAGAATCAGGATCATCGGCAAATCGGCGCCCATACGGATCAATACCGGACGCAGTACGTTATCCAGCGTGCCGACCACGCAGCTCCAGACCAGCAGCACGGTGCCCCAGGTGGTATCGCCGCTCCAGTAAAGCCAGATTACCGCCGGCACCAGCACCGGCAGCGGTCCGGCCTGCACCAGGCAGAACAGAATCATCAGCACCGTCAGCAGGGTAGCGTAGGGTATGCCGGAAAGCGCCAGCCCGATGCCGCCCAGCACGCCCTGCACCAGCGCGGTCACCACCACGCCCAGCGCTACCGCGCGGATCGCCTGACCTGCCAGCAGCACCGCCGCATCTCCCCGCCGCGCCGCAAGACGAAACGCAAAATGGCGAATGCCGTTGCCCACCTGCTCGCCGCGCCAGAAGAGCAGCACGCTGAACAGCAGCATCAGGCCGAGGTGCAGCAGAAAGCGACCGAAATGTCCCGCCTGAGAAACAAAAAAGCCGGTGGTGCGGCCGACATAGGGCTGCACCCTGGCGAGGAGCGCGCTGCCGCCGCCGTTAAGCAGCATGTGGTAGCTGGCGTAGAGCTTATCGCCGATCAACGGCACGTCGGCCAGCCAGCGCAGCTGCGGCGGATGCACGTCGCCTGAGGTGGCCCAGGCGACGGCCGGCCCGATATTGTCAATCAGGCTGTTAACCAGCAGCGCAACCGGGATAATAAACAGCAGCAGCAGGATCAGCGTCATGGCGATAATCGCCAGCGTGCGCCGCCCCCAGAGCAGCGCCTGTAGCTTAATCATCAGCGGCCAGGTAGCGATAACCACCATTGAAGCCCACGCGAATCCCAAAATGAAGGGCTGAACTACCCAGAAACAGGCGACGATCATCAGCAGAATAAACATTAAAGAGAAAAGGATCTGGGTTAAATCCATATCCTGTTGCAGTTTTCTCATACAAAAAAAGATCCTTAATTTTTGCCTTACGACATCAACGGCCCTGTGCCGCCATGATGCTAATAATGCGGTATTTCTTCAGGTTGCGACAGTGTTAAGCAGGTTAAGTTTTTCCGCTTCCTGAAAAAACAGCGGTTCATAAAAAAATGTGATACAACGAGAATCAGTAAACAAAACAGCAAGCGCAAACGATACACAACATGGTCACCCGATAATGATCCCACAGATTTCTCAGGCGCCGGGCCTTGTACAGCTGGTGCTTTCATTTCTGGATACGCTGCAGCAACGTGGTTTCACCGGCGATATCGCCACCAGCTACGCCGACCGGCTGGCGCTCTCTACCGATAATAGTATTTATCAGCTGTTGCCGGATGCGGCGCTTTTCCCTCGATCTACCGCAGATGTGGCGTTAATCGCCAGCGTCGCCGCCGCGCCGGCGTTTACCCGCCTGACCTTTACCCCACGCGGCGGCGGCACCGGCACCAACGGCCAGTCGCTTAACCAGGGCATTGTGGTGGATATGTCACGCTATATGAACCGCATTCTTGAGATTAATCCTGAGCAGGGCTGGGTGCGGGTAGAAGCGGGGGTGATAAAGGATCAGCTGAACGCCTGTCTGAAACCTTACGGCTACTTCTTTTCACCGGAGCTTTCAACCAGCAACCGGGCAACGCTGGGCGGGATGATCAATACCGATGCGTCCGGTCAGGGCTCGCTGGTGTACGGCAAGACTTCCGATCATGTGCTGGGGCTGCGCGCGGTGCTGCTGGGCGGCGATATTATCGATACCCGCGCCATGCCGGTTGCGCTGGCGGAGCAGCTGGCCCGTGAACAGACGCCGGAAGGGCGCATCTATCACACCGTGCTGACGCGCTGTCGCGAACAGCGCGACCTGATCGTCGAAAAGTTTCCGGCGCTGAACCGCTTTCTTACCGGCTACGATTTACGCCACGTGCTGAGCGACGATTTGCAAACTTTCGATCTTACCCGCATCCTCTGCGGCGCCGAGGGCACGCTCGCTTTTATCAGCGAGGCGCGGCTGAATATTACGCCGCTGCCGGCGGTGCGGCGGCTGATCAATATCAAGTATGACGCTTTCGATTCGGCGCTGCGCAATGCGCCGCTGATGGTGGAAGCGAAGGCGTTGTCGGTGGAAACCGTCGATTCAAAAGTGCTGAATCTGGCGCGTGAGGATATCGTCTGGCACTCGGTGCGCGAGCTGATTGCCGACGTGCCGGGCCGGCAGATGTTGGGCATTAATATCGTCGAGTTTGCCGGCGACGATCGCCAGCTGATTGACGATCGCGTAGCGGCGCTCTGCCGGCAGCTTGACGCGCTGATGGCGCAGCAGCAGGGCGGTATTATCGGCTATCAGCTCTGTGATGATATCGACGCCATTGAGCGCATCTATAATATGCGGAAAAAAGCGGTCGGGCTGCTGGGCAACGCGAAAGGGCGCGCCAGACCGATTCCCTTCGTCGAGGATACGGCGGTGCCGCCGGCGCATCTGGCGGACTATATCGCGGAGTTTCGCGCGCTGCTCGACAGTCACGGGCTGAACTACGGCATGTTCGGCCATGTGGATGCCGGGGTGCTGCACGTGCGGCCGGCGCTGGACATGTGCGATCCGCAGCAGGAAATGCTGATGAAGCAGATCTCCGACGAGGTCGTGGCGCTGACGGCGCGCTATGGCGGCCTGCTGTGGGGCGAGCATGGCAAAGGGTTTCGCGCCCAGTACAGCCCGGCGTTTTTTGGCGAAACGCTCTATAGCGAGCTGCGTCGCATCAAGGCGGCCTTCGATCCCGACAATCGCCTTAATCCCGGAAAAATTTGTACGCCGTTCGGCGTGGATGAGCCGATGATGCAGGTAGACGGCGTGAAGCGCGGCTACTATGACCGACAGATCCCGCTCAGCGTGCGCAACGAGTGGCGCGGCGCGCTGGAGTGCAACGGCAACGGCCTCTGCTTTAATTTCGACGTGCGCAGCCCGATGTGTCCGTCGATGAAAATCACCCGCAACCGTATCCATTCGCCAAAAGGCCGCGCCTCGCTGACGCGCGAATGGCTGCGCCTGCTGGCGGAGAAAGGCGTCGATCCGCTGGCGCTGGAGCGGCAGCTGCCTGAAACGGCGATCAGCCTGCGCGGACTGATCGCGCGTACCCGCAACAGCTGGTATGCGCGTAAAGGGGAATATGATTTCTCGCACGAAGTGAAAGAGGCGATGTCCGGCTGCCTCGCCTGCAAAGCCTGCGCCACCCAGTGTCCGATAAAAATTGACGTACCGGCGTTCCGTTCGCGTTTTTTGCAGCTCTATCACACCCGCTATCTGCGCCCGGTTAGCGATCATCTGGTAGCGGCGGTAGAAAGCTATGCGCCGGTAATGGCGCGCGCGCCGCGCGTGTTTAACTTTTTTCTTAAGCAGCCCTGGCTGCGTAATCTGAGCCAGCGCCATATCGGCATGGTCGATCTGCCGCTGCTCTCCACCCCGACGCTGAAGCAGCAGCTGGCGGGCCATCCGGCTGCCTCGGTGACGCTGGAGCAGCTGGAGCGGTTTGACGCCGCCCGTCGGGAAAAAACGGTGCTGGTGGTGCAAGATCCTTTTACCAGCTATTACGAAGCGCAGGTGGTGGCCGATTTTGTGCGGCTGATTGAGAAACTGGGCTATCAGCCGGTGCTGCTGCCGTTTTCGCCGAACGGCAAGGCGCAGCATATTAAAGGTTTCCTGAAGCGATTCGCCCGTACCGCGCAGAAAACGGCGGATATGCTGAACCGGCTGGCACGGCTGGAAATGCCGATGGTCGGCGTCGATCCGGCGCTGGTGCTCTGCTACCGCGATGAATATCAACAGGCGCTGGGCGACAGGCGCGGCGATTTTCAGGTGTTGCAGGTACATGAATGGCTGCATCAGGCGCTGGCGGAACGCGCTGTTCAGCCACAGACCGGCGAAGCCTGGTATCTGTTCGCCCACTGCACGGAAGTTACCGCGCTGCCGGCGACCCCGGAACAGTGGCGCGCCATTTTCGCCCGCTTTGGCGCACGCCTCGAAAATATCAATGCCGGCTGCTGCGGCATGGCTGGCACCTATGGGCATGAAACGAAAAACCTCGCTAACTCGCTCGGTATCTATGAGCTTTCCTGGCATCCACAGCTGCAAAAGCTGCCGCGTCAGCGCTGTCTGGCGACCGGCTACTCCTGCCGCAGCCAGGTGAAGCGTATTGAAGGCAATGGAATGCGCCATCCTCTGCAGGCGCTATTGGAGATGATGTAATGACAATCTGGAAACGACAGGCTACGCTTGCGCAGATTAACGCGTTCGGCGCGGATACCATGGTGGCGCATTTAGGCATTCGCGTAACGGCGCTGCACGATGACGGGCTGGAGGCGACCATGCCGGTGGATGCGCGTACGCGTCAGCCGTTTGGGCTGCTGCACGGCGGCGCCTCTGCGGCGCTGGCGGAGACGCTGGGATCGATAGCCGGCTATCTCTGTACCGAAGGCGAGGAGACGCTGGTGGGGCTGGAAATTAATGCCAACCACCTGCGCGCCGTGGGTAAGGGAGAAGTCAGAGGGCGCTGCCGGGCGCTGCATCTGGGGCGCACGCACCAGGTGTGGCAGATCGATATTTTCGACAGCGACGATCGCCTCTGCTGCAGTTCGCGCCTGACCGCCGCGGTGCTCCGTCCCGCCGTGCGCGGCTGAGCTTACCAAATCCACGCGGCGTGTTTAACGAAGTCGCTTTGCAGCGCGGCGGCCTTTTCCCAGTCGCCGCCCATTGCCAGCTGATGGCACAGCTTGCTCAGCGACTGGCGCGCCAGCTGGCATGCCTGGATGCGAAACAGCCGCTCCCGCTGGCCGTTATTCATCTCCTGCATCAAACGATGATGCAGCTTGCCCAGCGCGTGCAGATAACTCTGCTCATCGCCGTTGAGCTGGCACAGTTCGGCCATATCTAAACAGGTGTCATTGAAATGACGCAGCCGATCGAGCGGGCAGTCGGCGCGATTCAGTCTGGCCTGCGCCAGATAAAAATCTACCGTCATATCGCGCACGGCGAACCGGTACTCATCGATTTTATTCTGCAGCCAGGCATTAACGGAGAGGCGCATACATCACCTGTGTTATGTGAATGATAATCATTATCATAATAAATTCGCCGCAGGTTGCAATGCTGCAACGGGAGAATTTATCGATTAATGCTGCCTGTCGATAAAATCGGCAATAACAATCCTCTTTAGCCGCCGGAAGCGTAAAATGGCAAACTGGGTGATTTAATGCCGCGATCGCTTTTTAACCTGCTGTTTTTGCAATATTATTCATTCTGTTACGCCGCGGCGGCGCTGCAAACGCAAACTGCTTTGCAGCGACTATCCTTACTAAACCGGCGGCAAAAAACGTCTTTTACGCTTATCCCTGCAAAACAAGAGGTTGAAGCATTTAACATTATCACTACCATAGTGGGATAAGCCTGCCAGGCATCGCATGCGAGGTAATAAACTATGCAATCTGCAAATCCGGCATCTTTTTCTCCAGATGATTTTGTCTGGAAGGGGCTGACCTTAACCGACAGCGCGGCGCAGCAAATCAAAACGCTGGCCGCCAACGATCCGCACGTTAAAGGGCTACGACTGGGCGTTAAACAGTCGGGCTGCGCGGGCTTCGGCTATACCATGGACCTGGTAAAAGAACCGGCGGCTGACGATCTGCCGTTCACCCATCAGGGCGCAACGCTGTACGTTCCGCTTCAGGCGATGCCGTTTATCGACGGTACGCAGGTCGATTTCGTACGCGAAGGTCTGAATCAGGTTTTCAAATTCAATAACCCTAAAGCTCAGCACGCCTGTGGTTGCGGTGAGAGCTTTGGCGTCGAGTAATATTGCTATGTCCCGAAACAGTGAAGCATCAGATGACGTACAAATCTGGGAAGGCGGTCAACAAAAATATAAAGAAGGCTTCTTTACCCAACTGCAAACCGATGAGCTGGCGCACGGCATCAGCGAAGAGGTAGTGCGCGCGATTTCCGCCAAACGTAACGAGCCGGAATGGATGCTGGCGTTTCGGCTAAAGGCCTATGAGGCCTGGCTGCAGATGGAAGAGCCGCACTGGCTGAAGGCCCACTATGACAAGCTGGACTATCAGGATTACAGCTACTACTCGGCGCCGTCCTGCGGCAACTGCGACGACAGCTGCGCCTCAGAGCCGGGCGCGCTGCAATCCTCCGGCGCGCAGACGGCGAGCAGCTATCTGACCCAGGAAGTGGAAAAAGCGTTCGATCAGCTGGGCGTGCCGGTGCGTGAAGGGAAAGAGGTGGCGGTAGACGCCATTTTCGACTCCGTTTCCGTCGCCACCACCTATCGTCACAAGCTGGCGGAGCAGGGCATTATTTTTTGCTCGTTTGGCGAAGCGATTCAGGAACATCCGGAGCTGGTGCAGAAATACCTCGGCACCGTGGTGCCGCACAACGATAACTTTTTCGCCGCGCTCAACTCGGCGGTCGCCTCTGACGGCACCTTTGTCTATATCCCGAAAGGGGTGCGTTGTCCGATGGAGCTGTCCACCTATTTTCGCATCAACGCGGCGAAAACCGGGCAGTTCGAGCGCACCATCCTGATCGCTGATGAAGACAGCTACGTCAGCTATATCGAAGGCTGCTCGGCGCCGGTACGCGACAGCTATCAGCTGCACGCGGCGGTGGTGGAGGTCATCATCCACAAAAACGCCGAGGTGAAGTATTCCACGGTGCAGAACTGGTTCCCCGGCGGCGAAGGCGAGGGCGGCATTCTTAACTTCGTGACCAAGCGCGCGCTGTGCGAGGGCGAAAACAGCAAAATGTCCTGGACGCAGTCGGAGACCGGCTCGGCGATCACCTGGAAATATCCCAGCGTGATCCTGCGTGGCGATAACTCTATCGGTGAGTTCTACTCGGTGGCGCTGACCAGCGGGCGTCAGCAGGCCGATACCGGCACCAAAATGATCCATATCGGCAAAAACACTAAGTCGACCATTATTTCAAAAGGGATCTCCGCCGGCAAAAGCCAGAATACCTATCGCGGCCTGGTGAAAATCATGCCGACGGCGACCAACGCCCGCAACTTTACCCAGTGCGACTCGATGCTGATCGGCCCGGACTGCGGCGCGCATACCTTCCCCTACGTGGAGACGCGCAACAACAGCGCGCAGCTGGAGCATGAAGCGACCACCTCGCGTATTGGCGAAGATCAGCTGTTCTACTGTCTGCAGCGCGGCATCAGCGAAGAAGATGCGATCTCGATGATCGTAAACGGCTTCTGTAAGGATGTCTTCTCTGAGCTGCCGCTTGAGTTCGCCGTTGAGGCGCAGAAGCTGCTGGCCATCAGTCTGGAACACAGCGTCGGCTAAGGCCGGGCTGTCTGCATCGTTGCCTGCGGGCAAGCGAAGGATAAAACATGTTAAGCATTAAAGATTTACAGGTAAACATTGAAGATAAATCTATCCTGCGTGGGCTGGATTTAGAGATTAAGCCGGGCGAAGTGCACGCCATCATGGGTCCTAACGGCTCCGGTAAAAGTACGCTTTCCGCCACGCTGGCCGGACGCGAAGAGTATGAGATCGTCGGCGGATCCGTGCAGTTTAAAGGTAAAGATCTGCTGGAGCTGGCGCCGGAAGAGCGCGCCGGCGAAGGTATCTTTATGGCGTTTCAGTATCCGGTCGAAATTCCGGGCGTCAGTAATCAGTTCTTCCTGCAGACCGCGGTTAACGCGGTGCGCAAATATCGCGGCCAGAGCGAACTGGACCGCTTCGATTTTCAGGACTTTATTGAAGAGAAAATAGAACTGTTGAAAATGCCGGAAGATTTGCTGACGCGCTCCGTTAACGTCGGTTTTTCCGGCGGCGAGAAAAAACGTAACGACATTCTGCAAATGGCGGCGCTGGAGCCGGATCTCTGCATTCTCGATGAAACCGACTCCGGTCTGGATATCGACGCGCTGAAAATCGTCTCTAACGGCGTTAACTCGCTGCGTGACGGCAAGCGCGCCTTTATTATCGTGACCCACTATCAGCGCATCCTCGACTACATCAAGCCGGACTATGTGCATGTGCTCTATCAGGGCAAGATCGTGAAATCTGGCGACTTTACGCTGGTGAAACAGCTGGAGGAGCAAGGCTATGGCTGGCTTACCGACCAGGAGTGAAAACGCGCTGCAGCAGTGGCATCATCTGTTTGAATCGCACAGCGATAATCGGTCGTTACAGGCGCAGCAGCACTGGCAGCAGCTGATGCGGCTGGGGTTGCCGACGCGCAAGCATGAAAACTGGAAATATACGCCGCTGGACGAGCTGTTCAGCCAGCGCTTTGTGCTGCCCGCTGAAGCGGAGCTGACGGCAGAGGCGCTTAATACGCTGGCGCTGCCGCTGGATGCGGTGCGTCTGGTATTTGTTGACGGGCGCTTTAACGCCAGCCTCAGCGATGCCGGTTTCGCGCCGTTTGAGCTGCAGATCGCCAGCGCGGCGGAGCGCCGTGACCTGGCGCCGCCGGTGCAGCCGGAGGTGTTTCTCCATCTGACCGAAAGCCTGGCGGAGCAGGCGATCACGCTGCATCTGCCGCGCGGTCAGACGGCGCCACGTCCGCTCTATCTGCTGCATATCAGCAGCGGACGTGCGGAAGAGGCGCTGAATACCCTGCACTATCGTCACCACCTGCAGATTGATGCGGGCGCGGCGGCGCAGGTAATCGAACACTACGTCAGCCTGAACCATCGGCCGCACTTTACCGGCGCGCGCCTGACCCTCTCGGTAGGCGATAACGCACAGCTGACCCATACCAAACTGTCGTTTGAAAACGCGGGCAGCTATCATTTCGCCCATAACGATATCCTCGTTGGGCGTGACGCTAACGTCAGCAGCCACAGCTTCCTGCTGGGGGCAGGATTAAGCCGTCATAACACCAGCGCGCAGCTTAACGGCGAGAACAGCAACCTGGTTATCAACAGCCTGGCGCTGCCGGTAGATAAAGAAGTATGCGATAGCCGTAGCTATCTGGAGCATAACAAAGGTTACTGCCAGAGCCGCCAGCTGCACAAAACCATCGTGCGCGATCGGGCGCGCGCCGTGTTTAACGGCATGATTAAAGTCGCGCCGCACGCGCTGAAAACCGACGGCCAGATGACCAACAACAACCTGCTGCTGGACCGCCTGGCGGAAGTGGATACCAAACCGCAGCTGGAAATCTACGCCGACGATGTTAAATGCAGCCACGGCGCGACCGTCGGCCGCGTTGATGAAGAGCAGATGTTCTACCTGCGCGCGCGCGGCATTAGCGAAGAAGCGGCGCAGCGGATGATCGTGTACGCCTTCGCCGCCGAGCTGACCGAAGCGATTCAGGATGAGACGCTGAAGCAGGCGGTGCTGGCGCGTATCGAACAGCGTTTTCCCGGAGGCATGTAATGAGTTTTGATCTCGCACGCGTCAGAGCGGATTTCCCCATCCTGGCGCGCGAGGTCAACGGGCAGCCGTTGGCCTATCTTGACAGCGCGGCCAGCGCGCAAAAACCGCTGGCGGTGATTAACGCGGAAAGCCACTTCAGCCAGCACGGCTATGCGGCGGTGCATCGCGGCATCCACACCCTGAGCGCCGCCGCCACCACCGATATGGAGAACGTACGCGCCCAAGCGGCGCGTTTCCTCAATGCCGCCTCGCCGGAGGAGATTGTTTTCGTCAAGGGCACCACCGAGGGGATTAACCTGGTGGCCAACAGCTGGGGCGGCAGTCAGCTGCGTCAGGGCGACAACATCATTATCACCGAGATGGAGCACCACGCGAACATCGTCCCCTGGCAGATGGTGGCCGCCCGTACCGGCGCTACTATTCGCGTACTGCCGCTGACGGCGGAAGGCGAGCTGGACAGCGCGCGCCTGGCGTCGCTGATCGACGATCGTACCCGCCTGTTCGCCGTTACCCACGTCTCCAACGTGCTGGGCACCGTTAACCCGGTAAAAGCGCTGGTGGCGCAGGCAAAAGCCGCCGGTGTGGTGACGCTGGTAGATGGCGCGCAGGCGGTGATGCACCAGCGGGTTGACGTACAGGATATCGGCTGCGATTTTTACGCCTTCTCCGGCCATAAAATCTACGGCCCTACCGGCATTGGCATTCTGTATGGACGTCAGGCGCTGCTCTCAACGCTGCCGCCGTGGGAAGGCGGCGGCTCGATGATTGAAACGGTGCGGCTGCCGGAAGGCACCACTTACGCTAAAACGCCGTGGAGCCTGGAAGCGGGGACGCCGAACACCGTGGGCATTATCGGTCTTGGCGCGGCGCTGGCCTATGTGGAATCGCTGGGTCTGGCGAATATTCAGGCCAGGGAACGGTCGCTGATGCGCTATGCGCTCGATAAGCTGGCCTCGGTGCCCGATCTGCAGATTTACGGACCCCCGGCGCGGGCGGGGGTCATCGCCTTTAATCTCGGCAAGCATCACGCCTATGATGTGGGCAGCTTCCTTGACCAGTACGGCATTGCGATTCGTACCGGTCATCACTGCGCTATGCCGTTGATGAACTACTACGGCGTGCCGGCCATGTGCCGCGCTTCGTTCGCTATGTATAATAGCGAGGAAGAGGCCGATCGGCTTGCCGCAGGGCTGACACGTATACACCGCCTGCTGGGAGGCTAACGCCGCCCGGTCGGTAAGGGAGGAATGAATGGCGACACTGCCAGAAAAAGAGAAGCTGATACGCAACTTTAACCGCTGCGCCAACTGGGAAGAGAAATATCTGTATGTAATTGAGCTGGGAGGGCGCTTGCCAGAATTATCTGAATCCTGCCATCAGCCGCAATACAGCGTTTCAGGCTGTCAGAGCCAGGTCTGGATTGTGATGGAGCAGGCGGCGGATGGGACCATAGAGCTACAGGGCGACAGCGACGCCGCCATCGTCAAGGGCCTGATTGCAATAGTATTTAGCCTTTACCAGGGCATGACGCCGCAGCAAATCGTCGAGTTTGACGTTCGTCCGTGGTTTGAGCAGCTGGCCTTAACCCAGCACCTTACGCCGTCCCGCTCGCAGGGGCTGGAAGCGATGATCCGCACCATCCGCGCCCGCGCACAGGCGCTCTGCTAAGCTAAACTTCTCTCACGCCCCGTTACGTTTCGCGGGGCGCTTTTTATTGTCGGAGAGAAGCCCTCATGAAAGCACTTTTCCCTGTCGCCTGCGGGCTGATATGCGCAGCGCTGATGATGCCAGCGCCGGCCAGCGCCAGTGAATATCCGCTGCCGGCCGCAAACAGCCGTTTGATTGGTGAAAACACTATCGCCGTCGTGCCTGCTGATAAGCGCCCGCTGGAGGCGATCGCCGCCCGCTACAGTGTCGGCCTGCTGAATATGCTGGAAGCGAACCCCGGCACCGATCCCTGGCTGCCGAAGGCGGGAAGCGAGCTGGTTATTCCGCAGCAGATGCTGCTGCCCGATACCAAACGCGAGGGGATCGTAGTGAATCTGGCAGAGCTGCGCCTGTACTACTACCCGCCGGGCGAGAAGAAGGTCATTGTCTATCCGGTAGGCATTGGTCAGCTCGGCGCGATGACGCCGTCGATGGTAACGCGCATTACGCAAAAGATCCCTAATCCCAGCTGGACGCCCACGCCGAATATCCGCAAGCGCTATGCCAAAGAGGGCATTACATTGCCCGGCGTGGTGCCTGCCGGGCCGGATAACCCGATGGGGCGGTTTGCGCTGCGGCTGGCCTACGGCAGCGGCCACTATTTGATCCACGGCACCAACGCCGATTTCGGCATCGGCATGCGCGTCAGCTCCGGCTGTATTCGCCTGCGCCCGGACGATATCGCCGCGCTGTTTAACAGCGTGTCGGCAGGGACGCGCGTGCAAATCGTCAACCAGCCGGTGAAGTATGCCGTCGAGCCGGACGGCAAGCGCTATATCGAGGTGCATCAGCCGTTGTCGCGTAGCGCACAGGACGATCCGCAATCCATGCGGCTGCCGCTGACTAAGGCGCTGAAAGGTTTTATGGATGACAAAGAGAGCGACGGCGCACAGATCGATGCGGCGCTGCAGCGGCGTTCCGGGATGCCGATTTTGGTCAGCCCTGGCGAAGCCGCGGGCGAAAGCGTAGCGCAACCGGCGGAAAACAGCGCTCAGCGCCACGCAGGGGAGATAAAAGCAGGAAAACAGGCTAAGGCAAGGAGTACGGCAGAAAAGGCGTAACGGGAGGTTCAGGCGGTTACAGGGCAGGGAGGCTAAAAGAGATAAAAAAATGGCGTCCAGCGGACGCCATTTTCTGTCACCAGAACTCTTACTTACGGTAAGAGTGAGCCTGGTTGTCCAGACGCTGGTTAGCACGAGCTGCGTCGTCTTTAGCAGCCTGTACGTCAGAGCGCATTGCGTTCACGTCGTTGCTCAGCTGGTCAACTTTCGCGTTCAGAGTCTGAACGTCGCTTGACAGCTGGTCGATTTTAGCATTGCTGGAGCAACCAGCCAGCAGAGTTGAACCCAGAATTACCGCGCCCAGTACCAGTTTAGTACGATTCATTATTTATACCCTCTAGATTGAGTTAATCTCCATGTAGCGTTACAAGTATTACACAAAGTTTTTTGGTATGAGAATAATTTTTTGATGAGAACATGCTTAATTTTGCTCGTTCGCTCAAAGAAACATCTGTTATGGCGACGGCTATAAAAAAACAAATGAAAACAGGCAGATTTAATTGATTTTATCTTTACTGATATGCAGATTTTATCGTTATTATCAATTGGAATTTTTGGGAATAACGATTACCGCAGAATAAAAAAAAGCGCCATCAAGGCGCTTTTTAATCGGGCTGTAATTATTTACAGTACGTGTACGGAAGCGGTATTGGTGGTGCCGCTCGGGACCAGCGCACCGGAAACCATTACCACCACGTCGCCTTTCTGAGCGTAGCCGCTTTCCAGCGCCAGCGCTTTACCAATGCGGTAGAAATCGTCGGTAGAGGCGATTTCATTAACAACGCGCGCTTCAATGCCCTTGCTTAACAGCAGCTGACGCGCGGTGATCGGATTGGTGGTCAGCGCCAGGATGGTGGCGTCCGGGAAATATTTACGTACCGATTTCGCGGACTTGCCGCCTTCGGTCGCTACCACGATAACCGGCGCTTCCAGTTTTTCCGCCGTTTCTACCGCGCCGCGGCAGACCGCTTCGGTGATGCGCAGCTTACGGCTGTCGTTCAGCGTATCGATGCGTGATTTCATTACGCGATCGGTACGTTCACAGATGGTAGCCATAATGCTGACGGATTCCAGCGGATATTTGCCTTTGGCGCTTTCGCCGGAGAGCATTACCGCATCGGTGCCGTCCAGGATGGCGTTGGCAACGTCGCCAGCTTCCGCACGGGTCGGGCGCGGGTTTTTGATCATCGAATCCAGCATTTGAGTCGCGGTAATCACAACCTTACGTGCTTTATTACATTTTTTGATCATCATCTTCTGCGCGAAAATCACTTCTTCTACCGGGATCTCTACGCCGAGGTCGCCGCGCGCTACCATGATGCCGTCGGAAGCGTCGAGGATTTCATCAAAGTTGTTGAGGCCTTCCTGGTTTTCAATCTTGGAGATGATCTGGATATGCTCGCCGCCGTGTTTTTTCAGATGCTCACGGATTTCCAGCACGTCGGAACGTTTACGAATAAAGGAAGCGGCAACGAAGTCCACGCCCTGTTCGCAACCGAATACCAGGTCATGCTTATCTTTTTCCGCCAGCGCCGGCAGCTGAATGGAAACGCCCGGCAGGTTAACGCCTTTGTTTTCGCCCAGGTCGCCGTTGTTCAGCACTTTACAAACCACTGTATTTTCAGTGACTTCAGTCACTTCCATACCGATCAGACCATCATCAACCAGCACGGTATTGCCGATTTTCAGGTCGGCTGCAAAGCCGGCGTAGGTCACTGCCACACGTTCGTTGTTGCCAATCACGGACTGATCGGTGGTGAAGGTAAAGGTCTGGCCCGCTTTCAGCGATACGTCGTTACCGCCTTCCAGCTTCATGGTGCGGATTTCCGGACCTTTAGTATCCAGCAGGATCGCAGCCTGACGGCCGGTTTTCTCCATAACCGCGCGAATGTTGGCGATACGACGACCATGTTCTTCGTAATCACCATGAGAAAAATTAAGACGCATAACGTTCATGCCTGCTTCCAGCAGGTTAGTCAGCATCTCTTCAGATTCAGTTTTCGGTCCGATGGTACAAACGATCTTGGTCTTTTTCATGACAAGTTATCTGTAAGTTGTGATGGATGATAGAGGTTTGAGGTCGATGCCTGGCGCATCGAAGCAATATTCATGCTCTGTGAGCGGACTACAATACAAACTAAGAATAGGTGACAGATATAAAGCGTGCAGAGGAAGTTGTGCGATGATGTTCCATGAGCCATGGAGGCCGGTTGCGCAACCTGTTTTTGATGGAGGTAAGGGCACGTCAATGAGCTGAAACCATTCAAGTGGAACACCGGGCCTAGTATAGACGCTAAGTATTCGAAAACCAATCGAAAAGCGCTTTATCAGCCGGGGTGAGATCAAGGAAAGTGATGTTGCGGCAACGTGGTTTTGCTTGCAGCGGCAACCTGCAGCTCTGTCAAGCCGCTACCTCTTTCTTATTAGCCGCGACCGCTGATTTTTTCACCCGCAAAAAGCAGCGGCGATAAAATCTGGCGCGGCGTCAGGGCCGGCTATGCTGCCGGTAGCCAAAAATTTACCGCAGGTAAAGAAACAATAAATGCGTAGCGCTGGCAAAGGACAATTAAAATGGCGCAGCGGGCAACTATAAATAGCGCGGCGTTCTTTTTTGGCGATCTTCGTTGCCGCCGGGAGTGAGAAAGGTCCTATAATATAAGGGAAATTACTTTAACTTAACGTTATTTTCTTTCGCCCATTTTCTTAATCTGCCGCAGGCATTAGCATAGGGCGATGAAGTATTAAAAGAAATCATTCTTCCCATACTCCATTTACCATACCAACATTTTCCGTATAGCTCCTCATCGGTGCGTCGATCGATAAGCCCGACGATCTCATCTTTTACCTGCCGCAGCTGCTTTATTTGCTGCGGGTAGCTCAGTGCGCCATAGTCGGCGTAAAATTTCCCGGCAAGCAGCCCAAGCTGATTCCATTTATAACCGCTTTCCGGGTAATCAACCGTCAGCCCCTGAGCGTCGCGCGTAATCCATTTGACCACCAGCGCATTCCAGCCCAGCAGGTAAGAGACCAGATCGCTGACGCTTATCGTCGTGCCGCGCGCATGGCCCTCCATGCCCCTGGCGGCAGCCAGCGCAGGAGGAATGGCCTGCAGATAGCCGATCAGCTGCGTAAAATTTTTCTCTATCGCCGCCAACAGCTCGGCTTTGGTTTGCGGTACGCCCATAGAAAATCCTTTTTATGGCGGCAGCGGGCCGCGTACAGGAACGATAAAAGATTTTTACAATAAGCGGGCCAGCCTGACGGGGCAACAGGTTTTTCCTGACGATCGGCCTGAGCAGGCGCTGCGACGCAAATAGCGAAAAAGACGATATTGCTGCCGGCATCGGCGCGGGCAAACGGACTAAAGGAAAATAACAGAATGATATAATGCGGGAAAAGCTATTGAAAAGGCCAGATTAACAGTAAATCTGGTGCGTCCGAGTGGACTCGAACCACCGACCCCCACCATGTCAAGGTGGTGCTCTAACCAACTGAGCTACGGACGCAATTTGGTGCGTTCTAATGGACTCGAACCATCGACCCCCACCATGTCAAGGTGGTGCTCTAACCAACTGAGCTAAGAACGCATCTGCCGTCTTGGCTGACAACGGGGACGAATATTAACGGCACAGATTAGCGCTGGCAAGTAGAAACATGTAATTTTCTGCGCGACTGCCCAACAACTGCACGACCCGCCGTTTTTTTAAGCGCGGCGGGCCTTTACCTTAGCGTGCCGCGTGTTTAAGGATCCTTTCCGGCGGTAATTTTTGCAGCCGGCGGATGCGCCAGATCATCATGATCGCCGCAGAGGTCAGCCCCAGAATAAAGCCGCACCAGAATCCCGCCGGTCCCATCGCCGGCACCAGCCAGTCAGTTAACGCCAGCAGATAGCCGCTCGGCAGGCCAATGACCCAGTAGGCGACCAGCGTAATAAAAAAGATTGAGCGGGTATCCTTATAGCCGCGCAGAATGCCGCTGCCGATAACCTGGACCGAGTCGGAAAACTGGTAAATCGCCGCCAGCAGCATCAGCTGAGCCGCCAGCGCCACCACCTGCGGATTATCGTTATACAGCAGGGCGATCTGCTCGCGGAAGGCGACGGTAAACAGCGCGGTACAGGCGGCCATCATGATGCCTACGCCCTGGCCGGTCCAGGCGGCGATTTTCGCTGCTTCGACGGAGCCCTGGCCCAGACGAAAGCCGACCCGGATAGTGGTGGCGACGCCGAGCGACAGCGGCAGGACGAACATCAGGGAACTGAAATTAAGCGCGATTTGGTGGCCGGCGACGTTAACGATGCCCAGCGGCGAGACCAGCAGCGCCACCACGGCGAACAGCGTAACTTCAAAGAACAGCGCCAGCGCAACCGGCAGGCCCAGCAGCATCAGCCGCTTCAGCACCCTCCAGTCTGGCGCGCTGAAGTAGCCGGGCAGGGTAATGTCGCGCATTGAGCGCGCCCGCTTAATCCACAGACGCATCACGATAAAAATAACCCAGTAGACGGATGCCGTCGCTACGCCGCAGCCGACGCCGCCCAGCGCCGGAGCGCCAAAGTGACCATAGATAAAAATATAGTTAACCGGAATGTTAACCAGCAGGCCGATAAAGCCCATTACCATACCGGGCTTGGTTTTTGACAGCCCTTCGCACTGGTTGCGCGCCACCTGGAAAAAGAGGTAGCCGGGAGCACCCCACAGCAGCGCGCGCAGATAGCCTACCGCTTTGTCGGTCAGCGCCGGATCGATATTGTGCATTGCGCGAATCATATAACCGGCATTCCACAGCACCACCATAATCAGCACCGCTACCAGCCCGGCAAGCCAGTAGGCCTGACGCACCTGATGCGCAATGCGGCCGCGCTGTCCGGAGCCGTTAAGCTGGGCGACAACCGGCGTCAGGGCCAGGATCAGGCCGTGCCCGAAGAGAATGGCGGGCAGCCAGACAGAAGTACCCACCGCTACGGCGGCCATATCCGTGGCGCTAACGGCGCCGGCCATAATAGTATCAACAAAGCCCATGGCCGTTTGCGCCACCTGCGCCAGGATAACGGGAATGGCCAGCGCTAATAATTGACGCGCTTCTGTCAGGTACTTCTGCACGTAAACACCTTTTTATGTTTATAGGAAAGAATTATTCGCCCGAGGGGCAAGATCGTAAAGAACAGATGAATCCACGGGCGGACAGCAGAGGATCATAGCGGCAACCCGTTGGTAAGGAAACCGCATTTTATTCACCGCTCCGGAGGTTGTTCGCGCTTTTACCCGCCTCGTCAGCGGCGGAGAGTATGGTAATATCAGCAAAAACAGACTGAGGCTAAGCTATGTTTACCGGAATTGTACAGGGCACCGCAGAAGTGGTGGCCATTGAAGAGAAAACCAACTTTCGCACCCACACGATTAAAATGCCGCCGGAGCTGCTGTCCGGTCTGGAGACCGGGGCGTCGGTAGCGCATAACGGCTGCTGCCTGACGGTTACCCGGATCGACGGCGATCGGATCAGTTTCGATCTGATGAAAGAGACGCTGCGTATTACTAACCTTGGCGAACTACGGCCGGGCGATGTGGTTAATGTCGAACGCGCCGCAAAATTCGGCGATGAGATCGGCGGGCACCTGATGTCCGGTCATATTATGACCACGGCGGAAGTCTGCAAAATTATCAATGCGGAAAATAACCGTGAAATCTGGTTTAAACCGCAGGACAGCGCGCTGATGAAATATATCCTGCATAAAGGTTTTATCGGTATCGACGGCATCAGCCTTACCGTTGGCGACGTCACTAAAACTAAATTCTGCGTCCACCTGATTCCCGAAACCCTGGTGCGCACTACGCTGGGCGTGAAGAAGCTGGGGCAGCGGATTAATATTGAAATCGATCCGCATACGCAGGCGGTAGTGGATACGGTAGAGCGCGTGCTGGCGCAGCGGGAAGCGGCGCTGGCGGCGAGCATGGCCGCGATAGAAAGCGACCGGTAACAGCCATAAAAAAACAGGCGCCCCGGCTGCCTGTTTTTAAATTACGCTACAAAAGCCGATTAATGCGGTACGCGCAGGCCGCCTTCCACGCCGCGGCTGAAAACTACCTGCCAGAGCTGAATATCGCGTGCGCGGAAGGCGCCGGCGCAGGCGTTCAGATAGTAGGAGAACATGCGCTTAAAGCGCTCGCCATATTTTTCCTCCAGCTGCGGCCAGGCCTGTAAAAAGCGCTCATACCACGCCATCAGCGTCGTATCATAATCAGCCCCGAAATTATGCCAGTCTTCCATAATGAAATGGGGTTCGCTGGCCTGAGCGATATGGCGTACTGAAGGCAGACAGCCGTTGGGGAAAATATATTTATCGATCCAGGGATCGACATTCATATCGGTTTTGATCGCGCCGATAGTATGCAGCAGGAACAGCCCGTCAGGCTTAAGGTTTCGGTCGGCAACTTCGAAGTAGGTGGGGTAATTTTTAGGGCCGACGTGTTCAAACATGCCGACAGAAACGATGCGGTCATACTGATCGTTTAAATCGCGGTAATCCTGCAGCAGGATGGTCACGTCCAGGCCCGTACAACGCTGCTGCGCCAGCTTCTGCTGTTCAGCGGAGATGGTCACGCCATGGACGGAGGCGCCATAGTGACGCGCGGCGAATTCTGCCAGCCCGCCCCAGCCGCAGCCGATATCGAGCAGGCGCATACCCGGTTTAAGTTGCAGCTTCTCGCAAATCATTTTTAGCTTAGCCTGTTGCGCCTCTTCCAGCGTTTTAGCTTCTTTCCAGTAGCCGCAGGAGTATTGCATAAAGGGATCAAGCATAAGCGAAAAAAGATCGTTGCCCAGATCGTAATGCTCCTTGCCGACCATCCACGCGCGCTTTTTGGACTGTAAATTGGTCAGGCGGGCCGCGGCGATGCGCAGGGTATCTTTGATATGGTGAGGAAGCTGCTGATCCAGCTTATTTTTCAGCACGCGATGGAAAAACATATCGAGCCGTTCGCATTCCCACCAGCCATCCATATAGCTCTCGCCCAGGCCGAGGGAGCCTTCCTGTAACACGCGTTTAAAAAAATCAGGGTTTTTTACCTGAATATCCCAGGGGCGCTTGCCGTTGATATCGATATCGGCCCTTTCCAGCATTTCATGGGCGATACGATACCAATGGTTTTCCTCCAGGTTCACTTCTTCTATGCACGATGAACTCATAGCTTCTCCATCACCTGTGTGATACGAACCTGAGAAACAGAATAGTCAATTTCTGCAGGGTTGTGAGAAATCTCACGGAAAAACCGGTGTCAGATATCCGACGTAATACAGAGGATTGAAACTGAATGAATAACCGGCGCGATCAACGGCAATAAAACCGCGGTTGGTCGCCCGGAAAAAAGCGCATTAGCCATTATAGATCAAGGCCTGACAGCGAGTATATGCTCCCGTCAGGGAATATACAACGGCTAACAATTAGCAAGCTAACTAATAGCTGCGGACAGAAACTTATTTATTCCGATGGGCTGGCGTGGTGCCGGCCGCTTCGACTGCGCCGTTACCCTGAGTCAATTGCAAAATATAGCCCAGCACGGCAAGCAGCACGGTAAACAGCATTACCGAGCAGGTAGTCAGCAGCGGCTGGCTAAGCCAGCCGGAGACCGCCAGGCTGGCGAAAAAACAGAGGCCCAGCTGCAGGCAGTTTTGCAGCGCCGCGGCTTTACCCGTATCGTGCGGGAAAGGCAGCAGCGCATTCGCCACCACGATGGGATAGATGGCGCCGTTAGCCAGCGCCATGCCGCAGAACGGCGCCAGCAGCCCCCACAGCGTGACATGTCCGCTTATCGCCACCATAAACAGCGCGATAACGCTGACGGCAAAAAAGCCCAGCAGGAAAGGCAGCAGGATTTTGCCGCTGCGTCGTTGCAGGGCAGCGCGACAGCCAAATCCGCCGGTCAGAAAGGCGATAGTCTGCGGGATATAGCTCAGCCCGATATCGGCCGGGCTCAGCCCCAGATCGTGCAGGATAAACGGCGAGCCGGTTAGCCAGGCGAAAAAACTGGAGGAGCAGGCGGCGTAAATCAGTACGTTGCCGCTAAAGACACGGGAGGTCAGCAGCCGGAAAAAGCCGACGCGCGGCTGCGCGGCGCGCGCGGGCGGCGTTTTCTTCAGCATCGCGGTAGCGTACAGCAGCGGCAGAGTGATCAGCAGCAGCACCAGAAAAATAATGCGCCAGGAAAAATGGTTTAGCACCCACGCGCCCAACAGCGGCGCCAGCGCCGGCGACAGGGCCACCAGCGGCATAATAGTAGCGAAAACGCGGTTGGCCTGGGCGCCGCGATAGCGGTCGACTACCAGCGCCTGCCAGCTCACCGTCGCCGAGCAAACGCCTACCGCCTGGATAAAACGCAGGGCCAGCATCTGCCAGGTGTTGCTGGCCCACAGCATACCCGCGCAGCCGAGTGCGAACAGCGCCAGGCCGAACAGCAGTACCGGCTTGCGTCCGAAGCGATCGGAAAGCGGCCCCCATATCAACTGAGCGCAGGCAAAACCGCCGAGAAATACTGTCAGGCTGGCGCTGATGGCGCCCGCCGAGGTGTTAAAACTCGCCTGCATGGCGCTGAAGGCGGGCAGGTACATATCGGTAGCCAGGAAGCCAAGCGTGCTGAGCAGCGCCAGGTAGAGCATAAATCCTTTTGAACCAGACATTTCTTTCTCATCATTAGCAGGTAAACAGACGGCGCGAGGTTAAAGGATGTTTTCTTTAATGTGAAACGCTAATATTTGCCGGGTGCTATCAAAATTTTTGCAGGCAGAATATGTGGTCAGAATATGCGCTTGAAGTAGTGGACGCCGTAGCGCGCACCGGTAGCTTTTCCGCCGCCGCCGATGAACTGCACCGTGTTCCTTCCGCCATCAGCTATACGGTACGGCAGCTGGAGGCCTGGCTGGCGGTGCCGCTGTTTGAACGGCGACGCCGCGAGGTAGTATTAACGGAGGCGGGCGAGCTTTTTATCCGCGAGGGACGGGCTGTTATCAAAAAAATGCTTGCCACGCGCCGCCAGTGCCAGCAGGTGGCCAACGGCTGGCGCGGGCAGCTGAGTATCGCCGTCGATCGCATTGTTAAGCCGCAGCGTACCCGTCAGCTGGTGCTTGATTTTTACCGACACTTTCCCGATATGGAACTCCTTATTACGACGGAAGTCTTTAACGGCGTCTGGGATGCGCTGGCGGATGGAAGGGTAGACGTAGCGATCGGCGCGACCCAGGCCGTTCCGGTTGGCGGACGCTTTGCCTTTCGCGATATGGGCGCGCTGAACTGGCGCTGCGTGGTCAGCGCCGCGCATCCGCTGGCGGAAAAAGCGGGCCGCCTGCAGGATGAGGATATTCGTCCCTGGCCCTCGCTGGTGCTGGAGGATACCTCGCGCGCCTTGCCGCGCCGCACCACCTGGACGCTGGACAACCAACGGCGGCTGGTGGTGCCCGACTGGGAAAGCGCCTTCGACTGTTTACGCGCCGGCCTGTGCGTTGGCATGGTGCCCGGACATTTTGCCGCGCCGCTGCTGGCGTCAGGCCAGCTAAAGGAGATTTCGCTGCCCGCTCCTTTTCCACACAGCCACTGCTGCGTCAGCTGGGCGGAGCAAAGCAGTTCGCCAGCGCTGCGCTGGCTGCTGGACTATCTGGGCGACAGCGAGACGCTGAACCGGGAATGGCTGCGGGAAGAGCAGGAAACTCAGGAGAGCGCGCTCTCCTGAGCGGGAAGGATTAACGGCGATAGTCGCGGAACGGGCCGTCGATCACCGAGCGGCGCTCGATCAGCGTAGGATGCACTTCGATGGTGTGCGATACTTCGCGCTTGTTGACAATACGATCCAGCAGCATATCAAAGGCGGCCTCGCCGAGCTGCTCTTTCGGCTGGTGCACGGTGGTCAGCGCCGGCGTAAAATAGCGGGCGTTGCGCACGTTATCGTAGCCGATTACTGAGATATCCTGCGGCACGCGCAGGCCCATCTCATCCGCTGCGCAAATTGCGCCCATCGCCATGATATCGCCGCCGCAGAAGACCGCGGTAGGGCGCTGCTTCTGCGCCAGAATTTGCTGCATGGCGCGATAGCCCGATTCCGGTTCAAAGTCGCCCTGTACAATCCACTCGTCACGCACGCTAATAGCGGCCTCGTTCAGCGCCTTCATAAAGCCGGCCAGCCGTCCGCCGCCGGTATTGCGCTCCATCTGGCCTGGAATGACGCCGATATCGCGATGGCCGCGCTCGATCAGGTAGCGCCCGGCGATATAGCCGCCTTCAAAAGCGTTATCCAGCACGGTATCGGTAAAATCGCCGCGTGATTCGCCCCAGTCCATCACCACCATCGGAATGTTGCGGTTCTCTTCAAGCATTTTTAACAGCGCTTCAGGGTATTCGGAGCACATGACCAGCAGACCATCCACGCGCTTTTGCGCCATCATCGACAGGTAGGCCTGTTGTTTTTGCAGATCGTTATGGGCGTTGCCTAAAATCAGGGTATAGCCCTGGGCGAAGCAGCGCGTCTCTATCGTCTCGATGATTTCGGCAAAATAGGGCGCTTCGCTGGAGGTCGCCAGCAGACCGATCGATTTGGTGTGGTTAACCTTCAGGCTGCGCGCTACCGCGCTCGGTGAATAGTGCAATTCTTTGATTGCTGCCCATACCGCTTCACGGGTCTCTTCCGCCACGAAGCGGGTCTTGTTGATGACGTGTGACACCGTCGTGGTAGAAACGCCGGCACGCTTCGCGACATCTTTGATTGTTGCCATTAAAAAGTAACTCCTGCGCCTATCGTAATGGGTTGATAAGCCTGATGTTAAACGTTTGCGTCTCCATAGCGTGGTTCAGCGTACCTGGCGATTGTCATTATGCGGGCTGAGGTACGTCTGGCAGGCGGGACGTCTTTATAAAAGGATTAACAGCGGCAGTTGACCGATGTTGCGCAACGCAAAGCGGGGATTCTATCAAGCCGGCGTAAAGAAAACGAGATTTTTACCGGTGAGTGTGGGAAAATCTATCCCTCATTTTTTGTGTGGTTAATAAGGGAGGGCGGATTGAGCACGGATTTCAAGCTGGCATTATGTACCGCCGCCGCAGCGCTGTCGTTGATTCTGGCGTTCAGCCTCACTGCTGCAACGCATTAGAAGTAAGCCTCAGCAACAAAAAAGCCTGTCTTTGACAGGCTTTTTTGTTGCGCAAACGCTTAGCGCACGGTTCTCGGAGTCATTACCCGACGCGCGCCGACGTAGTGCCGCTGCCAGTAATCATCGCTGAGCTGGCTAATCTGAATATCCTTACCGGTGCGCGGCGACTGGATAAAACGCCCGTTGCCGAGGTAAACGCCGACGTGATCGGCTGCGCCGCGGTTAGTGATGCGGAAAAAGACCAGATCGCCTTTTTCCAGCGCTCCGCGGCTCACCGGGGCGGCATCGCGCAGATGGTACATCTCATTAGCGGTGCGCGGGATCTTAAATTTCAGCACGTCCTTATAGGCATACCAGACCAGCCCGCTGCAGTCGAAGCCGGTGTGCGGCGAGGAACCGCCCCACAGGTATGGCTTGCCCAGCTGGTTCATCAGCTTATTCATCGCCGTTTCGCGCGCCCGTTGATAGCGCTCGCGGTGCGCCTTGCTTAATACCAGCGGTCCGTGGGCGGCGTCATCATCCAGCTCATGCTCAACATAATGCGGCTCGCCGCGATGATGACCATAGCGCAGCCGGGCGGTTTTAATATGGCTTATTTTCGCGCTGTCGCTTTTGGCGACGGTGACGCTGGCGGCGTGGCCGACCTTCGTCAGCCTGGCGCTGCCGCTTCTTACCGGCTTGCTTTTCTTATTCAGTTTGCTTTTTTCAGCCGTCGTCAGGCGCGTTTTTTTGCTGGTAGTTTTTACCGGGCGACGTTTGCGCCGTTCATCTTCACGGGCGCTCTTCTTATCAATCTTATGCTGGCTGGCCTTAACCGGCGCCTGCGGCGAGGCCTGCGCGACGTTAAAGAACAGCTGAGCAAAAGCCAGCATAAAAAGCGTAATCAGTAAACGCATGGTGTAGTTACAGTAAAAGCGCGATAAGCGCGCAACGTTAATAATATTTCTGTCGTAACGACAGAACCCTGGCGGCCAATTCTAATCTAACTTTTTCCGAAAAGGTAAAGCTTTTACAGCAGATTAAGCGTTAATTGCTTTAAGATGTAAAAATAAGCGCAAACAGGCGCTTATCTCAACAAAATTATTACCAGTTATTAATTAATTTCCATTTCAAGCAGGCGGTGAAAAGACAAATTTTCCGTGCTGCTTCCGCTATTGTCTTCGACAATATTAACCTTACAGAAAATGTCGTTTTCAGCGACCCGTTACAGTCGCTACAATCATCAGACACGAAGCAAGCTATTTAAGGAAGGCAATTATGAGTACTGTTGAAAAAATTCAGCGTCAGATCGCAGAAAATCCCATCCTGCTGTATATGAAAGGCTCGCCGAAGCTGCCAAGCTGTGGTTTTTCTGCGCAGACGGTTCAGGCTCTCTCTGCCTGCGGCGAGCGCTTCGCCTATGTGGATATCCTGCAAAATCCCGATATTCGCGCAGAGCTGCCGAAATATGCTAACTGGCCGACGTTCCCTCAGCTGTGGGTCGACGGCGAGCTGGTCGGCGGCTGTGATATCGTCATTGAAATGTTTCAGCGCGGCGAACTGCAAACGCTGATTAAAGAAACCGCAGAGAAGTATAAAACGGCGGAATAAGCTGCAGCGCGGAGTCATTCGCAGAGGGCGCCCAGGTAGGCGCCCTTTTTTATGCTGCGCGGCTGACTATTTTTCCGCCGCCAGCGCGCTGTCGACGGCCAGCTCCTCCGCTACCGGCAGCGGCGGCCAGCCGCCCAGTCGTTTCCAGCGGTTTACCAGTTCGCAGAACAGCTCTGCGGTGCGCTCGGTATCGTAGAGCGCAGAGTGCGCCTGACTGGCGTCAAAGGCGATGCCGGCCGCCTTGCAGGCTTTCGCCAGCACCGTCTGACCGACAACCAGACCGCTGAGCGCAGCGGTATCAAAGGTGGCAAACGGGTGGAAGGGGTTGCGCTTCAGGCCGGCGCGATCGGCGGCGGCCATCATAAAACTGTGATCGAAATTAGCGTTATGGGCGACCATGATGGCGCGATTGCAGCCGCAATCCTTCAGGCCTTTGCGTACCTGCTTGAAGATTTCATGCAGCGCATCATATTCGCTGACGGCGCCGCGCAGCGGATTATGGGGATCGATGCCGTTGAACGCCAGCGCTTCGGGCTGTAAAACCGCGCCTGCAAAAGGCTCCACGTGGAAATGCAGCGTCTGGTCGCGCTGTAGCCAGCCGTCGGCATCCATTTTCAGCGTAATAGCGGCGATTTCCAGCAGCGCATCGGTTTTTGCATTAAACCCGGCGGTTTCCACATCAATGACCACCGGATAAAATCCGCGAAAGCGGTCAGATAACGCATTCAGTTGTTTCGATTCAGACATCAGCATCTCATTGGCGAAAAATTGCAGCGCGTATTATGGCAAATTTCGCCGCGGCTTGCAGCAGCAGGAAAAAAGAAGGGCGCCCGCAGACGCCCTGAAAATTTACTGGCCGAGACCCTGTCCCGCCTGTTTATTTTCAATCAGTTCGATCTTATAACCATCCGGATCTTCTACAAAGGCGATAATAGTGCTGCCGCCTTTGACCGGGCCCGCCTCGCGGGTAACCTTGCCGCCGGCCTGGCGAATTTTTTCGCAGGTTGCCGCGACATCATCCACGCCCAGCGCGATATGGCCGTAAGCGTTGCCCAGATCGTATTTTTCCACGCCCCAGTTGTAGGTCAGCTCGATTACCGCGCCTTCGCTTTCATCGCTGTAGCCAACGAACGCCAGGCTGTATTTATATTCCTGGTTTTCGCTTTCGCGCAGCAGGCGCATGCCCAGTACGCGCGTATAAAAATCGAGGGAGCGCTGCATATCGCCAACGCGCAGCATGGTATGAAGTAAGCGCATAGTTTTCTCCTGAAAAAAGGTGTCATCATCCGATAACGGTCAAAAAAGCGTAGTACAAACGTGCGTTTCCTGGTGCGAAACCCAGGCCGAGAGGAAATAGACCAGTCGTCTTGAAGCGCGCGTTTTTTAATTTAGCCGGGCGACAGCAGCTGTAAAATTGCTGCCAGCGCATGAGTTAACGCGCTGCCGTCACGGCGTATTTTGCTCTGCAGGCTGGCGCCCAGCCAGAGCGAGTAGAGCGTCTGGGCCATCGCTTCCGGCTCCAGGCTAAGCGGCGGCGCGCCCTGATCCGCCGCGTGGCGCAGCACCTCGGCCAGCAGCTCTGTCTGCCGCGCCGCGCCGCGTTCCAGCGCCAGGCGCATCTCTTCAGAAAGATCGCACACCTCCGCCGAAATTTTTACCGCCAGGCAGTTTTCTATATGGCCGCTCTGGCGAAAACGCAGCTCGGCCTGTTGATAATAGCGCAGCAGACGCTCGCGCGGCTGCTCCTGACGGCTGGCGAACCAGCGCATTGTCTCCTGGTGTAGCGTGCTGAAATAGCGTTCAAGCAGCGCCACGCCAAAGGCCTCTTTCGAGCGGAAGTAGTGATAAAACGATCCCTTCGGCACGCCAGCCTGGCTGAGCAGTTCGCTCAGGCCCATACCGGTGAAGCCGCGCTGCAAACACAGCTGCTCGCCGATGGCGAGCAGATGTTCACGGGTATCTTGTCGTGTCGCTTTGCTCATGGCGCCCAGAGTAATAGACCAGTTGGTCTAATGCAACTCTAACGCGCCTGACAGCTTTTCAGCAGGTCGCGCTCCGGCTGATAGACCGCGCTTTGAATGTTCATCATCCCCAGCAGCGTGTGAAAGACATTATCCTGTGAAACCTCATCCTGACGGGCATGCTGGCGCAGGCACTGCTCGTTGATGCCGAAGGTACGGGCGTAGTCGGCGGAGAGCCACAGCAGGAACGGAATACGGGTCTGCTGGCCGGGCGCGAACAGATAAGGCGCGCCGTGCAGATACATGCCATGTTCGCCCAGCGATTCGCCATGATCGGACAGATAGATCAGCGCGACGTTAAAGCGGCTCTGGTAGCTTTTCAGCAAATCGATGGTATCGCCCAGCATCGAATCGGTATAAAGCAGGGTGTTATCATAGGTATTCACCAGCGCCTGATGATCGCAGTCCTGTATCTGCTTACTGTCGCAGGTCGGCGTAAACTGGCGCATCTCCGGCGGGTAGCGCCGGTAGTAGGCGGGGCCGTGGCTGCCCATCTGATGCAGCACAACTACCGTATCGTTATTGATGCCGTCAATATAGTTCGTCAGGCGATGCAGCAGGACTTTATCCAGGCAGTAATCGCTCTGGCAGAGCGACTTAATTTTCCACAGGGTCATATCCGTATGAGGAACGCGGTCGCAGGCGCCTTTACAGCCGCCGTCGTTTTCCCGCCACAGCAGGTTGACGCCCGCGTGCGCCAGCACATCCATCAATCCTTCCTGATGGCGCGCCAGGTTCGCATCATAGTCGGCGCGTGGCATAACGGAAAACATGCAGGGCACGGAGACGGCTGTTTCGGTGCCGCATGAGGTAGCGCGCGGATAGTAGATGACGTTCTGCTGTTTCAGCCTGGGATTGGTTTCACGCGCATAGCCGCCAAGCGAGAAGTTCTCCGCGCGCGCCGTTTCGCCCAGCACAAATACCACCAGCGTTTTTTTACGTTCGGCCTGGATCAGCGGGCCTTTATGCGCGTCCTGACCAATGCGCACCAGCGGCCGATCGCTCTGCAGCCAGCGGTTATTCACATAGTGGATGGCGCCGCTTATCACGTTAGGCGGCGTGACCATTTTCACCAGCTCTTTATTATTGCGCAACAGCGAGGCGTAGTCTTTATACATTAACACCGCGATTAGCAGAATCAGCAACGCCGAGCCGATGCACCACAGCGCGCGCATGGCCAGCGCGAACCACCAGGGACGCGCCTGGCGTGGGCGGATCAGGACGATAACCAGCGCAGGCAGCACCCCCATCAGCAGCATCCAGACCAGATATTTAGGGCTCAGCAGGGCGCTGGCTTCCTGCAGATTCGTTTCGAAGACGTTCTGCACCATATTGGCATCGATAACCGTGCCGAAGCTGTACATAAAATAGTTAGCCGCCGCGCCGCACAGCAGCAAAATAATTAACAACGGCTTACCTATCCACGGCAAAATCAGCAGATTAAAAATCAGCATAAAGGCGCAAAACAGCACCAGCGGGATAGAGGCGATAAACAGGTAATCCTGCAGCTGATGCAGCGGCGTCCTTTCAGCGGCGCGGATAATAAACATACCGTTAAGTATGAAAGTGAAAAACAGCGCGCAGAGGGCAAGGAACAGGGATTCACTACAGCGGATGGTTTTTAGTTGCAGCATAATTAAGTTTAATTGAATTATTTGTTGCCATCTTAGCGGATAAACATTAATAAAACCTTAGCCTGGGCCAAAAGGTGACTAACCGGACGCGCGGGCAGCGCAATGCGGACAATTAGCGGCGCCGGCAGACACTTTTGCTACGGTCGGCTTGCGCTTCGCGCCGAAGCTGGCTTCAATAAAAGATGCGGTTAAACAGGAGGCCATGTGGCGGAGCAGCTTGAGTTTTTCCCGGTGCCAAGCCCGTGTCGCGGCATCTGTCAGTCAGACGAGCGCGGCTATTGCCGTGGCTGCCTGCGTAGCCGCGACGAGCGCTTTAACTGGACGACCTACAGCGATGCGCGTAAGCGTGAGGTGCTGCGGCTTTGCCGTCAGCGCTATCTGCGTATGCTGCGCGCGCGTCAGACATCTGAACCGGCGGAAACGCCGCAGCAGCCCTCGCTGTTTTAACGCGGGCGACGACGCGCTGTCGTCATATCGTCCGCCGGCGCCGTGGCGTAAAGAAACGCAAAAACGCCCGCTCGCTGCGGCTGAAACCGGCATTGCCGTCCAGGCTACAGAGAATAAACGGAATTAATGCTCAGGAGGTTAAATGAAACGTTATGGTTTGGCAGCGCTGACGCTGCTGATAACAGGTCTGGCACAGGCGGCCAGCCAGCAGGTGACGCTGCACAATGTGACCAGCGAAGGCGCCGGCGAAGCGGTCGGCAGCGTCAGGATCGAAGAAACGCCGCTGGGACTGACATTCACTCCCAGCCTTTCTCATCTGCCGCCGGGGGTGCATGGTTTCCACGTGCACGCCAACGGGAGCTGCGCGCCAGCCGTCAGCGCGGGCAAAAACGTGCCTGCCGGCGCTGCCGGCGGACATTTCGATCCGCAGAACAGCGGCAAGCATCTTGGCCCGTGGGGCGAGGGCCATCTCGGCGATCTGCCAGCGCTGTACGTGGCGCAGGATGGCTCTGCCAGCTACCCCGTTCTGGCGCCGCGGCTGAAAAAAATCAGCGATATCGCCGGCAGGGCGCTGATGGTGCATATGGGCGGCGACAACCACAGCGATAGCCCGCAGCCGCTGGGCGGCGGCGGGGCGCGCTATGCCTGCGGCGTCATTAAATAATTTCCATATTGCCAGTTTTTAGCTTCACTTTTCACGCGGGCGCGCCGGTTGCCGCACTCTGGCTATCGGCGTCGTCTATTAGCGATTTCGTTGTACGCTGCGGCAGTTGTATAAACGCTGCTGTACAACAGAAGAGAAAAAAACACACTTTTTGTTCACTTCAGAACAATTCTTTGTTCATCATCAGCAATTTGCCGCTTTGTCACAGGTAATCTTCTATCAATAAAGTTCTGTTTGCTGACGCTTATCCATTCAGGATTTCTAACGGAAGTTTTGAGACGAAGCTCATTGTTGTAATGAACGATCCCGGCATGATTACCCACGCGGAAAGGTTTTTTTTGATACGGTAAAAAAGCCGCTGCGATAACAATGGGTATCGGGTTCGTTAACTAAGAGAATCGATGCCGTTGACGGCGCTGTTTCACTCCTGTCAGCGATTTTCGGCCGCTCTGTTGCCACTCTTCAGACGATAGCCGGAAGCTGAAAAGGATTACCGGAACGGCGTTACTCTATACCACCTGAAATGGCATTCGGGTGTGGTGCATCCTTTTCCGATGCGGGCACGGTAAAGCGAAAACGGCACTGTGTCCGTCCGCTATGCATAGAAAGCGCGATCTTTATAGCGACGTAAATTATTAGCAGGCTCTCATCGCAACTGGTAAAAATTCGGAATGAATAAACGAAAAAAGTAGGCAGGGGATTTTAGCGGGTTTTCCTTTGCCTGTGCCTTTCAGGGCGCCCTGGAACCGGCGTAGGGCTTTTCATCAGGGGAACTGTAATTGTCTTTTACCCTGTAAACTCGCAGAATAGACTAAAATCATGCTTGATTGCTAGCAAGCTAATTATAAGGAGATGAAATTGGATACGCCATTAGGAACGGATTTGGCACGCTTAGTGCGTATCTGGCGTGCACTTATCGATCAACGGCTTAAACCGCTGGAACTTACACAGACGCATTGGGTTACTCTGCATAATATTCATCAGTTGCCTCCTCATCAGTCTCAGATCCAATTGGCTAAAGCGATCGGCATTGAGCAGCCTTCGCTGGTGCGTACCCTTGATCAGCTGGAAGATAAAGGGCTGATTGTGCGCTGTACCTGCGCTAACGATCGGCGAGCTAAGCGTATTAAGCTGACCAAAGCCGCAGAACCGGTTATCCAACAGGTAGAACACGTTATTGACGCCACCCGCGACGATATTCTGTCAGGTATCACGAAACGCGAGATCGATCAGATGATTACCCTGGTTGCGCGGCTGGAAAAAAATATTGTCGAGTTGCAGAAAAAAAGTGAATAGCAACAACGATGAAAAAAACCGACGCACGGCGTCGGTTTTTTGTTTTAGCGTGGGGATGATTAATTACTGCGGCGAAACCGTAACCTGGCTGCCGTTTGATGCCAGCATTACGCGCTGCCCAACGGAATAACGGCTGGCGGTCTGCTTCTGCACCACCAGAATGGTGTTGCCGTCATCTTTACGAATGCCCAGCTCTACGCCATCCGCTTTGTTAATTGCTCCCTGAACGCCCTGGCCCGCCATACCGCCGAGGATCGCGCCGCCGGCCGTCGCCAGGCTGCGTCCCGCGCCGCCGCCAACGGTATTACCCAAAAAGCCGCCGAGCACTGCGCCGCCAATAGCGCCGATAACGTTATTGTCGTCGCCGCCCTGAATTTTAACCGGGCGCACCGAGACAAGCGTACCGTAGCTTACATTCTGTACCTGTTTGGCTTCGCTGGCGCTGTATACGTCGCCGGAAAGCGTATCCGTATTAGTACAGCCTGCCAGCGTCATGCCAGCCAGCGCCATGACAAATAAACGCTTAATCATATAAAGCTCCTTTCATGATTGTTGACTGCATCGAAAAGGCAGCCATAGATACTTCATTATATGGCATAACCTTCGTCTGTTTCAGCCAGCTGTAAATCAGACGATGGCAGAGCATAGACCGCGATGGGTAAACAAAATTTCAATAGCGTCGGGAAAATAGTATACCTGAATCTGAAAACATCGTGTTGTCTATAAAAAACAATAATTAATCATAGAATTACCCGGCGGTTTTTGCCAGGCTGTCAGCAATATGACGGCTCTTCCGGCGAGGAAGCGAGGTAACGTGATGAAATCGGGACGCTATATCGGCGTGATGTCCGGCACCAGCCTTGACGGCGTGGATGTGGTGCTGGCGGCAATCGACGAGCAGATGGTGGCGCAGCAGGCCAGCTACTGTCACCCTGTGCCGCAGGCGCTGCGGCAGGAGCTGTTGGCGATTAACCAGGGGCAGAGCCTGACGCTCTCGCAGCTTGGCCGGCTGGATACGCGCCTGGGACGGCTGTTTGCCGAAGCGGTGTTAACCCTGCTGCAGCAGCAGAGCCTGACGGCGGCAGATATCGTCGCTATCGGCTGCCACGGGCAAACCGTCTGGCATGAGCCATGGGGGGAGGCGCCCTGTACGCTGCAAATCGGCGATAATAATCAAATTGCCGCCGCCACCGGCATAACGGTAGTCGGCGATTTTCGGCGTCGGGATATGGCGCTGGGCGGGCAGGGCGCGCCGCTGGTGCCCGCTTTCCATCAGGCGCTGTTAATGCACCCGCAGGAGCGGCGGATGGTGCTGAATATCGGCGGCATCGCCAACCTTTCCCTGTTGTTCCCCGGCAGGCCGGTAGGCGGCTATGATACCGGGCCGGGTAATATGCTGATGGATGCCTGGATCTGGCGCCACCGTGGGCGGCCCTATGATAAAGATGGCGCCTGGGCCGGCAGCGGAACGGTGATTCTGCCGCTGCTGCAGCAGATGCTGAGCGATGCCTGGTTTTCCCTGCCGGCGCCCAAAAGCACCGGCAGAGAATATTTTAACGCCGGCTGGATCGCGCGGCAGCTGGGGCATTTCCCCGGTCTTGCGCCGCAGGATGTGCAGGCGACGCTGCTGGAGCTGACGGCAGTTACCATCAGTCAACAGGTGCTGCTGAGCGGCGGCTGCGAGCGGCTGCTGGTTTGCGGCGGCGGCGCGCGCAATCCGCTGCTAATGGCGCGGCTGGCGGAGCTGTTAGCCGGTACGGAAGTGTCAACCACCGATGCGGCGGGCATCAGCGGCGACGATATGGAAGGCCTGGCCTTTGCCTGGCTCGCCTGGCGAACCCTGAACAACCTGCCGGGCAATCTGCCTTCGGTTACCGGCGCGCGCGAAGCGAGCGTGCTGGGCGCCATCTATCCCGCCAACCGTCCACTCTCATCAACTCATGTCTGGTGAAAACATGCGTAAAAAGCTGGTCTTACTGGCCGTTGTACTGCTGTCTGGCTGCGGCCTGCATGGCGCGCGTCAGGATCGGGAACAGGTGCGACATTATCTTTGCGGTACGCTGCCGCTGACGGTCACTTTTAGCGGGCGGCAGGCGCAGTTTATTATGGATGGGCAGCTGCTGAAGCTGCCGCGGCAGGCGACGGCGTCCGGCGCGCTTTACGGCGATGAAACCTGGCGCCTGCGTATCACTGGCGCCAGCGCCTCGCTTGAACGCCATCAGCGCATCGTCGTCGCTGACTGCCAGCAACAAACCCAGGGCTGACGCGTTGAATTTGCTAAAGGCGAGGCGCACAATGGTTTTACCTTTTTTTCGGGGTAAAACCGGTTATGAATGAAGAAGAAACGTTGCAACAAATCGCCCATCTGCGGCGTGAATACACCCGCGGCGGCCTGCGCCGTAAAGATCTGCCTGAGCAGCCGCTGGAACTGTTTGAGCAGTGGCTGCGCCAGGCGTGCGAAGCCCAGCTGCCCGATCCTACCGCGATGTGCGTGGCGACGGCGGATGAACATGGCCAGCCCTGGCAGCGCATCGTACTGCTGAAGCACTATGACGAGCGCGGACTGGTATTTTACACCAACCTTGGCAGCCGTAAGGCGCAGCAGCTGGCCGCTAACCCGCGCGTCAGCCTGCATTTCCCGTGGCACTTTCTTGAGCGCCAGGTAATGGTGCTGGGGCGGGCGGAAAAGCTTTCGATGCTGGAGGTAATGAAATATTTCCACAGCCGCCCGCGCGACAGCCAAATCGGCGCCTGGGTATCGCAGCAGTCGAGCCGCATCTCAGCGCGCGGCGTGCTGGAAGGTAAATTCCTGGAGCTGAAGCAGAAATTCAGCCAGGGCGAAGTGCCGCTGCCGAGCTTCTGGGGCGGTTTCCGCGTGCATATTGAAGCGATGGAGTTCTGGCAGGGCGGCGCGCACCGGCTGCACGATCGCTTCTTTTATCAGCGTGAAGGCGAGGGCTGGAAAATCGATCGTCTGGCGCCCTGAATCAATTAAATATCCGCTGTGGCGCTGGCGCTGGCGGCGGCGCCGCTTTATTCTATACGCCTTCATTTCTCCGCACCTCAGCGGAAAGCTGTGTACCAGCATAGGTGCAGTCGTGACAACATGGAGTCATTAATGACCAGCAGTAACCTGATTAAACAATTGCAAGAGCGGGGCCTGATCGCCCAGGTAACGGACGAGGAAGCGTTAGCAGAGAGACTGGCGCAGGGGCCGATCGCTCTCTATTGCGGCTTCGATCCCACCGCGGACAGCTTGCATTTGGGCCATCTGGTGCCTTTGCTTTGTCTGAAACGTTTCCAGGATGCGGGACATAAGCCGGTTGCGCTGGTGGGCGGCGCCACGGGCCTGATCGGCGATCCGAGCTTTAAAGCGGCTGAGCGCAAGCTGAACACCACCGAGACGGTGAACGAGTGGGTAGAAAAGATCCGCCAACAGGTAGCGCCGTTCCTCGATTTCGACTGTGGCGACAACAGCGCGATTGCGGCAAATAACTATGACTGGTTCGGCAGTATGAACGTGCTGACCTTCCTGCGCGATATCGGCAAACACTTCTCTGTTAATCAGATGATTAACAAAGAAGCGGTAAAACAGCGCCTGAACCGTGAAGATCAGGGCATCTCCTTTACCGAGTTCTCCTATAACCTGCTGCAGGGCTACGACTTTGCCTGTCTGAACGAGCGCTACGGCGTGGCGTTGCAGATCGGCGGTTCCGATCAGTGGGGCAACATTACTTCCGGCATCGATCTGACGCGCCGTCTGCATCAGAACCAGGTATTCGGCCTGACCGTGCCATTGATCACTAAATCTGACGGCACCAAATTCGGTAAAACCGAAGGCGGCGCGGTCTGGCTGGATGCGAAGAAAACCAGCCCCTATAAATTCTATCAGTTCTGGATCAACACCGCCGATGCGGACGTTTACCGCTTCCTGAAGTTCTTTACCTTTATGAGCATTGAAGAGATCGATGCGCTGGAAGAGGAAGATAAAAACAGCGGTAAGGCGCCGCGTGCACAGTATGTGTTGGCTGAGCAGGTAACGCGTCTGGTACATGGCGAAGCGGGGCTGACGGCGGCGCAGCGTATTACCCAGAGCCTGTTCTCCGGCAGCCTGAGCGATATGACCGAAGCGGATTTCGAACAGCTGGCGCAGGACGGCATGCCAACCATTACGCTGGATGCCGACGCCGATCTGCAGCAGGCGCTGGTGACGGCAGAGCTGGTGCCGTCGCGCGGTCAGGCGCGCACCATGATTAATTCCAATGCGGTAACGGTTAACGGCGAAAAACAGTCCGATGCCGAATATCGCTTCAGCGCCAGCGATAAGTTATTCAATCGCTTTACGCTGCTGCGTCGCGGTAAAAAACATTACTGCCTGGTATGCTGGCAATAAAACGTGTTCTGAAGGCCGGTTCTACCGGCCTTATTTTTTGGTAAGGTTTCACAGGCTCAACTATGAAAAACATTCTCGCTATTCAATCTCATGTCGTTTTTGGCCACGCCGGCAACAGCGCGGCGGAATTTCCCATGCGCCGCATGGGGGCCAACGTCTGGCCGCTCAATACCGTCCAGTTTTCCAACCATACGCAATATGGACACTGGACCGGAACGGTAATGCCGGCGGAGCATCTGAGCGATATTGTAAAGGGCATCGCCAATATCGACCGGCTAAAAACCTGTGACGCGGTACTGAGCGGCTATCTGGGCTCCGCCGAACAGGGCGAGCAGATTCTGCAGATCGTTCGTCAGGTTAAAGCGGCAAATCCCGATGCCTGGTATTTCTGCGATCCGGTCATGGGACATCCGGAAAAGGGCTGTATCGTGGCGCCGGGCGTGGCGGAATTTCACTGTAAAGCTGCGCTGCCGGCCAGCGATATTATTGCGCCGAATCTGCTGGAGCTGGAGATGCTGAGCGGCGGCAGCGTGGCGAACGTTGAAGAAGCCGTGACGGCGTCACGTAAGCTGATCGCGCAGGGGCCGAAGATTGTGCTGGTAAAACATCTGGCGCGCGCCGGGCGCCGCAGCGATCGCTTTGAAATGCTGCTGGTTACCGCGCAGGAAGCCTGGCATATCAGCCGTCCGCTGGTAGATTTCGGCGTGCGTCAGCCGGTAGGCGTGGGCGACTTAACCAGCGGCCTGCTGCTGGTAAACCTGCTAAAGGGCGAAGCGCTGAAGCCGGCGCTGGAACATATTACCGCCGCGGTCTATGAAGTTATGCTGAAAACCCACGAAATGGGCGAGTATGAGCTACAGCTGGTGGCGGCGCAGGATCTGCTCGTTCAGCCGCAGCATCATTTCGCCGCGGAAAGACTTTAAGCGTCGGGGAAGCAACAAACGGGACGCGCAGGCGCCCCGTTGCGTATCAGGAAAGCCCCTCCGCCTTCAGCGCGGCGATAACCGCCGGACGTTCCGCCACGCGCGCCTGCCACGCCGCCAGCGCCTGAAAAGCGCTGAGATCCAGCTGTACCAGCTTCGCCCAGCGCGCCACCACGAACAAATAGGCATCCGCCACGCTAAAGCGGGTTCCGCTCAGCCACTGCCTGTCGCGCAGCGCCTCATCTACATAGCGGAATTTCGCCGTCAGCTGCTCGCGCTGCTGCGTTTTATAATTTTCCGGCGTATCGGGACGGAACAGCGGAATAAAGCCCTTGTGCAGCTCGGTAGAGATATAGCTCAGCCACTCCAGCGTGTGATAGCGCGTCAGGCTGCCGGTGGGCGCCAGCAGCTGGCGATCGGGTTTCTGATCGGCCAGGTATTGTACAATCGCCACCCCTTCGGTCAGCAGCGTGCCATCGTCCAGCTGCAGCGCCGGCACCTGGCCCTTGGGATTGATCTGCAAATAGTCTTCGCCGCGCTCCGTTTTTTTCGTCGCCAGATCGACATTGACCTGGGTGAAATCGAAGCCGCACTCGCGCAGGATAATATGGGGAGAGAGGGAACAGGCTCCTGGTTTGCTGAACAGTTTCATACAATGCTCCTTGTTTGCATGGGGATAAGAGCCATCCTACTGCGGACCGCGGCAAATGTCAGCGCGGGGCGCCAATAAAAAAGCCGTCGCAGGGACGGCTTTCTCAGCAATACAGTCTGGCTTAGCTGTGGCTTTCGGCAGCCTGTTTCGCTATCGCTTCGTGATCCACCGTCATGCGGTTAAGCAGCGGCGCGGTCAGCAGCATCAGCACCGCAATTACCGCGGTAACGATCCCAATCTGCTGGAACACTTCGCTGTAGGTATGCAGCGATTCCAGCGGATCGGTCACGTTTTCCGGTACGGCCATCAGGTTAGCTACTTTACCGGCAATCATCGCGGCGCCGGCGGTGGTCAGGAACCAGGAGCCCATAATAAAGCCCATCAGACGCTGCGGCACCAGCTGCGCTACCATCGCCAGGCCAAGGCCTGAGATCATCAGCTCGCCGACGCTCTGCAGCGCATAGCTCAGGATCAGCCAGCTTACCGGCACGATGCCCAGTTCGTTAGCGAATTTCGCGCCCAGCGGCAGCACCAGGAAGGCGATGGAGCAGAGCACCATGCCGATAGCGAACTTGTGGGGCATCGGCAGGCGATCGCCCAGTTTGTTATAGACCGCGGCCAGAATCGGGCTGGCGACCATAATCCAGAACGGGTTCAGCGCCTGGTACTGCTCAGGTTCGAAGGCGATGCCGAAGATAGTGTGCTCAACGTTGCGAATCGCAAAGAAGTTCAGCGAGGTCGGCATCTGCATGTAGAGCACGAAGAAAACAATCGCTTCTACCATCAGCAGGAAGGCGACGATCATTTTGCGCCGCGCCGCGCCCTGCAGCGTAAAGGTCTCTTTGGCGAACACCACCACGATGCCCAGCGCGATCACGCCCAGCACGATGCGCGCGATATCCTGATGATGCAGCAGCCAGGTGGCGATGGCGATCAGCACCACTACGCCAACGATAGTCGCCAGCAGCTTGCCGGCCTGCAGCGGGGCGAAATCGGGTTTAGAACCGTAATCTTTCACCATTTTCTGGCAGAGCAGGAAGTTAATCACCGTAATCGCCATGCCGACAACCGACAGCGAGAAGGCGACGCTCCAGCCATATTTGGCCGCCAGCCACGGCGTCAGCATCATTGAGATCAGCGAGCCGACGTTGATCGACATGTAGAACATGGTGAACGCGCCGTCGATACGCGGATCGTCTTTGTCGTAGCAGGTAGAGAGCAGCGAGCCTGGGTTGGCCTTAAACAACCCGCTACCCATGGCGATAGTCGCCATGCCGATATAGACGATGGAAACGTTGTGCCCGGACCAGGCGATCAGGCCGTAGCCGACGCAGAGCACCAGCGCGCCGAGAATAATCACGCGTTTGGTGCCCAGCACTTTATCGCCCAGCCAGCCGCCGATGGCCGTCAGACCATAAACCAGCGCGCTGAAGGAGGAGAAAAGCGTAATGGAGTCCGCTTCAGACATACCCAGCTGTTTAACCAGGTAGACCGCCATAATGGCCTGCAGGCCGTAATAGCCGAAACGCTCCCAAAGTTCGATTGAAAAAATCAAATAGAACGCTTTAGGCTGTCTGAACGCATTGAGGCTTACCGCCTCATCAGTGTGTTTGTTTGCTGTTGACACTGTTACCTCTGTTGTTTCAACCTGATTTTCACCAGGAAATAAGACCACGTCACAGGCGAAACCCGCGCACGGTTCTGTAATAAAATCGGAAAAAACGGCGATTAATTTCGCTTATCCCGTCACGAGTGGCAAGCGTTTTTTTATTTGCTGAAGTTCGTGAAAGTTATAGGGTTAAAATTAATAGTCGCCTCTGTTAAATGGTGTTAAGTATCGTGGGGTAAATTTTTATCAGAATAATATGCCGCTTTAAATTCTTTAAATACCTTAAAAGTACAATAATCTACTATTTGTTTGTTCAGTGATATCACTTTGATTATTTGACCAATAATGCAGAATAAATGACTAAATAATGCGCGATAACCGCGCTTTATTCAGGATTTATAACGGCTTGCACCGGCGTGGTAGCTGCCTGACGGCATGACGTGAGCAGCATCACGCTTTAAAACAATAATTTAAGCGGAAAAATAACTGGTTATGGTCATTCGGACGCGTAACGGCATTGAATAGCGGCCATTGCGGTAAAGGTTTTGTTAAGTCGACGCGGGCGCAGGCGTTACACGAACCGTGGTGGGATGGAAAGATTGTTAATCATTGCCATGAAAATTATTTTTTGGGGAATCATTGTCCGGGCGGTGAAATGCGCGCCGCCGGCCTGCTGACATAGCGCGCCGAATGGCGATAAATCGTACCGCAGAACGCCCGCTCTGGCGTGCCGCGGCCGCTATGTAACCGCGTCGGCCAGCGCAACGGAAAGATCAAAGCTCGACTTTCTCTTTATATTCGCAGAGATCTTCAATCAAACAGGAGCCGCAGCGCGGTTTGCGCGCGATACAGGTGTAGCGGCCGTGCAGGATTAGCCAGTGATGGCAGTCAACTTTGAACTCTGCCGGCACGACTTTCAGCAGCTTCTCTTCTACCTGCTCTACATTTTTGCCCGGCGCAAAGTTGGTACGATTGCAGACGCGGAAAATATGGGTATCAACGGCAATGGTCGGCCAGCCGAAAGCGGTGTTCAGCACCACATTGGCGGTTTTGCGCCCGACGCCGGGCAGCGCCTCCAGCGCAGCGCGATCTTCCGGTACTTCTCCCTGATGCTGCTCCAGCAGGATGCGACAGGTTTTGATAACGTTCTCCGCCTTGCTGTTATACAGGCCGATGGTCTTAATATATTCCTTCACCCCTTCCACGCCGAGCTCCAGCATCGCGGCGGGCGTATTAGCGACCGGGTAGAGCCTGGCGGTCGCTTTATTGACGCTGACGTCGGTAGCCTGCGCCGAGAGCAAAACGGCAATCAGCAGCTCAAACGGCGAACTGAAATTAAGCTCGGTAGTGGGGTGCGGGTTATTAGCCCGCAAACGTGACAGGATTTCGTATCGCTTCTCTTTATTCACACCGCTTTCCCGGTTTGTCCCTGTGGCAGATCGCGTCGGGCCGCAGCGCGCGCCTTCAGCCGTTGATCGAGAATATATTTCGCCGCCAGCATCATGCCGAGGCCGATAAATGCGCCCGGCGGCAGCATGGCCAGCAGCATTGGGGCATCAAAATGTACCACTTCCACCCGCAGCACTTTGGCCCAGGGGCCCAGCAGCTGATCGGCGCCGTTAAAAATAGTGCCGTTGCCGATAATCTCACGCATCGATCCCAGCACGAACATGGCGCTGGTCGCGCCCATGCCGATGGCAAAACCGTCAAGGGCGGAAAGGGGAATGCTGCTTTTGGAAGCCACCGCCTCGGCGCGTCCCACCACAATGCAGTTGGTTACGATCAGCGGGATAAAAATCCCCAGCGACTGATAAAGCCCGTAAGCGTAGGCGTTAATCAACATCTGCACGCAGCTGACCACCGACGCGATAATCATTACGTAAATGGGAATACGGATTTCCGATGGCACCCAGCGACGCGAGGCGGAGATAGCGCTGTTGGTGATGGTCAGCACCAGCGTGGTTGCCAGGCCGAGGCCGAGCGCGTTGGTGGCGGTAGAGGTTACGGCCAGCAGCGGGCAAAGGCCCAGCAGCTGCACCAGCGCGGAGTTGTTTTTCCACAGCCCGCCGATCAATAAATTCTTAGCTTCACTCATTAGCATCTCCACAGTCGGGTAGCGAAGAGAGTTTCTTCGGCAGCGTTGCGATCAGTAAGGTGGTGCGTTTGGCCGCGTTAACCACCGCGCGCGGCGTAATCGTCGCCCCGGTAAACTGGTCGAAATCGCCGCCATCTTTTTTCACTGCAAAGCGGTTATCATTCGCGCCGTGCAGCTGTACCCCGCTGAAATGGGTGATCCAGTCGGAAATACGCAGTTCAATCTTATCGCCCAGCCCTGGCGTTTCGTGATGTTCTACCACGCGCACGCCCAGCACTTTACCCTGAAAATCGGCGCCTACCAGCATTTGAATAGCGCCAGAATAGCCGTCAGGCGCGGTAGTCTCAAGCGCTGCCGCTACCGGCTGATTCTCCTTACGCGCAATATAAAGACGATGCGGTTTATCGTTCCCCAACCGACTATCCGTGACAACGTAACACTCTTTTTGCATCACGTTGTCGTACAGTTCAGGCGGTACTACCTGGTCCAGCAGCAGCTTCTGCTGCACCGATGTCTGGTGTGCAATGGTCGGTTTGGTGACCGTGTTGATAACCGCCGTCAGACCGGTGGTTACCGCGGCAAACAGCGCCAGCGTTACGCCATTTTTACGAATGGTATCCAGCATGGCTTACTCCTTGCGATGGCCGTAAACGCGCGGCTGCGTGTAATAATCGATCAGCGGTACGCAGATATTCGCCAGCAGTACCGCAAAGGCGACGCCGTCCGGGTAGCCGCCGAAGCTGCGAATCAGCCACACCAGCAGGCCGATCAGCGCACCGAAAATCAGCCGCCCCTTATTGGTGGTGGAGGCGGTAATCGGGTCGGTGGCGATAAAAAATGCGCCGAGCATGGTTGCGCCGGAAAAAAGGTGAATCAGCGGCGAGGCGAGCGTGCCCGGAGATAAAATCCAGCCCAGGGTGGCGCAGAACGCCAGCGAAAGCAGGAAACTGACCGGAATATGCCAGCGAATCGCTTTTTTCAGCAGCAGAAACAGCCCGCCCAGAAGGAAGCCGATATTAACCCACTGCCAGCCGATACCGGCGATAGCGCCGCCGAAAATCGGCTGCGCCAGCAGCTGTTCCGCGCTGTGACCGGCGCGCAGTCCGGTTTTAAAGGTATCGAGCGGCGTCGCCTGGCTGACGCCGTCAACGCCCAGCTGTAGCTGCTGCATGGTTTCACCCGCCAGCGTGTGATGGCTAAAGATCATGCTCAGCGAATCCAGCAGGCCCGGCGTTACCGCCTGCAGCGCCTGCGGCGGCAGCCAGCTGGTCATCTGTACCGGGAACGAGATCAGCAGCACCACATAGCCGATCATCGCCGGATTAAACGGATTCTGACCCAGGCCGCCATACAGCTGTTTGGCAATGATAATGGCGAAGGCGGTGCCAATTACCACCAGCCACCAGGGCGCCAGCGGCGGCAGGCTGATGCCAAGCAGCAGGGCGGTAAGCAACGCCGAGTGATCGCCGAGGTTAGTCAGGATCGGCTGCTTGCGCAAATACAAAATCGCCGCCTCGGCGCTCCATGCGGTCAGCGCCGCCAGCACCACCTGAATCAGATTGCCATAGCCGAAGAAATACCACTGGGCCGCCATGCCGGGAATCGCCGCCAGCAGCACCAGCATCATGATGCGGCTGGTGGCCCGATGGTTATGGGTATAAGGAGAACTTGCAATACGAAAAGCCATTTATTCCTCTAAGCTGTTCTGCTGCTGTGCTTTACGCGCCTTAGCGCGCGCAACGGCGGCCGCTACCGCAGCTTTACGGCGATCTTCCGTATCCGCTTCAGCAGGTTGCGCCGCCTGGTGTTGTGCTGCTTTTTTCGCTTTAGCGCGGGCGATAGCCGCCTGTACTGCCGCTTTACGCGCATCGACCGGCTCGTCTGCGCTTATCGCCGGCGTTTCCGGAGCGGTCGCCGCCGTCGCCGGCACGCTGTGGTTTTCCGCGGCCGCGTTAGCTTCAGCCTGCTGTTTTTCCGCCGTCGCCTGCTGCGCCTTTTTCGCTTTGGCGCGGGCGATGGCCGCCTGTACTGCCGCTTTGCGCGCATCGACCGGCGCATCGGCAGATAATGGTTCGCCGGCGGCTTCAACCGGTTCAGCGGATGTCTGCTGCGCCTTTTTCGCTTTGGCACGAGCGATAGCCGCCGCAACCGCCGCTTTGCGCGGGTCTTCCGCGGCGTCGGCAGATTGCGGGCCGGCGCTTTCCGCCCGTTTTTCCGCCTGACGGGCGCGCGCCATCGCTTTACGCGCTTCGCGTTGGGCGATTACGGCGGCGTTATCCGGCACGGCGCCCGCTTTGACCTCAACCGGCGCGGCGGCCTGTTTCGCCTTCACCCGCTCCAGCGCGGCGGTAATTTCATTCTGTTCGCTGGCGCTGACTTTGCGTTTCGCCTGAGCATGACGCGCCTCACGCGCCAGCTTTTCGCGCTCCAGACGTGCCTGACGCGCTTCAAAGCGCGCCTTCGCTTCGGCGGTGCGCTTCGCTTCCAGATCGATAGCGCGCAGCTCGGCTTTTTCCTGGCGATAATACTGCACCAGCGGAATATTGCTGGGGCAAACCCAGGCGCAGGCGCCGCATTCAATGCAGTCATCAATATGGTAAGCGCGCGCCTTGTCATGGTCGGCGCCCTGGCTGTACCAGTAAAGCTGTTGAGGCAGCAGGTTCGCCGGGCAGGCATCGGCGCAGGCGCTGCAGCGAATACAGGAGAGCTCCGGCTGCGGCTCGCCCATTTCGCCCGGCGACGGCGCCAGCAGGCAGTTAGTGATTTTCACTACCGGCACGTCCAGCGCGGGCAGAGTAAAGCCCATCAGCGGGCCGCCCATAATCACCATCGGCTGCGGCTGCGGCTGGAAACCAGCCTGCTGAAGCAGATGGCTAACCGGCGTACCGAGGCGCCCCCAAACGTTGCCGGGCGTGGCGATGGCTTCGCCGGTCAGGGTGACCACGCGCTCGGTCAGCGGCTCGCCGTCGATAATCGCCCGTTTTACCGCATAAGCGGTGCCGACGTTCTGCATCAGTACGCCGATATCGGACGAGCGTCCGCCGTGCGGCACCTCTTTGCCGGTAAGAATTTTCGTCAGCTGTTTTGCGCCGCCGGAGGGATATTTCGTGGGGATAACCCGCAGCTGCAGGTCATTAGTACCGGCCAGCGCCCGCTGCAGCGCGGCGATCGCCTCCGGCTTATTATCTTCGATGCCGATCAGCACGCGCTCCGCCTGCAGCACCCAGGCGAGAATGCGGCTGCCGGCGATCACCTCGTCGGCGCACTCCTGCATCAGCCGATCGTCGGCGGTGATATAGGGCTCGCATTCGGCGGCGTTGATAATCAGCGTGCGCGTGAGGTTCAGCCCGCCTTTCAGTTTGGTTGCGGTGGGAAAACCCGCGCCGCCAAGGCCCGCTACGCCCGCCTGATGAATTCGCCCGATCGTCTCTTCGCGCGTCAACTGCCGATAGTCGCTCACGCCCTGGCGTTCAATCCAGCGATCTTCGCCGTCGGGGCGAATAATCACCGACATCTCCGGCAGGCCGGACGGGTGGGCGGTAATATGCGGCGCAATAGCCTCTACCGTGCCGGAGGTAGGCGCGTGTACCGGCAGCATACGCCCGTAGCCGAAGGTAAGCGGCTGTCCGCGCAGCACCCGATCGCCGGGCTGAACGCAGAGCTCGCCTTCGTTGCCGATATGCTGTTTCAGCGGGATGATAAAGCGATCCGCCAGCGGCAGCCGGCGCAGCGGCGCGCCGCTGGACTGGGTTTTCATTTCCGGCGGATGAATGCCGCCGTCGAAATCCCAAATCTTATCTTTACGAAAGAGTTTCAGAAGATTAAGCATGGTTTTCCACAGGAATGACCCGAACCGGGATCGTATGCAGATCCCATTTCCAGTTGGCCGTGGTGGTGGCTACCGGGCGCATTTCAATACAGTCGGTTGGGCAGGGCGCAACGCAGAGATCGCAGCCGGTACAGACGTCGCTCAGTACGGTATGCATGGCGCGCGTGGCGCCGACGATGGCATCCACCGGACAGGCCTGAATACACTTGGTGCAGCCGATGCAGTTGGCCTCATCGATCCAGGCGACGGTGCGCGCCGGCGCTTTGGCGCTCTCGTCGCCGTCCAGCGGCTGCGGCTCGATATTAAGCAGCCCGGCCAGCTTCAGCATGGTCTGCTCGCCGCCGGGCGCGCATTTATTGATCGCCTCGCCGCTGTTGCCCACCGCCTCAGCGTAGGGACGGCAGCCGGCGTAACCGCACTGGCCGCACTGGCTCTGCGGCAAAATAGCGTCGATCTGTTCGACAATCGGATCCGCTTCCACTTTGAAACGGCGTGAGGCATAGCCCAGCAGCCCGCCGAAAATCAGGCTCAGGGCGCTAATGGCAAGAACAGCTATCCAGATAGCGGTCATCAGAATTTCACCAGACCGGTAAAGCCCATAAACGCCAGCGCCATCAGGCCGGCGGTAATCAGGGCGATAGAAGAACCTTTAAACGGGGCCGGAACATTCGCCAGCACCAGACGTTCACGCATACCGGCGAACAGCACCATCACCAGCGAAAAGCCCAGCGAGGCGCTGAAGCCGTACAGGGCCGCCTGCAAGAAGGTATGGTTAAGGTTAACGCTCAGCAGCGGCACCGCCAGCACGGCGCAGTTGGTGGTAATCAGCGGCAGAAAAATACCCAGCAGGCGATAAAGCGCCGGACTGGTTTTACGCACCACCATTTCGGTAAACTGCACGGTCACGGCAATCACCAGGATATAGGCCAGCGTGCGCAGATAAACCAGATCCAGCGGCAGCAGAATCAGGTGATTCACCAGCCAGGCGCAGATCGAAGCCAGCGTAATAACGAAGGTTGTCGCCAGGCCCATGCCGATGGCGGTTTCCAGCTTTTTGGAAACCCCCATAAAAGGGCAAAGGCCGAGGAACTTCACCAGAACGAAGTTATTCACCAGCACGGTGCCAATGAAAAGAAGCAGGTAATCGGTCATGGTCTCGTCCGGGATTACAAAAGGTGCTTATTATCAGCCATTCCCGCTGCTATCACAACGTTGCGCCAGCGCTGGAAAACGCCAAAAGCACTCATGATTAAATTGCTGCTGCATTTCGCGCCTTTCAGGGGGCGATAAAGGTGGCTTTCACCCGCTGCGAGCGGCGGAAATAGGGCGCCAGCGCGGCGGCGGCCAGCAGCGATATCAGCAGGGAGCGCACCGCCGCGCCATCGGCGACCGGCGAAAAGGCGAAAGTTTTCAGCGCCAGCGCCAGCGTCAGCAGTAGCCAGATAATATAGTGACGCGGCAGGCGGCGTGAGCGCTGGCAGAATATCCAGGTCACCCAGGCGCTGTAGAGCCATACCAGCAGCGAGGTCGCCAGCGATAATCCCCACTGCATCAGTAGCGGCTGGCTCTGGCCGAGCAGATGCCGCCAGCTGGGATTAAATAGCGCGCTGCTGTACATCGCCAGCGCCAGCGTGCTGGTCAGCAGGGTCAAAATAAGCCAGGCAAGCGGCAGCAGCAGCCAGCCGCCGAGGCGTGGCTCCGGGGATGTTATGGACATAGCGATTCCTTGTACGGCAAAAAACGGCGGCGTGCGGCAGGGGAAACAGCCCGGCGAGTCGCACCCGACAGGGACGATCCTGCATTATACGGAAAAGCGGGGAGGGGGAACAGGCAGAATTAAATCACGTAGCGCCAGACCGATTTCGGCACTTCGCCTAAATTAAACAGCCTGCCGCCGGAAACCAGCTCGGCGCGACGGTGATCGGCGGCGCGATACATATTCATTAATTCCTGGTCATCAGTCAGAGAATAATTGAGATGATCAAATAATTTCTCCAGACTTTCTGAGGTATTTACTTTGCGAAATTTCAACAGATAATCTTGCGTTGTCATAATAATCATAGCAATGAAAGAAGATTTAGCGCCCCAGTATAGATAGGCCGCGCCGTCTGTCCAGATGCTGCCAGATAAAAAATAATAAAATTCAGAAAATAGCGCTGCCTGCGGCTGATAAAATAGAGCGCTATTCTGTTTTTACTTTATCGTCCGCGGCTGCTATTGCTCAATGTGCGGTTTCCTGAAAGGAAACGGCGGTTTCTCAGAATGTTTCTGCCCGGAATGTTATTGCCGCCGGCTGGCAATAAGCTGGGCGTGGCGAAATATCCGTTACGCCTGGCTAATTAAAATATTTTTTGCGCCGCGTCGCTCACGCTTTCCTGAACGAGCGGCAAAAAATGCTGGTCCGGCAGAGGTGTGCTAGCCATCACAAAATAATGATTTGCCTGCCGCGCCTTTTTATCAGCCGCGATGACCAAAGTTTACACGGCTCTGTAATCGCTACCAGCAGACGGCTGAGCTAACCATCTATCTTTATTACAGTTATTTAACAGTTCTGAAGCGTGATTTCAGGCGTTTTTTCCATATCGTCCCGCTCCGGCGTTGCGGCTGAAAACAGGTAAGCCATTTAATTAACTGGATTTTGTGAAGTAAGTCGAAAACTGTTGCAGCTGAATCGGCCAGGCTGTAAACGCGTTGTTATCTGAATAATAAATTCTCACCAGAGGAAAAAGATTATGTGGAAGCGTTTACTTCTCTCCACGGTGGTCAGCGCCGTGCTCGTCGCTCCCGCGCTGGCGGCAAACATGACCGTCGGCTTTTCGCAGGTTGGCTCCGAATCGGGGTGGCGTGCGGCGGAAACCAGCGTCGCGAAAAGCGAAGCAGCAAAGCGCGGCATTACGCTAAAAATTGCCGACGGCCAGCAGAAGCAGGAAAACCAGATCAAGGCGGTGCGCTCGTTTATCGCTCAGGGCGTTGACGCCATTTTTATCGCGCCGGTGGTGCAGACCGGCTGGGAGCCGGTGCTGGAAGAGGCGAAAGATGCCGGCATTCCGGTATTTCTGCTCGATCGCGCCATCGTGGTAAAAGATAACTCGCTCTACATGTCGGTGGTGACAGCAGATAACGTGCTGGAAGGTCGCCTGATTGGCGACTGGCTGGTAAAACAGATGAACGGCAAACCCTGTAACGTGGTGGAGCTGCAGGGAACGGTCGGCGCCAGCGTCGCTATCGATCGCAAAAAGGGCTTTGCTGAGGCAATTGCGCAGACCCCGACAATTAAGGTTATTCGTTCGCAGTCTGGCGACTTTACCCGCAGCAAAGGCAAAGAAGTAATGGAAAGTTTTATTAAAGCGGAGAATAACGGAAAAAATATCTGCATGGTCTATGCCCATAATGATGATATGGCTATCGGCGCCATTCAGGCGATTAAAGAGGCGGGATTAAAACCGGGTAAAGATATTTTGACCGGCTCGATTGATGGCGTACCCGATATCTATAAAGCGATGCTGGCGGGCGAGGCTAACGCTAACGTAGAACTGACGCCAAATATGGCTGGCCCGGCGTTTGACGCGCTGGAAAAATTTAAGCAGAACGGCACCGTACCGCCGAAAGTGATCAAAACCGAAACCAAACTCTGGCTGCCGGCTGACGCGCAAAGCGAGCTCGATAAAAAGAAAAATATGGGCTACTGAATCAGTCAACGCCTGTTTCCCGCCGGGCAGAGGCGATAACGCATACTGCCCGGCATCGCCGTAACTCACCGAGGCATACTATGTCCCTACCTGGCGATCTGTTGCTGGATATACGTGGCGTCAGTAAATTCTTTCCCGGCGTTAAGGCGCTGGATAACGTCTCTTTCAGCCTGCGGCGCGGCGAAATCATGGCGCTGCTGGGGGAAAACGGCGCGGGCAAATCGACCCTGATTAAGGTTCTGACCGGCGTTTATACGCGCGATGCCGGCGAGATCCGGCTAAACGGCCAGGCGATTGCGCCGCGCAATACCGCACAGGCGCAGCAGGCGGGCATCGGCACCGTCTATCAGGAGGTGAACCTGCTGCCGAATATGTCGGTGGCGGATAATCTGTTTATCGGACGCGAGCCGCGCCGTTTCGGCATGGTGGATCGTAAAGCGATGGCGCGCCAGGCGCGCGCGCTGCTCAATCGCTACGGCTTTGCGCTGGACGTTAACCGTCCGCTTGGCCACTACTCGGTGGCAATGCAGCAGATTATCGCTATCTGCCGCGCGGTGGATCTCTCCGCACAGGTGCTGATTCTGGATGAGCCGACCGCCAGCCTTGACGCCAGCGAGGTTGAGCTGCTGTTTACGCTGATGAGGCAGCTGCGCGCCAAAGGCATGAGCCTGATCTTCGTTACCCATTTTCTCGATCAGGTTTACCGCGTATGCGATCGCATTACCATTCTGCGCAACGGGCAATATATCGCTACCCGCGAGGCGCATACGCTGCCGCAGCTGGAGCTGATTAAGCTGATGCTGGGACGCGAGCTGATGGCTACCGCTCTTCAGCGTGCGGGCCGAACGCTGAAAAGCGACCGGCCGGTGGTGGAGTTTATCGGCTACAGCAAAAAGGGCGCTATCGCGCCGTTCAGTCTGCAGGTGCGGCCCGGCGAAGCGGTAGGGCTGGCCGGGCTGCTGGGTTCCGGGCGCACCGAGACGGCGGAGGTGCTGTTCGGCATCCGGCGCGCCGACAGCGGCACGGCGATAGTACGCGGTAAACCATGCAGCATTCGCACGCCGGCGCAGGCTTCCCGCCTTGGTATGGGCTTCTGCCCGGAAGATCGTAAAACGGACGGCATTATCGGCGCCGCCTCGGTGCGGGAAAACATAATCCTCGCCCTGCAGGCGCAGCGGGGCTGGCTGCGCCCTGTCAGCCGCCGCGAGCAAACGGCGATCGCCCAACGCTTTATCCGCCAGCTCGGCATTCGTACGCCCGACGCCGAGCAGCCGATCGAGCTGCTTTCCGGCGGCAATCAGCAAAAAGTATTGCTGTCGCGCTGGCTGGTTACCCGGCCGCAGTTTCTTATCCTCGACGAACCGACGCGCGGTATCGACGTTGGCGCCCATGCGGAAATTATCCGCCTGATTGAGTCGCTCTGCGCCGATGGCCTGGCGCTGCTGGTCATCTCTTCAGAGCTGGAAGAGCTGGTGGGCTATGCCGATCGGGTCATTATCCTGCGCGACAGGGAGCAGGTGGCCGAGATCCCGCTGGAAAAACTATCGGTGGCCGCCATCGTCAGCGCCATTGCGCAGGGGGGCGCGCAACATGCCTGAAAGTCACGTATTACCGGAGAAGCCGCCCGTGCAAAGACGTAAACTTCCGCCCGGTATGCCGCAGCTGGCGGCGCTGGTGCTGGTGCTGTTGATCGACAGCCTGGTGGCGCACAACTTTTTCGCGCTGCATATACAGGATGGACGACTGTTTGGCAGCCCGATCGATATTCTTAACCGCGCGGTGCCGGTGGCGCTGCTGGCGATCGGCATGACGCTGGTGATCGCTACCGGCGGCATCGATCTCTCCGTCGGCGCGATCATGGCGATTGCGGGCGCGACGGCGGCCACCTTAACCGTGGCGGGCCACAGCCTGACGGTGGTGATCCTGGTTACATTAGCGAGCGGCCTGCTGTGCGGATTATGGAACGGCATCCTCGTGGCGCTGCTGAAGATCCAGCCTTTTGTCGCCACGCTGATCCTGATGGTGGCGGGGCGCGGCGTTGCCCAGCTGATTACCCAGGGGCAGATCGTCACCTTTAACAGCGAGGCGCTGGGCTGGATCGGCAGCGGCTCGCTGGCACTGTTGCCGGTGCCGGTCTGGATTGCCGCAGCGATAGCGCTGCTGGTCTGGCTGCTGACGCGTAAAACCGCGCTGGGGCTGTTTATCGAGGCGGTGGGCATTAACCTGCGCGCCGCCCGTAACGCCGGCGTTAACGGCTGGCTGGTGGTGATGACCAGCTATCTGATTAGCGGACTTTGCGCGGCGGTAGCGGGGCTGATCGTGGCGGCGGATATTCGCGGCGCCGACGCCAATAATGCCGGGCTGTGGCTGGAGCTGGACGCCATTCTGGCGGTAGTGATCGGCGGCGCGTCGTTGATGGGCGGGCGTTTTAATCTCTGGCTGTCGCTGCTCGGCGCGCTGATTATCCAGGCGATGAATACCGGCATCCTGCTGTCGGGTTTTCCGCCGGAGCTGAATCAGGTGGTAAAAGCGGTGGTGGTAATGGCGGTGCTGCTGCTGCAGTCGCCGCGTTTTCTGCAGTTGCTGAAGCGGGGAGGCCGCAATGCTTAAACGTCATTTGCCTTTAGCCATTACGCTGCTGGTATTCGTCGCGGGCTATCTCTTTTGCCTGTCGCAGTTTCCCGGCTTCGCCTCGACGCGCGTGATCGGCAATATCCTCACCGATAACGCCTTTCTTGGTATTATCGCCGTCGGTATGACCTTTGTGATTCTTTCCGGCGGCATCGATCTTTCCGTCGGCGCGGTGATCGCCTTTACCGGCGTTTTTCTCGCCAGAGCGATTGGCGATCTTCACCTCTCTCCCTGGCTGGCGTTTGCCATTATCCTGCTGGCGGGGGCGATCTTCGGCGCGCTGATGGGCTGGCTAATTGATGCGCTGAAAATTCCGGCCTTTATTATCACCCTGGCGGGCATGTTCTTCCTGCGCGGCTGTAGCTATCTGATTGCGGAAAGTTCGCTACCTATCGATCATCCCCTTTACGGCACGCTCTCCGGAATGGCGTGGAAAATGCCGGGCGGCGGGCGGCTCAGCCTGATGGCGCTGATTATGCTGGTGGTGGTAGGGCTGGGTATGCTGCTGGCGCACCGCACCCGTTTCGGCAATCAGGTGTATGCTATCGGCGGCAACAGCCATTCGGCGCAGCTGATGGGGGTTTCGACGCGCGCCACCACGGTGAAAATCTATATGCTCTCTACCTTTTTGGCGACGCTGGCGGGCATTGTTTTTTCTTTATATACCTCGGCAGGCTATGCGCTGGCGGGGCTGGGCGTGGAGCTGGACGCCATCGCCTCGGTGGTGATCGGCGGCACGCTGCTTTCCGGCGGCGTAGGGACGGTGCTCGGCACGCTGTTCGGCGTGCTGATTCAGGGGCTGATACAGACCTGGATTAACTTTGACGGTACGCTCAGCTCCTGGTGGACGAAAATCGCTATCGGCATCCTGCTGTTCGCTTTTATCGCGCTGCAAAGAGTGCTGACGGTGATATGGGATCGCCAGCAGAATGCGCCGGTAGAACGGGTGACGCCGCAGTAGCGCCAACGCCCCGCAGGAAACCTCTGCTGAACGGCGCATGCCGGATGCTCAGCAGGAGAAACCGTGCGGGGCGTTTTTTCTAACGTTTTTAGTTACAACATACTATGAGCGATATCAGCCCCGGCAACCTTAACCATAATGCTCATCAGGCCTGGCAGAAAATCATGGGCGGCTGGCGGGGCGGCAATGGCCTGTACGCTGACGTCACTATTTACCGCCGCGCCAATATCTTTATTAGTTACCGCGCCAGCTATTTATTTTTTATTTTTAATATTAATCCGGTGCAAACTTTTATCTTATTGCCCAGCTATGGACGCCCTGTTTTTATGGCTGAACAGGTCAGGAATAATCTTTGATTTCTTGCAACCAGTAATTATTCTGACAAATTACAGACAGAGCGGTATGCTAATTTACGTAATCTGTACAGGATTATTAAAAATAAAATTCAGGAGCTAAAAATGAAAAACGAAGATATGAGCAACATGATTATCCCGTCAGTGAAGTCTTATGTGCAAGATCAGAATAGTAACATTGAATTTAAGCAGCTGCTGGGTATTTATTCTGCCTCGGTGCAGCAATTCCCCGACCTCGTTAATAAGCTAAAGCTGTTTATTGCTGAGTTTTTTGTCGCTACCGGCGTGCAGTTAAGCCTGGTTGAGACGCTGCCCGCAGAAACGGATCGATATATCCAGTTTTCGGTGGCGGGAGAAGTCAGCGAGGCGCTTTACGATGAGTATACGATTGTCGTCAACGGGCAGGGTATTGCCGTTGAGGCGCCCACGATTGAGGGCGTTTTTTATGCTACCAGAACATTATTGCAGTTTGCCCAACGTGGTCCGGTGCTGAACTATGGTGAAATTCATGATTACTCGCAGATCGAAGAGCGGGGGCTGTTGCTGGATGTGGCAAGAAAATATCTCTCGCTGCCGTGGATAAAAAAAATGGTAGACCAGCTTGCCGCGATAAAAATGAATGCCCTGCAGTTACATCTTTCAGATAATCAGGGTTTCAGAATGGAAACCTCGATTGATGAAGAAAAATATGGCGTTAGCTTTGAAAGCTCAACGGTATTAACCAAAAGTGATATCGCAGAGTTGATTGATTATGCCAGCGACCGGTGTGTTGCCGTCATTCCCGATTTTGACAGCCCTGGCCATATGGATAATATTATCAAAACGTTAAAAAAAGCCGATCCGGAAACATATCAGGGTATTTCTTATGAACTTCCGGCTTATGATGTTAATTTAAAAGTCACTAATCCGGTTGGCGTTCAGGTTATCAGCGATATTATTGATGAATGGATCGGCAGTTTTAACGGCTGCCCGGCTTTTCATGTCGGCGGGGATGAGTATTTTGCCACCCTGCTGAAGCAGGCTACTCATGATGAAGCCATAACTTATCTTAATCAGCGTGCCGCGCAGGTTGTTGCCAGCGGTATGGAAGCAAGAATATGGAATGATGAAATATTCAGGGAAGGCGGAACTATCCAGCCGGATACCAGCACGGTGATTTGTTACTGGTCTTCTTCCATTATTCCATTTTCTATTCCATTTTTTGGTGGTCTTTATGCACCGGTGACGCAGTTAATTTCTGCAGGCTATAATCTGATCAATGCTAATCAAAATTATCTTTATTATACGCCGCAGATAAATACTTCAAAACCGAACGAAAGGTCTAATCAATATGACAAAACGCAGATAAGCGATCCAAAACCGGAAGCGATATATAACCAATGGACGCCGATGGTATTTGCCGGTAATAGCGCTGATTTCGAGGCCCAGCAGAAGGTGGACAGCCTGCAGCAGATAAGGGGCGCCATGTACTGCATCTGGTGCGACAATGCCGACAGCATCGATGAAAACGACATTTATGATAAGGTGAAATTAGCGCTGCGGGCTATGGCAGAAAAAAGCTGGGGCAAGGGCTCGGAAGGTTTTGACTATAATACCTTTGTTAGTTTATCTGATGGCTGGGAACCAATTCATTAATCTGTGAAGATAAACAGGCTGGGCGCCCGCCGGATGCTCAGCCTTGTGCCGCGACTGGTAAAAACCAATTGTCGGCTTTTTTTAAACCTGGCGGCTTAACAGGCAGTTCGCTGCTTCTTCATTTGACTGGTTCCGGCAAAAAATGGAAAAAGGGCGCGGCTATGCGCCCTCATTTTTATTTGAGCGTACCATTTCAGTTAACGATTAATGCGGTAATAGACCTCGTTCCAGCGCAGCGCATCCTTAAAGGCGGGCAGCGTGGTGTCGTTATCGATTACCATTACTTCAATGCCGTGCATCTCGCCATACAGACGCATATCGTCTACGTCCAGCGCCTGGCTGAAAACGGTATGGTGTGCGCCGCCGCCCAGAATCCAGGCTTCAGAGGCGGTCGCCAGCGTCGGCTGCGCTTTCCACAAAGCGCGCGCTACCGGCAGCTTTGGCAACGGCCGCGGCTGCTCAATGGCGTCCACCACGTTTACCAGCAGGCGGAAGCGATCGCCGATATCGATCACGCTGGCGTTTACCGCGGGTCCTGCCGGAGTGGAAAAAATCAGGCGCGCCGGATCGGCTTTGCCGCCGATGCCGAGAAACTGTACGTCCAGCAGCGGTTTTTCCTCTTTGGCGACAGAAGGGCAAACTTCCAGCATATGCGAACCCAGCACCAGCTCGTTACCCGGTGAGAAGTGATAGGTGTAATCCTCCATAAATGAGGTGCCGCCGGGGCGATCGCCCGCCATAATTTTGCAAATATGCAGCAGCGCGGCGGTTTTCCAGTCGCCTTCGCCGGCAAAGCCGTAGCCCTGCGCCATCAGCCGCTGCACCGCCAGCCCCGGCAGCTGCGTCATGCCGTGCAGCGTCTGGAAATTGGTGGTAAAGGCGCGGCAGCCTTCATTATCAAGAAAACGTTTGAGGCCCAGCTCGATACGGGCGGCGTCCAGCACGTTCTGGCGTTTCTCGCCGTTTACCGTCGCTACCGCGCTGAAACGGTACTGGCTTTCATACTCATCCACCAGCGCGTTAACCTCGCCGTCGCTGACCTGATTAATCACCTCAACCAGATCGCCGACGCCCCAGCCGTTCACCGCATAGCCAAACTGAATCTGCGCCGCTACTTTGTCGCCCTCGGTTACCGCTACCTCACGCATATTATCGCCGAAGCGCGCCACCTTCAGCTGCCGGCTGGCGTGGCGTGCGGCCGCCGCGCGCATCCATTTCTCAAGGCGCTGGTGGCAGCCGCGATCCTGCCAGTGTCCGGTAATCACGCTGTGCGCCAGTCCCATACGCGCGCCGATAAAACCGAACTCGCGTCCACCGTGCGCCGTCTGGTTCAGGTTCATAAAATCCATATCCATACTGTCCCACGGAATTTCCGCGTTGAACTGGGTATGGAACTGCAGCAGCGGCTTATTCAGCACCGAGAGGCCGCCGATCCACATCTTTGCCGGGGAGAAGGTGTGCAGCCAGGTAATAACGCCGATACAGCTGGCGTCATGGCTGGCGTCGCGGCAGAGCGCCAGCGCCTCGTCCGGGCTTGTTACCAGCGGCTTCAGCTGCAGCTTCACCGGCAGTTTGGCGTCGCGGTTCAGTCCATCCACCACCTGCTGCGCATGGGCGGCCACCTGACGCAGCGTTTCCGGGCCGTACAGGTGCTGGGTGCCAATCACAAACCATACGCTCAGCGAATCAAACTGTTGCATAAAAACTCCTTAAATAGCGGAAGAAGGACGTGCGGCGTAATGAGGTTCGGCGGTCGCACACCACTGTTGATAACGTTGATAAAGCTGCTGATAGCGCGCCACGCGCGCGGCGTCGGGCTGGAGCGAGCGCTCAACCGGGCTGGCCATTCTCTGCTGCGCGGTGGGGACATCGGAATAAACGCCCGCAGCCACGGCGGCAAAAATCGCGGCGCCCAAGGCGCAGCACTCATCAGAGGCGACAATATCCAGCGGACGATTCATTACGTCGCAGCAGACCTGCATAATCGCCGGCGATTTACGCGCGATGCCGCCCAGCGTCAGAATGTTCTCCACCGGAATCTGCTGCTGTTCGAAACACTCCATAATGGCGCGCGCGCCGAAGGCGGTAGCGGCAATAAAACCGCCGAACAGCGCCGGCGCGTCGGTGCCGAGATCCAGATCGGTAATCACGCCTTTCAGGCGCTGGTTGGCGAAGGGGGTGCGGCGCCCGTTGAACCAGTCAAGCACCAGCGGCAGACGATCGAGCTGCGGATTGGCGACCCAGGCGTCGGTCAGCTGACGCAGTAGATCCTGAGTAAAGGTATCGAGCTGCGGCTTCAGCGCCGGCTGCTGCTGCGCCAGCTGCTGCAGCGGCCAGCTCAGCAGGCGGCTGAACCAGGCGTACATATCGCCAAAGGCGGACTGGCCCGCCTCAAGCCCGATAACGCCGGGCGTGACGCTGCCGTCCACCTGACCGCAAATGCCTGCAATAGCGCGTTCACCGACGCGTTCCGCCTCGGCGATCAGAATGTCACAGGTGGAGGTGCCGATTACCTTAACCAGCGTCCAGGGCTGCGCCCCGGCGCCTACCGCGCCCATATGGCAGTCAAAGGCGCCGCCGGAAAGGGTTACCGCAGTGGAAAGTCCCAGGCGCTCCGCCCATTCCGGCGTCAGGGTGCCGACCGGGCGATCAGCGGTAAAGGTCTCGGTGAACAGCGGCACATCAAGCCGTTCGGTGAGCAACGGATCGAGAGCGTTAAGGAAATCCGCCGGCGGCAGGCCGCCCCACTGCGGATGCCACAGCGATTTATGTCCGGCGGCGCAGCGGCCGCGACGAATGGCGGCGGGCGCGGTGGTGCCGCTCAGCAGGGCAGGCACCCAGTCGCACAGTTCGATCCAGGAAACGGCGGCGGCGCGTACCGCCGCATCAGTGCGGGAGATATGCAGAATTTTGGCCCAGAACCACTCGGAGGAGTAAACGCCGCCGATATAGCGCGAATAGTCCTCAAACCGTCCACTGCGGCAGAGGCGGTTAATCTCTTCCGCCTCCTCAATAGCGGTGTGATCCTTCCACAAAATAAACATTGCATTCGGGTTATCGGCAAACTCCGGACGCAGCGCCAGCACCTGGCCGTTACGGTCGATGGGGGCGGGCGTGGAGCCGGTGGAATCAACGCCGATGCCCACTACCGCCGCGCGCTGCGCCGCGCTCAGACGCGAGACTACGCCGCGCACGGCAATCTCCAGCGCGTCGATATAATCCTGGGGATGATGTCGAAACTGGCTCGCCTGCGGCGCCGAGTAGCGGCCAGCCAGCCAGCGTGTATAGGGCGCCACCTCTTTTTGCAGTTCTGCGCCGCTTTGGCAATCTACCGCCAGGGCGCGAACCGAATCGCTGCCAAAGTCCAGACCAATCGTTATGGCACCAGCACGCATTCGGACTCTCCTGTTAATGAACTATCGCAGCTCCTGAGACTAAAAAGCGCGCCGTTTTTCAGTTAGCCCTGGCTGGCTGCAAATATGTATTTTTCTGTCGTTGCCGGAAGATTTGTGAGGCGGATCAAAAGTTAATTTCCGGTTAAAGTTGCTAAATATATGGACTTTATTGCTGTAGTTTTGTGATGTGATACCGCTCTACATTTCCAGCGGCGTTTCCCGCTAAAACTAGCCCAGCGTCTGTTCAGCTAACGAACAATCATCATGCTAATTTACTGATTTATGGTTTTTGACGCGCTTTTTAACTGACTGGTATCGCTTACACCGTTTCGTTACACACCACGAAAAAAACTACTGCACCGGAGAGCATCATGCACAAATTCACTAAAGCCTTAGCTGCCGTCGGCCTGGCCGCCGCTATGTCACATTCCGCTATCGCCGATACCATGAAGCTGGGTTTCCTGGTTAAACAGCCGGAAGAGCCCTGGTTCCAGACCGAATGGAAGTTCGCCGATAAGGCCGGCAAAGATTTAGGCTTTGAGGTGATCAAGATTGCGGTGCCGGACGGTGAAAAAACGCTGAACGCCATCGATAGCCTGGCGGCCAGCGGCGCGAAGGGCTTTGTGATTTGTACGCCCGATCCCAAACTTGGCTCGGCCATTATGGCGAAAGCGCGCAGCTACGATTTGAAAGTGATTGCGGTAGACGATCAGTTTGTTACCGCTAAAGGCAAGCCGATGGAGAGCGTGCCGCTGGTGATGATGGCGGCGACCAAAATCGGCGAGCGGCAGGGTCAGGAGCTGTATAAAGAGATGCAGAAGCGCGGCTGGGATGTGAAAACCTCAGCGGTGATGGCGATCACCGCTAACGAGCTGGATACCGCGCGCCGCCGCACCAGCGGTTCTGTTGAGGCGCTGAAGGCCGCTGGTTTCCCGGCAAAGCAGATCTATCAGGTTCCCACGAAATCCAACGATATTCCCGGCGCCTTTGATGCCGCCAACTCGCTGCTGGTACAGCATCCGGAAGTGAAACAGTGGCTGATCGTCGGCATGAACGATAACACCGTGCTGGGCGGCGTGCGCGCTACCGAAGGTCAGGGCTTTAAGGCGCCGAACGTGATCGGCATCGGCATTAACGGCGTTGACGCCATCAGCGAACTCTCTAAAGGGCAACCGACCGGCTTCTATGGTTCGCTGCTGCCCAGCCCGGACGTACACGGTTACAAAAGTATTCAGATGCTCTACAACTGGACAACCAAAGGCGAGGAGCCGGCAAAATTTACCGAAGTGACCGACGTGGTGCTGATTACGCGCGACAATTTTAAGGCCGAGCTGGCGAAGAAAGGATTGATGTAACAGGCGCGGGCGGCACGCGCCGTCCGCTTCTCTACGCGCCGGATCGCAGGCGTTTATTTAACAGAGCGGAGACACCATGAACACTGATTCTGCCTTTCTGTCGTTTCATGGCATCAGTAAAACTTTTCCCGGCGTGAAGGCGCTGCAGGATATCAGCTTTCACTGCCGCGCGGGCGAAGTCCATGCGCTAATGGGCGAAAACGGCGCCGGTAAATCGACGCTGCTGAAGATCCTCAGCGGCAGCTACCAGCCGAGCGGCGGCACTATCCGGATTCAGGGGGAAACGGTGAATTTCAGCCGCACCACCGACGCGCTGGATGCGGGCGTCGCCATCATCTACCAGGAACTGCATCTGGTGCCGGAAATGAGCGTGGCGGAAAATATCTACCTGGGCCAGCTGCCGCAGCGCGGCGGGCTGGTGAATCACCGGCTGCTGCGCTACGAGGCGGGGCTACAGCTGAAGAACCTGGGAATGGATATCGATCCCGATACGCCGCTGAAATATCTCTCGCTCGGCCAGTGGCAGATGGTGGAAATTGCCAAGGCGCTGGCGCGCAACGCCAAAATTATCGCCTTTGACGAGCCGACCAGCTCGCTGTCGGCGCGGGAAATCGAACAGCTGTTCCGCGTGATCCGTCAGCTGCGCGCCGAAGGCCGCGTGGTGCTTTACGTATCGCACCGTATGGAGGAGATCTTTGCGCTGAGCGATGCGATTACCGTGTTTAAAGATGGCCGCTACGTGCGCACCTTCGACGACGTGCCGAACACCAGCCATGACATGCTGGTGCAGGCGATGGTCGGGCGCGATCTCGGCGATGTCTATGGCTATTCGCCGCGCCAGCATGGTCCGGTGCGTTTGCAGCTGGAGGGTGTGCATGCGCAGGGCGTAAGAATGCCGGTTTCGCTCAGCGTGCGCGCCGGGGAAATTGTCGGGCTGTTTGGTCTGGTCGGCGCCGGGCGCAGCGAACTGATGAAAGGGCTGTTCGGCGCCACGCGTCTGAAGGCCGGGCGCGTGCTGCTGGATGGCGAAGCGCTGACTATCAATCAGCCCGCGCACGCGATTCGCGCCGGCATTTTGCTCTGCCCGGAAGATCGCAAGGCGGACGGTATTATTCCGGTGCACTCGGTGCGCGACAATATCAATATTTCCGCCCGACGTAATAACCTGACGGCCGGCTGCCTGATCGATCCCCGCTGGGAGACGCACAACGCCGATAAACATATCCGTTCGCTGAATATCAAAACGCCCGGCGCCGATCAGCTGATTATGAACCTCTCCGGCGGCAACCAGCAGAAGGCGATTCTGGGACGCTGGCTGTCGGAAGAGATGAAGGTCATCCTGCTTGATGAGCCGACGCGTGGTATCGACGTCGGCGCCAAACATGAAATCTACAGCCTGATCTACGCGCTGGCGCAGCAGGGTATCGCCGTGCTGTTCGCCTCCAGCGATCTGCCGGAGGTGATGGGGCTGGCCGATCGTATTCTGGTGATGCGCGAAGGCGAGATCGCCGGGGAACTGCTACATGATGAGGCAACGGAGCAGCTGACGCTGAGCCTTGCCATGCCGAAAAACACGCAGCAGACGGCCGCCGTGGCCTGATGCAGGAGTAACGCTATGTCTTCATCCACGACTTCAAATACGCCGCCGGTGCAGCGTTCCGGCCTGCGGCTGGGCCGTATCTGGGATAACTTCGGTATGCTGGTGGTGTTCGCGGTGCTGTTTCTCGCCTGCGTGCTGTTTATCCCTAATTTTGGCAGTTTCATCAATATGAAAGGGCTGGGGCTGGCAATGTCGATGTCCGGCATGGTGGCGTGCGGCATGCTGTTCTGTCTCGCCTCCGGGGATTTCGATCTCTCCGTCGCCTCGGTTATCGCCTGCGCGGGCGTTACCACTGCGGTGGTGATCAACCTGAGCGAAAGCCTGTGGCTGGGCATCGGCGCCGGACTGCTGCTGGGCGTGCTCTGCGGCCTGGTGAACGGCTTCGTGATCGCTAAACTGAAGATCAACGCGCTGATTACCACCCTGGCGACCATGCAGATCGTGCGCGGCCTCGCCTATATCTTCTCGGATGGCAAAGCAGTAGGCATTGAAGATGAGCGCTTCTTTGAACTGGGTTACGCGACCTGGTTTGGCCTGCCGGCGCCCATCTGGCTGACTATCGGCACCATGATTATCTTCGGCTTCCTGCTGAATAAAACCACCTTCGGGCGCAATACGCTGGCGATCGGCGGTAATGAGGAGGCGGCGCGGCTGGCCGGCGTACCGGTGGTGCGCACCCGTATCATTATCTTTATTCTTTCCGGCCTGGTTTCCGCTGCGGCAGGCATTATTCTCGCCTCGCGCATGACCAGCGGCCAGCCGATGACCTCGCTGGGCTATGAGCTGATCGTTATCTCCGCCTGCGTGCTGGGCGGCGTTTCGCTGAAGGGCGGCATCGGCAAAATTTCTTACGTGGTTGCCGGGGTGCTGATCCTTGGCACGGTTGAAAATGCGATGAACCTGCTTAACATCTCGCCTTTTTCTCAATATGTGGTGCGCGGCCTGATTTTGCTGGCGGCGGTGATTTTTGACCGTTATAAACAGAGTCATAAAGCGGCCTGATCGTTGCGGGCGGCAGGCGTCGCCCGCGTTGCCTGACGCTTCGGAGGTTTATTATGTACCATCGTCAACCGATTGAGTCACAGCCTAACCCTCTGCTGCCGGGTTATCCCTTTAACGCCTGGTTGGTAGCCGGGCTGACGCCGATCAGCGCCGGCGGCGCGCTTGATTTTTCCATCGATCGCCCGCACGGCATGAAAGGCTACATCATTAACCTGACGATTAAGGGGCGGGGAAGGGTGTTTGACGGCGATGCGGCGTTTGACTGCGAGCCGGGCGATATGCTGCTGTTCCAGCCGAAAACGCCACACTTTTATGGCCGCGCGCCGGAAAGCGACAGCTGGTATCACCGCTGGATCTACTTTCGGCCACGCGCCTACTGGCATGACTGGCTGCGCTGGCAGGATGAAACCCAGGGCGTTGGGCGTCTGCGGCTGCCGGAATCGCTGCGCGGCGAGTTCGATCGCCTGTTCGCCAGTATTGAACAGACGCACAATTCCGGGCGGCGCTTTGCCGAAGAGCTGGCGATGAACCTGCTGGAGCGGCTGCTGCTGCGGGCGGTGGAAGAAGATCCGCGCTCGCATCAGCAAATCCGTGATGCGCGCATTATTGAAGCCTGCCAGTACGTAACGAATAATCTTGCCGGCGAGCTGAAGATTGATGCGGTGGCGAAGCACGTTTGCCTGTCGCCGTCGCGGCTGGCGCATCTGTTTCGTGAGCAGATGGGGGTGAATCTGCTGCGCTGGCGCGAGGATCAGCGCGTTATCCGCGCCAAGCTGCTGCTGCAAACCACTCAGGAACCGATCGCTTCTGTCGGGCGCGAGGTGGGCTATGACGATCAGCTCTATTTTTCCCGCGTGTTTCGCAAGCGTGTCGGCGTCAGCCCCAGCGATTTTCGCCGCCGCAGCCAGGATGCGCATGACGCGCTGGTGGCGCAGGAGACCTGGCAGCTGCCGCGTCGCGCCAGCGAGGCGTAGGCTGATGACTTTTTTAACCGCTCCCCGCCGTTAAGCGGACAATTAACCAGCGTTCGGTTTAACATCTTGCGCAATTATCTGGTATAGTTGCGCAACTTGTTTTTATACTACTCTGCACTTTACTTAACATTGCAAGAGAGTGCTTTATGATCGACCCCCGCCTTCCGCTTACCGATATTCATCGCCACCTTGACGGCAACATCCGCGCCTCGACCATCCTTGAGCTGGGGCGTGAATTTAATATCGCGTTGCCCGCCAGCGATCTGGATGCGCTGCGCCCGCATGTGCAGGTGGTAGAAAATCAACCGGATCTGGTGAGTTTTCTGCAAAAGCTTGACTGGGGCGTTAAGGTGCTGGGTTCGCTGGAGGCGTGCCGTCGCGTGGCGCAGGAGAACGTGGAGGATGCGGCGCGCGCCGGCATCCACTATGCCGAGCTGCGCTTTTCGCCGGGCTACATGGCGATGAATCATCAGCTGCCGATCGCCGGCGTGGTGGAGGCGGTGATTGATGGCGTGCGCGCCGGCTGTCAGCAACATAATATCGATGTGCGCCTGATCGGCATTATGAGCCGCACCTTCGGCGAAGAGGCCTGCCTTAACGAGCTGGAGGGATTGCTGGCGCACCGCGACGGCATCACCGCGGTCGATCTGGCAGGCGATGAGCTGGGCTTTCCCGGCAGCGAATTCCTTAGCCACTTTAACCGCGCGCGCGATGCCGGCTTTCGCGTAACGGTACATGCGGGCGAGGCGGCAGGCCCGGAAAGTATCTGGCAGGCGATTCGCGAGCTGGGCGCCGAACGTATCGGGCACGGCGTTAAAGCGGTTGAAGATCCGGCGCTGATGGATTTCCTTGCTGAACAGCGTATCGGTATCGAATCCTGTCTGACCTCCAATATCCAGACCAGCACCGTAGCGCAGCTTTCCCACCACCCGCTGGTGAAATTTCTCGATCGTGGGATTCTCGCCACCCTGAATACTGACGATCCGGCGGTGCAGGGGATCGAACTTGCCCATGAATATCAGGTAGCGGCACCGCAGGCGGGGCTGACGGCGGCACATATGCGTCAGGCGCAGGAAAACGGCCTGGCTATCGCTTTTCTCAGCGAAGCTGATAAGCAGCGCATCCGCCAGCGCGTGGCGGGCTAAGCGATTTTCCGGCCACGCGCTGGCCGGATAGCTGTTCAGTGACTGAACAGCGATAACTCTACAGGGATACAGTACCAGAGGCGCAGCTCAGAAATTATCTCGACAGGCTGTGTCACAAAGGGTCACGACGCCGTACGGCGGGCAGGTGGGGTGAGATAATAAAAAAGGGCGGCCTGGCCGCCCTGAATCTGTAAGCGGCAGCGCGCCGCCTGTCACTATTATTCCGGCAGATCGCCAGCCGGCGCACCCAGCATAAAGCGTGCAAGGAAACCATCAAGCGGCATCTTCTCGCCGTTCATGGTGACCTGCGCGCCGTTATACTGCAGGCTGGTGACGATATTATCATCCTGCTGCTGCGTCAGGCGGAACATCTGGCCCATCGCCGCCAGGCCTTTGATCTGCCGATCGGCCAGTTTTTCGGCGTCCGCTTCCTGATAGCCTTCTGCGATGGCAACCTGCTTCATCATTTCCGTCGCCATCGGCATATTGATCACCATCTTGCCGTCCAGCGTTTTCAGCATCCGGCTCAGCTCGTCGGCGGGCGTCTGAGCCGCCGCGCCGGCCGTCGCAGGATCTTTAAAGTGGATCGCCAGGTTAAAGGTGCTTTCGCCTTTGTCGTTCTTCCAGCTCAGCGGCGCTATCGTTACCACCGGATTGCCTTTCAGCAGCAGCGGCAGATTATTGCTGAGGATGCTGTCAATTCCCTGCTGATAGCGTTGTGGATCTTCATTAATACCGGGCTGATTAAGCAATGCCTGTACCTGGTTGCTGTAGTTTTCCGAGAATGTTTTCAGCGCCTCGTCATTCAGCTGCGACAGCTTAATCGTCATATGGCCGGAGCCGAAGTCACGGTTTTGCATTTTCAGGCTGTCGAGGCGGTAATCCACCTGACCGGCGATGTTATCGCCGCTGGCATCAAAGGTGGTTTTCAGCTCGGAGCCTTCCATTACCAGCGCTTCCTGACCGTTGATGCTGGCGGAGAGCTTCTGCACCGTCATCAGCTGATCGCCGAGACGCACGCCCTGCGGGCTGAGGTGAGAATTGCCCTTAAGGTTAATATTATTGAGGGTGAACAGCACCGGCTGCTCGCCCTGGTTGGTTACCGTCAGCGCCACGCTGTCGATATCGCTGTCCATATCGATACGGTCGCCTTTAGCGTCCACGTCAATATTCAGAGTGCCGCCGTTCCAGGCGTAGCGTTCGCCGCTCTCGGCGTTCTGATAATCCAGCGGCAGCAGACGAATCGCTGAAGCCGTCGCGCCGCTGTAGCCGATACGCGTATCCGCCTCAATCACCGATTTACCTTTGCTCAGCTCAAACAGCTTTTTCAACACCGGGGTATTTTCCAGCTCGCTGTGGACCGATGCCATACTGGGGATCAGGTTTAATTTTTTCAGCTGGGCCAGCGGGAAGGGGCCATGATCGATAGTTTCGTTAATTATCACGCTCTGTCCGGGCTTCAGCAGCGCGTTATCTTCCGTCTGTGAGCTGGCCTGAATCACCAGCTGAGTATGGCTGGTAAACCAACCGCGCTGATAGTCCTGGTAGCTGACCTTCAGACGGCTTTCAGGCATCTCCTTTGCCAGCTGCACGTTGGCTTTTTGCACCAGCTCATCCATATGGCTTTCGAACTGCTTGCCGGTCAGCCATGCGGCGCCTGTCCAGATTACGCCCAGAGCGACCACTACGCCAACCGCGATTTTTGTCTTTTTCATCGACTCGTCCTTTTAGCGGCATCAATGCCTGATATTAATTTCTTGAATAATCATAGCATTCCCTGCTTAAGCCGTCAGCCCGGCTGATTACAGACGCGGGCGATACGACCTTCTCCCTGCATCGTTATCGGCGATTCGCTGGCGGTTACGAAACAGGATTCGCCTGCTTTTAACGTCAGCCGTTGCGTACCGCTGGTTAACAAGGCCTGGCCCTCAATACAGAACAGAATGGCGGCGCTACGCTGGCTTAGCGGCGCCGGCGCAGCGCGCAGCAGGTGAATGGAGAAGGCGAAATCATCGACCGGCACTGGAAAACAGAGCGTATCGCCATGCTGCTGCGCAGCGGTCAGCAGGCTGTCGGCGGAACGCGAGGTAAATTTCATATTTGCCATAAGTTCTGCCACATCGATATGTTTCGGCGTTAGTCCGGCACGCAGTACGTTATCGGAATTGGCCATCACCTCCAGCGCCACGCCGTGCAGATAGGCGTGCGGCGTTTCGGCAAACAGAAACATCGCTTCTCCCGGCTGCAGCTCCACGACATTCAGCAGCAGCGGCGAAAACAGCCCGCTGTCGTCGGGCCAGAAGCGGGCAATACGCTGAATGGTCTGCCACGGCTCGCCGCTGTACTGCGCGCGCGCGGCGTGCAGCACGGCCATAGCGCGCGTTTTTTCCTCGCCCTCTAAGGAGAGCAGCGTAGCGAATAGCGCAGCCAGACCCGCTTCGTCCGGCTGCTGCAGGAAATGAGCGATCGCGGGATGCGCCCCGGCAACCAGCTGCAGCAGAGAAACGATCTCCCGCCTTTCGCGAAAGCCGTTGAGCGCCTGGAACGGCGTCAGCGCATAAACCAGCTCTGGCTTGTGGTTGGCATCCTTATAGTTTCGTTCCGGCGCGCTGAGCGGTATGCCCGCCGCATTTTCACGGGCAAAGCCCGCTTCGGCTGATTTTTTGTCGGGATGTACCTGGATGGATAAAGGCTGCGCGGCGCACAGCACCTTAAATAAAAAAGGCAGTTCGCCGAAGCGCGCCGCCACTTCAGCTCCCAGCAGGCCAACTTTATCGGCCGCAATCACCTCACGCAGCGAACGCCGCTCGCCTTCAATAACCAGGGTTGAGCTGCTTTTGGGATGCGCGCCCATCCACAGTTCGGCCATTGGCTGCTGTGAAGGATTTTCAATGCCATACAGCGCGGTTAATGCGTTTTTACTGCCCCAGGCGTAGTGCTGCAGCGTATTGTGAAGCTTAAACATGGTTTCTCCTGTACTGCAGGCGGTTGCAGGCTTTCTATTAAAACAGAAACAACCTGCTAAACCAGGATGCAAGTCAAATAAGGACGACTGGCTCGCATAATGTTAAATTATTGTATGTCATACTGTAGCCCGCGCTCGCGGTAGCGGATTCGTACCGGACGGAGCTTTTTAAATCATACGTTTGTGTTAAAGGAGAGTAGTAATGGCAGCCAACCGCATTGAAAAAGATTCAATGGGACCCATTGACGTACCGGCTGAGAAACTGTGGGGCGCGCAGACGCAGCGCTCGCTGGAGCACTTTCGCATCTCTACAGAAAAAATGCCGACCGCGCTGGTTCATGCGCTGGCATTGACCAAACGCGCCGCCGCTAAAGTGAACAGCGATCTGGGGCTGCTGCCGCAGGAAAAGGCGCAGGCGATCGTTCAGGCTGCCGACGAGGTGCTGGCGGAGAAACACGCCGATGAATTCCCGCTGGCGATCTGGCAGACCGGCTCCGGCACACAAACCAATATGAATATGAACGAGGTGCTGGCTAACCGCGCCAGCGAGATCCTCGGCGGCGAGCGCGGCATGTCACGTCTGGTACATCCTAACGACGACGTGAACAAGAGCCAGAGCTCCAACGATGTTTTCCCTACCGCCATGCACGTGGCGGCGGTCATCGCGCTGCGCGAACAGCTGATTCCACAGCTGAATAGCCTGAAACAGACGCTGAGCGCCAAAGCTGAAGCTTTTCAGGATATCGTTAAAATTGGCCGCACCCATCTGCAGGATGCCACCCCGCTGACGCTGGGACAGGAGATTTCCGGCTGGGTGGCGATGCTGACGCACAGCCTGAAGCATATTGAGCAGAGCGTGCCGCACGTGGCGGAACTGGCGCTGGGCGGCACCGCGGTAGGCACCGGCCTGAATACCCATCCTGAATACGCGGTGCGCGTGGCGGCAGAGCTGGCGGCGCTGACCCATCAGCCTTTTGTTACCGCGCCGAATAAGTTTGAAGCGCTGGCAACCTGCGATGCGCTGGTGCATGCTCACGGCGCGCTGAAAGGCCTGGCCGCGTCGCTGATGAAAATCGCCAACGATGTGCGCTGGCTCTCTTCCGGCCCGCGCTGCGGCATTGGCGAAATCGCCATTCCGGAAAACGAGCCGGGCAGCTCCATTATGCCGGGCAAGGTTAACCCGACGCAGTGCGAAGCGTTGACTATGCTGTGTTGCCAGGTGATGGGCAACGATGTGGCGATCAATATGGGCGGCGCCGCCGGCAATTTTGAGCTGAACGTCTATCGTCCGATGATTATCCATAACTTCCTGCAGTCGATTCGTCTGCTGGCGGACGGCATGGATAGCTTTAATCATCACTGCGCCGTGGGTATTGAGCCGAACCGCGATCGTATCAGCCAGCTGCTGAACGAGTCGCTGATGCTGGTTACCGCACTGAATACCCATATCGGCTACGATAAGGCGGCGGAAATCGCCAAAAAGGCGCATAAAGAGGGGCTGACGCTGAAAGGCTCCGCGCTGAAGCTGGGCTACCTGACCGAAGAGGAGTTCGATGCCTGGGTGCGCCCGGAGGAGATGGTCGGCAGCATGAAGCAGTAAGCGAAACGGGCGGGGCCGCAGCGGCCCTGTTTGTCGCAGCCCATAGCCTTTCGGCTGTTGGCCGCTTTTACGTTTTTACCGTCGACTATGAAAAAGACGGGCCTCTCTCCGGCCGGCAGCAGCGAGGTTGCGGCGCCCCGTCATCAGCCTGCGGCCTTTTATCCGCTTCCGGCCTTTACGTTTAACCAGAGAACAACCCGCTCACGACGCCGAGCGCGGCCAGCGCCAGCAGTAACAGCATTGCCTTCACCGGCGACACGCCGCGCCTGGCCATCAGATACCAGCATCCCAATACCACGCTCAGCGGCAGCAGCTGTGGAAAGATGCCGTCCAGCATCTGCTGCAGGTGAATATTCACCCCATCTTTGGTAATGAACTCCAGGCCGGTAGCGAGTTTAACGTAGCTTGCCGCCACGCCGCCCATTACAAATACGCCCAGCAGCGACAGCGCTTCCCGCAGGCGGGTTGATTTACTGCTCACCAGCATTTCCACCGAGCCGGAGCCCATTTTGTAGCCTTTCAAAAACAGCAGCCATGAACCAGGAATAATGATGCCCAGCCAGGCGACGATATAAAACAGAGGGCCGAGCGGATTGCCGCCGGCCGCCAGCGCCATGCCGATGCTCAGCAGAATAGGAATGAGCATGCCGGGGATCATTGAATCGCCGATCCCGGCGATCGGACCCATCAGACCAACCTTGAGGGTGTTGATCGTTTCGCCGTCGATCGGATCGCCATTCGCTTTTTTCTCTTCCAGACCCAGCACCATGCCGTTAACAATGGCGCCAATCTGTGGCTCGGTATTATAAAACGAGGCGTGGCGCCGCAGCATTTCGTTACGCTGCGCCGTATCGGGATAGAGTTTGTTCGCCGCCGGCAGCATACTCAGACAGAAACCGAAGGATTCCAGCCGTTCGAAGCTCATTGATGACAAGTTATACATCATCCACGCCCGCCAGCAGCGGCGCAGATCTTTACGATTCAGGGTAGGCGCTTTCATCAGAATTCATCCTCATCATCACCGTCCGCTGTGGTGTTGGCAGCCTGCTGCGGTTCCGGCTTATAGTTGTAGTGAATGAGCGCCAGCAGCGATCCGACAATTACCAGCGCGACCATGTTGAGCTTTAAAAAAACGATGCAGACGAAACCGACGAGAAAGTAGATCAGCATGCTGTAGTTCTTAATGATCTGCTTAAGCAGGATCGCGATCCCTACGGCAGGAAGGATGCCGCCCAGCACGTTCATTGTCGCCAGCACCGCAACCGGCAGGCTATCCATAAAGGCGCTGATATACTGCGCGCCGAAGTAGACGGCGATAAAGGCGGGGACGAAACGCAAAACAAAGTTGCACAGCTGCGGCCAGATGGCGCTGTTCAGATAGATGCCGCGTGGGTCGCCGCGCTCCAGCGCCACATCGGCGCGGTGGTTCCAGAATGAGTTCAGCACCATCATCGCGTTGAACAGCACGGTGCCGGCGATACCGATGGTGGCAGCCAGCGCCACCGCCACCTCCGGCCCTTTTCCTGACAGGACGCCCAGCGCGATGGCCGGCCAGGCGACAAAGTTCAGATCCGCCGGCATTGAACCGCCCGGCGTCACCATGGCGATATACACCGCCTGTACCGCAACTCCGATAACAATTCCGGTTTTCACATCGCCCAGAATAAGCCCGACCAGCATCCCGGAGACCAGCGGGCGGGTAAGCAGATACCAGCCGCCGGTCAGCCCCAGCAGCCAGGGCGTGCTGAGCGCGCCCAGATAACAAAATAGGCCAATCAGCGTCGCTTCGATAATCATTGCCCGCTCCTTATTTCAGCTTCTGACGCGCGTCCTGCCAGCTATAACAGCCAGCGTCCGGCACCAGACGAAATTCAATCTGATGCCCGTGTTGCATCAGCCAGTCAAAGGCGGCGATCTCTGCGGCGTTGACCGCCTGATTTGGCCCGATCGTTGTGGTGTCGGCGCGGGCGCTCATCGGGCCGACGTTGATTTTTCCGTTAGCGTTTTGCAGGCTGATCCCCGCTTTTGCAATACGTTGCAGGGTCACCGGGGATTTACCGATAACAAAGTAGCGTTTTTCGCTGGCGATGACCCTGGGCAATTTTTCAATCGCCGTTGCGGTATCGAACAGCCAGACTTTGAGATCCTGAATGGCGCCTTTCATTACCGATGAGAGTAGCGGGTCAGCCGCAACGGCATCGTCAACGGCAATAATGCCATCGCAGGGCAGCTCTTTAGCCCAGCGGGTTACCAGCTATCCATGGATCACCCGGTCATCGATACGTACAAAAGATATACTCATAGCGGCTTCCTCTAAAAATCATCCGGCTGGGTGGTTAAAACCGGGGCGGCGGTTATCAGCGTCGGGAGCGTTATCTCCAGCAGCTGGGCGGCGGCAAGCTGTACATCGGTAAAATGACGGATCTCTTCGCTTTGCAGCAGCATGGGAAGGTTGACGCCCGCCATCACGGCGACAGCAGGCGTCGTCTGCGGGGAAAAGGCGTGCAGGCAGGCGACATTCCATGGCGTACCGCTTTGCATATCGCACAGCACCAGGACGCCGTCGGCGCCTTGTCGCGCATGGGCCAGCGCGCGGGAAAACGCCTGCTTAAACCCCTCGATACCCGCCTGTTCGCCCAGCGTGACGGTAGAAACATGCGGCAGCGCGCCGTAAACCATTTCTCCGCTGGTCAACAGCGCTTCGGCCAGCGGGCCGTGAGTCGCAATAATAATATTGATCATATAGTTATCCTCTTACCCATGCTTTGATGGTGGCGAGCTGCCGCCCCACGCTATTACCCGCCGGTGAAATGCGGTATTCGCCAACGGCCGCCGGAATAATAAAGGTTTCGGCATAGTGAACGTGGAAGGGGGCGAAGGCGCCGGTTGGGCTGTCTACCACCGCTTCCGCGCCTTCTACCAGATTCAGCACGTTGACCCCGCCCTGGGTATGGTGTGTCACCGGCGCGCTAAACCAGTGACGGCGGGTTTCGATAAACTCCCGTTCATGCAGCCCGGTGCGTTCTTCCCGCCAGCCTGCGCTTTCGGCGAGCGGCTCAATACGATTAACAAGGTGGTCATATACCCATTGCGTATCGCGCGACCAGTCGATCACCTGCTCGCCGTGATCGAGATGAACCGGGCGCGGCAAGCCATCCAGGCCTACGCGCGCCCAGTCCCATAGTTTGAAAGTAAAGATGTAAGGCGTGGCGCTGATCTCCAGCACCATGGCGCCTGCGCCGGAGCAATGCACCGTACCGGCGGGGATCAGAAAGTGATCGTGCTTACGCGCCGGAATACGGTTAACAAAGCGTTCATCGTCAAAGGCGCGCTTACCTTGGGCGGCGGCACGCAAATCGGCCAGCATCGCCTGAGGATCGGTGCCCGTTTTGACGCCGAGGTAGACTACCGCCTCCGGCTCGGCCTCAAGAATGTAATAGCTTTCATCCTGGGTGTAATGCATACCAAAATGCTGCTGGATATATTCGGTGACCGGATGGACCTGAAAGCTCAGATTCTGCCCGCCGATGGTATCGAGAAAGTCAAAGCGGATGGGAAACTCAGTGCCGAAACGGGCATGAACTTTTTCACCAAGCAGCGCTCGCGGGTAGAGCAGCACTAAATCCTGAGAGGGGATCTCAATTCGTACTGCGCCAAAGCGCAGCAACAGGCTGTTCTCTTCCGGCACACAGTCAAAACACCAGGCGTAATTAGGGGCCGAGGGATCGAGATCGAACTGGCGTTTCATCCACTGTCCGCCCCAGACCCCAGGATCAAAAAAAGGAACGACCCGGAACGGGCGCGTGGTGGTCTGCTGCAGGCCGGCGCGCAGCGCCTTACCGCTGACCAGCGCCGGAGCAAGCTTCCGGGTGGTATCAAGCAGATAATCGGCGCGCCTGAGCAGAGGCGTTTTGTGCCGATCGAAGACGCGCCACTCGATAAAAAAAGCGCGCTTGTAACGTCGCAGGATATCTTCATGTTGATTGTCGGCCCCCCAGTTGCTCAGCCGATCGCGCCGCATCCGCTGTTGAATCTCCCAACGCGGCAGATCGGCATAGATCAGCAGGTCGCCCGGATGCGCCAGCGCGGCGCCTGGCCCGTAAACCACCACCACGCCGTGCTTAACGGCGTCAATTTGTTGACGCAGCAGGTTAAGTTTTTCAGCATCGAAAAACGCGCTGAGCCGATGGCAGGAGAGCACGCCGAACACCCGGTCGTCGGTGAGATTTGCGGCCAGCATCTGCTGCAGCGCCTGCTCGTCAAGGCGGGCGGTTTCAACGTTGATCGTCAGCACGCTATTGAGCGCCGGCAGCAGCTGCTGCTCCAGCTCTTGCAGCCGCACGCCAGGGTAACAGTCCACCACCAGCACCGTTCTGGAGGAGGTAAAAAGCCTGGCGTTCAGGATCTCATTAATTGACTGCCAGCCTTGCCAGGCCTGATCGTCGTAACCCTGAACAGCGACTTCAGGGAATTTGTTATAGGTTGCTTGCATTTTATCTCTCCATATTGGCAGGATAAGATTAATCGATTAACCTTTGTTTTGCAGCGTGGTTAACGCGATTAACCCCGCATAATAAGCAACCTGCAGCGCAGAAATATGCTTTAATGCGAAATCCATCACAGGGAAAATCTCGCCGTTCAGGTTATTCGATTAACCTTAAAGCTGATACAGGAGCAATGATGACCTCAGTGACGCTGGCACAGGTGGCGCAACGGGCCGGAGTATCTACGGCCACCGTCTCCATGGTATTACGTAATCGTGGGCGTATCTCGCCGGCTACGCGCGAACGCGTGCTAAAAGCGCTGGACGAGACCGGCTATGTCTATAACCAGACCGCCGCTAATTTGCGTAACCGTAGCAGCAACCAGGTCGGTTTACTGCTGCATGATATTACTAACCCGTTTTATGCGGAGATGACCGCAGGGCTGAGCCATGAAATGGAGCGGCATGAACTGCTGCTGTTTCTGGCCAATAGCGAAGAATCAGAGGATCGTCAGCAAAAGTTTGTTGATTCGCTGATGCGCAACAGCGCCTGCGGTATGGTGCTGTGCGCAGCGCGGGCAACGCCTGCGTCGTTTTTTGCGGCGCTGAAAAGGCGTAATATCCCGGCAATTATGGTGGTGCGTCCGCTCAGCGATCCCGACTTCGATTTTGTCGGCACCGATAACTTTCTCGGCGCGCAAATGGCGACGACGCATTTAATTCAGCTGGGACACCGGAATATCGCCTTTATCGGCGGCGGTGCGAATTCCGGTACGCGCGCGCAACGGGTTGGCGGCTTTACCAGTACGCTGCTGGAGAACGATCTTACGCCCGTGCCGGAGTGGATAGTTATGGCTCAGGCGAGCCAGATTGACGGGGCGAAAGCGGCGGCATCGCTGCTGTCCCGCTACCCGCAGATTACCGCTGCCGTTTGCTATCAGGATATTGTCGCCCTTGGCGTAATGCAGGCGCTGCGCGCCGCCGGCCGTAAGCCCGGTCAGGATTTCGCGCTGGTGGGATTTGACGATATTACTGAAGCGGCGCTGGTGCAGCCTGCGCTGACCACCGTTTCGGTGGCCGCGAAAGAGATAGGGCGTAAAGCGGGCGAGCTGTTGTACAGCCGCATCCAGGGAAACGATGAGCCGCCGAAACGAATTATCCTGCCGCCTGCGCTGGTGATCCGTGAATCCTGCGGCGGTCCGCGCGCCGGCGTCGACCGTTAAAGAAAGGCTAGGCTTTGCCTACCGGTCTGTCGCAGTAAAGGTGCAGCCGGGGGATCAGCAGCCAGAGCTGTTCGGCCTGGGGTTTGTAGCGATGGCTGATATTCTCCGCATCGTAATTCAGCAGTTCACCGAGCGCCGGCACCTGCTGCCGGTTGGGGCAGAGCACCAGCAGAGGAGAGGGGCAGGCCAGCTGCGTCTGTTTCTGCTGCTCTTTATCCCAGATGCGCGCGATAGGCTGCACTTTAACCGGACGCTTGATTTTCAGCCTGGCGCCTTTCGGCAATGAACGTACCGCTGCCAGCTCCTCCTGCACTTTTTCCGCCCACTGCTCACGCGTCCATGGCGCCTGGGCGCGGCCCGCCTTCAGGCTTTTCTCCAGTTTTGCGACGATCTCCTGCGGCGTTACGTTTTTTATAATCTGTTTATTGGCCCAGCCGAAGCGCACGCTGTCAGGCGCATCCAGCAGGGTGATCGTGCGGTAGGCGTTTAGCGTCAGCAGGCCGCGCAGGTGAGTATGCACAAAATCAAAGCGTGCTTCGCTCGGCAGGCCGGAATCAACGGTGATAATGCGTTCCAGCTCCGCCTTCAGCCGATTGTTTTGCTTTACCTGCTGGTGGAGCAGGGCATGCTGCTGCTCGTCGGCTGCAAAACAGAGCGCGCCCGGCAAGCGCACCGCCGCTTTGGTGCTGATATTTTCCGACTGATGCTGAATAAACAGCCGACAATAGTGCTGAAGCGCCCGCTGGCGCGCTTCATCGCCAAGATGCTGCGTTACGCTAATCTGCGTAACCGGATCGTGCTCCGTACCTTTTACCACCGGCGGCAGGGAGAATACGCGGCCAACCAGCAGCGGCAGCCGGGTGAGCTGTTGCTGCAGAGCGGCCAGCGCCTGTTCAAGCTGGCTGGCGCACAGGCGCAAATCTTCGACTAAATCATAGCGGGGCATGGCGGCTCCTTATTTAGCAATCTTTTTAGTTACAACATACAAATAAAACCTTTAAAACAGGATACTTCAGCAACAGAGAAATTAACAGTCCGGCAGAGAAAAAGGCCGCGCGGGGCGGCCCGTCAGCCTCATAATTGGCGGGTATGCAGGGAGGCAGCGACCATTAGCGCCAGTAAAAGCAGCGTTGCGATAAAGGCGGTGATGCCCGGCCAGCCCCAGGCGTGCCAGAAAACGCCGCCCAGGGTGCCGGCCACGCTGGAGCCGACATAATAGCTAAACAGATAGAGAGAAGATGCCTGGCCTTTTGCGCGGCGCGCGCGCGGACCAATCCAGCCGCTGGCGACCGAGTGGGCGGCGAAGAATCCAGCGGTAAACAGCATCATGCCGGGAAAAATCAGCCACAGCGACTGAAACAGGGTGATGAGCAGGCCGCTCAGCATAATGGCAGTGGCGCACAGCAGCACCGGACCACGTCCATAACGGGCTGTCATCGCGCCCGCCTTCGGCGAACTCCAGGAGCCGGTGAGATAGACCACCGACAGCAGGCCGACTACCGCCTGGCTCAGCGACCAGGGCGCATTCATCAGCCGATAGCCAATATAGTTAAACAGGGTAACAAACGCGCCCATCAGCAAAAAACCTTCGGCAAACAGCAGCGGCAGGCCGCGATCGCGCCAGTGCAGACGAAAGTTAATCATCAGGCTGCGCGGGCGCAGCGAAGCGGGACGGAAATGACGCGACGCCGGCAGAATTTTCCAGAACATCAGCGCTGAAGCCAGCGCAAAACAGCCGATAAAAGCAACTGCCATGCGCCAGGAGCTGGAATCGGTAATCACGCCGCTAATCAGGCGCCCGCTCATGCCGCCGATAGAGTTGCCGCTGATATACAGCCCCATGGAAAACGCAATAACGCTGGGATGGATCTCTTCGCTCAGGTAGGTCATGCCTACCGCCGCCACGCCGCTCAGGGATAGCCCGGTCAGCGCCCGCATCAGCAAAATACCGTGCCAGCTGGTCATGGCGGCGGAAAGCAGAGTGCATATCGCCGCCAACAGCAAAGCGACTACCATTACCGGTTTTCGTCCCACGGCATCTGACAGCGGGCCGGTGACCAACAGCCCCAGCGCCATTAACGCAGTGGCGATCGACAGGGAAATACTGCTGGTTGCCGGCGAGACGCCAAACTCCTGCGACAGAACCGGCAGAATAGGCTGCACGCAATAGAGCAGGGCGAAGGTGGCAAGCCCTGCTGAAAACAGCGCCAGCGTCACCCGCATGAACTGCGGCGTGCCGCGCTTGATATAGCGATTTTTATCCGCGCTCGCGCAAGGCGCGGTTTCGACAGCTTCAGCGTCGTCAGGCAGAAAGGCCGTCTGGGTTGAGCGGTTCACAAAACTTCCTTTAATTAACCTCAATGGTTTCATTGTGGGGGCAGGGAAATATACTGTCTAATATATTAATTGTCTGAAATGATATGTTTAACCTATGAATATTGAGCTGCGTCATCTACGTTATTTTATTGCCGTGGCGGAGGAACTGCATTTTGGCCGCGCCGCGCTGCGGTTGAACATCTCGCAGCCGCCGTTAAGCCAGCAGATCCAGCTGCTGGAACAGCAAATCGGCGCCCGCCTGCTGGCACGAACCAACCGCAGCGTGCAGCTTACCGCCGCCGGGCGGCAGTTTTTGGGCGATGCGCGCGCTATTCTGCTTAACGTGGAGCAGGCCGCCAGCCGCGCCTCCCGTCTGCACCAGGGGGAAGAGGGGGAAATCCGTATCGGTTTTACCTCCTCGGCGCCCTTTATCGCTGCAGTTTCCGACGCGTTGTATAACTTCCGCCAGCGCTATCCGCGGGTGCATATCCAGATGCAGGAGATGAATACCCGTCAGCAGCTGGCGCCGTTAAGCGACGGCAGGCTCGATTTAGGGGTGATGCGCAATACGCCGCTTCCCGATACGCTGGCATGGCAGCTGCTGCTGCGCGAGCCTCTTTGCTGCGTGGTGCATCATGCGCACCCGCTGGCGCGGCGCCAGGCGGTATCGGTGCGCGATCTCGCCAGTCAGCCATTCGTTCTTTTTGATGCGCAGAGCGGCACCGCGCTGTATGGCGAAATTATGGCGCTGCTGCACCGCTACCAAATTCAGCCCTACGTTACCCAGGAGGTAGGGGAAGCGATGACCATCCTTGGGCTGGTCGCTACCGGACTGGGAATTTCAATCTTGCCCGCCTCCTTCCAGCGGCCAAAACTGGCGGATGTTGTTTGGCTGCCTTTAACCGAGCCGGACGCCTGGTCAGAAATGTGGCTGGTCTGGGCGCGACAGCGCGAGATCAGCGCCGTGATGGCGCAGATGAAAAAACTGCTGCTGGGCGAAGATTGAGCGTTATTTTGCACCAGTACAGGCTTTTTTGTGCAGTAAATCACACTCCTAATCAAATAGTTGACGGCCCTGCTTAACTGCATCACCATTAGCCCGACAGGTTTATTTTGAAGCGCGAAAATAAGTGGGAGCCGGGGCAGTGATAGCGGAGAGTCAACCTGGTCATATCGACCAGATCAAGCAGACAAACGCTGGGGCAGTATATCGGCTGATCGACCAGTTTGGCCCGATTTCGCGCATTGAGCTTTCCCGACGGGCGCAGCTGGCCCCGGCCAGTATTACCAAAATCGTACGTGAAATGCTTGAGGCTCATCTGGTGCAGGAAACGGAATACCAGGAGCCGGGCAGCCGCGGACGACCGGCGGTTGGGTTAATTCTTGATACCGTGGCCTGGCACTATCTGGCGATTCGCATCGGGCGCGGTGAAATCACGCTTGCGCTGCGCGACCTCAGCAGCAAACTGGTTACCGAAGAGACGCGCCCTTTGCCCACCGAAAGCGACACGCCGCTGCTGCAGCGCATGATCGCTGAAGTCGATCAGTTTTTTATCCGCCATCAGCGCCTGCTTGAACGCCTGACCGCCATCGCCATTACGCTGCCCGGCATTATTCACACCGGCAGCGGCATTATTCATCGCATGCCTTTTTACGACGTGGCGGATATGCCGTTGGGCCCGGAGCTGGCCGCGCATACCGGCCTGCCGGTCTATATTCAGCATGACGTGTGCGCCTGGACGATTGCTGAATCGCTGTTTGGCGCCTCACGCGGCGCCAGCGATGTGATCCAGGTGGTGATTGATGACAACGTCGGCGCCGGCGTGATTACCGGCGGGCGGCTGTTGCACAACAGCCGTAGCTCGCTGGTTGAAATAGGGCATACGCAGGTTGATGCCTGGGGTAAGCAGTGCTACTGCGGTAATCATGGCTGCCTGGAAACCGTCGCCAGCGTTGGCAGCATTCTGGAACTGACCGCGCAGCGTATGCAGACCGCGCTCAGCTCCAGCCTGCATCATCAGCCGCTGAGCGTAAACTCGCTGTGCGACGCCGCCTTAAACGGCGATCCGCTGGCGCGCGATATTATTACCGGCATCGGCAACAGCGTCGGGCGCATTCTCGCCATCATGGTTAATCTGTTTAATCCTGAAAAAATTCTTATAGGTTCTCCGCTAAATCGGGCGGCTGATGTACTCTATCCCGCCATTGGTTCCTCAATTCGTCAGCAGGCTTTGCCTGCCTATAGCGCACATATAAATGTCGAGCCTACCGAATTCCCCAATGTAGGTACTATGCCCGGCGCGGCGTTAGTAAAAAACGCCATGTACAACGGAGAATTGCTAATCAAACTGTTACAAGGCTAATCCAGGTTCAGTTATCACCAAAAAATTGCGCTAACGCAAGCTGTTAACAAGCGCAATTTTCTACACTGTCCGGCAAAACCGATGATTAATGTTTAACTATTTCAGGCCGTCAGCCTGCCGGAGTGTTGCTATGCTGAGTCGTCTTTTCATTACCGGTACGGATACCGCCGTCGGTAAGACAGTTATTACCCGCGCCCTGATGCAAAAACTGGCGGAAAACCATTCTGTCGTGGTGGGCTATAAACCGGTAGCGAAAAGTAGCCAGATGACCCCTGAAGGCCCGCGTAATAAAGATGCGCTGATTTTACAGCAGGCCTCTACCCTTGATGTGCCTTATGAGGTAATAAACCCGGTTACGCTGCTGGAAGATGAAGTCAGCATGCACCGCGGTGAAGCGATTAACTATGCGCGCCTGAGCAGCGGCCTGATGACCTTACAGGCGCAGGCTGACGTGGTGGTCATTGAGGGCACCGGCGGCTGGCGCAGCCTGATGAACGATCTGCGTCCGCTTTCCGACTGGGTTATTCAGGAGCAGCTGCCGGTAGTGCTGGTCGTCGGCATCAAGCTGGGCTGTATCAGTCATGCTTTGCTAACGGCGCAGGCGGTGCTCAACGACGGCCTGCCGCTGCTGGGCTGGGTGGCCAATCGTATCAATCCGGGGCTGGCGCACTATGCGGATATAATCAATGTGCTGCAGGAGAAAATTCCGGCTCCGCTGCTGGGCGAACTGCCTTATCTGCCGCGCGCCGAGCAGCGCGATCTGGCTGGCTATATCGATCTGTCGGCGCTCTCCAGGCCGCAGGCGGTAGCCTGAGAACAGAAGGGCGCGCCCGCGCGGCGCGCTTGATCTTTTAGCGGTTCAGCGCCCGACGGGTACGCCCGGAGCTGAGATAACCTGCGATGTAATCCTGCGAAATCTCTCCGCTGTAGCGGCCATCCTCATCCACGATCGGCATCCATACCATATTGTGTTCATAGAGTTTCGACAGCACCACGCGCAGATTCTCTTCCGCTTTGCCGGTAATGGTAAACTGATGCAGCAGCTGTTCGCAGCTTCCGCTGGCGCCGCGCGCTTCACGACGTTTCACAAAGCCCAGCGGCCTGCCGTCGTTGTCTACCACGGTGACGGTACGCATATCGTTATCATCCATTAGCGCAAAGGCTTCGGCCAGCGGCGTCGAGCGCTTTACGGTCAGCGTCGGCTGCTGATCGGTCACGTCGCCCGCCTGCACCAGCAGCAGCCGCTTCAATGTGCGATCCTGCCCCACAAAAGAGCCGACGAATTCGTTAGCCGGCTTTGCCAGCAGTTCATCTGGCGTGGCGCACTGGACGATTTTTCCCTGGCCGAAAACTGCAATGCGATCGCCCAGCTTTAGCGCTTCATCAATATCATGGCTGACCAGCATGACGGTTTTCTTTAGCTGGCGCTGCATTTCCAGAAACTCGTTCTGGATCGCTTCACGGTTGATTGGGTCTACCGCGCCGAAAGGCTCATCCATCAGCAGTACCGGCGGATCGGCGGCAAGAGCGCGAATAACGCCGATGCGCTGCTGCTGGCCGCCGGACATCTCTTTGGGATAGCGATGCAGAAACTTATGCGGATCGAGCGCTACCATGCTCATCAGTTCGCTGGCGCGCTCGCGGCAGCGTTTTTTATCCCAGCCCAGCATGCGCGGCACCACGGTAATATTTTCCTCAATCGTCATGTTGGGAAACAGGCCGATCTGCTGGATAACGTAGCCGATATTGCGCCGCAGGGTTACGGTATCCTGAGTGCTGGTATCTTCGCCGTTAATGGTGATTTTGCCGCTGGTCGCCGGGATCAGGCGGTTAATCATCTTCAGCGTGGTGGTTTTGCCGCAGCCGGAAGGGCCGAGCAGCACGCACATCTCGCCGCCGGGCACATGCAGGCTGACATTATCCACCGCGTTAAGCGCCGCGCCGTTTTTCTGTTTAAAAGTCTTGGTGAGGTTTTCCAGCTTAATCATTAGCGCATCCCCTTCGGTGTTAAAGCTTGCTGCAGGCGGTGCAGCAGCCAGTCAAGAATAATCGCCAGCAGACAAATCAGCACCGCCCCGGCAATCAACATGCGGATATCGCTGCCGCTGATGCCATCCAGCAACAGTAAACCTAAACCGCCGGCGCCAATCACCGCAGCGATGGCCATAACGCCGACATTCATCACCACGGCGGTACGAATGCCGCCGAAAATAACCGGCAGCGCCAGCGGAATCTCCACCCAGCGCAGGCGCTGCCAGAAAGTCATGCCGATGCCGCGCCCCGCTTCACGCATGCCGGGCGGGATACTTTCCAGCGCGGTATGCGTGTTACGTACGATTGGCAGCAGCGAATAGAGAAACACCGCCGTGATCGCCGGCACCACGCCGATTCCCTGACCGATCAGGGAAAATAACGGGATCATCAGGCCAAACAGCGCGATGGAAGGGATAGTTAACACCAGCGTAGCGATGCCAAGCACCGGCGTCGCCAGCCATTTTATCCGCACGATAATAATGCCCAGCGGCACGCCGGCCAGAATGGCGCAGCCCACCGCCACCAGCACCAGCCAGAGATGTTGCCAGCTCAGCGCCGCCAGGTGGGGCCAGTTGTCGATCATATAATGCAGCGTATCCATAGCCTCTCCTTACAGCATGCCTTTCGCCTGTAAAAAATCATGCGCCACCTGCTGCGGCGACTGGTGATCGATATCCACCCGCTTATTCATGTCGGTAATCGCCTCGTTGGTGAGCAGCGCGGAGAGCTGATTCAGCGCCGCCGCCAGTCCAGGATTGGCGGCCAGCACCTCTTTACGCACCACCGGCGTAACGTTGTAGCTGGGGAAAAAGTGCTTATCATCTTCCAGAATTTGCAGATCGAAGCCTTTGACGCGCCCGTCGGTGGTATATACCAGGCCCGCCTCGACGAAACCGTCACGAATAGCGTTGTATACCAGTCCCGGATCCATCTGACGGATCTGCGGACGATCGAGCTGCAGGCCGTAGAGCTTTTGCAGCGGCTGTAAGCCATCAGAGCGGCCAGCGAATTCCAGATCCAGCCCCAGCATCCAGTTATGTTCGGCATCCTGCTGACGGATTTGCTCAATGCGCGCCACCAGCTGCGACACCGTAGTGATGCGCTCTTGTCTGGCGCGTTTGCGCTGCATGGCAAAGGCGTAGGTGTTGTTCATCGGCGCCGGGTTCAGCCAGACCAGCCCCAGCCCGGCATCCAGGCGCCGTACCGTGTCGTAAGCCTGTTTTGAGGACATCGGGGTAGTAATATGATTGAAGATAATCAGCGACGATCCGGTATATTCCCAGGTCATATCGATCTGTTTATTCAGCATCGCGCTGCGGCTGATAGAGACGGCAATATTGGTTTTAGGTATCACCGTAAACCCTTTTTTCTCCAGCCAGAGCACGGTCATCGCCGATAAAATATGTTGCTCGGTAAAGCTTTTGGTGGCCATGGTAATCGGCGCGGCGTGGGCGGTATTAACGCAGAGTAGCAGGCTAACCAACAGCGCCAGCGTGCGTATTAAGGTGTGAACTCCATTCATAATGCTCTCCTATAGCGCATGCGGGCTAAGCCAGCGGCCAAGCGCCGCCAGCAGCATATCCAGAACCAGCGCCACCAGCGCCGTCGCCACCGCTCCCAGGATCAAAATCGGGAAGTCGTTGAGGTAAATACCGGGAAAGATCAGTTCGCCGTAACTGCTGGCGCCGATAAGAAAGGCCAGCGGAGCCGTGCCGACATTAATCGCCATTGCGATGCGAATTCCGGAAAGCATTACCGGCCAGGCGTTGGGTAGCTCCACCTGGCGCAGCCGCTGTAAGCGCGTCATACCGATTCCGTTGGCGGCCTCCAGCAGAGAGTGCGGTACGCCGATCAGCCCGGCATAGGTATTGCGTACCACGGGCAGCAGCGAAGCAAGAAACAGGGCGATAATAGCGGGGCGATCGCCAATGCCGATGACCACCATCGCCAGCGCCAGCACCGCCAGCGGCGGCAGGGTATTGCCGACGTTGAAGATCTGCATGATATATTCCGCCCAGCGCCGGGCGAAAGGGCGGCTCAGCAAAATGCCGCTGGGAATTCCCACCAGCAGCGCGCCAAGCATCGACCAGCCCACCAGCCAGAGGTGCTGTTTGCCAAGATAAATCAGGTCAACCCGACGCGCCTTAATCACTTCAAAACCAATACCGTAAAACAGAATCGCAGCGATCGGCACGATTGCCAGCAGCGCCAGCAGGATTCGTTTGATCGTGGTAGAACAATGCATTGACAGGACTCTCCGGGGATAGCTGGAGCGCCGCTTAAGGGGCGCTCAGCTGTTATAGTAATCAGCGGACAGCGGTGGGTTATTCAACGTTTTCACCTGCCTCTCCGGTACTCAATATAAAATGCTGACTAATACTCCTTTATCAGCAAAAACAATCGTAGTGCCTTAAAGCTATAGCAGCGGCTGGGCAGCTGCGCCAGTTTTAAGGATAGAATCACCAGGATGCTTTTTTGCGCCCGGTGATGATTAGCCATGCGCCAGCTATTTTTTGTACAGCTAATTTTTTTTAATCAATAACAACTGCTTTTTTAGCCGCTTTAGTTATTATTACCGCAGAAGTAGCGCATTATCTTGCGTAAGGCTGATATTGATGAATGAGCGCTTATGGCGACCGCAGCCTGCATGGCAGACGATTTTGAACGCCGTCATATTATAAACGGCTTTGTAATAGCATAATCCTCGCGATTAAAAGCTGTTTCATCAGGATAATATAGTCCCCGCTTCCCAAACGGAACCCTGATCGTATAAGCCCGGTTTATTACTAATAAGCGGGATAAAACATCACAACCTGCCTGCGTTGACAGGCAGGTGAGGCGCCTGGTGTAATACTTTCAACGCCGGGTCTAACACTGGCTGTTATTTCCGGAAAATTTCCGGTTAGCTGGGATCATAGATAATATCTTTACCCATCTCAAGACCATAATAATTCAGATAGGCCGTACCGTGCTGATAGTTATACTGCTGCTGAAAATCGGTAACTTCAGGATTAACACCGAAATCAAAGATTTCTGGCTGGCTCGTGTGAGCATAATCATAACCGACCATAAAATCAGCAAAGCCATTAATTATTGCTTTCATAATCCAGGGCAGCGTAACCACTGGCTCATAGAGAGTGGCGATCTCTTTTAGTGAATCTGTGTTCCATGCTTTGGGAACTATATCCATATTATTAACAATTCGTTTCAGCCCGCTGCCTAATATATTTTCCGCATAGGTGGCAAAGGAAGAATTACCTGCCGTTGCGCCAGCGAAACTGCGTACCTGGACGCGCACGTTTTTTTCCAGTTGCTGCTTGACGCTGACGCCCCACGGAATGGTAAATGTCCCTCCCATGCTGTGGCCGCAGAAGGTTAACGTATCGCCATCATTCAGGCAGGCGTTCAGAAACTGCATGAGCGTGCTTCCACAGCCGGGTTCAACGCTTGCAGTCATTTTCAGCAGATCTGTAACTACCTCAGCCATACCGGAGGCGATTTTCGCCTCGTCCGGCGCTTCAGCATCAAACTGGCGCCAGTCGACCAGTTCGAAGACGGCCATATCCTCTTGCCCGTTAAGAGTGGATACGGTAGAACGGGCAGCAACGCGATAGTCTGATGGATCGTTACGGTTCTGGACAACAAAAAACATATAGTCGTCCCAGTTATCCGAATCGGCGCGGGATTGTGACATCCGTTTAACGGCCGGTCCCCAGACCACATTATCCAGTTTACCGGCAGTAATGGGTGATTGAGTTAGCCCGTCCTGTAGTTTTTTTTGCGTAAGTTCCGGATTGTACGCTTCCTGATGCGCGCCTGACCAGGCAATTGAAGCTAAGGCGAAACACTCTGCATCGAATGTGTATGCTGATTTCATATTTAATTCCTTTAGTCTACCGGTGAATATTAATGGATATAGTGGAATAGCGCGGCTGCACTTTTGTCAACGCAGTTTAACTCTTTCGGCTATAGCCGCCAGCTACAGGCGAGTTAATTTTTGATGTATAATTAACTATATTTATAACGTGAAAGGCTTGATGCCTCCGTTAAATTTTATTGCGTGTTTTTTATCATGCCGCTGAACAGTCAAAGCCTGTTTGTTTTTATCGATTATCTGTTTCACTTATTCCTTCCGGCGTATTAAGGCGCTGATTTAACCAGCTGGTATAATTCCGCCATGATATTACTAATATAACTATTGCTGTGGCTTTAAGGATGATTTTTATTACCCGGCCTGTTAATCAAAGCGATTCGGTTATTAACTTTAACCTTAAGGCAGAAAATTGAATTAAGGAGCATGACAGTTTTTACCCACGCCGGGAGATTTATAAGTTCGTAATGGAGTTGGAAAACATCTGTTTATGCTTCCGGGGGAAATATTGACAATGAGTGCTCCATTCAACAATATTCGCAAAATTTCCTTTGGTCAGGCTGGCTGATATCATCATATGTATAAATGCCATAACCAGCCCACGGACGCCCATTTTTACGATAAAATGCTGGCACGATACGGCAGGGCTTGTTGTTTTGCGCCAGGCGTTCGTTTTCGTACGCCTGGGCTTCAGGCGCCCTATATTGGCGCAGGCGGCAGAGAAGAGGGTAAGCTTTAAGTGACGCCGTCACTTTAACTGTAACAGAGGCAGCGATCGCGCGGAGCCATGCGGTGAGCTACGCTTAGCTGTTCGACAGGAAGGGGAAAAATGACAGAAAATCAACCGCAGCCGGTGCCGCACCGTCACTGGATCCTAATCGCCTGTATGCTGGCGATGTTTATGGCGGCGATTGAGGTGACTATCGTCGCCACCGCGATGCCCACCATTATCGCCCAGCTGGGCGGCTTTTCGCAGTTTGGCTGGGTTTTTTCTATCTATTTGCTGACTCAGGCGGTAAGCGTGCCGATTTACGGGCGTCTGGCCGATATCTGGGGACGCAAGCGGATGTTTTTTATCGGCACCTCGCTGTTTTTACTGGGATCGGTATTGTGCGGTTTTGCCCACAGCATGGGCTGGTTGATTCTGTTTCGCGCTTTTCAGGGCATCGGCGCCGGAGCGATTATGCCGCTGACCTCCACTATTGTCGCCGATGTCTATTCGCCGCGTGAGCGGGCGGGTATCCAGGGCTGGCTCTCCAGCGTCTGGGGCGTATCCGCCATTATCGGGCCGTTGAGCGGCGCCTGGATTGTGCAGCATTTTAGCTGGGCGCTGGTTTTTTGGGTCAACGTGCCGCTGGGGATTATCGCTATGCTGATGCTGTCGCGCTGGCTGCCTGCGCATCGTCAGGAAAGCGCGCAGCGGCTAAACGTTTCCGGCAGCGCCTGGCTGATGCTTAGCGTGAGTGCGCTGTTGGTCGCACTGCTGCAGGCGCAGGCGCTCGGTTACTGGCTGCTGCTGTTTCTGGCTATCGCATTGGTTACCGGCGTTATTTTGCTGCGTCATGAACGGGCGGCGGAGTCGCCGCTGTTCCCGCTGGATATCTGGCGCAGCCGGGTTATCGTCGCAGGCAATATCGGCAATTTAATTATCGGCGCGGCGATGATGGGCATCAGCGCGTTTCTGCCCACCTGGATTCAGGGAATTAACGGCGGCACGCCGCTGCAGGCAGGCAGCGTACTGGCGATGATGTCCATCGGCTGGCCGCTGGCCAGTACGCTAAGCGGCCGGCTGATGTTGATCACCTCCTACCGTTTTACCGCCCAGCTGGGCGCGCTGTTGCTGATCGTCGGCAGCGCGCTGTTGTTGATGCTGCATGCCGATAGCGGCCTGGCGCAGGCGGGCTTTGCCGCCTTTGTGATCGGCACCGGTATGGGAATGAGCAGCACTACTTTTCTGGTTTCGGTGCAGAACAGCGCAGCCTTTGAAATTCGCGGCATCTGTACCGCCTCGATTATGTTCAGCCGCATTCTGGGATCGGCCATCGGCACCGCCATTATGGGCGCGGTGCTGAACTATAATTTAATGCTGCGGCTGCCGGCGGCGCAGGATCCGGTTCAGCAAATTATGTCGCCGGAACAGCGCCAGGCGCTGGACAGCCATACGCTGCAGCTGCTGATCCAGCAGATTGCGGCGTCGCTGCACTGGGTGTTTATCGTGTCGCTGGTTGTGGCGTTCGGCACGCTGTTTATCGCCTGGGCTATGCCGCGCAAGCAGCCAGATTAAAGGGGAGCGGGTAAGGGAGAAGCTGGCACCGCACAGATGCGGTGCCGGGAGCGTTTACTGGCTGGGCGCGTCCTGCGTTGTTCCTGCATTCGCCGGGACGTTAGTCTCGCTATCGGCGCCGGTACGTTTGTAAACGATTTTTTGGCTATCGTTTTCACAATGGCCCACTACCTGACCTCCGGCGGCGTTCGCCTGATCGTTAGGTACAATATCCAGCGTGAAACCCGATTCAGGCACGCCGTTATTGATAATTTTCTTGCTGATATCCGCTTTAACCGATTCACAAGACGCCTGGGCCGCCAGCGGAGCAACAACCAGCAGGGCGCTAAATAACCACGTTTTTGCTCTCATCACATCATCCTTTTGCTATAAAGCCTGCGGTAACTATAGCAGCCAAATCAGGGTGCAACCTGGCGCCCGGTGCGACGATCGAGGCAGCGCCGCGTTTTAGATTCCCAGTAGGCGTTAACGTTGTAGCTTTTTTCGCAGGCGTCGCGAAGATCATAAGCCCGATCTGTTTTGTCGAACTCTTTCTCAACGCGCGTATTGACTTTTTTACGCAGCATGCGCGTATCATCCCATTGCTCTTTATTTTGACGCGCCTCTTCATTACTGAGAGCATTGCTGCCGTCCTCAATAATGACGCGATCGGTGCGCGCCTGCGCCTGAAGAGGGGCTAACGCCAGCGCGCCGAAAAGCGACAGCGGGATCAGTGCAATGGCAAGACGTTCAGGTAAAGTTTTCATTGATTCTTCCTTATATTTCATCGCAGCCAGCCATAAGGCGAGATGGCTTTCAGTATATCATCGCTGCTTATTTACCCACCAGCGACGTGCGCGCTTCATTTGGTTTCTGGCGAACATTTTATGTTAAAAACTACGTTACTCTTTTTTCTTACCGCGCTGGCGGAAATCGTCGGCTGTTTTCTTCCCTGGCTGTGGCTGAGAAAGGGCGCTACGCCGCTGTTGCTGCTGCCCGCCGCGCTAAGCCTGATGCTATTTGTCTGGCTGCTGTCGCTGCATCCTGCCGCCAGCGGGCGCGTCTATGCCGCCTATGGCGGCGTCTATGTGGTAACGGCGCTGCTGTGGCTGCGCTGGGTGGATGGCGTACGTCTGAGCCACTATGACTGGCTGGGCGCGGCGATAGCTTTTTGCGGCATGCTGATTATCGTGGCGGGCTGGGGAAAGGCGTAACTGGTATTACATGGGTTTATCAGATTTTAACTTTTTATTAGCGCGGCCCGGCAAACAGCGTGCGCGTAGTATAAATTGGGGGAGCGAAACTCCCCCGCAATCGTACCCCGTCAGGATTTTTTCGCTACGCTCAGTCCGGCCACGCTCTGGCTTACCGGCATCATCTCCAGCGTATTGATATTGACGTGCGCGGGCAGCGTCGCTACCCAGAATACCGCTTCGGTCACATCTTCCGGCGTAAGCGCGCTGGCGCCGGCATAAACATTCTGCGCGCGGCTGTCGTCGCCTTTAAAACGCACGTTGGAAAACTCCGTACCGCCAACCAGGCCCGGCTCGATATCGGTTACGCGCAGCGCGGTGCCGTGCAGATCGGTACGCAGATTCAGGCTGAACTGACGCACAAAAGCTTTGGTCGCGCCGTAAACGTTGCCGCCAGCGTAGGGCCAGCTACCGGCAACAGAACCGATATTGATAACATGACCGATATTGCGCTCTACCATCGCCGGCAGCAGGGCGCGGGTCATATATACCAGCCCCTTATTATTGGTATCGATCATGGTTTCCCAGTCTTCAATGCTGGCTTTATGCGCCGGCTCAATGCCCAGCGCCAGCCCGGCATTGTTTACCAGTACATCAATCTGTCGCCATGCGGCGGGTAACGTCGCTACAGCAGCCTCAATGGCGGCGCGGTCGCGAATGTCAAACTGCAGGGTATAGAGATTTTCGCCCAGCTCCGCTTTCAGGTCATCAAGGCGCTCCTGACGACGCCCGGTAGCGATAACCTTGTGGCCCGCGGCGATAAAACGACGGGCAATACTTTGACCAAAGCCAGCGGTCGCGCCGGTAACAAAAATTATCATCTCACTGTTCCTCAAAGGATTTTCCAGAATAATCACCTTAGCACTTCGTTTCACCACTGCCCAGCGCCAGGGTTAAATAGAACCTGCATGCTCTGTTGCAGAACCGACAGGCATGTTCTGCCAACCGCTTTTGTTATCAGGGATGTAAAACATCCACGCAAACGATTAGCAAACTATACTATTTGCCCTCTGAGTTTAACGTATTGATATATGGCAATTTTATTAGCGGATACTTTCTCATAGCGCGCTACGTGCGCGTCAAAATCACACCTCGCCTGTTTATTATGATGCGCAACAACCTGCTGGGCAGGCGCGGGCGAATAGCGGCGCGGTGCGCTTTGTCAGGCCAGCCAGCTACCAGATCGCATACAACATACCTCTGCCTGGGCAGATTAATCAGTTCGGTAAGTTCCCGCACTTTATTACGTACGCTTTAATAAAGCGGGGTAAAAAATGCACGCTTTTCTGGTGACAACGTCACTTTTACCAGCGGTGTTTCATAAACCGCCGCACAGCGCGTATTGGGTGAACAATTGGCAGCAGATGAGTGACAACGTCACTTTTAGTGAATAAATAGCCTGTTAACACCGCAACATGTTAACAGGCTAAAGCAGAAGAGGTTATGATGAACGGGCGCAGGAAAATGCCGCTATTCAGCCGCCATGCCGGCTCATCAGCTCCGCGATTGCCGCATTGTTTTTCTCATACAGCGCATCCAGCTGTTGGAACTGTTCGCTCAGATCCTGCGGCGGCTGCTGGCCGAACAGGCTATAGGTTTCCAGCAGCATATCCATAAAAATACCGGCGCCGCTGACGCATTTAATTTGAGTATCCGACAGTGATTTCAAAATGACTCCTTTACTGGCGTTATCGCCAAAATCCATGTGTAGTAACTTTACTACCAACAGACCGCGCGTTTGCTGACGGCGCAGCCGGCGAGCTTTGCCATCCTGGCAATGCTTATTTTCCTGGTCAAGGAATTGAATTTTTAATAATAAGATAATAAAGCAGTATTAAAGAAAGGCGCCGCGCGTCTTTGCCTGCTTAACGGCAGTTTCAGCTCAGTCTGCAAGCTGTTTCAGGCGGTGCGTAACGGTGGCATAGGTGGTTGACTCCACCTATGATTCGCTCTTTACAGATAAGGAACAGGAGAGTAAGGATATGCGGTTATCGGTGCTATTTTTCGCCGTCGGACTGGCCCTGAGCGGTAACGCACAGGCTGCCGATGCGACGACAAATCACGATCGGGAGAAGAATATGTCCGTCGAGCAACAGAATCCCTTCAGCCAGGCCAGCACGCTGCCGTTTCAGGCGCCGCCGTTTGACCGCATTAAAGACAGCGATTATCTGCCCGCCATTATGGCCGGCATCGCTGAAAAACAGCAGGAGGTGGCGCGTATTGCCGATGAGACACAGCCGCCGACCTTTGAGAACACCTATGTAGCGCTGGAGCGCAGCGGGGCGCTGTTGAGGCGCGTAATGAACGTATTTAGCGCCATGACCTCCGCCAATACTAACGATCGACTGCAAAAAATTGATGAAGAGACCGCGCCTGAGCTGGCGGCGCTCGATGATGAAATCTATCTCAACAGCAAACTGTTTGCGCGCCTCGATCGCGTTTATCAACAGCGCGAACAGTTAAATCTGGATGCGGAATCGCGCCGCCTGGTTGAGGTTACCTGGCAGGCTTTCCAGCTGGCGGGCGCCAGCCTGAGCGATGCGCAGAAAGCGGAGCTGAAGGCGCTAAATCAGGAAGCGGCGACGCTCAGCACCCGCTTTACCAACCGGTTACTGGCGGCGACCAAAGCGGGCGGGCTGGCGGTAACGGATAAAACAGCGCTGGCCGGACTCAGCGATGGTGAAATCGCCGCGGCGGCTGAGGCTGCTGAGGCGCGCGGCCTGAAAAATCAGTGGCTGCTGACGCTGCAAAACACTACACAGCAGCCGGCGCTGCAGGATTTAACCCAGCGCGCCACCCGCGAGGCGCTGTTTAAGGCCTCATGGCAGCGGGCGGAAAAGGGCGACGATAACGATACTCGCCAGCTGATTGCGCGCCTTGCCGCAGTACGGGCGCAGCAGGCGAAGCTGCTGGGCTTTAACAGCTATGCGGAGTGGAAGCTTCAGGATCAAATGGCGAAAACGCCGCAGGCGGCGTTAACCTTTATGCGTAATATCGTGCCGGCGGCTACCGCGCGCGCCACGCGTGAGGCGGCGGATATCCAGACCGCCATCGATCGGCAGCAGGGCGGCTTTAAGCTGGCGCCCTGGGACTGGGCGCACTATGCCGAACAGGTGCGCCGTGCCAAATACGATCTCGACGAAACGCAAATCCGGCCATACTTCGAGCTAAATAATGTGCTGGAAAACGGCGTGTTTTACGCGGCCAACCAGCTGTACGGCCTGACCTTTAAACAGCGTAAAGATCTGCCGGTTTATCAACCTGACGTGCGCGTGTATGAGGTTTTTGATCAGGATGGCGCATCGCTGGCGCTGTTCTATACCGACTTCTTTAAGCGCGACAACAAGGGCGGCGGCGCCTGGATGAGTAATTTCGTCGATCAGTCCAGACTGCTGGGCACCAGGCCAGTTATCTATAACGTGGCTAACTTCAGCAAACCGGCGGCGGGGCAGCCTGCGCTGCTCTCGTGGGATGATGTCGTCACTATGTTCCACGAGTTTGGTCATGCGCTGCATGGCATGTTTGCCGATCAGCAATATCCGAGCCTGTCCGGCACCGCCACGCCGCGTGATTTCGTCGAGTTCCCGTCACAGTTCAATGAGCACTGGGCCAGCGATGAGAAGGTGTTTAAACATTTCGCCCGTCATTACCAGACCGGCGAGCCGATGCCGCAGGCGCTGCACGAAAAAATTCTCAAGGCGGACAAGTTTAATAAAGGCTACGACATGACTGAACTGCTGGCGGCGGCGCTGCTGGATATGCACTGGCACAGCCTGAGCGCCGATGCGCCGCAGCAGGACGTGGACCAGTTCGAACAGCACTCCCTGGCGCAGGATAAGATCAACCTGCCTGAAGTACCGCCGCGCTACCGTTCCAGCTATTTCCAGCATATCTGGGGTAACGGCTATGCTGCGGGCTATTACGCCTATCTGTGGACCGAAATGCTGGCGGATGATGGCTTCGAGTGGTTTAAGGAGCATGGCGGCCTGACGCGTGAAAATGGTCAGCGCTTCCGCGATATGGTGCTGTCGCGCGGCAACAGCGGCGATCTGAAACAGCTTTACCATGACTGGCGCGGCCAGGAGCCGCAGATTGAGCCGATGCTGATAAACCGTGGCCTGAAAGAAGCGCAGTAATTTTTCTCAACTTAATTCAAAAGGGTAGCGATGCCCTTTTTTGCGTCTGTCAGAAGGGTTCAAAGATGTGTAATACGTTGTTATGGCGCCGTTCTCTGTTTGCCGCCGCGCTTATGCTGCTTTCTGCCGCCGTACAGGCTGACGAGGCGGCGCTGACGCAGCAGCTCGCTGCACTGGAAAAAAGCGCCGGCGGCAGGCTTGGCGTAGCCTGGATTGATGCGGGCGCTTCACATTATGGTTATCGGGCTGATGAGCGTTTCCCGATGACCAGCACCTTTAAGACGCTGGCGGTGGCGGCCATTCTGCATCAAAATGTCAGCCAGCCGCATCTGCTGGAGAAAAAAATTGCGATAGAAGAGGCGGACCGGGTGCCATGGACGCCGGTGACCGGCAGTTATTTTGGTAAAAAAATGAGCGTGGCCGCCCTTTGCGCCGCGGCAATTGAATATAGCGATAACCTGGCGGCGAATTACCTGTTAAAGGAGGTCGGCGGACCGCAGGGCATAACCCGCTACGCCCGTTATTTAGGTGACAGCGTCACGCAGCTTAATCGCCAGGAGCCGGAACTTAACAGCGCGGTGCCGGGCGATAAGCGTGATACCACCACGCCTGCGGCGATGGCGGAAAACCTGTATAAGCTGACGCTGGGAACGGCCTTGCCGACCGCCCAACGCCAGCAGCTTATCTCCTGGCTACAACAGAGCGCCACCGGCGCTGAAAGTATTCGCGCAGGCGTTCCCGCAGGCTGGCGGGTTGGCGATAAAACCGGAGCTGGTGCCTATGGCTCGACCAATGACATCGCGATTCTCTGGCCGATAAAGGGCGCGCCGAAAATTCTGGCGATCTATTTTACCCAGCCGCAGCCGGATGCAGCGAATAATAAAGCGGTACTGGCTGCGGCAACGCGGCTGGCGATTAAAGCGCTTTATCACTGAGAAGGAGGCCGGAATGGATATCCGGCTTAAAATATTGAACAGCCGAGCCGCTCGGAAAGTAGCTCCAGCGCGGCGGTGCCCGCCAGCGAATTGCCAGAGGCATCAAGCCCAGGCGACCACACCGCAATCGACATCTCTCCGGGAATGGCGGCGATAATACCGCCGCCAACGCCCGATTTCCCTGGCATGCCGACGCGCCAGGCAAACTCGCCGGCGCCGTCATACATGCCGCTGGTGATCAGCAGGGCATTGATTTGACGCGTCTGACGCGGAGTCAGCACCGGCGGCGCATCGCCAAACGGCGTGCCCTGGTTAGCCAGATAAAAGAAACAGCGCGCCAGCTCCAGGCAGCTCATCGATAAAGAGCAGTAGTGAAAGTAGGTTTGCAGCACGCCAGGCACATCATTCTCAAAATTGCCAAAGGACTTCATCAGCCAGGCAATAGCGGCGTTACGGGCGGAGTGTTCAAACTCCGAGCGCGCCACGTGACGATCGTAATTGATGCCCGGCTCGCCGCAGAGCTGGCGCACCACCTCAAGCATGCGCTGACGCGGCGCGGTTAGCCGGGTTTCCAGCATATCGCATACCACCAACGCACCCGCATTGATAAAGGGATTACGCGGCTTGCCGCGTTCGATCTCCAGCTGCACCAGCGAATTAAACGGTTGGCCTGAGGGTTCTTTGCCGACGCGCTGCCAGATTTCCTGTTCCTGATAGCGCGTTTGCGCCAGGGTCAGCGACAGCACCTTAGAGATCGACTGGATCGAGAAGCGCACATCGGCATCACCGGCCTGATAAACGCTGCCGTCATGGGTGATAACGGCGATGCCGAGATAATCGGGCGATACCTGCGCCAGCGCCGGAATATAGTCGGCGACTTTCCCCTGGCGCGTCAGAGGACGCACCTGATGTAGAATCTCTTCCAGTAAAGCGTTGCTGAGCCTGGCCACCACGTTCCGCTCCGTTACGTTAGCTAATGGCGCAGCATCATCGGTGGTTGTTGCCGTCTCGTCAACGGCTGGAAGCAAAAAGCGTGGGCGGGAGAAAAAGAACGCCGTCAGCGCAGCTGGCGTGACGGCGTAACGCATCATTCAGGAATAATTCGGTTTGCTTTCAGCTTGTCGAACAGCGAGAAGAAGGCTTCGCGCGTCGAGCGGTAACCGGTAAAGCCAGCGTTGCGGCTCTTACTCATATCGGTAAATACTTCCATCGGCCGCCCCAGGTCGGCATCGGTATGCCACCAGGAAGCCAGACGGGAAACATCCGCCTCGCGCAGCTGATATTTTTCCGCAATTTCCCGCCAGCGATCTTCAGCGTCGAGCATACGGCCTTCCAGCGGCTGCATTTCGCCAGGAAACGGCGCCGCCTCAATGCCGAAATAGTCGGCGATCTGTTGCCACATCCATTTCCAGCGGAAAACATCGCCGTTTACCACGTTAAAATCTTCGTTTTTCGCGGCAGGCGATGTCGCGGCCCATTCCAGCTGTTCCGCCAGCAGGCCGGCATCGGTCATATCGGTAACGCCGTTCCACTGCGCTTCCGAACCGGGGAAGACAAACGGCTGGCCGGTTTCCTTGCACAGCGTGGCATATACCGCCAGCGTCTGACCCATATTCATCGCATTGCCCAGCGCGTAACCGATAATGGTGTGCGGACGATGCACGCTCCAGGTACAGCCATATTTTTCCGCCGCGGCGAACACTTCATCTTCCTGCGCATAATAGAAGTTATCTACCGGCTGACGCCCCTGTTCTTCACGGAACGGCGTCATCGGTACGCTGCCTTTGCCATAGGCATCAAACGGGCCAAGATAGTGTTTCAGGCCGGTTACCAGCGCCACGTGGCTGCCTTGCAGTCGATCGCCCAGCGCTTCCAGCACGTTACGCACCATTGCGCCGTTAACTCGAATGTTTTCTTTTTCATTCGCCTGACGCGCCCAGACGCTGAAAAAAATGCTGTCGAACCTTAAATTACCCAGCGCATCCTTTACTGATTGCGCCGAGGTTAAGTCAGCGGTCAGGGAATGACATCCCTGCGGTACCGGCGCACGGCCACGTGATAAGCCGGATACCTGCCGGCCATCCGCCTGAAGTTTTTCCGCCAGCGCGCTGCCGACGACGCCGCTAACGCCTACGATTAATGCTGTTTTGCTCATTACGCCTCCTTTTTGCTCGTGCTGATAAGCATAGTGCGGAATTTATTTCCCAGCTCTGGTATAAATTCACAAGATTTTGGAGCTGGATTCATTAATATGGCGGGAAACGATCTGCTGAAAGGCATTATGCCGTTTGTTGCAACGGTGGAGGCGGGTAACTTTAGCGCTGCGGCTGAGCGTTTAAATCTGACCAGCTCGGCTATCAGTAAAAGCATAGCCCGACTGGAGGAGCGGCTGGGCTCGCAGCTGTTTGAACGCACCACGCGCAGCCTGAAGCTGACCGATGCCGGAGAAGCCTATTACCAGACCTGTCAGCGCGTGGTGAATGAGCTGAGCGAGGCGGAGATGGTGCTGGCGGCGCAGCGCACCCGGGCGGTAGGGCGACTGCGCGTGGCGGTGCCGATGACTTTTGGCCGTACGCACGTTATGCCGCTGGTGAATCGTTTTTGCCTCAGCTATCCCGAACTGCAAATCAATATGACCTTTGCCGATCGCTTTGTAGATCTGTTTGATGAAGGTATCGACGTTGCGGTACGTATCGGCGGGCCGGCAGATTATCCCGCCTCGCTGGGCGTTCGTTATCTGGGCAGAGAGCAGCTGGTTTTTTGCGCCTCGCCCGATTATCTACAGCGCCAGGGTACGCCGCAGAATCTGGATGAGCTACAGCAGCATCGGGCCATCGCCTATGAGCGCGTTGATGGTACTACCACGCCCTGGCGTTTTTTAGCCGCGGACGGCAGCATTGCCAGCCGTACGGTGACGCAGGGTTTGGCTTTTGGCGACAGCGAGGCACAGTTAAGCGCGGTCAGCGCAGGTTTAGGAATTGCGCAGATGGCAACCTGGCTGATTGACGAGGCGCAGCAGGCGGGCAGGGTGAAAATTATTCTGCCGCAGCTGGCGCTGGACGGGCTGCCGCTCTGGCTGATCTGGCCACGTAAAAAGCAGCTGCTGCCAAAGGTGGATGCGTTGCTGAAAGCCTTTCAGGCGCTCTCTATTTAATTTACGTCGATTTAGCTGGACAAGCTCCTGATGTGCGGTTAACGATCAATCAAAAAGCTGGGGCTGATATATCTGTGATAAATTTTGTTAAACAAAACCCTGACTTAGATTACTCTTCAGGATCGCCAATCCGTTTTTTTAGCCTGGACGATAAATAGGGCGCGGTAACGCTGTTTTGCGAGTGGCTCACTTCCTCTGGTGTACCTGCCGCAACGATATGTCCGCCGTTTTCTCCTGAGCCAGGCCCAAGATCGAGGATCCAGTCGGCTTCCGAGGCGATGCGCATATCGTGCTCCGCCATGACTACGGTATCCCCACGTTGCACAAGCCTGTCCAGCACCCGCATCAGCTTATCCATATCTGCAGGATGCAGTCCCGTCGACGGTTCGTCAAGGAGGTACAATGTCTTACCCCGCTGCACCCGTTGAAGCTCCCAGGCAAGCTTGATGCGCTGGCATTCTCCTCCTGACAGCTCCGTGGCGGGCTGACCTAATGTCAGATATCCCAGACCAAGCGAGGCTAATGCTGTCAGAGAACGCTGGATAGTTTCATGGCGCCTGAACACCGTAATGGCTTCGTCGACGTTGAGGGCCAGAACATCAGCTATTGTTCTGTTCTTCCAGCGAACCTCAAGTGTTTCATCGTTATAGCGACGCCCGCAGCAGGTAGAACATGGCGCGCTTGCCTGAGGCATGAACATCAGTTCAATAGTAATCTGCCCCTGGCCCTCGCAAACGGGGCATCTCCCGGCGGGTAAATTGAAGGAAAAACGGCTGGCATCAAAACCGCGTGCTTTCGCCTCATCGGTTTCCGCAAAAAGCTTACGGACAGCGTCAAAAAAACCAGTATAGGTCGCCAGGTTTGAGCGCGGCGTTCGACCAATGGGGCGTTGATCGATACGGATCAAACGGCTGAAAGCGTTTTCTCCAGCGATGATTTTTCCCTGAACGTCCGGGACTCTGGTTTCTTCTTCGCTTTCCTCATCCTGCGGCGTTTTATCGAGCTGCTGAAGCAATACCGGGAGCACCCGGGCCAGCAGCGTCGATTTACCCGAACCGGAGATACCTGTGATAACGGTCATCCTTTCAAGAGGGATCTGTACATCAAGTGAGTTGATATTATTGCACGTTACCTGCTCAAGCTTCAGCCAGCGTTCCGGAAGCCGGCGTCGGCGCAGCCCCGTATAGCTCTCACCAAACAGATAGCCTGCCGTTGGCGATCGTGCAACCTGTGCAAGCCCGGACGGTACACCGTTATAAACGATCTCGCCTCCCAGACGGCCCGGCCCTGGCCCAACTTCTGTCAGCCAGTCTGCTTCAGCGATAACGTCAAGATTGTGTTCAACGATAACGAGAGAATTGCCTGCTTCCAGAAGGGAGCGCAAAGACGGAATCAATGCCCGAACATCTTCCGGGTGCAATCCGGCCGCTGGTTCGTCAAGTACATACAGCACGCCGAAGAGGCGGGAAATGAGCTGTGTCGCAAGACGGGTGCGCTGAAGTTCCCCGGATGACAGCATCGTGCTCCGGCGTCCGAGAGACAGATGTCCGAGGCCCAGTTTTTCAAGCTGTTCAAGACGTCCGCAAATATCGGCTGTCATTTTAATAACGGCTTCCCTTAATGCAGCCTCCTTTGGCAGATACTGAGCGCGAGCATAAGCGAAGGGCAAAAGCAGCGTCTTCAACTGTGTTATCGTCAGCTCACCCATTTCTGCAATATCATGCCCGGCGAAGGTCACGGAAAGGGTATTCTGGTTGAGTCTTTTGCCATGGCATTCGGTACAGGGTGCTACGGAAATAAAGCGTGAAAGACGTTTTTTGACAGACTCCTTACCGCCAGAATAGCTTTGCAGGAGATACTTTCTCGCACTGGTATAAGTTCCTGTGTAGGCCGGTTCGGTTCCCGTCGCTATCGCTTCCCGGCGCTGCTCCGCATTCAGGCCCATAAAGATTGGTACGGAAGGCTGTTCATCGGTAAACAGGATCCACTCCCGATCCCGTTCAGACAGCGTATGCCACGGCGCATCGATGTCGTAGCCCAGCGCATCCAGAATAGTTCGCAGGTTTTTTGCCTGCCAGCCATTCGGCCATGATGCAATAGCGCCTTCGCGAATGCTTAGCGAACCGTCCGGGACTAGTGCATCGGACTTTACTTCATGAACCATTCCCATTCCCTGGCAGGTCGGGCAAGCCCCCTGGGGATTATTGGGGGAGAACGACTCGGCAGGCAGGAACGGTATCCCGGCAGGGCGAATGCCTGCGCGAGAAAACAGCAGTCTTAAGGTGACAGAAATGCGCGTCAGGCTACCAACCGTAGATCGCTCCTGAGCTCCAGCCCGGCTTTGCTGCAGGGCAACGGCCGGCGGCAAGCCATCGATGCCGTCCACATCCGGCGCGGAGGTCTGTTCGATCAGACGTCGCGCGTGAGGGGCCACGGATTCCATAAATCGCCGCTGGGCTTCCGCATAGAGGGTGTCAAAGGCAAGCGATGATTTACCCGAGCCGGATATCCCGGTAAACACCACCATCGAATTGCGGGGGAAAGTAAAAGAAACGTCCCTGAGGTTATGCGTTCTCGCTCCGAGTACGCTTACGCTTGTACTGATGTCGTGTTGCTGCATATTGGCGTTTTTATTTTCTTCTGACGACATAGTTTTCCCTGAAAAAATGAGTGAATCTGCCGATTAGCATCAGCCAGTCTGAAGCGATGGGTATCTGTTCCGGTACATATCGAGCCTGAAAACTGAGTGGAGATAGCGGACAATATCAACAGGCAAGGAAGTTCGACCGGGCGTTTACTATCAACGACCGCGCTTTGGGCGATTTTAAAAAATACCTGGACAGATTCATTTGAAGCAAACGGATGATTTTGGATCACTGTCGATAGTAGCCAGTTGACAGGGCCAGGTCAAAATTCCCGTCAGATTTCACCATGCTCATCATTGGTGCGCATAATGTATATTATGTTAAATTGAGTCTGGCATCTGAATAGTGCGTCATCCCGCTCGCAGACCATACTTACCCCACCCCCATCTGATGAAAAACTCCACCTGCGCAAACCGATGATTCGGGGCTGCGCCGCCAATGGAAAATTATCCTGTTCGCCGCTGCGCCCGTAGCCAGCTTTGCAGCCGTTTCCCTTCTTCGGTCATTTCACTGTCCTGCCGCACGCAAAGATAGTAATCGCGGCCATCGTCGATGGGTAAATCAAACAGCTTTACCAGTTCGCCGCTTTCCAGATAAGGCCTGATAAGCGGCTCACGCATCAGCGCGCAGCCTAACCCGGCCTGCACCGCCGCCAGCGTCAGCAAACCATCCTCAAACAGCGGCCCGCTGCGCCTGGGCGCGCGTCGAACGTTCTGCTGTACAAACCACTGGTTCCAGGTCATTCGTTCCTCATCATGCAACAGCGGCATCTGCAACAGCTGCTCCGGCGTATCCACATGGCCGTGCAGACGAATAAACTGCCGACTGGCTACCGGCACCATCTTGCCGGAGATCAACGGCTCGCTGAGATAGCCTGCCCACTGACCGTTACCAAAACGAATCGACATATCAGATGCATCGCTGAGATAGTTGCGATGATTGGCGTAAACCACGTTAATTTCCGTGTGTGGATTTGCCCGCATAAAATCCGGCAGCCGTGGAATAAACCAGCCCATGCCGAACAGCGGGATCAGACTGATGGTCACCTGGCGGCTTTGCGTCTGCTCAACCAGGTGTTCCGTCGCCTGGCGTAGTACGTTAAAGGCGGCGCGGATCGATCGATAATATTCCCTGCCTTGCTGACTCAGAATCAGCCGGCGCCCGTGCCGCTCGGTTAACGGCATCTGCAAGAAATCATCCAGCACCCGCAGCTGATGGCTTACCGCCGAAGGCGAAATCGCCAGCTCCTGAGCAGCCAGCGTTACGCTGCCCAGCCGGGCTACCGCTTCAAAAGCGCGCACCGCCCGCAGCGGCGGATCGTTAGCCAGCGCGCTGGCGTCACCCGTTTCCTGCCGGGATGATTGTTCTGTTTTTCTCATATGATGATCTGTTTCGGGATAACCAGAAAAAGAGTGAATAACTTAAAATACGCTAAAACAATCAGTTATCTAAAAACGCAAAGGTAATAAGAAATAATTTTTTCGTATTTCACAATTAAATTCAGTTGTCGGAAGGTAGCTCAAATTGAGCAATTTGTCGGGTTTATTTTGGACACCTTAATACAACAACTCATTAATGGCGTCATGTTGGGCAGCATCTATGCGTTGATCGCCCTCGGTTACACCATGGTGTATGGCATTCTGCGCATTATTAACTTTGCCCACGGCGATATTCTAATGGTGGGCGCGCTGACTACGCTGTCGGGCTTAAACTGGCTTGAACAGAGCGCGCCCGGCCTGCCGCCGCTGGTACGGCTGATGATAGCTTTGGCGCTCGCGATGGCGGTATGTGCGCTGCTGGCGATGGCGGTGGAGCGTTTTGCCTATCGACGCCTGCGCAATGCGCCGCGTCTCGCGCCGCTGATTTCCGGGATCGGCGTTTCCGTGCTGCTGCAAACCGTTGCAATGATAGTCTGGACGCGCAATCCGCTGATGTTTCCTCAAATCCTGTCGATGGAGCCGATTGCCGTAACGCACGGCAGCGCCGCGCATCCCCCGGCGATCGTTACCGTTACCGGCATTGTCACTATCAGCCTGGCGCTAATCGTTATGCTCGGTCTGTGGGCGTTGGTGGAGTTTACCCGTCTCGGACGCGGTATGCGCGCGGTGGCGGAAAACCCGCGCGTCGCCAGCCTGATGGGCGTCAGCCCCAACCGCATCATCACCCTCACCTTCGCTCTTGGCGGCATATTTGCGGCGCTGGCGGGCGTCATGATGGCCAGCAACTACGGCAACGCCAGTTTTTCAATGGGCTTTCTGCCGGGGATTAAAGCATTTACCGCCGCCGTACTGGGCGGTATCGGCAACATTCGCGGCGCCATGCTGGGCGGCGTGCTGCTGGGCATTATTGAATCTCTGGGCGCGGGCTATCTCGGCGAGCTGACTCACGGCGTCTTCGGCAGCAATTATCAGGATGTCTTCGCCTTTATGGTGCTGATCCTCGTGCTGGTATTTCGTCCGGCGGGCATTCTTGGCGAGCGCGTGGCGCATCGGGCATAGGAAAAAAGATGACAACTTCAACATTACCTGTGGCAGCGCCGCGTTCGCACCGTCTCTGGTCCGGGCTGGCGCTGTTTATTCTCGCTATCGCTATCGCCCCGATCGTGGCCGGGCAGCTTGGCGGTAATTATTGGGTGCGGGTGATCGATTTCGCCCTGCTCTATATCATGCTGGCGCTGGGGCTGAATATCGTGGTGGGCTTTACCGGCCTGCTGGATATGGGCTTTATCGCCTTTTACGCCGTGGGTGCCTATCTGGCGGCGCTGCTGGCCTCGCCGCATCTGCTGGAATCGTTTCCGCTGATCCAGGCCTGGTTCCCGGACGGGCTGCATACTTCCTACTGGCTGATTATACCGGCTGCCGCCGTGCTTGCCGCGATCTGCGGCATTCTGCTTGGCGCGCCTACCCTGAAATTACGCGGCGACTACCTGGCGATTGTGACGCTCGGCTTTGGCGAAATCATCCGTATTCTGATGCGTAACCTTGACCGTCCCGTCAATATTACCAACGGCGCGAAAGGTATCTCCGGAGTGGATACTGTTTCGCTGTTTGGCGTGAAGTTTAGCGGCGCGCAGCACTGGTTTGGTATGAAAATTCCCTCGCTGTGGCTGTGGTACTACCTGCTGATGGCAATGATTGTGGTGATTATCGTGGTCTGCCTGCGCCTGCAACGCTCGCGTATCGGGCGCGCCTGGCACGCCATTCGCGAAGACGAGGATGTCGCCCGCGCGATGGGAATTAACGTGCGCAACTATAAACTGCTCGCCTTTGCCATGGGCGCCTCTTTCGGCGGCGTTGCGGGCGCCTTGTTCGCTGCTTTTCAGGGCTTTGTCTCGCCGGAATCTTTTACCCTGCAGGAATCGATCGCCGTGCTGGCGATGGTGGTGCTGGGCGGGATGGGCCATATACCCGGCGTGATCCTTGGCGCGGTGCTGCTGACCGCCCTGCCGGAACTGTTGCGTAGCCAGGCGGCGCCGCTACAGCAGGCATTATTCGGCAGCGTACTGATCGATCCGGAAATCCTGCGTCAGCTGTTTTATGGGCTGGCTCTGGTGCTGGTTATGCTGCTGCGTCCGGCGGGCATCTGGCCTGCGCGTCATGCGGAGGCGAAGCCATGAATCTGCTAACTATTACCGGGATGAGCAAGCGCTTCGGCGGCGTGCAGGCGGTTGATAACGTCTCTCTCACCGTTCGCCCCGGAGAGATTTACGGTCTGATCGGGCCAAACGGCGCCGGAAAAACCACCTGTTTTAACCTGATTACCGGGCTTTATGCGGCGGACAGCGGCATGTTTCTGCTTAACGACGCGCCCTATTCACCGCGCAATGTGGAAAAAGTGACCCGTGCCGGCATCGCCAGAACTTTCCAGAACGTGCGGCTGTTTAACGAGATGTCGGTATTGGAAAACGTCATGGTTGGCCGTCATGCGCGCACCCGCAACGGCCTCTGGGCCGCGCTTGTCCGCCATCGGCGCGCTCGCCAGGAAGAGGAGCATACCCGCGAGCAGGCCTGGCGCTGGCTGGAATATACCGGTATCGCGCAGTTTGCTCACTATCGCGCCTGCGATCTCGCCTATGGCCATCAACGCCGGCTGGAAATCGCCCGCGCGCTGGCGACCGATCCGCTGCTGCTGGCGCTGGATGAGCCGGCAGCCGGAATGAACGCCGCAGAAAAAGCGGCGCTTGGCGATCTGCTAAAGCGCATCCGTGATGACGGTAAAACGCTGCTGATGATTGAGCATGACGTCAAGCTGGTGATGGGCATCTGCGATCGCTTAACGGTGCTCGATTACGGCAAGGTGCTGGCCAGCGGCGATCCGGAAAGCGTACGCCGCGATCCCCGTGTTGTTGCGGCCTGGCTTGGAGGACAAAAACATGTCTGAACCACTACTGCGCGTTAATCAGCTGGGGGTGCATTACGGCGGCATTCAGGCCGTGCGCGATGTCTCGTTTGCGCTGCATGAAGGCGAACAGGCCACGCTGATTGGCGCCAACGGCGCCGGAAAAAGCTCTACGGTACGCGCCATTACCGGGCTTCAGCCCTTTCGCGGCGAGATTATTTACCGCGGCCGACAGGTAGCGAAACAGAAGCCGGAAGATCTGCTGCGCGCCGGACTGGTGATGGTGCCGGAAGGACGCGGCGTCTTCGCGCGTATGACGGTAATGGAAAACCTGCAAATGGGTGCCTGGCTACGGCGCGATAGCGCAGCGGTTAAAAGCGAAATCGCGGATATCTTTAGCCGCTTCCCACGCCTTGGCGAGCGGCAGCATCAGCTGGCCGGGCTGCTCTCCGGCGGCGAGCAACAGCTGCTGGCGCTGAACCGGGCGTTGCTCAGTCGTCCACGCCTGTTGATTCTGGATGAGCCGTCAATGGGGCTGGCGCCGCTGATGGTTGAAAACATTTTCAGGGTGATCGCCACCCTGCGCGATCGCGGCGTCGGCCTGCTGCTGATTGAGCAAAACGCCCGGCTGGCGCTGGAGATAACCGATAACGCCTGGGTGATGGACAGCGGCAACATCGTCCATCACGGCGATTCACGCGCCCTGCTTGCGGATGACAGCATTGCGCAAATTTACCTGGGCGAAATGCCCGCCTGACAGCAACCAACACCAGGAACAAATAATGAAAAAAATTACCCTCAGCGTGCTAAACGCCGCCATTCTCGCCGCCGGTTTCGCCAGCGCGCCCGGCTGGGCGCAGAAGAGCGAAACGGTGCTGATCGGCCTTGCCGGACCGCTAACCGGGCCGTCGGCGCGTATCGGCAAGGATCTGGAAAACGGCGCGCAGCTGGCTATCGACGACATAAATAAGCAGCGCCCGGTCATTGGCGGCAAAGCCATTACCTTTAAGCTGCAGTCGGAAGACGATCAGTCCGACCCGCGTACGGCGGTTGCCGTCGCCCAGCGCCTGGTGGATAACGAGGTGGCCGGCGTAGTTGGGCACTGGAACACCGGCACCAGTATTCCGGCGGCGCGCGTTTATCACGATGCGGGGATCGCCCAGGTCGCGCCGGTAGCCACCGGTCACGCCTATACGCGCCAGGGCTTTGATACCAGCTTCCGCGTTATGGGGCACGATGATGACGGCGGCCAGCTGGCGGGACAGTACGCGTTGCAGACGCTGAAAGCGAAACGCATCGCGGTTATCGACGATCGCACCGCCTTCGGGCAGGGGCTGGCCGATGAGTTTATTAAGTCGCTGGAAGCCCAGGGCGTAAAAATCATCGATCGCCAGTATGTGGATGAGAAAACCGTAGATTTCAGCGCCGTGTTGACCTCGATCCGCAGCAAAAATGCCGATCTGATTTTCTTCGGCGGCGTTGACAGCCAGGCGGCACCGCTGGCGCGCCGCATGAAGCAGCTGGGCATCAACGCCACGCTGATGGGCGCGGGCGGCTTCGTCAGCCAGACCTTCCTGCAGCTGGCGCAAAAAGAGGGTGAAGGCGTGGTGGCGCTGGAACCTGGCCTGCCGGTGGATCAGATGCCGGGCGGAAAAGCATTCGAGCAGGCGTACCAGTCGCGCTATCACACCCATATCGAGCTGCATGCGCCCTTCGCCTATGACGCTACCCGCGTACTGGTAGCGGCGATGGAAAAAGCTGACTCCGTCGATCCTGCTGAGTATCTGCCCGCGCTGCGCGCTATCAGCTATTCCGGCGTAACCGGGCAAATCGCCTTTGATAAAGAAGGCAATCTGCAATCGCCCTCGTTCACCGTGTATAAAGTGGTGGACGGTAAATGGCAGCCGCAAACCGTTCTTGGCGGCGGTGCCGCGAAATAACCGTAGTGAGGCAATGTGATGAGTAATAATAACGAGCTGGGCATTCTCGCCCGCCGCAAAATTGAAGCTGAAATTATTAAACCGATCTATGAGATCATGGTGCGCGAGCTGGGTAAAACTCAGGCGCAGGCCATCATCGGCGAAGCTATTGAGCAGGCGGCTATCGATGCCGGCGCGCAGTTTGCGCAGCAGGAGCCTGATGGCGCGGATCTGCGTAGCTTTGTCGCCCTGCAATACCTGTGGGAGAAAGATAACGCGCTGGAGGTTCGGGTGATCGATAACGACGATCAACAGTATAACTATGACGTTACCCGCTGCCGCTATGCCGAGATGTATCACGAAATGGGTCTCGGCGAGATCGGTCATCTGCTCTCCTGCGCCAGAGACGATAAGTTTATCGTCGGCTATGCGCCGGAGGTGGAGCTGACGCGCACCACCACCATTATGCAGGGCGCCCGCTGCTGTGATTTCCGCTATCGCGTCAAAAAGGAGCAGCCATGAGCGAGGCTATCACCGTTAATGCCGCCCGCCTGTGGTCAACGCTGGAAGAGATGGCGCAGATTGGCGCGACGCCCGCCGGCGGCGTTACGCGCCTGGCGCTGAGCGAGGAGGATCGCCAGGCGCGGGATCGGCTGCGCGACTGGGCGTTACAGGATGGTTTTCACTACGAGGTGGATACGCTGGGCAATATGTTTATCCGCCGTCCGGGGAAAAATCCGCAGCTGGCGCCGGTACTGACGGGATCGCATGTAGATTCGCAGCCGCTGGGCGGACGCTACGATGGTATTTACGGCGTGCTGGCGGGTCTTGAAGCGCTGCGCACGCTGAATGAACGGCGGATAGAAACCGAGCGCGATATCCTGCTGGTGAACTGGACCAATGAAGAAGGCGCGCGCTTTGCGCCGGCAATGCTGGCGTCCGGCGTCTGGACCGGCCATTTTACCGAGGAGTTCGCCCTTTCGCGTACCGATAGCGCGGGCGTCAGCGTTGGCGCGGCGTTACAAAAAATCGGCTACCGCGGCGCTCTGCCAGCGCGTGCCTTTCCGCTGCACGCCTGCTATGAAGTGCATATTGAACAGGGACCGATTCTGGAAGAGGAAGGCATCGATATTGGCGTGGTTCAGGCGGCGATGGGCCAGCGCTGGTATACCGTTACCCTTAACGGTTTTGCCGCCCATGCGGGCACCACGCCGATGAGCAACCGTCGCGATGCCGTAAGCGGCTTCGCCCAGCTGGCGCTGGCGGTGGAGCAGATTGGAGTGCGCCACGCGCCGGACGGCAGAGCCACCGTTGGCATGGTGCAGAATACGCCTAACTCGCGCAACGTGGTATCAGGCCGGGTGATATGCAGCGTGGAGTTTCGTCACCCGCAGGCGGCGGCGCTGGAAAGCATGGAGCAGGCGCTTTATCTGGCTATCGACGCGCTGAGCGCGCGCCGGCTGGAGACGCAGGTCGAACGAATTTTCAACTATGCGCCCATTGCTTTTGATGCCGGCTGCATCGCCCGCGTGGCGCAGGCGGCGGATGGCCTGGGCTATGCCTGGCGTCCGATGGTTTCAGGCGCCGGCCATGATACCTGCTATCTCAACGCGATCGCCCCGGCCAGCATGATTTTTATTCCCTGCGAGCAGGGCATCAGCCACAACGAAGCGGAAAATATTCTGCCCGCCTGGTCTGAAAAAGGCGCCAACCTTCTGCTTAATACGCTGCTTGCGGCGGCGCTGGAACAGTAAATCCGCTCTCTGCCCCTGCTCCGGCGGGGGTAAAATACGCTGCCGCCGCTACGCTTAAAAAACGACCGCCGTCTCAAATCCTTCTTTCCTGTCGGGGTAATATGCTGACGACCGGATGGCGCGCCTCAACGTCGTCTCTCCTCCCCTCAACTATTTCGGTGAATAAAATGATGAAGGATTATCATCAGTTTGACGCCAGCGTCTCTCAGTGCGCGGATATGCTGGAAGAAGAGCTTCCTGACGTTTTATCAAATTTCCAGAATATGGCGAAAGCGGCCAAAGAAGATGGCGCTCTTGCCCGCAAAACCAAGCTGCTGATCGCGCTGGGCATTGCGGTTTCCAACCGCTGCGATCCCTGCATTTCCCGCCATGCGCGGCTGCTGGCCGAATGCGGCACCAGCCGACAGGAGATCGCGGAAGTCTCCGGGATCTGCGTCAGCATGAACGGCGCGCTTGTTCTGACCTATGCAGCCTCAGCGCTGGAAGCCTTTGATTACTTTACCCAGCAGCTGGAGGCGGCGCCGGAGTCAGAGGCATGAAAAAATGGTTATGGCTGGCGATACTGCTGCTGTTAACCACCGCCTCCCCGCTCGTCGGCGCGGCGTTTCCCGGCGCGCCGGTAAAAATAGAGGTGGGCGCCGCCGCCGGCGGCGGAATGGATATTGTCGCCAGAGCGTTAGCTGAACGGCTGGCGCCGCGTCTGGGGCAGCCGGTGCTGGTAAGCAATCGGCCGGGCGGCGGCGGGCTGATGGCGATGATGGCGCTGAAAAACGCCGCGCCGGATGGCTATACTCTGGCGCTGGTGCCCTCCTGGACGCTGAGCTATCAACCGCTGGTGACGCAGCATTATCAAAAAAGCGATTTCACCCTGCTGGCGACGCTTTATCGCGCGCCGGACGCGCTGATTGCCAGAGGCGACGCGCCGTGGAATTCTGTCGCGGAGATGCTGGCCGTAGCGCGCGCCAGCCGACAAAAGCTGCTGTTCGCTTCGCAAGGTCCGGTCGATCGGCTGATTGTAAACTGGCTCGCCCGCCAAACGGACAGCAAAATTGCCGTCATGCCCACGAAAGGCGGCGGCGAAATGATCCCCCGGCTGCTGGGCGGTCATGTTGACTTCGCCTACAGCGCCACCATGCATACTCAATATGTCAGCGCGGGAAAAATAAAGGTGCTGGCGTCGCTTGCCGATCGGCGTCAATCCGTTGCTCCTGAGGTTCCCACACTGCAGGAACAGGGCTGGAATATCGCGCTTAACACCTTCTTTATTACCCTGCTGCCGCGCAATACGCCGTCGCCGATAGCGGAGCGGCTGGCCGGAGCTTTACAGGAAACCATGGCTGATGAATTCATACGAGCGCTGATTGAAGATAAGCTGATGATGAATATCGATTTCCGGCTGTTGGCAGCGGCTGACGCGCTTATCGAACAGCAGCGGGCGGAAATGCGTATCATGCTTGATGCGTTGCAATAGCCTATGAAAGAGCGGATGGCAGCTGTGATTTATACTTTTTTGCTGCTGTTTGCCCTGTTTACGCTCTTCGTCAGCCAGCAACGTAATCCTGGCGCGGGCGATGCGGGCTTTTCTCCGGCGCTATTACCCAGCGCCTGTGCCGGTATCATCGCGCTGGCGTCGCTGATACTGCTTATCAAAAGCTGGCGTAAACGGGCGGCGGTTCCCTCAGCTTCTGCCGGTTGGCGGCGAGCCGCAGCGGTGCAGGCAGCCATCATCAGCTACGGCATACTTTATGCGTTTTTCGGCTTTACCGTTGCCGGAATTGCGCTGCTGCTGCAGCTACAGCTGATAATGGGCCAGCGGCGTTGGATGGTGTTGTTATGCCTTTCGCTGCCGCCGCCGCTGCTTTTATGGCTGATCGGTACGCGTCTGCTGGGCGTGGCCTTGCCCTGAGAACAGGTAAAACCGCATATGGATATCATTATTTCCGCGCTGTTGGCCAGCCTGTCCATAGATAACCTGCTCTATATTCTGGCGGGCGTTATGCTGGGCAATATTATTGGCGCTATTCCCGGCCTGAATGCGGTAATGGCAATCGCCATTGCGGTGCCGCTTACCTTCTCAATGCCTGCGGTAAGCGCGATTGGTTTTTTGGTCGGCATCAATAAGGGCGCGGCCTTCGGCGGTTCGGTATCCGCGATTATGTTAAATGTTCCCGGTTCGCCAGATGCCGCCGCTACCTGCTTTGATGGCTATCCGATGCATTGCCAGGGCAAAGGCGTGAAAGCGCTGAAGCTTTCCCTGTTTGCCTCCGCGTTTGGGGATTTTTTTTCTACCCTGATACTTATCCTGATCGCTATTCCCATCGCCAGCCTGGCGATCCAGCTCGGCCCGGCGGAGCTTTGCGCGCTGATTATCTTCGCGCTGGCGGCGGTCGCCGATCTTGATTCAGACGATATCTGGCAAGGGATAATGGTGACGGCCCTGGGAGTATTACTGAGCGGCGTTGGACTGGATCCGCTCTTCTCTCTGCCGCGCCTGACATTCGGCTTCTACCAGCTGGAAGGCGGCATACCGCTGGCGCCGGCCGTTATTGGTCTGCTGGCGATGGCGGAGATCGCCCGGCAGATAGCAAATTACCAGCGGCAGATTAATCAACCGCAGCCTGCTGCCTTAACGCAGGCTAGCCGGCAGCTAAATCGCCTGCGGCTGAGAGAATTTATACGCCTGCTGCCCGCGTTGTTACGCGGTTCGCTGGTTGGCGTGTTCGTTGGTATCGTGCCTGGCATCGGCGGGACGGTATCCGCCTTTTTAAGCTACGGCGTAGAGAAAAAACGCGCCAAAGATAGCGCGAGTTTCGGTAAGGGGCGCAGCGAAGGGGTTGTGGCGCCGGAAGCCGCAAATAACGCGGTGATTTGCGCCAGCCTGATTCCGCTCTTTACTCTGGGGATTCCCGGCAGCCTGGTTTCCGCGCTGCTGATCGGCGCGTTTATGCTGCACGGCATTACCCCTGGTCCGCTGATGTTCGAACAGCATCCGGCAACGGTTTATGCTATCTACAGCACCATGATGCTGAGTAACCTTTTTAATCTGCTGGTTGGCTATGCCGGGCTGTTTTTCTTTATCCGGCTGCTATCGATACCGCAGGTTGCGCTCTATCCGCTTATCATCTTCTTTTGCTTTGCGGGTATCGCTGTCACTGACGGCAGCTTTACCGCCATTGTCATCGCCACGCTGTTTATGTGCCTGGGATATATGCTGCTGGCGCTAAGGCTTTCGATTGTTTCCTTCATTATTGGTCTGGTGCTGGGGCCGCAGCTGGAGCTTTATCTGCAGCAGACCATGATTATTGGCGACGGCACGCTCGCGCCGCTGTTTACTCGCCCGCTGGCCTGCATGTTGATGCTGCTGAGCCTGCTGGTGATGGGCAGAAAAGTACTGCCGCGCCGTGCGGGTTAGCGTCGCCGCGCCGCGTCAGCACGGTTAACTAATGCCGGCTTTGCGCGGCGGTTTTCTCCTGTTAATTTTACTTTACGCCAGAGGCGGCAAATATTGCGGCCTTGCGGCCGGTAGTGCGTAATGAAGAATTGACGGGGTGTAAAGTTTAACTTACCCTGCGCAGCGTCTGGTCTTTAGCACCGCGTTTATTCAGGGGAAGGCGTGAGGAATCGCACTTTTGGCAGTATTTTTATCGTTGCCGGCACTACCATCGGCGCCGGCATGCTGGCGATGCCGCTGGCGGCGGCCGGCGTTGGGCCTGGCGTTACGCTGTTATTGCTGATCGGGCTGTGGGCGTTGATGTGCTATACCGCGCTGCTGCTGGTGGAAGTTTATCAGCATAGCCCGGCGGATACCGGGCTGGGCACCTTAACCCGGCGCTATCTGGGCAGGCCGGGCCAGTGGCTGACCGGCTTCAGTATGCTGTTCCTGATGTACGCGCTGACGGCGGCCTATATCAGCGGCGCAGGCGAACTGCTGGCGGCCAGCCTGAGCCAGTGGCTGTCGGTTAACCTCTCCGCCAGCGGCGGCGTGCTGCTGTTTACGCTGATTGCCGGCGGCGTAGTCTGTACCGGCACCCATATGGTGGATATGTTTAACCGCGTGCTGTTCAGCGCCAAAATTATCCTGCTGGTGGTGATGCTGGCGTTGATGATGCCGCACATTCATCAGACCAACCTGATGACGCTGCCGCTGGAGCAAGGGCTGGTACTCTCCGCCATCCCGGTGATTTTCACCTCTTTCGGCTTTCACGGCAGCGTGCCCAGCATCATCAGCTATCTCAACGGCGATCTGCGCCGGCTGCGCCGGGTGTTTATTATCGGCAGCGCGATCCCGCTGGTGGCCTATATTTTCTGGCAGCTGGCTACGCTGGGCGCCATCGACTCCGCAGCTTTCAACGCCCTGCTGGCCGATCACGCCGGTCTGAATGGTTTGTTGCAGGCGATTCGCGAAGTGGCTGCGTCGCCGCACGTTGAACTGGCGGTACACCTGTTTGCCGATCTGGCGCTCGCTACCTCCTTTCTCGGCGTATCGCTGGGGCTGTTCGATTATCTTGCCGATCTCTGCAAGCGTAACGCTAACGTGACGGGACGCCTGCAGAGCGGGCTGTTAACCTTTCTGCCGCCGCTGATCTTCGCCCTGTTCTACCCGCAGGGTTTTGTGCTGGCGCTTGGCTACGCGGGCGTTGCGCTGGCTATGCTGGCGCTTATCATTCCGGTATTGCTGGTGTGGCGCAGCCGTCGTCAGCATGGCGCGGCAGCTTACCGCGTTGCCGGCGGATGGCCGCTGTTGATGTTGGTGTTGGTTTGCGGTATTGGCGTAATAGCCATTCAGATGCTGATCGCCGCCGGCTGGCTGCCTGAGGTGGGATAAAAGCGTGGGCCGGATGACCCTCGCCTTTGCGCGCCGGCCGTATCCCGTGCGTTATATAAGCTAATGCCGCCCCGACAGGCTATCGGGGCAGCGCTTTTAGTTGTTCACCGGGATCACTGCGCCTTTATATTTACTGCGAATCCACTCCTGAATGGTTTTTGAGTGCAGCGCCTCCACCAGCGCGACGATATCTTTCTTCTTCTCATCGCCGCGGCGTACGGTAATGATATTGGCGTAAGGATTGTTTTCCGCGCTCTCCACCGCAATCGGATCTTTTACCGGATCGAGGCCCGCATCGATGGCGTAGTTAGCATTGATCACCACCGCATCGCCCTCGTCGTTAGCGTACATCTGCGGCAGCAGCGACGCTTCGACGTTCGGCATAAACTGCAGCTTTTTCGGGTTCTCGACGATATCGTCGATGCGGGCGTTAACCTTATTTACGCCCGGCTTCAGTTTGATCACCCCTTCCCTCTCAAAAATCGTCAGAATACGTCCTTCTTCGGAAACCGCATCGCGCATAATGACCTTGCCGTTCTGCGGCAGATCCTTCAGCGACTTATATTTCTTTGAGTAGATGCCGATCGGTTCGATGTGAATCGCCCCGGCGCTGACAAAATCGTAATCCTTGTCGCCCGCGTGATCTTTCAGCACGCTGTTAAGGTAAGGAATATGCTGGAAATAGTTAGCGTCGATATCATGGCTGGCCAGCGCGGTATTAGGCAGGATGTAATCCTGGAAAGGTTCGATCTGCAGATCGATGCCCTGCTTTGCCAGCATCGGCTTCGCCTGCTCCAGAATTTCCGCATGCGGAACGTTAGAGGCGCCGATTTTCAGCGTATCCGCCCAGGCGCTCAGACTCATGGTGCCCAGCGCCGCCGCCACCAGCAGCGTAATGGTTTTTTTCATGATGTGTGTTCTCTGTGTAATTAGCGTTTGTCTAACGAACGGGTGATCAGATCACCAATAAACTGAATGATAAACACAACGATCAGGATGGTGACGGTCGCCACCAGCGTGACGTCATTATGGTTGCGCTGGAATCCTTCCAGGTAGGCGAGATTCCCCAGCCCGCCCGCGCCGATTACGCCCGCCATTGCGCTGTAGCTCACCAGCGCGATCAGCGTAACGGTAATGCCGGAAACCAGCGCCGGCGACGATTCCGCCAGCAGCACGCGATATATCAGGGTGCTCAGCCGGGCGCCCATAGCGCGGGTCGCTTCTATTACGCCTTTATCCACCTCGCGCAGCGCGATCTCCACCAGCCGGGCGTAAAACGGCGCGGCGCCAATAATCAGCGCCGGCAGCGCGGCGTTCGCGCCGAGAATGGTGCCTACCAGCGTTTTGGTAAAGGGGATCAGCAGCACGATCAGGATAATAAACGGGATGGAGCGAAACACGTTTACCAGCACTGAGATCAGGCTATAGAGCTTACGGTTGGGAAACAGGCCGTCGCGCGCGGTTAAAAACAGCGCCAGCCCCAGTAAAATGCCCAGTACAAAGGTCGCCGCGCCGGAGATAGCGGTCATATAAAGCGTTTCGCCGGTGGCAGCCCACAGCCGCTCCCATTTCAGATGCGGGAGAAGGGTTTCAGTCATGCTTTACTACCTCGGCCTCAATATGATGTTGCTGCAGATCGCGCAGAATACTTTCCAGCTGTTCCGGCGAGGTCGCCGCCTGTAGCCAGAGCTGACCAAAGCGCCCGTGAGCCGTCTGGGTAATCTTGCCGTGCAGAATGTTAAACGGCAGCCCGTAACGCAGAGTCAGCTCGCCGACGATCGGCTGGTGCGTACTGTTCTGGAGAAAGGTCAGCCGGATAATGGCGCCGGGCAATTCGGCGGCCAGCTGCGGATCGAAATCGTCTTGTTCGTCGTTGAACTGACTGACCTGACGCACAAACTGGCGCGTAATCGGCTGCTGCGGATGGGTAAAAACGGACAGTACCTCGCCCTCTTCCACCACGCGTCCGTTCTCCATCACCGCCACGCGATCGCAAATTTTGCGAACGACATGCATCTCATGGGTAATTAATACGATGGTGAGCTTAAAGCGGCGATTAATATCCAGCAGCAGATCGAGGATGGCGTCGGTGGTTTGCGGATCGAGCGCCGACGTGGCTTCATCACACAGCAGCAGGTCCGGACGATTAGCCAGGGCGCGGGCGATGCCGACGCGCTGTTTTTGTCCGCCCGACAGCTGCGCGGGCCAGGCGTTCTCGCGCCCTTTCAGCCCGACCAGTTCAATCAGCTCCGCTACGCGCGCGGTGATTTCCGCTTTCGGCACGCCGGCGATCTGCATAGAGAAAGCGATATTCTCGCTGACGGTACGCGACCAGAGCAGATTGAAATGCTGAAATACCATACCGATCTTAAGCCGCGCCTGGCGCAGCGCTTCACCGCGCGCGGCGGAAATATCCTGACCGTCAATGGTAACGCTGCCGCTACTGGGCTGCTCCAGGCCGTTAAACATGCGAATCAGGGTACTTTTTCCGGCGCCGCTATAGCCGATAATGCCGTAAATCTGCCCTTTCTCAATAGTCAGGTTAACATCATCCACCGCGGTAATCGCTGCCGCGCCGGGGTTAAATACTTTGCGAATATCCCTTAAGACAATCATAAGTTCTCTGTATAGCAGGCGATAAATAACTACAGAAACAAGGCGCTAACTTCCCCTGCCGCTGCCAGCCGCAACGGTTCCCGGTATCATAGGGTGAGCCATGTTTTAATAAAATGAATAAAAGGTTATTTCTTATAACTATTTATTAGCTAATGATTATATTTTCCTGGAAAATTTAACCCTCATTCTGATGTTAAAAGCACCCAATGCTGCTGCCGTCCTGCCGGGCCGATCTATGATGGGCATGGAAGCCGCTCAGGCGATAAGAGATGTCAGGAGGAACTATGCAGTACAGAGGAATGGATAAGGCGCAGCTTGATGCCGCCTACAATAATAGCCAGGCGGTCGCCGATTTCCCGGCGCTGCTGACCAGCTTCAAAAGCATGAGCGCAGAAATCTGGCCGGCGTATGCGCACCGGCGTAATATTCGCTACGCGCCGCAGCAAGACAGCGCCCGCACCCGGCTGGACGTACTCTATGGCGCCGGACCAGGCCGGAAAACCTTGCTTTTTATTCATGGCGGCTACTGGCAGGCCTGTGATAAAGAGGATTTCGCCTTTATCGCCAGACCGTTTCTCGATCGCGGTATTAACGTGATTCTGATTGAATATACGCTGGCGCCGCAGCAGACTATGACCGGCATCGTTGGTGAAATTGCGCAGGCCATCAGCTTTATTGACGCCAACAAAGCCGCGCTAAATATTGAACATTCCGCGCTTTATCTTGCCGGCCACTCGGCGGGCGGCCATCTGACTTCGCTATTCCGCAGCGATCGGCGCATTGCCAAAGCGATTCCCATCAGCGCGCTGGTTGATTTACTACCCATCAGCCTGTGCTGGCTGAATGACAAACTGCGCCTGACGTCGCAGGAGATTGAGCGCTTCAGCCCGGTCAGGCATATCGCTCCAGGCATGGAGACTTTGGTGTGCGTTGGCGGCGGCGAACTGCCTGAGCTGGTGCGTCACTCAAAGGAATATGCGCAGCGGCTGCTGCAACGGGGCGAGAAAGCGCGTTTCTGCGCCGTGGCCGATGATAATCATTTTTCCCTGCTGACATCGCTGGCTGACGCCGACAGCGATTTTTTCAAAACGGTTTATGCCTTTATCAATGATTAAGCGGCGGTTAACGAAAAAACGGAGGCTGCGGCCCCCGTTTTATTGTGCGGTTGCAGATTGCACATCACTTATCTTTGCCGAAACCCTGTTTTAGCAGCGCAGGCAGCACCTCCGGGAAATAGATGTGCTTATAGTAATTGGTCACGGTCTGGCTCCAGTTCTCGCCGCCGTTACGATCGATGGTTCTCCAGTGCTGCTCCAGCTCATCGCTGAACCGGGCGATCTGTTCCACCATCCCCTCCGTCTGATATTTTTCATCGTGGCGGAAGGTAGAGAGCGGCAGGCGCGGTTTCAGCTCGGCCGGCCGATCGACATAGCCCAGCGCCAGGCCCACCAGCGGAAAGGTCAGCGGCGGCAGGCCAAACAGCTCGATAAACGCCAGCGGATTTTTCCTGATGCCGCCAATCGGCACCACGCCAAGTCCCTGCGCCCGCGCCGCCGCCATCGCCGAGGCCAGCGCGATGCCAACGTCGGTGCTGCCGGAAACAATGCTTTCGATACTTTCATGAGCGATCTGCTGTTCGTTAATCAGCTTCATCGCCTCATGTGATTTATGCATATCGAGAACAAAGGTGATAAACACCGGCGCCTGCGCAATCCATGGCTGGCCGCCGGCCAGTTCGGCGATTTTCGCTTTCGTGACTTTATCGCGTGTAACCACAACCGAAACCTGCTGGGAATGAATAGAGGTCGGCGCACGGTAAGCAGAAAGAATAATGTTATCCAGAATCGCGTCCGGTATCGCTTTATCAAGATAGCTGCGATCGCTGCGATGATTAATCAATGTATCAATAACTGGATTCATTTTTCCTCCGGTAAAGTTAAACCCTGGCGAATTGTAGAGAAGCATTTTTTTAGCGGCTTGCCACTCTGTGCCCCGCCCCAGGCTAAAACGTCGCGGGCATTTCCCGCAGCGACAGCGGCCAGTCGCCGGGCCAGACATAGTGATCTTTCAGAATACGGCAGCTGTATTCCAGACAGATGCGCAGCGGCATTTCCGGATAAAGACGATCCATATTTTCCTGGAGCTCGCGGCCGTCCGACGCTTTGGCAAACTGTCTGAAGAAATCGTGAATATAGCGGCGGGTAAAGCTGATGGCGGACGGCATCAGATGCAGCGTGGATGAGGAGTGACCGGGGATCACCGTCTCAGGTTTCATTTTCTCCAGCCGATCGAGGGAGGCCAGCCATTTTTGCAGCCGCTCCGGCGTGCGCATATCCGCCAGCCAGACGTGACAATCAGAAAACACCAGATCGGAAGCGATCAGCGTACGCGTTGCGGGTATCCATAAGGGCGCGATCTCAATACAGTCGCCGCACATCACGCCGGGGATCTCAATTGGCTGTCCTTCCAGCCAGATCACCTCCTCTTCCAGCCGCTCTGCGGTAAACTTTATCGTGGCGCCGTTTTTCTTCAGTATGGTTCTGCCCCACCAGGCGATTTTGAAATCCCAGGCGTCGTTAATCTCATCCGCGATCTCCCGGTAAGCGATAATCCGCGCCTCAGGCCAGACCTGCTTAATTACCTCAATTCCCAGATAGTGGTCGGGATGCAGGTGGGTAATAAAGATGGTGGTCAGGTTGCGCTGCAGCTCCAGCAGTTCGGCAACCAGCCGGTGTGCATTAGCAAGCGTAAACTGTGCGTCGACCAGTATCGCCTCCTGCTCGCCATAGATAATTGTCGAGGTAACGCCGAATCCATCCTGTTTATCACTGCTCAGAAACACTTTTGTTTTAAGGGGTGTGCTCTCCATTTCATTACTCCGCTTCATGAATTCCTGTTCATCATAATTTTTCCCCTTGATGAGTACAGTAAACAGCGGTTAATAGCTTATTGCGTAATGAGAGAAAAATCGGCGGGCGACAACAGGTTAACTACGGTTAGCCTTGCGGAAAAAGGTTTATTACCCTTAATCATTTTGTGGACATTGCGTTTTCAGAGATCTGGTCTAATTTTAGTAATGAGTTCCTGTGTAACCCTTTGCTGTAGACGCCTCTTCGTCATCCGGCCCCGTACCATTGCCACGGAGCCGGATTTTTTTTGCCTGACGTCCCTCAGCGGCGGGCGCGTACCAGCTGGTAGCGGCGCGTAAAGTATTCAAAGGGCGCGCTCCAGACATGCACCAGGCGCGTAAACGGGAATACCAGGAAGATCGTCATACCCAGCACCAGATGGATGCGATAGATCCACTCTACGCCGTCCAGCCAGGTTGAGGCGTTGCCCTGGAAAGTCACCACCGACTGCGCCCAGCCAACCAGCTTCATCATCCCTACGCCGTCCATATGGCGCAGCGAGAAGAGAATCGAGGTCAGCCCCAGAATCAGCTGTACCATCAGAATACCCAGAATCACGATATCGGCGCGGGTAGAGGTGGCGCGAATGCGCGGGTTAAACAAACGACGCTTCAGCAGCATCAGCCCGCCTACCAGCGCCATCAGGCCGAATACGCCGCCGGCGATCATCGCCAGCTTCTGCTTGGTGGCGATGGCAAGAAACGGCTCATAGACCCAGTGCGGCGTCAGCAGGCCGAACAGATGGCCGAAGAAGATGCCGATGATGCCGATATGGAACAGATTGGAAGCGAGGCGAAAATTCCCTTTATCCAGCATCTGACTGGAGCCGGCGCGCCAGGTGTACTGCCCGTAATCGTAGCGCAGCCAGCTGCCGATGATAAACACCGTTCCGCACAGGTAGGGATAGATTTCGAAAAAGAAGATGTTCAGGTAGTGCATTATTTGGGACCTCCGGCCGACAAGTCCAGATATTGCGGTATGGGCTGCTGCTGGAAGCGCTGCTGATGCGCTTTTTCCGGCGAGGTATCACCACACCCCTGCGCCCGGTCATCGATAAACTTGATTTGCGCCTCTTCCCAGACGGCATCGAGCGCTTCGCGGGTATCATCGCGCGGCTCCTTGCTGACCTGTTCGGCGACGCTGCTGCTGCGCAACGGGCTGCCCGCCCAGGAGAGCAGTACGTCAAACAGCTGGCTGAAGGCGCTTTCGCGCTGGCGCAGCCTTCCGCCGATCAGCGCCAGGATTGGGGCGACATCCTGTAGCCCCTGGCGCGCCGCCTCCTGCGGCTGCAGGCTGAGATATTCCAGATAGAGCGGCAGATAATCCGGCAGCTCGCGGCAGTTGAGCAGCAGGCCCGCCTGCTCATACTGCGACATCAGATCGACCATCGCCTGGCCGCGATCGCGCGATTCGCCATGCACGTGCTCAAACAGCAGCAGCGAGGTGGCGCAGCCGCGATCGAAGGTTTCGCACCACTCCGCCTGGCGATCGAGTAAATTGCCGCCGAGCCAGCGATCGGCAAAGGCCCGCAGCGCCGGCGTCTGCTCCGCCGCCAGCGCGCACAGCGCTTCGCGATCCTCCCACAGCTCCTGCTCCGGATACTCCAGCAGCAGCGCAATGACTTTCAGCATCTGCATTATTCGCCCTCCGCCTTGTGGGTGATGTTGATGGCGTCGATGCGGCGGCTGTTAAACAGGTTAAACTTGCTGTCGCTGCCGTGGCAGCCGTCGCCGAAGGTAAAGCCGCAGCCGTTGCGCTCCGGAAAGGCGTCCGCCGCCAGCTCGCGGTGGCTGGTGGGGATCACGAAGCGATCTTCATAGTTGGCGATCGCCAGATAGCGGTACATATCCTCAACCTGCGCCACGCTAAGCCCTACCTCTTCGATGGCGCGCGTATCGGTCACGCCCTCTACCGTCTGCGAGCGTTTGTAGTGGCGCATCGCCATCATGCGCTTCAGCGCGCGCAGCACCGGCGCGGTATCGCCCGCGGTCAGCAGGTTCGCCAGGTACTGCACCGGAATGCGCAGCGACTCTACCGCCGGCAGCACGCCGTTGCTTTTCGGCAGCTGGCCGGCATCCGCCACTGACTGAATCGGCGACAAAGGCGGCACATACCACACCATCGGCAGCGTGCGGTATTCAGGATGCAGCGGCAACGCCAGCTTCCAGTCCATCGCCAGCTTCCACACCGGCGATTTCTGCGCCGCTTCCAGCACATTCTCCGGGATGCCCTGCGCCAGCGCCTCGGCAATCACTTCCGGGTCGTTAGGATCGAGGAACACCTCAAGCTGACGCTCGTAGAGATCGGTTTCATGTTCGGTACTCGCCGCCTCGGCGATGCGGTCGGCGTCATACAGCACCACGCCCAGATAGCGGATACGCCCTACGCAGGTTTCCGAACAGACGGTCGGCATGCCCGATTCGATACGCGGATAGCAAAAAATGCACTTCTCTGACTTGCCGCTTTTCCAGTTGAAGTAGATTTTTTTGTACGGGCAGCCGCTGATGCAGAGACGCCAGCCGCGGCATTTATCCTGATCGATCAGCACAATGCCATCCTCTTCGCGCTTGTAGATGGCGCCGCTGGGACAGGTCGCCACGCAGCTGGGGTTCAGGCAGTGCTCGCACAGGCGCGGCAGATACATCATAAAGGTGTTTTCAAACTGGCCGTACATCTCCTTCTGCATCGCCACAAAGTTGCTGTCCTGCGAGCGCATGCTGAATTCGCCGCCGAGGATCTCCTCCCAGTTGGGGCCCCATTCCACCTTGTTCATGCGTTTGCCGCTCACCAGCGAACGCGGGCGCGCGGTGGGCTGATATTTACCCTCCGCCGCGTTGTGCAGATGCTGGTAGTCAAAGCTGAACGGCTCATAGTAGTCGTCGATGCCCGGCACTTCCGGATTGGCGAAAATTTTCGCCATCACGCCCGCTTTGCCGCCCAGCCGCGGCTCCAGCTTGCCGTTGATTTTACGGATCCAGCCGCCCTTCCATTTTTCCTGATCTTCCCAGGCCTTGGGATAACCGATGCCGGGCTTGGTTTCCACGTTATTAAACCAGGCGTATTCCATCCCTTCGCGCCCGGTCCAGACGTTTTTACAGGTGATGGAGCAGGTATGACAGCCAATGCATTTGTCGAGATTCATCACCATCCCGACCTGTGAACGTATCTTCATTTCGTCTCCCCCTGCACCTGGTCCTGGCCTTCGCCGTCCAGCCAGTTAATGTTTTTCATTTTGCGGATCATAATGAACTCGTCGCGGTTGGAGCCGACGGTGCCGTAATAGTTAAAGCTGTAGGCCAGATGGGCGTAGCCGCCGATCATATGGGTCGGTTTCGGGCAGATACGGGTTACGGAGTTATGGAAACCGCCGCGAATGCCGGTCACTTCCGAGCCGGGGATATTGGTAATGCGCTCCTGCGCGTGATACATCATGGTAGAGCCGGGCTTGACGCGCTGGCTTACCACCGCGCGGCAGGTCAGCGCGCCGTTGGCGTTAAACACCTCTACCCAGTCATTATCCTTAATGGCGAGATCGCGCGCGTCATCCTCGCTCATCCAGATAATCGGCCCGCCGCGCGACATGGTCAGCATCAGCAGGTTTTCACTGTAGGTGGAGTGAATGCCCCATTTCTGGTGCGGCGTCAGAAAGTTGAGCGCCTTTTCCGGGTAGCCGTTGGAGGGAATATGCTCCAGCTGCGTTACGCTGCGCGTATCGATCGGCGGACGATAGGAAACCAGGCTTTCGCCAAAGGCGCGCATCCACGGGTGATCCTGATAAAGCTGCTGACGGCCGGAGATGGTGCGCCACGGAATCAGCTCATGCACGTTGGTATAGCTGGCGTTATAGGAGACATGCTCATCTTCCAGGCCTGACCAGGTGGGGCTGGAGATGATTTTGCGCGGCTGTGCCTGGATATCGCGGAAGCGGATCTTCTCCTCTTCCTTGCGCTGCGCCAGATGGGTGTGCTCGCGCCCGGTAATTTCCCCCAGCGCCGCCCAGGCTTTCATCGCTACCTGACCGTTGGTTTCCGGCGCCAGCGTCAGGATCATCTCTGCCGCGTCGATAGCGCTGTTAATCATCGGCTGCCCCTTCGCCGGGCCGTCCGCCTTGACGTAATTCAGCTTGCGCAGCAGATCTACTTCGCTGGCGGTGTGCCAGTTGATGCCTTTACCGCCGTTGCCGATTTTCTCCAGCAGCGGTCCGACCGAAGTAAAGCGTTCCCAGGTGGCGGGATAGTCGCGCTCAATGGTGATGATATTGGGCGCAGTCTGGCCGGGGATCAGATCGCACTCGCCCTTGTGCCACTCCTTAATATCGTAGGGCTGCGCCAGTTCAGCGGGCGAGTCGTGCTGGATTGGTTGCAGCACCACGTCCGTCTCCTGGCCGAGATGGCCGACGCAAAGCTTCGAGAAGGTTTTGGCGATATCTTTATAGATCTCCCAGTCGGTGCGCGATTCCCAGACCGGATCGACAGCGGCGGAGAGCGGATGGATAAACGGATGCATATCCGTAGTGTTCATATCATCCTTCTCATACCAGGAGGCGGTCGGCAGCACCACGTCGGAGAACAGACAGGTGGTGGACATGCGGAAGTCGAGCGTCACCAGCAGATCCAGCTTGCCCTCCAGCGCTTTGGTCTGCCACTCCACCTCTTCCGGGATGGCATCGCCCTTGCCAATGCACTCCTCGCCCTGAATGCCGCTGTCGGTGCCAAGCAGATATTTCAGCAGGTACTCATGCCCCTTACCGGAGGAGCCAAGCAGGTTGGAGCGCCAGACAAACAGGTTGCGCGGATGGTTGTTGCCTTCATCCGGCTGTTCGCAGGCGAAGCGCAGCTTGCCGCTTTTCAGCGCCGCCACCGTATAGTCAACCGGCGACTGGCCCGCCTGCGCCGCCTGCCCGGCGATACGCAGCGGGTTGGTATTGAGCTGCGGCGCCGATGGCAGCCAGCCCATACGCTCGGCGCGCACGTTGAAATCGATTAGCTGGCCGGTAAAGCGCTGTTTCTGCGCAATTGGCGATAGCAGTTCGTTGATGCTCAGCTTCTCAAAGCGCCACTGGCTGGCGTGGGCGTAAAAGTAAGAGGTGCTGTTCATCTGGCGCGGCGGGCGCGTCCAGTCGAGCGCAAAGGCGAGCGGCATCCAGCCGGTTTGCGGCCGAAGTTTTTCCTGGCCGACATAGTGCGCCCAGCCGCCGCCGGTTTGCCCGACGCAGCCGCAGAACACCAGCATATTGATCAGCCCGCGGTAGTTCATATCCATGTGATACCAGTGGTTCAGACCGGCGCCGACGATAATCATCGAACGTCCGCGCGTCTTGTGCGCGGTTTCGGCAAACTCGCGCGCGATCTGCTCCAGATTTTTGCGCGGCACGCCGCTGATCTGCTCCGCCCAGGCGGGAGTGTAGGCTTTGATATCGTCGTAGCTCTGCGCGCAGTTGGCGTCGTCCAGCCCGCGATCCAGCCCGTAGTTAGCCAGCAGCAGATCGTAAACCGTAACTACGCGTCCCGCGCTGCCGTCCGCCAGGGTAATCTGCCTGCTCGGCAGCTGGTGCAGCAGGATCGGATCCTGTTTTACGTGGCGGAAGTTAGGATTTTCATTGCCGCCGTAGTAAGGAAAGGCTACCGGCACCACCGCGTCGCGGTCGTCAATCAGGCTGAGGCGCAGCGTTACCTCATTGCCCGCCGCCAGCGGCTCCAGGTTCCATTTGCCCTTTTCGCCCCAGCGGAAGCCGGCGGAGCCGTTCGGCACCACCAAATCGCCCGTTTCGCTGAAGGCGACGGTTTTCCAGTCAGGGTTATTGGTTTCACCCAGCGCATCGCTCAGATCGGCGGCGCGCAGCAGGCGACCGGAGGTGTAATAGCCGTTCTCATCCTCTTCCAGCAGCACCAGCATCGGCATATCGGTATAGCGGCGCGCATAGTTAAGGAAATAGTCGCTGGGGTTATTCAGATGAAACTCTTTCAGAATCACATGTCCCATCGCCATCGCCAGCGCGCTGTCGGTGCCCTGTTTCGGCGACAGCCACTGGTCGCACAGCTTGGCTACTTCTGAATAGTCCGGGCTGATGGCGATGGTTTTGGTGCCCTTATAGCGCACTTCGGTGAAGAAGTGGGCGTCCGGAGTACGCGTCTGCGGCACGTTGGAGCCCCAGGCGATAATATATGAGGAGTTATACCAGTCGGCGGATTCCGGCACGTCGGTCTGTTCACCCCAGGTCATCGGCGAGGCGGGCGGCAGGTCGCAATACCAGTCGTAGAAGCTAAGGCTGGTGGCGCCAATCAGCGACAGGTAGCGGGTGCCCGCCGCATAGGAGATCATCGACATCGCCGGGATCGGCGAAAAGCCCGCCACGCGATCCGGTCCGCAGTGTTTGATCGTCCAGATATTGGCGGCGGCAATCAGCGTGTTCAGCTCCTGCCAGCTGGAGCGAATAAAACCGCCGTGGCCGCGAACTTCCTTATAGCTGCGGCTCTTTTCCGGGTCCGAGACGATGGAATCCCATGCCAGCACCGGATCGCCGTGCTGCGCCAGCGCTTCGCGCCACAGTTCGACCAGGCGGCGGCGCACCAGCGGATACTTCAGGCGGTTGGCGCTGTAAATATACCAGGAATAACTGGCGCCGCGTGGACAGCCGCGCGGCTCGTGGTTCGGCAGATCGGGCCGCGTGCGCGGGTAGTCGGTCTGCTGCGTTTCCCAGGTGACCAGCCCGTTCTTAACGTAAATCTTCCAGCTACAGGAGCCGGTACAGTTGACGCCGTGCGTCGAGCGTACAATTTTATCAAACTGCCAGCGCTGCCGATAACTGTCTTCCCAGTCGCGGTTGCTGTTCATCAGCTGCCCGTGCCCATCGGAGAATGTATCGCTTTTCTGTTTGAAATAGCGAAACTTATCCACCAGTTTACTCATTACCCGCTCCTTGCAGAGGAGCTTCCCCTGCGATTACATGGCTCAATTGAAGGGCCTGAAAAACAGGCCAAAGAACATGCTGTGATTAGCGTTCAGAAGTACGGCGCCCGTAAACCAGCCAGGTCACCAGAATGCAAACGATGTAAAACACCAGGAAGATTTTCATCGCGCCTACCGGCGAACCGGTCATGGCTAACGATGTGCCGAAGGCTTTTGGAATAAAGAAGCCGCCAATGGCGCCGATGGCGGAGATAAAGCCGAGCGCCGCTGCGGTTTCCGTCGCGGCGATATGCTGCGCCTGCGCTTCGCTGCCGCCGCCGGCGAGCACGCGTTTACGCGTCAGGGTGCGGAAAATCACCGCGATCATCTGGAAGGTGGAGCCGCTGCCCAGCCCGGCGGTCAGGAACAGCCCCATAAACACCAGATAAAAGGCGGTAAAGCTGCCGGCGCCGTGCTCCGGCAGCGTGGAGAACAACAGCAGGGTAAACAGCGCCATCAGAATAAAGTTGATCAGCGTGACGCGAATACCGCCCAGCCGGTCGGAAACGATGCCGCCCAGCGAGCGCGCCAACGCGCCCAGAAACGGCCCGAAGAAGGCCAGCCGCAGAATATCCACATCGGGAAACTGCGTTTTCGCCAGCATGGCGAAGCCGGCGGAAAAGCCGATAAAGGAACCGAAGGTAGCCAGATAGAGCAGGCTCAGCAGCCACATATGGCCGCGCTTCAGCACCACCAGCTGCTCGCGCAGCGAGGCCTGCGCGCCCGCCAGCGTATCCATGCCGAACCAGGCGGCCACCACCGCGATCGCCAGCAGCGGTACCCAAATCCAGGCGGCGTTAGCCAGCCACAGCGTGCTGCCCTCCGGCTGCGTCACGCCCTGTACGCCGAAAAAAACGAACAATGGCAGCGTAATCACCGCCGGGGTAACCAGCTGCATCACGCTGACGCCGAGGTTGCCCAGCCCGCCGTTGATCCCCAGCGCGCTGCCCTGCCGCGCCTTGGGGAAAAAGAAGCTGATATTGCCCATGCTGGAGGCGAAGTTCGCCCCGGCAAAGCCGCACAGCAGAGAAATAATGATAAATACGCTGTAGGGCGTGGCGGTATTCTGCACGGCAAAGCCGAGCCAGACGCAGGGAATAATCAGGATGGCGGTGCTGATCGCCGTCCACTGCCGGCCGCCAACCAGCGGCACGGCGAAAGAGTAAGGCACGCGCAGTATGGCGCCGGAAAGCGCGGGCAGCGCGGTCAGCAGAAACAGCTGATCGGTAGTGAAGTTGAAGCCTACTTTATTGAGGTTTACCGCTACGGCGCTGAATAACATCCAGACGCAAAATGCCAGCAGTAGTGCAAAAACGGAGATCCATAAATTTCGTCGTGCAATCTTTTTACCGGTTTGCGCCCAGAATTTTGGATTTTCCGCATCCCAACCGCGCAGCGAGGCGTGGGTCTGTTTCTCACCTAAAGCCATGTTCATATTCCTTGCCAGAATCAATGAAAACGCAATGAAGCAAAGCGACAAATTCCCGTAAGCGTAGTCGGATTATCTGAGGTGATCAACTTACAAAAAGAAATAGTAAAAAATGTTACGATTAGGTTGCGACACAAATTAATTGCTTGCTAAACAGCGGCTTCAATTTTAGCCCGATCGCCGGGGAAAGCGCCCAATGTTATTGCTAACGTAAAAAAAGCGTTACGTTCGTTTGCCTTTGCATAATTTTGTGATCGCAGCCGCTTATTGAATCAGCCGCAAGCCGCAGTTGACTGTTTCGGTTTAGCCTCTGCCGTCGCCCGCCGTTATCCTTGCCGGACAAAGGTTACCGCGATATTACCGTCCGTCAGAAAAGTGGATGATGGCTCATTTTCAACCCGTCGCGGCCAGCCGTCTGCTTAACCACGCTCCCAGGGTGATGAACAGCGTTGATGCTGCTTCCGGCCGTCGCAATAGCAGGGGCGACGCCGGTTAAGTTGCTGCCCGCGCGCGCTGCTATTGTGGTGGGTAAAGGCGCCAGATCGCGGCAGCTTATGAAGCCCAGCTAAAAAGTGGCTATCTGCGTGCCGGGCCTGACCGCAACCGATTTAACCTGGGAGAGCGGTGGGCAGCGTTTTGGATGCGATGAAGATCGGTATCAGGAGTGTTGTTGCCAGCGGCCCGCAGATAAAAGCGAAGCCGCCGTAGAGGTCGCTGACCGCGCTTACGCGGCCAGCGAAGGCTGCCTGTCAGAAACGCCAGGCCACGGAGAGATTGCCGCTTACCGCATGGTAATCTTTTCCTGACAGTTCGCTGTCCACGCCGGCTCCCAGCGTCATCGTCGGGCTTAGCTGATAATCTACGCCCGCCCTGACGCCAAGCGCGTCCCGTCCCGCCGTCCGGTTTTTACTGCTGAAAGAAGCCTGTTGATAGCGGGCAAAGCGCGCGGTTTGGGTGGTAGTGGTCGGCAGCATTTCATGCTGCCAGCTGAGCTGCAGCGTGCTGTTAAGCATACCGCCGCGGTACAGCGGATATTGCCAGCGTCCGCCGACGCCGAGGCTGCTGCGCAGCGAGTCGACATGGTTGCTGTCCAGCCGTAACCGGCTGGCATCGCTGCCCGATTCGGTTAATCCTGGACGCTGCACCCTGGTGTAATTCAACGCGGCGACAGGTCCGAAATCAAACCGATCGTTTAGCGCCAGCCGGTAGCCGCCGCCGGCGCTGAGCGCGCCGCTCCAGCCTGTCCAGCTGGCGTTATGGCTGGCGCGATAGTCGCTAACGCCGATTTGGCGACGCATTTCACCCTTTTCAATACCAAGCCGGCCGTTGCCGAACAGATAGAGCCCCGCCTGTTCATCAGCCGCATAGCGGGTCTGTATGCCGAGATCGAAGGCGTTGGTTTTACCGCGTCCATTTTCCGGCGCTTTCGTCGTCGTCGACTGGTGCCCTACCGCAGCGTGCAGGCCCCAAATCCAGTCGCGATAGTGCTCGCTGCGTTTTTCCGCGCCGATCGCCATGCCGTAGCTGCTGAGCTGATAGCCTGCACGTCCGTCCTGACGCTGCTGCTGATAGCTGCCGCCAAAGGGTTTAGCAAAGCCATGCCAGCCTTCAGCTTGCGGCGAGTTGCTGATCCAGGGGGCGTTAACCAGCTGCGTAAGCTGCCGTTCGCGATAGAGCGAGCTGGCGAACAGCGAACCGTAAGCGGCCGGTGAGAGCTGATGCAGCGCATGCTCGATCTGGCTGCCGTCCGCAGCGGAGAAATCCAGCGCGCGGTAAAGCGGCTGAATATCATGTCGCGCCGCCAGCGCAATACGATCCAGCGCGCGGCCAACCTTTTGCGCGTTGCGATCGGTAGCGTACTGGCTGTAGGCATTTTTCGCGCGCTGCATTGACAGCCGCCAGCCGCCTTCCTCGCCTGGCTGCACCGCCAGCGCCAGCGTCGGCGAATTCAGCAGCCCGCTAACCGCGGCGAACTCCCCGCTCTGACTGCTGCTGGTGAACCAGTCCTGCGCATCAAGCCGCCAGCCTGTGGCATACCAGTCGCGCTGGGGAACAAACGTCAGCGAACCTGCCAGCCGGGCATCGCCGTTAACCGCCAGGCGATCGTGTTCGCCGCGTCCGTCAAACTCCAGCAGCAGCTGACCGCTGTCGCCCTGCTGATAATCGCCGTTAACGGTTATCGCGCCCAGCGAGTTGCCCGGCGTCAGCACGCCGTTATTAATAAAACGCCCCAGCGAATTAAGGGTGTAATCGCTGTTGCCTGCCAGCGCGGCGCCGGGGGCGATGGTCAGGCTGTGAAGCTGATGGCTGCCGTTCAGCGAAGTGACGCCGCCGTCGAGATGCAGATCCAGATTATTCAGGCCGGTAATATCGCCCTGGTAACGCATCCGGAAAGCCGGATCGGCCTGCCCGGTAGCGCGCCCCTGCGCATCGGCGAGCCGTCCAAAGGTTAGCTGCGTCAGCAGCTGGCGTCCGTAAGCGTCCTGCCAGTTGTAGTCAGAGATAATATTCCCTTCCAGCGCCGCGCCGCTTAACAGATTAATATTGCTCACCAGCGCATTGCCGGAAATATAAATCGCCGCCGCTTTCCCCGCTACGCGCCCGCTGATATCCACGCTGTTCGCCAGCGCGCCAGTCAGCTCCGGTAATAGTTCAGCCATTTCCCCCTGATAAACATGTATCCAGGAGCCGCGAAAATCATCAAGATTACCCAACAGGTTACTACCGAAGTCAAAGCTAAGGGCGATACCATAATCGCCGGTAGCCTGTACATCGCCACGCTGGATCAAATTATGATCTTTGCCGTAGCTAAACATAATGCCGCGTCCGTTCAGCCCATCGGCATACACCCGCGTGCCGGGCTCGATAGTCAGGGTATTATTCTGTCCATCAACGCGAATACCTGCGCCGCCTTCTCCTTTGGTCAACAGATCCGCCTGCTGGAAGATGCGGTTGTTGCTGCCGTAAACGTGCAGACCCAGCCCTAACGCTGCCGTATTGTAACGGCCAACCAGGTAGCCATCGCCCTGCGCGTTACGCTGGAAATAACCGTGCCGGTTGACCAGCGTCTGCCCGTCGCCGTACAGGGAGTAGCCAAAGAAGTTACGGCGATCGATGTGATAACCGAGATCCTGCAGCAGCGCCAGCTCCGCTTCCATAAAGGTAGTGTAATTGCGATAAACCTGATGGCTCATCAGGCTGTTTTTCAGCTCAATATGACCCATATAATCATCGTCCGGCTCGCCATAGTTACCCAGCATTCTTACCGGAATGCCAGGCATGGCGCCTGCCAGCACTTCATCGACATGTTTGCCGGTGAAGTAGCCTTTATCCTGCCGTACGTCAAAGGCCTGCGGATCCCAGCGATTATTACAGCCGGTGCAAAGGATCGCCTGCCCTGGACGAGCAGGATTGCCGTTGTCATCGCGCAGATGTGCAGCCCATGTGCTTAGCGGTTCATTAACGAAGAAGGGAGTGAAAGAGTTTTCTCCATATAAATCACTTGTTCCACTATCGATGCCCAGCCCGTGCGCCAGTTCATGCACGGCAACGCTGACCAGATCTACCTCTCTTGTGATCGGCATCTGGGATGGAAGATAGGTTGCGCTGTCAAAATCCATTTTGCCGAGAGCAAATTGCCCGTGCGAGCCTAAAGTAAGTCCCGCCGTATCTGTCCCCTGGAGCGCGGCCTGTAGCTGAGTGAGCGAGCTGTCCCCAGCCGTACTCCTGCAGCTATTGCCATAAGCATTGTAGTCATCGACAGTCCCAACGTTAATGATTGCGGACGGCTGCCCTGGCGCTGGCGTAATAACCTGCGCCCAGTAGCGCAGCGCCTGTAGCACTTTTTCTTTTTGCTGATGGTTCAGATTCCACGTTGATGCCAGCGTATCTTCCCCGTCGTCATCGGACATAAAAAATCCATCGCCGACGTCAAAGAAGCGCACCTGAAATACCGGATTATCCTGCGGGCTATAGACAAAATAGCTTTCCATCGCATAAAGCGGCTGACTGAAATATAAAGCGGCCAGCATACTGGCAATAGCGGTTTTTTTCATAAATAACATCCCTGTGGGCAAAGGATCGACAACTTCCCGCCCTGTTATATAAATAGCAATCTAACAAATGTTAAAAAACGATTGCGCCAGTTAGCTGTTGGCGCGCTCGTATATGCTAATAAATAACATTTAACCTAAATGGTTCATCAATCAGCCAGCATCAATAACAACGCCACCCGCACAGGCGCAAAAAATTTGAAATGAATCACAGAATGGTAAAGTTTTGTATTGACTTTGAGGCAGATAAAAGAGCGATAAGGTTTTGTGTTGATAATGAAAAGAGACCTGGGCGGAGCATTGTTTAATTTTAAGGGTTTTCCTGGCTCTCTTGTCAGGTAATTTAAATTAAGGGGAGGCTGATGCGGTTAAGTAATATCCTGCGTTACCACACACCGCAAAGAAAGTACATATTTATTTTTTAACCCAAGCGAAGAAAGCGCCTAACATGGCTATAAAAAAATACCAATAGGTTCTGTTATCGCGATACCACTTCCTGAGGGGCTATTTGCTTACGGTTGTTTATTTGAAGGCTCTATCATTGGCATATATAATATTCTATTTAAATCTGCTATAAAAAGCCAAGAAAATTTAGCTAATTGAACCGATATTGAATAGTAAAAATCCGCCTTCATAGAAGGCGGCTTTATTCTTCGCCCCATAGGGGCGTACTAAGTTCGGACTCTTAGAGCCCTCTCTTCACACCTCATGAAGCGATAGTTGTTTATCTTCAACTTCATGCTTCTCTTGGTATTTTACATATTTACGAATCATTTCAGCATTTACTCCGACTGTGTCCACGCAGTATCCTTTGGCCCAAAAGTGATTGCCCCATAATTTGTGCTTACGCAGGTACGGGAACTTACTGAACAACCTTATTGCTGTTCTGCCTTTCAAATGACCCATTACTTCTGATACTGATAGCTTCGGCAGGATCTTTACCAAAAGATATACCTGATCCAGCTGCACATTTAACTCAACTATCTAGATTTTAAGCTGTTCGCTCAAAATCCAGGGTTGCCGGTAAACCTATTTACCAACATTTCCTTTTAATATCCTGAAGCGACACTTTGGCGTCCAGACTATATGGTATTGACAATGCCACAGCACGTGGGAAGTTCTTTAAAACCTGCTCATGTTGAATTTCCTTATCAGTTGTGGGGACAACGGATAAGAAGTTTGACATGGGCAGGTTTTTACAGGCAGAGCCAAAATCGGGGCGATAACCACGTCCACAGGACGTGGTTTTAAGGTGGCAATAAAATAGCAGGGAAGGTTTAATCCCTTCCCTGCTAGCTATTATTAACCATTTGTACGTTTAATAAATTCGTTATATTCACTCTCTGAATTTAATATCTTTGCAGACTCATTTTCAATACATTTAGCTCTCTCATCATCTGAAATAGATATAAATAAAAAAATATTATCAATTGAGTTATCAGAAATGGTCTTTTTTAATTTAGATAAAGACACTATCATAATTTCATGAATTTTTTTCAAAATCAGAAAAATCATCACCTAACAAATTACTTTTCTCTGACAGCTTTCTACTCATCTCATTTACTAAACTAAAATCTAGAGAATTATTCCCGTATCCCCATTCATCAGGAATCCACTTTGTACTTCTAAAACTACCATCATAATTTCCAAGTAATTTCTTAAGTTCATCAGGAGATAAAATTTCTCTAAACTCTTTGAATTGATCGTCTCTTGATAATGATTCATCTTTTTTTCTTAAATACTCTACTGTGTTGAATATAAGAAAAAAACCTGTCAGATCGCTATCAACAACCAAACTTCCAACATAAATTTCCTCATTGGACATTTTTTTATAAAGACTAAAAAAATCCCCTTCAACAGCTTCAATCAGCTTTTTTTCAAAATCAATATAAAAATCTTCCAATTTAATATCCTCCGAAAACTGATTTTCCAATTGACTGAAGCCTAGTTTGCATTTTTGACTTGGCACATTTTTTATTTATTTTCCCTGATTCAAGATCAGCACCAATTTCTTTATCTGCTTTAACCAATTCCAGCGCAACTTTTTTAGCATTCTCAGTTGTATGTACACCTTCAACATTTGAAGCCCACATTAAATTAGAGAGATCATTAACAGGATCTATGTCATATTTACCGAGTATATTCTTACTAATATTCACATATGGCTCTCTAGAGTCACCAGAAAATCACCCTTAAATACAATATGATGCCCATGAGGATTAGTTAAACCAGCGGGTTGTGGTATACCAGCATTTCGTAATTTCTGTGAATAGCTAGTTTTGAGACCTAAAGGGTCGATCCATCTAAAGATATTCGGACCGTACTGATATGGATTCAGCCCCCCAACCAGCCCTATCGGGTCCTGGCTGATAAACATCCCCGCGCAGGGATCATAGTAACGGAAGCGGTTGTAATGTAAACCACTCTCCTCATCAAAATACTGCCCCTGTAGCCGCAGCGGCTGGCTCACCACAGACGACTCGCTGACCTGCGCCCTGCCCGTTACGCTGTAACGGGCTGACCACACCACCTCGCCCGCGCTGCTCCACAGCCGCAGCGGCATACCGTTCGGATCGTTCTGGTAAAAACAGAGCGTATCCGCCTTTAACCGCGCCTTCTNCCTATCGGGTCCTGGCTGATAAACATCCCCGCACAGGGATCATAGTAGCGGAAGCGGTTGTAATGTAAACCACTCTCCTCATCAAAATACTGCCCCTGTAGCCGCAGCGGCTGGCTCACCACAGACGACTCGCTGACCTGCGCCCTGCCCGTTACGCTGTAACGGGCTGACCACACCACCTCGCCCGCGCTGCTCCACAGCCGCAGCGGCATACCGTTCGGATCGTTCTGGTAAAAACAGAGCGTGTCCGTCTTTAACCGCGCCTTCTCCACCTCTTTCCGGAGCAGTAACCGTCCGGGGCGACGCAGGGGTTCCGCTTCCGGCTCCGCCTGANGCAGCAGCCGTCCGGGACGACGCAGGGGTTCCGCCTCCGGCTCCGCCTGGTACAGCTGCATCACCAGCGGCTCAAAGGTGCCGGGGTGATAAAGGTAAGCCTGCGCCGTCCATTCATTTTCCGGCACCGTCAGATGGCTCTGCGTCGCCTCTTCCGTCCGGGCCTGCCGCCTGTCGTGGCACACTTCGCCAGCCAGCCGGTCGTCGTCCCAGCTGAACCAGGTGGTTTTCAGCAGCTGCTGACCGCCGGGATCGTACTCCTGTTTATACAGGCGGCGTCCCAGCGCGTCGTAGCCGTAACGCCAGCGCCCCTTTTCGCTAACCAGCGCCAGCAGCCTGCCGTAAGCGTCCCAGCCCAGCCGCTGTTCATGCCCGCCGCGGCTGAGCAGCCGCAGCTGTCCCGCATTGTCCATATGCCAGCGCGCGCCGTCTGCATGTTCCAGCACGCGACCTTTTTCATGCTGCGCCGTTACCCGAAAGCGGTTGCCGGTGGCATCATAGCTGTAGCGCCTTATCTGCCCGGTTGGGTCGGTATGCGCTGTTATCTGCCCCAGCGGATCGTAGCGGTAGCTGTCCACCCCGCCCAGACTGTCGCTGCGCTGAACCAGCTGATTGTGCTCATCATAGCCATATTCCGTTACCGCCGCCTCGCGCCCCTTTACCCGCGCCCGCTGCCGGCTCAGCAACCCCTGCCGGTTATAGCTGAACAGCTGGCTGAACGTATCGCTGCAGCGTAGCTCGCTCAGCCGGTGTTGTCCGTCCCAGGTAAATTCCAGCGGCGTATAATCGTCCGGCGTCAGCCGGCTGAGCCTGCCCGCGTCATCATAGTCCAGCTGCTGCTCCTGATTCAGCAACAGTTCATGACCGCCGGCGCCGTAAACGCGCTGGTGCTGCCTGACCAGGCGGCCATTCCGCCACTGATATTCATGCTGCGACAGGATATCTTTCTGGCGCTGCCACTCCTCCGTTAACCAGCCGTCGGCGCTGTAGCGCCGGCTGACGGTCGCCGTGTCATTAACGGCTTCCGTTAACCTGCCGAAGGCGTCATAGCTGAATCGCTCCGCGCCGCCTTCCTGGCCTTCCTGCGGCGTTTTGCTGACGATACGCCCCATCCTGTCGCAGGTAACCTGCAGCAAATTGCCCAGCGGATCGGTCGCCTGCGTCAGATGCCCCGCCGGATTATAGTGATAGCGGCGCACGCCGCCCTGATAGTCGATCTCCTGCGTCAGACGTCCGGCGGCATCGCGCCTGAGCGCCCAGCGTTCGCCGCGCTGATTTTCCACGCCGATCAGCTGCTGCTCGGTGTCATAATGGTAGCGCACCGTGCTGCCGTCCGGCGCGGTGCGGGATTTCAGAAACCCCTGGCCGCAGTAGCTGAATTGCGTTACCAGCCGGTTATTATCGCTGTAGCGTACCAGGTTGCCTTCTGCGTCGTAGTTACAGTCCAGGGTACGTCCGTCCGGCTGCTGAACGTTAACCAGCCGACCGCAAATGTCGTAGCGATAGCGGGTGATATCGCCGTCTTCCTGGCGGCTGAGCAGGTTGCCTTCTGTATCATGCGAGAAGACCAGCGTGCGCTGCAGCGGGTCTGTCAGGCGATGCAGGAAACCATAATCATCGTACTCCAGCTGCGTCACGCCGCCGTCAGGATGTATGACTTTGTTCAGCTGTCCGGCTGCGTCATAGTCATAGCGCGTGATCACCCCTTCTGGCGTCTGCTGCACCGTCAGGTTACCTTTGTCATCAAACTCCTGTTGCCAGACGCCGCCCTGCGGGTCGGTGACGGTAAGCGGCAGCCCCTCTGAATTAAAGCTCCTGGTTATCCGGGTATAGTCGGCGCGAATATGGGCCACCTCATTACCCAGCGCGTCATAGCGCCACTCCGTGCTGTGGCCCAGCGGATCGGTTTCCCTGACGGTGTGGCCGCCCGCGTCGTAGCGGTAGCTGAAGGTCTCCCCCGCGCCGTTGGTGCGGCTGATGGGAAAGCCACGGACGTTACACTCCAGCCGGGAGGTATGGCCCAGCGAATCGGTAATCAGCGTGGTGCGATCCTGAAGGTGATATTCAAAACGGTAGTCAAACAGCCCTTCATCGCCCCAGGCATGGGTGACGCGCATCACGCCGTCGTCGTGCAGCTGCCAGCTATAGTAAAAAGAGAGACCGTTACGATCGGTATGGCGCACCATACGGTGCCCTTCTTCATAGCCAAAGGTATAGGGCACGCCCGCTGCATCTTCCACCGCGACCATATCGCCACGGTCGTCGTAGCGATATCCCACCAGGGTGCGTACTTTTTTGCCCTCAACCCACAGGCTGATATCAGAAATCGCCTGCGAACAGGATTCAGAATAAGCGAAGCGCAGCACTCTGCCGCCAGGCGTATTACCGCACCGTTCCGTAAAGGTTATTATTCTTCCCTGGGCATCGCGACTGGCGCACCATGCGTTATCATTACGGTCATGAAACGAGGATAGCGGCAGCTTTAGTGTGTTTTTCTCATTCGGTTGCCAGTTTCCATTCCTGATAGCTTCATCGCTGTCCGGCAGCGCACTCAGGCGTTGCCGCCAGTCGGCTGGTAACGGAAAGTGCCAGCTCACGCCGTTGCGGGTCTGGAGTATCAGCAGATCTCCCCGGCGCTGCAGACGATCGCTGCACTGCCAGTCTCTCTCTTCCCCTTCATCGCCTTCCAGTACCGGGAAATGATCGAAAGCGGTTTTGCGTTCCGGGAAACAGGCCACCACGCCAATCAGCTGACCATGACGCAACACCTCCAGCCGACAGTCCGCCAGCGTCTGCCAGGCCGCGCCCAGCGAACCCGCTGCGGTATGGTGCCCATTGTAGTAACGATCCCAGTTAAAAGGCAGGCGTCCGGGCAAGGTGAAATCGTTCTGCTCCACCACCACTTCACCGGTAGTGGAATTGACCGGCTCGGCATCCAGCACGGTACAGCGCAAGAACCCTGACGGCAGGTCCAGCTTATCCGCCAGCGCCTTAGCCAGTTTCGAACCGCGAAACGCTCCCCACAATGCCTTAAGCAGCGCCACCATATTAAGTATCGGCGGACCGCCCACCAGAACCGGCCTCCCCATCGGGATCGGCAGCACCGTTGCCGTCGGCAGCGAAGGATAGTGGCGTTGGGTGTGCGCACTGTTATGTTCTCCCGGTGACAACCCTTTCATCCAACAGCTCAGCGCGGGTAACACCGCGAAGGAGAGCGGATCGTTGTTGGCCAGCACCGTTTTACTGCCCATATAAGATTCAGCATCACGCGAAGGATTGATATCGTTCGGCGCAAAGGTTGCGCCAAGCGGGAAATGCAGGCCTGGAAAATGCTGGGTATGCGTGCCCGCAGTGGTACGCATCAAACCATTAATTTCAACTATTCCGCCGCCACCGCCTGCGCCGATATTTGCGCCCAGCGCATTCATCAGCGCATCTTTTTTCTCTTTCAGCGCCAGCGCTGTGGCTACCAGCGGATTTGAAGTGACGTTTTCCATCACGCCAGCGGCCTGTTCCATCACGCCTGAGGCCGTATTCATCACCTGCGCCGTCAGTTCAGGGTTTGCCTCTGCCAGTTCCGTTACCCGATCGCCAATAAAATCGAGCGCCATATCGCCCAGCATGTTCTTAACGGCGTTCAGATATTCACGTGGATCGAGCACAAATCCGGCGTGTGGATGCGGCACCGGTACGGGGGCGGTAGCCGGTGGGATAATGACGCTGTGCACATCAACCCCAACTACCGGATCGATATGTTTCGTTACCAGTAATGCCACTCTCAGACCTCCCTGTCCGCGCGCTCCATCCGGCGCCCAACGTGCTGCTGCCACTCCTCCCCAAACAGCTGCGCCAGCTTCTGATGCAGGCTTTTGCGGCGCGTGCTAAATACGCCCAGCCGTTCTGGCAGCCACTGCATCAGCAGCATTAAACCGCTGTGCGCGCGCATTTCCGGCTCGATAAGCAGGCCGGCATCCAGCCCCGACATGGCGCTGTCCAGCGCGGCATCAAGTTGACCAACTTTATCCAGACACCAGGCGCGCATGCGCCAGCCCTCCACCGCCAGAATGCCGTCTTGATCCTGCTGCGCCTGCTCTGCCGCGACCTGATAACAGGCGGCGGCCTTAAACAGCTCATTATTTTTCAGTAGCACGCTGGCTTCACCGAACAGGGCATTGACTATCAATTTGCCGCCGGCCGGATTTTTCACTTCCTGAGCCTGGCGGGCGTACTGTAACGCCTGACGATATTCAGCCTGCGCCTGCGGGATTTGCCCGCTCTTCAGCCGCGCCACGCCGGCCGTCAGGCAGACCACCGCCGCCTGATCGGGCCACCCCTGTTCAGTAGTAATATCCAGCATCTGCTGGCGGAGCTGCGCCATACGCGCCATATCGTTATTGCGCAGCGTGTCGCCCAGCTGCACATACAGGCGTCGAAATTCGCCGGACGGCCCGCGATCGCCAGCATTAGCAACCACTTCGCCCGGCACTCTGCGCATCTGGTAGCGACCGTTAATCGTCTGGGTAAGCGCAGGAAAGCGGTGAAGCAACTTATCCAGCGCCGGAGTGACAGCGCTTTCAGGTACGATAAAGCGAATGCGTGCGCCCTCCGGCGAGGTCAGAAAGGGATGCGACAGCAGCTGGGCCAGCGCATCCACAAACTGCTGCGGCGCGAAAAAATGCGAGGGCTGAATGACGAATACCAGACCGGGGAAAATATCCGGGTGATGCTGCATCAGGCTGCGAGCGACGGAAAAAAAGCCGACGACACCGTCATACTGGTTATGCGGCGGCTGCCAGTCGGCAACGATGCCCTGCTGCCGGGCACCTTCCTGACGCGCCTGATAATAGGCGATCAGCTCACGGGTAGCCTCAGCCAGCCACTCATTTGCCGAACGAAAGGGATGGGAAAGCGGGATCAGCGTACATGAACCTTCTCCGCGCACCTGCAGATAAAGTTCGACCATCTGACGATCGTCTTCATCCGCCCGCCAGTAGAGCAGCCGGGCCGATCGATTGCGGGCAAAATTCAGCCAGTCTTCATGGGCGAGCACAAAACGCTGCTCGACGGGATTCCATTCTCGCATTGCCATATCCGCTTATGGATTAAGTTTCAGGATCGCCCCTAACACGGTGTGATCGCCTGCAGAACTTGAGGTCACGACATTGCCCGAAACGTTGTGGTTTCCTGACGCTGTGGACGAAATATTCACGCCTTTGAGGGTAATGTTGCCGTTGCTTTCCAGCGTTATGCTGGCGCTTCCGCAGGTCAGGCTGATTGAGGACACCGCGCTCACGCTTAATGCGGCACCGGAATCAATTAACGTATTGCCCGACGCCAGCAGCTGCTGATCGCCGGTGACGTCAATCAGCTGTCCCCCTGCGTTAATGACCAGCTGATGTCCGGCACCGACCGTGGTGCTTTTTGCTCCATCTACGGTTTCGCTTTGCGTACCGACGATATGCGAGGCCATCGACTTCGCTACCGTCTCTTCCAGCGCGCCGGTAAAGGTGGTGGTGACATCGCCGTTGACCGTATCCGTCCTTGCGCCATCAACCGTAATATCCTGAGTACCCGTTATCTGATGGGTTTCATTACCACCAACGTTGAGAGTACGGTTGCCCGTAACGGTCTCCGTATCGTCCACGTCTACCGTAGTCGTTCGACTGCCGGTAATCTGTAGCGTTTCATTCTGGCTAACGGTTGCGCTACGGTTGCCGCTGATGGAGAGCGTCTCATCGCCCGATACCGTCTCGGTACGGTTTCCAGCAACGGTGATAGTTTCATTACCGTTGACGGTCTCGGTGCGGTCCTGCTCCACGGTAGTGGTTTCATTGCCCGCCACGTT